>NZ_JAJSEC010000001.1 GCF_021272185.1 Roseivivax sp. GX 12232
TAATCCGCGCCGCCTCACGGGCGGCGCGGACACCTCACTCGCCCGAGATCAGCCTGTCGGGCACTTCGAAGCGCTGATCGTCGACCCGGATGAGGTGCAGGCCGTCCTCGAGCCGCCAATCGGTGTCTGTGCCAACCCCCGACATCGTGGCATTGCCCCGCAGGAACTGGCCATGCGCGAAGGTCAATGTGCGCCGAAAGCCGTTCTGAAAGGTCGCGACCAGCGTTGCATCGCCGCCGCTGCCGCGCGCGGACCGGATCGTGCAGCGGCCCATCGGCTCGCCGGGGTTCTGCGCGCAGGCGACCTCGGCACGGAGATCGAAGTCGCCGCGCTTGGCTCGGGCGGCGCTCTCGTCGAGCCCGCGCGCGACCACGCCATCGGGGCCTCCGGCCGGTGCCAGCCGCGCGACTGGCAGATGGCCGCGCGGGCCGCCTGAGAGCGGCGCGACCCTGCACCAGACCTCACGAGCCAAGGCCTCACAGCCAAGATTGGACAGGATCGTTCCAGGGGCGAGCCTGGTAGCAGGGGCGGCCTCCTCATTGGGCGCGCTGCGCAGGGGAACGGGCGCCTCGCCCAACAGCCGCCAGCGCCGGATGCCGCCCGCTTCGGCCGCGGCGGGAACCGTTGCCTGCGCTGCCGAGGTGCCCCGCTCCTGCGCCATACCGGGACCTGCAAGCGCCACGAGCGTCAGTGCGAGGATCACGGGAAGCCGGAAACGGCACTGTGTGGCGGTCAATGGGGTCACGGATTGCGGCTCCGGTCAGGGCTTGGCACCAGTATCAAAAACTTCCCGCAGAAGTCTGCCTTGGCGCAAGCCCGCAGAGGCTCAGCGGCGCAAGATGATCAGCGCCGGG
Source organism: Roseivivax sp. GX 12232 (assembly GCF_021272185.1). GTDB lineage: Bacteria > Pseudomonadota > Alphaproteobacteria > Rhodobacterales > Rhodobacteraceae > Roseivivax. The sequence goes on from NZ_JAJSEC010000001.1 coordinate 855, forward strand.
GCCTATCAGGTGATAAGGTCGAGGAACCGGCGGTGCATGTCTCAGACCTCGGCGATGCGGCCTGGTGTCCACACTTCGCGCTCGGGACGTTCGTTGTGCCCGGCGATGCTTAACTGGAGATTTCAGTCCGGCTGGAAAATGCGCGCGAGTCTGCCAGAGAACGCCGGTCCGCTTGAACGCGGTCGCGAGGGCCGCGACGACAGTCGAGACCGTGCGCTGCAAGCTGAGCGCCCGACAGGCGTGCGGATGTCCGAAATTCATCGCGGGGGGTAAATGGCGGAGAGGAAGGGATTCGAACCCTCGAGACGGTTTCCCGCCTACACACTTTCCAGGCGTGCGCCTTCGACCACTCGGCCACCTCTCCGCGGCGGTGTCTAGCGGAAGTCCGGGGCCGGGTGCAAGGGGCCTCGGGGCAGTTATTTTTCCTTATTTTTGACCCCGGCACACGACGCTCGGACCAGGGCGCGCCGCGGGCGCAGGACGCGCCCGCATGTGCCCTACTCGCCGCCGTCGGGGTCGCCGCCGCCGGTGGAGCTGCGCACGGATTTCGACAGCGGGCCCTTGTCTTCCATGCTCTGCGGGGTCTGGCCCTCGGCGGCGAAGGCGCGGTGGTCGGGCACGCCCTGCCCGGTCAGCGCCTCGGCGTTGCGCAGCCAGAGGTCGCGCTGCGGGAAGGGGATCTGGATGTCCTCTTCGGAGAAGCGCTCCGCGATCTGGTGATTCATCTCGGTCTGGACCTCGAAGATCTCCAGGATGTCGGTCAGGATCACCCGGATCTCGAACTCGATGCCGCTTTCGGCGAAGCCCTTGAACCAGACGTAGGGCGCGGGGTTCATCAGCACCAGCGGATGCGCCCGGGCGATGGACAGAAGGATGCGCTGCACCTTGCGGGTGTCCGAGCCATAGGCCACCCGGATCGGCACGATCAGCCGGCCGAGCGTGTTGCCGCGGGTGTAGTTGGTCACCGTGCCCGAGACGAGGTCCGAGTTCGGCACGATCACGTCGAAACGGTCGAAGGTCTCGATCCGGGTGGAGCGCACCGAGATGTCCTTCACGAAGCCCATGTTGTCGCCCACGGCGATCCAGTCGCCCTGGCTGATCGGCCGTTCGATCAGAAGGATGATGCCCGAGACGAAGTTCGACACGATGTTCTGCAGGCCGAAACCGATGCCGACGGACAGCGCACCGGCGACCAGCGCGATCGAGGACAGGTCGATGCCGGCGGCGGTGAAGGCCACGATGGCGGCGGTGAAGATGCCGATGTAGCCGATGCCCGCGACGATGGCGTTGCGCCCGCCGATGTCGATCCGGGTCTTCGGCAGCACGCTCGAGCGCAGCCCGCCCTGAAGGCCCCGGGTGATCGCAAAGCCGATCAGGAAGACGGCGATGAAATAGAGGAAGTCCGCCGGAGAGATGCGGCTTTCGCCGAGCTGGAAGCCGGTGGTGAAGGCGGTCCAGAGCTCGGTCAGATCCGAGACCCGCGCGCCCCAGATCAAGGCCAGGACGGGGAAGGCGCAGAGCATCAGAAGGAAGCCCGCGAAGACCGGCACCAGGCTGTTCGATTCCCGCGCCGTGCGGCCGGTCACCAGGTGGTAGACATCCGCGATGACCCGCAGAAGCACGAGGAGCGTGCCCGCCAGGACCAGCGTGGCGATCATCGGGAAGGTCAGCGCCAGCGCCACCTGCAGGTAGCCCGCGGCGGCGAAGATCGGCGCGGCGAAGGCGGTGACGATCAGGATCCGCCCCAGGAGCCGCGCGACGCGGAACCAGAAGAGCACCGGGTCGGGGTCGTCCTCCTCGCCCTGGGCCTCGGCCTCGGGCGCGGCGCCGCGGAAGATCATGCCGAGCCGGAACAGGAGCAGCGAGGCGACCGCGATGATCGGGAAAGACAGGACCGCCACCACGTCCGAGGAATAATCGTCGGCCTCGGTGAAGACGTTCAGGATCGCGCCCAGGACGACCAGCACCGAGAGGCCCGAGAAATAGACCCGCGCCTCGGTCCGCCGCGCGTTCTCGAGCGGCAGCGTCGCCTCGTCGTCATCCGAGGAAAAGCTCTGCTGGGCGAGCCAGCGCACGTAGACCAGGATGCCGACCCAGACCGGCAGGCTTTCGAGGATCAGCTCGCCCCGGGCGCCGATCAGCCCGGTCAGCCGCAGCCCGTAGGAGATCAGGATGATGCCGATCAGCGGCAGCACGATCATCCCGAGCGAGGCGGCGAAGCGCCAGACGCCCGAGGCCCGGCGCGAGATCGTGTTGCGCAGCCAGCGCACGCCGCGTTCGGCCCAGTGCCGCCCGCGCGCCAGGAGCAGCAGCCCCAGGAGGATCAGCACCACCGCGATCGGCAGGCTCTCGCGATCGGTGGAGAGCGCGCCATCGGCGAACTCGCCCTCGGTCTCGACCACGAAGGCGCGGAAGGAGCGCAGGAGCTCCTCGACCGCGGTCGGCCAGAGCGCGGGGTTGAGTGGCGTCGGCCCCTGCGAGAACAGCCGCTCGGCGGCGCGGGCGCGGATCCGGCCGTCGATCTCGCGGATCAGACCGTCTGCGCGGGTATAGGCCTCCTCGGCGGTCAGGACCGGGGCGCGGGCCTCCTCGAGCTGGCGGCTGAGCGCGGCGCGGCGCTCGGCGATGTCGGCGGCCTCTTCCTGGCCTTCCTCGGGCGCGGGGCCCAATGCGTCGAGCTGCGCCTGCAGGGTCTGCACCCGGGCGTTCTGCTCGTTCTGCAGGATGCTGAAGCGCTCGCGGTAGGCCACGAGGTCGCCGCGGATGCGTTCGAGAAGGCTGGTCGAGGCCTGGCCGTCGGCCAGCGTCTTCTCGATCCGCTCGGCGCTTTCGTTCCAGGCGTCGAAATCCACCGTCTCGGCGCGCGGGGCGGGATCGGGGCTGCTGTCCTCGACCGCGCCGCCGCGGCCGGTGGCGGCCTGGCCGATCTCCTCGGCGGACTCGGCCGCGGTCTCGGCGGCGCTGCCGTCTTCCTGCGCAGCAAGACCGCCCGGCGCCAGCGCCAGGAGCGCCGCCAGCCCGGCGGCGCGAAGCCAGCGGGCGGCGGCGGTCATACGTCCTCGAAGACGCCCGGGATAGAGGCCGGCGCGCGGTCCATCCACGGCGGCTTGGGCAGGCCCTTGCTGTCGAGGAACTCGGGGTTGAAGAGCTTCGACTGGTAGCGGTTGCCGAAGTCGCAGAGGATCGTGACGATGGTGTGGCCGGGGCCCATCTCCTTGGCCATGCGGATCGCGCCCGCGACGTTCACGCCGGTCGAGCCGCCCATGACGAGGCCCTCTTCGCTCAGCAGGTCGTAGACGATGGGCAGCGCCTCGGCGTCGGCGACGCGGCAGGTGAAATCGGGGGTGAAGCCCTCGAGGTTGGCGGTGATCCGCCCCTGCCCGATGCCCTCGGTGATCGAGTCGCCGGGGTTCTCCTCGCCGGTGTAGAGCTTTAGGAGGCCCGCGCCCTCGGGATCGGCGAGGCCGACCTTCACGCCCTTGGGCTGCAGCGCCATTCCGACGCCCGCGACCGTGCCGCCCGAACCCGCCGCGCAGATGAAGCCGTCGACCTTGCCGCCGGTCTGTTCCCAGATCTCGGGGCCCGTGGTCTCGACGTGGGCCTGGCGGTTGGCGACATTGTCGAACTGGTTGGCCCAGATCGCGCCATGCGGCTCGGTCTTGGCCAGCTCCTCGGCCAGGCGGCCCGAGTAGCGCACGTAGTTGTTGGGGTTCTTGTAGGGGGCCGCGGGCACCTCGACCAGCTCGGCGCCGGCGAGCCGCAGCATGTCCTTCTTTTCCTGGCTCTGGGTCTCGGGGATCACGATCACCGTCTTGAAGCCCAGCGAGGCGCCGACCAGCGCCAGCCCGATGCCGGTGTTGCCGGCGGTGCCCTCGACGATGGTGCCGCCGGGCTCCAGGAGCCCGCGCTGGACCGCGTCGCGGATGATGTAGAGCGCCGCGCGGTCCTTCACCGACTGGCCGGGGTTCATGAACTCGGCCTTGCCGAGGATCTCGCAGCCGGTCTCCTCGCTGGCCCGTTTCAGGCGGATCAGGGGGGTGTTGCCGACGGCTTCGGCCAGGTCCTTTGCGATGCGCATGGCGGCGTCCTTTTGATTTCCCGCTCGGGTGTCCTTGGGTGTAGGACGCGGACCCCGGGAACTCAAGCGCCCGCGCGGAGGCCCGCGCGTTCGCGCGCCAGCCACAGGAGCATCATCGCCAGCGGTCCGGCGTTGATCTCGCCGCTCTCGACATGGCCCAGGGCCTCCTCGAAGGGCAGGACATGGCTGCGGATGTCCTCGTTCTCCTGGTCGAGCCCGGCGTGCACGACGCCCCGCCCGTCGAGGTCGGCGAGTCCCAGGAAGCAGTGGAAGAACTCCGAGGAATAGCCCGGCGAGGCATAGACCTTGAGCATCGGGCGGATGTCGGAGAGCTCCAGATGCGCCTCCTCCAGCGCCTCGCGGCGGGCGGTCTCGATCGGCGGCTCGCCCGCGTCGACCAGCCCCGCGACGGGTTCCAGCACCCAGGGGCGCGGGTCGTCGCGCATGAGCGGGCCGTAGCGGAACTGCTCGATCAGCAGCACCTGGTCGGTGACCGGATCATACGGCAGGACCAGGGCCGCGTCGAAGGCGCAGAAGGCCTCGCGGGTGACGGTCCGGGACTGTCCGCCCTGGTATTGCGGGAAGCGCACGTCGAAGCGGCGGAGGCGGAAGAAGCCGTCGTGCCCGCCCTCGCGAAACTTCACCTCGGGCGCGCCACGCTCGCCCATGTCGGTGCGCAGCGCCGCGGGCGCGGGGTCGCGGCCCATCTCGCGGGCCCAGCCGCGCGCGGCAAAGACCGGCCAGAGCGCATGGGCGGCGCTGGCGTCCTCGTGGCCGAAGCGGGCCATGATCTCCTCCGCCGCCGAGGTCGCGATGGCGCCCCAGCGCGCCGACCAGTCGGCGATCTCGAAGGGCGCGCCGGTCTCGGGGATCTCGGCGGGGACATAGACCCGGGCCAGGCAGCGGCCCGCCTCGGTCTCGACCTCGAGGTCCTGCGGCAGGTAGCCGAAGCCTTCCTCGTAGTAGTCGACCCGCCGGGCGGCCTCGGCGTCGAGCGTCACCAGCTGGCCCTCGGCGGCGCCGGGGCTCTCGATCAGCACCGGGTAGGCCGCGCCCGCGACCCAATGCGCCGCCCGGCCCGGCAGACGCGCGGGCGTGACAGCGACCTCGCGGCCGGCGACCGCGGTCAGAAGCGGCGCGTGCCGCAGGGTTCCGAACAGAAAATAATGTGTCACGTCAGCGCCAGTAATGGCTCGCCACTTCGGCTGCAACGCCCGCGATCACCGCGCCCAGGGCCATGAGGCCCAGGGTCTGCGGCACCAGCAGGTAGCTGCCGTATTCCAGGAAGAAGGCGATGCCGCCGTCGATCGCCTCGAAGACCGAGGAGTATTTCTTCTTCAGGCTTTCCTCGACCATGGCGTCGGTGGCCTGCACCCCGAGGCAGAGGATCGTCGCGACCGCGGTGCCGGTGATGCCATTGGTGATCGCCGCCGCACTGCCCCGGCCGATCCCGCGCCCGATCACCCGCCAGCCGACGATGAAGGCCAGGACCGCGTTGACCTCGGCCACGAGCCCCACGACCACCGAGTCCGGCAGATCGGCCACCACCAGCTGGGTGACCGCATAGGCCAGGAGGGCGAGCAGAAGGCCCGCCACGAGTTTCGGTGCCGTGGGCATGGGGCTTAACCCGGACGTGACAACGTGATCTGCGTGACGTCGCAATTGCCCGAGGAGAAGGTCGCCGCGCAGGACGTCAGGTAGAAGTTCCACATCCGGCGGAAGCGGTCGTCAAACCCTAACTGGGCGACCTGGTCCCATTTGTCGTTGAACGTGTCGTGCCAGCGACGCAGCGTCTGGCTGTAGCTTTCGCCGAACTCGATGCTCTTCATCACCTCGAGGCCGGCGCGGGTGATCTCGTCGCGCAGCACCACCGGCGAGGGCAGCATGCCGCCGGGGAAGATGTATTTCTGGATGAAGTCGGGCCCGCGCTTGTAGACCTTCCAGCGGCGGTGCTGGACGGTGATGACCTGCAGCGTGGCCCGGGCGCCGGGTTTCAGGCGTTCTTTCACCGTGTCGAAATAGACCGGCCAGTATCTCTCGCCCACCGCCTCGAACATCTCGATCGAGGCGATGCCGTCGAAGCGGCCCTGTTCGTCGCGGTAGTCCTGCAGCTTGATCTCGACCTGGTCTTCCAGCCCGGCGCGGCGCATGCGCTCGCGGGCGTAGTCGTATTGCGCCTGGCTGATCGTCAGCCCGGTGACCTTGAGCCCGCGTTCGCGCGCGGCATATTCCGCGAAACCGCCCCAGCCGCAGCCGATCTCGAGCACGTGGTCGCCGGGCTTGGCGCCCATCTGGTCGACCATGGAGGCGTATTTCTTCACCTGCGCCGCCTCGAGGCTTTCCTGGCCGGTTTCGAATTTAGCCGAGGAATAGGTCATCGTGTCGTCAAGCCAGAGGCCGTAGAACTCGTTCCCGAGGTCGTAGTGATGGGCGATGTTGCGCCGCGCCTGGGTCTTGGAGTTCGACTTCAGCCAGAAGCGCGCGCGCTCGTAGAGCCGCACCAGCCCCATGCCGGGGAAGCCGTCGTAGATGTCCTCGTTGTCGGCATGGACGAGGTCCATGAAGGCCTGCAGGTCCGGGGTGGACCACCAGCCGTCGAGATAGGCGTCGCAGAAGCCCAGGTCGCCCTCGCGGATGAGCCGCGCGAAGAGGTCGGGGTTGTGGATCTCGAGCTCGGCCACCGGCCCCGGGGCCTTGCCCTCGGCGCGGAAGCGGCGGCCGTCGGGCAGGACGAAGTCGACGCGGCCGTTCTCCAGGCCCCGGACCATGTCGAAGACCTGCGTGAAGTAACGGGGCAGATCCTTCTGCCCGGCGGTATCGGTCAGGATCATCTCCCGCGCATCCCCCTCAAAAATCACCAATCTCTCCGGCGAACCACGACGGGCCCCTGCGCGAAGTTTCCAAAGAAGCTATAGGCGGCGGAGGCGGCGCGGCAAGGCGACCCCCGCGCAAGTGACGCGGCGAGAGCACAGTGGCGCCCTGCCCCGCCGGGCCCGGACCTGCGCCGCGGTGCCGCGGGCGGACGGCCCGGCTTCGCGGGGCGTGCCGCCCGGTCATGCGCCGTCCCACTCAGAAATCGCGGTTCTCATAGGCCTTGAGCGCCCGTTCCCGGCCCTCCTTGGCGCCCACGATCGGCTCGGGATAGGCATCCCCGGGCGCCATCTTCCAGGACCGCGGGATCGCGTCGAAATAGCTCAGCGCCTCGGCGGGCGGGTCCTGCTGGCCCTCGGCGATCCAGCGCCGGAGATAGCGGCGCTGCTTGTCGAAGCGGTCGACCTGGGTCTCGGGGTTGAAGACCCGGAAATAGGGCGTCGCATCCGGGCCCGAGCCCGCCGACCACTGCCAGCCGAGCGCGTTCGAGGCCGGGTCCCAGTCGATCAGGCAGTCCTCGAACCAGGCCTTGCCGATGCGCCAGTGGCTCATCAGGTGCTTGCAGAGATAGGAGGCCACGATCATCCGGCCGCGGTTGTGCATCCGGCCGGTCACATACATCTCGCGCATGGCCGCGTCGACGAAGGCCATGCCGGTGCGGCCGCGCTTCCAGGCGATGACCTCGGAGCGGCGCTCGTCCTCGTTCCAGGGGAAGGCGTCCCATTCCCGGCGCCAGTTGCCGCTGTCGAGCTGCGGGGTGTGCCAGAGCAGGTGATAGGCGAACTCGCGCCAGACCAGCTCCTGCAGGAAGGTGCCGGCGCCCGCCTTGCCGTCCTCCTGCGCGCGGCGCCCGGCGGCCCAGCATTGCGCCGGGGTGATCTCGCCCAGGGCCAGGTTCTCCGAGAGGTTCGAGGTGCCGTCCTCGGCCGGCAGGTCGCGGGTGGTGTCGTAGTCGCCGATGAGGTTGGCGGTGAAGGCGCCGAGGCGGGACTGCGCCGCCCCCTCGCCGAGGCGCACGTAGGGCCGCACCACCGCCGCGCCCCGGTCCATGCCCGCGCCGAGCGCCCAGTCGCGCAAGCTGTCGCTCGCGGGCCAGCTTTCGGGGGCCGGGATGCGGCCCGGCGTGGCGATCGGCTCGGGCACATCGCGGTCGCGGACGGCGCGCCAGAAGGGGGTATAGACCTTGTAGAAGCCGCCGGTCTTGGTCTCGACGCTCCAGGGTTCGAACATCACGTGGCCGGCGAAGCTTTCGGCCGCGACGCCCTGGTCCTTGAGGGCGGATTTGACCTCGCGGTCGCGCTCCACGCTCTCGGCGTCATAGGCGCGCATCCAGTGCACCGCGCCGGCGCCGGTCTCTTCGATCAGGTCCTGCAGGACGCTGAGGGCATGGCCCGCGCGCAGGATCAGCCGGCTGCCCTTCTCGGCGTAGCTTTGCCCGAGGTGCTCGAGCCCCAGCTCCAGTCGCCAGGCCGGCGCGGTGCCGAGACCGCCGACCAGCCGGTCGCGGATGAAAACCGGGATGACCGGCCCGCCGCGGCGGGCGGCGGCCTCCAGCGCGGGATGGTCGGAGAGCCGCAGGTCGCGGCGGTGCCATAGGAGCGTCGGTCTCGTGTCAGCCAAGGGCGCCTCGCGGGGTTGTTCTTGGGGGGCTGGGAGGGTGGGGTTGGCAGGAGAGCTAGCGTGGCGCGGCGGAGGTCAACTGTTGGGGGGGGGTGTTGGTCCGGGGCGTTGGGAGGATGGTGGCTGGCGAGATGTGCTCGGAGGACGGATGGAGGTGGGGACCACCTGAAGCCGGCGGGAGGAGGAAGCCCCGAGACGCCCCCGCCTTCGCAGGGACTCATGCATGCACGGAACGGCTAGGCCCCCTCTTGCGCCCGAATAGCACCGAAGGTGCCGGGCGCGCGCCGGACCGGCCCCTTGGGCCGGCGCTCCTTGGGGTGGCGTGCATAGCTCGTCGCTAGCCCTGAGCTTGCTGGGATTAAGTGCCCCGCTCAGAGCGCAGCAGCGCCGGCCCCCGGTCCGGTGCGCGCCCTCTGTTGGGAGTGTTGAGAGGGGGTTTGGGTCCCGGCCTCTTAGGGAGGATCAGCTCACTCAAAGGACGTCTCCAATCCGAAAGCCGCGCATGTGGCGTGGACGGGCAAGACATCTCGACGCCGCCCCCACAGGAGCTCTGGCCTTCACAGCACGGCCAGGCACCTCCTTGCGCCCGAATAGCATCGAAGATGCCGGGCGCGCGCCGGACCGGCCCTATGGGCCGGCGCTCCTTGGGATGGCGTGCTTAGCTCACAGCCAGCCCTGACCTTGTTGGGATAAAGTGCTGAGCTCGGAGGTCGGTTGCGACGGCCCCCGGTCCAGCGCGCGCCCTCTGTCGGGAGGGATGAGAGGGGGTTGGGGGCGCGAACTCGGGTGAGCGGTCCGGCACGCTTCGGGCGGAGAGCGACGCTTGGCGACGCTACGTGTTCAGATGTGACTAAGGTGCCCTACCACCCAGGACGCCCCACCGTCTCCCGCGACGCCCCAACACTCCCAAACCAAGCCCCTTGCCCCCTCTCAAACAAAAAAAAGACCCGGGCGCTCCACGCGCCCGGGCCCAAAAGCCTCTCAGCTCACCCTGCCGCTCAGCGCGGCTCGGTGCGCAGGCCCTGCAGGGTCGACCAGCAGAGCACCAGCAGGATCAGCGTGAAGAAGATCCCGGTGGTGTTCACCATGGCCTGCAGCGCGGTCAGACCGCCGCCGATCAGGAGCACGATGGCCACCACGCCCTCGGTCGTTGCCCAGAACACCCGCTGCGCGGTGGGCGCCTCGGTCTTGCCGCCGGCGGTGATCGTGTCGATCACCAGCGAGCCCGAATCCGAGGAGGTGATGAAGAACACCAGCACCAGCACGATGCCCAGCGTCGAGGTGATCATCGTGAAGGGCAGATCGCCGAACATCGCGAACATGGCGATGGAGTCGTTATAGCTGCCGATCACGTTCTGGTAGACGCCGCTCTCGGTGCCCATCTCGATGACATGGCTGATCGCCGTGCCGCCGAAGGTGGCCATCCAGAAGACCGACACCAGGGTCGGGATCAGGATCACGCAGGTGATGAACTCGCGCACCGTGCGGCCGCGGCTCACACGGGCGATGAACATGCCCACGAAGGGCGACCAGGAGATCCACCAGGCCCAGTAGAACGAGGTCCAGCCCTGGCGGAAGCTGTCATCCTCGCGGCCCACCGGGTTCGACAGCGGGATCACGTCGCGCACATAGGTCGACAGGCCGGTCCAGAAGTCGCTGAGGATCTGCAGCGTCGGCCCCGCGATGAAGACGAAGAGCAGCAGCAGCCCGGCCAGGAACATGTTGAAGTTCGACAGGACCTTCACGCCGCCGTCGATGCCGCGCACCACCGAGATCAGCGCCACGGCGGTCACGCCGATGATCACGATGACCTGGGTGTTGAGCCCCTCGGGCAGGCCGAAGACGTAATGCAGACCCGAGGAGGCCTGCTGCGCGCCGAGACCCAGCGAGGTGGTCAGGCCGAAGAGCGTCGCGAATACCGCGGTGATGTCGATCACATGGCCGGTCCAGCCCCAGACGCGATCGCCGAGGAGCGGGTAGAAGGCCGAGCGGATCGAGAGCGGCAGCTGCTTGTTGTAGGTAAACAGCGCCAGCGACAGGGCGACCACCGCGTAGACCGACCAGGGGTGCAGACCCCAGTGGAAGATCGTCGCGGCCAGGCCATGGGCGCGCGCTTCGGCGACCAGCGCCTCGTTGACCGTGCCGTCCTCGGAGAGCGGCCCCTCGAGACCAAGCGGGCCCGAGACCTGCATGTGGTAGACCGGCTCGAGCACGCCGAAGAACATCAGGCCAATGCCCATGCCGGCAGCAAAGAGCATGGCGAACCACGACAGGTAGCCGAAGTCCGGCGTCGCCTCGGTGCCGCCCAGGCGCACGGTGCCCCAGGGGCTGACGATCAGCGCCAGGCAGAAGATCACGAAGATGTTCGCCGCCGACAGGAAGAACCAGTCGAAGGTCGTGGTCACGAATGTGAACAGCCAGTTGAACACCGCCGATGCCTGATCCTGGAAGATCAGCGTGACCAGCACGAAGGCCATGGTGGTCAGCGAGGAAATCAGGAAGACGGGGTTGTGAATGTCGAAGACCAGCGGGCCGATCTTCTTTGTGACATTGTCCTGTCCGACCTCATAGGATGTGTCGATCGTGTCGACTTCTCCGTCGGGGCTTGGAATATCCAGCCCTTCCGATGACGTATCCGTCATGGACGATACCCTCCTTGCAGGTATGAGTGGATTTTTGCCTATCGCTTCACCTAGGGCCTCAGCCTCAAGGTCCAGCGAAAACCGCGAATTCGGCCCTTTAACGCGGTTCTGACCGGATGACACCCGGAAAACACGGGAAAATTCCCCGCAAAACGACACCGCCCCGCATCGCTCGGATGCGGGGCGGTGGATGGTTTCCTGTCCGCGCGGGCCCTGTCACGGGCCCCTCGGAGGCGGCTGGCTCAGCCGCGTTTTTCGCTTTTGAGGCCCGCGATGATCGCCCAGCACATCAGAAGAAGCACGATGGTGAAGGGCAGCCCGGTGGAGATCACCATGGCCTGCAGCGCGCTCAACCCGCCGCCCAGAAGCAGCACGATCGCCACCGCGCCTTCGAAGAGGCACCAGAAGACCCGCTGCGGCACCGGCGCGTCGATCTTGCCGCCGGCGGTGATCGTGTCGATCACCAGCGAGCCCGAGTCCGAGGAGGTGACGAAGAAGACGATCACCAAGATCACCGCGATGGTCGAGGTGATCGCCGCCATCGGCAGATCCGCCAGCATCCCGAAGAGCGACAGCTCCGGCGAGTAGCTGTCGATCACATTGGCCTTCACCTGGCTGGTCTCGGGGTTGGCGAGCACCTGTTCGATCGCCGTGCCGCCAAAGACCGCCATCCAGAGCACGCAGACCAGGCTCGGGATCAGGATCACGCAGGTGATGAACTCGCGCACCGTCCGGCCGCGGCTGACGCGGGCGATGAACATGCCGACGAAGGGCGACCAGGAGATCCACCAGGCCCAGTAGAAGGCCGTCCAGCCCTGGCGGTAGCTGTCATCCTCGCGCCCGACCGGGTTCGAGAGCGGCAGGAGATCCCGGCCGTAAGCCACGAGCCCCTGCCCGAAGTCGGTCAGGAGCACCAGCGTCGGCCCGGCCAGCAGCACGAAGAGCAGAAGCAGCGCGGCCACCACCATGTTGACCTCGGAGAGGACCTTCACCCCGCCGTCGAGCCCGCGCAGCACCGACACCAGTGCCACCACGGTGATCGCCACGATCAGCACCACCTGGCTGGTGACGGTATTGGGTACGCCGTAGACGAACTCGAGCCCCGCGACCGCCTGCTGCGCCCCGAAGCCCAGCGAGGTCGCGAGCCCGAAGAGCGTGGCGAAGACCGCCAGCGTGTCGATGATATGGCCGGTCCAGCCCCAGACCCGCTCTCCGAAGATCGGGTAGAAGGCCGAGCGGATGGTGAGCGGCAGCCCCTTGTTGTAGGTGAAAAGCGCCAGCGCCAGGGCGACGATGGCGTAGATCGCCCAGGGGTGCAGGCCCCAGTGGTAGATCGTCGCCGCCAGCCCCATGCGGGCCGCCGCCTCGACGTTCTCGGCGATGATCGAGCCGTCCTCGGCGATGGGCGAGGCCACGCCCAGGGGCTCCGAGATGGCCATGTGGTAGACCGGCTCCAGCACCCCGAAGAACATCAGCCCGATGCCCATGCCGGCGGCGAAGAGCATGGCGAACCAGCCCGCGTAGGTGAAATCCGGCGTCGCCTCGGTGCCGCCCAGCCGGACCGAGCCCCAGGGGCTGACGATCAGGAACAGGCTGAAGAGCACGAAGATATTGGCCGCCGAGAGGAAGAACCAGTCGAAGGTGCTGGTCAGCGCCGGGCGCAGCCAGCCGAAGAACTCGGTCGCCTGGGCCTGGAAGATCAGCGCGTAGAGGACAAACAGCACCACCGCCGCGCCGGAGATCACGAAGACCGGGTTGTGGATGTCGAAGCCGAAGGGCCCGACCTGGCCGTCGATGTTGTCCTGTCCGATGTCGTATTCGGTGTCGATGATGACGGCGTGCCCCTCCGGTTCCGGCACGCCTTCGGCGACGTTCTGATCGGTCATGCTGTCCTCCCCTAGCCCTGTTGCAGGCGAGCGCCCCTCTCGAGGGTCCGCCGCTCTGGCGCGGTGGGCCCCGGAGGCGCCTTCCATGGCCGGGAAGCCTACCGGGTCGAATCGCTCTGTCCAGAAAAATGCTTAATCCCTAGGCATTTTGCTGGTGGGGGGACCGGGGAAATCGAGGCTGAGACGGCGGGTGTGGGGCGGGGGCACGTAGGGGTTGGCGCCCTCCGAAAAGCAGACCGCGCGCGACCACATCGGCCACGCGCGGTCCCGTAAGTCGCGCGGTTAGGCGGCTCTGGACCCGCCGCGGGCCCGCCCCCGCCTAGCTGCCGAGGTCGACCACGACCCGCCCGCGCACCTGGCCTTGCAGGATCTGCGCGCCGAGCTCGGGCAGGTCTTCCAGGGTCGCGGGGTGCACCATGGCCTCGAGCTTCTGCATCGGCAGGTCGCGGGCCACCCGCTGCCAGGCGCGCAGCCGGTTGTCATAGGGCTGCATCACGCTGTCGATGCCCAGGAGGTTCACCCCGCGCAGCAGGAAGGGGATGACCTTGGCGGGCAGATCCGCCCCGCCGGCGAGCCCCACCGCCGCGGCCGAGCCACCGTATTTCAGCTGCCCCAGAAGCCGCGCCAGCATCGGCCCGCCAACCGCGTCGACCGCGCCCGCCCAGCGCTCGCTCTCGAGCGGGCGCTTGGTGGTCTCGGCCAGCTCCTCGCGGGCCACGATCTCGGTGGCACCCAGATCCTTGAGGTAATCCGCGCCCTCGGGCCGCCCGGTGACCGCCGCGACCTCGTGGCCGAGCTCGGCCAGGATCGCGGTCGCGACCGAGCCCACGCCGCCCGAGGCGCCGGTGACCAGCACCGGCCCCTGCCCCGGCGTGAGCCCGTGATCCTCGAGCGCCATGACCGCCAGCATGGCGGTGAAACCCGCGGTGCCCACCGCCATGGCCTGGCGCGTGGTGAGCCCCTCGGGCAGCGGCACCAGCCAGTCGGCCTTGACCCGGGCCTTCTGGGCGTAGCCGCCCCAATGCGCCTCGCCGACGCGCCAGCCGGTCAGCACGACCTTGTCGCCGGGCGCGTAGCGATCGTCCGAGGACGCCTCGACCGTGCCCGCGAAATCGATGCCGGGCACATGGGGGTAGCTGCGCACCAGCCCGCCGCCGGGCCCGAGGCAGAGCCCGTCCTTGTAGTTCAGCGTGCTGTATTCGACCGCCACGGTGACCTCGCCCTCGGGCAGGTCCTCGGTGGCGATCTCGCGCAGCCCGGCGCTGGTCTTGCCGGTCTCCGCGTCCTTCTCGACGATCAGGGCCTTGAACATGGTGCCTCCTCCTTGTCGGTCGCGCCGCGCGGGGCCTCTCGGGGCCCGCGCGGGGTGGGGTTGGGTCGCGCCGCGGCTCAGGGCGCGTCGGCCTCCTCGGGCATGAAGACGAGGTCGCTGACCGGCGCCTTGGCGCCCGCCTCGGTCAGCATGGCGTGGATCTGGCCGCGGTGGTGGGTCTGGTGGTTGAAGAAATGCGTGACGCAGAGCGCCATGGGCCGGCTGACCTCGCGCCCCGCGACGCCGGAATACCAGCTGAGATCGCCCTGGAGCGCGGCGCTCTGCAGCCCCCGCGCCCAGTCGGTGAGCCGCGCGTCGAGCGCGGCGCGGGCGCGCTGTTGTTCCTCGAGGCTCGCGGTGAACTCCGGGCTCTCGGGGATACCGCCCTCGGGCAGCGGGCCCCCGGTGAAACGCGCGAGCCAGACCGTGTCGCCCCAGAGCAGGTGGTTCGCGGTCCGGAAGATCGAGCCGAAGAAGCCCGCGCCGGTGCTTTTCAGCCGCGCCTCGCCGAGCGCGCGGAAGGCCGCGCCGAGCTGGCGGTTCTGCCAGGCGTTGTAGCGCGCCATCTGCCGCACGTAGTCCGCGTCGATCATCAGCCGGCCTCCTCTGCCGCCGCCAATCGAGCAGCTTGCCGCGCCGCTGGCAAGACCGTCGAGGGTTTACGGCTTCTTTACCTTGAGGACGGAGGCTGGCGCCCATGCCGCGTCTTTATGGTGCCCTCTCGCCCGAAGCCTGGATGGCCGAGCTTTTTGGCTCGCAATCGGCCATCCGCGGCCAGGTGATCCGCCGCTCGCGCCGCGACGTGGAGCGTTACGCGGGCATGGATGCGCTCAAGGCCGAGGTGGCGCGGCGCGGCTACCGGGCGGTGGAGAACTCGGGCCAGGTGGTGATCTTCTGCAACCGCGCGCCGATCACGCGGCTGGTCTGAGGGTTCCGCACGCGGAACCCTCGGGGAAATCCGACGCGGATTTTAGGGGGATGTTTGAGGGAATCGCTTTTGAGCGACCCGCGCGCCCCTGTTGGACGCGATGTCCGGCCGTCCACCCGCGGTGACCACCCGGTCCAAATGCCAGCTGAACCACCACGGCGCGTGAACCACCCGTCACAAAAGACTCCAAACCGCCACCACCCGCGCCCCCAGGTTTTCCGCGTCCGGAAAACCGCCCCGAAATCTCCGCGAGATTTCGACACCCCCTTTGCAAGCCCGCCGCAAACCCCTATCTTCCCAAGTGTTCCGGAAACGGAACTATGGACATAAACGCGCTCGTAATAAGCGGATCGGACCCGGGGGCGGTACCCGGCGGCTCCACCAAACACCCTTCGTTGGGGGGATCCTGGGGCCGAAACAGGATCGACGAACGTGTAAAGGGGTAGCTTTGTCCCGGTGAGGTACCACCGTTATCGGTCCGTAAAGCATAATTGCCAACGACAATCGTGCTCCGGTCGCTCTCGCAGCCTAATGCTGCGCGAAAGACCGAAATCTTAAGTCCAGTCCTCTAGCAAGGGCTGGCGGGGTTCGCAGGCACCTGGCAACAGAAGCCTGCATTTCAATACAATATGGGATGTTTGATGGCGCTGACGGGTGCATTGCGCCGGGCTATGCAAGCTGCGTGGTCACGCCGGGGGCGGGCCGAGCGTTTTGCCATCCGACCCAAAGCTCCAGCCGCAACGCGCCTCACCCCTCTTCGCCGGAGTTCGCCTTCTCGAGGTCATCCGGACGCCCGACGTCGAGCCAGGGTTCGTGCATCGGATAGGCCACGGTGCGCTCGCCGGCCTCCCGCAACCGGTCGAAAAGCATCGGCATGTCGCAGCGCTCGTCGCGCCGGAGATGCGCCAGGGCCTGCGGCTCGAAGGCATAGACACCCGCGTTGATATGGCTGCGCGACACTGGTTTCTCGACGAAGCCCGTGATCTCCAGCCCGTCCATCTGCACCACGCCATAAGGATTGGTCCACTCGTAGATCCGCACGGCCATGACGCCCAGCGCCTCCTGCCGCTCGCAGAACTCGATCAGGTCGCGGTAGTCGATGTCGGTCAGCACGTCGCCATTGGTCACGACGAAGGGCCGCGTCGGCGCGGGCGAAAGAAGCGACAGCGCGCCGGCGGTTCCAAGCGGCTGATCTTCGGTCACGTAGTCGATCGAGACCCCGAACCGCGACCCGTCGCCGAAATGGTCCCGGATCATCTCGCCAAGGTAGTTCAGCGACAGGATGAACTTGGTGAACCCCTGGCCGCGGGCGCGTTCGATGATGTGCTGCAGAATCGGTTTGCCGGCCACCGGCAGCAGCGGCTTGGGGCAGTTCTCGGTGTAGGGCCGCAGCCGCGTGCCTTTGCCGCCGGCCATGATCACCATGGCATGGTCATGCGCGATCGGCCGGTCGAGGTCGTTCCAGAGATGCAGCCCGACCACGTGGCCCTCGCCGTCGACCACCGGCACCTGCATGACGTCGTTGGCCTGCATGATCGCGCGGATCATCGCGCGGTCGGCGCCTTCGGGCACGACCAGAGGCCGCTTGTTCGCCACGTCCTGGGCCAGGTCCTCCATGGTCAGGCCGCGCAGCAAGCCACGGCGCACATCGCCGTCGGTCACCGTGCCGAAGAGCCGCCGCTCCGCGTCCACGCAGAGCACCAGCTTCAGGCCGGTCTCGTTGAGATTGGCGATGGTCTCGCCCAGCGTGGCGTCGCGCGGCAGGAGCGCCCCGCGCCACTTCGTGTCCTGTTCCGTCACGCGGTCTGCTCCTCGGGCCAGGGCATGTCGAAAAAGCCCTTGGGGCGGGCTTGGGTGTCCCAGTTCTCGATCACCTCGAGCGTGCGGGCGCTGGCCCCGCCGTCGCCGTATGGATTGACCAGACCCTCGAGCCCCGCACGAAACTCCGGCGCGAGGATACGGGTGATCGCGGCCTCTATGGCCCCGCGGTCTGCGGCGCAGTCCACAACGCTCTCGGCCTTCAGGCGCCCGTCCTGACGGCTGCCGATATTGACCGTGCCGATCTTGAAGGCCGGCGCCTCGATCAGTCCCGAGGAGGAATTGCCCACCACCCCGTCGACATGAGCCAGCGCCGAAAGATAGCGCCTCTGGCCGAGCGAGCGGTGCACGCAGGCGCGCCCGGGATGCCGCGCGACAAATGCGTCGATCATCTCGAACAGCACCTGACCGCCGGAGTCCGCGTTGGGCATGGTGAAGATCAGCTGAGCGGGCGTCTCTTCCAGCGCGGAGAGCAGCTCGCGCATCTGCGCGGCAGGGTCCGCACCGCTGGCCGTCTCGGGGTGGAAGGTCACCATCAGGCTCCGCTCGCCAAGGGGCAGTCCAAGCGCCTCTTCCAACTCGCCGCGCGCCATGGGCTCAAGTCGTGCAATGCCATCGAGGCCAAAGCCGCCGACGTCAAAGACCCGCCCAGGGTCCTCGCCCATCTGCACCACCCGCCGCCGGTAGGCTTCGCTTGCGGTGAAATGCAGGTCCGCCATCTTGGTGATGGCGTGCCGGATCGCGTCGTCGAAAGCGCCTTCGGTGACCTCCCCACCGTGCAAATGGGCGATGGGCACGCCCGCGATCAACGCCGCCGAGGCGGCCGCGAGAATCTCGAAGCGGTCTCCCAGAAGAACCACCATGTCCGGCGCCAGGTGCTGGAAGGCATCGGCAAAACCCGACATCGCGAGACCCATGGATTTCGTCACCGCCGGGCTGCTGTCCGAGGCCAGGAGCATCTCGACCTTCCAGTCGATCGTGAAGCCGTCCGCTTCGATCGCGCGCCAGGTCTCGCCGAACTGCGGGGCGAGATGCATGCCCGTCACCACGGTCTGCAGCTCGCAGGAGGTCGAGTCCTTCAGCCCCTGCATGAGCCAGCGCAGAAGCCCGTATTCAGCGCGCGAGCCGGTGACGACGCAGACCCGTTTCACAGGTGGACCTCCTCATCCGTCTCGAAGGCCCGGGGCGCCGCCTGTCCGACCACCTCGTCCCAGCGCATCGGCGAGAGGCCGGTGCCAGGCCGTTTGGCGGTCAGGTTGTCCTCGCTGAAACGCTCGCCCGGGGCGATCGGCCGGGCGGCCACGATGGATTTCCGCGCGACTGCGCAATTCGCCGCCTCGGACGCCGTGCGCGCCTTGATCGGCGAGCCCAGCGCCCGCTCGATGCGCCGGATGCCGCGGATCATCTCGCGCAGCTCCTCGGGCTCGAGGCTCGCCGCATGGTCGGGCCCGGGCATGGCGCGGTCGAGCGTGAAGTGTTTCTCGATCACCCGCGCCCCCAACGCGACGGCGGCAATCGCCACCTCGATGCCCTCGGTGTGGTCGGAGTAGCCGACAGGCACCCCGAAAGCCTCGGCGATGGTCCGCATGGCCCGCAGGTTCACTTCGTCGAACGGCGCGGGATACTCGGTGGTGCAATGCAGCACGGTGATGCGGGCGCGCGGCAGCCCGGCCTCTTCGAGCGCGGCGATGGCCGCCTCGATGTCGCCGAGCGTCGCCATGCCGGTCGACAGGATCACGTCTTTCCCGAAGGAGGCGAGCCTGCGCAGATACGGCAGGTTGGTGATCTCGCCCGAGGGGATCTTGAACTGCGGGAAGCCCAGGGTGTTCAGGTAGTCGAGACTGTTGAGATCGAAGCCGGTCGAGAAAAAGCCGATGCCGCGGGCCTCGCAATGCGCGATCAGCGCTGCGTGATCGGCCTCGCTCAGCTCGAGCTTGCGCAGCATGGCCAGTTGCGAGCTGTCGCCATCGGATCCTTCGCCCGCCGTGTTGCGGCTTTGGTAGCTGGCCTTCTGCGCCGAGGCCGCAGCGATCTTCTCGGCCTTGAAGGTCTGGAACTTGACCAGATCCGCCCCGGCCTCCGCCGCGACATCGACGAGGCGTTTGGCCGTCTCGAGATCGCCGTTGTGGTTCACGCCGGCCTCGGCGATGACCAGAACCTTTGCGTCTTGCGTCACGACGGTGCCCTCCGCGGTGTCTCGCGTATGGTCGTATCCTCGGGCAGATCGCTGCGGATCACGCAGCCCGCCCCGATCACGCTGCCCCGGCCGATGCTTATGCCCTGGTGGATGATCGCACCGGAGCCGATGAAACAGCCCTCCCCGAGCGTGACATTGCCATTCACCCGCGCCCCGGTCGAGACGTGGCAATGATCCCCGATCCTCGCGTCGTGCTCGACCAGGCATTGGCTGTTGAGAATGCAGTTCTCTCCGATCTCGGCCCCGGCATTGGCAATCGCCCCGTGCATGAGAATGCTGCCCGCGCCCAGGCTGGCGTGGCGAGAGCAGTAGGACGTGGGCGCGCAGACGACGGGCAGATCCGCGCCCGCGGCCCGGGCCGCGGCGAAACAGCGGATCCGCGCGGCGGCGGAGGCGATCTGCCCGATGGTCACAAGCGCCGCCGGATGCGCCGCCAGGATGTCGTCGAGCGCGTCGTCCGTCCCGAGGATGGGATAGCCCAGAACGGCGGTCGTCTCGGCGCCGGGACGCTCGACGATACCGGCGACCTCGAACCGCCCCTCGGCCTCGATCACGTCGATCGCGGCGCGGCAATGGCCGCCGCCGCCGATGAGCACGATCCCGGTCATGCCAGGGTTGCCCCGAGATAGGCCGAGGAGGGCACATTCACCACGCGGGCGGCCAGGTCCTCGGTCAAGGGCAGCGCCGCTCTTGGCGCATCGGCGTAGATCGGCAAGGTATGGAGCGGCTCCCAGACCGGCCGCGCCATGAGGCCCGCGTCGTTCAGCACCCCAAGCAGCGTGTCGCGCGCAGCGGCGGCATGCGGCTTCAGGACAAAGGCGTTCAGCCAGTAGTTCGACTCCGCGCCTTCGGGTTCGCGCAGCACCTCGAGATCGGGATGATCCGCGAAACTTGCCAGATAGGCCTCGGCCAG
Organism: Roseivivax sp. GX 12232; assembly: GCF_021272185.1. Taxonomy (GTDB): domain Bacteria; phylum Pseudomonadota; class Alphaproteobacteria; order Rhodobacterales; family Rhodobacteraceae; genus Roseivivax. Next base: position 21,120 of record NZ_JAJSEC010000001.1, read on the forward strand.
CCGGCGTTTCTGGGCCAGCCGGGTGTCGAGCTGGGCAAGCTGCGCCACGCCCAGCGCGGCATTAAGGTTCGGCATCCGGTAATTATAGCCGATCTCATCGTGTTCGAAGGCCCAGCGATGGGCGGCTTTCGCGGTTGTGGTCAGATGCTTCGCGCGTGCCGCGAGCTCGGGGTCGTCGGTAACTATGGCACCGCCGCCGCCCGTCGTCAGGACCTTGTTGCCATTGAAGCTGAGCGCGCTGACCCGGCCGAAACTGCCGCAGCGCTTGCCCTTGTAGCGGCTGCCCAGGGCTTCGGCGGCATCCTCGACGATGACGAGGCCGGCGTCCTGGGCGACCTCAGCGAGCCCGTCGATGTCGACCGGGTGACCAAAAGCGTGCATCGGCAGGATCGCCGAAATCCGCCGTCCGGTTTCGCGGTTGAAGAGCCCCTCGCCGCGCCGCTCGGTGGTGGCATCCAGATGCGTCCGCAGCGCCGCGGGATCGAGCCCCAGGGTCCGTTCTTCCACGTCCACGAAATGCGGCACCGCGCCCAGGTGATGCGTGGCATTGGCCGTAGCCACGAAGGTCAGCGAGGGCATCAGCACCTCGTCGCCCGCGGACACGCCCGCGACCCGCAGCGCCACCTCCAGCGCGGCCGTGCCGTTCACCACCGCGACGCCATGCGCCGTCCCGCAGGCGGCGGCGATCTCGGCCTCGAAACGGTCGACGTATTTGCCCACCGAGGACACCCAGCCCGAGCGGACGCAATCGGCCACCAGCGTCTCTTCCTCGCCGTGGAACTCGGGCTTGTGCAGCGGAACGAAGTCGGAGGGCGCGCCCAGCATGGCGTGCAGGCGATCGCGGATGTCATGGGCCAGGCGGGTCGGATCGGTCATGCGGGCGCTCAGATGTTGTAGCGGTCGGTCTTGTACCGCGCGAGGTTGGCCGGATTCTGGAACCATTCGGCGGTCTCGGCCAGGCCGCGCACGAAGCCGTCGCGGCCGCTGAACTCCGGCGCCCAGCCGAAGCGGGCCTGGGCTTTCTCGGTCCCCGCGAAGAGCCGCTCGACCTCCGAGGCCGCCGGGCGCTCGCGGCTCTGGTCGCTCTCGATTTCGACCTCGACGCCCATGGCTTCGGCGATGAGGTCCACGGTGTCGCCGATGGAGATTTCGAAATTGCTGCCGATGTTCGTCACCTCGCCGATGCAGCTGTCGCAGGTCATCGCCTGGATGAAGCCGCGCGCGGTGTCCCGAACGAAGGTGAAATCGCGCGTCGGATGCAGCGCGCCCAGCTTCACGCGCCGCGAGCCCGCCGCGATCTGGCCGATGATCGTGGGGATGACCGCCCGCGCCGACTGCCGCGGCCCGTAGGTGTTGAAGGGTCGCAGCACCGAGACCGGCATCTCGAAGGACCGCTGGAACGACAGCGCCATCTGGTCGGCGCCGACCTTGCTGGCCGCATAGGGCGATTGGGCGTTCAGCTGATGCTCTTCGGTGATCGGCACGAATTGCGCCGTGCCGTAGGTCTCCGAGGTCGAGGTGCAGACCGTGCGCGACACGCCGTGCCGGCGGGCCGCCTGCAGCACGTTGAGCGTGCCGGTCACATTGGTCTGCACATAGGCGTCGGGCGCCTGGTAGCTGAAGGGAATGGCAATCAGGGCGGCGAGATGCAGGACGGTGTCGCACCCCTCGACCGCCGCATCGACGCCGTAGGGGTCGCGAATATCGCCCGAGACCACCTCGAACTTGCCGGCCACATCCGGCGCGGCATCATCGAGCCAGCCCCAGGAGTTGAAGGAGTTGTAATAGACAAAGGCCCGCACGTCGTAGCCGTCCCGCACGAGCGTTTCGACCAGGTGCGACCCGATGAAGCCGTCCGCCCCGGTGACCAAGACCTTCTGTGCCATGCCGTTCCCTCAGCCGTCCTGTGGCGTGTCCCATGCCTCGGGATCACACCCCCTAGTTGGGGTTGGTCGTGCCACCGAACCCGCCCGCGCGCAAGCACCCAGCGCGGCGCCGCGCCCCCTGCCCCGACAACGAAGGGCCCGCAGATCCGCATCGACAAGACGCGCCGGGGCCCCTAGAGCTTGGCTCTGGAACAAAGGCGCATCGAGGCGGACGTGAGCGACAAAGGCCTGCTGGCGATCATCCCCGCGCGCGGCGGATCCAAGGGGTTGCCGCGCAAGAACGTGCTGCCCCTGGGCGCGCAGCCGCTCATCGCCTGGACGATCCGTGCGGCGCTGGTCTCCGCATCCGTCCAGCGCGTGATCGTGAGCACCGACGACCGCGAGATCGCCGAGGCCGCCCGCGCCGCAGGGGCCGAGGTCCCCTTCCTGCGCCCGCCCGAGCTGGCCTCGGACACCGCCACTTCCGCCGACGTCGTGGCCCATGCCCTTGCGCAGGCGCCCGGCTTTGCCAGCGGCGTCTTGCTCCAGCCCACCTCTCCGTTCCGAACCGCCGAGGACATCGACACCGCGCAGGCGCTTTGGCGGGCTGGGCAGGCCGCGACCTGCGTCTCCGTCTGCGAGGCCGAGGAAAGCCCCTGGCTGATGTTCACACGGGATCCAGGCGGACAGCTCGACCGCGTTCTGCCGCAGCCGGAACAGGGGCTTCGGCGGCAGGACCTCGCGCCGGCCTACCTTTTGAACGGGGCGATGTATTTCTTTCGGACGGAAGATTTTCTGGCCGACCGGCAGTTCGTCTCGGACGATACCGTCGGATACGTAATGCCCCGGGCGCGATCCCTGGATATCGACACCGCCGAGGATCTCGAGCTCGCACGCGACAGGCTGGCCGCCTGGGGTGGCCGCGTGCCGATGGACGTTGAGTGATCCCGCGGCCGAAGCTGGCGTGCGCGCCCCCGTGGTCTTGATTTCCGCCGCGTGCTAGGGGGACGCAAACGCAACGCGCCGAGGCTCCCATGACCGCCGCCCCAAGATTGATCCTCCATATCGGCCAGGGCAAGACCGGCTCGACCTCGATCCAGAACGCGCTTCGGAACAATCCCGAGACGCTGGCCCGCCACGGGGTCTTCTTTCCCGAGACCGGGCGGCACACCAATCACCAGGATATCTTCACCTATCTGACCGGCGACGTGAAACACCACGATCCGGCGCTCGGTGGCGCACGCGACGATGCCCGCAAGACCGCGCTCGGCAAGGAGTACTGGGAGGCCGCCCGCCGCAATATCGCCGAGGCCGCGCCGGAACTGGTGGTTCTGTCCTGCGAGAACCAGTTCCGCCCGTTTTCGGCCGAGGCGCTGACCCGGCTGAGCCGCGAGTTGGAGGGCATGTTCTCCGAGATCCTGGTGACCGCTTACCTGCGCGATCCTGCCGATCATTTCCTGTCCATGGCCCAGCAGGACGTGAAGAAGCGCCCCGACATCACCATCCCCGGCGAGACCGCACTGCGCGACGTGCTGGAGCCCTGGCAGATGCACGGCCCCGGCCCGGTGGAGGTGATCCGTTTTGCCCGCGACACGCTGCAGGACGGCGATGTGGTCGCCGATTTCTGCGCCCGCTACCTGCCCTTTGCCGCGGGCGACCTGAGCATTCCCGCCAATCGCGACAACACCACGATCAGCGCCGAAGCCATGGCGCTTCTGCAGGCCTATCACCGCGGCGAGATCGCCCCGCCGTCGCGCTACCACGCGGCCCGTGCGCAGCGGACGAAGGAATTGATCCAGACCGCTGACGCCGCCGAACCGGGCTTTTCCAAGCCGCGGCTCGCCGACGGTCTGAAAGCGGCGATCGAGGCGCGGGCGCAGGACCTCGGTTGGCTCGAAGAGCAGTTCGGCCTGTCTTTTCCCGGGCTCGATCCGGCCGCGATGCCGCGCGAGGCGGCGCGGGAGCGTATCGCCGGGATCGATGCGGTCTCGGATATCTGCGCGGTCGACGAGGCGCGGAAGAACGCCCTCTTGCAAAGGGTCCAAGCGGCGGGCGCACAAAAGCGCGGCCTGGGCGAGCGGCTCCTCGCGGCCTTCAGGCCCCGGCAAGACGCCAAGAGCGGTTAAGCGCGCGCCGCCTTCACCGGGCGCGACAACAGACTGGAAAGAGACATGTCGAAAACAATCATGGTCGTCGGATCGGCGCCGAACGCCAAACTCGTCCCCAGCGACCACATCTATTTCGCCAACTTCTCGGCCGTGGTCTTTGCGCCCGAAACGCTGCCCGAGACCGGGGCCAAGACCACGACCGTCTGCGCCGCCTCGGCCTATTTCTTCGACCAGTTTCCCGACCTCTACACCGAAGAGCCCGATCCGGAGAAGCCGCGCAAGAACACTTTCCGCTCGATGCAGGACCGCCTGGACCGGCTGAAAGCCGCCCCGGTGGACGAGACGCTGGCCTTTTCGCACAAGGACAAATACCTCGACGGCCTGCCCGCCGAGAAAAGCGAAGCGCGCCTGGTTCCGCCCCAGGAGGTCTTCGACAGCTTCGCGGCCATGGGCCTTACGCGCGATCTCCGCTGGCCCCTGCCCGTCCTGAAAGAGGCGCGCGCCTCGGGGCAGAAGATCCCCCGGAAAGACATGAGCTCCTTCCTCAAGGAGTTCTTCTGGAAGCGTCCCGCGCTGTTCTACTCCAGCGGCTATTTCCGCCCCTCCTCGGGTCTGACCACCATGGCCATCGCCATGGCGACGCATGGGCCGGAGGCGCGCTACCTGATCTCTGGGCTGACCTTCGAGAACCGCTCGGGCTATTCCACCGGGATCGCCGCGGATGCCAAGGTGCAGACGACCTCGAAGCACACGATCATCGACCGCCTTCTGATGGAGAAGATCCGCGAACGCTACGCGGTCGAGTTCATCTAGGCTGAAGAGAGCCCGCGTTTTCCGGGCTACTCCGCCTGCCCCAGCACATGGGGCGCCGCCAGCCGCGCACCGCTGATCGAGATGTGGTGGTCGTCGAAGTATAGCGCCTTGTCGTCGCGCAGCGCGTAGCACTGTTGCGCGTCGCAGAAGACCTCGCTCAGATCGACCAGGTTGACCTCGGGGTCAAGCGCCGACAGCGCGTTGTAAATCTCGGCGTTCTGCTCCGCCCAAGTGTCCAGCGGGCGGGCCGCCAGCGCCTCTCCGCCCGAGAAGCGGCTCGCGCTGATGTAGAAGCGGATGTCCCGCGGGATCGTCGGCGGATGCAGCACCAGGTGAGCGGTCCGGCCCGTCGCCGCGATGTCGTTGGCAAGGCGCACCAATGCACGCGCCGCTTCCGGCCCCGTGCCGTCGGTGCGGAAAGCCAGCACCACATTGCGGATCTCGGGGTCGTCCAGGACGGCGGCCAGACGCTCCTGGTAGAAGGCCTCGCAATGGGGCGCCGCGTCGATCCGGTAGCTCGGCGGGCAGCCGCTGATCGTATGATGGACGAGGCCCGCGCCCCGGGGCTCGAGCCCTTCGGCCAGCGCATAGGCCAGCTCGACCCCGTAGCTGTTGCCGTAGACCGCCCAGGAAGCCTCTTGCCCGAAATAGACGCAGGCCTCTTCCAGCGGGAACGCGTTGTCCTCGTGGTCGAAATGGCACTTGTCGCGCTTGGGGCTTTCGCCGGCCGAGGCGATCACCCCGAGGAAGTCCTCCGAGAACCGCAAGGCGGTCAGCCGATCGTTGTTTGCATAGGTCAGGACCGCGATCCCCGCCAAACCGGCAAGCGCCGCCGCTGACGCCAGGAGAACCTGCCCCTTGCCGAGAACGCCGCGCCGGAAGGGCTGTTCGACGAAGCGCCACGTGAGGATCGAGGCGACGAGGATGCCCGCCGAAAGCAGGGCGAACACCCAGGGCCCGCCGGAGAGGCCCGAGATCCGGTAGAATGCGAAGACCGGCTGATGCCAGAGATACAGGCTGTAGGAAATCAGCCCGACCGCCACCACGAGCTTCAGCGACAGCAGGCGATGCACGAGCGTTCCCGGGCGCGCACAGAGGATGACCAAGAGCGTGCCCACCGTCGGCGCCAGGGCGTAGAGGCTCGAGAAGGGTGTCTCTTCGTCATAGGCAAAGACCGAGAACAGGATCAGCCCCAGGCCCAAACCGGCGCCAAGATCAGCCCCGAGACCGGAGGCCGGTTCGGGGCGCGCGCGAAGATAGAGCGCGGCAAAGCTTCCCAGCAGCAGTTCCCACGCCCGGGCCGCAAGGAAGAAAAACGCCGTCTCGGGGTCGCTGTAGGCGGTGTGATGCGCATAGGCGAGGCTGGCCACGAAGATCAGCCCGAAGATGGTGGTCAGCGCCCGGGATCCGAAGCGCCAGATCGCCAGGACCAGCATCGGGAACAGGATGTAGAACTGCTCTTCGACGGCGAGGCTCCAGGTGTGCAGGAGCGGCTTGAGCTCGGCCGCGGTGTCGAAATAGCCCGCCTGCAGCTTGAAGATGATGTTCGAGACAAACAGCGCGACCCCAAGAAGGCTTTCGGCGAAGTCCTCCATGTCGCCCGGCAGGAGCAACGCCCAGGCGAACGGCAGGCTGCACAGGACGACGAACAACAGCGCCGGCAGGATCCGCCGGGCGCGCCGGTGGTAGAAGTCCAAGAGGCTGAAGGTGCCCTTGTCCTTGGCGCCAAGAATGAGCGTGGTGATCAGGAAACCGCTGATAACGAAGAAGACGTCGACGCCGACGAAGCCGCCGCTGAACAGCTCGACCCCGCCGTGGAACAGGATCACCGGAACAACCGCGACCGCGCGCAGACCGTCGATTTCCTTGCGGTACTGCATATGCGGCGTGGGTCCTAACGGTTGGTCGTCACGGGCGAAGCTCTGGTCGGCTGGGTCACAAATTCACGAAGGCTTCGAGGAAGCGCAACCCGTGATCCGCGGAACGTTCGGGATGGAACTGCACGCCCATCACGTTGTCGCGCCGCACCGCCGAGGTGATCGCGCGCCCGCCCAGCGTATGGGTTGCGATCAGGTGGTCGGGTTCGGAGACGACGGCCTCGTAGGAATGGACGAAGTAGAAGGCATTGGGATCAGGCACGTCCTGAAGGGGTGTCCCCTGCCAGGCGCCGCTTTGGCTTTCGGCGACCGGGCTCCAGCCGATGAAGGGAACGCGAAAGTTCGAAGCCGCGTCGTCCTCGACGGGGATCTTGCGGACGCGGCCCGGAATGAGGCCGAGCCCGGTGTGAGAGCCGAACTCCTCGCTGGCCTCCATCAGCACCTGCAGACCGATGCAGATGCCCAGGAAGGGTTTCCCGCTGGCCACGTAGTCGTGGACCACCCGGTCGAGCCCGTCCTGCCGCAGCTTCTCCATCGCCCGTCCGAAGGCCCCCACCCCCGGCAGGATCACCCGGTCCGCGGCAAGGATCCGGTCGGGATCCGCCGTCAGTTCGGCCTCGACGCCGATCTGCTCGAGCGCGCGCCGGACCGAGAAGACATTCCCGATGCCGTAGTCGATGATCGCGCAGTTTGGTTGTGTCACTTCTGTCTCCTCACTGCCCACCGGAAGAGGCGACCGCGCCGAGGGGGCGCACGAAGTGCCCATGGGCCGAAACCGTGTCGCGCAGGTCGTCGAGCGACAGCTTGTTCCAATGCAAGGCCTGCGCCACAGCGACCGCCGAGGCCGGCGTCTTCTCGAGCAGCGCGCCCAGGTGGTCTTTCGTCCCGATGCCGCCGGCCGCGACCACGGGCACCCGCACGCTGTCGCAGACCCGCGACACCAGGTCGAGGTCCATGCCGCGGCCGAGGCCCTCCTTGTCGATCGCGGTCAGGATGATCTCGCCCGCCCCCCGGTCGGTCGCCTCGCGCGCCCAGTCGAGCGCCTTGCGCCCGGTGTGATTGCGCCCGTTGTCGGTCATCACCATCCACTCGCCCTCGTAGCGGACGGTCTCGATGGCCACGACGCAGGCCTGCGCGCCGAAGGTCTGCGAGATCTCGGTGATCAGCGCCGGATCCTGCGTCGCGCCGGTGTTGAGCGCGACCTTGTCCGCCCCGCAGGCCAAAAGCTCGCCGGCGTCACCCACCGAGCGGACGCCGCCGCCGATAGTCATCGGCACGAAGACCTCCGAGGCGACATCCCGCACGATCTGATGCAGCGAGTTGCGCTGGTAGAGGCTGGCCACGACATCGGTGAACATCAGCTCGTCCGCGCCCTCGGCGGCGTAGCGGGCGGCGAACTCCCGCGGGTCGCCCACCTTGCGCCAGCCCTCCATCTGCACGCCCTTTATTAGCGTCTTCATCTTGACGTCGAGCCGGGCGATCAGGCGAAAGTTCCGCATCTCGCCGGCCCCTCAGATGTCTTCGATCTGGTGGCGCAGCGACCAGGTCCCGTCCTCGACCTGCCAGAGGTGCGGCGACCGGAACTGGTTGGTCAGGGCGTCGAAATATTCCCGGGTCATCTGCGGATGTTCGAACATCTTGTGCGCCTCGGGGAAGGATTTTTCGTCGATCGACAGGTAGTCGAAGACCTCCTCGGCCCAGCGTTCGGGAAACTCGCCGTCGTAACGCTGGATCAGCGCCACGGCTTCCTCGCGCTCGAGATCGCCCGACCGGACCTCCTGCGAGGCGTCATAGGTCGCCCGGCCGATGCCGAATTTCACGAAGGTCGTGTAGTAGTGGAAGTCGTCGATCTTGTCGTCGATCGAGTTGTATTTCGAATAGGTCCCGGCCGTGCGCTCGGGCGAGGCCCGGAACCCGCCGTTTTCCACCGCGAAGTAATAGGCCGACTGCGGGTGCCACTTCAGGTAATACCCGAGGTAATGGACCTCGGCGCCAAGCTCCTTGAGAGGCGAGACATCGGCGGGAAGATAGGGGCTGAGATCGGCCTGGCTCATGCCGAAGTCCGATTTCAGCTGCGCGATGCTTTCGCCGCCGATGTAGAGATCGCTTTCCGATGCGGAAGCGAAGTAGTCGTAGTTGCGCTGCGCCTCGTTGTTGTCGTCGATCGGATTGCCGTATTCGGCCTCGTTCTCGCCGTAGAAGATCAGCGGAATGTTAAACATGATCGCCATTTTGGGCGCAAAGCCCTTCTGGCCGATGATGAAGGGCTGGAACGGGTGGAACAGGTTTTCCACGGCCAGCCGGGTCAATAGCCGTTTCGACCGGCCCGAGGCGGTCATCAGGTAGTTGTCCATGCCCGAATGGATCCAGGCATCGAAGTTCTGGCGCCCCCAATCGGTGTAGATGTTCGGCGCCCAGGTCACCGTCAGCGGGTTCATCCCGTATTTGTACTTGAGCATCCAGGACTGGTAGAAACTGTCCTTCCCGCCCGAACCCGGCACCAGGCAATCGTAAGAGCCGTTGCGGCTGCGGAAGCGGTCGCAGAGCGCGATCAGCTCGCGCTCGCGCTTCTCCCAGTCGATTTCCTTGTTCTTGCGCTCGGCGGTGCGGCAGGCGTCGCAGACCCCGGCCTCGTCGAAGTTGATCGTCTTCTTCTTCGAGGCTTCGGTGTGTTTGAACTCCACCGAGGAATTCGGCCGCTGGTTCGACACGCCGCAATTGCGGCAGAAGTCGACCTCGCCCGGCAAACCGTATTTTCGGGGCAGATCATTGGCTTGCGGCGCAAAGTCCGTCCAGTTCAGCGGTTTTTCCAGCGCGTTCGGCTTCGGTGCCATTTTTCAGCTCCCCTGATCAGCGATCTGGCGTCGTTTTGGAGACAGTTCTCTTTTGGTGCAAGCGATTACAGCGCGAATGCGCGCCGTCGGGGGGCCTGCGCTGCGGCGTGATCTTTGGGAAAAGTTGACCCCTTGGGATGTCGCGCGCTCGGCGCCAGCCTGGAGTCCGCCCATTCCCTCCTCCGCATCCATTAATATTCGAATGTGATTATTCGTCACTGGAATCCCGCGCGACAATCCCCCCGCCGCGCTTTACCCCGGCCGCAGGCGCCGCTACCTCCGGGCTTGCGTCCAGCTTCAACCGCCCCGGGGGCCCCATGACCGCGCCGACGCTTCGCGAGATCGCCCGCGTCTTCCACCGCATCGGCTGGCTGTCTTTCGGCGGGCCGGCAGCGCAGATCGCGCTTCTGCACCGCAGCACCGTGGAAGAGCGGCGCTGGCTCGACGAGCCGCGCTATCTCGACGCGCTCAGCCTCTGCATGCTCCTGCCCGGCCCCGAGGCGATGCAGCTCGCGACCTATGCCGGCTGGTCACAGCGCGGCGTTGCGGGCGGGCTGATCGCGGGGGGGCTTTTCGTGCTGCCCGGCGCGCTGGTCATCGGGGCGCTGGCGCTCTTGCATGCGGCGCTGGGGGAGGATCCGCTGGCCGCGGCCCTGCTTCTCGGCGTGCAGGCCACGGTGATCGTGATCGTCCTGCAGGCCCTGGCGCGGCTCGCACAGCGGACTCTCGACGGGCCGGTCAAACCGGCGCTGGCGCTCCTGGCCTTCCTCGCGATCTACGCGGGCGGGGTGCCCTTCCCGGTGATCCTGGCGCTTGCGGCCGGAGCCGGGGCGCTCCTCTTCCGCCCCGAGGCACCCGCGACCCCGCCGCCGCCCGCGCCGCCCCTGCCGCTCACCCGCCTGGCCGCCTGGACCGCGCTCTGGCTCGCGCCGCTGGGCCTCCTTCTCCTGATCGACGCGCCCTTCCTCACCGAGATCGTCAGTTTCTTCGCCAAGCTCGCCGTGGTCAGCTTCGGCGGCGCCTATGCGGCCCTGGCCTATATGGCGCAGGACGCGAGCTGGGTCGCGCCCGAGACCATGATCGACGCGCTGGGGCTCGCCGAGACCACGCCCGGCCCGCTGGTCCTCGCCACGCAGTTCGTCGCCATGCGCGCGGGCGCCGAGCTCGGCGGGCTGCCGCTGGCGCTTCTGGCGGGCGGGTTGACGCTCTGGATGATGTTCCTGCCCTCCTTCCTCTTCATCTTCGCGCTGGCCGCGCATCTCGACTGGCTGCGCGCCCGGCCGGCGCTGAAAGGCGCGCTATCCGGCGTCACCGCGGCGGTGCTGGGGGTGATTCTCAACCTCTCGGTCTTCTTCGCGCTGCACGTGCTTTTTGCCGAGACCGCGGTGCTGGCCCTGGGCCCGCTCAGCGCGGAAATCCCCGTCTGGGCCAGCCTCTCGCCCCGCGCGCTGGGGCTGACGGCGCTGGCCGCGCTCCTGATCTTCGGGATGCGCCGGGGCATCGTCACCACGCTGGCGGCTTCGGCCGGAACCTCGGCGCTTCTGGCGCAGATCTGACGCCTCCGCCCGCGGCCCGAGGGAAATTAGCCCGCCCCGCCCCCTTTTCCTCGGCTCGAAAACCAATATCATCGGGGCACAGCTTGCCGAAGGAACCCCCATGTCCCGTGGAATCGACTACGGAAACCTGATGCACGAGGCCATGCGCGGCCTGATCCAGAAGGTGCTGATCGGTGTGGCCGAGCGCGGATTGCCCGGCGACCACCATTTCTTCATCACCTTCGACACCGCGCATCCCGACGTGGAGCTGGCCGACTGGCTGTCGGACCGCTACCCCGGCGAGATGACCGTGGTCATGCAGCATTGGTTCGACGCGCTCGAGGTCACCGACGAGGGCTTCTCGGTCACGCTGAACTTCGGCGAGGCGCCGGAGCGGCTTTATATCCCCTACGACGCGATCAAGACCTTCGTGGACCCCTCGGTCGAGTTCGGGCTGAAGTTCGAATCCCCCGACGATCGCGACGACGGCGACGACGGGCCGGGCCAGGAGGCCGCCGACGAGGACGCCGAGGACGAGGCGCCCGAGGATCACAAGGACGCCGAGATCGTCAGCCTCGATTCCTTCCGGAAGTGAGCGCGAGGGGGCCGCTTGGCCGCCCCCGCCTCTCACACCACAGCCCTGCCGCCCGCACCCCGATGCCGCCCCGCTCTTGGCCTTCGCGCCTCGGGCGGCTAAAGCGCATGCGAGTGTATACCGATCGCGAAAGGATGCCCCATGAGTGAGACCCGCACCGAGACCGACAGCTTCGGCCCGCTCGACGTTCCCGCCGAGAAATACTGGGGCGCCCAGACCCAGCGCTCGATCATGAACTTCCCCATCGGCTGGGAGCGCCAGCCGGTGCCGATCATCCGCGGCCTCGGCGCGATCAAGAAGGCCTGCGCCCTGACCAACGTCGAGCTCGGCAACATGCAGGCCGAGATCGGCGAGGCCATCGCCGCCGCAGCGCAGGAGGTCATCGACGGCAAGTTCGACGACAACTTCCCGCTGGTGGTCTGGCAGACCGGCTCGGGCACCCAGTCGAACATGAACGCCAACGAGGTGATCTCGAACCGCGCGATCGAGATGCTGGGCGGCGAGAAGGGCTCGAAAAGCCCGGTGCACCCGAACGATCACTGCAACATGGGCCAGTCCTCGAACGACACCTTCCCGACCGCCATGCATGTGGGCATCGGCCTGCAGGCGCGCGACGTGCTGCTGCCGGGCCTGCGCAAGCTGCTCGCCGCGCTGGTCGCCAAGTCCGAGGATTTCGCCGAGATCATCAAGATCGGCCGCACCCACACCCAGGACGCCACGCCGCTCACGCTGGGCCAGGAGTTCTCGGGCTACGCCCACCAGGTCGCCAAGGGCATCGAGCGTGTCGAGGCCTGCCTGCCCGACATCTACGAGCTGGCCCAGGGCGGCACCGCGGTCGGCACCGGGCTCAACACCAGGAAGGGCTGGGACGCCAAGGTCGCGGCCCGCATCGCCGAGATCACCGGCCTGCCCTTCGTCACCGCGCCGAACAAGTTCGAGGCGCTGGCCGCGCATGACGCCATGGTGATGTTCTCGGGTGCGCTGAAGACCGTGGCGGCTTCGCTCTTCAAGATCGCCAACGACATCCGGCTTCTGGGCTCGGGCCCGCGCTCGGGGCTGGGCGAGCTGATCCTGCCGGAGAACGAGCCCGGCTCCTCGATCATGCCCGGCAAGGTCAACCCGACCCAGGCCGAGGCGCTGACCATGGTCTGCGCCCATGTCATGGGCAATGACGCAGCGGTGGGATTCGCGGGCTCTCAGGGGCATTTCGAGCTCAACGTCTACAACCCGATGATGAGCTACAACGTGCTGCAATCGATGCAGCTTCTGGGCGACAGCGCCGCGGCCTTCACCGACAACATGGTCGCCGGCATCGAGGCCAACGAGTCGCGGATCGGCGAGCTGATGCGCAACTCGCTGATGCTGGTCACCGCGCTGGCGCCGACGATCGGCTACGACAACGCCACCAAGGTCGCCAAGACCGCGCATAAGAACGGCACGACGCTGAAGGAAGAGGCGATCGCACTGGGCTTCGTGGACGCGGAGACCTTCGACCGCGTGGTGCGGCCCGAGGAGATGATCGGCCCGAAGGAGTGAGGGTCTGCCGGGGCCGGGTCGTTGGTGGGGTCCGGCCCCGGGTGGTTTGAGGGGGATGGCGGTGAGGTTTGCCGGGTTGCGCTTGGGGTGACGTTTGAGCGTGCGGCGGGCTTGGGGCGCGACTTGTGGCGTCTGATCTGACACCGCACGGCACGTCATTGGACACCTCCCCCGCTGCGTCCCATAGCCCACGGTCGGGAAAACCCCCAGCCTGCCCCGTTCACCGCCAGCCCCACCTCAATCGATACGCCAAACATTCGCTTCCCTCGCGCCCCTTGCGCCCGAATAGCACCGAAGGTGCCGGGCGCGCGCCGGACCGGCCCCTTGGGCCGGCGCTCTTGTGGGCGAAGCGCATAGCATGCCCCTAGTCCTGACCTTGCTGGGATAAAGCGCCTCGCTCAAAGGTCAGAAGCGCCGGCCCCCGGTCCGGTGCGCGCCCTCTGTTGTGCGGGCTGTTGGCGGGGATAGCGTCGGCGTCCGGCCCTGACCACTAAAGGTTGGGCTCTGGCCGCTAGGCGGCGGGCTCTGGCCGCTAGGCGGCGGGCACTGGCCGCTAGGGGGCGGGCACTGGCCACTAGCGGCCAGTGCTATGACCACAAGGGGTTAGGCAATGGCCGCTTGGGGTTGGGCTCTGGCCACGCGGGGTCGGACACTGACCACATCGGAGATTGCGCCCTCCGCAATCGTCACCGTCACCGCAACCCTCAGCGCCAAGCGCCAATCCCACGTCCAACCACCCCCAACCACCCTCACCACCCCTTCCGCTCCCCTGCCTGCCCGCCTAAACTCCCCGCCCATGAGCAAGGTCACCAACCTCAAGGCCGCCCGGAAGGCCCGCGCGCGGGCGGAGAAGCGGCAGCAGGGCGACGAGAACGCCCGCGCCTTCGGCCGCAGCAAGGCCGAGAAGACCCGCGAGGCGGCGGAGCGCGAGAAGGCCCGGCGCGACCTCGACGGGCACCGGCGCGAATGAGCGACCGGCCCGCGAAACGCTCGCTGACGCTGCGCGGGCACCGGACCTCGGTCTCGCTCGAGGAGGACTTCTGGCAGGAGTTCCGCGCCATCGCCCGGCGCGAGGGCAAGCCGGTCAACGCGCTGGCGGTCGAGATCGACGCCGAACGGGGTCTCGAGACCGGGCTGGCCTCGGCGATCCGGCTTTACGTGCTGCGCGACCTCAAGGGGCGGTCAGGCGGGTAAGACGCGGGGCGGAGTGCGGGAAGGGGCGAGACAGAGGGCGGGCCTGGGTCAGAATGGCCGCCCAAGCCAGCGCTGCGCGACGCTCCGGCCAACGGCCCGCAGGGCCGCAAGCCCGAAGGCCCCCTATGAACCCGCAGAGCGCTGCAAGCGCCCGGACCTCCTGCAAGGGTCTAATCTTCCCGCAAGCGCCCCAACCTCAAGCCTCGGCGCCCCACACCCCAAACACCTACTGCCGGATCTCGAACACCATCGAGACCTGCGCGCTGATCCCCGTCTCGCCGCGCGCCACCGGGACCGCGCCGTCGGCGGCCATGCGCATCTCGGCCATGGGCACCGGGCCGGGATAGCCGCCGCCCTGCTCCGAGAGCGACAAGACCCGCCCGAGCGTCACCCCCGCGGCCTCGGCGTATAGCTCGGCCCGGGCGCGGGCGTCGGCCACCGCCTCGCGGCGCGCGGCCTCGAGAAGCGGCTCGGGATCGGCCAGCCCGAAGGAGAGCCCCGAGAGCTGGTTCGCCCCGTCGCCGGTCACTGCCCCCAGAACTTCGCCCAGCCGGTCGAGATCGCGCACACGGACAGACAGCGTGTTCGAGGCCCGGAAGCCGCGGATCTCGGGCGGCCCGTCGGAGTTGCGACGGTCGCTGTAGACCGGGTTCAGCGAGAGGTTCGAGGTCTGCACGTCGCGCTCCTCGATCTCGAACCCCGCGAGCCGCTCGAGGATCCGCGCGGCGACCTCCGAGGTCTGATCCAGCGCCGCCTCGGCGCTCTCGGCCTCGGCCATGACGCCCAGCGTCACCGTCGCCATGTCGGGCACCGCGCGGGCCTCGCCCTCGCCGCTGACCGAAAGCCGGGCGACGGGCGGATCCCCCGCCTCCTGAGCCGAGAGCGGCAGGGCCAGGCAGGCCAGGGCCAGGACGGGAGCGATGAGACGGATCATGGATGCCTCCTTGCGGGCGGTGGGGTCTGCCGTCACTCTCGGGCCAAGCGCGGGGCGGCGCAAGCCGCGCCGGCGGATATCGGCGCGCCCTGGCGGAGAGGCGTGCCCCGAGACGACTGCAGACTCCCATGAGTGCCTGAGCGATGCTAAGAGTGCCCCATGAAACCTGAATTCGCCCTGAACCTGTCCTTCGACGGCATCACCCTCCTGCGCCGGGTGCGCGGCGGCTGGGCGATCCTCGGCGAGGCGGCGCTCGACGGCGACATGGCCCGCGAGATGGCCTGGCTGCGCGAGGCCGCGGCGGCGGCGCCCCATGGCACCGAGGTCAAGCTGATCCTGCCCGAGGACCAGATCAAGTTCCTCGACCGCGAGGCCGGCGGCGCGCCCGAGACCGCGGCCCGCGCGGCGCTCGAAGGCGCGACGCCCTACCCGGTCGCCGAGCTGCGCATCGACGCCGAGGAGACCGGCGGACGGCTGCATGTCGCCGCCGTGGCCGAGGAGACCCTGGCCGAGGCCGAGGCCTTCGCGCTGGAACACGGCTTCCAGCCGGTGGGCTTCGTCGCGGCCAAGGGCAACGGCTTCGGCCGCGAGGTGGTCTTCGGGCCTGCGCAGAGCTGGACCGGCAAGGCGCTGACGCCGGAGAGCGCCGGGCTGAAGATCGTGCCGATGCCGGAGGGGGTGGAGGCGTCTGGTGCGGCTACCGCCGAGGCAAAGGCAGATGCGGCGGCTGGTGTTTCTGACGTCGAGGCCGCAGCGGATGCGTCGGCTGACGCCGAAGCAGCGCCGGATGCGGCGGCTGGCGAGGCGGATGCGGCCCCATCGCAGAGCCACGCCGATGCCGCGCAGGACGATGCACTTGCCCCGGAGATACCGGAGCAGGCCCCCATCGCCGAAGCCGCCGCTTCAGAAGAATTTGAAGACACGCCCGAAGCCGCGGAAAACGATCAACCTATCGACGAGCCGGAAGCGGCGACTGGTGACGCCTTGGCGTCGGATTCTCCTGAAGACGTGCCCGAGGCAGCTCTCGCAAAGACCTCTGACGTAGAGCCGACGCCAGCCCGCCCCGTGTCCGCCGACCAGGAAAGCGCGGCGGAGCCCGAGCCCGAGGTCTCTCCCGCGCCCACGCCGGCCCCCTCAGAAGCGGAGACCAAAGCCAAGGAGGCCCCCGAGCCGGCGCAGGCCTCCTTCGCCTTCCAGAGCACCCGCAGCCGCGAGGAGGCGGGCGAGAGCCCGCGCGCGCCGCTGAGGGCCAACCCCGAGGACCGCCCCGCCGGGCGTCTCTCGCTGAGCAAGACCCCCAAGCGCAAGGCCCCGGCGGCACCGAAGAAACCCGCCGCGAAGAAAGCTTCCGAGGGCCCCGCGACGCCCGCGCCGGATCTCGAGGCGAGCCTCTCGCGCCCCGATCCCGCGCCGCCCCGGCGCTCGGAGCGCCGGTCGGACGCCACACCGCCGCTGCGCGCCGAGCGGCCCTCCGATGCGACCCCGCGCGATCCAGCGGAGCCCGGCTCCGAGGCCAAGCCCGCGCGCGCGTCCCGCGCCGCCCCGGTGCCGCCCGCGCGGCCCGGGCGGTCGGCGGAGCCCGGCCCGCAGCTCTCCAAGCCCTCGGGACAGGCCCCCGCGCCGCGCGCCGGGGCAGGCGACGACATCCCACCGGCCCCGCGCCGCTCGGGGGCTGAAGCCCAGCCGCCCCGGCCCGAGGCCCAAGCCGAGCCCCCCGTCGCGCCGCTGCGCCCCGCCGCAGCGGCACAGGGCGAAGGCCGCCGAGACACCGCGCCTCAGGCGCCGCAGCGCCCGCAAGGCCGCGCCCCCCAGGCCGAGGACCACCCCGCCGAGCGCCCACCGCTCAGCGCACGGGACCGGATCGCCGCGCTGCGCCCGGGCACCGAAGCGCCCGCGGGCACGGCGGTCGACACGCCCGCGCTTGCGGCGGGCCTCGCCGCCTTCTCGGGCTCGCGCCGCGACGACCCGGCGGAGGCGCCGGGCCCCGAGGCCGCGCAAAACCTGCCGCGCGGCACCCGCCCCGGGGTCGGCAGCTTCTTCGCCCGCAAGCCGCGCATCGACCCCGAGAAAGCCGCCGAGGAAGAGCGCATGACCGTCTTCGGCGCGCGCCGGAAGGACGGCTATGTCGGCGGCAAGCCGCGCTACCTGGGCCTGATGCTGACCTCGGCGCTGCTGGTCTTCCTCCTGGGGGTCGCGGCCTGGGCCTCGGTCTTCCTCGAGGACGGCATCGCGCGGTTCTTCCGCGAGACGCCCGAGAGCGCGGTCGCGAGCCTGACGCCTTCCGAGGACCTGCCCGCCCTGCCGCTCGAGACCAGCGCCCGGCCCGCGGCGCGGCCTGCCCCGGCGCCCGAGGCGGACCCGGTCCGCGAAGCCCGGCTCGAGACCGGGGCGGAGACCGACGCCGCCCGGAGCCCCGCGCCCGAGAGCCCCGAGACTTCCGAGGAGACCGGCGAGGAGACCGCCCCCGAGGCCCCGGCGGCCCTGCCAGAGGCGCCCGCCGAGGCCCCGCCCCGCCTGCTCTCGCCCGAGGAGGCCGAGGCCACCTATGCCGCGACCGGCATCTGGCAGCGCGCGCCGGGCGCGCCCGCCGAGATCGCGGGCGAGGAGTCGGGCGACCCCTATGTCGCCTCGATCGACCCGGAGGTGCCGCAGTTCGACGCCACCGCCCTGCCCGAGGTCGCGGCCGCGCCCGACAGCGCCCCGGCCTCGCTGCCGATCCCGGCGCCCGCGGGCACGCCCTTCGACCTCGACGATCGCGGGCTGGTGCGGGCCACCCCCGAGGGCGCGGTGAACCCCGATAGGGTGCGCATCTTCGCGGGGCTGCCGCCGGCGGTGCCGCCCCGGCGCGGCGCGGCGCTGGCGCCGCTGATGGAGGCGATCCCCGAGCGCGGCGACGGCTCGCGCCCGGCCCCGACCGAGATCTTCAACCGCGTGCAAGAAAGCAGCGGCCTGCGCCCCTCGGCCCGGCCCGAGGACCTGCAGGAACAGAACGACCGCGCCAATCTCGCGGGCTTCTCGCGGAGCGAACTGGCGGCCTTCCGGCCCGAGCTCCGCCCCGAGAACGCCAAGGACGAGTTGGAGGCCGACCGCAGCGCCACCGCCCAGGCGGTCGAGACCTCGAACCGGCCAAGCGGGCGGCCCGGCAATATCGCCGCCATCGTCGCCGCCGTGGAGGCCAGCCGCGCCGCCGCGCCCGCGCCCGCGCAAGCGCAGCAGGTCGCCCAGGCCGCGCCCCGCACCGTGGCGCCGAGCGTGCCCTCCAACACCTCGGTCAGCCGCGCGGCGACCGAGGAGAACGCGCTGAACCTGCGCCGGATCAACCTGATCGGGGTTTACGGCAACGAGTCGAACCGCCAGGCGCTGGTGCGGCTCGGCAACGGGCGCTACGTGAAGGTCGGCGTCGGAGACCGGCTCGACGGCGGGCGCGTCTCGGCCATCGGCGAGAGCCAGCTGCGCTACGTGAAGGGCGGGCGCAACATGACGCTGGAGATGCCGCGGGGGTAAGGCGGCGCGGGGCGTGGTTGGTTGAGCGCTTCTACCGGACGCACCTCCGCCAATACACCCGGCACGCCGCTCGCAACTCTTAGCCCCTAATTCTTTGCTAAAGCCTCACAGCCGCGCAAATCGCAGCCCGAGATCCAGAGTTCACAGCCCTCTGAACTGAAGCCGCCCCCGCTCCCTCTCCACCAGCCCCACCAGAGGGCGCGCGGCGGACCGGGGGCCGGCGCTGCTGACCTCTGAGCTACGCACTTTATCCCAACAAGGTCAGGGCTCGCTGTGAGCTAAGCACACCAACCCAAGGAGCGCCGGCCCATCGGGCCGGTCCGGCGCGCGCCCGGCACCTGCGGTGCTGTTCGGGCGCAAGAAGGGGGTGGTGCAAGTGAGTGCCACGCGGGGTTCCCGGTCCCGCCCCCCCAAAAAAAAGACGCGCGCCGGAGGATCGGGCGCGCGCCAGTCAATTCTGCCTGTTCGTTCTTCGGATCAGCTGGTCTCTTCCAGCTCCCCATTGGCAATCTGTTCGGCCTCGATCGACTCGAAGAGCGCCTTGAAGTTGCCCTCGCCGAAGCCGTCGTCGCCCTTGCGTTCGATGAACTCGAAGAAGATCGGCCCGATCACCGTCTTCGAGAAGATCTGCAGCAGGATCTTGGTCTCGCCGCCGTCGACCACGCCCTCGCCGTCGATCAGGATGCCGTGTTTCTTCATCCGCTCGACCGGCTCGTCATGGCCCGCCACCCGCTCGAAGCTCAGGTCGTAATAGGTGTCCGGCGGGCCGGGCATGAACTTCACGCCCTTCTCGGCGATGGCATCGGTCGCCGCGTAGATGTCCTTGGCGCCGACGGCGATGTGCTGGATGCCCTCGCCGTTGTACTTCTCGAGATAGGCCACGATCTGGCCCTTCTCGCCGCGGTCCTCGTTGATCGGGATGCGGATCCGGCCGCAGGGCGAGGTCAGCGCGCGGCTGTAAAGGCCGGTGAACTTGCCCTCGATGTCGAAGAAGCGGATCTCGCGAAAGTTGAACAGGTCCCCGTAGAAGCGGAACCAGGTGTCCATGTTGCCCTTGTAGACGTTGTGGGTCAGGTGATCGAGATACCAGAAGCCCACGCCCTCGGGCTTGGAGGTGGCGATCCAGTCGAAGTCCTCGTTGTAGGGCGAGGTGTCGAAATACTGGTCGGTGAAATAGATCAGGCTGCCGCCGATGCCCTTGATCGCGGGCCAGTCGACGGTCTTGTCGTCACCCTCGTAGGGCTCGGCGCCCAGCTTCACCGCATGTTCGAAGGCGTGCTGGGCATCGACCACGCGCCAGGCCATGGAGGGCGCGCAGGGGCCGTGCTCCTCGACGAAGCGGGCGGCGAAACTGCCGGGCTCGGCGTTCAGCACATAGGTGATGTCGCCCTGTTGCCAGAGCTCGACCGCCTTGCTCTTATGGGTGGCGACATGGGCATAACCCATGCGGGCGAAGAGGTCGCGCAGCACCTGCGGCTCGGGATGGGCAAATTCGACGAACTCGAAGCCATCCGTGCCGGCGGGGTTCTCGGGGGTGATCTTCGCCTGCGGGGCGTCGTGGGGAAACGGACCCATGATTCCTCTCCTGTCTGACTTTCCCCCAGTCTAGACTTGCGCCCATGCGGATGTTGCGCGAATGTCGGCATGTTCACCGTAAAATCCGCACCAGTTCCGCAGGTTTCCCCATGGTCATGCAAAAACCCCGCATATCGCTGGATGAGACCGACCTGCGGCTCCTGGCCGCGCTGCAGCGCGACGCGCATCTCACCGCCGAGGCCCTGGGCGAGGAGCTGAACCTCTCGGCGAGCCAGGCAGGGCGGCGGCGCCAGCGGCTCGAGAAATCCGGCGCCATCCACGGCTATACCGCGCGGCTCGACCCCGAGGGGCTGGGGCTGGCGGTGCAGGCCTTCATCCAGGTCAGCCTCGAAAGCCACGGGCCCGAACAGGCCCAGGGCTTCGCCCGGCTGATCGCCACCCGGCCCGAGGTGGTCTCGGCCTGGACGCTGACCGGCGAGGCCGACTACCTCCTGCGGGCCTATACGACCGACCTGCGCGCGCTGCACCGGCTGATCCACGAGGTGCTCCTGTCGCATGCTACCGTGGCGCGGGTGCAGAGCCAGATCGTCATGGACCAGCTCAAGGCGGATGCAGCCCTGCCGCTCTGAGCCCTGGCGCAGGGGGTCCGCGCGCCTCCGCCCATTGCGCCCCGCGCCCCAGGCGGCACTATAGACCGGACCCCGAAGGGAGCCTCCGCCGATGGACACATTCCTGCTTCAGGCCTCGATCTACCTTCTCGCGGCGGTGATCGCCGTGCCCATCGCCTCGCGGCTGGGGCTGGGCTCGGTGCTGGGCTACCTCGCCGCGGGGCTGGTGATCGGCCCGATCCTGGGGCTGGTGCACGAGACCGAGGACATCCAGCATTTCGCCGAGTTCGGCGTGGTGATGATGCTCTTCCTGATCGGGCTCGAGCTGGAACCCCGCGCGCTTTGGGACATGCGCACCAAGCTCATCGGCCTCGGCGGGCTGCAGGTCGGGCTGACCACCGCGGCGGTGACGGCGGCGGCCATGGCCATGGGGCTGGCCTGGCAGCCGGCGCTGGCGGTGGGGCTGATCTTCTCGCTCTCCTCGACGGCCATCGTGCTGCAGACCCTGACCGAGAAACGGCTGATCCAGACCGGCGGCGGGCGCTCGATCTTCTCGGTGCTCCTGACCCAGGACATCGCGGTGATCCCGATGCTGGTGCTCTTGCCGCTCCTGGCCCTGCCCCAGCACGCGAGCCTCTCGCCCGACGGCTCGATCGAGCGCGACCATGGCGAGCACGGGGCCCATGCCACCATGAGCCTCGTCGAGGGGCTGCCGGGCTGGGGCGTGGCGCTGGTCACGCTGGGCGCCATCGCGGCGATCATCCTCGCCGGGATCTACCTGATCGGCCCGCTCTTCCGCTTCATCCACCAGGCCCGCCTGCGCGAGATGTACACCGCCTTCGCGCTCCTGATCGTGCTGGGCATCGCCTTCCTGATGATCCTCGTGGGCCTGTCGCCGGCGCTCGGCACCTTCCTCGCCGGGGTGGTGCTGGCCAACTCGGAGTTCCGCCACGAGCTCGAATCGGACATCGAACCCTTCAAGGGGCTGCTCCTGGGGCTGTTCTTCATCACCGTCGGTGCGGGCATCAGCTTCACCACCTTCTTCGCCGAGCCTTTCCTGATCCTCGGGCTGACGCTGGGGATGATGACCCTGAAGGGGCTGATCCTCTACGGGCTGGCGCGGATCTTCGGGCTCCGGCATTCGGACAACGCGCTCTTCACCATGGGGCTCGCGCAGGCGGGCGAGTTCGGCTTCGTGCTGGTGAGCTTCTCGCTGCAGCAGGACGTGCTGACCGGCGCCCTGGGCGAGCGCATCCTGCTGGTCATCGCGCTTTCGATGCTGTTCACGCCGCTGGTCTTCCTGGCCTACGAGGCGATTTCGAAGCGTTTCGCGCCGACCTCGGACCGGCCCGAGGACGACGAGATCGACGAGACCGCGCCGGTGATCATCGCGGGCATCGGGCGCTTCGGGCAGATCGTGAACCGGCTCCTGCAAAGCTCGGGCTTCCAGACCGTGGTGATCGACCACGACATGGAGACGATCCAGCTCATGCGGCGCTTCGGCTTCAAGGGCTATTTCGGCGACCCGACGCGGCCCGAGCTTCTGCATGCGGCGGGGCTGCACAAGGCGCGGGTGCTTTGCGTTGCGCTCGACGATCCCAAGGCCACCAACACGCTGGTGGCCTATGCCCGGCAGGCGCGCGGGGAGGATCTGCACATCGTCGCTCGCGCGCGGGACCGGACGCATGTCTACGAGCTTTACCAGGCCGGGGCCGACGACATCGTGCGCGAGACCTTCGACAGTTCGATCCGCGCCGGGCGCTACGTGCTCGAGAACATCGGGCTGACAGAATACGAGGCCTCGCAGGCCGAGCGGACCTTCTTCGACCACGACCGGATGACGGTGCGGGAGCTGGCGAAGCTCTGGAAGCCGGGGGTGCGGGCGGTCGACAACCCCGAATACGTGGCCCGCGCGCAGGAGCTGGAGAAGGAGCTGGAGACGGCGCTGTTCTCGGCGCTGGAGCGCAAGGAGGACGCGGCGTGAGGGGCGACGGTCGGCGGGCCGCCTGCCCGGCTGGCGGGCTGGGGCGTTAGGCGGGAGGTGGCAGCGGGGCTGTTGAGGAGGCGTTCAGCGGATGCCGCGGGCAGCTTGGCTTTTCAATGCCCTGACAAGACCGGCATTTGCTCCGGGTTCGGCTCCGAGGCGGGAGCTGACTCGCGCCAGTCTCTCCCGAGCAACTGACCGGCCGCAGGCCTCCCCCGCGCCTGACAGGCCGCCGTCTACGCTCCGGCACCCGACCTCCCCCTGGCCTCGCTCGCCGCACCTGACCGGCCTTCGGCCTCCCCCTCGCCCCCTATCTCCGCCCATGGAAAAGGCCGCGCCCCTCGGGGACGCGGCCAATTCCTTGCGGGACCGTTGCCGGCTCAGGCGGCGCGGGAGACCAGCACCTCGTCGACCTGCTTGGCCGCCGCGATCTCGTCGCCGCCGGAGACCGCCGCCACCTCGCGGGTGAGCCGCTCGAGCGCGGCTTCATAAAGCTGCCGCTCGGAGTAGCTCTGCTCGCGCTGATCGTCGGCGCGGTGCAGGTCGCGCACCACCTCGGCGATGGCGATCAGGTCGCCGGAGTTGATCTTCTGCTCGTATTCCTGGGCGCGGCGCGACCACATGGCCTTCTTCACCTTGGCCTTGCCCTGGAGGGTCTTCATCGCCTGGCTGACCACGTCGGGCGAGGACAGGGTCCGCATGCCCACCTCCGTCGCCTTGTGGGTCGGCACGCGCAGAGTCATCTTGTCCTTCTCGAAGGAGATCACGAACAGCTCCATCGTGATGCCGGCAATCTCTTGCTCTTCGATCGACATGATCTGCCCCACACCATGCGCCGGGTAGACGACGTAATCGTTCGGACGGAATTCGGACGACTGTTTGGTCTTGGTCATTAGGGTTCCTCAGGCAGCTTGAACGCTGAACCTTCCAGACGAAAAAAGTGCCCGGATACCTTGGGGGATCCGTTCACTTGGTTCGATCAAGAAAATTACCAGCGGGGCGCAGACCCCGCGACCTGGTATGGTTGCAGCGTTCTCATTTGTAACGAGAATATAGCACAATTCCGGGGCGCTGAACAGCGCAAGCGGTAGATCGCGCTAACCCCAGTGTATCAAGGGGTTACGCCTCGTCCTTCAGGTGCGCACGGCGCCCGGGGGCGCCGGCTCGAATCGCGTCAGCCGCCTTCGCCGGGCTTCTCCGAGAAGTATTTCTCGAGCTTGCCCTCTTCGCCGTCGCGCTCTTCGGCCTCGGGCAGAGGGTCCTTCTTGGTGATGATCACCGGCCAGAGCTCGGAGTATTTCCGGTTGAACTCGACCCACTTCTCGGCTTCCGGCTCGGTGTCGGGCCGGATCGCATCGGCGGGGCATTCGGGTTCGCAGACACCGCAGTCGATGCATTCATCGGGGTGAATCACCAGCATGTTCTCGCCTTCGTAGAAGCAGTCGACCGGACAGACCTCGACGCAGTCGGTATACTTGCAGGCGATGCAGGCGTCATTGACGATATAGGTCATGTTCGAGAGGTCCGTAAGCTGATCCGAGGGTTGGCTAGACCAAGCGCCGGGATCATTCAAGAACCTCACGGCGGGTTTGATCGAGCTGGCGTCTTTCCTTCTTGGTCGGGCGACCGCTGCCTTCATACTTCGGCACATGCGGCGTTGCACTGCGGTCTTTTGGCCGCGGCGGGTCGAGATCGTCGTAAAGCGTCCGCGCCTCCGAGGCCGGCCCGCGCCGCGCCCCGGGCGCAAGCACCCGGATCACCCGGATCTCATGCGCCTGCGGGAAGGTCAGCACGTCCCCCGGCCCCACCGCGAAGGCGGGCTTGGAGATCGGCTGCGCGTTCACCCGCACGCGGCCCGAGGCCACGACCTTGGCCGACAGGCTGCGGGTCTTGAAGAACCGCGCCTGCCAGAGCCATTTGTCGATGCGGATCCTGTCGCTCATCTCTGGACCTGCCATGCCGCGCGGGCGGTGGGCCCGCCGCGCGCAGTTCTTCAGGACTTGCCCTTGTTGAACCCCGAGAGCGCCGCGGCGAAGGGGTTGTCGGGGTCGATCTTGTCCTTCTTCGGCGGGCGCGCCTCGTAGTTCTTGGCCTGCTGCGGCGGGCGCTTGCCCTTCGGCTTGCCCTTGCCCTTGGGCGGGCCGCCCCGGCCCTGCGGACGGCCCTTGCCGCCGCGGTCGCGGTTGCGGTTGCCGGCCCAGGTGAAGGTGTAGAAGACCTCGATCTCGGGCCCGGCGACGGCGGCGTCGGGGGCCTCGCCCAGCGGCGTCTCCTCGGGCGGGGTCTCGGCGACCGGGGTCTCGGGCACATCCTCGGCCGGCTCTGCGGCCAGCGGCGCCTCGCCGTGATCGGCGATCTCGGCGACCTTCTCCTCGGCCGGGTCCTCGGCGGGGGCCGCCGGGGCCTCGGCCTCGCCGGTCACCGCGCCGGGCTCGATGGCCTCGGGCGTGCCCTTGTCGAAGACCGGAGCGTCCTCGGCAGGCGCGGCCTCGTCCTCGGCGGCATCGGCGCCGGCTTCGGTGGACGCGCCCTCCTCGACCGGGACGGCGGCATCGACCGGCTTCTGCTTGGCGCGTTCGCCCTTCTCGGCGCGGTAGCCGAGGCCCTCCATGAGGTCGGCGAACTGCTCCAGCGTCAGCCCGGTGATCGAGAGCATGTCGGCGGTGGCCTCGAAGCCGCCGCGGCTGTCCTCGACCCGCACGAGGTCGGCCAGCCGCTCGAGCATGTCGATGCGGATCGCCCGGGTGCCGGCCTTGCGGTAGCCCATGATCGCGAACTCGTCCTGCGGCGTGCCCTGGTCGGCGGGCACGGTCACCAGCCCCGGCGGCGGCGCCTCGGGGAAGGTGTCGCGGCCCTGCGCGAGGCTCCAGAGCACCAGCCGCAGCCGGGTCGGCGCGGGTTTCAGGAGAAGCGGCATGAAGATGGTGAACTGGCCGAAGCGGATGCCGTGCTTGCGCAGCGCGCCGCGGGCCTCCTGGTCCAGCGCCTTGACCTCGTCGGCGACCTTGGCGCGCGGGATGACGCCCATGGCCTCGATCATCTGGAAGCCGAAGCCCTTGGCGAGCCCGGTCAGCGCCTCGTCGCGCTGGATGTTCATCAGGGGCTCGAAGAGCGCCGCGACCTTGCGGTCGATGAAATGCTGCAACCGGCGCTCGACCTTCTGGCGCACCTCGGGGCCCGCCTCGTCGTCGACGAAGGCCGCCACGCGGGGCTTCATCGGATCGTCGCCGCGCTCGAGCTTGCCGACGGCCTGCTCGCCCCACATCAGACCGCCCTGTTCGGTAAAGTCGATCTCGGTGTCGGGAGCGTTGTAGAACCGATCCGCGCGCAGATGGAAATGCGGCGCAAGCGCCTGAAGCGACGCGGATTTCAGCGTCTTCGCCTCTTCGCCCTTGGCGTCCTTGTCCTGCCGGAAGCGGAACCCTTCGAGACGGCCGATAAACTCGCCCTCGACGGTCACTTCACCCTTGTCGTTCACTTCGGCCAAGAGGGCCTCCTTCTGCTTCAACCGGCGGAGCAACACGCTGGTCCGCCGGTCCACGAATCTCTGTGTCAGCCGCTCGTGCAGCGCGTCTGACACCCTGTCTTCTACCGCCCGCGTCCGGTCTCGCCAATGGGTCTCGTCGGAGACCCAGCCACGGCGTTGCGCGACGTAGGTCCATGTGCGGATATAGGCCAGCCGTTTCGACAACATGTCGATGTCGCCGTCGACCCGGTCGATGCGGTGCACCTGCCGCGCGATGAAATCGTCCGGCACGGTGCCGCGCTCGTGCAGATGCCGGAAGATAACGTCAAGCAGGCCCGCGTGTTCCGCCTGGCTGATGCCGCGGAAATCGGGGATCCGGCAGACATCCCACAAGAGTTGCACCGACCGCGCGTCGCTGGCCCGGGCGCGGATTTCCGCCCGCGTCGCGAGCTCCTTCAGCGCCTTGAGGTCGTCGGCCTCGCGCGCCTTCAGAAGCAGCGGATCCTCGCTGGCCGCCTCGAGCGAGGCGATCAGCGCCTCGGGCGTGCCGAAGGAGAGCTTCGGGTTGCGCCACTGCAGCTTGCGCAGCGGCGTGAAGCGGTGGTTGCAGATCGCCTCGGCGACCTCGTCCTCCAGCGGCGGCGCCTCGCCGGTCACGCCGAAGGTGCCGTCGCGCATCCCCCGGCCCGCGCGGCCGGCGATCTGCGCCAGCTCGTTCGGCGCCAGGGGCCGCATCCGCCGCCCGTCGAACTTCACCAGCGAGGAGAAGGCAACGTGGTCGATGTCCAGGTTGAGCCCCATGCCGATGGCGTCGGTGGCGACCAGGTAGTCGACCTCGCCATTTTGATAAAGCGACACCTGCGCGTTGCGCGTGCGCGGGCTGAGCGCCCCCATGACCACCGCCGCGCCGCCCTTCTGGCGGCGCAGAAGCTCGGCGATGGCATATACATTCTCAACCGAAAATCCGACAATCGCGGTGCGGGGCTTGATGCGGCTTGTCTTTTTCGAACCCGTGTAGCTCAGCTGGCTCATCCGCTCCCGGCGCATGAACTCGCAGCCCGGGACCAGCTCGGCGATCGGCCCGCGCATGGTGTCGGAGCCCATGAACAGCGTCTCGTGGGTGCCCCGCATCCGCAGGAGCCGGTCGGTGAAGACATGGCCGCGCTCGGGATCGGCGCAAAGCTGGATCTCGTCGATGGCGACGAAATCGGTGCCCATGCCCTCGGGCATGGCCTCGACGGTGCAGACCCAATAGGCGGCGCGCGGCGGCACGATGCGCTCTTCGCCGGTGACCAGCGCCACCACCGAGGGGCCGCGGGCGGCGACGATCTTGTCGTAGACCTCGCGCGCGAGCAGCCGCAGCGGCAGGCCGATCATGCCGGTGCGATAGCCCAGCATCCGCTCGATGGCGTAATGCGTCTTGCCGGTATTGGTCGGGCCGAGAATGGCCGCGACCCGCGAGTTCATGAGCATGTAACGCCCTTTGGCCGATCAGAGGCGATACCCGTTCGCGAGGAGGTCGAGCCGCGTCAGCGCATTGGTCACACGTTCGTCGAAGGGACGCAATGCGTCCGCGGCGTCATAGGCGCGGTAGGCCCGCTGGGCATCGCCCAGGTGTTCGAAGATCGCGCCGAGCCCCTGCAAGGCCCCGTAATGGTTGGGATTGAGCGCCAGCGTCCGCTCCAGCGCATCGGCCGAAAGCCCCAGCCGGTCCTGCGCGTAATAGGCCTGGGCCAGGGTGTGCCAGCCCTCGGCGAAGCCCGGCGCATGGTCGGTCAGCGCGCGCAGGTGCTCGACCGCGCGGTCAAGCTCCTGCACCTCGAGCGCGTCGCGCCCGCGGCGCAACAGAAGGTCCATGGCCGCCGAGCCGGATTTCGACCATTCCAGCTCCAGCTCGCGTTCGAGCCGGCGCGCCTCGGCCGGGGTCTCCGCGGCGCCGAGGTCGCGCAGAAGTTCCGCCGCGCGCTCGCTGCCGCCCTCGGCCTGGCCAAGTGACGGAAGGGAAAACGCCAGCACGGCCAGAAATGCCGTGACGGTAGATTTGAATTTCGCGCGCGGCCTAATCATGGTGCCAAGGAGGATAGCGCGGCCGCGCGGCTTGTGAACACCCGCGCGCGATCACATGGAGGACACCACGCATGAGCGACACGATCACCGAGGCGGTCTCGGCCTTGAACGCCAAGATGGACGGCCAGGACATCGGCGGCACCGTCAAGTTCGACATCGAGGGCGAAGGCACGATCATCATGGACGACAACGGCGCCCGCGCCGCGGATGAAGACGCCGATGTCACCATGACCGCCGATGCCGACACCTTCCGCGAGATCCTCGAGGGCGAGATGAACCCCACCGCGGCCTTCATGTCGGGCAAGCTGTCGATCGACGGCGACATGGGCCTGGCGATGAAGCTGGCGGGCGTCCTCTCCTGATGGCCGAGACGGCCCCCTTCCTGGCCCAAGAGGCCGAGGGGCCAGAGGGCGCGCGCGCGCTCTGGGTGGCGGCCGTGGACGGCACGCGCCTGCGCATCGGGCATTACCCCGGCGGCGCGGCGGGCACGGTGCTTCTCTTGCCCGGCCGCACCGAATACATCGAGAAATACGGCCGCACCGCGGCCGATTTCGCCCGCGCGGGCTATCACACGCTGACCATCGACTGGCGCGGCCAAGGGTTGTCGGACCGGCTTCTGACCGATGTCCGCACCGGCCATGTGCATGTCTTCGACGACTACCAGCGCGACCTCGACGCCGCGCTGAGCTGGGCCGAGGCCGAAGGTCTGCCGAAGCCTTGGCACCTGCTTGCCCACAGCATGGGCGGCTGCATCGGGCTGCGGGCGCTGATGAACGGCCTGCCGGTGGCGGGCGCGGGCTTCACCGGGCCGATGTGGGGCATCCGCATCTCGCCCTTCATGCGGCCCGCGGCCTGGGCCCTGTCCTGGAGCTCCTCGCGGGTGGGGCTGGGCCATACCATCGCGCCCGGCACCAGCCCCGACAGCTACGTCGTGGCCGAGACCTTCGACGACAACCTGCTGACCCGCGACCGCGAGATGTATGACTACATGCGCGCCCAGGTCATCGCCGAACCGGGCTTGCAGCTCGGCGGGCCCTCGCTGCGCTGGCTGAACGAGGCGCTGGTCGAATGCCGGACGCTGGCGCGGATGCCGGCGCCGGACTATCCCTGCCTGACCTTCGTGGGCTCGAACGAGCGCATCGTCGACGTGCCGCGCATCGCCCAGCGTATGGCGGGCTGGCCGGGCGGACGCCTGGTCACCGTGCCCGGCGGCGAACACGAGGTGCTGATGGAGGGCCCCGAGGTCCGGGGCGAGATCACCGAGGCGCTGATCGCCCATTACGACGCCGCCGGGGCTTCTACCCGCGAGGAAGAGAACGGCGGGCCGCAAAGCGCGCGGGCCTGAGGGGCCCGGGCCGGGCCTCGCACCAGATGCGCGGGCCTGAGGGGCGCGGACCTGGCCCTGCGCCTGACGCGCCGGGCTACAAGCGCGAGCCCCGCCGTTGGCACGACGTCTCGGCCCGACACAGCGGCCAGCGCAAAGACCGCCCCGCCCGCCTCTGGCGCGGCCCTCCGCCTGCCCTATCATGGCCCTCATGGCCGAGCCCGTCCTCACCTTCACCGACCGCGGCATCTACTGCCCCGCGGGCGATTTTTTCATCGACCCCTGGCGCCCCGTCGACCGGGCGCTGATCACCCATGGCCATGCCGATCACGCCCGGCTCGGTCATGCGCGCTACCTCGCCACCGAGGTCGCCGCCCCGGTCATGCGCTACCGGCTCGGCCAGATCGACCTCGAGACCATCCGCTTCGGCGAGACCACGCGCATCGGCGATGCCGAGGTCAGCTTCCACCCCGCCGGCCACATCCCCGGCTCGGCGCAGATCCGCGTCTCGGTCGGCGGCGAGACCTGGGTGGTCTCGGGCGACTACAAGACCGCGCCCGACCGGCTGTCCGAACCCTTCGAGCCGGTGCGCTGCCACACCTTCATCTCCGAATGCACCTTTGGCCTGCCGGTCTTCAAATGGCGCCCCGAGGAAGAGGTGGCGGGCGAGATCAACGCCTGGTGGCAGGCCAATGCCGCCGCCGGCGTGACCTCGGTCCTGGGCGCTTATTCGCTCGGCAAGGCGCAGCGGGTGCTGACCCTGCTCGATCCTGAGACAGGCCCGATCCTGACCCATGGCGCGGTGGAGGCGACCAATGCCATCCTGCGCGACCAGGGGCTGGCGCTGCCCGCGACCGCCCAGGTGTCGGAGGAGAACGACCCCAAGAAAACCCCGGGCGCGCTGGTCATCGCGCCGCCCTCGGCGCTTGGCACGCCCTGGATGCGGCGCTTCGGGCCTTCGAGCCAGGCCTTCGCCTCGGGCTGGATGGCCCTGCGCGGGGTGCGGCGGCGGCGCGCCATGGACCGCGGCTTCGTCGTCTCCGATCACGCCGACTGGGAGGGGCTGCACGAGGCGATCCGCGAGACCGGCGCGGAAAAACTATACGTCACGCATGGTTACACCGAGATCTTCGCGCGCTGGCTGAACGCCAGCGGCTGGGACGCCGAGGTGCTGCAGACCGAGTTCGGCACCGAGGAAGCCGAGGAGACCGCGCCCGCATCCGACAGCGGGGCCGCGGCATGAAGGACTTCGCCGCGCTCTTCGCCGCCGTCGACCAGACCACCCGCACCAGCGCCAAGACCGCCGCGCTGGCGCGCTATTTCACGCAAGCCTCGGACGCCGACAAGCTCTGGACCATCGCGCTTTTTTCCGGCCGCCGCCCCAAGCGCGCGGTGACCACGACGCAGCTGCGCGAATGGGCGGCCGAGCGCGCGGGCATCCCGCTCTGGCTGCTCGAGGAGAGTTACCCGATCGTCGGCGACCTCGCCGAGACCATCGCGCTGGTCCTGCCGCCGCCCGGGGCGGAGAGCGACCTGCCGCTCTCGGAGTGGATCGCCGAGCTGCGTGCCCTGCCCGGCCTCGAGATCGCCGAGCGCCGGGCGCGCATCCTCTCGGCCTGGGACCGGCTCGACACCACCGAGCGCTTCCTTTTCAACAAGCTGATCACAGGCGGCTTCCGCATCGGCGTCAGCCGCAAGCTGATGACCCGCGCCCTGGCCCGCGCCACCGGCCAGGAGGAGGCGGTTCTGGCGCATAAGCTCATGGGCGCCTGGCAGCCCGCCGAGACCAGCTATCACGCGCTGATCGAGGCCGAGGACCCCGCCGCCGACGCCTCGCGGCCCTATCCCTTCTACCTCGCCTACCAGCTCGACGAGGGCCCCGAGAGCCTCGGGCCGCCCGCGGACTGGCAGGCGGAATGGAAGTGGGACGGCATCCGCGGCCAGGTGCTGATCCGCGGTGCCGAGCATCACGTCTGGTCGCGCGGCGAGGAGCTGATGACCGACCGTTTCCCCGAGCTCGCGCCGCTCCGCGACTATCTGCCAGAAGGCACGGTGATCGACGGCGAGATCGTCGCCTGGGACGCGGCGACTTCGATGCCCCTGCCCTTCAACACGCTGCAGGCCCGGATCGGGCGCAAGACGGTGCCGAAGAAGCTCCTGCGCGAGGCGCCGGTGATCCTCCTGGCCTATGACCTCCTGGAGGACGGCGGCGCGGACATCCGCGACACGCCGCTGGCCGAGCGCCGCGCGCGGCTCGAGGCGCATCTGGCCGAGGTGCCGCCCGAGGCGCCGATCCGCCCTTCGCCGCGCATCGATTTCACCGATTGGCAGGCCCTTGCCCGCCACCGCGCCGAGGCCCGCGAGATGCGCGCCGAGGGCGTCATGCTGAAGCGCGCAGGCAGCCCTTATCTCTCGGGCCGCAAGAAGGGCGACTGGTGGAAATGGAAGCTCGACCCGCTGACCATCGACGCGGTGATGATCTACGCCCAGCAGGGCCACGGACGGCGGGCGAACCTCTTCACCGATTTCACCTTCGCGGTCTGGGACGGCGAGGCGCTGGTGCCCTTCACCAAGGCCTATTCCGGGCTCACCGACGCCGAGTTCCGCCAGATCACCGCCTGGGTGCGCAAGAACACCCAGAACCGCTTCGGCCCGGTGCGCCAGGTGACCCCGGAGCATGTCTTCGAGATCGCCTTCGAGGGCATCTTCGAAAGCCCCCGCCACAAGTCCGGCGTCGCCCTGCGCTTTCCCCGCATGTCCCGCTGGCGCCACGACAAAGCCGCGGGCGAGGCCAACACGCTGGCGGACCTGAAGGAGATGCTGGCGGCTTACGGGTGAGGTCGTTGGGTGCTGTTGTGAGCGCGGCGCGGGGTGTGGCGGGGGCGTGTCGGCATTTTTGTTTGTGGGGGGCTCTGCCCCCTCTTCGGGCCTGCGGCCCGAATTCACCCCCGAGGGTATTTGGACAAGCTGAAGGGCAAGAGGCGGTGCGCTTTAAAGCCCGGCGGGGGGTGCGGGTGGTTGGCGGAGCTGGGTCGTGCGCTTTGGGGCCGTGCCGGGGGCGCGGGTATTTGGCGGTTGCGGGGCGCGCGGGCGGCGCGGTGGCGGCCGGTCTGCCTTGTCGTGGCGCGCCCTGCGGGGCTTGAACCCGGCTGGCGCGCGCGCCACCTTGAGCGGCAAGACCGACACCCATGGAGAACCTGATGACCCCACGCCCCGTCTTCGACGCCGACGCCCACCAGAAAGGCCAGGACCTGGGCGACCTGCCGGTCTGGGATCTGAGCGATCTCTACGCCGCGCCGGATGCGCCCGAGTTCAAGCGCGATCTCGACTGGCTGGAGGCCGCCTGCCGCGACTTCGCGGCGGATTACGAAGGCAAGATCGAGGGCCTCGACGCCGCGGGCTTCGCCGAGATGATCGGCCGGCACGAGACCATCGAGCGGGTCGCGGGGCGCATCATGTCCTACGCCGGGCTGCGGTATTACCAGAACACCACCGATGCCGAGCGCGCCAAGTTCCTCTCGGACGCGCAGGAGAAGATCACCGTCTACACCACGCCGCTGGTCTTCTTCTCGCTCGAGCTGAACCGCCTGGGCGACGAGCATTACGCGCAGCTCTTCGAGGATGCCGCGCTGGCGCGCTACAAGCCGGCCTTCGACCGCATCCGCGCGATGAAGCCCTACCAGCTCTCCGACGAGATGGAGAAGTTCCTGCACGACATGGGCGTGGTCGGCGACGCCTGGGAGCGGCTCTTCGACGAGACCATCGCCGGGCTGACCTTCGAGGTCGCGGGCGAGACCCTGGGCATCGAGGCGACGCTGAACGGCCTGACCGAACAGGACCGCGCCACCCGCGAGGCGGCGGCCCGCGCCCTGGCCGAGGTCTTCGGCCAGAACATCCGCACCTTCGCCCGGGTCCACAACACCCAGGCCAAGGAGAAGGAGGTCATGGACCGCTGGCGCGGCATGCCCAGCCCGCAGACCGGGCGGCACCTGGCCAATGACGTCGAACCCGAGGTGGTCGAGGCGCTGCGCGACGCGGTGGTGGCCTCCTATCCCGATCTCTCGCATCGCTACTACGAGCTGAAGCGCAAGTGGCTGGGGCTCGAGCGGATGCAGGTCTGGGACCGCAACGCCCCCCTGCCCATGGAGGAAACCCGCCGGGTCGGCTGGGAGGAGGCGCGCGAGACGGTGATGAACGCCTATGGCGCCTTCGACCCGCGCATGGCCGAGATCGCCGAGCCCTTCTTTACCAAGGGCTGGATCGACGCCGGCGTCACCCCGGGCAAGGCCCCGGGCGCCTTCGCCCATCCCACGGTGACCGACGCGCACCCTTATGTGCTGCTGAACTACCTCGGCAAGCCGCGCGACGTGATGACGCTTGCCCATGAGTTGGGCCACGGCGTGCACCAGGTGCTGGCCGCCGACCAGGGCGAGATGCTGAGCCAGACGCCGCTGACCCTGGCCGAGACCGCCAGCGTCTTCGGCGAGATGCTGACCTTCCGGCGGATGCTGGCCAATGCCAAGGACGACGCCGAGAAGAAGGTGCTCCTGGCCGGCAAGGTCGAGGACATGATCAACACCGTCGTGCGGCAGATCGCCTTCTACGACTTCGAGTGCAAGCTGCACGAGGCGCGGCGCGGCGGCGAGCTGACGCCCGACGACATCAACGCGCTCTGGATGAGCGTTCAGGCCGAGAGCCTCGGGCCCGCCTTCGACTTCATGGAGGGCTACGAGACCTTCTGGGCCTATATCCCGCACTTCGTGCATTCGCCCTTCTACGTCTATGCCTATGCCTTCGGCGACGGGCTGGTGAACGCGCTTTACGCCAATTACGAGGACGCGCCCGAAGGCTTCGAGGAGAAGTATTTCGAGATGCTGCGCGCCGGCGGCTCGAAGCATCACACCGACCTCCTGGCGCCCTTCGGGCTGGATGCGACGGACCCGGCCTTCTGGCAGAAGGGCCTGTCGATGATCTCGGGCTTCATCGACGAGCTGGAGGCGATGGAGGGCTGAAGGCCCGCGCCCGCGTAAGGCGCGGTTTTGCGGGACCGGGGGGAAGGCTGCGCTGCTGTCATACGGCAGTGCGACCCAAGCCCGGTCTCCGCCCCTCCCGACCGGCGGCGCGCGATCTCAAGCCTTGAGGCACGCGCGGCCCCTGCACTCAGATCCGGCGCCGCGTGGCGCCCCCCCCCACGCCAAGCCTACTTCAGCTGGCTGTCCTTCGAGCCGCGGCGGTTCACGCCGCCGCGCGCCGCGGGGCGGCCGTCGCGCTCGGACTGGCAGTCGATGCAGAGCTTCACCCCGGGCAGCGCCTTGCGGCGCTTCTCGGGGATCGGCTCGTCGCATTCCGCGCAATGGGTCAGGCTCTCGCCCTCGGGGGCGCGGCGGGCGCGTATCCGCGCCAGCTCGTCGCTGATCGAGGCCTCGATCTGTTCGCTCACCGCGCCGTCGCGGGTCCATCCTCCGGCCATGGCGTGCCTCCTTGCCTGCCATGAAGGCTAGGCCGGGCGGCGCCTTTCGCCAAGGGGCCAGCCCCCCGGACAGACAAAGGCCGCCGCCGTGGGTGCCCGGCGGCGGCCTTTGCTCCTTGGCGTGGGGGCCGCAGGGGCTGCCCCCTGCGCCTCAGCGTTGCGCGGTCTGCCACTCGGGATGCACCCAGGGCGCGCTGTTCTCGGGCGGCAGACGGCGGCCAAGCACATGGTCGGCGATCTTCTCGCCCACGAGGATCGACGGGCCGTTGAGGTTGCCGTTGGTGATCCGCGGGAAGATCGAGCTGTCGGCGACGCGCAGGCCCTCGACGCCGATCACCCGGCCCTCGGGGTCGACCACCGCCTCGGGGTCGTCGGGCCGGCCCATGCGGCAGGTGCCGCAGGGGTGATAGGCGCTTTCGACATGCTCGCGGATGAAGCCGTCGAGCTCTTCGTCGCTTTGCAGCTCGGCGCCCGGCTGGATCTCGAAATCGGCGTAATCGGAGAAAGCCTCCTGCGCGAAGATCTCGCGGGTGAGCCGGATCGCGGTGCGGAAGTCCTGCCAGTCCTTGTCGTGGCTCATGTAGTTGAACCGGATCTTCGGCGCCGCCTCGGGATCGGCGGAGCCCAGGCTGACCGAGCCGCGCGAGGGCGAGCGCATCGGGCCGACATGGGCCTGGAACCCATGCCCCTCGGAGGCCGCCTGCCCGTCGTAGCGCACCGCCAGCGGCAGGAAGTGATACTGGATGTCGGGGTAGTCGACACCCGGCGCGCTGCGGATGAAGGCCGCGCTTTCGAACTGGTTCGAGGCGCCGGGGCCGGACTTGTTCAGCAGCCAGCGCAGCCCGACGTAGGCCTTCCCGAAGAGGTTCCAGTAGCTGTAGAGGCTGACCGGCTTCTTCGAGGCCATCTGGATGTAGAGCTCGAGGTGGTCCTGCAGGTTCTGCCCGACGCCGGGACGGTCGGCGCGGACCTCGATGCCGTGTTCGGCCAGATGCGCCGCCGGGCCCACGCCCGAGAGCATCAGGAGCTTCGGCGAGTTCAGCGAGGAGGCGGCGAGGATCACCTCGCGGCTGGCGCGCACGGTCTCGACCGAAGCGCCGCGGGCGATCTCCACGCCGCTGGCGCGGCCCTCCTCGAAGGTGATCCGGCGGGCGAGGCCGCGCACCACCTGCGCGCCCATCTTCTCGGCCGGGCGCAGGTAGGCATGGGCGGCGGACCAGCGGCGGCCCTTGTGGATGGTGGCCTCCATCGGGCCGAAGCCTTCCTGCTTCTCGCCGTTGTAATCCTCGGTGGTCTCATAGCCCGCCTGGGCTCCGGCCTCGACGAAGGCGCGGGTCAGCGGGTTGTTGCGGGGCCCGCGGCTGACGTGCAGCGGCCCGTCGGTGCCGCGCCAGCCCTCCTGGCCGCCGTGGCTGGTTTCCATGCGCCGGAAATAGGGCAGCACGTCGGCATAGCCCCAGCCGTCGGCACCCTGGTCGCGCCAGTGGTCGTAGTCGCGCGCGTGGCCGCGCACGTAGACCATGCCGTTGATCGAGGAGGAGCCGCCCAGCACCTTGCCGCGCGGGCAGGCCAGCCGGCGCCCGCCGAGGTGCGGCTCGGGCTCGGACTGGTAGCCCCAGTCGTAGCGCGACATGTTCATCGGGTAGGAGAGCGCGCCCGGCATCTGGATGAAGGGGCCGCCGTCCCAGCCGCCGTGTTCGATCACGATGACCGACTTGCCGGCCTCGGCCAGCCGGTAGGCCATTGCACAACCGGCGCTGCCCGCGCCGACGATGACGTATTCCGCCTGCATGTTGAAACCTCCGTGGAAGCTGTCCCGGCGGCGCAAGGGGCCCTCCCCCTTCGCGCCGCCGGGGCGAAAGCCAGCGCCTAGAAGGGCGCCTCGACGCGGCCCATCCGCACGTAGACGGACTTGAGCTGCGAGTAATGGTCGATCGCCGCCTTGGCGTTCTCGCGGCCGACACCGGACATCTTCACGCCGCCGAAGGGCATCTCGACCGGCGCGTCGTTGTAGGAATTGATGTAGCAGGTGCCCGCCTCGAGCCGGGAGATGACCCGGTGCGCGCGGCTGATGTCGCGGGTGAAGACCCCCGCCGACAGCCCGAAGGCCGTGTCGTTGGCGCGGGCGACGGCCTCCTCTTCGGTCTCGAACTCGAAGACCGACAGGACCGGGCCGAAGATTTCCTCCTGCGCGATGGTCATCTCGTCGGTGACCCCGTCGAAGAGCGCCGGCGTCATCCAGTAGCCCGCGCGGTCGAGGGTCTCGCCGCCGCAGACCAGCCGGGCGCCTTCGGCTTTGCCCTTCTCGAGGTAGCCCTGCACGATCTCGAGCTGGCGGGCGCTGACGAGCGGGCCGAAGTTGGTGTCTTCGTCCATCGGGTCGCCGATCACCGCGCCGCCGAGGCGCTCCTGCATGCGGGCGATGAAGCGGTCCTTCAGGCCCTTCTGGACGAAGACCCGCGTCCCGTTCGAGCAGATCTGCCCCGAGGAGTAGAAGTTGCCCATGATCGCGCCGCCGACCGCGTCGTCGAGATCGGCGTCATCGAAGACCACCATGGGGGACTTGCCGCCCAGTTCCATGGTCACATGCTTCAGGCTGTTGGCGGCGGCGGCATAGACCTTGCGGCCGGTCGGCACCGAGCCCGTGAGCGAGACCTTGTCGACCTTGGGGTGGGTGGTCAGAGCCGCGCCGACCGAGCCCGCGCCCTGCACCACGTTGAAGAGGCCCGCGGGCAGGCCCGCCTCGATCAGGATCTCGGCGACCTTGAGCGCCGAGAGCGGCGTGGTCTCGGAGGGCTTGAAGATCATCGCGTTGCCGCAGGCCAGCGCCGGCGCGGCCTTCCAGCAGGCGATCTGGGTGGGATAGTTCCAGGCGCCGATGCCGACGCAGAGGCCCAGCGGCTCGCGCATGGTATAGGCCCAGTCCTCGCCCAGCGGGATATGCTCGCCGGTCAGCCCCGCGGAGATGCCGCCGAAATACTCCAGCGCATCGGCGCCCGAGGTCGCATCGGCCACCAGCGTCTCCTGCAGGGGCTTGCCGGTGTCCTGGGTCTCGAGGACCGAAAGCGCACGGTTGCGCTCGCGCATCAGCGCGGCGGCGCGGGCCAGCACCCGGCCGCGCTCGCGCGGCGGGGTCGCGGCCCATTCGGCCTGCGCCCGGCGGCCGCTTTCCACGGCCTTGGCGATCACCGCCTCGGTGGCCTCATGCACGCGGGCGATCACCTCGCCGGTGGCCGGATAGACCACCTCGATCTCGGCGCCGGCGGTGTCCTCGACATAGGCGCCGTCCACGAAGTGGCTGGCTTTCGGTTGGGGGTCGTATCTCAGCTCGTCCATCACTTATTCGCCTCTCGGAAAGCGTTGATTTTCCTCGACAACATTGAGGTCCATGTGGTTGCGCATGTAGCGGTCCGAGGCCTCTCGGAGGGGTTGGTAATCCCAGGGGTAATAGCCGCCCTCGCGCAGGGCCTCGTAGACCACGCGGCGCCGGGCCTGGCTTTCGCGCACCTCGGCGTCGAAGGTCTCGAGGTCCCAGCGCAGCGCCGCGGCCTTGCGGAACTCCTCGAGCACCTCGGCGTGTTCCGGCGCCTCGGCCAGGTTCTCCTGTTCGTGCGGGTCGGCCTCGAGGTCGAAGAGCTGCTCGGGGTCGAGCGCGCAATTGGTGTATTTCCACCGCCCCGCGCGCAGCGCGACCAGCGGCGAATAGGAAGCCTCGGCGGCATATTCCATCGCCACCGGCGAGCGGCGCGCGCCGCCCTTGCCCAGGGGCACCAGGCTTTCGCCGGTGGTCCAGGGCATGACCTCCTCCATCGAGACGCCGGCCAGCTCGCAGAGCGTCGGGCAGAGGTCGATGGTGGAGACCGGCGCAGTGACCTGGCCCGGGGTCATCCCGGGCGCGGAGACCATGAGCGGCACCCGCGCGGAGCCCTCGAAGAGGCTCATCTTGAACCAGAGGCCGCGCTCACCCAGCATGTCGCCGTGATCCGAGACCAGGACCACGATGGCCTCCTGCCGGGTGCGCTCGAGCACGTCGAGGATGCCGCCGATCTTGTCGTCCAGGTAGGAGATATTGGCGAAATAGGCCCGGCGCGAGCGGCGCACGTCCTCGCGGGTGATCTCGAAGCTGCGCCAGTCGTTGGCGTCGAAGATGCGCTGGGAATGCGGGTCGTGGTCCTCGTAGGGCAGCGCCGGCACCTCGGGGTCGAGATGGTCGCAGTCCTCGTAGAGGTCCCAGTATTTCTTCCGCGCGACATAGGGGTCGTGCGGATGGGTGAAGCTGACGGTCAGCATCCAGGGCCGCGCGTCATGCCCGCGCGACAAGTCGTAGAGCTTCTGCTCGGCCTGGAAGGCGACGTCGTCGTCGTATTCCATCTGGTTGGAAATCTCGGCCACGCCCGCGCCGGTGACGGAGCCGAGGTTGTGATACCACCAGTCGATGCGCTCGCCGGGGCGGCGGTAGTCCGGGGTCCAGCCGAAATCGGCGGGGTAGATGTCGGTGGTCAGCCGGCTCTCGAAACCGTGCAGCTGGTCGGGGCCGACGAAATGCATCTTGCCCGAGAGGCAGGTCTGGTAGCCCGCCCGGCGCAGGTGGTGGGCATAGGTCGGAATCGCCGAGGGGAACTCGGCGGCATTGTCATAGACCCCGGTCTCCGAGGGCAGCTGCCCGGACATGAAGGCCGCCCGCCCCGGCGCGCAGAGTGGCGAGGCGGTATAGGCATTGGCAAAGCGCGTCGAACGCGCCGCCAGCCGCTTGAGGTTGGGCGCGTGCAGCCAGTCGGCCGGGCCGTCGGGAAACAGCGTGCCGTTCAGCTGGTCGACCATCAGGACAAGTATGTTCGGACGGGACATGGGTCGCCTCTTCCTTCCACGGGATGCCGGGTGCGGGAGAGAAGCTAGGCATTTCTGATTGACTCGTCAATCAATACCCGGGGCGGAATGCCGCCGAAGACAAAGAAAAAGCCCGGTCGCGGATGCGGCCGGGCGTCAGAAATCGTGGTATGTCATGTGGTTGTTCAGTCCTCGATATGGCCGATCACGCACATCTGCGGCAGGCGCGCGACCTCGTATCCGGCCTCGGTCTGGCGCAGGTTGTAGCCGAACCCGCGCATCCGGAAGCGCCATTCGGTGTCCGAGACCACCTTGCACCGCTCCTGCAGGGCGAAGTGGCGGATGTCGTCGAAGTTCTCGGTCAGTGTGTTCTCTGCAAACATGGGTCAACTCCGTATCCAAAACACTGGGAACAAGCCCGATGCCCCGAGGATCGGCGCGAATTGGGGCAATACGGTGCCCAAGGCGTGATTATTTATGGAACGGAAACAGTCAAAGCGGGGCTAATGTTTTGTCGCATGGATCGGCGGGGTGACCCCCTGCCGCTTCAGCTGCGCCTCGCGCCAGGTGATGAAGCTCACCGCCGCGATGATGATGCCGCCGCCGAAGATCACCCAAGGATCGGGCGGCTCGGCGAAGAACAGCGCCCCAAGCGCCACCGACCAGACGAGCTGCAGGAAGGTCACCGGCTGGGTCACCGTGACCGGTGCCGCCGCGAAGGCCAGCGTCATGGTGTAATGCCCCGCCGTGGCGAAGGCCGCGACGGCGAAGAGAAAGCCCAGCTCGGTCCAGCTGGGCCAGACCCAGTTCAGAAGCGCAAAGGGCATCAGCGCCAGCATCACCGTGACCGACAGGAAGGCCACCACCACCGGGGCCTCGGTCTCGTCCGAGAGGATCTTGGCCAGGAGGTAGCTGCCCGAGAAGGTGCCCGCGGTGATTAGCATGGCAAAATGCCCGGGGTCGAGCTCGCGGAAGCCCGGGCGCAGGATGAAGAGCGCGCCCGCCAGTGCCGCGCAGATCGCCAGGATGCGCCGCGCGGCGATCTTTTCGCCCAGAAGCAGCACCGCCAGCACGCTCACCCCGATCGGGTTGAGGTAATTTAGCGCCGTCACCTCGGCGATGGGAATGCGGGTCATGGCGAAGAACCAGCAGATCACCCCCGCCGCATGGGCCGCGCCGCGCAGGGTGAAGAGCCCCAGCTGCCGCTTGGTGAGCCGCGTCGCCGCCAGCACCCGCCAGAGCGGCAAGAGGAAGACCAGCCCCATGAGATAGCGCAGGAAGGCCATCTCGGCCGCCGGGATGCGCGGGCCGAGGGTCTTCACGAGCGCGGTGACCATCACGAAGCAGAAGCCCGTCACGACCATCCAGAAGATGCCTCGGAGCGGGCTTTGGGGCTTTTCCGTCATGCGGTGCATCAAGCGCGCGGGCGCGGCGGATTGCAAGGGCGCGCGCTACCCAAGAAGCAGCGAAGCCGCGATTGCGAACATCGTGCAGCCGACCAGCGCATCGAGCACCCGCCAGGCCCGGGGCCGCGCGAAGACCGGCGCGAGAAGCCGCGCGCCGAAGCCCAGAAGGAAGAAGAAGGTGAAGGAGGCGGTGACCGCGCCGGCCCCGAAGAGCACCGGCGCCGCGTATTGCGCCGAGATCGCGCCCAGCAGCACCACCGTGTCGAGGTAGACATGCGGGTTCAGCCAGGTCAGCGCCAGGCAGGTCAGGAGCGAGGCCCGGAGGCTCGGCGCGGCGTCGCCCGCGCGCATCCCCTGCCCGCCCCGCCAGGCCGCCCTCAGCGCCAGGGCGCCATAGACCACCAGGAAGGCCGCGCCGCCGTAGCGCATGACGCCCACGAGCCAGGGCGCGCGGTCGACCAGCACCCCGAAGCCCGCGACCCCCGCGGTCACAAGCAGCGCGTCCGAGATCGCGCAGGTCAGCACCACCGGCAGGACGTGCTGGCGCAACAGCCCCTGGCGCAGAACGAAGGCGTTCTGCGCGCCGATGGCGAGGATCAGGGAGAAGCCGAGCGTGAAGCCCGCGAAGGCAGCCTGCATGGCGCCCAGTTCTGGCCGCTCGGGCCCGGCGAGACAAGCGGTTTTGCGCCCTTGCCCCCTGCCCCCGGTAGCCCGTATATGTCCCCAGATTTTCAGACATCACCCGAATGAGGCAATCATGGCCGGCCATTCCAAATGGGCGAACATCCAGCACCGCAAGGGACGGCAGGACGCCGCCCGTTCGAAGCTCTTCTCCAAGCTCTCCAAGGAGATCACCGTCGCCGCCAAGATGGGCGACCCGGACCCCGAGAAGAACCCGCGCCTGCGCATGGCGGTGAAGGAAGCCAAGGGCCAGTCGATGCCCAAGGACAACATCGAGCGCGCGATCAAGAAGGCGACCGGCGGTGACGGGGATTCCTACGAGGAGATCCGCTACGAGGGCTACGGCCCGAACGGCGTCGCGGTGATCGTCGAGACGATGACCGACAACCGCAACCGCACCGCCTCGAACATCCGCTCCACCTTCTCGAAGAACGGCGGCAACATGGGCGAGACCGGCTCGGTCGGCTTCATGTTCGAGCGC
Organism: Roseivivax sp. GX 12232; assembly: GCF_021272185.1. Classification (GTDB taxonomy): domain Bacteria; phylum Pseudomonadota; class Alphaproteobacteria; order Rhodobacterales; family Rhodobacteraceae; genus Roseivivax. Next base: position 63,765 of record NZ_JAJSEC010000001.1, read on the forward strand.
AAGGGCGAGGTGGTCTATCCCGCCGAGGTCGGCAACGCCGAAGAGGTGCTCGAGGCGGCGATCATGGCCGGGGCCGAGGACGTGGAAAGCTCCGAGGACGGGCATATCGTCTGGTGCACCGACACCGACCTCAACGATGTCTCCAACGCGCTGGAAGAGGCGCTGGGGGAATCCGAGACCACCCGGCTGGTCTGGAAGCCGTCCAACACCACCGAGCTCGACCTGGAGGGGATGCAGTCCCTGATGAAGCTGGTCGACGCGCTGGAGGACGACGACGACGTGCAGCGCGTCACCACCAACTTCGAAGCCTCCGACGAAGTCATGGCGCAGCTCTGAGCCGCGCCTGCCCGAGACATGAAAAACCGGCGCGGGGGGGCCCGCGCCGGTTTTTTCTTTGGTGGGGTTTGGTGGTCGGGCCGCTTTGCCGGGGTTCTGGTGACCGGGCCGTCATGTCGGGCCAACGCCCGCGCGGCTATTTCTGAGAAAGGGATGGCGCCCGGGCCCACGCCCCGCAGCTCTCCGATCTCCATAGGGCCGGTCGCGCCCGCCCGCCCCGCTCAGAGGTCGAAGCGCCCCTGCTCCACGTTCTTGTCGAGCCGCTCGGCCGGGAAGACCCGGCCGTTCATCACGCCCCAGACACCGGGGCCGAGGATCTGCGCGGCCACCACCGCGCCGCCGAGGTTGAACTCCCCGTCCGAGGCATAAAGCGAGAAGGGCCGCATCGCGCCGGTGAGCACCACGGTCTTGCCCGTGCCCTCGATCTGCGGCGCAAGATCGCGCGCCGTCTCGCCCATGGTGCCGGTGCCATGGGTCACGACCAGCGCGGGCTCGGGCGCGCGCAGCACCGCCTCGGCGATGGCGGCGCGGTCGGCGGCGTCGAAATAGAGGCTGTCCTTCAGGAGCACCTTCTCGACCTCGGCGAAATGGCACCGCCCGATGCGCAGCATCTCGGGCAGATGCGTGGCCCCGTCGGGCGAGAAGCCCAGGCCCTCGGTCCGGGGGTCATGCACCTTGTCGATCGTCCCGCCGGTCACGAGGACGCGCAGCGCACGGGCCTCGGGCGCACCGCTCACTGGCTCTCGCTCGCGCGTTCGGCCTCGATGGCGCGCCAGCGCGCGACGTTGTCGTTGTGCTCGGCCAGGGTCTGGGCGAAGGCATGCCCGCCGGTGCCGTCGGCCACGAAGAACAGGTAGTCCGTCAAAGCCGGGTTCAGCGCCGCCCGGATCGACGCCCGGCCCGGGTTGGCGATGGGCGTCGGCGGCAGCCCGTCGATCACATAGGTGTTGTAGGGCGTCTCGCCGCGCAGCTCGGACTGGCGCAGCCCGCGGCCCAGCACGCCCTCGCCGTTGGTGAGCCCGTAGATCACCGTCGGGTCGGTCTGCAGGCGCATGCCCTCCTCGAGCCGGTTCACGAAGACCGAGGCGACCTGCGGGCGCTCTTCGGGCACGCCGGTCTCCTTCTCGACGATGGAAGCCAGGATCAGCGCCTCCTCCGGGGTCTCGATCGGCAGGCCGTCGGCGCGGTTGGCCCATTCCTCTTCGATGATGATCTCCTGCGCGCGGCGCATCCGGTCGATCAACTCGGCCCGGCTGTCGCCCTCGGAGACCTCGTAGCTGTCGGGCGCGAGCGAGCCCTCGGGCGGCACCTCGACCTCGCCGTCGAGCACGTCGACGGATTTCAGCTCCTCGACCACCTGCCAGGAGGTCACCCCCTCGGCCAGCGCGATGCGGTAGCGGGTGTCGGCGCGGCCGCGCACCTCGGTATAGGCCTCGGGCGCGGGAGCCTCGGCGGCGGGGTCGAACTCGGCCAGCTCCACGAAGCGCCCGGTGGCGGGATCGAGCTCGCGCACCTCGACCTCGGCCGAGGTCACGCCGATGCGGTAGACCACTTCGGTGCCGCAGGTGGAGGCGCCGCCGCGGGTCACGATGTCGACGATCTCGCGCATCGAGGAATTTTCCGGCACCAGGTAGCTGCCGGCCTTCAGCTCGGCGGTCTTGTCGCTGTAGTCGGCGCCCAGGCGGAAGATCGTGGGCGAGCTGACCGCGCCGCGTTCGGCGAGGTTCTGCGAGACCCGGGACATGTTGGTGCCGCGCGGCACCTCGAGGCAGATCGGCTCGGACAGGGGGCCCGCGCCGTCATACTGCTGCTGTCCCCAGATCAGCACGCCGCCGAAAAGGAAGATGATCACGACCAGGAAGGTCAGCGCGTTGGAGGCGATGTTGCGCCACATGGGTCTCTGCCTGCTCTCGTTCTTGTCACCACGCCGCCCCGGCCCGGCCAGGGGCGGCACGGCGCGTTTATCGCCCGGATGGCGCCGCCGGGAAAGTCCGGCGGGCTGCTCTGCGGGCGGGAATCAGCCGACCTTGCCGAAGATCACGCTGGCGTTGGTGCCGCCGAAGCCGAAGGAGTTCGACAGCGCATAGGTGATCTCGCGCTCGCGCTTGGCGTTGGGCGCGAGGTCGACCTTGGCCTCGACTGCGGGGGTGTCGAGGTTGATCGTCGGCGGCGCCACCTGGTCGCGGATCGCCAGGATCGAGAAGATCGCCTCGATCGCGCCGGCGGCGCCCAGAAGGTGCCCGGTCGCCGATTTGGTCGAGGACATGGTGACCCGCGGGGCGGCCTCGCCCAGGAGCCGCTCGACCGCGCCCAGTTCGATCACATCGGCCATGGTCGAGGTGCCATGGGCGTTGATGTAGTCGATCTCGCCGGGTTCGAGGCCCGCGTTCTTCAGCGCGGCGCGCATGGAACGCTCGCCGCCCTCGCCGTCCTCGGCCGGCGCGGTGATGTGATAGGCGTCGCCCGAGAGGCCGTAGCCCTTGACCTCGGCGTAGATCTTGGCGCCGCGCGCGACGGCGTGGTCGTAGTCTTCCAGCACCACGACGCCCGCGCCCTCGCCCATGACGAACCCGTCGCGGTCGGCGTCATAGGGGCGGCTCGCGGTCTCGGGCGCATCACCGCGCTTGGTCGAGAGCGCCTTGCAGGCGTTGAAGCCCGCGATGCCGATCTCGGAGATCGCCGCCTCGGCGCCGCCGGCCACCATGACGTCGGCATCGCCGTGCTGGATCAGCCGCGAGGCGTCGCCGATGGCATGGGCGCCGGTCGAGCAGGCGGTCACCACCGAGTGGTTCGGCCCCTTGAAGCCGTAGCGGATCGAGACCTGGCCCGAGATCAGGTTGATCAGCGCGCCGGGGATGAAGAAGGGCGAGACCCGCCGCGGACCCTTCTCGCGGATCAGAATGGCGGTCTCGGCGATGGAGTTGAGCCCGCCGATGCCCGAGCCGATCATCACGCCGGTGCGCAGGCGGTCCTCTTCCTCCTCGGGCATCCAGCCCGAATCCTTCACCGCCTGGTCGGCGGCGGCCATGCCGAAGAGGATGAACTCGTCGACCTTGCGCTGCTCTTTCTTCTCCATGAAGGCATCGGGATTGAAGGTCCCGTCAGAGCCGTCCCCGTAGGGCACTTCGCAGGCATAGGTGGTGGCCAGATGCGAGGCATCGAACTTGGAGATCGTGCCCGCGCCGGACTTGCCGGCCAGGAGCCGCGACCAGCTCTCCTCCATGCCCGAGGCCAGGGGTGTGACGAGGCCCATTCCGGTGACGACGACTCGACGCATGGCGTGCCCTTTTCACTTCAGCATTCCTGTTCGGGCAGGCTCTTACCGGTTGGCCCGTTTCGGGGCAAGGGCGGCGTCCCCGGCGCTCACGCCCAATCGGGGCCGAGATCCGCCGCCGCGCGGTCGATCCAATGCTCGCGCAGCCAGTCGCAGGGCTTGGAATAGCGGATCAGCGAGCCGCGGTAGCCCTCGATCGCCTCGTCCATCTTGGGATGGCCGTGGAAGCAGACGACGCGCGCCGCCTCGGGCAGGCGCGGGGCGTTCAGGTAATTGCCCGGGAAAGGGTTGCAGTCGTATTTGAACGAGACGACCCAGTCCTCGGGGATATATTCGAAGACCCCGCGGTCCATGGCCTTGTGGCTGGTGTAGCGCTGCTCCGAGCCGCGCGCGGCCTCGACCTCGGCATAGGGGTTTGCGGCGATCTCCTCGTAGAGAAAGCCGTGATGCGCCGGGTCGTAGCGGAAGACCGAGCCATGCCCGGTGGGCCTTCCCTTGCGCTTCTCGGTCCAGTCGTGGCGCATGGCGACCTTGCCGGGGGCGAGATCGAGCAGGGGATCGAGCGGCCCGGTGATCACCACGTCGAGATCGAAGCCGAGGATCGGGCCTTCGAGGTCCGGCACCAGCCCTTCGCGGAAGAGCGAGACCTTGCGCATGGCGCCCTGCCGGTTGGCCACCGCGAGCGCCCGGTCCATCTCGCCCCGGAAGGGTTCCTCGGGCAGCGGCAGCACCTCGATGTCGGGGTGCAGGCCCTCGGCGTGTTCGGTCATGCAGAGAAAGCGCACCGGCCGGTCGAGGTTGCGGCGCACCCCCGAGTAGAGCCGGTTCACGTATTCGGGCCCGAAGAGCGTGCCCCATTTGATGCAGGAGATGGTCGCGCGGCGCATGGCCGGGCTCTAGCAGGTGCGGCAAGCGGGGGGAAGATGGGTTGGTGGGGGGATGGGCGAGTGCGTGCGCTGGGGCGCGCGCCTTGACGACAGGCCCAATTTCAACCCAGAGCTTATATGGACCACCCCTCATCACCCGAGAAATCTGAGGTCACATGCTTCTGTTGAAAATGTCATTCTGGGGGACATTGGCTGGCAGCGTGATCCTTGTGGTGATGGCCGCCGCCTCCGCTCAATGGTCGCTTCTCGCATTGGCCTTCGGTGCCTTCGTCTCGGCCTCAGTGATTGCTGGGCTCGACCGGATCGTGGAGCTTCTGACGCCAGCTCAGGCTGACCAGCCAGAGGCTTCTGCGGTCGACTCCCAAGGCACGGTCGAGGCGAGTCCCACTGCTATCGACGCGCTAGAGAAACGGCTGGCGGCTGCGAAGCGGAGCTGACGGCGGGCGAGTGGACGGGCCGAGCGGATCGGGCTTCGGTCGAAGACGCCGAATGAGTGGATGCGGCGCAAATTTCCCCGCGAGGTCTTCTGCGCACCGCCAACCAACCGCGCGCAACCTGCGCCCGAACAGCACCGAAGGTGCCGGGCGCGCGCCGGACCGGCCCCTTGGGCCGGCGCTCCTTGGGGTGGCGTGCATAGCTCACAGTGAGCGATGACCTTGCTGCCATAAAGCGCCTCGCTCGAAGGGCAGCAGCGCCGGCCCCCGGTCCGGCGCGCGCCCTCTGGTGCGAGGGGTGAGAGGGGGACAGGGAGCTGCAGTGGGGATCGGGTTGCAGGGTGCGATCTTCCGGGGGCGTGGGCGGCTTCGCTAGAGGCGGCCTCGGTTCAGCGACGCGGGGGCGTTGCGCTTCCTGGCAGGTTTCAGGGCCTCGGTTCCGGGGTGTCGCCCCTCTTCTTAGGTTTCAGGGCCTCAGCTCCGGGGCACCAAGGCGTCGCGCCTGCTCGCAGGTGTCAGGGTCCCGGCGCGTCCTGCCCGGCGCCGCGCACTAGGGTGCACCCTGCCCCGCGGCACACCACCTTCACAGGTCCAACCACCCTCACAGAACCAACCGCCCTCACACCACCAACAACCGCACCCCGCCCCTCACAGCGACGGCCCCTGCTTCTCCATCTCCGTGCGGATCCGCCGGATCATCCACCAGACCGCGCCGACCACGGGCAGCACGGCGGCGGCGGTCAGCACGCCGCGGGAGACCCCGGCGAGCTCGGCGGCGGGATAAAGCAGATAGGCCACCAGCGAGACCGCGTAATAGCTGATCGCCACCACCGAGAGACCCTCGACCGTCTTTTGCAGCCGCAGCTGCATGTCGGCGCGCTGGTTCATCGATTCGAGCAGGTCCTGGTTCTGCGCCGAGCGCTGCACCTCGACCCGGGTGCGCAGGAGGTCCCCGGCCCGCATCGCCCGTTCCGCCATGGTGCCGAGCCGCCGCTCGGAGGATTTCACCGTCCGCATCGCCGGATCGTAGCGCCGGGTCATGAACTCCTCGAAGGTCTGCCGCCCGCGCCAGCGCTCCTCGCGCAGGACCTCGATGCGCTGGCCGACGATGGCCTCGTAGGCGCCGGTGGCCCCGAGCCGGAAGGAGGTCTGGGCCGAGAGGCTCTCGAGCTCGGCCGAAACCGCCAGAAGCGCCTTCAGCGTCTCCTCGGCCGGGCCCTCGCCATGGGTCATGGCCTCCATCAGCCGGGTCAGCTCGCTGTCGATCTCGCCCATGCGCGGGCTGATCGCCCGGACCCGGGTGAAGCCCAGCATGGACATCGACTTGTAGGTCTCGATCTCGGTCAGCCGCTGGACGATGCGGCCGACCCGGCGCTCGCCGACATGCGGCCGGGCGAAGACCGCGAAGCGCATGTGCCCCGAGGGGTCGATGCGGAAGTCGCCGGCGATCACCGCCTCGTCGTCGATCACCGAGGAAACCGCGAGGCTCTCGGGCACGAACCAATCGGCCAGTTCCTCCTCGAAGCCGTCGCCCTCGGGGCGCACGCAGCAGCGGATCAGGCAGGAGGTCACCCGCACCCCCGGCGCGGCATCGAGCCATTCGCTGGGGAAGACCTCGAAATCCGAGGGGTCATAGGGCCGCTCGCCCAGCCCCTCGAGGAAGACGGTATAGGTGACGAACTCGGTGTGCTGTTCCCATTTCAGCATGTGCCGCCCGATCCGGCCCTGGAAATGCGTGGCCCCGGGCTGGGGATGCGGCGCGCCGTAGCGGTCGAGCAGGTCGGTCAGATGCGCGAGATCGAGCGAGCGGTCCCGCGAGGCCGCGCCCCGGGGCTTCTTGATCGCCAGGAAGACCGCCCGGCAGGGCGGCGTCAGCGCGGGAAAGGGGCGCGCGTGCAGCTCGTTGGCGAGCTTGTAGCGCAGCGGATGATCCTGGATCGGCGGCATGGGCACTTCTTCTGACGGCTGGGTCTGAGTGTAAGGCTTAGTCCGCTCCGGTCGCGCAGCAAAGGTATTTTTTATTCATTTTCAATAGCTTGCGCGGATGCAACGGTATACAGCGGGGGTTGGGGTGGGTTTTCCTGCGTGATTTCAAGCGGTTGGGGTTGAGGGTAGCGCGGCGGGGTGTGTGCGCTGCGGCAATGGGTGGCGGGGGTGGTTCGGGTGTGGCGGTTGCTCTGGAGGGTGTGCCGGCGGTGGGTCGGCAGGGCTGGCGCGTGGCGGGTCGGCCTGCTGGCGCGTGTTGAAGACGGTCATGTGCCCGCTTTGGATGCGCTCACCACTTGGGGATCGATCACCTCCCCGCAGTGAGAGGGCGCGTCTCCCCCCCCTCCCCACTAGCCCCGACAGAGGGCGCGCGCCGGACCGGGGGCCGGCGCTGCCGACCTTTGAGCGAGGCGCTTTATCCACGCAAGGTCAGGACTAGGGCTGATCTATGCACGCCACTCCAATGAGCGCCGGCCCATCGGGCCGGTCCGGCGCGCGCCCGGCACCTTCGGTGCTGTTCGGGCGCAAGGAGGGGCGCGGCAGGATACGCGGGGTGTGGCACCCGCCGCGTTTCGGCCTTGGAGAAAACGAAAGAGGCGCCCCGGTGTCGCGGGGCGCCTCTTCTTTTTTCAATGCCGGTTGGCTTTGGGCGGGGTGCGGGCGTCTGGCGCCTGGCCGTTCTCAGGGCCTCCCAGCCCTCAGCGCCCACCAGACGCACCCCCAATCACCCACGCGCCGCCGACCCGCTTTCAACCGCCGGCCGGCGCCGCGCCACCTGCCCTCCTCAGCCGAGCTTGCTCAGAAGGTCGGTGATCGTCGCCTTCGCGTCACCGTAGAACATCCGCGTGTTGTCCTTGAAGAACAGCGGGTTCTCGATGCCCGAATAGCCCGTGCCCTGGCCGCGCTTGCAGACGAAGACGTTCTTCGCCTTCCAGACCTCGAGCACCGGCATCCCGGCGATCGGCGAGTTGGGATCGTCCTGCGCCGCCGGGTTCACGATGTCGTTCGAGCCGATCACGATGACCACGTCGGTGTCGGGGAAGTCGTCGTTGATCTCCTCCATCTCGAGCACGATGTCATAGGGCACCTTGGCCTCGGCCAGGAGCACGTTCATGTGCCCCGGCAGACGCCCGGCGACGGGGTGGATGGCGAAGCGCACCTCCTTGCCCTTGCCGCGCAGCGACTTGGTAAGGTCGGAGACCGCGTTCTGCGCCTGCGCCACCGCCATGCCGTAGCCCGGCACGATGACCACGCTGTCGGCCTCGTCGAGCGCCTGGGCCACGCCGTCGGCGTCGATCGCCACCTGTTCGCCCTCGACCGCCATCTGCTCGCCCGAGCTGCCGCCGAAGCCGCCCAGGATCACCGAGACGAAGCTGCGGTTCATGCCCTTGCACATGATGTAGGACAGGATCGCACCCGAGGAGCCGACCAGCGCGCCGACCACGATCAGAAGATCGTTGCCCAGCGAGAAGCCGATCGCCGCCGCGGCCCAGCCCGAGTAGGAGTTCAGCATCGAGACCACCACCGGCATGTCGGCGCCGCCGATGCCCATGATCAGGTGGTAGCCGATGAAGAAGGCCAGGAGCGCCATGATGAAGAGCGTCCAGGAGCCCGATCCGCCGAGGTAGAGCACCAGCATCAGGACCGAGCCGATCAGCGCGGCGAGGTTCAGAAGATGCCCGCCGGGCAGCTGCTTGGCGGCGCTGTCGACGCGGCCGGCGAGCTTGCCGTAGGCGATGATCGAGCCGGTGAAGGTCACCGCGCCGATCCAGATGCCGAGCGAGAGCTCGACCATCAGGATGCCGATCTCGACCGGGGTCTTCTTGGCGACGAGCTCGGCGAAATTGCCCTCGACGCCCTCACCCGCGGCCTTGGCCGCCTCGACCATGTTGATGGTGAAATCGGCGTTGAAGCCGACGAAGACCGCCGCGAGGCCGACCAGCGAATGCATCGCCGCGACCAGCTCGGGCATCTGCGTCATCTGCACCCGCGTGGCGAGCTGCCAGCCGATCACGCCGCCCATGGCGATCAGGATGACCGAGACCACCCAGAGGCCCGAGCCGGGCCCGATCAGCGTCGCGATCACCGCCAGCCCCATGCCGACGATGCCGTACCAGATGGCGCGTTTCGCGCTTTCCTGCCCGCTCAGACCGCCGAGCGAGAGGATGAAAAGAACCGCCGCGACCACATAGGCCGCCGTCGTGAATCCGAAGTCCATTGTCCTGCCTCCCGCTTACGATTTCTGGAACATGGCGAGCATGCGCCGGGTCACGAGGAAACCGCCGAAGATGTTGATCCCGGCCATGAAGACCGAGACGGCGGCGAGGAGGATCACCAGGAAGGAGCTCGATCCGATCTGCATCAGAGCCCCGAGAATGATGATCGAGGAGATCGCGTTGGTCACCGCCATGAGCGGCGTGTGCAGCGAATGGCTGACGCCCCAGATGACCTGGAAGCCGACGAAGACCGACAGGACGAAGACGATGAAATGCTGCATGAAGCTGGCCGGCGCGATCAGGCCCACCGAGAGGATCGCCGCGGCGCCGATGCCGAGCAGCGTGATCTGCTGGGTGGTCTGCTTCTTGAAGGCGGCCAGTTCCTCGGCGCGCTTCTCTTCTGGCGTCAGCTCCTTTTCCTTGGGCTTGGGCTTCTGCGCCGCGATCGCCTTGGTCTTGGGCGGCGGCGGCGGGAAGGTGACCTCCTTGCCATGCGCGATGGTCGCGCCGCGGATCACGTCGTCTTCCATGTCATGGTTGACCGTGCCGTCCTTCTCGGGCGTCAGATCGGTCATCATGTGCCGGATGTTGGTGGCGTAGAGCATCGAGCTCTGCTTGGCCATCCGGCTGGGGAAGTCGGTGTAGCCGATGATCGTCACGTCGTTGTCGGTGACGATCTTCTTGTCCTTCTGGGTGAGCTTGCAGTTGCCGCCCTTCTCAGCGGCGAGGTCGACGATCACCGAGCCGGGCTTCATCGCCTTGACCATGTCCTCGGTCCAGAGCTCGGGCGCCTCGCGGTTGGGGATCAGCGCCGTGGTGATGACGATGTCCACATCCGGGGCCAGCTCGCGGAACTTCGCCAGCTGCGCCTCGCGGAACTCCGGGCTCGAGGGCTTGGCGTAGCCGCCCGATTCCGCGCCGTCGGTCTGTTCCTCGTCGAAGTCGAGGTAGACGAACTCCGCGCCCATCGACTCGACCTGTTCGGCCACCTCGGGGCGGACGTCGAAGGCCAGGGTGATCGCGCCGAGCGAGGTCGAGGTGCCGATCGCGGCCAGACCCGCGACACCGGCGCCCACGACCAGCACCTTGGCCGGCGGCACCTTGCCCGCCGCCGTCACCTGGCCGGTGAAGAAGCGGCCGAAGTTGTTGCCGGCCTCGATCACCGCGCGGTAGCCCGCGATATTCGCCATCGAGGAGAGCGCGTCCATCTTCTGCGCGCGCGAGATGCGCGGCACCATGTCCATGGCGATGACCGAGGCGCCCTTGTCGGCGGCGGATTTCATCAGCTCTTCGTTCTGGCCGGGCCAGAAGAAGGAGATCAGGAGCTTGCTCTCGCTCAGGTGGCCGATCTCGGCCTCGCTGGGCGGCTGCACCTTGGCGACGACATCCGCGCCGCTCCACAGCGCCTCGGCGCTGGCCACGATCTCGACGCCGGCCTCTTCGTAGGTCGCATCGGGATAGCCGGCCTTCTCGCCGGCGCCGGTCTCGATGGCGCAGTCATAGCCGAGCTTCTGGAGCATCTTGGCGCTGTCGGGCGTCATCGCGACCCGCGCCTCGCCCTCCAACACCTCTTTTGGCGTACCAATCTTCACGGTCTCAAGTCCCCTTTCGGTCCGTCGTTCATGCGCATGTCAGCAGCCCCGCGATCCCCGAGCCCGGGGTCGCGCGTTGCTGCGCATTTGCAGACCGTAGAGCATAGCTTCACGCGGAGTTAAAGCCACCTGTTCGTTTGTTGCGCGCGAGCGAGGGATTGCGACATAAAACTGTCGCGGAAATGCGCAGGCCGGGCATGGGTGTTTCACGGGCGGCGCGCGGCGGGGTGGATCGGCGGTTTGCGCGGCACGGGCCGAAGCCGCGATTTCACACGCTTTTCCAAAGGCTTGCCCCTGCGTCAGCCGACCGCTCGCGCGGCACGTCCCCCGCCCCGCACCCTGCCCCGGCGCGCCCGACCGCTGACGCCGCGTCGACCGAGGCGCCGCCTCTTGTGGCCCCCGTGCGGCTCACCCTAGGCTCGCGGCAATCGAGAGGAGGACGTCCATGCATCTTCAGGGCAAACACGCGCTTGTCACCGGCGGCGGCACCGGCATCGGGCTGGCCATCGCCCAGGCCCTGGCCGAGGCCGGGGCCGAGGTCACCATCACCGGCCGCCGCGAGGCCCCGCTGCGCGCCGCCGAGGGCCCGCGCATCGCCGGCCAGGTCATGGATGTCTCCGAGGAGACCTCGGTCGAGGAGGGCGTCGCCGCTGCCGTGGCCGCGCGCGGGCCGGTGCAGATCTGCGTCGCCAATGCCGGCATCGCCGAGGGCCGCGCCCTGCACAAGACCGACCTCGCCTTCTGGCGGCAGATGATGGGCATCAACCTCGACGGCTGTTTCCTGACCATCCGCGCCTGCCTCGCCTCGATGCGCCAGACCGACTGGGGCCGGGTCATCGCGGTCTCCTCCATCGCGGGCATCCGCGGGCTGAAGGGCGCCCCGGCCTATTCGGCCTCGAAACACGGGATGGTGGGGCTGATGCGCGGGCTGGCCGCCGATTACGCGGGCAAGCCGATCACCTTCAACGCGCTCTGCCCGGCCTATGTCGACACCAATATCGTCTCCTCCAACGTCGAGAAGATCATGCAGCGCACCGGCATGTCCCAGGAGGACGCGACCCAGGCCATGGTCGGTGTGAACCCGCATGGGCGGCTGATCACCCCCGCCGAGGTCGCCGAGGCGGCGCTGTTCCTCTGCGGGCCGAACTCGGGCAGCATGAACGGCCAGGCGCTGCAGGTCGCGGGCGGCGAGATGTGAGCGGGGGCGGGCACAAGAAGTTGCCCCATTTAACCCCAAGTTAGGCCATCCCGGCCTTCTATGGCGAAAGTCCCGGCGCCGGGCATGTCTCCGGCGGCGGGGGCGTGCCCGCGACCCGCGGCGCGCCACGGGTGCAAACATAGCGCGGCGGGCCCTGACGGGGCCTTTCCCCCCGCGCCTTTTCGACCGGAGTTGCTGATCGATGCCCAGCTACGACGTGCGCTTCTACACGATCAACGCCTTCGGAACCGTGCCCACCGGCCGGGGGTCGAGCTTTACCTGGAACGGGCCCGCCACGCCCGAGGGCCGCGCCCGCATCACCGACGAGGAATCGGGCATCGAGGGGCGCACCCTCGACGACGATTCCGCGGGCTCGGAAAGCGCGCGCGCCGATGTGCAGACCCCTTCGGGCAGCTCCAGCGGCAGCCGCGTCGACGCCGAGGCCGTCTGGACGGTGATCGACACCGTCACCGGCGAAAGCTTCCAGATCGTCGCCTTCGACGTCGAACAGGGCAGCGCCGCGGGCGACTACATGCTGAGCGAGGTGCCCCTGGTCCAGGGCCGCAGCTACCGGGTCGAAAGCTACGACAGCAACCCCAACGCCGCCTCGGGCGACGCCGCCTTCAGCTACGCCGATTACACCGAGGAAAACGGCGTCGTCGAAGGCACCGAGGGCGGCGATGTGATCGACGCCTCCTACCGCGACTACGGCGGAGAGGGCATCGACCATGGCGCCTCGCCCGACGATTCGATCCTGGGCTTCGGCGGCGACGACACGATCTACGGCGGCGCGGGCGGCGACACGATCGACGGCGGCAGCGGCGCGGATGTGATCTACGGCGGCAGCGGCAAAAGCGACGGCGGCCCCGCGCCCGAGCGCCTCTCCGAGATGCTGCGCTGGAACGAGCAAGGCGGCAGCGGCACCAATGTCGCGGGCGGCTTCACCCAGAACACCGGCGCGGTCGATGTCTCGCTCTCCTTCCGCAGCGACGGCAACAACGACCCGAGCTTCCTGATCGACAACGGCACCACGCAATACGGCGGGCCCGAGGATTTCGCCGCCAATTCCTCGCTCCGGCTCTACGGGCGCGGCGACGGGGAGACCTCGACCTCGACGATCTCCTTCTCCTCGGCGCGCGACGGCTATGCCGACACGGTCGAGAATGTCTCCTTCCGGATCAACGACATCGACTGGGGCCGCGACAACCACACCGATATCGTCACGGTCAACGCCTATGACGCGGCCGGCAATCCCATCGACGTGGTGCTGACGCCCGGCGGCGGCGACCGGGTGGACGGCAACACCGTGACCGCCAATACCGTCGCCAACAGCGCCGCCCAGGCCGACGGCTCGGTGCTGGTGGAAGTGGCCGGGCCGGTCGCCTCGATCGAGGTCAGCTATGCCAACGGCCAGGGCAACACCCAGGCGATCTGGCTCACCGACATGCGCTTCGACGCGGTTCCCGTCGAGGATGGCGGCGACCTGATCTCGGGCGGCACCGGCGCCGACCGGATCTTCGGCGAGGCGGGCGACGACACGATCTCCGGCGGTGCCGATGGCGACACGATCGAGGGCGGGACCGGCAGTGACAGCCTCGCGGGCGACGGCGGAGCGGACAGCCTTTCCGGCGGCGACGGGGCCGATACGCTCTCGGGCGGTGACGGCGGCGACACGCTGGCAGGCGGCGCCGGGGCGGACAGCCTCGACGGCGGCGCGGGCGCGGATGCCCTCGACGGCGGCGGCGGCGCGGATACGCTCTCGGGTGGCGCGGGCGATGACACACTCGCAGGAGGCGCGGAGGCCGACCGCCTCGACGGCGGCGAGGGCGACGACAGCCTCTCGGGCGGCACCGGCTCCGACACGCTTTCGGGTGGCGCGGGCGCCGACGATCTGACCGCCGCCCAGGGCGATCAGGTCTCGGGCGGCGCCGGCGACGACCGGATTTCGCTCGCCGATCTGAACGAGGACGGCCGCGGCGAGATTTCCATCGACGGCGGCACCGAGGACCAGCGCGCGGGCGACACGCTCGACCTCGCAGGCCTCGCCGACCGCAGCACCCTGCGCTTCACCACCGACGAGACCACCGGCGAAAGCACCGGCAGCGTCCAGATGCGCGACGGCACCACGGTCAAGTTCCGCAACATCGACCGGATCGTCTGTTTCACCCCCGGCACGCTGATCCGCACCGCCGCGGGCTGGCGCCGGGTCGAGGTGCTGGAGCCGGGCGACCTGCTCGAGACCCGCGACCGGGGCCTCGCGCCGCTGCGCTGGGTCGGCCGCGAGCGCGTCACCGGCCAGGGCGCCACCGCCCCGGTCGAGATCCCGGCGGGCGCCCTGCCCGGCCTCCGCCGCCTGATCCGGGTCTCGCCGCAGCACCGCTTCGTGCTGGGCGGCAAGGCGGCCGAGCTGCTTTTCGGCACGCGCGAGGTTTTCGTGACGGCGCTGCATCTCGCCGGCTGGCGCGGCATCCGGCAGCGCGCCTGCCGCCGGGTCGACTATTTCCACCTGGCGCTTGACCGTCACGAGGTGATCTTCGCCGAGGGCGTCCCGACCGAGAGCTTCTTCCTCGGCCCGACGGGCCTTGCCACCCTGCGGCCCGAGACCCGCAAGAGCCTGCAAGCCGCCCTGCCCGCGCTGGTCCATCATCCGCAGGACTTCGGCGAGACCGCCCGCCCCTGCCTGCGCGCCCATGAGACCCGCGCGCTTCTGCGCGCGCTCGACGGAGAGGTGACGGAGGGCGCTTCCAGGCGTCGGAGCCCTCAGCCCGTGGGGTGATTGCAGGTCGAGCCCTCTCCGGGGGGGGCTCACGCCCAAGCTAAAGGCACAGGGACGGGCTCAAGCCCAGGCACAGCACAGGCACAGGCACAGGCACAGGCACAGGCACAGGAAAACTGCCCCGCTCCCGGTCGGCGCACCATCCAAATTCTCGGAAAATCGACGCCAGCCGGCCCCGCCAGTCACGCCGGGCCGTGCAGCCTCACATGGCACCTGTCCTCAACCAGAGCCGCAGCGCCCCGTGTGCTACACCCACCGCTCAATCCGACCGGCGCAGCGCCCCGCCCCTCAGGCCGAGACCCGCAGCCCGGCCCGGCGCGAGGCCGCCCAGTCGCGCGCCGCGGCCCCGAAGGCGCGGAAGAGCGGCCGCGAGACAGGATCGTTGCAGGCATCCCACTCCGGGTGCCATTGCACCGCCAGGGTGAAGCCCGAGGCGCCCTCGATATAGGTGGCCTCCGGCGTGCCGTCCGGCGCATGGCCGTCGATCCGCACCCGGTGGCCGGGCGTCTTGATGCCCTGGCCGTGCAGCGTGTTGGTCATCACCTCGCGCGCGCCCAGCACCCGGTGGAAAGGCCCACCCTCGGTGAAGGTCACCTTGTGGCGCAGGGCGAACTTCTCTTCCAGCGTGCCGTCGGGCGGCATCCGGTGGTTCATCCGCCCCGGAAGGTCGCGGATCTCGGGGTAGAGCGTGCCGCCCATGGCGACATTGACCTCCTGGAAGCCCCGGCAGACGCCGAAGACCGGCTGGCCGCGCTCCACGCAGGCGCGCACGAGCGGCAGCGCGATGGCGTCGCGATCGCGGTCGAAGGCGCCATGGGCCTCGGTCGGCTCCTCGCCGTATTCCTCGGGATGCACGTTGGGCCGCCCGCCGGTCAGAAGGAAGCCGTCGCAGGCCTCCAAGAGCTCGGGCACGGTCACCACCCGCGGATCGGCCGGGATCAAGAGAGGCAGCGCCTCGGCGACCTGCGCCACCGCCTCGGAGTTCATCGACCCGCCGGCATGGGCGGGATACTCATCGTTGATGAGGTGGTGGTTGGTGATAATCCCGACGACCGGACGGGTCATGGCGGCCTCTTTTTCCAGCGTGCTCCGCAGATATCTAGGTCAAAGCGGCGCCGAGGTGAAGCCCGCTCAGACCTTGGGCACCAGCCCCGCGGCCTCGATGCCCGCCGCGCCGGCCTTGGCGTCGTTGTCCGAGGTATCGCCGGTCACGCCGACGCTGCCGAGCGTCCGGCCCCGGCTGTCCTGGACCAGGATGCCGCCCGGCACCGGCACCAGCGCGCCGCCCAGCGCGCCATTGGCGCAGGCGATGAAATAGGCCTGGTCTTCGGCCCGCTGCATCTGCGCCGAACCCGGCATGCCCAGCATGACCGCGCCATAGGCCTTGCCATGGGCGATCTGGTAGCGCCCCGGGCTCGCGCCGTCGCCGCGCTCGAAGGCGATAGGGTTGCCGCCGGCGTCGAGCACGATGACCGACAGCGGCTTCATCCCCGCCTCCTTGCCGTGCTCGAGGGTCTTGCGGATGATGGTGCGCGCGCGGCGCAGCGAAATCTCGGCCATTCAGAAAATCCTTTCCTCTCCTGTCACGTCGTCAGTTGAAACCGGCCCCGGGACCGAAGCGCCCCCGCCCCTGGCATGACCGGGCCCCAAATACTCCGGGAGCGCGAGGGCAGCGCCCTCGCTCCGGTCGGCCCGGCCGCAAGGCCGGGGCGATCGGACCCTCCCGACCCAAGCCACCGTGCCCAGACCAAGCCCCCCGAAGCGCCCCGCCCCTCGCATGACCGGGCCCAAAATACTCCGGGAGCGCGAGGGCAGCGCCCTCGCCCGGGCCGGCCGCACAGGCCGGACCGGACCCAAAGCCAAAACCTCAGCCCGCCGCCTTAAGCTCCAGGCGGCGACGGTGCAGCACCGGCTCGGTGTAGCCCGAAGGCTGGGCGCGGCCCTCGAAGACCAGCTCGCAGGCCGCCTGGAAGGCGATGCCGTCGAAGCCCGGGCCCATCGCGCGATAGGCCGGGTCATCGGCGTTCTGCACGTCGACCACCTCGGCCATGCGCTGCATGACGCCCATGACCTCGTCTTTCGAGACCACCCCGTGATGCAGCCAGTTGGCGATATGCTGGGCCGAGATCCGGCAGGTCGCGCGGTCCTCCATGAGGCCCACGTTCTCGATGTCGGGCACCTTGGAGCAGCCGACGCCCTGGTCGACCCAGCGCACCACGTAGCCCAGGATGCCCTGGGCGTTGTTCTCGATCTCGCGGGTCACGGCGTCGGCGTCCCAGTTGCGCCCCTCGGCGACCGGGATGGTCAGGAGCGGCTCGAGCCCCGCGCGCGGCCCGCCCTGGGCGATCTCGTCCTGGCGGGCGGCCACGTCGACCTGGTGGTAATGCGTCGCATGCAGCGTCGCCGCCGTCGGCGAGGGCACCCAGGCGCAGGTCGCGCCGGACTTGGGGTGGCCCACCTTCTGCTCGAGCATGGCCGCCATGCGGTCGGGCATGGCCCACATGCCCTTGCCGATCTGCGCCCGGCCGCGCAGCCCGCAGGCGAGGCCGATGTCGACGTTGCGGTCCTCGTAGGCGGCGATCCAGTCGGTGCCCTTCATCTCGCCCTTGGGCACCATGGGGCCGGCTTCCATGGCGGTGTGGATCTCGTCGCCGGTGCGGTCGAGGAAGCCGGTGTTGATGAAGGCCACGCGCTTGCGCGCGGCGCGGATGCATTCCTTGAGGTTGGCCGAGGTGCGGCGCTCCTCGTCCATGATGCCGAGCTTCACGGTGTTGGGCGCGATGCCCAGCGCCGCCTCGACTTCCGAGAAGACCTTGTCGGCAAAGGCCACTTCGGCGGGCCCGTGCATCTTCGGCTTGACCACATAGACCGAGCCTGCGCGGGAATTGCCGCGACCGGCGTCCTGCAGGTCGTGCTTGGCGATGAGCGTGGTGACCATGGCGTCCATCAGGCCCTCGAAGACCTCGGCGCCCTCGGCATCGAGGATCGCGGGGCTGGTCATCAGGTGGCCGACGTTGCGCACCAGCATGAGCGCCCGGCCCGGCACGGTCAGGGTGCCGCCGTCGGGCGCCTGGTAGTCGCGGTCCTCGGCGAGGCGCCGGGTCACGGTCTTGCCGCCCTTCTCGAAGCTCTCCTCGAGGTCGCGCTTCATCAGCCCCAGCCAGTTGCCATAGGCCAGGGTCTTGTCGGGCCCGTCGACGCAGGCGACCGAATCCTCGCAGTCCATGATCGCCGAGACGGCGCTTTCGAGCTCCACGTCGGCGAGGTTCGCCGGGTCGGTGCTGCCGATCTGGTGGTCGGGGTCGATCACCAGTTCGATCTTCAGCCCGTTGTGCTCGAGCAGGTGGCGCGTCGCGCCGCCGGTCTCGCGGCTGCCGCGATAGGCGGCGGGTTCGGCCAGCGGGCCCTTGTCGGTCACCAGCGCGCCGCCCTCGATGCGGTAGGCGGTGACATCCCCATGCGAGCCCTGGGCCAGCGGCACCGCGCGGTCGAGGAAGTCCTTGGCCCAGGCGATCACCCGCGCGCCGCGCTTCGGGTCATAGCCGCCGCCCTCGGGCAGGTCGCCCAGCGCGTCGGTGCCGTAGAGCGCGTCATAGAGCGAGCCCCAGCGCGCGTTGGCGGCATTGAGCGCGAAGCGCGCGTTGGTGATCGGCACCACCAGCTGCGGGCCCGCGATGGTGGCGATCTCGGGATCGGTATCGGCGGTCTCGATCTGGAAGTCATCGCCCTCCTCCACGAGGTAGCCGATCTCGCGCAGGAAGGATTCGTAGACTGCGGGGTCCGAGATCGTCCCGGGGTGCTCGCGGTGCCAGGCGTCGAGCTTGGCCTGCGTCTCCTCGCGCTCGGCCAGGAGCCGGCGGTTCTCCGGCGTCATCTCGGCCAGAAGGGCGGCAAAGCGGGTCCAGAAGTCCTCGGGCGCGATGCCTGTGCCCGGCAGGGCCTTTGTCTCGATGAAGTCGCAGAGCCCCTTTTCGACCTGCAATCCCTGCCGCTCGCTGCGCTCGACCATTCCGTGCCTCCCGGTTTCCTAGATTCGGCGCAGAACCTAGCAAGAGGTTTCCGATAGGCAACATGCGTTTCTTGGGAGGAGGGGTGGTGTGGGGGGCGGCGGGTCGTTTTGCGTGGTGTGCCGGGTGGGCTAAGGAGGGTCGATGCGGTTTTCTGCGGAATGAGGGGTCTGGGGAATGAGGGTTCTGGGGAATTTCTGCGAATGGGCGGGTTCGATCGCTCCGCGGCGGCATGGGCTTGGGACGGCTGTCGGGCCGACGGGCGTGGGTTCGGCTCGCTGCTCAAGCCAAGACGGCGCCCGGCCCCGCTCCACGCAAGAGACACCCCGGCACCGGAGCGCCCAAGCCCCGCCACAACAAGCGCCCAAGCTCACTTGCCCGACACCAACCGCGCCACAAGCCCCTCTCCCGCCGCAACCTCACGCAACGGAGGGCGCGCGCCGGACCGGGGGCCGGCGCTGCTGACATCTGAGCTGCGCGCTTTATGGCAGCAAGGTCTGGACTAGGGGTAAGTTAGGCGCACCACCCCAAGGAGCGCCGGCCCAAGGGGCCGGTCCGGCGCGCGCCCGGCATCTTCGATGCTATTCGGGCGCAAGTTGGGCGTGGGTGGTTGGTGGGTGGGCGTTACCCCGGCCGATCAGGCGCCGCGCCTCTGCATGATCGGGCAGGCAATCTCGGCCCAGTGCGCCCCTCCAAACTTCACTCCCCCGCATAGGCACAAAGCGCATGCACCTCCATGCCCAGCGCTTCGAGCCGGGCGCGGCCGCCGAGGTCGGGCAGATCCACGATGAAGGCGCAGCCGATGACCTCGGCCCCGAGCCGCTCGCAGAGCTTGATCCCGGCCTCCGCCGTGCCGCCGGTCGCCAGGAGGTCGTCGACGATCAGCACCTTCTCGCCGGGGCTCAGCGCGTCGTCATGCACTTCGACCACCGCCTCGCCGTATTCCAGCGTGTAGCTCTCCGAGATCACCCGCCCCGGCAGTTTGCCCTTCTTGCGCACCGGCACGAAGCCGGTCGAGAGCTGATGCGCCACCGCGCCGCCGAGGATGAAGCCCCGCGCCTCGAGGCCCACCACCTTGTCGAAGCGCAGCCCCGCATAGGGATGCAGGAGCTGGTCGATCGCCATGCGAAAGCCGCGCGGGTCGGCAAACAGCGTGGTGACATCGCGGAACATGATGCCTTCATGGGGAAAATCCGCGATCGTGCGGATGTAGTCTTCGACCTTGGTCATCGGGATCGGGCCTCTTCGAGGGTCGCTGGGTCAGGGAAAATTCAAGGGCTCAGAGCACGCGCCCGGCCACCGCGTCGAGCTTGGCCAGAAGCGCGGGGTCGCGGGCCTCGGGGGCGGTCAGGATGGCGTGGTCGAGCGCATGGTCGCAGCCCTCGGGACAGGGCGCGGGCCGCTCAGAGAGCCGCCCCGGCAGCGCCTTGACCAGCGCGCGGGCATTGGCGGCATTGGCCTTCAGCACCTTGACCACCTCGGCGACCGAGACCGCTCCGTGCCCGGGGTGCCAGCAGTCGTAATCGGTGACCATGGCGACCGAGGCGTAGCAGATCTCGGCCTCACGGGCGAGCTTGGCCTCGGGCAGATTGGTCATGCCGATGACATCGGCGCCCCAGGCCTCGCGGTAGAGCCGGCTCTCGGCATAGGTCGAGAACTGCGGCCCCTCCATGGCGAGATAGGTGCCGCCGTCATGCACGGTGACGCCCGCCGCGCGGGCGGCCCCGGCGGCGGCCGCGGAAAGCCGCGCGCAGGTCGGATGGGCGAAGGAGACATGCGCCACGCAGCCCGAGCCGAAGAAGGAGTTCACCCGCGCGAAGGTCCGGTCGATGAACTGCTCGACCACGACGAAATCGCCCGGGCGCATTTCCTCGCGGAAGGAGCCGCAGGCCGAGACCGAGACGAGGTCGGTCACCCCCAGCCGCTTCAGCGCGTCGATATTGGCGCGGTAGGGCACATCGGTCGGCGCATGCACATGGCCCCGCCCGTGGCGCGGCAGAAAGGCCATGGGCTGGCCCTGAAGCGTGCCGGTGAGGATCCGGTCCGAGGTCGGCCCCCAGGGGGTCTCGACCTGCACCCAGTCGGCATCTTCCAGGCCGTCGATCTCGTAGACGCCCGATCCGCCAATGATTCCAAGCCGTTCGACCAAATGCGCCTCCCCCTGCACACGCCGGGCACATGGAAGCAGCTTGCCCGCGCTTTGGCAATGCCGGCGCGGGACGGCGGGGCCCGGGGGCGGCCTATCTGCCGATGCGCCGGCGCAATTCGCCCACAAGTTCGGCGCGGTCGCGCCCGCTGCGCTCGGAAAGCGCCTTCAGCCCGAAATGCACATGCGCCATTTCCTGGTAGTAGCTCGTGTAGGCGTAGTTGGTGGCCGCCCCCGCCGCGGCGCCGAGCACCGGCACGGTCTGTGCGGCGAGCTTCTGGCCCAGCACGGTGGCGAGCCGCGGCGCGACCCGGGCGATGATCCCGTGCACCGTGGCGCCGGTCAGCGTGACCCGGGCCGAGAGGAAGGCCATGTCGGCGCCGTCGTCGGCCTCGAGCGGGCCTGCCGAGCCGAAAACCAGGAGGCACTCCTTGCGGATCTCGGGCGCGTCGGGGTCGAAGCCGTGTTCGGTGGCGATGCCCTGGATCGCACGCAGAAGCACCGTGGTGGTGACCGGCAGTTCCGCCAGCGCCGTCGGCAGCCCGCCCGCGCCGCCCGCGGCCCCCATGGCGGTGGTCAGCGCGGTGTTGAGCCAGCCTTGCTGGTCCGGCAGATGCGTCCGCGAGCGCGCCGCCGCCTGCAGCGCGGTCTCGAGCGCGCGTTCGGTGGCGCCTTCGAGCCGGTCCTTCACCCGGTCCGGCAGGCGCTCGATCAGGTTCTCGGCCAGGCTGCCGAGGATGTTGAGGAGCTGCAGCCCCACCCCGCCCGCGCGCCGGTGCCGCCGCGCCAGCGCGTCGAGATCGGCGGAGAGGTCGGCGGGCACGAGGTCGGTGGTGGTCATGGGCAAAAGATCGGCGCGGTCGGGCGGGGTTTCAAGGCGGCTGGGCGGGGTTGAGCGGTGAGGCGCGGGTTGGGGGAGGAGGCGCGGGTTGAGGGTGAGGCTCTTTTGGCGGGACGGCATAGGCCGCGCAGACATAGGACCGCTCACGCGCCCCTCCCCGCCGCCGCCCGGCACCACTAGCCCCCAGCCTCGCACCTTTGGGCGCTCCCTCCCCTCCGCACCGCTGGCACCGCCCCCAAAGGGCGCCCCCTCCCCCCTCTCCACAAGCCCCGCCAGAGGGCGCGCACCGGACCGGGGGCCGGCGCTGCTGCCCTCTGAGCGAGGCGCTTTATCCCAGCAAGGTCAGGGCTAGGACTGAGCTAGGCACACCGCCCCAAGGAGCGCCGGCCCATCGGGCCGGTCCGGCGCGCGCCCGGCATCTTCGATGCTGTTCGGGCGCAAGGCGCGATGGGTGGACCCGAGGGCTTTTGTGCAACCGCCTGCGCGGTTCACCTTGCGCAGAAGAGGCGCCTTCGACCCTCTCCACAAGCACCGCCAGAGGGCGCGCGCCGGACCGGGGGGCCGGCGCTGCTGACCTCCAAGCGAGGCGCTTTATCCCGGCAAGGTCAGGACTAGGGGATAGCTATGCGCGCCATCCCAAGGAGCGCCGGCCCATCGGGCCGGTCCGGCGCGCGCCCGGCATCTTCGGTGCTATTCGGGCGCAAGAAGAGCGCTCAAATTTCAGGCTCGGTGCAAGCATTCGAACCGGGGACCAGCCAGCCCCCTCACACCGCCTTCGACACCTCGCCCGCGACCCCGTCCCAGGCGCCGGGCTCGAGCGCCAGGCCGAGCACCCGGTCGGGGTTCGTCGGCGGCGGCATCCGCACCGCGTCGAGACGTTCGAAGCCGAACCGCCCGTAGTAGGGCGCATCGCCCACCAGCAGCACGCGGGGGCAGATCTCCCGGGCCCGCTCGACGGTGTCGCGGATCAGCGCGCCGCCCATGCCCTCGCCCTGGGCGGTGGGATGCACGGCCACGGGGCCCAGAAGCAGCACCTCCGCCCCGCCCACGCGCACCGGCCAGTAACGGATCGCCCCGCCGATCGCGCCGCCGCCCTCCCAGACCGCGACGCGGCAGAGCGTGGCGACCGGCGCCACGTCCTCGCGCAGGCGATAGGAGGACAGCGCCGTCCGCCCGGGCGCGAAGCTCAGGTCGTAGAGCGCCTCGATTTCCCACCAGTCGCCCGGTTCTTCCTCTCGGAGGCTGTACAAGGTCCGCCCCAGCTGCCCGATCTACCGACGCCCCGCCTAGCACGGCCCGCGAGGGGCGGCAAACCTGCCGCGCGGCTTGCCCTCGGCGGCGCGACGCGCTCTATCTGCGGCACGGACGACGCCAAGGAGGTTCCATGTTCTACCGCCCCGAAGACGGCCACGGCCTGCCCCACAATCCCTTCAACGCGGTGGTCACCCCCCGTCCCATCGGCTGGATCTCGACCCGTGCCTCGGACGGTTCGGAGAACCTCGCGCCCTATTCCTTCTTCAACGCGGTCGCCTATGTGCCGCCGCAGGTGATGTTCGCCTCGACCTCGGCCAAGGCAGACCGCGGCGACACCAAGGACAGCGTCGCCAATATCCGCGACACCGGGGTCTTCTGCGTGAACATCGTGGAATATGCCCTGCGCGAGGCGATGAACACGACCTCGGGCCCCTGGGACAAGGAAAAGGACGAGTTCGAGCTCGCGGGCCTCGAGAAGGCCGAATGCGACACCATCGCCTGTTCCCGGGTGGCCGCGGCGCCGGCGAACCTCGAGTGCAAGCTGACGCAGATCCTCGAGCTGCCGGGCGAGGCCAATTTCGCCGTCTTCGGCGAGGTCACCGGCGTGCACCTGCGCGACGACTGCCTGGTCGACGGGATCTTCGACGTCCTGCGCTTCAACCCGCTGAGCCGCATGGGCTACCGCGACTACACCGTGGTGCGCGAGAAATTCTCGCTGAAGCGCCCCGGCGAATAAGGCGGCTCGACGGCGCGCACGAAAGCTGGCACTAAGGGCGGGCACGTAAGGGAGGGAGCGATGGACCAGCACCTTTGATCGAGAACCCGAGTTTTTGTTCCGTCGAAGGAGGCTCTCCAT
Source organism: Roseivivax sp. GX 12232 (assembly GCF_021272185.1). Lineage (GTDB taxonomy): Bacteria > Pseudomonadota > Alphaproteobacteria > Rhodobacterales > Rhodobacteraceae > Roseivivax. The sequence continues at coordinate 87,568 of NZ_JAJSEC010000001.1, forward strand.
GCCTGCCCGTCTGCCCGACCCGCGCGCCGCGCATCCCATCACCCTGCCCGATGGCACCCTGCACCGGGGCACCGTCTTCCTGAACCAGGTGATCGACCATCCCCGGATGGAGATCGGCGATTACACCTATGCCTCGGATTTCGACCCGCCGCCCGAGGGCGGCTGGGCTTCGCGGCTCGCCCCTTATCTCTTCGATTTCGCCGAGGAGCATCTGCGGATCGGCCGGTTCTGCCAGATCGCCCACGGGGTGCGCTTCGTCGGCGCCTCGGCCAACCACGAGACCCGGGCGCTCTCGAGCTTTCCCTTCCAGGTCTTCGACCCCGAGGCCATGCACGGCTATGCGCCCGACCGCCGGGACACCGAGGTCGGCCATGACGTCTGGCTCGGCTACGGCGCGCTCGTCTGCCCCGGCGCGCGGATCGGCAACGGCGTCTTCGTCGGCGCGGGCGCGGTGGTCCGGGGGGAGGTGCCCGACTACGCGGTGGTGACCGGCAACCCCGCGCGGGTGGTGCGGATGCGCTACTCCGAGGGTGAGGTCGCCACGCTCAACCGCCTGGCCTGGTGGGACTGGCCCGCCGCGCGCATCGCTAAAGCCCTGCCTGCGCTGACCGCGGGCGACGTGGCCGCGCTGGAGCGGGTGGCGGAGGCGAACGGGTGAGGATGAGGGGCGTGGGGCAGAGACCTAGGTTTTTGCCGCGCGCCCCTCACACCCCTCGCACCAGAGGGCGCGCGCCGGACCGGGGGCCGGCGCTGCTGTCCTCTGAGCTGCGTGCTTTATCCCAGCAAGGTCAGGACGAGAGACGATCTAAGCGCGCCACCCATAGGAGCGCCGGCCCATCGGGCCGGGCCGGCGCGCGCCCGGCACCTTCGGTGCCGTTCGGGCGCAAGAAGGCGCGGGCTTTGCCTCCCGCGCCAACCGGAAGCCCTCAGTGCCCCCCGATGATCCCCGTCCGCACGCCGTAATGCGCGGCGATGCCGTAGTCGGGGTCGTCCTCCGCCGGCACGATCAGGTGGCCCGAGCGCTTCAACAGCCAGCGGCAGTCGCGCGAGAGGTGCCGCAGCTCGATCCGCTTGCCCAGGGCCTCGTATTTGCCCGCGACGGCCTCGATGGCCTGCAGCGCGGACTGGTCGGCCACCCGGCTCTCGGCGAAATCGACGATCACAAGGCTGGGGTCCTTCTCGGTGTCGAAGAGCTCGATGAAGCCCTCGGCGGAGCCGAAGAAGAGCGGGCCCTGCACCTGGTAGACCTTGGCGCCCTCGGGGGTGTCGTAGCTCTTGGCGTGGATGCGCCGGGCATTGGTCCAGGCGTATTCGAGCGCCGAGGCGATCACGCCGACGACCACCGCCACCGCGAGGTCCTCGAGCACGGTGACCACGGTCACCAGCAGGATCACGAAGGCGTCCATCTTGGGCACCCGGGTCAGGATCTTCAGCGAGTTCCAGGCGAAGGTGCCGATCACCACCATGAACATCACGCCCACCAGTGCCGCCAGCGGGATGAGCTCGATCAGCGGCGCGGCGAAGAGGATGAAGACCAGCAGGAACAGCGCCGCAGCGACGCCCGCGATGCGGGTCCGGCCGCCGGATTTCACGTTGATCATCGACTGGCCGATCATCGCGCAGCCGCCCATGCCGCCGAAGAAGCCGGTCAGCGTGTTGGCCGCGCCCTGGGCGATGCACTCCTGGCTGGCGCCGCCCTTCTGGCCGGTCATCTCGCCCACGAGGTTCAGGGTCAGGAGGCTCTCGATCAGGCCGATGGCAGCCAGGATCACCGCGTAGGGCAGGATGATCTCGAAGGTCTCGAGGGTCAGCGGCACCGCGGGGATGTGGAAGCTCGGCAGCCCGCCCTGGATCGAGGCCAGGTCACCGACCCGCGGCACATCGATGCCGAAACCGATCACGATGGCCGCGGTGACCGCGATGCCGGCAAGCGGCGCGGGCACCACGCGGCTGATCTTCGGCAGGCCCCAGATGATGCCCATGGTCAGCGCCACGAGCCCCAGCATCGGCACCATCTGCGTCATCGGCAGCCAGGCCCCGCCCGAGGCACCATGGCCCGAGACCTCCGCGGTGCCGGGCACCTGGAACTGCGAGAGCTGCGCGAGGAAGATCACGATGGCGAGCCCGTTCACGAAGCCCAGCATCACCGGATGCGGCACCAGCCGGATGAACTTGCCCCAACCGAGCGCCCCCGCCGTGACCTGGATGATGCCCATCAGGACCACGGTGGCGAAGAGATATTCCACCCCGTGCTGGGCGACGAGCGCCACCATGACCACCGCCAGCGCGCCGGTCGCGCCCGAGATCATGCCCGGCCTGCCGCCGATCAGCGCGGTCACGAGGCCCACGAGGAAGGCCGCGTAGAGGCCCACCAGCGGGTGCACGCCGGCGACGAAGGCGAAGGCAACCGCCTCGGGCACCAGCGCCAGCGCCACGGTCAGACCCGAGAGGATCTCGGTCTTGAGCTGACCGGCAGAGGCCTGCGCGATGGGCTTGTAGTGAAGCTCGGTGGAGGTGAGCGTATCGGCGAAGCGGGCCAGGAGAGCGCGGGTCATCGGAGCCTCGTGCGGTTCGGAACATCTGCAGCGAAAGGCGCGCGTTTAGACCATTTCCGCCGCGCGGGAAACCGCCGAGAGAGGTTTTCCCGCGAATGCCGCCATGCGGTGGGTGCATGGCGGATATAGTTTGGCGTGGGAGGTGGGGGGTGGAGGGGGCGTGAGCGGGAGTATTGGTGCGAGGTGTTGGCGCGGCGGCTTACACAACCTTTCCAGCACCTTACACCTCAAACTTGAAGCGAGCTCAGTGCCGCCACTACGACCCGCTCTGCCCCCGAAATGCACCACTTCCTGACCGCACAAACCCCAACCTCAAAAATCCTTCCTCCCGCTCTATCGAAGTGCCCCCGCATCAAATCGCGCCACCCTCACCACCCCAACAACACGCCCCGCCAGAGGGCGCGCGCCGGACCGGGGGCCGGCGCTGCCGACCTCTGAGCAAGGCACTTTATCCCAGCAAGGTCAGGACTGGCTTTGAACTAAGCACGCCATCCCAAGGAGCGCCGGCCCAAGGGGCCGGTCCGGCGCGCGCCCGGCATCTTCGATGCTGTTCGGGCGCAAGGAGGATCGCCGGGGCCCGCGCGGCGTCTCGACCCGAGGCGCGCCCGGCACCTTCGGTGTCATTCGGGCGCAAGGGGCATCGCAGGGGGCCGCGCGGCGTCTCGAACCGAAGCGCGCCCGGCATCTTCGATGCTATTCGGGCGCAAGGGGGATCGCCGGGTGCAGCGCGGCGTTTCGAACCGAAGCGCGCCCGGCATCTTCGATGCTGTTCCGGCGCAAAAAGGTGCGCGAGGGAACAAATGTCGGGCAGGACAGCCCCGCCCCGCCCTAATCCAACTCCCGCAGGTGCTCCATCACCGCCGGGCGCACGCTCTGCGCGCCGCCGTCGCGGGCATCGTCGATCACGGATTTCAGCGCCTTCAGGTCCACCCGCATCATCAGGTGCTTCACCGGCCCGATGGAAGCCGGGCGCATCGACAGGGTCTCGACCCCGATGGCGGCGAGGCAGAGCGCCTCGATCGGCCGGCCGGCGTCCTCGCCGCAGAAGGACAGCGGCGTGCCGATCTCGCGGCAGCGCGTCACGATGCCCTCGACGAAGGTCAGGAAGGAGGTGTTCAGCGTGTCGTAGCGCCGCCGCACCCGCTCGTTCTCGCGGTCGGCGGCAAAGAAGAACTGCTTGAGATCGTTGCCCCCGATCGAGAGGAAATCCACCTCCTCGAAGAACTTGCGCGGCGCGTAAGCCAGGCTCGGGGTCTCGAGCATGGCGCCGACCTCGATGTGCTCGGGGATCGGATGGCCCAAGCGCCGCTCGCGGGCGATGGCCTTGTCCATCTCGGCCCGACCGGCGCGGAACTCGTCGAACTGCGCGATGAAGGGGAACATCACCGTCAGCGGCCGCCCGTCCGCGGCGCGCAGAAGCGCCTGCAGCTGCATCCGCATCACCCCGGGCCGGTCGAGCCCGACCCGGATCGCCCGCCAGCCCAGCGCCGGGTTCGGCTCGTCGTTGGGCTTCATGTAGGGCAGCACCTTGTCCGAGCCGATGTCGAGGGTGCGGAAGTTCACCCGCTTGCCCTTGGCCGCGTCGAGCACCCGGGCGTAAAGCGCGGCGAGCTCGGTGCGCTTCGGCATCTGGTTGCGGACCAGGAATTGCAGTTCGGTGCGGAAGAGGCCCACGCCCTCGGCGCCCGAGCCCTCGAGGCTCGGCAGATCGGCCATGAGGCCCGCGTTCATGTTCAGATGCACCCGGGTGCCGCAGGCCGCCACGCAGGGCGTGTCGCGGATCGAGGCGTAGCGCTCCAGCGCCTTGGCCTGCATCGCCATCTTGTCGCGGAAGGCGCCGACCACGGTGTCGTCGGGGCGCAGGTGCACCAGCCCCTGGTCGCCGTCGACCATGATGTGATCGCCGTTCAGCGCCTCGGTGGTGACGCCGCCGGCATGGATCACCAGCGGGATCGCCAGGGCCCGGGCGACGATGGCGGCATGGCTGCCGACCGAGCCCTCCTCGAGGACGATGCCCTTGAGCGCGCGGCCGTATTCCAGAAGCTCGCCGGGGCCGATGTTGCGCGCCACCAGGATCGGGTCGGCGGGCATCTCGGCGCCGGTCTCGTTGCCCTGCCCGGTCAGGATGCGCAAAAGCCGGTTCGACAGGTCGTCGAGGTCCTGCAGCCGCTCGCGCAGGTAGGGATCGGGCGCCTGCGCCAGCCGCGCGCGGGCCAGAGACTGCTGCTTCTCCACCGCCGATTCCGCCGAGAGGCCGCGGTCGATGTCCTCTTCCATGCGGCGCATCCAGCCCTTGGAGGCGGCGAACATCCGGTAGGCTTCCAGCACCGCGCGCTGTTCGGGATCGACCGCCGAGGCCAAGAGGTCATCGACCGAGACCTGCAGGGATTGCACCGCCTCCTCGAGCCGGGCGCGTTCCTTGGTGGGATCGTCGGCGACAAGGTTGGTGACCACCACGCGGGGCTCGTGCAGCCAGACATGGCCCTCGGCGGCGCCCTCCTGGCCCATGGTGCCGCGCATCAGCCGCGGCTCGGTGTGCCGGGCGGCCAGCGCCGCGCCCTCGCCCACGAAGGCGCCCAGCTCGGCCATCTCGGCCAGCACCATGGCGACCACCTCGAGGGCATAGACCTCGTCCGAGGTGAACTCCCGCGCGGTGCGGGACTGCACCACGAGCACGCCGAGCTTCTCGCCCAGCCGTTGAATCGGCACGCCGAGGAAGGAGGAATAGATCTCCTCGCCGGTCTCGGGCATGTAGCGGAAGCCGCGCGCGGCGGGCGCATCGGCGGTGTTGACCACCTTGCCGGCCTTGGCGACCCGGCCCACGAGGCCCTCGCCGAGCTTCATCCTCGTTTGGTGGACCGCAGCCTCCTTCAGGCCCTCGGTCGCGCAGAGCTCCAGCGTGACCTCGTCGCGGAAGAGGTAGATCGAGCAGACCTCGGTCCCCATGGAATCGGCGGTCAGATGGGTGATCTTGTCGAGCCGCGCCTGGCCCGCCGCCTCTTCGGCCATGGTATCGCGCAGACGGCGCAGGAGCTTCCGGCTCTCGCTTTCTCCGACCCCGCGATCTGGCATGTCATAAACCCATGAAGAAAAATCCGCCCACCACTCATAGGGCATGCGGCGCGGAAAGGAAAAGGGGACTCCCGCGTAAGGCGAGCGGGTCGCCCCGCCCTGCCCTGTCTTTGGGCGTCAGGCCTCAGCCAGCTCGAAGGCGTCGTGCAGGGCCTGCACGGCAAGCTCCATGTACTTGCGCTCGACCAGCACCGAGATCTTGATCTCGGAGGTACCGATGACCTTGATGTTGATGCCTTCCTGGGCCAGCGTCTCAAACATCTTGGCGGCCACGCCGGCGTGGCTGCGCATGCCGATGCCCACCACCGAGACCTTGGCGACCTCGGTTTCGGTCTCCAGCCGCTCGAAGGTGATCCGGCCTTCGCTGCGCGCCGCCTCCAGCGCCTTCTCGGCGCGGGCGAGCTGGTCGTTCGGGCAGGAGAAGGTCATGTCGGTCACGCCTTCCTTCAGCCCCTGGTAGCCGGTCTCGGAGACGTTCTGCACGATCATGTCGACGTTCACCCCGGCATCGGCCAGCGTGCCGAAGATCGAGGCCGCGATGCCGGGCACATCGGCGATGGTGACCAGCGTGACCTTCGCCTCCTCGCGGGAATAGGCGACACCCGAGACGACCTTGCTTTCCATGATCAATTCCTCCGGACAAACGAGGGTCCCCGCCTCGTCGGACTGTTCCTCGAAGCTCGAGAGCACCCTGAGCTTCACATTGTAGCGCATCGCCAGCTCGACCGAGCGGGTCTGCAGCACCTTGGCGCCGAGCGAGGCCAGCTCCAGCATCTCCTCGAAGGCGATGCGGTCGAGCTTGCGGGCCTTCTCGCAGATCCGCGGATCGGTGGTATAGACCCCGTCGACGTCGGTGTAGATGTCGCAGCGCTCGGCCCCGAAGGCGGCGGCGAAGGCCACCGCGGTGGTGTCCGAGCCGCCCCGGCCCAGCGTGGTGATCCGGCCCTCGGGGCTGACGCCCTGGAAGCCCGCGACCACGGCCACGCGCATGCCCTCGCCGAACTTGGCGGTAATATTGTCGGTCGGGATCTCCTCGATCCGCGCCGCGCCATGCGCCGAGGTGGTCTTGAGCGGCACCTGCCAGCCCTGCCAGGAGCGCGCGGGCACGTCCATCTCCTGCAGCGTCAGCGCCATGAGGCCCGCGGTCACCGCCTCGCCCGAGCTGACCACGGCGTCATATTCGCGCGCGTCGTAGAAGGGCGAGGTCTCGTTGACGTAGCCCACGAGCTTGTTGGTCTCTCCGGCCATGGCCGAGACGATGACGATGACGTCATAGCCCTTGGCGACCTCCACGCCGACGCGCTTGGCGGCGCGGCGGATGCGGTCGGGGGTGGCGACGGAGGTGCCGCCGAACTTCATCACGAGAACGGGCATGGAGGGCTCCCGGTGGTCGATTCGTCCGGCGGTGTAATCGCGGGGGATAAGCCGCGCAAGAGAGCGCGATGGCCTGCGCCTCAACCTGATGTGCGGTAGTCGACAGCCCCGAGCCCGTCGCGGTTCACATGGGTCTCGGCGCCGGGGGCGATGTCGGTGTTTTGGGCGGCCAGGGCGATCCAGCCCTCTTCGCGGCGTTCGAGCACGAAACTGAGGATCGTGGCACGCGGCCCCGCCGGGCTGCCGTCGGGCGCGGTCTGTCCGGTCAGCCGGAAGCGGCACTGCACCAGCGCGTGATCGGGGCCGAGCGCGCGCACCCGGGTCGCCCCGGCGCTGAGCGTGGTCTCGGCGAAGAAGCTTTTCAGCGCGTAGTCATGCGCCCGGGCGATGGCCTCCCGGTCGTGCCACCAAAGGCCCACGACGTTCACGAACTCCGCGTCATGGGCAAACAGCGCGCCGATCTCCGCGCCCTCGCGGCTGGCCCAGGCTTGGGCGAAGGCCTTGGGGAAGTCCTCGGGCGCTTCGGGCAGCATCAGAAAGGATGCAGCCGACCGTCCCAGGTCTCGAACCGGCCGGTGGTGTCGAGGGAGAGCCCGTCGATGCGGTCGGCGAGCCCCCGCGCGCTGTCCTCCACGGAGATCTCGGCGGTCTCGCCGCCCATGTCGGTGCGGACCCATCCGGGGTGGTAGATGCCGACGGCCACGCCTTCCTCCTGCAGGTCGGCGGCGAGGTTCCGCCCGAGGTTCACCGCCGCCGCCTTGCTGGCGCGGTAGATGTAGCTGCCGCCGGGCGCCCGCTCCGACGAGCCCATCTGCGAGGAGATGATCGCCACCCTCCCCGCCTTGGCGCGGCGCAGCGCCGGCAGGAAGGCCTGCACGCTCTGGAAGACGCCGAAGACATTGGTGGCGAAGGCGTCCTCCCACATCTCGCGGGGGTAGCCCTCGGCCAGGTCCTCGCCCTTGTCGGGGTAGATGCCGGCGTTGCAGACCAGGACGTCGAGCTCTTCGCCCTCGAGCCGGGCGGCGACGTCGCGGACCGAGACCGGATCGGTCACGTCGAGGCCGATCTGCCCGCCCGATCCCCTCGCGGTGGCCAGGACCTCGGCGCCTCGGTCGGTGAATTCGGCACAGAGAGCCGATCCGATTCCACGATTTGAACCGGTTACCAGGATGCGCGTCATATGGGCCTCAGTTGCTTTTGCGGCTGGGTGTGAAGGGCAGCGGCGCCACCTGCACCCCGTCCTCGACCAGGCGGCGGGCCTCCTCGGCGCGGGCCTCGCCCCAGATCGGGCGCTGCGGCTTCTCGCCGTCGTGGATCGCGCGGGCCTCGCGCACGAAGTCGCGCCCGACGTAATCGTGGTTCTTCTCCACATGCGCCTTGAGCGCGGCCAGCGCCTTCTCGGCCTGCGACCGCGGCTCGGAAAGCGCGCGCTTGGGCTGCGGCTCGGGCGTGCCGCGCGCCTCGGACTTCGAGAGCGCGGGCGCCATGAGCGCCTTTTCCACCTGTTCGGAGCCGCAGACCGCGCAAACCACATGGCCCTGCGCCGCCAGGGCGTCGAAGGCCTTGGCCGAGGCGAACCAGCTGTCGAAGCTGTGTCCCTCGGCGCATTTCAGGGTGTAGTTGATCATCCTGCTGCCCGTAAGCGTTTATACTGTAATATTTATTGCGGAGGGGCCTTTGATCAAGACGCCCTCCCCGCCGCGTTACCGCGGCAAAACCGCCGTGATCCGCGCCATCAGCCGCTCGAGGTCCTCCTCGGGGCGCAGGGCGCTGCGGGCGGCCTCGCCGGCGCGGGCCTGGTCCTCGGGGTCGGCCAGGGCGGTCAGCGCCTGGGCGAGGTCCTCGGCCTCCTCGACCTCGACGGCGGCGGCCTCGGAGAGGAGCCGCGCGAAGGGCCGGGCGAAATTGGCCACGTCGGGCCCGTGCAGGAGCGCCGCGCCGAACCAGGCGGGCTCGAAGGGCGTGTGGCCGCCCCGGTCGGTCAGCGTGCCGCCGATGAAGACCCGGCCGGCCAGCCGATACCAGCGCGGCATCTCGCCCAGGGTGTCGACCAGGAGCACCTCGGCCGGCGCATCTCCGCGCGAGCGCAGCGCGTAATCAAGCCCCGCCGCGCGCAGAAGCGCCGCCACCTCGCCCGCCCGATGCGGGTGGCGCAGCGCCAGGATCAACCGCAGCCCCGGCTCGGATTTCCGCGCCTCGAGGTGGGCGGCGATCACGGCCTCCTCCTCGCCCTTGTGGGTCGAGGCGGCAAGCCAGGTCCGCCCGCGTGGATAGGCCGCCTCGAGCGCGGGATCGGGCGGGCCCTCGGCGGGCGGGTCGTAGAGCGCCTTCAGCTCGGTCACCGGGCCCGCCGCCGCCTCGGGCAGGCCCAGCGACAGGAAGCGGTCGCGCGAGGCGCGGTCCTGCGCCGAGAGAAAGGCGATGCGCCCGAGGAGCCGCGCGGCGAGCTTCGGCAGCCGCGCCCAGTTCTCGGCGGTCTTGGCGCTCATCCGCCCGCCCAGCACGAGGACCGGTCCGGGGGTCAGCAGGACGCGGTTCGGCCAGAGCTCGGATTCGAGCGCCAGATGCGCCACCACGCCCCAGCCCTTCAGGAAGGCGCGGGTGGTGCTGACCAGGTCCACCGGCGCCAGCCGCGCCTCGAGCCCCATCTCGCGCGCCAGCGCCACGCCGCTGTCGGAATTGCAGGTCACCACCAGCCCCAGGTCGGGCCGCGCCTGCCCCAGCGCGCGGATCACCGGGCGGACCGAGGAAAGCTCTCCGTTCGAGGCCGCGTGCAGCCAGATCCGCCGCGCCCCGTCGCGCGGACCGCCGCGCCCGAGCCGCGCCGCCAGCGCCGCGCGCCCCTGGCGCAGCGCCGCGCGGGTCAGCACGACCGCCGCGAAAAGCGTGATGAGAATCCGGTAGATCAGCATGGAGCCGCGCCTTCTGTCGCTCCCTCGGTGCTTAGCCCGGGGTGCGGGGCGCTGTGAAGCCCGGCCCCGCCGCAAGCGTGTCGCGGATCGTCGTCTCGAGCTTGGCCAGAAGCCGGTCGTTGTCGAAGCGCGCCTCGGCCACGGCGCGGGCCCTTGCCGCCATTTCCGCCCGGTCGGGCGCGGTGAAGGCGCGGGCCATGGCGCGGGTGAAGCCCTCGGCGTCGTGTTCCTCGACCAGGAAGCCGGTCTCGCCCTCGTCGATCGCCTCGGGGATGCCGGCGTGGCGGGTCGAGACGGTGATGCAGCCCGCCGCCATGGCCTCCTGGATGGCGGTGGGCAGCCCTTCGGTATTGCCGTCGGCGGCGGTCACGGAATGCTGCAGGAAGAACTCGGTCTCCGAGAGTTTCTGACGGACAAACTCATGCGGTTGCGCGCCGTGGAAGGTGACCTGGCCGCTCACGCCGAGCCGCGCGGCCTCGTCCCGGGCGGCCTGGTAGAGCGGCCCGTCGCCGACGAAATCGAGCCGCGCCTCGGGCAGATCGCGCGTCGCCTCGGCGAAGCTCTGCAGGGTGGTGAGCGGCGCCTTCTTCTCGACGAAACGCCCGACCGCCAGGCAGGAGAGCGGCCGCACCTCGCCCGGCGTGAAGCGCCGCACGTCGACGCCCGAGGGGATCACATGGGCGTTGGGGTGCCTCACCCCATGGGCCGCAAGGTTGTCGAGCAGGAACTGGCTGACCGAGATCACCCCCGCAAGCCGCGGCATCATCAGCCGGTAGGCCGCCTGCATCCGCGCGGGCCTGAGCGCCTTCGAAGCATCGGTGCCCCGAAAATAGGAAAAGATCGGCAGGCCCATCTCGTTGGCCAGGGGCGCCAGCGCCAGTGCCTGGGTGCCGAACTCGGCCAGGATCACCTCGACCTTCTGGTCGCGCAGGAACTGCGCCAGCGCGCGCTTCTGCGCCCCGAAGGGCAGCCGCGTGGTCTTGTGGCGCAGCCGGTTCCAGCCGGTCCAGAAGGGCATCTGCGCGAGGTCGCCCGCCGCCATCCGCGCGCGGCGCTCGAAGACCGGCTTGTCGTAGGGGTTGGCGCCGTCCCAGCGCCCGGCGATCACGCAGGTGTCGCCGCCGAAGAGATGGGCGATATGGCGGTTGATGAAGGTCTCGCCGGGGACATGGTAGTCGCTGGTGCCGATCGCTGCGCGCATGGGGTCTCCTTGGGGGCCTGCGCCCTGCCGATCCTCTGCGCCTAGCAACAGCGCCACAGCACGGCAAGCCTTGCGTCGAATCGCCGTCCCAGGCGGCGGAAGTCTTTGCGATTCGGGCCGTCTTGCGATAATGCAAAAGCGATATACCGGAAATGGAGCAGGCCATGACCGACGAGGAAGAGCAGATCCGCGCGCTGGTCCGTGACTGGTACCTGGATCTGTCCGATTTCGCCTTCGACGACATGGGCCGCCTGCCCGACCGGACGGAATATGCCGCCTTCGAGCTTTGGGCCTTTCTGGAGAACCGCGAAGACCTGCTGGGCCTCTGCGAGACCCGGTTCGGGCGCGAGGCGCTCGTGGGCTGGTTTCTCGACGAGGTGCACCGGCAGGCCGCGGCCAATACCGACGCGGCGCTGCCTTCGGCGCGCCGCGCGCAGGGCTGATCCCTAGGGGGCTAGAGAGCCCGCGAACGGAGGCGCCAGCGCCCCGCAACACTTGCCCGAAACGCAGAACGGCCCGCCGTCTCCGGGGGGCCGCATCGCGGGTGTCAGTTTTCTTCGGAGAGAAAATGGTGCGGTCGAGAAGACTCGAACTTCCACGGGTTTTACCCCACAGCGACCTCAACGCTGCGCGTCTACCAATTCCGCCACGACCGCACTGTCTGTGACTTGGTAGCGGGGCGTATAGACGAGCGATTCCAGCTTGTGAAGGGGGGCCCGCGCGATTTTTTCGCCCGGGCGAAATCCGCGGCTCAGAGGCTTTGCCAGAGGCCGTTTTCCTTGCGGAATCGATGCGCCGAAAGCCGGGTGAAGCCGGTCTCCCGCGCGCCCGCGCCGTAGCGGTCGAGCGCGAGACCTTCGGCGTCGATGTCCATGACGTTGAAATCATTGGGCTCGCCCCGCCCCCGGGTCGACAGCCCGGTGCCGACCTGCAGAATCAAGAGCCCCGCGCTTTGCCGCGCGGGCCGCGCGCGCCAGACGTGCAGGTGCCCGCAGAGCACCACGTCGGCGCCCATCTCCGAGAGCCGGTGCAGCCCGCGCCGCGCGCCCTTCATCGGGCGCTTGCGGTCGCCTTCCAGCTGCTCGGGCGGATGGTGCATCATCACCAGCCCCGTGCGCCCCGTCTCGCGCGCCTCGGAGAGCGCGCCGCGGATCCGCGACAACCCGCGCCCGGCGAGCCGCCCGCGCTGCCAAGCCTTGGGGTCGGCGGTGTTCAGCCCCGCCACCACGCAGTCGGCCCCGCGCCATTCCGGTTCGGTCTGCCGCGAGAGATAGCGCCGCCAGCGGCTCCAGGGCCGGGCGAAGCGCAAAAGCGGATTGTCGAGCGGCGTGTCGTGATTGCCGGGCACCGCGATCCAGGGCATCGGCAGGAGGTCGAGAAAGCGCCGCGCGGCGCGAAACTGGCCGGGGCGCGCGCGCTGGGTCAGATCGCCCGAGACGCAGACGAGGTCCGGCCCGGCGCGGTCGATGGCCTCGAGGAGCGGGCGCAGAAGCTCGGGCCGGTCGCGCCCGAAGTGCAGGTCGGAGATATGCACGAGCCGGGTCACGCCGCGGCGCTCCCGCTGCCGCCTCCCCCGGGGGCCGGATCGCTGGCCTGCCCTGCGCTGTCGCCGGTGGCCTCGGCGGGATCGGGGGCCACCACGCGCAGCGCGTCGGGGCGCATGGTGAAGCGGAAGGGCCCGGTGATCCGCCGCCGCTCACCGTCCATGGCGACCGAGCGTGCGCTGCTGCCGGTGGAAATCTCGATGTCGGTGCCGGTGAAAAGCTCGAAGTCGCGATTCAGCACCATGCCCTTGGAGGCCAGCCGGAGCGCCCGCATGAGCAGCTGCCAGCGGGTGCTCTCGGGCGCGAGATAGAGCGCGAAGGCGCCGTCCCGCACCGCCTCGGCGCCTTCGAGCCCGTAGTGCTCGAGCTGGAAGGCCGAGCGGCCGATAAAGGCCAGGGGCGTGCGCCGGCGCACCTCCTTGCCGCCGATCGAGACCCGCATGCGCAGGGGGCGGCGGAAGGTCAGGAAGGTGACGAGCACCGACCAATGCGCCGCCAGCCGCGAGCGGCCCCAGCGGCGGTAGGTGCCCTCGCGCTCCTTCAGGACCTGCGGGTAGACCCCGAGCGAGGCGTTGTTCACGAAGAGATGCCCGTTGAGATCACCCAGCGGAAAGGGCCGCGTTGTGCCCCGGGCCAGAAGCGCCACGGCCTCTTCGAGGTCCTCGGGGATGCCGAGCCCGCGGGCGACGAAGTTGAAGGTGCCCTGGGGGATGATGCCGAGGTGGTGGTCGGAGCCCGCCAGCTCCTGCGCGACGCCCGAGATCGTGCCATCGCCGCCCGCGGCCACCACGGTGCCGAAGCCCTCGCGCATGGCGCGGCGGCACTCGGGGATCAGCTCGCTGCCCTTGTCGAAGGCAAACAGCGCGAAGAGGTCGCCATGCGGGGCGAAGGCCTTTTTGAGGCGGGCCTCGACGTCGCCCTTGTCCTCGGCGCCCGAGGCCCGGTTCAGAAGCACCGCGATGCGGTGGGTGTTGCTGTGGGTCCCGGTCATCGGCGCGGCCTTCCTGTCATCCTCGCCTCAACCGGGCCGGGGCCGCCCGGGTTCCACCCGCCGCCGCTTGGCGCTAAGGGAGGCAGCAGGGGCGACGGGCCCGGCACGAGGAAGGGGCGCGAGACATGGTCGAATGGCGCATCAGCGAGGGGCTGACCGGCTACGAGGAGGCCGTGGCCTTCATGGAGGCCCGCGCCGAGGCGATCGCCGCGGGCACAGCCGAAGAGCTGGTCTGGCTGGTCGAACATCCGCCGCTCTACACCGCCGGGACCTCGGCGCGGATCGAGGACCTGCGCGAGCCCGAGCGGTTTCCGGTGCACGCCAGCAAGCGCGGCGGGCAATATACCTACCACGGGCCGGGGCAGCGGGTCGCCTATGTGATGCTCGACGTCGGGCGCCGGGGTCGCGACGTGCGCCGCTTCGTGGCCGAGCTCGAGGCCTGGGTGATCGGCGCTTTGGGCGAGTTTGGGCTGACCGGCCATATCCGCGAGGGCCGCGTCGGGGTCTGGATCGAACGCCCCGAGAAGCCGCGGCTCGCGGACGGGCGCCTCGCCGAGGACAAGATCGCCGCGATCGGCATCCGCCTGCGCCGCTGGGTCAGCTTCCACGGCCTGTCGATCAACGTGGAGCCGGAGCTGGAGCACTTCGAGGGCATCGTGCCCTGCGGGATCACGGACTACGGGGTGACGAGCCTGGTGGATCTCGGCCTGCCGGTGAGCATGGCGGATGTGGACGTGGCGCTTCGGAAGAGTTTCGAGGAGGTGTTCGGGGAGGTTTGAGCGGGGGGTTGGCTGGAGGGGCTGGTTGCGGTCGGGTTCTGCTGAGAAGGTCGACGCCCCGCTGTTACAAACCTCGGACAATTGCCCCAGCCTGATCGCCTGTTCCGATCCATCCGGCGCACGCACCTCGTCGCGAAATCAATCCGTCCCTGCCCGGCCCGTCTTCCGCCCAGACCTCACTGAAAGTGCAAGGCACCAGCAAGCCCAGTCTGGGCTTCCTCCCACCGCAAGACACCCCGCGCCTCTTGCGCCCGAACAGCACCGCAGGTGTCGCGTTTGGGCCAAAGCGCTCTCTTGCGCCCGAATAGCACCGAAGGTGCCGGGCGCGCGCCGGACCGGCCCCTTGGGCCGGCGCTCCTTGGGGTGGCGTGCTTAGCTCTCAGTGAACAATGACCTTGTTAGTATAAAGTGCTGAGCTCAGAGGTCAGCAGCGCCGGCCCCCGGTCCGGCGCGCGCCCTCTGCTGTGAGGGGTGGCAGGCGGGGCCGGTTGCGGGGGCTGCGGTTCAGTTCCGCAGGCTCGCTTGAGTTGGACATGCAGAAAGAGTCTGCACTTGTCTCGGGCACGCCAATGGAACTGCGGCCCCCTGAATGGAACTGCGGACCCCTGCGCGGAATGCCTGTTCGTCGCCATTTCTTCAGCGAAATGGAGCGACAGAGCTTGCCCGGCCTCGCTGCCCTCACCCCCACCCCCCACCCAAAAAACCGCCCGCAAACCCAGCGCCCTCCCCTTCCACCACCAAAAATCCGCCCTCTCCCCCGGATCCCCGCTTGATCTTCCGTCACATCTCGCCAGTTTCGCGGCCAATCACAGTGCGACCCCAAGACCGACCAGAGGACAGGCATCATGCGTGAATGGTGGAAAGACGGCGTCATCTACCAGATCTACCCCCGCTCCTTCCAGGACACGACCGGCACCGGCGTGGGCGATCTCAAGGGCATCGAATCCCGGCTCGACTACCTCGAAAGGCTCGGGATCGACGCGATCTGGATCTCG
This sequence comes from Roseivivax sp. GX 12232, assembly GCF_021272185.1. Taxonomy (GTDB): domain Bacteria; phylum Pseudomonadota; class Alphaproteobacteria; order Rhodobacterales; family Rhodobacteraceae; genus Roseivivax. The sequence continues at coordinate 102,991 of NZ_JAJSEC010000001.1, forward strand.
CCGATCTTCCCCTCGCCGATGAAGGACGCGGGCTATGACGTCTCGGATTACACCGGGATCGACCCGACCTTCGGCACGCTCGAGGACTTTGAGAGCCTGACCGCCGCCGCCCACGCCCGCGGCATGAAGGTGCTTCTCGATTTCGTGCCGAGCCACACCTCGGACCAGCACCCCTGGTTCCAGGAGGCCCGCGCCTCCAAGGACAGCCCCAAGCGCGACTGGTACGTCTGGCGCGACCCGGGCCCGGACGGCGGCCCGCCGACCAACTGGATCAGCGAGTTCGCCGGCCCCGCCTGGACGCTCGACGAGGCCACGGGCCAGTATTACCTGCATATCTTCCTGACCGAGCAGCCCTCGCTCAACTGGCGCAACCCCGAGCTGCGGGCGGCCATGTACGACGTGATGCGCGTCTGGTTCGACCGCGGCGTCGACGGCTTCCGGGTCGACGCGGTCGAGAACATGGCCCCCGACCCCGAGGCGGGCGACAACCCGCCCAACCCCGAGTGGGTCGAGAGCATGGGCCCCGCGCGCTCGCATCTCGGCACCAACACCAAGCACCTGCCGGTGATCTTCGAGATCGCCCGCGAGATGCGCGCCGTGGCCGAGGAATACGACCCGCCGCGGCTTCTCGTGGGCGAGGCCTACGGCGAGATCCCACAGGTGATGAAATACTACGGAGATGCGCTCGACGCCTTCCAGCAGCCCTTCAACTTCCTCCTGATCGAGGCGCCCTGGGAGGCCGAGACCCTCGCGGGACTGATCGCCGATTACGAGGCCGCCCTGCCCGAGGGCGCCTGGCCGAACTGGGTGCTTGGCAACCATGACCGGGCCCGGATCGCCAGCCGCGTCGGCCCCGCCCAGGCCCGCAACGCCATGCTGATGCTGCTGACCCTGCGCGGCACGCCGACGATCTACCAGGGCGACGAGCTGGGCATGGAGAACGTCGCGATCCCGCCCGATCGCGTCCAGGATCCCTGGGAGAAAAACGTGCCCGGCCAGGGACTTGGCCGCGACCCGGTGCGCACGCCCATCGCCTGGGAAGAGGCCCCCTTCGGCGGCTTCTCGACGGTCGAACCCTGGCTGCCGATGGACCTCGGCGCGGCCCGCATCGTCGCCCGCCAGGAGGAGGACGAAGCCAGCATGCTGGCCTTCACCCGGGCGCTCCTGGCGCTCCGCAAGGAGACCCCGGCGCTGACCCGCGGCAGCCTCGAGGAGGTCCGGGCCGAGGGCGCGGTCCTGCGCTACACCCGGCGGCTCGGCGAGACGCGCCTCGAGGTGGCGCTCAACACCGGCACGACCCCGGCCGAGATCGACTTGGCGGGGGCGCTTCTGGTCTCCACCCATCCCGGCGCCGAGGCCGGCGGCCCGCTCCGGCCCGGCGAGGGACGCGTCACGCGGGCGGGCTGAAGGGCCCCCCGCCGGACAAAGGCGCGGCAAACGTGCGACAAATTTATCCCCGCTGCGACGAAAGCGGTCATTGCCGCCCGGCAGCGATTTGCCTAAAACGACCCGCGATTAAGGGGGCGCGCCGCGCGCCCCCCATTCCGTCACGCTGAGGAGGCTTATATGGCAGACGCCGCCATTCACGGCCATGAACACGAAGACAACCGGGGCTTCTTCACCCGGTGGTTCATGTCCACCAACCACAAGGACATCGGGATCCTCTATCTCGTGACCGCCGCGCTGGCGGGCTTCATTTCCGTCGCCTTCACCGTCTACATGCGGATGGAGCTCATGGAGCCCGGCGTGCAGTACATGTGCATGGAAGGCGCCCGCCTCCTGCCTGCCGCCGCGGGCGAATGCACGCCCAACGGCCACCTCTGGAACGTGATGATCACCGGCCACGGCATCCTGATGATGTTCTTCGTGGTGATCCCGGCGCTCTTCGGCGGCTTCGGCAACTACTTCATGCCGCTGCAGATCGGCGCGCCGGACATGGCGTTTCCGCGTCTGAACAACCTCAGCTACTGGCTCTACGTGGCCGGCACCACGCTGGCGGTCTGCTCGGTCTTCTCGCCGGGCGGCAACGGCCAGCTGGGCTCGGGCGTTGGCTGGGTGCTCTACCCGCCGCTCTCGGTGCGGGAAGGCGGCCTGTCGATGGACCTGGCGATCTTCGCCGTGCACGTCTCGGGGGCCTCCTCGATCCTCGGCGCGATCAACGTGATCACCACCTTCCTGAACATGCGCGCGCCGGGCATGAGCCTCTTCAAGGTGCCGCTCTTCGCCTGGTCGGTCTTCGTCACCGCCTGGCTGATCCTGCTGGCGCTGCCGGTCCTGGCCGGTGCAATCACCATGCTGCTGACCGACCGCAACTTCGGGACCACCTTCTTCGATCCCGCGGGCGGCGGCGACCCGGTGCTCTACCAGCACATCCTGTGGTTCTTCGGCCACCCGGAAGTCTACATCGTGGTCTTGCCCGGCTTCGGCATCATCAGCCACGTGATCGCGACCTTCTCGCGCAAGCCGATCTTCGGCTACCTGCCGATGGTCTGGGCGATCATCGCGATCGGCGCGCTCGGCTTCGTGGTCTGGGCCCACCACATGTACACCGTGGGCATGTCGCTGACCCAGCAGAGCTACTTCATGCTGGCGACCATGGTCATCGCGGTGCCGACGGGGGTGAAGATCTTCTCCTGGATCGCGACGATGTGGGGCGGCTCGATCGAGTTCAAGACGCCGATGCTCTGGGCCTTCGGCTTCCTGTTCCTCTTCACGCTCGGTGGCGTCACCGGCATTGTGCTGAGCCAGGCCGCCGTCGACCGTGCCTATCACGACACCTACTACGTGGTCGCGCACTTCCACTACGTGATGTCGCTGGGCGCCGTCTTCGCCATCTTCGCGGGGATCTACTTCTACTTCCCCAAGATGACCGGCAAGATGTACCCCGAGTGGGCCGGCAAGCTGCACTTCTGGACCTTCTTCATCGGTGCCAACATCACCTTCTTCCCGCAGCACTTCCTGGGCCGCCAGGGGATGCCCCGCCGCTACATCGACTATCCCGAGGCCTATGCCCTCTGGAACTACGTCTCGAGCTGGGGTGCCTTCCTCTCCTTCGCGTCCTTCCTGTTCTTCTTCGGCGTGATCTTCTACGCGCTGTTCAAGGGCAAGGAAGCCAAGGAGGCGAACCCCTGGAACGAATACGCGGACACGCTCGAGTGGACCCTGCCCTCGCCGCCGCCGGAGCACACCTTCGAGCAGCTGCCGAAGCAGGAGGACTGGGACAAGGGCCACGCCCACTGATCCTTCCTTCGGGTTGAGTTTGAGAATGAGGGGCTCCGCTGCGGCGGGGCCCCTTTTGTTTGGGGGGGGTGTGGGGGTCCGGTTTGGGTTTGGAGGGTGTTTCTGAACAGAGCGCGCGCATGGGCTCGGGTGGTCACGTGTGATCAGGAGACAGACGCTGAAGGCGGGCGAGTTCCAGAGCCTTCCGATGGAAGTTGGCCTTCCCTCCTCCCGACCAGCGATGAACGAAGTCTTGAGACGCAACGCCTCGAAACGCGGTCCCGGGACCAACAGACGGTCTCTCTCAAACTCACCAAAGGCCGCACCCGCCCCCCTCCCACCCCGCCCGAACAGAGGGCGCGCGCCGGACCGGGGGCCGGCGCTGCCGACCTCCGAGCGAGGCGCTTTATCCCAACAAGCTCAGGGCTAGCGATGAACGAAGCGCGCCACCCACAAGGGCGCCGGCCCATCGGGCCCGTCCGGCGCGCGCCCGGCATCTTCGATGCTGTTCGGGCGCAAGAAGGCGCAGATGGTCGGCGTTGTGCTGGGAGCCCAAGTGTTCCAGAGAAAGCAGGGTGACGTCGCAGCTGCCCACGTCCTATCCAGGATGGAACAAGAGCCTGAGACGCAGCGCTTCGAAGCGCGGGCCCGGCACGAACCTACGGCGCCACGTGCATTCATCAATGACCGCACCCGCCCCCCTCTCAACCCGCCCGAACAGAGGGCGCGCGCCGGACCGGGGGCCGGCGCTGCCGACCTCCGAGCGAGGCGCTTTATCCCAACAAGGTCAGGGCTAGAGGCGAACGAAGCGCACCACCCCAAGGAGCGCCGGCCCATCGGGCCGGTCCGGCGCGCGCCCGGCACCTTCGGTGCTATTCGGGCGCAAGAAGGCGCAGATGATCGGCGTTGTGCGGAGTGTCAGTGGATTTGAGAGAATGTGTGGTGAGGTCTAACCCGCCCGCCCTCTCAACCAGTCCGAACAGAAGGCTCGCACCGAACCTCCTGAACAGCATGTTTTGCAGTTTCTGGAAAACTGCGAGACGCCGCGGGCAGCACCAGCGACCCTGCGCACCACCCGAGGCGCCCCACCAGACCACGCCCCACCGCAATCCATCCCCCCATCCCGCGACAAATCACCGTTCGACACCCACGCGCGGGGTGCTAAAACCCGGCCATGCCCTACCGCTGGACCCATGACGACGCCTTGGCCCCGACCGGAGAGCTCACGCTCTGGCCGCATAACTCGCTGCCGCCCAAGGGCTTCGCGGCCTTCGTCCTCGCGACCTTCACCATGGCCACCCTGCCGCTCTACGGGCTCCTCGGCACGGCGCTTCTCTGGGGGCTCCTGCCCTTCTTGCTCCTGGCCACGGCGGGGCTCTACTACGCGCTGAGCCGCAACGCGGCGGACCGGCGGATCCTGGAGATCCTGAAGATCACGCCAGAAGAGCTGCAACTCGTGCGCTACGATCCCAAGGGCGACGCGCGCGACTGGGCCTGCAATCCCTATTGGGCGCGGGTGGCGCTGCATCAGACCGGTGGGCCGGTGCCGAACTACGTCACCCTGACCGGCGGCGGCCGCGAGGTGGAGATCGGCGCCTTCCTCTCGGAGGACGAACGCAAGGCGCTTTTTGCAGAGCTGAGCGAGCGGCTCGGCCGGATCGGGCTCGCCTGATGGCCCAGGTGCCCGCGACCCCCAAGACCATGCGCTGGCAGCGGCTGACCGCGGCGCGGCTTTTCGGGCCGAAGGCGGTGGCGCGGTCGGGCGGGCTGCAGGCCTCGGAACGCGCGGCGCTGGCGCTGCGCGCGGCCCGCGACGGCACGCCCCGGCGCCCGGCGCAGAAGGTGATCTTCCTCATCCCGCTGGTCGCGCCCGCCCAGGTCGGCGACTGGGCGGCGGTGACCGCGCGGCTCGCGGGCACGATGCAAAGCTTCCGCGCCCAGGACAACCCGAACTGGGAGGCGGTGATCTGCTGCCAGGTGGCCCCGCCCCTGCCCGAGGACGCCCGCATCCGCCACCTGCCCTTCGACGACCCCACACCCGGGAACGACAAGTGGCGCAAGCTCGCGGCGCTGGCCCGCGACCTCGGCCAAAACGCCGGTGCCCCGGCCTTCGCCATGAGCTTCGACGCCGACGACCTTCTGCGCCAGGGCACGGTCGCGCGGATGCTCGAGGGCCAGGGGCCGGGCTGGCTGGTCGAGACGGGCTTTGTCCGCGATGTCGCCACGGGCGAGGTCGCGGTGGCCCGCCCGGCGAGCCTCGCGGCCCCGCGCCAGCGCGCCTTCTGGAAGCTCTGCGGCTCCTGCGCGGCGCTGCATCACGACCCCGAACTGCCACAAAGCGCGGAATTCCTCGGGGCGATGTGGCAGCACGAACACCGGATGTTCCCCTATCTCGCGCGGCTCGCGGGGCTGCCGCTCCGCGCGCTGCCGGCACCGGCGGTGCTCTATGAGTTGAACCACGGGGAAAACTTCGGGGCCCGGCGCGGGCGGGTCTCCTTCAAGACCCGCTTCGTGGCGAAATACGCCACCCGCGCGGCGGCCCATCGGCGCGCCGTCGCGGAGGAGTTCGGCTGAGCCTCAGCCCGCCAGCCGGTCCTTGACCCGGGCGCCCACGGCGCCGAAGTCCATCTGGCCCGAGTAGCGCTGCTTCAGCTCGCCCATGACCCGGCCCATGTCGCGGATCGAGGAGGCGCCGGTGTCGCGCACCACCTTGTCGATGGCGGCATCGACCTCGGTCTCGTTGAGCCGGCGCGGCAGATATTCCTCGATCACCGCGATCTCGGCCTCTTCGCGGGCGGCGAGGTCGAGCCTCCCGCCCTCTTCGTAGGTCTTCACGCTCTCGCGGCGCTGCTTGACCATCTTCGAGAGGATCGACAGCACCTCCTCGTCGCCGACGCCGTCCTCGCGGCCCTCGCCACGGGCGGCGATGTCGCGGTCCTTGATCGCGGCGTTGATCAGGCGCAGCGTGGAAAGACGGGCGGCATCCTTGTCTCTCATCGCCTGTTTCATCGCGGCGGTGATGCGTGTGCGCAGGTCCATCGGGTGAGCTGTCCTTCGAAGTTATGCCAAAGGCTGAACCTACTGATTTCCCGCTCCGCGCGCAACATCGCGGGCCGCAATGCCAAACCATTGAAAACGCTTGACTTTGCCAAAATTCCGCGCACTTGACCGCATGCGCGGCTCTCCTTAGATACGGGTCAATTTACCGACACAGCAGGAGCGCCCCCATGACCAAGCCCACAGCCTGCCTCGCCCTGGCCGATGGAACGCTGTTCTACGGTCACGGGTTCGGCGCCACCGGGGACACGGTGGCCGAGCTCTGCTTCAATACCGCGATGACCGGCTACCAGGAGATCATGACCGATCCCTCTTATGCCGGGCAGATCGTGACCTTCACCTTCCCGCATATCGGCAACACCGGCGTCACGCCCGAGGACGACGAGACCCGCGACCCGGTGGCCGCCGGCATGGTGGTGAAATGGATGCCGACGCAAAGCTCGAACTGGCGCGCCGCGCAGGAGCTCGGCGACTGGCTCGCCAGCCGCGGCCGGATCGCCATCGGCGGCGTCGACACCCGGCGGCTGACCCGGGCGATCCGCCAGCAGGGCGCGCCGCATGTGGCGCTGGCCCATGACCCCGAGGGCAACTTCGACACCGAGGCGCTGGTCGCCAAGGCGCGCGGCTTCGCCGGGCTCGAGGGGCAGGACCTGGCGCGCGACGTGACCTGCGCCCAGAGCTACCGCTGGGACGAGATGCGCTGGGCCTGGCCCGAGGGCTACCAGCGCCAGGAGGCGCCCAAGCACAAGGTCGTCGCCATCGACTATGGCGCCAAGCGCAACATCCTGCGGTGCCTCGCGAGCGCCGGCTGCGACGTCACCGTCCTGCCCGCCACCGCCAGCGCCGAAGAGGTCCTGGCGCTGAACCCCGACGGCGTCTTCCTGTCGAACGGCCCGGGCGACCCGGCGGCGACCGGGGAATACGCGGTGCCGATGATCCGCGGCGTCCTGGAGAAGGAGCTGCCGGTCTTCGGGATCTGCCTCGGCCACCAGATGCTGGCGCTGGCGCTTGGCGCCAAGACGGTGAAGATGAACCACGGCCACCACGGCGCCAACCACCCGGTCAAGGACCACGAGACCGGCAAGGTCGAGATCACCTCGATGAACCACGGCTTCGCGGTCGACAGCCAGTCCCTGCCCGCCGGGGTGGAAGAGACGCATGTCTCGCTCTTCGACGGGTCGAACTGCGGCATCCGCCTTTCCGGCAAGCCGGTCTTCTCGGTCCAGCATCACCCCGAGGCGAGCCCCGGCCCGCAGGACAGCTTCTACCTCTTCGAGCGTTTCGCCACCTCCATGGCCGCGCGCAAACCCGAAGCCGCGCAGGTTTGAGCCGAATTTTATCGGCCCCGTTAAGGGGTCGTTAAGCCTGGGCGCGCCTATGCTGCCCCCGTGACTTGTCGCGGGGGCGCATGTGCAGGTTCAACGGCAGACAGAGTTTCGACAGGACCATGACCGGGCGGTTGGCGCCACGGCGCCGGGGCTTCTGCTGGCGCGCGGGCGGATTTCGGCCCGGGACTTGGTCTCGGCCCTGCAGGAGGCCGCGCGCACCGAGGTGGCGCTGTCGCAGGTGCTCCTGGCGCGCGGGCTCGCCTCCGCCGCCGAGCTGGCGCAAAGCCGCGGCGCGGCGGCCGGGGCGCCTTACCTCGACCCGCTGCGCGACCCGCCCGACCCAGAGCTGGCCGGGCTTCTGCCGGTGGATATCGCGCTTTCGGCCTCGGCCCTGCCCTGGCGGCTGCGCGGCAAGACGCTGCTGATCGCCGCGGCCAGCGAAGAGGGTTTCGCCGAGGCCGCCCGGGCGCTCGAACCGCTGGGTTTCGCCATGCGCATGGGCATGGCCGCCGAGGCCGACATCCTGGCCGAGATCGGCGCGCGCCACGGCGCCAAGCTGGTCGACCGGGCCGAGACGGCCCTGCCCGAGCCGCTCTCCTGCCGCGAGTTCGGCGCGACGGGCCCGGGCCGCCGGGCGCTGGCGCTCGGTATCGCGGCGCTGGCGGTGGGGCTTCTGTGGGTGGCGCCGCTGGCGCTTTTCGCGAGCCTCCTGGCGCTGGCGACGCTCTCGCTTCTGGCCAGCCAGGCGCTGCGGGTCGCGGCGCTGATCGCCAGCCGCCGCCCCGATCCGCCCGATCCCCCGGCCGAGCCGCCGCTGCCGCGGGTGGCGCTCCTGGTGCCGCTTTTCCACGAGTCGGACATCGCCCCGGCGCTCGCCCAGCGGATCGGGCGGCTCACCTACCCGCGAAGCGCGCTCGAGGTGCTCCTGGTGCTCGAGGACAGCGACCGGATGACCGCGGAGGCGCTGGCGCGGGCCGATCTGCCGGGCTGGTGCCGGATCGTGACGGTGCCCGAGGGGCGGCTGCGCACCAAGCCGAGGGCGCTGAACTACGCGCTGAACTTCACCCGGGCCGAGATCATCGGCGTCCTCGACGCCGAGGACGCGCCGGCCCCCGACCAGGTCGAGCGCATCGTCGCCCGCTTCCGCGCCCGCGGCCCCGAGGTCGCCTGCCTGCAGGGCGTGCTGGATTTCTACAACCCCAAGGCCAACTGGCTCTCGCGCTGCTTCGCCATCGAATACGCGAGCTGGTTCCGCATGCAGCTTCCGGGTCTCGCGCGGCTCGGGGTGCCGGTGCCGCTGGGCGGCACGACGGTCTATTTCCGCCGCGCCGCGCTCGAAGCGGTGGGCGGCTGGGACGCCTTCAACGTGACCGAGGACGCCGACCTCGGCATCCGGCTCGCGCGGCAGGGCTTCCGCACCGAGATCGTGCCGACGGTGACCCGCGAGGAGGCCAACAACCGCCCCCTGCCCTGGGTCAAGCAGCGCTCGCGCTGGCTCAAGGGCTACGCGATGACCTGGGCGGCGCACAGCCGTGCGCCGGGGCGGCTCGTGCGGGACCTCGGGCCCTGGCGCGCGGGCGGGGTGCAGATCCTGTTCCTCGGCGCGCTCCTGCAGTTCCTTCTGGCGCCGGCGCTCTGGTCCTTCTGGCTGATCCTCGCGGGGCTGCCGCATCCCGCCCAGGCGGTGCTGGCGCCCGAGGCGCTCGGCGCGCTTTTCGCGCTGTTCATCACCGCCGAGGGCGTCTCGGTCCTGGCGAGCCTGATCGCCGTCTCGCGCACGCCGCACACCGGGCTGATGCCCTGGGTGCCGAGCCTGATCCTCTATTACCCGCTGGGCACCGCGGCGGCCTGGAAGGCGATCTGGGAGGTCATCTGGCGGCCCTTCTACTGGGACAAGACCCAGCACGGCGCCTCGGCGCCCGATGCCCCCGGCGCGGATGTGCCGAAGGGGTGAGGCTGAAGGGCTGGGGTGTCGGGCGTTAGGTGCGGCTCAGCGCGCGCGGGTGCTACGGGTAGGTTGCGGCGCACGAGCGTTACGGGCAGGTCGCGGCGCGCTGGCGCTACGGGCAGGCCATGACGTTCGGGCCGCGCGCGATGCGCTGCCGCCCCGCCGCAGCCCCCGCTCAGCCGTCGCGCGCGGCGTCGAGCTTCAGCCGGGTCACGAAGGCCACCGATATATGATCCCGAAGCGCCCGGTAGGCGGCATCCTCGTCGCGCCGACGGATCGCGTCGACGATGCTGGCGTGTTCGGCCAGCGCCTTCTCACCCCGCCCCTCGGCGGCCAGCGACGTGGTCGCCATCAGCGCCATGGAGCGATGCACCAGGTCGAGCTGCTGCACCAGGAAGCGGTTGTGCGAGGCCAGGTGGATCTGCTTGTGAAACCGCCGGTTGGCGCGCGACAGCGCCGAAGGATCGGAAAGCCGCGCGCGGTCCTCCTCGACCATGCCGCCCAGCACCTCGATCTCTTCCTCGGTGGCGTGGCGCGCCGCGAGCCGCGCGGCCAGCCCCTCGAGCTCGGTGCGCACGGCGTAAAGCTCGGACATCTGGTTGTGATCGAGCGAGGCCACGATCAGCGAGCGCCCGTCGCGGGTCAGGAGCGACTGCGTCTCGAGCCGCTGCAGCGCCTCGCGGATCGGCGTGCGGGAGACGCCGAAGCGCTCCGCCAGGTCGCTCTCGACCAGCCGGTCCCCGGGGCGGAAGGTGCCCATGTCGATGGCTTCGAGGATCAGCGAATAGGCGTCGCGCTGGGGCAAGGGTTTGTCTCGCATGATGAATTTGTGAACCGAACCGGGTGACGATAGGCCCCGGCGCGCCCCGCTGGCAATGCCCGCCATTGCGCATCCCCGCGCATCGGCTTAGCTCGGAGGCCATGAAGTCACGCTTTTCCCACGTCGAGACCTGGATCTTCGACCTCGACAACACGCTCTATCCGCCCGAGGCGCGCCTGTTCGACCAGATCGAGGTGCGCATGACCGACTGGATGATGCGCGAGATCAACGTCACCCGCGACGAGGCCAACCGCCTGCGCAAGCGCTACTGGGCGGATTACGGCACCACGCTGGCCGGGCTCATGGCGCTGCACGGCGTCTCGCCCGAGGGCTACCTGGTCGATGTGCACGACATCTCCTTCGACGGGCTGACGCCCGATCCGGGCCTCGCCGCGGGGATCGCCGCGCTGCCCGGGCGGCGCATCGTCTATACCAACGGCACCGCGCCCTATGCCCGCCGGGTGATCGAGGCGCGCGGGCTCGAGGGGCTCTTCGACGCGGTCTACGGCGTCGAACACGCGGATTTCGCCCCGAAGCCCGAGCGCCGCGCCTTCGAGGCGATCCTGGCGCGCGACGGCATCGAGCCGACCCGCGCGGCGATGTTCGAGGACGACCCGCGCAACCTCGCCGCGCCGCATGCCATGGGGATGCGCACGGTGCATGTCGCCCCCGAGCCCGCCCCGGCGGAGCACATCCAGTTCCACACCGACGACCTCGCGGGGTTCCTCGGGCGGGTGGTGTGAATTCGGGCGGGCGGGTCTCAGCCTGCGCGGGTGGCCTGAAGGCGCCTGCACGTTGTGCATTCGCAAGCCTGGCGTGACGGAACGGCTATCCGGCGCGGCTGCGGCAAAGGCCCGCGCGGGTCTGGTCCCCGCCGCGCGCCGCGCCTAACTTTCCGCAAAACGAAAGGCATGGGCATGGACGTCGACATCCTGATCTCGGGCGGAGGCATCGCCGGGCTGACCGCCGCCTCGGCCTTCGGGCGGGCGGGCTTTTCGGTCTGCGTGGTCGATCCCGCGCCGCCGGTGACCGACCGCGCCGCCGAGGGCGCCGACCTGCGCACCACCGCCTTCCTGCAGCCCGCGCGGGCCTTCCTCGAACGCGCCGGGCTCTGGGAGCGGCTCGCGGATCACGCCACGCCCCTGCAGATCATGCGCATCGCCGACGCCAGCCAGGACCCGGTGATGACCCGCGATTTCGACGCCGGCGACATCTCCGAGGCGCCCTTTGGCTGGAACCTGCCGAACTGGCTGTTGCGCCGCGAGATGGCCGCGGCGCTGGAGGATCTGCCCGGGGTCGACTACCGGCCCGGCACCGCGACCGAGCGGCTCTTCACCCGCACCCGCGAGGCGCGGGTCGGGCTGTCGGACGGCACCCGTGTCCGGGCCCGGCTGGTCGTGGCCGCCGACGGGCGCGGCTCGCCCATGCGCGAGGCCGCGGGCATCGGCGTCTCGACCACGCGCTTCGGGCAGAAGGCGCTGGCCTTCGCGGTCACCCATGAGGCGCCGCATGGCAATGTCTCGACCGAGATCCACCGCGAGGGCGGGCCCTTCACCCTGGTGCCGCTGCCGGATTTCGAGGGGCGCCCCTCCTCGGCGGTGGTCTGGATGACCGGCGCGGGCGAAGCCGAGCGGCTGGCGGGGCTCGAGACCGCGGAGTTCGAGGCCGAAATGACCGCGCGGTCGGCGGCGATGTATGGCCCCCTGCGCCTGGCTTCGCGGCGCACGCTCTGGCCCATCGTGATCCAGTCCGCCGAGCGGCTCGCGGGCGAGCGGCTGGCACTGGTCGCCGAGGCCGCCCATGTGATGCCGCCGATCGGCGCGCAGGGGCTGAACATGTCGCTGAAAGATCTCGCGACGCTGCTGGAGTTGGCCGAGGCCCGGCCCGAAGGGCTGGGCGATGCCGCCATGCTCTCCGATTATGCCCGGCGGCGGGCGCCGGATATCAAGCTGCGGATGCAGGGGATCGCGGTGCTGAACCGCGCCTCGCAGCAGGGCCTGCCGATGCTGCAGGCGGCGCGCGCCAAGGGCCTGGGGCTGTTGCACGACGCAGCACCCCTGCGGCGGGCGCTGATGGAGCTGGGGCTCGGCGCGAAGGGGGCGTGAGCCGGGGGCGTGGTGGCTGCGGGTGATGTGGGGCGGTATCGGGAGGCTTGGTGCTGCGGGGGATGTGGGGCGATAGCGGGAGGCTTGGTGCTGCGGGTGATGTGGGCGAAGTGGCGCGGTATAGGTTGCGTTCGCTTTCGAGCGTGAGTGGGCCTGCGGACGTGGAAGCTGCCTGCGCGCGGTGGTGCGGATTGCGGCTCGGGACATGACCTGACTTTGGAGGGCCGCGCTTAAGGCACAGAACAGACCGATGCCTTCTCCGCGGCACTCCCCTCCCCCAAAACCACGAATGACGCCTCAAACCCCAGCCCACCCCCTTGCGCCCGAATAGCACCGAAGGTGCCGGGCGCGCGCCGGACCGGCCCCTTGGGCCGGCGCTCCTTCGGGTGGCGCGCTTAGCTATCCCCTAGTCCTGACCTTGCGTGGATAAAGCGCCTCGCTCAAAACTCAGCAGCGCCGGCCCCCGGTCCGGTGCGCGCCCTCGCTGAGAGGACGGGATCGGGCGTGGTTGATCCCTGCGTGCCTCGCTGACAGGGCGGGATCGGGCGCGTTGGAGACCTACGCGCTTTCGTGGAGAGGGTGGGACCGGGCGCAGTGGAGACCTGCGCGCCCTTCTTGAGAGCGCGAGATCCGGCGTAGTGGAGACCCGCGCGCCCTCGCTGAGAGGGCGGCGGGATCGGGCGCGGTCCAGACCTGCGCACCCCACCGCGCCGCCCATAGCCTACCACTCAAGCCCCACAGGGCCCGAAGCCCCGCGCAGCCCCTCAATGATAGGACAGCTCGCCCACCACGCTGCGCCACTCTCCCGGCGCGATCATCTTGCGGTGGGTGAAGCGCACCGAATGCAGCGGGCCCTCGATGCGGTCCTGCCAGAACTCGATGAAGCCGAAGAGCTTGGGGTGATCCGGCGCCAGGTCGTATTCCTGCCAGACGAAGGTGTTCAGCACGTTCTTGTAGTCGGGCATGCGGTAGAATATCTCCGCCGTCGTCAGCCCGTAGCCCTGCAGCATGAGTTCGGTCTCGCTCGCAGCCATTTTTTTCTCCTCGTTGACCTCTGGGAGAAGAATCCTTGCCACGAAGCGCTGAAAAATCAACAAAAACAGGTTGTTAGCATCACTCCCTGCCGGCTGCCAACACATGCGGAAATCGCGCGGCGCATTGCACCTTTCTGTTGCGGTCTGTTATACAGAGATCAACAACATATAGAATACTCACAGGCAGACCGCATCCGTGACCGATACCCCCGAACCGCCTGAAAACGAAGGCCAGACGCCGCCCGAGCCGGCGGCCCCGAGCGGGCCCTCGATCTCCATTCTCGACGAGATGAAGTCGTCCTACCTCGATTACGCCATGAGCGTGATCGTGAGCCGGGCGATCCCGGATCTGCGCGACGGGCTGAAGCCGGTGCACCGGCGGATCCTCTATGCCATGCACGAGACCGGCAACACCCACGACAAGGCCTACCGCAAGTCGGCCCGTCCCGTGGGCGACGTCATGGGTAAATACCACCCGCATGGCGACAGCGCGATCTACGACGCGCTGGTGCGCATGGCGCAGGACTTCTCGATGTCGCTGCCGCTTCTCGACGGCCAGGGCAACTTCGGCTCCATGGACGGCGACAACCCGGCAGCCATGCGCTACACCGAGGTGCGCATGGACAAGCCGGCAAGCTACCTGCTGGCCGACATCGACAAGGACACGGTCGACTTCCAGGACAACTACGACGGCAAGGACCGCGAGCCCACCGTCCTGCCGGCGCGCTTCCCGAACATGCTGGTCAACGGCGCGGGCGGCATCGCCGTCGGCATGGCAACCAACATCCCGCCGCACAACCTCGGCGAAGTGGTCGAGGCGACGCTGGCGCTGATCGACGAGCCGGACCTCTCGACCGAGCAGCTGATCCAGTATGTCCCCGGCCCCGATTTCCCGACCGGCGGGCTGATGCTGGGCCGCTCGGGCGCGCGGAAGGCCTATCTCGAAGGCCGCGGCTCGGTGATCATCCGCGCCAAGACCCGCGTCGAGGAGCTGCGCCGCGACCGCTATGCGATCGTCATCGACGAGATCCCCTACCAGGTGAACAAATCGGCGATGATCGAGAAGATCGCCGAGGCCGCGCGCGACAAGAAGATCGAGGGCATCGCCCACGTCCAGGACGAGAGCGACCGCTCGGGCGTCCGCGTGGTGGTCGAGCTGAAGCGCGACGCGACCCCGGACGTGGTCCTGAACCAGCTCTTCCGCTTCACGCCGATGCAGACCTCCTTCGGCTGCAACATGCTGGCGCTGAACGGCGGCAAGCCCGAGCAGCTCACCCTGCGCAAGTTCCTGACCTCCTTCATCGATTTCCGCGAGGAAGTGGTCGCCCGGCGCACCGCCTACCTGCTGCGCAAGGCGCGCGAACGCAGCCATATCCTCTGCGGTCTGGCGGTCGCGGTCTCGAATGTCGACGAGGTGGTCGCCACGATCCGCGCCTCGCAGGACGCCGCCGAGGCCCGCGAGAAGCTGATGACCCGGCGCTGGCCCGCCGAGGAGATCGCCACCTACATCCGGCTGATCGACGACCCGACGCATACGATGAACGACGACGGGACCTACAACCTCTCCGAGGCGCAGGCCCGCGCGATCCTCGAGCTGCGCCTGCAGCGCCTGACCCAGCTCGGCGTCAAGGAGGTCACCGACGAGCTCGAGGAGCTGGCCGGCAAGATCAAGGAATACCTCGAGATCCTCGGCTCGCGCGAGCGCATCATGGGCATCATCTCCGACGAGCTGCGCGAGGTCCGCGACCTCTTCGCCGTGCCGCGCCGCACCGAGATCGTCGAATGGTCCGGCGACATGGAGGACGAGGACCTCATCGAGCGCGAGGACATGGTCGTCACCGTGACCCAGGGCGGCTACATCAAGCGCACGCCGCTGGCCGATTTCCGCAGCCAGAAGCGCGGCGGCAAGGGCCTCTCGGGCGGCCAGCTGAAGGAAGACGACGCGGTCACCACGCTCTTCGTCGCCAATACCCACACCCAGCTGCTGTTCTTCACCACCGACGGGATGGTCTACAAGCTCAAGACCTGGCGGCTGCCGCTCGGCGGGCGGACCTCGAAGGGCAAGGCGATCGTCAACATCCTGCCGATCCCGACGGGCGTCTCGATCGCGGCGATCATGCCGGTCGACCGCCCCGAGGAGGAATGGGCCGACCTGCAGATCGTCTTCGCCACCTCGGCGGGCGACGTGCGCCGCAACGCCCTGTCGGATTTCACCAATGTCATGCGCAACGGCAAGATCGCCATGGATCTGCCCGAGGACGTGAGCCTGGTGAACGCGCGCATCGCCTCGGAAGAGGACGACGTGATGCTGGTCACCGACAGCGGCCGGGCGATCCGCTTCCCGACCACCGCCGTGCGGGTCTTCAAGGGCCGCAAGTCCACCGGCGTCCGGGGCATCCGGCTGACCAACGGCGACCACGTGGTCTCCATGGCGGTGATCCGGCACTTCGAGGCGGATTCCGACGAACGCGCCGCCTACCTCAAGATGCGCCGCCTGATGGCCGGCGTCACCGAGGAGGGCGAGGCCGACGAGGACGAGAACGGCAATGCCGACAGCCCGCTGCCGCAGGAGCGTTACGCCGAGATGTCGGCGGCTGAGAACCTGATCCTGACGATCACCGCGGGCGGCACCGGCAAGCTCTCGTCGAGCCATGACTACCCGGTGCGCGGGCGTGGCGGCATGGGCGTGCAGGCCATGGACAAGAACATGCGCGGCGGCCCGGTCGTGGCGGCCTTCCCGGTCGAGATCGACGACCAGATCATGCTCGCCACCTCGCGCGGGCAGTCGATCCGGGTGCCGATCGAGGGCATCTCCTTCCGGTCGCGCTCGGCCGGCGGGGTGAAGGTCTTCAACACCGGCAAGGACGAGACCGTGGTCTCCGTGGCCTGGATCGCCGAACAGGACGAAGAGGCCGAGGGCGACGGCGACGGCGCGGCGGGCTCCGAGGAGAGCTGACGGGCCGGGCCGCGCGGGCCCACTGGACAGGCAGACAAGCAGGCCCGGCCGCAAGGTCGGGCCGCTTTTGTCTCGGGGCCGGGGTTCCCGCGCGGCACTAGGCCCCGGAAAACCCGACCCGAAACCCAGACTTAACGCTTTTTGCAATTGCGCGATTGCGATCTCCCTGCGATATTGCAACCGCAGAAACACCTCGATCCAATCGGTGTGCCGCGTCGGTTGAACGCGGTCTCTCTGCCCCGGAGGACGCCGCGGCGCACCCCGGGCACGGCAGGCAGTTTGGGGATCCGCGCGATCATGGACAACTGGGACGACCTCCGATTTCTCGTGGCGCTGGCGCGCACCGGCACGATGACCGCCGCCGCCAAGATGCTGGGCACCAACACGGCCACCGTCTCGCGCCGGATCGAACGGCTCTCCGAGACGCTGGGCGAAGCGGCCTTTGTGAAGACCGCCCATGGCTGGCAGCCCTCCTCCTCGGTGGAGAAGCTGATCGAACTGGCCCAGACCTTCGACGGAGAGCTGCAGACCGCGCTCAACGCCCGCGCCTCGGCGGGCAGCGACCACGTGGTGCCGATCACCATCGGCTCGCCGCCGGTGATCACCTCGCAGGTGCTGATCCCCTTCATCCAGGAGCGCGCGGCGGACCTCGCCGGGATCGAGATCACCTTCAACGACCGGCTCATCCGCGAGGGACTGGGCGAACATGACGTGGTGGTGCAGTTCGGCGCGCCCGAGGCCGGGCGGATCATCACCCGCAAGGCCGGGGCGCTGAACTTCAACCTCTTCCGCACCGTCGCCGGCCCGCAGGAGGGCAAGGGCTGGATCGGCCTTGCCGAGGCTTTCGACGAGACCCCGGTGCAGAAGATGGCGCTCGATGCCATGGGCTGCGACCCGGTGGTGCGGACCGAGAATTTCGGCGCGCTCTACGGGCTGATCAAGGTCACCGGGCTCTGCGGCCCCCTGCCCGACGTCATGGCGCTGAACGACCCGGACCTGACCTATGCGGACCCGACGCTGCCCTCCTACGAGGCGGAGTTCTGGGTGATGTATCACGAGACCCGCCGCTCGGACCCGGTGATGCGCCGGGTGGTCGACTGGATCATGTATTGCTTCAGCCAGATCGAAGGCACGCAGCGCACGTTCCGCCGCAGCGCCTGACCTCCCATTTCTGCAAGCGCGGGTTTGATGGCCCGCATCTTGCCGGGAATGGCAAAGACGGTAACTCTTTTCGCTAGAGTTCAGTTTCCCGGTAACCAGTTCCGCTTGTGCTGCGGGGTCTCGCGTCCTCCATGACGCGCCGTTTTGCGTGGTCCGCTTATTTCGGCGGGCAGCCCTTCAGGCCACAGGCACCACACTTGCACACCGTAGACCTGACGCGGCCCCCAAGGGGGCCGTTTTTTTGTGTCACGCGGGGGGTGTCGCCGGGGTGCGGCGCGGGCCCGAAGGCCCGCCCCTTACAGATCGTAAAGGTCGCCGAACTTCGCCTCGAGGTAGTCCAGAAGCGGGCCTTCCTCGGGCTCGGCGCCAGTGGCGTTGCCGATCGTCTCGCGCGGGGTGAAGCGCCCGCCGTGCACCTGAACCTTGTCGCGCAGCCAGTTGGTGGCGCTCGACAAATCGCCTTTGGCCAGATCGCCGTCGAGGCCCGGCACCGCCTGCCGCAGCGCCTGGTGCAGGCAGCCCGCGTAGACATTGCCCAGCGTGTAGGTCGGGAAGTAGCCGATCAGCCCGACCGACCAATGCACGTCCTGCAGGACGCCGTTCGAGGCGCGGTCGACCTTGTAGCCGAAGTCCGCCTCGAAACGGTCGTTCCAGGCCACCTCGAGGTCCGCCACCTCGAGATCGCGCGAGATCAGCGCGCGTTCGAGATCGTAGCGCAGCAGCACATGCAGGTTGTATTGCACCTCGTCCGCCTCGGTGCGGATGTAGCCGTTGTGCACCCGGTTCACCGCCCGGTAGAAGCCGCGCGCGTCCTCGACGCCCAGCGGGCCGAAAGCCTCGGTCATCCGCGCGTGCAGCCAGGAGCAGAAGGCCTCGCAGCGGCCGAGCTGGTTCTCGTAGATCCGGCTCTGGCTTTCGTGCACCCCCATGGAGGCGCCCTGCCCGATCGGCGTCAAGAGATGCGCGGGGTCGATGTTCTGCTCGTAGCTGCCGTGGCCGACCTCGTGGATGGTCGAATACAGGCAGTTGAACGGATCGTCTTCGGCGGTGCGGGTGGTGATCCGCACGTCCATGCCCGAGCCCGAGGAGAAGGGATGCACCGCCTTGTCGACGCGGCCCCGGCTCATGTCGTAGCCGAAGACCTTGGCGATCTGGCGCGACAGCTGCATCTGGCGGCTCTCGTCGAACTGCCCGCTTAGCGCCTGCGGCTGCGGCGCGCCCAGGACCTTTTCGCGCAGCGCCACGAGACGCGGGCGCAGCGCGCCGAACATCGCGTCGAGGCTCTCCGCCGTCGCCCCGGGCTCGTAATCGTCGAGAAGCGCGTCGTAGACATGGCCGCCATCGGCCAGGGCCGCGCCCTCTTCGCGCTTCAGCGCCAGGACGTTTTTCAGCGTCGGCGCAAAGGCTTGGAAGTCGTCCTTCGCGCGGGCTTCGGCCCAGACGCCCTGGGCGACCGAGGTCACCCGGGCCAGTTCCGCGGCCAGTTTCGCGGGCACCTTGGCGGTGCGGACATGGGCGCGGCGGATCTCGCGCAGGTTGGCGCGGGCCACCTCGTCGAGCGCGCCCTCCTCGATCCGGTCCAGCCATTCGGGGATGCGCGGGTCGATGCGGCGGGCGTGCAGCATGGCCTCCATGGCGGCCATCTCCTCGGCCCGCTGGTCGGCGGCGCCCCGGGGCATCACGGTCTCCTGGTCCCAGCCGAGCCGCCCGGCCACCTGGGCCAGGGCCTCGGTCTCGCGCTGGAATGCCATGAGATCGGAATAGGCGGTCATGCTTGGCCTCGCAGGGATTGCGGTTTCGGGTAACCCGCGCCGAAGCGCGCGCGGATGATCAGCACCCAGAGCGCCACGGCGCCGAGCTGGTGCACGATGGCGATCTCGAGCGGCGCGCCGTAAAGCACGGTGACCACGCCCAGCACCATCTGAAGGGTCATCATCGCCATGACCGCGTTGAAGCGGAAGCGCGTGTCGGCATTGGGCGAGCGGCGTGCGCGCAGCCAGGCGACCACGCCGAAGATGAACAGCAGGTAGCCCGCGACGCGGTGCATGAATTGCACGGTGCCCGCGTTCTCGAAGAAGTTGCGCCAGATCGGCTCGATCTCGAAGGGCGTGGGCGGGAAGATCCCGCCGGCCATGAGCGGCCAATCGGTGTAGTTGCGGCCCGCGTCGATGCCCGCGACCAGCGCGCCCAGGAGGATCTGCAGGAAGGCGAAATGCATGAGCCCGGTGCCCATGGAGAAGAGCTTGCCCTCGCGGTTGCGGCGGCGCTGGAGCAGCTCGCGCTCGGGCTGGCCGAGCTGGAAGACCTGCCAGGAGATCACCCCGAGGATCACGAAGGCGAGCCCGAGATGCGTCGCCAGCCGGTAGCTCGCCACGTCGATCCGGTCGCCCGAAAGCCCCGAGGAGACCATCCACCAGCCGATCGCGCCTTGCGCGCCGCCGAGGACGCCCAGCAGGAAGAGCCGCCCGGTCCAGCCCGGCGGGATGCTGCGGGTCGCCAGGAAACCCAGGAAACCGACCGCCCAGACCAGGCCCACGACCCGGCCGAGCTGCCGGTGACCCCATTCCCACCAGTAGATGAACTTGAACTCCTGCAACGTCATTCCGACGTTTTGCAGGCGATACTCCGGTATCTGCTTATACTTTTCGAACTTTTGATCCCAGGTGGCCGCATCCATGGGCGGCAGCGCCCCGGCGACGGGCGCCCATTCGGTGATCGACAGCCCGCTGTCGGTCAGCCGGGTCAGACCGCCGATCAGGATCATCAGCGCGACCAGGCCGAAGAGCATCATCAGCCAGATGCGGATCGCGCCCCGCGCGCCGCGCCGGCCCTTGTCGATCAGGCCGGTCTCGCGCGGGCGGTCCTTGGCGCTTTCCGCGCCGACTTCCTCAAACAGCTTGCGGGATTTGCTCATGGAAAAGGCCCTCGAGATGTCGGCTGGACAGTAGGCCCGGGGACATGGGGCTTCAAGTCAGCCCCCCCGGTCTTTCCACCGCACCATTTGACGCAGGATGCCGTGCAGGGTCTGCACGTCCGAGCGGGTCAGCGGCATGCGGCTCCAGAGGTTGCGAAGGTTGAGCTTCATGCCCTCGGCCTTGTGCTCGGGGAAGAAGAAGCCCGCCGCGTCCATGCGCTCCTCGTAGTGCCGCGCGAGTGCGGCGACCTCGGCCTGGTTGGCCCAGTCTGTGCCCGCCAACGCGGTGGCGCGCGGGGTGACCTCGGCGGTGGCGCGGCGCCATTCGTAGGCGGTCAGCAGCACGCATTGCGCCAGGTTGAGTGAAGGGAACTCGGGGTTCACCGGCACCGAGACGATGCCGTTGGCCAGCGCGATGTCGGCGTTCTCGAGCCCCGCGCGCTCGGGCCCGAAAAGCACCGCCACCCGCTCGCCGCGGGCGGTGCGCTCGGCGGTCTCGGCCAGGGCCGCCTCGGGGGAATAGACCGGCTTCGTCAGCCCGCGCGGCCGGGCGGTGGTGGCCAGGACAAAATCGGCGTCGGCCACGGCCTCGGCGGTGCTGGGATAGACCTGCGCCTCGTCCAGAAGCCGCCCGGCGCCGCTGGCCATGGCGTCCGCGGCGGGGTTGGGCCAGCCGTCGCGCGGGGCGACGAGCCGCATCCGGTCGAGCCCGAAGTTCCACATCGCCCGCGCCGCCGCGCCGATGTTTTCGCCCATCTGCGGGCGCACGAGAACGTAGTCGGGTTGGGGCGTCGGGCTGGGCATGGCGCGCCTATAGCCGCGCCGCCGCGCCCCCGCAAGCATCGCCGCCCTGCCCCCTTTGGCTGAAACGCCGCGCGCGTCACGTCTGGTCAGCCGCTTTGGCTTTCGATAAGAGGTCGCGGCAGTCTGAAGGAGCGCGCGCCATGGCCGAGACCGATCGCCCGCAAATCTACCTGGTCACCCCGCCGGAGATCGACCTCTTCGCCTTTCCCGAGGCGCTGTCGCGGGTGCTCGACGCCGAGGAGGTCGCCTGCCTGCGGCTTTCGCTGGCGACCCGCGACGAGGACATCCTGACCCGCGCCGCCGACCAGGTGCGCGAGGTGGCCCATGCCCATGACATCGCCCTGGTGATCGATACCCATATCGTGCTGGCCGAAAGGCTCGGGCTCGACGGGGTGCATCTGACCGACGGGGCGCGCTCGGTCCGGGCCGCGCGCAAGGAGCTGGGCAGCGACGCCATCGTAGGGGCCCATTGCGGCACCTCGCGGCACGACGGCATGACCGCCGGTGAGGCCGGGGCGGATTACGTCAGCTTCGGCCCGGTGGCGGGGACCGCGCTTGGCGACGGGCGGCTTGCCGAACGGGAAATCTTCGAGTGGTGGTCGCAGATGATCGAGATCCCGGTGGTGGCCGAGGGCGGGCTCTCGCCCGAGACCGCGCAGGGGCTGGCCCCGGTGGTCGACTTCATCTCGGTCGGCGAGGAGATCTGGCGCGCCGAGGATCCGGCGCAGGCGCTGAGCGCCATCGTGGCGGCCATGGCCCCGCGTTAAGCGCGGGGCGCAAGCCTTTCGGGAAAAACGGTTTTACGCGATGCGCGCCGCCCCTTCCGGGCGGCGCTTTCGTTTCCCGCTCAGGGGTAGCAGGGCGCCAGCATCAGGCCCGTCGTCTCGGGCAGGCCCAGCATCAGGTTGGCGTTCTGAAGCGCCTGGCCCGAGGAGCCCTTGGTCAGGTTGTCGAGCGCCGCGACCACCAGCGCGCGGCCCGGGATGCGGTCGGCGACCACGCCCAGGTGGCAGAAGTTCGAGCCCCGCACGTGGTGGGTCGAGGGTGTCTCGCCCAGGGGCAGCACCTCGAGGAAGGGCTCTTGGGCATAGGCCTCGGTCAGCGCGGCATGGATCGCCTCGGCCTCGCCCTTGAGGTAGGCGGTGGCGAGGATCCCGCGGTTCATCGGAATGAGATGCGGGGTGAAGCGGATCTTCACCTCGCGGCCCGCAATGTCGGAGAACTCCTGGTCGAACTCGCCCAGGTGCCGGTGGGTGCCGCCGGTGGCATAGGCATTGGTCCCCTCGGAGAGCTCGGCGTGCAGGAGGTTCTCTTTCAGCGACCGCCCGGCCCCGGAGACGCCGCACTTCAGGTCGAGGATGATGTCGTCGAGGTCCACCACCCCCGCGGCGATCAGCGGGCGCAGCACGTATTGCCCGGTCGCGGCGTTGCAGCCGGTGCCCGCGACCAGCCGGGCCTCGGCGATCTGCGACCGGTAGAACTCGGTCAGCCCGTAGACCGCCTCGGCCTGCAGCTCGGGCGCGGCGTGGTCGTTGCCATACCAGCGCTTGTAGGCTTCGGGGTCGCGCAGACGGAAGTCGGCGGAAAGATCGACGATCTTCAGATGCCCGGGCAGCGCGGCGATGACCTCCTGGCTGGTCTTGTGCGGCAGGGCGCAGAAGCAGAGGTCGATGCCCGAGAAGTCGATCTCTTCCCAGGTCACCAGGTCCGGCAGGTCGAGATGGCGCAGATGCGGGAAGACCTGGGCCATGCTCTGGCCCGCCTTGGAGTTGGCGGCGAGGGCCCGGATCTTCAGTTCGGGATGGGTGGCGATCAGCCGGACAAGTTCGGCCCCGGTGTAGCCCGAGGCCCCGATGATGGCGATGTTCTTGGTCATTCTGGCGTCTTTTCTGGCGGTGTGGCGGAATCAGGCGGCGTCGAAGGCGATCTCGCGTCGGAGAAAGCGCGTGGCCTGGCCCGAGACCCGGCGCGCGTCGCCGGTGGTCAGGTAGCGCGGGGCGCTGCCGCGCCCGCCCATCTCGGGGTGCCGCGCGAGGTAGTCGGCGAGGCTCTCGGCCACCACAGAGGGCTGGGAATAGACCGAGACCTCGGGGCCCAGCGCGTCGCGGAAGACCTCTTCCAGAAGCGGGTAATGGGTGCAGCCCAGCACCGCCGCCTGCGGGTCGGGCATCTTGCGCTTGAGCGCGTCGACATGGCTGCGCACCAGCGCCTCGGCCAGGATCATGTCGCCTTCCTCGATGGCGTCGACCAGCCCGCCGCAGGCCTGGGCCTCGACGTCGACGCCGACCGCGCGGAAGGACAGCTCGCGCTGGAAGGCGCGGCTGCGCACGGTGGCGGGCGTGGCGAAAAGCGCGACCGAGTTCACCGCCACCTCGCGCGGGGGCGAGTTGTCGCCCCACTGCCGTTCGGTCAGCGCCTCGATCAGCGGCACGAAGACCCCCAGCACGCGCTTGTCGCGGGGCACCCAGGTCTCCTGCATGCGGCGCAGCGCGGCCGCCGAGGCGGTGTTGCAGGCCAGGATCACCAGGTCGCAGCCCTCGTCCCAGAGCCGTTCGACCCCGCGGGTGGTCAGCTCGTAGATGTCCTGCGCCTCGCGGGTGCCATAAGGCGTGTTGGCGTTGTCGCCGTAGTAGACGAAGGGCTGGTCGGGCAGCCTCCGGGTCACGGCCTCGAGCACGGTGAGGCCGCCGAGCCCCGAATCGAACACGCCAATCGCCATCGTCACGTCCTGCCCTCTGGGCCGCGCGCGCCCTTCAGGGATTGGGCCGCGGGCGGTGTCTGCTCTCGAACTCGTAGCCCGCAAGATCGGGCCGGAGCGGTGTCGGGGACAGCTCATATGTGGATTTGCGAAGGAAATCCATCATCGCCCGCGCATCGCCCGCCCGGGCGGCGATCTCGGCGCGCGGGATCGGCGCGCCGACCACCAGCCGCACCGGCTTGTCGACCCGCCGGCGGAACTCGCGGATCAGAAGCCCCATGCGCAGCGTGTAGTGCAGATGGCTCGCGAGCTGGAAAAGCCGCGAGTTCTGCCCGTCGAAATAGACCGGCACCACGGTGGCGCCGGATTTGGCAATCATCCGGGCGGTGAAGCTGCGCCAGCCCGGGTCCATCGGCCGGGCAAAGGGCGTGAGCCCGGTCGAGACGGTGCCGCCCGGGAAGACCCCGATCGCCCCGCCCTGCCCGAGGTAGTCCAGCGCCTCGCGCCGCACGGCGAGGTTCTCGGCCACGGCCTCCTTGGTGTCGTCGAAGTTGACCGGCAGGATCACCCGGTCGAGGTCGGCGGCCTTCTGGAAGACCTTGTGGGCGAGGATGCGGAAATCGCCCCGCTGCGCCGAGAGGAGATGCCCCAGCATCAGCCCGTCGAGGATGCCGTAGGGATGGTTCGCCACGAGGACCAGCGGGCCCTCGCGCGGGATGTTGTCGAGGCTGCCGCCCGCCACTTCGAGGCTCAGCCCGTAGCGCGCCACCATGACCTGCCAGAAGTCCGCGCCACCCGCGACGTCGCGCTCGTAGCCCGCCGCGCGGCGGATCATCCGGGGCCGGCCGGTGGCGTTTTCCATGAAGCGGATCAGCGCCCTGCCGCCGCGGCTGCGGGCGGAATGGGCGTAGCTGATGTCGCGGGCGACCTGGGGATCGGGCATGATCACGCGCGCTGTCCTTCCAAGCGGGGATGAGGCTGGCGGCGGGTTTGCGACATTCACGTAACAGCCCGATGACAGGGATGCTTGCGGGCCGCGCGAGGATGACCCCCGCGCGGCCCGAGGGCGGGGTTACTCCGCCGCCTTGGCAAAATCGGCCCCGCCGGCCCGGAGCGCGGCCAGGATCTCTTCGCGGCGCTTCTCGGCGCGGGCGAGATTATCCGCCTTGACCGGGCCGAAGCCGCGGATCGAGAGCGGCAGTTCGGCCAGGGCCACCAGCGCCTCCATGCGCTTGTCGTCGGCCTGCGGCAGCCATTCGGCCATGTCGGCCTCATACTGCTTGATCAGCGCGCGCTCGCTGCGGCGCTCCTCGGAGTGGCCGAAGGGATCGAGCGGCGTGCCGCGCAGCATCTTCATCCGCGCCATGATGCCGAACCAACGCAGCATGCCCTCGCCGTACTGCTTCTTCTGCGGGCGCCCGTCGCTGCCCTCCTTCGACAGAAGCGGCGGCGCGAGGTGGAAGGACATCTTGAAGTCGCCGCCGAACTCCTGGCGGGCCTTCTCGCGGGTCGCGAGATGCAGCCGGGCGACCTCGTATTCGTCCTTGTAGGCCAGGACCTTGTGGTAGCCCTTGGCGACCGCCTCCTTGAGGCGCGGGTCGGAGATGCCCTCGAGCCGCGCGCGGTAGCGCTTGGCCAGCCGCTTGCCCTGGTAGTCGACCAGGTGGCGGGCACGGGCCTCGATGCGCTCGTCCAGCGTCTTTGGCTTGGCGACGACCTTGGGGGCCGAGATGCTGTCGGCCTCCTCGGGGTGCAGCGCCGCCCAGCGGCCGATCTCGAAGGCGCGCAGGTTGCCCTCGACCGCGGCGCCGTTCAGCTCGATCGCCTGCTTGATCGCCTCATGCGGCAGCGGGATGCGCCCGAGCTGCCAGGCCGCGCCCAGAAGCATGGTGTTCGAGAAGATCGAGTCGCCCATGACCGCGCGGGCCAGCTCCGAGGCGTCGAAGAAGACCACGTCGTCGCGCAGGCGCCGCTCGACCGCGAGGCGCAGCTGGTCGGCCGGCAGGGTGAACTCGGTGTTGCGGGTGAAATCGCCGGTGATGATCTCGTGGCTGTTGACCACGCCGCCGGTGCGGCCCGTGGCCGTCAGCCCCAGCGTCTTGGAGCCCGCCGAGACCACCAGGTCGCCGCCAATCAGCGTGTCGGCCTCGCCGGTGGCGACGCGGATCGCGCTGATGTCGTCGGGCGACCGGGCCAGCCGCAGGTGGATATGCACCGCGCCGCCCTTCTGGGCGAGACCGGCCATCTCCATCATGCCGGCACCCTTGCCGTCGATCTGGGCGGCCTGGGCCAGCACCGCGCCCACGGTCACCACGCCGGTGCCGCCGACGCCGGTGATCACCATGTTCCAGGTCTTGCCGATCTCGGGCAGCTGGGGCTCGGGCAGATGCGGCAGGTCGAT
Source organism: Roseivivax sp. GX 12232 (assembly GCF_021272185.1). Classification (GTDB taxonomy): domain Bacteria; phylum Pseudomonadota; class Alphaproteobacteria; order Rhodobacterales; family Rhodobacteraceae; genus Roseivivax. The sequence continues at coordinate 129,436 of NZ_JAJSEC010000001.1, forward strand.
GTCGGTGCCCGCCTCCTTCTTCCGGCGCGCGCCGGTCAGGGTCACGAAGGAGGGGCAGAAGCCGCGCAGGCAGGAGTAATCCTTGTTGCAGGACGACTGGTCGATCGCGCGCTTGCGGCCGAACTCGGTCTCCTTCGGGACGATGGAGACGCAGTTCGACTGCACGCCGCAGTCGCCGCAGCCCTCGCAGACCTCCTCGTTGATGAAGACCCGGGTGTCGGGATCGGGGAAAAGCCCGCGCTTGCGGCGGCGGCGCTTCTCGGCGGCGCAGGTCTGCACGTAGATGATCGCCGAGACGCCCTCGACCTCGCGCAGGGTCTTCTGGACGTGCTCCATGTCGGCGCGGGGGTGCCAGCCGACCGAGCCGGGGAAGTCCGAGCGTTCGGGCTCTTCCTTCTCGTCGTAGACCACCTCGATCCGTGAGACGCCCATGGCGTCGAGCTCGCGGGCGATGCGGTCGGGCGTCAGCCCGCCCTCGTTCTTCTGCCCGCCGGTCATCGCCACGGCGTCGTTGTAGAGGATCTTGTAGGTGATGTTCGTGCCCGCGGCGAGCGCGGCGCGGATCGCCTGCACGCCCGAGTGGTTGTAGGTGCCGTCGCCGAGGTTCTGGAAGACATGCGGCGTCTTGGAAAAGGGCGCCTCGCCGATCCAGTTCGCCCCTTCGGCGCCCATATGGGTGAAGCCCTCGGTGTTGCGGTCCATCCACTGCACCATGTAGTGGCAGCCGATCCCGGCGTAGCCGCGCGAGCCCTCGGGCACCTTGGTGGAGGTGTTGTGCGGACAGCCCGAGCAGTAATAGGGCAGCCGCGCCGCGATTTCCTGCACGTTGTCGGCCTTGCGCGCCTCGGCGAGCTTGGCGAGGCCGGCCTGCACGCTGTCGGTGCCGCGCCCCTCCTCGATCAGGATCTCGCCCAGCTTCTCGGCGATCCAGACCGGATCGAGCGCGCCGCGGGTCGGGAAGAGCTCCTCGCGGTGCATCCCGCCGGCGCCGCCCTTGTACCAGCCGTAGACGCGGCGGCCGCGGCGGTCGTCGAAGATCGCCTCCTTGACCTGCACCTCGATCAGCTTGCGCTTCTCCTCGACGATGACGATCAGCTCGAGGTCCTCGGCCCAGTCGTGGAAACCCTTCATGTCGAGCGGGAAGGTCTGGCCGATCTTGTAGGTCGTCAGCCCCAGACGCTCGGCCTCGGCGGCGTCGATGCCCAGAAGGCTCATGGCATGGGTCAGGTCGAGCCAGTTCTTGCCCGCCGCGACGAAGCCGATCTTGGCGCCCGGCTTGCCCCAGACCCGCTGGTCCATCTTGTTGGCATGGCTGAAGGCCTCGGCGGCGTAGCGCTTGAAGTCGATCATCCGCGCCTCTTGCAGGTGCGGCGTGTCGCCGAGGCGGATGTTCAGCCCGCCCTCGGGCATGGCGAAATCGGTGGGCGGCAGGGCGCGCACCCGGTCGATGCGGCCATCGACCACGGCGGTGGCCTCGACCGTGTCCTTCATGGTCTTGAGCCCGACCCAGAGGCCCGCGTAGCGCGACAGCGCGTAGCCGTAGACGCCGTAATCGAGGATCTCCTGCACGCCCGCGGGCGAGACCACGGGCATATAGGCGTCGACCAGCGCCCATTCGGACTGGTGCAGCACGGTCGAGCTTTCGCCGGTGTGGTCGTCCCCCATGGCCATGAGCACGCCGCCATGCTTGGAGGTGCCGGCCATGTTGGCGTGGCGCATCACGTCGCCCGAGCGGTCGACGCCGGGGCCCTTGCCGTACCAGAGCCCGAAGACGCCGTCGTATTTGCCCTCTCCGCGCAGCTCGGCCTGCTGGCTGCCCCAGAGCTGGGTCGCGGCCAGGTCCTCGTTCAGCCCTTCCTGGAAAAGCACGTTGGCGCCGGCCAGATGCTTGGCCGCGCGGTTCATCTGCAGGTCCACCGCGCCCAAGGGCGAGCCGCGGTAGCCGGTGACGTAGCCCGCCGTGTTCAGCCCCGCCGCCCGGTCGCGGGCGGACTGGGTGAGCATCAGCCGCACCAGCGCCTGGGTGCCGTTCAGGAGCACCTGATCGGCCTCCAGGTTGAACCGGTCCTCGAGGGAAATCTCTTGCTTCGACATTGCGTGCCTCCCGTCACTTAATGTAGCTGCATTTGAGGCGATTTTAGGTCACTATCGCTGACCTGAACAGCGTTTTGACGTGCATTTGCACGAATTCGCGCGTTGCAATGTTTATATTTTGCAATGTTTTCCGTAGAGGGTCAGCGTGGGTCAAAGAGATAAGCCATGGATTGGGACAAGCTCAGAATATTTCACGCGGTGGCGGACGCCGGCAGCCTGACACATGCCGGAGATGCCCTGCACCTGTCGCAATCGGCGGTCTCGCGGCAGATCCGGGCGCTCGAAGAGGCGCTGGATACCACCCTGTTTCACCGTCACGCGCGGGGACTGATTCTCACCGAACAGGGGGAGCTTCTCTTCGACGCGACCGTGGCCATGGCCAAGCGCATCGAGGCGGCGACCGCACGCATCCGCGACAGCGAGGAAGAGGTCTTCGGCGAGTTGCGGGTGACGACCACCACCGGCTTCGGCTCGCTCTGGCTCGCGCCGCGGCTCTCGAAGCTCTATGACAAGTATCCCGAGCTGAACATCGACCTGATGCTCGAGGAGCGCGTGCTCGACCTGCCCATGCGCGAGGCCGACGTGGCGATCCGCATGAAGGAGCCCTCGCAGGCCGACCTGATCCGCAAGCGGCTGATGAACATCCGCATGCGGCTTTACGCGTCGCCGGAATACCTCGAACAGCACGGCACGCCGAAGACGCTCGAGGATATGGCCGACCACCGGCTGATCTGCCAGAACACCCGCTCCGCGCAGGTCCAGGCGGGTCTGCACCTGGTCCAGGAGCTGCTGACCTACGACGTCCAGACCACGCTTTCGGTGAACAATTACTTCGGCGTCCTGCAGGCGGTGATCTCGAACCTCGGGATCGGCGTGTTGCCGGATTACATCATCGAGGATTTCCCCACCGTCGTGCGCGTCCTGCCGGACGTCGAAAGCAACGATGTGCCGGTGTTTTTGGCCTACCCGGAAGAACTTCGGCATTCCAAACGGATAGAAGCCTTCCGTGACTTCGTGCAGGACGAAATCATCGCCCACAGGCGCACGCGGCAGGCGATGGGCACCGAGTGACAGCCCCGGTTATGTCGAGACCGCATAGCGGCCATGATGCAGCTGCGGCATAATTTGAGTTGAACGACTCAAAACCGATTACTAATTCATCAGCATGTCGATGGCGCGGTCAGCCGCGCATCATCTTCATACCTCCCTGTTGGACTTCGGCCGAGCTTTGTGCTCGGCCTTTTTTTTGCGCGGGGCCCCGGGGGCCACCGCGCCATGCGCCGCGCATGGCGGGCTCTCAGCGTTTTGGCGGCAGCGAATAGGTCAGATTCGCGCGGGCCACCGGCTCGGGCGTGCCTTCCGAGAACAGGAGCACGTCGCAGACCGACAGCGCCTTGCCGAGCTTCAGCACCCGGCATTCGGCCAGCACATCCGCGCCCGAGACCGGCTTGCGCATGAAATCGATCGAACAGTTGGTGGTGACCGCCAGCGCCTCGCGGCCGATGCGCGCCATGGTGGCCACATAGGCCGAGACATCCGCCAGACCGAACATCGCCGGGCCCGAGACCGTGCCGCCGGGGCGCAGGTGGCGGTCATCGGCGAAGAGCCGCATGACCAGAAGTTCCTCGTCGAGCCGGTCGATCCCGAACATGCCACGCACCTGCGGGAAGACCTCGTCGAGGAAGGGCGCCATCTCCTCCTTCGATACCTTGATTGTCATCGCCTGCTTTTCTCCCTCCTGCTCCGCCCGTAAGCTGCCGCGAGGGCAAGGGGAGGACAAGATGCCGGTGCTGTTACGTGACGACAGAGAGGGCGTGGCGCACCTCACGCTCAACGCGCCCGAGCGGCTGAACCCGCTGTCGGACGCGATGATCGCCGCGCTGAGTGAGGAGCTGGCGCGCATCGCCGAGGACCGCGACATCCGCGTGGTGGTGCTGCGCGGCGCGGGCCGGGCCTTCTGCGCGGGCCACGACCTGAAAGAGATGACCGCCGCCCGCGCCGCGCCCGACGGCGGCGCCGCGGCCTTCAAGGATCTCTTCGACCGCTGCGCGGCGATGATGATGGCGGTGACCGCCCTGCCCCAGCCGGTGATCGCCGAGGTCCAGGGCCTGGCCACCGCCGCCGGCTGCCAGCTCGTCGCGAGCTGCGACATGGCCGTGGCCGCCGAAAGCGCGCGCTTCGGGGTGAACGGGGTGAACATCGGGCTTTTCTGCTCGACGCCCATGGTGGCGCTGACCCGCAACGTCTCGCGCAAGCAGGCCTTCGAGATGCTGACCACCGGCGCCTTCATCGCGGCCCCGCGCGCCGAGGCGCTGGGGCTGGTGAACCGCGTGGTGCCCGACAACGCGCTGTCCGAGGCCACCGACGAACTGGCCCGGACCGTCGCCGCCAAGCTCGGCAGCGCGGTGCGCACCGGCAAGTCGGCCTTCTACCGCCAGCTCGAGATGCCGCTTTCGGAGGCCTATGCCTATACCGGCGCCGTCATGGTCGAGAACATGCTCGACCGCGACACCGAGGAAGGCATCCAGGCCTTCCTCGAAAAACGCGCGCCGGACTGGGCGCAGGAGTGACAAAAGCCGCGGGATTTCCTATCTGCCACTCATGACCGAGACATTGCATATCGTGGGCGGCGGCATGGCCGGCTCTGAAGCCGCATGGCAGGCCGCCAATCTGGGCGTTCGCGTGGTGATCCACGAGATGCGCCCCAAGGTGGGCACCTTCGCCCATAAGACCGGCAAGCTGGGCGAGATGGTCTGTTCCAACTCCTTCCGCTCGGACGATCACGAACAGAACGCCGTGGGGCTGCTTCATTGGGAGATGAAGGCCGCGGGCGGGCTGGTGATCTCGACCGCCTATGACCACCGGCTGCCCGCCGGCGGCGCGCTGGCGGTCGACCGGGAGCCCTTTTCCGAAGAGATCACCCGCGCGCTCAAGGCGCATCCCAACATCGAGGTGAGCTACGAGGAGGTCTCCGAGCTGCCCCAGGACGGCCAGTGGATCTTCGCCACCGGGCCGCTGACCTCGGACAGCCTGGGCCAGTCCATCGCGCGGGCGACCGGCACCGAGAGCCTCGCCTTCTTCGACGCCATCGCGCCGATCGTCTATGCCGACACGATCGACATGTCGCAGGCCTGGATGCAGTCGCGCTACGACAAGGGCGAGACCGAGGCGGAGCAGCGCGCCTATCTCAATTGCCCGATGACGCGCGAGCAATACGAGGCCTTCATCGACGCGCTGATCGCCGCCGACAAGACCGAGTTCCACGAGGGCGAGACCGCGGGCTACTTCGACGGCTGCCTGCCGATCGAGGTCATGGCCGAGCGCGGTCGCGAGACCCTGCGCCACGGGCCGATGAAGCCGGTGGGCCTGACCAACCCGCACAAGCCGGACGAAAAGCCCTGGGCGGTGGTGCAGCTGCGCCGCGACAACGCGCTGGGGACGCTCTTCAACATCGTCGGCTTCCAGACCAAGATGAAATACGGTGCCCAGAAAGAGGTGCTGCGGATGATCCCCGGCCTCGAGGAGGCGCGCTTTGCGCGGCTGGGCGGCATCCACCGCAACACCTTCCTGAACTCGCCGACGCTGCTGGACGACCGGATGCGGCTCCGCGCCCAGCCCAACGTGCGGTTCGCCGGCCAGATCACCGGGGTCGAGGGCTACGTCGAATCCGCCGCCATGGGGCTTCTGGCCGGGCGCATGGCCGCGGCCGAGATCCTCGGCGAGGACCTCGCCACCGTGCCCCAGGACAGCGCCCATGGCGCGCTGGTGCATCACATCACCGGCGGCGCCGAGGCCAAGACCTTCCAGCCGATGAACGTGAACTTCGGCCTCTTCCGCCCGCTCGAGGGTGTGAAGGGCGGGCGCCGGGGCCGGCGCGACCGCTACAAGGCCTATACCGACCGCGCCAAGGCCGCCTGGACCGACTGGCTCGGCCTGCAGGGCAGCGCCGCGGCGGCGGAGTGAGCCGATGAACTACGTTCTGGCCCTGCTCCTGCCGCCCTTGTCGATCCTGCTGACCGGGCGGATCTTCACGGCCATCGTGGTCTTCATCATCTGGATCCCGGCGATCCTCTTCTCGGGCGGGCTGACCCACCCGATGTTCATTTTGCTCGCCTGGATCCTGATCTACCAATCCGCAGAAGAGCGGCGCGCAAGCCGCCGAGGCGACGACTGACCCAACCGACAGGAGGCCCCCTTGAGCGAGAAAAGCTACCTCGACCGCGTCTATGAAGCCCAAAGCCAGGACGAGCGGCGGCAGATCTACGACGTCTGGGCCAAGGAATATGACGCCGATCTCGCGGGGGCCGATTACGCCACCCCCGGCCGCTGCGCCGCGGCGCTGGCCCGCTTCGCCCCCGACCCGGGCCAGCCGCTTCTGGACGTGGGCTGCGGCACCGGGCTCTCCGGCGCGGCCCTGCAGGAGGGCGGCTTCGCGCTCCTCGACGGGGTGGATGTCTCGGGCGGGATGCTCGACGTGGCCCGCGACAAGGGCCTCTACCGCAACCTCACCCGCATCGCCCCCGGCGCGCCCCTGCCCTCGGGCTACGGGCTCATGGCGGCGATCGGGGTGATCGGCGCGGGCGCCGGCCCGATGTCGATCCTCGACCTGATGATCGAGGCGCTGGAGCCCGGCGGCCTGCTGGTCGCCTCCTTCAACGAGAAGACCCTGGCCGAACCCGAGGCCCAGGCGCATATCGACCGCGTCCGCGCCAGCGGCCTGGTCAAGGAGCACCTGGCCGAGATGGGCCCGCATGTGCGCTCGAAGAACCTGCAGGCGCTGGTCGTGGTGTTCGAGAAGGCGTGATCACGCGCTTCGCCCCGTCGCCCACCGGCCCGCTGCACCTGGGCCATGCCTATTCCGCGCTCCTGGCCTGGGAGAGGGCCCGGGCCGCGGGCGGGCGGTTCCTGTTGCGCATCGAGGACATCGACCAGGGCCGCGCCCGCGCCCATTGGGAGACGCAGATCTACGAGGATCTGCGCTGGCTCGGGCTCGACTGGGAGGTGCCGGTGCTGCGCCAGTCAGAGAACCTGCCCGCCTATCGCGCGGCGCTCGCAGCGCTCTGGGCGCGCGGGCTTCTCTACCCCTGCCGCTGCCGACGGCGCGACATCCTCGAGGCCGCCTCGGCCCCGCAGGAGGGCGGCGCGCCGCTGACCGGGCCGGACGGCATCCTCTACCCCGGCACCTGCCGCGACCGGCCCGGCGCGCGCCAGGGCCCGCTGCCCCAGGACGTGGCGCTGCGTCTCGACATGGCGCGGGCGTTGGAGGCGCTGGGGGAGACACCGCTTGCCTTCACCGAGACCGGCGCCGGGCCCGACGGCGCGCAGGGGGAGATCGCGCTCTCGCCGCGCCAGCTCATCGAGACCGTCGGCGACGTGGTGCTCTCGCGCCGCGAGATGGGCACCTCCTATCACCTGGCCGTGGTCATCGACGATGCGGCCCAGGGCGTGAGCGAGGTCACCCGCGGGCGCGATCTCTTCGAGGCGACGGCCATCCACGTGGTCCTTCAGCGCCTCCTGGACCTGCCGAGCCCGCGCTACCACCATCACCGGCTGATCCGCGACGAGGACGGGCGGCGGCTCGCCAAGCGCGACGACGCCCGCGCCATCGCCGCCTACCGCGCCGAGGGGGTCAGCCCCGCGGAGCTGCGCGACATGGTCGGCTTATGAGCCCTCGGGGCTGAGGATCTCCACCGGCGCACCCTCGCGGATCGCGGTGTAGAAGCAGGACCGCCGCCCGGTGTGACAGGCCGGCCCGGTCTGGTTCACGCGCACCAGCAGGCAGTCGCTGTCGCAATCGACGCGCATCTCGACCAGCTCCTGCACGTGGCCCGAGGTCTCGCCCTTGACCCAGAAGCTCTGGCGCGAGCGCGACCAATAGGTCACGCGGCCGGTCTCGAGCGTCCGCGCCACCGCCTCGGCGTTCATCCAGGCCAGCATGAGCACCTCGTCGCTCTGATGATCCTGGGCGATCACCGGCAGGAGGCCGCGGGCATCATAGACCAAGGTCGCGGGATCGAAGGACATCGGCAGAAACCTTTTTGCACTCGGGGGACGAGCCCCTATCTATGGGGACAGGCGAAAAAGGGAAACCCATGTCGGCCGAACAGGACCTCATCAAGCTTTACTCCGACCGCATCCTGGCGCTGGCCGCGGAGATTCCGCGCACCGCGCGGCTCGCGGCGCCGGAGGCCACGGTCAAGAAGCGCTCGCCGCTCTGCGGCTCGACCGTCACGGTGGACATCGTGATGCGCGACGGGCGGGTGGCCGACTACGGGCAGGACGTGAAGGCCTGCGCCCTGGGCCAGGCCGCCGCCTCGGTCGTGGGCGGCGCGATCATCGGCCAGGACGCGGGCCAGATCACCGCGGCGCGCGACGCGCTGAGGGCCATGCTGAAGGAAGACGGCCCGACCCCGCCCGCGCCTTTCGACGGGCTCGAGGTGCTGCGCCCGGCGGCGGCCTACAAGAACCGCCACGCCTCGATCCTTCTGGCGCTCGACGCGGCCTCGGAGGCCGCAAGCGAGGCCGAGGCGCATCAGTCGGCCTGAGGGGCCCGCGGGTTCTTCAAATTTGAATGACTTAAAGAGCGGTGCGCGCGGCGCGCCGTTTTTCATGCGCGTCTCACCCCCCGCGTTCCGCAGCCAGTTTCACCCGGCTGACGACAGGCGGCGGGCTGACCAAAAGCGCGCCGCGCCCCTACCCTAAGCCCCCGCCCCCAAAAGAAAAAGCCGCCATGCGTTCGGGGCGCATGGCGGCAAGTGGCGTGTCTTGCGGGTTTCCGGGGACGCGAGGGGCGCGCGCGACGGGACAGTCGGTCAGGCGCCGCATCGGGACAGTCGATGCTGGGGACGGCGTCCGGCACAAGCTACGCAGGCAGAAAGGCGGTGCGGGTCAGATATGCAGCCCCGCGATCAGAAGGACGATCAGCGACATGACCCCCAGGGCATCGGTCCAGAGCGTGTCCTGCGAACGGCGAAGCGTGGTGCGGATCTGGTCGAGCATGAGGTCCTCCTAACCTTGTGTTAGTACTTTGTTCTCATGTTTGGGGGTGTGAGTCCAGAACTTTATGAGAACAAACCAGAACAAAAGGGGACAAGGCACCGGAACAGATGAAGAAATTGCCGTTGCACCCGGGCGCGTGGTCAGGCCTTAGCCGACGCTGATCAGCCGGATCGCCCGGTCCTGCCGCATCAGCCACAGGAGATGCCGCGCCGCCTGCCCCCGCGGCGAGGTCAGCGCCGGGTCTTCGGCCAGAAGCTTGCGCGCGTCGCTCTGGGCGATCTGCATGAGGCCCGCCTGCGCCTCCATGTCGGCCACGCGGAAACGCGGCAGGCCGGACTGCGCGGTGCCGATCAGGTCGCCCGCCCCCCGCATCTCGAGGTCGACCTCGGCGATGCGGAAGCCGTCCTCGGTCTCGCGCAGGGTGGTCAGGCGCTTCTCGCCGCCCTCGCTCAGGGGCGGGCGATACATCAGGAGGCAGGTCGAGGCCGCCTCGCCCCGCCCCACGCGGCCGCGCAGCTGGTGCAGCTGCGCGAGCCCGAACCACTCGGCCCGTTCGATCACCATGATCGAGGCATTGGGCACATTGACGCCGACCTCGATCACCGTGGTCGCGACCAGGACCTTGGTCTCGCCCACAACGAAACGGGCCATGGCGGCATCCTTCTCGGCCGCGGGCATCTGGCCGTGCACCAGCCCCACCTGCCCCTCGCCCAGGGCGGCGCGGAGGTGGCGAAAGCGGTCCTCGGCGGCGGTCAGGTCGATGGATTCGCTCTCGTCGACCAGCGGGCAGACCCAATAGGCCTGCCGCCCCTCGGCGATGGCCTGCGACAGATGCGCCACGACCTCCTCCATCCGCTCGGCAGAGGTCAGCGCGGTGCGGATCGGTTTACGCCCCGGCGGCTTCTCGTCGAGGACCGAGACATCCATGTCGCCGAACTGCGCCAGCGACAGCGACCGCGGGATCGGCGTCGCGGTCATCACCAGCACATCCGCCCGCGGCCCCTTCTCGCCCAAGGACAGCCGCTGGTTCACGCCGAAACGGTGCTGTTCGTCGACCACCGCCAGCCGAAGGTCCTGAAAGACCACGTCGTCCTGGAAGACCGCATGGGTGCCGACCAGGATCTGCACCTCGCCCGAGGCCAGCGCGGCCAGCTTCTCGCGCCGCTCGCGGCCCTTGTCGCGGCCGGTCAGCACCTCGACCCGCACGCCTGCCGAGGCGGCAAGCGGCTGCAATCCTTCAAGATGTTGGCGCGCCAGGATCTCGGTCGGGGCCATCATCACCCCCTGCCCGCCGGCCTCCACCGCGACCAGCAGCGCGAGCAGCGCGACCAGCGTCTTGCCCGAGCCGACATCCCCCTGCAGGAGCCGGTTCATCCGCTCGGGCGCGCCCATGTCACCCGCGATCTCGGAAATCGCGCGGGTCTGGGCACCGGTCGGCGCATAGGGCAGCGCCGTCAGCACCCGGTCGCGCAGCGCCCCGTCGCCGCGCGTCTCGCGCCCCGGCTGCGCCCGGCGCGAGGCCCGCGCCAGCGCCAGCGTCAGCTGATGCGCGAAGAACTCGTCATAGGCCAGCCGCACCCGCGCCGGCGCCTCGGGCGCGAGGTCGCGCGGCCCCGTCGGGCGGTGCACCGCTTGCAATGCCGCGCGCCAATCCGGCCAGTCCTCCTTGGCCTTCTGCGCCGCGTCGATCCATTCCGGCAGCTCCGGCGCCCGCTCGAGCGCCGCCGAGAGCGCCCGCCAGAGAAGCTTCTGCGTGACCCCGGCGGTCAGCGGGTAGACCGGCTCGAAGGCGGGCAGATCCGCCTCTTCGCCCGGGGCCAGCACGTGGTCGGGATGCACCATCTGGGCGCGCCCCTCGAAAAGCTCGACCCGGCCCGAGACCACCCGCCGCGCGCCGCTCGGCAGGAGCCGTTTGAGGTAGTCGCCGCCGCGGAAATAGACCAGCTCGAAGCTGTGCTGCGCGTCGGTGACCTCGATCCGGTAGGCGCCGGTGCGGCTCCGCGGCGGGCGATGCGCGCCGATCTCGACGCTGACCGTCAGCGTCGCGGGCAGATCCTTGCCCTGCACGGTGTCGCGCAAGCGCCGGTCGATGCCGGAATACGGCAGCAGGAACAACAGGTCGCGCGGCGCCTCCACGTCCAGCGCGGCCAGCGCCTGGGCGGTCTTCTCGCCGATCCCCGGCAGCGCGGTCAGCGCGCCGAAAAGCGGAAAGAGCCGCTCGGGACGGCCGCTCATGCCGGCCCGATCAAGGACAGCCAGCCGTCTTCGTCGAGGATCTCGACCTCGAGCTCGCGGGCCTTCTTCTCCTTCGAGCCGGCGCCGGGGCCCGCGACCAGGATGTCGGTCTTGCCCGAGACCGAGCCCGAGACCTTGGCGCCCAGAGCCTCGGCCCGGGCCTTGGCCTCGGCGCGGGTCATCTTCTCGAGCGTGCCTGTGAAGACCACGGTCTTGCCGGCGACGGGGCTGCCCTCGGTCGCCGGGCGTTGCGCCTCCTCGACCTCGAGATAGGCGGCGAGCCGGTCGATTGAGGCGCGTTCCTCGGTCTGGGCGAAGGCCGAGACCAGCGAGACCGCGAGCGTCGCGCCGATGCCGTCGATGCCGACCAGGTCCTCCCAGGCGGCGCGGGCGGGCTGCGGCACCTCGGGCGGCTCGGCCCAGACGGCCTCGCGGGTGCGGGTGATCTCGGCGCGGCGGCCTTCCTCGGCGGCGGCGCGGCGTTCGGCGGTCACCGCGGCCTCGGCGGCGCGGTGGCGGCGTTCGGCGGGCCGCGCGGTATCCAGCGCCTCGACCAGCGCGCCCCAGCTCAGGTAGTGGCGCGCCAGATCGGCGGCGGCGACCTCGCCGACATGCCGGATGCCGAGCGCAAAGATCAGCCGGTTCAAGGGGATACGCTGTTTTTCGCGGATCGCGTCGAAGAGCTTCTGCGCGCTTTTCTCGCCCCAGCCCTCGCGGTTCTTGAGCTGCTGCATGCCCGCGCCGTAACGTTCGGGCAGCGCGAAGATGTCGGCGGGCTCGGCGATCCAGCCGTCGGTGTGGAACTGTTCGACTTGCTTGGCGCCCAATCCCTCAATGTCGAAGGCGGCGCGGCTGACGAAATGCTTCAGCCGTTCGACCGCCTGGGCCGGGCAGATCAGCCCGCCCGAGCAGCGCCGAACGGCGTCGCCTTCTTCGCGGATCGCCTCGGAGCCGCAGCGCGGGCAGACCGTCGGGAAGTCGTAGGGGGCGGCCTCCGCGGGGCGTTTGTCGAGGTCCACATCCGCGATTTTCGGGATCACGTCGCCGGCGCGGTAGACCTGCACCCAGTCGCCTTCGCGGATGTCGCGGCCGCCGCGGATCGGCGCGCCGGTGGCGTCGCGCCCGGCGATGTAATCCTCGTTGTGCAGCGTGGCGTTGGAGACCACGACGCCGCCGACGGTGACCGGCGTGAGCCGCGCGACGGGGGACAGCGCGCCGGTGCGGCCGACCTGGATCTCGATCTTCTCGAGCCGGGTCCAGGCCAGTTCGGCGGGAAACTTATGCGCCAGCGCCCAGCGGGGCGTGGTCGAGCGGAAGCCGAGGCGGCCTTGCAGGCCGAGGTCGTCGACCTTGTAGACCACGCCGTCGATGTCATAGCCGAGCGTGGCGCGGCGTTCCTCGATCTCGCGGTACTGCGCGAGCATCTCCTCGGGGCCGGCGCAGCGGCGGGTCAGCGGGTTGGTGGAAAAGCCCAGTTCGGCCAGCCGGGCGAGCGCGCCACGCTGACTGGCCGAGAGCGGTTCCGACAGCTCCCCCCAGCCATAGGCGAAGAACTTCAGCGGCCGGGCGCGGGTGATCGCGGGGTCGAGCTGGCGCAGGCTGCCGGCGGCGGCGTTGCGCGGGTTGGCGAAGGTCTTGCCGCCGCGCGCTTCCTGGCCCTCGTTGAGGGCGGCGAAATCGGCGTGGCTCATGTAGACCTCGCCGCGCACCTCGAGCACCTCGGGCGCGCCGGTCAGCTTCTCGGGGATGTCGGAGATGGTGCGGGCATTGGCGGTGACATTCTCGCCGGTGGTGCCGTCGCCGCGGGTGGCCGCGCGGATCAGCCGCCCGCCCTCGTAGCGCAGGCTGAGCGAGAGCCCGTCGATCTTGGGCTCGGCGGTATAGGCGAGGTCGTCCTCGGGCCCGAGGTTCAGGTAGCGCCGGATGCGGGCGTCGAAATCTGCGATTTCGGCATCCTCGAAGGCATTGCCGAGCGACATCATGCGCTGGCTGTGGGTGACCTTCTCGAAGCCCTCGGCGGGGGCGGCGCCGACCTGGTCGGAGGGCGAATCCGCGCGCTTGAGGTCGGGAAACCGCTCTTCGATCCGGGTGTTGCGGCGCTTCAGCGCGTCGTAGTCGGCATCGGTCAGCTCGGGCGCGTCGCGGGTGTGGTAATCCTCGTTGGCCTTGGCGAGGAGCGCGGCGAGCCGGCCCAGCTCCTCCTCGGCGGCGGCGCGGTCCAGGTCGGTCACCGGCGTGTCGGAGAAGTCTTTCTGCCCGGTCATGGTCCCGCTCCGTCGAAGGCTCGTTCGGGCCAAGTGATAGGCGTCCCGGCGGGCAGGGTCCAGTGGGCGGATCGGGCGGTGGCGTCCTGCGGCCGGGGGCCTTGGTGCGGTCGGGCCGGGCCTAGGGGGTGGCGGCTGAGGGGCGCGGTGGGAGGCTGGGGGTTTGGCAAATGCCTTGTTGGGGCCGGGTTGGATGCTCGAAAGCGCCGCAAGGGGCCTCCGGTGCTGATCCTTGTCGGGTCAGTCTATTGGCGCGGGGCGGCGGGCATCCGTCGGTTGGCGCCCTGCCCCGCGGGTCATTTCTCTTGGGCCTTGCCCTGTGAGCCGTTCCTTCGAGCTATGCCCGTTGGGCCTTTCCTTTAAGCCTCACGCGACCGCGAAAGCCCCGCTTCAAAAGCCCAAACCAGCACGCCCTGCCCCGTCGCAGTCGCTTCCCGCTCAGGCGCGGGCGGCGAGCGGGGCGGCTTCCTCCTCGGGCACCGGGTCGCGCAGCACGTAGCCGCGGCCCCAGACCGTCTCGATGCAGGAGGGCTCGCCCGTCGCCTCGGCCAGCTTCTTGCGCAGCTTGCAGATGAAGACGTCGATGATCTTCAACTCGGGCTCGTCCATGCCGCCGTAGAGGTGATTGAGGAACATCTCCTTGGTCAGGGTCGTGCCCTTGCGCAGGCTCAGAAGCTCGAGCATCTGGTATTCCTTGCCGGTCAGATGCACCTGACGCCCCTCGACCGAGACGGTCTTGGCGTCGAGGTTCACCGCGATGCGGCCGGTCAGGATGGTCGACTGGGAATGGCCCTTCGAGCGGCGAATGATCGCATGGATTCGCGCCACCAGTTCCTCGCGGTGGAAGGGTTTGCAGAGGTAGTCGTCCGCCCCGAAGCCGAAGGATTTCAGCTTGCTCTCGGTGTTGCTGTCGCCCGAGAGGATCAGGATCGGCGTCGAGACCCGGGCCGTGCGCAGCTGGCGCAGCACGTCGTGGCCGGTCATGTCGGGCAGATTGATGTCCAGAAGGATTAGGTCGTAGTCGTAGAGCTTCGCCAGGTCGATGCCTTCCTCCCCGAGGTTGGTGGCATAGACGTTGAGGTTGGCATGGGTGAGCATCATCTCGATGCTCTTCAGGGTCGTGGGGTCATCTTCGACAAGCAGCACACGCATGAGGAGTCTCCGTCCACATTCAGGTCACCTCATGGTGTCGCTGAAAAACATTAACCGGACCTGAACGTATCTGAAATTCCACAAATTGCAACCATTAGTTGTATTTTATACCTGCTTTCGCTTCTGCAGGCAGGTGGTCTTCAATCCTTCCTTGCCCCAGGTCTTCACCGCGACCATCCATTCGCCCAGCTCGTCCTCGGAGAGCTTGTACGTCTCGATCGCCTGGGCGGCGGTCAGAAGCCCGTAGCGCACCGCCTTGACGACCGCGAGCTTGCGCGAGGCGACCCAGCGCACGGTTTCCGGCGGCGGCAGATCCGCCCGGGTCATGGTGCTTCCATCCGGCAGCCGCACCGCGCGCGGCCCTTCGACTTTTTTCAGATACATCGCCCGCTCCGTTAAAGGCGCCCGCAAAGGCGCGCGTGGCAGGGGCGAGACTGCGCAAGCGCGTTTAACGGGCGGTGAAACGGCCCCTTGAGAATGCGTCGGATTTTCCTATATTCCGCCGGTCCCGGTGCGCGGCACTATGCAGAACGTTGGGAACGCCCATGCCCCTCGATACGACCAAGCTCAACTCGCTCGGCTTCGCCAAGCCCCCCGCGGAAACCCGCGTCGTCGTCGCCATGTCCGGCGGCGTCGACAGTTCGGTGGTGGCCGCCAAACTCGCGGAGGAAGGCTACGACGTGGTCGGCGTGACGCTGCAGCTCTACGACCACGGCGCGGCGCTGGCCAAGAAGGGCGCCTGCTGCGCCGGCATCGACATCCACGATGCCCGCCGCGTGGCCGAGGAGATGGGCTTCCCGCATTACGTCCTCGACTACGAGAACATCTTCCGCGACGCGGTGATCGACGAGTTCGCCGACAGCTACCTGGGCGGCGCGACGCCGGTGCCATGCATCCGCTGCAACGAGCGGGTGAAGTTCAAGGACCTGCTCGAGACCGCCAAGGACCTCGATGCCGACTGCATGGCCACGGGCCATTACATCCAGCGCAAGATGGGCGACCAGGGCCCCGAGCTGCACAGCGCCGCGGATGCCAACCGCGACCAGAGCTACTTCCTGTTCTCGACCACGCCGGAGCAGCTCGATTACCTGCGCTTCCCGCTGGGGCACCTGCCCTCGAAAGAGGCGACCCGGGAGCTGGCGCAGAAATACGGGCTAACCGTGGCCGACAAGCCCGACAGCCAGGACATCTGCTTCGTGCCGGACGGCAATTACGCCAGCGTCATCGAGAAGCTGCGCCCCGGCGCGGCCGAGCCCGGCGAGATCGTGCATGCCGACGGGCGGGTGCTCGGCGAGCACCGCGGCGTGATCCATTACACCATCGGCCAGCGCCGGGGCTTGGGGATCGGCGGGCTCGACGAGCCGCTCTACGTGGTGAAGCTCGACGTGGAGAACCAGCGCGTGGTGGTCGGCCCGAAGGAGATGCTGGCGACCCGCACCGTGCCGGTGCGCGAGATCAACTGGCTGGGCGATGCGCCCTTTACGAGCCAGGCGGAATGGCATGTCTCGGTCAAGGTGCGCTCCACCCGGCCGCCGCGCGAGGCGGTGATCCGGCCGATCTCGGAGACCGAGGCGGAGGTCGAGCTGCTGACCCCCGAGGAGGGTGTGTCGCCCGGCCAGGCCTGCGTGTTCTACCAGACCGGGGACAGCCGCATTCTGGGCGGCGGCTGGATCTGGCGGGGGTATTGAGGCGGGGGGCTTGGTGCGTTGCGCTGTGTGTCGATTGACCTCGGGCAATCCGCCTGACTAGGAGCGCCTGCGCCTCACCCCCGCGCCCTCTTGCGCCCAAATAGCACCGAAGGTGCCGGGCGCGCGCCGGACCGGCCCGATGGGCCGGCGCTCCTTGGGATGGCGCACGTAGCTCGCCTTTAGTCCTGACCTTGCTGGGATAAAGTGCTCAGCTCGGAGCTAAGCAGCGCCGGCCCCCGGTCCGGCGCGCGCCCTCTGCTTCATCGTGGGTCTCGGGTGGGGGCGGTGTTGGCTGCGCCGGTGCGCCAAAGATCGCCACAAGCGGACAGGAAAAAGCCCCGCCTGAACCCGGGCGGGGCTGTTCTTTGGCGTTACTCAAAGGCAGATAATTTCGTCACCGCCCTCTCAGATTCGCGCAGGGGCCACTCGACCGCGCACCGCGCCCTCGGATGAGCCCGCAGGCGCATCAGCACGTCACCAAGCCGTCGGCCTAGCTCCAAAGCCTCTCAGCCCCCTCACCGCACCTTCAGCGTCGCGAGGCCGATCGCGGCGAGGATCAGCGAGATGATCCAGAAGCGGATCACGATCTGCGGCTCCGCCCAGCCCTTCTTCTCGTAGTGGTGATGGATCGGGGCCATCAGGAAGACCCGCTTTCCGGTGCGCTTGAAATACAGCACCTGGATGATCACCGAGAGCGCCTCGACCACGAAGAGCCCGCCGACGATCGCCAGCACGATCTCGTGCTTGGTGGCCACCGCGATGGCGCCGAGCGCGCCGCCCAAGGCCAGCGAGCCGGTGTCGCCCATGAAGACCGCCGCGGGGGGCGCGTTGTACCACAGGAACCCCAAGCCCCCGCCGAAGATGCTGGCGGTGAAGATCAGAAGCTCCCCGGTGCCCGGCACGTAGTGCACGTCGAGGTAGTCGGTCACATCGACCCGGCCCACCGCGTAGGCGATGATCCCGAGCGTCCCGGCAGCGATCATCACCGGCATGATCGCCAGCCCGTCGAGCCCGTCGGTCAGGTTCACCGCGTTCGCCGCGCCGACGATCACCAGGATCGCGAAGGGCACGAAGAAGAGCCCCAGGTCCAGGAGGTAATTCTTGAAGAAGGGGAAGGCGAGCTGCCCGGTCAGCTCGGCGGGATGGTAGATCGAGGCCCAGATCGCCGCGGTGGCCGCGATGATGAAGCCCAGGAGCAGCCGCACCTTGCCGGAGACCCCCGCCGAGGTCTGCTTCTTCACCTTGGAGTAGTCATCCGCGAAGCCGATCGCCGCGTAGGACATGGTCACAAAAAGCACCAGCCAGACGAAGGCGTTGTCGAGCCGCGCCCAGAGCAGCGTCGAGGTCAAAAGCGCCCCGACGATCAGGAGCCCGCCCATGGTCGGCGTGCCGGCCTTCGACAGATGCGCCTCGGGGCCGTCGGTGCGGATCGGCTGGCCCTTGCCCTGGGCGCGGCGCAGCACGTTGATCAGCGGCGGCCCGAAAAGGAAGCCGAAGACCAGCGCGGTCAGGAAGGCCGCCCCGGCGCGGAAGGTGATGTAGCGGAACAGGTTGAAGGCACCGCCCCCGTCCGACAATTCGGCCAGCCAATAGAGCATGAACTCGGATCCTTTCTACGCGTGTCCGGGCGCGGGGTTTGGGGATGTCAGGATGGCTCCGCGCCTTGGCGCATTTTCCGTATCGCGTCAACCAGCCGCCCCAGCCCCATGGAGAGCGAGGCCTTGACCAGCACCACGTCGCCGGCATCGAGGTCGCGGGCGAGCTGGGCCTGCATTTCCTCGGCGGTCTCGGTGGCGCGGCCGCGTTTCTCGGGCGGCAGCGCCTCCCAAAGGGCGCGCATGAGCGGGCCCACGCAATGCACCCGGTCGATCTTGGCCATGGCGGGCAGATCGGCGAGCGCGGCGTGCAAGGCCACCTCCGAGGGGCCGAGCTCCTTCATGTCGCCCAGGTAGGCGATCCGCCGCCCGCGCCCGAGCCGGCCCAGTCCGTCGCGGGGCTCGGCCCCGGCCAGCACCTCGAGGGCGGCGCCCATGGAGGCAGGATTGGCGTTGTAGCTGTCGTCGATCAGCTCGAGCAGCGCCTCGCTTTGCGCGATGTCGAGCTGGATCTCCTCGCGGTGGCCGCGGCCCGCGCCGGGCGTCCAGGTGCCGAGGTCGATCAAGGCCCGCGCCCGGTCGAGGTCCAGCGCCCAGACCGCCGCCAGGACCGCCGCGGCATTGACCGCGAAGTGCCGGCCCGGGACGGCCACCTTGTAGAGCACCTTCTCGCGCCAGGCGCGCAGATGCGCCACGGTCGAGACATCGCCGACGCGCACGTCGGTCACCCGGTGGTGGCAGCCGCCGCTCTCGCCGAAGCTCAGGCTGCGGGCGGCAAAACGCTCGGCGCTTTCGGCCAGGATCGGCGCGGTCTCCACGTCGCCATTGTAGATCGCGGTTCCGCCGGACTCGAGCCCCTCGAAGATCGCGCCCTTCTCGCGGGCGATGCCCTCGATGTTGTCGAAGGCGGCCAGATGGGCCGGGGCGACGATGGTCACGATGGCCACATGCGGGCGGGCCAGCCGCGCCAGGGGGGCGATCTCGCCGGGGTGGTTCATGCCGATCTCGATCACCGCGTATTCGGTGTCGCGCGGCATCCGCGCCAGGGTCAGCGGCACGCCCCAGTGGTTGTTGTAGGAGGCCTCGGCGGCATGGGTCCGGCCCTGGGCCGAGAGCACCCGGCGCAGCATGTCCTTGGTCGAGGTTTTGCCGACCGAGCCGGTGACCGCGACGACCCGCGCGGCGCTGCGCGCCCGGCCCGCGCGGCCCAACGCCTCGAGCCCCTCCAGCACATCCGGCACGATCAGGAGCGGCGCATCCTCGGGCAGCCCCTCGGGCACATGGTCGACCAGCGCCGCCGAGGCGCCCTTGGCCAGGGCGTCGGCCACGAAGTCATGGCCGTCGCGCGCGGCGCGCAGCGCCACGAAAAGATCGCCGGGCTTCAGCGTGCGGGTGTCGATCGAGACGCCGCGCGCTTGCCAGTCGGCGGTGGCGCGCCCGCCCGTGGCCTCGGCGGCCTCGGCGCTGGTCCAGAGGCTCACGGCTGCCCCCCGTCGAGCGCGGTCACCGCGACGCTGGCCTGTTCGGCGTCGTCGAAGGGATAGACCGTGTCGCCGACCACCTGGCCGGTCTCGTGGCCCTTGCCGCAGATCAAAAGCGCGTCGCCCGGCCCCAGCGCGTCGACGCCGCGCAGGATCGCCTCGGCCCGGTCGCCGACCTCGAGCGCGCCGGGCGCGCCCTGCATGACCTGCGCGCGGATCGCGGCGGGATCCTCGGAGCGGGGGTTGTCGTCGGTCACGATCACCAGGTCGGCGTGATCCGCCGCCGCCTGCCCCATCAGCGGCCGCTTGCCCGCGTCGCGGTCGCCGCCGGCGCCGACGATCGCGATGAGCCGGCCCATGACATGCGGGCGCAGCGCCTGGATCGCGGTTTCCACCGCGCCGGGGGTATGGGCGTAGTCCACGAAAACCGCGGCACCATTGGCGCGGGTGGCGGCCAGCTGCATCCGCCCGCGCACGGTGACGAGGCGCGGCAGCACCTCGAAGACCCGCTCGGCGGGCTCGCCGCAGGCGATCACGAGGCCGGCGGCGACCAGCACGTTCTCGGCCTGGAAGCCGCCCATGAGGTTCAGCCGGAGCTGGCGCACCACGCCCTCGTGGCGGATGCGGACCTCCTGGCCGGTGGCGTCGAAGCGCTGCGCCATGAGGCAGAGGTCGGCGCCCTCGTCGCGGCCCACGGTGACCAGCTCCTGGCCGCGCGCATGGGCGATGGCGGCCATGTCGACGCCGCGCGCATCCTCGATGTTGACGACCGCGGTGCCGTCCTCGGGCAACACGCGGGCGAAAAGCCCGGCCTTGGCGTCGAAGTAATCCTCGAAGCTGGCGTGGTAGTCGAGATGGTCCTGGCTGAAGTTGGTGAAACCCGCGGCCTTGAGCTGCACCCCGTCGAGCCGGCGCTGTTCGAGCCCGTGCGAGGAAGCCTCCATGGCGGCGTGATCGACCCCCGCGGCGGCGGCTTCCGAGAGCGCGCGGTGCAGGGTGATCGGCTCGGGCGTGGTGTGCTTCAGGGGCGCGTGCCAGTCGCCCTCGACCCCGGTGGTGCCGAGGTTGACCGCGCGCAGGCCCAGCTCCTGCCAGATCATCCGCGCGAAGGCCGCGACGCTGGTCTTGCCGTTGGTGCCGGTCACCGCGACCATGGTCTCGGGCTGGGCGCCGAACCAGAGCGCCGCCGAATAGGCCAGCGCCTGGCGCGGCTCGGCGGCGACGACCAGCGCCGCCTCGGAGCCCGCCAGCGCCTCGGCGGCGATCTCGGCGCCCTCGGCATCGGTCAGGACCGCCGCGGCGCCCATGCGCAGGGCATACTGGATGAACTCAGCCCCGTGCACGCGGGTGCCGGGCAGCGCGGCGAAAAGCGCGCCCTCGCGCACCTCGCGGCTGTCGACGGTCAGCCCGGTGATCCGGGCCTCGCGGCCGCCGCGGGCGGTCAGGCCCAGCTCTCCCAAGGTCTTGAAGGTCGCGCTCACAGACAAGTCCCCCTCCTTCCGCGCTCGGGTTCGGGCCAGGGGCGCGGATGCGCGCCCCCTGCTTTCCTGTTGCCCCGTTTTGCGGGCCGGGTTCAAGGCCCGAGAGGGGTCAATTGGCGGTAAGCTGCAGAAGCTCGCGCGGGGCGTAATCGGGCCGCAGGCCCAGCAAGGGCGCGATCCGGCCGATCATCTCGGCGGTGACCGGCACGGCGGTCCAGCCGGCGGTGCGGCGCGGCTTCTCGCCCATGGTCTCGACCGGCTCGTCGAGGGTGACGATCAGCACGTATTTGGGGTCATGGGCGGGGAACATCGTGGCGAAGGTGGCGATCACCTTGTCCTCGTAATAACCGCCGCCGCGCTCCTTGGGCTTGTCCGCGGTGCCGGTCTTGCCGCCGACGTGGTAGCCCGGCACCTCGCCGAAGCTGGCGGTGCCGTCGGTGACGACCCGGCGCAGCATCTTGCGCGATTCCTCGGCGGCATAATCCGACATGACGCGGGGCCCGTGCCGGGGGCCGCTTTGCTTGAGAAGCGTGGGCTTCACCGCGAAACCGCCGTTGGCGATTGCCGCATAGGCCGAGGCCAGGTGCAGGGGCGAGGCGGAGAGCCCGTGCCCGTAGGAGATGGTCACGCTCGACAGGTCGGTCCAGCGGCTCGGCAGGAGCGGCTTGCCGCCCTCGGCCTCGGTGATCTCGAGCGGGGTCGGCTTGAAGAAGCCCAGCGTGTCGAGGAACTGCTGCTGGCGCTCGATGCCGATGTCCAGCGCCATCTTCGCGGTGCCCCGGTTGGAGCTTTTCACGATGACCTCGGAGACCGTCAGGTCGCCGTAATTCTTGTTGCGGAACTCGCCGATGCCATGGCCGCCGATGCGCATCGGCGGGCGGGTGTCGATCACCGTGTCGGGGCGGACCAGGTTCAGCTCCATCGCCTGGGCGGCGGCGAAAATCTTGAAGGTCGAGCCCAGCTCGTAGACCCCCTGCACCGCGCGGTTGAAGAGCGGGCTGTCCGCCGGCGTGCCCTCGGTCGGCGGCGCCGGGCGGTCGTTGGGGTCGAAGGTCGGCAGCGAGGCGATGGAGACCACCTCGCCGGTGTCCACATCCATCAGCACCGCCGCCGCACCCTTGGCGTTCATCAGCATCATGCCGCCCGCCAGCACCCGCTCCATGGCGCTTTGCACGGTGACGTCGATCGACAGCTCCAAGGGCGCGCCCTTGCGCGCGGGGTCGCGCAGCTCCTTGTCGAAGTAGCGCTCGATCCCGGCGCTGCCGATGACCTCGGCGGAATGCACGCCCTCCTGCCCGAAGCGCGCGCCGCCAAGCACATGGGCGGCCAGCGTGCCGTTGGGATAAAGCCGCATCTCGCGCGGCCCGAAGAGGAGCCCCGGCTCGCCGATGTCATGCACCGCCTGCTTCTGCTCGGGGCTCAGCTTCTTGCGCACCCAGACGAACTTGCGCTTGCCGGTGAAGTCCTTGACCAGCCGCTCGCGGTCGAGCTCGGGGAAGATCCGCGCCAGCTCCTCGGCGGCGCGCTCGGGCTCGATCATCTGCTGGGGATGGGCGTAGAGCGAATGGGTCTCCATGTTGGTGGCCAGGATCCGGCCCTTGCGGTCGACGATATCGGCCCGCTGCGAGACGATCGAGGCGCCCTGGGTATAGGCCCGCGGCTCGGCGGGCTCCGAGGCCGCCAGCGTCGCCATGCGCGCGCCGGTCACCGCGAAGGCGCAGAAGAAGGCCACCCCCAGCACCAGGAGCCGCCCCTCGGCGCGCACCCGCGAGCGGTCGCGCATCTGCTCGTGGCGGATGCGCAGGTTCTCGCGCTCGATGGCATCGGGGTTCTCGCCCTTCTGGCGGGCGTCGAGGATCCGCGCGAGCGGACGCAGGGGCGTGCGGATCATGGCCGGTCGTCTCCGTCGCTGGACAGCTCGATGGGCGTGCTGAGATCGAGGATCGGCGGCGCGGGATAGGCGATCTGGTCGACCCGGCCGAACTGGTCGGGGCGGAACTGCAGAAGCCGCAGCCGCTCGAAGTTGACCTCGGAGAGGTCGCGCAGCCGGTCGGGCCGGTTGAGATAGGCCCATTCGGCCTTCAGCACCGCCAGCCGCTCGCGGGCGCCGCCGATGTCGCGGCGCAGGTCCTGCACCTCGGTCAGCGCCTCCTGGGTCTTGTAGTTCTCGCGGTAGGCCCAGAAGGCCAGGCCGATCACCGACAGGAAGGTCAGGATATACAGGAAGGTGCGCATCAGCCTCCCCCTTTCTTGAGTTCCGGCATGGCCAGGGATTTCGCATCGACCCGGCCCGCCGGGGCCTCGGTGCGATGCGCCACGCGCAGCTTGGCCGAGCGCGCGCGGGGGTTGGCCTCGAGCTCCTCGGCGTCGGGGCCGATGGCCTTCTTCGACACCAGCGTGAACTGCGGGTCGGGCGGGGTCAGCTCGGGCTGGAAGCGGTTGGCGCGGCCGGTCTGGCCGGCGCGCATCTGCAGGAAGCGCTTGACCATGCGGTCCTCGACCGAATGGAAGGTCACGACGGCCAGCGCGCCGCCGGGCGCCAGCGCCCGCTCGGCGGCCATGAGCCCTTCGTAGAGCGCGGCATATTCGTCATTCACCGCGATGCGCAGCGCCTGGAAGCTGCGGGTGGCGGGATGGGACTGGCCGGGCTTGGGGCGCGGCAGGCAGCCCTCGACGATCTCGGCCAGACGCCCGGTGGTGGTGATCGGCGCCTCGGCGCGGGCCCGCAGGATCGCCTTGGCGATGCGCCGCGAGGCGCGCTCCTCGCCGAAGGTGAAGAGGATCTCTGCCAGGGCCACCTCGCCCGCCTCGTTGACGATGTCGGCCGCCGAGGGCCCGTCCTGGGACATCCGCATGTCGAGCGGGCCGTCCTTCATGAAGGAGAAGCCGCGTTCGGCCTCGTCGAGCTGCATGGAGGAGACCCCGAGGTCGAGCACCACGCCGTCGACGCCGCTGGCGATCTCGTCCATCTCGGCGAAATTAGCGCGTTCCAGCACGATCCGGCCGTCATATTCGCCGATCCAGCCCGCCGCCATCTCATGCGCCTGGGGGTCGCGGTCGATGCCGATCACGCGCTCGGCGCCGGCTTCGATCAGCCCGCGGGCATAGCCGCCCGCGCCGAAGGTGCCGTCGATCCAGGTGCCGCGAACCGGGGCGCAGGCCGCCAGCAGGGGACGCAGCAGAACGGGGATGTGCGGGGCATCAGGATTGGCAGCCGAGCCCTGGCTCATCTCAGTCCTCCCGCTTTCGCTTTTCGGGCAGCAGCGTGAGCGGATCCACATCCGGCGGCAGCGCGTCGAGATATTCGTCGACGCGCGATTTCTCGACCTCGTCGTAGGTGGTCGGGTTCCAGATCTGGAAGGTGTCGCCCGAGGCGATGAAGAAGGCCTCGGAATCCGCCGGCACGCCGATCTTCTCGCGCAGCATCTGGGTCAGCACGATGCGGCCGGTGTCATCGACTGTCGCGGTGGTGCTGAGACCGGTGAAGATGCGTTCGAGGATACGACGCTCCTGGGAGCCGCGCGGCAGTTCCTCGATCTGCTCCTCGACCTCTTCGATGGCCGCGATGGTGTAGCATTCGAGGTAGTCGCGCCGGTGGTCGCCGTAGACGATGACGAATTCGGGGGTCTGGCCGGACATCCAGTTGGGGTCGCCGGCCTCGAGGACACGTCGGAAAGAGGCCGGGATGGAGACCCGCCCCTTCTTGTCCACCTTCTGGTGGCCCGATCCTCTGAACCTCAGCCTGCGGCCCACTGCCCGGCCCCTTCACCTTGCCCCCGAACGAAAATGGCGGGTTGATCCGCTGCCATCGATCAACCCGCCACCTTGGTCCCGCTTGGGCGGGAGGATCCCGATCGCGCGCGCCACCTGGGGGGATGTCTGCTCGCCCGCGCGCCGGAATTCCGTTTTGTCCGACGAGAGCGAGGTGCCTGTATGAAACCCGCTCTGTTTTGTTTTTCGGGAGAAGTCTTTGCGGCTCTTTTGTCGTCCGCTGTCTTCCCTGCCCTCGTCGATGAATTATGGATGGCATGGGAATTTGTGGGACGCAACGATTTTTTTACGCTGCCACCACCGAATGTTGTCCACAGGGCATGTGGAAAACTAGATATTGCGGTGGGAAATCACGCAAATTTTAGTATATCTAGGCGGGAACCTGCCAATCAGCACCACATCTAGCGCGGATTTGGGCTGTCGCATATGGCCCATGATTTCCCGGATTTTTTTGCGCACCTCTGGAACTCGGGGCCAAAATCCCGGCGTTGGACCCCTTCCGCCTCTCGAATCACGAATGCGGGGACACGGCAAGCGCCTTGAATCCTTGAGATCAGAGGGCGCGCGCGGTTGCGACACCCCAAGCGCGGCCAGAGGCTGCCCATGAATTCCCAAAATGCGCCGATATTCAGCCCCGCGCCCAGCCGCACCCATGGTTTCCCAAGGCGATCCCGGGGCGATCCCGGGGCGGTGCCGCGTCCTGCGCCCCGCCCGACCGATTATCTTCGCGCGCGCGCACGCGCACGCGCGCACACGCGTGAGCAGGCTAGAGACCGGCAGGTCAGGCCGCCCGCGCGGCCTCTGGGGCGCGGGCTAGACCAGACCCTCCGCGCGCCCCGCCCGCGGGTGGCAGAGGAGCACCCTGCCCGGCCACCCAGCCCCACGCGCGACACCCGTCCTTGCCCCGCGCGCGACACCCGCCTTCACCACCGCCAAGACCATTCAGAGAGTCGCATATGTGCTGCGCTGCGGCGCCACTCAGGGCTCAAAGCGCTTGCGTTACCGCTGCCATCCCCCGAAGTGACGCCGCGTTACATTTTCGGAACAAAAAGCTTCGTCACGCAACCGCCTGTTTTTGCGCCATTTTAATGTTGCACATGATGCATAGCAGCTTTGAGCATATGGCCATTGTGCATCTGCAGCATCAGGCCCAATTAAGGGTCAACGAAGCGACGATAGACAGATGGACACAGACTGATGGCATACGCAGTCACGCAAAACACTCCCGCCGCCGGCGGCTTTTTCGCCCGCCTGAACGCAGACATCCGTGAGCGCCTCGAGCGCCGCCGGATCTACCGCCAGACCGTCAACGAACTGTCGGTCCTGAGCGATCGCGAGCTGGGCGATCTCGGCATCGCACGCTCGATGATCCGCGGTGTCGCATGGCAGGCGGCCTACGACCGCTAAGGCACGGCAGGGCGCGCAAGCCGCGCCCGCTCCGCAACGGCGCGAATAAAATATTCGGCGCCTTGCAACCAAACAAGGGGACAGGCGTTCCCAGACGAGTTTGAGGGCCCTCCTCCTCCCTGGCCCTCATGCGACCGCGGCGACACCGACCTCCTCCCTGGTGTCGCCGCAAAGTTTCCGGGGATCGGGTCACCAGACCCTACTCCCCACCAGAGCTGAAGGTCCTTCTCCTCCTCCCTTGGGGCCTTCGGATAAGGCGGCGGCCCTCATCTCCTCCTCCCTTGGGGGTCGTCGCCACCGAGATACCGCGGCGCGGACCCAGAGCGTCCTGCACCGCACCAGAGCTGAAGGTCCTTCTCCTCCTCCCTTGGGGCCTTCGGATTAGGCGGCGGCCCTCTCTCCTCCTCCCTTGGGGGTCGTCGCCACCGAGATACCGCGGCGCGGACCCAAAGCGTCCCGCACCGCACCAGAGCTGAAGGTCCTTCTCCTCCTCCCTTGGGGCCTTCGGATTAGGCGGCGGCCCTCCTTTCCTCCTCCCTTGGAGGGTCGTCGCCCCGAAATACGCGGCACGGGCGCCAGACGCCCCCGCCGCGACAGAGCTGAAGGTCCTCTCCTCCTCCCTTGGGACCTTCGGATCGGGCGGCGCGCCTTCTCTCCTCCTCCCTTGGAGGCGCGTCGTCCCCAAAATACGGGCCCGACGGCCCGGACAGAGCACAAAGGTCTCTCCTCCTCCCTGACCTTTGGCCTATGCGGCGGTGTCCCCCTCCTCCTCCCTGGGGCACCGCCGCTTTTCGTTCCGGCACCCGGTTTTTGCGCGGCCTTGCGCTTTCCCTTCCCGCCCTGCCGCGCTAGAGCGTGGCGCCAGTGACGAAGGAGGCCCGAGGCATCATGGCGATGGACAAGACGTTCGACGCGAAAACCGCCGAAACCCGCATCTATGACGGCTGGGAAGAGACCGGCGCCTTCCGCGCGGGCGCCAATGCCAAGCCCGGCGCCGAGGCCTTCTCGGTGGTGATCCCGCCGCCGAATGTGACCGGCAGCCTGCACATGGGCCATGCCTTCAACAACACGCTGCAGGACATCCTGGTGCGCTGGCACCGGATGCGCGGGCACGACACGCTCTGGCAGCCCGGCACCGACCACGCGGGCATCGCCACGCAGATGGTCACCGAACGCGAGATGGCCGCCAACGGCGAGCCCTCGCGCCGCGAGATGGGCCGCGACGCCTTCCTCGAGCGGGTCTGGGAACAGAAGATCAAGTCGCGCGGCACGATCATCGGCCAGCTCAAGCGGCTCGGCGCCTCCTGCGACTGGTCGCGCGAGGCCTTCACCATGTCCGGCGCGCCGAACGCCCCCGAGGGCGAGGACGGCAACTTCCACGACGCGGTGATCCGGGTCTTCGTCGACATGTACGAGAAGGGCCTGATCTACCGCGGCAAGCGGCTGGTGAACTGGGACCCGCATTTCGAGACCGCGATCTCGGACCTCGAGGTCGAGAACGTCGAGACCCAGGGCCAGATGTGGCACTTCAAGTATCCGCTCGCCGACGGCCGGACCTATACCTACGTCGAGAAGGACGAGGACGGGACCGTGCTCTTCGAGGAAGAGCGCGACTACATCTCCATCGCCACCACCCGCCCCGAGACCATGCTGGGCGACGGCGCGGTGGCGGTGCATCCCTCGGACAGCCGCTACGCGCCCATCGTCGGCGCCTTCTGCGAGATCCCGGTCGGCCCCAAGGAACACCGCCGGCTGATCCCGATCATCACCGACGAATACCCCGACCCCGATTTCGGCTCGGGCGCGGTGAAGATCACCGGCGCGCATGACTTCAACGACTACGCGGTGGCCAAGCGCGGCGGCATCCCCTGCTACCGGCTGATGGACATGGGCGCGCAGATGCGTGCCGACGGCGCGGCCTACGCCGAGGCCGCCGAGACCGCCATGGCCGTGGCGCGCGGCGAGACCACCCTGAGCGAGAGCGAGGTCGACGCGATCAACCTCGTGCCCGACGACCTGCGCGGGCACGACCGCTTCGAGGCGCGCCGCCGCGTGGTCGAACAGATCACCGAGGAGGGGCTCGCCGTCATGGTCCCCGCCCATGACCCCCGGCTCGGCAAGAAGGCCGCCCGCAAGGCCCAGCCCGAGGAAGGCGGCACGCCGCCCGAAGAGGCGCTGGTCCCGCTGATCGAGGAAAAGCTGATCATGCAGCCCTTCGGCGACCGCTCGAAGGTGGTGATCGAGCCGATGCTGACCGACCAGTGGTTCGTCGACGCCGAGGCCGTGGTGGGCCCGGCGCTCGAGGCGGTGCGCGACGGCACCGTCGAGATCCTGCCCGAGCGCGACAAGAAGGTCTATTTCCACTGGCTCGAGAACATCGAGCCCTGGTGCATCTCGCGCCAGCTCTGGTGGGGCCACCAGATCCCGGTCTGGCACACCCCCGGCTTCGGCGACGAATGGCGCTCCTTCTGCGCGGCAACCGAGGAAGAGGCGCTGCAGCAGATGCACGCCACCTTCGGCGATGACGCCGAGTTCATCATGGTCGAGGACGAGGCCGCCGCCACCGAGATGCTGGCCGGCTACTTCCAGAACATGACCGACACCACCGGCGTCGACCAGCGCCGGCGCCCGCAGGCGATCCCGGTCTTCCGCGACCCCGACGTGCTGGACACCTGGTTCTCCTCGGGGCTCTGGCCGATCGGCACGCTGGGCTGGCCCGAGGACACCGAGGAGCTGAAGCGCTACTTCCCGACCTCGGTGCTGATCACCGGCTTCGACATCATCTTCTTCTGGGTCGCCCGGATGATGATGATGCAATACGCCGTGGTCGGCGAACGGCCCTTCGACACCGTCTATGTTCATGCCCTCGTCCGCGACGAGAAGGGCAAGAAGATGTCGAAGTCGCTGGGCAACGTGCTCGACCCGCTCGACCTGATCGAGGAATACGGCGCCGACGCGGTGCGCTTCACCCTGGCCGCCATGGCCGCCATGGGCCGCGACCTGAAGCTCTCCAAGGACCGGATCGCGGGCTACCGCAACTTCGGCACCAAGCTCTGGAACGCCTGCCGCTTCGCCGAGATGAACGGCGTCTTCGAGGGCCGCGAGGCCAGCGCCACGCCGCCCCAGGCACGCGAGACGGTGAACCGCTGGATCATCGGCGAGACCGCCCGCGTCCGCGAGACCGTGGACGAGGCGCTCGAGGGCTACCGTTTCAACGACGCGGCCAACACGCTTTACAGCTTCGTCTGGGGCGTGGTCTGCGACTGGTATGTCGAGTTCTCCAAGCCGCTCTTCGACAAGGACCCCGAGGTCGTGGCCGAGACCCGCGCCACCATGGGCTGGGTGCTCGATCAATGCATGGTGCTGCTGCATCCCTTCATGCCCTTCGTCACCGAAGAGCTCTGGGGGCTGTCGGCCAAGCGCGACGGCATGCTGGTCCATGCCGACTGGCCCGACTACCGCGCCGCCGATCTGATCGACGCCGAGGCCGAGACCGAGATGCGCTGGGTCATCGCGCTGATCGAGGGCACGCGCTCGGCCCGGACCCAGATGCGGGTGCCGGTGGGGCTCTATGCGCCGATGCTGGTCGCCGATCTCGGCGAGAAGGAGCGCGGCGCCTGGGACCGCAACGCCGACCTGATCAAGCGGCTGGCGCGAATCGAGCGGCTCGACGAGGTCGAGAGCTTCCCGCGCGGCACGGTGACGATCCCGGTGGGCGCCACCTCCTTCGGGCTGCCGCTCGAGGGTCTGATCGACGTCGGCGAAGAGATCGCCCGGCTCGAGAAGGCGCGCGGCAAGCTCGAGAAAGAGGCCAACGGCCTGCGGGGACGGCTGAAAAACCCCAAGTTCGTCGAAAGCGCCCCCGAGGAAGTGGTCGAGGAAACCCAGGCCAACCTGGTGGCCCGCGACGAGGATCTCGCGGCGATCGACGCGGCCCTCGCAAGGCTCAAGGAAATCGGCTAGAGAGGTCCAGCCGCGGCGGGCGGCTCGAAATCGCCGAAGCTCTGGAAATCTCTCGGGCTTCGGCGCAATGATATCGGACAGATGACCCTGTCCGGAACATCGAGGCCCGTATGCCGCAGGACAATGTGGCCCCGCCCCAGGGGTGCCGCAGGATCAGCCCCAGCCGCGCCTTGCGCAGCGCCACCGGCACGGCGCATGACGCCGTCGAAGCGGGCTTCGCCCCTTTCATGGCGCGCCCGGCCCGGCATCTGACCGCCTTTCTCCGCGCCCAGGAGGCCGCCTTTCTCGCGCTCGACGCCGCGCGGGCGGGCCCGCCCCTGCCCGAGGAGGCGGTCGTGCTGGCGCCCATGCTCGCGGGGCTCCGCGCCGATCTGGCCGACCACCCGCCGCTGGCCCTGCCCGTCCCCGCGCCGATCTCGCCCATGGCCACCGCCTATCTGACGCTGGGCTCGCGGCTCGGAACCGAGGTCATCAAGCGCCATCTCGCGGCGCATGGCCTGCCCTGCCCGCAGGCCTTCCGCGCCGCGCCCCCCGCCGAGGGCTGGCGCGCCTTCCGCGACCGGCTTGCGCATTGGGACGCCGCCTCGCCCGCCTTCGCGACCCTGGCCGAGGACGCGCGCCGCGGCTTCGCCCTTTTTTCCGCCGCCGCGCAACGCGCCGGCCTGACCCCGCTGCAGGAGGCCGGATGAGCCCAGACCCCGCCAACAGCGCCCGCGCCACGGCGCCCGAAATCGACCTCAGCACCTGCGACCGCGAGGAGATCCACCTTCTCGGCCGCGTGCAGTCCTACGGCGCGCTGATCGCCGTCTCCTCGGACTGGATCGTGCAGCACGCCTCGGAGAACCTGGCCCGTGTCCTGGGCCCCGAGGCCGAGGCGGCCCTGGGCCGGCCCTTCGCCGAGGTCATCTCGGAGGCCGCGCAGCGCCAGATCCGCGACAAGCTGCGCCAGCAGGGCGGCGGCCAGGGCACGCTGCGGCTCTTCGGCATGGCGCTCGGGGCAGCGCGCTTCGACCTCTCGGTGCACCAGAGCGGGCGGCACCTGGTGCTGGAGTTCGAACCCGCGGGCGCGCGGTCGGAAAGCGATGCCCTCTCCGAGACCTATCCGCTGCTCGACCGGGTGCGCCAGGCGCAGGATTTCGAGACCATGTGCGCCGAGGGCGCGCGGGCGATCCAGGCGCTCTGTGGCTTCGATTCGGTCATGGTCTACCGCTTCGAGCCCGACCGCTCGGGCCGGGTGGTGGCCGAAAGCCAGCGCGGCAACGGCCCGAGCTATCTGGGACTGCGCTTCCCGGCCTCGGACATCCCGAGCCAGGCGCGGGCGCTTTACACCAAGTCGCTGCTGCGCCTCATCGCCGATGTCTCGGACCCCGGCGCGGCGATCGTGCCGCCCCGCGCCCCCGAGGGCGCGCCGCTCGACCTGTCGCTGGCGGTGACCCGCGCGGTCTCGCCGGTGCACATCCAGTATCTGAAGAACATGGGCGTGAAGGCCTCCATGTCGGTCTCGATCCTGAAGGACGGCGAATTGTGGGGGCTCTTTGCCTGCCACAACCGCAGCCCGCGCTTCGTGCCCTTCGAGACCCGCACCGCGATCGAGCTTTTCGCCCATCTCTTCGCCTACGAGCTGGTGCGCCTCGAGGAGGCCGAGCGCCGCCGCGCCCGGGACGAGGTGCAGGCGCTGCAATCGAAGCTGCTTCTGCGGATGACCGAGGGGCATGGCCTGGCCGAGAGCCTGCGCGCGCTCTCGGAGGAGCTGGCCGCCGCGATCCCGCATGACGGCGCGGTCTTGGTGACCGAGGGCAAGGCGACGTTCTGGGGCAGCACCCCGCCCGAAGAGGCGGTGGGCGAGATCACCCGCTACCTCAACACCGCCGCCGCCTCGCGGGTCTACGCGAGCGACCGGCTGGGCGACGACCTGCCCGCCGCCGCGGATTACGCCAGGGATTGCGCCGGCGTCCTCGCGATCCCGATCTCGCGCAGCCCGCGCGACTACCTGATGCTCTGCCGGCGCGAGCTGAAAAGCACAGTGCATTGGGCCGGCAACCCGGAAAAACCCGCCGAGCCCGGCCCCACCGGCCTGCAGATCAACCCGCGCCGCAGCTTCGAGGTCTGGAAAGAGACGGTCGAAGGCCAATCCGCCCCCTGGAGCGCAGAGGACCACCAGAACGCCGAGGACCTGCGCACGCTGCTTCTAGAGATCTTCCTGAAGATCAGCGACCAGCAGGCCGCCGACCGCGCCCGCGCGCAGGAGCGCCAGGAACTGCTGATCTCCGAGCTGAACCACCGGGTGCGCAACATCCTCAACTTGATGCGCGGGCTGATCACCCAATCGGGCAAGGACAACCTGAGCGTCGCGGATTTCTCCAAGAACCTCGACGCCCGCATCCACGCGCTGGCCCGCGCGCACGACCAGCTCACCCGCGAGGACTGGGCCCCGGCGGCGCTCTCGGAGCTGCTGCACCACGAGTTCGCGGCCTACCTGGGCGACAGCTCGGTGCAGGTGCGCATCAGCGGGCCGGACGTGCTTCTGGCCTCGGAGGCCTATACCGGCCTCGCGCTGGTGGTGCACGAGATGGTCACCAACTCGGTCAAATACGGCGCGCTGTCGGACACCGCGGGCCATATCGCGCTGGAGCTGTCGCGCCCCGAGGACGGCGGGCTCGAGATCCGCTGGCGCGAGGTCGACGGGCCGAAGGTCACCCGGCCCGAGCGGCGCGGCTTCGGCTCGGCGATCATCGAGCGCAGCCTGCCCTATGAGCTCGGCGGCGAGGCCGAGATCGCCTACCCGGAGACCGGGGTGGAGGCGCGCTTCCGCATCCCCGCCTCCTATCTCGCCGAGCCCGAACGGGTAGTGCCGCTCGACAGCCGCCGCGACAGCGCCCCGCCGCGCGCCGCGGCCCTTTCCGGCGCGGCGCTGGTGGTCGAGGATTCGATGATCGTCGCCATGGACGCGGGCGACATCCTGGCCGAGTTCGGCGCCACCCAGGTCGAGACCGCCGGCACCGTGAAGGATGCCCTGGCCATCATCGCCGGGACCGAGCTGCAGGTCGCGCTTCTGGACGTGAACCTCGGCGCCGAGCAGTCGCTGCCCGTGGCCGAGAAGCTGGCCGAGATGGGCGTGCCCTTCGTGCTAACCACCGGCTACGGCGACAGCGCCGCGCTCGAGGACAGCTACCCGCCCTGCGAGGTGGTGCAGAAGCCCTTCTCCAACGAGACCATCGCCGCGGCGCTGGTGGACCTGGGGCTGGTGGCGGAGTGAAGGGGCCTCTCGGGCCTGCCTGTGCGGCCCGAGAAGGACATCGCTCCGCGCGGTAGGCATGGTCAAACCGCCTTGGCGGGCGTTTTGCTCTGAGGGGAGGAGTGGTGCCGGCAGAGGGACTCGAACCCCCGACCCACTGATTACAAATCAGTTGCTCTACCAGCTGAGCTATACCGGCGTGATCCGGGGGGACGCAAAGCGCGCCCGGATCGTGGCCGTCTCGTAGCGCAGGGGCGCGGCGGGGCGCAAGTGGTCAAAACCGGGGCGCGCGCCGGGGCCGTCACACGGCCCGGCCCAAACAAGGTGCGCCGGACGCACCAAATACAGCCTCAGATTGCATTTCCCGCATGGATTGCGGCCCCCGCGCCGCAATCCCGGCCCGTCGCGCGGCCTTGCTGCGGCGCGGCTTGACTTGGCGGCGACCGCCGACCTTTCATATTCGCCATGCTGAATGGCCCCGGCTTTGCCGGCGGTGCGAGAGGGCCGGAAGACGCCCCCGCCCGCCTTGGTCGGCCAGCGGCCCAAGCGCGGATGAGGCCCGCGCGATCCTCGGCTGAGAACGAGTAACATCGAGCGGTGAGACCATGCGAACCTATCCGATCCCCTTCAACGAAGAGGCGCGCCTCTGCGCGATGCACAAGATCCCCGGGCTTTCGCCCGAGAACGAGGCCCTCTTCGACCATCTCTGCGACGCCACGCGCAAGCTTTTCGACTGTCCGATCGCCCATATCAGCGTGATCGAGGACGAGACCCAATGGTACAAATCCGTGGTCGGCATGGAGCTGCCGACCATGCCCAAGGACCAGTCCTTCTGCACCCATGCGATCATGTCCGACGAGGTCATGGTGATCCCCGACCTCAGCGCCGATCCGAAGTTCGAACGCCACCCGATGGTGGCCGAGGGCGGCCCGGGCGCGCGGTTCTACGCGGGCGTGCCGCTGGTGCTGTCCTCGGGCTACCGGATCGGCAGCCTCTGCGCGCTGGACCTCAAGCCGCACGAGATGCCCAGCGACAACCAGATCGAGCTTCTGAAGGCGCTGGGTAAGGCCGCCGAGGCGGCGCTCGAGAAGACCCCGGCGGTGCAGGCGGTGAGCGACATCGACCGCGGGCAATCGGCCTTTGTCACGCTGGTCAGCCACGAGCTGAAGACGCCGCTCACGGTGCTTCTGGGCGGGCTGCGGCTGATCGAGATGCGCGCCGAGGACCCCGCCAGCCAGAAGCTCGCGCGGTCGGCGCATCGCTCAGCCGCGCATCTGTCGCAGCTCGTCGAGTCGATCATGCGCTACAGCAATGCCGCGACCGGCGAGATCCACCTCAACGAGACCGAGACCGACCTCTCCGAGGTCCTGCGCGAGGCGGTGGAGATCCACCTGCCCGGCGCCCAGGATGCAGGCAAGGGCGCCGAGCTGGGAACGCTGGAGGTGACGGGCCCGGTCCTGGCCGATGCCGAACACCTGAAGCTCGCGCTGACCGCCCTGGCGTTGAACGCGCTTTTTCACGGCGGGCAGAACATGCGGCTCTCCACCCGCCACGACGCTCAGGGCAACATCGAGATCCGGGTCAGCGACGACGGCGCGCTCGACGAGAAGCTCGACCTGGCGGAGCTCTACAAACCCTTCGTGGTGGGCGACGAGATGTCGGCGCGGGGCACCCGCGGCGGGCTCGGGCTGGGGCTGCCGCTGACCCGCAAGCTGATCGAGCTGCACGGTGGCGAGTTCCTGGTCGAGGCCGAGCCCGCGCAGACCACCGCGGTGATCCGCCTGCCCCATTGGCGCGCGCTGGCGGGGGCCAAGGTGGTCGATACCGCGGGCTGAGCACCCACCCGCTGAGGTAGATCACGACGCGCGCTGCGGGCCCTCGCCCCGGCGCGTTTTTCGTGGCAGGGCGCGGATGCGGCCCCTGGCCCGGAGCGTCGAGCCGCCGCGTCATTATGGCAACAGCCTGCGGGATTTGCGCATATTGGCGGGCCTTTGAGCCCAAACCCCGCAAGTTTTGCCCGCGCCTGAGTCGCCAAGAGATTCGCGCCGCACCCCCCGATCGCGCCCGAAGACCCCCGCCTTCCCCGCGCCGGATCCCCGGCGCAAGGGGGTGATCGGCGGAAATCCCGCGTCCGTCCCGAAGTTTTGATCAAACAACGGCAAATACTTGCCGGGATCTGCGGTTTCGACGTGGGGTCAGAGGCTTCGCACGCATTGCGGGCACGGCTCGTGAAGTTATGCTCCGGAAATTCCCGGTGCGGCTGCGCCCGGCGCGGCGCATCGGTCAGCACGACCCCGCGGGTTTCCCGCGGGTACCAAATACAGGGAGACAACCTTGACCCGCTTTACGCGACTGACCCTGACGGCGCTCCTGTCGAGCACCGTCCTTACCGCGGCAAGCCTTTCGGCAGCGACCGCGGCAACGCATCCCGAAACCGGCGAGGAACTTGCCGAGGACCAGACCTTCACCTACCGCCTGCTCGACGACGTCAGCTCGCTCGATCCGCAGATCGTCGAGGACGTGAACGGCTCCGACGTGGTGCGCGACCTCTTCGAGGGCCTGATGAACCAGGATGCCGAGGGCAACCTGATCCCGGGCGTCGCCACCGGCTACGAGCTGAGCGAGGACAAGCGCACCTATACCTTCACGCTGCGCGACGAGGCGACCTGGTCGAACGGCGAGTCGGTCACCGCCGGTGACTTCGTCTACGCCTGGCGCCGCGCGGTCGATCCCGAGACCGCCTCGCCCTACCAGTGGTTCATGGAGCTGATGTCCATCGAGGGCGCCTCCGAGATCATCGCGGGCGATGCCGCGCCGGACACCCTGGGCGTGCGCGCGGTGGACGAGAAGACCTTCGAGGTCACGCTCTCGACCCCGCTGCCCTACTTCCCGCAGATGACCACGCATTCGACCACCTTCCCGAGCCCGCAGGCGGTGATCGAAGAGCATGGCAGCAGCTGGACCCAGCCCGGCAACATCGTCTCGAACGGCGCCTATGTGCTGACCGAATACAGCCCCGGCGAGCGCATCGTCCGCGAGCGCAACACCGAGTATTGGGACAACGAGAACACCATTCTCGACAAGACCGTCGCGCTGGTGATCAACGACGAGAACGTCGCGCTGACCCGCTACATGGCCGGTGAGCTCGACCGGACCGAAGTGCCCGCCGGCCAGTTCCCGCGGCTGAAGGAAGAGAACCCCGAGGAGGCGATCAGCTTCCCGCGGCTCTGCAACTATTACTACACCTTCAACCTCAGCGACAGCGGTCCCGAGGCCTTCAAGGACCCCAACGTCCGCAAGGCGCTGGCCCTGGCCGTCGACCGCGACGTGATCGTGGAGAACATCAAGGCGGGCGGCGAACCCCCGGCCTATACCTTCACCCCCGAGGCGGTCGCGGGCTTCACCCCGCCGCAGACCGAGATGGCCGAGATGTCGCAGGAAGACCGCGACGCCATGGCCAAGGAGCTGATGGCGGAAGCGGGCTACGGCCCCGACAACCCGCTGAGCTTCGACATGATCTACAACACCGACCAGGCGCACGAGAAGATCGCCGTGGTGCTGAGCCAGATGTGGAAGCAGAAGCTCGGTGTGCAGACCAACCTGTCGAACATGGAGTGGAAGGTCTTCCTCGACACCCGCGGCAACCAGGACTTCGAACTGGCGCGCGGCGCATGGTGCGGGGACTACAACGAGGCCTCGACCTTCCTCGACCTGCTGCAGACCAGCTCGGGCTACAACGACGGCAAATACGCCAACGAGGAGTATGACGCGCTTCTCAAGGAGGCGAAGACCGCCGAGGACACCACCCCGCTTTACACCGAGGCGGAGCAGATCATCGCCCGCGACATGCCGGTGATCCCGATCTACCACTACGCGGGCGTCTACATGCTCGACAGCGATGTCGGCGGCTGGCCCGTCGATAACGTGGAACAGAACTGGTATTCGCGCGACCTCTACAAGACCGCGGAATAACCAGACGCAACCCAGCGCCGCTCCTGCCCAGACCCGGGCGGGAGCGGCTTTAATTTCAGGTCACCCATCATGGCTCTCTACGTCCTTCGCCGCCTCCTGGTCGCGATCCCGACAATCATGTTGCTGGTCGTCGCCTCCTTCCTGATGATGCATGTCGCCCCCGGCGGCCCCTTCACCTCCGAGCGGCCGCTGCCGCCCGAGGTCCTGGCCAATATCGAGGCGCAATACGGGCTCGATCAGCCGCTCTGGAAGCAGCTCTGGGACTATTTCTACAACATCGTGGTGCATTTCGACTTCGGGCCCTCCTTCGTGCAGAAGGACCGCTCGGTGAACGAGATCATCGCCAACGGTTTCCCGATCTCGCTGACCTATGGCGCGCTGTCCTTCCTGGCGGCGACCCTGGTGGGCGTGAGCCTCGGCATCACTGCCGCGATCCGGCACAACACCTGGATCGACTACGTGGCCGTGTCGCTGGGCATCGCCGCGCAGGCGCTGCCGAACTTCATCATGGGCCCGATCCTGATCCTGACCTTCACGCTCTGGCTGGGGCTCTTGCCCGGCGGCGGCTGGAACGGCGGTCAGTGGGAATACCTGATCATGCCGGTGATCGCCCTCTCCACCTCCTACATGGGGTCGATCGCGCGGATCACGCGCTCCTCCATGCTCGAGGTGATGAACTCCAACTTCATCCGCACCGCCCGCGCCAAGGGGCTGCCCGACCGGGCGATCATCTGGCGCCACGCGATGAAGCCGACGCTCCTGCCGGTGATCTCCTACCTCGGGCCGGTCTTCGTCTACGTGCTAACCGGCTCGGTCTTCGTCGACCTCTACTTCTCGACCGGGGGCCTGGGGCAGTCCTACGTCAGCTCGGCGCTGACCCGCGACTACGCGGTGCTTCTGGGGATCACCATCCTCTACGGCGCGCTGACCGTGATCGTGAACCTTCTCACCGACCTCGCCTATGCGTGGTTCGACCCGAAAATCCGTTACTGAGGGGGCCAGACGATGTTCGCACGCTCCGAAAAGACGGCCGAGCTCGCCGCCGACATCACCGATTTCACGGCCGTGCGCGGGCGCTCGCTGTTCCGCGACGCCATGGGCCGCTTCGTCCGCAACAAGGCGGCCATGGCCTCGGTCTTCGTGCTGGGCCTGATCGTGCTCTTCGTGGTCTTCGGGCCGCTGATCGCGGTCTGGGACAACGAAGAGATCGACTGGGCCAACATGGGGGACATCCTGCGCAATGGCGCGCCCTCGATCGCATCCGGGCATTTCTTCGGCCTCGACGAGCTGGGCCGCGACCTCTACTCGCGCACCATCCAGGCGACGCGCACCTCGCTTCTCGTGGGGCTGATCGGGGCCGCCATGGCGCTGCTCGTGGGCACCGCCTGGGGGGTCATCGCGGGCTTCTACGGCGGCCGGCTCGACACCGCGATGATGCGGGTGGTCGACATCCTGCTGGCGATCCCGCTGACGCTGATCCTGATCCTCATCCTGGTGGTCGCGGGGCGGAACTTCGTGACGCTCTTCATCGCGCTCGGCGCGGTCTCCTGGCTGACCATGGCGCGCATCGTGCGCGGCCAGACGCTGACCCTGAAGACCCGCGAGTTCATCGAGGCGGCCCGCGCCGGCGGCGTCAGCGAGGGGCAGATCATCTTCCGCCACATCCTGCCGAACCTGATCGGCGTGGTGATCGTCTATGCCTCGCTCCTGGTGCCGGAGATGATCCTGGCGGAGAGCTTCATCTCCTTCCTGGGCCTCGGCATCTCCGAGCCCATGACCTCGCTCGGGCGGCTGATCGCCGAGGGCGCCGGGACCATGGCCCATGGCACGATCTGGCAGCTCGCCTTCCCGCTTTTCTTCTACGTCACCATCATCATCACGATGTTCTTCATCGGCGATGGCCTGCGTGACGCGCTCGACCCGAAGGACCGCTGAGATGACCATCCTCTCCGTGAACGACCTCAAAGTCGATTTCGACACGCCCGATGGCACCGTCAATGCGGTCAAGGGCGTCTCCTTCGACATCCGCGCCGGCGAATGCCTGGGCATCGTGGGCGAATCCGGCTCGGGCAAGAGCCAGAGCTTCATGGCCGCCATGGGCCTGATGCCGCCGAACGGCCGCGCCACCGGCGGGGTCGAGCTGCAGGGCGAGCAGATCCTGAACCTGCCGGTCTCCAAGCTGAACCGCATCCGCGGCGCCGATGTGGGCATGATCTTCCAGGACCCGCTGACCGCGCTGACGCCGCATCTGAAGATCGGCGAGCAGATGGCCGAGGTCCTGAAGGTCCACAAGGGGCTCTCGGGGCGCGAGGCCCGCGCTCAGTGCCTCGACTGGCTCGACCGGGTGCGCATCCCCGAGGCGCGGCGGCGGCTGAAGCAATATCCGCACGAGCTTTCGGGCGGCATGCGCCAGCGGGTGATGATCGCCCAGGCGATGCTCTGCGAGCCGAAGCTGCTGATCGCCGACGAGCCGACGACCGCGCTCGACGTGACGGTGCAGGCCGAGGTGCTCGACCTGATGGACCGGCTGAAGGACGAGCTGGGCACCGCCATCGCGCTCATCACCCATGACATGGGTGTGGTGGCGCGCATGTGCGACCGGATCAAGGTCATGCGGCTCGGCGAGTTCGTCGAGGAAGGCGAGGCCAAGGCGATCTTCGACGCGCCGTCGCATGCCTATACCCAGCGCCTGCTCGAGGCGATGCCGCGCATCGACAAGGGCGAGGCCAACCGCACCGAGACCGGCGAGGAAATCCTCACCGTCGACGACATGAAGGTGCATTTCCCGATCCGCGTCGAGGGCGGGCTGTTCGGCCGCACGGTGCCCCTGAAGGCGGTGAACGGGGTGAGCTTCGGCCTTCGCGCCGGCGAGACCCTGGGCATCGTGGGCGAGTCGGGCTGCGGCAAGTCCACCCTCGCCCGCGCTGTGCTGCGCCTGGTCGAGCCCACCGACGGGACCGTGAGCTGGTTCGGCAAGCCCTTGAACCAACTCGACAAGAAGGCGCTGAAGAACGAGCGCAAGGATCTGCAGATCGTCTTCCAGGACCCGCTGGCGAGCCTCGATCCGCGGATGACAATCGCCGATTCCATCGCCGAGCCGCTGAAGACCTTCCGGCCGGAGCTGTCCAAGAGCGAGCGCCAGGCCGAGGTGGTCGCGATGATGGAGCGCGTCGGTCTCGAGCGCGAGAAATACAACCGCTACCCGCACGAGCTGTCGGGCGGTCAGAACCAGCGGGTCGGCATCGCCCGGGCGATGATCAACCGGCCCAAGCTGATCATCTGCGACGAGGCGGTTTCGGCGCTGGACGTCTCGATCCAGGCGCAGATCGTGACGCTCCTGAAGGAGCTGCAGGCCGAGTTCGGCATGTCGATGCTCTTCATCAGCCACGACCTGTCGGTGGTGCGCGAGATCTCCAACCGGATCATGGTGCTCTACCTCGGCCGGGTGGTCGAGATGGGCGACGCGGACACGATCTGCACCGCGCCGGTGCATCCCTATACCCGGTCGCTGATCTCGGCGGTGCCGATCCCCGACCCGGTGGCCGAGCGCGAACGCGCGCGGATCCGGCTGCCGGGCGAGCTGCCCTCGCCGCTCGATCCCCGCGCGGCGCTGCGCTTCCTGCCCTCGAAACTCGCCGCCGGCGAGGAGGACTACGTGCCCCGGCTGACCGAGGTCGCGCCGGGCCATATGGTCGCCGAGCACGACGCGCTCGAGGACATCATGGCGCGGGAGAAGAAGGCCGCCGCCTGAGGCGGTGGCGGGGCTGGGCTTGGACTGCGGTTCAGACGGAGCCCCATTTGGATAAGCCGGAGTCGGCGCCTTCAGCGCCGGCTCCGGTGAAGCGCCCCGGCCAGCCCCCTCCCCACCCTCACAACAGAGGGCGCGCGCCGGGCTGGCGGCCGGCGCTACCGACCTCCGAGCTATGCGCTTGATCCCGGCAAGGTCAGGGCTAAAGGCAAGCTATACGCGCCACTCCAAGGAGCGCCGCCCAAGGGGCCGGTCCGACGCGCGCCCGGCACCTTCGGTGCTGTTCGGGCGCAAGGAGGTGCGTGGGATGTCAGGTCAGGAAGTTCGGCAGCCGCGGGGGTGGTGAGGGTCTTTGGCGCACCTGTCGTGACAGCACCTCTCCTGCCGTGCTGAGTGCCCCTCGAACCCCGCACAACAGAGGGCGCGCGCCGGACCGGGGGCCGGCGCTACCGACCTCCGAGCTATGCGCTTAATCCACGCAAGGTCAGGGCTAAAGGCAAGCTGAGCGCACCATTCACAGGAGCGCCGGCCCATAGGGCCGGTCCGGCGCGCGCCCGGCACCTTCGGTGCTGTTCGGGCCCAAGTGGGGGCCAGAATTTTCCTGTCAGGCGGGTCAGAGGGTCCGCCACCACCCCCCTACCCCGCCGGCGCCTCCAACGGCCATCCCGCCTCATCCAGGATCTTCGCCAACCCCGCGAAAGCCTCCGCCGCGGGCACCTTCCCGCCCTTGTCTTGGTTCAGGAACCCCTCCGCCGCCCGGGCCACCTTGATCGCGCGGTCGAGCTCGGCGTCGGTGCCGGTGCTATAGGCGCCAAGCCGGATCAGGTCCTCCATGTCGGAATAGCGTGAGATCGCGCGCTTCGCGGCGTTCAGCACGATGTTCTCCTGCGGGCTGTGACAGCCGGGCAGCATCCGCGAGAGGCTCTTCTCCACGTCCACCGCCGGGAACCGGCCCTGCTCGGAGATCCGCCGCGACAGCACGATATGCCCGTCGAGCGTGCCGCGCACCGCGTCGACGATCGGGTCGTTCAGATCGTCGCCATCGACCAGAACGGTGTAAAGCGCGGTGATCGCGCCCTGCCCCGGCCCGCCGGGGCCCGCGCGCTCCATCAGGCGGGGCAGCTCGGAGAAGACCGTCGGCGGATAGCCCCGCGCCGCCGGGGGCTCGCCGAGGCTGAGCCCGATCTCGCGGTGGGCATGGGCGAAGCGGGTCACGCTGTCGACCATCAGAAGCACGTTGCGGCCCGCGTCGCGGAAGGCCTCGGCGACGCTGGTCGCGGTCAGCGCCGCCTGACGGCGCATCAGCGGCGCCTGGTCGCCGGTGGCCACGACGAGGACCGAGCGCGCCATGCCCTCGGGCCCGAGGGCCGTCTCGATGAAGTCGCGCACCTCGCGGCCGCGTTCGCCCACGAGGGCCACGACGATCACATCGGCCTCGGCCTGTTTGGCGAGCATGGCCAGAAGGGTCGACTTGCCGACGCCCGAGCCCGCGAAGATGCCCATGCGCTGGCCCGCCGAGAGCGGCGCGAAGACGTCCAGCGCCTTGACCCCGGTCTCGATGCGCGCGCCGACCTCGCCCCGGGCGAAGGCCTCGGGCGCAGAGGCGTTGCGCGCGCGCTGGGGCGCATCGGTGGGCAGCGGCCCGCGTCCGTCGAGCGGCCGGCCAAGCGCATCGACCACCCGGCCGATCCAGCCCGGCCCGGGCCGGAAGGAGGCGCTGGCGGGCAGCAGTTCGACCTCGTCGCCGGGGCCCACGCCCTCCCAGCTGCCATAGGGCAGAAGATGCGCGCCGCGCTGGTCGGCACCGACGACCTCGCCGGCCACCTCGCCATGGGCGCCGCGCACCGCGCAGATCGCGCCCACTCCCAGCGCCCGGTCAAGCCCGGCCACCGTCAGCCGCAGCCCGATGACCTCGCGGACCCGCCCCACGCGGCGCGCGGCGGGCATCTCCCGGACCTGACAGGCAAGATTAGAAAGCAGCATCTCACAAGAATAGATACAGTAGACGCAAGGTTAAGTCCATGTTAAAACTTGGCCAAGATGTGGGGACAGTCATGAGTTCAGATTCGCTTTCGTTCTTCGATCTCGCCTCCCAGCGGATGAACTGGCTGGCGGCGCGCCAGCATGTGATCTCGGAAAACATCGCCAATGCGGACACGCCCGATTACCGGGCGCGCGACCTGCGACCCTTCGAGGAGCTGCTGGAGGGCGGCTCCCTCGGCGGCTCGGTCTCGGGCGCGGTGGCCACCACCCAGGCGGGGCACCTGTCCAGCTCCTTCGGCTCCGGCCCCGAGGGCTTCGCCTCCGAGGTCGACGAGGTGGCCTGGGAACAGAGCATCGACGGCAACTCCGTGGTGCTCGAACAGCAGGTCATCCGCGCCACCGACACCGAGGACAGCTACCGCCTGGCGGCCGACCTCTACCGCAAGGCGCACGAGCTGATCTCGCTCGCCGCGACCGGCGGACGGTAAGGGGAGGACCGGCACATGGACCCGCTCAAATCCATCACCGCCATCGCCGCCAGCGGCATGCGCGCCCAGGGCACCCGGATCAAGGTGGTCGCCGAGAACGTCGCCAACGCCGACACCCGCGGCACCACCCCCGGCGCCGATCCCTACCGCCGCAAGACCGTCTCCTTCTCCGAGATGGTCGACCGGCCGAGCGGCAGCTCCATGGTCGAGGTCTCCAACGTCGGCCGCGCCGAGGGCGACTTCAACATGGTGCACGACCCCTCGCATCCGGCCGCCGACGGCGACGGTTTCGTCAAGGTGCCCAACGTCAACACCTTCATCGAGATGGCCGACCTGCGCGAGGCCTCGCGCAGCTACGAGGCCAACATGAACATGTTCGAGGCCGGGCGGCGGATGCGCAACCGCGTGCTCGACCTGCTGAAGTGAGCTGAGCCATGACCGACAGCATCTATTCCGCCAATGCCGCCCTCGGGGCCTACCGGTCGACCCAGACCATGCCCGCCGAGGCCGATGGCGGCGAGGCGGTCGCCGGCCACTCGGGGGATTTCGCGAGCCTGCTTTCCGAGGCCTCGACCTCGGCGATCGACCAGGTGCGCGAGGTCGAACAGGTCATGGCGGAGGGCCTCCTGGGCGAGCGCACCACCCAGGAGGTCGTGCAGGCCACGCTGGAGCTCGAACAGACGGTGAAGCTGACCGTCTCGATCCGCGACAAGCTGGTGGAAGCCTACCAGGACATCATGCGGATGCCGATCTGACCGGGGGGCAGGATGACCGAGGCCGAGGTCTATGAATTCACGTCCGGGATGTTCATGGCGGTGCTCATCGCCTCGACCCCGGTCCTGATCATCGCGCTGGTCACCGGCCTCGTGATCGCCTTCGTGCAGGCGCTGACACAGATCCAGGAAATGACCCTGACCTTCGTGCCGAAGAT
Source organism: Roseivivax sp. GX 12232 (assembly GCF_021272185.1). GTDB lineage: Bacteria > Pseudomonadota > Alphaproteobacteria > Rhodobacterales > Rhodobacteraceae > Roseivivax. Next base: position 173,923 of record NZ_JAJSEC010000001.1, read on the forward strand.
CCTGGTGATCTTCGTGGCGCTGCTGGCGACGACGCCCTTCATCTACGCCACGCTCGAACGGCTTTCGACGCGGGGCTTCGACGCCATCGCGAGCGGCGGGCTGTGAGGGCCTCCGCCCCCTTCCTCGCGGCCTGCCTCCTGGCGCTTGCCCCCGCCCCACCCTTGCCCGCGGCGGGCTGGGGCGATTTCTACCGCTCGACCCGCCCTGCCCCGGCGCCCGCCGCCCCGCGCCGCGGCGCGAGCGGCCCGGCGGAAAGCCTGTGCGTCGCCGAGATCCTCGCCGCGCAGGATCGCTACGGCATCCCCGACAACATCCTTCTGGGGCTGGGCCTGCAGGAGGCCGGCACCACCCGCAACGGCGCGCTGACGGTCTGGCCCTATGCGGTCAACTCCGAAGGCCAGGGCCGGATCTTCCAGACCAAGGAGGCGGCCCTGCGCTTCGTCACCGCCGAGCGCGCGCGCGGCGCCCGGTCGATCGACGTGGGCTGCATGCAGGTCAACCTGCGCTGGCACCCCGAGGCCTTCCCCTCGGTCGAGGCGGGCTTCGACCCGGCGCGCAACGTCGATTACGCGGCGCGCTTCCTGGTGCGGCTCTACCAGGAGACCGGCCACTGGCACCGGGCGCTCGGCAATTACCATTCACGCACGCCCGACAAGCACGACAGCTACACCCGCGCGGCACTGCGCAACATCGGCGTGGCCAACGAGCGCATCGCCGCCTTCCGGGCGCTGGCCCGGGGCCATGTGCCGGGCCGCACCCCGCCGCCCGAGGCCCGCCCCGCCCCCGAGGTGCCCCGCGGCGCGGCGCTCTGGTCGACCGGCGGCGAGGCCGGCGAGGCGCGCCACACGCCTTATGGCGTCTACCGGCTGGCGCCGATCCTGCCGACGCTGACGCGGGGGGATTGAGCCATGGCCGACACCACCAGCCAGAGCCGCGCCGCAAGCGCCCTCGAACGCGGGCTCGCCAACCGCGACGTGGCCTTCGCCATCGGCATCACGCTGGTCCTGGCGGTGCTTTTCGTGCCGCTGCCGCCGATGCTGCTCGACTTCGGGCTGGCGGTCTCGCTCTCGCTTTCGGTCCTGATCCTGATGGTCGCGCTCTGGATCCGCAAGCCGCTGGAATTCAACGCCTTCCCGACGCTTCTGCTGGTCGTGACCATGCTGCGGCTGTCGCTGAACGTGGCCTCGACCCGGCTGATCCTGTCCGAGGGGCACACCGGCGCGGGCGCCGCCGGCGGGGTGATCGAGGGCTTCTCGCGCTTCATCGTCGCGGGCTCCTACGCCATCGGGATCGTGATCTTCACCATCCTCGTGGTGATCAACTTCATCGTCATCACCAAGGGCTCGACCCGGATCGCCGAGGTCTCGGCGCGCTTCTCGCTCGACGCCATGCCGGGCAAGCAGATGGCCATCGACGCCGACCTCGGCGCCGGTCTGATCGACGAGAAGGAAGCGCAAGAACGCCGCCGCAAGCTCGAGGACGAAAGCAGCTTCTTCGGCGCCATGGACGGTGCCTCCAAGTTCGTGCGCGGCGACGCGGTGGCGGGCATCATCATCACGCTGATCAACGTGATCGGCGGCATCCTGATCGGCATCCTGCAGCACGGCATGTCGATCGGGGCGGCGGCCAATGCCTATACCACGCTGACCATCGGCGACGGGCTGGTGACCCAGATCCCGGCGCTGATCGTCTCCATGGCCGCGGGCCTGATCGTGACCAAGGGCGGCACCGTCGGCGCGGCCAACGAGGTGGTCCTGTCGCAGCTCGGCCGCTTCCCCAAGGCGCTGATGATGGCCGCCGCGCTGCTTCTCCTGATGGGCCTCCTGCCCGGCTTCCCGATCCCGATCTTCGCGCTTCTGGCCGCCGGCATGGCGACCCTCGGCGTGGTCATGCAGCGTAACGCCCAGGCCGCCGAGCGCCGCGCCGCCGAGGAGGCCCGCCGCGCCAAGGTGGCCCAGCCCGAGACCGAGGAGGACAGCCTCAAGGAGACCATGAAGCTCGACGCGCTCTGCCTCGAGCTCGGCCAGGCGCTGGTGCCGCTTTCCGACACCGGCGAGGCGGCGCTGCCCGGCAAGATCAAGAGCCTGCGCGCCTTCTTCGCCCGCGACTACGGCTTCGTCCTGCCGACGGTGCGGATCCGCGACGACGCGAGCCTGCCGCTCAACGACTACCGGATCCTGGTGCATGGCGTCTCGGCGGTGCGCGGCGAGGTGCGCCCCACGGGCCGCATGGTGCTGACCCCGGAGGGCCCGCCGACCCATATCCTGGGCACCCCCGCCAAGGACCCCGCCTTCGGGCTCGACGCGCTCTGGGTCGACATGGAGAACGCCCGCCGCGCCGAGGAGATGGGCCTGACCGTGGTCGACCCCGAAAGCGTGCTGACCACCCATCTGACCGAGGTCGTGAAGGAGCATATGCCCGACCTCCTGACCTTCGCCGACACCAAGGAGGCGGTGGAGCGGCTCGACCGCGACTACCAGAAGCTGATCACCGACCTCTCGGTGCCGAGCCCGGTGATCATGCTGCAGCGGGTGTTGCAGAGCCTCCTTTCCGAGCGGGTCTCGATCCGCAACCTGCCGCTGATCGCCGAGGCCATGGCCGAGGCCTGCCGCTCGAGCCAGAACGAGCGCAAGATCGTCGAGCACGTGCGCCAGCGGCTCTCCAAGCAGATCTGCGCCGGGCTGACCGACGCCGAGGGCTACGTGCCGGTCATCGCGCTTGGCCCGAGCTGGGAGCGCGAGCTGATCGAGGCGCTCTCGACCCGCGGCGACGAGACCAGCTTCACCATGTCGCCGAAGCGCGTGCAGGACTTCGTGCTCGACGCCCGCCGCGAGATCCAGACCCACGCCCAGTCGAACAAATGGCCGGCGATCCTGGTCGCCGCCGAAGTGCGCGGCTACGTCCGCTCGATGCTCGACCGGGTCAGCCCGGGCACGCCGATCCTGTCGCATGCCGAGATCCACCGGAAGGTCTCGCTGCGCACGGTCGGGCAGATCGGGGGCTAGGCCCCATGGAGCTCTCCACCTTCCTCACCTCGCAGATCCTCGGCAGTTTCGCGGTCTTCGCGCGGATCGGCGGGATCTTCCTCTTCATGCCGGGCTTCGGCGAAAGCGCGATCCCGGTGCGCCACCGGCTGGCGCTGGCGCTGGTCCTCTCGATCGCTCTGGCCCCCGCCCTGCCGGTGGGCCCGCTCGACATCGCCGCCCCCGGGGCGCTCCTGCCGGTCTTGGCGCTGGAGCTGACGCTGGGCCTCTGGTTCGGGCTGACCGGCCGCATCGTGATGAGCGCGCTCGATTTCGCGGGCTACCAGATCGGCATGATCTCGGGGCTCGCCAACGCGCTTTCGCCCAATGTCGGCGCCTTCGAGGGCGCGACGCTCCTGGCCTCGGCCCTGATGCTGGCGGGCACGGCACTGATCTTCGCCATCGACCTGCATCACGTCATCATCGGCGCCATGGTGATGTCCTACGAGGTCTTCCCCCTCGGCCGGCTGATGCCCGGCGACATGGCCGAACAGATGATCGGCGCGGCCAAGGCCAGCTTCTACGTGGGCCTCTCGGTCGTGGCCCCCTTCTACGTGCTCTCGGTGGTGCTGCAGGTGGGCCTGGGGCTCGCCAACCGGCTGATGCCGACGCTGCCGGTGTTCTTCGTGGGCATGCCGGTGCTCCTGGGCGCGGGCCTCCTGGTCACCGCGGTCGCGGTGCCCTCGCTGCTCTCGGGCGTGGTCGGCGCGCTGGCCGACTGGCTCGGCATGCTCAGGTTCTGAAGGGGCGGGGATGGCCGAGAACACCGAGGACCGCGACAGCCGCACCGAGGAGCCGACAGAGCGAAAACTCGCCAAGGCCCGCGAGAAAGGCGATGTGCCGAGCTCCAAGGAGCCCGGCAACATGATGGTGGCGCTCTCGCTCTTCGTGCTGGCGGTGCTGATCCTGCCGCTGACCGGCCCGCAGCTGACCGCGACGCTGACCAAGATCCTCTCGCTCGCGGGCACGGTGGAGGTCGGCGGCAGCGCCGCGGGTCTGCGCGACGTCGGCGCGCTCACCAGCCGGCTCTTCTGGGCGGCGGCGGTGACGCTGGTGCCGGTCTTCGGCACGATGATGGCGCTGGCGGTCTTCGCGGTGCTGATCCAGGGCGAGGTGGTGGTCTCGGCCGAGCGCATCCGCCCGAAGCTCTCGAAGATCTCGCCCGCCGAGGGGCTGAAGCGGCTCTTCTCCAAGGACACGCTCGTCGAGTTCGGCAAGAACCTCGCCAAGATCGGCGCGGTGGCGATGATCGGCCTCTTCGTGACCCAGGGCGCGGTAACGCGGATCTGGCAGGGCACCGGCTTCTCCCCCGAGGCGCTGCCGCCGCTCCTGTTGCGCGAGACCGCGAAGGTCTTTCTCTGGACCTCGGCGCTCCTGGTGCCGCTGGCGATCCTCGACATCATCTGGAAGCGCTTCCAGTGGCGCGAGAAGCAGCGCATGACCATCAAGGAACTGCGCGACGAGATGAAGGAAAGCGAGGGCGACCCGATGATCAGGCGCCGCCGCGAAGAGCTGCGCCGCAAGCGGCTACGCCAGCAGATCGCCACCACCGTGCCCGAGGCGACGGTGGTGCTGACCAACCCCACGCATTTCGCCGTGGCGCTGCGCTACGAACAGGGCCGCGACGCCGCCCCGGTCTGCGTGGCCAAGGGCGCCGACCTGATGGCCGCGCAGATCCGCAAGCTCGCGCATGAACACGGGGTGCCGGTCCTCGAGAACAAGCCCCTGACCCGCGCGCTCTACGAGGTGGTCGAGGTCGACGCCCAGATCCCCGGCGACCACTGGCGCGCCGTGGCCGAGATCATCCGCTACGTATTGGAGCTGAAGAAGAACGCCCGCCGCGCCCCGCCGCCCGGCACCACCCCGCGCGAGGATTGAGGGGCGCTGGGGGCTGCGGGCGCTGGCGCGCCGGGCTCCCGTTGCCGGGTACAACGCGGCGCGCCTCCTACCCTGGCAATCGAGTGCCCCGGGGCCGCGTGCTGAAAGACAGTTGCCCCGCACCGCCGCCAAACAGTCTGCCAGCCGGGCGACGCGCCAACTCCGCTCCCCCCAGCCAAGCCCAAACCACTCGCGGAAGAGCGCGCGCCACCTCAGCCCCAATCACGCCCGCACAGCCCCCCAACACCCCAACCCACAAGCAAAACCGCCCAACCAAGCGCCTCTTCCTTGCGCATGACCGGGCTGAAAATACCTCCGGGGGTGAATGCGGGCCGCAAGGCCCGCAGAGGGGGCAGAGCCCCCTGCCCGGGTCCGGGGCGCCGCAGGCGGCCCGGACCCCAACAAAAAACCTACAAAAAGATCACTTCAGCCGGATCCCGGTCAGATCCTGATCCCCCGGCAGCTGCGCGCGTTCGAGCAGGATCTTCGAGATCGCCCGCGCCCGGACCGGGCTCAGCCCGGCCATGACCGGGGCCGCGTCGCGTTCTCGCATGGCGCCCAGGACCATGACGGTCACCTCCAGGTCCATGTCGTCCATGATCCGCGCCGCGTCGTCGGGTTTCATCGCGGAATAAAGCGAGACCAGCCGGTCGACGTCCTCGGTGTGGCGCGCCTCGGCGCGTTCGAGCAGGCCCGAGAGCTCGCTGCGCAGGGTCTCGAGCCGCGCGCTGCGCAGCTCCATGTCCTCGACCGCGAGCGCGACCTCGGAGGCGCGGGCCTCGAGCCGGTCCTTCTCGGCGCGCAGCAGCGCCCGCTCCTCCTTGATGGTGTCGAGCAGCACCTCGGGCATCTCGCAGCCCTCCGCGAGGATGCGGTCGGCGGCGCTGCCGACCTCCATCTCCGCGGGCGCGGCGTCAGGGGCGGTCTCGGCGGCCTCGGCGGCGCTCACGAAGCCGCGCGGGCGCTCTTCGGAGGCGGGCGGCGGGGCGGCGGGAAAGGCCAAGACGCCGAGGCGCAGGACCGCCGCGGTGCCGAGCACCGCGAGCAGCCATTGGGTGCGGCTGAGGGTCATGCCTCGCGGCTCCTTGCGGTCTCGAAGAAGGAGCGCACCAGCGCGGACTTGCCGTCGATCTGGGCGACGCCATTGGCCCCGGCGGGGGCGGGCTCGGGCTCCGAGCGGCGCGAGCGGAAGGTGAAGGGCGAGGAACTCGCCGGCTTCTCCACCCGGGGCTCGGCGCGGTCACGCTCGCGCCCGAGGCTCGGATGCGGCCCGGCGGCGGAGCGCAGCTTGACCACCGTGTCCTCGGAGCGGTCGACGGCGATGGAATAGTCGTCGATGGCGGGTCTGAGCTCGGCCAGCACCCGGGTCAGCCGCCGCACGCGGCGGTCGAGCACCACGCCGAAGCCGATGGCGACGACCAGGAGCACGCCGATGGCGATATCGATGAATTGACCGATCATGGGATGAACCCCTCCTCTTCGAAAGTCGTGCGGCTGATGCGCACCGCGGCCGCGCCCGAGCGCCGCCGCCCCATCGAGCCATGGGCGACCACCTGGCCGCTGGTGGCCAGCGCCACCTCGTCCTCGGGCCCGACGCCGAGGTCGATCACCGTGCCCGGCTTCCAGCCGAGCGCCTCGATCAGCGGCACGCGCAGCTGCCGCAGGATCGCGTGCAGTTCCACACTGGTGCCGGAGACCGCGGTCTCCATGCCGTGTTCCCAGGCCACGTCGTGGCCGATGGATTCCCCCATGAAAAGCTCCGAGAGCTTGGCCCGGGTCTCGTCCAGCGCGATATGCGGGATCACCAGCACCAGGCCGCCGCCGCGGCCCTCGAGGTCGATGGTGCAGGCAAAACGCGTGGCGGGACTGGTGGAGGCCGCGACCATGGCCGACTGCGGGCTGGTCTCGAAATGGCTGAGCTTGAACTTCACCGCCTCGACCGGGGCGAAGGCCTGTTCGAACTCGCGCAGCACGGTGTCGGTGATCTGCTGGGCGAGCCGCTTCTCGATCGAGGTGAAGCTGCGCGGCGTCCAGTCCGAAGGCGCCGCCGTCCGCCCGCCGAGCAGGATTTCCAGGAGCGAGAACAGGAGCTTCGGCTCCAGCGCCAGGACAAAGCGGCTGTCCCAGGGATGGGCGTCGCAGATCGCGGTCAGCCAGCTCGGGTCGATGCCGTTCAGCGCCGGCCCCATGTTGAGGTAGCGCACATCCTCGAAGGTCGGCTCGGCCTGCACGCCCGAGAAGCTGCGCAGGGCCCCCGAGAGTCCCTGCAGGAGCCGCTCGAAGATCTTCTCGAGCATCGGCAGGCGCTCGACGTTCTCGACCGAGGCGCGGATGATCTCTTCCTCGAGGTATTCGCGGGTCTGGGTGGCGTCGGTCATTGGATCACCAGGTCGGAAAGCAGCACTTCGCGGGGCGCCTCGCTGTCGGTGACCTCGCGGGCGCGGCGCAGGATCTCGGTCTTCAGGAGCGCCAGCCCGGCGCTGCCTTGCAGGTCGTCCTCGGTCAGGTGGCGCAGGAAGTCCTGCACGCTGTCGCGCAGGTAGGGCTCACGGTCGGCGACCCGCTCGGCGCCTTCGGCCTCGGGGTCGACGGCCAGCGCGACGTTGAGCTTCAGGAAGCGCGAGGTGCGCCGCCCGGTGGCGGTGATCGCGGTGATGTTCACGATCATCTCGTCGAGCGGCATGACCTCGACCAGCGCCTGTTTGGCCTTGCGCGCGGCGATGTCCTCGGGCGAGCCGGGCTCGGGCGGGGTGGCCTCTTCCTCGGCGGCCTCGCCGCCGGTCAGCAGCGCCATGACCCGGTCGGGCCCCAGAGCCAGCACCGCGCCGCCCGCCCCGGCCAGCGCAAAGAGCAGCACGCCCAGCACCGCAAAGAGCGCGAGACGCTTCTTCCGCTTGGGTGGCTGATCTGAGGAGCTGTCGCTCTCCGCCATGGGTCGCCTCAATCTATTCTTGGCTATTCTTGAACAAAATTGGATTGACCTTCAAGATTAAAGATGCACAGATACGATTAATAGAAGATTAAAGAAACCATCCGGGCAACTACGGGCAATCTCCTCCGAGGGACGTGTGGAAGAGTTGAAGAATAACCTCCTGTCGCTGGGAACGACGCGCCTTGCAGCGCTCGCGGCGACCGGGCTGGGCCTGGTGCTGGTGGTCTTCCTGGGGCTCGGCACGGTCTTCGCCCCCTCCTTCCGTCCGCTCTACGGCGACCTGGAACCGGCGGCGGCCAGCCGCATCGTCTCTTCCCTGGAACAGGCCGGCTTCAAGGTCGAGCTCGACAGCACCGGCCGCGTCGTGCGGGTCCCCGAAGAGGATCTCGCGCGGGCGCGCATGGCGCTGGCCGACCAGGGGCTGCCGGCCCAGGGCTCGCCTGGCTGGGAGCTTTTCGACGAGGCCAGCGGGCTCGGCATGAACAGCTTCATGCAGCGGGTGAACCGGCTGCGCGCGCTCGAGGGCGAGCTGACCCGCTCGATCCGCACCATCGAGGGCGTCGAGGCGGCGCGGGTGCACCTGGTCCTGCCCGAGCGCGAGGCCTTCTCGAGCACCAGGCCCGAGGCCAGCGCCTCGGTCATCATCCAGAGCCGCGCGGGCTACGAGGTCTCGCGCCGCCAGGCGCTGGCGATCCGGGCGCTGGTGGCCTCGGCGGTGCCGGACATGGCGGCGGGCAAGGTCACGGTGCTGTCGTCGAGCGGCGAGACCATCCTTTCGGAGGACGGCGAGACCCCGGGTGACGTCTCGCTCGCCGGGCAGCAGGCGACGCTGGAGGACCGTTTCTCCAACCGCGTCAGCCAGATGCTCGCCGCGCGGCTCGGCGCCGAGAACGTCCGCGTCCAGACCAATGTCGCGCTGACCACCGAACGCCAGGTGATCCGCGAGCAGAGCTTCGATCCCGACCAGCAGGTCGTGCGCTCGACCGAAAGCCGCGAGGAGCAGCGCGAGGGCAGCGAGGCCGCCGACGGTGAGGTCGGCGTGGCCAACGACCTGCCGCCCGAGCTGGGCGGCAACCCCGCCAATGCGCCGCGCTCGACCAACCGCAGCGAGCAGACCAACGAGGTGGTCAACTACGAGATCGGCAGCACCACCTCGGAGACCGTGCGCGAGCCCGGCGACATCGAGCGGGTCTCGGTCGCGGTGCTGGTCAACGGGCTCTACGAGGCCGATGGCACCGGCGCCCCGGTCTACCGCGAGCGCACCGAGGACGAGCTCGAACAGATCCAGCGGCTGGTGCAATCGGCGATCGGCTTCGACGCCGCGCGCGGCGACACCGTCTCGGTCGAGAGCATGCAGTTCATGGCGCTCGAGAACGACCCACTGGTCTCGGGGGGCTCGCCGCTCGGCGACTTCCTGGCGCGGAACGGCATGACCATCCTGCGCGGCCTCATGGCGCTGGGGATCGTCGTCGCGGTCCTGGCCTTCGCGGTGCGCCCGGCCCTGCGCCAGGCCCTGAGCGCCCAGAAGTCCAAGGACAGCGAGACGCCCGCGCTCGACACCAGCGGCCCGGCGCCGCAGCTTCCCGCGGGCCAGCAGCCGCGCGCGCGGCTTGCGCCCGCCGGGGCCGAACGCGCCCAGGCCGGCCCGGGCGAAGTGGCGCGGATCGAGCCCGCGATCGACAACATCCTTTACGACGACGGGCAGGACGACCTGGTGACCCTGGCCTCGGTCCGCGGCGGCGTGCGCAAGCGGCGGGTGCAATCCGTCGGCGACCTGGTGGATGCGGAGCCCGACGAGTCGCTGCGCGTCCTGAGACACTGGCTGGCGGAGGGATGAGATGATGCGGTTCGTCTTCGACCGGGATTTCGACAGGGAACTGGACATGGAGCGCGGCGACGCGCCCCCGCCCGAACGCATCTACACCACCGCCGAGGTGCAGGAGGAACTGGCCGCCGCCCGCGCCCAGGCCTTCGCCGAGGGCGAGGAAGCGGGCTGGAAGAAGGCCCAGGACGAGGTCCTGAGCACCGCCGACCGCAACCGCCTGAGCGCGCTGATGACCATCGCCGAGCGGATGGACAGCCTGCTGGCGGGTGACGCCGAGCATCGCGCCAAGCTCGAACAAGAGATCCTGGGCTTCATCCAGGCGGTCTTCGAGAAGGTCACCCCGCATGCGCTGGCGGCCTTCGGCGAGGCGCGGCTGCGCGAAGAGATCATGGCGACGCTGAAGCTGGCGCTCGGCAGCGCGGTCCTGCGGGTGCGGCTCAGCGCCGAGGAGATCGAGCGGCTCGACCCCGAGATCCGCCGCCAGGCCGACAAGCTGGGGCTGACCGCCCGGCTCGACATCGCCGCCGACGCCGAGCTTGCCGCGGGCGATGGCCGCGTCGAATGGGACGACGGCTTCATGGAATACAGCTACGCCGCGGTCTGCGAGCGGGTCCTGCACCTGATCCGCACCGCGCCGCCCGCCTCCGAGGGCAGCGCCGCCTCCTCCTCCTCTGCTGCCGCAACCACCCGGAAAGAAAGCCATGTCTGACAGCGACACGCCCGAACCCGCCCCCGCCTCCGGCCCGGCCGGCCGCGCGGGCCAGACCGCCAAGCCCGCCGAGGGTGAGGCCGGCGCCAAGACCGGACAGGGCGCCTCCGCCGCGCTGACCGGCGACAGCCTGCCCGAGCTCGAGGACACCCCCACCGGCGAGGGCGAGGCCGCCCCCCGGCGCGGCAAGGGCCCGGCCAGCATCGAGGCCATGCTGAACGTCGACCTCGACGTGCGGGTGGTGCTGGGCGACTGCAAGATGCCGATCTCGACGCTGTTGAAGCTCAACCGGGGCTCGGTGGTCGAACTCGACCAGCGCATCGGCGACCCGGTGCGGATCGTGGTCAACGACAAGACCGTGGCGCGCGGCGAGCTGGTCAAGCTGGCCGGAGAACGCATCGGCGTCTCGCTGACGGAGATCGTCCGCGAGCACATCGGCGAGGGCTGAGGAGGATGCGCGCCCGCCGCCTCCTGGTCCCGGCGCTTCTGGCCGGGCTGGCGCTCTGGGCGCTGCCGGCCGCCGCGCAGGAAGGCGGCGGGCTTCTCGACTCCATCTCCGACGCGCTGAGCGACGCCGCCCCCGGCTCGGACGAACAGGCCCAGCTCTCGGGCCGGATCGTCCAGCTCATCGCGCTGATGACCGTCCTGAGCGTCGCGCCGGGCATCCTGGTGGTGATGACCAGCTTCACCCGCTTCGTGATCGTCTTCTCGATCCTGCGCTCGGCGCTCGGGCTGAACCAGACCCCGCCCAACATGGTGCTTTCGGCCATGGCGCTTTTCATGACCTTCTTCGTCATGCAGCCGGTGCTGGTCGACAGCTGGGAGGACGGGCTCGAGCCGCTCCTGAATAATTCCATCACCGAGGAACAGGCGGTGCCGCGCATCGCCGGGCCCTTCAAGAGCTTCATGTTCGCCAATACCCGGCCCAAGGACCTGGAGCTCTTCGAGGACATCGCCGCGCGCTCCGAGGGCAGCGAGGTCGGCCCCGCGCCGCAAAGCGCCGAGGAAGCGAGCTGGCGCTCTCTGGTGCCGGCCTTCATGATCTCGGAGCTGCGACGGGCCTTCACCATCGGCTTCCTGATCTACCTGCCCTTCGTGGCCATCGACCTGATCGTCGCCTCGATCCTGATGAGCGCGGGCATGATGATGCTGCCGCCGGTGCTGGTCTCCCTGCCCTTCAAGGTGATCTTCTTCGTCTTGATCGACGGCTGGTACATGGTCGCGGGCAGCATGATGGAAAGCTATTTGCCGCCGGTCGGCGGATGACGAGAGGAGCGCGCCGATGAACGCCGCCATCGAGCACACCAGCTACGACACCAGCGCCCGCGCCGCGCCGCCGCGCTCGGCCTCGGGGCAGATGCTGAAGGGCGCCGAGAAGGCGGCGGTCCTGTTCCTCTGCCTGGGCGAGGATCGGGGCACGGCCTTGATGAAGCGGCTCTCGGACACCGAGATCCGCAACCTGACGCATTCCATGGCGGGCCTCGGTGTGATCCCGGCGGCGGCGGTGGAAGCGGTCATGCGCGAGTTCGGCGAGTCGGTGGCCAACGGCGGCAGCGTGGTCGGCTCCTTCTCCATGGCCGAGGCGATGCTGCGCAAGGTCCTGCCCGAGGACCAGGTCGGCTCGATCCTGCGCGAGATCCGCGGCCCCCTGCAGGAGCGCGACCTCTGGGCGCGGTTCAGCGCGCTGAACGAGACCTCGATCGCCAATTACCTGCGCTCCGAGCATGATCAGACCGCCGCGGCGATCCTCAGCAACCTCGAGGCCAATGTCGCCGCCAACGTGCTGCCGCTTCTGGGCGAGGAGCGGATGATCTCGATCATCGAGCGCATGGTGCGCATGGACGCGGTGCCGAGCCACATGATGCGGCAGATCGAGGAGACGCTGCAGAAGGACATCGCCAGCGTCGCCGCCCAGCCCACCGTGGCCGAGCGCCACAAGCGGCTGGCGGATCTGTTCAACCGGCTCGACAACCAGCTTTTCGAGAAGCTCTCGCCGACGCTCGAGGACCGGATGCCCGAGGCCTTCCCCGAGATCCGCCAGCGGATGTTCACCTTCGACGACCTGATCCGGCTCGACGCCACGAGCCTGGTGCGGGTGATGCGCACGGTCGAGGGCAACACGCTGCCGATCGCGCTCAAGGGCGCGAAGGACCACGTGCGGGATCACTTCCTGTCCTGCCTGCCGACGCGCTCGCGCGACATGCTGGACGAGGAGCTGCAGACCATGGAGCAGCCGAAGCGGAAGGACACAAAGAACGCGCAACGGGCGCTGCTGGACTGCGCCCGGCAGCTCGCCGCCGAGGACGTGATCGAGCTGCCCTCGCCGGACGACGAGGCGGAGTGAGGCGGCTGAAGGTGGGGCGCGGGGTGGTGCGCGGGTGAGTGCCGCTGTTCGGTTGGCGATGTTTGGGGCTTCAGTGACCTATCGCCTTGCTTGAAGCCAGAGCCGCCTCCCGCCCCTTTTCAGCGTCTAGTCACCTCCCAAACACTCCTGTCGAAGCACCGCCCCCATCCCCCGCGCCCTTCTTGCGCCCGATTAGCACCGAAGGTGCCGGGCGCGCGCCGGACCGGCCCCTTGGGCCGGCGCTCTTGTGAGTGGCGCGCATAGCTCACAGCCAGTCCTGACCTTGCTGGGATAAAGCGCTCAGCTCACATTTCAGCAGCGCCGGCCCCCGGTCCGGCGCGCGCCCTCTGGTGGGATGTGTTGAGAGGGGGATGGGCTTCGGCGTTGTGCGAAGGGCCCAGCACGCTCGCAGCCCGCCAGCCGCCACAAAGCCCCCAACCTCACCGATAAGGGTTCTGCGGCACCGCCGAGAGCATCTCGAAATCGAAGGTCACCGGCGCGAAGCTGCCGCGGGGTTGCAGGAGCTGCACGGCGGTGTTCTGGGCCGCACCGGCGCCGCTCAGGGCATCGGCGATGGCCACGTAGCGCTGCATGATCTTGGTCACCTCGTCCGGGTCCGACAGCGTCTCGAGGTCGATCTTCTCCAGAAGCAGCTCGGCCTGCTTGTCGATATCGAGCCCCACCGTCGCCTCGGGGATGCCGAAGGCGGTGCGCAGGACCTTGGCGACGTCCTTGTCCTTGAGGATGTCGAAGGCGGTCTCGATCCCGCCGGCCTGTTCGCGGAAATAGAGCGCCCGGCCGACCGTCTCGTTCTCGCTCTCGCGGGCGTCGAGGAACTGCCGGGTCACGTAGCGGTCGACCATCCAGTCCTGCCAGGACTGGCTCAGCGTGTTGGTCGTGCCGACCCCGTCGGGGCCGAAGTCCAGCGCCTTGTAGATCTCGCGGAAGCGCGGATCGGTGAGGCGGTTCACCAGCGCGCTGGTATCGCTGATGTCGCTTTCGAACATCTTCTTCATCAGCGCCTTGCCGGGGATCTGCGCCTCGAGGTCGAAGGCCCGCATGACGAAGCCGTAAAGCTCGGGATCCCCCATCAGGTCGTCGACCGTCTCGACCGCGGCGATGTTCTCGCGGAAATGCTCGATGGCGCGGGCGTGCTGGGCGGAGGAGCGGATGATCTCGCGCGAATTGGCTTCGGTCGCCTGGGCGACCTGCAGCCCGGCGATCGAATTGAGCCCGGTGATCACGGCGTGTCGGCCGCGCTGCGCCGCTCCGGCGCGGCGGCCTCGGGAGAGGTCTCGGGCGCGGCATCCGGGGTCGCCCCGGCCTCGGGCGCCTGCCCCTCGGGCGCATCCACGTCCGGCGCGCTGACCATGGCCAGAAGCTTGGCCTCGTGCTCAAGCACCGGCCGCAGCGCCACCAGCGCGCGGTAATAGTCGCTCTGGCTGACGTGGTTGGCGGCCTCGAAGAAATGCGAGCGCACCTTCACGCCGAAAAGCGAGGCCAGGTTGGCCAGCCCCGCCTGGATCTTGGGCGCCACGCGGGTCCGCTGGTCGGCGTGCACCAGGGCGATCTGGATCAGCAGGCAGATGCGCTTCGTGGGCGTATCCGCCTGGCTCTCGGTCAGAAGATCGCTGCCGCGGATGATGTCCGCGCGGTTCTCGATATGGATGGTTTGCCGCTTGTTGGCGTTGCGAATGACGCAGCCATTCACGACAACCCGTTCGTTCGGTTTCAGCGTGATGGCCAGCGGCATTGCTCAGAGCTCCTGCGGTTGCGGCGCGACGCCGTTCAAACCCGCGACGATCTGGCGGTTCACGCCGACAAGATCGCCCAGCCCCGCCTCGCCCGAAAGGACCGCGGTGGTCTGACGGTCGACCCAGAGGCCAATCGAAATGAGCTGCGCGCGCAGGCCGGCGGGCAGCTGGTTGCCCTCGGAGGCCAGGTCGTAGCGCAGCTCCCGCCAGAGCGTCTGGTTGTCGATCAGCGCGCGGCGCAGCCCGCCCGCCAGAAGCCCCATTCGGTCGAAGCGCGAGCCGGCCTCGTAGTCCTGAAGATAGCCGTCGAGCTCGGCGGTGACGCGCGACATGACGCGCCGCTCGATGCTGCGGGGCGATTCACTCTCGCGGATGTTCTGCTTGTAGGCTGCGATGCTCATGGGTCCTGTCCTGCCCTAACGTCCCTGAAGGATCTCACGTCTTTTTCTGAGGGGAAGCGGCCCCCGGGAAGGGGCCGCTCCAAGCTCGTGACCTTACTCCGCGATCAGCGGAACAGGCTCAGGATGTTCTGCGGCGCCTGGTTGGCGATCGACAGCGACTGGGTGGCCAGCTGCTGCTGCACCTGCAGGGACTGCAGACGCGCGGCTTCGGATTCCATGTCGGCATCGATCATCGAGCCCACGCCGGAGTCGAGACGATCGCCCAGCTGGCTCAGGAATTCCTGCTGCGTCTCGATGGCCTTTTCGCCGATACCGAGGTCGGTGGCCGCGTTGGTCACGGTGGCCAGGTAGCCCTCGGCGTTGGTCAGAGCGGTCTCGAGGTCCGCCGCGGTCGTGGTGTTGTCGATCGCGATGGCATCGAAGAGCGCCTGCTGGGCCTCGAGGTCGACCGCCGTGAAGGAGATCGTCGAGGTCTGCAGCGCACCGGCGTTGTCACGGCTGACACCCGAGACAACGGTCTTGGCACCTGCACCGGCGGTGGAGATCAGGTTCTCGCCGTTGAAGGAGGACTGTTCGATGGCGGTGGTCATCTGGGCCGCCAGGGCATCCAGTTCCTTTTGCACATCGTCCTGGTCCACGCCTTCGGTCTGGGCAAAGGCCAGACGGTCGACGAACTGCTGCGCGAGATCCACCATGGTCTCGGCCCCAAGACGCGCGGTCGACACCGAGTTCTTGGACAGGGTCAGGCCTTCGTTGATGGCCTTGTTCATCCCGCTTTCCGAGCTCATCGTCGTCGAGATGGTGTAGTAGGATGCGTTGTCCTTGGCCGACTGCACCTTGAGACCGGTCGAGATCCGGCCCTGGGTTTCGTCGAGCGACCCCGAGATGGTGCGAAGGGTCGAGAGGGCGTTCATCGCCGCGCTGTTGGTAAGAATGGAAGACACGTTCTTCTCCTGCTCTTGCTATGTACAGACCGTCCTTCTGACGGTCCTGCGGATTGGTCCGCTATGTGGGAGATTACCGGCGGCGGTTACTGCCGAGTTAATCTCAGGCCTCCCGGTTGAGGCGTTGCGGGTTGGCCACACCAGCCTCGCGGGTGCTGCCGTCGGCCCCGTAGAGACCGCCCAATCCCTGCCGCTCCTGGAGCGACGCAAGATCGCGGGCGAGCCCGCCCATGGTGTCGCGCAGATGCGCGATGCGGGCCCCGTTCGCGGAGAGCATCTCCTTAAGCGCGGCAAGCCGCGCGCGCAGTTTCTCGTCGCGCTCGGCGCGTTCGGCCAGAGCCCCCTGCCCGGCCTCGAGTTCGGTGAGAAGCCGCGACTTCTCCTCGAGCTCGGCGCCGACCGCCGCGCCCTCGCCGCGGGCCAGCGCCCCGGCCTCGCGCTTCAGCAGTTTCTCGAGCGCCGTCAGCGGCGCCAGCGTGCTGTCGCTCATCCCGTCTCTCCTCGTCCCTGGTAGGCGCGGATCGCCGTTTCCACCTGGCTCGCCAGCCCGACCGAGCCGTCCTCGGCCAGGGCTTCGGCCATGGCCTTCGACAGGAAAGAGCGCCACATCTCCTCGGCATGGCCGCCGCCGAAGCTGCCGACATCGGCGGTCTTCAGCATCTGGTCGACGGTCTGCGACAGGAAGGCGGCCTCGAACTCCTTGGCGATCTCGGCGGCATCGCCCTGCGCCTCGGCCCCGCGCGGCGAAGCACCGGAGCCGGCGGCGGCGCGCAGCATGCCGAGGTTCAGCCCCAGCGGGCCTTCGGGGCCCATCTCAGATGATCTCCAGATCGGCGTGCAGCGCGCCGGCGGCCTTGATGGCCTGCAGGATCGAGATGGTCTGCGAGGCGGTGATGCCGATGGCATTGAGCCCGTCGACCAGCCGCCGCAGGCTCACGTCGCCCTCGAGGATGGTGAAGCGGCCAAGGGATTCCTCGACCCGCACCTCAGTCTGGGGCACGACCACCGTCTCGCCGATGGAGATCGGCTCGGGCTGGCTCACCTCGATGTTCTCCTTGACCATGACGGTCAGCCCGCCCTGGCTCACCGCGACCTCGGAGATCCGCACGTTGGCGCCCATGACGATGGTGCCGGAGCGGGCGTCGATCACCACCTTGGCGCGGCTGTCCGGGGTCACCAGCAGCCGTTCGATATGGGCCATGGTGCCCATGATGTCGCCCTTGCCGGCGCTGGCGCGGACCTCGACGGTCGAGGGATCGAGCGCCCGGGCCGCATTGCCGCCGATGGCGTCGTTAACCGCATCCGCCACCCGCATCGCGGTGGTGAAATCCGGGTCGCGCAGGGTGATCCTCAGGCTGTCGAGGCTCGCGAGCTCGAAGCCGATCTCGTTCTCGACCGTGGCGCCGTTCTCGATCCGCGCGACGGTGGGCACGCCTTCGACGATGGAGGCATTGGCGCCCTGCGCGGCATAGCCCGCCACGGCGATCGGCCCCTGGGCCACGGCGTAGACCTCGCCGTCGGCACCGGAGAGCGGCGTGACGATCAGCGTGCCGCCCCGCAGCGAGGTGGCATCCCCCAGCGAGGAGACCACAACGTCGATGGTCGAGCCGCGCCGCGCGAAGGGCGGCAGCATGGAGGTCACCATGACCGCGGCGGTGTTGTTGGTGTTGATGCTGTCCTCGGAGAGGTTGCCGACGCCGAGACGCTCCAGCATCCCCTCGATGCTCTTCTCGGTGAAGGGCGAGTTGCGCAGGCTGTCGCCGGTGCCGTTCAGGCCCACGACCAGGCCGTAGCCGACCAGCTGGTTCTCGCGGACGCCCTCGAAGGTGGCGATGTCCTTGATCCGCACGTCCGCCGCGGCCCCGCCCGCTGCGACCAGCGTGGCAAGAAGAAAGGTCCGGGCCGCAAGGCGGCACGCGCGAAAGACTGCCCACATGAGCCAACCCCCAAGGGTTTGATCCGGCTTTTACCTTACAGCTCCCGCCCAATTAGACAAGAATAAATATGTGAATATAACTTTTATTCTTGTTAATTCTTGGGCGCGATGTCATGGTTTTGAAAAGGAACGAAGTGGAGGCGTCCCCTCGGACCGCGCAGCCGATGCACATTTTTCTATTCGAGCCACGCACCGAGCGGGTCGCGGGCCTTGAGGCAGAGCTGACCAAGGGCGGGTTCACCGTGGTCCCCGTCGGCGCGCATTTCTTCGCCACCGATCAGACCACCCTGCGGGCGCGCAGCCATGACCGCACCGCCTTCCTGTTGGCCGATACGCCCGAGGTCCTGGCCCAGGTGCGCCAGCTGCGCGCGGCGGGCTGCGACGCGCCGATCCTGGTGATGCGCGACATGCGCAACGCCCGCGCGACAGCCGAGACGCTGGACGCAGGCGCCGACGACGACCTGGTGATCCCGGTGAAATCCATCGAGCTGAAAAGCCGGATCAACTCCATCGCGCGCCGCGCCGCGGGCCATGCGGCCGAAAGCGTGACGCTGGGCGAGGCGGTGATCTATTTCGACGGCCGCAACCCGGAAATCTCGGGCCAGCCGGTGCCGCTCTCGCGCCGCGAATATGCGATCTTCCACGAGCTGGCGCTCGGGGCGGGCCGCGTGGTCTCGAAAAGCGCGCTTTACGACGCGGTCTACGGGATGCTCGAGGACCGGCCCTTCGACAAGGTGATCGACGTCTACATCTGCAAGATCCGCAAGAAGTTCTCGCAGGCCTCGGACCTCGCCCATCCCTATATCGAGACGGTGCACGGGCGCGGCTACAAGCTGACCGAACCGGGCCTCACCGAGGCCGGCGCGGCGGAATGGAGCCTCAGAGGTAGTTCAGAAAACTCAGCTGTCCGAGCCGCGCGGTGACCGTATAGGTCGCCTGCAGCCGCGACTCGAGCTCGGTCAGCCGCATCGCCGCGTCATAGGCGTCGACGCCCTCCAGCTCGGAGCGCTCCGAGGTCAGCACGTTGCGCCGCTCCGACAGCCGTTCGGTCGCCAGCTCCAGCCGGTTCTGCGAAAAGCCCAGCCGGGCTTCCATGTCGAGCACGCCGCCCACCCCTTCGCTGACCTTGTCGACCGCGCGGCCCACCCATTCGCTGTAAGCGCCTTCGTCGCCGATCTGGCTGGCGTCGGTCCCGGCCAGCATGGCGAGCCCCTGCATCAGGTCGCGGAAGCCCTGGTCGTCGGCCTGCAGCCCGTAGCTCAGCCGCGTGTCGGCGTCGATCTGCGCCGCGACCCGCGGGCCGGTGCCGTCGGCGCCGTAATAAAAGACCTCCTCGAAGCGCAGCCCCGCCGGGGCGGTCGGGTCGCTCGCGAACATGGCGTCCACGGTGTCGGCCTTGGCCGCGGCATCGGCGGCAGTCGTCAGCCCGCCGCCCAGGACCGCCGCCATGGCGTCCTCGGGGCTGAGCCCCGCCCCGCCGTCGCGGCTCCATTCGGTCAGCGCCGGCTGGTCCGCCGCCACCCCCGAGAAGAGCTTCTTGCCGGCATAGGTGGTGTTCGAGAGGTTGGCGATCTGGGTGAAGGCCGCCTTGGCCGCGGCCTGCAGCTCGCTGGTGGTGGCGCCCTCGCTGTCGCGGCTGCCGACGCTGAAGGCCAGGAACTCCTCGGCGATGGTGCGCAGGTCCTGCAGCACCGTCGCGGTGGTGTCGAACTGGCTTTCCAGAAGCTTGTTCGAGGTCAGGAAGGACTCGGTGCGCTGCAGCTCGGCGCCGACGTTGAAGGCCCGCGCCGCCTTGGAGCCGAGGGCCCCGTAGGGATCGGCGTGCCGCCCGGTCGACAGCTCGGTCGAGGCGCGGTTCACCTCGGCGTTGAGCTGGCCGATGATGTCGCGCCGCGTGGTGAAGGCCTGGAAGGTGGATTTCGGAAGGATGCCGTAGGTCATGGGCGCGCCGGTCCTCAGAAGGCTTCGAGCAGGTCGTCCATCATCCGGTTCAACGCGGCGATGACCTGCGAATTGGCCGCGAAGGCCTGTTCGATTTGCAGAAGGGTCTGGATTTCGGTGTCGACGTTCACGCCCTCGGTGGCGGAGCGCTGGTTGGCGATGGCCCGGGCGGCGGTATCGGCCGCCGCGCCCTTGCGTTCGGCGGCGCTGACCTCGGCGTTCTGGCCCGACAGGAGGTTCGCGGCATATTCCGAGACCGTCATGCTGTCGCCCAGCCCGCGCGCCGGGTCGAAGCCCTGCCGCGCGCCAAGCGCCGCGACGAAGTCGAGCACCTGCGTGCCGTCGGCGCTGTCGCCCGGGACCGCCGCCCCGACGCCGTCGCGCAGCCGCCAGAGGTCGCCGCCCTGTTCGGGGTCGACCGCGGTATTGACCGCGATGCGCCCGGCGAGCCCTTCCTGCGCGGTCGGATCGAAGGCGGAGCCGGCATCGGTGAAGAGCCCCGCCTGCCCCGGTCCGAGGCTCGCGTCGGCATCCTCGAAGGTGGTGACCATGGCGCGGGCCAGCTCGTCGAGCTGGTCGCCCATCTGCGGCAGCCGGTCGGTCAGAAGGGTGATCTCGGCGGCCAGCGCGCCGCTGGTCAGCCCGCGCCCGCCGGGGCGGCCCGGGGTGATGTCGACGCCGCCCGCGGTCAGCGTGCCGCTGGCGCGGTCGTAGTCTAAGGGATGCGCGCGGCTGCCCTCGATCAGGCTCGCGCCATTGCCGGTCATCACGTCGACCGTGCCCTCGCCGCGGCTGATGACCCGCAGGTCGACATGCTGCGAGAGCTTGTCGATCGCCATGTCGCGCTGGTCCATGAGGTCGGCGCGCTCCACCGATCCCGCGCTCGCCGAGGCGATATAGGTGTTCAGCTCGGCGATCTCGGCGGTCAGCGCGTTGACCGAGGCGACCTCGGAGCCGATCGCGGCCTCGGCCCGCGCGGTGGCGTCGCCGAGCGCCCGATGCGCGCTGTTCAGCCCCGCGACCAGGTCCTGCGCGCGGCGCAGCACGCCCGCCTGGACGTTGCGCGCGCCGGGATCGACCGTCAGCAGGTCGAGCTCGGTCTGCAGCGCCGCCACCCGGTCGGGCAGCGTGCCCGGCTCGCCCGGCGCGCCAAGCTGCGCGGTGTAGATCGATAGCCCCGAGGCCATGCGCTCGTGGTAGCTGCCCGCCGAGGTCTCGGAGCGCTGGCGCCCCTGCAGCACGCTGTCGACCTGCCGGGTGACGCCGGTGGCCCGGACGCCGTTGCCATTGGTGCCGCTGGTCAGATCGACGCCGCGGCGCACATAGCCGGGGCGGTCGGCGTTGGAGATATTGTTCGAGGTCACCTCGGCGCGGACCCCGATCGAATCGAGGCCCATCCGGCTGGCGGTCAAAGCGGAGGTAATCGTCATGTCTCAGCGCCCCTTCAGCGCGCGGCCCGTGATTAGCGTTTGATCTGCAGCGTTTCCTCGAGCATCTGGTCGGTGGTGGTCACGATCTTGGCGTTGGAGGAATAGGCCCGCTGCACCTGGATCAGGTCGGTCAGCTCCTGGGCCACGTTCACGTTGGAGGATTCCAGCGCGAAGGCCGAGATCGGCCCGACCGCTCCGCCGCCCGAGAAGAGCAGGTTCAGAGGCCCGCTCGAGAGCGAGATCTTGTAGGTATTGCCGTCCCCGGGCGCGAGCCCGTCGGGATTGGCCACATCGGCCAGCGGGATCTGGTAGAGCGCCTTGCGCGCGCCGTTGTCGAAGACCCCGTAGACCATGCCGTCGGCATCTATGTCGGCCGAGACCAGCGTCCCGGCGCTGGCGCCGTCCGAGCTGATCGTCAGGCCGGAGTAGTCACCCGCGAACTGGGTCAGCCCGCCGTAGGCATCGGGCGCGCCGAGCGTGATCTCGACGTCCTGGGGTGTCGCCCCGGTGTCGAGCGTCACCGTCGCCGTCCCGGTGGCGGCATCGAAGGCGAAGGCGGCGGGCGCGGTCGCGAGGTTCTGCACGTTGGTGTAGCTCGCCGGCGAGCCGGCATTGGCGCCGCTGTCGTTGAAGGTCACATCCGCGCTGCCGAGGACTGCGCCCTCGTTGTCGCTGAAGGTCATGGTCCAGAGGTTCTCGGTGCCCGAGGGCGCGAAGGCGACGCTCATGCGCTCGGCCTCGCCCAAGGGCGTGAAATACTCCACCGAGGAGATGAAGGGATCGCCGGGCGTCGCGAGGCCGGTGGCCTGCGAGGGCAGGTTGGCGCGCACGTCGATGGCGCTGGTGGCCTGGCCCGCGATGGTCTGGTCGCCGATGTTCACCGTCTCGAGGTCGGAGTAGGAATTGGTGTCCACCGCGCCGATGGCGCCGCTCTCGTCGACCGGGAAGCCGGCGAGGTAGTAGCCCGCGGCGTTGACAAGGTTGCCCTCGTCGTCGGGCGAGAAGCTGCCCGCGCGGGTCAGCGCGTAGTTGGCCTGGTTGGCCTCGTCGGCGTTCTCGGAGACCACAAAGAAGCCCGAGCCCTCGATCGCGAGGTCGGTGGCGCTGGTGGTGCCGCGCACCGCGCCGGTGGTCGAGATGTCGTGCCGCTGCTCGGCCCGGACGCCCGCGCCCTCGGCGGTCTGGTCCGAGCCCACCGTCTCGGAGACCATGGAGGAGAAGCTGCGCTTGTAGCCGTCGGTGCTGGCGTTGGCGATGTTGTTCGAGATGTCGCCGACGCGCTCGGCATTGGCATTCAGCCCGCTCACGCCGATCTGCATGGATTGCGAAATGCTCATCTGTCTGTCCCTTCTGCTTGTGCGGCCTTGCCCGGCAAACAAGCTTTTGCGGCATATTCCATGATATTGTCCGGCACAGTTTCGGGCGGGTTAAAGAAAACGGGATTTATTCTTCTTATCCTTGGAAGGACTCACCCGCCGGTGTCGCCCTCGTCCCGGCCCTCGCCGATGGCGGCCTCGATCACGCCCCGGCGCAGCGGGAAGATGTCGGGCCGTTGGCGCCCGAGCCGCGCGGCGATGGCGGCCCAGCCCGGCGCCTCGTCGAGCCGCGGCAGCGCCTCGGCCAGCTCGCGCACCCGCTCGGCCTGGCCCGCGCGATGGGCGGCCAGCAGCATATGCGCGGCCAGCGCGGGCGGCATGGCAGCCCCCTCCCCGGCCCAGACGTCCTCATAGGCGGCGAGCGCGGCGGTCCAGTCACCTTGGGCAAAGAGCGCCTCGGCGCGCTGGCGCAGGTAGTCGCGGGCGGGATCCTCGGGCGCCTCGTCCAGAAGCTCCCGGTCGCGGCCGGTGGCGGCATAGACATCGGTGCGCAGGGCGGCGAGCCGTGTCGCGATCTCGGGATCGGGCACCAGCAGCGGGCCGCGCGTCACCTCGACCGCAAGCGCGTATTGCCCCCCGGCAAAAAGCGCCTCGGCGCGCTTCAGCCGCAGCCGGTCGCGCATGGCCTCGGTCTCGGAGAAAAGCCCCAGGTCCTGGCCCACCGCCAGGAACTCGGCGGTCTCGAGGTATTCCCGCGCCGCGAGCCCGGTGATGCCATTGGCGAGCATGTGGTCGGCGAAGGCTTCGGCGCGCTCGGCAAAGCCGGGCTCCATGCGGTAGTCGGCGGCGATGCGCGCGTGGCCCCGGACGAAATCGGCGATGGCCAGGTCGCCCGCCAGCCCGTGGGCGTAGAAGGCATCCATCTGCGCCTCCGCCAGCGTCGCGGCCTTCTGGGCATAAAGCGTCTCGGGATAGCTGTGGCCGATGGCGTTCAGCACCTCGAGTGCCGCGATCCGGTGGCTGAGGGCGATCTCGGCCTCGGCCAGCGCCATGAGCGTGCGCGCGCCAAGGGGCCCGCGGGTCCAGCGCCAGCGCGCCTGGCGCAGGAGCGTCAGCCGCTCGCGCGGGGCCAGCGCCTCGGTGCGGACCGCCAGCGAGATGATCGCCAGCCGGCCCTTGTGCGCCCAGGCATCCGAGCCGCGCGCGGCGCGCAGGTAGCTGTCGAAGGCGGCGACCTCCTCGCCCCCGCGCTCGGCCGCCCGGCCCAGCAGGTAGTGGAAGGCGGCGCTGTCGCCAAGCGCGGAATGCGCCAGCATGCGCGCGGCCAGCGCATGGCCGATCTCCCAGTAGTCGGATTCCACCGCCGCTTCGAGCAGCACCGGCAGGGTGACCTCGAGGATGCGGTCGGGCAGCGCCCCGGCGGCCTCCTCGGCCTCGAGCATGGCCAGCTCGCTGAGCCGCGCCCCGCCCGAGACGGCGACCATGGCGCGCAGATGCGGCGCGGCGGGCCAGTCGGGATGCGACAGGAGCGGATCGCTCTGGCCGAGGCTGTCGGCCCGGCCGGTGAGGATGCGCTGCAGAAGCGCCAGCGCGGCGACGCGGGGCGCCTCCTCGGCGGGCAGCCCCTCGGCCTGGGCGCGGGCCAGGAAGGAGCCCGCCTCGTAGCCCAGGCCGCGGGCGACGTGGAACTCGGCCAGGTCGAGAAGCGGCGGCCCCAGCGCGTCGGGCGCGGCGGTCCCTAGCGCGTCGAGCAGGGCCAGCCGGCGCGCGACGAAATCACCCCGCGCCTGGGCCTTCAGACGCAGCTCGGGCGCCGCCAGGGGCGCGGCCTCGCGGGGCGGCACGCCGCCGCCCTCGGGCACATCGGCCAGGGCCGCGCCGGGCGCCCCGAGGGCCAGCGCCGTCACAAGCACCGGGATGCAAGGTTTGAATGCCAAGCGCATAATCTCTTCTTGCTTTTGCAGCTAAAATCACCTTATTTCTTGACTTGAGCAAGAATAAAATCACCAAACCGGTGTTATTACATGGATAGTGCGTCCTATATCCCGATCTCCCTGGTCTCCGCCCTGCAGCGGGATCTGGACGTGACCGCCAACAATATCGCCAATGCCGATACCGTCGGGTTCAAGCGCGAGCGGGTGGCCTTCGAGAGCTACCTGCACGAGGACACCGGCGACATGGAAGACGTGCATTTCGTCGTCGACGGCGGCTCCTACCTCGACAACAGCCAGGGCCGGCTGCAGGCCACCGGCAACCCGCTCGACATCGCGCTCGAGGGCGAGGGCTGGTTCGCCTTCGAGACCCGCGAGGGCGGCGTAGCCTACGGCCGCGACGGGCGGCTCACGCTCGACAACCAGGGCACGCTGGTCACCATCGACGGGGCGCAGATCCTCGACGTGGGCGGCGCGGCGATCAACCTCGCGCCCGAGGCCGTGGCCGGGCTGCAGATCGCCGAGGACGGCACCATGTCCGGCCCCGACGGCGCGGCGCTCGGCCAGATCGGCGTCTTCCGCATCGACGACCTGCAGGCCTACGAGCGCGCCGGGTCGGGGCTGTTCCGTGCCCCGCCGGGCGGCGGCGTGGCGCCTGAGCTCGATGACAGCAGCGTCCTGATCCAGGGCGCGGTCGAGGGCAGCAACGTGCAGGCCATCACCGAGATCACCCGGCTGATGGAAATCCAGAAAGCCTATGAACGCGCGCAGACGGTCAGTCAAAGCGCCGACGATCTGCGGCAGGACGCGCTGAGCCGCCTGTCGCGGCCAGCCTGAAGGGGGACGGCATGAAGGCACTCGGTATCGCAGCGACGGGGATGCTGGCACAGCAGACCAATGTGGACGTGATCTCCAACAATATCGCCAACGCCAATACCACCGGCTACAAGACCCGCCGCGCGGCGTTCCAGGACCTGATCTACGAGAACCGCCAGCGCGAGGGCACCCAGACCTCGGAAGAGGGCACCGCCCGGCCGACCGGCGTCGACATCGGCCTGGGCGTGCGCACCGCGGGTGTGGCCCGGCTGACCACCCAGGGCGGGCTCGCCCAGACCGAGAACCAGACCGACCTGGCGATCGACGGGCGCGGCTATTTCACCGTGCAGATGCCCAACGGCGAGCAGGCCTATACCCGCGACGGCTCCTTCCAGATCTCGCCCGAGGGGCAGCTGGTGACCCTGCAAGGCTTCGAGGTCGACCCCGGCGTGGTCCTGCCCGAGAACACCGTGCAGCTCGACATCGCCGAGGACGGCACCGTGCGCGCCTTCGTCGAGAACGACCCGGTGCCGGTCGAGCTCGGCCAGCTCACCCTGACGACCTTCGTCAACGAAAGCGGCCTCAGGGCCTTGGGGAACAACCTCCTGCAGGCGACCGAGGCCTCGGGCGATCCGCTGCCCGCCAACCCCGGCGACCCGGGGCTCGGGGTGGTGCGCCAGGGCTACCTGGAGAACTCCAACGTCAACATCATCAAGGAGATCACCGACCTGATCTCGGCCCAGCGGGCCTATGAGATGAACTCCAAGTCGATCGAGACGGCCGACCAGATGATGTCGACCGCGAACCAGGTCAAATGATCCCCCGCGCGCTCCTGACCCTGGCCGCGGCGGCGCTGACCGCCCTGCCCGGCGCGCTGCGCGCCGAGGCCGTGGCCGCCCTGGTCGAGGAACAGGCGCGCATCCACCTGGGCGAGGCGCTGCCCGCAGAGGCCGAGCTGACCGTCACCATGACCACCGCCCCCATCGAGGAGGCGATGCTGCTTTCGGCCTTCTGGATCGACCGCAAGTCGGGCCAGTTCCTGGCCAATGCGCTGACCGAGGGCGGCGAGGAGGTGCGGCTGGGCGGCTATGCCATCGCCACCGTGCCCGTGGCCGTGCCGGTGCGGCAGATCCTGCCCGGCGAGATCCTGACCGAGGCCGACCTGCGGGTCATCTCCCTGCCCCGCGCGCGGGTCGGCAGCTTCGCCCTGACCGACCGCGACAAGCTCATCGGCATGGAGGTGCGCAGCCTTCTGACCACCGGCCGCGCAGTCATGGCCCAGGCGGTGCAGGAGCCCCTGGTGATCCGCCGCGGCCAAAGCGTGGCGATCCGGCTCAACGACGGGCGGCTGGTGCTTTCCGCCCCCGGCCGCGCCCTGCGCGACGCCCATGCGGGCGAAGAGATCAAGGTGGTGAACACCGTGAGCAACACGACCGTCACCGGTTACGCCACCAAGAACGGCGATGTGGAGATCCTGAGATGACGTTTTCCCCGCGGCTGACCGCGCCTCTCGCGGCGCTGAGCCTGCTCTCCGCCTGCAGCGGCGGACCGCTCGACATGGACCCGCAGCCCTCGCAGGTGGGCACCGGGGCCCAGGGCGCCGAGACCGTGGCCGTGCCGATGCCCCCGCCCGAGATCCAGGCCCCGGCGCTGCGCGCCGAGCGGGCCTCGCTCTGGGAGGCCGGCAGCGGCGGCTTCTTCGCCGATCAGCGCGCCGAGAAGGTCGGCGACCTGCTGACCATCGTGATCGAGATCGACGACAACGCCCGGCTGAAGAACGAGACCAGCCGCAGCCGCGACGGCAAGACCAACTTCGGCACGCCCTCGCTCTTCGGCTTCGGCAAGCAGCTCGGCAGCCTTTTGGGCGACGAGGAAGCCGCCGAGGACCTCGAACAGGCCGATATCGTCGCTGTGAGCGGCGGGCAGGAGGTCTCCGGCTCGGGCGAGATCGACCGCAACGAGCGCATCAACCTGCGGGTCGCGGCGCTGGTGGTGCAGCAGCTGCCGAACGGCAACCTGGTGGTCGCCGGGCGCCAGGAGGTGAAGGTGAACCAGGAGCTGCGCGACCTGCGCGTCTCGGGCATCATCCGCCCCGCCGACATCCAGCGCGACAACTCCATCTCCTACGACAAGATCGCCGAGGCGCGGGTCACCTACGGGGGCCAGGGGCAGCTCTCGAAGCAGCAGCGCATCGGCTACGGCGAAGGGCTGATGGACGTAATATTGCCTTATTAAGCCTCAGGTCTTTCCCCGTTTTCGACACGGTTCGCTGACATCTCTTGGCTCTGAGTTGACCACCCGAGCCAAGAGAGCCCCATGCCCAGCCTGTCGAAAATCCTTACCGGACTGTCCGTCGCCGCGGTTACGGCCGGTTTCGGGGGCGGATTCGCGCTGGCCTCGCTCTCGGGCACCGAAGGCGCCGTCGCCGGCATGACCGAGGCCGCGCCCGAGACCCGCGCCGCGAAGGCGGTGACCCAGGCCAAGGCCGAGCCGGTCTCGATGCAGCAGGTGAAGATGGAGCGCGCCGCCAAGGAGGCCATGGCCGCCGGCGAGCTTGAACGCGAGGGCGAGCGCACGGTCGCCATCGACCGCATCGTCTTCCTGGGCCGGATGACCATTCCCGTCGATCTTGTGGATGCCACCGCCTATATCGTCACCGACCTCGGGCTGGCCATGCCCGACGCCGCCGCCGCCTCGGAGCTGCGCACCGTCGCCTCGGGCATCCGGCTGCGCGACACCGTGCTGGCCGAGCTGCGCACCGCCGCCACCGGCAAGGCGCTGCGCGACATGCCGGTCGACACCGAGGCGCTTTCGGCCCGGCTCAAGTCCGCGCTCGAGATGCAGGTCGGCACCATCGACGAGATGCTGCTTCTGTCCTTCTTCGTGACCGAGGTCCCGCGGGTCTGAGCCCTATTCGACCGCGCGCACGCTGCTGGCCGCCACCGTTTCCCCGTTATCGAGGCTCAAGAGGCTCTGGCCCTGCTCGAAGACCACCGAGTCGACGGTGGCCTGGGTGAAGGTCTCGTAGCTGACCGCCTTGCCGTCGGCGCCGGTGGCGCGGATCTCGACCTCGTAGCGGCCCGGCGGCAGCGGCAGGCCGGCGTAGTCATTGCCGTCCCAGGTGAAGCCATGGGCCTCTCCGGCCGAGGTCGGCAGCCCTTCGATGCGGCGCAGCTCGGTGCCGTCGGCGGCGAGGATCGTGGCCGAGACCGAGCTCGCGTTGTCGGCCAGCCGGTAGGACAGCTCCGCCCCGCCGCTCTCGCCCAGCTCGAAGGACGAGGAGGAGAGCGACACCGTCTTCCCGATCAGCGCCACATCGGCAAAGGAAGAGGCCGAGGCGAGCTGCGACGCGATGGTCTCCAGGTTGGAATTGGTCTGGATCGCCTGTTCCACCTGGCTGAGCTGCGCGAGCTGCGAGACGAAGGTGGTGCTGTCCATCGGCTCCAGCGGGTCCTGGTTGGCGACCTGCGCGGTCAGGAGCTGCAGGAAGGCTTCGTAATCGGCGCTGAGAGAGGCCGAGGCCGCGCTCGAGACCGAGGTGCCGCTGCCCGCGGCCGCCGCGCTGGCGGCGCTGAGGGCGGTGGGATCGGTGGTCATCGCGTGTCTCCCTTCAGGTCAGGATGTCGAGCCGCCCGTCGGTGCGCGGACCCGGGGCGGGCCGCGTCTCCGGGGTCTCGGGCGGGGTCTCGGATGTCTCGGTCACGGTGCGGGCGGAAGCCCCGGGCGCCTCGGGGGAGGCCTCCTCGCGGTCCTCGAAGCCCTCGAAGTCCAGGCTCTCGCCGCTCAGCTCGACGCCGCTTTCGGCGAGCATCGCCTCGAGCCCCTGCCGGTCGCCGCGCAGGGCGGCCAGCGTCGCGGGGTTCTCGGCGCGGATCACCACGCGCAGCTGCCCGGCCTCGTCGGTGGCCAGTTCGACCTCCAGCGCGCCGAGGCTCGCGGGCGAGAGCTCGATGCGGGTGCGGCCCTCGGTGATGCCGGCGCGGCGGATCTGGTCGAGCACCCCGCGCGGCATCTCCACGGCGGGCGCCATGGCCATCTCGGGCGCGGCGGAGGGCATGGGCGGCAAGGCAGCGGCCTGCGGGGCGGAGGTGACAGGCAGGACCGGCACCGGGGTCTCGAACCGCAGCGGCGCGGGCGCCTCGGTCGTGAGGATCGGCCCGGGCGTGGCGGCGGGGATCGCCGAATTGCTCGGGACCTGCGGACCCTTGGGGCTGCCGAAGAGGGCCTCGGCGGGGGTCGCCTGACCGGCGCTTTGCGCTGGCGTTGCGGTGATGCGGGCGGTCTCCAGCCCGGCAAGCGGCGCGCGGGGCTCCGGGCTCGGCTGCGCGGGGCTCTGCGGGACGTTGGGCGGGGCGGAGAGATTGGCGGCGACGGGCGCGCCGGGGGTCTCTGCTAGCCCGGCGGGTTGCGCCTTGGGCGCGGTGTCCGGCGTCGCACCCGGCGCCCCGAGCCCCAGCGCCTCGGAGAGCGCGGTGAGCACCGCCCCCAGCCGCTCCGGCGCTTTGGCGGGCAGGTCCGGCGCCAGCGCGTCGAGCGCCTCGGCCAGACCCTGCGGCAGCTCGGCCCCGGCTTCGGCAAAGACCGCGCTCAGTTCCTCCATGACGCGGGCGTCGAGGCGCGCCTGGCCCGCAGGGCTGAGCGGCGTCTCGGCGGGCAGCGCCTCTGCGAGCCGGGCGAAAGCGGCGTCGAGCTTCAGCAGAAGACCCTCGGGCAGTTCCTGGCCGGACGTCGCCTCACCCGCAGCGGCGCCCTGCCCCTGCGCGGGCCGTTCCTCGCCGCCCTCGAGCCCGCCCAGCACCCGGGCGAAGCCCGGCGCGTCGCCCGCGGCAGACGCCCCCGGACGCCCCGGCCGGGCCTCCTGCCCGGCGGGCAGTTGCGAGAGGATGCGCGCGAGATCCATGCCGGCGCTCAGTGCAGCACCGACAGGGTGAAGCCCTGCGCGATGAGTTTCTGCCGGAGCCGCGCCAGCGCCCGCGTCTCGATCTGGCGCAGCCGCGCCGGCGAGGTAGCGAGGTCGCTGGCGATCACGCTCATCGGCTCGGGATCGGGCATCAGGCGGCGGCGCTGGATCACCTCGGCCTCGACCTGGCTCAACTCGGACATGGCCTGGTGCAGCCGGGCCACCATCATCGCCTCGTCCGAGCGGCGCATGGCGTCCTCTTCGGGCGATGCCTCGTCCGAGGCGATAGCCTCCAGCTCGGCCTGCAGCGCGTCGGGCGAATGCGCCCCGCCGGCCGAGATCCCGGCCAGCCGCGCGTCGATCGGAGAGCTGCCCTCCATCCGCGAGATCAGCGCGCCGCGGATGCGTTTCACCGCGGCGGCCAGCTCGTTGCGGACCCACCAGGCGGCATAGGTGGAGAAGCGAACGTCGCGCGCGGTGTCGAAGTTCTCGGCGGCGCGGATCAGCCCGATCACGCCCTCGGCCACGAGATCCTCGAGATGCGCGGGGTTGTCGGTCCAGCGGCGCGCCAGCGACCAGACCTGCCGGGCGTGCGAACGCACCAGAAGCTCGAGCGCGGCGCTGTCCTTGTCGCGTTGCCAGCGCAGGATCGCCTCGCGCTCTTCGTCGACCTCCAAAAGCGGTTCCCGCAGCGCATGGCTGAAAGACGTGAGCATCCCTGCCTCTTGGATTATCGTTATCAAGGACAGGTAAGCACAGATTCAAGGACTTAAAAAGGAATTCCCGGTTTACGCCGGGTTAAACGCGGCTCCCGATCATGCTGTCGGGGGCGAGGCTGCGGAAGGTGATCGCCTCTTCCGGCTGCCGCGTCAGGGTGCGGAACAGCTCGAAGCTCAGGGGGTGACCGCCGAGGATCACCGCCTTGAGGATCATCGCGGTCTGCACGATGTGATGGTCGGGCAGGAAGGTGCCGCTGAGAATGCCGCCCGAGGCCGCCTCTGCGCCCGACATCTGCCGCAGCTCGCGGGTGAATCCGCGGGTGAAATGCACCAGGTCGAGATTGGCGATCGAGGCATAGCCCATGTCGATCAGCGTCTCGTAGCAATGCCAGAGCGCACAGAGCCCATGGGTGCCGCGGGCATCCTCCGGGCCGGTGCCGCTGAGCACGGTCGCGGCGCGCGCGGCGATCCGGCCCGAAAGCTCGGCGCTGCGGCCCGCGCAAAGCGCCGTCCGGGCCTGCGGCGCGGGCAGGATGACCACCAGCGCCTCGGCGGGCAGGCGCAGGTCGAACTCCTCGACCAGCACGTCCCCCAGCGCCAGGTCGGGGTCGAGCATCACGTCGTCCCGGATCACGGTGATCTGGGCCACGTCCTTGTCGGCAAACAGAAATTCCGCGTGCGACACCGGCAGGAGCCGCCGCAGGAGATGCGCGATCTGCTGGGTCTGCGAGCGCGGCGCGGGGCGCAGACGCCCATCCCAGATCATATCGAGCAGATGTTCGGTCACCATAACGGTCTCTGATGTCCTTGCAGCTTGTCCCCGATTAAAGGCTAGTAAAGGCCTTCCCCCATGGGAAGGAAAAACACCCCGGAGCCCGCTATATCGTGGAAGTTTTTTGGGGATAACGCCCAGATTTAGTGGCGCCGCATATCGCCAAAACAAGCCAACACATTCCAGATCGGCGATTTTTTGCGTCTATACAAGGCTCAGGCGCAAATCTCGCGCCGCAGCGCGGAAAAAGCCGCGCCGCGCCGTCGCAAGACCTTGTGGCCCCAAGACAGCAGCGGCGCGATTCCCTCAGATCGGCGACTCGACTCCGCTGGGATAGAGCAGCTTGATGCTGACCCGCCGATTCTCGGGCGAGTCCGGCGCCTCGGGCAGGAGCGGCACGGTATCGGCCAGCCCCGCCACCCGGGCGATGCGCGCGGGCTGCACGCCGCCCGCAAGAAGCACGCGCCGCGTGGCATTGGCGCGTTCGGCGGAGAGATCCCAGTTGTCGTAGCCCTCGGTGGTGAAGGGCACGGCGTCGGTATGGCCCGAGATCAGGATCTTGTTCGGCAGTTCGGTCAGCACCGCCGAGACCGACTCGATCAGCATCCGCGTCTCCGCCGAGATCCGCGCGCTGCCCGAGGCGAACATCGACCGGCCCGGCTGGTCGACGATATGCACGTCGACCCCGTCGGCGGACTGGCTGAAGCGGATGTTGCCCAGGAATTCCTCGGGCAGGCCGCTGGCGCGGAGCTGCTCGGAAATCTGCGCCTGCAGCGCCTCGAACTCGGCGGCGCGCTCTTCCTCGGGGGTCGGCGTGACGGCGATGGCCTCGTCGTCCATGCCCTCGGCGCTGGCGCTTTGGGTGCCGGTCTCCCCGGCGCCGGGCGCGGTCTCGCTGCCCTCGGCGGCGGGGCCTTCGGCGCTGGCCTCGCCTGTGCTGTCACCCGGGCCGCCCGCCGCGGTGGCGTCGTCGTAGCGCAGCCGGCTGTCGAAGACCATCAGCGGGTTTTCCTGCCCGAAGGCCGGTATCGGGGGCATCTCCTCGCTCGAGGGCACGCCGCCGACGCGCAGCTGGTCGTTCGAGACGATCTGCCCGTCGAGAAGCTCGGGCCCGCCGCCGTTCGACTGGGCCATGACCGGCGTGAAATATTCCGCCAGCCCCTTGAGCTTGTCCGCATCCGCCGCGCTGACGATCCAGAGCAGCAGGAAAAAGGCCATCATCGCCGTCATGAAGTCGGCATAGGCCACCTTCCACGAGCCGCCGTGGTGGGCGTCGTGGTCATCGCTTTCCACGCGCTTGATGATGACGGGTTTCTCGGCCATCGACGTTCCCCTGCCCTGTCAGCGCGATCTCAGGACGAGACGCTCTCTGTCCCGGTGCGGGCCGCGGACTTGCCGCGGGCATAGGTGCCGAGGCCGCGTTCCTTGGCGTAGCGGGCCTTGCGCTCGGAATAGCTGGGCGCGACCAGAGGCGTGTCCTCGGTCAGACCGAACATCCGGCGATACTGCTCTTCGGTGAGGCCGTGCTCGGAGCCGATGTGCCGCTTGAGCATCTTGAAGCCCTTGCCGCAGCACAGGCAGTAGACCTTGTCCTGGGTCACCGCCTCGGCGATCGGCAGCGCCGGGACCGCCTGGGGTCCGGGCTGGCCCGCCTGGGCCGTCGCGGGCTCCGGGGCCTCGCCCATCTCGTGGCGCAGCTTGCGCACCAGTTCGACGATCTCGTCGGGTCCGACCTCGGGACGCGCCGCATAGGCAGCCACGATCGAGGAAATGAAGGCGTCGTTCTTGTCTTCTGCAGTCATGGTCATTTCTCTCTTCTGAGACTGACGGCGGGCCCTGCCCTGCCGTCTTGACGATGCACACTCGTGATGCACACACCCTCGGCCGCCTTCTGCATGCCGGTTTCGGTCCCAAAGGCGCCCCGCAGGACACCCCCGACCAGGTTCAAAATCACCGCGCGGCCCCCTGCCGCAAGCACCCGGTTCTGGGCCCCGCGACCGCTTACCCGCGTCCACAAATCCCGCCGGCTATCCTTCAATCTTGCAAGACCGTTCTTGCAGTTCTCCGGGGCCCGCGTTCAATATTCAGGATATTGCTTTCGAAGTTTAAGAAAAGGTCAAAGAATCGGTAAATTTGTGGCCGATATCTTGTGCAGGCATGAATAGGCAAAAATTGGCGAAGGCGGAGAGGCCGTTTGAGCGGGCTATTGCCCGTCGCGCGCGTCCCAGATCGCGAAGCTCTGCAGCACGTTCATCGCCGCGTTGCCCTCGGCCGGGCGATAGGCCAGCAGGTTGCGCCCGCCGGGATCGGCCGATTGCAGCGCGGTGACCACGCTACCCGAGACGAGCCCCACCGCCACCAGCGCGAAAAGTGCAGCGCGCAGGCCCAGCATCCGCCCGCGCGGCTTCTTCGGCGCGGGCGCCGCGCGGCCGCGGGCCGGGTCGCCCTCGCGCGCCGGCGCCTCGGCCAGAAGCGGCGAGATCGGGGTGACGAAGATGCCCTCGGGGCTCATCACCACGTCGGCGAGGTAGCTTGCCTTGGTGAACAGATCGACGATCGCGCGCGGGAAAGCCGCCTGCGGCACGTCGATCATCACCCCCTGCCCCGGCGTCCAGTCGCCCAGGCACTCGGGGTCGATGACGAAGCAGCGCAGGTCGTCGCGGTGGCCCACCCGCTCGGCGCGCAGCGGCAGGCTGCGCTCGGGGATGGTCTCGGGGTCGATCAGCACCCGGATGCGCGCGCCGGTGGTGCGGATCTCGCCGGGCAGCACGGAGGTGCGGGTGTCCTCGATCTCGGAGATGGCGCGGAAGCCCGCGGGCAGCGGGTTGCGCGGCTCGGAAAAGGAGATGCGCGGCCGCCAGGCCGGTTTGGGCTTGGGCGCGGGCGGCGGGGCCTTGGGCGCCGGCGCGGGTTTCCGTGCGGCGCTGGCCGGTGTCGCCGTGGTGCCCACCGTGTCGACGTCGAAGCTCTGCGCCATGCGGGCGAGCCCCTCGGTCGTCTCGATAATACGGAAGAGCGCCTGGGCGTCGGAATAGAGCACCTTCATGGTCGGTGCGCCGGGCATCCGGGGCGAGACCGCGAAACTGCCCGCGGCCCAGCCGGTCGCCGCGCCGATCCGCGCCAGCACTGCCTCGGGCGCCTCGGTGCGAAAAAGCACCGCCTGGGTGCCGCCGTCCTCGGAGAGGCACAGCGCCAGCCCGACCCCCTGCGGCCAGTCGTGCATGACCGGGGTCAGTTCGTCCTCTTCGTAAAGATAGGCCAGGCGGTCCATCGCGGCGGTCTCGATCCCTATCGTTAACCTGCCACTAATCTTGCCTATTCTTGAATAGCAGTCAAATACTATGGCGAAATCGGCTTTACTATCCTATGATCACCAAAGACTTCCTTGTTCGGAGCAAGACATGACGTTGTTCATCGGGATCGCCATGGTCTTCGGGCTGCTCTTCGGCGGGTTCATCCTGTCCGGCGGCAAGCTCGACATCGTGCTGCACGCCATGCCCTACGAAGGCATGAT
This sequence comes from Roseivivax sp. GX 12232, assembly GCF_021272185.1. Taxonomy (GTDB): domain Bacteria; phylum Pseudomonadota; class Alphaproteobacteria; order Rhodobacterales; family Rhodobacteraceae; genus Roseivivax. Next base: position 209,009 of record NZ_JAJSEC010000001.1, read on the forward strand.
GATCGTCGGCGCGGCGCTGGGGGCCTTCGTGATCGCCAACTCGATGCACGGGGTGAAGAAGGCCGGGAAGGGCTTTCTCAAGGTGATCAAGGGCCCGAAGTGGAAGGCCAAGGATTACATCGACCTGCTCACCCTGATGTACGAGCTGTCGCGGATCTACCGCACCAAGGGCATCCTGGCGCTCGACGACCACATCGAACGGCCCAAGGAAAGCGAGATCTTCCAGCGCTACCCGCGGGTCCTGGCCGATCACTTCGCGATCGACCTGATCACCGATTCGTTCCGCATGCTCGCCATGCAGTTCGACGACCGCTTCGACACCGAAGAGGTGATCAACCGCAAGATCCAGAAGCACCACAAGGAAGCCATGACGCCCGCCGATGCGATCCAGGTCATGGCCGACGGTCTGCCCGCCATCGGCATCGTCGCGGCGGTCCTGGGGATCATCAAGACCATGTCCTCGATCGACCAGCCGCCCGAGGTCCTGGGCGGGATGATCGGCGGGGCGCTGGTCGGCACCTTCCTGGGCGTCTTCCTGTCCTACTGCATCGTGCAGCCCATCGCCGGGCGGCTGAAGCACATCGAGCACGAGGACGTGGCCTTCTACCACATCATCCGCGACGTCTTCGTCGCCATGATCGCCGACCATCCGCCGAACGTCTGCGTCGAGATCGCCCGCGGCGTCATGCCCTCGGGCGTGCAGCCGGACTTCGAGACGATGGAGACCGCGCAGAAGCAGCTCGCCGCCGCATGAGCGCGCGGGGCCTCTCGACGCTTGCTGCCCTGGCGCTGGCGGGGGCGCTGGCCCTGCCGGTTGGCGCCTGGGCCGCCGGGCCGGGCCCCGAAGAGGACAGCGCCGAGGGCGAGGATGCGGCCGAGGAAGAGGCCCCCGGCCCGATGTCGCATTTCGAGCGTCCCACCGGCTTTTCGCCCGACCTCATGGAGAAGATGCGCGCCGCGCTGATCCGCCGGGCCGAGACCCGCGAGAGCGGGGAATGAGCGCCGGGCGGGCCCGCACCTTCGAGGTCCTGACCCGCCTGCGCGAGGCCGAGCTGGAAGAGGCCGCCCGCGAGCTGGCCGAGCTGCGCCGCCGCGAAAGCGCCGCGCGCAGCCGGGCCGAAAGCCTCGTCGCCCGGATCACCGAGGAAGGCAGCAGCCCTGACAATCCCGCCGCCACCGCCTATCGCGGCCAGTGGCTCTCGGCGATCAGCGCCGAGCTCGAGGCCGCCTGGGCCGAGGTCGACACGCTGACCCGTCAGATCGAGGGCGCCGCCGCGGCGGTCCGGGGCCGCTTCGCCCGCGCCAAGCAGATCGAGACCCTGGGCGAGCGCGCCGCCGAGGCCCGGAGCGACGAGGCCAACCGCCGCGCGCGCCGCGCCGCCGAAGAGGATCTGTCGCGCCCGCGCGCGCCCTTCCTCTGAGCCCCGCCAGCTGACCCCAGACAGCCCTTTGCCCCGTCTCCGCCGCCCGTAAGCGGTTTGTTAGGCTTGATCGTGTTAGGCCCTTGCCCCGACAGGCCCGCCACCGAAGACGGATAGCGCATGACGCCCCCTTCCCGCCCCGGCTCCCGCCGCAAGACGCCCTGGTCCGCGATCTGGATGTTCGCCGCCGCCGGGCTTGCCGTCCTGGCGCTTTCCGGCGGGGTGGGCACCACCGCGCGCAGCCTCTTCCTGGCCGGCGCCGACGAGGTCGATCCGATCATCGCGGGCAGCAACCTCGACGACCTGCCGCAGCTCATGCGCGGCAATATCCCCGTGGTCACCTCGAGCCGCTTCTACGATCTGCCGCGCCGCGAGAAGCCGCCGCGCATGTGCGAAATGCCCGAGGATTACTTCGACAAGCTCGACCTCGGGCGCGACGAATCCCCCGGCTACACAAGGCGCAACGAATACGTGCGCCGCTTCCAGCCGCGCCGGGGCTTTCTGAACGAACGCGAGCTGCGCGCCGCCAAGGTCGCCTGGCTCTACTTCGAGAAGTTCACCCAGGAGGGAACGGGGCTCGCCAATTCGGTCGGCAACTACCCCTCGACCACGCTTTGGGACACGGCTTCTTACGTGGCGGGCGCCGTTGCCGCCTACGAGTTCTGCCTGATCGAGAAGCCCGAGTTCGACCGCCGCATGACGCAGCTCTTCACCACGCTGAAGACGCTGGACCTCTTCCGCAACGAGATGCCGAACAAGGTTTATCACACCCGCACCGGCGAGAAGGTGGACTACACCAACAAACCCGGCGAGATCGGCTTTTCCGCGCTCGACATCGGGCGGATGATGGTCTGGATGCGGATCGTGAAGAACCGCTACCCGCATCTCGGCAACACCATCGACGCGGTGCTGCTGAAATGGGATTTCTCCAACATCATCACCGAGGAGGGCCTGCTGTTCGGCGCCTATGTCGACGAGGATACCGGAGAGACGCGTTATGCCCAGGAGGGGCGGCTCGGCTACGAGGAATACGCCGCGAAAGGTTTCGCCCTCTGGGGCTTCCGCCCGATCCTGGCGCATCGTGCCGAGCCTTTCCTGACCGCCACGATCTACGGCGTGCAGGTGCCCTACGACGGGCGCGACCCGCGGATCTTCCACTCCCAGAACTACGTGGTGACCGAATCCTACCTGCAGGACGGGCTCGAGCTCGGCTTCGACCTGCCGCATGACGACCACACGCCCGACTGGCTCAGCTCCGACGGCTGGCGGGCCGAGTTCGCCGACCGCATCTACGAGGTGCAGGAGCAGCGCTGGCGCCACACCGGCTTCATGACCGCCCGGTCCGAGCACAACGTGAAGGGCCCGCCCTATTTCACCTACGACACGATCTTCTCGGACGGCTATCCCTGGAACACCGTCACCCCCCGGGGCGATTACACGCCCGACCATGCGGCGGTGGCGGCCAAGGCGGCGCTGGGGCTCTGGGCGCTCTGGGACACCGATTACACCGACGTCCTCTACGACGCGATCATCGAGCTCTATGACCCCGAGACCGGCATGTACGAGGGTCTCTACGAACGCGGCCAGGGCCGGGTCGAGATCTTCACCGCCAACAACAACGGGATCATCCTGACCGCGCTGCTCTACAAGCTGCAGGGCAAGATCCTGACGCCCTACACCGGCGAGACCGAGGTCTGGTACACCGCCTTCCGCGACCAGGACATCCGCGTGCGCCGCAATTATCCCGATCCGCCCCAGCGCGAGGACTGGCTGCCGGCCCTGCGCCATTCAACCCAGCAGAAGGTGGAATTCTGATGCCCCTGTCATCCCTGACGCGCGCGCTCGCCGCGCTGGCGCTCGCGGTCTGCGCCGCCGGCCCCGCCCCGGCGCAGGAGGCCGGCGCGCCCGACCCGACCTTCGCCTCGGAAAACGCCATCCTCGACACTTCGATCCTCTTTGCCATCGGCGCCCGCGAGGCCCGGCAGGAGCTGCGCGGCGCCTTCGGCTGGCCGACCTTCCAGGAGGGCCTGGTCGAGGGCGTCTACTTCCGCTTCGACCCCGATGGCTATGCCCGCTTCGCCCCCTCGCCCCGGCTCGACGCCGATGTCTTCGAGGTCATCTGCCGCCCGCGCACCTATACCTGCATGGGCCGCAAGGGCGCGATGCAGGTGGGGCTGACGCCTGCCGGGCAGCTGCAGCTCGACATCGAGAACGCCAGCGAGGGCGACGATTTCGTCCTGGCCGAGAACATCGACGAGCTGGCTCTGCCGAAGACGCTCCTGCAGCCGCTCGACCGGCGGCTCGAGGCGCTTCTCTCCTCGGGCGGGGAGCTGGTGATCCGCCGCAACGGCGCCGAGGTGGTGCGGATCTCGCTCTCGGGCTTCTACGCCGCCACGACCTACCTGCGCTGGGTCGCGGCCCGGCAGGACTACGCCGTGCTGCCGCGCAGCTGGCCGGTGCCGAACTCGGTCCAGGACGGCCCCGGAGCGCTGACCCGGACCGAGACCTGGGCCTCGCCCATGCCGCGCCCGCTCACAGCCCCCGGGGCCCCGGCCCAAGCGCCCGCGCCGGCCCTGCCCGGCACGACCCAGCCCCCGCGCATGGCCGAGGATGTGGCCGAGGTCCGCGGCGAGCTGCGCATCCTGCGCGAGATGATGATGGGCCAGCCCGTGGTCCCCGCCCCCGGCGCGGGCGCGCCCCTGCCGACCGCCGCGCCTCAGGCCCCCGGGGCCATGGCCGATCGGCTGACCGCGCTCGAGGCCCAGGCCGAGGCGCTCCTCTCCGAGATCGCCCACCTTCGCGACGTGATGGCCCCCGCCGCCCATGGCGTGCCACAGGCGGCCCTTGCGCCCCAGGGTCTGCCCCCCGCGCCCGCCGCCCTCAGCAACGGTCCGGGCAGCGAGGCCGAGCGCATCTCCCGCCAGCTCGACTACCTGATGACCGAGATCGGCCTCGCCCCCGACGTGGCGCTGACGGTGATCCAGCACCAGCGGCTCGAGGCCGACCCCGAGGCCCAGGCCAGCCGCGCCGCCGAGGACGCGCTGATCGACAGCATCCTGGCCGAGATCGGCCCGGCCCCCGCGCCGCCTCAGCCGCCCGCCCCCGAGATCCCGCCCGAGGACTACCAGCTTCTCAGCGACTACGTCCGCTCCGTCATGGAGGAGATCGACCGCTAAGCCCGGGGCATTTGTCTCAAATCCCGCGCATCTGCCCTCGCCGCGCCACAGTCCCGCTCTGCCGCCGCCCCGCCGATCCCGCTACCCTTGCGCCATGCAACAGGGAGCGCGCGGATGGTCCGGGCCCACAAATTGTCACTCTGGGCGCTCGGCGGCGCGCTGATCCTCTGCGCCCTTCTGCTGCGCCCAGGCAGCGCCGCGCCCGCGGAGCTGCGATCCGAGATCTCCGTCGACGGGCCCGCGCTGTTCTACGCGGTCTCGGGCGAGGCGCGCCGCCCGCTTTGGGCGGTGCACTGCCGGCTGCGCCTGCGCGGCTGCATCGCCCGCGCGCCCGGCCTGGTCCTGCGCCTCGACGAAGCGGGCGCCCCCTGGCTCCTCGCCGCGGTCCCACCCGGCGCGCGGATCTCGCTTGCCCGGCGCAACACCAGCCAGCCGCTGCCCGGCCTGCTGACCGCGCCCCTCGAGCCGGAGGTGCTGGCGCGCCTCTCCGCCCCCGGAGCCGCGCTGATCGTCGAGGACGCCGGCCAGGTGATCCTGCAGAGCCCCACCGAAGGGCTCACCGAGGTCGCCGCCTACCTCGCCTGGCTCGCCAGCGACAACGCCCGGACGCTGGGCGACGCGCGCCTCTGGCCGAAAGGCGGCCCGCTTCAACCCGAAGCGATGACGCCCGAGGTCCTCGAACGCTTTGCCGTCCAGGACCGCCGCGCCCGCGAGGCCGCCCGCCAGCTCATCCCGGTGACCAAGCCGCAAAGCGAGTTCGCCCTGCGCGCCCAGGCCCCCGACCGCGCCCAGCTGCCCGCCCGCTAGGCCGCGCGCCGCGCCTCTCGCAAGGCTTTCTTAAGGGAGATCGGCTAGCAAGGGCGCGCCCCCTCGCGGCCAGGACCCCAGGATGCTGCATCTCACCGATCTCGCCACCCGCCCCTCCGACGACGACAGCGCCGCGCTGCCTCCCGCGACCCCGCCGCGCCTGCGCGACCGGGCCCAGGAACGCTGGAGCCTGACGATCGGCGCGATTTTCGCGGGCGCCGAGGCGCTCTGCCTCTGCGCCGCGGGCTTCCTGACGGTGCTCTTTGCCACGCTCGTCGGCGAACAGGGGGAGCTCTCCATGGTCGGCCCGCTCCTGGCGCTCGGCGCCAGTTTTGTCCTGGCCATGCTGGTCCTGAGCTACACGCAGGCCCGCGCGCTTTCCGGCCAACGCGCGCTCCGCCGCCGTGCCAGCCTGGCCGGCCGCGCCTTTGCGGCGGGTTTCCTCTGCCTCGCGCTGGCCCTGCTGCATCCCCTTTTGGGCGCCGCGCCCCTTGCAGCCACCTTGCTCGGCGCCGGCGCCCTGGCGCTGGTGGCCCGCCGCGCCCCGCACGAACCGCTCTGGGATTTCCTCCCGCAAGAGGCCGTGGCGCTCCTCTCCGGCCGCGATGCCCGGGGCCTCGAGCTGGCGCTCGCCCCGCCACCCGGCCCGGTCCTCGCCACGGCCACGATCCGCGCCGCCCAGGCGCTGGCGCTGGTCCTCGCCGCGGGCGCCGCGGCTTACCTGACCGGCCAGAGCACGCTCGCGCTCGCGGGCTACGCGCCGCCGGTGCTGGCCGCCCCTTGGGCGACCGGCGCGCTGCTGGCCTGGCTCGCCGAGGTGCTCTCCGACCGCGCCGCGCGCCTCCCCGCCACAACCGCGCTCCGCCCCGATCCCCCGCCCGAAGGCGAGGCCGAGGAGGTCGGCCTGCATGTCACCCATCTGACCCTGCGCGACGCCAGCGGCACGCCGCGCCTCTCTGACGTCAACCTGGAATGCGAGCCGGGCATGGTCACCGGCCTTCTCGGCGACAGCGGATCGGGGAAAAGCCTTCTTCTGCAAGCCCTTGCCGACCCCCATGCGCTCGAGGGCATGCAGGTCACCGGCCGCGCCAGCCTCAGCGGCCGCGATCTCTGGCAGCGCGCCGCCGCCGAACAGGCGGTGATGCTCGCCCATCTGCCCGAGGCCCCGATCCTCCTCGCCGCAAGCGGCGCCGACAACCTCACCTGCTTTCACCCCGGCGATCTGCTCGCGCGCGGCAAATGGTTCCTCGAACAGCTGGTCTTCGCCACCGACATGGTCGAGGAAATCTGCGCCACCGGCGACGCCCGCCGCCTGCCCTACATGCAGCGCAAGGCCCTGGCGCTGGCCCGCGCTTTCCTGCTCGGGCCCGAGCTCTACCTGCTCGACCGCCCCGAAGATGGTCTGCCGCCCAAGCTCATCCCCGCCCTCGAACGCCGCATCACCCACGAGGTCCGCCTGGGCCGCAGCATCCTCATGGTGACCGACAACCGCGCGCTTCTGGCGCTCTGCGACCGCATGGTGGTGCTGCAGAACGGACGCGTCGTGGACTACGGCACCGCCGAGGGCATCCGCGACCGCCAGGACACCGGCTGGGCCCGCTTCCGCGGCCGCCGCGAACTGGCCAGCGACGACAGCCTCCGCTTCTGGGTGCGCTCGCATTTCTACCGCGCCGGCGACGAGGCCAACCGCCGCAAGCTCGCCGCCGTCGCCTCGCAGCTCCTGGCGCTCTCCTGTCAGAGCCGCGACCGCCAGGCGCCGGGCCATGTGAGCTTCACCTTCAAGCATTTCCAGGGTCATTGCCTCCTGCGCATGCAGGATAGCGAGGCCCCGATCGGCCAGGCGCATCTTGACCGCGCGCGGGAAGAGGCAGCCTCCGACAAGCCCGAGGCCCGGTTGTCGCCGCTTGCCGCCCTGATGCGCCTTTGCCTCGCGGTTGAGCCCGGCAGCCATCTCGACGACCGCATGATCGAGACCCGGATCGAGACCTATGATCCGCGCAAGACCCGCCCGCCGCCTTTGCCCGGGGACACCGATGCCCCGGCCTGACCCCGCGCGCCGCACCCTGCCCCGCCGCGCGTCGCCAATGTCACGCATCGGCTGGCTGGGCCTCGGCCTGACGCTGGTCGCGCTCCTGCTTTTCGCGGTCGCCAATTGGCTCGCGGGCCAGGAGCTGACCCCGCGCCACAGCTACTACGGCAGCCTGCGCCCCACCGGAGAGCCGCATCCCGTGGCCCTGCCCCCCCATGCCCTGCTGAAAGAGGTGGTCGTGACCGAAGGCGCTCAAGTCGCCCGCGGCGAAACCGTCGCCATCTACGACCTGCCCGCCCTCCGCGCCGAGGCCGAAGCACTGGAGCTCGAACGGCTGCACGACAGCGTCTTGCAGCAATGCCTGCTCGCCGACCAAAAGCCCCGCATGCCCGGCGCCTTCGCCCCCGAAGACGCCAAAGCCGCTGCCATGGCCCGCGCCGTCCGAAGCTGCCGCGAGTTGCGCCAGGCCGAAGAGGACATCCGCGCCCACCACGCCGCTCGCCGCCGAGCGGTCGAAGCCGAACGCGCCGTCCTCGCCCGCTACCTCGACAGTCTCACCGGAGCACCGCGGACCTTGGGTCCAGACACCGTTTCACCCGCCGCAGGCACCGCGACCACCGAGCCACGCCGAGCCCTCGCCCTGGCCCTCGCCGCCCAGCGCCTCGCGGCCCGCCTGACCGAAATCACCGCCGAAGAATCCACCGCCCTCCGCACCCATCACGCCCAGATCACAGCCCGCCTCGCCTTCCTCGCGGAATCCACCCAGGCCAACATGCTCCGCGCCAAAGCCCTGGCCCGACACATCAAGACCCCTCGCCTTCAGGCCCCCGTCACCGGCCGCATCGCCCGCATCCGCCCACTGGCCCAATCCGCACCAACGGCGAGCTCGCTTCCCCTGCTCGACATGACCACCGATGCAACGCCCGGCTTCACCGTCACCATTGATCTACCCGCGTCGCGGCTCCCGAACATTTCCCGCGGTCAATCCGTCGAAGTTCAGCTCGTGAACCTGCCGCGCCAATGGCCCGAACTGACAGGCCAGATCTCCCGAATCGAAGCGCAGAAAAATGGGCGCCTGCAGGCCCGCATTGCACTGTCCAAGGAAGACACCGACCTTCTCGCGCACCCTGAGAACGGCATCGGCCTGATCTCGACCTACACAGCCGCAGAGGTGCGGCTAGTCCATGCGGCTCGCCCACTCGAGCAAGCAGCTACTCGCGCAATCCTAAACATTCTGCCGCCAGCGACTGCGTGGTTCGGCTCACGGCTTGGGGCTTTAAGGCTCCAATCTCAGGAGATGCCAGCCTTATTTTAAGGTCCGGACCAGATCCCCCAAACCCTCTAGAGCCCCGCCGTCTCCGCGCTGCATCGCCGCACATAGACAGTCACGCGCCGCTGCCAGGCACTGGCCGCAGCAAGCTCCTGCATCGGCTCCGCAGCCCCCAGCCCCTCAACACGCTGGATCCGAGCGCGCCCGATCTGAGCCGCCAGCGCCTCTTCCACAACCCGAGCCCGTCGGGTCGAAAGCGGCAAGTTTACCGAGGGCGCACCGCTCGCATCCGAATGGCCGCTGAGTTTCAGACAGCTGCCTGCCAGAGCCTTCGTCCCAAGAATCTCGGCGATCTTCGAAATCTGCCGCTCCGCCGCAGCATCGAGACGCGTGCCTCCGCCGCGAAAGAAAACACTGCTCTCACGAAAACGCGCTGGTGGGGCTCCTTCCGCATCGCGCGCTGCACAGCCCGGTGCCTCCATGTCGTAGAGCACACGGATCTGCCGGCAGTCCTCTGCCGTCAACCCCTGCGCCGGTGCCGTTTCGGGTACGCAAAGACACAGCGCTATTGCGCCGCAGATAGTTCTCAACATTGCGCACCTCCTTTGCGCGTCATTCTTACCCGCAACCGTAAAGAAATCCTTGAAGCGCATTGGGCGACCGCCCGAACAAAACCCGAAAATCCGCCGCGCAATAACCATTTCTTCGGACATTGCCCGCAGTCTGGCCGCGAGAGACGACAGACGGATGCCATGATCGACACGCAAAGATACCCCGCGATCGACTCCCTGCGCCTCATTGCCGGGCTGTCGATGGTGGCGCTGCACGCCACCGCGGACCCGCAGGGGCTGCCCTGGCCCGACCACCCGCCCGAAGCGCGCGCCGCGCCGCTCTACCTTCGTGCGGTGCTTTACACCGCGCGGACCGAGCTGTTCTTGATCATCGCGCTTTTCCTGCTGCTGCTCGCGGGCGAAAGGCGCCCCCGCAGTTATCGCGCCACCATTGCCGAACAGGCCAGACGCCTGCTTCTACCCTTCCTGGTCTGGACGGGATTCTACGCGCTCTACGGCCTGATCAAGGCCCAGGCCTTCGGCTACCTCGGTCCCGCCCTGGCCGAACTTGCCGACCCCGTCGCCTGGCTGCGCTACCTGCTGCTCGGCGGCGTGAAATACCACATGCATTTTCTGCCGACGCTCTTCGTGTTGATTCTCGCCTACCCTCTTTACCGCCTCGCCCAACGCCAGCCCGCGCTTGGACTGGCCATCGGACTATGCCTCGCCCTCCGCCATTGGCTCGATGCCCGGATCTACGCAAACTTCTGGGGCAGCGACGCACTGCCTTTCCTAATCCGTGCCGCGAAGCTTTTGACCTACACCGGCTACGGCATGCTCGCGGGCGCAGCGCTGGGCCTATGGCAACACGGCGCACTCACCGCCCGGCGTTGGCTTGCACCCATCATTTTGCTCGGTGTGCTTCTCTTCACCATAAAGCTCGACGCCACGCAGCAGAGCATCGCGACTGGCGCCTGGGCCTTCGACCATGCTCCCGGGTACTGGGCCGATTTCCTTTTCCCGGCACTCCTCTTCCTAGCTTGCATGTCCCTCGGACAAGGCCACTGGCCGAATGCCGTGGCCCGCCACACGCGCTATGCTTTCGGCATTTATCTCTGCCACCCGATCTTCCTGGACCTATGCGAAATCGCGCTTCGCGACAGTTCATTGACGCCCTTCGCGCAGGTCACAATGAAGATCCTTCCAACACTTGCCGGGACTTTGGTCCTTGTCCCACTCATGGCCAAACGTCCTGCGTTGGCGTGGACCATCGGGCTAGGCCCGCTGCCCCAGCTGCGCCCAAGTCGCGCGACGGCGGCCAAGGAGCAATCATGCTGATCGAGACCCGACCGATCGATGATGGTCTGGCCGTCCTGACCGTCTCCGGCCGTTTGGCTCGTGCATCCGATCTGCCCCGGCTGTTGGAAACCTGCGATGCGCTCACCGCACTGGGCCGTATCGGTCAAGTGCTTGACTTGTCCCTTTTGAAGCGCGTTTCTTTTGAGGGACTTGCGTCCCTAGTCGAACTAGCCGCCCGCAGACCGCAGATCATTTTATGCTACGCCGCTTTGCCCGACGGCCCGCTGCGCATGCTGCGCCGCTCCGGTCTGGATCGCGGGCTTCGCATTCTACCGTCTCTTGAAGCAGCGCTTGGCACGCCCGAATTGCGGCGGGTATCACTAAATGCCACTAGAACGGTGCTTTTCCCCCCGCCAGTGGCAGGAGGTGGCTCCGCGCTGCTCCTCGACCTATGTGGCACACCGGTCATCGACCACATGTTGGCAGCGCTCGGCAAATACGGCCTTAGCGATTTGGTTGTAGACGCAAAAGGCGAGGCAGAAGCCATTCGCAGCCGGCTTGGCCCGGGCTCGCCTCCGGGCATGCGACTGCAATTTTGTGGTGCGAGACCTAGAGAAGCAGAACGCTACCCTTCGACCGGAAATATACTTAAGAATCTCCAAGAAGACCAAGCGGCCTTTCAAAGCGATTTGCTCGTCTGCGAAGCTCCAATCGTCGGTGTTCCCGACATGCAAGCAATGATGCGGGCACATCGGACCTCTAGGGCGCTCGCCACCGCAGCCATCGTTTCCACCACGCCTCCGGACAAAGGGGACCAGCCCCTCGGGCTCACCATTTACTCGCCTGAAGCCATCGACCGCCTACCGGCCGATAGCGGATCCGTTACTTGGCATACCCCAATAAATGCACGCACGAGCCTCGACCAAAGCATCGCTACATTCCAAGTGCCGTCAAACGCAATCCGCATCGACAGTTGGCAGGCCCTCTTCCGGGCTACCGCGGAGTGCCTGGCTGGCTGCACGGAAGTTCCGCCAACAGGACGCCGCATCGGCCCAGGGCTCTGGCGTGAGGAAGATGCTGAGCAACACCGCCAAGCGCAAATCCACGGACCTTGCCACATCGGTGCAGGAGCAAGGATCGACGCCGGAGCCTGTCTGAAAGGAGTGACGGCCATCGGCGCCGGCGCGCGCATCGAAAGTGCGACATTGCTTCAGGATTGCTTGGTTCTACCGGGGGCAGAGGTCCGGCAAGGGACATGGGCCAAAGGCCAGGTTATCGGTCCGAACGGCTTTTGTGACCTTCACTTCGCAAATGACCTCGCCGTGCCCGATACCCTCAATGCCGCCTCACCGGTTCATGAAGATCCGCCGCAACCCATTCCTATCCGCAGGCGCGCATAAATGGCTTTTCGGACAGCCCAACGACCAATCGCCCTTGCACCGAGGTCGGATCCGACCCCGCCCTATTTCCATGCCTTCCGCGATCGCACCAGTCCACCGAGCACAACCTTCGAGGGCCTTCACCGCGAGCTCTGGCATATCTCCGCCGGTATAACGCTTGGTTTCGGCATTTGGTATCTGACTTGGCGCTGGGGGCATTCCCTCAATCCGAACGCCCTGACATTTTCCATCGCGATCGCTGCGGCAGAAACCTTAGCTCTCACCGGCAGCCTTCTGTTTTTCTTCGACATTTGGGATGAGGCGGACACGCCACACGCGCCGTCACCAAAACGTCGTGCCGAGGCCGGTCTGGAAGGTCGCGACCCAATCCACATTGATGTCTTCGTAACAACTCGCAATGAACCGACCGAGGTCGTCAGCCCTTCGCTCGCTGCTGCCCGATCTGTCATCGCGCCGCCCGGCACGAGAACAACCGTGCACCTGCTCGACGACGGCTCCCGCCTCGCCATGCGCCATTTGGCCCTTGCAATGGGTGTTCAGTACCACGCGCGCGAGACGCGCCGCGGCTTCAAGGCCGGAAACTTGACACAGGCTCTTTTTGCGAGCGAAGGCGATTTCGTCGTGATCTGCGACGCCGACACCCAGCTATTCCCAAGCTTTCTGACCAATACTCTAGGCTACTTCCGCGACCCAGGCGTGGCTTTCGTCCAAACCCCACATTGGTTCTACGACATCCCCGAAGGCATCCCCTGGGCAGACTGGCTTGAAGCGCGCTTTGGCCGGAAGGCACGGCGCTTCGCCTCATGCCTCAGCGCGCTGACCGGCCGCCCCCGCCAAGGGGCAGACCCCTTCCTTTCGGACCCAGGCCTGTTCTTCGACGTCATCCAGCGCCGTCGCAACCGCCACGGCGCCGCGTTTTGCTGCGGCGCCGGGTCCATCCATCGCCGCGAGGCCCTGTTCCAGAACGCCCTCCTGGAACAGGGGCGCCGCCTGACGCGCCTCGCATGCAAAGACGACCCGGACAGCGCGCGAGCGTTCCTACCCCGGCTCGACCTCATGCCCTTCCGCTACCACGTCTCCGAAGACCTTTTCACCGCGTTCGAACAACACGCCAACGGCTGGCGCTCGGTGTACCACCCGGGGGTCGAGGCCCGTATGCTTTCGCCCTGGACCATGGACGCCTGGGCCACCCAGAAACTGAAATACGCCGGAGGCACCTTCGACATCTTCCTGCGCAGCGGGTTGATCTTTCGACGCGGCCTGCCCTGGGCCACGCGGCTGCACTACCTCGCGACCTTCTGGTCCTACCTCTCCGCGCTCTGGCTACCGGTTCTGCTGCTGGCCCCGGTGATCTCGCTTTTCACCGGTCTCGCCCCGGTCGAGGCATATTCGCTCGAGTTCTTCCAACACCTCCTGCCGCTTTTAATCATGAACGAACTGGCGATGACCCTCGCGGCGAAGGGCCACAACATCCACTCTGGCCGCATCCTCGCCATCGCCACCCTTGGCCTGCAATGGCGCGCGCTCTGTCAGGTCCTGCGCGGGCAGCCACCGCATTTTCCAACGACACCAAAACTGCCAAGCTTGGCCCCGCGCCTGCGCCATATGGCCCCAAACCTCGCGCTCCTCGCTCTGATGGGCCTTGTCGCAATCCACGGCACTTGGGCCTATCTCACTGGGATCGAGGGATTTTCCGCCAGCTTCCTGGCCGTCAACCTCTTCTGGCTTAGCCTGAATGCCGCCGCATTGATGCGCGCCGTCTCCGCCGGTTTCTGGCGCCCACCGGCGCCGCAAACCGCGCAACCGTCAGACGCCAAGGCCGCTTGATTCCGCCACAACACAGTTAGGGAGAGCACGCCCATGCCCGCGCTTCGGCCCGCCCATCGCAGCAGCCTCCTCTTCATCTTGGGTCTTTGCCTCGCAGCTGCTTTCGCCGTGCTGTCCGACGGCGCCAGACATCACGCGGCGCGCGCCGATGCGGCCTCGCTTGCCCCCAATGCGGCCACGCTGCCGCTCACCGCACCACGCGCCCTTACCCCCGAGGACCGCGCCGCCGCGCGCAGGGCCTGGCGCTATTTCGACACACAGACCCGCTCCCAGACCGGCCTCGTCGATTCCGTCGCCGGCTTCCCCTCAACCACGCTTTGGGACCAGGGTTCCTACCTCCTCGCGCTTGTCTCCGCCCGCCGCCTCGGTCTCCTCCCTGAAAGCGAATTCGCTCAACGCATCCAGTCGCTTCTCACAAGCCTCGAGGACCTGCCGCTCTTCGAAGGCAAATTGCCAAACAAGGTTTACGACACCCGCAGCCTCGTCATGGTCGATTACGACAACACTCCGCAACCCGAGGGCATCGGCTGGTCCGCGCTCGACATGGGCCGGATGCTCATGGCGCTGCGCGTCCTCGAGTCGGCCGAACCAAAGCTGTCACCGCGGATCCGCGCCTTGCTCGCAAGCTGGGATCTGACCGCCATGACCAAGAACGGCGAGCTCTGGGGCGCGATCCGCGAAGATGGCGTCACACGCCTCCGGCAAGAGGGCCGCCTCGGCTACGAACAATACGCCGCCCGCGCCGCCACGCTCTGGGGTCTCGACGTCATCCCCGCCGCCTCGGTCCGCCGCGTCCTCGACTGGCGCGAAGTGCAGGGGATCGAGGTGCCCGTCGACACCCGCCGCGCCAGCGCCTTCCGCGCGATCACCCCGATCCTGAGCGAACCCTTCCTGCTGCAAGCGCTTGAACTCGGCCTCGACAGCGAAACGCGCCTTCTGGCCGAGGCCGTCTACCGCGCCCAGGAAGCCCGCTACCACGCCACCGGCCATCTGACCGCGGTCTCCGAAGATCACCTCGACCGCCCACCGCATTTCCTCTACGCCACTGTCTTCTCCAACGGCCGGCCCTGGGCCGTGGTCGACGAAGACGGCGGCTTCCACCCCGCTTTGCGCAGTCAAAGCGTCAAGGCCAGTTTCGGCTGGGACGCGCTCTACGACACGGACTATACGGGTCGCCTGCGCGACAAAATCCACACCATCGGTGCACCCGAGCGCGGCTGGCCCGCGGGCATCTACGAGGCCGACGGTGGCGTGAACGCCGCGTATACCTTGAACACCAACGCGGTCGTGCTCGAAGCGGTACATTACATGGCATATGGCCCGCTATGGAGCTTGCAATGACCGCGCAGGTCGCAATGTCCGTGGCCAAAGCACGTGTGCTGTCTCGAGCGCGCCCTAGGAAACCTCGAAATTCGAGCCAACGGCGACTGAACGTTGGGTCACACAAGCCGCTACCGAGACGCGCCAGGGCGCTCGCCCTTGCAACGACTTTGGCACTTCAGCCTCCCAGCATTCTTCAGGCCGAAACCGCGCCAACGAACTGGCTTCTGATTGAAGCCCGGAGCCTGCCCATCACTTGTCACCAACCTCTGGAATGCCTGCCAGACAGCACATTGATCTTGCGGAATCTCGTGCAGACCGCACCGGAGGAGCGTGAAGCCCTGACCCTTTTTCTAAACCGCATTGCGGCCATCCGCAGCGTGCCGCCGATGTCGCAGCCTTTAGAACCGGCGACTCTTCAGTTCACACAAATCAACCAGTTCTTGCATGACCTGCCCCAGGCTGAGCGCATAGATCTGTTGAAAGCACACCCAGGCGTCTTCCTTGACGAAGAGGCGCTCTTGGCCAACTCCGGCACAGCTCTTCACGCGAACCAACTTCGCGAAGCCCTACTGGCAGGCGGGGTACCCCTGCTAACCAAATCGCAATGGCAGGCCCTACCCGGCCGTCCAAAACTCACGTTACGCTTTGCCCCACGCAGCGAATCCGCGGGGTGCATCATCCCGTTTTCGATGACGCTGTCGCTTATAGAGGAAGCCGCTCTCTTGCGAAATCCGAAATTGAAGGTCTCGGCCACAGTTTGGTCAAAGACCTCGCGGCAAAACCTTGCGAACCTCAACCACACGCCGGAGCATGCGCTCTCTGATGTCATTTCCGCTTTCATCTCGGATTGGCAGAACGCGAAGGTGGCAAGAGACTAACCTCCGGAAGCTTTAGAGGTCCTTAAGAAAATACCCGATATCGCGATACCCTTCGGGCGGTTCGATTGCTTCGCCGACATTTCTGGTAGACTCACTCGTTACCACCTTGAGTCTTGCCCCAGAGTTCGTCGGAACCGGTTTAACCGGTGTGTGGGCGCGCGCATTTCTTTTTGCAACGGCAACTCGCAGCGCCTGAAGTGTATCGAAGTCCGGCTCACCGCTCGCGATAAGCCCTACCTCTGCCTGGAACTTTGCGATGGCCCGGCTCACAGCAACCCGGTCCCGATTGGCGCTCACATTTCTCGCACTTGGAGCTCCGGGTAATCGGTCCAGCTGAGCCAAGTGCTTCGCCGCTTCACGGCGCTGAGCCGTTCCCGGTCGCGCATGGTGTGCTTGTTCTGCCCGTGCAGCACGCCGCGCGTCCGTTTCAGGTCGAGCCAGGCACTCCCAATAGGGCACCTCTGCGAAGCGCCCCAAAAGTTCCAGAACCCCCAGTTCGATCAAATTGCGCGCGGCTTGGCCATTGCTCTCCAGACGATCGACCTGAAGCGCAAGACCCAATGTGCCTTCGGTCACAAGGCCGGTCAGGCCTGTCCCAAACCCACGCCGCGTCACCACCATGGAGTTGCTGACCGAAGCACCCGGAAGCACTTCGCGCGAGGGATAGCGGACAAGATGCAAATCCACCGTCACGACGGATTTCGACCGGCTGACACTTCCTCCAAGCTCTGCGAGCCCGCGCTCGGGCTTGTCGAACGGCGTGTAGTCGAGATTCACCCGGCCGCTTTGCACACCGTTGTCCAATTGGCTGATCGCCCCACGGATGTAGTAGTCAGGTGTTGGAGGGCGGTGTTTCAGCTTCGGGTCGATTGTCTGCAGTTCGAATAGCGATCCTTCCCGGATCAATGGTTGATCCAAGAAAACAAAGGCTTGGCTGCGCCGGTTCATCTGATTCACGGCATTGATCAGCATGTCGTCAGCCGCCACCGGCACCTGCTTGGTCCGGTCATAAATCGGTGTGGACGACAGCCGAACGGCGGGACGACCGCGAGCGGTCAAAAGTCCGTCCATGCACTGCAGTGATGGCGTGAACGACGTGAAATTCCGTGCCACCGGCGTTTTCGGCTGCGCGGCCACGGGCGCGAGACGATCGACGCGCCCGCAGGCCGCGAGAGCCGCGCAGAGGAAAAAGCCCACGTTCAGCAGGCGCAAGATGACGCGCAATCGCTCCATGGGAAAGAAGCCTAGAGACAAAGACTTAAGTCGGGATGAATCGCTACGGCAGCTTCTCGGAAACGAAGGCTTAAGACATCGGCCCTAGGCTCATCCTCCAAGATGAGTCGGTTTGCCCTCTCCCTAGCCCTGCTCTGGCTGAGTATGACGCCTGCCTTTGCCGAGTTGCCGCAGTTACCGGTTGCCGCGGATCGTTGTGCGATCGGCTTCGCCTTGACTGGCCGACCAATAGAAGGCTGTGCCCCGCCGGAGCCGCGCGAAGCCATTCCGCGAAGCCTCCCTTCTCCAGGGGGCTACGCGGTGCAGTTCGGCTTCGACCAGCATCAGCTGTCCGATGCCTCCCGCGCGCATCTCGATCGCTTGGCCTCAATTCTGCAGGGTCAACTGACCGAGCTCTGCATCCTTTTGCGTGGCCACGCCGATACGACCGGGCCCGCGCAATACAATATGCAGCTGTCTAGGGCGCGCGCGCAGAGAGTGCGCCTATATCTCTCCGGCCCCAGGCAAATCCCGGACTGGCGATTACGCAGCGAGGGCCTGGGGGAAACCGCGACGCTTCCTGGCCTATCCGGGCGTGACCCGCGCAACCGCCGCGTCGAAATCCTGGCGCGACCAAGTGGCGGATCATGTCCATGAGAAGGCGTCACTTTTTCGCTGCGTTAGCTGGCGCCGCCTTGGGGGTGTGCCCTTCGGTCACCGCCGCGCGCGCACACCACGTTGCATCGCCCGCGTCGGATCTTGGACCCGTTGCCGCGCTTTCCGTTGGCGTGTCGCAGTACCAATACGCCGCGCCACTTCCGTCGGCCAAAGCCGATGCTTTTCTTGTGGCGCGCAGCTTGACCGACTTGGGATTCGATACTGAGTTGTTGCTCGATCCAGGCGAGGCAGAGCTCCGTCGGGCGGTGGAGCGGCTCCGACAGCGCGCCGCCAAGTGTAAGGTCGTGATCCTCTATGTCGCGGCACATGGGGTCATGACAAATGGCACGTGCCGCATTATTCCAGCCGACGCTCCTGTAGGACCTACCGGCCTGAGCCGCAGCACCTCGGAGACTGAAATCAGCCAGAGCCTGTCCGATCGGCCCCGACAAAAACTGCTTTTCCTTGATGCGTGCCGAGGGGTGGGAGGCTGCTCCGACGACAGTGCCGTCGCCCGGCAACCAACCACAGGAAAGAGTAGAACGCCGACCTCTCCAGTCTTTGGAGCAGCCGGGCAAATGGTCTGCTATGCATCGCAGCCGGGGGGGCAAGCCGAGGATGGCATGTCTCGAAACAGCCCTTTCGCGAGCGCTTTGGTCGAGGCCCTTGCCCAGCCTGGATTGGAGATCTACGAGGTGACGCGGCGGCTGCGGCTCAACGTTCTGCGCGCAACGGCGGGGCGCCAGATTCCTTGGGAACGCTCGTCCCTTCTACTGCCTGTGACCCTAAATCCGGTCGCTGCGCAGGAAGTCTTACAGTGACTTGGCTGGCGAAGGTGCAAAGAGCTTGGGACGGGCTGTGCCGAGCCAAGGCCCGCGCCAACACTTGCTGTGGCGCTGGTCGACGACGATTGCGAGAACGGCACGCCATTTCCCATTCGCTCGCTGAAAACCTTCGCGGTCTGTTCAAAAGCGACGAGGCTCGGCTGACCGAGGCGCACTCCGTTTGCGGACACGCAACCGCCCCTGCGTCAGATTGCGCGCCGACCAGTGAGCGAGGGCCAGCGCCTCACGCGCTGACCCCAATGCCTTTACCCGACCTCTTCCGTCTCGATCCGCTCGGCAAAAACCTCCAGCAGCTTGTGCTTCAGGATCTTCCCGGTCGCCGCGGCGGGCAGGGCATCGACGATGAAAATCCGCGAGGGGCGCTTGTAGCCGGTCAGCTGGGCGCGGGTGAACTCCGCAAGCTCTTTGCTGGTCACTGCGTCCGGGCGGGTGATCTGACAGAAGGCCAGGACCTCCTCGTCGCCGCGGATGGCGCGGCCGACGACCGCGCTCTGCACCACGGCGGGGTGGTCGTTCAGGGCCGCCTCGACCTCGGGCGGATAAACGTTGAACCCACCGCGGATGATCAGCTCCTTCGACCGCCCGACGATGTGCAGCCGACCCTCGGCGTCGATCCGCCCGAGGTCGCCGGTGCGCATGAACCCGTCCGGGGTGATCGCCTGAGCGGTCGCCTCAAGGTTCCGGTAGTATCCCTTCATGATGTGCGGCCCGCGGGTCAGCACCTCGCCGACGCCGGCTTCGGCGCCAACCGTTTCGTCCAGCGCGACCTCGACGCCCGGCAGCGGCGGGCCCACGGAAATATCCGGGTCGCCCAGGGCGTTGCGCGTGCCGCTGACCCCGGCGGTGGTCTCGGTCATGCCGTAGCCGTTCTGCAAGGGCAGTCCGTAGAAGGCCTCGGCCTTGCGCTTCCAGGCAGGATCAAGCGGCGCCGCGCCGGAGGAGACATAGCGCAGCCGCCTGCTGCCCAGCGTCTCGTGCCCGTGTTCGGCGGCATAGGCCATCAAGAGCGCATGCATCTGCGGCACGGCGGGCACGACGGTCGCCCCCCGGGTCAGCGCGTTGTAGAGCGCTTCGGCCGAGAAGCGCGCGGCAAGCTCCACGGTGCAGCCGGCGCGGGCCGAGGCCATGAGCATGGAGGCCATGCCGAAGACATGGGTCATCGGCAGCGCGCCATAGACGTGATCGCCCGGCGCCAGCTCGCGCAGGTCGCGGCTGGCGGTGGCGGCGAACACCAGGTTGCCATGGCTCAGCATCACGCCCTTGGGCGCGCCGGTGGTGCCGGTGGTATAGAGCATGACGGCAACCTGGTCGGCGCCGGCCTCCTCGGGCTCGGGCGCGCCACCGGGGCCAGCCGCGCGCTGCAACTCGCCCCAGGTGACGGCGCAGGCTTCGGCACTCGCCGCCTCGGCATGGGCGCGGGCCTCCTTCGAAACGCCGGTGGTGTAGAAGACCGCGCGCGGCTCGGCGTGGGCGGTGACGCGGGCGATCTCGTGCCCAGAGAGGCGCGCGTTGACCGGCACGGCCCAGGCCGACAGGCGGCTCGCGGCCATGACCAAGGCCGCGACGGCAAAGCAGTTCTCGGCGACGATCAGAACCCGGTCGCCGGCGGTCACGCCGGCCTCGGCCATGAGACCGGCGGCCTCTTCGCTGGCGCGGGCGTAATCGGCCCAGCTGTAGCGCGTTCCGTCGGCGTCGATGATCGCGGCCTCCTCGGGGCGCGCCTCGACATGGGGGGTGAGCATCTGGTGGATGCGCGTGATGCGGCTCATGGTGGTCTCTCCTCCCTCCGGTGGGTCAGGCCGCGCCCGAAAGCGCGCCCGCGCGGGGCGCCTCGGGACGCAGACGGCGCAACGCCGTCAGGGCCTGGGTTTCCAGTTCCGCGACGATCTCGGCCAGGGGCGCGGCGCGATGGGTCAGCCCCAGCGCCTGGCCCGCCGACAGCATGCCTTTCGAGGTATCGCCGCTTTCATAGGCCGCGCGCCCGATCTTGCCCGAGACATGCGGCATCAGGGCCTCGATGCCGATATCCGGGGTCTCGCGTTCGAGCCGGGCCACGGTTTCGGTGGTCTCGTTCTTCAGGGTGCGGATGGTGTTGCGCACGCTCTGCATTGTCAGCGCCGTGTCGCGTTCATTGGCCGCCGCGAGCGCCGCCTTGTAGCCGTCATGGGCCGGAACCTCGTCGGCCACCAGGAAGCGGGTGCCGATCACCACCCCGGAGGCGCCGGCGGCCAGGGCCGCGACGATCTGCGTCCCGCTGCCGATGCCGCCCCCGATCAGGAAGGGGATCTCCAGCCGTTCCTCGGCCAGGGCGAGGTTCACCATGGAGCCCACGAGGTCCATGCCCGGGTGGCCGCCGCATTCGGCGCCGACGATGGAGACCATGTCCACGCCCACCGACTGGGCTTTCACCGCGTAACGCACGGAGGGCACCTTGTGGATCACCGTGACGCCGGCGTCCTTGAGGATCGGCAGGAAAGGTTCGGGGTTGCGGCCCGAGGTTTCGACCACGCGGACGCCCTCTTCCACGATCAGTCGGAAGACCTCTTCGGTGCGCTCGCCGGGCACCAGCTTCGGCAGCATGGAGACATTGACGCCGAAGGCATGGGGACCGGCTGCTTCGCGGCAGCGGCGGATCTCGGCGCGCAGCTCGGCGGGGTCGGGGAAGGAGGCGGCGGTCAGGAAGGGCAGCACCCCGGCGCGGGCGGCGGCGGCGGTATAGCCGGCCTCGGCGAGCCACATGAGGCCACCGGCCACCACGGGCAGACGCAGCCCGAATGCCCGGGTGAGCGGGGTCTCGAGGGCGGGATCGGCTGGGGTCATGTGGGGGCTCCTGGGGCAGCGGTGGGTTTTGGAGGATTAAGGCGATGAGAGATTGGATCAGGGGCGGAGCTTCGGTCGGGTTGGCGCTGGCCCGAAAGGCGGTGCAACCGGCTTATGTCGAGGCTCGTCGGTGGGTGCTTAACCTTGCGGCGCGGCTCCGACGCTTTGACGATCCTCGCGGTCCCGGGACGCGGCTCCGATGTTTCGGCACGCCTCGCGGCCTCGGAGCGCGGTACCGATGCCTCGGCAATCTTCGCGGCCCCGAAGCACGGCTTCAAAGCTGCGGAGACGCTCGCGGCCCCGGAGCGCCGCTCCGAATCTTCGGCGACCCTCGCAGCCGCGACGCGCAGCTCCGAAGCTGCTGCGATCCTCGCGGCCCCGAAGCAGACCTCATCGCCAACAGCCCCCATCGCACCAGCCACCCAGGCCCGCGCGCTGCTCCGTTCTGCCGCCCCGCAGCTCACCGCTGCCCTCGGCCCGCGAAGTCCGGGCGGCGCTTGTCGAGGAAGGCGCCGATGCCCTCGCCCGCCTCGTCCCCGGCGATGCTGCGGGCCATGGCGTCGCGTTCGGCGTCGAGCTGGTCGGCGAAGGACGTGGTGGCGGCGGCGTGCACCAGCTCCTTGATCGTGCCCTGGGCGCCGCGGGGGCCGCGGGCCAGGCGGTCGGCGATGCCCATGGCACCGTCGAGCGTCGCGCCCGGGGCCGCAAGCGCGTTCACAGCGCCGAGCTCGGCCAGCCGTTCGGCGGAAAGCGCATCGCCCAGGATCAGCATCTCCGAGACCAGCGCCCGGGGCAGCGCCGCGGCGAGCGAGGCGGTCAGCCCGCCGTCGGGCGTCAGGCCCGCGCGCACATATGCGCCCGAGACTCGCGCGCCTTCAGAGGCGACCAGGAAATCGCAGGCGAAGGCCAGCGAGGCCCCTGCCCCGGCGGCCCCGCCTTCGATCGCGGCGATCCAGGGCACGGCGCTGCCGCGGATGGCGCGCACCAGGTCGTGCAGCGCCTCGATCCGCTCGCGGCGGCCCGCCTCGGGCAGCTCGCGCCTGGTGGCCAAGAGAGTCAGATCCCCGCCCGAGCAGAAGAACCCGCCCGCGCCCCAAAGCGTGACCGAGGTGATGCGCGGCTCGAGCGCCAGGCGCGCGGCATCCTCGATGGCGCGATAGAAGTCCTCGGAGAGCGCGTTCCGCCGGGTCGGGTTGTCGTTGACCACGACGATCCGGTCGCCGCGGTCCTCGATATGGGCCAGGCTCATGCGTCGCCTCCCTGGGCCAACTTCTCGGGCGGCACCCGCTTGAAGACGCCGGTCGCCGTGGCGATCAGCCGGCCGTCGGCGGCGGTCAGATCGGCGGCGATGAACAGGAGCGACTTGCCCCCGCCGGTGACCCGCGCGGTGGCGGTCAGCGCGTCGCCCTGTTCGGCGGCGGCCAGGAAGTTGGTGGTCAGCGAGATCGTCAGGAAAGGCGCGCGGCCCCGGGGATCGACGGTCAGGCTGGCCGTCGCCCCCATGGCATTGTCGAGCAGCACCGCGGCGATGCCGCCGTGCAGCACCCCGTGCCGGTTGGCATGACCCGCGCCGACCTCGAGGTGGCAACGCGCAGAGCCGTCACCCTGCCCGACGTCGAGCACGTAGCCCAGGCTGCGCTGCGCGCCGGTTTCGCCCTCGATCACGCTCATGCCGCGCTGAGCCGGATGAAGCGCTCGAGGTGGAAGTCGCTGTCGCCGAAGCGATGGTCGACCATGGTCAGGCGCTTGGCGAAATGCCCCAGCGCGTATTCCTCAGTCATGCCGATGCCGCCGTGCATCTGGATCGACTCCTCGACCACCAGCCGGCCGGCGCGACCGATCAGGTTCTTCGTCGCGCTGACGTGGCGCTCGCGGGTGACCCGGTCGGCCTCGAGATGGCCGGCGAGATTGATCACCGCCGAACGCGCCTGTTCGATCTCGATCAGCACGTCGGCCATGCGGTGCTGCAGCGCCTGGAACTTGCCGATCGGCTTGCCGAACTGCTTGCGGCCCTGGAGGTAGTCGACGGTCAGACCGCGGATCGTCTCCATCAGGCCGAGCGCCTCGGCCGAAAGCGCGCAGGTGGCCCGGGCATGCACGGTCTCGAGCGCCTCATGCGCCGCACCCTCGGGGCCGATCAGCGCCGAGGCGGCAAGCGTCACATTCTCGAGCACCAGCTCGCCCGCGCGGCCGCCGCCGTTCAGCGGGTAGTCGCGCAGCGACAGCCCCTCGGTGCCCGCGGGCACCAGGAAGACCGAGATGCCTTCCGCATCGGCGGCCTCGCCCGAGGTGCGCGCGGTGACCACGAAGGCCTCGGCGGCGCTGGCGAAACCGACCACGGTCTTGCGGCCCGAGAGGCGCCAGCCCTCGCCCGAGGCCTCGGCCGTGGCGGCCACGTGGCTCAGGTCGTAGCGCGCGCCCGGCTCGGCATGGGCGAAGCCCAGGACCCTGCCGCCGATCGCGCTCTCGATGCGCTCGGCCTGGCCCTCGGGGTCGAGCTCGGCCAGGAGCCCCGCGGCCAGCACGCCGCTTTCGATCAGCGGGGTGACCGCGCCGGCGCGGCCGATCTCTTCGAAGACGGTGGTCAGGTCGAAACCGGCGCCGCCGAAGCCGCCCGCATCCTCGGGCAGAAGCGCGCCCATGACGCCCATCTCGGCGATGCCCTCCCAGAGGGTCGCGTCGAAGCCGGTCTCGCCCTCGGTGGCCTTGGCGGCGGCCTCGAAAGAGGCCGTGTCGGCCAGGTAGCGGCGCAGGCTGTCGGACAGCATCCGCCGTTCGTCGGTCAGCTCGAAGTTCATCTTACAGCTCCAGGATGGCTTTCGAGATGATCTGGCGCTGCACCTCGTTGGAGCCGCCATAGATCGAAAGCTTGCGGTTGTTGAAATAGCTCTGCGTCGCGGGCATCGCGTAGTCCGGGCCCACCGGCTCGACGTTGCTGCCTTCTTCCAGGGCCTCCGAGACGAAGGGCATGGCATAGGGGCCGACCGCCTGCCGCGTGAGCGCGTTGATCTCCTGGCGGATGACCGTGCCCTTGATCTTCAGCATCGAGCTTTCCGCCCCGGGCGCCTGGCCCGCGGCCGCCGCCGCGACGGTGCGCAGGTTGGTGGTGGCCATGGCCATGAGGTCGATCTCGACCTGGGCGATCTTGGCGGCGAAGAGCGCGTTCTGCGACAGCGGCAGCCCGCCCGACATCTCGCGGCCGGCGATGCGCTTCAGCTCCTCGAGCGCGGCGGTGGCGAAGCCCACACCCGCGATATTGGTGCGCTCGTGGGTCAGGAGATACTTGGCGTAGGTCCAGCCCTTGTTCTCTTCGCCGACGAGGTTCTCGGCCGGCACGCGGACGTTGTCGAACCAGACCTCGTTGACCTCGGCCTCGCCGTCGATCAGCACGATGGGCCGGACCTCGACGCCCGGGGTCTCCATGTCGATCAGCAGGAACGAGATGCCCTCCTGCGGCTTGCCCTCCTTGGAGGTGCGCACCAGGCAGAAGATCTTGTCGGCATGCTGGCCAAGCGTGGTCCAGGTCTTCTGGCCGTTGACGATGTAGTGGTCGCCGTCACGCTCCGCGGTGGTCTTGATCGAGGCCAGGTCGGAGCCCGCGCCGGGCTCGGAATAGCCCTGGCACCACCAGTCGGTGCCGTCGAGGATGCGCGGCAGGTAATGCGCCTTCTGCGCCTCCGAGCCGAACTTCATCAGGACCGGGCCCAGCATGTTGATGCCGAAGGGCACGATGCGGGGAGCGCGGGCGGCGGTGGTTTCCATCTCGAAGATGTGCCGCTCGACCGCGTCCCAGCCGGTGCCGCCGTGCTCCTTGGGCCAGGTCACGCCCAGCCAGCCCTTGTCGTTGAGGATGGCGTGCCATTCCTCGTAGTCGGCCTTGGTCAGCCGCTTGCCGCCTGCGACCTTGTCGCTGAGCCGCTTCGGCAGCTTCTCGGCCAGAAAGCTTCTCACCTCGTCGCGGAAGGCCTTCTGCTCGTCGGTATAGGCGAGATCCATGGTTCTCTCCTTTTGCTCAGAAAATCTCGAAGAGGCCCGCGGCGCCCTGGCCGCCGCCAACGCACATGGTCACCACGCCGAGCTTGGCGCCCCGGCGCTGACCCTCGAACATCAGGTGGCCGGTCATCCGCGCGCCGGTCATGCCGAAGGGGTGGCCCACGGCGATGGAGCCGCCGTCGACGTTCATGATCTCGTTGTCGATGCCCAGCCGGTCGCGGCAATACAGCGCCTGGCTCGCGAAGGCCTCGTTCAGCTCCCAAAGGTCGATGTCGCCGACCTTCAGCCCCTCGCGCTCAAGCAGGCGCGGCACGGCGAAGACCGGGCCGATGCCCATCTCGTCGGGCTCGCAGCCGGCCACGGCGAAGCCGCGGAAGCGGCCGAGCGGCTCGAGACCGGCCTTCTCGGCCTCCTTGGCGTCCATCATCACCAGCGCCGCGGCGCCGTCGGAAAGCTGCGAGGCATTGCCGGCGGTGATGAACTTGTCCTCGCCCTTGACCGGCTTCAGGCCCTGCAACGCCTCGAGCGTGGTCGAGGGGCGGTTGCACTCGTCCTGCGAGATGGTGACCTCCTGGTGGGTGACCTCGCCGGTCTCCTTGTCCTTGACCGCCTTGGTCACGGTCATCGGCACGATCTCGCGGTCGAAGCGGCCTGCTTCCTGGCCGGCGGCGGTGCGCATCTGCGACTGGTAGCCCAGTTCGTCCTGCGCGGCGCGGCTGACGTCGTAGCGCTGGGCCACGATGTCGGCGGTGTCGATCATCGGCAGGTAGAGGTCGGGCTTGTGCGACAGAACCCAGTCGTTCGGCGCCTCGTCCGGCGGCGGCTGCACGCCCGAGATCGACTCGATGCCGCCGACCAGGACCGCCTTGGCCCCCTCATGCGCGATCATGTGGCCGCCCATGGCGATGGCCTGCAGGCCCGAGGCGCAGAAGCGGTTGACCGTGGTGCCCGCGATGGAGACCGGCAGCCCGGCGCGGATCACCGCCTGGCGGGCGATGTTGCGGCCGGTGACGCCCTGCGGGTAGCCGCAGCCCCAGATCGAATCCTCGATCAGCGCCGGGTCGAGGCCCGCGCGGGCCACCGCCTCCTTGGCGACATGGCCGGCCATGTCGGCGCCATGGGTGATGTTGAAGGTGCCGCGCCCGGCCTTGCCGATGGCGGTGCGGGCGACGGATACGATGACGGGATCGTTCATGGCTCTCTCCTTCTCAGCCCTTGTCGTTCAGGCTGGCAAATGTGGCACTCTCGGCGACCAGGCGCTCGAGGAGCGGCGCCGGGCGCCAGAAGAAATCATCCTCGGTCGCGTAGCTCTTGATGTCTTCCAGAAGGCCCGCGAGGCCCGCCTCGTCGGCCCAGTGCATCGGCCCGCCGCGCCAGCGCGGGAAGCCGTAGCCGTAGAGGAAGGTCACATCGACATCGAGCGGACGGCGGGCGATGCCCTCCTCGAGGACCCGGGCGGCCTCGTTCACCAGAGCGGCCATGTAGCGGCGCTGGATCTCCGCCTCGGTGAAGTCGCGCGGGGTGACGCCGGCGTCGTCGCGGGCCTTGGCGACCAGCGCCTCGACCTCGGGGTCCTCGCTGCCGCCGCGCTTGCCCTCTTCGTAGATGTAGTAGCCGCGCCCGGTCTTCTGGCCGAGCCGTCCCAGGTGATAAAGCTCATCCGCCCAGGTCGGCACCACGTCGCGCGGGTCGCGGGTCGCGGCCTTGCGCTGGCGGGTGGCATAGCCGATGTCGAGCCCGGCCAGGTCGCCCATCTCGTAGGGGCCCATGGGCCAGCCGAAGGCCTTGACCGCGCGGTCGACCGCATAGGGCGAGGCGCCGGCCAGCACCATCCGGTCCGCCGCGGCGCGATAGGCCGAGAGGATGCGGTTACCGATGAAGCCGTCGCAGACGCCCGCGCGCACCGCCACCTTGCCGAGCTTCTTGGCCAGCGCAAAGGCGGTCGCGGTCACGTCGTTGGCGGTCTTGTCGGCGACCACCACTTCGAGAAGCTTCATCACATGCGCGGGCGAGAAGAAGTGCAGCCCGATCACGTCCTCGGGCCGCGAGGTCGCCTCGGCGATCTCGTTCACGTCGAGATAGGAGGTGTTCGTGGCCAGGATCGCGCCGGGCTTCATGATCTTGTCGAGCGTGGTGAAGACCTCGCGCTTGACGCCCATGTCCTCGAAGACCGCCTCGATGGCGAGGTCGGCCTCGAAGAGCGCCGCGTAGTCGGTCGCGGTGCGGAAGCTGTCCGAGAGGATGGCGTCGCGGCCCGCCTCGGAGAGCTTGCCGCGCTTCACCGCGCCGTCGAGGTTCTTGGTGATGGTCGCGGTGGCGCGCTCGGCGGCGGCGTCGTCGCGTTCGATCAGCGTCACGTCGAGCCCGCGCACCAGCGCGGCGGTGGCGATGCCCGCCCCCATGGTGCCGCCGCCGATCACGCCGAGCTTGCCGAAGTCGCGCGGGGCGACGCCCTCGATCTCGGGCAGCTTGGCGACCTTGCGCTCGATGAAGAAGGCATGGATCAGGCCGGCGCGCTGCGAGGTCTCCATCATCTCGCGGAAGATGCGGCGTTCCTCGTCGAGGCCCGGCGCGATCTCGAGACGGGTCGAGGCCTCCACCGCGTCGATGGCCGCCAGCCGGGCCACCTCGCCGCGGGCCTTCTTTTTCCAAAGCGCGCGCGCCTCGTCCAGGGCGGCGGCATCCTCTGCGGGGCACGGCAGCGCGCCCACCCGGCGCGGGCCCGCGCCCTCGGCGATGAGCGCCCGGGCGTAGTCGAGCCCGGCGGCGCGCGGATCACCCTCGCCCAGCTTGTCGGCAAGGCCCGCCTCGACGGCTTCCTCGGCCCCGAGGCTGCCGCCCGCGGGGATCATCGCGACCGCCGCCTTCACGCCAATGAGGCGCGGGGTGCGCTGGGTGCCGCCGGCGCCCGGGATGATGCCGAGGTTCACCTCGGGCAGGCCGAGCTTGGCGCCCTTCATGGCGACCCGGTAGTGACAGCCAAGCGCCACCTCGAGCCCGCCGCCAAGCGCCGCGCCCTGGATCGCCGCGACCACCGGCTTCTCGCAGGCCTCGATGTGGTTCACCACCTCCGGCAGCCAGGGATCCTTCGGCGGCTTGCCGAACTCCGAGATGTCGGCGCCGCCGATGAACAGCTTGCCCTCGCCCAGGATCAGCGCGGCCTCGGCCTCGGCGTCGCCCGAGAAGCGGTCGATCGCCTCCCAGAGACCCTGGCGCACCGCGTGCCCCAGCGCGTTGACCGGCGGGTTGGCGATGGTGATGACGGCGACCGCGCCGTCGCGTTCGTAACTAACCGGATGCGTCACGTCTGGCTTTCCTTTCCTCTCGGAGCTCAGTCCCGAACCGTCAGGCTCGAGCCCTGCCCCATGATGCGTTCCAATTCCTGCACCGCCTCGGCCAGTTTCGGGCCGAGGGTGCCGCGCATGCGCTCCACGCTCAGATCCTCCGGCAGCGCCCCGCAGGTGAAGATCACCGGTTCCGACAGGTCGCGGGACTGGAAGGGCCGCGCCACGGCGTGGATCGAGGGCGCGAAATATTCCTCGGGCTCGGTCAAGACGTAGCCCTTGGCGACCAGCTGGCCCCAGGCGGCGCGGCGGATCTGCTCGCCGCACTCCAGCGTCAGCCCCCGGTCGCCCGCCGCCGCGGCGACGGTTTCCTCGAAGAGCCCCTCGTCCATGGTGGCCAGCATGGCATGGCCCGAGGAGGAGCCGTGAAACGGGATGCGGTGCCCGACCTCGAGCCAGAGCGACGAAACCCCCTGCGGCCGCCAGGTCCGCACGATCAGGAGCTTGCGCCCGTCGCGCACCAGCATCAGCGCCAGCGTCCCGGTCTCGTCGGCCAGCCGCTGCATGATCGGCCCGGCCAGGTCCACGAAGGAGATCGAGGCCGAGGCGACATTGCCGAGCGCCAGGAGCGCCGGCCCCGGGCGGTAGCGGTCGTGCCGCCGGGCGTGGGTCAGGTAGCCCAGGCTCTGCAGCGTGAAGGTCAGCCGCGAGACGGTGGACTTCGGCAGGCCCGTGCGCTCGGCGATCTCGCCGTTGCCGAGCCCGTCGTCGCTGGCCCGGAAGGCCCGGAGCACCGCCAGCCCGCGCGCCAGCGTCTCGGCGAAGCGCCGGTCGCGCTGCGGCGGCTCGGGCGTCCGGGTCTCGGGGCTCTGGGTCTCGGGTCGCGCCATGCCGGGCCTCACATCGACGTCGGGATCAGGAGCGACAGGATCGGGAAGGCCATCAGCAGGGCCAGGACGATCACGTCGACCGACAGGAACCGCAGGATGCCCGAGAAGATCTTGTCGATCGGCACCTCGCGCCCGACCATGCCGGAGATCACGAAGACATTGAGGCCCACCGGTGGTGTGATCAAGCCGATCTCGAGCAGCTTGATGACCACCACGCCGAACCAGATCAGGTCCCAGCCGTAGCTTTCGACCAGCGGCACCATGAGCGGCAGGGTCAGCACCATGATCCCGATGGGATCGAGGAACATGCCCAGGAGCAGGTAGATCGCCGCGATCGAGACCAGCAGGACCACCACCGACAGCTCCGCCTCGGTGACCGCCGAGACCACGTCGCCGGCAACGCCGGTCAGCGCGATGAAGGCCACGAAGATCTTCGCGCCGGCGGCGATGAAGAAGATCGAGGTGGTCTGGATCACCGTCTCGTGCAGCGCCTCCCAGAGCGCCCGGAAGGTCAGCTTGCGCTGCGCGAAGCCGATCAGCACCGCGGCGCTGACGCAGACCGCCGCGGCCTCGGTGGCGGTGAAGAACCCGCCGTAGATGCCGCCGACGATGATCACGAAGAGCGCCACCGCGGGCCAGGCGTCGCGCGCGGCCTGGAGCCGTTCAGCGGGCGTGATCGTGCCGGTGAAGGCCGGGGCCGCCGCGGGATCGCGCGCCACCCAGACCCAGATCACCAGGATGAAGCCCGCCAGGGTCAGAAGGCCGGGGATGATGCCCGCCAGGAACAGCGCCGAGATCGAGGTCTCGGTGAAGATCCCGTAGATGATGAACAGCACCGAGGGCGGGATCAGCGAACCGAGCGTGCCGCCCGCGGCCACCGAGGCCGTCGCCAGCCGCTTGTCGTAGCCCAGCCGCAGCATCTCGGGCGAGCAGATCCGCCCCATTGTCGAGGCGCAGGCGATCGAGGAGCCGGTGATCGCCGAGAAGCCGCCGCAGCCCACGACCGAGGCCATGGCCACGCCGCCGGGCACCTTGACCAGCCAGACGCGCGCGGCGTGGTAGATCTTGGTGGTGATCTCGGCGCGGTAGGCGATGTGCCCCAGCGCCACGAAGAGCGGGATCATCGACAGATCGTAGGAATGGATCAGGTCGAAGGAATTCGAAAAGACCAGGCTGGCCGTCGGGGTCAGCGCGCGCTCGGGCATGAACTCGCCGGTGCGCAGCGCGAACACCAGGAAGGTGCCGATGCTGGCCACGCCGGCCAGCGCGAAGGCGATCGGCACGCGCAGCGCCAGAAGCCCGATGACCGAGGCGAAGGCGACAAGACCGATGAGCGTTCCGTCCATGGGTTCAGCCCTCCTGATGCGGGTCGGCGGAGAGGATCGTCTCGCCTCGGCGGATGGTGCGGATGTCGCCGGCGACCATCAGCGCCAGGCGGATCCAGCAGATCGAGACACCGGCGAGGAAGAGCACCCGCCCGGGCCATTTCGGCAGGTTCAGATCGCCGTAGAAATAGGCCCCCGAGGACAACGCCGAGGTGACCTCTCGCCAGCCCGCCCAGATCAAGGGCGCCAGCGCCAGGAGCCCGAAGAGCGAGCCGAAGATCACCAGGAGGTCGCGCATCCGCACCGGCAGGCGGTTGGCGAAGACCTCGACGACGATATGGGCGCGGTTGGCGGTGGTGGCGGCCAGCGGCAGGATGATCGCGGCGACCATCAGCTCGCGGACGATGACGATGGCGTCCGGCACGGCGGCGTTGAAGCCCGCCCGCAGGATCACCGTCACGGTGATCAGGATCCCCAGTCCCAGCACCGCCAGGACAGAGAGATCCACCAGCAGCCGTTCGATGCGGCGCAGCATGGGTGACCTCGCTCGGAAAGGAATGTCGGGTACAAGGTGGGGGGAGCCGCGCGCCGGTGGGCGGCGCGCGGCCCGGAGAGGCGTCAGCCGATCAGCTGCCGCCGTTCTCCCAGGGGTAGCCCTCGGTGTCGCGCTCCTCGGCGTATTTCGCCAGGAGCTCCTTGTAGGTCGCGAGGATCTCCTCGCCGTCGAGGCCCATGCCGTTCACCTGCTCGACCCATTCGTCGACATAGGGCTTGCCGGCTTCCACCAGCTTGGCGCGGTCCTCGGCGGGCAGCTCGATGATCTCGACGCCCGCGTCCTTCATGGTCTGGATCGCCGCCTCGTTGTCGGCGGTGATCAGGCGGCCCAGTTCGTCCGACATCATCTTGCCGGCCTCGAGCAGGATCTCCTGCTGCTCGGCCTCGAGACGGTCGAAGGAATCCTTGTTCATGAAGATGCCCAGGGCGCCGGTCTGGCCCCAGTTCAGCATGGTGTAGCTGTCGATCACCTCCTGCTGCTTGAGCGCGGCGGTGGCGTAGGAATAGGTCTGCGAGCAGTCGATCAGCCCGGTGTCGAGACCCTGGTAGGCGTCATAGATCGACATCGGCACGAGGTTGGCGCCGAAATCGCCGAAGGTGTCGCCATAGGCGCCGACGCCGCGGACCTTGAGGCCCTCGATGTCCTCGACCGAGCGGATCGCGGTGCCCTGGCAGCCGATGTGCACCGCCGAGGTGGTGAAGGTGCCGAGGTAGACCAGGTTCTGCTCGGCCATGACCCGCTTCATGCCCTCGTTCGAGCGCATGATCTCGTCGGTGGCCTTCATGCCGACCCAGGCGTCCGCGTTCTCGAGCGGCATGTCGGCGATCCGGTAGGGGGCCATTTCCTTGGGGAAATAGACGGCGATGATGGTGCCCATGTCGGCCACGCCGTCGGCGATGCCCGAGAGCGCCGCGCCGGCCTTGAAGAGCGCCCCGCCCCACTGGATGTCGAGCGACATCTCGCCGCCGGACAGTTCCTCGACCTGCTCGGCGAAGAAGTTCAGCGATTCGCCGCGCGCGCCGCGGTTCGGGCCCGCCTCGCCGACAAAGAAGCTCTGGGCGCTGGCGCCGGTTGCGGCCACCATAAGGGCCCCCGCGAGTGCGGATTTCAGTACAGTCATGGTCTCCTCCCATTTCCACTGTGCGGAATTGTGTTTCACTTTGTAGATATGAGATGGCGCTGGGTCAACCCTGATGCGCGGCGCGCTCTGGGCTTCGGCGGGGGACGGCGCGCAGGCGGTTGGATTCGCTGGGGAAGTCGTGGGGAGCGGGGTTTGGGGGTGTTGGGCTGCGGGGCTGGTCGGGCGGGGATTGAGCGGGGTTTCGAGCGAAGCGTCCCCCGTGGCGCCCGCTCCCGACCCCCTCTCAACACGCCCCACCAGAGGGCGCGCACCGGACCGGGGGCCGGCGCCGCCTCACTCCGAGCTTTGCGCTTTATCCCTGCAAGGTCAGGACTAACGACGATCTATGCGTTTCGCCCACAAGAGCGCCGGCCCAAGGGGCCGGTCCGGCGCGCGCCCGGCACCTTCGGTGCTATTCGGGTGCAAGAGGCGCGAGCTTAAACGAGGCGCCTTGTTTGATGCGGCGTGTTGGTGGCGTGGTTGGACCGGGAGACCGAGGCTTAACCTGCAGTTCTCCCCTGCCCCCGATAATCCAATCCCATCGCCGCCACTTCGGGACCAAGACCGCGACGCCCCAAAGCGCCGCCTGCCCTCACGTCGTGATCCCTCCGACATCCGCAACGCGTCCCCCTTCCTTTGCCTTACTCCCCCTAGGGTGCGCACTCAGCGCCGCCACCGCACCCCGAGTGCCCACCCCACGCCACCCCCTCACCCCCGGTAAGCACTCGGCGACAACCCCATCACCCGCCGGAACACCCGCGAGAAATGCGAGGGATCCTCATAGCCCAGGTCATAGGAAATCTGCGACACCGGCCGCACCGTGTAGGCGAGCTGCCGGCAGGCCTCGGTCACCGTCGCCCGGTCGATCCAGGCCGAGGCCGAGATCCCCGCCGCCGCCCGGCAGATCCGCGTCAGATGCGTGGGCGACACCCCGAGCGCCCGCGCGTAATCCCCGGCCCGCCAGCGTTCGCGCAGATGCGCCTGCAGCAGCGTCTCGAAGCTCTCGATCAGCTGGATCTGCCGCGGCGAGCCGCCGGGCGCGGCGCGCGGGCGGGCCTGGCTGGCGGCCAGGCACAGGATCTCGCAGGCGATGGCGCGCAGGACCGGCGCGCGCAGCTCGCCCGGGCTCTCGTGCCAGCCGTGCAGCCGCCCGAAGGCCGCGACCAGCGGCGCGCTCGGCTCGAGGAAGGCAGGCTTGGCGAGCCGCGCCATCACCGTCTCGTCGCGGTAGCAGATGTCCGGCAGGGTCTCCGAGGGCACCGAGAGCACATAGCCCCGCATGCCCTGCGAGAAGCGGAAGCCGTGCACGTGGTCCGGCGGCACGTTCATCAGGACCGGGCGGGCGAACTCGCGCCGCACCCCGTCGATCCAGACCGAAAAGCGCCCCTCCTCGATCAGGATCAGTTGATGCAGCAGCGGATGGCGGTGCGTGCGGATCGTCCAGGCGTTCTCCGCCGCCCGGTCCGAGATCGTCTCGCAGTGCAGGACATCGGGAAAGCGCGCGCTCTCGCCGTATAGCGCGAAGCTGCGGATTTCCCGCCGGGATGTTCGATTCGTGCCGGAGATGGTTCTGCCCCGCCATGTTAACGAGTTGCCGTGCCGCTACTATCGCGCCCAGGAGGCGTTCGATCAATGCGCACACAAGTCTGCATCATCGGGGGCGGGCCGTCGGGGCTCTTGCTGAGCCAACTGCTGCACCGCGCCGGCATCGACACCATCGTGCTGGAGCGCCGCTCGCGCGCCCATGTGCTCGGGCGGATCCGCGCGGGCGTCTTGGAATGGGGCTCGGTCGAACTGCTCGAGGAGGCCGGCGTCGCCCAGCGCATGTTCGCCGAGGGCAAGCCGCATGGCGGCACCTATCTCGCCGCGCAGAACCGCGGCTTCCGCATCGACTTCGAACGCCACACCGGGCGGCGCGTCATGGTCTTCGGCCAAACTGAAGTCACCGCCGAGCTCTACAAGGCGCGCGACGCCATGCAGGGCCAGATCCTGCACGAGGTCGAGGGCGTCGCCCTGCACGACCTCGACGGGCGCGCGCCTTTCGTCACCTTCACCCGCGAGGGCCGCGAAGAGCGCATCGATTGCGAGTTCATCGCCGGCTGCGACGGCTTCCACGGGCCGAGCCGCAAGGCCATCCCCGAAAGCGTCCGGCGCGAATACGAAAGGGTCTATCCCTTCGGCTGGCTCGGCGTCCTCAGCGAGACGCCGCCGGTCAGCGAAGAGCTGATCTATGCCAACCACGCCCGCGGCTTCGCGCTCTGCTCGATGCGCAGCGAAAACCTCAGCCGCTACTACGTGCAGACGCCCGCAGACGCGGATCTCTCCGCCTGGGACGACGACCGCTTCTGGGACGAGCTGCGCCGCCGCATTCCCGAGGATGCCGCCGACCGGCTGGTCACGGGGCCTTCGATCGAGAAGAGCATCGCCCAGCTCCGCAGCTTCGTCTCCGAGCCGATGCGCTGGGGGCGGCTGTTCCTGGTGGGCGACGCGGCCCATATCGTGCCGCCGACCGGCGCCAAGGGGCTGAACCTGGCCTTCGGCGACGTGCGCTATCTCTCCGACGCGCTGCGCGCCTATTACGACAGCGGCGAGGCGGCGGGCATCGACGGCTACTCCGAGACCGCCCTGAAGCGTGTCTGGAAAAGCGAGCGCTTCTCCTGGCAGCTCACCACCATGCTGCACCGCTTCCCCGAGCAAAGCGCCTTCGACCAGCGCATGCAGGAGGCCGAGCTGGAATACCTCGAAGGCTCCCCCGCCGCGCAGGCCAGCCTGGCGGAGAACTACGTGGGCCTGCCGTTTTACTCGCGGGGGTGAGGCTTGGGGGCTTGGTAGCTTGGCCCGTAGCTTCAGCTAAGCTTGGAGTGCGCAACAGCCGGTTAAGGGGCGCCCCTTTTCTCTAATCCCAGCGCCCGCCGGATCGCGCCCCGGCCCCTGCCCCAGTCACCGCCAATTCCGACGACCAAACGCCTCTCCAAAAAGAAACACCCCGGCGGGCACAAAGCCTCCCCCCGGGGTCTTCCCAAATCACACCACACCGAAAAGGCCCTCCCGTCGCCGGGAGGGCCGGCACTCATAACAGCACGTCGTAGCCCTCGACCGCGCCCGCCGTACCCTTGGTCCCCGGCGCCGTCCCGTTCGAGGCGCTGTAGGTCATCAAGGACATGACGTCCTCGCAGGTCGGATAGCCGTCGTCCTCGGCGAAATGGGTGAACTCCGGCAGGCTTTTCTTGGAGCCCCCCGAGCCCTTGGTCCCGCCGGACCCGCCGGACCCGCCGGAGCCCTTGGACCCACCGCTGCCGCCGGAGCCCTTCGACCCACCGCTGCCGCCGGACCCCTTGGACCCGCCGCTGCCGCGGGAGCCTCTCGACCCGCCGGAGCCACCGGAGCCCTTCGACCCTCCGCTGCCGCCGGAGCCCTTCGACCCACGGCTGCCGCCAGAGCCATTCGACCCGCCGCTGCCGCGTGAGCCCTTCGACCCACCACTGCCACCGGAGCCCTTGGACCCACCGCTGGCGCCGGAACCTCTCGACCCGCCGCTGCCACCAGAGCCCTTCGAGCCACCGGAGCCGCCAGAACCTTTCGATCCGCCGCTGCCGCCGGAGCCTTTCGACCCACCGCTGCCGCGGGAGCCCTTCGACCCGCCGCTGCCGCCGGAGCCCTTCGAGCCACCGCTGCCGCCGGAGCCCTTGGACCCACCGCTGCCGCCAGAGCCCTTCGAGCCGCGGCTGCCGCCAGAGCCTCTCGACCCTCCGCTGCCGCCGGAGCCTTTCGACCCACCGCTGCCACCGGAGCCCTTCGAGCCACCGCTGCCACCGGAACCCTTCGAGCCATCGCTGCCGCCGGAGCCCCTCGATCCGCCGCTGCCACCGGAACCCTTGGACCCGCCGCTGCCCTCGGGCTCGTCACTGTCCGTCTTCTCCCCGCCGTCCTTGCCGTCCTTGTCGAAGGCCGCCTTCAGGTGGGTGTCGTACCAGTCCGAGAAGGCATCCCCCTCGACCCCGCCGTTATGGTAGGAGTTTCCGCCGCTCGCGGCGGCGTTGTGGTGGGTGCCGCCTTCGCAGCCCGGATCGGAAAACCCGCTCTTAGACGTGTACCAATACGACATCTTCCCCTCCTCATCAGACACGCCGATCCCGCTCGCGCGAACGCGGTCGACGCGGGGCACGCGGTCGGCGGACCCGGACGTCGGAATGCTCCGTCAGCGTCGGAAAACGATTGGCCCAGCCTAGGGGCGCACCACGAAAAAGCCATATTTTCCCTAATTTGGACAAAATTCGGCCTTAATTGTTCGCAGTCTGAAAACGATCCCCGCGCATCACCCGCCAAGGCGAGCCATCCGGCACCAATCCGCGTGGCGGTTGTGTGGCGGGCGGCCCGAATCACGGCCTCGGGGAAATTCCACGCTCTGACCTCAAAAATGCCGGCTTCGCGGCGCAGGCTGCCGCCTGCCCCCTGCTCCGCGCGCGCCCCGCGCGGGCCGCGGGGGGACAGAGGCACAAACGGGCAGGACCTGGCATGGGCACAAGCGCAGACCGCAAGGCGCGGGTGATCGCGAGCGCCGAGGCGCTCTTCAAGGAGAGCGTCCGCGACCTGGAGGCGCCGGGCGGCGACGGCCGGTCGAGCTACCGGCTGGTCTTCTCCGACCGCACGATCATCGCCACGCTCCGCCCGAACTTCCGCCGCACCCATGTCGAGGCCTTCACGCTGCGCCAGCTCGGCCAGCATTGCGACGACCTGCCGGAGTGCCTGGGCGTCGACGGCGAGATCCTCTTTCAGTCGGATGTCGGCGGGCGGCGGCTCAACCTCGAGATCGCCAAGGCCGGCCGCGCGGCCAAGGCGGACCTGGCGCATCGGGCGGTCTCGGCGATCTTCCGCATCCAGGCGGCGGGCCGGGCGGCGGGGCTCTCCGAGGCGCTGCCGCACCTGGGCCAGAACGACGCCTGGCTCGAAGGGCTGGTCGCGGGCACCGACATCCTGGCCGATTTCTCCGAAGGCCGGAGCGCCGCGATCGACCGCGACCAGGCCAAGACCCGGCTTGCCCGCCCGGGGCGCCAATTCGTCAAATGGGACTGCCGCTCGGGCAATGCGGCGATCGGCGCGGACGACCGGCTGCGCTGGTTCGACTTCGAATATTCCGGCGCGCGCCACGGCGCCGAGGACCTGGCCTGGCTGATCGGCGACGAGGCCTGGCCGCTTGCGCCCGAGGACATGGAGGCCATCGTGGTCGACGCCTATGACCCCGCCCAGGGCGACACGCTGGACGCCTATCTCGACTATCTCGCGCTCTATCTCACCTTCCACGCGGCGCAGCGCTTCGATCTGCTGATCGACGAGGTCCGCCGCCGCGGCTGGCGCAGCAAAACCCGCGTGCGCAAATACGACAGCGTCGGCATGCACCCCGAGTTCGCCGCCCATATCTGCCGCGTCGGCGCCTATTTCGCGGCGCGGAATGCGCTGACCCAGCCCATGGCCCGCGACTTCGAGGAGGCCGAGCGGCACTTCCGCCAGGTCATCCGGTCGGGCATCGCCCTGGCGGAGGCCTGAGCCCATGAAAGCCGACACCCGCATCACCCGCGCCGCTCCCCGCCTCAGCACCGAGGTGGTCGACAGCCCCGCCGAGTTCGCCGCGCTGCGCCCCGAATGGGAGGCGCTCGAGGCCCGCGACCCCGAGGCGACGGTCTTTCTCAGCTGGGCCTGGATGAACGAGGCCTTCCGCGACCGGCCCTACCGCTGGAGTGTCTTCGTGGTCCGCGACGGCGGCGACGGCGACCGGGTGATCGCGCTTCTGCCGCTCAAGTACCGGCTGCACTGGTCGGTCAGCCGCAACGAGCTGCAGACCGAGATCGAGGCCGGCGGGCGGCTCCTTTTCAGCGAATACACCGGCTTTCTCTGCCAGCCCGAACAGGAGGCCGAGGCGCTGGCCGAACTGGCGGCCAAGCTCGCGCGGATGCCCTGGGTGCGCTTCTCCATGCGCTATGTCGCCCAGGCCCGCCGCTGCCGGGTCTTCACCGAGGCGCTCGAGGCCCAGGGCCTGCCGGTGCGCTTCCGCGACTACCGCATCAACGGCAAGACCACCGACAACCTGCTGTGCCCGCAGGTCGAGCTGCCCGAGAGCTTCGAAACCTACCTCGCGACCCAGGTGAGCCGCAGCAAGCGCCAGCGGCTCCGCAAGGACCGGCGCGCGCATTTCGAGGGCGGCGGCTACAGCATCACCCATGCGGATGCCGAGAGCTTCGAGACCGACCTCGCCGCGCTCACCCGTTTCTGGCTGGCCGCCTGGACCGAGAGCAAGGGCGCCGAGGTGGCGGAGCGCGTGGCAAGCAATTACGCCGCCGTCCTGCGCGCGGCGCAGGCGACGGGCACGCTCTTCCTGCCGGTCCTGCGGCGCGGCGGGGAGCCCATCGGCGCGCTTGGCCATGTCATCGACCGGGAGGCGGGCTCCGCGCATTTCATCGTGATCGGCCGCGACCCCGAGGCGGAGGAAAGCTTCATCGGCAGCGCGCTGCATTTCCACAGCATCGAATGGGCGATCTCGGAAGGGCTGATCTGCTACGACTTCTGCCACGGCAACGAGGATTACAAATACGGCTACGGGGCCGAGGACAGCGCGGTTCTCTACTTCGAGAGCCGCCGCCGCGATCCCGCGCCGGGCTTCGCCTTCGACGCGCTCTCTACCGGGGCGGCGTTGGAGCGGATCGAGGGTTTCCTGGCCGAGGGCAAACACGAGCGCGCCCGGGCCGCCTGCGCGCAGCTCGCGAATCTCTATTCCTGAGGGGGCGCGCGGTCTCGTTCTCAACGGTGAACCGTATTTCTCTGGCGGCGCGCGGCCTCGCTCTTAGCGATAAGCCGCATGGCCCTCGCGGCGCGCAGTCTCGCTAACAGCGGTGACCCGCATCGCCCTCGCAGCACCCACCCGAGGGCTCCGCCCGACAGCCCCCCTGCCCCGACAACCCTAGCCCACAAAAAAGACCCGGCGCGGGGATCTCCCAACGCCGGGCCGGAACTCATACGCGAAGCCCCCGGGCCGGTCTCCCGGCCCGGAGGCGATCAGGCACTTACTGCTGCCAGGACTGGATCAGCTCGTCGTAGCTGACGGTCTTGGGCTCCTCGTCCTCGTTCTCGAGCGCCGCCTTCGGTGCGCCGGCCTGCTCGAGCCAGTAGGAGGGATCCTGCTCCTCGTTCATCACCGGACCGAGATCGCCCTGCACGCCGGCGCGTTCGAGGCGCTCGAGCACCGATTCCTGCGCCTCGCAGAGCGCGTCGAGCGCCTCCTGCGGGGTCTTGGCGCCGGACATGGCGTCACCGATGTTCTGCCACCAGAGCTGCGCGAGCTTGGGGTAGTCCGGCACGTTCAGGCCGGTCGGCGACCATTCGGTGCGCGCGGGCGAGCGGTAGAACTCGACCAGGCCGCCGAGGTTCGGCGCGCGATCGGTGAAGTGGTCCGAGTTGATGGTCGACTCACGGATGAAGGTGAGGCCGACGTCGGACTTCTTCAGGTCCACGGTCTTCGAGGTCACGAACTGCGCGTAGAGCCAGGCGGCCTTGGCGCGGTCGGTCGGCGTGGACTTCAGGAGCGTCCAGGAGCCTGCGTCCTGGTAGCCGACCTTCATGCCCTCTTCCCAGTAGGCGCCATGCGGCGAGGGGGCCATGCGCCACTTCGGCGTGCCGTCCTCGTTCAGCACCGCATCCGCACCGTCTCCGACCATGTCGGCGGTGAAGGCGGTGTACCAGAACATCTGCTGGGCGATCTGGCCCTGCGCCGGAACCGGGCCGGCCTCGGAGAAGGTCATGCCCGCGGCGGTCGGGGGCGAGTACTTCTCGAGCCATTCGATGGCCTTGGTCACGGCGTAGACGGCCGCGGGCGAGTTGGTCGCGCCGCCGCGGGTCACGCAGGAGCCCACCGGCTGGTAGTTGTCGTTGACGCGGATGCCCCATTCGTCGACCGGGAAGCCGTTCGGCTCACCGGTGTCGCCCATGCCGGCCATGGACATCCAGGCGTCGGTGTAGCGCCAGCCGAGGCTCGGGTCCTTCTTGCCGTAGTCCATGTTGCCGAAGACCTCGCCCTCGACGCCCATGTGGCTCATGTCGCGGCCGGTGAAGAACTCGGCGATGTCCTCATAGGCGGACCAGTTGACCGGGACGCCCAGGTCGTAGCCGTATTCCGACTTGAAGTCCTCCATGTTCTTCTCGTCGGTGAACCAGTCGTAGCGGAACCAGTAGAGGTTCGCGAACTGCTGGTCGGGCAGCTGGTAGAGGTCGCCCTCGGGGCCGGTGGTGAAGGAGGTCCCGATGAAATCGTCGAGATCCAGCGTCGGCGAGGTGACATCCGCGCCCTCGCCCGACATCCATTCGGTCAGGTTGCGGGCCTGCTGGTAGCGCCAGTGGGTGCCGATCAGGTCGCTGTCGTTGACATAGGCGTCATAGACGTTCTGGCCGGACTGCATCTGGGTCTGCAGCTTCTCCACCACGTCACCCTCGCCGATCAGGTCGTGGGTGAGGTTGATGCCGGTGATCTCCGAGAAGGCCTTGGCCAGCACCTGGGCTTCGTATTCATGCGTGGTGATGGTCTCGGAGACGACCGAGATGTCCATGCCGCGGAACTGTTCGGCCGCGTCGATGAACCACTGCATTTCGGCTTCCTGCTCCTCGCGGGTGAGCACCGACATGCCGTCGATCTCGTTGTCGAGGAACGCCATGGCCGCCTCCATGTCGGCGAAGGCCGGCCCGGAGACCAGCCCCAGCGCGACCGCCAGGGCGGTGGTCGTTCTAAGTGAAACGTTCATTCGTAATCCTCCCGTTATTGAACGTTCTTCGAAAATGACCCGTCACACGAAGCGGAAGACCCCCGCTGCGAGCACGAGACATGCCAGGAGCGCATAGGGCTGCGGGGCGATCCCGAAGCCCAGCCACGCCAAATTCAGAAAGGCCGAGGCGAGAAGCGTGATGAACAGCCGGTCGCCCCGGGTGGTCTCGATCCCCAGGATCCCCACCCGCGGCGTCTCCGGCCGCTTGATCGCGAGGAAGGTGAAGAGGATCAGCAGCGCGGCGATCACCGCGAAGAAGGCCGCCGTGGGCCAGGTCCAGGCCATCCATGCCATGTCAGAGGCTCCCTTGGTTGCCGCCGCGCGCCCGGGCGCGCGGGGACCGCATCAGTTGGCGCGTCCGGGACATCACACCCTC
This sequence comes from Roseivivax sp. GX 12232, assembly GCF_021272185.1. Lineage (GTDB taxonomy): Bacteria > Pseudomonadota > Alphaproteobacteria > Rhodobacterales > Rhodobacteraceae > Roseivivax. The sequence goes on from NZ_JAJSEC010000001.1 coordinate 250,872, forward strand.
CCCAGGGCGAAGCCCTTGGCGATGTAGTTGCGCACGAAGTAGATCACGAGCGCGCCGGGCACGATGGTCAGCACCCCGGCGGCGGCCAGCACGCCCCAGTCGATGCCCGAGGCACCGACGGTCCGGGTCATGGTGGCGGCGATGGGCTTGGCGTTGACCGAGGTCAGCGTCCGCGACAGCAGAAGCTCGACCCAGGAGAACATGAAGCAGAAGAAGGCCGCCACGCCGATGCCCGAGGAGATCAGCGGCATGAAGATCTTCACGAAGAACCGCCCGAAGGAATAGCCGTCGATATAGGCGGTCTCGTCGATCTCCTTCGGCACGCCGCGCATGAAGCCCTCGAGGATCCAGACCGCCAGCGGCACGTTGAAGAGGCAATGCGCCAGCGCCACCGCGATATGCGTGTCGAAGAGCCCGACCGAGGAATAGAGCTGGAAGAACGGCAGCGCGAAGACCGCCGGCGGCGCCATCCGGTTGGTCAGGAGCCAGAAGAACAGGTGCTTGTCGCCGATGAAGCTGTAGCGCGAGAAGGCATAGGCCGCCGGCAGCGCCACCGCGAGGCTGATCGCGGTGTTCATCAGCACGTAGATCAGCGAGTTCACGTAGCCCATGTACCAGGACGCATCGGTCAGGATGGTCACGTAGTTCTGGAAGGTCAGATCCCGCGGAAAGAGCGTGAAGCTGCCGAGGATCTCGGCGTTGGTCTTCAAGCTCATGTTCAGAAGCCAGTAGATCGGCAGCATCAGGAACAGCAGGTAAAGGCCCATGACCACCGCCGATCCGTTCGGGCGGAAGCGCCGCGCGGTCCTGGTCTTCACCCGCTCGCGGGAGGCGCTCAGATCGCCGGGAAGCGTCGCGGCGCCGGGGGCTGCACTGGTGTCGCTCATCAGCCTGCATCCCTTTTGTCGAGGTTGGTCATGACGGTGTAGAACACCCAGGAAATCGCCAGGATCACCAGGAAGTACATGATCGAGAAGGCCGCCGCGGGACCGAGGTCGAACTGCCCCAGCGCCATCTTCACAAGGTCGATCGACAGGAAGGTGGTGGCATTGCCGGGCCCGCCGCCGGTCACGACGAACGGCTCGGTGTAGATCATGAAGCTGTCCATGAAGCGCAGCAGGATGGCGATCATCAGCACGCCCAGCATCTTCGGCAGCTCGATGTAGCGGAAGACGGCCCAGCGCGAGGCCTGGTCGATCTTGGCGGCCTGGTAATAGGCGTCGGGGATCGACTGCAGGCCGGCATAGGCCAGGAGCGCCACCAGCGAGGTCCAGTGCCAGACGTCCATGACGATGACCGTGGTCCAGGCGGCGTAATAGCCCTGGGTGTAGTTGTAGTTGATACCGATGGCGTCGAGCGTGTAGCCCAGAAGCCCGATGTCGACGCGGCCGAAGATCTGCCAGATCGTGCCCACCACGTTCCAGGGGATCAGAAGCGGCAGCGACATGACCACCAGGCAGAACGAGGCCCAGAAGCCCTTCTTGGGCATGTTCAGCGCCACGAAGACCCCCAGCGGCACCTCGATGGCGAGGATGATCGCCGAGAAGACCGCCTGGCGTCCAAGCGCGTTCCACATGCGGTCGGAGTTCAGCATCTCCTCGAACCACATGATGCCGTTCCAGAAGAAGACGTTGTTGCCGAAGGTGTCCTGCACCGAGTAGTTGACCACCGTCATCAGCGGGATCACCGCCGAGAAGGCGACCAGCACCAGGACCGGCAGGACCAGGAACCAGGCCTTTTGGTTAACCGTCTTGTTCATGATCACGCCTCCCCTTGGCTGGCGGGGGTCACGCGCCAGTCGTTCTCATAGACATTGATGCCCCGGGGCTCGAACCGGATGCGGTCGGCGCCGCCGGGCACGCCCGCGCCCTCGGGCAGCGTGGCGTTGACCTGCCGGCCGCCGACCTCGAGCCGGACGATCTTGTGGCGGCCCACGTCCTCGACGCGCAGCACCTTGGCGGGCAGCCCCTCGCCGCCCGCGGCGAGCTGCAGGAACTCGGGCCGGACGCCGATCTGGGTGGCGCCCGCGCCGGTCTCGAAAGCCGAGGGCAGCGCGATCCGGGTCTCGCCGATGCGCGCCTCGGTCCCCGCAACCTCGGCGTCGAAGACATTCATGCCGGGCGAGCCGATGAAGTAGCCCACGAAGGTATGCGCCGGGCGCTCGAAGAGCTCCTGCGGGGTGCCGATCTGCACAACGCGGCCGTCATACATGACCACCACCTTGTCGGCGAAGGTCAGCGCCTCGGTCTGGTCGTGGGTGACGTAGATCATCGTGTGGCCGAAATCGTGGTGCAGCTTCTTCAGCTGGGTCCGAAGCTCCCACTTCATATGCGGGTCGATCACCGTCAGCGGCTCGTCGAACAGCAGCGCGTTCACGTCCTCGCGCACCATGCCGCGCCCGAGCGAGATCTTCTGCTTGGCATCCGCCGTCAGCCCGCGCGCCTTGCGGTCGAGCTCAGCCTCCATGCCGATCATCTGGCCGACCTGCTGGACGCGCCGGGCGATCTCTTCGGCGGGCATGCCGCGGTTCTTCAGCGGAAAGGCCAGGTTCGCGCGGACGGTCATCGTGTCGTAGACCACCGGGAACTGGAACACCTGGGCGATGTTGCGCTCGGCGGTGGGCGCGTCGGTCACGTCCTTGCCGTCGAAGAGCACCCGCCCGTGGCTCGGGCGCAGGAGGCCGGAGATGATGTTGAGAAGCGTGGACTTGCCGCAGCCCGAGGAGCCCAGCAGCGCATAGGCCTCGCCGTCCTGCCAGTCGTGGTTCAGCTCCTTCAGCGCGAAGTCGTCTTCGGAGCCGGGGTTCGGCAGGTAGGAATGCGCGAGGTTGTCGAGGGTGATCTTCGCCATGTCACGCGGCCTCCGAATAGGGCGCGGCCTGCTTCAGCGCGCCGGTGTCGTCGAAGAGGTAGACATGCGCGGGATCGAGATAGGCCGTGAGGCCCTGCCCCGGGGTCAGCGCGCGCACGCCATGCACCAGCCCGACCCAGCGGTCGCCGTGGTGGTCGAGGTGGATGAAGGTCTCCGAGCCGGTGATCTCGGTCACGGTCAGCGTGGTCTCGAAGGCCATGGCGCCCTCGTGCGGCTCGAGCTCGAGGTGGTTGGGCCGGAAGCCCGCGATGTAACGCCCGTCGGAGAGCCCGCCCAGGAGCGCCGGCGCCGAGGCCGACTGGCCGTCACCGAAATGCAGGGCCTCGCCGCGTTTCTCCACCTCGAGGAAGTTCATCGGCGGGTCCGAGAAGACCCGCGCCGTGGTCATGTCGGCGGGCTGGCGGTAGACCCGCGGCGTCGGGCCGAACTGGGTCACCCGGCCCTCCCAGAGGGTGGCGCATTGGCCGCCGAGCAGGAGCGCCTCCTCGGGCTCGGTGGTGGCATAGACGAAGATCGAGCCGGATTCCTCGAAGATGCGCGGGATCTCGGCGCGCAGCTCCTCGCGCAGCTTGTAGTCGAGGTTCGCCAGCGGCTCGTCGAGCAGCACAAGGCCGGCGTTCTTCACCAGCGCGCGGGCCAGCGCGCAGCGCTGCTGCTGGCCGCCCGACAGCTCAAGGGGCTTGCGCTCGAGCATCGGAGACAACTTCATCAGCTCGGCCGCCTCGCGCACCCGGCTGTCGATCTCGGCGCGGTCGAGGCCCAGGAGCCGCATCGGCGAGGCGATGTTCTCGTAGACCGTCATCGAGGGGTAGTTGATGAACTGCTGGTAGACCATGGCGACCTTGCGGTCCTGCACCCGCATGCCGGTCACATCCTCGCCCTTCCACAGGATGCGCCCGGTGGTGGGCACGTCGAGCCCCGCCATCAGCCGCATCAGCGAGGTCTTTCCCGCCAGCGTCGGGCCCAGAAGCACATTCATCGTGCCCGGGTCCAGCACCATGTCGGTGGGATGGATGTGGGTCTCGGACCCGACCACCTTGGACACGTTTTCGAGCGTGAGCGTCATCCGCCTCTTCTCCTCCTCGGGTCGCGCGCGCGTCACTGCGCGGCGAGCCGCTCCTCACCGGCGCGGCGGGCCATGAAGGCCGCCAGCGCCTCGGTCTCCTCCTGCCCGAGCCGGAGCCCGAGCTTCGTCCGCCGCCAGAGCACGTCCTCGGCGCTCGCGGCCCATTCGTGGTCCATCAGCCAGATCACCTCGGCCTCGGTCAGGCTGGCGCCGAAGTCGCGGCCCAGGTCGTCGCGGCTTTGCGCGGCGCCCAGAAGCGCGCGCGCCTCGGTGCCATAGGCGCGGACCAGCCGCCCCGCCCAGGCCATGTCGAGAAAGGGGTAATCCCGCGCCAGCCCGGCGATCTCGGCCGCGACCGCGTGATGCGGGAAATTGCCCCCGGGCAGCGGCGCGCCCGCGGTCCAGGCCCCCGGCAGCGCCGGGAAATAGCCCGAGAGCTCGCGCATCGCGCTTTCCGCCAGCCGCCGGTAGGTGGTGATCTTGCCGCCGAAGACATGCAGGACCGGCGCGCCGCCCGCGTCGTCGACCTTCAGCGTGTAGTCCCGCGTCGCCGCGGTGGCCGAGCTCGACCCGTCGTCGTAAAGCGGCCGCACGCCCGAGTAGGACCAGACCACATCCGCGGCCGAGATCGGGGTCTTCAGGTAGGCGTTCACGAAGTCGATCATGTAATCACGCTCGGCCTCGGTGCACTTCGGGGGGTCTGCGGGGGCATCGTGCTCCTGATCGGTGGTGCCGATCAAGGTGAAGTCGCGCTCATACGGGATTGCGAACATGATGCGGCCGTCGCGGCCCTGGAAGAAATAGCACTTGTCGTGGTCGAAGAGCCGGCGGGTGACGATATGGCTGCCGCGCACCAGCCGCACGCGCTCGCGGCTCTCGGTGCGGATGGTGCCGCGGATCACCTCGCCGACCCAGGGGCCGGCGGCATTCACCAGCGCCTTGGCGCGGATCTCGCGGTGGCCATTTTCGGTCTCGAGGGTGACGCGCCAGCCCTCGCCCGCGCGTTCGGCGGCGACGACGCGGCTGCGCGGCAGGATGGTCGCGCCGCGCGCCTCGGCGTCTCGGGCGTTCAGCACCACCAGCCGGGAATCCTCGACCCAGCAGTCGGAATATTCGAACGCCCGGGTGAAGCGGTCGTCGAGCGGCGCGCCCTCGGGGGCGGTACGCAGATCGAGGCTCGCCGTCGGCGGCAGGATCTTCCGCCCGCCCAGGTGGTCGTACATGAAAAGCCCCGCCCGGATCAGCCAGGCCGGGCGCCGGCCCTTCATCCAGGGCATCACCGTCGACAGGAGCTTCGACACCGGGGTGGTGCCCTCGAAGCGCATGTCGCGGTGCACCGGCAGCACGAAGCGCATCGGCCAGGAGATATGCGGCATGGCGCGCAGGAGCGTCTCGCGCTCTTCCAGCGCCTCGCGCACCAGGCGCACCTCGAAGTATTCGAGATAGCGCAGCCCGCCGTGAAAGAGCTTGGTCGAAGCCGAGGAGGTCGCCGAGGCGAGGTCCTTCATCTCGGCCAGCCCGACGGAGAGCCCACGCCCGGCGGCGTCCCGGGCGATGCCGCATCCGTTGATGCCGCCGCCGATGACGAACAGGTCGAACTCTTCCGATGGCCTCCCGGTCACTGCGCCCTCCCAAACCCAGCGTTTCCTTCGCCATCCCTACCGGAGCGCCGCGCGTTTTGAAACAAAAATTTTTCGGTTTTTTTCTTTTTCGCGCATTTGGGCGAGCGAGAATCCAGGGCGAAACGCGGCAATCCGCTGAAAAACGGCGATTTTCACCCCTAGCGGGCATGACTTCCGTTAGGGCAATTGACAAAAACGAAAACAGGGGAACAATGGCGTCAGGAGGACATGCCACCGTGTCACAATCGATCCGTTACCCGGAAATCCTCGAGATCGCCCGCCGCGAGGGCAAGGTCACCGTCGAGGGCCTGGCCGAGCACTTCGGCGTCACGCTCCAGACCATCCGCCGCGACCTGACCGACCTGGCCGAGGCCGGGCGGCTCGAACGGGTGCACGGCGGCGCGGTCCTGCCCTCGGGCACCACTAACATCGGCTACGAGGACCGCCGCGGGCTCAACGCCGAGGGCAAGGCCGAGATCGCCCGCGCCTGCGCCGCGGCGATCCCGCATGACTGCTCGGTCTTTCTCAACATCGGCACCAGCACCGAGGCCGTGGCCGAACAGATGCTCGCCCATCGCAACATCCTGGCGGTGACCAACAACCTCAACGTCGCGGCGATCCTGGCGCGCAACCCCGACTGCGAGGTGGTGGTGACCGCGGGCGCGCTCCGCCGCGCCGACGGCGGGCTGACCGGCGATCTGACCGAGCGCACCATCCGGCAGTTCAAGTTCGACATCGCGGTGATCGGCTGTTCGGCGATCGACGAGGACGGCGACATCCTCGATTTCGACATGCAGGAGGTGGGCGTGACCCGCACCATCCTCGAGCAGTCGCGCCGGGTCTTCCTGGTCGCCGATCACTCGAAGTTCCGCCGCAACGCCCCGGTGCGGGTGGCCTCGCTGGCGGACCTGGAGGCTTTCTTCACCGACCGCGCGCCCTCGCCCGCGCTGCGCGAGAAATGCGCCGAACGCGGGGTGGCGCTGCACGTCGGGGATCGGGCGTGAGGTGGGGGTTGGTGCGCTGGTGTGGTTGGCTGGGATGGGTCCAGCACCGGTGACGGCCCGTAGACGCTGAAAGCCCGGCAGACGCCCAGGACTGGCGATCGCACAACGTCGAAGAAAGGGCGCGCGCCGGACCGGGGGCCGGCGCTGCCGCCCTCCGAGCTGCGCGCTTTATCCCAACAAGGTCGGGACTAGCATTCCGCTATGCACGCCATCCGAAGGAGCGCCAGCCCAAGGGGCCGGTCCGGCGCGCGCCCGGCACCTTCGGTGCTATTCGGGCGCAAGGGGGTGCGGGTGGTGATGGGCGTCGCTGAAGGCAAGTGTTGGGTGGTTGGCGGGTCTTGTGGCGGAGCGTCATTTGAAGCCGTGCACCGTCCCGCTTGCTGCCGGAACCCAAGCGCGACCTAATCTCCAAACCAAAGCGCCTCACTCCCCCAGCGCGCCCCGCCCCTACTCCGCCGACCCCCTCACGTCCGCGCCTTCTCGAAAGCCATCCACGCCGCCTCGAAGGCCGCGAAGTCGAAACCCGGCGCGCGGGCGGCCTCGAGCACGATCGCCTCGGTGCGCTGCATCTTCGCGATGGCCGCGCCCAGCTCGGGCAAAAGCTCCTCGGGAATCACCAGCGCACCGTGACGATCGGCGTGCACCCAGTCGCCCGGGGCCACCCGCAGCCCGAAGACCGTGACCGGCTCCGCCACGCTCCGCACGTGCACGAAGGCATGGCTCGGGCCGACGGAGCCCGCGATCACCGGGAAGCCCTCGGCCATGTCCCCGAGGTCGCGCATCACCCCGTTGGTCAGCGCGCCCGCCAGCCCGAAACCCCGATGCACCGTGGTGTTGATCTCGCCCCAGAAGGCGCCGACGGCCTCGGCCCCGTCGAGATCCTCGACCACCGCCAGCGCCGGGCCGTCCAGCGCCCCCGCATCCGCCCCGGCCATGTGGCGGTAATAGTCCATCCGCCGGGCGCGGATCGTCCCGGGATCCTCGTCCGGGGGCTCGGCGGCGGCGATCTGGGCGGTGCGGGCGCGGCCCACCAGGGCGCCCGCCTCGGGCGCGCTCGACAGAACCGTGCCGCGGGTAAAGGCATCGAAGCCGCGCCTGCCCTGGGCGGTCTCGATGGCGTTGCAGACGGTCGGCGTGTCGACCGCGCGCAGGAGCGTCAGAAGATCGGGGGTCATGTCTCCTCCAGCCAGCGCAGCAGCGCGGCAGTCGTGGGGTCCGGGGCTTCGAGCACGGGCAGATGGCCCGCGCCCTCGATGATCTCGAGCCGCGCCTGCGGCATGAGCTCGTGCATCAGGAGATGCCGCTCGACCGGGCAAAGCGCGTCCTGCCGCCCGCAAAGCACCAGCGCGGGCACGGTGAGCGCAGCCAGCGCCGCCTGCCGGTCGGGCCGGTCGCGCAGCGCCACCGACTGGCGGCAGAAGACCTCCGCGCCGAGGTCGCGCGCCATCTCCATGCAGAGATCGAGGATCTCCTGCCGCCCCGGCCCCTCGGCCAGGTAGCGCGGCTTCAACTCGTCGCGCATGACCGGGACCAGCCCGCCCGCGCGCACCCGCTCGATCTGCGGGCCCCGGGCGGCGCGGACCTCGGGCGCCTCGGCCAGGGGGTTGGTGTCGAGCAGCGCGATCCCCGCCAGCCGCTCCGGCGCTTGATGGGCGATCTCCATGGCGATGATGCCGCCCATGGAAAGCCCCGCCAGCGCAAAGCGCGGCGGCGCATGGGCCAGCACCTCGGCGGCCAGCGCGGCGGTGCTGTCCTGCGAGGTGATCGGGGCGCAATGCACGACGCGCCGCCCCGAGACCGCGGCGATCTGCGGCGCGAAAAGCCGCGCGTCGCACATCATGCCCGGCAGAAGGACCAGCGGCGTGCTCATGCCCGGCGCGCGCCCTCGGAGAGCGAGGCGAGCTTGGCATAGGCAATCTCGGGGTCGACCGCGCCGTAACCCGCGAAAGTGCCGAAGCCGCAGTCCGAGCCCGCCATGACCCGCTCCGCACCCACGAGATCGGTGAAGCGGCGCAGCCGTTCGGTCACCAGCTCGGGGTGTTCGACGAAATTGGTGGTCGTGTCCACGCAGCCCGGCACCAGCACCTTGTCGTCGGGAATATCCGCGCGGCGGTCGCGGAAGACCTGCCATTCATGGCCGTGGCGCGGGTTCGAGGTCTCGAAGAGCACGTAGCGCGCGGGCACCGACATGAGCGTGTCGAAGACCTTCTCCATGCCGATATCGCAGACATGCGGGCCCTCGTAGTTGCCCCAGCAGATGTGCAGCCGCACCTTGTCCTGCGGCACGTCAGACAGCGCGTGGCGCAGCGCCTCCACATGGCCCTGCGCGACCTTCAGGAACTCCTCGTCCGAGAGCTCGGTGAAGAGCATGTGCCGCGAGAGCGCGAGGTCGGGACAATCGAGCTGCAGGTCGAGCCCCGCGGCCACGATGGTCTCGTATTCCTCCTTCATCGCGTCAGCGAGCGCGGCCAGGTAAGCCTCGCGGGTCTTGTAGAAATCGTTCTGCAGAAACAGCGAGATCACCCCCGGCGAGGCGGCGTTCATGAAGCCCCGCTCGGCGCCGTGTTCGGCCATGGCCGCCTTGAGATGGGCGATGTCCTCCTGCAGCTCGCCCTGCCCCTTGGAGCGCACCTCGCCCACGCACATCGGCCGGGCATAGCTGGGCGTCCCCCCGGAAGAGGCGATGCGGTCCAGAAAGCTCGGATACATCTTCAGGTCCGCCGGCGCGTTCCGCGGGCTGTCGCCGTCGAAGCCGGTGTAGCGGTCCTTGACGTAGGTGGCGTAGCTGATCTTCGAGGTCTCGCCGTCGGAGACCACGTCGACCCCGGCTGCGACCTGGCGGCGCACGGTCTCGGAGACCGCCGATTTCATCGTGGCCGAGAAGGCCGCCGGGTCGTAGTCCTCGCCCTTTTCGCGGGCGAAGATGAAGTCGACGACCTCCTGGCTGCGCGGCAGGCTGCCGACATGGGTGGTTTTCACGGGCATCTCGTCTCCTTTCCGAGGCGCCGGTGAGCCCTGCCGGGCCTCAGGCCGCCATCATGTCTTGCGGCAGGGCGAGGTGCGAGACCAGCGCCGCCGCTCCTTCGAAGTTGGCCGGGTCGTGGAAGGCCCCCGGGAAGGCGAGGCAGGCCAGCCCCGCCGCCCGCGCGGCCCGGAGGCCGCCCGGGTTGTCCTCGACCGCCACCGCCTCCCCGGGCGCGAGGCGCAGCGCGCCCAGCGCATGGGCATAGGCCTCGGGGTCGGGCTTCGGGGCCACGGCGCTGTCGGTGTCCACGACCAGCGCGAAGCTGTCCCGCGAAAGCCCCGTCGCCGCCAGAAGCGCGTCGACATTGGCCGGCGCGGTGGTGGTGACAAGCGCCGTGACCCAGCCCGCCGCCCGCGCGGCCTCCAGCGTCTCGGCGACACCGGGGCGCAGGGCGACGCCCTGCTCCAACCGCTCCTGGAAAAGCGCGCTTTTCCGGGCGTGCAGCGCGGCCGCGTCCACCGCCTCCTCGCGGGCCTCGGCATAGGCCGCGATCCGCTCGCGCCCGCCCGAGGTGGTCAGCATCTCGCGGTAGTCCTCCGCGCTCCAGTGCCAGTCCAGTCCGGCCTCCGCGAAGGCGGTGTTGAAGCTGTCGCGTTGCAGGTCCGAGGTTTCGGCGAGCGTGCCGATCGAGCCGAGGAACAGGCCGGGCATGGGCATAAGCCTCCGTCATGATGTGCGTTGCCCGGCGCGACATAGCGGTCCCCCTCAGCCCTTCCACGTCGGACCGGCGGGATCGCCGGTGCCGAGGATGTGGTAAAGTGCCGCCTCCCCGGTCATCGCGGGCACCGCGCTGTGGTCGATGTTCTCGGGCATGCTCATGGTGTCGCCCGGGGCCAGGACGGTGCTGCCGCCTTCCCAGTCGATGCGCCAATGGCCGAAGACCGGCATCAGCACCGAGGGCCGGTCGTGGCGGTGCGGGCGCTCGCTGGCCGAGGCGCGGGTCACCAGGTCGACCTCGAAGCCCGGCCGGTCGGGCAGGCAGCCGTCCTCGCCGATGACCTTGACCGGGCGGCCGTCGGCCATGGCGGCCAAGTCGAGGTAGCGCGCGACATGGCGCGGGATGACCTCGGCGGCATGGGGCTCGGGATAGGTCTTGAGCTGGGCCTCGGTCAGAAGCGGCATGGGCGCCACGCCCTCGGGCAGGGCCTCGCCCTTCTTGGTGTCGTAGAGCTTGCCGTTCTCGCCCAGCACCAGCCCATGCGCCCGGGCGTCCTCGATCACCTGCGGCGCCCATTCCACGCCGCCGCCCGCGTCGTCGCCGCCGAGCACCGCCATGATCATCCCGTAATCCGTGCCGACGTTCTGGAAGCCGCGGAAGATGCCGGTGGGGATGTTGAAGATGTCGCCCTCCTCGAGGATGACGTGGCCGGCATCGCCCCAGCGGCCCCAGAAGAACTTCCAGCGGCCCTTGAGCACGAAGAAGACCTCGGCGGTGTGATGCGAATGCAGGCTGTTGCGGCAATGCGGCGGCTGGCCCGCGGCGCCGATGTTGAAGCCATGCGGGATGTTGATGTGCACGTGCTGGTCGGCGCTTTCCGAGACGCCGCCGCCGATGATGGTGAAGTTCTCCTTCTGGTCCGAGCCCGGCGTATGGGCGTCGATGAAGGCGGTGCGGCAGGGCTTCAGCTCGCCGTAGCGCACGATCCGGGTCGACATCTCCTCGGGGGTCATCCTGGTCTCCTCAATCTTCTGCGGGGGCGGCAGCCTCGACATCGCCGGTGGCGAGGAGGATCTGCTTCCAGACCGCGGTTTCGTCGTAGAGCGTGAATTCGCGGCGCAGCCCCCAGGGGCCGAACTCGGCGTGCGAGATGCCCATGACATGCACCTCGGCCCCGGTCGGAGCGCCGAAGACGCCCCAGCCGTCGTGTTTGCCGGTGAGCGACCAGCGGATCGCGGCGCGGGGCGGCATCAGCGCGTCCTCGCGGCCGATGCGGTGGTGGATCTCGAAGCGGGCCGAGGGAAAGGAGGCGCGCAGCCCGATCCAGAAGCGGTCGACCGCCCCGGTGCCGTGTTCCTCGACCCCGCCGGGGTAATGGGCCTGCACCGCGCGGTCGTATTCCGCCGGGATCGCGGCCAGGTCGGCGCCCATGATCCGGCTCAGAAGGTCGGCGTAGCGCGCGCCCCAGGCGTTGTCGTTGCCGCTGCCCTTGTAGGGGCCTTCGACGTCGTTGGCCGGGGTGCAGGGGCGCACGCAGGCCTCGGGCCCGCCCTCGCGGGCGATGAGGTCGCGGGCGTAGTCGCGCGGGTTCCAGCCGAGCTGCCGCACGATGGCGCCCTGGTCGCGGATCAGCCATTCGTCGTCGATGGCGTTGTCCTTGGCGTGGCAGTCGGCAAGGATCCGGTAGCGCAGCCTGGCGCCCGTGGCATTGCCGTAGACCCCGCGCCCGGTGTGGGTCGCATGGGACATGATCCGGTGCGAGGACAGCATCCCGGTCTCGGGCGTGCCCGACCAGATCACGTCCTCGCCCAGAAGCGTGCGGTCGGGAAACTCCGAGAGCGTCGCCATGGTCGCCGCGATCACGCCCTGGTTGCCCACCACCACCGAGGCCGGCGAGCGCACCACGATCTTGGGCGCGTAGTAGTCGTGCAGCGTGGCGATGCCGCGGTCTTCCCAGATCTCCTTGGTGATGCCGATGATGTAATCGGGGAAATCCCGAAACTTGGGGTCAAAGCCGTGCATCGCGCTCATGTCGTCCATCCTTGCGGTATCCGGGCCGAGCGGCGGACGACCAGCGGCGCCTCGATGGCCTCGCTGACCGGGGCCACGCCCGGGGTTTCGATCTGGTCGAGCAGCGTCGCCACGGTGCGCTCGACCATGAGATTGGCGCGCTGCCGGGCGGTGGTCAGCGCATAGGCGGGCCAGGCCGCGGGCGGCACGTCGTCGAAGCCCACGACCGAGACGTCCTCGGGCACCGAGAGGCCGAGCTCGAAGCGCAGGACATCCATGACGGCAAAGGCCATGTGGTCGTTGGCCACGAAGACCGCGTCGGGGCGGCGGTCGCGCTCGGCGAACATCTTGCGGGCGGCGACGCGGGCGCGGTCGGCGTGGAAATCCCCCTGCCCCCGCGCGAAAAGCTGCGCCCCGCCCTCGGCCAGGCCCGCCATCAGCCCCGCCTCGCGGTCGCGCTGGGTCGAGGCGCCCTCCCAGCCCGCGATATAGCCGACGCGCTCGTGCCCGCCGGCCAGGAGGAAGCGCGCGATCTCGCGTCCGCCGGAGAAATTGTCCGAGGTGATCGCCCCCACGCCGCTCATGTCCTGGGCGCGGTTGAACAGCACCACCGGCACGCCCAGCGCCCGGCAGCGGGTCGCGAGGTTCGAGGACATGGCCACCGAGGCCGCGATGATGCCCGCCACCTGGTAGTCGAGGATCTCGTCGATCACGTCGTCGATGTTGCCGGCGGTCTGCGAGGCCATGAAAATGAGGACGTGGTAGCCCTCGGCCTGCAGCGCCTTGGAGAATTTCTCCAGCGCCTCGGGGTAGAAGTAGTTCTCGAGGTAGGCGACCACGAGGCCGATCATCCGGCTGCGACCGGTGATCAGCGAGCGCGCCAGGACGTTCGGGCGGTAGCCCAGCGTCTCGGCGGCGGCGCGCACCTTCTTGGCGGTCTTCTCCGAGACCGAGGCGCCGGGCGTGTAGACCCGGCTCACCGCCGAACGGCTGACGCCCGCGGCCCGCGCCACGTCCTGGGCGGTGACCTTCTCGGGCTTCGGGCCCTCGGTGTCGCCGGGCGCGCTCATTCCGCGGTCCAGCCGCCGTCGACCATCTGCGCCGATCCGGTGACCAGCGCCGAGGCCTCCGAGGCGAGGTAGAGCACCGCGCCCATCACGTCTTCCACCTGCCCCACCCGGCCGAGCTTGATCTTCTCTTCGAGCCAGGCGCGTTTCGCCGGATCGGCAAAGGTCGCCTCGGTCAGCGGCGTGCGCACGAAGGTCGGGCAAAGCGTGTTGATGCGGATGCCGAGCGGCCCCCATTCGATCGCCATGGCCTTCACCATGCCTTCGACGGCGTGTTTCGAGGCGCAGTAGACCGCCCGGTCGATGCCGCCGACATGGCCCATCTGGCTCGAGACATGCACGATCGACCCACCCTTTCCCGCGGCCTTCAGCGCCCGCGCGGCGCGCTGCGACAGGAAGTAGGCGGCGCGCAGGTTGACCTGCAGGACGGCGTCGAAATCCTCGGGCGTCGTGTCGAGCGCCGGGGCGTGGCGGGCCATTCCGGCGGCGTTGACCACCACGTCGAAGGGCGTCTCGAAGAGCGCGTCGAGCGCTTCGAGGTCGCCCACGTCACCGGCCCGGGCCTCGGCCTGCCAGCCTTCGGCGCGCATGGCCTCGACCGCCTCGGTCAGGGGGCCTTCACGGCGGGCGAGACAGGTCACATGCGCGCCCGCCTCGGCCAGCGCCACCGCGCAGCCGAGCCCGATGCCCGAGGAGGCGCCGGTGACCAGCGCGCGCTTGCCATCAAGGCGGAACGACGGGGTGCGGGGCAGCTTCATGCCGGACCTCCAGGAACCGCGATGCGGCCCAGGTTGCGGGCCTTGTTGAACTCGCGCAGCCGGGCGAAGACATCGACGCCGAGCTGCCGGTAGGCGTCCAGGAGGTCGACCAGCACCCAGTTTTCCCGGATCAGACCATCCTCGAGCCGCCAGAAGTCGAGGCTGCGCATGGTGATCTTGCGGCCCGCGGGCGCGATGCCCATCCAGCCGTCATGGGTCACGGTCTGCACCATGTTCGGCCAGCCGGTCACCGCTGCGTAATCGCCGTCACCGAAGAAGTGATAGGTGATCTCGTCGAGATACTGCCCGCGGTCGGGCATGCCGTTCAGGAAGGGGATCTGGTGCCAGTTGCGGAAGCCCGCGATGCCGCGCCCGGTTCCGATGCCCGAGGGGCCGTACCAGTTCATGCGCGGATGCCAGAAGCGCTCCATCTCCATGACCTCGGGGCCGCCCTGGCTGGGGTGCTTCTTGAGGTGTTCGAGCATGTCGACGATGTGCTGGCGCGTGGCCTCGGATTTCGCGGCGTCATGCGGGCCGGGCACCAGGCCGTCCTGGGTCGCGGGGCCCGGCACGTGGAACTCGCGCCCGAGCGAGGGCGCCATGGGCCAGGCGCCGGCCTGCATCATCACCTCGGGGATGTCCCAGAGCGCCTGGAACTCCACCACCCTGCCCTCGGCGAAGCGGTAGAACTCGTGAAAGCGCATGGTGACCTGGTGGCCGGTCGGCGGGATGTCGAGCCAGGGGCCGGTGAAGACCCCGGTGTAATAGCCGCCGCAGCCGACCCAGTCGGCGCCGAATTCGTCGGCTCCGGCCATGACGATGGTGTCGCGCCGCTCGAGGTCGGGCCAGGCGGCCAGGAGGTCGCGGAAGGCGCTGTCGTAGAAGGCCTCGGGGCCGGTGCTGTCGCCGAAGGGATGGCAGAGCCGGAAGAGCGCATCCGGCGCGGCCAGTTCGGCGAGCGCATGGCGCACCGCGCCTTCCTCGAAGTCATACATCGCCGCGCGCAGGGGCGCGATCAGCGCCTTGTGGCGGCTGTGGCGGTCGCTCTCCGCGGGCGCCCTTGCAGGCGCCGCGAGGGTTGGGTCGCTCGTGCTCATTCCGCGGCCTCTTTGGGCCGGGCGCCCGCGCCGTAGGGCACGTTGTCCCCGCCGTAGCGGCGCACGCGGATGTTGCATTGCTCGGCGTGGCCCACGAAGCCCTCGAGCATGCAGAGCCGCGAGCCGACCCGGCCGATCTCGGCCGCCGCGGCATCGCTGGTGACCTTCTGGTAGCTGTGGGTCTTGAGGAACTTGCCGACCCAGAGCCCGCCGGTGTAGCGGCCCGCCTTCTTGGTCGGCAACGTGTGGTTGGTGCCGATCACCTTGTCTCCATTGGCGACATTGGTGCGCGGCCCGAGGAAGAGCGCGCCGTAGCTCGTCATGTGCTCGAGGAACCAGTCGTCGCGGTCGGTCATGACCTGCACGTGCTCGGAGGCGATCTCGTCGGCGACAGAGAGCATTTCGTCGTAGCTGTCGCAGAGGATGACCTCGCCGTAATCCTCCCAGCTCACCCGGGCGGTGTCGGCGGTGGGCAGGATCTTCAGGAGCCGGTCGATCTCGGAAAGCGTGCCCTCGGCGAGCTTGCGGGAGTTGGTAACGAGCACCGCGGGCGAGTTGTAGCCGTGTTCGGCCTGGCCCAGGAGGTCGGTCGCGCAGAGCTCGGCGTCGACGGTCTCGTCGGCGATCACCATGGTTTCGGTCGGCCCGGCGAAGAGGTCGATGCCCACCCGCCCGAAAAGCTGGCGCTTGGCCTCGGCCACGAAGGCATTGCCGGGGCCGACCAGCATGTGCACGGGGTCGATACTCTCGGTGCCGAGCGCCATGGCGCCGACCGCCTGGATGCCGCCGAGCACGTAGATCTCATGCGCGCCGCCGAAATGCATGGCGGCGATGACACCGGGGTTGGGCGCGCCCTGCCAGGGCGGGGTCGCGGCGACGATGCGCGGCACGCCCGCGACCGAGGCCGTGGCCACCGACATATGCGCCGAGGCGACCATGGGGAACTTGCCGCCGGGCACGTAGCAGCCGACGGACTGGACGGGGATGTTCTTGTGGCCGAGGATCACGCCCGGCATGGGCTCGACCTCGACGTCGGTCATCGAGGCGCGCTGCGCCTCGGCGAAGGCGCGCACCTGCTCCTGGGCGAAGCGGATGTCGGCCAGCTCCTGGGCGGAGAGCTGCGCGATGGAGCGCTCGATCTCCTCCTCGGTCAGCCGGAAGCTCGCGGGGCTGTAGTTGTCGAACTTCTCGCTCAGCGCGCGCACCGCGGCGTCGCCCCGGGCCTCGATGTTGGAAAGCGTCGCCTCGACGATGGCGCGGGTCTTGGCGTCGTCCTCGCCGCGCGCCGCCTCTGACTTGCCACGCTTCAGATAGTCAACACTCATCGGGTCTCTCCTCGGCTGTCGGATGGGGCGGGACGGGGCGGCACCCTCTCGCCGCGGTCGAAGGCCTCCCAGCCCTCGCCGGAAAAGACGTCATGGCCGAGCTGCGCTAGCACATGCGGGAAATCGACCATCACCCAGTTGTCGGTGATCCGGCCGTCCTCGACCTTCCAGAAATCCATGTAGCGGATCTCGACCCGGCGGCCGGTGGGAGCGATGCCCATGAAGGGCCCGGCATGGGTGGCCTCCTGCCGGCCGAAGGCCGCGGCCCATTCGCCCATGAAGAGCCGCGCCTCGTCGATGCAGACCTTGTCCGAGAAGGCCGCCTGGAAGGGGCGCTGCCAGTTCTCCTGGAACTCGCGCAGCCCGGTCTTGGTGCCGCAGCCATAGTTGCCCATCCAGCGGAAGCTCTCGGCGAAGAAGGCGCCGATGTCGTCGATGCGGTGGTCGTTGAGCCCGTCCACCATGCCCTCGATCACGCGGCGGGTGTCCTCGGTCTTGCTTAGGTCGGTGTCGCGGCTCAGCGCGGCCTGTTCGGGTCGGGAACCTTTCATGGCCCGGTCTCTCCTGTCTCTGGGTCTGTCTTGCGGCGGTCTGCGGCTGGGCTCAGCCGCCCCCGTCGGGACAGTCCCGCGGCATCCGGTTCAGCGCCGGATGCCGGGCGATCTTGGCGTGGCGGGCCTGGCGGCTCATCCCTTCACCGCCCCCGCGGTCAGACCCGAGACGATCTGGCGCTGGAACACCATGACCAGCACGAAGAGCGGCGCGGTGATCGAGACCGCCGCGGCGATGGCCTCGACCTGGTCGGTCGTCGTCGTCTCGCGGTTGAAGTAGCTGGCGATGGCCGGAACCATGGTCTGGTTCTGCGCATCCAGAAGCAGCGAGGTCACCAGGAAGTCGTTGTAGCCCAACAGGAAGCTGAAGAGGCCGGTGGTGATCACCCCGGGCCACATCACCGGCATGATGACCTGCCGGAAGGCCTGGAAATGGGTGCAGCCGTCGACCCGCGCCGCCTCGTCGAGCTCGGTCGGGATGTTCTGGAAGAAGGAGCGCAGCATCCAGATGGTGAAGGGCTGGTTGATCGCCACCAGCACCGCGATCACCGCGTAGGGCTGGCCGTAGAGCGTGGGCGCGGCCTCGCCGAAGATCGGCGCCAGCCAGTCGCGCGAGTTGATGAAGACCGGCAGGTAGCCCGCGACCAGCACCGAATGCGGCAGCGCCCGGAAGATCAGCGCCGCGATCAGGAGCCAGAAGGCCAGGTTCGAGGGCGAGCGCGCCAGCGCGTAGCCCGCCAGCGTCCCCACGGTAAGCGAGATCGTCACCACCCCCGCCGTCACGATCAGCGAGTTGATGAAGTTGCGGTAGAAGGCGTTCTCCACCCAGACCGCGTAGTAGTGATCGAAGGTCGCCCCGATCACCGGCGCGCCGAGCGGCCCCAGTGCCGCGTCGAGCGGGCCGAGGACCGTGGGCAGGAGCCAGAAGACCACCGCGCCGAAGAGGACCGCGTAGCCGAGCCCGCCCAGAAGCCAGCCCAGCGCCAGAAGCCCCGCGGGCGTCCGGCGGCGCACCAGCCCCGGCAGGCCGGTGAAGGCCCAGCGGATCAGCAGCAGGATCACCGCGCCGCCCAGCACCAGGTCGATGCCCGAAAGGCCCGCGCCGCCCGCCCGGGTGGCAGGGCCGGTCAGCACCTCGGAGAAGCTGCCCGAGAAGGCGTCGACCGGGGATTTCACGCTCATGATCGCGATCCAGGCGATCGGGAAGATCGCTAGCAGGCACCAGAAGGCGAGGAATCCCGCCGAGGCCAGGCGCAGCGGCAGCGGTTGACGAAGCGTCTTGGCGGTCATCAGCGGAACCCCTTGTGTTCACGCCAGGCCCGGCGGACCGGCGCGATGAGCAGGATCACGACCCCGATCATGGTCAGCATCGCCGAGGCCGAGGCGCGGCTGATCGCGCGGTTGCCGGCGTCGTCGGGCTGGAGCAGGTCGTAGGTCAGCCATTGCAGCGAGATGACGTGGCTCTGGCTGGAGAAGCCGACGATCTCCTCGAAGGCGCGGTAGGCGTCCATCAGGTGGATCAGCGCCACAAAGGTGATCAGCGGCCCGAGGTGCGGGATCACCACGAAGCGCAGGCGCTGCCAGCGGCTCGCCCCGTCGACGATGGCTGATTCCAGCGTGTCCTGGTTCACCGTCTGCAGGCCGGCGTAGAAGATCACGAAGGCGAAGGGCGCGACGTGCCAGACCCGGTAGAAGAGCATCATCAGCTCGATCGTCCAGCCCTGGGCGAACATCGCGATGTCGCGCGCCAGCATGTTCTCGAGGAAGGCCGTGAGGATGCCGTCGCCGATGAAGAGCCAGCGGATCGACAGGACCCCGATCACCGGGGTGATGATGAAGGGCAGAAGCGAGATGAAGATCACCGGCCCGCGCAGCGATTTGACGGCGTTGTTCACCGCCAGCGCGATGGCCAGCCCCGCGACGATCACGATCGGCAGGGTGATCAGCGTGAACATCAGCGTGAAGCGCAGCGCCGACCAGAAGTCGATGTTGAGGATCTGCCCGATCCGCCCCGACGAGAGGGCCTCGCCCACGCGGTCGAGCTGCAGCATGTTGCGGTAGCTCTCGAGCCCGACGTAGCGGGTCTGGGTCTGCACCTCGCCCGCTTCGTCCAGGACCGGCCGGCTTTTCGTCTCGGTGGTGCAGATCGCGGTCGGGAAGCTCGGCGTGCAGGTCTCGACCTCGACGCGCTCGAAGACCGGCTGGGTGACGTAGAAGCTCTGCGCGAAGACCGACACCAGGGGCGCTGCGATGAAGATCAGCATCATCAGGAGCGAGGGCGCGACGAACGCGGCGAAGACCCGGGGCTTCATGCGCTTTCTCCTTGGCTGGCGCGCACGGGGCTCGGCCGGTCGCGCGGGGAACGGGGGCGTCGGTAAGGGCGGTGGGACCGGCCCCTGGCGGGGGAGAGACCGCCGGGGCCGGACCCGTGGTGCGGGGTCAGCCCTGGATCAGGCCGGCCTCGCGGGCGCTGGTGATGTAGTCGGCCTCGATGTCCGCGAGCGTCTGCTCGGCGTCCTTGTCGCCGGTCAGATAGGCCGAGACGTTGTTGCCGATGGCGGTGTGCATCAGCCCCATCGCCGTGGTCGAGGGATAGGCCGTGGCGCCGGGCTGCGACTGCAGCGTGGCGATGGCGCCCTGCGCGAGCCGGGTCGGCTCGTAGCCCTGCACCAGCCAGATCGCGGCGTCATTGGCGCCCTGCACCATCTCGCTGTCGATGCCTTCCATGGCGACGCGGAAGGCCGCCTCGGCTTCCTCGTCCGAGATGTTCTTGGCGACCACGACGCCGTCCCACCAGATCGTGGTGGCCGGCGGGCCGTCGGCGGTGGCGCGCGGCGCGGCGGCGCTTTCCACCAGCCCCACGACCGAGGATTCCTCTTCGTTGTCCATGGCGCCCGCGCGGCTCGCCCAGAGGTTCGCCATGGCGATCTTGCCCTGCTGGAACTGCTGCTGCACGTAGGTCGAGTCGGAGACGAGATACTCGGGGTCCATGTAGTCGGTCATGGCCTTCATCATCTCGAGCGCGTTCACCCCGGCCTCGGTGTTGATGGTCGGCATGTTGTCGGCGTCGGTGAAGCTGCCGCCGAAGCCCAGGAACATGTTGTTGAAGTCCTGCGCGAGGTTCCAGCCCGACTTCATCGTGGCGCCGAGCGGGTAGTCGACGACCTCCGCGGCCTCGATGGCCTCGGCAGCGGCCAGCACCTCCTCCCAGGTCTCGGGCACCTCGAGGCCCAGGTCTTCGAAGATGTCGGCGCGATACATCAGGTGCTGGGTGTTCACCATCATGCCCACGGCCATGATCTGGCCGTCGATGCGGATCAGCTGGTTGTCGTTGAGGTTCTCGCCGTATTCCGCGACCAGATCGTCGAGCGGCCGGATCAGGCCTTCGTTGATCAGCGGCGTGATGGTGCCGTTCGACACCCCGCCCAGCGCGTAGAGCGAAGGATCGGCCGAGAAGGCCTCGGGCTGCTTGGTGCGGAACTCCTGGTCCAGCTCGGCGCTGAAGTTGCCACATTCGGCCATGGCGTCGCTGACCGCCTTCCAGGCCTCGAAGCCCGCCGACAGCATGCTGACGGGGGTGTCGTTCTCGAAGGCGCAGTCGGCGCTGGCGGTTGTCGCCAGGAGGCTGGCCACACCGGCCAGCAGGATCGATCTGTAGGTCATCTCATGTCTCCCAGTTGTCGTTGCCACGCGGCGCCCGCCGCGGGGGATACCGGCCATGTGGGGCCGATCTCGGGTCCGCCCGCTGCCGGGACGGTCACAGGACGGGGCGCCGGTGCCGGGGCCGGGCGCGGGGCTTGCGCAGGTCGTCTCGCCGTCATCGCCCCTCCTCCCCTCGGGGCGCCGCCCTTCCGCTAGGAGGCCAGGCGCGCGCCGGTGCCGGATTGAAACAGATGCACCGCCTGGGGCGGCACGTGGAACGCCATGTCCTCGCCGATCCGGGCGCGGACCTCCTTGGAGGCCTTGACCGAGACCAGCGCGCCGCCGGCCTTGACCGACAGCATGGTGGCATCGCCCAGAAGCTCCTCGGTGTAGAGCGGCGCGCGGATCGCCGCCGCCTCGCCCGCCTCGGCCAGCCGCGCGTCCTCGGCGCGGAAGCCCAGGGTCAGCGGCCCGTCGGGCACCGAGAGCCCCTCGACCCGGACGTTGTCGCCCTCGAAGGTGCCGCCGGTGACATGGCCTTCGAGCAGGTTCATGCCGGGCGAGCCGATGAAGCCCGCGACGAAGGCATTGGCGGGGTTGTCGTAGATCTCGGTGGGCGTGCCGACCTGCTGGACCACGCCCTGCTTCATCACCACCACCCGGTCTGCGAGCGTCATCGCTTCGATCTGGTCGTGGGTGACGTAGATCGTCGTCACCTTCAGCTCGTGGGAAAGGTTCTTGATCTGCGCCCGGGTCGAGACCCGGAGCTTGGCGTCGAGGTTCGACAGCGGCTCGTCCATGAGAAAGACGTTGGGCTCGCGCACGATGGCGCGGGCCAGGGCCACGCGCTGGCGCTGGCCGCCCGAAAGCTCGGCCGGCTTGCGGTGCAGGAACTCCTCGAGCTCGACCATGCGCGCGGCGCGCATCACCCGCTCTTCGTGCACCGCCTCGTCGATCTTCCGCACCCGGAGCGGGAAGCGGATGTTCTCATAGACGTTGAGATGCGGGTAGAGGCCGTAGGACTGGAACACCATGGCCACGTCGCGGTCCTTGGGGTCGAGGTCGTTGACCACCTTGCCGCCGATGGTGATCTCGCCCTCGGTGGCATCCTCGAGCCCGGCGATCATCCGCATCGTGGTGGTCTTGCCGCAGCCCGAGGGCCCGAGCAGCACCAGGAACTCCTGGTCGGCGATGGTCAGATCGAAGCGATCCACGCCGATGAAGGTGCCCCAACGCTTGGACAGGTTCCTGAGCTCGATCTCGGCCATGGTCTTCCTCTTCCGGAGCGCGGCGCTGGCAGCGTTTTGCACTCGATTGCAAACACGCTAGACAGAAGCGCCGCCCCATGGCAAGTCTTTTTTGCAATCGTGTGCAACACAATCGAGCGAAGCGAGGACGAGACGATGGAAACACCCCTGGACGCCGCCGCACTGCGCGAGGCGCTGGCGGCGCTGATCGCGTGCCCCGAGGCCGAGATCGAGACCCGGGCCGAGGCCTGCCTGGCCGAGGATTGCCGCTTTCATCTCTCCGCGCCACTGGAGCTGCTCGAGGGCCGCGACGCGGTGATCGCGGGCTTCATCCGCCCCCTGCGCGCCGCGCTCGCCGGGGCTTACCGGCGCGACGAGATCTTCATCTCCGGGGCCAACCGTCGCGAGACCGGCGGCGACTGGCTGGCCAGCGTCACCCATTACGTGGGCGATTTCACCGGCGCTTTCGCCGGGCTTGCGCCCTCGGGCCACCTGGCCTTCCTGCGCGCGGGCGAGTTCTACCGCGTCGCGCAGGGCCGGATCACCGAGGCACGGATCATCCTCGACCTGCCGGACCTCATGCGCCAGGCGGGCCGCTTCCCCCTGCCCCGGATGCTCGGCACCGAGATGCTCTTTCCCGGCCCCGCCACCCATGACGGCGTCCTGCCCACGGCGGGCGACGGCGCGGCGAGCCTCGACGTGGTCGAGCGGATGCTCTCGGACCTGCACGCCTTCGACCCCGCCACCTTCGAGAGCGCCGACCAGACCGGGGCGACCGGCGCCTGGGCCGAACACATGATGTGGTACGGGCCGGGCGGGATCGGTTCGAACTACCGCTGGGGCGGCTTCGTGCGCGACCACCGCAGCGCCTTTTTGACCGCCTTCCCCGACCGCAAGGGCGGCAACCATTACTGCCGGATCGGCAACGGCAATTACGCCGCGGTCTCGGGCTGGCCCTCGATGACCATGACGCACCAGGGCGACTACCTGGGCGTGCCCGCGAGCGGCAAGGCGCTGACCCTGCGGGTGATGGATTTCTACCGCGTGGCCGAGGGCCGGATCGCCGAGAACTGGGTGCTGCTGGATTACACCGAGCTCTTCGCGCAGATGGGCGTCGACCTGATCGCGCGTTCGAACGACATGGCCCCGCGCGACGCGGCGGGGTGATGGGGGGCTTGGGCGACGGCATGGAAGGCGGGGCCGTTTAGCCCCGCCCAGCATGGCGGAGCGCGCGGCACTCCCCAGCCTTATTCGGTGGGATGACCTGGTGCCCGAGAACCCCATCCGCGCCGCTCACTGACATGAACGGGCGGACCTAACCCTTCAGCGATGAGAGGGAAAAAGGCGCGCCCCAACCCGGGGCCCGCCGCGCCTAGCCCGCCATCATCTCCACATCCGGCGAGGCCTCGGCCAGCAGGTCGAACTCGACGTGGAACACCGTCCCCTGCCCGACCGTGCTGTCGTAGAAGATCACCCCGGACATCTGCTCGACCAGCTGCTTGGAGATATGCAGCCCCAGCCCCGAGCCCTCGGCGCTGCGGGTCTTGGTGCCGTCGACCTGAGCGAAGCGCCCGAAGACCCGGTCCTCGGCGCCCTCGGGGATGCCGCGCCCGCTGTCCTTGATCGAGAGCCGCGCGCGGCCGCCTTCGAGCCCCAGGAAGCCCTCGACCACGGCGCCGGGCGAGGAAAACTTGATGGCGTTGGAGATCAGGTTGTCGACCACCTGGCGCAGGCGGAACTCGTCGCCCAGGATTACCGGCGCGGGCCCGCCCGGGCGCGCCTCGAGCCGCACCTTGCGCTCCTCGGCGAACATCTGGTTCTCGCCGATGCTGCCTTCGAGCAGCGCCGCGAGGTCCACCGGCGTGCGGTCCAGGACCAGCGCCTCGAGCTCGATCTTCTGGGCCAGCAGGATGTTGTCGATCAGCCGCGAGAGCCGCTCGCCGTTGCGCCGCGCGATGTCGAGCGAGCTTTGCATCGGTTGTGTCAGCTCGCCCAGCCGCCCGCTCTGGACCAGCGCCAGCCCGCCCTTGAGCGAGGTCAGCGGCGTGCGCAGCTCGTGGCTGATGACCGAGATGAACTCGTCCTTGGCGCGGTTGGCCTCGGCGGCCTGGCGCAGGGCCAGCTCCAGCGCCTCGGTGGTCTTGATGCGCTCGGTGATGTCGACCAACGTGACGCTCCAGCCGAGCTTGCGGCGGGTCGGGTTGAGAGGGTCGGAGACCTCGGAGACGCGCGGCTCGTAGATCCGCTCGCCGACGACGATCTGCGGCTCTTCCTCGCTCTCGGCCCGGCCGAGGTCGCCCAGGAAGCGCGCCACACCGCGCGGCAGCACCGCCTCGCCCGGGGCCGCGCCATGACCGAAGAGCACCCGCCGCGCGGCGGCGTTGCGCAGCACCACGCGGTGGCGCCGGTCGACCACGACCACCGGTTCGGTGGTGGCATCGAACAGGATCTGCCGCCCGATCGTCGCCATATCCATGGTCTTGCTCTTGGCCAGGATCGAGGAGAAGGCGACCACCCCGAAGGTGAACATGAAGGAGGTCGGGTCGAGCCCGAAGAAGGTCACGTCCCAGAAGACATAGGCCGCATTGGCCGAGAGCGGCGCGATGGTGATCAAGACCAGCGTCGCCAGAAGCGGCCAGACGTGCCGCTCGGCCCGGGTGAAGGCCCGGCCAAGGCAGATCAGCGCCGCCATGACGAAGGGATAGACCGCCGCCACCACGGCGTAGAAGAACGGCCCGTGCACATAGGTGATCCGGCCCGCGCCCGGCGCCATGGCGGTGCCCGGCCCGTAGAGAAGCCCGTGCCAGGGGTTGCTCAGCGCCACGACGCCGACGAGGGCCGAGAAGAGCGCCACGCCCAGATGCACGCTCCGGCGGTGCACCCAGGCGGCGTCGTCGACATAGGCGAAGACGAACATGCACCAGGCGAGCGGCAGCATGGCGATGGCCGGCCAGGAGAGGGTCGAGAAGGCCAGCTTGCAGGCCGCCCCCGGGGTCGCGGCCTCGAGCCCGACCATGGCGAGCCACCAGAGCATGTTGACGTTGGTGACGATGAAATAGCGCTTGCCCTCGAAGCGCTGGAAGGCGGCCATCCAGACAAGCATGACCAGGGCCACGACCCAGACAAGGGCGACCCCCAGGAACACGAGGTCCACGTTCAGTCCCGACAGGCAACTCGTCATGGGATATCGACAATCCGTTTCACAAAAGGGCTTTTGTCAAACCTTCCGGAACAAAACAAAAAACATATGTCCGAATTTGGGCGTTTTTCGGAAATCGCTTCCCAAGGGCGGCTCCGGGGTCACGGGTTTCAACCCTGTGGGGCAGCGGCGCCCGGCCCTGCGCGCCTGGCGCGTGGCACGGGTTGGGGCCTGTCCCGCCGTGGTCGCCCCCTGCCCTGCGGCCCACCGCGACACCGCCCGCCCGGCCCGCAGCGGGCGCGCGTCACACGCATACCGGGTCGCGAAACATGCAACACAGCGGGTGGTAGATATATCCTCCGAGAGGATTTATGGATCCGGCGCAAGACGAAAGGACGGTTTTCCATGGCAGCCAGATCGAACACCACGCGGATCCGCGAGGCCCTGGAACGCGCCATCGTCGACGGCCGCTTCGCGCCGGGCAGCAGGCTCGACCCGGTGGCGCTGGCCGCCGAGTTCCGCTGTTCCCGCACCCCGATCCGCGAGGCGCTGCAACAGCTCGAAACCACCGGGCTGGTGCGCGTGCACGCCAAGCGCGGCAGCTTCGTGGCGGAATGGTCGCTGGAAGAGCTGACCGAGCGCTTCGAGATGATGGCCGAGATGGAGGCGACCTGCGCGGGCCTCGCCGCGCGGCGCATCACCGAGACCGAGCTGGCGGATCTCGAGGCCCGGCACATGGCCTGCGGCGACCGCGTGGAGGCGGGCGAGCACGAGGCCTATTACGCCGAGAATACCGCCTTCCACGATTGCATCTACCGCGCCACGCACAACAGCTTCATGGCCCGCGAGGCGCAGCGGCTGCACGCCATGCTGCAGCCCTACCGGCGGATGCAGCTCAGGCTGCGCAACCGGGTGGCGCGCTCCTTCGCCGAACATGGCGCGGTGCTCGAGGCGATCCGCCGGGGCGACGACCGCGCCGCCGCCGATGCCATGCGCCGCCATGTGATCATCCAGGGCGACCGCTTCCACGACCTCCTGGCCGTGCTGCGCAGCGAGGCGCCGGTGGAGGCGCAATCGGCCTGAGGGGGCGGCTTTTCAGGGCGGATCAGGCAGCGGCGAAGCGGCCTGAGGTGCGTCCTGCGAGTATGTGCGCCGTGGCGCGGTGGGCGCGCAGGCACACCTTAAAGGCCCTGTGCGCTCTGACCCCAAGCGAGCCGCACCCCGGCCCTCACCCCGCCCGACCCTCCAGCTCCGCCAGAAGCGCCGCGGTCGTCACCTGCCGGCAATAGCCCTTGATCGCGGAGAGCGAGGCCGCCTGCCGCGCCTCGGTATAGGTCGCGCAGGCGTCGGTCACCTGGGTCACCAGGTAGTTCAGGTCGCAGGCGTCGCGGATCGCACTTTCCACGCATTGATCCGTCAGCACCCCCGAGACGATCAGCTGCGCCACCCCGAGGTTGCGCAATACGTAGTCGATATGGGTCGAGACGAAGACCGAAGAGGAAGACTTCGGCAGCCAGATCTCGTCCGGCCCCGGGGCGATCTCCGCGATCACCCGCCCGTCGAAGGAGCCCTTGGGCACGTTGAAGCCGGTGATCTTGTAGTCGAGCGAGCGGTCGCGCCCGTCGCGGGTCAGGCTTTCGATCGTGGTGTAGAGGACCTCGATCCCCGCCGCCCGTGCCCCGGCCTGCAGCGCCTGCATGTTGGGCAGCACCTCGCGGCGGAACCTCTCGATGAAGGGCAGATGCAGGCTCTCGCGCTCCTCGGCGTCGGCCTCCTGCACCTCGCCGCCCTCGGGGTGCAGGCAATAGTTCTGCACGTCGACAAAGAGCAGCGCGGCGCGCGCGGGCTCGATCGGGATCTCGCGGCTCTCGGTCGACAGGAAGGGGCTGGGCATGGGCGCTCCTCGCGGCACTCCGGGCCAAACCCCCGGAAAATCATTGCGTATTTCGGACATTTGTTCAGAAATGACGGAAGGAGACAAGCGGCGATCAGGAGAGACCATGCCCCTGCCCATCCATATGGCCGGCCTGTCCGACCTGGCCGGACAGCTGCGCGGCAAGGGCTTCGCGGCCGCCGATCTCGAGGCGCGCTGCCGCTCGGGCGTCGGCTGGACGCCGACCAACGCGCAGATCACCTGTTTCGACGGCATCGCGCCCTCGCCCTATGGCTCGACCGGCGACATGCTGCTGCGCCCGGACCCCAAGCGCAGCTTCACCGCGCCGATGCCCGCGGGCCCCGACCTGCGGCTGACGCTGGGCCATGTCACCGCGCGCGACGGCAGCCCCTGGATGGCCTGCCTGAGCCAGCACCTTTCCGCAGCACTCGCGCGCTTCGAGGCGGCGAGCGGCCTGAGCGTCATGGCCAGCTTCGAGCATGAGTTCATCCTGCCCGACCACGCCGGGGACAGCGGCTTTTCCCTGGCCGGCTTCCACCGCGCGCAGGGCGCGCTCGAGGACATGCTCTGGGCGCTGCATGGCGCGGGGCTGCGGCCGGATTCGCTCTTGCGGGAATACGGGCCCGGCCAGTTCGAGGTGACCCTGCCGCCGCAGCCCGCGCTGCGCGCCGCCGACGAGGCCATCGCACTCCGCGAGATCATCCGCGCCGTGGCCCGCGCCCGCGGCGAGACTGCCAGCTTCACGCCCTGCCCGGACCCGGAAACGGTGGGCAACGGCGTGCATATCCACCTGAGCTTCTGGGACGCCGAGGGCCATCCCGCGACCTTCGACCCCGAGGGCCCCTGCGAGCTGAGCCGCATCGCCGGACAGGCCGCCGCCGGAATCGTCGCGCATATGCCCGCGATCTGCGCCCTGACCGCGCCCTCGGTGCCCAGCTACACGCGGCTTCAGCCGCACCGCTGGAGCGCCTCTTTCGCCAATCTCGCCGTGCAGGACCGCGAGGCGGGGCTGCGCATCTGCCCGACCTCCAGCGACGCGCCGGACAAGCGCGCGCGGCAGTTCAACTACGAATACCGCGCCGCTGACGCCGCCGCCTCGCCCTGGCTGGCGCTTTCGGCGCTGGTCCATGCCGCCGCCGCGGGCGTCGAGGCCGGGCTGCCCTGCCCGGAGCCGACCGAGGGCGACCTCTCGGAGATGTCGCCCGAGGCGCTGGCCGAACTGGGCATCCGCCCGCTGCCCCGCAGCCTGCCCGAGGCGCTCGATCTTCTCGAGACCGCGCCCGAGGTGGCGGGCTGGTATCCCGAGGGCTTCATCGCGCTTTACCTCGACCACAAGCGCTTCGAGGCGGGCGAGGTCGCCGACCTGCCCGAAGCGGAGATTCTGAAACGCTATGCAGCGGCTTATTGAGCCGCCGCGCGGCGCGTCTCCATGCTTGAATTTGTCCGCATAACGATCAATAGTTCGCTATACGAACAAGGAGGATGAAGATGACCGCCCAACGACCCAGACTGCCCCAGACCCTGCGCCGCCCCGGTGCCGGAGGAATGTCCCGCCGCAGCGTGCTGGGCGGCATGGCCGCCGGCCTCGCCGCAAGCGGCCTGCCCGGCGCCGCACTTGCCCAGGACGACGGCATCGCGCTTCTGACCTGGGACGCCTATGCCGACCCCCGCCTGCTCGACATGTGGCGCAGCCAGACCGATGTGCCGATCCGCTACGAGATCCACATCTCGGACCCGACCTCGGTGAACCGCCTGCGCGCGGGCGAGACCTCGGTCTGGAACTTCATCAACCTCAACAACCCCTGGGCCCGCGAGATCATGTATCCCGAGGATCTGATCTACGCCCTGCCCCGCGACCGCTTCGAGCCGCTCTATGCCCAGATGTTCGAGAAGTTCGCCATGCCCTACGACTGGGCGCTGTCGAAGGACGGCGAGAACCTCCTCGGCGTGGTGCAGCGCTTCGAGACCTTCGACTTCGTGGTGAACTCCGACGTGATCTCGCCCGCCATGGCCAAGGACGAAGGCTGGGATCTCTTCAACAACCCCGATTTCGCCGGGCGCTACGGCATCCTCGCCTATGAGGACTGGAACGTCATGGACATCTGCATGGGCGCGGGCATCCACCCCTTCAAGCCCAAGACCGAGGCCGATTACGCCAAGTTCGAGGACACCGCCCGGGCCTGGATCAACAACGCCAAGATGATCACCACCGACTTCGTGCAGCTCAACCTGGCGATGCTCAACGGCGAGATCGACCTTTACTTCACCGGCGGCACCTATACCGCCAGCTCGGCCCGCGCCGAGGGGGCGACCAATATCTACGCCATCACCCCCAACTCCGGCCCGGCCGACGGCAAGGGCGGGATCAACTGGATCGAGCTCAACTCCGCCGTGGCCAATCCCGCCGGCAAGGAGGCGACCTTCGACTTCCTGGAATGGATCACCACGCCCGACGCCGCCGAGATCGTGGCCCGCGGCAACGGAAACCTGCAGCCGGTGAGCCAGATGGCCCAGGACGAGGTGCTTGGCCGGTTCAGCGCCGACGAGCTGAACGCGATCCAGTGGGACGAGTTCGACGAGCGCATCGCCAATGCGGTCGAATTCGACATCGTGCCCGATTACGACCGCCTCTACGACATCTACTCGGCGGCCATCCGTGATCGCGGCTGACCTCTCGATGACGCAAGACAGCCGACCCGTTCTGGGCCAAGCCGCGCTCAGCCTCCAGGGGCTGAGCCGGTCCTTCGGCTCTCTCCAGGCGCTTTCCTCGGTGTCTCTCGACATCGAGGAGGGCGAGTTCTTCACGATCGTCGGGCCCTCGGGCTCCGGCAAGACGACGCTGCTGCGCATCCTCGCGGGGCTCGACCAGCCGACCGAGGGGCAGCTTCTCCTGCGCGGGCGCGACATCACGCGGCTTGCGCCGAACAAGCGCCCGACCGCCATGGTCTTCCAGTCGCTGGCGCTCTTCGATCACCGCACCGTGGGCGAGAACGTCGGCTTCGCGCTGAAGATGCGCGGCATCGCCAAGGCCAAGCGCGACGCCCGCGCCCGCGAATTGCTCGAGCTGGTGCGGCTCGGCGCGGAGTATTTCGACAAGCCGGTGACGCAATGCTCGGGCGGCGAGCGGCAGCGCGTGGCCCTGGCCCGCGTCCTGGCCTCCGAGCCCGAGATCCTGTTCTTCGACGAGCCGCTCTCGGCGCTCGACTACCGGCTGCGCAAGACGCTGGAGGTCGAGCTGCGCGCGCTGCAGAAGCGCACCGGGCGGACCTTCGTCTACATCACCCACAGCCTCGAAGAGGCCATGGTGATGTCCGACCGCATCGGCATCATGCGCGACGGCCAACTGGTGCAGGTCGGCAGCCCGGCCGAAATCTACGGCCGCCCGGACAGCCGCTTCGTGGCGAGCTTCATGGGCGAGGTGAACATCCTCAAGGTCGCGGAGGGCCGCCTGCCCGAGCTGGACCTGCCCCTGCCCGGCACGCCCGACGGCTACGTGGTGCTGCGCCCCGAGGCGCTGCGCCTCGAGGAGGGCACCGAGACCGGCGCGCCCGGCTTTGCGGCCCGCGTGGCCGAGGTCTTCCGCCTGGGCTCGCGGGTGCAGCTGCACCTCGAAAGCCCCGCCGGGCTGATGATCGCGGAACTGCCCGCCGAGACCCAGATCCGCCCCGGCGCCACGGCCCGGGTGAGCTTTGCCCCCGAGGCCGCGCACTGGGTGGCCGAATGAGCCCGGGGCGCACCGGATATCTCTTCGCCCTGCCGGTGGCGCTGTTTCTGCTGGCGGGTTTCGCCACGCCCATCGGCATCGTCGCCTGGTACAGCCTGATGGAGCCGCGCACCTTCGCGCTGACCGCCGAGACGACGCTCACCAACTACCGCGCCGCCTTCACCGAGGGCTACGGCCCGCCGTTCTTCTGGTCGATCACCGGGGCGGTGGCCACGACGCTGGCCTGCGCGCTCCTGGCCTGGCCCACCGCGAAGATGCTGCACCAGCTCGCCGGGCGCGGCGCGGCGGTGCTGACCGGGCTGATCGCGGTGCCGATCTTCGTCTCCGAAAGCGTCCGGCTCTTCGGCATGTCGCTGTTCCTCATGCCCGGCGGCGGCATCCTTGCCGGCAGCCTGCGGGCTCTCTTCGACGTCAACATCGGCACGGTGCTGAACACCAAGCTCGGGGTCTTCCTGGGCATGGTCTACGTGCATTTCCCCTTCATGCTGTTTCCGCTTCTGCTGGGCGTGGCGCTGATCCCGCAGGACCGGCGCGACGCGGCACGCGACCTCGGCGCCTCGCGCTGGCAGATCCTGCGCGAGGTCGAGCTGCCGCTCGCCATGCCGGGGCTGATCATCGGCGCGCTCCTGACCTTCGTCCTCTGCGTCGGCGCCAATGCCGAGGCGGCGATCCTCGGCGGCCAGGCGATCAGCGTGGTGACCCGCGCGATCGAGCAGCGCTTCTCCTACGCGCAGGATTGGCCCATGGGCGCGGCGCTGACCATGCTAGTGGTCGCGGTGACGGCGCTGGTGGTCTTCCCGGCGCTGGCGCGGATCGACCTCAACAAGCTCATCCGGAGGTAGCCTTGCCCCGACTTCTCCGTTCGCTCTGGCTGACGCTGATCCTGGCGCTCCTTTACATGCCGATCCTCTCGGTGGTGCTGGCGAGCCTCGCCAACACCCGCTACATGCGCTTCCCGCATCGCACCTGGTCGGTCGGCGCCTATACCGACACCTTTTCCCAGCAGGAGACGCTGACCCTGCACCTGGTGTCGCTGAAGGTGGCGCTTTGCGTGACGCTGTTTTCGGTGATCCTCGGGGCGCTCGGGGCCATGGCCTTCGCGCGCTACGACTGGCGCGGGCGTTCGATCTACCAGAAGGCCGTGGTGCTGCCGATCTTCTTTCCGCAGCCGGTGCTGGGGCTGGCGCTCCTGATGTTCTATTCCGCGCTCGGCATCCCGCCCAGCTGGAAGACCGCGATCTTCGCCCATATGGTCTGGATCCTGCCGATCGTGACCCTTGTGATCTCGATCCGGCTGTTCGGCTACGACCCCGCGCAGGAGGACGCCGCGCGCGACCTCGGCGCCTCGCGCTGGCAGGTCCTGCGCGAGGTCACCCTGCCCCACCTGGCGCCGGGGCTGATTTCGGGCGGGCTCTTCGCCTTCCTGCTGTCCTGGTCGAACCTGCCGCTGTCGATCTTCACCACCGGGGCCGACACGACGCTGCCGGAATGGCTCTTCAGCCGGGTCGCGACGAATTACGCGCCGGTGGTCTCGGCCATCGCGGTGATCGGCACTTTCGCCTCGGTGATCCTGGGCGTGCTGGTGCTGCTGGGGCTGCGGCTGAGCCGCGCCCGCGCGGGCTAGTCCAGCTCGGCCTCGGCCTCGATCTCGACCAGGTAGTCGCCGATCAGCTCATCCGCGACGATCAGCGTGTTGGCCGGGCGCACCGCGCCGAAGGCCCGCGCATGGGCCGCCGAGACGCCGGGCCAGTCGGCCTCGCGGGTGAGGTAGATCCGGGTCCGAAGCACGTCCTCTGGCGCGCCGCCAAGCGAGGTGATCGCCCCGGTGATCTTGTCGAGGATATAGACCGCCTGCGCCTCGGCGTCGCCCGGAGCCACGGGCGCGCCCGCGGGATCGGTCGCGGTGGTGCCGCTGACCAGGATGCGCTTGCCCTTGCGGATGGCCCGGGCAAAGCCCGCCTTGGCCTCCCAGACCGAGCCGCTTTCGGCGATTGTGCGCTCGGGCCGTGCCGGCGACGGGCCGGTCGCCATGACCGGCGGCAGCGCCGCCATGTGGTGCGACAGGTCCCCCGAGGCGGTCAGGAAGGGCGGCTTGCGGTATTCGTCGCCGCAGTCGCCCGGCACCGGGGTCAGCGCCTCGGTGGCCTCGGCGATCACCGCGCGGTCCTCGGTGTCGAGGCGCAGCCCCATGAGCCGGGCGTTGTCGGCGCGGTGGCTGTTCTCGCCCAGCCGCGCGCCGACGATCACGCCCGCCACGGAGGCGTGATCCAGCACCCAGCGGCTCGCCACGTTGGAGACCGAGACGCCGTGCTTGTCGGCCACGCCGCCCAGCGCCCCCATCAGCGCCTGGAAGCGCGCCCAGCCGCCGGTGGTGTCGATGAAGCGCTTGTATTTCATCCGCGACCAATCGGGGATGTCTTGAGGCTCGGGCGCGTCGCGCCAGCGGTCCGAGAGGAAGCCGCCGCAAAGCGTGCCGAAGGCCAGAAGGCCCACACCATGCTCCTCGGCGACCGCGCTCAGATCGCCCGCCGCGCGGCGGTCGAGCAGCGAGAAACAGACCTGGTTCGAGGTGACCTCGATCCCGTGCTTCAGGACCAGCCGCAGGTGCTGGGCGTCGAAATTCGTCAGGCCGATATGGCCGATCAGCCCTTCCTCGCGCAGCCGCATCAACCCCTCGAGCGCATCGAGGTATTCCGGCGACTGGTATTGCCACCAGTGGAACTGCATGACGTCGATCCGGTCCATGTCGAGCCGCGCGAGCGCGCGTTCCACCCCGGCCCGCACGGTGCCGAGGTCCATCGGCCCCGGCTCGGGGCACCATTTGGTCAGGATCACCGGCGCGGCGCGGCCCTCGGCGGTGAGGATGCGCCGGGCGCGGCCCGCGACGATCTCGGCGCTGCCGTAGTGGTCGGCCATGTCGAAGGTGTCGAAGCCCTCGCGGGCGTAGTCGGCCAGCGCCTCGGCGGCGGCGTCGAGGTCGTAGGATTTGCCGTCCCGCTCCTGGTCCGCCATCTGCCAGAGACCGGTGACGATGCGCGAGACGGAAAGGCCCGAAGCGAGCGGTGTCCGGTCGAGAGAATGGGCCATGCGGGCCTCCATTTGCGAACTGATGTGCGGAAAGCGGTCGGTTGCGGGATGATTGTTCGTTTCTCCGGACACGTCAACCTCCCTGTCCAACTTGCGGTGGTGCCGGGAATAGCACCGGCTTTTCAGCGCCTTAAGCACCCACGCCGCCAGCCACCCAAGCCCAAGCGCCACCGCGCCACCCGGCCCGCCCAAAAAATCAATTGACCGCCCGCCCTGCCTTCGCCAAGCTCACTAGCGGACAAAAGTCCGCATATCGCACATAAGAGGTCGGCCCGGGTCTGCGCCCGCAACGGCCGCATCCAACGGGAGACACCAAGATGAAGACCTGGTTCATGGCCGGCGTCACGGCGCTGGGACTGGCCGTCACGGGCGGCACCGCCGTCCAGGCGAAATCGCTCGAGGACATCCTGTCCGACGGCACCATCCGCATCGGCATCAACCCCAATTTCCCCAACATGAGCACCCGCAACGACAGCGGCGAATGGGAAGGCTTCGACATCGAGATCGGCACCCGCATCGCCGCGGCGCTTGGCGTCGAGGTCGAATGGGTGCCCACCGAGACCGCCCAGCGCGTGCCCTTCCTGGTCTCCGACCGGATCGACGTCTCCATGGGCGCGCTGACCCGCAACTCCGAACGCGCCAAGCTGATCGACTACACGGTGCCGCTGCACACCGAGGTGCTGGCCGTGCTTGCCACCGACAAGATCGAGGGCGACAGCTGGGAAGACTTCAACACCGAGGGCGTGACGCTCGCCAACATGCGCGGCAACTGGACCGTCGGCTGGATCGAGGAGAACATGCCCGAGGCCGAGCTCGAGCTGGTGGACACGATCGCCGACACCGTGCGCCTCGTGGCCCAGGGCCGGGCCGATGCCATCGTCGAGAACATCGACTTCTTCATGGGCTTCACCGAGAACTTCGAGGACGTGAACTGGCGCGTCGTCGAAGAACCGATCTTCGTGGCCTATTGCGCGCTTGGCGTGAGCCAGGGCAACGACAACCTCACCGAGGTGCTGAACATCATCCTCTACGACCTGCACTCCTCGGGCGCGGTCAATGCCGTCTGGGAAGAGAACTACGGCGCGCCGATGCTGCGCGAAGTGACGCCGGACCCCTGGTTCTGATCCGACACTAAGGGGCCTCGGCGCGCAGGCGCGCCGGGGCTCCGCCTCCGAGCAGTGGCATGAATTACACGTTTCAGTTCAACGTCGTCTGGCGCAATTTCGACGCCCTTCTCGAAGGGGCCTGGCTGACGCTCCAGCTGGGTGTCTTCGCCTTTACCATGGGCGCGCTGGTGGGCCTCTTGGGTGCGGCGATCAAGACCTACGGACCCTGGCCGCTGCGCTGGCTGGTCAACCTCTACGTGGTCTTCATCACCAACACCCCGGCCCTGATCCAGATCTATTTCCTCTATTTCGGCCTGCCCGAGTTCGGCATCCGCTGGTCGAACGAGGCCTGCGTGCTGATCGGCCTGACGCTGAACGCCGGGGCCTATCTGACGATGATCCTGCGCGCGGGCTTCCTGTCGGTGCGCCGCACCGAGATGGAGGCCGGCGAGACGCTGGGCATGAGCCCGGTGCAGAAGATCCGCTACATCGTGGTCCCGCATATCGCCAAGTCGATCTACCCGGCACTCGCCAACTTCTTCATCGTGATCCTGGTCATGGGGACCTCGGTCGGCGCGGTGATCGGCGTCGACGAGCTGACCGGCCAGGCGATCAACCTCTCGACCGTCAATTATCGCTGGCTCGAATACTTCACCGTGATCGCGGTCATGTATGTCGTGCTGACCTTCATCGCGAGCCTCGGGCTCGCCCTGGTGGGCCGCTGGGCCTTCCGGGTCAAGGCGCGGATCTTCTGAGCCATGGAGCGTATCCTCTCGCAGATGCCCGAGTTCTTCACCTGGGCCAACCTCGCGCTCCTGGGCAATGCCGCGCTGATGACCCTGTCGATGACGCTTCTGGGCTGCCTCGTGGGCTTCGCCCTGGCGCTGGCGCTGGTCATGCTGCGCACCGCGCCGGGCCGCTGGGCGG
Organism: Roseivivax sp. GX 12232; assembly: GCF_021272185.1. Taxonomy (GTDB): domain Bacteria; phylum Pseudomonadota; class Alphaproteobacteria; order Rhodobacterales; family Rhodobacteraceae; genus Roseivivax. Next base: position 286,692 of record NZ_JAJSEC010000001.1, read on the forward strand.
TGCCGCTCCGGGTGCTCTGCATCCTCTATGTCGAGGTCTTCCGCCGCATCCCCTTCCTGGTGGTCATCTACCTGGTGCTCTTCTTCATCCAGACGGTCTCGAGCGACACCTCGCTCTTCACCATCGCGGTGATCTCGATCTGCATCTACGCCATCGCCTATACCGCCGACATCATCCGCGGCGGCATCGAGTCGGTGCCGCACACCCAGATCGAGGCCGCCCGCGCGATGAACATGAGCCACCTGCAGACCATGTGGCACACCATCCTGCCGCAGGCCTGGCCGGTGATCCTGCCGCCTGCCCTGGCCTTCTCGGTCTCCTTCATCAAGGACACCGCGCTGGTCAGCCAGATCGGCGTCTTCGAGCTGACCTTCCGCGGCAAGGAGCTGAACAACCAGGGTTATTCCGGCGTGCTGGTCTATGGGACCATCGCGCTGTGCTATTTCGCCATGTCATTCCCGCTCAGCCTGCTGGGCCAATATCTGGAGGGGCGCCTTGCCACACCTCGCAGTCAACGACGTCTACGCAAAATACGGCGCCCTTGAGGTCCTGCACGGGATCGCCTTCGAGGTCGACCGCGGCGAGGTCGTCTCGCTGGTGGGGCCCTCGGGCTCGGGCAAGTCCACCGTGCTGCGCACCCTGGTCGGGCTGACGCCGGTCAGCCGCGGCTCGGTCGAGGTCGACGGCACCTCGATCGACTACCGCTCGGGCCGGGCGCTGAAGGCCGCGCGCGACCGCATGGCCATCGTCTTCCAGCAGTACAACCTGTTCCAGAACATGAACGTCTTGCGCAACGTGACCCTGGCGCCGACCAAGGTGAAGGGCCGCAACCGCCGCGAGGTCGAGGAGGAGGCCATGGAGCTTCTGGCGCTGGTCGGCATGTCCGACAAGGCGGGCGCCTATCCCGACGAGCTCTCGGGCGGCCAGCAGCAGCGCGTCGCCATCGCCCGGGCGCTGGCGCTGAAGCCCGACATCCTGCTGCTCGACGAGGTGACATCGGCGCTCGACCCCGAGCTGGTCAACGAGGTGCTGGACGCGATCCGCCGGCTTGCCCGCGAGGGCATGACCATGCTGCTCGTGAGCCACGAAATGGCCTTCGTGCGCGAGGTCTCCTCCAAGGTGGTCTTCATGGACAAGGGCCGCGTGGTGGAGACCGGCGCGCCCGCGCGGATCTTCGACGCGCCCGAAAGCGACCGCGCGCGCGATTTCTTCGGCAAGGTGCTGCGCGGATGAGCGCGCCCGCCCCGCAGGACTGGCCCGAGGCCCGCTGGCGCGGCGCGGTGGACCTGGTGCGCGCAGGCCCGCGCCTCCTGCCCCGCGCCTGGCCGGGGGGTGCGCGGGCGGCGCTGGCGCTCTCCTTCGACTGCGACCACGAGACCTTCGAGATGGGTGGCGGCGGCAGCGCGCCGGGGCGGCTCGGCTGGGGCGAATACGGCCGCCGGGCGGGCGTGCCGCGCATCCTCAAGGTGCTGGCCGCGCATGACGCCAAGGCGAGCTTCTTCATGCCCGCCGTCGCCGCGCTGATCGACCCCGAGGAGCCCCGCCGCATCGTCGCAGAGGGCCATGAGATCGGCGTGCACGGCTGGATCCACGAGAACACCTCGACGCTGACCGAGAGCGAGGAGAGCCGCCTCCTCAGCCGCGCCCGCGACACGCTGACCGAGATCACCGGCCAGCGCCCCCTGGGCCACCGCGCCGCCCATTGGGACCTCAGTCCCGCGACCATCCGGCTCGTCGCCGAGGCGGGCTTTGCCTATGACAGCTCGATGATGGCGGATGACACGCCCTACGAGCTGCTCACCGAGGGGCGGCGCAGCGGGCTCGTCGAGATCCCGGTCGACTGGGTGCGCGACGACGCGGTCTACCTGCTGTTCAACCGTCAGCCGCCGACCCGGCCGACGCTTTCGCCCGATCAGGTCTTCGAGGTCTTCCGCCGCGAGCTCGACGGCGCCGCCGAGGAAGGCGGGCTCTGCCAGCTCACCTTCCATCCCTTCGTGATCGGCTACCGCTCGCGCATCGGAATCCTCGACGCACTTCTGCGCCACGCGAGGGCGCGGGGCGACATCCATATCGCGACCCACGCCGAGATCGCGGCGCTCTGCCGCAAGGAGATGCCATGACCCCGAGCGCGGCTCAGCTTACCCGCTTCGACGCCGACCTGGCCGCCGCCGAGCGCCCCGAGGCCGCCTGGGCCGCGCTCGACACCCTGGTGCGCGGCAGCGTCGGCGCGAAGCTCTTCACCGTGATGACCGTGGACATGCAGGCCATGCTGGCGCGCCGGGCCTATAGTTCGGACCCGGAGAACTACCCGACCTCGGGCACCAAGCCCATCGAGATGAACGCCTGGTTCCGGCAGGTCCACGGCGAGGGCCGGAGCTTCGTCGCCAACACCCTCGAGGAGATCGCCGCGGTCTTCCCCGACGCCGAGCTGATCGGCCGCCTCGGTTGCGCCTCGGTGATCAACCTGCCGATCCGGCGGGATGGCGCGCTGGTCGCGACGATGAACATCCTGCACGAGGCGGGGTATTACACGCCCGAGCGGCTGGCGGTGACGGCGCAGGATCTGAGCGGGCCCGCGCATCGGGCGGCGACGCGGGCCGGGGTGGTGTGAGATTTGGCTTGACGCCCTCCTCCCTCTCAACCCGCCCCACCAGAGGGCGCGCGCCGGACCGGGGGCCGGCGCTGCTGAGCTCCGGGCTAAGCGCTTTATCCCGGCAAGGTCAGGGCTAGGGGTGAGCTAAACACGCCATCCCAATGAGCGCCGGCCCATCGGGCCGATCCGTGCGCGCCCGGCACCTTCGGTGCTATTCGGACGCAAGAAGCGCGAGGTTTCGACGGATCGGCCGAAGGTGAGACGGGGTTTGGGAGACAGCTCCGGAGACTGGTGAACAGGTTGAGAGGGCAAGGTCCGGTTGCTTGGCGTTGCGCCTCCGATCCACCGCCCTCCGCCCTCTCAACCCCGCGCCACCAGAGGGCGCGCGCCGGACCGGGGGTCGGCGCTGCTGACCTGAGAGCAAGGCGCTTTATCTCAACAAGGTCAGGGCTAGCGACGATCTATGCGCTTCCCCACAAGAGCGCCGGCCCAAGGGGCCGGTCCGGCGCGCGCCCGGCATCTTCGATGCTATTCGGGCGCAAGAAGGGGGCGTTGGCAAGTTTGCTGAGGTCTGGACGTAAGAGTAGGGCGTGTAAGAGGGAGGCGTTGGTTGTCGGCGGTTCTTCTTAGGGATTCCGGGGCGACGGACCCGACTTCTTCGGTGCCAACGGAAGCCGCCCAGCTCACCAACAGCCACCAGCCACCCCACCACCCCTCAAACAATCGTCCCCACCCGATCGCCAAACAGATCAATCGTCCCGGTCCAGAGCACCCGCACCGGCGCCTCGAAGGGGTTCGCCCAGCCGTGCTTCCGCGTCGCGTCGTAATGCGCGCTGTCGCCCTCCTCGAGCGTCATGCACTCGCCCTCGAGCGTGAATTCCAGCCGTCCGGAGAGCACGTAGAAGGTCTCCTCGCCCGCGTGGGTGACCTCCTCGGAGCGGTAGCCGGGCTCGATGGTCACCACGAAACAGGACAGCTCGCTGCCCGGGAAGACCGCGCCCAGGCGCTCGTAGCGCACCGGCACCGCGCCGAACATGAATTGCACCCGCGAGGCGCCGCGGGTGATGCAGTCCACCGGCTGCGGCCGCGCGATGAAGAAATCGATGCCCACCCCCAGCGCCCGGGCGATGCGCGCCAGCGTTGTCAGCGTGGGCGTGGCCTTGTCGCGTTCGATCAGGCTCAGGTAGCCGGTGGAGATCTCCGCCGCCTCCGAGACCGCCTGCAGCGTCAGGTCGAGCTTCTGCCGCCGGGTGCGGATCGTCGTGCCGATCTGCGCCTCGAGATCCTCCAGGCTGATGCCCATCTCTCTGCCTCCCCCCCTTGGCGCCCGCCGCGCCCGCCGTCCCGGCCGCTCAGCCGGCCTGTCCCTGCCGCTCCCCGGCGCCCAGGCTGAACCTGTATAACTCCTGCGCGTAGGGATCGGAAAACCGCCCTTCGCGCAACTGCCCCGCCTCGGCCTCTTCGACCATGCGACCCTTGCGCAGCACCCCGAGCCGGTCGCACATGAAGCCCACCACCGGCAAGGCATGGGTCACGAGCACATAGGTCAGCCCGCGCTCCTCGCGGAGCCGCACCAGGAGATTCAGGATCTCGGCCTGCACGCTGACGTCCAGCGCCGAGGTCGGCTCGTCCAGAAGCAGGAGCTTCGGGTCGAGCATCAGCGCCCGGGCGATGGCCACGCGCTGGCGCTGGCCGCCCGACATCTGGTGCGGAAAGCGGAAGCGGAAGCGCTCGTCGAGGCCCACCGCCCGCATCATCTCGATCACCCGGTCGGCGCGGTCGGCCCGCGTGCCGATGCCATGGATCACCAGCGGCTCGCTCAGCGCCGCGTCCACCGTGCGGCGGGGATGCAACGAGGCATAGGGGTCCTGGAAGACCATCTGGCAGTGCCGCGCGAAGCCGCGCCCGCGGGGCCCCTCGAGCGCCTCGCCCGAGAGCCGGATCGTGCCGCTGATGTCGCGCGCCATGCCGACCACGGCGCGCAGGATCGTCGATTTGCCCGAACCGCTTTCGCCGACCAGCGCGTAGCTCTCGCCCTCGGCCACCGAGAAGGAGACCTCGCGCACCACGGTGCTGCGGCCGTAGCGGACGCTCAGCCCGGAGATCTCCAGCGCGGCGCTCATGTCCCCCTCCCCTCGGTGTCCCAGGCCCGGTCGAGCACCGGCAGCAGCCGCCGCGTCTCGTTCATCCGCGGCACCGACTCGAGCAGCCCGCGGGTATAGGGATGCGCCGCCGCGTCGAGCCGCCCGGCCTCCAGCGCTTCGACCACCTCGCCGCGATACATCACCAGCACCCGGTCGCAGTAGCGCGCCACCAGCTTCAGGTCGTGGCTGATCAGGATCAGCCCCATGCCGTTGCGCGCGATCATCGTCTCGATCAGGTCGAGCACCTGCGCCTGCACGCTCACATCGAGCGCCGAGGTCGGCTCGTCGGCGATCAGGATGTCGGGCTCGGGGATCAGCATCATCGCGATCATCACCCGCTGGCCCATGCCGCCCGAGACCTCGTGCGGGTAGAGGCCCATGACGTGCTCGGGGTCGTGGATGCGCACCTGGGTCAGCATCTCGATCACCCGCGCCCGGATCTGCCCGCGCGGCAGGGTGCCATGTACGCGCAGCGCCTCGGCGATCTGGCTGCCAATGGTCATCACCGGGTTCAGTGAGAACTTCGGATCCTGCATCACCATGGAGATCCGCGCCCCGCGCACCCGGCGCATCTGGCGCTCGGACATGGCGGCCAGGTCCATCCCGTCGAAGCGGAGCGCCTCCTGCCGGACCCGCGCGGGCGGCGGGATCAGCCGCAGAAGCGCCCGGGCGGTCAGCGACTTGCCCGAACCCGATTCGCCCACGATGCCCAGCCGCTCGCGGCCGAGATCGAAGGAGACCCCGCGCACCACCTCGACCGGGCCGCGCGGGCCGGGAAACTCCACCCGCAGGTTCTTCACGCTGAGCAGCGGTTCGGTCATCGGCCCTCTCTCTGGCGCGGATCGAGCACGTCGCGCAGCCCGTCGCCCAAAAAGCAGAAGCCCAGCGAGACCACGATGATCGCAAAGCCCGGCATGGTCGCCACCCACCATTGATCGAGGATGAAGCTGCGCCCGCGCGAGATCATCGCCCCCCATTCCGGCAGGGGCGGCTGCGCCCCGAGCCCGAGGAACCCCAGGCCCGCGGCGGTCAGGATGATGCCCGCCATGTCGAGCGTCACCCGGATGATCGTCGAGGACATGCAAAGCGGGATCACATGCAGGCTGATGACCCTCAGGCTCGAGGCCCCCTGCAGCGTCACCGCCGAGATGAACTCGGAGTTGCGGAAGGTCAGGGTCTCGGCCCGGGCGATGCGCGCATAGGCCGGCCAGGAGGTCACCGCGATGGCGATGATCGCGTTCTGCAGCCCGGCCCCCAGCGCGGCCACGAAGGCCAGCGCCATGATCAGCTTCGGCAGCGACAGGAAGACATCGGTGATCGCCATGAGCACCCGGTCGGTCCAGCCGCCGAAATAGCCCGCGACCGCGCCGATCACCAGGCCGATGGGCGCCGAGATCAGCGCCACCATGACCACGATCAGCAGCGTGATGCGGGTGCCGTGGATCACCCGGCTCAGGATGTCGCGGCCAAGCTCGTCGGTGCCCATCCAATGCGCCCAGCTCGGCGGCAGGAGCCGCTCGCCGAGGTTCTGGCCGACCGGCGAGTAAGGCGCGAGCCAGGGCGCGAAAAGCGCGGTGACCACGAGGACCAGGATGATCAGCGCCCCGAGCATGGCGAGCGGCGAGCGCGCGAAACTGCGCGCCACCCGGAAGGCCTGCCCCGCCTGGGCCTGCCAGCGCGAGGCCGGCGCATCGTCGGTCAGCCAGAGATGCAGGCGCGCCATCAGCGGCTCCTCGGGTCGAAGACGCGGTAGAGCACGTCGGAGAGGCGGTTGATCACGATGAAGACCGTGCCGATCAGGATGGTCGCGCCGAGGACCGCGTTCATGTCCGCGCGCAGAAGCGCGGTGGTCAGGTAGTTGCCGATGCCGGGCCAGGAGAAGACGATCTCGACCATGACCGAGCCTTCGAGCAGCACCGCGTAGGACAGGCCGATCACAGTCACCAGCTGCACCCGGATCGGGTAGAAGGCGTGTTTCCAGATCACCGCGCGCGGGCTCACGCCCTTGACCCGCGCGGTGGTGACGAACTCCTGGCCGAGCTGGTCGAGCATGAAGCTGCGGGTCATCCGGGCGATATAGGCCAGGCTGAAGAAGCCCAGGATCGCCGAGGGCAGCACCAGGTGCGAGACCGCGTTGCGGAAGATCTGCCAGTCGCCGGCGATCAGCGCGTCGACGGTCAGAAGGCCGGTCACCGTGGGCACCACCCCGTCGTAGAAGATGTCGATGCGCCCGGGCCCGCCGACCCAGCCGAGGCCCGCGTAGAAGACCGCCAGCGCCACCAGCCCCATCCAGAAGGCCGGCACCGCGTAGCCCAGAAGGCCCAGGACCCGGATCACCTGGTCGATCCAGCTGCCCGCCCGGGCCGCGGCGGTGACGCCCATGGGCACGCCGAGGCTCACGCCGATCAGGATGCCCAGCGTCGCCATCTCGAAGGTGGCGGGGAAGAAGCGCTTGAGGTCCTCGACCACCGGCCGCCCGGTGGTGAGCGAGGTGCCGAGGTCGCCCGTGACCACGTCGCGGACGTAGATCGCGAATTGCACCAGCAGCGGCCGGTCGAGGCCCAGGGCCTCGCGGGTGGCCAGGTAGACCTCCTGGCTGGCGCGGTCGCCGACCACGGCGACCACCGGGTCGATGGGCACGATTCGCCCGATGAAGAAGGTGATCGCCAGGAGCCCCAGGAAGGTCAGCGCGGTCACCGTGGCAAAGCGCAGGACGGCCGTGCCGCCGTCCCAGGCGCGGTGCCGCGCCCTGGGGCCTTCGGAGATCGGGGGTGTCGGTGCCGCCACGCGCAGTGCCTCGGGTTTTCGCGAAATTTGTCCGCATTACGAACAAAAGTTCTTTCAATGTAAAGGCCGCCGTGACTAGAGTAAAAATATTTTACCGACCGCGGCATCCGCCGCTTCCCGCGCCGCATTCCGGGCCCACCGGGCGGCCAGCCGACAGAGGAGGCTACTTGATGAACGTGCTGATCCGAAACCTGACCGCCGCGCTGACCGCGCTGGCGCTCGCCGGGGGGCCGGCCTGGGCCAAGACCCCCGACGACGTGCTGGTGGTGGCGCAGAACATCGATGACATCGTCGCGCTCGATCCCGCCCAGGCCTATGAGTTCACCTCGAGCGAGATCGCCACCAATGTCTACGACCGGCTGGTGCAATACGACGCCGAGGACACCACCAAGCTCGTCGGCGGCCTGGCCGAGAGCTGGGAGATGGACGAAGAGGCGCGCAGCATCTCCTTCACCCTGCGCGAGGGCGTGACCTTCCATTCCGGCAACCCCGTCAGCGCCGAGGACGTGAAGTTCTCCTTCGAGCGGGTCGTGACCCTGAACAAGAACCCCGCCTTCATCCTGACCCAGCTTGGCTGGACCCCCGAGAACATCTCGGAGATGGTCACCGGCGAGGGCCGCGAGGTCACGCTGCGCTACGACGGCGACTTCTCGCCTGCCTTCGTGATGAACGTGCTGGCCGCCCGGCCGGCCTCGATCGTCGACAGCGCGCTGGTGCGCGAACACGCGGTCGACGGCGACATGGGCAACGCCTGGCTGAACCAGAACTCCGCCGGCTCCGGGCCCTTCAAGCTCGAGACCTACCGTCCCTCGGAGCTGGTGCGCCTGACGGCCAATCCCGACTACTACAAGGAAGGGCCGAAGATCGGCTCGGTGATCATCCGCCATGTCGCCGAGGCCGCGACGCAGCAGCTGCTCCTGGAGAACGGCGATGTGGACATCGCCCGCAACATGACCCCCGAACAGGTCGCCGCCCTGCCCGAGGAGGGCTTCGAGGTCGGGGAATATCCCCAGGCCGTGGTGCATTTCATCGCCTACAACCAGAAGACCGAGAGCCTGACCCACGAGGCGCTCTGGGAGGCCTCGCGCTACCTGATCGACTACGAGGGTCTGACCAGCACGCTGCTCGACGGGCAGATGGAGGTCCACCAGGCCTTCTGGCCCAAGGGCTTCCCCGGCGCGCTCGAGGAGACGCCCTTCAGCTACGACCCCGAGAAGGCCAAGGCGATCCTCGAGGAGGCCGGCGTCGAGCTGCCGATCACCGTGGAGCTCGACGTCTTCAACTTCGCGCCCTTCACCGACATGGCGCAGTCGATCCAGGCGAGCTTTGCCGAGGCCGGGATCAACTTCGAGATCGTGCCCGGCACCACCGCGGCGATCATCACCAAGTACCGCGCGCGCGAGCACGAGGCGGTGATGCTCTACTGGGGGCCGGACTTCAACGATCCGCATTCCAACGCCAAGGCCTTTGCCTATAACGCCGACAATTCCGACGACGGCTATGCCTCCACCACCACTTGGCGCAACGCCTGGGCGGTGCCCGAGGAGATGAACAAGAAGACCATCGCGGCGCTGAACGAAAGCGACCCCGAGGCGCGCGAGCAGATGTATGTCGAGCTGCAGCGCGAGGTGCAGGAAACCGCGCCCTTCATGATCATGTTCCAGGCGACCCTGCAGGTCGGCATGGCCGAGAAGGTCCAGGGCTACGTGCATGGCGCCAGCGCCGACCTGGTCTTCTACCGCCTGGTCGAGAAGGACTGAGCTCTCCCCCGCCGGGCGGCCCTCCACGCCGCCCCGGGCCTCCGCCCCGGCGCCTCACGTGAGAGGCCCGGGGCTTTTTTGTGGGGGGTGTCTAGGATGGGGCGCGAGGCCGTGACGGCTGCGCTGGTCGGACCTTCCCGCCGGCGCAACCGCCCATCCAAACGCCCCCCGCAGAAGCCGCCGCCACCACCCTCACAACACGCCCCACCAGAGGGCGCGCGCCGGACCGGGGGCCGGCGCTGCTGCCCTCTGAGCGGGGCGCTTTATCCCAGCAAGGTCAGGACTAGGGCTGATCTAAGCGCTTCGCCCACAAAAGCGCCGGCCCAAGGGGCCGGTCCGGCGCGCGCCCGGCACCTTCGGTGCTATTCGGGCGCAAGAGGTGGCACGGTCGGCGAGAATGGGCGGAAGCTGGCCGGGCGTTTGCCCCTTGAGATCGGAAATTCCGCTGGGAAAGCGCAACGCTCGAGCTTTCGCCACACCTCTCAAGCAGACCTCTGCCCGGTCGAAACCCGTCACACCAGAGGGCGCGCGCCGGACCGGGGGTCGGCGCTGCCGACGGGAGAGCTTTGCGCTTTATCCCCGCAAGGTCAGGGCTAGCGATGAACTAGGCACGCCATCCAAAGGAGCGCCGGCCCATAGGGCCGGTCCGGCGCGCGCCCGGCACCTTCGGTGCTGTTCGGGCGCAAGGGACGTGGGTGGCTATGGGAAGCGCGCTGTCCAGACAGCCACTGCGTGATCCAGTGTCAGGCCCCCGCTGCCCCTCCACTGTCAGGCCCCCGCTGCCCCCTCCAGTATCAGGCCCCACCGCCCTCCAATGTCAGGCCCTCGCCCCTCACCCTCACGCAAAAATCTGCGGATACATGTGCCGCACCGCCTCGTCGTCCATCTCGGTGCGGAAGGGGAACTTCCCCGGCAGCGCCAGCGCCCGCTGGGCCGCCTCGCGGGCGTTCAGCCGCTCCATCAGCCGGGCGATGTTGGGGAACTCGGCCATAGCCTCCTCGCCCAGCATGAAGGGGATGCGCGGGGCCCAGCCCCAGACCGCCATGTCGAGGATCGTGTAATCCTCGCCCATCATGAAGGCCTTGCCCTCGAGCCGGGCCTCGATAATGCCCCAGTGCCGCCGCGCCTCGTAGCTGTAGCGCTTCTCGGCATAGGCGCTCTTCTCGGCGGCGAAATGGCGGAAATGCACGCATTGCCCCGAGTAGGGCCCGACGCCGCTGGCGATGAAGAACAGCCAGGATAGCATCTCCCCGCGCCGGGCGGGATCGCCGAGGAAGCGCCCGGTCTTCTCGGCCAGGTGCAAGAGGATCGCGTTGCTGTCGAAGACCGGCTGCCCCGCGTCGAGGATCGCCGGCACCTTGGCGTTTGGGTTGATCGCGCGGAAGGTCGCGCTGTGCTGCTCGCCGCGCTTGGTCTCGACCGGCACGGGGCGGTAGTCGAGCCCGCTTTCCTCGAGGAAAAGCGCCACCTTCATGGGGTTCGGCGCGGCGTTGAAGAAGAACTCGATCATTCGGGGAAATCCTTGCGGTCTTGAAGGGGAACAGGAGGCAGCTCTGCGTGCTCAGGCCAGCCCGGCCTCGACAGGCAGGCAGATGCCGGTGATGCCCGCGGCGAGCGGGCTCGAGAGAAAGGCCGCCGCATGGGCGACATCGGCCTCGGTGGCGAGGCGGCCCAGCGCGGTCTCGCCCGTGAGCGCGGCGAGCGCGCTCTCGAGGCTCGGCCCCCCGGCGGCGGCGCGGGCGGCGATCCGGCCCTCGAGCGCCTCGGTCAGGATCGGGCCCGGCGCCAGCGCGTTGACCCGGACGCCCTCGCGCCCGAGATCGAGCGCGGCGGCCCGCGCCAGCCCCAGGACCGCGTGTTTCGTCGCGGTGTAGAGCGCCTGGTCGGGATGCGCCCGGTAGCCGTTGATCGAGGCCATGAGCAGGGCCGAGCCCTGCTCCGCCCGCGCCAGATGCGGGGCGGCGCACTTCAGGCACAGCGCCACGCCCCGGACGTTCAGCCCGAAGACCGCGTCCCATTCCCCGAGGTCCAGCGCCGCGATCCGCCGCCAGGGCGGCACGCGCCCGGCATTGGCGACCAGGATGTCGAGCCCGCCGAACCCGTCGAGCACGCGCGTCAGCGCCGCCTCGGCGCCGGGGTCGGTCAGGTCGAGCGGATGGGCGCCCCAGCCCTCGGGCAGCGCGGCGGCGGCCAGCGTGTCGGGCAGGTCCAGGACCTCGATCCGGGCGCCCGCCGTGGCCAGCGCCGCGCCGATCGCCCGGCCAAGCCCGCGCCCGCCGCCGGTGATCAGCGCCCGCTTCCCGCTGAGATCGATCATGAGCCCCGCTCCTTTGTCCCTGCCCCGGAGGGCAGGCCGCGGCCCGCCCCCCGGGGGATGTTTAGCCTCACTCGATGACGATCAGCTCCTGGAAGCCCGTGGTCAGCGCCTCGCCGCCGCCGGGGCGGGCGACCACGCAGTCCTCGACCCGGGCCGAGACGCCGACCTCCTGGAAGATCGAAGGTTCGATGGTGAAGATCATGCCCTCTTCCACCGGGGTGGCGTCGCCATGGGTCAGGAAGGGCGGCTCGTGCACGTCCCAGCCGATGCCATGGCCCAGCCGGTGGCGGAACTTGTCGCCGTAGCCCGCATCGACCAGCACGTCGCGCGCGGCCTTGTCGACCGCCTCGCAGGTGGTCGCCCCGGCCTTCAGCGCCGCGATGCCGGCGCGCTGGCTTTCCATGATCAGCCGGTGCACCAGGACCTGCTCCTCGCTCGGCGCGCCGATCGAGACGGTGCGCCCGAAATCGTAGCACATCCCGTCGAGCACCGCGCCGAAGTCGAAGAGCACCGAGACCGGCGGCGTCAGCTTGCGCGGCCAGGTGGCGAGCTTGTCGCCGAAGTTCAGCGGGTGGTTCGGCCCGGAGTTGTAGAGCCCGGTGGTGAAGGACGGACCGAGCGAGCCGTGTTTCTTCATCTGGTAGTCGATCTCGGCGGCGACCTCGAGCTCGGTCATGCCGATCTTCATCTGCTTGACCGTCGCGTCAAAGGCCGCCTCGGTGATCCGCCCGGCCTCGCGCAGCTTCTCGATCTCGTCGGCGTCCTTGATCACCCGCATCGGGCGCAGCAGCGCGGTGCCCGAGGCGAAGCGCACGCCCGGCACCAGCTTCTGCAGCTCGATCAGGCTTTCGGCCTCGGCGTCGTCGCTGACCGCGATCACCGCGCCCTCGCCGATGCCCAGGTCCTTGAGGATGCCCGAGACCATCTTCACCGGGTCGTCCCAGTCGCCCAGCACCCGGACGTCCATGCCCTCGGTGCCGCCGGCGGCGCCGAACTCGGCGGTCATGCGCGGCAGGGTCAGGATCGGCTCGCGGCCCGGCGCCAGCCAGCAGCCCTCGAGCCACATGCCGGGGTGCAGGTTGCGCCCGTAGTTGGGGATGTCGCGGTGAATGCCGGTCAGGTAGTCCAGGTCGGTCCCCATGGGGAAAAAGACCAGATCGGCCTTGCCGTCGATCGAGTTGCGGAAACGGCTCATCCGGTCGGTGTAGCTGGCCACGCTGTCTCTCCTTCTGTGTCTGTCGCGTCGGTTTGGGATGGGGCGCCCGCGAGATGGCAGGCGGCCAAGCGGCCCTGCCCCATGTCGCGCAGCGCGGGCGGTTCGCTCACGCAGCGCGCCACGGCAAGCGGGCAGCGGGGATGGAAGGCGCAGCCCGAGGGCGGATCGAGCGGCGAGGGAATGTCGCCCTCGATCGGGGCGAAGACCTTGCGGCGGCGGTCGAGCCGCGGCACGCCCTCGATCAGCGAGCGGGTGTAGGGATGGGCCGGGTCGGAGAACAGCGCCTCGGTCGGCCCGCTTTCGACAACCCGCCCGAGATACATCACCAGCACCCGGTCGGCGATATGCTCGATCACCGCGAGGTCATGCGAGATGAACAGATAGGTCAGCCCGAACTCGTCGCGCAGGTCCATGAACAGATTGAGGATCTGTGCCTGGATCGAGACATCGAGCGCCGAGACGGCCTCGTCGCAGACCAGGATCTCGGGGGTGACGGCGAGCGCCCGGGCGATGCCGATGCGCTGGCGCTGGCCGCCCGAGAACTCATGGGCGAAGCGGTCGCGGTAGCCCGGGTCGATGCCGCAGCGCTCCATCATGTCCTGGACGTAGGTGCCGATCTCACCGGGCTTGGCGATGCGGTGGACACGGGGAGCCTCGCCGATCAGGTCGCGCACGCGCTTGCGCGGGTTGAGTGAGGCATAGGGGTCCTGGAAGATCATCTGCATCGGCAGGGCGGCGCCGCGGTCTTGCGTGTCGGCGTCGGTGGGCCCGGTGCCGTTTGCTGTCCCGGCCCCACCGCCCTGCCCCGCAGCCCCCGCGCCGCGCCCCGTCGCGACCCCGCCCGGCAGGTCGAGCCGCCCCGCGCTCGGCGGCAGTAGCCCCGCGACCATGCGGCCGAGCGTGCTTTTCCCGCAGCCAGATTCCCCCACGACGCCCAGCACCTCGCCGCGGTGCAGATCGAAGCTCACCTCCTCGACCGCGCGCACCACCGGGCGGGGCTTGGCCAGCCCCAGCCGCATCAGCCCGCGCGCCACCAGGTCGCCCTCTCCGCCGAAATGCCGGGTCAGCCCTTGGGCCCTCAGGATCACCTCGCCGGTCATGCGGCACCTCCCGTCAGCGGGTAGAGGCAGCGGGCCATGCGGCCCTCTCCTGCGGGGGTCATGGCGGGCATCGCCTCGCAGGCGGCCTGCGCGCGTGGGCAGCGCGGGGCGAAGGCGCAGCCGGGCGGCAGATCGGTCAGCGCCGGCATCCGCCCGGGGATCTGCGCCAGCCGCGCCTGCCGCCGCCCCGGCGTCGGCACCGAGGCGATCAGCCCCTGGGTATAGGGATGCGCGGGATCATCGAGCAGGTCGTCCACCGCGCCGATCTCGACGATGCGGCCGGCGTACATGACCGCGATCCGGTCGGCGAGCCCGGCCACCACCGACAAATCGTGGCTGATCCAGATCAGCGCTGTCCCCCGCTCGCGGCAGAGCCGCTGCACCAGCGCCAGGATCTGCCCCTGGATCGTCACGTCGAGCGCCGTCGTCGGCTCGTCGGCGATCACCAGGTCGGGCGCGTGCAGGAGCGCGATGGCAATCGCCACCCGCTGCCGCATCCCGCCCGACAGCTGGTGCGGATAGGCCTTGAGCCGCGCCTCGGGCGAGGGAATGCCCACCTGGTCGAGCGCCGCGATGGCCCGGGCGCGGACCTCGGCCCGGCCGAGCCGCTCATGCGCCAGAAGCGCGTCGCGGATCTGGGTGCCGATGCGCAGCACCGGGTTCAGCGTCATCATCGGGTCCTGGAAGATCATCGCCACCTTGGCGCCGCGCACCCGCCGCATCGCCTCGGGGCCGAGGCGCAGCAGGTCCTGCCCGTGCAGCAGCACCTCGCCGCCGGTGACCCGCCCCGGCGCGGCGATCAGCCGGGTGATCGAGAAGCCGGTCAGCGACTTGCCGGAGCCGCTTTCGCCCACGAGCCCCAGGATCTCGCCCCGGCCGAGCGAGAAGGAGACGTCGCGCAGGGCCGGGATCTCTCCGGCGGCGGTGAAGAAGCCGGTGTTCAGCGCTTTCAGGTCCAGAACCGGTGCCATGGCCCCCTCAGAGTTTCGGATTGAGCACATCGCGCAGCCGGTCGCCCAGGACGTTGGCGCTGATGATGATGGCCAGAAGCACCAGCCCCGGCAGGACCGAGATCCAGTAGCGGCCGGATTGCAGGTAGTCGAAGCCATTGGCGATCAGGAGGCCCAGCGAGGGCCGCGTCGGCGGCAATCCGAGCCCCAGGAAGGACAGCGTCGCCTCGAGCGAGATCGCCATGGCCATCTGCATGGTGCCCACGACCAGCATGGTCGGCAGGCAGTTGGGCAGGATGTGCCCGAAAAGGATGCGCAGCCCCCCGAGCCTGAGCCCCCGCGCCGCGTCGACATATTCCCGCGCGCTTTCGACCAGCGCCACGCCGCGCACCGTCCGGGCGAAATAGGCCCATTGCACGACCACCAGCGCGAAGATGATCTTGTCGACCCCGCGCCCCAGGATCACCAGGAGGATCAGCGCCACGAGGATGGTCGGGAAGCTGAGCTGCAGATCGACGATGCGCATCAGGAGCGTGTCGACCCAGCCCCTGCGGTAGGCGGCGGTGAGCCCGACGAGCGTGCCGAAGGCCAGCGCCAGCAGACCCGACAAGAGCCCCACGATCAGCGAGATGCGGATGCCGTAGAGCATCGCCGAGAGCATGTCGCGCCCCTGCCCGTCGGTGCCGAGCCAATAGGTCATGCCGGTGAAGCTTTCCGAGCCGGGCGGCATCAGGCTGTCGAGGATGTCGACCTGGGTCAGGTCATAGGGGTTCTGCGGGGCGAAAAGCGGCGCCCCGAAGCCCAGGAGGCAGAAGCCCAGGAAGACCGCCAGCGCGAGGGCCGCGCCGGGATCGGCGAGGAAGCGCGCCGCGAGGTCGCGGGCCGAGCCCGCGGGCGCCATGGGACGGGCGCCGCTCATCGCTCCTGCCCTCCGAAGCGGATGCGCGGGTCGAGCACGGAATAGAGGATGTCGACCAAGAGGTTCAGGATCACGAACATGAAGACGACGAAGATCAGGTAGGCGACGATCAGCGGCCGGTCGAGCACCGCGATGGCGTCGATCAGCATCTTGCCGACGCCGGGCCAGCTGAAGATCGACTCGACCACCACCGCGAAGGCGATGACGCCACCGAACTCCATGCCCAGCACGGTGACGATGGGAATGAGGATGTTCTTCAGCAAATGCACCCCGAGGATGCGGCTTTCACGGATGCCGCTGGCGCGGGCGAACTTGATGTAATCCGAAAACAGCACCTCGCGCATGCCCGCCCGGGCGAGCCGGATCACCATGGCCATCATGATCAGCGACAGGGTCAGCGCCGGCATGACCAGGTGGTGCAGCCCGTCGAGCGTCAGGAAGCTGAGCTCCAGCCCGCCGAGGTCCACCGTCTCGCCGCGCCCGACCGAGGGCATCCAGCCCAGCTGCACCGAGAAGACCAGGATCATGATCAGCCCGATCCAGAAGACCGGCAGCGAGAAGGCCACCATGGAGAAGGCCATGATGAGCTTGGCGCCCCAGCCCTCGGGGCGGAGCCCGGCGTAGATGCCCAAGGGCAGCCCCGCGCCGAGCGCCAGCACCAGCGCCGCGAAGGCCAGCTCCAGCGTCGCCGGCAGCCGCTCGAAGATCAGCGCCAGCGCCGGGATGCCATGGGTGAAGCTCTTCCCGAGGTCGCCCTGCAGGAGGTTGCCGAGGAAGGTCAGATATTGCTGCCAGATCGGCCGGTCGAGGCCCAGGTCCTCGATGATGGCGGTCAGGCAGGCCTGGTCGCATTCGGACGAGGCGAAGATATAGACCGGGTTGCCGATCACGTTCACGCCGAAGAACACCAGAAGGGTCATCACGAGCAGGACCAGAAGGGCCTGCAACGCGCGCCTGATGATGAACTCCGCCATGCTCTTCGCCTCGTCCTTTGGTTTCGATCAGTCGACGCGGCTGATCTCGGTGGCCAGCGTGCGCTCGTTGGTGCGCGGCTGGTGCTCGAGGCCCGCGCGCATCGCCCAGTTGTTCACCTGGAAGTGCAGCGGGATGTAGGCGTAGTCGGCCATGCCGATGCGGATCGCCTCCTGCAGGATGCCGCGCCGGGTGTCGGGGTCGATGGTGCGCTTGGCCAGGACCGAGCGGGCGTCGATCTCGGGGTTGGAATAGCGCCCGAAGTTGCCGTTCCCGCCGCCGGTCGCGGCGTTGTAGGTCTCGAGCGTGCCGGAGACCGTATAGGTCGCCTCGCCCGCCACGGTGCCCCAGCCGGTCATCGACATGGAGAACTCGGGCACGTCGAAGCCCGGCATCGACAGCTCGTCCCCGCGGATCAGCCGCGAGAAGAAGATGTTGCGCGGCATGGCGTCGACCTCGGTGGTGATGCCCACGCGGCTCCACATCTGCGCCACCGCCTCAAGAATGCGGGCGTCGTTGATGTAGCGGTCGTTCGGACCGTGCAGCGTGATGCGGAAGCCCTCGCCGTAGCCGGCCTCCTCGAGCAGCGCCTGCGCCGCCTCGGGGTCATAGGGATCGGCCTCGAGCTCCTCGACGTAGCCGAAGAAGCCCGGCGGCACGATGTTCTTGGCCGGCAGGGAGGCGCCGCCCATGATCCGGTCGCGGATGGCCTCGCGGTTGACCGCCAGGCTCAGCGCCTTGCGCACGCGCCAGTCGCGCAGCGGGTTCGGCACCATGACCTCGCCGTCATTGTCGGTGATGAAGGGCTCGACGTGCTTGTAGCCCGGCATCAGGTAGATCAGCCGGTCCGAGGGGATCGTCGAGACGGTGAAATCGGGATCCTCGCGGAGCTGCGGCAGGTCCACCGTGGGCGGGTAGTCGATGATGTCGACGTCGCCGTTCAGGAGCGCCGCGAGCCGCGAGGCGTCCTGGGTCACAGGGCGGAAGACGACCTGGTCCCAGGCAACCTCGCCGCCCCACCAGCCGGGGTTCTTCTTAACCGTGACTCGGCTGCCGGGGCTGTATTCCTCGAAGAGGAAGGGCCCGGTGCCGATGGCCGCCTGGCCGGAGTTGAAATCCACAGATTCCGTGACGCCGCGGGCCGCGTGCTCGGCCACGATGGGCAGCATGGCGAGGTCCTCGGCGACGGTCGGATAAGGCCCGTCGGTGGTGATATGGATGGTGTAATCATCGATCTTCTCCCAGGACTTCGAACCCTTGTCGAGCTGGAAGGCCGGCGAGGCGGGCGCGCCGGAGATGCCGCCCTTCAGCCGGTCGAAGGTGAAGATCACGTCGTCGGCGGTGAAGCTTTCGCCGTCGTGCCAGCGCACGCCCTCGCGCAGCTTGAACTCCCAGGTGGTCTCGTCGAGCGGCTCCCAGGAGACCGCGAGCCCGGGCACCGGCTGCGAGGCGCTGTCGAGCGCCACGAGCTTCTCGAAGATATGCTCCTGCACCTGCAGGTCGGCGGACAGCTGGGTCCAATGCGGATCGAGGGAACTGGCCTCGGACCGCACCCCGATGGTCAGAACGTCTTGCGCTGACAGCGGCGCAGCCGCCAGCAGCGCGGCGCACAGCGCGCCGGGCATCCATGGACGCATGGAAGGTCTCCTTGTTGGACAATGGCGGCGCACGGAGGGTGCGGCGCGTCTGATTTCGCGGGGCGGTTCAGCCCGCCCTCTCTCAGTAAAACTTTTTTAATGGACCTCTCAGATTCGGTCCAGAGATTTTTACTATACGAACTTATGTGCGAAAATTACGCGAGACCGCCGATGCAGGTGTATTTCGTCTCGAGGTAGTCATCGAGGCCCTGCCAGCCGCCCTCCTTGCCCAGGCCGGACTGTTTCAGCCCGCCGAAAGGCACCTCGGGCGAGACGATCAGCACCTCGTTGATGCCGATCAGCCCGTATTCCAGACCGTCCTGCAGCCGGAAGGTCCGCGCGAGGTCGCGGGTATAGGCATAGGCCGCCAGCCCGTATTCGGTGTCATTGGCCAGGCGCAGCGCCTCCTCCTCGGTCTCGAAGCGGTAGACCGGGGCGACGGGGCCGAAGATCTCCTCGCGGGTGACGCGCATCTCGGGCGTCGCATCGGCGATCACCGTGGGAGCATAGAACAGCCCGCCGCGGGCGTGGCGCGCGCCGCCGGTCAGCACCCGGCCGCCCGCCGAGACCGCGTCGGCCACCAGCTCCTCGATCTTGGCCAGCGCCTGGGCGTCGACCATGGGGCCCTGCTCGGCGCCCGGCTCCTGGCCCGGGGCGACCTTCATCGCCGCCGCGCGCTCGGCCAGCCGCGCGACGAAGGCGTCGTAGATGCCCGCCTGCACGTAGACCCGGTTCGAACAGATGCAGGTCTGCCCGGCGTTGCGGAACTTGGCGATCATCGCGCCTTCGACCGCCGCATCGAGGTCGGCGTCGTCGAAGACGATGAAGGGCGCGTTGCCGCCCAGCTCCATGGAGACCGTCTTTACCGTGTCGGCGGCGCCGCGGATCAGCTCCTTGCCGATCTCGGTGGAGCCGGTGAAGGTCAGCTTGCGCACCTCGGGGCTCTCCATGATGGCCTGGGCGATCTTCCGGGCCGAGCCGGTCACGATGTTGACCACGCCGGGCGGGAAGCCCGCGCGTTCGGCCAGAAGCCCCCAGACAAGCCCGCTGTAGGGCGTGGCCGAGGCCGGTTTCACCACAACGGTGCAGCCCGCCGCCAGCGCCGGGCCGAGCTTGCGGGCCAGCATCGAGGAAGGAAAGTTCCAGGGCGTGATCGCCGCCACCACGCCGACCGGATGGCGCGTGGTCAGAAGCTTGCGGCCCGGCACCGCCGCGGGGATCACCTCGCCCCGGGCGCGGCGGACCTCCTCGGCGAACCAAAGGACATATGCCGCCGAGGACAGCACCTCGGCCTTGGCCTCGGCCAGGGGCTTGCCCTGCTCGGCGGTCAGAAGCGCGGCCAGCGCGTCGGCATGGGCGACGATCTCGCGGTGCAGCGCGCGCATCAGCTCGGCCCGTTCTGTGACGCTTTTCGCGGCATAGGCGGGGAAGGCGCGATGGGCGGCGGCGATGGCGCGGCGGGTCTCCTCGGTGCCGCTGTTGGGCACGGTGCCGATCACCGCGCCGCTGGCGGGATCGGTGACCTCGAGGGTGCCGCCATCCTCGGCGCCGCACCAGCGCCCGTCGATCAGATTGGCCTCGACGCGCAGTTCCGACATCTCCATCACGCACCTCATTTTGCGAAGCAATGCTATTATGTGAACTTATGTTCGCATAGCGCACTTGCCGCGCGCAGGCAACGACCTTCTGTCCGACCCGCTCACAGTGAGAAGGGCGTCAGGTCCACCTTGGGCTCTTCGCCCAGCGCCAGGGATGCGATCGCCTCGGAGACCGCGGGCCCGGCGGTGAAGCCCATCCAGGGAAAGAGGTTCAGGAAAAAGCCCGGCACCTGCGGCACCTCGCCCAGGATCGGGCGCCAGTCGCGGGTGCCGTTCACCATGGCGGCCCAGCTGCGCAGGATCTCTACGCCGGCCACCGCGGGCACCAGCCTGGCCGCCAGCGCGAGGTTGCGGATCATCGAGCGGTGATCGACCACCGGGCTGCCGCGCAGCCGCGCGGGCCAGCCGCCGCCGATCAGGAAGCCGCCCTCCCTGGCCTGTTTCAGCGTCAGCTTCTCGTCGGTGAAATAGAGAAGCCAGGGCAGGATCGGCGGGCGCCGTTCGGTCACCGCGACCTGGATGGCATGGGCCTCGATCGGCACCTCGACACCGACCAGCCGCGCCACGTCGGCGGCATGGGCCCCGGCGGCGTTCACCACCTTCTCGGCGCGGATCTCCCCTGCCGTGGTGGTCAGCGTGAAGCCGCCCTGCCCTGGCGATATCGCGCTGACATGGGCGTCGCGGATGAGCCGGACGCCCGCCTCCACCGCGCGCTTGGCGAAGAGCGGCGCGACCTTGAAGGGATCGGCCTTGCCCTCGATCGGGCAAAAGGCGCCGCCAGCCATGCCGGGGGCCAGGAAGGGCGCGCGCTCGGCCAGCTCCGTGGCCGACCAGAGGTCAACCTCGAGCCCCGCCGCCCGCTCGATCCCGGCCTTCACCTCGAGCGCCCGCAGGTCCGCCTCGGAGCCCGCCACCATGAGCCCGCCCTTGCGCACCAGCCCCAGGTCGCCGCCCAGCTCCTGCTCGAGCTCGGCCCAGCGGGCGATCGAGGCGCGGAACAGCGGCAGCGTCGCCGAGAAGCGCCGCGCCCAGTCGGCACCGAGGCTGCGGAAGGGATCAAAGGGGATCTGCGCGTGGATCGAGCCCGCGTTCGACCCCGAGGCCCCGAGGTTCACGTCGCGCCGCTCGATCAGCGCCGCGCGCGCGCCCGCGCGGGCGGCAAAATAGGCCGTGGCGCTGCCTGCTAGCCCGCCGCCGATGACGGCCAGGTCGAATCTCGGCATGGATCAGAATCCCGTTGAATCCGAACTTTTGTCCGATATACTAACTTTTGTCCGCATAATGAACAGTTCAATTTGTCCGACAGGAGATCCCCCAAATGGCCGAACTGCAGGTCGCCGCGAGCACCTTTCCCTTCCTCTATTCCATGTCCGGGCTCGACGCGCTGAAGCATCTGCACGGGCTCGGCTACCGCAAGTTCGAACAGATGATCTTCCCGCCGCACACCTGGCCCGCCGATATGAGCGGCGACGACCGGCGCGCCTACAAGTCCTGGCTCGACGGCGAGGGCTGCGAGATCACCAGCTTCTGCTACCCGCTGATCGACAACAACCCCAACGCCCCGGACCGGCTGATGCGGCAATACACGCTCGACCGCTACTTCGAGGCGGTGGACCTCTCGGCCGAGCTGAACTGTCCTTATGTGGTGATGATCCCCGGCGTCTACGGCGGGCTGATCGACCCGCCGAAGGCCTGGCTCGACGAGTGGTTCGTGGAAAGCGCCCAGGCGGTGGTGGCCCATGCCAAGGACACCGGCGTGCGCATCCTTCTGGAGAACGTGCCCTTCACCCACCGCCCCTCGGCCGAGGACATGAAGGAGCTCTGCGGCATGATCGGCGACATCGGGGTGAACTTCGACGTCTGCAACTCGGTCTACATTCAGGAAGATGCCGCCGCCGCAATCCGCATGCTGGGCGACCTGGTCGAGAACGTGCACCTCTCGGACACGCCGGCGGATGTCTTCAAGCACGACAAGCTCGGCACCGGCATCGTCGACGTGAAGCCCTCCTTCGAGGCGCTGCAGGACATCGGCTACGACAAGATGACCGTGCTCGAGATCATCACCGACGCCAACCTGCCCGGCGTCGACCCCGACGGCGACATCATCGCCAGCCACGCCATCCTGGCCGAGGCCGGCTGGGCCGCCCTCTGATCCCCCCGCGCCGGAGAGAGACATGAAAGAGTTCCGCGGAAGCTATTCCGTCAACGTCACCCCCTTCACCGCCGATGGCAGCGCCGTCGACCTCGAGGCGAACCGCCGCTTCCTCGACTGGCAGATCGCCCAGGGCGTGCCGGGGGTGATCCTCCTGGGCACCACGGGCGAGTTCCTGACCCTGACCGACGCCGAGCGCGCGACCTATGTCGAGGACAGCGTGGCCCATGTGGCGGGCAGGATCGACGTGCTCGTGGGTGCCTCCAACGCCCACACGCCCACCGCCGCGCGCTACGCCCGCGAGGCCGAGGCGGCCGGGGCCGACGGGCTGATGATCATCCCGCCCTATTACTACACCCCCACCGAGGACGAGATCCTGGGCTATTATGACGGCATCACCGCCACCTGCGGGCTGCCGATCATGCTTTACAACAACCCCTTCACCTCCAATGTCGACATGTCCGCCAAGCTGGTCGGACGGCTGACCCGGACCTTCGACACGGTGCGCTACATCAAGGAAGCCTCGATGGACGTGGCCCGCGTCTACGACATCGTCGAGGAGACCGACGGGGTGATGAACGTCTTCGCCGGCGAGCGTATCGTCGAGAGCTTCCTCCTGGGCGCCAAGGGCTACGTGAACCCCTTCGGCAACTACATCCCGCGGGCCTCCACCCGGATCTGGGAGATGCTCGAGGCCGGCCGGATCGAGGACGCCAAGCGCATCCAGCGCCATATCACCGTGATCGAACACACCATCGCCGAGGGCCATCCGACCTATGGCCACCAGTGCTACTCCAAGGCGCTGGCGGCGGCGGCGGGCTACCCGCTGGGCGACGTGCGCCCGCCGCTGACGCAGTTCGCCGCGCTCGGCGCCGAGGGCGAGGCCCGCGCGGCCAAGCTCAAGGGCATCATGGACGAGATGGACCGCCTGATGGACGAACTGGAAAGCAAGGCCGCATGAGCGAACTGCCTCTCTTCACCCCCTTCTCGCTGCGCGGCGTCACCTTCCGCAACCGCGTGGTCATGGCGCCGATGTGCCAATACCAGGCCATCGACGGGCTGCCCAACGACTGGCACCGCGCCCATCACGGGCGCTATGCCACCGCCGGGCTGGGGGGCGCGATCGTGGAATCGACCGGCATCAGCCCCGAGGGCCGCATCAGCCCCGGCTGCACCGGGCTTTACAACGACGCCCAGGTCGCGGCCTGGAAGCCGATCACCGCGCTCTACCGGCGCGAGGGCATCCCGGTCTTCGCCCAGATCAACCACGCCGGCGGCAAGTCCTCGACCATGCGGCCCTGGGACGGCGGCGGCCCGCTCGATCCCGAAAGCAGCGAGCCGCCCTGGCAGACCTACGCCCCCTCGGCGGTGCCCGCGCGCGAGGGCTGGCATGTCCCGAAGGCGCTGGAGCTGCCGGAGATCGAGGCGATCGTCGCGGATTTCGCGGCGACCGCGCGGCGGGCGCTGGCGGCGGGCTTCGACGGCGTGGAGATCCACGGCGCCCATGGCTACCTGCTGCACAGCTTCATGTCGCCCTATTCCAACCGCCGCAGTGACGCCTATGGCGGCACGCTCGAAGGCCGGATGCGCCTGCCGGTCGAGGTCGCCCGCGCGATCCGCGACGCGGTGCCGGCGGAGACCCCGGTCCTTTACCGCGCCTCCTGCGTCGATGGCGAGGGCGGCGGGCTGACGCTCGATGACAGCGTGGCGCTCTCGGCGGCGCTGAAGGAGGTTGGCGTCGACCTGCTCGACGCCTCGGGCGGCGGCATCCCGGCGGGCATGCGGCTTGCCGAACAGAAGCCGGTGCCCGGCTTCCAGGTGCCCTTCGCCGAGCGCATCCGCGCCGAGACCGGCCTGCCGACCATGGCGGTGGGCATGATCACCGATCCGGTCATGGCCAATGCGATCGTGGCCGAGGGCAAGGCGGACCTGGTGTCTCTGGCGCGTGGGCTGCTGCGCGATCCCGCCTGGCCCTATCACGCCGCCGAGGCGCTGGGGCATCCCGAGCCCGCCTCGATCCTGCCGAAGCTTTATGCCTTCTACCTGAAGCTGGCCTCCTGAGCCCTTCGGGCAGCGCCGGGCCGCGCGGGAGCACCCGCCCGCGTGGCCCGGTGTGTGAAGGTGCGGCTTCTGCGCGGGGTGCGCGCGCGCGTGGTCCGCGCGCCTGCGGAACAGAGAGCGCCGGCCCGATGATCCGGGCCGGCGCTTTGTCATTGGGCCTTTCGGGGGGCGCCTGCCCCCGCGCCCGCCTCACCGAATGTAGCTCGCCCCGTTCACGTCCAGCGTCGCCCCCGAGAGATGCCGGCACCGCCCCGAGAGGCAGAAGGCCGTCAGCGTCGCGATGTCCGAGGGCGGCACGAATTCCCCCATGACCAGCCGGTCCTCGACCACCGCGCGGCCGCCCTGGCTTTCGGCGAAATCGCGCGACATCTGCGTGTCGACCACGCCCGGCGCGATGATATAGGTGCCGATCCGGTCGCGCGCATGGCCCGTCGCCACGGTCTGCAGCGCCGCCTTGAAGGCCGCCTTGGAGGCCGCATAGGCGATGGTGCGCGGGTTGGTCACGCCCTTCTGCGCGGCCCAGCTCGAGATGCCGACGATCTCGCCGCCGCCGGTCTCGCGGAAGTGCCGCACCGCCAGCCGCAGGAGCCGCGCGGCGGCGAAGACATTGACCTGGAAGGTCTCGGCCCAGATGCGCTCCCAGGCGTCGTCTTCGTCGTCGATGCCGCCGTCGAAGCGCATCACCGCGGCGTTGTTCACGAAGCCGTCGAGCCGCCCCACCGCCGCCAGCGTCTCGGCGAAGAGCCGGTCGGCCCCGCCGTCGGCGGCCAGGTCGGCGGAGAGCGCGATCCCCTGCCCCTCGGGCAGGCCCGCGATGGCCGCCTCGGCGCCGGCGCGGTCGCCACCGTAATGCGCCACCACCCGCGCGCCCTGGGCGCCCAGCTCGCGCGCGATGGCCTGGCCGATGCCCTTGGAGGCCCCGGTCACCAGTATTGTCTTTCCTGCCAGCATGACTCACCCTTTTCCCCTGCGCCTCGGTTGACGGCGACGCATATTTCGCACAAATGTTCACATAACGAACACCCGAAGGCCAGACAAAATGCCAGACGCTCCCTCCGTCCTGATCCTCGGCGCAGGCCCCATCGGGCTCGGCTTCGCGGCGGCCTGTGCCGCGGCGGGCTGGGCGGTCACGATCTTCGATCCCGACGCCCGCGCCCGCGAGGCCGCACCCGCGGGGCTCACCCGCCAGGCTGAGGCCATGGCCCGCGCCGAGCTGCCCGTCGGCGGGCTCGAGGGCGTTGAGATCATCGCCGCCCTGCCCGCGCGCATCGAGGCCGCGCTGATCCTCGAGGCCGGGCCCGAGAAGACCGAGGTCAAATCCGCGATCTTCGCCGATCTCCTGTCGCGCAGCGGCGCCGACACGCTTCTGGCCACGACCTCCTCGGCGATCCCGATCTCGGCGATCCTGCCCGCGCCCGAGGCGCAGCGCCGCGCGCTCGTGGCCCACCCCGCCAATCCGCCGAGCCTGATCCGCGTCCTTGAACTGGTCCCCGCCCCCGGCACCGCGCCCGAGAGCCTGGCCCGCGCGGCGGAGCTTTTCACCGCGGCCGGCTTCGACCCGGTGGTGCTGGGCCAGGAGCTGCCCGCCTTCGTCTTCAACCGCCTGCAGTCCGCGCTCCTGCGCGAGGCCTACCGGCTGGTCGAGGAAGGCGTGGTGGATGTCGCCGGCCTCGACCGGCTGGTGCGCGACGGGCTCGGCCCCCGCTGGGCGCTCTCGGGGCCCTTCGAGACGGCGGATCTGAACACGCAAGGTGGCGTGCGCGGCCATGCCGAGCGGCTGGGCCCGGCCTATGCCGCCATCGGACGGGCGCGCGGCGAGACCCATCCCGACTGGCCCCCGGCGCTGGTCGACCGGGTCGAGGCGGCGCGCCGGGCGCTCCTGCCCGAGGACCAGCTGCCCGCCCGCCGGGCCTGGCGCGAGCGCGCGCTGGCGGATCTTTTGCGCGCCCGCCGCGCCATCCTGAAGGAGGCCTGAGCCGTGGACCGCATCAGCTTCACCTTCGACGGGCAGGAAGTCTCCTGCGCGCCCGGCAGCTCGCTGGCCGCGGCGCTGACCGAGGCCGGCGTCCGGGGCTTCCGCGAGACCGAGAAGGGCAAGCCGCGCGGCATCTTCTGCGGCATGGGCGTCTGCCAGGACTGCCTGGTCAGCGTCGACGGACGCCCGAACCAGCGCGCCTGCATGACCGCCACGGCGCCCGGAATGACGGTCGCGCCGCAGCCTGCGCGCCCGGCCCTGACCGCCCCGCCCGCGGTCAACCGCAGCGCCCATCGGCTCACCCCGCGGGTCCTGGTGGTGGGCGGCGGCGCGGGCGGGCTTTCCGCCGCCATCGCCGCCCGCGAGACCGGCGCCGAGGTGGTCCTGCTCGACGAGCGCAAGGTGCCCGGGGGTCAGTATTTCAAGCAATCCGCCCGGCCCGAGGCCGCGCCGCTCGACGCCCAGCAGGCCGAGGGCCAGGCGCTGGTCGCCCGCGCCCGCGACGCCGGGGTCACCATCCTGCCCGAGGTCACCGTCTGGGGCGCCTTCGACGGGCCCGAGATCCTCGCCGCCGATCCGGGGGCCGTCTATGCCATCCGCCCCGGCGCGCTGATCGTGGCGACCGGGGCTTACGAGCGCCCGGCGATGATCCCCGGCTGGACCCTGCCCGGCGTGATGACCGTGGGCGCGGCCCAGACGCTCTGGCGCAGCTACGGCACGCTGCCGGGCGCGCGGGTCGCGCTTTTCGGCAATGGCCCCTTGGTGGCCCAGGTGGCCTTGGAGCTGGCCGAGGGCGGGGCCGAGATCCCGCTTCTCGGCGAAAGCGCCCCGGCGCCCTGGCGGCGGCCCCTGGCGAGCCTTGCCATGATGCGCCGCGACCCGGGGCTCGCGCGCAAGGGCCTCTCGATGCTGGCCGGGCTGAAACGACAGGGCATCGCGCCCCGCCACGACCTGCGCCCCACCCGGATCGAGGCCGCGCCCGCGGGCGGGCTTTTGGTGCACTACGAGCAGGGCCGCCACAGCGGCCGGATCACCGCCGATGCGGTCTGCCTGAACTACGGCTTCCAGCCCCAGAACGAGATCCTGCGGCTGCTCGACTGCGCGATGACCTACGACGCGCGTTTCGACCAGCTGCGTCCCGAGCGCGCGCCCGATTGCCGGACCTCGATCGCCGGGGTCTACGCGGTGGGCGATTGCTGCGGGCTGGGCGGCGCGCCGGCGGCCGCGCTCGAGGGCCGGATCGCGGGCCGCGCGGCGGCGGGCGGCCCGGGCCCCAGCGCCGGAGAGGCCGCGACGCTGGCCCGGCACCGCGCCTTCCAGGACGCGCTCTGGCGGGTCTACGACAGCCCCGCCCCGCCGCTCGAGGAGGCCGCGCCCGAGACCCTGGTCTGCCGCTGCGAGGAGGTGGAGAAAGCCGCGCTCGATGCCGCGCTCTCCGATGACCCGCATGACATCGGTGCCCTGAAGCGCGCCACCCGCATCGGCATGGGCCGCTGCCAGGGCCGCTACTGCGCGCCCGCCTTGGCCGGGCTCATGGCGCGGCGGCGCGGCACGCCCATGGGCGATCTGTCCTATTTCGCCCCGCGGGTGCCGATCAAACCCGTCGACATCGCCACAATCACCGCCGCCGAGGCCCTGCTTGCGGAGGAGACCAATGGCTAGGCCCGACCTCCTGGTCGTCGGCGGCGGCATCACCGGGCAATGCGCCGCCCTTTCCGCCGCGCGCGCGGGCGCCCGGGTGGCGCTGGTCGACCTGGGCTTGAACGCGGGCTCCACCGCCAATGCCGGCAGCCTGCACGTGCAGATGCAGAGCCGCTTCCTGCGGCTGAACCCGCATCTGGCGGAGAACCTGGAAAGCTCGCTGCCGCTCTATCTGTCGGCGGTGAAGGCCTGGGAGGCGCTCGACGCCGAGCTGGGCGGGGTGGAGCTGACCCGCGAGGGCGGGCTGATGCTGGCCGAGAGCGAGGCGCAGCTGGCCTTTCTCGAGGAGAAGGCCGAGCGCGAGCGCGCCAAGGGTCTCGACGTGGAGATCCTGGGCCACAACGCGCTGCACCGCATGGCGCCCTGGCTCTCGGAGGAGGTCATCGGCGCCGAGCTCTGCCGCGACGAGGGCAAGCTCAACCCGCTGGTCGCCAACCGCAAGATGCGCGCCGCGCTGGAGCGCGCGGGCGTCGAGATCCGCCGCGACCGGATCACCGCGCTGGAAGACGGCGCCGCGCCAAGCGCGCTCGGCACCCGGCGGCATTCGGCGGGGCAGATCCTCCTGGCGACCGCCTGGGGCACCTCGGCGCTCTTGGCGGGCACCGCGGTTCACGTGCCGACCCCGCCCGAGCCCCTGCACATGAACATCACCGAGGCCGGTGCCTACGAGATCCACCATCTCGTGCAGCACGCCGAGCGGCCGATCACGCTCAAGCAGTTCCGCTCGGGCCAGGTGGTGATCGGCGGCGGCTGGGAGGCCCGGCTCTCCGAGGGCGCGGGCGCGCCCGGCATCCGCAAGGAGAGCCTTCTGGGCAATGTGGCCCTCGCCGCCCGGATCGCGCCGGGGATCGGCGGACTGAGGGTGCTGCGGACCTGGGCGGGCTACAACACGCCGGTGGACGGCAAGGCGACCATCGGGCCGCTCGAGGCGGCAAGCCGCATCCACCTCGCCCTGCCCGGCGACGCGGGCTACACGCTGGGGCCGGTGGTCGGTCAAAGCGCGGCGGCCTTGGCGTTGGGGGCCGAGGGGCCGATCGACGCGGCGCCTTACAGCCCGGCGCGCTGGCGGGGGTGAGGGGTGGCTTGGGCAGTGGAATTGAGGGCGCGCGCCGGACCGAGGGCCGGCGCTGCTGACCTCTGAGCGAGGCGCTTTATCCACGCAAGGTCAGGACTAGGGGTGAGTTAGGCGCACCACTCACAGGAGCGCCGGCCCAAGGGGCCGGTCCGGCGCGCGCCCGGCACCTTCGGTGCTATTCGGGCGCAAGGGGGGCGCGGGGTGAAGTGGTGCCGCGCCGGGGGGAACATGGGGCGTGTAAGGAGCGATGAGGCTTGGGGTCAGGTCCGTGCCAAGCCCGCCTTCACTTCACAGCTCACCAGCCCCCTCAATGCGCCAGCGACTCCTGGATCTGCTCCGCGGTCTCGCGCAGCTTCGGCAGGTAGGTCTCCAGCATGGTCTCCCGCGTCGCGCGGATCGAGGGGACGGCGATGTTGATCGAGCCCGCCAGCACGCCCGAGCGATACTTCAGCGGGATCGCGATCGACAGAAGCCCGTCCTCAAGCTCCTGGTCGACCAGCGAAAAGCCCTTCTCGCGGACCTCGGCGAGGATGTCGCGGAACTCGGCCTTGTTGGTCACGCTCTGCGCGGTCAGCGGCACGAAGCGGGCATTGGCGATGATGCCGTCCCAGTTCTCCTCGGGCTGGGCGGCCAGCAACACCCGGCCGTTCGCCGTATAGAAGGCCGGCTGGCGGCTGCCGATGGTGATGCCCACCGAGATGATGTTATGCGCCTGCACCCCGGCCACATAGACCACGTCGAGCCCGTCGAGGATCGCCGCCGTGCAGCTTTCGCCGGTCTGGTCCGAGAGCCGCTCCATGAAGGGGCGCGCGCGGTCCCAGATGCCGATCTTGGAGAGCACCGAGAAGCCCAGGTCCAGGACCTTGGGCGTCAGATCAAAAAGCTTGCCGTCGGTGACGACATAACCTTCCTTCACCAGCGTCAGCAGGAAGCGGCGCGCGGTGGCGCGGCTCATCTCGGTCTCGGCGGCGACCTCGCTCAGGGTCATCTTGCGCGAGGTGCGGCTGAAGGAGGACAGGATCGACAGCCCCCGCGAGAGCGAACTGACGAAATCCCGGCTCGAGAGCTTGTCCTGATCGTCGGAGGCTTCGGGATCGACGGTGCCGAGGCGCTTTTCGCTGTCGACGATGACGGAGCTCTTGCTGCCGGTTTTACCCATACTCTCGCTTCCTGATTGTTGCACTGCGAACTAGCAGCTTCAAAACTTGAACGGAAGATACCGTCATATTGTCAAAAGAACAAAAAAAGCTTGCGGACTCGCGTTCGGGTGATCCATATTTCGAACATATGTTCGATATACGAACATTGCCAACGGGAGAATCTCAATGACCCTTACCAAGAAGATGCAGACGGGCCTGCCGCGCCGGACGGTGCTGGCCGGCATGGCCGCGGCCGGCGCGACGGCGATGATGCCGCAGCGCATCCGCGCCCAGGAACAGGTGACGATCCGCTGGTGGTCGCCGCAGTCCTCGCCGGAACAGATGGCGGCCTATGAAACCCAGATCCGGAACTTCGAGGCGCTGCACGAGAACGTCAAAGTCGTGTTCGAGAAGACCTCGGACGAAGGCTACGCCCCGCAGCTCGCCGCGGCCTTCGCCTCGGGCGACGTGCCCAACGTGGTCACCCACCTGCCGAGCTTCGCGGTCTCCAACTACTGGCGCAACGGCCTATTGGAGCCCTTCAACGACGTGATCGAGATGATCGGGCCGGACAAGTTCTACGACGGCGTGAACCGCATCTACGAGATCGACGAGGGTCAATACGCCGGCACCTCGATCGGCAACTCGGCGGCCAATGTCATCTGGCTGCGCAAGGACCTGATGGAACAGGCCGGGATCGACAAGAACCCGCGCACCTGGGACGAGCTTCTCTCGGCTGTGGGCAAGATGCAGGGCAACGGCATCTACGGCGCGCCCCTGCCCTACGGCCGCAACTCGATGACCTCGCTGATCTTCATCGGTGTGATCCACCAGGCCGGCGGCCAGGTCTTCACCCCCGACCTGCAGGTCGCCATCGACAGCCAGGAGACCCGCGACGCGCTCGAGTTCTACCGTGCGATGCGCGAGTTCTGTCCGCCGGGCGCCACCAACTACTCCTGGGGCGACAGCCTGACCGCCTTCGTCTCGGGCGCCTGCGCGACCGGGATCTACACCGGCCGGGTGCTGATCAACGTCAACAACCAGAACCCCGGCATCGCCGACAGCGTCACCTGCGACCTCTACCCGACGAAATCGGCCGATATCGAACCCTGGACCTTCAACGACTTCCCCTCGGTCTTTATCCCGAAGGCCGCGCCGAACATGGATGTCACCAAGCAGTTCGCGGCCTTCCTCTTCGACCCCGAGGGCTACATCCAGCAGCTGCACGCGGCCCCGGGCCACGTCCTGCCGGTCCTGCGCACGATCGGCAGCGATCCCGCCTACCAGAACAACGAGATCATCCAGAAGTACTCGGACGAGGTCGAGAAGATGTCGAGCGCCGCGGCGAACGGCTTCAACCTGGGCTGGGAAAGCACCGCGCATCAGCCGAACACCCGCGCCGGCGAGGTGGTCAACTCCGGCGTCATCGCCGAGCTGGTGCAGCGCGTGGTCCTGAACGACGAGAACGTCGATCAGGTCCTGGGCGAGACCACCGCCCGCATCGAAGAGATCATGGCCGGGTAACCCCTCCCCTGATCGGCGGGCGGTGCCGTCTTCTCCCCGGCACCGCCCGTTCTGCCCTTTTCCTCAAGGACTGCCATGACCGCCATCGCCACTGATCCGCCGATGCTCGAGAGGCGCTACGCCCGGCTGGGCGTCGTGCTCATCGCGCCGACGATCCTCGTCTTCTCGCTGGTGATCGTCTATCCGCTTCTCGCGGCGATCTATCTGAGCCTCTTCTCGATCTACACCCCGACGCTCCAGGGCGAGTTCGTGGGTCTGGACAATTACGCCAAGCTCCTGACGCAGAAGGCCTTCTGGTCCTCGCTCGGGACCACGCTGATCTGGACGGTGGGCACGCTGAGCCTGCAGATCCTGGCCGGCGTCGGCCTGGCGCTGCTTCTGCACCAGAACATCTGGTTCCGCAGCCTGGCGCGGTCGCTGGTGCTGTTTCCCTATTTCCTGTCGACGGTGGTCGCGGTGCTGGTCTGGCGCTGGCTCTTCAACGACCTCTACGGCGCGCTGAACCACGGGCTTATGCAGCTCGGGGTGATCGACATGCCGCTCGACTGGCTGGGCTCGATGCCCAACGCGATGATCGGGGTGATCCTGGTCGGCGCCTGGAAATACTTCCCCTTCGTGGTGATCGCCGTCCTGGCGCGGCTGCAGACCATCCCCGAACACCTCTACGAGGCCGCCCGCATCGACGGCGCGGGCCCGGTGTCGCGCTTCTTCGACGTGACCCTGCCGCAGCTCCGATCGGTCTTGACGGTGATCATCCTTCTGCGCGCGATCTGGGACTTCAAGGAGTTCGACCTGCTGTATCTGCTGACCGGCGGCGGGCCCGTCACCTCGACGCAGACGCTCTCGCTCCTGGTCTACCAGGAAGCCTTCGGGCTCAACCGCATGGGCCAGGCGGCGGCCTATTCGGTCGGCATGATGCTGGTGATGCTGGTCTTCATGATCCTCTACATCCGCCGCACCGGACGGGAGAGCTGACATGCCCCGCGCAAGACATCTGATCCTGAACCTGGTCACCTGGTCGCTGGTGCTGCTGATCGCCTTCCCGCTGTTCTGGATGATCATCACCTCGGTGAAGCCGCAGTCCGAGCTCTTCCGCATCCCGCCGACCTGGCTGCCCGAAACCGTCACCTTCGAGCACTACTGGCGCCTTTTGAGCGAGACGCCCTTCCTGCGCTACTTCCGCAACTCGGTGGTGCTGGCGACCACGACGACGCTCTTCGTGGTCTCGCTGGGCACGCTCGGGGCCTATTCGCTGGTGCGCTTCAACTACCGCGGCCGCGAGACGCTGGCGATGCTGGTGCTCTTCACCTACCTCCTGCCCTCGGTGGTGCTGATCATCCCGCTTTACATGATGATGGTCGCCATCGGCCTGTCGAACACGCTGATGAGCCTGATCCTGGCGCATACCACCTTCGCGCTGCCCTACGCGCTGTGGCTGCTGCGCTCCTTCATGGAGGGCGTGCCGAAGGACCTCGAGTCCGCGGCGCTCGTCGACGGCGCGACCCGCATGGGCGCCTTTCGCGACGTGATCCTGCCGCAGCTCCTGCCCGGCATCATCTCGACCGCGCTCTTCACCTTCATCCTGTCGTGGAACGAATACCTCTACGCGCTGGTGCTGGTGAACTCCGACGCGGTCGCGCCGCTGACCACCGGCGTCATGTCGATGCTGATCTCCGCCTTCAACATCGAATGGTCCCTACTCATGGCGGCGTCGGTGATGATGAGCCTGCCGCTCATCGTCGTCTTCGCCTTCCTGCAAAGCTATCTGACCTCCGGCTTCGGTGCCGGCGGGGTCAAAGGATAAAGGACGGAAACCTTGGCCAACGTCACCCTTAGCAAAGTTCGCAAGAGCTTCGGCGCCTTCACCGCGCTGGAGGAGCTGAACATGGAGATCGCCGCGGGCGAGTTCATCGCCCTGCTGGGCCCCTCGGGCTGCGGCAAGTCGACGACGCTGCGCATCCTCGCCGGGCTGGAGTTCCCGACCTCGGGCGAGATCTCGATCGACGACCGCCGCGTGAACGACCTGCCCCCGGGCAAGCGCGACATCGCCATGGTGTTCCAGAGCTATGCGCTCTACCCGCATATGACCGTCGCGGAGAACATCGCCTATCCCCTGAAGAAACACGGGGTGAAGCGTCCCGAGCGCGAGGCCGCGGTGCGCCAGGCCGCCGAGCTTCTGCAGCTCGAGCCGCTGCTCGACCGCAAGCCCAAGCAGCTTTCGGGCGGCCAGCAGCAGCGCGTGGCCCTGGGCCGGGCGCTGGTCCGCGACCCCAAGGTCTTCCTGCTCGACGAGCCCCTGTCGAACCTCGACGCCAAGCTGCGCAGCTACATGCGCGCCGAGCTGATCGAGCTGCACCGCCGGCTCGGCAAGACCATGGTCTATGTCACCCACGACCAGCTCGAGGCGATGACCATGGCGACCCGCATCGCGGTCATGCACGGCGGCCGGCTGCAGCAGTTCGACACCCCCGAGATGGTCTACAACTGCCCCGCCAACCGCTTCGTGGCGAGCTTCATCGGCACGCCTTCGATGAACCAGCTCGAAGGCCGGGTCGAGGGCGGCGCGTTCATCCTCGGCCCCGACCGGATCGCCATCGACCGCACGATGTTCCGCGACGACCTGGCCGACGGGCCGGCGGTGCTGGGCATCCGCCCGGAATACATCCAGATCGGCCGCGGGCCGCTCCAGGCCACGGTGCGGCTGGCCGAGAACACCGGACACGAGACCATCCTGACGCTGGAGCTCTCCGAAGGGAGCCGGATCACCGCCCGGGTCGAGGCCGGCAGCCGTCACAAGGTCGGCCAGGTCCTGAGCCTCGGGCTGCAGAACGACGCGGTGCATCTGTTCGAGCCCGGCGAGAACGGCGCGCGGCTCAACAAGGAACAGACCGGCGCCGCCGTCATCCCGATGCGCGCGCAATGACCGGCCGAGACCTGCGAGGAGAGAGGCAGATGAGCGACACCCGCGACCTTGACCGGTCCTATGTCTTCCACCCCTTCACCGCCGCCAATGCCCACGAGCAGAGCGGCAGCGTGATGATGGCCCGCGCCGCCGAGGGCTGCTGGATCACCGACGACACCGGCAAGCGCTACCTCGACGCGCTGGCCGGGCTCTGGTGCGTGAACGCGGGCTACGGCCGGGCGCGGATCGCCGATGCGCTGGCCGACCAGGCCCGCGGGCTGAGCTATTTCCACGGCTTCAGCTCCATGGCGACCGAACCCGCGGCGCAGCTTGCCGAACGGGTCATGGCCAAGGCGCCCCAGGGCTTTTCGAAGATCTTCTTCGGCAGCTCGGGCTCGGACGCCAATGACACCCAGGCCAAGCTGGTCTGGTATTACAACAACGCCCGCGACCTGCCCGAGAAGAAGAAGATCATCTCGCGCGACCGGGGTTATCACGGCGTGACGGTGATGACCGGCGGGCTGACCGGGCTGCCCGGGCTGCACGCGGGCTTCGATCTGCCGCTGCCGATGATCCGCCACGTCTCGGCGCCGCACAACCTCTGGACGCGCCTGCCCGAAGAGGACGACGCCGCCTTCACCGCGCGGCTCGCGCAGGAGCTCGAGGACCTGATCCTGGCCGAGGGCCCCGAGACCGTCGGCGCCTTCATCGCCGAGCCGGTCATGGGCGCGGGCGGCGTCATCGTCCCGCCCGAGGGTTATTTCCCCGCCATCCGCGAGGTGCTCGACCGCCACGACGTGCTGCTGATCGCCGACGAGGTGATCACCGGCTTCGGGCGGCTCGGCACCTGGTTCGGCTCCGAGGCCATGGCGGTCCAGCCCGACCTCATGTCGGTCGCCAAGGGCATCACATCGGGTTACGCGCCGCTCTCGGGCGTGCTCGTGGGCGAGAAGGTCTGGCGGGTGATCTCCGGGGCGGCCGCGTCGAAATACGGCGTCTTCGGGCATGGCTACACCTATACCGCCCACCCGGTCATGGCCGCCGCGGCGCTCGCCAACCTCGACATCATCGAGGAAGAGGGGCTGGTGACCCGCGCGGGCGAGATGGGCGCCTATCTCAACGCCACCCTGAAGACCGCCTTCGCCGATCTGCCGATCGCCGCCGAAGTGCGCGGCAAGGGGCTGATGGCGGCGGTGGAGTTTGCCCGACCCACGCCCGAGGGCTGGCGCCGCTTCGATCCCGCGCTGGGGGTCGCCCAGCGGATCACCCGCCGCGCACTCGAGGACGGGGTGATCTCGCGGGCGCTGCCCAATGGCGACGCGGTCTCCTTCTCGCCGCCCTTCGTCATCACCCACGAGGAGATCGACCTGGTCGTCTCGACCCTGCGCAAGGCCGCCGAGGCCGTCCATGCAAGCCTGCGCGCCGAAGACGCGCTCGACACAACGTCAGATTGAGGATGAGCCCCTTGGACAGACACAGCATCGACTGGACGGGCGCCATGCCCGCCATCACCACGCCCTTCACCGCCGAAGGCGCCGTGGATCACGAGGCGCTCGCAGCCAACATCCGCCGCCAGATGAAGGCCGGGGCGACCGGCGTCGTCGCCGCCGGCTGCACCGGCGAGTTCTGGAGCCTCACCCACGAGGAACGCGCCGCCATCGGCGCCACCGCGCGCAAGGCGGTGGGCGAGAAGGGCACCGTGATCCTCGGCGCCGCGGCGATCACCCCGGGCGACGTGCTCTCGGGGCTGGAGCTGGCGCATCAGGCCGGCTGCGACGGCGCGCTGGTCATGCCGCCCTTCTTCGCGCATCTCTCGCGCGCCGAGGTGCTGGCGCATTACCGCAGCGTGGCCGAGGCGACGCCGCTGCCGATCATGCTCTACAACATCCCCGGCAACGCCGGGAACGCGCTGACGCCGGATCTTGTCGACGAGCTGGCCGACCTCGAGCCGGTGGTGGCGATCAAGGAAAGCTCGGGCGACTGGCTCAACTTCCACCGCACGCTCAGCGTCGCGGGCGACCGGCTGCGGGTCTTCTGCGGCCCCTCCTCGACCATCGGGGTGCCCGCGATCGAGGCCGGCTGCGACGGGCTGATCGACTGTTTCCCCAACGTCTGGCACCGGCTTCTCGACCTCTGGAGCCTGGTCAAGCGCGGTGAGAGCCGCACCGCCTGGGAGATCCAGGCCAGCGCCCAGGAGATGACCACCCTCTTCACCACCGGCGGGCGGATGCTCTATCCTGCCACCAAGGCCGCGATGGACTACCTGGGGCTGCCCGGCGGCGGCGCGCCGCGGCCACCGCTGCAACCCCTGACCGGCGCGCCCCTGAAGGAGCTCGAGCGCGAGCTGGACCGTATCCTCGAGCGGAAGGACACCGCGGCCTGAGCGCCCGGCCCCGCCGCACCGACCAACCAAGAGACCGACAGAAAGACAGAAAGGGAGCTCCGGAATGGATCTGGGCTTGAAAGGCCGCACCGCCATCGTGAGCGCGGCAAGCAAGGGGCTGGGCCGCGCCTGCGCCATGTCGCTGGCGCATGAGGGCGTGAACCTGGTGCTGAACGCGCGTTCGGCCGACGCGCTCGAGGCCACCGCCGAGGAGATCCGCGCCGCCACCGGCGTCGAGGTCACCGCCGTGCCCGCCGATTTCAACACCGACGAGGGCCGCGCCGAGATCCTCGCCAAGGCCGGGGAGCCCGACATCCTGGTCTGCAACCCCGGCGTGCGGCAGATCCCCGGCGAGTTCGAGGACTGGACCCGCGCCGATTGGGACGAATGGTTCGAGGTGCACTTCTTCTCCTCGCTGCAGATGATGACCTCGGTGCTGCCGGGGATGCGGGCGCGCAAGTTCGGCCGGGTGGTCAACATCTCGGTGAGCTTCATCAAGTTCCCGCAGCCGCATTTCGCCCACAGCCATTCGGCGCGGCTGGCGCTTTCGGGGGCCATCGCCTCGATGGTCAAGGAGACGGTGCGCGACAACGTGACGATGAACACCGTCTGCCCGGGCTTCTTCGACACCGACGCGCTGCACACCAACCTGCACAACCACGCCCGGCGCGGCGACACCACCTACGAGGCCATCGTCGAGAACCGCCTGCAAAGCGTGCCCGCGGGCCGCTTCGCCGATCCCAAGGAATGCGGTGACCTGGTGGCCTTCCTCTGCTCGGACCAGGCGGGCTTCATCGTCGGGCAGAACATCATCAACGACGGCGGCGTCTACCAGGGGCTGTTCTGATGGAGGCGGACCGGCTTGTCCTGGTCTCGGGCGGCGCCCGGGGCCTGGGGGCGGCGCTGGTCCGGCGCTGCCTCGAGGACGGCCACCGCGTCTCGGTCGGCGCGCGCCGGCCCGAGGCGGTCGCGGAGGCCTTCGCCGATGTCCCGCCCGAGCGGCTCCGGGCCTTCCGCTTCGACGCCGAGGCGCCCGAGACCGCCGAGGCCTGGGTCGCCGAGACCGCGCGCGCGATGGGCGCGCCCGACGCGCTGATCAACAACGCCGGCATCCTGCGCATGGTGGATTTCGAGCGCGGCTCGGAAGAGGACCTCGACGCGCTCTGGCGGGTCAACGTGAAGGGCCCCTTCCGGCTGATCCGCGCGGCGCTGCCGCATCTTCGCGCCTCGGGGCGCGGGCGGGTGGTGAACATCGCCTCGACCGACGCCAAGCGCTACCGCGACGCCTCGGTGTCGCTGGGTTACGTGATGACCAAACAGGCGCTCCTGGCGATGACCCACGCGGTGCGCTTCGCCGGCTGGGACGAGGGGCTGCGCGGCACCGCGATCTGCCCCGGCGCCATCGACACCGAGATGATCGACGGCATCCCCGGGGTGACCCCCAAGGCCCAGCGGCTGAGCCCCGAGGACGTGGCCGAAATCGCCTCGCTGGTGCTGCGCCTGCCGAACCAGGCGAGCCTGCCCGAGATCGTCGCCAACACGCGGCTGGAAAGCACGATCTGAGGGGATGCGCGGGGGCGGTAGGTCCTCGCCGTCTTTGCCAGCGGCGCGCCTGACCCAGGGCGCCGCTGGCTGTTTCCGCGAGTGACCTTTTCCTCAGAAAGCGGGCTTGGGCGCATCCGACGGGAGGCTCCGACGCCCCCTCTCTCCGGCATGCAGCACTCCGCGCGGCGAGCCACCTAGGCGCTCAATGCCCCCTGCCCGCTTCGGCCCCTACAGCGCCTCACCACCCCCACAAAACAAAACGCCCGGGCAGGTCTCCCCCGCCCGGGCGTCGCGCTGTCCCGATAACCGGACCGCCCTATTCCGCCGCCATCCGCTGGCCGTGCTTGCGCTCGTAGGCGCGCCAGGTCGTGGCCCATTGGTCGGGCTCGTCGAGCGCCGTGGTGAGTTGCCGGATCGGCGCGTTGTGCGGCGCGCCCTTGACCACGTCGGGGGTGGCATAGGCCTCCTCGATCACATGCTCGAGCACGTCGATCCAGTAGTCGATGTCCTCCTTCGACCAAAGCTCCCCGGCCTCGGGCGTGAAGGGCTCCGGCACCAGGAGCGGCTCGTGACTAAGCCAGAGCGCGTCGATGCCGAAATCGGTCATCCGCATGGAGATCTCGAAGATCGAACAGCCGGTCTCGGCGGCGACCTGTTCCACCGAATGCCGCGTCATCTCCATGCGCGGCGCGTCGATGCCGGGGTTCGAGCGCGAGACCCCGCGCACCTGCGCGAGCCGGTGGTCCATGTAGTTGTTGGCCAGGACCGAGAGGTCCGCCGCCTCGCGCAGCCCCTCGGCGCCCATGGCGCGCGCCCAGGCGTAAGCCTTGAGCACCTGCGGCGCGTTGCCCCAGAACTCGCGCACCCGCCCGATGCTCTCGGGCCGGTCGTCGTCGAGCCGGTAGCGTGCGCCCTCCTTGACGACCAGCGGCCCCGGCAGGAAGGGCACCAGGTGCTCGGCGCAGCCATAGGCGCCGACCGCGGGCCCGCCGCCGCCCTTGGGCGCGCCGAAGGTCTTGTGCAGCATGTACATGCAGGCGTCGAAGCCCAGCTCGCGGGCGCGCAGCCGGGTCATCACCCCGTTGAAATTGGCATGATCGTAGAAGCACAGGCCCCCGGCCGCATGCACGATGTCCACCCATTCCTTAATGTCGGGGTTGTAGATGCCCATGTCGTCGGGGTTGTTCACCATGAGCGCCGCGGTGCGCGGGCCGACCACGGACTTCAGCTGCTCGACGGACGGATAGCCGTTCTCCTCGAGGCTGAGGGTGATCACCTCGAAGCCCGCGGTATTGGCGGTGGCCGGCGAACAGGGGTGGGTCTGGATCGTGGTGATGATCTGGTCGCGCTGCTCCAGCTCGCCGCGGCTGGCGTGATAGGCGCGGGTGACGCAGGCATGGGTATAGGCGGCATCCGCCCCGCCGCCCGCTTGGAAGACGAACTGGTCCATGCCCGAGACCTCGCAGAGGAAGTCGCTGAAGTTGTCGTAAAGCTCCAGCACCCCCTGGAGCGTGTCGGGATGCTGCAGCGGATGCAGGTCCGCCAGGTGCTTCAGCGCCGCGCGCTCGCCGATCCTGGGGTTGTATTTCATCGTGCAGGTCCCGAAGAGCGACACGCCCATCATGCCCAGCGTCATCTGCGACAGGTGCAGGTAATGGCGCAGCGCGTCGTGTTCGGTGATCTCGGGCAGCGCCGGCGCGGTCTTTCGCGCGGCGCCCTTGGGCAGCTCGGGCGTGGGCGCCTCCTCGAAGACGACGCCGCGGCGGCCGGGGCAGCCCATCTGGGTGACCACCGGCTCGGGCCAGCGGGCGGCGCGATAGCCTTCGAACTGCGCCTTGCTGCGCTTCGCGATCGGTGCGGTCATGCCGTGATCTCCTTCAGTGCTGCGACCAGACGGTCGATGTCGTCCTCGCTGTGGGTTTCGGTCACGCAGAGCAGCATCGCCTCGTCGGGGACGCCAGGCTCTCCGGTGATGTCCTTGCCGCCGAAGATGCCGCGCGCGCGCAGCGCGGTGTTGACCGCCGAGACCTGGGCGCTGTCGAAAGTGACGACGAACTCCTTGAAACAGGGGCGCGACAGGTCGACCGAGAGCCCCGGCAGGGCGTCGATCCTGCGGGCGGCCGCCTGCGCGCGGGCCATGATCAGCCGGCCGATCTCGGCAAAGCCCTCGGGGCCCATGGCGGCCATGTAGGTGGCATTGGCCAGCGCCCAGAGGTAGACCGAGTTGCCGGTCCAGTCCTTGCCCTCGTCGCGCATCCCGTAGCTGCTCTGGTGGAAGAGCGTCAGGCCGAAGCCGAACTCGTCCTCGCCCGAGGTCTCCGAGATCGAGACGTTCAGCGTGTTGTATTCCCGCGCGTAGCGCTCCTCGTCGGGGCTGGCGATGAAGCCGCCGACGCCGCCGCCGGCGTACATATGCACGCCCAGCGGCTGGGTCGGGCCGACGGCGATGGTCGCGCCATAGGCGCCCGGCGCCTCGAGGAGGCCCAGCGACAGGGGATCGACGCCGACGATGGCCTCGGCGCCCGCCGCCCGCGCCAGGGCGCAGAGCCCGCCCGGGTCGGCCTCGATCACGCCGTGGTAGCTGGGCGTCTCGACATAAAGCGCGGCGATGCTGTCATCGAGCTTGGCCTTCAGGTCGGCCCTATCGAGGCGGCCGTCGGCGCCGGTGCGGACCGTCACGATCTCGATGTGGCGCGCCATCTCGCGCGGGG
Organism: Roseivivax sp. GX 12232; assembly: GCF_021272185.1. Classification (GTDB taxonomy): domain Bacteria; phylum Pseudomonadota; class Alphaproteobacteria; order Rhodobacterales; family Rhodobacteraceae; genus Roseivivax. Next base: position 327,853 of record NZ_JAJSEC010000001.1, read on the forward strand.
CGCAGTAGTTCCGCAGGACCGAGAGCCGCTCGGGGTCCATGACATCGGCGACCAAGACCCGGCGGCGGCCGGTCATCCGCGACGCCATGCGCACCGCGTGGCCGATCGCGCAGCCCCAGGAGTAGACCGGCAGGCCCACGAAATCCATGTCCACCAGCGCGCCGATCTGGCTGGTGAACTCGAACCAGGCCTGGTTGCGCCCGTGGTCCGAGGTCGGCGAGCCGAAGACCGAGGTCTGCCATTCGTAGCGCCCGACCACCTCGTCGCAGATCGCCGGCACGTAATGCGGCCAGGCGCCCGCGCCGAGGAAGGACAGGTTCTCCGCGGTGCCGCTGTTCCTGGCCATCATGTCGTCGAGATGCCGCGCCAGCGCCACCTCGGAGGCAAGCTGCTTCGGCAGGGTCATCTCGCCCTTGTAGAGATGATCCTCGGGGATCTGCGCGAAAAGCGCGTCGATGGAGTTCACCCCGAGCGCGGACAGCATCTGCTGCTTCACCTCGGGGACGGAATTCGCCATCCAGGGATGGGCTTGCGTCATGTCGGTCTCCTCACTTGCACGGGGATGGCTCAGGCGACGACCCGGACGACCTGCTTGCGCCCGGGTCCGGTGGTGATCGGCCAGTAGCCGGAAAGCTGGGCGTCGAGCGCCGGATCGCCGGTGTCGATGGTCAGTTCGGGCGGGGTCAGCCCGGCGAGTTTCTCGGCGGAGCAGACCACGTCGATGGGCGGGCGGCCGGCGCGTTCCAGCACCCGGGCCGAGATCTGCTGGTTGCCGCGCCCGAGGACGAAGCCCTGCCCGCCGACCACGGTCAGCACCACGCGCACCGGGCGGCCCGGGGGGATGCGCTCCAGGAGGTCGTCCTCGGAGAGGTCGCGGGCGGTGATGCGCGGGCCTTCCGCCAGGTCCACGCCGAGAAGCGTGCCGCCGCCGATCCGCGCCTTCAGCGCCGCCATGGTGGTGCCGGGGCCGAGGATATAAAGCGTCTCCTCGACCATCCCCGCCACGTAGCCCGCCAGCGCCGCGTCGAGATCGGCCAGCATGTCGCCGCCGCCGGCCTTGGGGTTCTGCCGCTCGCCGCGGGTCGCGGGCGTGCGGGCGACGCTGTAGATCCTGGCCGAGAGCTGGCCCGCGCGGCGGGCCTCCTCGTCGATGTCGAGGATCTCCACGAGGTCGGTGCGCGGGGTCCGGGCGGCGAGGAACTCCGCCGCGATCCGGCCCGCGCGTTCGGGGCTGCGGGCGAAGACGCCGGAGTGCATCTTCACGCCCGCCGGGATGCCGATGACCGGCAGGCCCGCGCGGTTGGCCTCGGCCACGTCGCGCGCGGTGCCGTCGCCGCCGGCAAAGAGGATCAGGTCGACGCGCTCGGCCATGGCGGCGACCGCGGCAAGGGTCTCGGCGCGGCCTTGTGCGGTGGGGCCGAGGTCGAGGGTTTCGACCTCCCCGTCCAGCGCCGCGCGGGTCTCGGGCGGCAGCGGCCCGGCGAGGATTGGCGCCTCCGAAGCGCGCCGGAAGGCCGCCAGCGCCCGGGCCGCGCGCGCACCGGCCTGGCCCGCGCGTCCCGCCGCCTCGGCGCGCGCGGCGATGTCGGGGGCATCGCTACCCTTCTCGCCCATCGGCCCGCCGAGCCCCGCCACCGGGTTCACCAGCAGCCCGAGGCGTCGGGGCCTTTTCAGATCGTCTTCCGGCATTTTCGCACATTTGTTCGCATGTTGGAACGATGCACCTTTGGCGGACCTCTGGCAAGCCGAAGTTGTGCGGGGAGCGGTGGAAAGCTTGGGGTGTCGGGAGGTGCGCGGACGGGTTAGGCGGTGTGTGGGGCTGGGAAGAGCGGATTGAGTGGTTGGCTTGGCGGAGGTCAGGGCCGCACTGGGCTTGCATTTGCCCATTGGCTCTACGGGGAGCAGCGGGCCTGCCTCCTGTTAGCCTGCCACCGCGCCCCGCCCGTTTTGACCACACCGACATCACGGAAACGCTGGGCCAAAGCGACCCGTCCGAAGCCCGCACGTCTTGCGCCCGAATAGCACCGAAGGTGCCGGGCGCGCGCCGGACCGGCCCCTTGGGCCGGCGCTCCTTGGGATGGCGTGACTAGCTCGGAGTGTGTCCTGACCTTGCCAGGATAAAGCGCATAGCTCGGAGGTCGGCAGCGCCGGCCCCCGGTCCGGTGCGCGCCCTCTGGTGTGCGAGGTGAGAGGGAGGAGGTGCTGGATGGGATGGGTCGGCCTCTAGATACATGGCACAGCCTCCTCAATGGCCCTCAATCCGCCCGCTCCCACTGCCCAACCGCAAACGCCCAAGCCCCCAAAACGCAAAACGGGGCGCCGAAGCGCCCCGCCCTGCTGCTCGAATGCCTGCGCCTTACTCGGCGGTGAAATACTTGAACTTCACCTGGTCGTCCGGGTCGACCGCGGCGCCGACGGAATTGGTCATCGCCCAGTTCAGCACCTGGTGGTGGATCGGCAGATAGGCCACGTCGGCCTTGGCCATCTCCCACATCGCGGCGATCATCTCGTCGCGCTTGCCCAGGTCGACCTCGGAGGCGATCGCCTTGGTCATCTCGTCAAGCTTGGGGTTGGAGTAGCGGGTGCCGTTCCAGGTCCCGTAGAGCTCTTCCTTGGTGTGGTAGAGGAAGTTGAAGATATACTCGGAATCGTAGCTCGGCACGCCCCAGCCCAGCATGTAGAAATCCGACTCCAGCCCGTTGACCAGCGGGAAGTGCTGGGCCTTGGGCTTGGCGTCGAGGTTCACCGTCACGCCGATCCGCGCCAGCATGCCGACGGCGGCCTGGCAGATGCCCTCATCGTTGATGTAGCGGTCGTTCGGACAGTCGAGCTGCACGGTGAAGCCTTCGCCCCAGCCGGCCTCTTCCATCAGCGCCTGGGCCGCCTCGACATCGGTCGAGACCTCGTTCAGCGCCTCGTTCCAGCCGTTCACGAAGGGCGGCATGATGACCCCCGCGGGGATCGACTGGCCGCGCATCACCACCTGTTTGATCGCGTCGCGGTCGAGCGCCATGTTCATCGCCTGGCGCACCCGGAGGTCGGCCAGCGGGTTCTCGCCCTCGCCATGCACCAGGGTGTCGCCGGTGTTGAGCCCGAAGAAGATCACCCGGTTCTGCGGCGAGCTGACGATCTTGAGGTTCTCGGCATCGGTGATCCGCTGGAGATCCTGCACCGGCACGTCCTGGATGAAGTCCACATCCCCCGACAGAAGCGCCGCGACGCGGGTCGACTGGTTCTGGATCGGGGTGAAATCCACGCGGTCGTAGGGCAGCGGAAACTCCTCGGCGCCCCAGTAGCCGTCGAATTTCTCCATCACCGTGCGGGCATCGCCCTCGCGGCTGACCAGGCGGTAGGGGCCGGTGCCGTTCACGTTGACCGAGGCGAAGGTGGTCTCGCCGCCCTCGACGTCCTGGACCTCGACCGAGCCGTTGGCCTCGGACCATTCCTTGTCCATTACCAGGATGTTCACGATGGCCGCGGGCAGGAGCGGATTCGGGCCCTTGGTCTTGATCGCCACCTCGTGCTCGCCCAGCGCCTCGACGCTCTCGACCGAGGAGATGATGCCCTTCATGTCGCTGTTCTCGGAGAGCGCGCGGTTGAAGGAGAAGACCACGTCCTCGGCGGTGAAGGCGGCGCCGTCGTGGAAGCTCACGCCCTCGCGCAGCTTGAAGATCCAGGTCTCGGGCGAGTCGGGGCTGACGGCCCATGCGGTGGCCAGCGCCGGGACGATCTCGCCGTCGGGATGGCGCAGGATCAGCGGCTCCATCATCTGGTGCTGCACCGCGATGGTCACGCCTTCGTTCTGGGCATGCGGGTCGAGCGTCAGCGCGTCACCGGCGCGCGCCCAGCGGATGGTTTCGGCCGAGGCGGCCCCGGCAATCGCCAGCGTCAGCGCGCTGGCCGTGAGAAAGGCATGTTTCAAATTTCCGGATCTCCCTGTTGCGTTCGGCCAGCCGGAAAAGTCACTGAGCGAACTTTTGTCCGAATGACTAAACGCAACAAAGATGTGCTTGGCAAGATGCTTTTTGCCGGCCCGTCTGGCCGCCCCGCTGGGCCCGCCCCGCCCGGGGCTCAGACCACCGCCAGCGCGCGCGGCAGCTCCGACAGGATCTCGGGCCCCTCGGCGCGCAGGATCACGATCTCCTCGAGCCGGATGCCGAAGCGGCCGGGAATATAGATGCCCGGTTCGATCGAGAAGACCATGCCTTCCTCCAGCACCTCCTCTGAGGCCGAGGTCAGATAGGGCGGCTCATGCACCTCGAGCCCCAGCCCGTGGCCGGTGCGATGCACGAAATATTCCCCGTAGCCCGCCGCCTCGATGACGCCCCGGGCGGCATCGTCGACCTCATGGGCGCGCGCGCCGGGGCGGGCCGCCTTCATGCCGGCCTCGAGCGCCGCCTCGACCACGGCATGCACCTCGTCGTAGCCCTCGGGGGCCGCGCCCACCGCGCCCATCCGGGTCATGTCGCTGGGCCAACCGGCCAGTTTCGCGCCGATGTCCAGCACCACGCTGTCGCCGGATTCCAGCTTGCGGCTGCCGGTGCTGTGGTGCGGATAAGCCCCGTTCGGCCCCGAGGCGCAGAGAGCGAAGGCCACCTGCGCGCCCTGGGCGGCGAAGGCATCCTGGATCGCCTGGGCGACCTCCTTTTCGGTCACGCCGGGGCGCAGCGCGGCGATCCCCGCTTGCATCGCCTTGTCGTTGGCCCGGGCCGAGGCCTTGAGCGCGGCGTATTCCTCGGCGTCCTTGACCATGCGCAGCTTGCCGACCAGCGCGCCCGCGTAGACATGCCGCGCGCCCGGCAGCGCCGCCAGCACCGGCAGGGAGAAATCGGTGCGCATGGTCTCGTCCAGCGCCACGACCTCGGGCGCGCCCAGCCTGTCGAGCGCCCGGGCCAGCGCCGCCTCGGGCCCCTCCTCGTCGCGCCAGGTCTCAAGCGGCACCGAGGTGGCCGCGCCGAACTGCTCGGCATTGACCGAGGGCACCAGCGCCAGGGCCTCCTCTGCGCCGATCAGCAGCAACGTCGGACGTTCGTCGGGATGCGGGTGCCAATCGAGCACCCAGTGCATATGCGCGCCGGGCCCCAGGGCCACGAGCCCCACGCCCTGGGCCTTCATCTCGGCGCGGATGCGCGCCAGCTTCTCGGTCTCGCGGCTCATGTGATCGGCTCTCCTTGTCTCTGCTCGCCGGGGCGGGCGCATCCGGGCGCCGCGCCGCGGGGCTGTCGTTCTCTCGGGGACCACGCGGCTCCCATCTTGTCCTCATGCGCGCGCCGGGGCGCTGCGGCTGTGCCTCAGGGCACCCGCGGTTCGGCCTCGGGCGTCAGCGGGCTCTCGTAGGGCTCCCGCGCCAGCCGCGCGTCGAAATCCGCCCGCGCCTCGGCAAGGTGGCGCGGATCGCGCAGAAGGTCGAGCGCCGCGCCCGCCAGCGCCTTGGAGACCTGCACCATCTGCTTGTGCGCCGCCGGCGTCTTGCCCTGGGCGGTGATCTGCCAGGTGTGCCCCGGCGTGCCGATCGCATAAGTCGCGCCCCCAAGCTGCGCGAAGGGCACCTTCCAGCTCACGTCGCCGAGGTCGGTCGAGCCCAGCATCGGCACGCCGCGGGTCTCGTAGGGCACCACGAAGTCGCACATGCTCTTGTCGGAAGGGGTGACGCCGAAGGCCAGGTAGGCCGCCTCGATGTCCTCCTCGGTCAGGGTCGCCTGGATGCGCTTGCCGTAGGCGTGATCCTCTTCCGTCAGCTCCGCCGGGCCCGCCGCCTCGAAGTGGCGCTGCAGGAGCTTGTAGAGCGGCGGGTTGTCCATGAGGTCCGACATGGCCGAGATGAAATGCATCTCGACCTTGGTTTCGGTCATCATCGCCGCGCCTTCGGCGACGCGGCGGACGCGCTCGAGCACCTTCTGCATGTCGCGCCGCTTCAGCGCCCGGACCGAGTAGCGCACCACCGCCTGGCTCTGCACCACGTTGGGCGCGATGCCGCCGGCGTCGAGCAGCGCGTAATGGATGCGGGCGTCCTGCGGGACGTGTTCGCGCAGGTAGTTGACGCCGACGTTCATCAGCTCCACCGCGTCGAGCGCGCTGCGCCCGAGATGCGGGGCGACGGCCGCATGGGCGGTGCGCCCGGTGAAGCGGAAGTCGACCATGGCGACCGCCAGCGAGAGCGGCGGGATGATCCCGTTGAAGGGCATCGGGTGCCAGGAGAGCGCCGCGTCGACATCGTCGAAGACGCCCTCGCGCACCATGAAGGTCTTGGCCGCGCCGCCCTCCTCGGCGGGGCAGCCGTAGTAGCGCACCCGCCCGGGCAGGTCATGCGCCTCGAGGAAGTCCTTGACCGCGGTGGCCGCCAGGAGCGCGCCCGCGCCGAGGAGGTTGTGCCCGCAGCCGTGGCCCGGCCCGCCCGCCTCCTCGGGTTCGGGGTGGTCGAGCCCGGCCTTCTGGCTGAGCCCCGGCAGGGCGTCGTATTCGCCGAGGATGGCGATCACCGGGCCCTCGCGGCCGGCCTCGCCCATGACCGCGGTGTCGATCCCGGCGAGGCCGGTGGTGACCGTGAAGCCCTCGGCCTCGAGCGCCGCGCGATGGGCCGCGGCCGAGCGGTGCTCCTGGTAGAGCGTCTCCGGCGTGGCCCAGACCTCGTCGCTGAGTTCGGTGAACCGGGCCTTCTTGGCCTCCACATGATCCCAGATCGGCGCGTGGTTCTGCATGTCGGCCTGCCTTTTGGTTTTGTCTGCGTGGTTTAGGTGCGGGTGGGGCGCCCCGAGGGTCGGGACGCGAGGGGTGTTCGGCGGCACTATCGCCGGGCGCGAACGGATGTTCAATATACGAACATACGGGGTCGCGTGGGGGAAGGTGGTGGGGGTGTCTGGGCTTTGCCCGAAGTGCGCCCCGCCCCCTCTTGCGCCCGAATAGCACCGAAGGTGCCGGGCGCGCGCGGGGAGGGCAAAAGGCGCGGCGTCACCACGCCTCGAACACTCCCGACGGTGCCGCAACCGCCTCCCGATGCATTCCCCTTCTTGCGCCCGAACAGCACCGCAGGTGCCGGGCGCGCGCCGGACCGGCCCCTTGGGCCGGCGCTCTTGTGGGCGGTGTGCTTAGCTATCCCCTAGTCCTGACCTTGTTGGGATAAAGTGCAAAGCTCAAAGGGCAGCAGCGCCGGCCCCCGGTCCGGTGCGCGCCCTCTGTTGCACTGGTGGCGAAGGCAGAGGGTGTGGCTTCAAGGTGGCGGTGACAGACCAAAGAGTGACGCCAGCGCGCCCCGTGCGTCCGTCCCCGTTTGCGCGCGATCAGCACCAAAGCCGCCAACCCGCGCCCCGCACAACCAACCGCACTCCCCCCTCTCCCCCGCCCGCTTGACATAACCGACAAAAACAGTCAGTCACCGCCTCACCCAGCCATCCCTCGCGGTCGCCAGGTCCTCCCCCTCCCCGTCCCGCCACGCGCGCCCTGCCTCAAAACGCCGAGGCCAAGCGCGCCCCATTGGCGGGCCCACAGAAGGACCCGCGCCCGTGCCCGACCTTACCGCGCTTGCGACCAGCCTTTCCGCCCAGGGCGCCCTCGCCTCCGAGTTCCTGCGCCAGGGCGGGCCGGTGATCTGGCTGATCGCCGCGCTCTCGGTCCTGACGCTGGCGCTGATCCTCTGGAAGGCCTGGCGGCTGGCGCTGCTCGGCGCCTGGTCGGGCGGGCGGCGGGCCACCCGGGCGGTGACCCTCTGGAGCGCGGGCCAGCGCGCGGAGGCCGACCTCCTTCTCGAGGGCCGCAAGAGCTGCCGCGCCGTCCTCGTCCGCGCCGCCATGCAGGCGCTCTCCGATCCCGCACTGCCGCCCGAGGCCGCCGAGGCCGAGACGACCCGCGTCGCCAAGGCGCTCCTGACCCGCGCCCGCGCCGGGCTCAGGCCGCTCGAGCTGATCGCCACCATCGCGCCGCTCCTGGGGCTGCTCGGCACGGTGCTCGGCATGATCGCCGCCTTCCAGGCCCTGCAGGAGGCCGGCAGCCGCGCCGATCCCGCCACCCTCGCCGGCGGCATCTGGGAGGCGCTCCTGACCACCGCCGCCGGCATGGCGGTAGCGATCCCCGCCTCGGCGGCGCTGACCTGGTTCGAGGCGGTGGCCGACCGGCTGCGCCACGAGATGGAAGACCTCGCCACCCGCTTGCGCACGCAAGGCCCCGACCGCACCGCCGCCCCGGTGCGCCACGCCGCGGAGTGAGCCGCCATGACCTTCGGTGATCCGCCGCCGCGCCGCCGCCCCTCGCTCACGCCGATGATCGACGTGGTCTTCCTGCTCCTGGTGTTCTTCATGCTCGCCTCGCGCTTCGGCACCGAGTTGCAGCTGCCGCTGGCGACCGCCGGGGGCGGGCCGGAGGCGCGCTGGTCGGGCCCGCCCCGGCTGGTCGAGGTCGCGCCCGAGGCGCTGCGGCTGAACGGCACGGCGCTGGCTCTGGACGCGCTGCCCGGCGCGCTCGAGCCGCTGGTCGAGAGCCCCGCCGACACGGTGATCCTGCGCCCCGCCGCGGGCGCCGAGTTGCAACGGCTGGTCGCGGTGATGGAGCACCTGGGCGCCGCGGGCTTCGGCAACCTCGTGCTGGTCGGAGAGGCGCCATGAGGTTGGAGCCACCCCTGCGCCGCCGCACCTCGGAGAACCTCGTGCCGATGATCAACGTGGTCTTCCTGCTGCTGATCTTCTTCCTGATGACCGCGCGGATCGCCCCGCCGGAGCCCTTCGAGGTCACCCCGCCCGAGGTCGCCGAGGGCGCCGAGGCGGAAGGCGTGCTGACGCTCTACCTCTCGGGCGAGGGCGAGCTGGCCTTCCGCGAGGCGCGCGGCGAAGCGGCGCTCGCCGCGCTCGAAGAGGCCCGCGCCGAGGCCTGCCCCGCGCCTTGTGCCGAAGGCGGCCCCGAGGTGCTCCTGCGCGCCGACCGCGGCCTGCCCGCCACCCGGCTGGCCGAGGTCATGGGGGAGCTCGGCGCGATCGGGCTTGCGCGCGTCGAACTGGTGACGGCGCGGTGATGAGGCGGCTTCTGGAAACCACGGCCTTCCTGGCCCTCGCCCTCGGGCTGCACGCGGGTCTTTTCGCGCTGACCCGCGACCGCAGGGCGGGCACCGAGGCGGCGGGGGACAGCGGCGAGAGCCAGCTCTCGCTCGCCGCCGCCGACGCGCGGCTGGCGGAGCTCATCGCGGAATGGGACCGCCCGCCCGAGGTGGCCGAGGTGGCCGAGGCGCCCGCACCGCGCCCCGCGCCGTCCCCCGAGCCGCCCGCACCGACCCGTGCGCCTGCCCTCGCGGCCCCCGAGGCGCCCAGCGCCCCGGCGCGCCCCGAGGCGACGGCGGGGCTCGCCCTGCCCGACCTGCCCCGGCCCGACGCTTTGCCCGCGCGCGACACAAGCCCGCCGCCGCCCCCCGAGCCGGAGGCGGAGCCCGAGCCTCAGGAGGTCACCCCGGAGGCCGCGCCCGAGGCCGAGCCGGTACCGGAAGAAGAGCCGACGCAGGTGTCCGAAGCGGAGCCGCAACCGGAGACGGAGCCGGAAGAAGAACCGGAGCGGGAGGAAGAGCCCGAGACCGAACCCCAACCCGAACCGCAATCCGCCCCCGAGAGCGCCGCGCCGACCACCGTCGGCCAGCGCCCCGCGATGCGGCCCGAACGCCCTGCACCGGAGCCCGCGCCTGAGCCCACTCCGCGCCAGGCGACCCGCACGCCGGCGCCCGATCCCGGACCATCCGCCCGGGACAGCGCCGCGCAACGCGCCGCGGGCAGCGGCGGCGGCACCCGCGCCGGGGCGGCGACCGCCCGCGACGAGGCGACCCTCAGCGCCGGGGCGCGCCAGAGCCTCACCGCGCGCTGGGGCGGCCAGGTGCGCGCCAGCGTCGAGCGGCGCAAGCGCTACCCGGGCGGCGCCCGCGGCGTCACCGGCACCGCCACCGTGCGGCTGACCGTGACCCGCGCCGGGCGGCTGCAGGCGGTGGGGCTCGCGGGCTCCTCGGGCGACGCCGCGCTCGACCGCGCCGCGCTCGAGGCCGTGCGCCGCGCCAGCTTCCCCGCCGCGCCCGAGGGCCTGACCCAGGCGAGCTACACCTTCACCCTGCCGATCCGCTTCAACGGCTGATCGCCCTGCCCCGACCGGAGAGCGCCATGCCCCTCGACACCCTCGTGACCACCTGGGCCCAGCCCGACCCCGCCGCGCTGATCGACCGGGTGCACCGGGAGATGGCGGCGCAGGAGCTTGCCGTCGCCGCCCGGCCCGGCCCCGCGCTCGACTGCGACACCGGCATCGGGATGCTGCGTTTCCGCTGCGCGCCCGAGGGGCTGCGGATCGAGATCGAGGCCGAGGGCGCGGGCAACCTGCACATGCTGCGCGAAAGCCTCTGCGCGCGGCTCGACGCGCTGGCGGGCCAGCCGGTGGCGCTGCAATGGGAAGGGGCCGCGACGCCGCAGGCGGGCCTGCCGCCGAACGTGCGGATCGCGCGGGTGCTGGCGCGGCGGCGCGTCACCCCGCGCTTCCTGCGGCTGCGGCTCGGGGCCGAGGGGCTGGCGCCCTTCGCGCGCTCGGGGCTGCACCTGAGGCTGATGATCCCGCCCGAGGGCCGCGCGCCGGTCTGGCCCCGGCTCGGCGAGAACGGCCGCACGATCTGGCCCGAGGGCGCCGATGCGCTGCATCTGCCCGCCTATACGATCCGGGCGATCGACGCGGAGGCCGGCTGGCTCGACGTCGACATCTTCCAGCACGGGCGCGGGCGCACCTGCCGCTGGGCCGAGGAGGTGCCGCTCGGCGCGCCCGTGGGTCTCAGCGGGCCCGGCGGCGGCTGGCTGCCCGGCGGCTCGGACTGGCTTCTGGCGGGCGACGAGACCGCCCTGCCGGCGCTGGCCCGCATCCTCGAAAGCGCACCCAAAGAAGCGCGCGGCACCTGCCTGATCGAGGTGCAGAGCCCCGAGGAAACCCAGCCCCTGACCCCACCCCCGGGCGTCACCCTGCGCTGGCTCTGCCGCGACCAAGGCGACCCGGACCTTCTGGCGGCGCTGGCCGAGGTGCCCCTGCCCTCGGGCCCCGAGGCCTTCCTCTGGTTTGCCGCCGAGAAGACCCGCACGGCCCAGGCCCGCCAGCTCCTGCGCGCCGCGCCGGGGGTCGAGAAACGCCAACGCTACATCGGTGCCTATTGGACCGAGACACATTCTTGACAACTTTACTCAACAACCCTAGGCAAGCCTCGCCAAGCGACCCGCCAGGCACAATCAGAACATAGCTGCTTAAGGAGAGGGACATGCACCGCATGTACTCGAGCCTGTCGGTCTGCGCGCTTGTCGCGGCGGGTCCGGCTTTGGCTCAGGATATCGCGCTCGAGGCAATCACCGTCGAGGACGACAGCGGCGCCCGGGTCTATGGCGACCCCGTGGCGCTGGACACCCGCGGGGTCACCCGCTTCGACCGGCCCATCGCCGAGACCCCGCGCTCGGTCAATGTGGTCACCGCCCAGGAGATGCTGGACCGGGGCGCCACCGACGTCGAAGAGGCGCTGAGCTACGCCACCGGCGTCAACGCCGGGCAATGGGGCAACGACGCCCGTTCGGACTGGTACAACATCCGCGGCTTCGACCCGACCACCTTCCACGACGGGCTGATCTCGCGGCAGGGCTTCTACAACGACGTGAAGCCCGAGCCCTTCCTGCTCGAGAGCGTCGAGGTGCTGCGCGGACCGGCCTCGGGGCTCTACGGCAACGGCGAGGTCGGCGGCGTGGTCAACACCACCTCGAAGACCGCCGCGCAGGACAGCCCGGGCATCGCGCAGCTCTCCTTCGGCAACCACGCGCGCAAGCAGATCGGCCTCGATGTCGGCGGCGACCTGACCGAGGACGGGCGGCTCGCCTATCGTTTCGTTGGGCTCTACCGCGACGCCGAGACCCATGTGCAGCACTCCCAGGACGACGCGCTGGCGCTCATGCCCTCGCTGACCTGGCGGCCGAGCACCGACACCGAGGTGACGCTGCTCGCACGCTACCAGAAGAACGAGGCAACCCCGGACATCCAGTTCGGCTCGATCTACGGCACGCTTTACGACGCGCCCAACGGCAAGAAGCTCGAAAGCGGCTATTTCGTCGGCGAGCCGGGCTTCGACCGCTTCGACGCCGAACACGCCAGCGTCACGGGGCTGGTCTCGCACCGCTTCAGCGAGGTCTGGTCGCTCGACGCCCGCGCCCGCTACACCTGGGCCGAGGCCGACTACCGCCACGCCTGGTGGGCCTTCGACGACTACCCCACCCGCTACAACGCCGACGGCACCATCGACCGCACGGTCTACAAGGCCGAGAACACGCTGGAGTCCTTCAACATCGACGTGACCGGCCGGGCCGACTACCGGCTCTTCGGCTGGGAGATGGAGACCCTGATCGGTGCCGCCTATACCCGCGCCACCTATGACAGCGACACCGCCTACGGGATGCAGAACGGGCCGATCGATCCCTTCGATCCCGATTACACCGGCGTCACCATCGGCGATGTGACCGACAGCCCGGCCAACACGGTCGAGGAGACCGGCGTCTACCTGCAGACCAACGCGCGCTGGAACGACCGGCTGCATCTCGATGCGGGCCTGCGCTACGGCATGATCGAGACCGGCGAGACCACCGGCACCTTCAACGACGGCGCGGTGGCGGCCAGCGATGACGCGGTGACCGGCAATCTCGCCCTGCTCTACCGCTTCGACAACGGGCTGGCGCCCTATGTCAGTTACGCCGAGAGCTTCCGCCAGGAGGTCGTCGGCGAGGACGCCCAGGGCAATGCCTTCGAGCCGACCCGTGGGCGGCAATACGAGATCGGGCTGAAATACCAGCCCGCGGGCAGCGACACGCTGCTGACGCTCGCGGCCTTCGACATCGAGAAGTCGAACCTCGCGGTCACCGATCCCGACAACCCCGCCTTCCAGGTGCAGACCGGCGAGGCGACCTCGCGCGGGATCGAGATCGGGGCCAAGCACCACTTCGGCGATGTCTTCGTCGATGCGGGCTACACCTGGCTCGAGACCGAGAACGCCTCGGGCGACCGGATCTCGCAGGTGCCCTCGGACTTCGGCTCGCTCTGGGTCGACTGGCGTCCGCAGGGCGGCGCGCTCGACGGCTGGAGCTTCGGCGCCGGGGTCCGCCACACCGGCGAGAAATGGGACGGCACCGACAGCCAGCGCACCCCGCCCTCGACGGTCTATGACGCGGCGCTCGGCTGGTCGCAGGGCGATTTCGACCTGCGGCTCAACGTCCGCAACCTGACCGACGAGCGGGTCGTCTCCTTCTGCGGCACCGGCGCCTGCTACATGGGCCAGGGCCGCAGCGTGACCCTGACCGGGACGATGACCTTCTGATGTTCGAGCTGCGCGACATCTCGCGGCGCCACGACGGGCGGGAGGTGCTGGGCATCGACCGCCTGTCGCTGGGCGGCGCGGGGCTGACGGCGATCCTCGGCCAGAACGGCTCGGGCAAGACCACGCTCCTGTCGCTCCTGGCGCGGCAGGCGCGGCCCGACGCCGGGTCCATCACGCTGGAGGGGGCGCCCATTGCGGCGCCCTCGCAGCGGGCCTTCGCGCGCCAGGTCGCCTATCTGCCTCAGGTGCTGCCGCCGGTGCCCGGGCTGACCGCCCGCGAGCTGGCGGGGCTTGGCCGTTTCGCCTGGCGCGGCGCTTTCGGACGCTGGGGCCCAGCCGACCGGGAGGCTGTCGAGACCGGCCTCGCGGAGACCGGCGTCACCCATCTGGCCGAGACGCTGGCCGACGATCTTTCGGGCGGCGAGCGGCAGCGTGCCTGGATCGCCATGCTGCTCGCGCAGGAGGCGCCGATCCTGCTGCTCGACGAGCCGACGGCGGCGCTGGACCTCGCCCATGCCCACGAGGTCATGGGCCTTCTGCGCGCCATCGCCACCCGCGGCGGCTGCCGGGTGATCGTGGTCCTGCACGACGTGAACCTCGCGGCGCGTTTCGCCGACCGCATCCTGGCGCTGCGCGGCGGGCGGCTGGCCTTCGACGGGCCGCCCCGCGACTTCCTCGAGCCCGGCACGCTCCGGGCGCTTTTCGACATCGACATGGCGCTGCTCGACGGGCCTTCGGGCCCGGTCGCGGTGGTGGCCTGATCCTTTTCGCCCCCGGTCCCGTCCGCCCCGCCCCATCCGCAAGGAGACCCCACATGTTCCGCCTCGCCGCCTGCCTCCTGCTCTGCCTCACCGCGCCGGCCCGGCCCGCGCTGGCCCAGGACACCCCGCCCGAGCGCATCGTCGCGCTGAGCTGGGCCCAGGCCGAGACGCTGGTGGCCCTGGGCGTCGCGCCCGTCGGCGTCGCCGATGTGGCGGGCTACGCGCGCTGGGTCGGCACCCCGGCCCTGCCCGAGGGCGTGGCCGACATGGGTCTGCGCCCCGAGCCCAACCTCGAAGCCATCGCCGCCGCCGCGCCCGACCTGATCCTCGCCTCGGACCAGCAGCAGGACCTCCTGCCCGCGTTGCGCGAGATCGCCGAGGTCGCCTTTGTCGAGGGTTTCGACGCCGGCCAGGACAACGCCGCGGTGGCCCGCGCGGCGTTGCGCGACCTCGGGCAGAGGCTTGGCCGCGAGGCCGAGGCCGAGGCGCTCCTGACCGAGGTCGAGACCCGCGCCCGCGCCGCCGGCGACCGGGTGCGCGCGCATTTTAACGGCGCCCCGCCGGCCGTCCTGCCGATCCGGCTTCTGACCGCGACCACCGTGCGGAAGCACGGCGAGAACGGCATGGCGCTGGCGGCGCTCCGGGCCATGGGGCTCGAGCATCCCGCGCCGGGGGAGCCCACCGAATGGGGCTTCACCCAGCGCCCGGTCGAGGAACTGGCAGGCTTCGAGCGCGCCGCCGTGGTGAACTTCGTGCCCTTCCCCGAGCGCGCGGCGCTTTACGGCAGCGAGCTCTGGGGCTTCATGCCCTTCGTGCGCGCGGGCCGCTTCGCCGAGGCCGGGCCGGTCTGGACCTTCGGCGGGCCCTATTCCATCGCCGAGCTGGCCGAGGCCATGGCCGGGGCGCTGGTGACGCTCGACCCCGAGGCGGCGGAATGATCCGCGCGCGCACACCACGCCGCAGCGCCGGGGCGGTCTTCCGCGCTCTGCTCCTGGCGCTCAGCACGGCGCTTTCCGCCGCAGCGCTGCCCGCCTTCGCCGATGGCCCGGTCAGTGTCACCGACCGGCGCGGGCCGCAGAGCTTCGAGGCGCCGCCAGAACGGATCGTGGTGCTCGACTGGGCGCTGGCCGAGGCGCTGCTCGACCTCGGGATCGCGCCCCTCGGCGCGCCGGAGCTGACACTCTACCGCGACTGGGTGGGCACGCCCGCCATGCCCGAAGGCGTGACCGACATCGGGCTGCGCAGCGCGCCCAACCTCGAAACCATCGCCTCCCTCGAATCCCAGGCGATCGTGGCCGCCGATCTCTCCGCCCAGGAGGTCGCCCGGCTGGAGGCCATCGCGCCGGTCCTGGTCTTCGACGCCTGGTCGGCCGATCACGACAATCTCGCCGCCCAGCGCGAGATTTTCCTCGAACTGGCGCTCCTGACCGGGCGCACCGCCCGCGCCGAGCGGCTGCTCTCCGAGATGGAAACCGAGATCACCCGGCGCGCCGAGGCGCTGGCCCGGGCCTATGGCGGCACCCCGCCCGACACCGCGGTGATCCGGCTCAACGATGCCGCGACGCTCTGGGTCTACGGCGAGAACGCCGTGCCCACGGCCGCGCTCGAGGCGCTCGGCGTCGCCAATGCCCTGCCGCAGCCGCCCTCGCGCTGGGGCGTGGCGCAGAAAAACCTCGACGCCCTCGCCGAGGTCGAAGAGGGCGCGATCATCGCCATCCGCCCCCACATGGCCGGGGCGCAGGTCTTCGAAAGCCCGCTCTGGCAAAAGCTGCCCGCCGTCGCCGCGGGGCGCTACGCCGAGGCCGGGCCGGTCTGGAGCTACGGCGGTTATCTCTCGCTCCTGCGCCACGCGCGAGCGCTCTCGGACGCGCTGCTGGCGCTGGCGGAATGATCGCCCGGCCCGCCCGCTTGCCCCTGCCGGGGCTTCTCGCGCTGACCCTCGCGCTGGTCGCGGGGCACCTGATCCTGCGGATCGAGATCGCGCCGGCGCGCTTCCTGGCGCTTCTGACCGGCACCGAGGCCCAGAGCTTCGCCGAGATCCGCGTCACCCACGCGGTCTTGCCGCGCATCGCCATGGGGCTTGCGGTGGGCGCGGCGCTGGGGCTCGCGGGCAGCCTTTTCCAGCAGATCACCGGCAACCGGCTGGCCTCGCCCCTGACACTCGGGGCGGCCTCGGGCGCCTGGCTCGCGGTGGTGGTCGCCACGCTCGCCGCCCCGGCGCTGGTCGCGGGCGCGCGGGAATGGGTGAGCCTCGCCGGGGCCTGCCTGGCCTTCGCGCTGGTCCTGGGCATCGCGGGGCTGCGGGGGCTTCTGGGCCTGCGCGCGGTGCTGGCGGGCATGGCGGTGAACCTTCTCTTCGAGGCGCTCGCGGGCGCGCTGGTGCTCCTTGAGAGCCCCTACTTCAGCCATCTCTTCGTCTGGGGCGCGGGCGACCTGGGCCAAAGCGGCTGGCAGAGCCTGACCTGGGTCCTGCCGCGCCTCGGGCTCGCCGCGCTCGGCGCGCTGGCGGGGCTCCGGGTGCTGGGGCTCCTGCGGGCGGGCGCGGGCGGCGCCGAGGCGCGCGGGCTGTCGCTGGCGCCCTGGCTGGGAGGGCTGGCGCTGATCGCGCTCTTCCTGACGGCCATCAGCGTGGCGGCGGTCGGCATGATCGGCTTCATCGGCCTTCTGGCGCCGAACCTCGCGCGGGCCTGCGGCGCGCGCCGTCCCGCGCAGGAGATCCTCGCCAGCGCGCTCATCGGCGCGGCGCTCCTGACCGGGGCGGACCTCGCGGCAGTCCTGATGAGCGGCGCCCTGCCCGACATGGTGCCGACCGGCGCGCTGACCGCGCTCGGCGGCGCCCCCGCGCTGGTCCTGCTGCTGCGCCGGAGGCTCGGGGCCGCCGACCACGCCGCGCTGGAGATGCCGCAGGGCCCCGCCCGGCTGCGCCCCGTCGCGCTGGCCGCGCTGGCGCTTTGCGCAGGCAGCGCGCTGGTCCTCGCGCTGGCGCTGGCGCAGGGGCCCGGCGGCTGGCAGTTCACCTGGCCCGAGCCGATGACGCTGTCGTTCCGCTGGCCGCGCATCCTTGGTGCCGCCGGGGCGGGCGCGGCCATGGCGCTCTCGGGGGTGATCCTGCAACGGGTGATCCGCAACCCGCTGGCCAGCCCCGAGGTCCTGGGCATGTCCTCGGGGGCGAGCTTCGCGCTGGTGCTGACGACCCTGCTGACCGGGGTGTCGATCCACAGCGTCGGCGCGGGCGTGGCGCTGGCGGGCAGCCTCGGGGTCATGGTGCTTCTCCTGGCGCTGGTGCGGCGGCACGGCAATGCGCCCATGGTGGTGGCGCTGGTCGGGATCTCGCTCGGCGCGGTGCTGGACGCGCTGGTGAAGATCGCGCTGGCGGCGGGCACGGCGGACAGTTTCGCGATCCTCGGCTGGCTCGGCGGTTCGACCTACCGGGTCTCGCCCGGGGGCGCGCTGAGCCTGGCGGGGGTCAGCCTCGCGGGCGTCGCGGCCGCCTGGGCCGGGCGGCGCTGGCTGACGCTGATCGCGGCGGGCGACGCGGTGGCCGAAGCGCGCGGGCTGGCCATCGCCAAGGCGCGGGCCGGCTGCCTGGCCGGAGCGGCGGCGCTGGCGGCGCTGGTCACGGCGGTCATGGGCCCGGTGAGCTTCGTCGGCCTTCTCGCGCCGCATCTCGCGACGCTGATCGGCGCGCGCCGGGCCGGGCCGCAGGTGCTGGCCGCCCCGGTGATCGGCGCGGTGCTCATGGTGGTGTCGGACTGGATGGGGCGGGTGCTGCTCTACCCGATGCAGCTGCCCGCGGGCACCATCGCGGCGCTGCTCGGCGGCGGGTTCTTCCTGGTGACGCTCCTGCGGCTGCGCGGCGGGCGGGGGTGACGGCGGGGGCGGGGCGGCGCCGGGCAACCGACCGTCCCCCTTGTCCGGGTCTTTGCACCGCCCCCGCGGCATCTCGGCGCGCGCCCTGCCCTTGCAGCCGCCATACCCTACAATTATTGTCAGCCATAGCGGCGCCCCACCTGCCGCCTGCCCCACAGCCTTCGAGGACCCCGCCCATGGTGCCGCTCAAGCTCGAGCATCTGCCCTTCGACCCGGCCCCGCGCCCCGCCCCGATCGCCGAGACGATGCGGCCGCTTCTGAACCACCTCCGGGTCACCGCGTTGAGCTGTCGGACGGCGGCGCGCAGCGACCTCTTCCAGGCCTGCGCGGTGCTCTCCACTGACCGCACGGTGGCCCGCAGCGCCCACGCGGAGACGCTGATGCGCGGGCTCGCCCAGGCCTTGGGCCAGCGGCCCGTCCTTTACCGTCCCGACGCGCGGGAGGTCTCTTTCGACGAGGCCTGGCTGGCGCGGCTCGCCCATTCGGCGCAATCGGGCGACGAGGACAGCTTCCAGTTCCTGATCCGCGCCCGGGTGCCCCATGCGGCGCGGCGCAACCTGGCCTTCCTGGTGCGCGCGGTGGCGGCGGAATTCCAGCCAGTTTAGAATTATTCTAATCTCTCCATTGTTCTTCCCGGGGAACGCCCCAAATAGTGCCGGGCGAGCCAGCGGACCTGCCAGCCAGCCCCGAGCCAGGACAGATCAAGGAGATGTCATGACCCAGACCGCACATTCCCTGACCCCCGACGCGCAAAGCGCCATCGGAGCGGCGCTGCAGCAATCGGTCGCCGAGACCACGGTGACCACCATGCTGGCGCAGAACTTCCACTGGAACGTCACCGGCATGGCCTTCGCGCCGCTGCACGAGCTGTTCCAGAAGATCTACGAGGATCACTTCGAGGCCCAGGACGACCTGGCCGAGCGGATGCGCGCGCTCGACGTGCATGTCGAGGCGACGCTGGCCGGCATGGTCGAGGCCTCCAAGGTGGCCGAACATTCCGGCACCGCCAGCGACAAGCAGATGATCGAGGCCATGCTGGTCGCCCAGGAGACGCTGGCCGCGACGCTCGCGGGCTGCGGCGAGCTGGCCGCCGAGCACGGCGACACGCTGACCGAGGATCTCTGCATCGCGCGCGGCCAGACGCACGAGAAATTCGCCTGGTTCCTGCGGGCGCATCTGCGCTGAAGGCGCGGCGGCCCCGGCCTGACGGGTCGGGGGGCGCCCCGGCGGCCCCGGCCCGAATGGTCGAGTGTCGTCTTGGCGGCGCGCTCGCAAATCGCCACGACCTAGGCCGGGGTGTTTCCTTCGGACCACGGGCGGCGCCCCGACCGGGCGCCCCGCCCTCTCCTCTCAGGCGCTCAGCGCCAGCTTTGGGCGCGCGCCCTTCTTGGCGCAGCGCTTCTCATAAGCCGGCGCCCAGGCCCGGTATTTGCCCATGTTCTCCTGCTGGGCCACGAGCATCGTGAGGAAGGCCTCACGGTGCTTGTTGCTTTTCAGGGACTTGAAGAGCTTCTTCTGCCCCTTGGTCATGGAACAGCCGATGCAGTGGCCCTCACGGCGGAACTTGCAGACGTCGATGCAGGGGCTGGGGATCTTGCTCATGGGAAACCTCGCTGGGGGCGCGGGCCGGGCCGGTCCCCGGGGGCGCCGCGCGGGGCGAGGGAACCCTGCGGGACGCCTCCGGTCCGCCACCCGACCTCGGGGCGCGCCGATGGCTGGGAAGATGCGGGGCCGCGCGCGGGAGGCGCGGCCCTCCGTAGGGTCATTTCGTCAGGATCAGCTTCTCCGCACGGGTGATGCGCAGGGTGTAGACCTGCCCGTCGAGGACGAGCCGCGCGCAGGCATCGCTGCCGACGAGGCGGCGGGCGTCGTAGACCGGCGTCGGCGCCGGATCGGTGTCGCTGGGGCACATGGGATCGCTGTCTTCCTTGGTCATGGCCGCGTTCCGAGCCGGTCGGCAAGCGCCTCGACCGGGGTGTCCGAGGGCCCGCCCGCCTCGAGCGCCGAGGTCAGCACCTCGCACCAGCAGGTCTCGGGCCGCTCCGGGCAGGCGTGACGCTCGGCCCGCGCGCGATTGCGGGGCGCGGAGGGTGGCGCGGCGCAAAAGGTGGCAAGCGGTCTGGTCATGGATCTGTCCCCGGTTCGGACCGCCGGCGCGGCGCCCGGCGGTGTGGGGATAGTCGACTGTTTTAGTCGGATCGTCAATCCCGACAAAAAGAATAAGTTAAGGCGCGGTGAGCTAGTTGGCTGCGCGTCGTGTCAGGAGGCTGGGCGCTGAGGACCATGCGGCGTGAGGCTTGTCCGGCGCGGCGGGCTTCGAAGCGATCTGAGCGACTGCATTCTGGTGCCCGACTTTGCGTAAGCTACGCCACCGCCCGCCCGGCCCGGTGCGACTTAAGAAGACAGAAGCGCCTGCTTTCACAGTCAACAACTGGGGCGACGCCCCCCCCTCACCCCTTCGGCGCCTCGTCCCAGCGCGGATCGAGGATCCGGTGCCGGTCCCCCTCCGCGTCCTCGTATTGCGCCGCCCGAAGCGTCCAGAGAAACCCTCCGAGCCCCAGAAGCCCCAGGCCCACCGAGACCGGGATCAGCACCACCAGCACGTTCATCACATCCTCCGAAGCGCGTTGAGCGAAACGCTGACCGAGGAGACCGACATGGCCAGCGCCGCGAGAAAGGGTGTGGCGAGCCCGGCCAGCGCCACCGGCACCGCCACGATGTTGTAGGCCGCCGAGAGCCAGACGTTCTGCCGCATCCGCCCGAGCCCCGCCCGGCTGATCGCCAGAAGCTCGGGGATCAGGTCGAGCCGCCCCGACAGAAGCACCACGTCGGCGGCGTTGCGCGCCGCGTCGAGCCCCGAGCCCGGCGCCACCGAGGCATGCGCCCGCGCCAGCGCCCCGGTGTCGTTGAGCCCGTCGCCGATCATCAGCACGCGGCGGCCCTCGGCGCCGCGCGCGGCGATCCAATCCGCCTTGCCCTCGGGCGTCATGCCGCTTTCGGCGCGGGCGATGCCCAGGGTATCAGCGAGGCGGCGGCAGGGCCCCTCGGTGTCGCCCGAGAGAAGCGCCGCCTCGAAGCCGCGCGCCTGCAGGGCGCGCACCGTGGCGCCTGCCTCGGGGCGGGGGTCCTCCTCGAAGGTGAAAAGCAGCGGCGCGCCCTCTCCGGGATCGAGCGCCACGCCCTCGCCCTCGGCACCGATCCAGGCGGGGCGGCCAAGCCGCACGAGCCGGCCGCCGTGTCGGGCCTCGATGCCGCGTCCGGGGATCTCGCAGGCCTCGGTGACGGGGTGCGGCGTCAGTCCGCGCGCCTCGGCCGCGGCGACCAGCGCGCGGGAATAGGGATGGTTGCTTGTCGCGGCGAGCCCCGCCGCCAGCGCCAGCTCCGCGTCCGAGGGGTTGCCGCGCAGCCGCGCCGCCCCGGTCGTGAGCGTGCCGGTCTTGTCGAAGACCACCATGTCCACCCCCGCCAGCCGTTCGAGCGCGGTCGCGGATTTCACCAGGAGACCCTTTCGGAAGAGCCGCCCCGTCGCCACCACCGAGACCGCCGGCACCGCGAGCCCCAGGGCGCAGGGACAGGTGATGACCAGGACCGCGATGGCCACGTCGACCGCCCGCCAACCGTCGCCGGTCAGCGCCCACCAGGCGATAAAGGCCGCGAGGCTCAGAAGATGCACCAGCGGCGCATAGGCCCGCGCGGCGCGATCGGCGATCCCGGCGAAACGGGTGCGCTGGCTCTCGGCGGTCGCGACCAGCTCGGCCAGCCGCGCCAGCGCGGTGTCGCGCCCGGCGCGCACCACCCTGAGAGTCAGCGCGCCCGAAAGCGCCACCTCGCCTGCCGAGACGGCGGCGCCGGGGCCCACGGCGAAAGGCGCGCTCTCGCCGGTCAGGGCCGAGCGGTCGAGGTCGCTCTGCCCCTCGGTCACGATGCCGTCGGCGGGCAGCCGATCGCCGGGGCGCAGGGCGATGCGGTCGCCGGGGCGCAGGTCCTCGGCGCGGACGACCTCGGGGCCGGTCTCGGTCAACCGCACCGCCTGCGGCACGCTCAGCGCGGCCAGCTCCGCTGCCGCCGAGCGCGCCGCCGCCCGCCCGGCGTGATCGAGCGTCCGCCCGATCAGCAGGAAGAAGGTCAGCGCCAGCGCCGCGTCGAACCAGCTGTGCCGGTCCGCGCCCTGAAGCGCCCCGACCAGCGAGACCAGCGCGGCCAGCAGGATCGCCAGCGAGATCGGCACGTCCATGCCCAGCCGCCCGCCCCGCAGCGCGCTCAGCGCGGCGGCGAAGAAGGGCCGCCCGGCGAAGGCCACCGCCGGCAGGGCGATGGCGGCGGAGACCAGGTGGAAGAGCTGCGCGGTGACCTCGGCCGCGCCGGACCAGACCGCCACCGACAGCAGCATGACGTTCATCATGGCAAAGCCCGCGACGCCGGTGCGCATGATCAGGTCGCGCATCACCGGGTCCTGGCCCGCGAGCCGCGCGGGGTCGAGCATCTGCGCCCGGTGCCCCGCCGCCGCCAGCGCCGCGATCAGGGGCTCGGGCGCGAGATCGGCGCCTTCGATCGCCACCTGCCTGCGCGAGAGGTTCACCCGCGCGCCTGTGACCCCGGGCCAAGCGCCCAGCGCCGCCTCGACCGAGGCGATGCAGGCGGCGCAATGGATGTCCGGCAGATGCAGGGTCAGCGCCTCGGGCGCGGCCCCGCGCGCCGCGCTGTCGCGGGCGATCTCGGCGGCGCCGACGCAGGCGGGACAGGCCGCGTTCACGGCGCGACCCGGAGCGAGAGGCTCTGCACGAAGGGCGCCTTTTCGCTGCCACCCGCGAGGTCGAGCCGCCAGAGGCCGGGCTCCAGCGTCACCCGCGCCCGGCCCGCGGCGTCGAAGGCCAGCTGCCGGTCGGCGCCGCCATGGGTCGGCCGGCCGATCCTTGCGGTGAAGCCCTCGGGCGGGACCGGCTGGCCTTCGGCGGTGGTGACGCGCAGGGTCAGCGCGCCCGAGGCGTAGGTCGCGCGGGCCTCCCAGCCGAGCGCTTCCTGGGCGCTGCGGCGGGCCTCGAAGCTCTGGCTCGCCACGTAGGAATTGGCGACCTCGAGGCCCGGGAAGGTGCCGACGGCCTGAACCGCGAGGGTCACGTTCACCGCGATAATCAGGCCGAAGCCGCAGAGGAACATCATCAGCACGTGGCGGCCGGTGAGCGGGCGGGATGCGGATGTCATGGAGCGTCTCCGTTGAAGGTGGTGGCGACCCGCGCGGTGGCGCCGGTTTCGACGTCGCGGGCCTCGATGCTGAGCGCGCTGCGGTCGGCGCTTGCGGCGGGCGCCCCGGGGGGCGCGGTGACATAGACCCGGATCAGCCGCTGGCTGTCGGCGCGGATCGCCACCGCACCGGGCTCGGCGCCCTCGACCTCGAGCGCCAGCGCGCCGGGATCGCTCAGCGACAGGGCGATGGCGCTCGGCACGCCCTCGCGGTTGCGCAAGCGCAGGTCGTAGGCGTTGCGGATGCTGCCGTCAGACAGGGTGATGAAGCTGGGGTTGCGCACCGGGGCCACGGTCAGCTCCAGCGTCGGGCGCAGCATCAGCGCCGCGATGAGCGCCAGCCCGCAGGCCAGCCAGAGCGCGAAATAGACCAGGTTCCGGGCCCTCAGCACATGCTGCCAGGCCGGGCGCGGCGCGCCGCCCGCGGCCTCGCGCGGGGCGTCCTCGAGCGCGAGGTAGTCGATCAGCCCGCGCGGCCGGTCGATCCGGGCCATGACCTCGTCGCAGGCGTCGATGCAGAGCGCGCAGGTGATGCAGGCCATCTGCTGGCCGTCGCGGATGTCGATGCCCATGGGGCAGACATTCACGCAGGCGTTGCAGTCGATGCAGTCGCCGGCGGGGGCCTCGGGCGGGGTGTCGTGGGCGGCGGCGGCGCGGGTGGCGCCGTCACGGTTGGGCATCGGCAGGAGCGGCGAGCGCCCGCCGATCCGCGGCCCCGCGGCGCGGGTGGCGGGGGTCGCCTGGCGCTTCAGCCCGCGCCCGCGCGGCTCGCCCCGCCAGTCGCGGTAGGCCACCGTCAGCGTGCCGTCGTCCATCATGGCGCCCTGGATGCGCGGCCAGGGGCACATGTAGATGCAGACCTGTTCGCGCATGAAGCCGCCGAAGGTGAAGGTGGTGAAGGTCAGGACCCCGATCGAGGCCCAGGCGACCGGCGGCGCCTCCAGCGTCAGGAGGTCCCGCGCGAGGCCCGGCGCATCGGCGAAATAGAATACCCAGGCGCCCCCGGTCGCCAGCGCGATGGCGAGCCAGAGCGCCCATTTGCTGAGCCGCAGCCGCCATTTGCGCGCGCTCCAGGGCGCGCGGTGCAGGCGCAGGCGGGCGTTGCGGTCGCCCTCGACCCAGCGTTCGACCAGCAGGAAAAGATCGGTCCAGACGGTCTGCGGGCAGGCATAGCCGCACCAGACCCGCCCGAGTGCGGCGGTGAAGAGGAAAAGCCCGACCCCGGCCATGATCAGCAGACCCGCGACGAAGTAGAACTCGTGCGGCCATATCTCGATCCAGAAGAAATAGAAGCGCCGATGCGCGAGATCGACCAGCACCGCCTGGTCGGGCAGCGCGGGCCCCCGGTCCCAGCGCAGCCAGGGGGTGACGTAGTAGATCGCCAGCGTCACCGCCATGATCTGCCATTTCAGCCGGCGGAAGGCGCCGGAGACCCGGCGCGGGAAGATCGGCTCGCGCGCGGCGTAGAGGGAGGTGTCTTCGGTGCTCATGGTCTCACGTCCTGTTCGCCGGGCCGTTATGACGGGCGGGCGAAGGGCGCGCGTTGACCTGGATCAAGGGGGCGGGGGAATTGGGGGGTGGTTGGATGTGGGCGCAGGGTGGATTGGGTGTGGGCGCAGGAGCGAACTCGTCAGAGGCCGATCCGGTCCGTGGTCTAAGCGGTCAGTACCTCGCCCCCGCGCACCCACTCCCCCACACCAAACCGCCCCGCCCGCCCGAATGACGCGCTCTCCGTCCCACCAATTGCGCCCGAACAGCATCGAAGATGCCGGGCGCGCGCCGGACCGGCCCCTTGGGCCGGCGCTCTTGTGGGCGGCGTGCTTCGCGTATCGTTCGTCCTGACCTTGCTGCCATTAAGCGCACCGCTCAGAGGTCAGCAGCGCCGGCCCCCGGTCCGGCGCGCGCCCTCTGGTGCGAGGGGTGATGGCGGTTTGGCGTGTTCGGACCGGTTGGGCCAAGGGCCATAGGGAGAGAGACTTGGCAGGTGTGGAATGACACGCGCTGAGGTGGCGCGCTCTAAGGTGCACGGTGCCCGCAGCTGACGTTTCAATCTTGGAACGTCAGCCCTCTGTTGAGGTGACGGAGTCCGCGATGCTTGGGACCGGAAAACGATCGGCCAAACGGCGCGGCACACCCATGCAAGACCGGCCTCCCCGTGGCGGCCGCCCCCGGCATTCCAAGCGCACACGCCCCCCGCAAACACAAGCGGCGGCCCGAAGACCGCCGCCCGCCACCGCCGCGCCTCGCGGCACGCGCGAACAGGACCGCGAGGCGGGGGTGTCAGCCGCCGTTCCCCTCCTCGGGAGCCGGGGCCTCGGAGCCGGCCGCACCCGCCGGTCCGATCTCCTGCGCGGCCTCCTCCTCGCCGCCGCCGAGCTGGTGCACATAGGCCGCGAGCGCGCGCACCCCGTCTTCGCCGAGCCGGGCGCCCCAGGGCGGCATCACGCCATAGGGCCCCTCGCTGATCAGCCGGGTCAGCGCCGCGTCGTCCGAGCCGTAAAGCCAGATCGCATCCGAAAGGTTCGGCGCGCCGATCTCGCGGTTGCCCTCGGCGGCCATGCCGTGACAGGCCGCGCAGTTCTCGGCGTAGAGCGCCCCGCCCGGCCCGGCGAGGGGATCCGCCCCGCCCGGCAGCGCCTGGACGTGATCGACCAGCAGAGCGATCTCGGAGGCCTCCAGGATCCCGCCGAACCCGGGCATCTGGCTGAAGCGGCTTTGCGGGTCCTCCTCGCTGCGGATGCCGTGGCGGATCGAATAGGCGATCTCTTCGCGGCTGCCGCCCCAGAGCCAGTCGTCGTCGAGAAGGTTGGGGTAGCCCTCGGCCCCCGCCGCCCCGGCGCCATGGCACTGCGAGCAGTTGTTGCGGAAGAGCGCGCCCCCGGCCTGCACCGCGAACCGGTGCAGCGCGGGATCCTCGGGCAGCGCGGCGAGCTCGGTCTCGACCAGGGCCTGGCGCAGGTCCGCCTGGCTGTCGGCCACCGCGGCGATCTCGGCGGCGACCTCGGCGCGCTGGGACCAGCCCAGGAGCCCCGCGGTCGCGCGTTCGGCCAGCGGCCAGGCGGGGAAGAGGATCGTGTAGATCACCCCCCAGAGGATGGTGGCGTAGAAGGTCCAGAGCCACCAGCGCGGCAGCGGGTTGTTCAGCTCCTCGATGCCGTCCCAGCTGTGGCCGGTGGTCTCGACCTGGCGGGTCTTTGGTGTCTCTTGGGTCATTGGCGGCTCTCCTCGGGGGCGCAGGTGCAGCCGGCGCAGGCCCGCCCGCAGCCCGCGCGGGGCCTCTCGGGCGCGGGCGGCGGGGCGTCGCGGAAGATCGAACGGGCGGCGTCGTCGTGCAGCGCCCGGCTGCCCGGGCGCCAGACCCAGAGGAAGGCGCCCAGGAAGAACAGGAAGAGCGCCAGAAGGGCCCAGCTGTCGGCGAAGGCGCGCAGGAGGGAATAGGTGTCTTGCATGGCCGGGCTCCTCAGCGGCTGGCCTCGGCCACGAAGGTCGAGAAATCGACCGTCGTGCCGAGCATCTGCAGGTAGGCAATCAGCGCATCCATCTCGGTCAGCGCGGGCTGTCCGTCGAAGTTGCGCACCTGGGCGCCGGGGTAGCGCTCCACGAGCCCGTCCCAGTCGCCGTAGGGATCGACCTGCACCCGGAAGTCGGCGGGCGCGGCCTGGATCATCTCCTCGGTGTAGGGCACGCCGACCAGCGCATGGGTCTGCAGAAGCTCGCGGATGTGCTCGGGGCCGATCTCGGCGCGGGCGAGGTAGTCGTATTTCGGCATGACGCTTTCGGGCACCACCGACTGGGGATCCTCGAAGTGGTCGACGTGCCATTCATCCGAATAGCGCCCGCCGACCCGCGCCAGGTCCGGCCCGGTGCGCTTCGAGCCCCATTGGAACGGGTGGTCATACATGGATTCCGCCGCCAGGCTGTAGTGGCCGTAACGCTCCACCTCGTCGCGCATCGGGCGGATCATCTGGCTGTGGCAGGTGTAGCAGCCCTCGCGCAGGTAGATGTCGCGGCCCGCCAGTTCGAGCGGCGAATAGGGGCGCACGCCCTCGACCTCCTCGATGGTGTTCTCGAGCCAGAAAAGCGGCGCGATCTCGACGATGCCGCCGACGGTCACCACCAGGAAGGAGAAGACCAGGAGCAGCGTGGCGTTCTTCTCGAGAATGGCGTGCCGGTCGATCAGCCGGCGCTTGCGGGCGGGGCCCTCCGTGGCCTCGGGCTCGGGGCCGGGCGCGGCCTCAGCCGCCTGCGGGGTGTGGGTGTCTTGTGTCATGGCAGGTTACTCCGCGGGAACGGGGGCGTTGACGGGACGGGCCTCGGGCGCGCGGATGGTCATCCACATGTTCCAGACCATGATCAGGGCGCCTGCGAGGTAGAGAACACCGCCCGTCGCGCGCACCACATACATCGGGAACTTGGCGGCCACAGTGTCGGCGAAGGAGTTCACCAGGAAGCCCTGGTCGTCGACCTCGCGCCACATGAGCCCCTCCATGATCCCGGTGACCCACATCGAGGCGGCGTAGAGGACGATCCCCAGCGTCGCGAGCCAGAAGTGCCAGTTGATCGCGGCCATGGAATACATCCGCGCCCGGCCCCACAGCTTGGGCGTCAGGAAATAGAGGCAGGCGAAGGTGATCAGCCCGTTCCAGCCCAGCGCGCCCGAATGCACGTGGCCGATGGTCCAGTCGGTGTAATGCGACAGCGAGTTCACCGCCCGGATCGACATCATCGGGCCTTCGAAGGTCGACATGCCGTAGAAGGCGAGGCTGGCCACGAACATCCGGATGATCGGGTCGGTGCGGATCTTGTCCCAGGCGCCCTCGAGGGTCATCAGCCCGTTGATCATGCCGCCCCAGGAGGGCATCCAGAGGATCACCGAGAAGACCATGCCCAGCGTCGAGGCCCAATCGGGCAGCGCGGTGTAATGCAAGTGGTGCGGACCCGCCCAGATATAGAGGAAGATCAGCGCCCAGAAGTGGATGATCGACAGCTTGTAGCTGTAGATCGGCCGCCCGGCCTGCTTCGGGACGAAGTAATACATCATCCCCAGGAAGCCCGCGGTCAGGAAGAAGCCCACCGCGTTATGGCCGTACCACCACTGCGTCATGGCGTCCTGCACCCCGGCGAAGACCTGCACCGACTTGGAGCCGAAAAGCGAGACCGGCACCGAGAGGTTGTTGACCACATGCAGCATGGCCACGGTCACGATGAAGGACAGGAAGAACCAGTTGGCGACATAGATATGCGGCTCGCGGCGCTTGATCAGCGTGCCGAGGAAGACCGCCAGGTAAGCCAGCCAGACCAGCGTCAGCCAGATGTCCACGTACCATTCGGGCTCGGCGTATTCCTTCGACTGGGTCGCGCCCAGGAGGTAGCCGGTCGCCGCCATCACGATGAAGAGCTGGTAGCCCCAGAAGACGAACCACGCGAGGTTCCCGCCCCAGAGCCGCGCCGCCGAGGTGCGCTGCACCACGTAGAAGGAGGTGGCGATCAGCGCGTTGCCCCCGAAGGCGAAGATCACCGCCGAGGTGTGCAGGGGCCGCAGGCGGCCGAAGTTGGCATAGCCTTCGGACCAGTCGAAGTTGAGCCCGGGGAAGGCCAGCTGGAAGGCGATGAAGGTGCCCACGAGAAAGCCCGCGATGCCCCAGAAGGCGGTGGCGATCACGCCCGCGCGCACCACCCCGTCAAGGTAGCCCTGCGGTTCCGGCGCGCGGGGCTCGCCCAGGCGGCCGATCTCCCAGAGGCAGAGCCCGGCGGCGATCAGCATCACCAGGGCGGCGTGAAAGGTATAGGCGAGGTCGCGCCCGTAATCCGCCGCGATGGCGGCCAGGAGCGCGACGACGCCGAGGCAGAGTATTCTGATGATGGCCATGCAGCCCCCGTTCGTCCGGCGCGCGCCGGCCCCATGCCGGCACGCTTCGCGGTCGAGCTATGGCGGCTCGCGCCCCGCGGCGCCTTGACCTGGATCAAGGGAAATTCCCGCGACGGGTTTGATCCAGGTCATGGCGGGCTCGGGCGGCGGCGGGCTCAGATGGAGACAGACCTTACAGGAGAACAGCCATGTCCCAGGGCACCCTCGTCACCGTCATCCCCGATCCCGAAAGCCTCGCGGTGCTGGAGCCCGCGATCGAGACCGCGCGGCGGCTCTCGCTGCATCTCGAGGTGATCTGCCTCGCCCCGGCGATCTTTCATCTCGCGCCAACCACCATGGCCGATGCCTTCATCCCGCCCGCGATCAACGAGACCTGCCGCGAGGATCTCGCCCAGCAGATCCGCGCCGCCGAGGCCCGCCTCGCGCGCGAGGAGCTGGAGTGGTCCGTCTCGGGCATCCTCAGCGGCTACGACGCGCTGGCCTACCAGTTGGTGCGGCGGCTGCGCTTTGCCGACCTCGCGCTTCTGCCGCG
The DNA here is from genome assembly GCF_021272185.1 of Roseivivax sp. GX 12232. Classification (GTDB taxonomy): domain Bacteria; phylum Pseudomonadota; class Alphaproteobacteria; order Rhodobacterales; family Rhodobacteraceae; genus Roseivivax. The sequence continues at coordinate 357,459 of NZ_JAJSEC010000001.1, forward strand.
CAGCGGGCCCGCTCCGGGCGACCTCGCGCGGCTCTTCGAGGCGGTGCTCTACAATTCGCGGGTGCCGATCCTGCTGACCGACAGCGGGCTCGGCGCGCTCGACCGGGTGCTCGTGGCCTGGGACGACAGCGACGTGGCACTGGCGGCGGTGCGCGCGGCGGCGCCGCTTCTGGCGCTGGCCGGAGAGGTCGAGGTGGTCACCGTCGATCTGCCCGAGGCCGGGCAGGACCTCGCGCGGATGCTCTCGCGGCAGGGGCTGCGCCCGGTGCTGACGCCGCTGCCCAAGGGCGCGCACGGCATCGCCCGGACGCTGCTGGACCATGCGCGCGAGACCGGGGCCGAGGTGATCGTCGCGGGCGCCTATGGCCACGCGCGGCTGCGCGAGATGCTTCTGGGCGGGGTGACGCGCGACCTGATGAAGGGCGCCGTTCGGCCGCTGCTCCTGGCGCGGTAGTGCCGGAAGTTGGGTGCTGGTCGGTGCTCGGTCCGCAGGCCGGGCACCGCTGCAACGGGTCGCATAGCTCGGATGGTTGGGGAATGGGGCCCAAGCCCCCCCCCGGCCCGCCCCGCCGGTCTCTCTCAGAGGGTGGCGCGCTCGGCAGGGTCACCCACCGGGCGCACGGCACCCAGGCCCCCTGCCCGGCCCCTAACTCAGGCGATCGGGCCGCCGTCGTCGTCCAGCACCTCGAGCGTGAGCTGCGCCACATCGGGCACCACCACCTGCCGGGCCGAGGGTGTCTCGATCAGCCCCTCGCGGCGCAGCGCCGAGAACTGCCGGCTGGTGGTCTCGATGGTCAGGCCGAGATAATCGGCGATGGCCTCGCGCGAGAGCGGCAGATGCAGGACCACCGGGCCGTCGGTGATCTCCTGGCCCTCGGCGCTGGCCTCGCGGCGCACCAGGCTCAGGAGGAACTTCGCCACCCGCTCGCGCGCGGTCATCCGGCCCAAGAGCACCGACCAGTCCCGCGCGATCTCCAGCTCGTCGAGCGTCATGGTCAGAAGCCGCTGCGCCACGTTGGGCGAAGACCGCACGATCTTCTCGAAGGCCGGCCGCTCGAAGCGGCAGAGCGTCACGTCGCTGACCGCCTCGATGTCGAAGGAGGACCGCGCCCGCCCGGGCCGCCCGATGAAATCCGAGGGCAGCAGAAGCCCTACCATCTGCCGCCGCCCGTCCTCGAGCGTGCGGGACATGGTCGCGCAGCCCGCCACCACCGAGGAGACGTGATCGAAGGCGTCGCCCGCGGCCACGATGCTGCCGCCCTTGGGCACGCTGACGTAGCTCTTGATGCTTTCCAGCACCGCGAGATCATCGGCATCGGCCTCGGCGCAGACCGCCCGGTGACGGATCGGGCAATCGGCGCAGGCCACCTTGGCGAGACGCATGTTCATGGCCCTCCCTTACGACCAGCCTTGACCTGCATCAAGGACGGAGCCGACGCCCCGGGGCAGGGTCGCGACATGACACAGGATCCGCTTTCCGCCGCCCTGCTCGACGCGCGCGTGCCGCGCTACACGAGCTATCCGCCCGCCGACCGTTTCACCACGGCAGTCGGCGCCCCAGAGATGGCCCGCTGGATCGGCGCGATCCCGCCCGGCGCGCCGCTCTCGCTGTATCTGCATGTGCCGTTCTGCCGCAGGCTCTGCTGGTTCTGCGCCTGCCGCACCCAGGGCAGCCGCAGCGACGCGCCGCTCGACCGGTTCCTCGCCCATCTGCGCGAGGAGATCGGACTGGTGAGCTGGGCCCTGCCCGAGGGCGTCGCGGTGCGGCGGCTGCACCTGGGCGGCGGCACGCCCAGCATCCTGTCGCCCGGGCGCATCGACCGGCTGGCGGGCTGGCTGCGCGCCGCCTTCCTCTTCGAGACCGAGGCCGAGGTCTCGGTCGAGATCGATCCCTGCGACTGCGACGCGGCGCGGCTCGACGCGCTGATGCGGCTTGGGATGCGGCGGGCCTCGATCGGAGTGCAGGATTTCGACGCGCAGGTGCAGGCCACCATCGGGCGCCACCAGAGCGTGGCCGCGACCGCCGGGCTGGTCGCGGGGCTGCGCGCGCGCGGCATCGCCAGCGTGAACTTCGACCTGGTCTACGGGCTGCCGCATCAGACCCGCGCGAGCCTCGAGGCGACGCTCGACCGGGTGCTGGAGCTCGCACCGGACCGGCTGGCGCTTTACGGCTACGCCCATGTGCCCTGGATGGCCAAGCGCCAGCGGGTGATCCCCGAGGCGGCCCTGCCCGGCCCGGCCGACCGGCTGGCGCTGGCCGGCGCGGCGCGGGCGCGGCTCGAGGCGGCGGGCTATGTCGCCGTGGGCATCGACCATTTTGCCCTGCCCTCGGACAGCATGGCCCGCGCCGCGCGGATCGGCACGCTCCGGCGCAACTTCCAGGGCTATACCACCGACGACGCCGACACGCTGATCGGGCTTGGCCCCTCGGCGATCTCCTCCTTCGCCGAGGGCATCGCCCAGAACGCCCCGGCCACCGGCGACTGGCAGACCGAGGTCGCGACGGGGCGCTTCGCCACCCGGCGCGGCCATGCGCTGAGCGCCGAGGACCGGCTGACCGCGGCGGTCATCGCCGCGCTGATGTGCCAGGGGGAAGCCGATCTTGAGGGGCTCGCGGCGCGCCACGGGGCCCCCGCCGCGCCGCTTCTGGCGCGGGCCGTTGCGGCGCTGACGGCGCTGCCGGGCATCGGGTCGCTCGAGGAGGGGCGACTCACCGCGCGCGATGCCTCCATGGTGCGGCTTCTCGCGGCGCGGCTCGATCCGGGCTTCCAGCCCCGGGGCGCGGCCTACAGCCAGGCCAGCTAGAGCGGCCGGCCCTCCAGCCGGGCGATGGTGACGCCCTCGCCTTCCAGGAGCCCGCGCAGGTGGCGCGCCAGCGCCACCGCCTCGGGGCTGTCGCCATGCAGGCAGACGGTGTCGATTCGGCAGGGCAGATGGCTGCCCTCGGCGGTGATGATGGCGCCGGCCTTCAGCATCTCGAGGACCCGCCGGGCGGCGGTCTCGGGGTCGTGGATCACCGCGCCGGGCAGGCTGCGGTCGACCAGGGTGGCATCCTCGTTATAGGCGCGGTCGGCGAAGATCTCGCAGGCCGCGCGGCAGCCGAGCGCCCGGACCGCCGCTTCCTGGGCGGTGCCCGCCAGCACCATGATCGTGATCTCGGGGGCGACGGAGAGCGCCGCCTCGTAGCAAGCCCGCGCCATCTCGGCATCCTCGGAGGCCATGTTGGCCAGCGCGCCGTGCAGCTTCAGATGCGCGACCTCGGCGCCCGCGGCCCGCGCCATGGCCTGGGCCGCGCCGAGCTGGTAGCGCACCAGGTTCGCCAGGCTCGCCTGCGGCAGATGCATCCGCCGCCGCCCGAAGCCCTGCAGGTCGGGAAAGCCCGGATGGGCGCCGATGCCGACGCCCCTGCGCGCCGCCGCCGCCATGGCCCCGGCCATGGTGTCCCAGTCGCCAGCATGCATCCCGCAGGCGATATTGGCCGAGCTCACCACCTCCAGGAGGCCCGCGTCATCGGTCATCCGCCAGGGGCCGAAGCCCTCGCCCATGTCGGCGTTCAGATCCACGCTCAGGCCCATTCGGCGCTCCGTTCCAGGTCGTCTCCGGCGGTCACGCCGCCGACAAGGTTGTAGGCCAGAAGATCGCGGATGTCTTCGGGCCGGCGGATGAGCCGGGAAATCCGCGCGCCCAGCCGCTTGCGCTCGGCCCGGGCGCGGGTCTCGGCGGCAAGCCCCTCCTCGAGCGTCAGGAAGCGGAAGCGCAGCTGCCCGTTCGGAGCGCATTGCGCGACCTTGGGCAGATCGGCGGGCAGGACCGCGCCGATCCTCGGGTAGCCGCCGGTGGTCTGGCATTCGCACATCAGCACGAAGGGCGTGCCGTCGCCGGTGATCTGGATGTCGCCCGGCACGATCACCTCGGAGAGGACCGAGAGCCCGGCGCTGCTGGCAAAGCCCGGACCCTCGGGCAGGAAGCGCACGCCCATGCGGTTGCCGCGGGCGTCGCGGGTGAAGGTGCTTTCCTCGAAGCGGGCGCGTTCTTCGGGGGTGAAGAACTCGGTCTGGAGGCTCGGCACGACGCGCACCTCGCCGCCCTCGAAGCGCGGCTCGGCGGCGATCTTGAAGCCGGTCGCTCCGGGGCGCGGGTCGGGGTTCAGCGCGAGCCGCTGCCCCGGCTCGATGCGCCCACCGATCCCGGCGGAGAGATGCGCCGAGCCCGCGCCGAGCCGCGGCGCGGCTGTGACGCCGCCGCCCAGGTGCAGGTAGCCGTAAGCCCCGGCCTCCATCGCGCCCAGCACCAGCCGCGCGCCTGCGGGCAGCAGGTGGCTGGCGTGCCAGGCGACCCGCGCGCCGTCGATGCTGGCGCGCATCGGCGCGCCGGTCAGGGCGATGCGCAGATCCTCGGTGGCCTCGAATTCGCCGCCCATGCCGGCCATCTCGAGCGCCAGCGTGCCCGCCCCCTGCCCCAGAAGCGCCCGCCCCTCGGAGAGCGCCAGGCTGTCGGCCGCGCCCCCGCGCGACAGCCCCTGCCGCAGGTAGCCTGGCCGCCCCTCGTCCTGGAGCGTCAGCCCGGGGCCCGCGCGATGCACGATCAGCTGCCCGCTCATGCCAGCACCTCGGACCGTGCGCCGCCCATCGGCGCCTCGTCCAACGCGGCGAGTTTCTCGGGCGTGACCGCCTCGAAGCAGAGCTCGTCGCCGGGGCGCAGGACAAAAGGCGTCTCGGCCTCGGGGCGGAACAGCGGGAAACCGGTCTGGCCGACGTGGCGCCAGCCGGTGGGCGTCGGCACCGAGAACAGAACCATCTGCCGGATCGCGAGACCCAGCGCCCCGGCGGGCACCTTCTCGGTGAGCTGGGTCTGGCGCGGGATGTCCCAGTCGGCGGGCAACTCGCCCAGGTAGGGCTGGCCCGGGGCAAAGCCGATGGTCTGCACCCGCACGCGGGCGGTGGTCAGGCTTTCCAGCGCGGCCTCGGGCGAAAGCCCCGCCGCGGCGGCGGCCTCGTCGAACTGCGGCGCGAGGTCGGTGCCGAAGACCGTCGGCACGTGCCAGAGCCGCCGCCCGCCCGGCAGGGGCGCGGCATACCAGTCGCGGCTGGCCAGCAGCGCCGCGAGCGCCGCGCGCACCGCGTCATGGGCGACCGCTGTGGGATCGAAGCGCAGGTAGGTCGAGACGAGCGAGGTCGAGGTCTCCTCGGTGCCCTCGGGCGCCTCGCGCTCCAGCGCGTCGAGAAAGGCCAGCGCGGCGCGGTTGGCGGGCTCGCTCAGGCTGTCGGCGAAACTCACCAGGAAGCCGTCGACGCCCACGGTGCGGACGCGCGGCCAGCCGGCCGCGCCCCTGTCGCCAGTCCCCCCGGTCATTGCAGGGCGTCCGGCAGCCAGAGCGCGATCTGCGGGAAGGCGATCAGCGCCGCCGCCATGGCCAGCATCGCGAGGATATAGGGAATCGTGCCCAGCATCACCTCGGTCATGCTGCCCGATTTCCGCGCCCCCTGCACCACGTAGAGATTGAGCCCCACCGGCGGGGTGATCAGCGCCATCTCGATGAGCACGATCATCAGGATGCCGAACCAGATCGGGTCGAAGCCCATCTCGACCACCAAGGGCACGATGATCGGGATCGTCACCACCATGAGCGAGAGCGTCTCGATGAAGAAGCCCAGCACGACGTAGATGCCGACGATCACGAAGATCGTGGAGAGCGGCGAGAGGCCCAGCCCCTCGAGGAAGGCCTGCAGCTCGCGGCCGATGCCCGCCGAGGCCAGGGTGAAGTTCAGGAAGGAGGCGCCGATCACCACCAGCATGATCATCGAGGTGATCTTGACGGTACCGAGCACGCTTTCGCGGAACATCCCCAGCGAGACCCGCCCGAAGAAAAGCGCGATCACGATGGTCCCCGCGACGCCCACGGCGGCGGCTTCTGTGGGCGTGGCCCAGCCCTTGTAGATCGAGCCGATGATCACCAGGAACAGCAGGAAGATCGGCACCAGCTCGCCCAGCGCGCGCAGCATCTGCGCCAGCGGGAACACCCGGCGCTCGCCGCCGAGCGAGGGGCGGATCACGCAGAGGATCATGGTGATCACCACGAAGGCCAGGGCCAGCGCGATGCCCGGCACGAGCCCGGCGAGGAACAGCCGCGGGATCGAGGTCTGGGTCAGGAAGCCGTAGACGATCAGGTTGATCGAAGGCGGGATCATGATGCCCAGCGTGCCGCCCGCCGCGATGGCGCCGGAAAAGAGCTTGGGGTCATAGCCCAGCTTCTCGGCCTGGGGCATGGCGACCGTGGCCACCGTCGCCGCGGTGGCGACCGAGGAGCCCGAGGTGGCCGAGAACATCGTCGCGGTCGCGACATTGGCATGGACCAGCCCGCCCGGCAGCCAGCTCACCCAGCGGTCGAGCGCGGCATAGGTCCGGGTCGCGATGCCCGAGCGCACCAGGATCTCGCCCAGGAGCACGAAGAAGGGAATGGCGATCAGCGTGGCGTTGTTCGAGGTCGACCAGACCAGGTTGCCGAGCCCGCGAATGAGCGGGAAGGGGCTGAAGAAGGCGTCGACGCCGAAGCCCAGCATGAAGAGCACGATGCCGACCGGGATCGACAGGCACAACAGGCCCAGGAGGCCCACGGAGATGTAACCGATCATCGCGCCTGCTCCGCTTCGCCGAAAGTGCCGATGGCGGCGTCCGAGCCCGCGAAATCGCCGCGCATGACCAGCGCGCCGGCGGCCAGGAGCGTCGCCCAGGCCGAGACCGCGAACCAGATCCAGCCCGCGAACCAGGGCAGCTGCACCAGCGCCAGCGGGGTCTCGAGCGGGGTATTGGCGCGCGAGCCGTTGACCAGGGAGCGTTCGAGCACCGGCCAGCATTTCACGGCGATCAGCGTGACGGTGCTGGCCAGGATCGCCAGCGAGACAAGGTCGAAACCCGCCCGTCCCCGGGCGCCGGCGCGGCTCCGCAGAAGGTCGATGCGCACATGGCCCATCTCGCTCAGCGTGTAGGCCATACCCCAGGAGGTGGCGACGGCCATGACGTAGCCGCTGATCTCGTCGGTGCCGCCCAGCGAGGCGCCGATCTGGCGCAGGAGGACGTCGGCGAGGACGAAGGCCACGCAGGCCAGGAGGACGACGCCGATCAGGATGGCGATCACGCCGTTGGCCTGTCTGAGGGTCGCCAGGATCTTGTCGGGCATCTGCGCCTCCGGGGCGGGGCCGCCCGGGATCGGGCGGCGGGTTTCGATCGGGCTCGCGTCGCGGTGGACCGGCGCGCGGGGGGCCAGGGCACCGCCCCGATGCGGGGCGGTGCGGGATCAGTATGGCACGGCGCGCGCGGGATGCGCGCGCGGCGCGGGGATCAGTTGACCGGCACGCTCACGCCGACCGCCGCGCCGACCGAGGCGTTCCAGCGCTCGGCCCAGTCGGCCCCGGCGCGCTCGGCCCATTCGGGCAGCACCTGGTTGACCAGCACCTCGCGGGCGCGGTCGAAATCGGCCTCGGAGGCCTCGACCAGGGTCATGTCCCGCGCCTCGCCCGCCGGGCAGTCGCCATTGCCGGTCAGGCAGGCGATGTCGTTGACCAGCGCGTCCTGGGCGCTGGCCCAGGCCGGGGCCTCGAACTCGGCGGCGATCTGCTCTTCGATCAGGCCCTGGGTCTCGGCGTCGAGACTGTTCCACTTGTCGAGGTTCACCGCGGTCACCACGCTGTCCCAGCCGCCCAGCGGGATCGGCATGAGATGGGTGGAGACCTCCCACCAGCCGGCGCTGTAGCCCGAGCCCGCGCCGGTCACGGCGCAGTCGACCACGCCCTTCTGCAGCGCGCCAGGCACCTCGGAGAAGCTGACGTTGATGCCCTCGGCGCCCAGCGCCTCGAGGAACTTCGCGGTCATCCGGCCCGAGGCGCGGACCTTCTTGCCCTCGAGATCGGCGAGCCCGCCGATCTCGGCGTTGCAGAAGACGACCTGCGGCGGATAGGGCGCGATGGCCAGCACGTGGCTGTTGAAGCGGTCGTTGTAGATGTCCTCGACCATGGGCCGGGCCGCATCCACCATGGTGCGCGCCTCCGCGGCGGTCAGCGCCAGGAGCGGCACGTCCAGGCCCTCTAGCTCGGGCGCATCGGCGACGGCGTAATCGGCCACGGTCATGCCGACGTCGTAGACGCCGTCGCCGAGCAGCCGGTAGACGTCGCCGACGCCCAGGTTCATCTGGTCATGGGTGGTCAGCGCGACGCTGATCCCGCCATCCGAGGCCGCGGGCAGCGTCTCGGTCCAGAAGGGCGCCTCGTATTGCTGGTGCAAGGGCAGGCTCGACCAGCTGCCGACGACCGACAGTTCCTGGGCGGCCAGCGGGCCGGCCAGCGCGGTGCTGGCGGCGAGAAGAGTGAAGATGCGTGTCATGTGTAGCTCCCTGTTGTGGTTTGGGTCTCTTGTGTCCCCGGGGGTCCGCTCGGGTTGCGCACCGGCACCTCGGCGTCCTCGGCGATATCGGTGAGCAGCATGTGCCCGGGTTTGTGGGTGATGCAGAGCGGCACCCCCGCGCGTTCGATCGCCACCTGGGGGGTGACGCCGCAGGCCCAGAAGACCGGCACCTGCCCGGGCGCCAGCGGCGCCGGATCGCCCCAGTCGGGGCGGGTGATGTCGGGGATGCCGATGGCCCCGGGATCGCCCCAGTGCACCGGCGCGCCATGGGCCTGCGGGTAGCGGCGGCAGATCGCGGCCACTTCCTCGAGGCGGCTTTCCGCGATGCCGCGCATGCTGACCACCATCCGGCCCGAGAAGGGCCCGGCGGGCACCGTCTCGATGCCCGAGCGGAACATCGGCACGGTGGTGTCGTTCTCGATGTGCCAGAGCGGCAGCCCGGCGTCCTGCAGCGCCTGTTCGAAGGTGAAGGAACAGCCGAGCGCGAAGGCCACGAGGTCCGGCCGCCAGAGGGCGGTGATGTCCGTCGTGGCCCCCGCCAGCCGCCCCTCGCGGTAGATGTTGTAGGCCGGCACGTCGCTGCGGATGTCGATGTCGCGGCCCAGCGTGAACATCATCGGATCGCCGGTGTCGCTGACGCCCACCAGCGGGCAGGGCTTGGGATTGCGTTGGCAGAAGCGCATGAAGTCGAGCGCATGGCTCTCGGGCAGGATCGCGAGATTGGTCTGCAGGTAGCCCGGCCCGAGCCCCGCGGTATGCGAGGCATAGCGCCCGGCCCGGATCTCGGCCCGGACCGTGGCCAGGTCGCTCTTGCGCAATGTGGAATAGCTGGGCGTCACGCCGATCCTCCCTTTCGACGTTCAGGGTGACCAAGCCCGCATATAAGCGCAAATCGTATATTTTTGTCGAAAGTGATCAGTTTTTCTGATCAACGCCTCAGGTTGTGCCGGCGTGGTAGTCCTCTGCCACCTCCCGGGCGAGCTGGGCGGCGGTCTCGATCACATGGCTGGTGGGGGCGCCCCGGTAGGAGGCCGAGAACTGCAGCGGATGCGGCAGCCAGCCCGGATCGAAGCTGCGGATCGTGCCGCGCTCGACGAAGCGCCGCCCCAGCGCGCGCGGCAAGGCCGCCACCCCGAGCCCCGCCTCGACCAGCCGGAAACAGGCCGAGAGCGAGGACGAGGGAAAGATCTGCACGTTCGGCCCGACGCGCTCGAAGAGCAGGTCCTTGATCTCGCGGTAGGGCCGGGTGTTGCGCGCATAGGTCAGGACCGGGCGCTGCAGGTGATCTGCGGGGTCCGCGGGCTCGGGCGCATCGGCGGCGACATACCAGCTCAGCGCGAAGCCCGGCAGGGCGACATTGTCGATGCTGTATTCCGAGATCGGCCCGAGCAGGATCGCCAGGTCCAGCTCGTGGCCCAGGAGCGCGGCGCGCAGGTTGGTGGAGATGTCGACGTCGAACTCGATGTCGAGGTTGGGGTAGCGCTCGTGGCAGCGCGCGATCAGCTCGGGCAGCCAGCACTGGGCGATGGTCTCGGAGACGCCGAGCCTGAGCCGCCCTTCGACCCCCTCGGGCTGGATCACGTCTCGGGCGACCAGCTCGGAGAGATGTTCGAACTTCTCCGCATAGGACAGGAGCAGCTCGCCGCGCTTGGTGAGCTTCATGCCGCCGGCGGAGCGGTCGAAGAGCTCGGCCACCAGCGTCTCCTCCAGCGCCTTGATCCGCGCGGTGACCGCCGGCTGGGTGAGGTTGAGCCCCGCCGCCGCCCGCCGCACCCCGCCGAAACGGACGACGGCGAGGAAGGTGCGGAGCTGTTCGAGGTTGAGCCGGGTCATGGGGAGATGAGTACACGGTTTCGGCGCGGCGGGCACGGGGGATTGGGGGGGGCGCGGTCGGTTAGGGAGGACGGCGCGTCATTGGCCCGCTGCACGCGCCCGGTTGCTCGGGCGTATGGGGGGTCATGGTTGCAACAGAGGACACTCGTGCGCACGGCTGTCCAGCCGACCACGCGCAGAAGCACGCCCTCCGCCCTCGCAACACGCCCCTCCCGAGGGCGCGCGCCGGACCGGGGGGCGGCGCTGCTGACATTTGAGCGAAGCGCTTTATCCCAGCAAGGTCAGGGCTAGCGACGAACTAAACGCGTCATCCCAAGGAGCGCCGGCCCATCGGGCCGGTCCGGCGCGCGCCCGGCATCTGCGATGCTATTCGGGCGCAAGGGGGCAACGCTCTGGAAGGTCGGGAATCGACCATGCCGGAGCTGAGCATCGCCTGGAGGCCAAGAGCGACCGCCTAGAAGCCGGCGGAACACCCGGGCAGACACCCGACCTGTCCAAGCATCCCCTGCCCCCTCCAAACCCGCGCGCCCGGCATCTGCGATGCTATTCGGGCGCAAACCACCCCCCAGAATGACTCGCGTTTCCGCGCCGCCGTGGTATCCCTCGCGCCACGCCCCTGCGCCCCGGAGGACCCATGCGCGACGCCAGCCCCGAGACACCGCAAGCCACCGCCTCCCCCGCCATCGACGCGCACGGGCTGGTCAAGCGCTACGGCGCGCTCGAGGCCGTGGCGGGCATCGACCTCGAGGTGCCGCGCGGGATGATCTACGCCATCCTCGGGCCGAACGGCGCGGGCAAGACCACGCTGATGCGGCTCCTCGCGACCCTCGCCCGGCCCGACGAAGGCACGGCCCAGGTCATGGGCCATGACCTCGCCACCGACCCCGACGGCGTGCGCGGCTCGATCGCCATGACCGGGCAGTTCGCCTCGCTCGACGAGGATCTGACCGGGCGCGAGAACCTGATCTTCCTGGCCCGGCTCTGGGGCTTCGGGCGGCAGGCGGCACGGCAGCGGGCCGACGAGCTCTTCGCCGCCTTCGAGCTGACCGAGGCGCGCAACCGGCAGGTCAAGGACTACTCGGGCGGGATGCGGCGGCGGCTCGATATCGCCGCCTCGCTGATCGTGACGCCGGGGGTGCTGTTCCTCGACGAGCCGACCACGGGCCTCGACCCCACGGCGCGGCTCCGGGTCTGGAAAATGATCCGCCAGCTCGCGCAGTCCGGGGTGACGGTGCTCCTGACGACGCAATACCTCGAAGAGGCCGACCAACTCGCCGAACGCATCGCGGTGATCGACCGGGGCGCCAAGATCGCCGAGGGCACCAGCCGCGAGCTGAAGGCCGCGACGGGCTCGGGCTTCCTGCATGTGACGCTGAGCGACCCGAAGCGCATCGACGCGGCGGCGGAGCTTCTCGAGGCGCGGCTCGACAGCCCGGTGCAGCGCGCCCCGGAAGGCGCGCGGCTCTCGGTCATGGCCAAGACGCCCGAGGCCGCCAATGCCGCCATCGCGGCGCTGGTCGCCGAGGGCCTCGCGCTCGAGGATTTCGCCATGGGCTCGCCGAGCCTCGAGGAGGTCTTCTTCGCGCTGACCGGCGGTGCGCCTTCGGCGGAGCCGGAGGACGCAGAGAGCGACGCGGCGGCACACACTGGCACGGACGGCGATGCAGGTTCAGCGGGAGACGCGCGCTCCGACGCGGACAGCGACCTCCGCACGGACACCCGCTCTGGCTCTGGGACTAGCTCTGGCTCTGCCCCCAGCTCCAACCTTACCTCTAGCGCCAACGTTGACGCCGACACCACCCCCTCCCCCGACAGCCCGCAAAAGGCCCGGACATGACCGAGATCACCCCCGCCACGCTGCGCAACACTCCGCGCCCGCCCCGGCCCTCGGCGCTCTCGAACGCGCTGACCTTCGGCTGGCGCGCGGTGCTGAAGTTCCGCCACGTGCCCGAGCAGCTCTTCGACCTGATCATGACGCCGCTCATGTTCACCCTGCTCTTCACCTTCGTCTTCGGCGGGGCGCTGGCGGGCTCGACCGGCGATTACCTGCAGTTCTTCCTGCCCGGCATCCTCGTGCAGACCGTGGCCTTCAACGCGGTCTATTCGGGCATGGGACTCTCGACCGACCTCGGCAAGGGGCTCTTCGACCGCTTCCGCAGCCTGCCGATCTGGCCGCTCTCGCCCTTCGCCGGGCTGATCGTGGGGGACATGATGCGCCACCTGATCGCCGGCGCGATCATCCTCGGGATCGGGCTGATCCTGGGCTATCGCCCCGAGGCGGGTCTGCCGGGGGTGCTCGGGGCGTTCCTGCTGCTTCTCGCGGTGGGCTTCGGGATCGGCTGGGTCTTCATCGTACTGGGGCTGGTGATCCGCACGCCGACGACCGTGATGACCCTGGGCTTCACGGTGCTCTTCCCGGTGGTCTTCGCCTCCAACATCATGGTCGAGCCCGAGACCATGCCGGACTGGCTGCGCGCCTTCGTCGACGTGAACCCGATCTCGCTGATGACCACCGCCATGCGCGGGCTGATGGCGGGCACGGCGAGCCTCGCCGAGATCGCGCTGGCGCTGCTCGCACCCGCGGTGCTGACCGCCGCGCTGGCGCCGCTGACGCTCTGGCTCTACCGCCGGAAGTGATGCCCGTGAGGGCGGCCCGATGCGGCCGCCCGCCCTGCCCCGGGCTCGCCCTTTGCGCGCAAGAATTCATTGCGCCAAGCACGCCGCAGCGCCCAAGATTCCCCCGAACCTCAGAGGCTTCGCCCCGGCCCGCGCGCCGGGGCGCGATCTGTCGTTGACAGCCCATAATTAGTCCGTACTTTAAAATTATGGTTCGCATCTCAATAGATATCGGCGGCACCTTTACCGACCTCGTCGCCGAAACCGCCGAGCGGATGGCCTCGGCCAAGGTGCTGACCAGTTCGGAGGCCCCGGAGGTCGCCGCGCTCGAGGGCATGGCGCGGCTGCTCGAAGAACTGTCGCTGACCCCCGCCGATGTCACCGGCATCGTGCATGGCACGACGCTGGCGACCAATGCACTGATCGAGCGGCGCGGCGCGCGCACCGCGCTGGTGACCACCAAGGGCTTCCGCGACGTGCTGGAGATGCGCCACGAGAAGCGCTTCGACCAATACGCCCTCGACATCCGCATGCCCGAACCGCTGGTGCCGCGGCCGCTGCGCTTCGGCGTGACCGAACGCGTCACCGCCGAGGGCGCGGTCCTGGCCGCCCCCGACCCCGCCGAGCTCGACGCGCTCTGCGACCAGCTTCAGGCCGAGGGCGTCGAGGCCGTGGCCATCGGCTTCCTGCATGCCTACAAGCGCCCCGACCATGAACGGCAGGTGGCCGAACACCTGCGCGCCCGGCTCGGGCCGGAGGTCACGCTCTGCCTCAGCGCCGAGGTCGCCGGCGAGATCCGCGAATACGAACGTTTCTCCACCGTCTGCGCCAATGCCTACGTGCGCCCGCTCATGGCGCGTTACCTGGGCCGGATGCTCGACGCGCTTTCGGTGCAGGGCTTCAACGGCTCCTTCCTGATGATGCTCTCCGACGGCTCGCTGACCTCGGTCGACCAGGCCATGCGCTTCCCGATCCGGCTGGTCGAGGGCGGCCCCGCGGGCGGGGTGGCCCTCGCCGCCCATGTCGCCCGACAGATCGGATCGCAAAAGACGCTGTCGCTCGACATCGGCGGGACCACCGCGAAGATCTGCTTCATCGAGGGTGGCACCCCCAAGACCAGCCGCCGCTTCGAGATCGCCCGCGCCTGGCGCGACACCAAGGGCAGCGGCCTGCCGGTGCGGGTGCCGACGGTGGAACTGGTCGAGATCGGCGCGGGCGGCGGCTCGATCGCCCGGATCGACACGCTGGGCCGGCTGAAGGCGGGCCCGCAGAGCGCGGGCTCCACCCCCGGGCCGGCCGCCTACGACCGGGGCGGCGATGCAGCGACGATCACCGACGCGCATATCGTCACCGGCAACATCGACCCCGAGGGCTTTGCCGGCGGGGTCATCACGCTTCGGCCCGAGCGCGCCAAGGCCGCGCTTACCCGCGACATCCAGGCGCCGCTGGAGCTGCCGGCGCCGGAACCCGCCGCGGCCGGCGTGATCGAGCTGGCCGACGAGACCATGGCCAATGCCGCCCGAGTGCATGGGGTCGAGCTGGGGCTCGACGTGGCGAGCTTCGATCTGCTGGTCTCGGGCGGCGGCGGCGGGCTGCACGGCGCGCGCATCGCCGACAAGCTGGGCATCCGCCGGATCATCGTGCCGCAGGACGCGGGCGTCGGCTCGGCGGTGGGCTTCCTGCGCTCGCCCGTGGCCTTCGAACGCGCGCTGTCGGTGGTGACACTGCTGGAGGACGCCGACCTTTCGGCGCTGGCGGACCGGGTGACCGAGATCCTGACCGAGGTGCGCGGCATCGTCGGCGAGGTCGCGGGCCCCGAGGGGCTCGAGGCGCGGGTCACGGCAGAGCTGCGCTACCAGGGCCAGGGGCTGGAGGTGGCGCTCGACCTGCCGCTCGACGGCGCCGAGCGCCCGGATTTCGACGGGCTCGAGGCGCGCTTCCTGCAGCGCTACGCCGAGGTCGCGGGCTTCACCCTGCGTGAGATCCCGGTCGAGCTGGTCTCGATCAGCGTCGCCGTGCGCGAACCCGACCGCGCGGCCCCCGCCCCGCTCGGACGGCCCGAACCCAAGCCCCGCCGCAACGCCCCGCGCGAGGTCTTCGACTTGGCCGCCAAGGGGCCGATTTCCTACGACGTCGTGGCGCGGCCTGCGCTCAACGGCTGCACGCTGAAGGGCCCGGTGGTCGTGGTCGAGCCGCAGACCACCACGCTGGTCCGCCCCGGCTGGACGGTGCGCCGCGCCGATCAGGGGCACCTCGTCATGGAACGGGGGGCGCCATGACCGACGCCTTCGACATCGTGGCGCAGAACGTGCTCTGGAACCGGTTGGTCTCGGTCTGCGAGGAACAGGCCAACGCGCTGATGCGCGCGGCCTTCGGCGCCATCGTGCGCGAGGCCGGCGACCTTTCCGCCGGGGTCTTCAACGCCGAGGGGCAGATGCTGGCCCAGGCGGTGACCGGCACGCCGGGCCATGTGAACACCATGGCCGCCTCGGTCCGCGCCATGCTCGACCAGGTGCCGCCCGAGGGGCTGAAGCCCGGCGACGCGCTGGTGACCAACGACCCCTGGCTGGGTGCGGGACATGTCTTCGACTTCGTGGTGGTCACGCCGGCCTGGCGCGACGGGCGGATCGTCGGCTACCTCGCCTCCACCAGCCATATCGTCGACGTGGGCGGGCGCGGCTGGTCGGCCGAGGCGGGCTCGGTCTTCGAGGAAGGCGTGACCTTCCCGCCGATGCACCTGCGCCGGGGACGCGCGGTGAACGAGGAGTTCCTGGCGATCGTCACCGCCAACTCGCGGGTGCCGCACGAGGCCCGGGGCGACATCCTCTCGCTTCTGAGCTGCAACGACACCGGCGTGCGGCGGCTCCTGGCGCTGATGGAGGAATATGCGCTCGCCGATCTCGCCTCGGTCTCGGATTTCATCTTCGAGCGCTCCGCCGAGGGCACGCGGCAGGCGCTGCTCCGCGCGCCGGAAGGCACCTACGAGAACACCATCGAACTCGACGGCTACGACGCGCCGATCCGGCTCAGGGCGCGGATGACCGTGGCCGAGGGGCGGATCGAGGTGGACCTCGCCGGCTCCTCGCCCGCCGTGGGGCGCGGCATCAACTGTCCGCTGACCTATAGCGCGGCCTATGCCGCCTTCGGCATCCGCGCGCTCCTGACACCGGAGATCCCCAACAACGCCGCCTCGCTCGCGGCGATCCGGGTCAGCGCGCCCCCGGGACTGGTGGTCAGCGCAGAACGGCCGAGCCCGGTCACCGCGCGCCATGTCATCGGCCAGGCGCTGCCCGACCTGATGCTGGGCTGCCTCGAACAGGCGCTGCCGGGCGAGGTGCTGGCGGAAAGCTCGGGCGCGCTTTGGACCATGTCGCTCTCGGGCGCGGGCGAGACCGAGTTCACCTCGCTAAATGTCGCGCTTGGCGGCATGGGCGCGCGGCCGGGCACCGACGGGCTGTCGACCACGGCCTTCCCCTCGGGCGTCGGCGCCGTGCCGGTCGAGGCCGCCGAGGTGGCCGCGCCGCTTCTCTACCACTCCAAGGAGTTCGCCCCCGACACCGGCGGGGCGGGCCAATACCGCGGCGGGCTGGGCCAGGAAATCGTCATCGGCTCGCGCATCGACGAGCCGCTCTCGCTCTCCGCGGCCGCCTTCGAGCGGCTCTCCTCGGGGCCCGCGGGCCGCGCCGGCGGGGCGCCCGGCGCCCGGGGCGCGGCGCGGATCACCGATGGCACGACGATCACCGACAAGGGCATCTACCGCATCCCCGCAGGGGCGCGGCTGGTCCTGAGGACGCCCGGCGGCGGCGGCTTCGGCGATCCCGCGAAACGCGAGAAATCCGCCGTGGCCCGCGACCTGGCGCATGGGCTGATCTCGGAGGAGACGGCCGAGACCATCTACCAGGGCACCGACAAAGGGAGACAGAGACCATGACCTTCACCAGAACGGCCCTCTGGGCCGGGGCGGCGCTTGTTGCCGGCGCCCCGGGCGCCTGGGCCCAGACGCAATGGGACCTCAGCACCGCCTGGGGCGCCAACAACTTCCACGTCGAAAGCGCGATGGATTTCGCCGACGCGGTGCGCGAGGCGACCGAGGGGTCGGTCGACATCACCGTGCATCCCTCGGGCGAGCTGGGCATCGGGGCGACGGAAAAGCTGTCTTCCGTGGAGACCGGCATCGTGCAGATGGCCGACATGCTGCTCTTCCTGCAGGCGGGCGAGGCGCCCTTCCTGGGCGTCGACACCCTGCCCTACCTGATCCAGGGCCAGGAGGAGATGGCGACCTGGCTCGAGGTCGCCGGCCCGACCTACGACGAGATCTTCGCCGCGCATAACCAGAAGGTGCTCTACTACGTGCCCTGGCCCTCGCCCGGGATCTACACCAAGGAGGCGGTGGTCTCGGCCGAGGACATCGCGGGCCAGCGCATCCGCGCCTTCAACGCCACCTCCTTCGAGTTCCTCGAACGCCTGGGCGCGGCCCCGGTCGAGCTGCCCTTCGGCGAGCTCTCGGCGGCGGTGGCCGCGGGCACGGTGGACGGGGCGGCGACCTCGACCTCTACCGGGGCAAACTCAAAGCTTTACCAATTCACCAGCCATTTCAATCCGTTGAACTGGTCCATGTCGCCCGACGCGGTGACGGTGAACCTCGATGCCTGGAACGCGCTGACCGACGCGGAGCGCACCGCCATCGAGACGCTGGCCGAGGACATGGAGGCCGGCTTCTGGGAACGCTCGGCCGCCGAGGACGCGGCCAAGACAGAGGTGCTGGTCGAGAACGGCATGACCGTCTCGGCAGCCGATGACAGCCTCACCGCCAAGATGGCCGAGGCTGGCAAGGAGATGTGGACCGACTTCTTCAGTTCGGTTCCTCAGGCGAAGCCTGTCGTCGAGGCCTACGCGGCCGAAGTCGGCAAGTGAGCGGATGGGCCGCCGGATGCACCCACCGGCGGCCCTTTCCCCATGCAGCGCCTGCTCTCCCTCATAGACCGCCTGTCGCGACTGGCCGAGACCGCCGCCGTGGCGCTGGTCTTCGGCTATTGCGCGCTGATGCTGATCGAGGTCCTGGCCCGCGCCCGGGCCCAGAGCCTCTCCTACACCTGGGAATTCAGCCAATACGCCATGGCGGCGATCTTCGCGCTGGCCGCGGGCCCCGCGCTGCGCCACGCGGTGCACGTGCGGATCACGCTGGTCGGCGACCGCCTGCCCGCCCCAGCGCGGCGCTGGCTGGACCTGGCCGCCAATGCCGCCGGCCTGGCCATCGTGGCGCTGATCGTGGTGGCGCTCTGGACCAAGACTACAACCTCTTTTTCGCGTGACATCCTCGCCACCACGGTGACGCAGACGCCGCTCTGGATCCCGCAGGCGGTGGTGCTTTGGGGGATGACGCAGCTTTGGCTCGACCTCTTCGCGCGGCTCGTGCGCCGGGCGCAGGGCCTGCCGCACGAATGGCGCGACGCCGACGCGGAGCCCGGACATGACTGAAATCGCCCTTGTCGCCAGCCTTCTTTTCGTGGCGCTCCTGGCCGGATCGGTCTGGATCGGGCTGTCGCTTTTCGCCACGGGCTACTTGCTCCTGGCGATCTTCAAGCCCAATATCCCCATGGACATCTACGCGAGCGGGGTGATCTGGGGCGCGATGATCCCCTCGCCGCTTCTGTCTCTGCCGCTTTTCATCCTGATGAGCGAGGTGCTGGTGGCCGCGGGCCTCGGACGCTCACTTTTCTCTGGCCTGGCGCCCTGGGTCGGGCGGCTGCCGGGCGGGCTTCTGCACGTGAACGTCGTGGGCTCGACGCTTTTCGCCGCAGTCTCGGGCTCCTCGGCGGCGACCACGGCGATCGTCGGCAAGGTCAGTCTGCCGGAACTGGCCGCGCGCGGCTACGACCGGCGGCTCGCCATGGGCTCGCTCGCCGGGGCGGGCACGCTGGGCTTCCTGATCCCGCCCTCGATCATCATGATCATCTACGGGGTGATCGCCGAGCAGTCGATCCTCGAGCTTTTCATCGCGGGCATCCTGCCGGGGCTGGCGCTGGCGGGGCTCTACATGGCCTATATCGCCGCCCACCAGGTGGTGACGCGCTCGCAGCCGAAACCCGCGCCGCCGAGCTGGGCCGAGCGCCTGCAGGGCCTACGCGACATCGGGCCGGTGGCGGCGCTGATCATCGGCATCATGGGCGCGCTCTACACCGGCATCGCCAGCGTCACCGAGCTGGCCGCCGTGGGCGTCCTGGGCGCGGTGCTGATCTCGGTGGTCATGGGCCGCTTCTCGCTGGGCGCCATGGCCCGCGCGGGGCGGCGGGCGGTGCGCACCTCGGCGATGATCGGGCTGATCATCGTGGGTGCGGCGCTTCTGAACGCGGCCTTCGGCTTTCTGGGCATCCCCAAGGCGGTGGCCGGGCAGATCGCCGCGCTGGGGCTTTCGCCCTTCGCGCTGATCATGGTGCTCCTGGCCTTCTACGCGCTCCTGGGCATGTTCCTCGACGGCACATCGATCATCGTGATGACCCTGCCGATCACCCTGCCGCTGGTGACCGCGGCAGGTTACGATCCGCTGTGGTTCGGCATCTTCGTCGTCGTCGCGGTGGAGATCAGCCAGATCACCCCGCCGATTGGCTTCAACCTCTTCGTGATCCAGTCTCAGACCGGAGAGAGCATCGGCACCATCGCCCGCGCGGCGCTGCCCTTCTTCGGGCTGCTGCTTCTGTTCGCGGTGATCCTGGCGCTGGTGCCCGACCTTGCCCTCTGGCTGCCGGGAGCGCTGCGATGAAGAACCTCTACAGCCAGGTCTGCGAGGATATCCTGGGCCAGATCCGCGCCGGAGAGCTGCGGGTCGGCGAACGGCTGCCCCCCGAGGCGGAATATGCCGCGACGCTCGGGATCAGCCGCTCGACCCTGCGCATGGCCTTTGCCGAGCTCGAGGAGGCCGGCGTCTTGAAGCGCCGCAAGCGGGCCGGGACCGAGATCATCTCGGACCGGCCGCAGCGCCGCTTCAGCATGGCGACCAGCGGGGTCGCGGAACTTCTTAGCCTGGGGCGCGACACCGAGTTCAGCATCACCAGCACCCGCCAGGTGCCCACCGAGGAGATCCCCCAGCTCGCCGGGCTCAGCAGCGAGACGGGCCATTGGCTCGAGGTCTCGGGCAGCCGCCGGATGCAGGGCGAGAGCCGCGCCTTCAGCGTGAACCGGGTCTATGTGCCGGCGCGCTTCGCCGCCATCGAGCCGGTGCTGCACGAGGGGCGCCGCTCGGTCTTCCAGACCATCGAGGAGACCTTCGACGTGCGGATCGGCCGTGTCGCGCAATCGGTGCGCGCGGTGGCCTGCCCCGCCGAGGACGCCAAGGTGATCGGCCTCGAGCCCGGCGCGCCCGCGCTGCGGATCGAGGCGCAGCTCTATCTCAGCGACGAGCGGCTCATGGAGGTCTCGGTGGCGACCTTCCACCCCGAGCGCTTCCAGGTGCACAACGACGTCAAGATCAAGTGAGCCGGGTCCGGGCCTCAGAGCATCTTCTCGAGCCAGGCGGCGGCGTCCCGGCCCTTGAGACTGCGCCGCCAGAGCTGTTCGGTGATCGCCTCGTGCTGGGCCACCGCCTCGGGCGCCGAGGTGATCGTCGCCACCCCGAGCCGCACGTTGGCCAGGGCGCCCAGCCGGAAGGGGCTCATCGCCAGCTCCGGGCGCGCCGCGCCGCGGAAGATCTGGAAGCTCGCGCCGGGCATCGAATCGACCAGCACGCCGATCTGCACGCCGATCGGCTCGCTGTTCAGCATCTCGATGATGTTCTCGACCTCGGCGCGGGCGGCGGCGCGGCGGTCGGCCCGGCCGGCAAGCGCCTGGGTGCCGACGAAGCCGCTGTCGCAGAAGGCCTCGATCTCGACCGCCGAGACCAGGCTGACCACATGCGGCGGGCGCGCCCGGTAGGCCGCCTTGCGCCGTTTCAGCACCTCGAGCACCTGGTCGATCTGGGCCAGCGCCTCGGCGCGGTCGGGCACGTCCTCGGGCACGCTTTCGCGCAGCACCTCGGGCAGAAGCGCGTCGTAGCGGTCGGTGGTCAGCAGGTAGGAGACCGGCCCGAACATGACGCTGATGCGCTCGGCCTTCTCTTCGATCTGGCGCATCCGCTCGAAGAAGGCGAGCGCGGTGGAGACATATTCCACCGCCACGCCGAGCAGCGTCGCGATCGAGACGCCGAGGTGATCGGCGATCCGCCCCAGGGTGTCGACCCGGACCGGGTGGCCCGCCTCGTAGCGGTAGATGGCCGCCCGCGAGACCCCGGTCAGATCGGCCAGCTGATCCGGCGTCAGCCCCGCGCCCATGCGCGCCGCGCGCAGGCGTTCTCCGAGTGCGTCGATTGCGTCGCTTTGAGTCACCGCCCGCTGATTCACGCGCCTGCTCCCTCGTTTTCTGCCCGCTCACTATGCAAACCACGTCTCAAAATAGCAATGATTGCGTCACTTGTCGCAAATTTGAGAAAATTCTTGACTTTGAACACGCCGCGCAGAAGCATCGCAGGAAACACGCCAACCTGGAGGTATCTGCAATGACGCAACATCCGCTTTCGCTCGCCGGCCGACTGGGCCTGGGCGCCGCGGTCCTGACCGCGGGCCTGGCCTCGGCGGTCTCCGCGCAGGACTACACCGCCCGCATCGGTCACCTGGAATCGCCGCAGCAGTCGCGGCACGTGCACCTGGAGAAGGTCGCCGAGATGGTCTCGGAGCGCACCGACGGCGCGGTCGAGTTCCAGATCTTCCCCTCGGGCCAGCTTGGCTCGCAGCGCGAGATGACCGAGGGCGTGCAGCTCGGCACGCTGGAGGCCACGGTTTCCCCGGCGGCCTTCCTGGGCGGCTTCAACGCCGCGATCTCGATCCTCGACATCCCGTTCCTGCTGCCCGCCGACGAGACCGAGGCCCAGGCCCTGCGCGGCGGCGCCTTCGGGGACGCGCTGCTCGAAAGCTTCTCGGACCGCGGCGTCGTGGGCGTTGAGCTTTGGCCCAACGGCCGCAAGAGCCTGACCTCGAACAAGCCGCTCGAGGATCTGACGGCCCTGTCGGAGCACAAGTTCCGCACCATGGACAGCCGCATCCTGATCGAGCAGTTCGAGGCGCTCGGCGCCTCCGCCGTCGCCCTGCCCTTCGGCGAGCTTTACACCTCGCTGCAGACCGGCGTGGTCGACGGCCAGGAGAACCCGCTCGACACCATCCAGCGCATGAAGTTCTACGAGGTGCAGGACTACCTCGTGCTGACCGAGCATGGCGCCATGGAGGACGTGGTGCTGTTCAACCCGATGTGGTGGAACGCCCTGCCCGAGGACTACCGCACGGTGATCTCGGAGAGCTTCGAGGAAGTCATCCCTGAGCTGCGCGCCCACAAGGAAGAGGCCGTCGCCGCCGCCCTCGAGGTGATCGACAGCGAAAGCGAGATCGAGATCCGCGAGGCCTCCGCCGAGGAGCGCGACGCGATGCGCGACGCGACCTATGACGCCGCCGTGGCCGCCTACAAGGAGCGCGCCGGCGACGAGGGCGCCACGCTGATCGAGCTTTACGAAAGCGAGTATTCGGAAATCACCTCCGAGTAATCCCGGCCACCTTGGCCAGAGGTCCGGCCCCCATGCGCGGGGCCGGACCCATCGTCACTTCCACCGCAAACCGCGAGGCACAGCATGGGGCCCCTGGGACTTCTCAGACGCGCCGAACGTTTTTTCGTCGTCACCGTCTTCCTGAGCATGGTCGCGCTTTTCGCGCTCAACGTCCTTGGCCGCGAGATCGGCGGCGAGGTCGCCAGCCGGCTGACCTGGATCGAGGAAGCGGTGCGGCTGCTCAACATCTTCCTGGTCTTCGGCGCGCTGGGGCTGGCGCTCGAGCGCGGCCGCCACGTCGGCATCGACACGCTGCGCCGCCGCCTGCCGCCCCGCGCCCAGCGCCTGGCCGAAAAGATCATCGACGCCCTGGGCTGCCTGACCACGCTTTACCTCGCCTGGCTGGCGCTGGGGCTGACCCGCTTCGTGCTGCAGACCGGCCAGCGCAGCCCGACCCTCGATGTGCCGATGGGCTGGATCTACGCCGCGCCGGTGGCGGGCTTCTGCCTGCTGTCGCTGCGCTACGCGCTGAGCTTCTTCTCGGTGATCGACCGTTTCTCGCAGGCGCCCGGCGCCTCTGATGCCGAAAAAGGGGCCTCCTGATGATCTGGCTCATCGTGATCTTCGCCCTCGTGCTGCTGCTCGGCGGCTTCGAGATGTTCCTGGTGCTAGCGCTGCCCGCGCTCGGCGTGAAAGAGGCCTTCTACCCCAATCTGCCCGATGCCGCGCTGGTCCAGAAGGTGATCGGCGGGATCAACCACAGCACGCTCCTGGCGATCCCCTTCTTCATCCTGGCGGCGCATCTGATGGGCGCGGGGCGCATCGCGACCCAGCTCACCGACCTGATGCGGGTCTTCTTGGGCCACACCCGGGGCGGCATGGGCCAGACCACCATCGGCGCCTCCATGGCCTTCGGATCGGTCTCGGGCTCGGCGCCCGCCACAGTCGCGGCCATGGGCCGGATCGTCTATCCGCAGATGCGCGAGACCGGCTTTTCCGAACGCTTCGGGCTGGGCCTCCTGGTCGCCAGCGCCGAGACCGCGCTTCTGATCCCGCCCTCGATCACGCTGATCATCTACGGCTGGATCACCGGCACCTCGATCGCCCAGCTTTTCGCCGGCGGCCTGGCCGTGGGCCTGGTCCTGGGGCTCGCCTTCTCGCTCATGGTCACCATCGAGGCGCGCCGGCGCGGGCTCGAGGGCGGCCCCCGCACCGCCTGGAGCGACCGTCTGCGCGCGCTCTGGGACGCGAAATGGGCACTCGGCATGCCGGTGATCATCCTCGGCGGCATCTACAGCGGGCTCTTCACCCCGACCGAGGCCGCCGCGGTCAGCGTGGTCTACGCGATCTTCGTCGAGATGGTGATCTTCCGCGACCTCAACTTCGCCAAGCTCGTGGAGGTGACCGAGGACAGCGCCGTCGCGACGGCGGTGATCTTCGTGCTTCTGGCCGTGGGCGGGCTTCTGTCCTTCTTCGTGACGCTCGCGCAGGTGCCCCAGGCGATCACCGCCTTCCTCGAGACCGCCAACGCGGGGCCGATCACCTTCCTTCTGGTGGTCAACCTCTGCTTCCTGATCGCGGGCATGTTCATCGACCCCAATTCGGCGCTCCTGATCCTGGTGCCGCCGCTCTTCCCGGTGGCCCAGGCCTTCGGCGTCGACCCGGTGCACTTCGGCATGATCGTCACGCTGAACATCTGCATCGGGATGATCACCCCGCCCTTCGGGCTCGACATCTTCGTGGCCTCCTCGACGCTCGACAGGCCGGTCCTGTCGATCATCGCCGGGGTCTGGCCCTTCGTCGCCCTGAACATCCTGGTCCTGCTGATCGTCACCTACGTGCCGGAGATTTCGCTCTTCGTGCCGGACCTGTTCTTCCGCTAACCCAAGGAAATCCGCTGTGGCCCTGTTGTCCCCCGCGCGGCTCGATCCCGCGCCGACCCGCCCCATCAAGGAGATCCTCGCGACGGTCCTTACCCATGAGACCGTGGCCGAGGACTACCGCCTGCTCGAACTCTCCGCGCCCGCCGAGGCGCTGGACTGCGCGCCGGGCCAGTTCTTCCACATCCTCTGCCCCGTCGACGGCGAGAGCCAGCCCTTCCTGCGCCGGCCCATGTCGATCTACGGCTACGACAAGGCGCGGGGGCGGTTGAGCTTTCTCTACAAGGTCACCGGCGAGGGCACCCGCGCCCTGGCGCGGCTGGCGCCCGGGGCAGGCCTGAACGTCACCGGCCCGCTCGGCCGGGGTTTCACCATCCCCGAGGAGGCCCGCGGCCTCCTGGCGGTGGCGCGTGGCGTCGGCCTCGCGACGCTGGCGCCGCTCGCGCAGGAGGCCCGGCGCCTTGGCCGCGAGTTGACGGCGATCTGCTCGGCCCGGAGCCCCGAACACCTCATGTCGATCGAGCATTTCGAGGCGCTCGGCGCGCGGGTGATCCAGGTCACCGACAGCGCCGGCACCTCGGCGCCCGAGCATCTGCGCGGGCTGATCGAGGCCGAGATCGCCGAGGGCCGGGTCGACATGCTCTATACCTGCGGCTCCAACCGGCTCCTGAAGCTCTGCCAGGAGATCGGCGCCAAGGCCGGCATCCCCGGCGAAATCGCGCTCGAGCAGCAAATGGCCTGCGGCATCGGCATGTGCCAGTGCTGCGTGCGCCCCTTCCGCAAACCGGGCGGCGTCGAACAGCTGCGCGTCTGCCGCGAAGGCCCGGTCTTCGACATCCAGGAGGCTCTCGAATGGTAGACCTGACCGCCCGGGTCGGCGCGCTGACCCTGAAGAACCCGATCATGCCCGCCTCCGGCACCTTCTCGCGCGAGATGGCCGAGGTCTTCGACCTCGACGCGCTGGGGGCGCTGGTCACCAAGACCATCACCGCGGAGATCCGTGGCGGCAATCCCACCCCGCGCGTCTGCGAGGTCGAGGGCGGCATGCTGAACTCCATCGGCATCCCCTCGAAGGGGCTGGGGGCCTTCCTGGCCTCCGAGCTGCCTGCCTATGCGGGCCACCGTGCGCCCCTGGTGGTCAGCATCTCGGCCCCCTCGGTCGAGGGGTTCGCCGCGCTCTGCGAGAAGGTGAGCCAGCCCGGCGTCGCCGCGATCGAGGCCAATATCTCCTGTCCGAACATCGAAGAGGACGGCAAGGCCTTCGCCATGCGCCCCGAGACCACGCGCCGCGTGCTCGAGGCGCTGCGCGGCGCCACCGACCTGCCGCTCTGGGCCAAGCTCACGCCCAACACCGGCGAGACCGTCGAGGTCGCCCAGGCCGCCGAGGCGGCGGGGGCCGACGGGCTGGTCGTGGCCAACACCATGCTGTCGATGTCCATCGACCCGCGCAGCCGCAAGCCCAAGCTCGGCAACCTGATGGGCGGGCTCTCGGGGCCGTCCTTCAAGCCGATCGCGCTGCGCATGACCTATCAATGCGCGCGCTCGGTCGAGATCCCGGTGATCGGCTGCGGCGGCATCTCCACCGCCGAGGACGTGGTCGAATACCTGATCGCCGGGGCCTCGGCGGTGCAGGTCGGCACCGCGAGCTTCATCAACCCCACCGCCATGCCCCGGCTTCTCGACGACCTCGCCGCCTTCATGCGGACCGAGGGGATCGCCAGCGTCGCCGAGCTGGTGGGCTCGATCCGCGACGACGCCACCGCCGAGGCGGTGCGCTTCATGGAGACCGCGCCATGAGAGACGTGACCCATCCCGCCGCCGCAACCCGCGCGCCCGCGCTCGGGCCCGAGGACGCCGCCCTCGCCGAGGAGCTCTTCGCCGAGATCGCGGCACGGAGCCCCGACACCCGGGGCGTCAGCCGCCCGGCCTGGTCGGCCAAGGAGACCGAGATCCTCGACTACCTGACCGCCCGCGCCGAGGCCGAGGGCCTGGTGGTCACCGCCGATGCGCTCGACAACCGGGTCTTCTGCCTGCCCGAGGACGCGGGCCGCACCCCCTACCGGCTGATCGGCAGCCATGTCGACAGCGTGCCCGTGGGCGGCAATTACGACGGGCTCGCCGGCGTGATCGCCGGGCTCGTCTGCCTGATCCACCAGAAGCGCGCAGGCCGGGGCTTTGCCCGTCCGCTGCGCGTCATCGCCATGCGCGGCGAGGAAAGCGCCTGGTTCGGGCCTTGCTACATGGCCTCCAAGGCGCTGACCGGCACGCTGACACCCGAGGAGCTGGAGGCCCCGCACAAGGGCGACGGCCAGCCGCTCTCGGCGCATATGGCGGCGCTTGGCGTCGACGTGGCGCCGATCGCCGAGGGGCGCGGGCTGCTGCCGCTCGACGAGATCGCGGAATACCTCGAGCTGCACATCGAACAGGGCCCGCTTCTGGTCGGCGAGGACCGGCCCGCCGCCGTGGTCACCGGCATTCGCGGCAACCTGCGCCTGAAGGAAGTCCGCGCCTTGGGCGAGCCGGGCCATTCCGGCGCGGTGCCGCGCAGCTATCGCCGCGACCCGGTGATGGCGAGTGCAAAGCTTCTGGCGCGGCTCGACGATCTCTGGGCGCGCGAGGTCTCCGAGGGTGGTGACCTGGTGATCACCAGCGGCATGATGAGCACCGATCCGCAGCATCACGCCATGGCGCGGATCCCCGACAGCCTGACCTTCAGCTTCGAGATCCGCAGCCAGCACCCCGAGACGCTGGCCCGCGTCGAGGCCGCGCTGCAGGACGAGATCGCCCGGCTGACCGAGGAAACCGGCGTCACCTTCGAGCTGCCGCGCCCGATCCGCAACGCCCCGGCCAAGGTCGACGCGGCGCTGCACGAGGCGCTGCTGGCGGCCATGGAGCGCGCCGGGCAGGCGCCCTACGCCATGGCCTCGGGCGGCGGGCATGACGCGGCGATCTTCGCCAATGCGGGCGTGCCCACGGGCATGGTCTTCGTGCGCAGCCGGGGCGGCTCGCACAATCCCGACGAAAGCATGGAGGTCGCCGACCTCCTGGCCGGGGCCGAGATCCTGCTGGCGCATGTCACCACGGAGGGCGCATGACCGCCGAGCTGGAGATCCTGCGCCCCGACGACTGGCACCTGCACCTGCGCGACGGCGCGATGCTGGCGGCGGTGGCGCCGCACAGCACCTGGGCGCGGCGCGCGATCATCATGCCGAACCTCGACCCGCCGGTGACCACCTCGGCCGAGGCCGCGGCCTATCAGCACCGCATCCGCCGCGCCCTGCCGCGCGGCAGCGACTTCACGCCGCTGATGACGCTGTATCTCACCGAACGCACCGATCCCGCCGATCTCGCCGCCGGGGTCGAGACCGGGATCGTGACCGCGGCGAAGCTCTATCCCGCCGGCGCCACGACCAATTCCGCCCGGGGCGTGCGCGACCTCGACGCGATCATGCCGGTCCTCGAACGCATGGCCGATCTGGGCGTGCCGCTCTGCACCCATGGCGAGGTCACCGCGCCCGAGGTCGACATCTTCGACCGCGAGGCGGTCTTCATCGAGCGGGTGCTGGCGCCGCTGCGCCAGAGGTTGCCCGAGCTGAAGGTGGTGATGGAGCATGTCACCACCGCCGAGGGCGTCGACTACGTGCGCGAAAGCGCGCCGGGCATCGGCGCGACGATCACCGTTCAGCACCTCATGCTGAACCGCAACGCGCTGCTCGCGGGCGGCATCCGGCCGCATTACTACTGCCTGCCGGTCCTGAAGCGGGAACGTCACCGCCAGGCGCTGCGACGCGCGGCGACCTCGGGGCACGCGCGGTTCTTCCTCGGCACCGATTCCGCGCCGCATCTCAGGGGCGCGAAAGAGGCGCCCTGCGGCTGCGCGGGCTGTTTCACCGCGCCCGTCGCCCTGCCCTGCCTCGCCCATGTCTTCGAGGAGGAAGGCGCGCTTGACCGTCTGGAAGCCTTCGCCTCGCGGAACGGCCCGGCTTTCTACGGGCTGGCGCCCAACCCCGACCGGCTGCGGCTGCAAAAGACCCGCAGCCCGATGCGCCCGCCGTCCAGCATCCAGACGCCCGAGGGGCCGGTCGAGGTCTTCGACCCCGGCGTGGCGCTTTACTGGCAGATGGAGCCGGCATACGCCTGAGCCCAAGGGCCTTCACCTCCGGCGCGGCGCCGATGCACCGCCCGGGGCCACACCACGTTTTGCGCGACATGGGAGACCAAAATGGCATTTCGCGACATCGCAGAGATCATCAAGAACAACGGCGGCGGCAGCCACGCCTTCGAAAAGGCCGCGCAGGCCGCCAATGCCGCGGCCGCGGCGGAGCCGCAGAAGGCCGCGGGCTATTTCCTGCTGGGCTGGGAGGCGATGGAATTCGTCAATGTCTTCGAGCGAATGCCGGTCTCGCAGGACGCCGCCCGGGCGGCGCAGGAGCGGCTGGCGGACCATGCCGCGGCGCTCGATGCGGCGGGGGATGCGCCCGAGGCGGTGCTCGAAGCGCTGAACGCCATGGTCGCGACCTACCTCGCGCCGCGCTGAGCGTTCGACCTTCCGAACAAGGAACCGGCGCGCGCCAGGACGGCGCGCGCCGGTTCTCTTTGTGCTTCCGGGCGCGGGGCTTAGAGGATGCTCTGCCCCGTCGCCTTCCAGTCGGCGACGAAGGCCGCCAGCCCCTTGTCGGTCAGCGCGTGGTTCGCCAGCCGCTCGATCACATCCGGCGGGATGGTCGCCGCATCCGCCCCGGCGAGCGCCGCCCCCGAGACGTGGTTGGCGCTGCGCAGCGAGGCCGCGAGGATCTGCGTCTGCAGCGCCGGATAGGCGTCATAAACCTGGCGGATGTCGTGCAGGAGCTGTTCGCCCTCGAGGTTGAGGTCATCGAGCCGGCCCACGAAGGGCGAGACATAGGTCGCGCCCGCCTTGGCCGCGAGCAGCGCCTGGGTGACCGAGAAGCAGAGCGTCACATTGGTCTCGCGGCCCTCGGCGCGGATGCTGGCGCAGGCGCGCAGCCCGTCCATGGTCAGCGGCAGCTTGATGCAGACGTTCTCGGCGATCTTGGCCAGCACCGCGGCCTCGCGCATCATGGTGTCGTAATCGGTCGCCGCGACCTCGGCCGAGACCGGGCCCTCGACCATGGCGGCGAGCTCGCGGATGGTCGGCAGGAACTCCGCGCCGCTTTTCGCGATCAGGCTGGGGTTGGTGGTCACGCCGTCGATCAGCCCGGCCTCGGAGAGGCGGCGGATTTTGGCGACATCGGCGGAATCGACGAAGATCTTCATTCTGTCAGGGTCCTTGAGGGTTAGGGAGCGAGCTTGGCGTCCTGGCCAAGCCGGAGATCGGCGGGGCGCGAACGCTCCACCACGAGGCGGGCGTTGGGCAGGTCGTTGCCGCGAGCGCGGGCCTCGGCGGCCTCGCGCGGCAGCCCGTGGTCGAGCCAGCGCCGGATCAGCCGGTCCTCGAGCACCTCGATCGGCGGGGCGATCATCACGCTGGCGTCGAACTCCGCGGCAAGCTTGCCCCAGGCGCCCTCGCCCAGGAGCAGGTAGTTGCCCTCGACCACCACCAGCGGCACCTCGGCGCGCAGGAAGCCCGCGTCGGGCAGCGTGCAGTCGCGGGCCCGGTCGAAGAGCGGATAGGCGATGTCGCGCCCGCCGGCGCGGATCTCGCGGATCAGCGCCAGGAAGCTCTCGGCGTCGAAGGTCTCGGGCGCGCCCTTCTGGGCCAGGAGCCCGCGCGCCACCAGCTCGGGGTTCTCGAGGTGGAAGCCGTCCATCGGCAGCAGCGCCGCGCGGCCCGGGGTCTCCTGGTTCAGGCGGTCGACCACCTCGGCGGCCAGGGTCGACTTGCCCGAGCCCGGCGGCCCCGCGATGGCGATGATCGAGCGCGCGCCCGCGCGGGCGCGGCCCCCGATCAGTTCGAGAACCGCGCGGGTGTCCTGGTCCAGCGCCGCCATGGTCAGGCCGCCGGGGTGAGGCTGTCGGGGGTCTTGGCCCCGGTCATCAGCGCCACCGCGTCGGACATGGTGACCTCTCCGGGGCGCAGCACGCAGAGCCGCCGGCCCAGCCGGTGCACGTGGATGCGGTCGGCCACCTCGAAGACATGCGGCATGTTGTGGCTGATCAGGATGATCGGCACGCCGCGGTCGCGGACCCGGCCGATCAGCTCCAGCACCTTGCGGCTTTCCTTGACCCCCAGCGCCGCCGTCGGCTCGTCGAGGATCACCACCTTGGAGCCGAAGGCCGCCGCCCGGGCCACCGCCACGCCCTGGCGCTGGCCGCCCGAGAGCGTCTCGACCGTCTGGTCGATGTTCTGGATCGTCATCAGCCCCAGCTCGGAGAGCTTCTCGCGGGCGATGCGGCGCATCTCGGCCTTGTCGAGCTGGCGCAGCCAGCGGCCCATGGGCCCGGATTTGCGGATCTCGCGGCCCATGAACATGTTGTCCGCGATCGACAGCGCCGGCGACATGGCCAGGGTCTGGTAGACCGTCTCGATGCCGGTCTCCCGGGCCTCGATCGGCGAGCCGAAGGTGACCGGCTGGCCGTCGAGGCGGATCTCGCCCTCGTCGGGCTGGATCGCGCCCGAGAGCGCCTTGATCATGGTCGACTTGCCGGCCCCGTTGTCGCCGATCACGGCCTGGATCTCGCCGGGGTAGAGGTCGAAGTCGCAGTTGTCGAGCGCGGTCACCCGGCCGTAGCGCTTGGTCAGCCCGCGGGCGGAAAGGATCGGTTGCGTGCTCACAGGCTGGCCCTCCGGATACGCTGGTCCACGGTGACGGCGGCGATGATCAGGACGCCGATCAGGAGATAGGTCCACTGCACATCCGCCCCGAGAAGGCGCAGGCCCAGCGTGAAGACCCCGACGATCAGCGCCCCGAAGAGCGTGCCCGCCACCGATCCGCGGCCGCCGAAGAGCGAGATGCCTCCGATCACCACCGCGGTGATGCTTTCGATATTGGCCAATTGTCCCGCCTGTGGCGAGACCGAGCCGATGCGCCCGATCAGGGCCCAGCCGGCGAAGGCGCAGATCAGCCCCGCCAGCGCATAGACCGAGATCAGCGTGCCGCGCACGTTGACGCCGGAGAGCTCCGCCGCCCCCGGGTCGTCGCCCACGGCGTAGACATGGCGGCCCCAGGCGGTCTGGCTGAGGACGTAGGTCAGCACCGCCACCAGCACCAGGAGCAGGATCACCCCGTAGGTGAAGACCGCGCCGCCGACCTCGATGGTGCGGCCGAAGAACTGCAGGAGCGGCGCCTGTTCGGCGATGTCCTGGCTGCGGATCACCTCGGAGCCGGAATAGAGGAAGTTCGCCGCCAGCACGATCTGCCACATGCCGAGCGTCACGATGAAGGGCGGCAGCTTCCAGTAGGCCACGAGGTAGCCGCTGATCGAGCCGCAGATCAGCCCGCAGAGAAGTCCGCAGAGGACCCCCAGCGCCGGCGGCAGCCCGAGGTCGAAGGTGAACTTGCCCATGATCACCGAGGACAGGATCATGATCGCCCCGACCGACAGGTCGATGCCCGCGGTCAGGATCACCAGCGATTGCGCCGAGGCGACGATGCCGATGATCGCCACCTGCTGCAGGATCAGCGTCAGCGCGAAGGGTGTGAAGAAGCGGTCCCCGAGCAGGAGACCGAAGATCGCCACGGCGACGATCAGCACGATCAGCGGCACGATGGCGGGCGAGGCATAGAGGATGCCGGCGAGCTTCGCGCGCAGGCCCTGGGGCCCGGCGAAGGCGGCAACGGTCTCCGAGCCGGAGCCGTCGCTGTCAGGGGTTGCGTCCTGCATGGCGGGGCCTTCCTGGAATGGCGCTTGGGCCAAGAAATGTCGGTGTGGGGTGGCGGGCCCCGGGGGGCGGTGCGGCGGCCTCTCGGCCGCGCGCCCATCCCTCCGGGGCCCTTGGTCAGGCCGGGATCAGCCCCAGCAGAGGTTCATGCCCTCTTCGACCGAGAGCTGGTCGAGCCCGTCGACGGGGTTGGCGGTCACGAGGCCCACGCCGGTGTCGAAGAAGGCCTTGCCTTCGGTCGCCGAGGGCTTCTCGCCGGTCTCGGCGAATTGCACCACGGCCTCGACGCCCTTGGCGGCCATCTCCAGCGGATACTGCTGGGCGGTGGCGCCGATCACGCCGGCCTGGACGTCCTCGACGCCCGGGCAGCCGCCGTCGACCGACACGATGATCACGTCGTCCTGCTTGCCGAAGGAGCGCAGCGCCTCGTAGGCGCCGGCGGCGGCGGGCTCGTTGATCGTGTAGACCACGTTGATGTCGGGCTCGATCGCCAGGAGGTTCTCCATGCCCTCGCGGCCACCCTCGGCGTTGCCGCTGGACAGCTCATGCCCGGCGATGCGCGGGTCTTCCTCGTCGCCCCACTTGCTTTCGTCGCCGATCTCGACGCCGAAGCCGGTCAGGAAGCCCTGGTTGCGCAGGACGCCGACGGTGGGCTGGCTGACGTTGATGTTCAGAAGGCCGATCTTGGCCTCCGAGGTGTCGCCCATGGTCTTGGCGGCCCATTCGCCGATCAGCCGGCCGGCTTCGAAGTTGTCGGTGGCGAAGGTCATGTCGGCGGCGTCGATCGGGTCGAGCGGCGTGTCGAGCGCGATGACCAGCATGCCGGCGTCGCGCGCCTGCTGCACCGCGCCGGTGATCGCCTTGGTGTCCGAGGCGACCAGCAGGATGCCGTCGGCCTCGGCGGCCATGCAGGTCTCGATCGCGTCGACCTGGGTCTCGTGGTCACCGTCGAACTTGCCCGCGAAGGAGCGCAGCTCGGTGCCGAGCTCGGCGGCCTTGGCGAAGGCGCCCTCGGCCATCTTCACGAAGAAGGGGTTGGTGGCGTCCTTGGTGATCAGGCAGACGCCGCCCTCGGCGGCGGCGCTGCCGGCCATGGCGGTCGAGGCGAGTGCCCCGAGGATACCGGCTTTGACGAGTTTCATGGTCTCTCTCCCTTGTTCGATGGCGCGCCTTAATACCTCATTAGGAAGTATTTATCCGGGGCCACCCTCAATGCTGCGCCCCAGGTCAGGGCTGTGATCTCACGCGCCGCGCCTCTCCTTTGCACAGCATCGCGTAGTTCAACGAGTAGGGCGACGTTACGGTAGCTGTCAATAAAAACTTCCGAATGAAGTATTAATGTGTTCGGAGCCTCACCGCGCTTGTCTGGCGGCCCCCGCCTGCCTAGAGTGCAGGCCAAGGCCCGCCCGGCGCCCGGCCCGCAAGAGGCCCGCGCCCACCGGCCAAGACATTGAACCGGCTCGATCATGGCACCTCGCGACAAGGAAGACATGCTGCGCGCGACGCCCTTCCGGGGGTCGAACCAGACCACCGTGCGCGGCGCCAACGAGCGGCTGGTCCTGCATCTCGTGCGCCAGTGCGGGGCGCTGACCAAGGCCGAGGCGACCCGCGCGACCGGGCTCTCGCCCAACGCGGTCTCGGTGATCTTCAAGGCGCTCGAGGCCGATGGATACCTGCTGCGGGGTGACCCGATTCGCGGCCGCGTGGGCCAGCCCTCGGTGCCGATGCGGCTCAACCCCGCCGTGCGCCATTACCTCGGGCTGAAGATCGGCCGGCACAGCTATGACCTGGTGGCCGCGGACTTCCTGGGCCAGGTCGTGGCCCGGCGCACCGCGCGGCACGCCTATCCCACGCCAACCTCGGCGGCGGCGTTCCTGCGCGGCGCATTGCGCCCGCTCCTGCGCTCGGCCCGGCTGAAGCCCGAGGATCTGTCGGGCTCGAGCGTCGCCATGCCCTCGGAGCTCTGGCACTGGACCGAGGATTTCGGCGCCCCCTCCGAGGAGATGGCCGCCTGGCGCGACTTCGACGCGGCGCGCGATCTCGGCCCGCTCCTGCCCGGCCCGATCAGCACCGAGAACGACGGCACCGCCGCCTGCCGGGCCGAGCTGGTCTTCGGCCCGCGCCGCAGCCACAGCGATTTCGTCTATTTCTTCGTCGGCGCCTTCATCGGCGGCGGGCTGGTGCTGAACGGCAGCGTCTTCGCCGGGGCCCGCGGCAATTCCGGCGGCTTCGGCCCGATGCGGGTGCCCGACGAGCCCGGCGGCCAGCGGCTGGTCGACCATGCCTCGCTGGTGGTGCTGGAGCGGCTCCTGGCCGAGGCCGGCGAGGATCCCGCCGCGCTTTATCGCGACCCCGAGGCCTGGGAGGCCTTCGAGCCCGTGGTCGGCCCCTGGATCCTGCGCGCCGCGCGCAGCCTCGCCCATGCCATTGTCTCGACCCTGGCGGTGATCGACGTCGAGGCGGTGGTGATCGACGGCGCCATGCCGCCGGGGATGCGCGCGCGGCTGGTGCGCGAGGTCGGGCGGCAGTTGGACCTCCTGGACCTGCAGGGGGTGATCCGCCCCGAGGTCGAGGCGGGCCATTTCGGCTCCGTCGCCCGCGCGCTCGGCGCGGCGGCCTACAGGATCTCCGCGGATCACATGGTGGACGGGAGCAGGCTTCTGACGCCCGCCGCGGCGGGGTGAGAGGGTGTGGGGCTTGTGTCGATTTGGCGACGAATGGCCCTGGCGCTGACTTTAGAGCGATCCGCTTGGCCCTGGCTGTCCCCGCCTGCCCCCGGCGACGCCGAGGCTCCGCCTCCGATCACCACGCCTCCCCCTAGTCGCCCCGCACGCCCGGACCTCGCGCCCCCCTCACCTACCATGCCTTCTGAAACCCCACCCGCCCAAACCACGCACCCCCGCCAGAAGGTGACGGGCGCGCGGCGGACCGGGGGTCGGCGCTGCTGACCGCTGAGCAAAGCGCTTTATCCCAACAAGGTCAGGACAAAATGCGAGCTAGGCATGCCACCCCAAGGAGCGCCGGCCCATCGGGCCGGTCCGGCGCGCGCCCGGCACCTGCGGTGCTGTTCGGGCGCAAGGGGGCTGAGGAATGATGCTGGTGGGCAGTGGGGGCCTTGGCGCTGGCTTTGGAGCGATCCGCTAGAGCCCGGCTGTCCCCGGCAACGCCGGAGGCTCCGCCCCCTCACCTACCCTGCCCTCTGAAACCCCACCCGCCCGAACCACGCAACCCGGCCAGGAGGTGACGGGCGCGCGCCGGACCGGGGGCCGGCGCTGCTGACCTCCGAGCCAAGCGCTTTATCCCCACAAGGTCAGGGCTAGCGATGAACTAAGCGCGTCGCCCACAAGAGCGCCGGCCCATCGGGCCGGTCCGGCGCGCGCCCGGCACCTTCGGTGCTATTCGGGCGCAAGGGGGCGCGGTTGGGGAAGGTAGTCCTTTGGAGTGGAGGGCGGGTCGGCCCGGGCTTTTGGAGACCTGGATCCGTTCGGGGTGACCAGGCAGGTCGCGCCCCTCCTCGCCAGCCAGCGCGCCCGAGCCAAGAGGATGGCACCGCAGATCACCGCCCGCCCGCATCAGCCGGCCGCGACCTCAGCACCGCAAATCACCGGCACTACTCTCCTCCCAGCCCTCACCGGCCCCCCCCCCGTCAAACCCCACCCTCACCGCACCACACCACCGCCCAACCCCACCCCTTGACGCAAGGTCATCCGCCACCGCGCCGCACAAACCCGCCTCGCCCCCATACATCCCGATGCAGGAATGCATCATTCTCCCTGTGGTTGCTTGCCAAGACGTGTCTTGAATGCATGTTCTGGAGGTGACGCATAACCAGCGAGGAGCTCGATGAGCGCCCAGACGGAGTTGCCCGCATCCCTGCGAGCGTATCTCGAGAAATCCAACGTGGCCCTCGCGGTGTCCGAAACGGACGGCGACATGCCGTTGACCATGGTCAACGCGGCCTTTTGCGAGCTGACCGGATACGACCCCGAGGATGTCGTCGGGCGCAACTGCCGGCTCCTGCAGGGGCCCGAGACCTCCGACGACAGCCGCCGCGCGCTGCATGACTTCGCGCATGACCCCGCGCAGGACGCCGGGCGCTTCCCGGTCCTGAACTACCGCAAGGACGGGTCGAGCTTTCACAACTACGTCTTCATGACCCGGCTGCGCGACAGCCGCGGCACCGCGCATTTCATCCTCGCCTCGCAGTTCGACATGACCACCGCGCTCCAGCGCTCGCAGATCCGCGTCAACGACGCCGAGCTGCACCACGCGCTGAGCGACGTCGAACAGATCGGGCGGGAGTTCGGTCTCGCCATGGTAGGCTCGGCGCAGATCATCTCGGACTCGGTGGCCACGCTGGCCAGGCTGACACTAGACGAGGACCGGCGCTGACAGACCGGGACGGTGAGACAACAGTGATGAGAGACGACAACCAGGGCTCCCCCCGAGCCGCGGAGGAGGAGAGCGAAGCCGAGGCGCAGGAACGCCTCTGCATCGTCGGCATCGGCGCCTCGGCCGGCGGGCTCGAGGCGATCCGCGAGATGCTCACCCAGGCCAGCGCCGAGAGCAACCTCGCCTATGTCGTCGTCCAGCACCTCGACCCCAACCACGAGAGCCTCCTGGCCGAGCTTCTCGGCCGGCACACCGAGCTCGAGGTCACCCAGGTCTCGGGCGGCGAGACCATCGAGGCGGGCCATGTCTACATCATCCCGCCCGCGCATGGGCTCTCGGTCAAGAACGGCGTGCTGCATCTGACCGAGTTCTCCCAGCCGCGCGGGTTGCGCCGTCCGATCGACGACTTCTTCGAGAGCCTGGCGCTCGACCAGGGGCGCTTTGCGGCCTGCGTGATCCTCTCGGGCACCGGGGCGGACGGCAGCGCGGGGCTGCGCGCGATCAAGGAACACGGCGGGCTCTGCATCGTGCAAAGCCCCGACACCGCGAAATACGACGGCATGCCGACCTCGGCCCAGGCCACCGGGCTCGTCGACTTCGTGCGCGCGCCCGACCAGATCATCGAGGCGGTGCTGCAGTTCTACGCCCATTCGCTGGTCGACAAGATCGACGAGCGGCTGGCGCGCACGGTGGAACAGTCGATCAGCGACATCTGCGCGGTGGTGCGCAGCTACGTCGGGCACGACTTCTCGGGCTACAAGCAGTCGACCCTGGTGCGCCGGGTGCAGCGGCGGATCCAGGTGCTCGACCTGGGCGATGCCAGTGAATACCTCGAGCATATCCGCGCCGAGCCCGAGGAATGCGAGATCCTCTTCCGCGAACTGTTGATCAACGTCACCCGCTTCTTCCGCGACCCCGAGCATTTCGAGGTGCTGCGCAAGCGCTCGGTGCATCCCCTGGTGCGCGACGCCCGGGACGACGACGAGATCCGCATCTGGGTGCCCGGCTGTTCGAGCGGCGAAGAGGCCTATTCCATCGCCATGATGTTCGCCCACGAGGTGCGGCTGCAGCGGCGCTCGGTGAACATCCAGATCTTCGCCACCGACATCGACGAACAGATGCTGCGGCTGGCCCGCGACGCGGTCTACCCGCAGGCCGCGCTCGGCGACATCCCCGAGGAGATGCGCGACCTCTACACGATCGCCCGCGACGGCAAGTTCCAGGTCGCCGGCAAGATCCGCGACATGATCCGCTTCTCGGTGCACAGCATCGTGCGCGACCCGCCCTTCTCGGCGATCGACCTTCTGTCCTGCCGCAACCTGCTGATCTACTTCGGCGACCAGCTGCAGACCGCGGTCCTGCCGATCTTCCACTACTCGCTGAAACCCGGGGCGAAGCTTTTCCTCGGGCCCTCGGAAAGCATCGGGCGCTACGACCACATGTTCCAGCCCGTCGACCAGAGCGCGCGGGTCTTCCAGCGCCTCGAAGGCAGCCCGAAATACCCGCTGCAACTGCGCGGCCAGACCCGGAGCGAGGGCAGCCAGACCCGCCGCCCGGCGCGCGACCGCGAGGCCTCGACCCGGCTCGAATGGAACGACAGCGGCGCGGTGGACCGCATCCTGTCGCAGTTCGCCCCGGCGACCCTGCAGGTCTCGCGCAAAGGCGAGATCCTGAAATCGACCGGCCGGCTGGGCAAATACCTCGATTTCACGCCGGGGCGCGACGACAGCCAGTTCGCCGCCAATGTCGCCCGCCCGGGCATCCGCGACGCGCTCTCGGCGCTGATCCGGCAGGTCGCGCAGAACAACAAGCGCACGCTGTCGCGCGACCTGACCGCGCAATCCGAGTTCGGGCGCCAGGAGCTCGACCTGATCGCCGACCCGCTGAACGACGGCACCATCCTGGTGATCTTCCGCGACCGCGACCGCTTCGAGCCGCTGAGCGACGACGACGAGGTCGACGACCTCGATCCCTCGGACAGCCACGTCCAGAGCCTCGAGGACGAGCTGCGCAGCACCCGCCACCGGCTGCACACCACCGTCGAGGAGCTGGAGACGGCGAACGAGGAGCTGAAAAGCTCCAACGAAGAAATGATGTCGATGAACGAGGAGCTGCAGTCGACCAACGAGGAGCTCTCGACCGTCAACGACGAGCTGAAGACCAAGGTCGACGAGCTGTCCATCGCCAATGCCGACCTGTCGAACTTCTTCGCCTCGACCGCCCTGCCCCTGGTGGTGGTGGATGCGGATCTCAACATCCGCAATTTCACCGATGCGATCCAGTCGATCTATCCCTTCCGCGGCGCCGACCGCGGCCGCCCGCTGACCGAGGTGACCAGCACGCTGCGCCGCAACGACGAGGTGCTCTCGGCGATCCGCGCGGTCATGCAGACCGGGGAGGTCTCGCATATGCGGGTCAGCGACCGCGCCCAGGACCGCACCTGGTCGCTGGTCATCACCCCCTACCGCACGCCGGACGGCGACCTGGACGGGGCGACGCTGGTCTTCACCGAGCTGACCGAGGCGATCCTGCTCGAGGAGGCGCTGAAACACGAGGGCGAGCGCCTGCGCCTGGCGCTCGACGTGGCGCAGCTTGGCGTCTGGGAGTGCAACCCCGAGGGCGGCGTCTTGAAGTTCGACGACACCGGCAGCAGCATCCTGGCCGCCGATTTCAACGAGCTGACCCACGAGGACCTTCTGGCCCGCGTCGCCTCCGAGGACCGCGAGCGCGTGCGCGAGGCGATGAAGACCGACCTGCACGGCGCGGGCGGCGTGGATGTCACCTTCCAGATCGCCGGCGACCTGACCGAGAACCGCTCGCTGCAGCTGGTTGGCCGGCGGGTCGACGGGCACCGCACCTCGCGGGTCCTGGGGGTGATCTTCGATGTCACCGAGGAACAGCAGGCCAAGCGCGTGCGCGAGCTGATGCTGCGCGAGATGAACCACCGGGTGAAGAACATGTTCTCGATCATCTCGGGCATGGTGCGGATCGCCGGGCGGACCACGGAGACGGTGCCGGACCTGGTGGCCAGCATCGAGGACCGGGTCTCCGCGCTGGCCCGGTCGCACGACCTGACGCAAAGCTCGCCCGGCGCCGAGCAGCTGACCATCGAGGACGCGGTGCGCGCCTCGCTCGATCCCTATACCGACGGCACCAACATCGAGGTCACCGGCCCGCGCATCACGGTGAACAGCCAGGAGCTGACGGCGCTGTCGCTCCTGATGCACGAATGGGCGACCAATGCGGCCAAATACGGGGTGCTCGGCCCGGTCGCGGGCAGCCTGCAGGTGGGCTGGGAGCAGGCCGCCGACGGCGAGGTGACACTGACGTGGAACGAATCCTACGCCGAGGCGCT
This sequence comes from Roseivivax sp. GX 12232, assembly GCF_021272185.1. Lineage (GTDB taxonomy): Bacteria > Pseudomonadota > Alphaproteobacteria > Rhodobacterales > Rhodobacteraceae > Roseivivax. The sequence goes on from NZ_JAJSEC010000001.1 coordinate 397,274, forward strand.
TTCTTCCCAGGAAGGCCCCGCCGGCTTCGGCTCGACGCTCGTGAAGCTCTCCGCGTCGCAACTCGGGGGCTCGGTGGCGGTGGATGCCACCGCCGAGAACCGCACCACGCGGTTGAAATACATCCCTGGCCCCTCGGGAGTGACCGAATGACCGCGACCGTCCTGATCTGCGAAGACGAGCCCATCGTGGCGCTCGATCTCGAGATGCTGGTCGAGGGCTTCGGCTTCCAGGTCATGGGCCCCTATGCCTCGCTGCGCGCCGCCGAGGCGGCCCTGGCCGAGCGCACCCCCGACGCCGCGATCCTCGACGTGCGGCTGACCGACGGCGAGGTCTTTCCCTTGGCCGACAAGCTGCAGGCGCAGAAGGTCGGGCTGGTCTTCCACTCGGGCCATGCCTACGAGGCGGAGGTGAGCAAAAGCTATCCCGGCTGCCGCTCCTGCCAGAAGCCCGTCGCCACCGACCGGCTGAAACAGGCGCTTCTGAGCGTCACCCGCGACGCGGTGAGCGACCCCTGCTGAGGTGAGGCAGGGCGGGCGCGGCCCGCGTTGCTTGGAGGTGCGGGGGCTGCGCGGCATCGCACCGGCGCCCCGGCCACCTTGAAACTAGGCGGCCCGCAACGCCGCCGGCCCACGCGCCCTCCCCGACCCTCAGCCGAAGCGCATCTCGTGCCGTCCGTCCCAGGCCAGACCGATGCCGGTCCCCTCGGCGGGGATCGGGGCCGCGCCGTCCTGGCGCACCGTCAGAAGGCTGCCGTTCTCGAGCCGCACGTGCACCAGCGTCTCCGCGCCCAGCGGCTCGGCATTGGCGACCGTGGCGCCCAACTGCCCGGCCCCGGCGCCCTCGACGATGCTCAGATGCTCGGGCCGCACGCCGATGCGCCCGCGCCCGCCTGCCTCGAAGAAATTTGTCGGCGGCGAGCCGATGAAGCCCGCCACGAACTCGGTCGCGGGGTTGGAATAGACCTCGAGCGGCGCGCCGATCTGGTCGGCATGGCCCGCGTTCATCACGATCATCCGGTCGGCCATGGTCATCGCCTCGACCTGGTCGTGGGTCACGTAAAGCGAGGTCACGCCCAGCTCGCGCTGAAGCTGCCGGATCTCCAGCCGCATCTGCACCCGCAGCTTGGCGTCGAGGTTCGAGAGCGGCTCGTCGAAGAGGAAGACCGCCGGTTTGCGCACGATGGCCCGGCCCATGGCCACCCGCTGGCGCTGCCCGCCCGAGAGCTCGCGCGGCTTGCGCGCCAGGAAGTCGCGGATCTGCAGAAGGTCCGCCGCCTGCTCCACCCGCTCGGCGATCTCGCCCTTCGGCGTGCCCGCGATCTTCAGCCCGTAGGCCATGTTGTCGAAAACCGACATATGCGGGTAAAGCGCGTAGTTCTGGAAGACCATGGCGATGTCGCGGTCCATCGGCTCCTTCTCGTTGACCCGCGCCCCGTCGATGGCGATCTCGCCCGAGGTCACGGTCTCGAGGCCCGCCACCATGCGCAGAAGCGTGGACTTGCCGCAGCCCGAGGGGCCGACGATCACGATGAACTCGCCCTCCTCGATGTCGATGTTCACGCCATGGATGACCTCGGTCTTGCCGAAGCGCTTCTTCACGTCGCGTAGAGAGAGGGTCGCCATTACTTCTCGCTTTCCACTAGGCCGCGGATGAACAGCCGCTGCATGCCGACCACGACGATCACCGGCGGGATCATCGCGAGGATCGAGGTCGCCATGATCACCGGCCAGTCGGCGATGTCGTCGCCCGAGGGGAACATCTGCTTGATGCCCATGACGATGGTGTTCATCGAGGGGTCGGTGGTGATGAGGAGCGGCCAGAGATACTGGTTCCAGCCGTAGATAAACAGGATCACGAAGAGCGCGGCGATGTTCGTGCGGCTCATCGGCAGGAGGATGTCGAAGAAGAACCGCATCGGTCGCGCGCCGTCGACGCGGGCGGCCTCGGCCAGCTCGTCCGGCACGGTCATGAAGAACTGCCGGAAGAGGAAGGTCGCCGTGGCCGAAGCGATCAGCGGGAAAATCAGCCCCGAGTAGCTGTTCAGCATGCCGAAGCCCGCGACCACCTCGTAGGTCGGCACGATCCGCACCTCGACGGGCAGCATCAGGGTCAGGAAGATCAGCCAGAAGAAAAGCTGCCGCCCGGGGAAGCGGAAGTAGACGATGGCAAAGGCCGACAGGAGCGAGATCGCGATCTTGCCGAAGGCGATGCCCAGCGCCATCACGAGCGAATTGCCGAGCATCAGCGCCACCGGCGCGTTGATCCCCGAGGTCAGCGCGCGGGTGTAGTTCTCGATGAACTGGTCGCCTGGCAGAAGCGGCATCGGCGGCCGGGCGATCTCGGGCTGCGAGATGGTCGAGGCGACGAAGGCCAGCCAGATCGGGAAGAAGATGAACAACAGCCCGACGATCAGCCCGAGGTGGGTGAGCCAGAGGCCGGCGCCGCGGCGCTCGACCATGCCGTCGTGGTCGGCGCCGGGCGCCTTGACCGGCGGTGTCTCTGCGGCAAGGGCGTCACGGCCGGTCAATAGTGCACCCTCCGTTCGACGAAGCGGAACTGGATGATGGTCAGCACCGAGACGATGGCCAGCAGGATCACCGACTGCGCCGCCGAGGAGCCCAGGTCCTGCCCGACGAAGCCGTCGGCATAGACCTTGTAGACGAGGATCGTCGTGGCCTGCTGCGGCCCGCCCGAGGTGATCGTGTGGATCACGCCGAAGGTCTCGAAGAAGGCGTAGACCACGTTCACCACCAGCAGGAAGAAGGTGGTCGGCGAGAGGAGCGGGAAGACGATGGTGCGGAAGCGGGTCCAGAACCGCGCCCCGTCGATCGCTGCCGCCTCGATCACCGAGCGCGGGATCGACTGCAGCCCGGCGAGGAAAAACAGAAAGTTGTAGGAGATCCGCCCCCAGGCCGAGGCGATCACCACAAGGCCCATGGCCTCGTTGTCGTTCAGCACGTGGTTCCAGTCGTAGCCCAGCACGCCCAGATACCAGGTCACCACGCCGACGCGGGTGTTGAACATGAAAAGCCAGAGCACGCCCGCCACCGCCGGCGCGACGGCATAAGGCCAGATCAGAAGCGTGCGATAGGTGCCCGAGCCCTTGATCAGCCGGTCCGCCAGCACCGCGAGCCAGAGCGCCACGCCCATCGAGACCACGGTGACCAGCACCGAGAACACCGCCGTCGTCAGGAAGGAGGCCCGGTAATAGGGGTCGCCCAGCAGATACTCGAAATTGCCCAGGCCCACGAATTTCATCGACAGGCCAAAGGGATCGGGGATGTAGAGCGACTGCCAGATCGCCTGCCCGGCCGGGTAGAAGAAGAAGACCGCGGTGATCACGATCTGCGGCAGGACCAGGAGGAGAGGCAGCCAGAGCCCCTTGAAGGTGACGCGCTTGTCCATGGCGGCCGGCGTCCCGGTCACCCGGGACGCCGCTCCTATGTTGCTCTCAGATCAGCGGGTGGACTGCTCGAAGCGGCGCAGCAGCTGGTCGCCGCGTTCCTTGGCGCTGTCGAGGGCGGCCTGGGCCTCCTTGTCGCCGGCCCAGACGGCCTCGAGCTCCTCGTCGATCACCGTGCGGATCTGGTCGAAGTAGCCCAGGCGGATGCCCTTGGAATTCGCCGTGGGCTCGTTCGCGGTCATCTGCGCGACCGCCACGTCGGTGCCGGGGTTCTCCTCGTAGAAGCCCTGCTCGCGGGTCAGCTCCGCGGCCGCGGAGGTGATCGGCAGGTAGCCGGTGTCCTGGTGCCACTTGGCCTGGATCTCGGGGCTCGACAGGAAGTTCAGGAAGGCGGCGACGCCGTCGTAATCCGCCTCGTCGTGGCCTTCCATGACCCAGAGCGAGGCGCCGCCGATGATGGTGTTCTGCGGCGCGTCACCGGCCCCTTCCCAATAGGGCAGCGGACGGACGTCGAAGGCGAAATCGGCTTCGGCCTTGATGCCCGCGTAGCCCGCCGAGCTTTCGGTAAAGAGCGCGCATTCGCCGCCGCGGAAGTTCGCCCCGCCCTCGTTGCGGCGGCCGGTGTAGATGAACTTGCCGTCCTGGGCCCATTCGCCCAGCGTCGAGATGTGCTTGACCTGCGCCGGGCCGTTCAGCTCGAGCGTGGCATCGGCGCCGGCAAAGCCGTTCTCCTGGCTGGCGAACGGCACGTTGTGATAGGCCGAGAGGTTCTCGAGGTGGATCCAGCTTTGCCAGGCGGTGGTCATCGGGCAGTCGACGCCCGCGTCCTTGAGCTGCGTCAGCACCTCGCCGACCTGGTCCCAGGTGGTCATCTCGGTGTCGGGGTCGATGCCCGCGCCCTCGAGCTTGTCGCGGTTCACCCAGAGGACCGGGGTCGAGGAGTTGAAGGGCATCGAGAGCATCTCGCCCTCGGTGGTGGTGTAGTAGCCCTTGACCGCGCCGATGAAGGCCTCGGGGTCGAACTCGCCGCCCGCCATGACCTCGTGCACCGGGCGCACCGCGCCCTCGGCGGCCATCATGGTGGCGGTGCCCACCTCGAAGACCATCAGGACATGCGGCTGCTCGCCCGCGCGGAAGGCGGCGATGCCGGCGTTCAGCGTCTCGGAGTAATTGCCCTTGTGCGTGGCGGTGACGGTATAGGCGTCCTGGCTGTCGTTGAAGCTGGCGACCTGTTCGTCCACCAGCTCCCCGAGCCGGCCGGTGAAGGCGTGCCAGAATTGCACCTCGGTCTCGGCGAAGCTTGGCGTCGCCGTGCCCGCGACGGCCGTCAGGACCGCCGCCGAAATGATCTTGGTCATAGTCTTTTCCTCCCTATGCCGGATGCTTCCGAGCTTTTGACCGCCCGATCAAAAACACCCGCCCCGAAGCAGTAGCGGAGAACGGGAGCGTCGCGCAAGAGAGGCGGGTTTTGGTTGCAAGGATTTGGCGCCGGGGAGGATGGCGCGGCGCGGGCAGTTCGGCGGCCAAGGCGCTGGCAATGCGCGATAAATCGCGCGGACCCGGAGGCCGGGCCCGCGCGTGTCGCGTGAGGTGGGGATCAGTTCAGGTTGCCGGCGTAATCGTCGATCGCGATGGTCAGCTTGGAGAAGGTCCAGACCCCCTGCCCGTTCTTCTCCAACTCGCCGTCATAAAGCACCGAGGAGCCGACGCTCAGCCCGTCGGCGGCCACCAGGACGATTCCGTAAGCCAGCGCATGGGCGCTGTCCTCGGAGGCTTCCTCGACGATGAAATTGGTGATCGAATGGCGCCGCTGGTCGCCCTGCTGGCCGAGCGTCGCGTCGACGTATTCGGCAATGGCCTCGGGGCCGGTGAAGCTGGCGATCGGCTCGGCGCTGCCGAGCGTCGCGACCAGGGAGCCCTCTTCGGCAAAGAGCGAGGACAGGAGGTCGCTGCGGCCCTCGTCGTAATAGAGCCCCCAGCGGATGAAGGCTTCCTCGATCTGCCGCAGGTCGCCGGCCTCCAGGGCGGAGAGATCGGCCGCGCCATGCGGTTCGAGCGACACCAGCCCGCCGGCGCTGGCCCAATGCTGGGGCGGGAAGGTCTCCGCCAGGGCCGGCGCCGAAGTCAGGCTCGCGGCCAGCACGGAGAGAAGAATTCGGGAGTTCATCAAGGCACCTCTAAAATATTTGGACGAGTCTTTTGTATATTTTTGAAATGTCTTGAGTCCACGAAATCTTTGAGTAGATACGCAGGGGGCTTGCCTGCGGGTCGCGCAAGACCGCCGCACGGCGGGGCGCGCCGTCGGCCATGACGGCACAAGCCGCCCCGCACCGGAGGCGGTCATCGGTCTGTTTTTAGAAGAAGAAACAGCGCCGGTGCCGTGTCGATCAGTCCCGGAGGACCGCGGAACTTTTCACCGCACCGAAAGCTGCGCCACGTGGCGAGGGCGAGGAACATCGCCCCTCGCCCTCACCACGCGCCCTGTTCAGAAGCCCGCCGCGAGGCCGTCTTTGCGCGGGTCGGAGCCCGCCGCGTAGCCGCCGCCGGGCAGGCGGCGGATCAGCTGGGCGCCGCCGAAGCCGAAGGCGCTGTCGGGGGCCTCGACCTTGATCGCATGGCCCATCTCGGCGAGCCGCGCGCGGGTGGTCTCGGGCATGGCGTCCTCGACCGCCACCTCGGCGCCCGCGACGAAGCGCCAGCGGGGGGCGTCGATGGCGCTCTGCACGTCCTGGCCCCAGAGCCCGCAGCGCAGCATCATCTGCACGTGGCCCTGCGCCTGCATCGGGCCGCCCATGACGCCGAAGCTCATCTCGGGCGCGCCGTTGCGGGTCACGAAGCCGGGGATGATGGTGTGGAAGGGCCGCTTGCCGGGGGCGACCTGGTTCGGATGCCCGTCCTCCAGCGTGAAGCCCGCGCCGCGGTTCTGCAGGCTGATCCCGGTCTCCGGCACCACCACGCCCGAGCCGAAGCCCGAGTAGTTCGACTGGATGAAGGAGACCATCATGCCGCTGGCATCCGCGGTGGTCAGATAGACCGTGCCGCCGTGCTTGGGCGCGCCGGGGCCGTGGTCCTGGGTGCGCGCGGGGTCGATATGGGCGGCGCGCGCCTTGAGGTAGACCGGGTCGATCAGCGCCTCGACCGTTGGGTCGGTCATATGCGCCTGGTCGGCGACATAGGCGTGCAGATCGGCGAAGGCGAGCTTGGTCGCCTCGATCTGCAGGTGCAGGGCTTGCGGGTCGTCGGCCTCGAGCTCGCGGATGCCGGTGTGCTCCAGCATGCCCAGCGCCATGAGCGCGGCGATGCCCTGCCCGTTCGGCGGGATCTCGTGCAGGCGCTCCTCGCCGAAGCCGGTCTCGATGGTGCCGCACCACTCGGGGCGATGGGCGGCCAGGTCCTCGGCGCTGAGCGCGGCGCCATGTTCACCGGCAAAGGCGGCGATCTTCTCGGCCAGCTCACCCTCGTAGAAGGCGCGGCCCTGGGTCTCGGCGATGAGCCGCAGGCTGCGGGCCTGGGCGGGGTTGGCGAAGCGCTCGCCCGCCCGGGGCGCGCGGCCGCCGGGCATGAAGGCCTGGGCGAAGCCGGGCTGCTCCGAAAGCATCTCGGCCCCGCGCTGCCAGAGCGCGCCGATCACCGGGGAGACGTTGAAGCCGCCCTCGGCATAGCCGATGGCCGGGGCCATGACGGTCTCGAGGTCGAGCGCGCCGAAGCGGTCGATCAGCGCCACCCAGGAGGCGACGGCCCCGGGCACGGTCACGCTCTCCCAGCCCCGGAAGGGGATCTCGGAGCGGCCGGCGAAACGCTCGGGCGTCCAGCCCGCGGGCGCGGCGCCCGAGGAGTTCAGCCCGTGCAGCTCCTGCCCGTCCCAGAGGATGGCGAAGCCGTCCGAGCCGAGCCCGCAGCCGGTGGGTTCGACCACCGTCAGCACCGCCGCGGCGGCGATCGCCGCATCGACCGCGTTGCCGCCCTTGGCGAGCATGGCGACCCCGGCCTGCGCCGCCAGCGGATGCGAGGTGGCGACGACATTCTCGGCCAGGACCGGAGAGCGGCGCGAGGGATAGAGGGCATCGTGGCGGAAATTCATGGCGCAGTCCTTTCTGCGGTCTTTTTGGCTTTTGCGGATTTCAGATGCGCGCGCACCGCCCAGGCGACCGAGGCCACGGCCGCGATCAGGAAGATCAGGCTCACCGGCCGGGTCAGGAAGAGCGTCCAGTCGTCGTTGGTCATCAGCGCCCGGCGCAGGTTGGTCTCGGCGATGGGGCCGAGGATCACCCCCAGGACCAGCGGCGCCAGCGGGTAGTCGAGCGCGCGCAGCGCGTAGCCGAAGAGCCCGATGAAGCCGAGAAGGTAGAGGTCCGTCACCCGGTTGTTGAGCGCGAAGGAGCCCACCACGCAGCAGACCAGCACCACCGGCACGACGACCCATTTTGGCACTTCCGCGACGCGCAGGAAGGCGCGCATCGACAGCACGCAGACCACGAGCATCATGAAGCTCGCGACCACCATGGCGATGAACATCCCGTAGACCAGGTCGGCGTTGTCCATGATCAGCCGCGGGCCGACCGAGATGCCGTGCACCATGAGCGAGGCCATGAGGATGGCGTCGACCGCCGAGCCGGGGATGCCCAGCGCGATCAGCGGGATCAGCCCGCCGCCGGCGGTCGCCGAATTGCCCGCCTCGGAGGCGACCACCCCGTCGGTGGTGCCGGTGCCGAACTTCTCGGGCGTCTTGGAGGCGCGCTTGGCCTGGTCGTAGGCCACGAGGTTGGCGATCGAGCCGCCCGCGCCCGGAAGCGCCCCGATCAGCACGCCCACGATGGAGGAGCGGATCAGGTTCACCGGCCGCATGAGGACCTCTTTCATCACCGAGAGCGTCTTGAAGTCGATCTCGCCGGTGACGAGCTTCTGGCCCGAGCGGATCTTGCCGGCGTCCTCGACCTCGGAGGCGAGCTGCGAGATCGCGAAGATGCCGATCAGCACCACCAGGAAGGGCAGGCCCGCGGCCAGCATGGTGACGTCGAAGTCAAAGCGCGGCCGCCCGAGGATCGGGTCGGTGCCCACGGTCGAGATCGCCAGCCCGATGAGCGCGGCGATGAGGCCCCGTTGCAGCGAATGGCCGACGAGGCTCGCCACGATGGTCAACGCGAAGACGATCAGCGAGAAATATTCCCAGGGCCCCAGCTTGACCGCGAAGATCGCCAAGGGCGGCGCCGCGACGATCAGCACCGCGGTCGAGATCACCGTGCCGAAGAACGAGGCCCAAACCCCGATCGAGAGCGCGCGCCCGGGCTCGCCATTGCGCGACATCGGGAAGGCATCGAAGGTGGTGGCCACCGCCGAGGGCGTCCCGGGAATGCCCAGGAGCGCGGCCGAGATCAGCCCGCCGGTGTAGCCGCCCACATAGACCGACAGCATGACCGCGATGCCCTGCAGGGGCTCCATCGCGAAGGTCAGGGGCAGCGTCAGCACGATCGCCATGGTCACGGTGAAGCCCGGGATCGCCGCGGCGATGATCCCCGCGATGGAGCCCAGGAGCATGAAGATCAGCGTCTCGGCCGTCAGGATCTGGCCGGCGCCGAGGAGAAAGGCGTCCATGATTTACCCTCTGGGCAGGAAGACGTTGAAGACCTCGGCGAACAGCCAGTTCAAGCCGAAGGAAAACAGGAGCGACAGGACGATCAGCACCGCCATGGCGGATTTGGTCTTGGGGGCCAGCGCGAATTGCAGCACCGCCAGGAAGACCAGCGTCGCGATCGGGTAGCCGATCACCGGCATCGCGGCGAGATAGGCGCCGAGGCAGAGAAAGACCACGAAGACCAGCCGGCGCTCGCGCACCCAGGTGCCGAAGGCCGCGCCGAAGGCGGCATAGGCGCCCGCGGGCAGCCGCCGCAGGGTCTGCGCGATGGTGACCAGCAACAGCAGGATCAGGCAGCCGTGCACGATCATCGGGAAGGCCCCGGCGCCCAGCGTCTCGAAGCGTGAGCTCGGGATCCGCGTCGCCTCCCAGAAGAGGCCGGCGGAGGCCGCGAGCAGCGCGATGTAGGAAAGAAGCCGGGCGACCTCGCCCGGCTCCTTCCCCGTCAGTTGCGGCGTCTCCTCGCTCACGGAGCAAGCACCTCTGCGAGACGGTTCACGGTCTCGTCGAGGCGGGTGAGGTAGTCCGCATAGGCCTCCTGGCCGCGGAACTGCACCTCGGCGCCGGCATTGTTGACCTGCTCGACGAAGGTCTCGTCCTCGGCCAGTTCCGCCAGCGCGGCCTCGAGACCGTCGCGGGCCTCGGCCGGGGCGCCCTTGGGCATGACGATGCCGCGGGTCACGGCCAGCTCCATGTCGGCGCCGAGCTCCTGGAAGGTCGGCACGTCGGGGGCCTGGGCCATGCGCTCGGGCGCGCCGGTGGCCAGGAAGACCAGGTCGCCGTTCTCGACGAACTGGCCGGCCGAGGAGATATCGCCGATGGCCACGTCGAGGTTGCCGCCGACCAGCGCGCGGATGCGCTCACCGGTGCCCTCGTAGCCGACGTAGTTGAACTCGAGGTCGAAGGCTTCCTCGATCATCGCCGCGTGCAGATGCGGCACGCCGCCGAGGGTCACGCCGATCGAGACCTCGCCGGGGTTCTCCTGCGCGTAGCTCACGAACTCCTCGAAGGTCGCATAGGGCTGGTCGGCATTGGCGACCAGGAACTGCGGCGAGGCGGTCATCAGCGCGATCGGCTCGAAGTCGGACCAGGCCAGGTCGGTGATGCCGGTCACGGTGGCGGTCAGCAGGCCTTCGTGCACCTGCGAGATGGTGTAGCCGTCGGCCTCGCGCTTGGAGGCTTCGGTCAGGCCGACCGTGCCGCCGACGCCGGGCATGTTGATGACCGGCATCTCGGCGCCGAGGTAGGGCGAGACGTTGTTGGCCACGATCCGCATCAGCGTGTCGCTGCCGCCGCCGGGCGACCAGGGCACGATGAACTCGACGGGGCGCTCGGGGTAGGATTGCGCCTGGGCGCTGCCGGCCAGCGCGGCGACGGCAATCGCGGCGCTCGCGGCGATGCGGGGCAGGTGGATCATGTCGGGTCTCTCCATGTTGCGACTGTCAGTGCTTCTTGGGTGTGAGGCCTCCCATAAAAGACAAGGGCGGCTTTCTCTAACGAAAATAATTTGCTCTTTTATCAAGCGTTGCTTAACTTGCCGCGATGGACATCCGCCAGCTCGAAACCCTCGTCGCCGTCGCGGAGACCGGCAGTTTCGCCGGGGCGGCGCGGATCGTGAACCTCACCGCATCGGCGGTCTCCCAGCAAATTCAGGCGCTTGAGGGGGAGTTGGGGGTGCCGCTCTTCGACCGGCGCACCCGCCCGCCGCAGCTCACCGCCCGGGGCGAGGAGATGCTGCGCGGGGCCCGCAACATCGTGCAGATCATGACCGAGACCCGGCGCACGATCACCGGGGGCCGGACCTCGGGGGTGCTTAAATTGGGGGCAATCCGCACGGTGTCGCTGTGGTTGGCGCCGCGCGCCTTCCGGGCGATGCGGGAGCAGTTCCCGAAGCTTTCGCTCGATCTCAGGGTCGGGGTCTCCGAGGCGCTGATGGCCGATGTCTCGGCCGGGCGGCTCGACGCGGCGCTGGTGGCCGAACACGTCGGCGTGCCGCCGGACCTGATCTGGACGCCGGTCCTGACCGAGCCGCTCATGCTGATCGCCCCGCCCGATGCCGAGGGCGCCGACGAACGCGCGCTGATCGGCGCCTATCCCTTCATCCATTACGCCACCGACGTGCCGCTGGCCCGCCAGATCGACACCGAGCTGTCGCGGCTCGGCGTCCGGCGCGAGCCGGTGGCGGTGATCAACACCATGCCGACCATCGTGAGCTTCGTGCAGGTGGGGCTCGGCATCGCGGTGGTGCCGAAGCTCGCGATCCTGAACGTGCCCGAGGAGAGCCTGCAGATCCGGCCCTTCGGCCAGGGGGCGATCACCCGGCGGATCGGTCTGGTGCGCCGCGAGGTCTCGGCCCGGTCGGTGGTCCTGGGGGCGATGCAGGACACGCTGGTCGCCACGGCGGAGGCGCATGGGTTGAGTTGAGGGGCGGCGGGGGGCTGGCCCAGCGGGCTCCGCGCGCCGTCGCGCCGCCGATCGGACAATCGAGTGACGCAGGCCCCCTGCCCCACGGTTGCCTCAGCCTTCGGTCAGCCCCGCGCTCGCCTAAGCCATCGGCCTGCCATGCTGCCCTCAGCCATCGGCCTGCCGCGCTCTCCTCAACCCGCGCCCTGCCGGTCCGCCGCCCAGCTCGCGACCGCCTGGTCCCGCACCGTCGCGATCAGCTCGGGCGCGATCTCGCGCCCTTCCTCGCGCCGCAGGGGCTCGTCGTGGAACAGGTAGACCCGCGACAGGAAGGCCTCGAACTCGAGCGAGCCCTCGCCGTAGCGCTCGCCGTGACCCGAGGTCGAGACCACGACCCCGTTGCCCCAGTCCTGCCCGCTGTCGTTGTTGGGGTTGTAGAAATAGACGCGCATCCGCCCGGCCTGGTCCTCGGCGACCCGAAGGATCGCGATGGCGTGCCAGCCGACGAAGCGCTGCTGCGCATCGGTGACCGCGATGCCGGCGGGCTGGGGATGGCCCAGCGGGCGGCCGCCGTTGAAGGCCGGGTGATAGGCCGCGAAGAAACGCCGCAGGAAGTCGTCGTAGCCCGCGAGCTGGCCCGTCGCCACGTCCACCGCGACGGCGCAGTCGCGCGACACCCACCAGCCGTGGAACTGCGGGTTGATCCACTTGTGCGGATCGCCGGGCCGTCCCGCGCAGAGCCGCCCCATCTCGGCGTAGATCCGGTCGAGATGCGCCACCAGCAGCACCGACACCGGGTCCGCGTCGATCGGGCCCGCCCCGGCAAGGCCCGCGGGCAGATCGCCGGAGTTGATCACCGTGCCCTCGAACTGCATCTGCAGCATGTCGAACTCGGCCACCTGGGTGACCAGGAACAGCAGGTAATCCGGGTCGATCAGCGCCCACATGGCGATGGCGCGGGCCGACTGGCAGGTCGGATTGGCGCCCTGCCCCACCCCGAGCGGCTGGCCCAGCACCTGCAGGACACCCGCCAGAAGCGCGGTCTCGGGCGCGTCACCCGCCGCGAAGCCCAGCGCGATGCGCTCGCGCGCCGCACCGCGCAGTTGCAAGGAGAGCTGCCGCTCCAGCGCCGGCACCATGGGCGCGTGATGCAGGATGCCCCGATCAAGCAGCAGCGCCAGCCCGTAGGCCGCCTGCGGCGTCTGCAGCGAGACCGCCGAGCGCACCAGCTTCTCGATCAGCCCGCGGTAATGCTGCCAGCAATCAAGCCCGGTGGTGCCGAGCCCCAGCGCCTCGGGGATCAGCGGGCGGTTCTCGTAATCGAGCGCCCAGGTCAGGAAGGCGGCGTGGTAATCCGAGACCAGCCCGGTGTCATGCATCGCCCGGGCAAAGCCCATGGCCTCGCGCGAGAGGCCGCTTTCATCGGCGACGGAGATCCTCTCGAGGTAGACCGCCAGCCCCGGGTCGTCGCGCGAGGCGGTGGTCGGCCCGAAAAGCGCGCTGACCAGCCGCTCGGCGCCAAGCCGCGTGCTGCCAGGCTCGGTGCCCTTCTCGGACAGCGCGATGGCGATCTGGGCGATCATGTCCTTGACCACGCCCACCTGGATCGAGCGCTGTTCGAGAAGGCGCCAGATCTCCGAGACCAGCACGCTGAGAACGTCGTTCAGACCGATGTGGTCGGCGATATGGCTCAGCACCCGGCGCTTGAGGTCGTGCCGGGCGCCAAGCGCGCGGGCGGCCTCGTCCGGCGCGCCGAACAGATCCTTGAGGTTCAGCGCCAGCACCTGGGTCAGGAAATGCCGCGCCCCCTCCTGGTGCAGGTTGGCATGGCGCGCCTCGCCCTCGGCCACCGCAAGGAACCGCGCGAGGCTCGCCGCCTCGAGCGCCCGCAGCGAGGGGTCGTCCGAGACCAGCGTGCCCGCCACGAGCTGCGGCAGCAGCACCTCGGGCTGGTCCCAGTCCGAGCCCGAGAACAGCCCCGCCGCATCCATGCGCGCGGCGCGCTGGCGGATCCTCCCCAGCCCACCGGGCAGCGCGATGACGCGCCCCAGCACGTCCAGCACCGGGCGCTGGTGGCGCGCCTTGGCGAAGGGCCGGGCCTCGTCCAGCCGGTCGATGGCCCGGTCGAGCGTTTCCGACAGCCGCGTCAGCGCGGCCTGGTCATCCGCGGTCTGTCCATCCACGGCGAAAGCGTTCCTCGGACTCATCAGACATAATAATCCAGCTCTTCCTGTCGCTTGAGAAGGTCACGCAAGTCGTGGGCGTTGTCACCGAAGAAATAGGCCAGCCCCCAATGCGTGCCGAATGCTGACCGTTTGGCCACCTTCTGCTCGCGCGGGTCGGAGAGCTCGTGGAACTCGAAATAGGGGTGGTTCGCGGTCTCCTCGGGGACCTCGAGGCGGCTCACCACGCGGCGGCGTGGGTAGACGCCGAAGCAGCCCGCATGGCCCTTGGCGTCGACGACCTCGGTCGGGAAGAAGGCGTCGAGCTCTTCCTGGGTGGTCTTCGGATCGAAGGCCAGCACAAGGCCCTGGTAGCCGTTGAAGCCATAGGCGCGTTCGATCAGCTCCAGCGCGTTGAAGCCCGGCGGACGGTAGGCGACCTCGCCGAAGTAAAGCTTGTTGTCGCTGGTCAGGAAGTATTCCGGGTGGATGAAGCCGAAGTCGATGTCGAAGACCTCGATCAGCTTCTCGATTTCCTCGGTGATCCGCGCGCGGTGTTCCTCGAGCTCGGGCGTCGCCGGCACGAAGACCGAATAGCCCAGCGTCACGTATTCCGAGATGTTCAGGAACTGGATCTTGCCGTCCTTGATCCAGGCCTCGACAGCGAACTCCCAGCCGTCGAGATGCGATTCCAGAAGCGCAGGGAACTCCTCGTCGGGGATGTTGTCGACATCCTCGGGGGTGCGGATCACCCGGTGCCCGGCGGTGCCCGACTTGTCGAAGGCCTTGAAGTGGATCGGGTCGTTCGGGTCGCCGTCGAGCTTCAGCAGCGTCTGGTTCACGCGCTTGAGGAAGCGGATCACGTCGCCGCGGTCATGCGCCTCCTCGAAGACGCCCACGCGGATGCCGCCGAGCTGCGCGCGACGCTTCATCAGCGACTTGTCGCGGAACAGCATCGACTGGCCGAGAAGCCGCGGGTTCTTCATCAGGACGGCGTTGACCGCGCCGGCCCATTCCACGGTTTCCTCGAAGATCGGGATGGCCACGTCGACGCCCATGTCGTCGAGCCGATGCGCCAGCTCGTGCGAGCGTTCGTTCAGCCGGTCGAAGTCCCAGGCGACATAGGGGATGTCGTTCTGCTTGCAGTAGTCCTCGGCCCAGGGCGGCGCGACCACGACGTAGCGACGGTCGAAACGGTCGACCGCGTCGATGGCGTTCAGGCTCCAGCCCAGGAGTGCGATATACCCTTTGTCCGGGTTCTTGTCGGTCATTGCATGTCCTTTTGTCAGGCAGACCCACAAGAACGCGCGCGCCCTGTTCAAGCTCGCGGATCATGGAAAATCCTGTCACGGGAATAGCGACCCCGGCGAGCTGGATCTGCGTCGGTTTCACTAGCAAAGGCTAAGCCCTGAGGGCGTCTTTTCAACCCTGGCTGGTGCTTGGCCTCGGGTCAGCGGGCGCGTCGAGGGCGCGCAAACCCCTGTCACAGAAGCAGTTTCACCGGCCCGTCTGCGCTGATCGTCTTGGCGCCTTCTTCGTCCTCGCAGAGGTCGAGCCAGAGCCGGTCGCCCCTGTCCTCGACGAAGAACCGCCATTCGTCCTGCTCGATCAGGGTGACCGCCTCCTCGACCGAGAGCCGCCACTCCGCCTTGCCGAAGAGCGATTTCCGCACGCCGCCGATCGCCACGATCTCCGCGCCGGTCTTGTCGGTTTTCGCCCAGGTCACTTGCGCCGGTGCTGCCACGGGGAATGCCTCCTCGGGTGAGGAAGATAAGGCAGGCGGGGGAGATGTGAACGCGGGCGGGCGTTAAAGGTTGATTTTACGTGCAAGTTTTTGGGTGGGGGCTTTCTTGGATGGGGAGCGGAAACGCATGAAACCTCGAAGATCACGGAGGCGCAGAAGGCGTTCGTGGTGAAGCAGGGAGTGCAGGTCTCTGAACACGCGGCGATGGCGCAGGTCGGAATGGGTTCAAACGATCGTGCTCTATTCGACATCACGCCCGTTCAGGCAGGCCAAGCATAGGACCCGCCAACCTGCGCCTAAAGCCCAACCCAGCCGCGGGCTTTTGAGGATTCCTGCATCGCCTCCACGGTCTCCTGCACCGCAAGGGCCTCCCGAAAATCGGGATTGCACCGTCCGTTCGAGACCTGCGCCTCGATCAACTCGGCCACCTCGATCACCTTCAGGTCGTTGAACCCAAGATGATGTCCCGGTGCCGGGCAGAACCGGTCGTAGGGCGGATGGGAGGGACCCGCCTCGATACGCCGGTAACCTGCCGCGGCACCGGAACCGGAGTAGACCAACAGGTCGTTCATGTGTTCCTGCGAGAACGCGATGGCCCCCTTGGAGCCTGTGATCTCGAAGGACAGGTCCATCGTGCGCCCGGTGGCGGCCCAGTTCGCCTCGAGGCTGCCGGAGACACCGCTTTCGAAGCGCAGGAGCGCGTGGGTCATGTCGTCAACCTCGACGGGCCGTCGCTCCGACGCCCCCGCGGCCACGGGCCGGTCGGGATAGATCGTCCGACAGTCGGCGCTGACATCGGCGATCGGCCCGAGGAGGTGGCGCGCGAGCGAGATGATGTGGCTGCCGATATCTGCCAGCGCCCCGCCGCCCTGCGGATCGGTCCGGAAGGAATGCGGCGCGTCGGGGCTCGACATGTAATTCTCTGCGTGGCGTCCCCGGAAGCCGGTCACCTCACCGATCTCGCCCGAGGTGATGAGATCCCGCGCCAGCCGGATCATCGGGTTGCGCAGAAAGTTGAAGCCGACCGAGGTGACGACCCCCGCCGCTTCGGCGGCGTCGGTCATGCGCCGCGCCGAAGCGGCGGTCGTCGAGAGCGGCTTTTCGCAATAGACCGTCTTGCCGGCGGCGATTGCCGCCATCGCGATTGGTTCGTGCAACACGTTGGGCGCGGTGATCGCGACGATGTCGACCGCATCGTCGGCGATCAGCGACCGCCAGTCGGAGGTGGCGCGTGCAAAGCCGAGGGCCTGCGCGCCGGCTGCGGCGCTTTCCTCTGTGGCATCGGCCAGCACCGCTTTGACCGGGCGCGCGGGCAGCTCGAACAAGACGGGCGCGGCGGCAAAGGCATTGGCATGGCAGCGGCCCATGAAGCCCGATCCGACAAGGCCGATCCCAAGCTCTCTGTCCTGCGTCTGAGTGGGCATCCCGCTCACTCCGCCGCGACCGGCGCGCGGGCATGCGACACCGCGTCGATGAGATGTTCTTCGGTCATCGCGTCGCCCTGAAATTCGGCCACGATGGCGCCCTCCGACATGGCCAGCACCCGATGGCTGACCCCCAGGACCTCGGGCATTTCCGAGGAGATCACGATCACCGCGAGGCCCTGTTCGGCAAGCTCGGCGATCAGCTCGTGGATCGCCGATTTGGAGCCCACATCGATTCCGCGCGTCGGCTCGTCGAGGATGATCAGCTTGGGATCGGCGCAGAGCCACTTGGCGAGCACGAATTTCTGCTGGTTGCCGCCCGAGAGCTGGGACATCGCCTGGTCCGGGCCGGTCGTTTTGATCGACAGCGCCGAGCGATACTTCTCGAACACGGCCATTTCCTTGGTCCAGTTCATCACCGAGACCTCCGAGAACAGACGCAGATGCGGCAGCGAGGTGTTCTCCCGTCCGCCCATCATCAGGACGAGGCCCTGTTCCTTGCGGCTCTCGGGAACCAGCGCCATGCCCATGTCGATGGATTGCCGTGGCCTGGGCAGAGCGACCTCTCCCTCTTTCCAGTACAGCTTGCCTGCATCGGCCTTGCGGACGCCGAAGATGGTCTCGACCACTTCGGACCGCCCCGCACCGACAAGACCATAGAGCCCGAGAACCTCCCCTTCGCGCACCGAGAAGGAGATATCGCGGAACAGGCCACGCTTGCTCAGGCCTTCGACGCGCAGCACCTCCCCGCCGAACTCCGGCTTCGCCTTGACGAAATAGGCATCCAGCGTGCGGCCAATCATCATGCGCGTGATCTGGTTGAGATCGGTGGCGGCGGTCTCGACCGTTCCCTGCACCTGGCCGTCGCGCAACACGGTGATCCGGTCGGTGATGTCGAAGATCTCGTCCATCTTGTGCGAGATGTAGACGATGCCCACTCCACGCGCCTTGAGACCACGGATCGTGTGAAAGAGCTGATCTTTCTCGCTGTCGGTCAGCGACGCCGTCGGTTCGTCGAAGATCACGACATTGGCCCTGAAAGCCTCGGCCCGGGCGATTTCGACCATCTGCTGCATGGCGACCGAAAGCGTGCCGACGCGGACATCCGGGCCGAAGAGGCAGCCGAGCGCCTCGAGCGCGGCCTTGGCATTCCTGCGCAGCTCGCGCTTTTTCAGCATGCCGAAGCGATTGGTCGGCCAGGCCCCCAGATAGATGTTCTCGGCGACGGACAGCTCCGGCGACAGCGACAATTCCTGGTGGATCAGCAGGATGCCCTTGCGGCGCGCGTCGAGCGGGCCGGAAAGCCGCAGCTCCTCGCCCTGGTAGAAGATCTCGCCTCCATCGGGTTTGTGCAGGCCCGCCAGCGTCTTCATCAGGGTGGATTTGCCGGCGCCGTTCTCGCCGACGAGGGCGTGGACCTCCCCGGGACGGATGTCGAAGCTCACGCTGTCGAGCGCCGTCACGCCGGGGAAGGTCTTGGTGATGTCCCGGACCTCCAGAATGACCTCGTCCATCACGACTCTCCCCTGCGGTTCAGGATCTTGTCGAGCACGAGGGCCAGCACGAGCACCGCGCCCATCACCATCAGCTCGACATAGTTTGGGGTGTTCAGGAGCCTGAGCCCGTTGCGCAGCACGGCCAATGTGAGCACGCCGCCAATGGTCATCCACATGCTGCCGAAGCCGCCCTGCAAGCGCGTGCCGCCCAGCACCACGGCGATGATGGTCCAAAGCTCCCAGATCTTGCCGGCGTTGGGCTCCGCGGTGCCGAGCCGCATCGACAACAGGATGCCGCAGACAGCCGCCAGTGTCCCGCAGAGGGTGAAGTTGATGATCTTGTGGCGCTTCACATCGATCCCGGCGTCATGCGCGGCCTCGATGTTGTCGCCCACCGCGTAGGTCTCGCGTCCGTGGCGGGTGCTCGACAGGACCCACTGGAACAGCAAGGCGAGCCCAAGAAAGATCATCGCGGTCAGCGATACCGGCCCAAGATACACCTCGGGGATCTCGGTATAGGCGAAGTCCGGCACCATCAGGGCGTTCTCGCCTGTATAGACGAAGACCAGGCCGCGAATTCCGATCAACGCGCCCAGCGTGACGATGAAGGAATGCATGCCGGACAGGGCCACCAGCGTGCCGTTGAAAAAGCCCAGCGCGGCCCCTGAGAGCAGCCCCAGTGAGATCGCGGGCCAGGTGCCCACATGCTCTTGCAGACCAATCGCCAGCGCCGATGCCAGGGCCAGGATAGCCCCGACCGAGAGGTCGATCTCGCCGTCGATCATCACCATGGTCATGCCGATGGCGAGGATGCCGATGAATGCCCCCTGGGTCAGGATGTTGCCGAGGTTGTTCACGGTCAGGAAATACGGGCTCGCGATCGAGAAGACGGCAACCGTCAGGGCCAGGAAGACCCAGATGTGATTGCGCAGAAGCCAGGACAGCACGGCGTGCAGCGGCGACTTGTCCCGAGGGGCGAGGGAAACGTGGCTCATGCGAAGATCCTCCCGCGCTTGGCACCCAGATCGATCCAGACGGCGACGATTATGACGGCCCAGGTGACGAGCCACTGGACGTAGTAGGCGAAGCCGAGAAGCAGCAATCCGTTCTGGATGAAACCCAGCATCGAGATGCCGATCACCGTCCGCCAGATGCTTCCCGAGCCGCCCATGAGCGAGGTGCCACCGAGGATGACACCGGCAAGGACGGTCAGCTCGTAGCCCTGACCTATGGTGTTCTGCGCGCCCATCACGCGGCTGCCCATGATCACCGCGGCCATGCCGGTGGTGAAACCGGAAATCGCGTAGGCCCAGAACACCGTCCAGCGCGCGTCGATCCCGGAGAAGATGCTGGCGGTCTCGTTGCCGCCAACCCCGTAGACGCGCCGCCCGAAGGTGGTGAATTGCAGCGCCAGCCCGGCGATCACCGCGCCCGTCAGGAACAGGATGACCGGCACCGGCAGACCGAGAAATTCGCCGCGCCCGAAGATGGCGAACCAGGTCTCCTGCGGGTTCTCCACGTTGACGTTCGATCCGCCGGAGTAGAACAGCACGAGCCCCTGCAGGAAGGACAGCATCGCCAAGGTCACGATCAGCGCGTTGAGGCCGACGAAGCCGACCAAGAGCCCGTTGACGGCACCGATGCAGAGCCCCGCGAGGAGCGTCATCACGATCGCCGGGAACGGGCCCGCGACATTGTGCTGGTCGACCACGATCACGGTCAGCAGCGTCAGGAGCGAGCCCACGGACAGGTCGAGGCGGCCGGTCAGCACCACGAAGGTGACGCCGAGCGCCATCATCCCCGTGATCGAGACCTGGCGCAGCACGTCCAGAATGTTGCCCGGCGTCAGGAACGCCTCCGCATTGACCGCGACACCTGCGAGAAACACCAGGAACGCGACGACCAGGCCGTGCCTGCGCATCAGGCTTCTTATCCGCGAGTCCATCTCTGCACCTCCTCCGATGCCCAAGGTTAGACAGAGCGAGATGCGCGATGAACGCTCGAAAAATCCAAAATGAATCAACCGGGTCGTGACGGGGCCCGCCGGACCGCGCAACGCCGCCAACACCGCATGAAAAGTCGAAAATCAGATTTGGATATCTCGGCGATTGTTTGGGCTTGGCGTCTACCGAAACATTGAGCGCAGGCACCCCGCAACGCTGCCAACGGGGATTGCAATCAGGAGGAAGTGCAGCGTCTGGAGGAGGAAACGATGATAAACGCACACAAGGCACTGGCGGTCACGCTGTCTCTTGCGCTCTCGGCCACCGCGGGAAGCGCGCAGGAGGCGCCGGACTGGCTCGGCGGCGAACTCAAGAAGCCGCTGTCAGAAACCAGAATTGGCATCACGGTGCTCTATCCGGGCTCGAATGCCTACCAGGCCAAATACGCCGAGACCGCAGAGGCTTACAGCCAGGAACTCGGCATCCAGGCCACCGTGATGGACCCGCAGGGCGACCCGGCCGTCCAGTTCGACCAGATCCAGGACATGGCCTCGCAGAACCCCGATGCGCTGGTGGTCTGGCCGACCTCGCAGAACGCGCTCATCCCGGCGATCCGCAACGCCTCACGCTCCGGGATCCCGGTCGTCACCTCGAACTCGCCCATCGGCGAGGCCGGCCGACGCTACATCGTCGGACATACGGGGCCCGACGATTGTGCCCAGGCGGAACAGGCCGCCGAGATGCTGGGCGACGCGCTCGGAGGGTCCGGCAACATCGTGGTGGTCGAGGGGACCCCGGGTTACTCGGTCTCGATCCTGCGCAAGAACTGCTTCCTCGACCAGCTCGCGGACAAATATCCCGACGTGAACATCCTTGCCAGCCAGACCGCGGAATGGAACCGCGAGAAGGCACAGACGGTCATGGAGACCTACCTCACGCAATTCGGCGACGAGATCGACGGGGTCTATGCCTTCGACGACGGCATGGGACTTGGCGTGATCAGCGCGCTGCAGGGCGCCGGCAAGGCGCCCGGCGAGGTCAAGGTCGTCACCTGCAACCAGTTCGGCGAAGGCTGGGACGCGATGAAGGCGGGCTGGCACTCCGGTTCGAACAAGCAATCCCCTGTCGATGACGCGATCCTGGCCATCCAGACCGCGGTCAAGGTGGCCAACGGCATCGAGGTGCCCGCGTTGCAGGGCATCGAGACCCCGAAGGTGCTGCCCGAGAACGTCGACGACTTCGAGCGTCCGACCTGGTAAGCCGGGCCACCGGAAGTACAGAAGGGCCGCGTTGAAGGACGCGGCCCTTTCTCGTGCCAGGGCCTCAGTAGTGGCCGCGTTCGCGCATGATCGCGTCGATCCGGTTCTGGGACTTGCGCAAGGCCTCCTCGACGCCCTGGCTGCGCTGGAGCATCAGGTGGATCTCGTCGCCGAGAACGCCCAGCACGTCGCTGAACTCCGGGATGGGCGGGCGCGGCCATGTCTTCAGCTCGCCGCGCCGCTCCATCCCGTCGACCTGCGCGATGATCTTGCTGCTGGCCTGGACCTCGGGGTCCGCGCTGGTGGAGAAGCGCGGACTCGTGAGGTTGCCGTTCAGCACGTACCATTTGAGCATCTCGGGGCGGGTGAGGTACTCCATGACCTTCCATGAGGTCTTCTTGCGATGGGGCTCCAGCGCCGCCGGGATCGCGATCGAAAAGCCCCCGATCGGAGAGACGGTGCGCGCGCCCGGGGCATGCGGGTGCGGGACAAAATCGACCTTGCCATGGGCGGGCGAGTCCTGATTCAGCTCGAAGGCCGCGGCTCGGATGCTCCAGCCATAGGTCATCGCCGCCTCGCCTCTCGAGAAAATGCCGATGCGGCGGTCCCAGTTACAGACCATGCTCTCGTTGTGGCAGAACTCGGCGAGCTCGAGCAGGAACTCCGCCGTCTCGCGCGCCGCATCGCTCAGCAATTGCGGGCGATAGTTTTCCCCCTGGATCACCGCGACGTCGAACTCGTCGCCGAGGGGTGCCAGATTGATGATCGGCTGACCGAAATCCGCGAGGGTCTGAACGAAGGTATGCGCGACCGGCGTTCCGCGGCCGTAGTTCATCACGATGCCCGACAGGTTGAAGCCCGCCCGGTGCAGCACCCGGGCCGCGAGGAGCACGTCGTCGGTGGTCTGCGGGATCGACAGCCCGGCCTCGGCGAAGAGATCGCTCCGGCAGAACAACAGCTCCGCGGTCGGCTGGATCGGCAGGCCGTATTGGTGTTCGTTCCAACGCGAGCCGCGATAGGCGGCGTTGTGAAAATCGGACGGATTGAAGCGCGCCTCCTGCAACAGGTCGTCGAGCGGCTCGATGACCTCCTCGGTCGCGAGCTGCCCGATCCACGGCAGATCGACGGCGATGAGGTCGTATTTGGAGTGCTTGCGCCGGGCGTTCTCCATGATCTCGCCGTGCAGCTGATCGAGCGGCAGAGTGACGACCTCGACGTTGGTGCCGCACAGTTCGTCCAGATTGGACGAGTATTGCTCGAGCGTCTTGAAGGTGGGGTCGATGGGCCCGAGGATCCGCACCGTCCGGTCGATCCCGACACCGGTCTGCATCGCGTTGGGATAGGGCAGGATGCGGGAGGCCATGTAATAGCCTCCGAAATAGAAATCGCTGATCTCCCCGTCCCCGGTGGTGAAGCCGAAGGTGTTCCCCACCATCATCTTGAGCTGCATCGCGAAGCTCTCGAATTCCCTGATGAGCTTGCGCGTGGGATGCAGCGAGAAGGACTTTCCCGATTTCGATTTCGGACGCTTCAGCAGGAGCCCCTCTTCGATCAGCTCCGTGATCCGGCGCATCGCGGTGCCATAAGGCACATCCGCCGCCATCGCCGCCGAAGTGACCGTCAGCAGCCTGCCCTCGAGATGGCGCCGCATGGCGTAGGAAATGATGTTCCAGCGCGGATCGACCGTGGCCAGCGGCGTGCGCTTTTCCGAGATTTCGCGGTTGGAATCCACGAATGTCAGGATCCGAAGAAGTTCCTCGCGTGTCACCTCACCGCTCCAACCGCCACGTCCACAGGTCCGCTTGTAACAGGGAAACAACTCCGCCGGGCCATCGCCAGCCGCGTTTGGTCCAAATCTGACATTTGCCGTGTTCTCCCGATCCGCCGCCCTATGCGAGCGTTCCCGAGGATCAGTCTTGGGAGGCGCGAGGGATATGTCCGGCAAGGACTACGACTATATCGTGATCGGCGCTGGCTCAGCAGGATGCGCCGTTGCGGGCCGGCTCGGCGAAGCGGGGCATTCGGTCCTGCTGCTTGAGGCTGGCGGGCCCGACCGCAACCCGTTCATCCACATCCCGCTCGGCTATTCGATGCTCTACGCCAACCCCAGGGTGAACTGGTGCTACGAAAGCGCGCCCGAGCCGCATCTGAACGGCCGCCGCCTGTTCCAGCCCCGCGGCAAGGTGCTGGGCGGGACCGGCGCGATCAACGGCATGATCTACATGCGCGGCCAGCCCGAGGATTTCGACGGCTGGGCGGCGGCGGGCTGTACCGGCTGGAGCTGGGATGACGTGCTGCCGCATTTCAAGGCCTGCGAGGACCAGGAGCGCGGCGCCGACGCCTTTCACGGCACGGGCGGGCCGGTGGCGGTTTCGGACATCCGCACCGAGCACGCCCTGGGCGAGGCGTTCCACGCCGCTTCAGAGGCGCTCGGCGTGCCGCGCAACGACGATTTCAACGGGCCACGCCAGGAAGGCACGGGTTACGTCCAGACGACGACACGCAAGGGGATGCGCTGGAGCACGGCGGCCGGCTATCTGCGGGGGCCGGCCAAGCGGAATATCGACCTGCGGCTCAATGCGATGGTCGACCGGATCGTGCTGGAGGGCCGCCGTGCCACGGCAGTGCGCTGGACCGACAGGCGCGGGAGGCACCAGGCGCGGGCGCGGCGCGAGATCATCCTCAGTGGCGGCACGTTCAACTCGCCGCAATTGCTGCAGGTCTCGGGCATCGGGCCCGGCGCTCTCCTGCGCGCGCAGGGGATCGACGTGGTCCATGAGCTGAAGGGCGTCGGCGAGAACCTTCAGGACCATTTCGGCATCGGCGCGGAGTACCGCTCCAAGGTCCATTCCACAGTCAACGATCTTTACAACAACAAGATCAAGGGCGGCCTGCAGCTCCTGCGGCACCTCGTTTTCCGAACCGGCCCCTTCGCCGACAACGGCAATTATTCCAACACCTTCATTCGCTCCGGCCCCGAGATCGACCGGCCGGACATGATGGTCACCTTCATGGCCTGGTGCACCGACGAGCAGCTCAAGCCGCATCCCTTCTCGGGCTTCACCATTCTCGCCGAACACATGCGGCCCAATTCCCGCGGCCACGTGCGGATCACCAGCCCGGATCCGAAGGTGCAGCCGGAGATCCAGTTCAATTTCTTCGCCGATGAGACGGACCAGCGCGCGGCGATCGCGGGGCTCAAGTTCGGACGCAGGATCGCCGCCACGGCGCCGATGGCGGATTGCGTCGAATACGAGCTCTCACCGGGCAAGGAGGTTCAGAGCGACGCTGACATTCTTGCCTATTGCCGGGCGAACGGATTGTCGCTGCTGCATCCGGTCGGCACCTGCAAGATGGGCGTCGAGGGTGACGCGGTTGTCGACCCGCGCCTCCGCGTGCACGGGATCGACGGGCTGCGGGTTGCGGATGCCTCGATCATGCCGCGCATCGTCACCGGCAATACCAACGCCGCCGCGATCATGATCGGCGAGAAGGCCGCCTCGATGATCCTCGAGGACGCGAAGGAGTTCGCGTGATGCAGACGCTCGGGATCGCCCTGATGGGCACAGGCCGGATGGCCCATGTCTACGGCCCCAAGATCAACGCCCATCCGGGGCTCAGGCTCGAGGTGATCTACAATCCGCGCCGCGCCTCGGCGGAGGCGGCCGCCGCGCAATATGGCGGCCGGGCGATGGACGACCTCGGCGCGGTGCTGGCCGATCCGGGCGTCGACGCGGTGGTGATCGCCACGCCGACCGACACGCATGTGGACTATATCGAAGCCGCCGCCCGGGCCGGCAAGCCGATCTATTGCGAGAAGCCGCTGGACCAGAGCCTCGAACGGGTGGACCGGGCCCTGGCCGCGCTCGAGCGCGACCCGGTGCCCTTCATGCTCGGCTTCAACCGCCGCTTCGACCCGGACAACGCGGCGCTCCGCGCGGCGGTGCAGGCCGGCGAGATCGGCCGTCTCAACATGCTGATGAGCTGGTCGCGCGAGCCCGCACCGCCGCCGATCGACTATGTGCGCGCCTCGGGCGGCTATTTCGTCGACGCCACGATCCACGATATCGACCTGCTGTGCTGGATCGCCGGAGAGCGTCCCGTCGAGGTGCAGGCCGCCGGCTCCTGCATGTTTGATCCTCAGATCGGTGCCGAAGGCGATTTCGACATGACCATGACGACGCTGAAGATGCCTTCGGGCGCATTGGTGCACGTGAACAATTCCCGGGCCTGCGCCTACGGTTTCGACCAAAGGCTCGAAGCCTTCGGCGATGCGGGCATGGTGCAGACGGTCAACCACCGCGATGACAACCTTGTCCGGTGGGACAGCAGCCGCACGGCGGCGCGCGAGCCGCTCAAGCATTTCTTCCTCGAGCGCTATGACCGCTCGTTCTACAACGCGCTCGACGAGTTCCACGCCGCGGTGACCGAGGGGAGGCCGCCCTCGGCCACCGCCGCGGACGGGCGCGCCGCGCTCGCCATTGCTCTGGCCTGCAATCAATCGGCGAAATCGAGAACGACAGTCGCGCCTGACTACGGTGGATCGCGCCAATGATGGTTGCCCATCCATCAGGACAGCTGCGCGCGTGATCGCCAAAGCCTTTTGACCGGTCGGTTTACTGGTGGCCGGGAGGGGGTCAGGCGCGAGGCGAAGAATGCAGCATCCCGCACAAACTCACCCCGAAGTCCCCTCCCCCGCGCAGCCCGCTCCCCATTTGCAACGCGATCTCAGGGAGCCGTTGCGGCCGATTTGCCCTCGGCCGCCCAAATGGCACCGCGGCGGATCATTTCGGTGACCTGCGGAACCTTCAGATCGTCGAGTTCGTGCCCCAAGGAGCAGTAGAACACGCGCCCCTTGTCCCACCGCCGTGTCCAGGTGACCGGGATGACGGTGCCCTCGATCCACCAAAGGTGATCGCCCGAGAAGGTCGTCGTGGCCAGCACCTCGTTCGAGGGGTCGACCAGCATGTAGTATTGTTCCGACCGCATCCGAAAGCTCTTGATCCCCTGCACGAGCGGGTGGTCTGGCTTGCAGATCGTCACATCGTAATCGATGTAGTCCTCCTGCGGCTGCAGGTTGTCCGGCCAACCCGGCGGATGGGCCACGAACTGGCCGCCGATCAGGAAATGATAGGTCGGGCGGTCCCGAAAGGCGTCGCCCATATGCCCATGCCAGCCCGCCAGGCCGCAGCCATTGCCGATGAGCTGCAAAAGCCCATCCTCCTGCAGCTTGGTCATATTGCCGAACTCTTCCTGGTGGCCGGATCGGGCTGAGGACCAGATCGGAGTGATCAGGTCCAGATCTGACAGCTCATCCGGATGTTCCAGCGGCTCCAGCGTGTCGTAGACATCGACCTTGAAGCCGTTCTCGCGCAGCAGCGCCTGATACCAGTCGGCAAAATGGGTCGGTGTGTGGCCTTCCCAGCCACCAACAAACAAGGCTGCCTTCATTTTTTCATCTCTCGCATGAAATTGAGCATCGCTGCCATATCCCGGTCGCCGAAGCCGGATGCGCGCGCTTCCGACAACCTCTCGTGCGTCACCCGCGCTTGCGGCATGGCGACGCCAAGCCGCTCGGCCAGCGCCGCAGTCACCGCCATGTCCTTCTCGGCCAGGGCCACGGTGAAGGTGACGTCGTGGGCAGCCTCATCGAGGTAGAGAGGCCGGCGGTATCTGAGCATCGGCGCGCAAGCGGCAGAGGCTTCGATCACATCGAAGGCGTCTTCCGGCGCAATCCCCGAAGCCTCTGCCAGCGTCATCGCCTCGGCGAGCGTCTGGTTGATCCCATGGATGAGGGAATTGACGGCAAGCTTCATCATGGAGCCCGCCCCCTGCCGGCCGAGGCAGATGGTCTGCGCTCCCATCGCGTCAAAGAGAGGCGCCAGCGGCTCCGCGTCCGCCTCGGTGCAGCCCGCCATGATCATCAATGTCCCTTCCGCCGCGGCCTGCGTCGCACCGGAGACGGGCGCATCTATGATCTTCACGCCCTCCGGGGCTTGGACGGCGAGCGCGGCGATGTGGTCGGGGCTCATCGTGCCCATCTCGACGAAGACCCGCGCGCCGTTGTGCGCGGAAAACAATCCGTCTTCTCCGAGATGAACGGCCTCGGAGGAGGGATCGTCGGCCAACATGGTCACGACCACATCGACCGAGGCGGCCAATTCGGCCGGGGTGTCTGCAACATTGCAGCCGAGCTCCGCGGCGAGAGCCCTGGCTTTGTCGATCGTTCGGTTCCAGAGGGTCACGTCGTGTCCGGCCGCGGCTATATTCCGCGCCATGCACACGCCCATGCGCCCGAGACCGGTGAAGCCGACACGCATCACGAAACGCGCCTAGGAGAGGCATTCGAATTCGATCGACGCATGTTTTTCATCTTCACCCCAAGAAGGCTCCCGCTTCGCGTTCTTCATTTTACCAAGACAGCGCGTGGGTGGGGTGCTGCGGCTTCTCCATTTTGAGGATCGACACATCCGTTTTGGACAGGCTTATCACTATGCGGCATCACCGATCTGTGTCAGCCCGCACGCCTGCGGCGCCACCCAATCCATTCCGGGAGCACCCCAGATCATAAGCAGGCCGCGGCGCTTCAGCGCTTGGCTGCAGGCCGGCTGGTTCTCGGTCTTGTAGGTCAGCGGGGTCGGTCCGCTCAAGCGGACCAGCTTCCGCACCGGCTCCGCAAAGTGAACCCCGTCTAAGCCTCGCGCAACGAAGCCCGTCGCGCCCTCCCCGCGCCCAGCCGCCCCCTGTCCATTTTGGATTTCTTTGCGTTTGACCGGTGCGCCTCACTTTCCATCATGAGCAAACGTTTGCGCAACTGATTGCGCCCGGTTTGCATAAGGAAGGAAAGCCCGCATGGCCGCCGAGAAGGTATTCGACGTCATCTTCGACTCCGAGGGCGTCTGCGTGGGAAAGCTGCGCAACGAAGTCACCAACACCGCGCACAAACCCTTTCAGGTCAGCCGCATGCTGGCCACGGACGAAGGCACCTTTCAGGGGGGCGAAGACACCGCGCCGACACCGCTCGAGTTCTTCCTGACCGGCCTCGTGGGCTGCCTGATGACGCAGATCCGCGTCTTCGCCAAAAAGAAGAAAATCCCGATCGGGGATCTGACCGTGTCCTGCCGCGCCCATTGGGAGGCGGTGGCTGATCCCGACATGCCTTATGCCGCGCGGCCGGCGGGCTTCGTGATCGACATCTCGCTCGACAGCGATGCGCCCGAAGAGGCGGTCCGCGCGCTCCTGGATGGCGCGAAACGGGCCTGCTTCGTCGAGGCCACGCTCGCCCAGAAGAACGACATTCAGCACAACCTGCGGCTCAACAGCGCGGAGCCGGTCGCAGTCTAAGCAGGCTTTTCGCCGCGCCCCTGCCAGGGCGCATATCAAAAGGGAGGAATACCATGACCAAGAGATCAACCATCCGGGCGGGCCTGCTGGCCTCTTCCGCCATCGCCGTGGCGGCTCCGGCTTTCGCCACCGAAGAGATCGACGTGACCATTGTGTCGGGCTTCTCGCCCTCGGTCGCGGTCGTGAAATTGCTGCAGGAGAGCTTCATGCCGGGTGTCGACGCGCGCCTAGCGGAGACCGGCAATTACAGCATCGACTGGCAGGAGGCCTTCTCGGGCACGCTGGCCAAGCCCTCGGGCGAGCTTGAGGCGATCCAGACCGGCCTGGCCGACATGGGGGTCATCCCCACGGCCTTCCACGCCGACAAGCTGCCGGTCTACCAGATCGGCTATGTCACCCCTTTCACGACGACGGACCTCGTCCTGATCCACGAGGTCGTGGACGGCCTGGTCGAGAAATATCCGGCCTTTAACGAGACCTGGGAGAGCCTCGACCAAGTGTCCCTGTCCGTCAGCGGCATTCCCGACAACTACGTGCTGTGCTCGTCGAAGCCGATCCAGTCGGTGTCGGATATCGACGGGCTCAAGGTCGCGGGTGCGGGCCCGAACCTGCGCTGGATCGAGCCTGCGGGCGCCACGGGCGTCACCGGCACGCTGGGCAATTTCTACCAGCTCGTGGAAACCGGCGTCGCGGATGCCATGCTGGTTTGGGGCGAAGCGGTCGTCTCGCTGAAATTCTACGAGGTCTGCGACAATTACTTCAACGCGAACCTGGGCGGCGTGAATTCCTACGTCATCAACGTCAATGAACGCGCCTGGGACGGCTATCCCGACGAGGTTCAGGAGGCGATGATCGCGGCAGCGCAGGACTTCGGCGTCGATCTGGGCGAGTTTGCAGCCGAGCTCGGTGCGCAGGCGCGCGACAGGTTCGTCGAAGCCGGAGGGACCGTCGTCGAAATCGACCCCGAAGAGCGCACGGAATGGGCCATGACCCTGCCGAACCTCGCGCAGGAATGGGCCGACAGCCTCGAGGCGCGCGGCGTGCCCGCGGGAGACATTCTGACCGACTACATGCAGGCGATGCGTGAGGCCGACCAGCCCATCGCGCGTCAGTGGGACCAGTGAGCCCGCGCAACGCCAAAAGCGGGGGCAGCAGCCCCCGCACCCTCGGCTCCGGCGCTTCTCCGGTGCCCGAGCCCACGCCCGTCCTGACGCCGATCACCACGGCCATGAACACCCTGGGCGCGCTCATCGTCCTGGGCATGGTGGTGATCGTGAACATCGACGTCTTCGGACGCTGGCTGGCCAATGCGCCGCTCGCCGGAACGCTCGAGATGACGGAGATGGGCGTGGTCGCCGTGGTCTATCTGACCATCGCGCATGCTGTCGGGGGCAAACGGCTGACCCGGTCCGACGCGCTGCTGGGCGTATTGGCCAATCGCGGCAAGGACCGCCTCGTCAACGCGATGCGGTTTTTCTTCAATTGCGCAGGTGTCGTCGTCTTCGCGCTGATTGCCTGGGGGCAGATCCCGCGCGTGATCGACGCCTGGGAACGGGGCTACTTCAAAGGCAACGTCGGCATCTTCACGGCGCCCACCTGGCCTCTCGAAGCCATCATGCTGCTGGGCGCCGTCGCGGCCGGCCTGCAGTTTCTCATTCTGGCCTGGCGCCGTCTGAGCGACCTGAAGGGATGATCCGATGACGGGACTGGAACTCGGCCTGATCTCGGTCGGCGTGATCGTGGCGCTGATCTATACGGGCATGCACGTGGCGGTGGCGCTGAGCCTTGTCTCTTTCGCCTCGGTCTGGATCCAGAACGGCGATCCGGTGCTTGCGGCAAAACTTCTGACGCTGGCCGCGGCCGATGGCATCGCCGACCAGACCTTCGCGGTGATCCCGCTTTTCGTCATGATGGGCCTGATCATGAGCGCATCCGATGTGGGGCGCGACGCCTATGACGTGGGCGACTACTTCCTGCGCCGCATTCGCGGCGGGTTGGGCCTCGCGACGGTCGGCTCCAACGCGGTCTTCGCGGCTGTCACCGGCGTCTCCATCGCCTCCGCCGCCGTCTTCACCCGCGTCGCTGTGCCGGAGATGCTCCGGCTCGGGTATTCGCCGCGTTTCGCGGTGGGCACGGTCGCCGGGTCGTCGGTTCTGGGCATGCTGATCCCGCCGTCGATCCTCTTGATCATCTTTGCCATTCTGACCGAGCAATCCATCGGCCTCATGTTCTTTGCCGGGATCGGCCCGGGCATCATTCTCTCGGCGGTCTATTGCCTCGGCATTGTTGCGATGGCCTATCTGACCCCGAGTTTCGTCTTCGACCAGACCGGACGCTTCGCGACACCTGATGGCACCACCCTGGGCACGGGACCGATGCCCCAGGACTTGGCACCGCCGGACCGCACGCCCGGGGAGATCGCGTCGAAATCCCTGCCGCTGATCGGCTTGATCACCATCGTGCTCGGCGGGATCTACGGCGGCGTCTTCACTCCGACGGAGGCGGGTGCTGTCGGCACGCTCGCCGCACTCATCCTCGCGGTTGCGCGCCGCAAGCTGTCCCTGGCGGAATTCTGGGGCGTGCTGAAGGAAACCGGCCATCTGACCGCGGCGGTGTGCTTCCTGGTCATCGCGGCGACGATGTATACCCGCTCGCTGGGTCTGGCCGGGGTGCCCATAGAGATTGGCGGCCTGGTGCAGACGGCAACCGACGACTTCCTCATGGTGATCCTGATCTACATCCTGGTGATCCTGTTCCTCGGAACGATCATCGACAGCGTGTCCATCATCCTGATCATGGTGCCGCTCTTTCTGCCGGTGATGAACAGTTTCGGGGCCGATCCAATCTGGTTCGGGATCATCACCGTCATCGCGGTCGAGGTTGGCCTTTTGACCCCTCCCCTCGGAATGGCGTGTTTCGTGATCAAAGGATGCCTCGAGGACGACCGGATCACGCTCGGGGATGTCTTCTTGGGGGCAGCGCCCTTTGCACTGATGATGGTTTTTGTGCTGGCATTGCTGACAGCCTGGCCAGACCTTGTGTATATCGATCGCTGGTTCGGCTGACATCTTCGCTGTCCGAACCCCGTCAATGAACCGGAGCCGCAGGACGTGACGCAATCGGACGGGACCACTGACAGCCGGCCGCGCGCCGCAAGGCGCAAGGCCCGGCGCGTGAAGATCGCCGACATCGCGTCAGCGACCGGGGTGCACCCGTCGACTGTGTCCCGGGTTTTGCGCGCGGACCCACGCGGACGCATCTCCGACAGCGTGGCCAAACGGGTGCGCGAGGCGGCGAAGACGATGGGCTACCGTCGCGACGTGGCGGCCGCGAGCCTGCGCACCGGCTCGACCCAGTCCATCGGCGTCATCGTCCATGACATCGAGGATCCGGTCTATCCACCCATTCTGCGCGGGATCGAAAAGCGCCTGCTCGAACGGGGCTTCATGACGGTGGTCGGCAATACCGGATACGACATCCAGGCCGAGGCCGAGATGTTCGAGCAGATGGCGACCCGCATGGTGGACGGCGTGATCCTTGGCACGACGCGCCTGCGCGACCGGGTGGTCGAGCTCGCACTCGAGCTTGGCGTGCCGCTGGTCTCGGTCCTGCGCAACACCGAACGCCTGGAATGCAGCGCCGTGGTGAACGATTGCGCCGCGGGGATGCGCGAACTCGTGGATGTGGTGGTCGCGCATGGCCACCGAGACATCGCGGTCATTGCCGCACCACAGGACCTGTCGACCGCGCGCGACCGCCTCCGCGGCCTCCAAGAGGGTCTTGCCGCGCATGGGCTGGACTTGCCGCCCGATCGCCTGGTCGTGGTCGACCGCATGGATCTGGCGTCGGGTCGCGCGGCGGCCTCCGCGCTGTTCGACCGCCAACGCCGACCGCCACAGGTCATCATGGCGGTCAACGATCTGGTCGCAATCGGCGCCATCCAGGCCTGCCGCGAGCGCGGGCTGAGCGTCCCGGGCGACATCTCGATTACCGGCTACAACGATATCCCGCTGGTCGACATGATCGACCCGCCGCTGACGACCATGGCGATGAACCTGTCGGAAATCGGGCGGCGGAGCGCGGACCGGTTGCTTGAGCAATTGTCGTTCCCGGAGGCCAAGCCTCAACTCACGCGCGTGATGCCGAAACTGCAACTGCGAGCGTCACTTGCGAAGGTCGGAGGTTGATGGCCGGCGCGCGCGAAATGCTGCGAGGGTTACGTCGCCAGCCCGTCACCGGGAGACGGCCGGGGAACACCAGACCCCTGTGATCCAATATTGGGAAGCCGTGCAAAACGAAGCGGCCGCCGCTTCGGACGCGAAAACACCTTAATCGCAGTTCCAAAAGCACGACCATTTGCTTATGCCAAAAAATACATTATATACAAACTAACTGATCCGAACCCGGAGACCTCCATGCACAGACATGCCATAGATCCCGCCACCGGCACGCTGTCGCCCGGGGAAGAAATCCTCGAGGCCGCCGGCGTGCAGGCGCTGACCTGGTTCGCACAGGGCGTTGCCGACAAGCCCCTGATCCTCTTCGTTCCGGGCGTGCGGCACCTCGCGCGGATCTCCTACGGCGCCCATGACGGCGCGGAGCCGCGGCATTTCCTCGCCCATCACCTGATCGATCTGGGGTATTCCTTCGCCGGGGTCAGCTATCCCACCGACCCAGAGGACGGCGGGATTCCGGACAGCTTTCCCGGCTTCACCGTGCGGGACTGGGGCCGGATGGTGGCGGATGTGGCAGGCCAGCTTGTCGAGCGGCACGGGCTCAAACGCGAGGTCTGGGTCATGTGTTGGTCGATGTCGGGCAAGATCGCGCAATCCGTCCACGTGGCGATGCGCGAGGCCGGGCTGCGGATGCCGGGCATCATCGCCTATACCTCGACCGGCCCCCTGCCCGGGCTGCAGGGGGTGGGCCGGGATTTCGGAATGGCGCACAACGGATATGCCGCAAGCCCCGGCGATCGAGCCTCTGGCTTCGCCAAGGTCGCGCTGTCGAACGCGCTGGAGGGCCAGGAGGTGATCCCCGAGGAAGCCTACCGCAGACGCTATGTCGGCAATACACCCGCGGCTCTTCAGGGCGGCGGCATGATCTACCGCGACGGCGCCTTCGTGTCGGATCAGCAGGCGGTGATCGAGGATCGGGGCGGCATGGCCTTCAACGACATGCCGTTGACCGGCGCCATCTGGATGAGCCAGGACAACCGCCACAGCCTGACTGATCGGGCGGTCTGGAACGTCTACAACACCTTCACCGTCTGGCACCGCTATCTCGCCGCGCATGGCCTGAACATGATGGACATGGAACAACCGGCTCGGGACAGGCTGAACGCGCTGATCGGAGACCTTCAGAACCGCCTCTCCCGAGGCGTGGAGGGCCATCACTACAGCCTGGTTGGCCAAACCGGCGCCAGTGCCATCGCCGCCGCGGCCGATGAGCTGATCGCGGAGGTCACGGCGGTCGACCGCGACTTGCGCGAGATCCTGGGACTGGGCTGAGGCGGTTGGGGCCCGGTGCGCCGCTGGCGCGCCGGGTTATCTGCCAGAGAGGTCATGATCCCGCGACCGGGTCGGCTGATCCGCCGGATCGGGCCGTCGGATCTATTTGCGCCAGTGATCGGAGGCCCGACTATTCCCGCATCCCGACCAACAGGCGCAGGCACAACCTTCGACAGGCTGCCCCATTTCCCGGGGCGAATAAAAAAAACGGCCGTGGCCGCCCAACCTGGGAGACCACGGCCTTGCCTCGCGTCGGTTACGGCCTCGATTACGCCCGCCTCACGCCGTCTTCTTCTTCTGCTCCAGCATCTCGCGATACCATCCCGGCTGATAGGCCAGCGGCGCGACAAGCTGGTCGGCCCGCCCCTGCCAGTAGTCTGTCCCGTTCAGGAGGTAGCGCAGGCTCAGCTCGAGCCCCTGGCCGTACATCGACTGATTGGTGTCCTCGGCGCTGGCCGCCTCGATCGCGCCCTGGGACACGCTCTTGCCCGCGTGGATGGCGCGCACGACCTCGATGATCGGATCGTCGTCGAGATAGAACTTCGTCTCGATGGCGTATTTCTCCATCAAGGCCGGGTCCGGGTCGTTGAAGGCCTTCACCCAATGCGCGCTGTCGAGGTAATTCGGCTGGATGTAGTCCATCATGTTGTTGAACCAGACCATGAAGGACGCATCGTCATGCGGCTGGGGCGGCTTGAAGGTATGGGCGGTTAGCAGCGAGCGCTGGAACATCGTGTTGATGAAGGCCTCGAAGACCGCGCCGGTATCGCCGTGATCCTGGAGAAAGAGCGAGGTGAAGGGCGCCTCCTGGCCCGAGAGATAGACCTTTCGGAAGACATGCACGTCGCAATAGGCCGAGCAGGTCTGCATGGCGACCGGGTCGACCTCTGCCTCGCGCCCGCGGGCGTTGGGTCGGCCGATCAACACGCCGTGGGTCAAACTCCACTCCGACCCGGCATGCACCGAGAGATAGGGTTTGGCGACCGTATCGCAGGCCTGGTGGGTGATGCCGCCCACCGCCCAGGCCAGTTTCTTGTCCACCTCGGGATGCGCGTCGGGGTCATCCCAGCGGCTTTTCGCCTCGGCCATCAAGGGATGCATCCATTGGCCGCCGCCCCGGGTGCAGGCGCCGAGGCGGACGACCTGGGTCTGCCGGTCGCAGGCCTGGGTGAAGGCCGGCTCGACGCGGGCGTCGGCGGACATCAGGCGGAGACTGTCGTCGCAGATCGCCCAATGGGTCAGCATGTCAGACATAGGTCGTTCCTTTCGGTCAAGTGCGGCTCTGCACCGGCCGAGCGGAAGCAGAAAATACGCGGTGGTATTGTGGATTATGTATAATCCATTCTGCGGGATTGTGCAAGCTGCTTGAAGGACCCAGCCCGTCATGGGGTGGTTTTTCTGATGGCTTTGCCCCCGCCTCACGACCGGGCTTCTACAGCAGGTGCGCGGTCATTGCGCATCTTGGTGCGTGGCACCGAGGCGGAATCTCGGTCGAGGCCCGGAGGCCGTGGTACGCAGCAGACTTTGGAGATGACGGGACCAGCGCTCCGCTCCTGGCCGCACATCCTTGAGATCGATCGAAACGGGCGGAAGGCCCCCGCGGCCTTCTTTTCGGGCGCGGGGTTGTAGGCCTGACCTTAGGTTATATATAATGTATAATGTGAAATCAGGAGCCCGCCATGGTTAGTCTTCTATTGTTGGGAATGCTGGCCGCCGGGCTGGCGGTGCTGATCATCGGGGCCGACGTCTTTGTCGGACAGGCCGGAAAGCTGGCGCTGACCTTTCGCATCCCGCCGCTGGTCGTCGGCCTGACGCTTGTCGCCTTCGGCACATCGCTGCCGGAGCTCGCCGTGTCCCTCAATGCCGCTCTCGAAGGCAACCCTGGCCTCGCCGTCGGCAATGTGATCGGGTCGAACCTGGCCAACACGCTGTTGATCCTGGGGCTGGCCGCCAGCCTGACCGCCCTGCCCGTCAGCCGGGAATGCGTTCTGCGCGACGGCGCCTGGTGGATCATCGCCACCCTGGGCTTCGTTCTGGCCGCGCAATCGGGCGGCATCGGGCGGCTGGAAGGCGCCTGCCTCCTGGCAGG
Source organism: Roseivivax sp. GX 12232 (assembly GCF_021272185.1). Classification (GTDB taxonomy): domain Bacteria; phylum Pseudomonadota; class Alphaproteobacteria; order Rhodobacterales; family Rhodobacteraceae; genus Roseivivax. The sequence goes on from NZ_JAJSEC010000001.1 coordinate 433,681, forward strand.
CCTCGCGCTTTACCTCTTCACCGCGCTGCGCGGCGGCGTCGATTTCGCCGAGGAGGTCGAACAGGAAGACGCCCCCCGGCACGGCGCGCGGAACTGGCTGATCATCGCGGGATCCCTGGGCGCGATCTGGGCCGGGTCCGAGCTGGCGGTGCATGGCGCGGTGGGGCTCGCAGGCAGGCTGGGTGTCTCCGATACGGTGGTCGGCCTGACCGTCGTGGCTCTGGGAACCTCCCTGCCCGAGCTGGCCACGACGCTCGCCTGCCTGCGCAAGCGCGGAACCGACATGCTGATCGGGGGGATCGTCGGGTCGAACATCTTCAACATCTTCGCGATCCTCGGGATCACCGGCACGGTCGCCACCTTGCCGGTGGCGCACTCGCTGGTGACCTTCGACCTGCCGCTTCTGATGATCATCAGCGTCGGCGCCCTGGTCATGCTGCGCACCGGCTGGGTGGTCAGCCGCCGCGAGGGGATCGTGCTCCTCGGCGGATACGCCGCCTACCTGGGAACCACGGCCTATGCGATCTAGCGGATGTGACGCCTATACGGTCTCGCCGAAGCGGGCCAACTTGCGCTGCGCCGAGGACCGGGCATGGGCGCGGGCTGCGGCTTCGGCGGCATCCTCATCGCGGGCGGCGATGGCGTCGAGGATCGCGCTGTGCTCCTCCTCGAGGTCGCCGTCGCTTTCGCTCTCCTGGCCCTTCGGCGCGGGGATGGAGCGGATCAGGGCGAAGAGATTGGCCGTGGCGCGGCGCATCTTCACCGCCTCGTCGTTGCCGGCGATCTCGCCGATGCGTTCGTGAAAATAGGTCGCCATGCGGCCCAGCCGCTTCGGCGAGCCGCTGGCGCGGGCCTTGCGGAGCTGGTCCTCGAGATCGCGCAGCGAGCTGATGTCCTCGTCCGTGGCGACGCGCGCGGCGCGGCGGGCGATGATGCCGTCCAGCGCCTCGCGCACCTCGAAGAGGCTTTCGGCTTGGTGCCGGTCGATGACGCGGACGCGGGCCCCCTTGTTCGGGATCATTTCGATCAACCCCTCGGCCTGCAGCTGTTGCAGCGCCTCGCGGATCGGATTGGTGCTCACGCCGTAGCGCTCGGCGAGCCCCTGCACCTTCATGCGCTCGCCCTGCTTCAATTCGCCCGCCAGGATCGCGTCGCGAATGGCGTTGTGGATCAGAGCGTAGTTGGTGCCGCCGATGGCGGGTGCAGGAGAGCGGCTCATTGACGTTGCCCGGTCGCGTTCATGTCTGCCCGGCCTCCCTTGCTGTCGTGCTGTTCCGTGGATATCGGACAGCTTGCCGATGTGCCAGCCGGATCACTCCGCGCTGTCGTCATATCTTGCACGCAGGTGCATGCTGCGCTGGGTCGGATCCGGCGTGGGAACCGCCGACAAAAGCGCCTTGGTATAGGGATGCGTGGGCGCGTCGCAGACCGTGCTGGCCGGCCCGAGCTCGACGATCTCGCCTTTGCGCATCACCGCGATCCGATCGCAGAAATAGCGCACCACGCCGATGTCATGGGCGATGAACACGAAGCTGAGGTCCAGCCGCTCCTGCAGTTCGATCAGAAGATCGAGCACCTGGCTGCGGATCGACACGTCCAGCGCCGAGGTCGCCTCGTCGCAGATGACCACCTGCGGATCGAGCGCGATGGCCCGGGCGATGCCGATGCGCTGCCTTTGCCCGCCCGAGAAGGCATGCGGGTAGCGCTCCATGACCGCGGGCGGCAGGCCCACCTGCTCCAGAAGGTCGGCCACCCGCTCCTGCAGGGCCTTGCCGGTCGCCACCTTGTTCATCTTGAGCGGCTCGGCGACGATCTGGCCCACGGTCATGCGCGGGTTGAGGCTGCCATAGGGGTCCTGGAAAATCATCCGCACCTGGCGGCGGTAGTTGGCCAGCGCGGGGCCGGTCAGCCCGGCAAGATCCACCGGCGCGCCGGCGCCGCTGTAGACAATCGAGCCGGCGGTCGGTGGCCGCACCGACGCAATGGCGCGCCCGAGGGTCGTCTTGCCCGAGCCGGATTCACCCACGATCCCGAGACTTTCGCCCTTCTTCAGGTCGAAAGAGACATTCGAGACCGCGCGGACGCCGGCGAACTGCTTGCCCATGAAGCCGGTCTTGCCGGGGAAGTGTATCCCGACATCCCTGACAGAGAGGATCGTGGGGGCCTGCGCCTCGACGATCTCGGCCTCGGGCGGCTTCAGTTCCGAGCGGCTTTCCAGCTTGATGACGGAGTCGAGCAATCTGCGCGTATAGGGATGCTTGGGGTTGGCGAAGATCTCGCGCACCTCGCCGCGTTCGACAACCTTGCCACGGAACATCACCACGACGTCGTCGGCGATCTCGGCCACCACGCCCATGTCGTGGGTGATGAACATCATCGCCATGCCATAACTCGACTGCAGCTCGCGCATCAGATCGAGGATCTCGGCCTGCGTCGTGACGTCGAGCGCGGTCGTCGGCTCGTCGGCGATCAGAACCTGCGGATTGCAGGACAGCGCCATCGCGATCATCGCCCTCTGGCGCATGCCGCCCGAGAACTCGAAGGTATAGCTGTCGATGGCCGCCTCGGGGTCGCGGATCTCGCAGCGGCGCAAAAGCTCAATGGCCCGCAGCCTGGCTTCGGCCTTGCTGACGTCCTCGTGCAGCCTGATCGTCTCGATGATCTGCGCGCCGATGGTATGCACCGGCGAGAGCGACGACATCGGCTCCTGGAAGATCATCGAGATGTCGCGGCCGCGGATTTCGCGGATGGCCCGGGAGCGCGGGTGCAGATCGGTGAGCGTGACAACCTCGGCCTCGCGCCCGTCGCGGGGGGCGGTGCGCAGGCGGACGCTTCCGCCCTCGATCCGGCCCGGCGCGTCCACGACCTGCAGGATCGAGCGGGCGGTGATCGACTTGCCCGACCCGGATTCACCGACCACGCAGGTGGTGCGCCCGCGGCGGAGCTGCAGCGAGACGTCGTCCACCGCCTTGACCACATGGGTGCGGGTCGGGAAGTAGGTGCGCAGATTGCGCACATCGACGATGACGTCATCAGCCATCTCGGGCTCGGTCGCGCCTGCATCGGGGCGGTCGGCCAGTTGAGCTTCGGTCTGCATGGCTGCCTCCATCATTTGGCGTAGGGATCGGCGGCGTCACGCAGACCGTCGCCAAGGAAGTTGAGCGCCAGCACCGCGACCACGACGGCCACGCCCGGCAGGAGAAGCCAGGGGGCGGTGGCGACCGTATTCACGTTCTGCGCCTCCTGCAGGAGCACGCCCCAGCTCACCACCGGCGCCTGAAGACCGATGCCCAGGAAAGACAGGGCGGTCTCGGCCAGGATCATCTGCGGAATGGCCAGAGTGGTCACCGCGATCGTGTGGCTCATGAAGGCCGGCAGAAGGTGCCGCGTGATGATGCGGAACTCGCTGACGCCGTCGAGGCGCGCGGCGATCACGAAGTCCTCGTTCTTCAGCGACATCACCTTGCCGCGCGTCTCGCGCCCGAGCGAGGTCCAGCCGATCAGCGACAGCAGGATGGTGATCATGAAATAGACGCCGAGCGGCGGCCAGGTCAGCGGGATCGCCGCGGCGAGCCCCATCCAGAGCGGGATGGTCGGCATCGAGCGCAGGAATTCGATCACCCGCTGGATGATGTTGTCGACCCGGCCCCCGTAGTAGCCCGACACGCCGCCCAGGACGAGGCCGATCGCCAGGCTGAGCGCCACGCCGACCAGCCCGATCGAGAGCGACACCCGGGTGCCGTAGATGATGCGGCTGAAGTTGTCGCGGCCCAGCCGGTCGGCGCCGAGCAGGAAGAAGTTCGCCTCCGGGTCGACCGTCCCGAAAAGATGGCGGTCCCATTCGAAGAGGCCCCACATCCTGTAGCTGTCGCCTTTTACGAAGGGACGGATCGGAATGATGACCTCGGGATCGACGGCGTATTCCAGCCGGAACGTCAGTCGGTCACGCTCCGAGGTCAGCCCCTTCACATGCGGATTGAAGGTGCCGTCCTCCTCGAAGAGATGAATGCCCATGGGCGGGGCATAGGCGAAGCTGCCGTTGGTCTCGTTCGGGTCCTGAGGGGCGAGGATCTCGCAGAACAGCCCGATGGCGTAGATGCCGATCACGAACCACAGCGCCACGACGGCGGCCTTGTGGCGCATGAACTTCCAGCGCATCAGCTGCCACTGGCTCGCCACGTCGACCGAGGGATTTCCCTGCGCGGGCATGTCCTCGTAGACATCGGCGCCCGGCGCCTCGGCCTCGCCGAAGGCGGTCCGCTCGCTGTCGTCGCTCACGGCGTTGTCCGGCGCGGATTTTCCAAGTCCAGTTGAGCTCGCCATGTCCTTACTCCAGCTTGATGCGCGGGTCGAGCAGCGCCAGGAGAATGTCGGAGACGATCGTGCCCACCAGCGTCAGAACCGACAGCAGAAGGATGAATGCCCCCGCCAGATACATGTCCTGGCTTTGCAGTGAATTGAGTAGCAGCGGCCCGACAGTCGGCAGGTTCAGCACGACCGAGACGATGACCGCGCCCGACACCAGGTTCGGCAGCACCCAGCCGACCGTGGAGACGAAGGGATTGAGCGCGATGCGGATCGGGTATTTGAAGATCAGCCGGATCTCGGACATGCCCTTGGCGCGCGCCGTGGTCACATAGGGCTTGTTCAGCTCGTCCAGGAGATTGGCCCGCATGATGCGGATCAGCTCGGCGGTCTGCGCCGTACCGATGACGATGATCGGCACCCAGAGATGCTTGAACAGGTCCCAGAGCTTGCCCAGCGAAAAGGGCGCATCGCGGTATTCCGGCGAGAACAGCCCGCCCACCGACTGCCCGAAATACTTGAAGCCGATATACATCAGCACCAGCGCCAGCAGGAAGTTCGGGATGGCCAGGCCGATGAAGCCGATGAAGCTGACGATGTAGTCGCCGATGGAATACTGCTTCACTGCGGAATAGACACCGATCGGGAAGGACACCGCCCAGGCAAAGAGCAGCGTGGCCACTGACAGAAGCAGCGTAAAGCCGAGCTGCCCCCAGATCAGTTCGGAGACCGGCTTGTCCCAGTTGAAGGAATAGCCGAAGTCGCCGTTGAAGACGATGCCGCTGATCCAGCGCCAGTATTGCACGTAAAAAGGCTGATCCAGGCCGTACTTCTGCTTGAGGAACTCGATCTGCTGGATGCTGACACTGCTGCCCTGCTCCTGGCTGGCCACATAGGTGGTCAGGAAGTCACCCGGCGGCAGCTGGATGATGACGAAGGACGCGATGGAGATCAGGAACATCATGATCACCATCGCCACCAATCTACGTGCGATATACGCCAGCATGACACGCCCTCCTCGCGGTGCTGCAATTTGGCCGTCCGCCTCCCCGGAGACCTTTCGAAGACCCTATCACCGGGCCTGACTCCGGGTCAATAAATAATACATTATGTGCGAAAATGAATGGCGCGGATCAGCTCTCGCCGGGCTCGTCGGGCGTCAGGGATTGCGCCAGCCGGCCCAGATTGCTCAACGGGGGCATGGGGTTGTGCAGGCCGCGTTGTCCGTAGAGTTCCCGGCGCAGCTTGCGCTGTGCGGGACCGGGCGCGAAACCCATCAGGCTTCCGTCGGCATCCAGCCAGGACGAATCGACACCATGGCACTCGGCGGCCAGGCGCCCGGACAGCTCCCGCAGGAGCCCGGCGTGATCCGACCGTCCGGCAAGGTCGCGGACCTCGCGCGGGTCGGCCTGCAGATCGAAGAGCTGAAGGCGGTTGCCCGCGGGATACCAGATCAGCTTGTGCCGCCCCTTGCGGATCATCCGCGTGGCCCGGTTGTCCTCGCCGCATTCGCCGTAGACGGACCGGACCGCCCCGGGCGCTGCCAGCGACCGCCCCTTGGCCCCGGCGGGGACCGGAAGGCCCGCCAGATCGCAGAGCGTCGGCATCACATCCGCCAGGCCGACCGGGTCGTCGCGCAGGGCGCCCTCGAGCTCTGGCCGCCGCCCGGCGGGCGGCACCAGGATCATCGGCACCCGGGCGGACATGTCGTACATCACCCGTTTGGCCAGCAATCCGTGATCGCCCAGCATGTCGCCATGATCCGAGGTGAAGAGGATCGCGGTGTCGTTCAGCAGCCCCTCTTCGCGCAGCGTGCCCAGGACCACGCGCAGCTGGTGGTCGATATGGGTGCACAGCGCGTAGAAGGCGCGGCGGATCCAGGGCAGCTCGCTGTCCTTCGGGCGCGCCCAGTCGCGGGTGGTTTCGGCCAGGGCCGGGATCTCTCCGATCCCTGCAGCCCAGTCGCCCGCGACCGGCGCGTCGATCGCCTCGGGCGGGTAGCGCTCGAGGTAGGTGCGCAGCGGCACCAAGGGCGGGTGCGGATGCGCGAAGGAGAGATACCAGAAGGCCGGCCGCGTGGGATCGCGCCGGCGAATGGTGCGGGCCATCTGCTCGGCCGCCCAGCTGGTGGCGTGCAGATGTTCGGGCAGGTGCCAGTCCCGCCAGGCATACTCGTTGTTCGACATGCCGTGCAGGTAGCTTCGGCCCGGGTATCCCTGGTCGGCGCAGTAGATCTCGTAATCGTCCACCGCGCCGGAGCCCGGGCGCCCCTCTTCCGACAGAAGGACATCGTCGAAGCCGATCCGCGCCCGCTGGGGGAACACATGCAGCTTGCCGACCGCATAGCTCTGGTAGCCCGCGCCGGAGAAGACATCGGCCAGGGTGGGCACGCCCTCGGGCATGAAGGCCCCGCCGTCGAAGACCCGGTCGCCATGCGCGCGCGGAGACAACCCGGTCATCAGCGTCCTGCGCGCCGGGACGCAGACCGGACATTCGGAATAGGCCGCGGAAAACCGGGTCCCATCCGCGGCCAGCGCGTCGAGCGTCGGGGTTTCGATCACCGGGTGGCCTTCGGCCCCGATAAGCGGCCCGGGCCATTGGTCGACCGTCACGAAAAGAACGTTTGGCCTTGCGGTCATCGGAGCGCCTCCTGCGCCTGCGTTGAAAAGGTCACCGCATGAGCCGGACCTGCCGGGCACGCCCTGCCCTCGCCCGAACCCCCGCCGCTGCGCTGGGCCGGGGTCCGTCCCTGCCGAGCGACTAGGTCTCGACCGCCACAGCCTGACCCGGCGCGCCCGGCAGCCAGCCCTCGTAGAACGCATGGTCTGCCGAGAGCGGCAGCGCGACCGGCGCCCCGCCCGCGCGGTCCGAGGCGTAGATCGCCGTGACAAGCTCGATCGAAGCCCGGCCCTGAGCCAGTGTCACCTCGGCACCTCCCTGCCCGTCCATCGCATCCCCCATGGCCTCGAAGAGGCCGGGAAAGCCTGCGTGCACGGCGCCAAGCCCCTCGGTGATCGCGTCGACCTCGGCCTGCCGCGCCGGATCCCGGGCAATGAAGGACCAGCCGGCCTCGGCGGGCGCATAGGGCGCATCGCCGCTCTCCACGGTCAGATGTTCGAAGACGAAGCGCAGCCGCGAGGTGTTCCGCGCCGCGCCAAGCGTCACCGAGGAGGTCGCCAGCGCGCCGCTTTCCAGCTCGAAGCTCACCGCGGCGCAATCCTCGGTTTCGATTGCATTGACCCGTGTCGCCAGGCGCGCCGAGACCGACCGGACGGGCCCCATGACAGCGACCAGCAGGTCGTGGTTGTGGATGGCATGGCCCAACACGCAGCCGCCCCTCTCGGCCGCCCAGGTCCCGCGCCAGTCCACGGAATAATAGGCCGCGCCGCGGTCCCAATGGGTTTCCAGCGCGGCAGCATAAGGCGTGCCGGTGAGCCCTGCCGCCTCCAGCGCCCGGAGTTTCGCCATTTCCCGCCCGTAGCGGTACTGGAAGACCGGCGTCACGCAGAGACCCGTCCGCGCCGCCGCGGCGACAAGCGCGTCGGCCTCGGCGACCGAAGCCACCAGGGGTTTCTCGCAGACCACGTGCTTGCCGGCCTCGAGCGCGCGCAGGGCCACCGAGGCGTGCAGATGCGGCGGCAGGCAGATGTCGATGACATCGATATCCGCGCGGCCGAGGAGCGCGTCGAGGTCATCCGTCACCTCCGCCGCGGCCCCGGCCTCGGTGAGCACTTTTTCCGCCCGCCCGGTGTCGAGATCGCAGAGTGCCACGACCTCGAAACGGTCGGGCAAGGCAAGATAGCCCTTGAGGTGCATGGCGCCGATCCCGGCGCCCAGGATCGCGACGCGGCGGATCATGCCTCGGCCTCCGCCATGGCCTGGGCCTGAAGCGCAAGCTCCATCACCGTAAAGGCATGGGCCTGCGGCATGGCGGTCTCGCCCCGCGTCCGGATGTCGTCGATCAACCGGGGGAAATAGGGCAGGCCCGCGTCCCGCGCGTCGATATGTTCGCAGCGGCTGCCGTTGACCAGGAACAGGTGATCGGTCGCATCGCTCCGTGCCACGTCGACGTATTTCCGCAGCTCGATGTAGCCCTCGGTCCCGAGGATCGTCAGTCGCCCGTCGCCCCAGGTCGGAAGCGCATCGGGCGTGAACCAGTCGACCCGGACATAGCCATGCGCGGCCTCGGATCGAAGCAGGATTTCCCCGAAGTCCTGCAGGCCCGGGCTTTCGGGGTTGGCGTGGTTCGCCACATGGGCCGCCACCACGCGGGGCTGCTGTGCCCCGGTGAAGAACAGGAACTGGTCAATCTGATGGCTCGCGATATCCGCGAGGATCCCGCCGTATTGCGCCCGGTCGAAGAACCAGTCCGGCCGGAGCTGCCGGTTCAACCGGTGCGGCCCCTGCCCCAGCGTCTGGACGACCCGGCCGATCGCCCCCTCGGCCACCAGCTCGGCGGCGCGGGTGACGGCGGGGACCTCGAAACGCTCCGAGAAGTCGATCGACCAGATCCGCCCGGTTTCCTGCTGCACCCGCCGCAGGTCCGCCAGTTCGGTGAGCGTCACGCAGCCCGGCTTGTCGACCATGACGTCCTTGCCCGCGCGCATGGCCTCGATGGCCAGCGCGGCGCGTTCGGCGGGAATGGCCGAGATCAGGATCAGCTCGATACTCGGATCGGCCAGGATCTCGGCCTTGTCCCGCTTCGGGACATCCGGGAAGCGCTTGACGAAGCCCGCCTCCACGTTGGTCGGCCGTGCCGTCCACCAGGCGGCGAACTCGGCCCCCGCAGCGATCATGTTGCCGGCCTGGCCGAAGATATGGCGGTGATCGATGCCCAGCGCTGCCATGCGAAGTGTCATGTATTGGTCTCCTGAACCTCTGTGGCCTGTCCTTGGTCGCGGCCCGAGCGCTCGATGGCCTCGATCAGCGCGTGGACCCGCAGCGCCGCGCGTCCGGGGATCAAGGGCGGACGTCCGTCGCGCAGGGCGGCGCAGAAATCGGTAAGGATGTCGCGATGCCAGGCGTGGGAGAACGCCATGGGATCGGCGCCGCCGCCCGAGGCCGTGGTCTCGCCCAGGACCTCGGTCCGGCCATCCTGCCACCGGATGTCCAGGCGCCCAGCATCAAGGGTCACGCTGGCCCGGTCGTAATGCAGGGTGAGGGTCTCGGCGCCGCCGGGATAGGCGGCGGTGGTCGCCATGACCGAGCCCACCGCGCCGCCAGCGAAGCGCAGAGCGACCACGGTGAAATCCTCGGCCTCCATTCGGTGAAACCCGGTGGTCGCGACCAGGGCCTGCACCTCTGCCACAGGCCCGGCCAGGGCCAGCACCAAGTCGAGCGTGTGGATCGCCTGGGTCAACAGGACGCCGCCGCCGTCGCGGGCATAGGTGCCGCGGCCCGGTGCGTCGTAGTAGGACTGGTCGCGCCACCAGGGCACGCGGATGTCGGCCATTCGCAGCGGGCCGAAATCGGCCTGCATCGCCTGCAATCGCCGCACCGGGTCGCGCATGCGGTGCTGCAGCACCACACCCATGGGCACAGCCGCACGCTCGCAGGTCTCGACCAAGCCCGAGGCACGGCGCAGGTCCCGCTCCAGCGGCTTTTCGACCAGCAGAGCCTTGCCCGCCGAGGCCAGGGCCTCGACCAGCGGAGCCCGCTCCGACGGCGGCGTGGTGATGACGGCGAAATCGATGCTGGGGTCGGCACAGACCTCCTCCAGCGTCAGTGCGGCGGGCCTGTCCGGCAGGGCGCCGCATTCGGCCTCGATGAAGGCACTTGCCCGGTCGCGGCTGCGCCCGACGATCCCGGAAAGCGTGACCTCCTCCTGGTCGGCGAAGGCCTGCACATGGGTGCGGGCCACCATGCCGGTACCGATCATCACCGCCTTCATTTTTGCCGTCATGCTGCCTCCTTGCTATCGCCGGGGATTTCCGAAATCTTGGCCGCGCATCTTTCGACCCCCCTCAGGATCAGACCACGCCCGTGCCGCGCATTGCCATCAGACCGGACCTCTCGCCGCATTTCAGACCGGTGGACCGCGGAGAGCCGGCGGCGCCGCAGATCGCGGCCGCCCTGCGCGAGGCCATCCTCACCATGGATGTCGCCCCGGGGCAGCCGCTGACCGAAAGCCACCTGGGCGAGGTCTTCGGCGCCAGCCGCACGCCGGTCCGCGACGCCCTGTCGGAATTGCAGGCCGAACGGCTGATTGTCCGCCTGCCGAACCGCGGCACGCTGGTCGCCCCGCTGAGCCGCAGCGACATCCTGGACGCGCAGTTCATCCGCGAGGCGCTGGAGCTGGCCAATATCCGCAGCCTGATCGACAGCGGGCTGCCCGAGGCCAGCCGCGCACGGCTGGAAGAGATCCTCGAAGCCCAAGGCGCGGCGGTCGACGCGGTCGACTGGCAGCGCTTCTCGCGGCTCGACAACGCCTTCCATCTCGAACTGGCGCAGACGACCGGCCGGGAGCGGGCGGCAGAGCTGCTCCAGGGCGAGCGCGCGCGGCTCGACCGGCTGCGCTATGGGCGGCAGCGGCTGCGCCACGAGCTCGAGCCCCTGTTCGCCGATCACCGCGCAGTCATCGATGCCATCGTCGCGCGGGACAGTGCGACGGCCGAGGAGCGCATGCGCCAGCATCTGCGGGTCGTGCTTGGCACGCTCGACGAGATGGCCGCAGAGAACGCGGAGCTCTTCGCCGACTGAGGCCGCGCCGCTCATTCCGACATCTCCAGCTGCACCTTCGCCGCGCGGCTCCGGTCGAGCGCCAGCTCGAGCGCGCGCCTGGCCTCGCTCCCGGGCAGCACATGGCTGATGATCGGCCTGGGGTCGATGCGGCCACTGTCGATGGCCTGCGCCGCCTCGGCGAACTCCGGGCCGAAGCGATGGGTGCCGACGAGGTGCAGCTCCTTGGCGACAATGCGGTTGAGCGGCATCGCGGTCATCGGGCCGACCCCGACCAGCACCATGGTGCCGCGCGGCCGCAGGGCCTCGACGCCCGCCGCGATGGCGGGAGCGGCGGCGGAACAGTCGAAGGCCAGATCGCAGCGCAGCTCCGCAAGCGCCTTGCGGCCGGCCTCGGTCGAGACATCCAGCCCGTCGTCGGCCCCCATCTCCTCTGCCCGGTCGAGCGCGGCGCGAGACAGGTCGGTCACGGTAATGCGCCCCGCCCCCGCGGCACGGGCGGCGGCCACGGTCAGGGCCCCGATCGGCCCTGCCCCCGTCACCAGGACGTCGCGCCCCGCCGTCTCGCCCGCCTGGCGGAGCCCATGCAGGCACACCGCGAGAGGTTCGGTCACGGCCGCCGCCGAGGCGGTCGTCCCGCTCGAGAACCGGTGACAGCGCCGCGCGTCGACCACCAGGCCCGAGCGGAAGAACCCGTCGACATGCGGCACCCGCAGAATGGAGCCGGAAAACCGCATCTCCGGACAGTGCTGGCTCTGCCCCGCGCGGCACGCCGGACAATCGCCGCAGGTCACCGCCGGGTTGATCGCGACCAGATCGCCGGGTGACAGCCCCGTCACCCCGGGCCCGAGGGCGCGGATCCGGCCCGCGGCCTCGTGGCCCAGGACGATGGGCGCGCGCATGGGCAGACCGCCGATGCCGCCCTCCTCGAAGTAATGCAGATCGCTGCCGCAGATCCCGCCGACCACGCGGTCGAGCGCGACTTCGCCCGGCCCCGGCTGGCCGACGCGACCCTCCTCGACCCGCACATCCCGCGCTCCGAACAGCCTTACCACGCGCACCGCTTCGGTCATTGCATCGACTCTGTCTTGATTTCCGTTTCTATTCTTGTATACCGGCATGCAATATAGATTCAAGACGTGATCTTGCGGCTGAGCGGAGGTTGGAATGAAACATTGCTGGCGCTGGTTCGGACCGGAGGACCCGGTTTCCCTTGCGGATATCGCGCAGGCGGGGGCGACCGGGGTGGTGACCGCCCTGCACGATCTGCCTCCCGGCGCGGTCTGGACATCCGAGGCCATCGAGGCCCGGCTGGCCGAGATCGCCCAGGCGCCCCTGCCCCTGACCTGGGACGTCGTGGAAAGCCTGCCGGTGTCCGAGGACATCAAGCGCCGCAGCGGCCCCTATCGCAGCCACATCGCCAATTGGATCGAGAGCCTGTCCAACCTGGCGGCGGCCGGAGTCCGGGTGGTCTGCTACAACTTCATGCCCGTCCTCGACTGGACGCGCACCGATGTGGCCCATCGCCTGCCCCACGGCGGCACGGCGATGCGCTTCGACCTGGTGGATTTCGCGGCCTTCGACCTGTTTGTCCTCGAACGCGCGGGGGCCGCCGGGGACTACCCCGCCGACCTGCGCGAAGCCGCCCGGCTGCGCGCCGAGGCCTTGGACGTCGACCAGCGCATGGCGCTGGCGCGGACCGCCGCGGCGGGGCTGCCGGGCGCGGCGGCCACCATGAGCCTCGCGGATATCCGCGGGTATCTCGATGCCTATCGCGGGGTCACGCCCGAGGCCCTGCGCAACAACCTCGCGGCCTTCATCGCCGAAGTGGCCCCCGCCGCCGAGGCGCTGGGTCTGCGGCTCTGCGCCCACCCCGACGATCCGCCCTGGCCGCTTCTGGGGTTGCCGCGGATCCTGTCTACCGCCGAGGACTACGCGGCCCTCCTCGGGATGGCGGAGACCACGGCCAACGGGATCACGCTCTGCTCGGGCTCGCTGGGGGCGCGCGGCGACAACGACCTGGCCGCCATGATGCGCCGCTTCGGGCCGAGGGTGCATTTCCTGCACCTCCGCAACGTCCGGCGGGAGGGCACGGGCGTGCCCTGCAGCTTTCACGAGGCGGCGCATCTGGACGGGTCGACCGACATGGTGGCGCTGGCCGCCGCCGTGCTCGAGGAGGAAAAGCGCCGCGCGGCCGAGGGTCGGGAGGATGCCCAGATCCCCATGAGGCCCGATCACGGACAGGCGCTGATGACTGATCTCCACCGGCCCATGCGTCCAGGATACCCGGCGGTCGGGCGCCTGCGCGGGCTGGCCGAGTTGCGCGGGGTCGAGGCGACCTTGGGCTGGCGAGGCGTGGCATGACCGGAGAGCGGCCGGCACGCCCCGCCCGACCAGCACCCCTCTGTGAGCCGGCGGCGCATCGCCACGACCTGGCCCCTGCGGCCAGGCCCGCGATGCCGCCGCCCGGCGTTTGGGCCGAGGCACTGCGCACCAGCGCCTTCACGAGGACCGACGCCTCTGCCCCTCAGACAAGGATCGCCACATGACCTCGGACCTGACCATCACCGCGGTGGAGACCCGCGAATATCAATGGGAGCGGGAAACCCCGATCCAGAACGGGCTGCACACCTACACCCATCACGAGATCAGCTTCGTGGAGGTGCAGACCTCCGCCGGGATCACCGGCTACGGCATCGGCCGGCCGCGACCCGGCGAACGCGGGTTCCGCAATTCCTTCGCCAAGAAGCTGATCGGCCGCGACCCGCTGATGACCGAGGCGATCTGGGCCGACCTCTGGTCGCCCAAGCTCTATGGCCGCCGCGGGCAGGAGACGCGGGCGCTCTCATCCCTCGACATGGCGCTCTGGGACATCCGCGGGAAGCTCGCCGGGCTGCCGCTCTATCGGCTGGTCGGCGGGTACCGCAAGGATATCCCCTTCTACACCGCAGGCGGATACTACGCGCCGGGCAAGGGCCTGAAGGAGCTGGCACAAGAGATGGCCGGCTACGTCGAAAAAGGCGCCCGCGCGGTGAAGATGAAGGTCGGCGCCGTCGAGATCCCGGAGGATGTGGCCCGGGTGCGCGCCGTCCGTCAGGCCATCGGGCCGGACATCAAGCTGATGATCGATGCCAATTGCGCCTACCGCGCCTATGACGCGATCAGCCTGGCCCGCCGCGTCGAGGATCAGGACATCTTCTGGTTCGAGGAACCGGTCCAACCCGACGACTACGCGGGCTTTCGCCGGATCTTCGAGGCCACGGGAATGACGCTGGCCACCGGCGAGAACGAATACACCAAGCACGGCTTCCGCGACCTGATCGCCACGGGCGCGATCTCGATCCTGCAGCCGGATGCGCGCTACACCGGGGGTGTCACCGAGTTCCTCAAGATCGCGGCCCTGGCACAGGCGCATGGGCTCGACATCTGCCCGCACGGCGACCAGCTGGCGCATCTGTCGCTGCTCGCGGCCATCCCCAACGCGCGGATGCTGGAATATTACCCCAAGGCGCCGGGCATGGCGGATGCCTTCCTGCATACCCGGCCGGTCAATGCCGACGGCACGATCACCGTGCCCGAGGTGCCCGGCATGGGGCTGGATCCGAACCCCGAGTTCCTGCGGCACGCCAAGAGGCTGGCATGACGGCGCTGGTGCTTGAAGAGAAGGGCAAGCTGTCGCTGCGGGACATCGCCCTGCCCGAGGCACTCGGGCCTCGGGACCTGCGCATCGCCGTACACACGGTCGGGATCTGCGGTTCGGACGTGCATTACTACACCGAGGGCAAGATCGGCCCCTTCGTTGTCGAGGCGCCCCTTGTGCTGGGCCACGAGGCCGCGGGAACCGTGACCGAGGTCGGCGCCGAGGTCACCGCACTTGAGCCCGGGGACCGGGTCTGCATGGAGCCGGGCATCCCCGACACGTCCTCTCGGGCCGCGCTGATGGGCATGTACAACGTCGATCCGGCCGTGACCTTCTGGGCCACCCCGCCGGTTCACGGCTGCCTCACACCCAGCGTCGTCCACCCCGCGGCCTTCACCTTCAAGCTGCCCGAGGGCGTGAGCATGGCCGAGGGCGCGATGGTCGAACCCTTCGCCATCGGCATGCAGGCCGCCACCCGCGCGGGGATCAAGCCCGGGGACACCGCGGTGGTGATCGGCGCGGGTCCCATCGGCATGATGGTGGCCCTGGCGGCCCTGGCAGGTGGCTGCGCCCGGGTGATCGTCGCCGACCTGAGCCAGGCGAAGCTCGACATCATCGGCGCCTATCCCGGGATCATCGCGGTGCCCGCGCAGGCGCTGGCCGAGACGGTGGAGCGGCTGACCTCGGGCTGGGGCGTCGATTGCCTTTTCGAGGCCAGCGGCGCCGCCCCGGTGTTCCCGCGCCTCACCGAGACGCTGCGCCCGGGCGGGACCTTGGTCCTTGTCGGCATGCCGGTGGACCCGGTGCCGGTCGATATCGTGTCCTGGCAGGCCAAGGAGATCCGGGTGGAGACCGTCTTCCGCTACGCCAACATGTACCCCCGCGCGATCGAGCTGATCGCCTCGGGCAAGGTCGACCTGAGACCGCTGATCACCGACACGTTGCCGTTCTCGGAGGCCATCGCAGCCTTCGACCGCGCCGCCGAAGCCCGACCCGGGGATGTGAAGCTGCAGATCCGCATGTCGGAATGACCCCGGGACCGGTGCGGCCGGTGCCGGCGCGCCGCGAGATGCCGGGCCTTGGCGCAACACGCTGACCGCGGCGGCACCGCCGCGCGGCGCGGCCTCGCAAACAAAGGAGCACGCCCATGCTGCGCAATCCGGTCTTGCCGGGCTTCAACCCGGATCCCTCGTTCTGCCGCAAAGGCGAGGACTACTACCTCGCGACCTCGACCTTCGAATGGTATCCCGGCGTCCAGATCTTCCATTCCCGCGACCTGGCGAACTGGACCCTGGTCGCGCGACCACTCAACCGGGCGGCCCTTCTGGACATGCGCGGCAACCCGGACAGCTGCGGGATCTGGGCCCCCTGCCTCAGCTATGCCGACGGGCGCTTCTGGCTCGTCTACACCGACGTCAAACGCTACGACGGCAACTTCAAGGACGCACACAATTACATCACCACCTGCGACACCGTGGAGGGCGCATGGTCGGACCCGTGGTACGTGAATTCCTCGGGCTTCGACCCGTCACTGTTCCACGACGACGGGCGGAAATGGTTCGTGAACATGCGCTGGAACCATCGCAGCCCAGGGACCGGCGGCAATCCCGCGCATGACAGTTTCGACGGAATCCTCTTGCAGGAATGGTCGCCCGAAAAGGGGCTGACCGGCCCGGTCACGAATATCTACGCCGGCACGACGCTGGGCCTGACCGAGGCGCCGCATCTCTTCAAGCGCAACGGCTGGTATTACCTCACCACCGCCGAGGGCGGGACAGGCTTCGACCACGCGGTGACCTACGCCCGGTCGCGCGAGCTTCACGGCCCCTTCGAGACCCACCCGCAAAACTACCTGATGACGGCGAAGGATGATCCCGAGGCGCCCATACAGCGCACCGGGCACGGGCAATACCTCGAGACCCACTGGGGCGCGCAGTACCACAGCTTCCTGATGGGCCGCCCGATCCCGGGCCCCGACGGCAAGGGCCGGTTCTGCCCGCTCGGACGCGAGACCGGTCTGGAGCGGATCGTCTGGCGCGACGACTGGCCCTGGCTCGAAGCGGGCGGGCTCCGGGTCCGCAGCGAGGTGCCCACCCCCGGCGCGGTGCGGCGCGCGCCCCGGCGCGAGGTGACCTACGATTTCGCCGGCCCGGACCTGCCCCTGGACTTCCAATGGCTGCGCACCCCCCATCCCGAGCGGATCTTTCGCGTCTCGAAAGGGCTCACCCTGATCGGCCGGGAAGGCATCGGCAGCTGGTTCGAACAGTCGCTGGTCGCGCGCCGACAGGAAGACTTCGCCTATGAGGCCGAGGCGCGGCTCGATCATTTCGACCCCGTGAGCTACCAGCAGAACGCAGGCCTGACGACCTATTACAACCGCTTCAAGCACCACGCCCTGATGGTCAGTCACGAGCCCGGGATCGGGCGGGCGCTTGTCCTGATGTCCTGCGCCGGGGATTTCCCCGACGCTCGCGTGTCGTTCCCCCTGCCCGAGCCGGTGCCGGTCGCGCCGGGCCCAGTCGAGCTGCGCGTGCGCGTCGATCACGCAGAGCAACGCTTCTCTTGGCGTCAGGACGGGCCGTGGCAGCCGATCGGCCCGGTGCTCGATGCCTCGGTGATCTCCGACGAGGGCGGGCGCGGTGCGCATGGCTCCTTCACCGGGGCCTTCGTGGGTATGGCGGCCTTCGACACCTCCGGCGAGGCGGCGGAAGCGCACTTCGGCCGGTTCACCTATCGCCCGCTTGCGGCGGAACGCCGGCAAAGGTGATCGCAGAGCCGGTCACGCGGCGGGGGCAGGACAGGGTGATCGCCTGCACGCAGTCGATTGCCCAGCGATGGCAGACGTCAACGACCGGGTTTTGCTGACACCGCCTGCAGAGCCACCGCCTGTCTAAGCATCTCGGCGCGACCTGGGACGTTAGCGCCTACGCCGACCCTCAGGCCGAGCGTTCGCGTATCAGATACCCCGAAATTCGAGCTGTGCCGCTGATTGGGCCATTCGAAACCGCGGCCCGGCCCAAAGACAAAGGGTGCGCCCGGAGGCGCACCCAGCTGCTTCACCCGAAGGTAAGGGAGGTTACTCTTCGAGGATCGCGAACTGCTCGGGGGCCGCGGGTCCCGGGAAGCCCAGGTTGACCGTGCCGCCGTGCAGCACATCGGGCACATTCCGCAGCCGCTTGGTGTGGAAGCCGATGTTGTTGGCCGGCAGGCAGATGCCGGGAACGTTGAACTGCTCTTTGTGGATCGCCAGGATGTCGCGGTAGAGCTGGTTCTGCCGGTCGAGGTCCGGCTCCTTCTGCATCGCCTGGTGCAGGGAGATGACCTCCTTCATCCACGCGGGCGGCTCCTGCGGATCGCTGCCCACGCCGGTCGCCCAATGCACCCAGCCGGTCATCCAGGCGCTGTCGGGGTGCAGCGGCACATAGGCCCGGGGGAAGATGTAGGCCCCCATGGACGCGCCATCGCCGTCATCGATCAGGATGTGATGCTGGTTGGAGTCCCGGAAGGCGTTCTTGGCCGATTTCTCCACCGAGCGCCATTCGACGTTGAGACCGATCTCCTGCCAGGCCTCGGTCAGGAAGGGCATCATGTCGACATAGGGCTGACGGTCCGCCCGCACCGTGGCGATCATCGCGATCGGCTCGCCGTCGGGCGTCATCCGCCACCCCTTGGAGTCGCGCTGGTCATAGCCCGCCTCGTCCAGAAGCTGGTTGGCCCGCGCCACGTCGTGTTCGGTGAACTGGGTGCCCATCTCCTCGTCGTAGAAGGCCGCCTCCTCGGGACGCGGAGAGGTCTGATGCGCCGGGCTGCACTGCCCCGCGTAGATCAGCTGGCTGATCTCCTCGCGGTCGATGGCGTGGCTCATGGCGATCCGCACGTCGCGGTCGTTCAGCACCTTGCGGACAATCGGGTCCTGCGCGGTCCGGTTCATGTGGATCTGGATCGGCGAGGACCGGGCGACCACGATCTCGAAGTAGTCGAGGTCGGCGCGCTCGATGTTCTCGAAGAAGACCGGCCGGTTCTCGGCGGTGTTGATGTAGCGGGCGATCCAGTCGACCTCGCCGTTGACCGCCTTGAGAAGCATGACCTCGCGGTTCTCGACGATCTCCATCACGGCCCCGTCGATATAGGGCAGCTGGTTCCCCTCGTCGTCGACCTTCCAGTAGTAGGGATTGCGCGCGTATTCGACCTGCGTCGGGTCGGATTCAGGGCGCGTCAGGACCCAGGCGTTGATCGTCGGCTTGTCGATGTTCTGGAAGGGATCGAGCTTGTCCTGGAACATCTCGTACCAGCTTTGGTAGCCTTCCTCCGCGGCCAGGGCCCCGGCGTCGTCGTTGAACCCGCCGTGGAACTGCTCGAGGTAATGCGGCGGATAGTTCGCCAGCCAGTTGGCATGGGGCTGCGCCAGCAGGATCGGGAACATCGCGTTGGACTGACCCAGCGTGATTTCCAGGGTGTAATCGTCGATCGCGCGCGCCGAGACCTCCTGATTGACCAGGAACTGAAGGCGGTTGGTCGGGTCGATGTTCTCGTCCGGCTGGACGTGATCGAAGAACCAGACGATGTCATGGGCGGTGAAGGGATGGCCGTCGGACCACCGCATGCCTTCGCGCAGGTCGAAGGTGAAGACGGATGCATCCTCGTTCACCTCGTAGCTTTCGGCGATGTTCGGCACGACGCCATCGGCGTCCTGGTTCCAGCGCAGAAGCGGCTCGTAGCCGTAGAACAGCCACAGCACGGCTTCGTCGCCCCCGCCCGAGTACAGCTGGCGGAGGGTTCCGCCGTAGCTGCGGACCCCTTCGACCGGCGCATGCACGAAGGGCTCCGTTCCGACCCGCTCGGCCACCGGCGGCAGGTCGCCGCTTTCCACCAAGGCGTCGAGCATGGGCGCCTGCCCCGTCGCGGATTGCGCAAGCGCCGCGGTGCCGGTGCTGGCAAGCAGGGCCGCGAGCGTGACGCCCAAGCCTGTCCTCATGAGAGTCTGAGTGTCGCGTGCCATTCTGTCCTCCTCCATTGGCCACGGTGTGCCCGCTCCTCCGGGGCCGGTTTCGGACCCACCTGAAACGCGCTTACAATCATACATTATCCACTATCTGTCGATTCGACTAATACTCGCACTTGGTTCACCGATAACCGGATGTTATGAGTAGACATGAGCGGCCCGGCCAAACGTATCAATCTGCGCCAAATGGAGATGCTGTGGGCGATCCTGCGCCACGGCACTATGGGCAAGGCGGCACAGGCGCTCAATATTTCGCAGCCGGCGATCAGCCGCATGGTGCGCTACGCGGAGGACCGGACGGGCCTGCAGCTCTTCGAGCGGCGCGGCTCGCGGCTTGTCCCGACACCCGAGCTGCTTCTGCTGGCGGAAGAATTCGACCGTGTCTTCACCAATGTCGACAGCGTCCAGAGGCTGACCTCGGCCCTGGCGGCGGGTTGGGGCCGCCCGATCCGCATCGCCTCGATGTCGATGATCGCCGACAGCTTCCTGGTCGAAAGCATGGCCGCGATGCGCCGCGACCACCCCAAGGTGCCGTTGGTCGTGATGATGAACAACCGCGCGGGCGTCGAGGCCTCGGTCCTGAATGAAAACGCCGATATCGGCCTGGTGCACGGATTCGTCGACGTCGAGGATCTGACCTCGGTGCCGATCGCCCTCGGCGGCGTTGTCTGCCTCATGCCCGAGGACCACCCGCTGGCCGATCTCGACGAGGTCACGCCCGGCGCGCTGGCGGAGGTCGACCTGATCACGATGGGGCGCCGCTCACCGCTCAGCCGGTCCCTCGACGCGGTCTTCGAGGAGCACGGGATCGACCGGCGCATCGCGGTCCAGATCGCGGACTCGCGCCTCGCGGCGGAATTCGTCCACGCGGGCATGGGCGTGGCGCTGGTCGACCCTTATTTCGTCGGCTCCATCCCCTTGGACGGCATGGCGATCCGCCCCTTCCGTCCCGCGGTGGAGACCTCCTGCTTCGTGATCCATGGACGCAATCGCATCCTGTCGAAGCATACCGAGCGGCTGATCTTTCACCTGCGCTCGGTCGGAGAGCGGTGGATGAGCGAACATGCCGCCCATATCCCCGCTCCCCGTTAGACGCGCCTAGCCGGTGGCCTTGGCCGCCGACACATCCTGCTTTCGGACCTGGCCTTTTGCCGCCTGCTCCGCCCAGAACGGGGCGGTATCGTAGTTCGGTGTGTCCAGTTCCTCGGTCTCGCCGCGCCAGAGCTTCGCCCCTTCGCGCATGTAGCGGATGGCGATGGCCAGGGCCTGGCCGTAGACGCTTTGATTGGCCTCGGCGCCTGCCGCAACCTCGTCGATGCGGCCCTGCTCTACCTGCGCACCGGACCGGACGGCTTCGGCCAGTTGAATGGCCGGGTCGTCCTCGCGGTAGAATTCCTCTTCGATCCGGAAGCGCTGCATCTTGTCGGGGTCGGGGTCGACATAACCCTCGACGAGCCGCGCGATGTCGATCGTCACCGGCTGGATGAAATCCACGCTCCGATCGAGCCAGCCGTCCATGTCCTCGATATTGGGCGACAGCGTGTGCAATCCCTGAAGGCCGCGCAGCACCATGGTGCGGGCGTAGTCCTCGATGGCCTGCCCGGTCGAGGTCGGGTTCGCCGCCAGCAGAAACTTGTTGAAGAAGGCGCCGTCCTCGCCGCCGCCGAAGACCTTCTTCAGCACGAAAGCGTCATGGTAGGCGTAGAGCCAGCGGTTGGCGGCCTCCAGCGGCCTCTCATGCGCCTCGTCCCGGCGCACGACCATGTTGCGATAGGGCTTGATGACATTGTCGATCGCCTGGTGCGGCAGGCCGCCCAGCGCATAGGCCAGCTTGCGGTCCTGGGCGGGATGGGCCTCGGCCTCACCCCAGGCGGCGCGGGCCCTCTTGATGATCGGGCCCATCCACTGGTTCCCCCCGCGCGAGACGGTGCCGAGGCGGGCGTATTCCAGGTAGGTTTCGATCACGCGGCTCAGTTCGGGGTCGAACTTGTCGTCCTGCACGGCAATGTTGCGGGCGTCCTCGAAGATCGCCCAGTGAGACAGCATATCGGACATGTCGCGGTCCTTTCGGTCAGAGGGATTCCAGTGCGAGGTCCGGTTTCGGCCGCGCGGCGTCGGCGGGATCCGACAGGGTCAGGTCCAGCGCGTTTTCGGTAAGGGTGATGGCATCGCCCGAGAGTTCCTTCAGCCGGGCGACGATCCTCGCGCCATCGGCGCTGGACAAGCTCAGCGGCGTCACCTGGTTGTCGGCGTCGCGCATCACCGGAACCAGGCGGATCCGGCACCGCTCCGATCCGTCGAAATCGAAGCGCAACATCAGACCGTCCTTGTGGCGGTCGTGCATCTTGGGCCAATCGAAGGCGAAGTTGCCGAGGCTGTAGAAGATCGGCTTGCCGTTGTGGAACTCGATCGGCTGGATCACATGCGGGTGGTGGCCCACGACGATGTCGATGCCCGCGTCGATGGCCAGCCGCGCCAGCTGGCGCTGGTAGTCGGTCGGCTCGGGCGAGCTCGACACCCCCCAATGACAGGACAGGATGGCGATGTCGGTCTCTTGCTTGAGGGCGCGGATCTCGGCCTGCAGCTCCTCGGCGTCGGCGGGCTCGACCCAGGTGACGACCTCGGGCGGGGCGCCCGGCATCTCCAGGGCCCGTCGGCCCGGACGATAGGCCGTGCCCGCACGGATCACCGCCGTGCCGGGCGTATCGCGGTCGGCGGCATGGCGGGACGGCCAGAAGACGGTGGTGAAGCTCAGAACGCCGATGCGCAGATCGCCGTGCCGGAAGATGGCCGGCCGCCTGGCAGCTGCGCGGGTCTCGCCGACGCCGGCAAAGGCCACGCCGGCCTGGCGCAGAACCTGCGCGCTGCGCAGCGCGGCGGTTTGCGGATAGCTGACATTGCTGGCGCAGCTGACGGCGTCGATGCCCGCGTCGGTCAGCGCCCGCACCATGTCGGGATGCGAATGCCGCCAGCGCTCCTTGTGCGGGATGTCCGGGTCGGCGGGATCCTCGGAGGGTTCGCAGAGGGGCCCTTCGAGATGCAGGAACCGGAGATCCGCGGCCTCGAGCACAGGCAGCACGCCCGCCAGCGCCGAGACCGGGTTCTCGCGGTTCTGGATATTGGTTTCGCCCGCGATGACCAGGCCTGTCAGGGCTTGGTCGAAGGGGGCCAGGGGAAGCTCGGATGTCGCCATCGGGTCAGATCTCCGTCACATTACCTGACATAGATCGCCCCTGCCCTTGATAACCTCAAATCAAACTATGTCTCCAGGCCATAACCGATTGTTAAGTCGCACGGCTTACCGCGGGTCTCCATTGCGCCGCGCAGGCCAAAGCGGGGCTGCCTGAACCGCCCCCTCAGCGCCGCCGCGCTGATACGGACCGGGCTTGCGCTTCGCAGTCCATAAACCGGAGACATCCGCGACACCCGCGCGGACCCGCCCAGAAAACCACAACTTGCCCCTACGTCAACTTGCGTCTAATCAAGGCACGCCCGCCTGAGCCCCGCCGTTCAGGCTCAGCCGTTTGACGAATTTTCCGGGAAGGTCTCCTCCGACATGCTGGATCACGCCGCTATCGCCGAGACGCTCGGCGACCACTACGACCTTGCGCCTTCGCCAGAGACCGCGGACCGGCTGGGCCCCATCTACGCGCGCATGCGCCGGGTGGTTCCGCCGGCTGACTGGGCCCTGCATGCCCCCTATGTCGCGGCGATCAACGACCTCAAGGCCGAGCGCAACGCCGTCATCCTCGCGCATAACTACATGACGCCGCAGATCTACCACGGCATCGCCGACGTCGTTGGCGACAGCCTGCAGCTGGCGATCGCCGCCGCCGAGATCGAGGCCGATGTGATCGTGCAATGCGGCGTGCATTTCATGGCCGAGACCTCGAAGATCCTGAACCCGGGCAAGACCGTGCTGATCCCGGACATGGACGCCGGCTGCTCGCTGGCCGAGAGCATCACGCCCGCAGACATCGCTGGGCTGCGCCGCCGCTATCCCGGCGCGCCGGTGGTGACCTATGTGAACACCTCGGCCGAGGTGAAAGCCGCCTCCGACATCTGCTGCACCTCCTCGAACGCCGCGCAGATCGTCGCCGCGCTCGACGCCGAGACGGTGATCATGGCGCCCGACAAATACCTGGCCCAGAACGTCGCGCGGCAGGTGCCGCAGAAGACCGTGGTCTGGCACGACGGGTCCTGCATCGTGCACGAACGGTTCACCGCGCGCGAGTTGCAGGAGTTTCGGGAGTGGCAACCCGACACCCGCATCATCGCGCACCCCGAGTGCCCGCCGGACGTGATCGCCGAGGCCGATTTCTCCGGCTCGACGCATGGCATCATCGACTATGTGACCCGCGAGCAGCCGGGCAAGGCGCTTCTGGTGACCGAATGCTCCATGGCCTCGAACATCTCCGACGCGCATCCGGCAGTGGAGTTCGTGGGCCCCTGCAACATGTGCCCGCACATGAAAAAGATCACGCTCGAAAAGGTGCTCTGGTCGCTGCACAGCATGCAGGGTGTCGTCGAGGTCGATGCGAGTCTTGCCAAACCCGCCCGACGCGCCGTGGAGCGGATGATCGACCTGTCCCGGCAAGCGCAGGCCTGAGGACATGCCGGACCGCAGGACGTTCGAGGCAACTTCCGTTCGGGCAGGGGTTCCCACCTTGCCCCACCCGTCGAAAAGGCCCGCCCGGTCCAACCGCAGATCGAAGGAAAACTCCCGATGCCCGTCCCGCCTCTTCCCGACCTGATCCTTGACCCACTGGTGCGCGCGGCCTTGCTCGAGGATCTCGGGACCTCGGGCGACCTGACCACACGGACGGTCATCCCGCCCGGCACGAGGGCTCGGGCGCGTCTTACGAGCAGAGAGGCGGGCGTGGTCTCGGGCATGCAGATCGCCCGGATGGCCTTCCAGCTTGTCGACCCGGCTCTCTCCGTGACCACGCACTGCCTGGACGGGGCCCGCGTCCGCCCGGGCGAGGTGCTGATGGAGATCGAGGGAGAGGCCGCCGCCCTCCTCGCCGCCGAACGCGTGGCGCTGAATTTCGCCGGCCGGCTCTCCGGGATCGCCACCACCACCGCGGCTTATGTCGCCGAGACCCAGGGCACCGCCGCCCGGATCACCTGCACCCGCAAGACGACCCCCGGCCTGCGCCTCGTCGAGAAACAGGCGGTTCTGCACGGAGGTGGCTTCAATCACCGGTTTTCACTCTCGGACGCGATCCTTGTGAAGGACAACCACATCGCCGCGGCGGGAGGCATCGCCCCGCTTCTGCGCGCGATCAGGGCGCAGGCCTCGCACATGGTGCGCGTCGAGATCGAGGTCGACAGTCTCGACCAGCTTGGCGAAGTGCTGGAGGACGGCGGCGCCGATGCGGTCCTGCTCGACAACATGTCGACCGAGACCCTGCGCTCCGCGGTCGCAATGACCCACGGCCGCCTGCGGCTCGAGGCCTCGGGCTCCATGCGGCTCGACCGCATTGCCGAGGTCGCGGCCACGGGCGTCGACTACATCTCCGTCGGCGCGCTGACCCACAGCGCGCCCACGCTCGATCTCGGCCTCGACATCTGAGGGTTGGGGCGGTTGGTAGGCAGGAATCCTTCCGGAGGGAGGGCGTCGTCAGACCTATGAAAACAAGGGGTTCCGGCGAGGGCAAAACGCTCAGGATCAATGCAAAAAAGCCGGCTGGCGGTGGGAACGGGACCGGCGTCGAACCTTCTCTCCATTTACCTAAGAAAGCCCACTGCACTCTGGTCTCAACGCGAGCCTGCTGTCTGCTGAAAGTCAATCACCTAAGTAATTGATTTCGCTTTAAGGTTCAATAATGACCATGCAGGATTCGTCTTCGTTGCGAGCAACTCCCATAAATATGGCACCCGTTACTGAAGAGCGACGCAACTCGACTTCGAGGTCCAAGCCTAGGCACCGCTCGAGTCTTTGAAGTCTTTGTGGCGTAACCGTACCCGTCACATATAGCTCGCGCTCTGTGTTCGCTAATCTCGTAAGGATCACCGGGGCAGCCAGCCGAGCCTCGATTACTGGTGCCCCCCTGGACCAGCGAGACTGAGTGGTTGGAGGTGCTGGCTCCTCGGCCTCGACAAAATCCGCGGCTTGGGACAAAAGAACTCGTAAGGTTTCAGCCTGTCGCTGCACTTCGAGCTGCTGCGCTTCGTCATGCAGACCAAGCCCGCCAATCAGCCTGTCTTGGTGAAAAAGCCCGTCCTTGATCAGCACTTTCGCGACCTCGACGGCGGCCTCTTCAGAATTGGGATAGAACGCCCGCAGGGTGATTGGCCGAAATTTCGACAGGCTGTTCCACCCCCAACGTTCCAGTCCGACCGTGAAAACCGCCTCCCAGAACCCGAGCTCGTCCGAGGTCGCATAATCGAAGACCACGCTGGTGATCGTGACGAATTGGCCGGCAGGCGCCGCCGATACCAAGAACCGCACCATGTCTTTGAGCCCGTCTCCGGCCGCAACGACCAACCGTTCATGTTCTTTCTGGTCGAAGGTACGCAGCGCCGCCTCGATGGCGACCGCAAGGCGTTTGCGTTCGGGCGGAAGCGCGGCGAAGCCACCTTTCATCCCCGAAACGAAGTCCGCATAGGCGGATCTCAGAATGTCGCCCTGAAGGGTGCCTGCCGGGACGGTGAAAGCGTATTCGAAGAGCGGTGCGACATCGGTGTCTAGAAAGCTCAGCAGGCTACCGTCTTCGCGTATCCAGTAGCTGCCCTGCGGTGTCGTCAAGCGATAGGCTGGCGGGCCTCCGGCCTTGAATCGCGCACGGTCGAACCGCGCGCTGTCCCGCAGCGCCGCAAAGAATACCGCGCGCAGAGCCGCGTTGCCTTGCGTCGGGACCGCAGTATTCCATGCCGTCGCGTCGAAGTCGATCTCGGCTAGCCACGCAGCGATGACACCCTCGGCCCCCGCTGGCGTGAGCAGTGTCAGATCCAAAACGTCGGGTTTGGGATCTCCCAGCTCCGTGCCATTGGCGACAGGCTGGGGCAATTCCGCGACGCGACGCAGCAAGGGATTGAGCCAAGGCTTCCCCGTCATTTGTCGAAGTTCGGCCCCCCATGTGCCGCCGGTGAGGTCGGTGGCCGACAGGGTGCGCACCGCGGCCGCGCTGAAGGCTTCGGTCAACAGTTCCTTCGTGACCGCGATCCGTTCGTCCGACAGGCGCAGTGCTGCCTCCAGCGCTGGCGCTGCGGCGCCGTCGCCATAGGCAATCAGCTCTTCCCGCTCCAGCCTCAACGCGTCTAGGGCACGGTCGAGCGTATCGAGATTACCGGCGATGCCGGCCAAACCGTCCTGGGCCGCCTGCAGCCTTGTCTGATCGTCCGACAGGGCGACCGACAGCGCAAGTTGCGCCAGATGATCGGCACCAAAGATCTGCCATACCAGATCCAGTCCTGCCATAACGGTGCGCATCTCGGCAAAGCCGGGTGCACTGATGCCGGCCGCGTCCATGGACTGCCCGATTTTCTCGATCTCGGCATAGCCCCATAGCGCTTCGCCGGCGACAATCCGGCCGCTGCGCCAGCCGCCGACGAAGGTGACCATGGCGCCATAAAGCCGGTCGTGATCGGGCCCGTAGCGATCCGCGATATGGGTCTCGCGTTCCTTTGCCAGTTCTTCGAGCAAGGCGCGCCGCGCCTCGAAATCCACGGTGTGACGGGCAATCAGCGTCTGCGCGTCGGCATACTCACGCTCCAACTCGCGCAAGTCGAGGCGCTCGTCGTGGTTCAGCTCGTTCAGATCTCGCGCCAGTTGGTCGTCAATCGACTGACGTTGAATTCGAAAGAGACGAAGTTCGTCATCAAGTAGGGCTCTTGTTTGCGCAATACTTGCGCCGACGGTTTGAACTTCGCTCTGGGCTGAACTCAGTATCGTCTCGATGCTATCTCGCTTTGCCATGAATCCGCATGTATCCGGATTGTGGCAATGTGTTCTTTGCGCTTCATTTGCGGCGTCACAGGCAGCAAGATGGTTTTGCAAAGCGACCCTGGCCATTGACTGTAGTCGCTCTGCTCTTGCGACCTTCCGCTCTGCCTCACTAAGTTCGACCAGTTCGTCTCTCAATCGACTTTCGCGCTCTGCTACTTCACCGCGCAAGTTCTGGACTTCTTCAGAATGGAGTGTTCGAAGGTCGTTGCGCAATGAGGCATATATTTCTCTTTCCTCAGAAATCTCGGATGCCGCATGTTTTGCCTTGCGGCGCGCCTCGCCCAGCCTGTCAAAGCGAGCGTCGTTGCCCATCACGAAGTCCTCGTGCAGCGCCTCGAGATCCGATGTGATCGAAAGCACCTCTTGGCGGGCTTGCAAATACTGGTTGAGCAGCGCCTGAAATTCAGCCACACGCGCCATGACGTCCGCACGTTTGGCTGCCCGCGCCTTGTCAAGGCGGGTCAGCTGCGCCTGCAGGTCCAGAACGGTCTGCGACAACCGCGCGCGATCGGCCAATAGCACGTCTTTCTGCTGGCGCAGGGCGGCACGGCGCGCCAAGAATTGCCGCTCCTGATCCGCGATGACCCGCAACCTTTCATCAACCGTGCCGTCGGGCGGCGCTGCCTGGAAGTGGGTGCGAAGGGCGCGATGCTCTTCTGACCGCGCATGCTGCGCGAGCCGGTCGAGGTACTGCGCGATCGGCGGGCCGATCCCGCCATCACCGTCTGCATCCAGTTCAGAGGGAAAAACAGGATCAACCCGGTTAGGGCCCGGCGGCGCATCCGCGAGGATCTGATCCTGATGCGAAGACAAGCCCGCGACATCCGGCGTGATTACCGAACCGGGCGTGCCGACGGGCCGGTTGTTGTGGTCCCGCAAGAGCGCGAGCAGGGTCTGTCCGTCCGGGGCGCCCAGTATCGGGTCGGCCTTGGCCGCAAGCAGGTCGGACACCAGATCGAAGGCCCCGGCTTGCGCCGCAATAACTGCGGCCGGCCGGCCCATTGCATCGCGGCCGTTCGGATCTGCGGCGTTGCGCAGAAGCACGCGCATCGCCGCAGCATGCCCACCCGACACGGCCAAGGCCAGCGCGGTTTCGCCGTTGTCGCGGCTGGCATTCGCAGAGGCGCCCCCCTGCAGCAGAACGTCCATCGTTTCGGCATGCCCGGCGAAAGCGGCCGCGACAAGCGCGGTGCCCTGCGACCCCGACCGCAATTGCGGGTTGGCTCCCGCCTGCAGCAATGCGGCGGCGATGTCGCGGCGTCCAGCCGCTGCGGCCATCATAAGGGAGCGCCTGCCAAACCGATCGGGGGTGTCCGCGGCCGCGCCCGCGCGCAAAAGCGCGGTGACCGCCTCGGTGCGGCCTGAGGCAACGGCAAGCTGAAGCGGCGTGCCAAACCGGCCCGCTGCATCGATCTCGACCGTGCCCCGGCCCAGCAGATGCAAGACAGCCGGCGGGACGTCCTGCGTGACGACACCGGCCAAAACCCCGTCCTGCAGCGAGGCGGGCAGCGAAAAGCGCCGATGCCGGTCGAAATCCGCGCATAAGGTCTCGAGATCGCCGGCGACCGCCGCGCTGCGCCAACGGTCCAGCAGCGCTGTCGAAACGGGTTTCAGCGCCGTGTCCCACTCATCCAAAAGCGTTCTGGTTGCCGCGTGCGCGCCGTCGATCGGACGTCGACCCACACTGTCGAGAATGAAAGGCGAGGCTCCGTATTGCCAGAGAAGGCTCACTATCGCCGCGCCGTCCGATCGCGCCGCGGCTACGGCAAAGATCGTGCGTCTGGCCGGATCCCCATTGGCGCGCCCGTTTGGGTTGGCACCTGCCTTCAAGAGCGTTTCGACAGCGCCGGTATCACCCAACCGAACGGCATTCAGAAGAGCGCCGGGCGTGGGTGATTTCGCAGCCGAAGCGATAGCACTTGCACAGATGCTTGATGGATCCGCCTCCGCCATGCTGGACCAGAGGAAAAGCAGGCCGCTGCAAAGGGTCCGACGGAGTGCGGTTGGCATAGTCACGTGTGGTTCACCGCGCCGGACAGGAGAGACCAAGCGCACTGATCATGCGATCGAGTCTGTCTTCCTTTGTATCGAGAGCCAGATAAGCTTCGCGCTCTGCCTTGAGTTTTTCGCGTAGGTTCGCGGGCATATTTTGCAACATCTCGTCGGATGGAAAGCGCCGGCTTAACATTGCGCGGCCAAACATCGCCTGGCTACACACCGTCTGTTCTAGAGACAGCCTGCCCTGGGGTGTTTCCAACGGGTCGAGGGATATGCCTGCTTTCTCGAGTGGTTCAAGGCATGTGTCACAGGCTTGGCTGACCAGAAAGAAGGCAAAAGACGTCGGTGGGCCGAACGGGCTGGGCACGTCGCGTGCTGTATCTGCACCTTCGGACAGTAGCAGGTCGAGCACCGCGCCATGGTTGCCGGCGACCGTGCGCATCACAGGCGTGAAGCCTTCGTTGTCGACCAATGACACATCGGCGCCGCGAGCGATCAATACCGCCACCTTAGACAGGTTCCCGCGCGTCGCGGCGTAATGCAGAAGGCTGCGCCCTGAGGCATCCGTTGCGTTTACGTCCGCTGCACCCATTCCATCGGCGCGCGGTACAACAGCCAGCACGCGCGCATCGCAGAACCCGGCATCACGATCCGAGAGAACCGGCAGGCTACCATCATTCTGCAACACAAGAAGCTGCAGATCTCTGAGACCCTTTCCTGGCGCGAGGGCAAGGGCGTAATTAGCAATTCGAGTATGCGCGGACGGCTCTGGCAGTCGCCCAGCTTTCAACGCCATCGCGTCGTTGAAAGTCGCCGTCCAGTCGGGGAACGGCACGGGCCCATCATTCGGCGGAATGGCGAAGGCAGGAGGGCCGTCGTCGTCTTGAAAGACGTCGATCCGCAAAGCGGTCTTCGCAGTCGTGAAAAGCCGGCCGTGCAGGTCCTCGAACTCGTCGACTGGCGTTTCTGACAAGATCGGAACACCGCCGATTATGTTGTTTGGGTAAACTGGCACTGGCACGAGAAACAGCGAGAGCTCGCCGGCGATCGTTGTGGCCACAAAGAGTTCGCTTGCGATGCCGGCGAAGGGAGCCGCTGTCAAGGTGATCCGCTCTGCGGCTCCCGGCGTGCCGGTCTCGGAATCCAAGGAAATTAAGTCGATCACCACGTTTGACGCCCGCGCAGCTTGCGACGGAAAGGGCGAATAGACTAACGCAAGCCAAGATCCGACAAAAGCTGCTCCCGCCAGATCCACTGATTGCGAGAGACCGTTCGCATCCGTCATCCGCGGCGCCTCGGGAAGGAACAGTTGTCCGCGGGGCGCAAGCGCACCTTGGGTCAGCGCCAAGGCGTGCAGGACCGGCTGCTGGCCTTTTGCATAGAGCGCGTAAGCGATTGGCAGACTTTGCGAGGACCAGACCCGGGCGCTTTCAAATTGCCAAACCGCCGGAGGCGCCATGGCCGAAAGACGGCCAGTTTGCGTGTTCACGCTATATATTTTCGAGAGCGTCCTGTCGTCTCCGCACCCAGATTGATCATCGAGGATCAGCGCACCAACAAAGCGCTCGCTATCCGCGCTGCAGAACTGGCTTATCTGCCCAAGGCTCGAGACGGACTCGATCAGAGGGAACTGCGTGCGCAGCGCGGCGACATCCGCGTCGTTCTGACGGAACACCTGTCCGATCTGCTGCGCAGCGATCACAACGTCTTCGACCGTTGAAAAAAGTGGACCGACTGGCGGAATGCCGCTCCCACCGCCATAGAGGGTGTCCACGTGAATGCTTGAACAGCGATAGGTCACGGGATCAGGGTTGGAAACGACGAATTCCACCGTCAGGCCATCTTCTGCGACTCGGCTCTGGATACCGAGATCATCGACACCCGCCGCAGCGGTTGTGGCGACAAGGGCGGCTGCCAGAACGGTTCCCGCGTAGCGCGTCATTGTGCGAAGGCCAGAGCTTGGAATTGCGGCTGGGTGATCGCTCCCGCTGCCGTGTAAGGCTTACCCCCGGCGCCAAATTCCGTACCGGCGGCGCCTGACGGCACTTCCCAAGCGCATTCCCCGAAGACACAGCCGCATCTACGGCCGCCGTGGCCGTCTCCGGGAATGCCCGCGGGTCCGCCCCAGCCACCTTGACCTGATTGCAAGTTTAAGCTCATTTGTACGGGTTGCCCATTTCGAAAATATGGGATGGCATCGTCGACCGGCCACCAGCGCACTATCAGCGGGCGCACATTGCCGGGGGCTGCACCAGGACCGCCGTCTCCACCGATGCCACCATCGCCGCCGGGATCTCCATTGCTTCGCGAAAGGCCGCATCGCGATCCGCCGCCTAAACCGCCCTTACCGCCTTGACCGCCATGGCCCCCTGCTTGCGAACGCAAGACGACCTTTAAACCGTCAATTGCAGCGATGCCCAGTTCCAGCGTCAACTGTACGGTGTCCGCCCCCTCGGCCCCTGGGCTGCCACTCCCGCCTTTTTGACCTTTCTGGCCGTAGTCGGGCTGCCCGCCCTGACCACCTTGCCCCCCCATTTTCGCGCGCCGGTCGAACATCTGATAGATGGCGGAACCTTTCGACGCCTCAAAACGACTTACGCGCACCGTCAACGATTTGCCGGCATAACTTTGCGGGATTACCAGCGATGCATTGGTGCCAAGGCTTAGGAATTCGTACTTAATCTCAGCTAGCCCAGCTGGTAATTCAACCCGACCACCTTCTGGAACAATTAACTCACTAGCCTCAGAAATTGCTGCGAAAAAAAGTATAAACGCTCCAGCAAACATGATGCTTTGCAAAGATCCAACCCTCAAACATGTTCAGAACTCAGAAAGAATATAACAGAGGTTAGCGCAGGTTTTGAGTTATTTTCAACTCCGTCGCTTGCTCGGGGTATTCTAAATGCTCCAAGGGTGTGGCTGTGTTTCCCACCTTGTTCTGCAGCCCCACAAGGACGTGTGATCGCCCGCGAAGTGCCCATCATGCGCGCGGAAATATCCCTATAGCCCGACGGCATCACCTGCCGTCAGCGCCACCATCGTCCACAGCCAGAGGGCCGTGACTTCCGAGACATACGTGCCATTGACCTCGGCGATTGAGCCGCGGATTTCGGTCACGCAGTTCAGCACGAGCCGCCCGCGCATCCGAGCCGAGGTGCTGGAATTGATCTAGCAGAGCAGCGTCGCGCCCAAAAGGTATGTGCCGTCCAAGGGGCCGTGAACAGGTTGGTTCCGGCGTCGAACACACCTTGGTAGTTGTAGTCATTGTTGTTCAGATCGATCTACGTCCAAGCCCCCCCCACACCGACATGGTCGTCGTAGTTCGTGCAGGTCTTGCACCGTGGCAGCCGGGGCTGGTCGACGATGCCGTTGGCGTTGTCGACGCTCAGCCCGTCGAAGAAGGTGCTGCCATCGGCCGAGACCGCGAGGCGGAACTTGTCGGAGCCCAACGGGCCCACCAGCACCTAAGCCACGAAGCCGGTTTGCAGCGTGAGGCTGAGATCGTCGGCGGCCATTTCCTTGTTCATGGTGTAGAACAGATCGCCGGTGCCGCCCTCGGCGACGGCCATTGCCGTCCAGAGTGCGGCGTTCAGCTTGGCCGAGAACGGGTTCGATGCGTCCCCCGTGGAGCCCAGCACCAGCAACACGAGGTTCTGCAGCGCTGCGGGCAATGTGCCAATCCAACCTGCACCGTCATAGACCGGCAGCAGGCCCTCGTCCTCGACCCGTGCGCGCCAGCCGGTTCGGAGTGGCAGGCGCAGCCACGCGCCGTGGGTCCAGAACGCGACGTTCAGGTCCCAGTCCGCCCAGTCGCCGGTCGCGCCCGAGCTGACGATCTAAAGGTCCCTGTCGGCGGGGCTGGCGGGCGGCGCGGTCATGTCGCGCTCAAGAACCGAGAGTTGGACGAGCCCGTCGAGCAGTCGCGGCGCCTCGTTATGGGTGACGTGTTTCTGAGCCTGCGCCGCAATGATGTAGGGCAGTAGAAGATATGTCATCGCGTCGGTCATGGGAAAGCCTTCAGAATGTGAGCGTGACAGTTTACGGCGCACCCCGCCCGATGAGGGCAGAGAGATGGAAGATGCGAAGGTCGAGCGTGTCGCCGGCACCGAGCGGCGCAGCCCAATCGACGGTCTGGTCGGCAGACGTGTAGACCATGCTGGTGATTGATGCGCTCAGCACCCGCTTGACGGTCGCGCCGTCGAGAATCTTGACTTCGTAGGCTTCCCGTTCCTCGCTGAGCGGCATCTCAAGCCCGCCCAAGTTTTTGGTCGAGAGCGCGCGGGACCGGAGGGTCAAGCGGATGGTGAGATCGCCGGGCACAGGCGGCGTGAGCCATGACTGCTCGACATGCGCTACGGAGAAGGGTCGCACCCGGCACCGTCGGGCGTGAAGGCCTGCACCACATAGGTCTCGTCGCTGACCGACTGGCTTTTAAGGCCAATGCGCCAGTTCCACGGGATGCCGAGATCTTCCTCTGCGGCCGGCAGTTAGGCGAGACTGTCATGGAGCACCACCACTCGCGCGCCGGCGGCACACAATTGGGGGCGGTCCACAAGTGCGACAGCTACCCCGGAGAGCACGACGCCATCATCGAACGCGAGACGTGGGACCGCGTCCACGCCACTCTGCGGGGGAGACCGCGCAAACGCGCCGGCCGCACAAGCGCCGAGACGCATGTGCTGCTGAAGGGACTGCTGTTCGGCCCGGACAGGGCCGCCTTCTCCCCGACGCACACGCGCAAGGGCGACCGGCACTACCGCTACTATGTCAGCCAGACAGTGCTGAAGCACAGCGCCGGCTCGTGCCCAGTCGGACGTGTGCCTGCGGGCGAGATCGAGGCCGCGGTCATCGACCAGCTGCGCACCGCCTTCCGCCAGCCCGAGATCGTGGCGGGAACGCAGAAGGCGGCGCGCGCCCATGCCGACAACATCACCGAGGCCGACGCCGCGCAGCTCTGCAGCAATTGGACCGGCTGTGGGACGAACTCTTCCCCGCCGAACAGGCCCGCATCGTGGCGCTGCTGGTCGAGCGCGTCGACATCGGTTCGGACGACCTGCACGTACGGCTCTACGTCGACGGGCTCGGTAGCCTCGCGCGTGAGATGCTAGCTGGCGGCATCGAGGCGGCCGCATGACCCGCAGCACGCCGATCCCGGAGACTGTGACGCTCCATGTCCCGTTCCGCCTGGGGAAGCGCGGCGGGCGGAAGGAAATGCAGCTACCCGAGGGCGCCAAGAAGCCGCGCCGGACGGACAGCACGCTAATCAAGGCGCTGGCCCGTGCGTTCCGATGGAAGCGGATGCTCGATTCGGGCGAATACGCCACCATCGGCGAACTGGCCGGACGGGAGGGCATCGCGCCCTCCTACATGACCTGCGTTCTGCGGCTCACACTGCTCGCGCCTGGCATCATCGAGGGCATCTTGGATGGAAAGCAGTGGCTGGAGGTGACGCTCGCTCAGGTGCTAGAGCCGTTGCCCGTGGAGTGGAAACGACAGTTCACAAGGGGCTGAGGCACGTGTGAGCCGACGGCCCTACTCCAAGCGCTGAGAGCGTAGCAAGCACCAATCCCACCCCCAACTTATTAAATTCAAGCCAATACTTAGGGCGCAATCGGCGCGCCTTTTCGTGATGGGGTTTGACTCACTTCAAGTAGTATATTCACCACTATTTCAGCATTACTCCCTAATAGATTTAAGCATGTCTGAAGACATAATTGGCCATAATGATTGACAAAATGCGCCCTAGTGCGCAGCTTTTCGATTGTCAGGCCGTCGCATATGTGACGGAATCGCTTTCGCAAGGAGGCGAACATGGATGGAAGCAGCCACGAAACCAGCGGCGTGAGCGCCAAGCAATCAGAAGTTTCCCGACCTCGCAGAGAGCCGGACCAACAAGGCTCTCGATGCCATTGGGCGTATTGGAAACCTATCGAACCGCTCGATCTACGAATGGGACGACGCTGAGGTTCGAAAGGTCATTAAAGCGCACAAGGACGCTGTGTCCGAGGCCGAGGCGGGCTTCGCTTCGCCCAAGGGAAAATTCGGCGCGAAGATCAAGCTGTAAGTGGGGAGGAGCAGATGGATAACCGAGAGTTCCTGGACCGGCTCATCGCCGCCGAAAACGTGGAGGAAGTCAGAGCGGCTTTGGCGGACTACAGGGAAAACCCGAATGTCGACCTCGTACCTTTCGGTCGGAGAGACAACAACCGTGGTGCGATTGAGGTCGCAAGCGACCCGGCTCGTTCCGCCATCGAACGGGTAACGAACGCACACGATGCGATCCTCGAGTACGAGCATAGCCAGCACGGCGGCAAACCGAAGAGCGGCTCACCACGTGAGGCTGCGGCCCACTGGCTGGGAGTACCAATGAAAGGGGGGCTGTCCGCGCTCGGCCCAGGCGACAGGCAGCGGCTTGCCGCTGAGACTGTAGTTCGCCTTGAGGAGGCTGAAGGTTGGCAATCTCGGCTCCTGACCGTGATCGACAGGGGTACGGGGATCGCACCGGACCAGATGGAAGGCACGATCCTAAGCCTTAATGAGAGCAATAAGATCCAGAAGCACTACCTTGCCGGAACCTACGGACAGGGTGGTTCGAGCACCTTGGTATTCTCCAAGTATGTACTGATCGTCTCCCGCGCCGCCGAGTCCGACGAAATTGCTTTCACGGTGATCTGGTATCAGGACTTGCCGGCTGATCAGTACAAGACGGGCCGATATGTATACCTCACCCGGGACGGTGGGTTGCTTGTCGCCAAAGCGCGCGACGGAGATCCGGAGCGTGGGACGGTGGTGAAGCACTTTGGCTACGACCTGTCTGGCTACACATCATCCATCGGGCCAAAGAGCCTCTACGGTGCGCTCCAGCGGGTCCTATTCGACCCTGTGGCGCCCATCCGGTTTGAAAACCAGGTTCACGGCTGGAACCGGACGATCAAAGGTTCACGGAACGCTCTGAATGGCGCTGTGGACGACGGAGACGAGGGCAGCGGTAAGGGGCCCGATATCGACTACCGACTCCCGACCTTCAACGTCTCGCTCGGCGACCACGGGGAGATCGGGGTCGAATACTGGGTCCTCTCCAGAAAGCTGAAAAAGGACGGCAAGCCCTCGAACGAGGCTCCGTCGCGGGCCTTCGTCGACAATACCAAGCCCATCGTCCTAACGCACAACGGTCAGAATCAGGGCGAGATCACGGGACGCCTGATCCAGAAAGACGCCGACCTGTTCTACCTTCAGAAGCAGGGGCGCCTGATCGTTCACGTGAACTGCGACCGCCTCTCCCCACAGGCGAAGCGGATGCTGTTCTCTTCCACGCGGGAACAGTGGCGAGAAGGCTTTATCCAGAGCACTATTCAGGAGGAGATCATCAGCCTGCTGAAGGCGGACGACGAGTTGCGCCGCCTTAACGAGAAGGCCCGCGACGAAAGCCTTCGCGACAAGGACGACGCGGCAGAGAAGCAGATCCAGCGGCAAGTGGCTCGTCTGCTACGCATTACCGGTCCGGCCGTGGCCGAGGTCGGCGGCGCGGCCGCCTCCAACGCGGGCGACGACAAGCCTAAAGGCGGCGGAGGCGAGTCTAAGCCGCCAGAGCCGATCGAGCCCAGTGACCCTCCGACCTTTGTGCGGATCGTTGCAGACCCGGACAAGCCGATCAAGTTCCACGCGGGACAACGGCGCATGGTTCGCCTCGAGACCGACGCGAACTCCGATTACCACGACCCGGACGATCCCGCGAAGAATAGGCTGAACGTCATCGTGGGCGACGATCTCGGAGTTTATGCCACGAGCCCGATCATTGGAGGCCGCTTCCGCATCGGCGTGAGAGCCAAGACCGAAATCGCACTCGGCAGCTCGGGCAGCATCCGCGTCGAACTCTACCGGCCGGGAGCAACGACCTTGAGCGACGAGCGGGAGTATTCCATCGTTGAGCAACCGAAGCCCAAAGAGGGGCAGAGGAAGAACCCCTTCCCACAGTTTCGTTTCGAGCCCGTCGGGGGACCTGACGACGAGAACTGGCTCTACGTGGCGGGCGACGCGGAAGACAGGGACGTGCGTCGGCACGCCAGTTCGGCTGAGATGACCTCGGAGGGCGTCCTCATCGTTTATTACTCCACGGCCTTCCCCAGGTTTGCAAATGAGAGGCGAAAGCTGGAGCAGCGAAGCCCGGCGATGGCCCTATCCTTCGAGCAGCGGTACAAGCTCTGGCTGGCGGTGCACGCGCTGCTCAAGCACGAGGACGAGGAGGCCTCCGCGGAGGAAGTCGCCGACGAGGAGGTCGCGGCAGAGATGGGCCGCCAAGAGCGTTGCCGGCTTGCGGCAATGGCGGCCATGATGGCAGCTCAGGAGGTGAAGAGTGGCATCTCCGAAGACGACACAGACGACGCGGCGGTGGCCTGACCGTCGTCGACGGACTGCGAGGGCTCCTGCTCGACCTTCGAAACTTGGAAGCCCTCGCACGTCGCTGTGACCGAGTCCGGTTTGAAGCGTCCGATCGAGTGAGCCGCGTAGGTCCAATCCGCCTCGACCGACAGCCAGCGGCGACCCAAGCCCTCCGCCACGGCCCCAGTGGTATTGCTGCCGGCAAACGGATCTAGGACAAGGTCGCCCTCGTCGGTAAGAAACTTGACAAAGAACTCAACCAGTGTGGATGGCATCCGCGCGGGGTGGACTGGGGCACCACGGTCAAGGCAAAACTTGCGGTAGCCGTCGCTGGAGAGCGTGTTGGCCGCCTTCAGCAGGTTGGTTGTCTCCACGAGGTACTCCGCGAAACCCTTCGGGGTGATGACACCGTCCATAGAGGGGAGCGCGTCCACGCCACCGACGTTTGGCGGGATCGCTCCATTGTTGTCCGCCTTGAAGCTTTCCGCGCCGATGTGGTGCTCGGACGGCCGGGCCCCGGCGTTGTACTTGCCGGTCTCGATTAGGCGCTTCATGCTTGGGCTGTATTCGCGCAGCACCTTCCGGTTGTCGGCTTTCGGGCGCGGATTTGGGGACATCCACCAGATGCGGGTGAAGGCGTCTTTGACCCGTGATCGCTCCTTGTTCACCCATTCAACCGGCGATGGCAGCCGGGCGGGGTTGTACCAGATAAACTCCTGGCAGAGGTGCAGGTCGCCCTTCTTGAGGAAGCGCAGGAACGCCTCCAAGACGTGCGTGGACATCGTCGGCTGGCCCGGCATCCAGGCGTTGCCGATCTCGATGACGATGGAGCCATCCTCCGTTACCATATCACGCAGAAGGGGAGCGAACTTGGCGAACCACCGGATGTAGTCTTCCCCCTGCAAGTTGCCGTAGCTCTTCTTAGTGTTCAGAGGAAACGGAGGGGAGGTGAACGCGAGCTGGACTTTGCCTCGCTCCTCCTGCATGGGCCTGCTATTGAGCACCTTGAGGGAGTCACCGCAGTAGGCGGCTCCGAGGTCCGTCTCGTAGACCGGTGTCGACGCTCGGCGCCCTTTCCTGAGCTCCGTAGCGATTGTTACATCGTGTGTCTTCCCCCATCCCGTCATGTCGTGAATCTGTCTCCGTAGGCTTTTCGACCACAATATATACGGTGCCAGCTGCCGTAAACTCCGAAATCTGGTCAGATGCGCTCGTTGCCACGCCCCCTGCGCAACTGGCTCAGGGCTGCATCAGCACCAACGAGTGCTGCCATGTACCCGAGCCACTGATGCCCGATTGGGGGCACCGGAAGCCGACGTCGGAAAGGCCATAGCCTGAGAACATCCGAACCCGGTCGTGGCAGACGCAAACGCGACTCCAATCCGAGCAATCTCAACGGCTTGAATTTTGTCAATACCTACATTGGCTTATGAGAAATTCGCCAAAATGGCGCAGTCATGGGGTCCGGAGAGCATCGGCCCTTAGAGACTGCTTCCGGGCCACCCGGTGCCACTGCCAGTGCTCAGCCCCTCCCGCATAACCCTCGAATACAACGAAAAAATCCGGCCGCGGCCGGATCGGGAGTACGCTTTCGTGGGGGCTAGCTGGCGGAGGAGGTGGGATGTTCCGCCCCTCCATCTGGCCCCCCTTTTTCCCTTGCATCTCAGCTCGTTGGTGGGAGATTTGTGTGTGGTAAACGTGTGGGGGAGACCGTATGCCTCGCTATCTCGAACGGCGGCGTCGTCGCTGGTATGCCGTCTTTGATATCCCTCGTGATGTACGCGGTGCCTTTGGCGGAAAAGCTCGCTTTGTGCAGAGTCTTCGCACAGAGCGCTTGAGCGACGCAGAGAGGCTGGTCGGCGTTGTGATCTCAGGCTGGAAGGCCGAAATCGAAGATGCTCGCACTGGAACGCGTCAGGCGACCAGAGAGGTACTTGAGACGGCTCAGGGCTGGAAAGAACACCTCGACAGCATAAAGGACCCAGATGAGCGTTGGGAGGTGGAGACCATCCTGCACGACGTTGCCGTTGAAATGGACGCTGGGCGACCGGGAGACGGCGCACGGGCATATGGTCTCGCAACAGGACGCCTCAAGGAGACCGGAAGCTACGTCGCAGAGTGGCTTCTGACGCTCTCCAACGAGCCGAAGACGCTGGATATGAAAAGGACTGATCTCCGCCGCTTCGTGAAGCGTTTCCCGCTGACCAAGGACTTATCTGAGCGCTCTCTTCAGCGCTGGGCGGACGAACTGCAACAGCAAGAAAGCCTCAAGCCCTCGACCATACGTAGGATCATATCCGCGTGTCGCGGCTACTGGTCGTACCTCCATCGCCGGGGCGTTGTAGAACTCCACCCAGACGTATTCCGAGGTCTCGTTCAGAAACGCCCCAAGAACAGCAAAGCTCATCACGCAGACAGGCGGCGTCCATTTCCTACAGAGGATATCGTCCGTCTGCTGGCAGAGAGCCTCGCTGAAGGGGATAGACAGGTTGCGTTGCTCATCGCAATTGGGATGTACACAGGCTGCCGTATCGAGGAGATATGCGCTCTGCGAGTCGAGGATGTGACCCAAGACAAGCTATCAATCGTAGATGCAAAGACCGAGGCTGGGATACGAGATGTACCGGTTCATCCCGAGCTATCAGACCTGCTCAAGGCGTCGTGCGCTGATAGCCATGACGGGTACGTCATCCCTGGTCTGACAACCAACAAATACGGTGACCGGTCAAACGCTGTTGGAAAAAGGTTCGGCAGGCTCAAGAAACGGTTGGGATATGGTCCGAGCCAAGTCTTTCATTCGATCCGAAAGACCGTCGCAAC
The DNA here is from genome assembly GCF_021272185.1 of Roseivivax sp. GX 12232. Classification (GTDB taxonomy): domain Bacteria; phylum Pseudomonadota; class Alphaproteobacteria; order Rhodobacterales; family Rhodobacteraceae; genus Roseivivax. Next base: position 474,454 of record NZ_JAJSEC010000001.1, read on the forward strand.
CCAACTCGATGCGGAACAGGTTCCCGAAGCGATCAGCGCTCGTATCCTTGGCCACGACATCCCAACCATGACTTACGGCCTCTACTCGGGAGGCGCTCCGCTCAACGTTCTGAGTGATGCGCTTGCCAAGGTGAGCTATCCGTTGAACGCCACGTGTATCGACTTCCTCGCCCACCAAAGGCTTGCCACCGGCGAAGATCACTCCCAGCGAGCGAGTGCTGCTTGAGCTGACGCAGGATCGCTCTTGATACGGAGGACTGTCTGGCGGGAAAGACCTGACGCTTTGGCGATTGGTGTGGTGCCAGCACCATCGGCCAGCATCGCTTCAACCGTTGCAAGCTGCTCCCGGCTGTAGCTGGGCTTCTTGCCTCGGTACTTGCTCCCGTCCGCCTTCGCAGCCTCAATTCCGGCCCGCTGAGCTTCCTTGGTCGCTTCGGCTTGAGCTTGGGCTGTCGCTGCCATGAAGGCGATCAGTGCGTCCCTTACAGCCTCATGCATGGGGTCAGTGGCAGCACCGTCGAAGGTCAGACCGTTGATGACCGTTCTGATCACGACCCCACGGCGCATGAATTCGCGGATCGTATCCGTCACGTCTTGGTAGTCACGCCCAAGTCGGTCCACCCACCTCACGACCAAGGTGTCGCCTCGTCTCAGCCTATCGTGTAGCCGCTTCCCCTGCTCTCTCTCGGACAGCTTCGTGGCGACGCCGGACACGCCATGGTCGGCAACGACCTCGTCGATGCGGAAACCTGCGGCCTCTGCTTGCGTGATCTGATGGTCGAGGGTCTGCTCGGTCGTGCTGACGCGAGCATAGAGAATGGTCTGGGACATGTTACCTCCAGCGTCCGTAAGGGTGCTGTCCGATTATTCTAGTGTACGATAGGAGAAAGCAACCCTTACGGACAGCCTTTCCGCTGCTTACGCAGGCGTACGCTGGGCTATACCCAAAGGGACACCCATGGGGGGATAATTCGACGCTTCCAATTGCATTTTGGGGTACTCAGACGTTTGCGCCGTGAACATCTGCAAACCGACCAGGCCTCATCAGAACGGAAACTCGTCCAGGTCGATATCCTCCATCAAAGGCTGGTAGCCGAGGCTGTCCGCGATCGCCTCCAATTTGTGCCCAGCACAGCGCCTCAGCAGTTCCGCAGCTGCATCAGGAAATCGTTGACACAAGCTTGCGAGGTCTGCGCCATATTTCTCGTCCGCCTTTGCGACCGCTTCCTCTATCCGCTGTTCACGCTCTTGATCCGTCCATTCTCGATGCGTGCCGTTTGCGATGTCGCGTGCTTCAAGCCAGCTGTCTGGCAAAACCTCATCCATGGCTATGAGCTTTCGCTTGAGACTACGCATCGTGCCAACTGTGCGCTCACTTATTCCACTTACCAAGGCCAGCTGCTTTTTGCTCCATCCACCCTCGCACGTTCGCCTCCACGCCCAATTTGCTTTTTCTTGGTATGTCAGCGCCAATCTTGTCTTGGTGTTCTCCTGAACAGAAAGCAGCTTCGCGGTAGAACTGTCGCAACGATACACTTCCGCCACTATTCTGTCGTAGCCCTTGTGCCTCCTGTAAGCTTCAAGTCGATGGTGGCCATCCGCCACGACATACTTATCTGAAGTTTCAGGATCCTCCCACACGGCAATTGGATCAAGCTGTCCTGAACGGCCTATCGCATCCACAAGGCGGGCAATATGGTCGTTGCGAGCCCCTCCAAAGCGAGGCTGGAAGTTGTCTTCATCTGTTTGGATGTCAGCGAGCCGGATGCTCCTACGCTCAGGGCGCGGAAGTTCAAATCGATTCTTGGGCATGTTTGGTTCTTCAGTTTTGATGTTGAGACTGTGCAAATGCACCCCTCAAGGCCTGCACAGGCAGGCCGCAGCTCTCGCGGTCAGTTCGGGATTTTCGGAGCCTTCAAGAGGTACCGAGGAGACCACAACGGCGCGTTCCACAGCTAGAAATTGCCGTGAGCATCGTCGCTGTCTCTTCAATGGTGGGCCCTAACACAATCCACGGTGCCCCCTTGCAACAAAGCCTACTTCAACCGTGTAGTGCGTTCAGGCTCCGGCTCAGCGGATGGTCTGACTGCAGTCTTACACTGTTGAGTTCTGCCTTCAGGCGCACGTAGCCTCGGATCATCTTCTCCGTGTACTCGTACCAGCCCTGTCTTGACCCAGTCAGTATTTCACCGTGCGACGGCTTTTTCAGGCGGTTGATATACTGGCTAAACTTATCACGTGGCAGCGGATCGACACCCCGTTCGAGCTGTATCCGTTTGTAAGACTCGTAGATATGTTTGCTCGGTCGCTTCAGCTGATGGCCGTCTGCTGCGGCCCAAAGAATGGCCGCATATGAGTCACCGTATTTCTCAGTTGCTTTCTCATAAGGGCCCCTCAACTTCATGTCCATCGATCGCGCCGTCTCCTCCATCGCTTGATCAAATAGCTCAGGCGTCACTCTTCCAGCGTTATTTGCTCGGTACACAGCCAAGAAGAGCTTCTCCGCAAGCAGGTGAATATAGTGTGGAAAACCATCACTGATCATCGCAATGCGTATATTGGTTTCACGGTCTATATGTATGCCGAGCGCTTTCGCGGCGTTTACGACAATTTCGTCCCGGGCCTCCCACGGCAGTTGACCTAACTCGACTGCATGAAAATAACGGTCCGCGCTCCCGTGCGCTGACATGATGGCCTCCACGCTCTCCCCAATTCCACAGAATATGAAACGCGCGTTGACGTACTTATCGGCCACCTGCTTGATCAGGTTCGTAAATTCTTTCTGAGAAGTCTTCGAGGTAATCTGATCGAACTCGTCCACCACGAATACTGGTGTACCTCCCTGTTTCTCTACAAGCACCTCGATCAAACGCACAGCATTATTGACGGACAGCGGCTCGTCCGGGGCGTCTACAGTAGTTTCCGAAGCCGCCTCAGCTCTTAGCCATGCAGGCCCCATGCTAAAGCCGCGTTTCTTAATTTCCTCGCGTATGGATGGATGCTTGCCAACCATTTCTTCATAAAGCTCTTTGACTATTGAGCCGAAAGTGCTGGAGGAATCGCACCCCACGATCACAGGATCGCCACCTCGAGAAAGCTTGTATGCGGCTGTGTGAGCGAGAGAGGATTTCCCGACCCCGCGCAGCCCGTGTATCAAAACATGCCGCCCTGGTGCGTACAGAGCTGTCTCGATGCCGCGTAGTTGTTCGCTTCGACCTCTCAGCAGTTCCTCTGACTGCAATGGCCTGGAGGGCGAAAGAACCTCGAACAGTAGCTCGGCGAACTCCGCTTCACCTGCTTCTAAAACGTGACTTCGCGACATCTGCTCACCTGCCTCGGCGTTCGACCGAATCATGATTAACTATAGGTTGTATAAAATACTACATTTCGCCTCCGTTGGCGAACCAGCCACCACTCCTCCAGAGCGTGCTTTGTCTTTTGACGACGTAAGGCCCCATACTTGGCCGGTGATCGTGGGCTGAAAACGTGTGTGGAAAGCGTGTGTGGGGACGCAAACCGCGCCCAGCATTTCCCCATCAAAATCAAACCCTTGAAGGGCACGCCCCGATATGGCGGAGGAGGTGGGATTCGAACCCACGGTACGCTTTCACGCACGCCGGTTTTCAAGACCGGTGCATTCGACCGCTCTGCCACTCCTCCGGCCGCCTTCGCTTAGCCCCGCCCGCGCGATTCTGAAAGCGGCCGCGGCGGGGAAAATCGCCGATGGGGCGGCGCGCTCTTTTCTTGGCGGGCGGGCGCGGCTATGCTCACGACGCATTTGCGGCACAAGATGTGCCGTGCACGCGGCCGCGATCCGGGCAGGCAAGACCCGAGGCGCGGCACAGGCAAGGCGGAGCGGGGACATGGCGGAAATTCTCTCGCGGATCGGCGGCGCGGCGGCGCTGGGCCTGGGGCTTCTGGCGCTCGCGGGCTGCGACAGCGCGGCGATGCCGGGCTTCCTGAAACCGGGCACAGATACCGCCGAGGCCGGCGGCGACGAAGTCAGCCGCGCGGCGACCGGCGCGCGCGACGTCGAGGCGCCCGAGGTCTTCGAGGTCCGCGAGGCGGGCCTCTGGGACGGGCGGCCCTCGCTCGGCGGCGTCTGGGTGGCGCATCCCGACGTGACCGAGCCCGAACGCGTGATCATCCGCAACGAGAAGAACGGTCAATACGTGATCGGCGCGCTCTTCAAGCGCGAGCGCGAGACGCCGGGGCCGCGCATCCAGGTCTCCTCGGACGCGGCGGCGGCCTTGAACATGCTCGCGGGCGCGCCGGTGACCCTGCATGTGGTGGCGCTGCGCCGGGTCGAGGGGCCCGAGACGCCCGCCCCCGCCGATGAAGCGACGCCGACCGGCGGCGAGGCCCTGAGTGCGGCGGGCGAGATCGAGGCCGAGACGCTCGACCCGGTGGCCGCCGGTGCCGCGGCGGCGCTCGACACGCCCGCCCCCGCGGCGGAGACAGAGACCCAGACCGCTGCCGCGACACCCGCGCCCGAGGCCCCGGCCCCGGCGCGCGCCCAGGCCTCGGCGCTGTCGAAGCCGTATGTGCAGATCGGCATCTTCTCGATCGAGCAGAACGCCCGCAACACCGCCACCGCCATGCGGCAAGAGGGCATGGTGCCCACCGTCAAGAAGCAGGAATCCTCGGGCAAGACCTTCTGGCGCGTCGTCGTCGGCCCGGCCCAGACCCGCGACGAGATCGACGCCCTGCTTGCAAAGATCAAGGCATCGGGTTTCACCGACGCCTATGCGGTGTCAAACTGACCGCCAGGTCCGGCGCGCGCCGGGCCGCCGCATCGTTCCGATCCACTCCAGCCTGCGGAGCTGCCCCATGACCGCGATCGCCAAGATCCTCCTTGCCGCCGCCACGGCGCTTGTCCTCTCCGTGCAGGGGGCGCTGGCCTTCGACACCTCGGCGCGCGCCGCCTTCGTGCTCGACCAGAAGACCGGCACGGTGCTGCTGGCCAAGAACCCCGACGAGGCGCTGCCGCCGGCCTCCATGTCGAAGCTGATGACGCTTTACATGGCCTTCGAGGCGATCCGCGACGGGCGGCTCAGCCTCGACGAACGGCTGCCAGTGTCGGAACACGCGATGTCCTACGGCGGCTCGACGATGTTCCTCGACACCACCGACCGGGTGCGGGTCGACGACCTGTTGCGCGGGATCATCGTGCTCTCGGGCAACGACGCCTGCGCGGTGATCGCCGAGGCGCTCTCGCCCAACGGCACCGAGCGCGGCTTCGCCGAGCTGATGACCCGGCGCGCCCAGCAGATCGGCATGACCAATTCCACCTTCCGCAACTCGAACGGCTGGCCCGCCGAGGGCCACCGCATGTCGATGCGCGACCTGGTGCTGCTGTCGAACCGGATCATCGAGGATTACCCCGAGTTCTACGAGATGTTCGAGGAGCAGCGCTTCGAGTTCGACGGCCGCGCGCCGCAGAACGTCTCGAACCGCAACCCGCTTCTGGGGCTCGGGATCGGCGCGGACGGGCTCAAGACCGGCCACACGCAAGAGGCAGGCTACGGGCTCGTGGGCTCGGCCAAGCAGGGCGACCGCCGGGTGATCTTCGCGATCTCGGGCCTCGAAAGCCAGCGCGCGCGGGCCGAGGAAAGCGAGGCCATCGTCAACTGGGCCTTCCGCCAGTTCGCCGAGAAGACCATCGTCGAGGAAGGCCGCTCGGTCGCCGATGCCGAGGTCTGGATGGGCGCCAGCGAAAGCGTCGGGCTGGTCACCGAAAGCGATGTGACGCTTCTCCTGCCGACGCTGACCGGCGGCCCGCTCGAGGCCGAGGTGGTCTACACCGGCCCGCTTCAGGCGCCGATCACCGAAGGCCAGCAGCTCGCCGAGCTGATCGTGCGCCCCGAGGGCCTGCCCGAGCATCGGGTGCCGCTTTTTGCCGAGGCCGCGGTGCCCGGCGCGGGCTTCGTCACCCGGGTGATGACCGTCGCGGGCGTCCTTCTGAAGCGCATCGGGCAGCCGCAGGACGTCATGTGATGGTGCCAACCGGCCCGCGCGGCGCCTTTCTGACCTTCGAGGGCATCGACGGCAGCGGCAAGTCCACCCAGGCCCGCCGCCTGGCCGAGGAGCTGCGCGCCGCGGGCCGCGACGTGGTGCTGACCCGCGAGCCCGGCGGCAGCCCCGGAGCCGAGGAGATCCGCAATCTCCTGCTCAACGGCGACCCGGACCGCTGGTCGGCCGAGACCGAGCTCTTGATGTTCACCGCCGCGCGGCGCGACCACGTGGAGCGCACGATCCAGCCCGCGCTCGAAGCCGGCAAGGTGGTGATCTGCGACCGCTTCGTCGATTCCACCCGGGTCTACCAGGGCATCACCCGCGGCGCGCTGCGCGGCACGGTGGATGCGCTGCACGCCATGATGATCGGCATCGAGGCGGATCTGACCTTCCTGATCGACATGGACCCCGAGGCCGCGCTGGCACGCGCCACCACCCGGCCCGACGCCGAGGAACGCTTCGAGAGCTTCGGGCTCGAACTGCAGGCCACCCTGCGCGAGGGCTTCCTGGATCTCGCCCGCCGCGCCCGGCGCTTCCGGGTGATCGACGGCGCCCGCCCGGCCGAGGAGATCGGCGCGGATGTGACGCGCATCGCGCACAGCTTCCTCGAGACCCCGGCATGAGCGATCCCCAACTGCCCGACCCGACCGCCGTCGAGGGCGCCCCGCATCCCGCCGAGACGCCCCGGCTGATCGGCCAGGAGGCGGCGGAGCAGGCTTTCCTCGACGCTTTCACCACCGGGCGGCTGCATCACGCCTGGATGCTCATGGGCCCGCGCGGGGTCGGCAAGGCGACGCTCGCCTGGCGCATCGCGCGCTTCCTGCTGGCCACCCCCGACCCGGGCGAGGACGACGGCCTTTTCGGCGCCCCGCCGCGCCCGGAAAGCCTGGAGCTGCCCGCCGATCACCCGGTCATGCGCCGCAGCCTCGCGGGCGCCGAGCCCGGGCTTTTCGTCCTGAAGCGCGGCACCAACGACAAGGGCGACCGGCTCGCCGCCGAGATCCGCGTCGACCAGGTGCGCAAGCTGAAGTCCTTCTTCTCGCTCTCGGCGGCCGATGGGGGCCGGCGGGTGGTGATCGTCGATGCCGCCGACGAGATGAACGTGAACGCCGCCAACGCGCTTCTGAAGCTCCTGGAGGAGCCGCCGGCGCGCACCACCATGCTGCTGGTCTGCCACCAGCCCTCGCGGCTCCTGCCGACGATCCGCTCGCGCTGCCGCGAGCTGCGCCTCAGCCCGCTGGGCCCCGAAGAGATGCGCGCGGCGCTCGACCTCGCGGGCGCCGAGCTGGCCCCGACCGAGGCCGAGGCGCTCTCGGCGCTTTCGGGCGGTTCGGTGGGCGCGGCCATGCGGCTTGTCGGGCTCGAGGGGCTGGCGCTCTACCAGCGGCTCCTCGAGGTCCTGGGCAGCCTGCCCGACCTCGACCGCCCCAAGGCGCTGGCCCTGGCCGAGGCGCTGGCCCAGCGCGGGCGCGAGGAACGGCTCGACCTCTTCTTCTCGCTGACCGACACGGTGCTTTTGCGGCTCGCGCGGACCGGGGTGACCGGCCATCCGCCCGGCGATCCCGCCGCGCCCGGCGAGGCCGAGGTCTTCCAGCGGCTCGCCCCCTCGCCCGCCGCGGGCCGCGCCTGGGCCGAGTTGGCCCAGGTCGCCGGCGACCGGGCCCGGCACGGGCGCGCGGTCAATGTCGATCCCGCCTCGCTGGTCTTCGACACGGTGATGAAGCTGCGCGAGACCGCCGCCCGCATCCGCGCCTGACCCCGCCTTGACCCGCCCTGCCCCATCCTAGATATGCGGGGGCAGAGCCGCAGGCAGCCCAAAGGACGGACCATGAGCGTGCCGAGGATCACCGACAGCCATTGTCACCTCGACTTTCCCGATTTCGACGAAACGCGCGACGCGGTCATCGCCCGCGCCCATGAGGCCGGCGTGCACCGCATGGTGACGATCTGCACCCGGCTGCGCCAGGAGCCGCAGGTGCGGGCCATCGCCGAGGCGAACCCGTCGGTCTTCTACGCCGCCGGCACCCACCCGATGAGCGCCGCCGATGAGCCCCTGACCTCGGTTGAGGAGCTGGTGGCGCTGTCGCGGCATCCGAAGTTCGTGGGCCTCGGCGAAAGCGGGCTCGACTACCATTACACCGCCGAGAGCGCCGAGGTGCAGCGCCGCTCGCTGCGCATCCACATCGAGGCGGCGCAGGAGACCGGCCTGCCGCTGATCATCCACGCCCGCGACGCCGACGAGGACATGGGCGACATCCTCGAGGAGGGCTTCGCGAAAAAGCCCTACCCTTGCGTGATGCATTGCTTCTCCTCCGGCGCGCGGCTGGCCGAACGGGCGCTGGAGATGGATTTCTACCTGTCGATGTCCGGCATCGCCGCCTTCAAGAAAAGCACCGAGCTGCGCGAGATCTTCGCCAAGGCCCCCGCCGAGCGCATCCTGGTCGAGACCGACAGCCCCTATCTCGCGCCGCCGCCCTACCGCGGCAAGCGCAACGAGCCGGGCTATACCGTGCATACCGCCAAGGTCGGGGCCGAGGTCTTCGGCCTCTCCTACGCCGAGTTCGCCGCGCAGACCGAGGCGAACTTCGAGCGGCTGTTCTGGAAGGCCGCGGCCTGGGCGGAGGCGGCATGACGGGCGAGCTGCGTTTCACCATCCTCGGCTGCGGCTCCTCGGGCGGGGTGCCGCGGCTGGGCGGGCTCTGGGGCGATTGCGACCCGGAAAACCCCCGCAACGCGCGGCGCCGCTGCTCGATGCTGATCGAGCGCGAGACCGAGGCCGGCACCACGCGGGTGCTGATCGACACCTCGCCGGACCTGCGCGCGCAGCTGCTCGACGCGGGCGTCGGGGCGCTCGACGCGGTGGTCTACACCCATTCCCACGCCGACCACGTGCATGGCATCGACGATCTGCGGATGATCGTTTTCAACATGCGCGCGCGGCTGCCGGTCTGGGCCGATGGCGGCACCCAGGACAGTCTTTATTCCCGCTTCGGCTATGCCTTCGTGCAGCCCGAGGACAGCCCCTATCCGCCGATCCTCGACATGCACACGATCAAGGGCCCGATCGCCATCGAGGGCGCCGGCGGCAGGATCGAGCTGACGCCCTTCGAGGTCACGCATGGCTCGATCGACGCCCTGGGCTTCCGCGTCGGCGACCTGGCCTATCTGCCGGATGTCTCCGAGATCCCCTCGGAGGCCTGGACCGCGCTGCAGGGGCTCGACTGCTGGGTGCTCGATGCGCTCCGCCGCAAGCCGCATCCGACCCATGCCCATCTGGCGCAGTCGCTCGACTGGATCGCCCAGTCCGGCACGCGGCGGGCGGTGCTGACCAACATGCATGTCGATCTCGACTACGAGACGGTGGCGGGTGAGACCCCCGAGAACGTCACCCCGGCCTATGACGGCATGGTGATCCGCTATGCGCTCTAGCCGAGGCCCGCGGGGCTGAATGCAGGCGCTGCTCGACGTCATCCTGCCGGTCTTCATCCTGATCGGCGCGGGCTATGTCGCGACCTGGCGGAAGGTCTTTCCCGAGCAGGCCGTCGACGGGCTGATGTATTTCACCCAGACCTTCGCGGTGCCCTGCCTGTTGTTCCGCGCGATCTGGACGCTGGACCTCGAGGGGTCCTTCAACGCGGGCCTGTTGATCAGCTTCTACACCGGCTCGATCACCGGCTTCACGCTGGGGCTTCTCGCCGGGCGTTTCCTCTTCAAGCGCGACTGGGAGGATTCGGTCGCCATCGGCTTCTGCTGCCTCTTCGCCAATTCGCTGCTGCTGGGGCTCGCGATCACCGAGCGGGCCTTTGGCGCCGATGCGCTCGAGGCGAACTACGCCATCATCGCGGTGCATTCACCGATCTGCTACGGCATCGGCATCACCGCCATGGAGATCGCCCGCGCCCATGCCCATGGCGCCTCGGCCGCCGCCCTGCCCGGCAAGGTGCTGCGCGCCATGCTGCACAACGCGCTGGTGATCGGGATCCTCCTGGGCGCGGTCTTCAACATCTTCTCGATCGGCCTGCCCGGCCCGGTGGAGAACGCGCTCGACATGATGGTGCGCACCGCCCTGCCTGCGGCGATCTTCGGCATGGGCGGGGTGCTGATGCGCTACAAGCCCGAGGGCGATCTGCGGATCATCGCCTTCGTCTGCGCGGTGACGCTGGTGCTGCATCCGACGATCACCTGGACGCTCGGGACGAGCTTCGGGCTGAGCGTGGACGAGTTCCGCTCGGCGGTGATCACCGCGGCCATGGCGCCGGGGGTGAACGCCTATGTCTTCGCCAACATGTACGGGCGTGCCAAGCGCGTGGCCGCCTCCTCGGTGCTGATCGCGACCGCGCTGTCGGTGCTGACGACATGGCTGTGGCTGGCGCTGCTGCCGTGAGGGGGGCTAGGGGGAGCAGCGCGGAAGGGGTGCAACGCTGTCCAAGGTCGGGGCAGAATGACGGTGGGGATGCGGATTGCTCGGAAGATCGGTGTATCCGCTTAGGAACGGGCCGACGAAGAGTGCTATCACCCAACCTCTCCCCCCACCCTTGCGCCGCTCTCAACCCACGCAACAGAGGGCGCGCGCCGGACCGGGGGCCGGCGCTGCCGACCTCTGAGTTATGCGCTTTATCCCAACAAGGTCATTGCTCGTTGTGAGCTAAACACGCCATCCCAAGGAGCGCCGGCCCATCGGGCCGGTCCGGCGCGCGCCCGGCACCTTCGGTGCTATTCGGGCGCAAGGGGGCGCAGGGCGTTCCAAGGTCGGGGGAGAATGACGGTGGGGATGCGGATTGCTCGGAAGATCGGTGTATCCGCTTAGGACCAGGCCGAAGCCGAGAGCAATCTCCCAACCTCTGCACCCGCCCTTTCCCGTTCTCCACCCTTCCCCACAGAGGGCGCGCGCCGGACCGGGGGCCGGCGCTGCCGCCCCCCTGAGCTGTGCGCTTTATCCCAGCAAGGTCAGGGCTAGCGTTCAGCTGTGCACGTCATCCCCAGGAGCGCCGGCCCATAGGGCCGGTCCGGCGCGCGCCCGGCATCTTCGATGCTATTCGGGCGCAAGGGGGGTGCGCTGTGTGTGAATGGGGTGCGTCGTGTGTGACGGTGGGGTGGCGACTGTGAGGCGGAACTCACGGGCCGTGTGGCGCGCGCGTGAAGTCCTGAGGGACTCCTCGGCGTGTGCGCCCCCCTAGTCCGCTCCAACACCCCTCCTCCACCACGCCAACCACCCCTCCCCCACGTCCTCCAACACCCCTTCCCCCACTCAGCAAAATTTTGCCGGGAACCTGCGGGCGAGTCTCACGTTTCTCACCCGGTGCCGATGCGCGCACGACCCGACGGGTTTCTTAACCTCGGCCCGGAGGGCCGCGCGCCTCGGCACCGATTCATCCCGCCAGCCAGCAAGGACGCAGCCACCATGTCTATCTACGACGCCATCAAGGCCGACCACGCGCATCACCGCGAGCTCCTCGCCCGGATCGCCGACACCAGTGGCGACAGCGCGGAGCGGCAATCGGCCTGGCAGGAGTTCTTCTACGACGTGAAGAGCCATGCGGCGGCGGAAGAAGAGACCTTCTACTCCAAGCTGATGTCCAAGACCTGGGGCCAGGATTCCGCCCGCCACTCGGTCGAGGAACACGCCGAGATGGACGACCTCATGGAAGAGCTGAACGGCATGGACATGTCGAGCCCGGGCTGGCTCAACAAGTTCAACACGCTGAAGCACGACTACGAGCACCACATGGACGAGGAGGAAGACGAGGTCTTCGGCCGCGCCCGCGAGGTGATCCCCGAGGACGAGATTGAGGGCTACGGCCAGCGCTTCAAGGCGCGCAAGGCCAAGGAGCTGGGCCTCGTGGACGAGAAACGCGCGGATTCGCTCGAGGATTGAGACGCGGGGCGCGCGCGCCCCTGCCCGCCGAGACATCAAAGCCCCGGTCGCTCCGCGTGAGCGCCGGGGCTTTTTGTATGCGCCGCACGGGAGCGCGCAGGATTTTCATAAAAATGGTGCTGAGTGGCGGGTGCAGCTCGAAGCCTCACCCGTTGGATTTCATGCGCGCTCCAGAAGCGGCGAAAGGCTCACCCCACGCAGCCCCGACCGGCACAAACCACCCGAGGCCGAAGCACACACGCCCCCTGCCCCAAGGCCCCGCCTATTTCTTCTTCCGCCGCCGCGGATTGGCGAGCTCGGGGTCGATCTCATGCGCCACCTGCCCGTAGGCCAGGAGCGCAAAGAGCCCCGTCCCGCCCAGGACGTTGCCCGCGAAGCTCGGCAGGATCAGCCCGAAGATCGCCTTCCCGGCGCTGATCTCGCCCGCCAGCATCAACAGGAAGGCCTCGGCGGAGCCCGCGATCACATGGGTGAACTCGCCCATGGCGATGAGATAGGTGAAGAGGAAGATCACGAAGATCTCGAACCCTTCCGAGGACGGCAGCATCCAGACCAGCGCGGCGATGAAGAAGCCCGCCGGCACCCCGTATTTGAAGGCCTCGAAGGCACTGTATTCGGCAAAGTGCTCCGAGATCTTCATCATCCCGTCGACATATTCGGGCACCACCGTGCCGCCGTGCACGCTCAGGAAGGCAACCACGAAGGTGCCCACCAGATTCGCCGCGAAGACCACCGCCCAAAGCCGCATGGTGCAGGAAAACACCGTGGGCGAGCGGTCCTTCAGCACCGGCAGGACCACGGTGATCGTGTTCTCGGTGAAAAGCTGCAACCGCGAGAGGATCACCAGGATGAAGCCCACGGTGTAGCCCATGTTCTCGATCGGGCCCTGGAAGGCGTAGCCCTCGAAGACCTTGTGCAGAATACCCTCGGCCAGCACCGAGGAGGAAATCCCGATGCCCGCGGCGATGCCCGACCACCAGAGCGACCAGAGCGGGCGCTTCAGCTCCTCGCGGCCCTCGAGCGCCACGACCTCGTAGACCGCGCGCGGCGCCAGCGCCCGGTGCCGGGCGATCTGGACCGATTCCTCGTGCGAATAGCGCGGCGGATTGCCGTAGCCCTGCTTCAGCTCTTCCTCGGTCCTGTCGGTCATTTCCTGTCCCCGTCAAAAAACCCGGTCCCGCAGCGCGGATACCGGGGTCATTCAGGACAGAACCCGAGAAACAGGCCGGAGGTTCCCGGCGACGCGGCGTCGCGGGCGGGGCCTGCACCGATGTAAGGAGAAGAATGGTGCTGCTGGACAGGATTGAACTGTCGACCTCTCCCTTACCAAGGGAGTGCTCTACCACTGAGCTACAGCAGCCCGCCGCCGTTGCGGTGTGGGCGGGTCTCTAATGGCAAACCAAACGGGGTGCAAGCACGAATCTGGACCCTTTTTTGCGGCTCCTATAAAGACCCCCCATGGAGCAGAAACCCCCGCAGAAGCGCCCCGCCGAAAGTGGCCGCGATGACCGGCTGAAAGCCGCGCTCAAGGCCAACCTGGCACGGCGCAAGGCACAGGCCCGCGCCCGCACCGCGCGCGAGACGCAGGACGACAAGGACAAGGATTGAGGCCATGGATTCGATCGTCGTGACCGGCAACGGCCCGCTTTCGGGCGAGATTCCCATCGCGGGCGCGAAGAACGCCTGCCTGACGCTGATGCCGGCGACGCTGCTCAGCGAGGAACCGCTGACGCTGATGAACGCGCCGCGGCTTTCCGACATCCGCACCATGACGACGCTTCTGCAGTCGCTGGGCGCCGAGGTCACCGCGCTGCAGGACGGCCATGTGCTGGCGCTGTCGAGCCATGCGCTCGACAACCACAAGGCCGAATACGACATCGTGCGGAAGATGCGCGCCTCGATCCTGGTGCTGGGCCCGATGCTGGCGCGCGACGGCCACGCGGTGGTCTCGCTGCCCGGCGGCTGCGCCATCGGCGCGCGGCCCGTCGACCTGCACCTGCGCGCGCTCGAGGCGCTCGGGGCCGAGCTGGACCTGCGCGACGGCTATGTGCACGCCAAGGCGCCGGGCGGGCTCAAGGGCGGGGTCGTGGACTTCCCGCTGGTCTCGGTGGGCGCGACTGAGAACGCGCTCATGGCGGCGACGCTCGCCAAGGGCACCACGGTCATCAAGAACGCCGCCCGCGAGCCCGAGATCGTCGACCTGGCGCGCTGCCTGCGCGCCATGGGCGCCCGGATCGAGGGCGACGGCACCCATGAGATCACCATCGAGGGCGTCGACCGCCTGGGCGGCGCCACCCATCGCGTCGTCTCGGACCGGATCGAGCTGGGCACCTATATGCTCGCCCCCGCCATCGCCGGCGGCGAGGTCACCTGCCTCGGCGGCGAGATGCGCCTGGTCGAGGCCTTCGCCGCCAAGCTCGACGAGGCCGGCATCGAGGTCACCGAGACCGACCGAGGCCTGAAGGTCGCCCGCAAGAACGGCCGGGTGCAGGCGGTGGATGTGACCACCGAGCCCTTCCCCGGCTTCCCCACCGACCTGCAGGCGCAGATGATGGCGCTTTTGTGCACCGCCGAGGGCACCTCGGTGCTTGAAGAGAAGATCTTCGAGAACAGGTTCATGCACGCGCCCGAGCTGAGCCGCATGGGCGCGCATATCGACGTCCAGGGCGGCATCGCGAAGGTCACCGGGGTCGAGCGGCTGAAGGGCGCGCCGGTCATGGCGACCGATCTGCGCGCCAGCGTGTCGCTGATCCTCGCCGGGCTCGCGGCCGAGGGCGACACGGTGGTGAACCGCGTCTACCACCTGGACCGCGGCTATGAACATGTCGTCGCCAAGCTCTCGGGCGTCGGCGCCAAGATCGAAAGGGTCAAAGGCGAATGAGCGAAGACGCACGCTTCGAGGACGCCTCGGCGAAACCCTTGAACCTCGGGGCGATGGACCCCGACGACCTGGCGGTGCTGGCCGCGCTGGTGCAGGACGCCGTCCTGCCGGTGACCGAGATCACCTGGCGGCGGGGCCCGCGCCAGCTCGCGCTCCTGGTGAACCGGCTGCGCCGCGAGGAAAGCGCCGCGGGCGTCGAGCGGGTGCAGTCGCTCCTGGTGATCGAGAACGTGACCCGGGTCGCGAGCCAGGGCATCGACCGGTCGGACCGCGACACGGTGCTGCAGATCCTGACCGTGGAGTTCCACCCCGGCGAGGATGCCGCCGGCGCGGTCGAGATCACGCTGGCGGGCGACGGGGCGCTGCGCGCCGAGGTCGAGGCGCTGGAGCTGCGCCTCAAGGACGTCACCCGCCCCTATCACGCCCCCTCGGGCAAGCTGCCGCGCCACCCCGAGTAACCGAACAGACCGATCCGCGCCGCCCCGCCTTCGCCGCATGGGCGGGGCGATGCCACAAAGGATTTGCCATGCCCGTCTTCATCGACAGCCGCGACGCGGATTTCGAGGCACGTTTCCGGGAGCTGCTGACCGCCAAGCGCGAGGACAGCCCCGATGTCGACGACACCGTCGCCGGGATCATCGCCGATGTGCGCGCCCGGGGCGATGCCGCGCTGCTGGATTACACCGCGCGCTTCGACCGGCTCGAGCTTGCGCCCGACGGCCTGGCGCTGAGCCGCGCCGAGGTCGACGCCGAGATCGCCAAGGTGCCCGACAGCGACCGCGCCGCGCTGGAACAGGCCGCCGAGCGCATCCGCGCCTATCACGCCCGGCAGATGCCCGAGGACGCCATGTGGCAGGACGAACACGGCGCGCGGCTGGGCTGGCGCTGGACGCCGGTGGCCGCGGCGGGGCTCTATGTGCCCGGGGGGCTGGCCTCCTACCCCTCCTCGCTCCTGATGAACGCCATTCCCGCCAAGGTCGCGGGCGTGGAGCGGCTGGCAATCACCGTGCCGACGCCCGACGGGGTCATCAACCCGCTGGTCATGCTGGCCGCCCGGCTCTCGGGCGTGGACGAGATCTACCGCATCGGCGGCGCCCAGGCGATTGCCGCGCTCGCCTATGGCACCGAGACCATCGCCCCGGTCGACAAGATCACCGGGCCGGGCAACGCCTTCGTCGCCGCCGCCAAGCGCCGGGTCTTCGGCCGCGTCGGCATCGACATGATCGCGGGCCCCTCGGAGATCCTGGTCATCGCCGAGGGCGAGGTCGATCCCGACTGGATCGCGCTCGACCTGATGAGCCAGGCCGAACACGACGAGAGCGCCCAGTCGATCCTGGTCACCCCCGACGCGGCCCTGGCCAAGGCAGTGGGCGAAGCGGTCGACCGCCGGCTCGAGACGCTGGAGCGCCGCGCCATCGCCGGGGCCTCCTGGCGCGACTTCGGCGCCATCGTGGTGACCCGCGACCTCGACGAGGCGGCGGCGCTGTCGAACCGGGTGGCGCCCGAGCACCTGGAGATCTGCACCACCGACCCCGAGGCGGTGGCCGGCAAGATCACCCATGCCGGGGCGATCTTCCTCGGGCCCTGGACGCCCGAGGCGATCGGCGACTACGTCGGCGGGCCGAACCACGTGCTGCCCACCGCCCGCTCGGCGCGCTTCTCCTCGGGGCTCTCGGTCCTGGATTTCGTCAAGCGGACGACCATCGCCCAGATGACCCCGGACGCGCTGCGCGCCATCGGCCCCGCCGCCGAGACGCTGGCCCGTGCCGAACGGCTCGAGGCGCATGGTCTCTCGGTCACCGCGCGGCTCCAGAAACTGAACTGAGGTCTTCTCCGCAACGCCGCATTGCCGCCGCCGGGCTTTGCCGCTAGGCAGGGCCACACGCCTGCGAGCGAGCCTGCCATGAGCCATATCGTTCACATCGACCTCGACGACGCCAACCTGCCTCCGCCGACCCCGGAGATCGAGCAGGAGCGCCGCGTGGCGATGTTCGACCTGATGGAGAGCAACAGCTTCGCCCTGCCCGCCCGGGGCGATGCGCCCGCGCCGGAAGGCCCCTTCCGGCTGGCGCTGTCGATCCGCGAGAAGCGGCTGGTCTTCGACGTCGCCGGAGAGACCGGCGGGCAGCTCGCGGAGTTCCACCTCTCGCTCTCGCCCTTCCGGCAGGTGGTGAAGGACTACTTCCAGATCTGCAAAAGCTACTTCGACGCGGTGAAGACCCAGCCGCCGAGCCAGATCGAAACGATCGACATGGCCCGGCGCGGCATCCACAATGAAGGGGCGCGCATTCTGCAGGACCGGCTGGAGGGCAAGGTGGAGATCGACGACGACACGGCCCGCCGCCTCTTCACGCTGGTCTGCGTGTTGCACTACGGGGGCTGAATGGCCGCCCCGCTGCCGCAATCGGTGCTCTTCTGCTGCGATCACAACGCGGTGCGCTCGCCCATGGCCGAGGGCATGATGAAAAAGCTCTACGGCACCGAGGCCTACGTGCAGTCGGCCGGGCTGATCCACGACCTCGACATCGACGGTTTCGCCATCGCCGTCTGCGCCGAGATCGGCGTGGAGCTGGGCCGTCACCGGGTCCGCGACCTGCACGAGATGGAGGAGATGGGCGAGGCGCTCTCGGGCTTCGACCTGGTCGTCGCGCTGTCTGAAGGCGCGCGCGACATCGCCGCCGAGATGACCGCGCGCCACGCCATCGCCATGGAATACTGGCCGATCCTCGATCCCACCGGCACATCCGGGCCGCGCGCCGAGAAGCTCGCCGCCTACCGCGCCGCGCGCGACCAGATCCACCGGGCGCTGACCGACAAATGGGGCACGCCATGAGCCGCGAGCGTCGCGAGACCGGGCCGCTGCCCCTTCTCAGCACCACCGCCGCGGCGGGGCTCAGGGTCGAGGTGCTGACCGGGGAGGCGCTGGATGCCGCGCTCGACGACGTGGCGCGGCTCAGGATCTCGGTCTTCCGCGACTGGCCCTATCTCTACGACGGCAGCGCCGACTACGAGCGCGCCTATCTCGAGACCTACCGCCAAAGCCGCGACGCGGTGCTGATCGGCGCCTTCGACGGCGCGCGGCTTGTCGGCGCGGCCACCGGCACCCCGATGGAGGACCACGCCGAGGATTTCGCCGCCCCCTTCGCCCGGACCGGGCTGCCGCTGACGGACATCTTCTACTGCGCGGAATCGGTGCTGCTGCCCGAATATCGCGGGCTGCGCATCGGCCATCTGTTCTTCGACATGCGCGAGGATCACGCCCGGAGCCTCGGGCGCAGCTACGCCTGCTTCTGCGCGGTGCGGCGGCCCGACGACCACCCCTTGAGGCCCGCGGATCATCGCCCGCTCGGCCCGTTCTGGAAGAAGCGCGGCTATGCGCCCCTGCCCGGGGTCGAGGCCAGTTTTCGCTGGAAGGATGTGGACATGCCCGAGGAGACCGCGCATGTCCTGCAGTTCTGGATCCGCGAGCTGTAACGGGTCAGCCCCGGCCTCAGCCCCACGCGCGGATCACCCCGCCTCGCGCCGCCGCGAACGGCGGCAGCGCTCCGAGCAATAGCGCACCTCGTCCCAGACCGAGGCCCATTTCTTGCGCCAGCGGAAGGGCCGCCCGCAGGTCGGGCAGGTCTTCTCCGGCAGCTCCGAGGTCTTGCGCATCTTGCCCATGGCGCGGGATCACTGGTCTTGGATCTGCACCGAGCCGGTGGAATTGCCGCCGGGCTCGTAGCCCTCTTCCTTGTAGTTCTCGAGCGCCGTGGCCTCGGTCTCGCCCTCGACCATCGAGGAGCCGGCGGTGTCGTCCCCGGCGAGCCCCGACTCCTCGTCGCCCGCGGCGAGCGTCACGTAGATCACGAAGATTGTCAGCAGCACCACGCCGTAGATCAGCGCGGCCTTGATCCCCAAGAGCGAGGGACGGTGATTCTGCTCTTGCTTCTCGACATTGGTATCGGGTGCGGACATCGACGGGGTCCCCTCTGGTCATCGGCAATCTGCCGCCGCGGTTTGGTTGCCGCGGGGCCGTTGCGGCAGTAACACTTCGCCGGATTTACCGGTTCCGCCACGCCGGGGGTGCGGATTGACGCACCCGAGACCCGCCAACCACGAGGAGAGCTGCCGTGAAGGACGCCGCGCCCACCACGATTTACCTCAAGGATTACAAGCCCTTCGGCTATGTGGTCGAAGACGTTCACTTGACCTTCCGGCTCTCTCCCGGCGCCACCCGCGTGCTGAGCCGCATCCGCTTTGCCCCGAACCCAGAGGCCAGCGACCGCGACTTCTTCCTCAACGGCGAGGATCTGACCCTGATCGAGGCGAAGATCGACGGCGCGGTGGTCGCGCCCGCGATCAGCGCCGAGGGGCTGCGGCTCGAGGCGCCCGACCGGCCCTTCACCTTCGAGGCCGAGGTCGAGATCGCGCCCGACAGCAACACCGCGCTTGAAGGGCTCTACATGTCGAACGGCATGTATTGCACCCAATGCGAGGCCGAGGGCTTCCGCAAGATCACCTATTACCCCGACCGCCCGGACGTCATGGCGACCTTCACCGTGCGGATCGAGGGCGACCTGCCGGTCCTGCTCTCGAACGGCAACCCGGGCGACAGCGGCGCGGGCTTCGCCGAATGGCACGACCCCTGGCCGAAGCCGGCCTATCTTTTTGCGCTGGTGGCGGGCGACCTGCGCGCCCATCCCGGGCGTTTCACCACCCGCTCGGGCCGCGACGTGGAACTGAACCTCTGGGTGCGCCCCGGCGACGAGGGCAAATGCGCCTTCGGCATGGAGGCCCTGAAGAAGTCGATGCGCTGGGACGAAGAGGTCTACGGCCGCGAATACGACCTCGATGTCTTCAACATCGTCGCCGTGGACGACTTCAACATGGGCGCCATGGAGAACAAGGGCTTGAACATCTTCAACTCCACGGCGGTCCTGGCAAGCCCCGAGACCTCCACGGATGCGAATTTCGAACGTATCGAGGCGATCATCGCCCATGAATACTTCCACAATTGGACCGGCAACCGGATCACCTGCCGCGACTGGTTCCAGCTCTGCCTGAAAGAGGGTCTGACGGTCTTCCGCGACAGCCAGTTCACCGCCGACATGCGCTCGGCCCCGGTGAAGCGCATCGGCGACGTGATCGACCTACGCGCGCGCCAGTTCCCCGAGGACCAGGGGCCGCTGGCCCACCCGGTGCGGCCCGAAAGCTTCCAGGAGATCAACAACTTCTACACCGCCACCGTCTACGAGAAGGGCGCCGAGGTGATCGCCATGCTGAAGCGGCTGGTGGGCGATGACGCCTATTCCAAGGCGCTGGATCTCTATTTCGACCGCCACGACGGGCAGGCCTGCACCATCGAGGACTGGCTGAAGGTCTTCGAGGATGCGACCGGCCGCGACCTTACGCAGTTCAAGCGCTGGTACGCGCAGGCGGGCACCCCGCGCCTCTCGGTGGAAGAGGCCTTCGAGGCAGGCACTTACACGCTGACCTTCACCCAGCGCACGCCACCCACCCCGGGCCAGCCGGACAAGGCCCCGCAGGTGCTGCCGATCGCCGTGGGGCTCTTGAACCCCAATGGCGACGAGGTGGTGCCGACGACGCTCCTGGAGATGACCGAGGAGACGCAGAGCTTCACCTTCGAGGGGCTCTCTGAAAAGCCCGTGCCCTCGATCCTGCGCGGCTTCTCCGCGCCGGTGGTGCTGGAGCGCGCCTCCACCCCCGCCGAACGCGCCTTCCTGCTGGCCCATGACACCGATCCCTTCAACCGCTGGGACGCCGGGCGGCAGCTCGCCCGCGAGAGCCTGATCGCCCAGGTGACCGAGGGCGCGGCGCCCGATGCCGCCTATATCGAGGGCCTCGCCGCGATTGTCTCCGAAGAGGCGCTCGACCCCGCCTTCCGCGCGCTGATGCTCTCGGGCCCGACCGAGGCCGAGATCGCCCAGGTGCTGCACGAACGCGGCGTGACCCCGGACCCCGACGCGATCCACGCCGCGGTGGAGGCCCTGGGTCAGGCCAAGGCCAAGCGGCTCGCGCCGCTCCTGGCCGACCTCAAGGCCGCGACCACGGTGGACGCGCCCTATGCGCCCGACGCCGAGCAATCGGGCAAGCGCGCGCTCTGGAGCGCGGCGCTGGCGCTCGAGACCCGGCTCGACGGCGGCACGGCGGCCCGCGCGGCCTTTGCCGAGGCCGACAACATGACCATCGAGCTCTCCGCCCTGACCGCGCTTGTGCGCGCCGGCGACGACGCCGACGCGCTCGCCCGCTTCGCAGAGACCTGGGCGCAGGACCGGCTGGTCATGGACAAGTGGTTCGCCATGCAGATCGCCGCGACCGCGCCGGAAAACGCCCTGCCCCGCGCCAAGGCGCTGACCGAGCGCGCGGATTTCGACCTGACCAACCCCAACCGCTTCCGGGCGGTGATCGGCGCCTTCGCGATGAACCACGCGGGCTTCCACCGTGCCGACGGGGCGGGCTATGCCTTCCTCGCCGACTGGCTGATCGCGCTGGATGCCAAGAACCCGCAGACCACCGCGCGGATGTGCGCGCCCTTCCAGAGCTGGCCGCGCTACGATGCCGACCGGCAGGCCAAGATGAAGGCCCAGCTGCAGCGCATCGCCGATACGCCGGGCCTCAGCCGCGACACCACCGAGATGGTCAGCCGGCTTCTCGCGGGATGAGCGGGGATTTTTTTCAGGGCGGCGCGGGAACCCCGGCGCGGGGTTCCGCGTTGATCGCCGCAGGCTTCTATCGGTGGCATCTTGCCGCCGAGCTTGCGGCGGTTTTGTCGCTTCCCTTCCCCGAAGCGTCATGTCATGGAACAGTAACGCCACGGAACGACAAATGCCGAGCGACATGAAGGACCGCATCGATCCCCTCATCGAAGAGCGCGCGCCGTGGCTCTTCAGCGACCGGCTTGGCACCCGCCATGCGCGGCGGATCCTGAATCTGCTGCTCGGCTACCGGCGCACGATCGAGCTCGGCAACAGTTTCATCGACAGTCCCACCCCCGAGATCATGGGCACCATGGGCAAGATGCTGGCCCGCGACGTGGAGGTCACCGGCCTAGAGAACGTGCCGCGCAACGGCCCGGCGCTGATCGTGGCGAACCATCCCACCGGCATCGCCGACGGCATCATGCTCTACCACGTCCTGAGCGAGATCCGGCCCGACCTCTATTTCTTCGCCAACCACGACATCCTGCGCGTGCTGCCGCAGATGGAGGACATGATCGCCCCGGTGGAATGGCGCAAGGAAAAGCGCAGCCACGGCAAGACCCGCGAGACCATGGCCTATACCCGGAGCGCGGTGGACGAAGGACGCCTGGGGGTGATCTTCCCTGCCGGACGCCTCGCCAAGCGCCGCGGCCTCTGCCTGCACGAGCGCGAATGGATGGGCTCGGCGGCGATGATCGCGCGGAAGTTCGAACTGCCGGTGATCCCGCTGAACATCCGGGCACGGAACTCGGTGCTCTTCTACCTCTTCGACGTGATCCACCCGACGTTGCGCGACATCACGCTCTTCCACGAAACGCTGAACAAGGGCCGCCAGCCTTACCGGATCACCGTGGGCGAGCCGATCTCGGCCGCGGCCCTGCCCGCGAAATCCGAGGACGGCATCGAGATGCTGCGCCGCGCGACGCTGGCGCTCGGGGGCCACCGGGCCCCGGCGGTGTCGCTTCTGGACAATTCCGCGCGGCCCTCCTGGCTGAAGGCGCTGACCGCGACCTGAGGCGGGGCGGCTTCGGCCCCGCGCGATTTTCCCAGGATTTTACCTAGACTTGCGGGCGTGCTTTCATGCGCGCCTCTTGGCCTGCCCGCTCAGAGCCCCTCGCTCGGGCGCGCCGTCGGGCGGGTGGCGTGGATCGGCTGGCAGTAGGTCTGCTTGCGCGTCCAGGCCATCATGTCGCCGCGCTTGGCCGAGGAATGGAAGGGCCCCCAATCGGCGGCCACCCCGCGCATCCCGTCGCTGACCACGCCGTCGCGCGCCACGGTGCGCGCCATGATCCTCAGCCCGCAGGAGAGGTTCGCCGAACCGTCGAGCAGCGCCGCCCCGGTGTCGGCCCGGCAGCCATAGAGCCGCGCGGTCGAGGGCAGGATCTGCAACAGCCCGTGCCAGCGCCCGCCGCCGCCGATCACCCGCGGGCGATAGGTGCTTTCGTGCCGCGCCAGCGTGGAGACCAGGCCCACCCAGAAAGCCTCGCGCTGGCGCCGGTCGGCATCGGGATAGGCCGGGCACCAGGCCGCGATGTCGGAGGGCACCACCTCTGGCAGCCGGCTGGCATGGCCGTTGAGCGAGGACAGCACCGCCCGGGTCCAGACCGCGCGCTCGCCGGTCTTGCCCCAGCGCGCGTTGGGCAGCTTGTCGCGCCGCGCCTTGGGCCGGGAGGAGGCAGAGACCGCCTCGGGGCTCGGGTCCGGGCGCAGCGCCAGGGGCAGCGCCCCGGCCTGGGCGAGAAGCAGCGGCGCGGCGGGGGATGTGCCTTGTGTGAGCGCGGGCGTGGCGAAGCTCAGACCCGGCGTGGCCCGCGCGAGCGCGCGGCCCGTGTCTGTGGGTTCATCCGTCAGCGCGTCTCCCGCCGACGCCGCCTCGCGCCCGACCGACACCACCGCCCCGGAGGCCACGCCGCCCAGCGACACCTCCGCCCCGGCGACGCCGCCGCCAACCGTCGGCACATCCGCACCAGCCGCCATGCCCGCCGTCGCGCAGACGGCGGCGGCCCCTATCAGCGCCCTCAGATCCATGGCGCACAACATGCCGACAAAGCCCGCCCCTCGGCAAGTCCCGGCCTCTGCGGGATCAGCGGCGAACCGCCGCCTCTTGCCCCTCGCCCCGCGCTATCTTACACGCGAGGCTTGACTGACAAGGCCGCCAGAGGACGCAATCTCATGCTGGATTTGAGCTTCGAGGCTCCGAAACCCAAGGTCATCGCCGGGGCCAAGCACGACTGGGAACTGGTCATCGGCATGGAGGTCCATGCGCAGGTGGCCTCCAAGGCCAAGCTCTTCTCGGGCGCTTCGACCGAGTTCGGGGCCGAGCCCAACTCCAACGTCTCCTTCGTGGACGCGGCGATGCCCGGCATGCTGCCGGTGATCAACGAGTTCTGCATCGAGCAGGCGGTGCGCACCGGGCTGGGCCTCAAGGCCGAAATCAACCTGCGCTCGGCCTTCGACCGGAAGAACTACTTCTACCCTGACCTGCCGCAGGGCTACCAGATTTCCCAGCTTTATCATCCGCTTGTCGGCGAGGGCGAGGTCATCGTCGACCTCGAGCCCGGCATCGCCCGGCGGGTGCGGATCGAACGCATCCACGTCGAGCAGGACGCCGGCAAGTCGATCCACGACATGGACCCGGCGATGTCCTTCGTGGACCTCAACCGCACCGGCGTCGCGCTGATGGAGATCGTCTCGCGCCCCGACATCCGCGGACCCGAGGAAGCGGCGGCCTATATCGCCAAGCTGCGCCAGATCATGCGCTACCTCGGCACCTGCAACGGCGACATGCAGAACGGCAACCTGCGCGCCGACGTGAACGTCTCGGTCTGCCGCCCCGGCGCCTACGAGAAATACCAGGAGACGCAGGACTTCGCCCATCTCGGCACCCGCTGCGAGATCAAGAACATGAACTCCATGCGCTTCATCCAGGCGGCGATCGACCACGAGGCACGGCGGCAGATCCAGATCCTCGAAGGCGGCGGCGAGGTGGTGCAGGAGACCCGCCTCTACGATCCCGACAAGGGTGAGACGCGCTCGATGCGGTCCAAGGAAGAGGCGCATGACTACCGCTACTTCCCCGACCCCGACCTGCTGCCGCTCGAGATCGAACAGGCCTGGGTCGACGATATCGCGGCCAGCCTGCCCGAGCTGCCCGACGCCAAGAAGGCGCGCTTCGTCAAGGACTTCGGCCTGTCGGAATACGACGCCGGCGTGCTGACCGCCGAAGTGCGCAACGCCGCTTACTTCGAAGAGGTCGCGGGCGCCTCGGGCGACGGCAAGCTGGCCGCCAACTGGGTGATCAACGAGCTCTTCGGCCGTCTCAAGAAGGACGACCGCGGCATCGCCGACAGCCCGGTGAGCCCCGAGCAGCTGGCCGGGATCGTGAAGCTCATCAAGTCGGGCGACATCTCGGGCAAGATCGCCAAGGAGGTCTTCGAGATCGTCTACACCGAGGGCGGCGACCCGGCGCAGATCGTCGAGGACAAGGGCCTGAAGCAGGTCACCGATACCGGCGCCATCGAGGCCGCGGTCGACGAGGTGATCGCCGCCAATCCCGCCCAGGTCGAGAAGGCCCAGGCCAACCCCAAGCTCGCGGGCTGGTTCGTCGGCCAGGTGATGAAGGCCACCGGCGGCAAGGCCAACCCCAAGGCGGTGAACGAGATCGTCACCGCGAAGCTGGGCCTCTAGGCGGGCTTCCGCGGGAGTGCCCCCGCGCCGACTGGCCAAGCGGGGCGGGCAGGACTATCTTGCCCGCCTGACCCGCCCTTCCCGTTTTCCCCGGACCGCGAGCGCCATGACCCGATACGAATACCGCGTCCTTCCCGCCCCCGAAAAAGGCAAGCGGGTCAAGGGAGTGAAAGGCGCCAAGGCGCGTTTCGCCCATTCCATCGAGACCCTGATGAACGACATGGGCACCGAGGGCTGGGAGTATGTCCGGGCCGATACGCTGCCCTCCGAGGAACGCGCGGGCCTGGGCTCCACGGTGACCGAATGGCGCACGCTCCTGGTCTTCCGCCGCCCGCGGCTGGACACGGCCGAGGACTTCGCCGTCAAGCGCCTGACCGCCGGGGATGCCGAGGCCGAGACCCGCGCCGAGGAGCCGCCGCTCTTTCCCGCCGCCCCCGCCGCGCTGCGGCCCGCCGCCGCGGAGCCGGAGGCAGGCGCGGAGGGCGACAGCCCGGCGCGCGGGCTCGGGGCACTTCTGAAGGAACGCGCGGCGCAGCTCGTGCCGGGCAATCCCGACGGCCCCGAGGAAGCCCCGCGCGACGGCGTGACGGTGGCGTCGGATGAGACGGCGGAGGGCGATCAGCCCGCGGGCGCGCCAGAGGCGGGCGACGCCGAGGGCTCCGAGGCCCCGCGGGACGAGGCCGACACGCAGGCGGCCGAGGCCGAGGACAACAACGCCTCCCCGCGCCCCGAAGGCGCCCGCGGCTAGCCCCGCGCGCTCATTCCCCGAGGTCGAGCGACAGCGCGTGGATCGCGCCCACCAGCTCGGCCCCAAGCGCCTGATGCACCGCCCGGTGCCGCGCGATGCGCGAGAGGCCCTGGAAGGCCTCGGAGCGGATCACGACGTGGAAGTGGCTCTCGCCCCCTTCCTGGAACCCGGCATGGCCGCGGTGACGCTCGCTGTCGTCGCGGACGGTCAGTTCCCTGGGCGCGAAAGCCTCGCGCAGGCGCGTTTCGATCATGGCGGTCCGGGACATTTTTTCTTGGGCCTCCCCCTGCAATCCGGTCGCGGTTTGTCTAAACTCCAGCGTCCGAGTCGAAAAGGTGTCCGAATATGACCAAACCAGATCCCTTCGGTTTCGACATGTCCGTGAAATCGGCCAAGAAGAAGGCGCCGCGCGGACGGCGTGGCATGTCGGGCGAATCCGAGACCTCCACGCGTGTCTGCGACCACGAGGGCTGCAACCAGCCGGGCAAGTTCCGCGCCCCGAAGGCGCCGGATGTGCTCGATGACTTCTACTGGTTCTGCAAGGATCACGTGCGCGAATACAATTCGCAGTGGAGCTTCTTCGACGGCAAGACCGAGGCCGAGATGAACGCCCAGTCGACCGCCGACAAGGTCTGGGAGCGGCGCACCAAGGACTGGCGCGACCCCGAGGCCCGGGCCTGGGCCCGGCTCGGCATCGAGGACCCCCACCAGGTGCTGGGCGACAATGCGACGCGCAACCCCGGCAAGTCCTCGGGCGGCTCGGGCCGGCGCCTGCCGCCCACCGAGAAGCGCGCCGCCGACATCCTCGAGATCAGCGAGAACGCCTCCAAGGCGGATGTGCGCAAGGCCTACAAGTCGCTGATCAAGGTGCTGCACCCGGATATGAACGGCGGCGACCGCAGCCAGGAAGAGCAGCTGCAACTGGTGGTCTGGGCCTGGGATCAGCTCAAGGACAGCCGGTTCTTCAAGTAGGCGCCCCGCGCGGGCGGCGGCGGCGTCGGACACGCCTTTGCCGCTGCTCAGGGGCCGCACCGTCCCTTCCCCAACAGAAAAGCGCCGGACCCGCAGGGGGATCCGGCGCTTTTTCTTCTGCGACGGCGCGCGCGCCCCGCCCCCGGGATCAGGCCTCCACGAAGGTCAGGCTCACCCCGTTGATGCAATGGCGCTTGCCGGTCGGCGGCGGGCCGTCGTCGAAGACATGGCCCAGGTGCGAGCCGCAGCGCGAGCAATGCACCTCGGTGCGGGTGATAAAGAGCGACCGGTCGGGCTTGGTGCCCACGGCGCTCTCGGCGAGCGGCTGGTAGAAGCTCGGCCAGCCGGTGCCGCTGTCGAACTTGTGCTCCGAGGAGTAGAGCCGCTGCTCGCAGCCGCGGCACTGGTAGATGCCCGGCGTCTTCAGGTCGTGCAGCGGCGAGGTGAAGGCCCGCTCGGTGCCCTCTTCGCGCATCACGCGGAACTCGGCCTCGCTCAGCATGTCGCGCCATTGCGCCTCGCTGCGGGTGACCTCGAAGTCGCCCTTGGCGGCGCGGGCGGCGCTCCCGCCCAGCCCGAGGGCGGCGGCGGTGGTGCCCAGGAAAGTGCGTCGGCTCATCATTTCTGGCCTCCTCTCGTCGATCCGATGGGATCTCATGCAGGGGGCCCGGCCCGTCGCCGGACCGGGCCCCCGCCGCGTCTCGCGGCTCTGCCCGTCAATGTAGGTGCCGCGGGCAGGCCTGTCAGCGTCTCAGCCCGCCTGGCCGGCCGGCAGCAGCACACGGTCGATCACATGGATGACACCGTTGGACTGGTCGACATCGGCGATGGTCACGGTCGCGGTGCGGCCGTTCTCGTCGGTCAGGGTGATCTCGCTGCCGTTCATCTGGGCCTGCAGGGTGCAGCCGCCGACGGTCGGCACCGGGTGCATGCCGCCGTCATCGGCGATCATGCCGGCGATGGCGCCGGACATGGCTTCGGTCGCGACCACGTGGCAGGTCAGGATCTGGGCCAGCTGCTCCTTGTTCTCGTCCATCAGGAGCGCGTTCAGGCTGTCCTCCGAGATCCGGCCGAAGGCGGTGTCGGTCGGCGCGAAGACCGTGAAGGGCCCGGCCGAGTTCAGCGTGTCCACGAGGCCCGCCTGCTGCACCGCGGCCACCAGCGTGGTGTGGATCGGCGAGTTCACCGCGTTCTCCACGATGGTGCGGTCGGCGAACATGTCGGCGCCGCCGACCTGCGGGTTGTCCTGGGCCGCCAGCGGGCTGGCGAGAAGGGCGAGGGCCGCACCGGCGGCGAAGGTCTTGCGAAGGGTCATCTTCATATCTCCCGTTTGCTGTTCTGACGAACCCGTCTCTCTCGACGGGATCACCTCAGCTACGGAGGCGAGACGACGATGGTTTCGCTTGGCGGGAAAAAATCTGCCTCACGTCTCCGTGTAGGGACGGATCGGCCCCACGGCGCGAACCTCGGTCGGGGTGCCGTCGGGCGAGCCGCCCGCCGGTTCGAGCGAGACCGCCAGGGTGCCGCCTTCCAGAAGCGGGCGCAGCTCCTCGGGCAGCACCTGCCGGGCGATCACGCCGGGCTCGCGCGGCACCAGGCCCAGCGAGATCGGCGTGCCGTCGCCGCCGATGATCCACATCTCGTGATCGGCGCCCTCGGGCACCGCGCCGCCGTCGCGGCGGATCAGGAACTCGTTGCTCTCGGCCAGGTAGCCCGCGTGCACCAGAAGCTCCGGCCCCGCCTCGGCGGCGAGATCGGCCACATAGGTGGGCTCGGGCGCCTCCGGCGTCAGCATGCCGGTGGTCAGCACCGCCCAACCGAAGACCGCCGCGGCCACCGCCCCCAGCGCGTAAGGCAGCAGGCTGCGCCACCAGGGTCGCGCGGCGGGCGTGCCGAAGGCCAGCGCCTCGATCCGGCGCTTGAGCTGCGGTGCGGGGGCGACCGGCGGCAGGGCCTCGGCCATGGCGGCGAAATGCTCGGTCCAGCTGACCACCACTTCGACCAGCTCGGGCTCGCGCGCGAGCCGGGCCTCGAAGGCGGGCAACTCGCCCTCCGGCAGGAGCCCGAGCACGTATTCCGCCGCGCGGGCGGCGTCCTCCTCGGGGTCCGGGCCGGTCGGGCCGTCTGTGGTGTCGCCTTGGTCGCTCATCGCGAGAGGCAGTCCTTCAGCTGGATCAGCGACCGGCGCAGCCAGGTCCTGACGGTGTTCAGTTTCACGCCCGTGGCCGCCGAAAGTTCGGCGTAGCTCCAGCCTTGCAGATAGGCCTTCTCGACCATCTCCGCGCGGTCGGGCGCCAGTTCGCCCAGGCAGCCGTAAAGCGCCCGTGCCTCGGAATTCATCGCCGCCTGCGCCTCGGGACCGGGCCCGAGATCCGGCGTCGTCTCGGCCGCGTCCAGCCCTTCGGCCGGCATCGGCTTCTTCTTGCGCCGCCGGTCGATGGCGACGTTGCGCGTCAGCGTGATCAGCCAGGTCATCGGCGAATAGCCGTTGGCCCGGTAGAGCTCGGCCCGGTGCCAGATCCGCAGATAGGCTTCCTGCAGGGCCTCCTCGGCCTCGGCGCGGTCGTTCAAGACACGCAGGGATATGGCGTAGAGTTTCGCGCTGGTGCGGTCGTAAAGCGCGGAAAAGGCCGCCCGGTCCTTCAGGCAGATCCGCGCGAGATAGGCTTCCAGCTCTTCCTGGGGCGTCGTCGCGGCGCTGTCGCCGGCCCCGGTCCTGTCCTGCATGTGCGGCCCTGTCTGCCCTGCCCCGGGAGCCGCGGCGGCGCCCGTGCCGCGCTCCGCGCTTTCCCTTGCTCCTCCCCGCAATATGTTGCACGACGGGCCGGACGAAGGCTGCCGACCAGGAGGACGCGGAAAGAATGGCGGACGGATCGATGGATATCAATGCCAAACCGACGGTCGAAATCTCGGTGCGCGAGACCTTCGGCATCGACAGCGACATGGTGGTGCACGGGTTCGCCGAAGCCAGCGACCGGGTGCCCGACGTCGATTCCACCTATCGCTTCGACCCCGACACCACGCTCGCCATCCTGGCGGGCTTCGAGCACAACCGCCGGACGATGATCCAGGGCTACCACGGCACCGGCAAGTCGACCCATATCGAACAGGTCGCGGCGCGGCTGAACTGGCCCGCCGTGCGGGTGAACCTCGACAGCCACATCAGCCGCATCGACCTGATCGGCAAGGACGCGATCCGGCTCGTCGACGGCAAGCAGACGACCCAGTTCCAGGAGGGCATCCTGCCCTGGGCGCTGCGCAACCCCACGGCGATCGTCTTCGACGAATACGACGCCGGCCGGGCGGATGTGATGTTCGTGATCCAGCGCGTGCTCGAGGTCGACGGCAAGCTGACGCTGCTCGACCAGAACGAGGTGCTGCACCCGCATCCCTTCTTCCGGATCTTCGCCACGGCGAACACCGTGGGCCTGGGCGACACCACCGGGCTCTATCACGGCACGCAGCAGATCAACCAGGGCCAGATGGACCGCTGGAACCTGGTGGCGACGCTGAACTACCTGCCGATGGACGCCGAGGTCGAGATCGTGCTGTCGAAGAACCCCGGCTACGACAGCGACAAGGGCCGCCGCCAGGTGCGGCAGATGGTCACCGTCGCCGAGCTGACGCGGACCGCCTTCATGAACGGCGACCTCTCGACCGTGATGAGCCCGCGGACGGTGATCGCCTGGGCGCAGAACGCCGAGATCTTCCGCGACGTGGGCTATGCCTTCCGGGTGTCCTTCCTGAACAAATGCGACGAGCTCGAGCGCCAGACCGTGGCCGAGTTCTACCAGCGCTGCTTCGACCAGGAACTGCCCGAAAGCGCAGCCAGCGTCAGCATGGGCTGAGCCCTTTCCCTCGCGCGCCCGGCCAAGCCGGGGCGCGCGAGGCAGCCACGCCCGGCGCGGCCCCCTCGCTGGCGGGCCCCGCCACATTCGGCGCGGCGCACACCGCGCAGCCGCCCTTCCCCTCCAAGCTCAAAACGTCACCCGCCTGCGCCGCCAGGCTCTAGTAAGCTCTGCGCTCTAGGCTCTAGGCGCGGCCTCGGCCCACCCGCGCGAAGAACAAGCGCCAAGGCCGCCGAACTGCGCCTCCGCTCCCACTCGCCCGAACAAACCGCCCCACCAGCGCCCACGCGCAAACAACCGCGCCACGCTCCCAACACGCCCCGCCAACCCCGGCGCGCCCCGCGTCACACCCCGCGCCACCCCCCTTTTGCGCATGACCGGGCTGAAAATACCTCCGGGAGCGCGAGGGCAGCGCCCTCGCCCGCCCGATGATCGGCACGATCAGCGGGCCAGACATCCCGCCCGCCGCCAGGCGGGCGTCCCCCCAACAAAACCAAAAACCCCCAGGGAAGCCCTCAGCGCGCCACCTCGATCACCTCGCGCTCGGTGACCACCATGTCGAGCGGCTGGTCGGTGGGCGAGAGCGGCACCTCACCGTCCTCCTGGGCGGCGAAGGCGAAACCGATGGCGAGCGTCGCGCGCATGGCGCGCAGGGCTTCGAGCGTGCGGTCGTAGAAACCGCCGCCGTAACCCAGCCGCCCGCCGGCGCGGGAGAAGGCCAGGAGCGGCACGATCAGGATCTCGGGCACCATGGGCTCGATCCGCTCGGGCACGCGCGCGCCGAAGGGGCCCTCGGTCAGCGCCATCCCGGGCTCCCAGCGGGCGAAGCTGAGCGGGCGGCCCTTGGCCTCGATCACCGGCAGGCCGACGGGGCCATGGGCCGCGGCCTCTTCCATGGCGGGCAGCGGGTCGATCTCGCTCCGGATCGGCATGTAGCCCGAGAGCGGCACGCCTCGGTAGCCCGCCAGCACCTCGGAGAGATGCCCCGCGTCGGCCGCACCGCGGGCCGCGAAAGCCTCGGCGCGGCGCGCCATGGCGGCCTTGCGGGCCGCGGCCTTGATCTCGGCGCCGCTCACAGCAGCACCATGCTCGCCAGCCCCAGGAAGGCGAAGAAGCCCACCACGTCGGTCACGGTGGTCACGAAGGTGCCCGAGGCGAGCGCCGGGTCGACCTTGGCCTTCTCGAGCAGGATCGGGATGCCGATGCCCGCGAGCGCCGCGGCGACCATGTTGATGATCATCGCCGCGAAGATCACCCAGCCGAGCGCCGTCGAGCCGAACCAGAGGACCCCCACGACCCCCATGACCACCGCGAAGGCCAGGCCGTTGATGAAGCCCACCGTGGCCTCGCGGCGGATCACCCGGAAGGCGTTGGAGCCGGTCAGGTCGCGGGTCGCCAGCGCCCGGACTGCCACGGTCAGCGACTGGGTGCCGGCGTTGCCGCCCATGGAGGCCACGATCGGCATCAGCACCGCCAGCGCGGTGACCTGGGCGATGGCGCCCTCGAACTGGGCGATGACCAGCGAGGCGAGGATCGCCGTGGCCAGATTCACCGCCAGCCAGGGAAAGCGCTGCCGCGTGGTCTGCAGGGCGCTGTCCGAGAGCGAGCTTTCCTCGCCCACGCCGGCGAGGCGCAGGATGTCCTCCTCGTTCTCTTCCTCGAGGACCAGCATGGCGTCGTCGATGGTGATCACGCCCACCAGCCGCTCGCTCTCGTCGACCACCGGGGCCGAGATCAGGTGATACTGGTTGAAGGCATAGGCCACATCGGCCTCGTCGCGGGTCGCGGGGATGACGTGGAAGCTGTCGTCGGTGATCTCGGCCAGTTTCACCTCGCGGCGCGAGGACATCAGCTTGCCCAGCGCCACCTTGCCGACCGGCCGCATCCGCGGGTCGACCAGGATGATGTGGTAGAACTGGTCCGGCAGGTCCTCGGTGGCGCGCATGTGGTCGATCGCCTCGCCCACCGTCCAGTGCTCGGGGGCCATGACCACCTCGCGCTGCATCAGGCGGCCGGCGGAATAGTCGGGATAGGTCAGCGACTGCTGCACCGCCACCCGGTCGCTGTCCTCGAGCGCGTCGAGAATCGAGTCGCGCTGCGCGTCCTCGAGATCCTCGAGCAGGTCGACCACGTCGTCCGAATCGAGGTCGCGGACCGCATCGGCCAGGACCTCGGGCTCGAGGATGCGGATCACCTCCTCGCGCAGGCCCTCGTCGAGCTCGGTCAGGATGTCGCCGTCGAACTCCTGCCCGTAGAGCCGGATCAGCCGCATCCGGTCGAAGGCGTTCATCTGTTCGAGCATGTCCGCGATGTCGGCGGCATGCAGCGGCTCGAGCAGCTCTACCAGCCGCGCGCGGTCCTGCACCTCGACGCTGTAGAGGATCGCGGTGATGGTCTTGGGATCAAGCGCATAGGCGTCGCTCTCCTGATCCTCCGGCTCGGGGGCCACGTCGAGCTGATCTTCCGCCATCGCGCACTCCTCGGGGACTGGGGTCAGGCGGAGAGTAGGGCAGCGCGGGGGGAAGAAACAGGGCCGCCGCCAGATTTACCTCGCCTGCCGCCCGGCCTAGTGTCGCGCCGGCGGAAGAAGCCGGGAGACAAGGCATGAGCGCGGATCACTTGCTGACGGGCCGGGTCCTGATCTGGGACGGCAACCCCCTCATCGAGGGCCCCGAGGCGGCCCGGATCGAAGAAGGCTGGGGCGTCCTGATCGCCGAGGGCACGGTGGCCGCCATCGGCCCCGCGGCAGCCCTGCGCGAGGCCGCCCCCGAGGTGCCCGAGACGACCTACGGCCGCGACCTGATCGCCCCGGGCTTCGTCGATGCCCATGTGCATTACCCCCAGACCCGGATCATTGCCTCCTGGGGCAAGCGGCTGATCGACTGGCTGAACAGCTACACCTTCCCCGAGGAGATGCGCTTCGGCGATCCCGCTTATGCCCGGGAGGTGGCGGGCGAGTACCTCGACCTCGTGGCGGCCCATGGCACCACCACGGTGGCTAGCTACTGCACCTCGCATCCCGAGAGCGCCGAGGCCTTCTTCGAGGCCGCCGCGGCTCGCAACATGCGGGTCTTCGCCGGCAAGACCTGCATGGACCGCAACGCCCCCGAGGAGCTCTGCGACGACGCGGTCAGCGCCTATGACGACAGCGCCGCGCTGATCGCGCGCTGGCACGGGACCGGCCGGGCGGGTTATGTCATCACCCCGCGCTTCTCGCCGACCTCGAGCCCCGAGCAGCTCGAGGCCCTGGGCGCGCTCTGGGCCGAACATCCCGACTGCCTGATGCAGACGCATCTGTCGGAGCAGACCGACGAGATCGACTGGGTGAAGGGCCTCTACCCCGAGGCCCGCGACTACCTCGACACCTACGAGCGCTACGGGCTCCTGGGCGAGCGCGGGCTTTACGGCCACGCGATCCACCTCGAGGAGCGCGAGATCGACCGCCTGGCCGAGAGCGGCGCGTCCCTGGTGCATTGCCCGACCTCCAACACCTTCATCGGCTCGGGGCTCTTCGACATGGGTGGGCTCAGCGCCCGCGGCATCCCGGTGGGGCTCGCGACCGACACCGGCGGCGGCTCCTCCTTCTCGATGCTGCGCACCATGGCGGCGGCCTATGAGATCGGCCAGCTGCGCGGGCGGCCCCTGCACGCCGCCGAGCTGCTCTGGCTCGCCACCGAGGGCTCCGCCCGGGCGCTGCACGCCGAAGGGCTGATCGGCCGCCTTACCCCCGGCGCCGAGGCCGACATCGCGGTCCTCGACCTCGCCTCGACCGCGGCCATCGCCCAGCGCGCGGCCCAGGCGGAGGATGCCTGGGAAGAGGTCTTCGCCACAATCATGATGGGCGACGACCGCGCCCTGCGCGCGGTCTGGGTCGGGGGCGAGAAGCGGGTCTGAGGGTGTTTGGGCTTGCTTGGGTGGCTGTGTCCGTCCGGCCGGGCCATTGAGGCCCGCCCGGCCGGAGCGAGAGCTCTGCCCTCGCGCTCCCGGAGTATTTTGGGCCCGGTCAGGCCGGGGTGGGGTGGATCGGGGGCGCTTTTGTTTCTTGGGTTCGGGCTGGCCATCCGTCCGGCCGGGCCATTGAGGCCCGCCCGGCCGGAGCGAGAGCTCTGCCCTCGCGCTCCCGGAGTATTTTGGGCCCGGTCAGGCCTGTAGAGGGGGCTTCTTGGCGGGCGGTGCGCTTCTATGGGGATGGTTGGGCTGTTTTGAGAGGGGGGTTTTGTGGCTCTGTCAGCAGCCGGGGCGCGCGAGGACCAGGACCCAGAGGTTGCCGGGGGCGCGGGCGAGGCCGGCTTCGGTGACATCCGGCAGGAGCAGGTTTTCCAGGTGCGCGGGTGAGGTCGTCCAGCCGCGCAGCGCGGCCTCGATGCTGCCTTGGCCGCGCGCGAGGTTTTCGGCGAGGCGGCAGAAGCGGTAGCCGGCGCGGCGGGCGCGTTCCGCTATATCAGAGCCGTCGGAGCCGATGTGCGAGAAGCGGGAATTGCGGGTGAGGTCGCGGGCGTGGGTCTCGGCCATGGCCTGAAGCCTGGGGTTGGCCGCGAGCGAGCCGAGGCCGGCCCGGGCGCGGAAGGCGGTGATGGCGGCGAGGTTGGAGCTGGCGTCGGCGGTGGTCGCGACGGGCGCTCCGGCGTTGGCGGACGCGGGTGAGGGTGCGGCGGCGCCTGAGGCGGCGGTGCGATTGGCGGGAAGCGCGGTAGCTTCTGCGCCAGTCATAGGTGCCGCGGAGGCCGCTCTGGGATCGGCGGTGATTTCAGGCGCGGCGGAAGTCGCGGGAAGCGCGGCGGCGGTCGCGCTAGGACCGGATGCTCCGTCCTGCACCGCCAGCGCGCAGCCCGCCACAACGAGGCACGCCAGCACCACCCCCGCCAGCCCCGCGCGCATCAGACCGCCTCGGCCAGGCGCCGCGCGAGGTGGCGCTGGCGCTCCAGCACCTGGGGCAGGTCCAGCGTCGCGATCTGGCCGTCGCGCACCACCTGGCGGCCTTCGACGAAGAGGTCCCGCACCCGGGTCGGACCGGCGAGGAGCAGCGCGGCGGGATCCCAGCTGCCGGCGCTTTCGACGCCGCGCAGGTTCCAGAGCGCCAGGTCGGCCCGGGCGCCCGGCGCGATGCGCCCGCAGTCTTCGCGGCCCAGCACCTCGGCGCCGCCGCGGGTGGCGATCCAGAGCGCCTCGCGCGCGCTCATCGCATCGGCTCCCCGGGCCACGCGTTGCAGAAGCAGCGCCTGCCGCGCCTCGGCCACCAGGTTGCCCGCGTCGTTCGAGGCGGAGCCGTCGACGCCGAGCCCCACCGGCACGCCCGCGTCGCGCATCGCCCGGACCGGGGCAATGCCCGAGCCCAGCCGGCAGTTCGAACAGGGGCAATGGGCGATGCCGGTGCGACTCCGGGCAAAGAGGTCGATCTCATCGCCGTCGAGCTTCACGCAATGGGCGTGCCAGACGTCCGGGCCGGTCCAGCCCAGGCCCTCGGCGTATTGGCCGGGGCGGCAGCCGAACTGCGCCAGGCTGTAGGCCACGTCCTCGTCGTTCTCGGCCAGGTGGGTGTGCAGCATCACCCCCTTGTCGCGGGCCAGGAGCGCCGCGTCGCGCATCAGCTCGCGGCTGACCGAGAAGGGCGAACAGGGCGCGATGCCGACGCGCAGCATGGCACCCGGGGCGGGGTCGTGGAAGGCGTCGACCACGCGAATGCAATCCTCGAGGATCGCGGCCTCCGCTTCGACCAGCGCATCGGGCGGCAGGCCGCCCGCGCTTTCGCCGATCGACATGGCCCCGCGGGTGGGATGGAAACGCATCCCGATCTCGCCCGCCGCGGCGATCGTGTCGTCGAGCCGCGCGCCGCCGGGATAGAGGTAAAGGTGATCCGAGGTCAGCGTGCAGCCCGAAAGCGCCAGTTCCGCCAGGCCAGTGAGCGCCGAGACATAGACTTCCTCGGGGCCGAAGCGCGCCCAGATCGGGTATAGCGTCTTCAACCAGCCGAAGAGCAGCGCGTCCTGCCCGCCGGGCACCGCGCGGGTGAGGCTCTGGTAGAGGTGATGATGGGTGTTCACGAGGCCCGGCGTGACCAGGCAGCCCTCGGCCTGGATCACCTCGCCCCGGGGTTCGAGGCCCTGGCCGATCTCGGTGATGACGCCATCCGCGAGGCGGATATCGGCGCCCGAGAGCTCGCGCCCGGCGTCGTCCATGGTCAGCACATGGGTCGCGCCGCGGATCAGGACCTCGCTCACGCGACATCCTCCAGCAGCGCCAGCGCCGCGGCGTGCAGCTCGGGCGTGGCGGCGGCCAGGGCGCGGCCGCCCGCGAGCGCGGGGCGACCCTGCCAGTCGGTGACAACCCCACCCGCGGCCTCGATCACCCCGATCGGGGCCTGGATGTCATAGGCGTTGAGCCCGGCCTCGATCACCAGGTCGATCTGCCCGGCGGCGAGCAGCGCATAGGCGTAACAATCCATCCCGTAGCGGGTCAGCCGGGCCGCGCCCGCGACGCGGCGGAAGGCGGCGCCCTCGGCCTCGGTGCCGACCTCCGGAAAGGTGGTCATCAGCCGCGCCTCGGAGAGCCGGGTCACCCCGCTCACGCCGAGGGGCCGGGTGCCGAAGGGGCCGCGCCATTCGGCCAATTCCGCGCCCCCGGTGAAGCGCTCGCCGGTATAAGGCTGGTCGATCACCGCGTGATGCACCCGCGCGCCGTCGGAGAGCGCGATCAGCACCCCCCAGGTCGGCGCGCCGCAGATGAAGGCGCGGGTGCCGTCGATCGGGTCGAGCACCCAGGTCAGCCCCGAGCGGCCCGGCACCGCGCCGTATTCCTCGCCGAGGATGCCGTCCTCGGGGCGCCGCTCCTGCAGGACCGCGCGCATGGCGCGTTCGGCGGCGCGGTCGGCCTCGGTCACCGGGTCGAACCCGGCGTCGAGCTTGTTCTCGGCGGCCAGATCGGCGGCGCGGAAATAGGGCAGGATCGCCCGGCCCGCCGCATCGGCCATGGCATCGGCCACCTGCCGGATCTCCTCGGCGTCGTCTCTGCGCATGCGCGGCCTCCCTGCCCCCGTGACACGGGCCCGGATCCCGGGCCGATCAAGGCCGGGATGACCCGTTTCGCGCGCACGATCAAGTCCGGAGGCGCTCGCGCGCCCCGGGGGTCGGGCAGCCGTCGTCAAGCGGAGAGGCAGGGCGGCGCGGTCAGGCCACGTCGGAGAGCACGCGGGCCAGCTCGAAGAGGCGCCGCCGCTGGTTTTCAGGGATCGCGTAGTAGGAGCGCACGAGATCGAGCGCCTCCTTGTCGCCAAGGATGTCCTTCGGCACCGACTGGCCGATGTCCTCGGCGGCCGGGGCCTCACCCTCTGGCTCGTCGATGCCCTCGAAGAAGAAGCTGACCTGGATGGACAGCGCTTCGGCGATATCCCAGAGGCGCGAGGCGGAGACGCGGTTCGCGCCGGTCTCGTACTTCTGGATTTGCTGGAACTTGATGCCGACCTTCTCGGCCAGCTGCTGTTGGGTCATCCCCACCAACCAACGTCTATGGCGAATACGTTTGCCAACATGGACGTCCACAGGATGCGTCATACACGAGCCCTCTGCTTCTAAAAGCGACTGGCGCAAAGGGGCACCAGACGGAGCTCCGAAGCACCAAAGTTTTCAAGCTGAGCACCCAATCAGCAAGGCTCATGATATATCCAAGACCCCTGCCAAGACAACCCGCAAGAGTTGAAAAAATATGACCCCCTGATGTGTCATGAGTTGTATGCCAGTCTGGAACCGCAGGGCGAAACCGATTTCCACGGCTTGACCCGCTGCCCGCCGCGCCGCATCACCGGAGGCGAGGAATTCGCCAATAAGGAGTGCGGGATGAAGGCTTTGGTCGTCGAGGCGCATGGCGCGCCGCCGGTTCTGAAGGACATGCCCACCCCCCGGCCCGGCCCCGGCGAGATCGCCGTCAGGATCGAGACCTGCGGGCTGAATTTCGCCGATCTTCTGATGGTCCAGGGCAGCTACCAGGACACGCCCGAGCTGCCCTTCGCGCTCGGCATGGAGGTCGCGGGCCGCGTGGCCGAGCTGGGCGAAGGTGTCACCGGGCTGGCCCAGGGCGACCGGGTGGCGGTCTTCGGCGGCTCGGGCGGGCTGGCCGAGGTCGGCTGTTTCGACGCCCGCCGCGCGGTGCCGATCCCCGAGACCATGACCTCGGTCGAGGCGGCGGCCTTCATGGTCGCCTACGGCACGAGCCACCTCGCGCTCGACCACCGCGCGCGGCTGCAGAAGGGCGAGACGCTCCTGGTCCTGGGCGCGGCCGGCGGTGTCGGGCTGACCGCGGTGGAGATCGGCAAGCTCATGGGCGCGAAGGTCATCGCCTATGCCCGCGGGGCCGAGAAGCTCGAGGTCGCGCGCCGCGCCGGGGCCGACATCCTGATCGACGCCGAAACCGCCGACCTGCGCGCCGAGGTGAAGGCCGCGGGCGGCGCGGATGTGGTCTACGACCCGGTCGGCGGCGAGGCCTTCGAGGCCGCCTTCCGCGCCTGCAACCCCGAGGCCCGGCTTCTGCCGATCGGCTTCGCCTCGGGCGACGTGCCGCGCATCAAGGCCAATCACCTGCTGGTCAAGAACCTCTCGGTCATGGGTATCTACTGGGGCGGTTACATGGGCTTCCGCCCCGAGGCAGTCACTGGCAGCCTCTCGACGCTTTTCGCCTGGCACGCCGAGGGCCGGCTTTCCCCGCATGTCAGCGAGGTGCTGCCGCTCGAGCGCGCGACCGAGGGGCTGGAGTTTCTGCGCAGCCGCAAGTCCACCGGCAAGGTGGTGATCGAGATCCAGCCGGCGGAGTGAGCCCATGCCCGAGGAGACCTTCACCCACCAGGCCGAGGAGGACGCCCGCAACGCCGAGGTCCTGATCTGGGTCGACGAGGGGCTGAAGCCCCGGGCCGAGGCCGTGGTCTCGGTCTTCGATTCGGGCTTCATGCTGGGCGACGGCGTCTGGGAGGGGCTGCGCCTCTACAACGGCGCCTGGGCCTTTCTCGACCAGCACATGGACCGGCTTTTCGAGGCCGCCAAGGCCATCGACCTCGACATCGGGCTCACCCGCGCCGAGGTCATCGACCGGCTGGAACAGACCCGCGCCGCCAACGGCATGCAGACCGACGCCCATGCCCGGCTCATGGTGACGCGCGGGGTCAAGGCGCGGCCCTTCCAGCATCCGGCGCTGTCGACGCGCGGGCCGACCTTCGTGATCGTGATGGAGCATTCGCGCCCCGCGATCCCGCGCCCGATCCGGCTGGCCACCGTCGCGCATCAGCGCGGCCTGCCGATGACCCAGGACCCCAAGCTCAACAGCCATTCCAAGCTGAACTGCATCCTCGCCTGCATCGCCGCCGAAAAGGCCGGCGCCGACGAGGCGCTGATGCTCGACGTGCATGGCTTCGTGAACACCACCAATGCCTGCAACTTCTTCATCGTGCGGCAGGGCGAGGTTTGGACCTCGACCGGGGACTACTGCATGAACGGCATCACCCGCCGCGCGGTGATCGAGATCTGCCGCCGCGAGGGCATCCCGGTCTTCGAGAAGAACTTCTCGCTGGTCGAGACCTATTCCGCCGAGGAAGCCTTCCTCACCGGCTCCTTCGGGGCCCAGACCCCGGTGAGCGAGATCGACGGGAGGGAGATCGGCGCGGGCGAGATGGGCCCGGTGACCCGCCGCATCCGCGCCGCCTACAAGGAGCTCGTGGGCGCATGAGGATCGCCATGTGGTCAGGCCCGCGCAACCTCTCGACGGCGCTGATGTATGCCTTCGCCGCGCGGGGCGATTGCGCGGCCTGGGACGAGCCCTTCTATGCCGCCTATCTGGCCCGGACCGGGCTGGCGCATCCCATGGCCGAGGAGATCCGCGCCGCGGGCCTCTTCGATCCCGCCGAGGTCGCCGCGGCGCTCCGGGCCGATCCGCCCGAGGGCCGTGCGCATGTCTACCAGAAGCACATGTGCCAGCACATGATCGCGGGCATGCCGCGCGACTGGATGGCGGATGTGACCAATGTCTTCCTGATCCGCCACCCCGCCCGGGTGCTGGCGAGCTTCGCCTCGAAATACGAGGCGGCGGGGCTCGAGGACATCGGCTTTCTGCAACAGGCCGAGCTCTTCGACGAGGTGGCAGAGCGCGAGGGCAAAGCGCCGATCGTGATCGATTCCAACGACATACGCGACGCGCCCGAAGCGATGCTGCGGGCGCTCTGCGCGGCGCTGAAGATCGAGTTTCATCAAGAGATGCTGCGTTGGCCCGCCGGGCCGAAACCCTATGACGGGGTCTGGGCGCCGGTCTGGTACAAGGCGGTGCATGGCTCGACGGGTTTCGCCGGGCGCGAGGGGCCGCTGCCCGAGCTCTCGGGCGCCTATGCCGCCACCGCCGAGGCCGCCCTGCCCGCCTACGAGAAGCTGAAGGCGCATCGGCTGCGGGCGGGCTGAGCGCGGGGCGCCTTCGGACCGGGCGGCAAGCCTTTGAGTCCGGGTCGCTTTCCCGGCGCGGGCGCTAGAGCGCCGCGAAGCCCTTGCGCAGGAGCTCGGCCAGCGCCGCCGGCGGGCCCTGCTCGGCGCGTTCGGCGTAGAGGTTGATCTTCATGGTGCCGAGGTCCGGCAGCGCGCCCCCGGTCTCGATCCGCTCGAGCTGCGGCGGGGCATGCCCCTCGATCAGCGCCACGACGCCCAGGTCGGCGCTGACCGTGGCCTCGATCGAGCGGTCGCTGTCGCTGTCGATCACCTGGAACCAGGGAATGCCCGAGGCCTCCAGCGCGCGCACCACCGCCGGGCGGAAAGCGCAGATCCGCGCCTGGGCATAGGGCAAGGGCCGCTGCCGCCAGGCGCAGCCGCCCGGCGCGCCGTGCCAGGCCAGGGGCGCCACATGCAGCGTCTCGCCGCCGCGATGCGCCTCGGTCGTCAGGATCAGGTCGACCTCGTGCAGGGCAAATTTCTCCAGCAGAACCGCGGTATTGGCGGTCTCGAGCCGGACCTTCATGCGGGGGAAGGCGGCGGCGAAGCTCTGCAGCGCCCGCGGCACCACCGGGTACAGGATGTCCTCGGGCACGCCGAGCCGGATCTCGCCCTCCAGCGTGTCGTCGGTCAGGAGCGCGTAGATCTCGTCGTTCAGCGACACCATGCGCCGCGCATAGCCCAGGAGCTGCTCGCCCGAGGGGGTCAGCGCCACCCCGCGCCCCGAGCGTTCGAGCAGCGCCAGGCCCAGCATCTCCTCGAGCCGCTTGAGCTGCATGGAGACCGCCGATTGCGTCAGGTTGAGGATCTTCGCCGCGCGGGTCACCCCGCCGGTTTCGGCCACCGCGGCGAAGGAGCGCAGGGTGGTGACATCGAGATTGCGCATTCATCACGCTCCGTGATGGTGGGTGTCATAAACATTCGTTTCCATAATAGCGCCACGACCCGATATTCATCAACAGGAAAGATGCTTCACCCCGAAGGCATCACGCTTGATGAAGGATGAGGAAGATGGCCCATATCGACCGCCTGAGCCTGCCCGCCCTGCCCCGCCCGGGGCTGCGGCGCCGCGTCACCGCCATGCTGGCGCTCGCCCGTCAGCGCCGCCAGCTCGCCCGGCTCGACGACGCCCGGCTGGCCGACCTCGGCCTCAGCCGCGCCGAGGCCGAGGCCGAAGCCGCCCGCGCGCCCTGGGACGCGCCCGATCACTGGCACGGCTGAGCGCCAAGGCTGAGCGCCTGTGCAGCCGCGCAAGATCCGTTCATTGTTTCCCTGTATGGCGCCCGGAAATTCTTGAAACCCGGGCGCCGAGTGCCGATATTTGGCAAGACTTCCGGTGGAGCGATCTGCCGGGCTCATGTTCAATTCGGAGGAATGAATGGCTGAATACAGAACCGTTCGGACCGGCGCGGCCGCCGGTGCGCGTTCGGCTGAGATCGACGAGGGCCTGCGCGCTCACATGAACAAGGTCTACGGCACCATGTCCGTGGGCATGTTCCTGACCTTCCTGGTGGCCTGGGCCGTGGGCTCCAGCCCCGAGCTCCTGGGCATCTTCCGCGATCCTCAGACCCTTCAGCCGAACATCCTCGGCTGGATCGTGATGTTCGCGCCGCTGCTGATGGTCTTCGGCTTCGGCGCGGCGATCAACCGGCTGTCGGCCGCCGGCGCGCAGACGTTCTTCTACGTCTTCGCCGCGGTCATGGGCCTGTCGCTGTCCTGGATCTTCGTCGCCTTCACCGGCATCTCGATCGCCCAGGTCTTCCTGGTGACCTCGATCTCCTTCGCGGGCCTGTCGCTCTTCGGCTACACCACGAAGAAGGACCTTTCGGGCTGGGGCACCTTCCTGATGATGGGCGTGATCGGCCTCGTGGTGGCTTCGATCGTGAACATCTTCCTGCAGAGCCCGGCGATCTTCTTCGCCGTCTCGATCCTCGGCGTGCTGATCTTCGCGGGTCTGACCGCCTATGACACGCAGTCGATCAAGAACGAATACATCGAACATGCCCGC
The DNA here is from genome assembly GCF_021272185.1 of Roseivivax sp. GX 12232. Lineage (GTDB taxonomy): Bacteria > Pseudomonadota > Alphaproteobacteria > Rhodobacterales > Rhodobacteraceae > Roseivivax. Next base: position 517,637 of record NZ_JAJSEC010000001.1, read on the forward strand.
CACGGTGACCAGGAGTGGCTCGGCAAGTCGGCGATCATGGGCGCGCTGCGTCTCTATCTCGACTTCATCAACATGTTCATGTTCCTGCTGCAGCTCTTCGGCAATCGCGAGTAAGCGCGGGTTGTTCTTGGACTGATGGGAAGGCCGCCCTTCGGGGCGGCCTTTTTCGTTTGGGAGGGCTGGCGGGTACGGTGTGGTGGCCGAGGCGGGAGCAGGTCGCGGTGACCCTGGCGCGGCCCTTTGCGACGCCAAAGGTGCGCGACGCTCCCGCCCGACGCGCAACGACCCAACCCTGCCCCCTCCCACCCCACACAACAGAGGGCGCGCGCCGGACCGGGGGCCGGCGCTGCCGACCTCTGAGCCATGCACTTTATCCCAACAAGGTCAGGGCTAGAGGCGATCTAAGCGCACCACTCCAAGGAGCGCCGGCCCAAGGGGCCGGTCCGGCGCGCGCCCGGCATCTTCGATGCTATTCGGGCGCAAGACGGGGCGGCTCACTGTGTTGGTGGTGAGGATCTGCTCAGAAGGAGTGGCGCGTGAAATGCGCCTCTCTCTCAAGCTTCACGCGCAGACTACACCGCACCCCGAAGCCCCCCTCACAACCGCGCCCGCATCGCCACGGCCGGCAGCTTCACCCCGCCCGGCAGCGGCACCGTCACCGGGCCCTGCCGCTCGAATCCCATGGCGGCGTAGAAGGGCTCGGCGTTCAGCGTCGAGACACAGGACAGCTCGCGCATCCCCTGCCCCTGGGCATGGCCGATGATATAGTCGAGAAGCCGCCGCCCGATGCCCTGGCGCTGGTAGTTGTGATGGGTCACCACGTGGCGCACATGACCGACGCCCGGCGTGCGCGCGCCGCGGCCGGGCGCCGCCTGGGTCCAGCCCCCGGCGCCGACCAGGAGCGCCCCGCGCAAGACCAGGAAAAACGAGCCCGACCGCAGCAGCTCGGGCTGCGCCCGCCCGATCACCGGCAGCGCGCCGGCGCAGACCTCCTCGGAGTAGGTCCCGGCCAGAAGCACCGGGTAGGCGGTGGAAAACAGCCGGTCCACGGCGGGAAAGTCCGAGCCATGGGCCCGGCGGATCATCGGCGAATCAATCAACATCATCAATCTGTCCGGAAATGTGGGGCGGCCAGAATAACCCGCGCCCCGGACCGCCCGCACGAAAAACGCCGCCCCCCGGGGGGAGCGGCGTTCCGGAACATCAAAAATCGGGCAGATTACTTGATCTTGCCTTCCTTGTATTCGACGTGCTTGCGCGCGACGGGATCGTATTTCTTGATCACCATCTTCTCGGTCATCGTGCGCGCGTTCTTCTTGGTCACGTAGAAGTGGCCGGTGCCTGCGGTCGAGTTCAGGCGGATCTTGATCGTCGTCGGCTTCGCCATCGTGTCGTCTCCTTCGGGCGGGCGCGCGGTGCCACGCACCCCCGTGAAATTCTTTGAGGCCCGCGTATTGCTCAAGAGGCCCGTCAAGTCAACCGGGCGGGCCCCGGAATCTCGCGCGGAGGGCCTGTAAGCCGGATTCTGTGCCAGGCGGGTCTCCCCGCCCGCGACGACCATTCATCTGGGCCGGCCCTCGCGGACCGGCTCGTGCTGCCAACCCGGACCCCTCGGGCTGAAGCGGCCCTGCGGCGATATCCCCGAAAGGATCAGCCCGCGCGGGGTCCCTATGCGGCATTGCTCCCGGTGGGGCTTGCCATGCGGGTCCGGTTGCCCGGCCCCCGGTGGGCTCTTACCCCACCGTTTCACCCTGGCCGCCGGACGCGCCGGCGGTGGTCTGTTCTCTGTGGCGCTTTCCGTCAGGTTGCCCTGCCCGGGCGTTACCCGGCACCGTCGCTTCAAGGAGTCCGGACTTTCCTCCCCGGCGGGGTCACCCCCGGCCGAGGCGGCCGTCCGGCCCTCCGCGCGTCCCGGGCGATACGCCGGCCCGCGGCCCGCGTCAATCCGCGGCGCGCCGGCGCAGGATCAGGCTGCGAGCCATGAAGTCGCGCAGCGCCTCGGCCACGAGCTGCGGCGCCTCGAGCATGGGAAAATGCCCGGTGCCCGGGATCAGGCAAAGCTCGCCCACCGGCGCGAGCCCCGCCGTCACCTCGAGCCGCCGGGCGCGGATCAGCGGATCCTCGGTGCCCCCCAGCACCAGGATCGGCGCGAGGCAGCGGCGCAGCACCGCCTGCTGGTCGGGCCGGCGCTGCATGGCGCGCGACTGCGCCAGGAGCGTCTCGGCGCCCAGGACCTCGGCCATGCCCGAGAGGACCGCGCCGAGCCGCCCGCGCTCGGCCACCTCTGAGATCGCGCCCGCCGGGAACTCCCGCGTGACCCAATCGGCGATCCGCCCGGCGCGCAGCGCGATCATCCGCGCCTCGCGGGCGGCGGCCTCGGTCGGGGTCTCGGCAAAAGGCGCCGCGGCGATCAGCGCAATACGCGTGACCCGCGCCGGCAGCTGCCGCTGGATCTCGAGCGCCACAGCACCACCAAGCCCATGGCCCACCAGCGCCACCCGCGGCGGCAGGCAGGGCAGGATGCGCTGCGCGATCTCCTCGACCCGGGCCGCGCCCTGCGGCAGCACCAGGCTCACCAGCCGGTCGAGCGCCAGCGCCTGCACCTGATGGGCAAAGACATGACCCGTCGCGCCATGGCCCGGAAGAAAGACCACGGTTTCCTCGGGCGCTGCGCTTTGAACACAAACCTGCACAACGGGAACCCTGCTCGCGCGTCCATCCTGACGCTTGTCCCGAAAGTCTAGCAAAAGCCCCGAACCTGGGAAGCCGCGGCATCGGCGCGCTTGCGAATTGCCGCCGCCCGTGCTTTCCGCGCGACATGGAAGTGACAACGCTGATCCTCGGCGCCGGCGCGGCCGGCATGATGTGCGCGGCCCATGCGGGCCCGGGCACGCTGGTCGTCGACCACGCCAAGGCCCCGGGCGAGAAGATCCGCATCTCCGGCGGCGGGCGCTGCAATTTCACCAATCTCGACGTCCGCTTCGAGCGCTTCCTGGGCGGCAACCCGCATTTCCACAAGTCCGCCCTGTCGCGCTACACGCAGTGGGATTTCATCTCGCGGGTCTCCGAGGCCGGGATCGCCTGGCACGAGAAGACGCTGGGGCAGCTCTTCTGCGACGGCAGCGCCAAGGAAATCATCGCCATGCTGCGCGATGACATGGCGGCGGCGGGGGCCGAGCTCTGGCTTTCGACCAGGCTCACCGCGCTCGAGCATGCCGATGGGCGCTTCCGCGCCACCTTCGAGCGCGAGGGCGCGAGCCGCACCGTGACCGCGCGGAACCTCGTGCTCGCGACCGGCGGCAAGTCGATCCCCAAGATGGGCGCCACCGGCCTTGCCTATGAGATCGCCGAGCGCTTCGGCCATGTCCTGACCGAGACCCGCCCGGCGCTGGTGCCCCTGACCTTCCCCGACGGGCGCTTCAAGCCGATCTCCGGCGTCTCGACCCCGGCGCGCGCGAGCTGCAACGGCACCAGCTTCGACGAGGCGCTTCTTTTCACCCATCGCGGGCTCTCGGGTCCGGCGGTGCTGCAGATCTCGAGCTACTGGCGCGAGGGCGAGAGCCTGGCCCTCGACCTCCTGCCCGAGACGCCCTTGGCGGAGCTTCTGTCGGAGAAGCGCCGCAGCAGCGGCAAGCGCCAGCTCACCACCGAGCTCGCCCATCACCTGCCGCAGCGGCTGGTCGACCACCTCGCCGAGGAGATCGACCTCTCGGGCCGGCTCGGCGATCTTTCGGACGCACGCATCGCGACGCTCTGCCGGGCGCTTCAGCACTGGGAACTGCGCCCGGCGGGCTCCGAGGGCTACCGCACCGCCGAGGTGACCCTGGGCGGGGTCGCGACCGAGGGGGTCTCGTCGAAGACCATGCAGTCCGAGCGCCTGCCCGGCCTCTACATCATCGGCGAGGCGCTGGACGTGACCGGCTGGCTCGGCGGCTACAACTTCCAATGGGCCTGGTCCTCGGGCTGGGCCGCGGGCCGCGCCATCGCCGGGCATGACGCCTAGGTAACAGCCCGGCGACAGCCGCGCAGAAGACGCTTGAAAACGTCATGCGATGGTTACAAATCCGTCGTCATGACCAAAGCCGCCAAGAAAAGCCTGCCGACCCGCATCACCCGCGCGATCCGCGCGCAGGTACCGCGCAAGACCGCGCGCGATCTCTGGAACCGGCTGCGCTTCGGCGCGGGCGCGCCGCAGAGCGACGAATGCCTCTGGGTCGATCCGATGGCGGTGAACCACGTCTATTCCGGCGGCAAGACCTTTCCGCTCCGGCGCCACAACTCGGGCCAGGTGATCCCCGGCGACTGGGACCTCTCGCGCCTGCCCCTGCCCGAAAGCGACAAGGCGCTGTCCTGCCGGCTGCATTTCGTCGAGGGCGTGCCCTGGTCGGAGACCCCGATCTATCACCGCCTCAAGGCCGAGATCCTGGCGGGTGGCCGCCCCGACGGGCTGAAGGACCTCGACGCGCTCGACCGCCGCTACGCGCGGCTCGACAAGCTCTGGAGCTATGCCAAGCGCGAAGGGCTGCGCCCGCGTTCGGAGACGCCCGAGAGCTACCGCCGCGAACACGGCGGGGTGCTGGTGCATATCGCGCGGGACGGCACGCTGATGCGTTCGGGCGGCGCGGCGCATCGCTTCGCCATCGCGCGGCTCTTGCAGCTGCCGAAGATCCCCGCGCAGATCGGCGCGATCCATCCCGGCGCCCTGGAAGCGGGCCACCTGGCGTCCCTGCGCCAACCGCCCGAGATGCCGCGCGGCTAAGCCCGTCACGGCGGCGTCAGCCGCCCGTCACCCGCGCCACCTCGGCGGCGAAATCCTCGCCGCGCTTCTCGAAGTTGTCGTATTGGTCAAAACTTGCCGCCGCCGGGGCCAGAAGCACCGTCTCGCCCGGCAGGGCGTCGCGATGGGCGGCGGCCACGGCGGTCGCCATGTCGGTGCAGATCTCCACCTCGACCCCGGTCAGCCCCAGCGCGAATTGCGCCGCCTCGCGGCCGATCACATAGGCCTTGCTGACATGGGCCAGCCCCGGCTCCAGCGCCGAGAGCCCGCCTTCCTTCATCAGCCCGCCGCAGACCCAGCGGATCTTCTCGAAGGCCTGCAGCGCCTTCAGGGCGGAATCCACATTGGTCGCCTTGCTGTCGTTGACGTAGCGCACGCCGCCCGCCTCGGCGACGATCTGGCTGCGGTGCGGCAGGCCCCGGAAGCTGCCCAGCGCCGCCTCGATCTGCCGCGGCCCGAGCCCCAGCGCCCGGACCGCCGCATAGGCCGCGCAGGCGTTCTGGTGGTTGTGCGCGCCGGGCAGCCCGGGGATCTGGCGCAGGTCGATGGCGCCGACCTGCTTGCCCTTGCGCCATTCGCTGAGGAAGCCCTTGCGCGCCATGACCTGCCAGCCCGGCCCCTGCGGCTTCTGCCCGACCGAGACCCGGATCAGCCGGTCGTCGCCGGGCGACGTGGCGATCTGGTTGGCCAGGAACCGGCCCTCGGGCTCGTCGACGCCGATCACCGCGCGGTCCGGCCCACCCTCCGCGAAGAGCCGGCGCTTGGCGGCGAAATAGCCGCCGAGCCCGGCGTGCCGGTCGAGGTGATCGGCGGTCAGATTGGTGAAGACCGCGATGTCCGGCGTCAGCGCCCGCGCCAGCTCGGTCTGGTAGGACGACAGCTCCAGCACGATCACCGACCCGTCGCCCGGCGGGTCGAGGTCCAGCACCCCGCGTCCGATGTTGCCCGCCAGTTCCACCGGCCGCCCGGCCTCGGCCAGGATGTGCCGGATCAGCGCCGAGGTCGTCGACTTGCCGTTCGAACCGGTGACCGCCACCACCTTGGGCGGGCTGTCGAACGCCATCCACTCGCCCGAGGCCAGGGCCCGGAAGAACAGCCCGATGTCGTTGTCGACCGGCACGCCGGCCTCCCAGGCCGCGGCAACCGCCGGGTTCGGCGCGGGATAGAGATGCGGGATGCCCGGCGAGACCACCAGGAGCGTCAGCTCCGCCATGACCGAAGCCGAGGCCAGCGCCGTGACCTCGAAGCCCTCGGCCTCGGCCCGGGCGCGGGCGTCCGGCGTGTCGTCCCAGAGGACCGGATGCGCCCCGCCCGCCGCCAGCGCCCGCGCCGCCGAGAGGCCCGAGCGGCCCAGTCCCAGGACGCCCACGCGTTCGCCCGTCATGCCGGTCACCGGAATCATCTCTGCCCCTCCGCCGCTCAAACCTTCTGTCTTGCGCGACAGGGCTAGGGCAAATGCCGGGCCAAGGAAAGCCTCACGGCGTCTCGTCCTCGCGGGGCAACAGCCCATAAGGCCGGACCAGCCGCCAGACATGCGCGGGCACCATGTTCTTGATCCGCGCGGGGTGGCAGCGGCGCAGGTGCAGCACCGTCTCGATGGCCTTCATCTCGAGCCGGGCACGGGCGAACTCCAGCCCGCGCGGCCCGATGCGCGGCTGCAGGAAGGACACGAGCGGCCGCAGCCAGCCGGGCATCCGCCGCACCGGCAGCCCGCCCGCGGCGCGCTCGACATTGCCCATGAAGCCCCGGACCGCGCCCGCCCGCGCGCCCTTGGAGCCGGGGGCCGCGCGCTTCAGCCGCGGCCCCAGCCGATCCAGAAGCGCCGCGCCCCGGGCGTTGCGCACGATCAGCCATTGCTGCCCCGCGCCGCCCATGTAGCCCACGGTCACATCGGCCAGCCTGTTGCTGTAATCGACGCAGGTCCGGCAGGTCAGCGGGAAGAAATCCGCCGGCAGATCCGACAGCGGCAGGCTCAGGAAGGGCACCTCGCGCGGCGGCCGCCCGTCGTCGAAGCGCAGCTCGACCCGGTAGTCGGCGCGGAACTCCAGGTAGGAAATCCGCTCGGGCGCGGGATCGAGCCGCGCGAGGAAGGCGTGGAAATTCTCGGTGGTGGTATTGTCCGAACAGGGCGTGCCGATGACGGTGATCTCCTCGAAGCCCAGCTCCGCCTCGAGCGCCCGCAGCGCGTAGACCTGGCAGGGAATGCCGATCACCGCGATGCGCCGGTGGCCTGCGTCCCGCGCGGGCTCCAGCGCCGCGAGAAGCGGCGCGAAGCCCATGCGCATGCCCCGGGTGCGGGCCATGTCGGCGGGATCGGTGACCACGACCGGCATGGGCCGCCAGCGGTCCTCGGGATGCGGCGCCACGGCGAGGACCGCGTCGATCGCCCCGTCCTCAAGAAGCTGCGCCCCAAGCGCCGAAGCGATGCCGGTCCATTGCGCCCCGGGCAGCGGCGGATCGAGCGACGCGCGATACATCGCCCGGGTGACCCCGAAGAAGCCCTCGTCACCCCCGGGCTCGGCTGCGCGGCCATGCACCCGGGCCTCAAGCCCGGGATAATCCGGCTGGATGAACTGGCAGGCCCGCCCGCAGGCCCGGCCGTCGCCCATGCGGCTCACGCCGCAATCGGTGCAGAGCCCCGGCCGCGCCGCGCCGCCGATCTCCGGCACCATGAGTCCCGCGCTGTCGCGTGGCATGCGCCCTCCCGTTCGCCGACACCTGTCAACCCTAGCTGACAGTCGGGTGGCGCACCAACCCCCTGCAGGCCTGACCGGGCCTCAAATACCTCTCGGGGGAGCGCGAGGGGGCAGACAGCCCCCTCGCCCGCGCCCGGACCCGCTCCAGCGGGACCGGGCGCCAGACATGCGCGGGGCCAAAGGCCCCGCCCCGCTGGGTCGTGGGATCAAGAGCCAAGGACGAGGGCGCCCATTACCCTCGTTCAAATTTTCAGGGGTAGGGTTCGCCCAACCGGATGGCCATCGCGTGCTCGGACACGCCGAGCTGCCCGGCGATCTGGGAGCGATTGAGCCCGGCTTCCTGCATCTCTTCGATCAGGTCCCAAGGCATCAACAGGTTGGCCGCAAACTTGTTGGCTTCCGTTTCCTGCTTCGGTCCGATCCGCGTGTTGAAATAGCGCCCTTGATTGGTGCTGCGGTAGGCTCTGTCATCGTCGAGCCCGGTTCCGATAAGGTCACGGTGGCGCACGTAATGCCCGATTTCGTGCGCGAGCGTGAAGCGCTGCCGGGTCGGGGGGTCGCCCGCATTGATGTTGATGGAGAACGATCCGTTGTCCGAAACAAGTTCTCCTGAGATTCCGGCGGGAAGATAGGCGTAATTCACTTTCAAGCCAAGGCTGGACGCCAAGCCTTCAAGGTCAACCGGCGCGTGCTTCTGAGCCGACCGAACCCTACTTGTCAGCGTTTCCAGCATCTCCTCCATCCTCCTGTGCGGCGGCAATTGCGTTGGCGACATCATCGTCTGCAGCGCGGCGGGCTATCTCAGAATATTCTTCATACAATGTAGGCAACATCGCTTCGACTTTCGATATCGCTTCATTCTCGATCCGATCAAGCACTCCTTCCAGTGCCGCGCTGACCTCTTCGCGGGCAACCTGTTCCGCCCGGCGCTGAACGAAGAAAAAGACTGGAAATGCACCGACACCCAATATGATAGCAAGAACGGCAAGCACTGCAGACAGAAAATCCAGTCGTCCGGTTTGGGCGGCAAACTCCATGACCGTCGTGCTCACTTCCGCCGAGCCCATGGGCCCTCCTCTGCGTCATCAAACTGTCTTCGAGTCAAAATTTGCCGCCATTTGGCCGCGGCGGAACCTAACAGTCGGTTAATCGAAGGCGGAAAAGCCGCCCCCGCCTCAGACCTTCCGCAGCGCCAGCACCGCGTTCAGCCCGCCGAAGGCGAAGGCGTTGGAGAGCGCCGCCTCGATCCGGGCCTCGCGGGCCTCGTTCGGGACGCAGTCGAGGGCGCATTCTGGGTCGGGCTCCTCGTAGCCGATGGTCGGCGCGATCACCCCGTCCTTCAGCGCCATGATGCAGGCCAGAAGCTCCACCGCGCCGGTGGCGCCGATGCAATGGCCGTGCATCGACTTCGTGGAGGAGATCATCAGATCGTCCGCATGGGTGCCGAAGACATCGGCCACCGCGGCGCATTCGGTCTTGTCGTTGGCCGCGGTCCCGGTGCCATGGGCGTTGATATAGCCGATCTTGTCCTTCGCGATCCCCGCGTCGCTCAGCGCGCCCGAGATCGCCCGTGCCGCGCCCTGCTTCGAAGGCATCACGATGTCGGCGGCATCCGAGGACATGGCAAAGCCCGCCACCTCGGCGAGGATCTCGGCGCCGCGGGCCTTGGCGTGCTCGTAGTCCTCGAAGACAAAGATGCCCGCGCCCTCGCCCTGCACCATGCCGTTGCGGGTCGCCGAGAAGGGCCGGCAGCCGTCCTTCGACATCACCCTCAGCCCTTCCCAGGCCTTGATGCCGCCGAAGCACAGCATGGATTCCGAGCCGCCGGTGACCATGACCGGCGCCATGCCAGAGCGCACGAACCAGAAGGCCTGGCCCATGGCGTGGTTCGACGAGGAACAGGCCGAGGCCACGGTGAAGCTCGGGCCCTTGATGTTGTATTGCATCGAGACATGCGAACAGGCGGCGTTGTTCATCAGCTTCGGCACCACGAAGGGATGGACCCGGTTCTTCCCCTCCTCGTAGACCGCGCGGTAGTTCTCGTCCTGTGTCGTCAGCCCGCCGCCCGAGGTGCCGAGCACCACGCCCGATTTCGCCGCCAGCTCGCCGTCGAACTCGAGGCCCGACTGGCGGATCGCCTCCTCGGCGGCCATCAGGGTGAACTGGGTGTAGCGGTCATACAGCGCGATCTGCTGGCGGTTGAAGACCGCCTCGGGGTCGAAGCCCTTGACCTGGCCGCCGATCTTCACCGCCAGCCGGTCGACATCGCGCATCTCCAGGGGGCCGATGCCGCAGCGGCCCTCGCGCATGGCCTCGAGCGTGGCGGGCACCGACAGGCCCAGCGCGTTGATCGTGCCGGCCCCGGTGATGACGACCCGTCTCACGCCTTCTGGTCGGCCACGAGCCGCTCGACCCCATCGGCGATCCTGGCCACCGAGGTGATGTCAAAGTCGCTTTCCTGGGGGTCGTTGGCGTTGAAGGGCACGGAGATGTCGAAGGCTTCCTCGATGGCGAAGATCGATTCCACCAGCCCCATGCTGTCGATGCCCAGCTCCTCGAGGGTCATCTCCTCGCGCACGTCCGAGGGCTCCAGCACCGCCTGTTCGGCGAGGATCTCGATCACCTTGGTCCTGATATCCATCCCAGATCTTTCCCGAAGCGATTGTTGTCTTGCGCTCTACTCGCTGGCGGCGGGTTTTGAAACCGCCTTGCGCAGGGCCGCGACCTCGCGCGCGAGCCGTGGCAGCCGGCGCATGGCTTTGAAGATCTCGATCTGCTGATCCATCTTCACCGCCGGGTAGCCCAGCACCACCCGCCCCTTGGGGATCGAGGACAGGACCACCGTCGCGCCGCCGCAGATCACGTTGTCACCGATCCGCAGGTTGTCGCTGACCCCGGTCTTGCCGCCCAGCACCACGAAGGAGCCGATCTCGGTCGAGCCGCCGATGCCGACCAGCCCGCAAAGCAGCGAATGCTCGCCCACCACCACGTTGTGGCCGACCTGCACGAGGCTGTCGATCTTGGTGCCCCGGCCGATCCGGGTGTCGCGCACGGTGCCGCGGTCGATGGTGGTATTGGCGCCGACCTCGACGTCGTCGCCCAGCGTCACGCCGCCCAGCGAATGGATGCGCGCCCAGGGCTGGCCCTCGGCCGCGGCCTCGCCGCCGAGGCTCTCGCGGGCCTTCTCGGCGCCCGAGGCCTCGGGGGTCACGAAGGAAAAGCCGTCCCCGCCGATCACCGCGCCGGGCTGCAGGATCACCCGGTCGCGCAGCGTGCAGCGCGCGCCAATCCGGGCGCCGGCGTGGATCAGACCGCCCTCGCCGATCACCGTCTCGGCGCCGACGAAGGCCTGCGGGCCGATCACCGTGCCCGCGCCGATCTTCGCGCCCGCGCCGATCACCGCGAAGGCGCCGATGCTGACATCCGCGCCGATCTCGGCGCTGGGGTCGATCGAGGTCATCTCGGAGATGCCGGGGGCATAGCCCGCGCCGGGATCCATCATGGCCGACAGCCCCGAAAGCGCGAATCGCGGCCGGGGGGCGAGGATCGCACCCTCGAGCCCGTAGCCCTGCCAGTCCGCCCCGTCCCAGAGGATCGCCGCCCGCGCCTGGCCCTGCGCCAGCCCCTCGGCGTAGTCGGGCTTCATCGCCAGCGCCAGCCAGTCGGCGGGGCAGTCCTGCGGCTCGGCGACGCCGGACAGGGCAATGTCGGTCCGGCCCACGGCCTCGAGGCCGAGGGCCTTGGCGATCGCGTCGAGACGATGGCTGGTCATGTCACCTCCGGGCCTGCCTGCCCGGGTGGTTTAGCTTTGAAGACCGCCCAGCGAAACCCCCGAGGCCTCGAGCGCGCGCCAGATCTGCGCGTCGCGCCCGTAGATGTCGTCGCGGTACTGGGTCCGGCCCTTGGCGGTGGTGAAGGCGGTCCGGTAGATCAGATGCACCGGCACCTTGGTCTCGAGGTTCACCCGCACGGTGCTGCGCTTGCCGAGGTGGTTCTGGAAGAAGCCCACCGGGTCGGCTTCCTGTTTGGCGAGCAGCGCATAAGCGAAGTCATGCGGGTCGTTCAGCCGCACGCAGCCATGCGAGAAGGTCCGCACGGTCCGCGAAAAGAGGCTCTGCGCCGGCGTGTCGTGCAGGTAGATGTTGTAGCGGTTCGGGAACATGAACTTCACCGAGCCCAGCGCGTTCTTCGGCCCCGGCGGCTGGCGCATGGAGAAGGGGAAGCTCGAGGCGCTGTATTGCGAGAAGCCGCGCCCGCGGTTGACCTGTCGCCCCCGGCTGTCGGTGATCTCGAGATGCGAGACCGAATAGGGATTGCGGCGCAGCATCGGCAGGTATTCGTTCACCACGATCGAGCGCGGGACATACCAGCTCGGGTTGATCTCCATGAACTCCATGACATCCGAGAACTCGGGCGTCTGGCGGTCGCTCTCGCGCGAGCCGACCACGGCGCGGGTCTCGAAGGTCACCTTGTCGTCGTCGTAGATGCGCGCCTTGAACTCGGTCAGGTTCACCTTGATGTGGCGTTCGCCGAGCCCGCCGGGGCGGTTCATCCAGCGCTCGCGCTCCATTGCGACGATGACGGACTTCAGCCGCTCGTCGATGCCGACGTTCAGGGCCGAGAGCGTGGCGTCGCCCGCCACCCCGTCGATCTCCTGGCCGTGGTCCTCCTGGAAGTCGCGCACCGCGCGTTCCATGGCGCGGTCGTAGAAGGCGGTCGAGGTATGGCCAAGGTAGCCCATGGACACGAGCCGGTTGCGCAGCGCCACCACCGCCTCGCCGCTGTCGCCGGGCGAAAGCTTGGAGGCGCGCACCGCCGGGCCCCAGCCGCCCCGGGCGCGCTGATCCTCGAGCGCCACGCGGGTCGCCATGAGGCGCACGTATTCGGGGCTCTGCGGCGCCAACGACCGGAAGAGCGCGCGCGGCTCCTCGCTGCCGAGCCGCGCCAGCAGGTCCTCGGGGCTGCGGGCCTCGGGGTCGCGCTTGATCGCGCGCACCACCTCGCGCGGGTCGAGGATGCCGGTCTGCAGGTCGCGCGCCAGCCGCAGGTAGGCGAGCGACATCTCGACCTCGGCCTCGCCCCGAGCGCGCGGCGTGTCGGCGGCGCGCAGCATCCGGTAAAGCCGGTCGGCGTCGTGGCGCGCGGCGGGGATGCCATGGGCCTCGACCCGGCGCATGGCGTCGATCAGCATGGCGCGGCGGTCGCGATGCAGGGCCTCGCCGCCGGTCCAGACCGGCTCGAACAGCCGCGCGCGGTAGAAATCGTTGAGCCCGTCGTGCTCCGCCACGGTTTCGGCCACCGCCTGCTTGAAGGCGGTCACCTGTGCCAGCGCCGGCGCGGGCAGCGCCGTCAGGCCCAGGGAAACAAGGGCCGCGGCGGCAGCCATGCGAAAGCGGAAGGCACGGGGAAACATCATGGAAAGGTCTCGAAACAACGGGCGGACAGAAGGGGTTGAGGACAGTTGATCTGTGAACCAACGCATCTGTCCATTCACATTTCCCTCATGCGGAAAATCTTTTTTGCACCTTTTGCCGCAGGGTCACAAGGCCGCCTTGCCACGCGGCATTCGGGCAACATCCCGGCGTTTTGAGCAATATTTCGCCGAAACCCATTGTATCTCGGAACAATCCGGCCCGTCGGCCTTCCGAGAAAAACCCGATTGTGCAATAACCATTAAGACATCTGGGGGAAGATGGCAGGCGCGCCCAACGAGGTGCGCGATACAGGACAGAAAACGGGACAGGTTTTCTATGACAGACCTACGGACGGGCGGGTTCACCCGCCGTGGCCTCTTGCAGGCCTTCGCTGCGACAGCAGTCACCGCAGCTCCAACCTTCGCGAATGCGGCTGGGTTCCTTCGGGGTGGTGGCGACATCCGTCGCATCAAGATGTATTCCGGGCGCACCGGGGAACGCATCGACATGATCTACTGGGTCGACGGGGATTACATCGCCGACGCGGTGCAGGAGATCACGCATTTCATGCGCGACTGGCGGAACAACAAGGTCAAGAACATCGATCTGCGCACGATCGACATCATGGCCGCCTCGCACAACCTTCTGGACGCAAACGAGCCCTACATGCTGATCTCGGGCTACCGCAGCCCCGAGACCAACTCGATGCTGCGCGCGCGCTCCTCGGGGGTGGCGAAGAACTCGCGGCACCTGCGTGGCGAAGCGGCCGACCTGCGGCTGGCCTCGCGCTCGGTGCACCAGGTCGCCAAGGCCGCCATGGCCTGCCGGGCGGGCGGCGTCGGGCGCTACTCGGGCTCGAACTTCGTGCACATGGACTGCGGCCCGGTGCGGAGCTGGGGCAGCTGAGGCCACCGCGCGAGAAGCGACCTGTCTGGACGTGAAGAGAACGGCGCCTTCGGGCGCCTTTTCTTTTTGGCGGAGAGGGGGGCGGGCGCGGTTCGCTTGGACGTGGAATGCGCTGGCTCAGAGGTGGGCGGCACGACGGGAGCGGCCCTGCCCCCCGGCTGCACGCACCGCCACACGGGGGAAGCACCGAAGCCACCCTGCCCCCGAAAGGCGGACCATTGGCGGATCGTCCGGGCCACGCTGCCCTGCACGGCGGACCACAGGCTGAGCACTTGGGCCGCCCGGCCTCACTCGCCCGACCACCACCATGCCCTAACCACCTCACTTCAAACGCAAAACCACGCCGCGGCCCCAGTCGGGCGCGACGTCTCACTCATCTCTCAAGAAGAAGTGGCGCGGTTGACGGGGCTCGAACCCGCGACCCCCGGCGTGACAGGCCGGTACTCTAACCATCTGAGCTACAACCGCGTAGCGTCTAGGGGCACCTTCGGATCGGAACAGCGTGGCGCGGTTGACGGGGCTCGAACCCGCGACCCCCGGCGTGACAGGCCGGTACTCTAACCATCTGAGCTACAACCGCTCGCTGTCCGCCCGGTGCCCCCGGGCGTGCCGCGCGTTCTAGGCGGGTGTCCTTCCCCCGTCAAGCGGTTTCCGTGCCCGGATTGCGGGCTTTTTTCGCGACCCCGCGGAAGCCCGCTAGCGCGGCGGCAGGGGGATGAACTCGCCGTCATCGCCGGGCGGCAGCTGGAAGCGGCCATGGGCCCAATCCTCGGCCCGCCAGGCCTCTTTCGCGGCCTCGATCCGCTCTTTCGAGGAGGCCACGAAGTTCCACCAGATGTAGCGCGGCCCCTCGAGCGTCGCGCCGCCGAGGAGCATCACCCGGGCGCCTTGCTCGCCCGCGCGCAGCGACAGCCGGTCGCCGGGGCGGAAGACCATCATCTGCCCGGCCTCGAAGCGCTGGCCCGCGATCTCGATGGCGCCCGAGACCACGTAGACGCCGCGGTCCTCGTGGTCGTCCGGCAGGGGAATCGCCGCGCCGGGCGCGAGCTGCGCGTCGGCGTAGAACATCTCCGAGGCGGTCTCGACCGGGGCCTCCTCGCCCCAGGCGCGCCCGAGGATCAGCCGCACCTCCTTGCCCTCGCCGGTCAGGAGCGGCAGCGCCGAGGCGGCGGCATGCTGGAAGTCCGGCGCGCGGTCCTCGTGGTCCTTGGGCAGCGCCACCCAGGTCTGGATGCCGAAGAACGGCATGGCCTGGCGCTGGGTCGCGTCGTCGGTGCGCTCGGAATGGGTGATGCCATGGCCCGCGACCATCCAGTTCACCGCGCCCGGCTCGATCCAGGCGTCGGTGCCCAGGCTGTCGCGGTGATGCATCCGCCCGTCGAAGAGATAGGAGATCGTCGCCAGCCCGATGTGCGGATGCGGCCGCACGTCGAGCCCCCGGTTCGGCAGCAGCTCGGCCGGCCCCATCTGGTCGAAGAAGATGAAGGGCCCGACCATCTGCCGGCGCGGCGCGGGCAGCGCGCGGCGGACCTCGAAACCGCCCAGGTCGCGGGCGCGCGGGACGATCACGGTCTCGATGGCGTCGACCTCGTCTCCGGTCGGGCAATGCGGATCAAGCGCGGGGTTCCAGCTCATGTGGTCTCTCCTTGGGGCATCCGGGTCACGCCAAGAATCATAGAGTGTGCGGGCACTTGCATGAACACGCATTTCGGGAGTAGTCCTGTGCGTGCCTGCGCAGCCAGATTTACGGCCCCCGCGTCGCGCAGATTTTGCCCCTCCGAGACCGCCCGCCCGGGCGGTCCCGTTTTTCCAGTTTAGACCGCATCCCCCTTCACATGCGCGACCGTATATCGTGAGACGATTTCTGATCCAGCGGCTGGTCTTTCTCGACCTCGCCGGGCGGCCCTTCGAGCTGTCATCGGGCCGGCTGGCCCGGGTTTTGCTGCGGCCCTACGGGCTGCTTTACCTGCTGTTGTGTTACGCCACGCTGCTGGCGACCGATCCGGCCGCGCTCGGCACGGTCTTTCCCGCGCCGGTGCTGCCGCCGCTCTATTTCGGGGTGACGCTGGGCTACGTGCTGATCTTCTGCGCGCTGCCCGCGGTGCTGGCCATGCTGCCCGAGCGGCTGCGCCCGCGGGTGCCGACGGTGGCGGCGGGGCTCGTGACCGCGACGCTCATGGTGCTGGCGCTCGAGGTGCTGGCGCGGACCGCGGGCGGGCCCGAGGCCAGCCTGATCTCGCTGCGCCGGATGGTCGGCATCCTGATGCTGGTGGGCTTCTTCGACAGCGTCTTCTTCCTCTTTGCCTATCCCGCCATCGCCCGGCGCGGCGGGCTGCCGCCGCTTGAGGCGCCGCGGGCCCCGGCGCGGCGCGCCTCCACGCCCGCGCTCGCCGCGCCGGAGCCCGAAGCCGCGCCCCCTGCCCCGGCGGCCCTGACCGAAGACCCCGAGGGCCGCGCGCTGGTCGTCGGCTCCACCCGGGTGCCGATCGAACGGGTGCTCCTGATCGAGGCCCGGCAGCACCACGTCCAGGTCACGCTCGAGGACCGGGTCCTGACCCAGCGCGCGCGGCTGGCCGATGTGGTCGCCCAGACCCGGCCCGAGGACGGCTTCCAGCCGCATCGCTCCTTCTGGGTGCCGCACCGCGCGGCGGGCGCGCTGATCCATGACGGCAAGCGCCATGTGGTGCGGCTGACCAACGACAAGGAGGTGCCGGTGGCGCGCACCCGCCTGCCCGAGGTCGAGACCTGGCTGGCGCGCTACAAGAAGATCGCCCGCAGCCGCGGCTGACCGCCGCTTTGCCTCGGCCCGCGCCGCCGCTAGCTCCGGGGAAGATGCGAGGACGAGGTGCCATGCTGAGCGCGCGAGACATCCACAAGAGCTACGCCAGCGGCGGCGCGCAGGTCTCGGTCCTGCGCGGCGTCTCGCTCGAGGTCGCCCGGGGCGAGGCGGTGGCGCTGACCGGCGAAAGCGGCTCGGGGAAGTCGACGCTCCTGCATATCCTCGGCTGTCTCGATGCCGCCGACCGGGGAGAGATCACCCTGGCCGACCAGCGCATCGACGGTCTGGGCGAGGCCGCCCGCGCGGAGCTGCGCCGCCGGCGGATCGGCGTGGTCTTCCAGAGCCTGAACCTCATTCCCTCGCTCGACGTGCGGCAGAACCTGGCCTTCCAGGCCCGGCTCGCGGGGCGCGCCGACGCCGCCTGGCAGGCCGACCTGGCCGAACGGCTGGGGCTCTCCGAACATCTCGACCGCTACCCCGAGGAGCTCTCGGGCGGGCAGCAGCAGCGCGTCGCCATCGGCCGGGCCATCGCCAACCGCCCGGCGCTGCTCCTGGCCGACGAGCCCACCGGCAACCTCGACGAGGAGACCGCCGAACGGGTGCTCGACCTGCTGCTGGAGCTGGCGCGGGAAACCGGCGCGGCCTTCCTCATGGTCACCCATTCGGCGCGTCATGCCGCTCGCATGGACCGGCAGCTCACCCTCGAACAGGGGCGGCTGGCGTGACCCGCGCGGGGCTCTCCGCGCTATTTGCCCATTGGCGGCGCCACCCGCTGCAACTGGCCGCCCTCCTCTTGGGCCTGGCGCTGGCCACCGCGCTCTGGTCCGGGGTGCAGGCGATCAACGCCGAGGCGCGGGCGAGCTACGACCGCGCCGCCGAGACGCTGGGGCAAGGCGCGCTCGACCGGCTGGTCTCGGACCGCGGCCTCGGCATGGCGGAGTTCACCGAGCTGCGCCGCGCGGGCTACCGCGTCACCCCGCTGGTCGAAGGGCGGCTCGAAGTCGGCGGGCGGCGGCTGTCGATCCGGGGCATCGACCCGCTGACCGCCCCGCCCGGGCTTGGCACGCTGGCCATCGCGGGCGACGAGGAGGCGCTCGACGGGCTCCTGTCGGAGGCAGGTCTTTTGCTGGTCGCCCCCGAGACCGCCCGCGCGCTCTCGGGGGCCGAGGGGCTGCCGCCCCTGCGCTCCAGCGCCAATATCGCCCAGGGCGAGGCGGTGACCGATGTCGTCACCGCGCAGCGGCTCCTGGGCGTCGAGACGCTGACCGCGCTGGTCCTGGCGCCCGAGCAGCCCTTCGGCCTGCCGCCCCTGCGCGAGGCCACCGAGTTCGCCTATGTCGAGGGCCAGTCCGGCGGCGACCTCACCCGGCTGACCGAGAGCTTCCACCTGAACCTGACCGCCTTCGGGCTTCTGTCCTTCGCGGTGGGGCTTTTCATCGTGCAAAGCGCCATCGGGCTGGCCTTCGAGCAGCGCCGCCAGACCTTCCGCACGCTGCGCGCGCTGGGGATGCCGCTGGCCCGGCTGATCTGGCTTCTGGCGGGCGAGCTGACCGGCCTCGCGCTGGTGGCGGGCACCGCGGGCATCGCCTTGGGCTATGTCATCGCGGCGGCGCTGCTGCCGGGCGTGGCGGGCACGCTGCGCGGGCTCTACGGCGCGGATGTCTCGGGGCAGCTCACCTTCGATCCGCTCTGGGCGGTCTCGGCCCTGGCCATCGCGCTGGCGGGCGCGGGGCTCGCCGGGGCGCAGGCGCTCTGGCGGGTGGCGCGCATGCCGCTTCTGGCGCCCGCCCAGCCCCGCGCCTGGGCCATGGCCTCGGCCCGGACGCTGAAGGCGCAGGGCGCGCTCGCGGGTCTTTTGCTGCTGACGAGCGCCGGGCTCGCGCTTTTCGGCCAGGGGCTGGTCCTGGCCTTCGCCTGCCTCGCGGCACTTCTGATCGGCGCGGCGCTGGCGCTGCCGCCGCTTCTCATCGCGGCGCTCAGGGCGCTCCGCCCGCTGGCGCGCGGGCCGGTCACGGAATGGCTGCTCGCCGATGCGCGCCAGCAGGTGCCCGCGCTGTCGCTGGCGCTCATGGCGCTGCTGCTCGCGCTCTCGGCCAATATCGGCGTCGGCACCATGGTCGGCAGCTTCCGCACCACCTTCACCGGCTGGCTCGACCAGCGGCTCGCGGCCGAGCTTTACCTGACCGCCCGCACCCCCGAGGAGGCCCGCGAGATCCGCGCTTTCGCCGCCCCGCAGAGCGACGCGATCCTGCCGATCTGGTCGGTGGAGACGCAGATCAAGGGACAGCCCACGCAGGTCTTCGGCGTCGCCGATCACGCGACCTACCGCGAGAACTGGCCGCTTCTGAGCGCCGCGCCGGGGGTCTGGGACCGGCTCGCCGCGGGCGAGGGCCTGTTGATCAACGAGCAGCTCTGGCGGCGCGAGGGGCTGGCGCTGGGCGATCCGATCCGGGTGACGAAGGGCCTGAGCCTGCCCGTCGCCGGGGTCTATTCCGACTACGGCAATCCGGCGGGCCAGCTCATGGTCGGGGCCCGGACGCTCGACGCGGCTTTCCCGGGCCGCCCGCGCCTGCGCTTCGCCCTGCGGCTGCCGCCCGAGGAGGCGCCGGCGCTCGCCCGCGAGATCCGCGACCGCTTCGGCCTGCCCGCGGGCAACCTGGTGAACCAGGCCGAGGTCAAGGCGCTCTCGCTCCGGGTCTTCGAGCAGACCTTCCTGGTCACCGGCGCGCTCAACGCGCTGACGCTGGGCGTCGCGGGCTTCGCGATCCTGACGAGCCTTCTGACGCTCTCCACCCTGCGGCTGCCGCAGCTCGCGCCGATCTGGGCGCTGGGGGTCCGGCCGCAGCGCCTCGGCGCGCTGGAGGTGGCGCGCACGCTGCTCTTGGCGGCGCTGACCTGGGTGCTGGCTGTCCCCGTCGGGCTGGCGCTGGCCTGGGTGCTCCTGGCCATCGTCAACGTCGAGGCCTTCGGCTGGCGCCTGCCGATGCGGCTTTTCCCCGCCGACTGGCTCTGGCTCGGCCTTGCTGCGCTCGGGGCCGCGGCGCTGGCCTGTCTCTGGCCGGTGATCCGCCTTACCCGCCTGCCCCCGAACCGCCTGCTGAGGGTCTTTGCCAATGAACGTTAAGGCATGTCTCGCCGCGCTGATGCTGGCCGGGCCGGCCTCGGCCCAGGGCTTCGCGGGCCTCGGCACCGAGGCGCGGGACTTCGCCGTGCCCGACCCCGAGGCGGCGCTGCGCTTCCCCGAGGACCACTTCCCCCACCCCGACTACCGCATCGAATGGTGGTATCTGACCGCCAACCTCGAAGCCCCCGACGGCACCCGCTACGGGGTTCAATGGACGCTCTTCCGCTCGGCCCGAAGCCCCGGCACCGCGCCGGGCTGGGAGGCAGAACAGCTCTGGATGGGCCATGCCGCGCTGACCTCAGCCGAGGCGCATCGCGTCGACGAACGGCTCGGGCGCGGCGGCACCGGACAGGCGGGCGTCGAGCGCCCCTTCGCCGCCTATATCGACGACTGGGCCTTCGCCTCGATCGCGCCCGAGGGCGCCGACCCGTTCTCCGCCGCGCGGCTCACCGCCCGGGGCGACGATTTCGCCTATGACCTGGCGCTTCGGGCAGAGGGCCCCTTGGTCCTGCAGGGACAAGAGGGCTATTCGGTCAAATCCCCCGCGGGCCAGGCGAGTTACTACTACTCGCAGCCCTTCTACCGGGTCGAAGGCGCGCTCTCCCTGCCCGGAGGCGAGGTGGCGGTCACCGGGCGGGCCTGGCTCGACCGGGAGTGGTCCTCGCAGCCGCTGTCGGAGAACCAGACCGGCTGGGACTGGTTCTCGCTGCATTTTGCGGATGGGGCGAAGCTCATGGGCTTCGGCTTGCGCGAGAGGGACGGCGGGCATTTCACCTCGGCCACCTGGATCGCGCCGGACGGCCGGCCCACGCACTACGGCGACGGGGCGCTGCGGCTGACCCCGCTCGAGACGGCCGAGGTCGCGGGCCGCGAGGTGCCGGTGCGCTGGCGGCTGGAGCTGCCCGCGCGGGGTCTGGAGGTGACGACCGAGCCGCTCAACGAGCAGGCCTGGATGGGCACGCTGTTTCCCTATTGGGAAGGGCCGGTGACGGTCTCGGGCAGCCACGCGGGCGAGGGCTACCTGGAGATGACGGGCTACGGGGCGGAGTAGCGCGCGGCAGCTCGGGAACCGCCCCGCATCGCGCCCCCTACCAAAACCGGCGCCCTACCCTCCGCCTCAGCGCGGCGGCAGCCGCACCGAACCGTCGAGCCGGATCGTCGTGCCGTTGATATAGGCGTTGCGCACGATGTGCTCGGCCAGATGCGCGTATTCGCCGGGATCGCCCAACCGCGCCGGGAAGGGAATATTGGCGGTGATCGCCGCCGTCGTCTCCTCGGGCAGGCCCTGCATCATCGGCGTGTTGAAGAGCCCCGGCGCGATGGCCGCGACCCGGATGCCGAGCTTGGCGAGATCCCGCGCCGCCGGCAGGCAGAGCGAGGCGATCGCCCCCTTGGAGGCCGCATAGGCGGTCTGGCCGAGCTGGCCGTCCTCGAAGGCGATGGAGGCGGTGTTGACGATGACCCCGCGTTCCTCGCCCTCGGGTTCGAGCTCGGACATGGCGCGGGCGGCATGGCTCATCACGTTGTAGGTGCCGAAGAGATTGACCTTGATGGTCCGCTCGAAGAGGTCGATCGCGAGCTTGCCCTCGCGGCCCACGACCCGCGCCGCCCCGGCGATGCCGGCGCAGTTCACCGCGACGCGCGGCGCGCCGAGCGTCTCGACCACCTGGGCCACGGCGCTTTCGACCGCGCCCGCGTCGGCGACATCCACCTGGAAGGCCCGGCCGCCGATCTCCTCGGCGACGGCCTCCCCGCGCGCGGCGTCGAAGTCGAAGATCGCCACCCGGGCGCCTGCCTTGGCGAAATGGCGGGCGGTGGCCTCTCCGAGGCCGCTGCCGCCGCCGGTCACGATCACGGTGCGGTTTTCGATCAACATGGGGGGTCTCCTAGCTCGAGGGTCAATCCGGCAAGAGGAACAGCGTGATCGCCGGGAAGAGCACCAGGATCGCCACCCGCACGAGGTCGGAGCCGACGAACCAGAGCACCGCGCGATAGGTCGCGGTCATCGGCGTCTCGCGGTCCATGCCGTTGATGATGAAGAGGTTCATGCCCACCGGCGGCGTGATCAGCCCGACCTCGACGACGATCAGCACCAGGATGCCGAACCAGATCGCCATATGCTCCTGGCTCATGCCGAAATCGAGCGCGCTGACGGTGGGAAAGAAGATCGGAATGGTCAGCAGGATCATCGAGAGGCTGTCCATCAGGCAGCCGAAGAGCAGGTAGAAGACCAGGATCATCACCAGCACGGTCCAGGGGCTGAAGCCCTGGCCGACCACCCAGTTGGACAGCTCCTGCGGCACCTGGGTCAGCGCCAGGAAACCGTTGTAGATCGCGGCACCCAGGATGATGAAGAAGATCATCGCGGTCGACCGCGCGGTCTCGAGGATGCTTTCCTTGAAGACCCGCCAGCCGAGGTTGCCCGAGACCAGCGCGATGAGCCCGGTGCCCGCGGCGCCGACCGCGGCGCCCTCGGTCGGGGTGAACCAGCCCAGGTAGATGCCGCCCACGACCAGCGCGAAGACCAGGAGCACCGGCCAGACGTCGATCAGCGCGCGCAGCCGCTCGGACATGGGCACCGCCGGGCGGGTGCCCGCCGCGTCGGGGTTGAGCCGCACGTAGATCGAGATCGTCAGCATGTAGCCTGCCGCCGCCAGGAGCCCCGGGATGAAGGCCGCGAGGAAGAGCTTGGCGATGTTCTGCTCGGTCAGGATCGCGTAGATCACCAGGATCACCGAGGGCGGGATCAGGATGCCGAGGGTGCCGCCGGCGGCCAGCGTCGCCGTGGAAAAGCCGCCCGAATAGCCGTAGCGTCTGAGCTCCGGCAGGGCCACGCGGCTCATGGTGGCCGCCGTGGCGAGCGAGGAGCCGCAGATCGCCCCGAAGCCTGCGCAGGCCCCGACGGCGGCCATGGCCACCCCGCCCTTGCGGTGCCCGAGCCAGCTTTCCGCCGCCTTAAAAAGCGCCGAGGACATGCCCGAGAGCGTCGCGAACTGCCCCATCAGGAGGAACATCGGGATGATCGAGAGCGAGTAGCTCGAGAAGGTCGTGTAGGTCTCGGTCTTCAGCCGCGACATGAACATGCCCGAGCTGCCGAGCGCGAAGTAGAGCCCGCCGATGCCGCAGAGGAACATCGCCAGCCCGATCGGCGCGCGCAGGAAGATCAGGAGCAGCAGAACGGGAAACGACAGAAAGCCGAGGGTCAGCATGTCCATGGGCTCAGACGCCCCCTTGTTCGGTCAGATCGTCGTCCTCGCCGCGCAGAAGGCCCCGGACGCGCCGGGCCGCGCAGTAGATCGCCACCAGCGAGGCCACGCAGGCCGCCGCGAAGCTTGCCGCATAGGACCACCAGATCGGGAATTGCAGGATGAAGGTGGTCTGGCCGTTGGAGATCTTGCCCTCCATGCCGACGCCGAGCCGCCAGGTGATCAGCAGGATCACCGCCGAGAGCACCACCTCCCAGAAGGTCACGATGGCCCGCACCGCCGGGCGCGGCAGCGCCGAGACGAAGACATCGACATTGGCATGCGCGCCCGAGAGCTGGCAGATCGGCAGGAAGGCGAAGATGGCGAAGGCCACGCCCGCCTCGACCAGCTCGAAATCGCCGTCGATCGGCCCGACGCCAAGCGCGATCAGCGCCTCGCCGAGACCCGCGGGCAGAAGCCCCGAATGGCCGAGCGTGTTCAACCCGCGGCCGAGAATGCTGAGACAGGCGAGGATCACCAGGGCCGTCAGGACCAGCCCGCCGAGGATCGCCGTCGCGCGCGCCAGGCGCGCGATCAGAATGCCCATGCTGCTTTCCCCCAAAAGCTGCGGGGGCGGTCGCCCGCCCCCGACAGGTCGTCGCTTACTGGCTGTTCTCCTCGATCAGCTCAGCGGCGCGCTGCACCAGCGCCGAGCCGTCCATGCCGGCCTCGTCCATCTCGGCGACCCAGTCCTCGGTCACCTGCTGGGCGGCCTCTTTCCAGGGCGCGATCTGCTCGGGCGTGAGCTCGATGATGTTGTTGCCGCGCTCCATGGCCGCCTGGCGGGGGCCGGCGTCGTCGGACTGCATCTGCTTGCCGGCGAAGCCCGAGAACTCCAGGCCCGAGTTGTCGTCGATCACCGCCTTGAGGTCATCGGGCAGCGCGTCGTAGCGGTCCTGGTTCATCGCGAAGATGAAGGTGGTGGTATAGAGCGTCTCGTCGCCGAAGGTGGTGTGGTTCGACACCAGCTCGTTGACCTTGAGCGCGCCGGTCACCTCCCAGGGGATCACCGCGCCGTCGACCACGCCCTTGGAGAGCGCCTCGGGGATCGCCGGAACCGGCATGCCCACGGTGGTGGCGCCGAGGTCCGAGAAGAGCTTGGTGGTCAGGCGCGTCGGCGCCCGCAGCTTCAGCCCGTTCAGGTCCTCGAGGCTTTCCACCGGTTCGGAGGAATGGATCACGCCGGGGCCATGCACCCAGAGACCGAGGACTTTGAAGTCCGCGAAGTCCTGGTCCATCATGGTTTCCTCGGCGAGCTGCCAATAGGCCCGCGAGACGGCTTCCGCGTCGGTCATGGTGAAGGGCAGCTCGAAGACCTCGGCGCGCGGGAAGCGGCCGGGGGTGTAGCCCGCCACGGTCCAGATCACATCCGCCACGCCGTCGATGGCCTGGTCGATCAGCTCGGGCGGGGTGCCGCCGAGTTGCATCGAGGGGAAGCGCTGGACCTCGATCCGGCCCTCGGAGGCTTCCTCGACGTTGTCGGCCCAGACGTCGAGCACGTTCTTCGGCACATTGGCCTGCGCGGGCAGGAACTGGTGCAGGCGCAGCGTCACCTCCTGCGCCGCGACCGGGCCCGCCGCGGTGAGCGCGGTGCCGAGCGCCGCGGCGCCCATGAGCGAAAGACAGGTTCTGCGAATGATAGGCATCTGGTCTCCTCCCTTGACCATCTCCAGCCCCGTCTTGTGCCGCGGGGCCCTTGATCTGTCTGGGCAGTGTTATGCCGCCCCCCTTGGCACCGCAAATATATTTTTCCTGCCCAAAAATAAGGCGACCGGCGGATCACCCGCCGGTCACAACTGCGTTTCTGACGTCTGCTCAGGCGGTTAGCTGCCGGAGCTTTGCGCCCCTTCCGAGGTGCTCGCGGAGCGCGGCTTGCCGTCGGGGCCGTAGAAGACGATGCGGGTGTCTTCCTGCAGCTCGGCCTGGAGGTCCCCGAAGGCTTCCTGGCGGACCTGCTTTTCAATCTGCGGGCGAACCTCCTCGAGCGGCGGCACCTCGGACTCGGCGTTGGCCTTGATTTCCTCGTAGGTGGATTGCACCGCCTCGTCGGTGACCGCGCCGCTGAGCTCGCGGTCGAGGTAGACCCGCGCGAGGGCGTCGTTCTCGGCCATGTCGCCGTTTTCCTCGATCATCGCCTGGACGTCGCTGTCCTCGGTGGTGATCTCGGCGTCCTGGGCGGCGGTGACCAGCAGTTCGCGCAGGATCAGCTGCTCGACCGCGATGGGCACGATCTGCTCCTGCGGCATCTGGCGGACCTGCTGGGGCAGCGCGGCGATCATCGCCATGACGTCGCCCTCGGTGATCTCGGTCTCGCCGACCATGACCACGAGGCGCTCGGGGTCGCCGGCGCTGTCCTGGGCGCTGGTGCCGGCCTGGGCGCTGGTGCCGGCCTGGGCTTGCGCGTTGGCGTTGGCCTCGGCCTCGGTGTCGGCTCCCGCGCCCGCGCCGGAGCCGGTCGCGACATCAGCGGAGCCTTCCGCCTGCATCCCGGCCTCGGCGCCGGCCTTGGTGTCATCCCCGGTCGAATGGCTGGCGGCATAAGCGCCGCTGGACAAGACCAGCGCCAGCGCGGTGACCGGAGCGATGAGACCTGTGTCGATACGCATGTTCCCTCCTCTTTCATGTGGGTGCGATCTGACACCCAACAGAGGCGGGCGGGCGACGTTCCATTACATCGGGGCAATGTGGAGGCGGGGTGGCGGGATGGTGCTGACGGGGGGGCGGTCGTCACTGAAGCCTAGGTGCTGGGCGTCACAGGGGCAGAGGCGCATTTTTGAGGCCCGGGCAACTGAACAAGGCGGCTCGCCTCCACGGCGCC
The DNA here is from genome assembly GCF_021272185.1 of Roseivivax sp. GX 12232. GTDB lineage: Bacteria > Pseudomonadota > Alphaproteobacteria > Rhodobacterales > Rhodobacteraceae > Roseivivax. The sequence continues at coordinate 543,396 of NZ_JAJSEC010000001.1, forward strand.
AAGGCGCGCGGCGTGCCGCCCCGCTCAGAGGCCACCAGCACGTGCAAGGCCAAACGCATGTATCGAAAACAATCGGGGCAACAAACGCCTGCACCAGCCTAATGCCCGAACCTCGGACAAACGCCATAGATCAAAGCCCTTCTACGGCACCTCCCCTCCCCCTCGAACAACGCGCTCCCTCAAACCCCGCGCCCTTCTTGCGCCCGAATAGCATCGAAGATGCCGGGCGCGCGCCGGACCGGCCCCTTGGGCCGGCGCTCCTTGGGATGGCGTGCTTAGCTATCCCCTAGTCCTGACCTTGCCGGGATAAAGCGCACAGCTCAGAGGCCAGCAGCGCCGGCCCCCGGTCCGGCGCGCGCCCTCTGTTGCGAGGGCGGCAAAGGGGTGGTCCGCGTGGTTGGGACGTTCCGGCGAAGGTCGGCCGGTGAGCGGATTGGTTGCTGGGGTTTTGGCGCGGGCGTCCGATCCCGCATGGGGAAAAGCCCCCGCCTTGCCAGCGGAAAACCAGCCGCACGAGCAAGCCGCGACAAGCGCCATGCCCTGCGTCAGACCAATTCACTGGAAACCATGGTGGGCGGTGAGGGATTCGAACCCCCGACATCTTCGGTGTAAACGAAGCGCTCTACCAGCTGAGCTAACCGCCCCCGATGCGGCCTGCCTTGTAGAGCCGGCGCGGCGGGCGATCAAGCCTCTTCCGGGAGCTGCGTGGTGTGGTGGTTGAGTTGGGTGGTAGGTCAGCAGAGCGCCCTACTGGAGTGAGGTCTTACGCGCTGAGACAAAGAGTATCCGGATGCCCCAACAGTGCCTCCGATAAGCGCTCGCTGCGTCTAGGTCCTCTGTTCAGCTCCAGTCGGGGACCGGTTCGGCTTACCTTAGAAACCTGCGCGGGCCGCACAAGCGATCAGAACCTCTCGGACCTCTCGACGCCACCCGCACCCAACCGGGTCACCCCGATAAACAACCCCGCACACCAGCCACCAACGTCCAGAAAACCACCTAACCTCCCCCATCACCGCCCCGGAAACGACAAAGGCGCGCTCCCTGCCGGAGCGCGCCTTCTGAAATCCTGGTGGGTGATAGAAGATTCGAACTTCTGACATCTTCGATGTGAACGAAGCGCTCTACCACTGAGCTAATCACCCGGTGCGGCGTGAATTAGACTCACTCGGCGGGCTGTGCAAGGGGGTCTTTTCCGCCTTTCTGCACTTCCTCGGGCTGGCGCACCTTGGTCACCAGCACCTGGCCGTTGGGAACCTCCTTCACGCGCTGGACCTTCATCTTGCCGAAGGGCTTGAGGTTCAGCTCGCGGCCCTCGGAGAGCGCGCCGCCGAGAATCTCGAGCGCCGCCTCGATCACCGGCTTGACCTCTTTCTTCTTCACCCCGGTCCGGCGGACGATTTTGTCGACCAGCTCGCGCTTCTTCAGCCCGGGCTGCTGGGCGGGCGGCAGGACCGAGGGGTCGAGCGTGGCCGCCACGGCAAGATCAAGCTCGGCTTCGGGGTCGTCCGGGCTGGCGGCGGCGGCGTCCGACGTGGCACCGTCCGACGCGACTGGGGTGCCGTCCAGCCCGGACTTGGCCGGATCGGCATCACCGGCGGGCGCGCTCTCCGCACCGTCACCGCGTGCCGCCTCGACCGCGTGCCCCGGTGCAGGCGCCATCGCGGCCCCCGCAGCTTCGCCGCCCGCACGCGCGCTTGCATCGCCGCCGTCCGCGCCCGCACCGGCCCCGTCCGCACCGGCGCCCTCCGCCGGCCACGTCTCATCTCCTGATCTCTGCTCGCTCATCTCGCGTCCCTCTGTCGTCCCCGGGGCCTTCCACGCCCCTGTTCTGGGGCGGCAGCCTAACAGAGCCCCGCCCGGCCCCCCAAAAGAAAAAGCGCCGCGAGGGGTCCCCCGCGGCGCCTTGCATCTGTCAGGGCCCGAAGCCCCGCAAAGCCCTCAGTGCGCGACCGCGCCGGTCTCGGCCTCGGACTTCTTCAGGGCCTCGTGGGCGGCGGCCTCCTCGGCCTCCTCGTCCCATTCGACCGGCTCGGGCTTGGAGATCAGCGCCTTCTCGAGCACCTCGGAGACGTGATCGACCGGGATGATCTCGAGCCCGTCCTTCACGTTGTCGGGCAGCTCGGAGAGGTCCTTCTCGTTCTCCTTCGGGATGAAGACCGTGGTGATCCCGCCCCGGAGCGCGGCGAGGAGCTTCTCCTTCAGACCGCCGATCGCCAGCGCGTTGCCGCGCAGCGTCACCTCGCCGGTCATCGCGATGTCCTTGCGGACCGGGATGCCGGTCAGCACCGAGACGATCGAGGTCACCATGGCCAGACCCGCCGAGGGGCCGTCCTTGGGCGTGGCGCCCTCGGGCACGTGGACGTGGATGTCCCACTTCTCGAAGCGCGGCGGCTTCACCCCGATCCGGGGCGAGATCGACCGCACGTAGGAAGAGGCCGCGTCGATCGACTCCTTCATCACGTCACCGAGCTTGCCGGTGGTCTTCATCCGGCCCTTGCCCGGCAGGCGCAGCGCTTCGATCTGCAGAAGGTCGCCGCCGACCGAGGTATAGGCCAGCCCGGTCACCACGCCGATCTGGTTCTCCTGTTCGGCCAGGCCATAGCGGTGCCGGCGGACGCCGAGGTAGTCCGACAGGTTGTCGGATTCCACGGTGACCTTGTCGGACTCCTTCTTGACGATCTTGGTGACCGCCTTGCGCGCCAGCTTGGCCAGTTCGCGCTCGAGGTTCCGCACGCCCGCCTCGCGGGTGTAGTAGCGGATGACATCGGTCAGCGCGCCGTCGGTGACCTCGAACTCGCCCTTCTTCAGGCCGTGGTTCTTCACCTGCTTGCTGATCAGGTGGCGCTTGGCGATCTCGGCCTTCTCGTCCTCGGTGTAGCCCGAGAGCGGGATGATCTCCATCCGGTCGAGCAGCGGCCCCGGCATGTTGTAGGAGTTCGCCGTGGTCAGGAACATCACGTTCGAGAGGTCGTATTCCACCTCGAGGTAATGGTCGACGAAGGTCGCGTTCTGCTCGGGGTCGAGCACCTCGAGCATGGCGCTGGCCGGATCGCCGCGGAAGTCCTGGCCCATCTTGTCGATTTCATCGAGCAGGATCAGCGGGTTGGTGGTCTTGGCCTTCTTCAGCGCCTGGATGATCTTGCCGGGCATCGAGCCGATGTAGGTGCGGCGGTGACCGCGGATCTCGGACTCGTCGCGCACGCCACCCAGCGAGATGCGGATGAACTCGCGCCCCGTGGCCTTGGCGACCGATTTGCCCAGAGAGGTCTTGCCCACGCCCGGCGGGCCGACGAGGCACATGATCGGCCCCTTCAGCTTCTTCGAGCGCTGTTGCACCGCGAGGTATTCGACGATGCGCTCCTTCACCTTCTCGAGGCTGTAGTGATCGTCATCGAGGATCTTCTGGGCGCGGCCCAGGTCCTTCTTGACCCGGGACTTGGTGCCCCAGGGGATCGACAGCATCCAGTCGAGGTAGTTGCGCACCACGGTCGCCTCGGCGGACATGGGCGACATGTTCTTGAGCTTCTTGATCTCCGCGTCGGCCTTTTCGCGGGCCTCCTTGGAGAGCTTGGTCTCGGAGACGCGCTTCTCCAGCTCGGCGACCTCGTTCTGGCCGTCCTCGCCGTCGCCCAGCTCCTTCTGAATGGCCTTCATCTGCTCATTCAGGTAGTACTCGCGCTGGGTGCGCTCCATCTGGCTCTTGACGCGGGTCTTGATCTTCTTCTCGACCTGCAGGACGGACATTTCCCCCTGCATGTGGCCGTAGACCTTCTCGAGCCGCTCGGAGATCGAGAGGGTCTCCAGAAGCTCCTGCTTCTGCGCCACGTCGATGCCCAGGTGCCCGGCCACGAGGTCCGCGAGCTTGGCGGCATCGGTGGTCTCGGAGACGGCCGAGAGCGCCTCTTCGGGGATGTTCTTCTTGACCTTGGCGTAGCGCTCGAACTCGTCGGCGACGGTGTTCACCAGCGCCTCGATCGTGGTCTCGTCGCCGGTCGTCTCGTCGAGATACTCGGCGGAGGCCTCGAAGAAGGTCTCGTTGTCGGTGAACTTGTCGATGCGCACCCGGGCCTGGCCCTCGACCAGCACCTTCACGGTGCCGTCGGGCAGCTTCAGGAGTTGCAACACATTGGCCAGCACGCCGGCGCGGTAGATCCGGTCGCTGGTGGGATCGTCCTCGGCGGGATCGATCTGGCTGGCAAGCAGGATCTGCTTGTCGTCGGCCATCACCTCTTCCAGCGCGCGGACCGATTTCTCGCGCCCCACGAAGAGCGGCACGATCATATGCGGAAACACCACGATGTCACGCAGCGGCAGCACCGGATAGGATGTGTTGAGGGAATGTTCCATTTGGCTTCCTTCTGCTCGGCAAGACGGCGGGGCCCCGATTGTCGGCAGCACTGACCGTCTCCTGTCCTGGACAAGGGACGTGTGGTCGAGGCTAACGCTTTTCAAGCGTGACTGACCAGCGGGATTCTGTGCCTGACGCCGCGATCCGTGCAATTATCCACACAAAAAGCGGTAGGCGCCGCAAATGCGGCATCAATATGTTGAGGGCTTGGCCTTGCGCCCCCTCTGGCGTCCCTCGCCTTGGCGGCCCGCCACGGGGGCCGTCGTCGCCCCCCCGCCGCGGGTCCGCGGCCTTGGCGAGATGTAGAGCGGCCCCGCCGCGCAATCGAGAGCCGCGCGCGGATAACTTCGCGATTTGAGGAAAAAGCGACCGAGCATCGCGGGGCGCATGGCCGTGGCGGCCTGCCCGCTCCGGCGCGTGGCGGTCTTGGCGCGGCGGCGCTCTGCGGGCCTCGCGCGCGGGCGTAGACTGAGCGGCCGGGCCGGGCCGCTCGGGCCAGAGAAAGCCCGAGGCCCCGCGAAGGGCCCCGGGCTTCAAGCTTCACCCCGAGGGCCGCCAAGACGCGGCCCTCAAGGCGTGTCGAACGTCAGTCGCCCCGGCTCACTCCGCGGCGTGGTGGCGCTGCGCGGCCATCTCCTCGAGGAAGGGATAGTCGGTGTAGCCGGTCTCGTCCCCGCCGTAGAAGGTGGCCTTGTCGGCCTCGTTCAGATCGGCCTCGAGGCGGAAGCGCTTCGCGAGGTCGGGGTTGGCGATATAGGGCACGCCGAAGGCCACGAGGTCGGCCTTGCCCTCGGCCACGCGGCTCAGGGCGAGGTCGCGGTCATAGCCGTTGTTGCCCATCCAGACGCCGCCGAAGCGCTCTTTCAGCGCGGTCATGTCGACCTCTTCGGGCCAGTCGCGCGGACCGCCGGTCTGGCCTTCGATCATGTGCAGATAGGCCAGCCCGCGCGGCGCCAGGCGGTCGACCAGGTAGTCGGCCAAGGCCTTGGGGTCGCTGTCGGTCGCGTCGTTGGCGCCGGAGAAGGGCGAGAGCCTGAGGCCCACGCGGTCGGCGCCCCAGACGCCCTCGACCACCTCCAGCACCTCGAAGAGCAGCCGCGCGCGGTTCTCCAGGCTGCCGCCATAGGCGTCGCTGCGCCGGTTGGCGCCGTCCTTCAGGAACTGGTCGATCAGGTAGCCGTTGGCGGCATGCACCTCGACCCCGTCGAAGCCCGCGGCCTTGGCGTTCTCGGCGGCGCGGCGGTAGTCCTCGACGATACGCGGAAGCTCCTCGGTCCCGAGCGCGCGGGGCTCGGAGACATCGACCATCTCCTGGCCGTCGAAGGTCGGCGCATTGGCGCGGATCGCCGAAGGCGCAACCGGCTGCTTGCCGTCCTCCTGCAGCGAGGTATGCGAGATCCGGCCGACGTGCCAAAGCTGCATCACGATCCTGCCGCCGGCGTCATGCACCGCGTCGGTGACCTTCTTCCAGGCCGCGACCTGGGCCTCGGAGTAGATGCCCGGGGTCCAGGCGTAGCCCTTGCCCTCGGGCGAAATCTGCGTCGCCTCGGTGATCAGCAAGCCCGCATCGGCGGCGCGCTGGCTGTAGTAGGTGACATGCATGTCCATCGGCGCGTCGTCGGCGTTCATCGCGCGGTTGCGCGTGAGCGGCGCCATGACCAGGCGGTTCTTGAGGTCGATGGCGCCGGCCTTGAGCGGCGTGAAGAGCGCATGTTCTGCCATGGAAAGCTCCTTGAAATCTGTGCTGCGTCTGTCGCGTTCGAGAGGTAACGCCGCAGGTGCGAAAAGGATGCCTGCATCTCCGCACAGCCCCGTGAGCCGAGACGCAGGCCCCCTGCCCCTTGAAATCTCAGGTATAGGCCCCGGGGCTGTAGGTCAGCTCGTAGCTGTGGCTGTAAAGCTCGAAGACGATGCCGAAGGGGTCCTCGACATAGACCATGCGGTAGGGCTTCTCGCCGGGGAAATATTCCCGCACGGGCATGCGCTGCTTGCCGCCGGCGGCGACGATGCGCTCGAGCAGCCCTTCGAGGTCGGGATCCTGGATCGCGAAGTGGAAGGTGCCATGGGTGCGGTAATCGAGGTTGTCCTCGGGCGCGCGGTTGCCGGCCATCTCGAAGAGCTCGATGCCGACGCGGTCGGCGGTGGCGAGATGCGCGATGCGCAGGTTCTGCCAGCCCGGGCCGAAGACATCGGTGCACATGCGGCCGATCTCGCTGTCGTCCTCGGTGACCTCGGTGGCGCCCATGATGGTGTAGAAGCCCAGCACCTCGGTGTAGAACTTCACCGCGGCGTCGAGGTCCGGCACCGAGAGGCCGATGTGCGAAAAGGCGCGCGGGGCGGTGGGGGGGGTCGTCATCTTGCAGTCTCCTGTGGTTTGTGGCTTCTGCCCGGTTCACGCCGGAAGATGGGTTGGCCCCGCCCGCGTTTGAAATTATCATTTCGTTTAATTTTGATAACGAAACGGAATGATTTGATGCTGAACGCCACCTGGCTCGAGACCTTCACCGCGCTCTGCGAGGCGGGCCATTTCACCCGCGCCGCCGAGCGGCTGGGCATGACCCAGCCCGGCGTCACCCAGCACGTCCAGAAGCTCGAGGCGCAGGTCGGCCAGGCGCTGATCTCGCGGTCGGGCAAGTCCTTCTCGCTGACGCCCGCGGGCGAGGCGCTGCGCGAGATGGGGCTTGCCCGGCGCGCCGAGGAGGCCGCGCTCGCCGAGCGCATCGGCGAGGACGCCCCCGACCGGGGCGAGGTCCGCATCGCCTGTTCGGGCAGTTTCGCCATGCTGCTGCACCCCCGGCTCATCGCCCATATGGCGGGCGCGCCGCGGCTCTTGGTGGCGCTCGAGGCCGCGCCCCAAGCCCGGGTCCGCGAGGGGGTCCTGGCGCGGCGCTTCGACCTCGGCATCTGCGAGAGCGCGCCCGAGCATCCCCGGCTTACCGCCCGCGAGATCGGCATGGACGAGCTGTGCCTCCTGGTGCCGGGCGACAGCCCGATCGGGCGCGAGGGGCCGGTGGACCTCGAGGCGCTCGACGCGCTCGGCATGGTCGCCCATCCCGACGGCTTCGCCCATGCCGACACGCTTTTCGGGCTGAACTTCCCCGAGAGCTACCGCGGCGCCGACCGGCTGCGGCTGCGCTGCAGCAACAACCAGATCGGCCAGATCCCCGCGCCGGTGGCGGCGGGGCTGGGCTACACGCTCCTGCCCCGGAGCGGCTACGACACCTACCCCGAGCGCGCCCGGATCCGCATCGCCCCCCTGCCCCGCCGCCACCGCCAGCCGCTCTGGCTCGTCGCTGAAAGGGGGCGCCGGCCGCCGGCCAGGGTGGAGAGCGTTGCGCGGGTGGTGGAGGACGCGGCGGCGAGTTTGGGGGAGGGGTGAGGGGGGGGGTGGGTTTGCCGCCCTTCATGGACTGGCGCAGCCAAGGCCATGGCCACCGGTCATCATGCCCACCGCTCTAGCTCATGCTTACCGCGCTTCATGCCCACCGCTCTTCATACCCACCGCTCTGCATACCCACCGCTTTTAGGGTAAGCACCAACCTGCGAGTCTCAGGGCAAGTAGCAACCGCGAGCGTATCGGGCGACGCTGTGAACGGAGCGCCTTTGTGCAACCTTCCGTATCAACGCCCGCGCTGAAACCACGCCCACCACCCTCTCAACCCGCCCCACCCGAGGGCGCGCGCCGGACCGGGGGCCGGCGCTGCCGACCTCTGAGCGAGGCGCTTTATCTCAGCAAGGTCGGGACTAGGGGATAGCTAAGCACGCCACTCACAAAAGCGCCGGCCCAAGGGGCCGGTCAGGCGCGCGCCCGGCACCTTCGGTGCTATTCGGGCGCAAGGGGGCGCACCGATCTGCAAGGTCGGGGAAAGACCGCGCCGGGGCTGAGCATCGCCTGGAGGCCAAGAGCGACCGCCTAGAAGCCGGCGGACCACCTGCGCAGACACCCGACCTCTCCAAACAGCCCCTGCCCGCTCAAAACCCGCGCAACAGAGGGCGCGCGCCGGGCCGGGGGTCGGCGCTGCTGCCCTCCAAGCGAGGCGCTTTATCCACGCAAGGTCAGGGCTAGAGGCGAGCTAGGCACGCCACTCCAAGGAGCGCCGGCCCAAGGGGCCGGTCCGGCGCGCGCCCGGCATCTTCGATGCTGTTCGGGCGCAAGGTTGGCGTTGGGCGTGGGATCGTTGGGCGGATCTTTGCGGATGGGGGATTGGGCAGGCGGTGGCTTGTGGCGCGCGCCTGGTTGGGCAGGTGGGGCGTGGCCGGTGCGCGGTATCGCGCCCGAAAGCGCCGCTCGTTCCCAACTCCCACCAAACGCCGACCACACCGCCCAATACCACGCCTCCCAAGCTCCCCGCCGCGCAAAATACCCAGTGCTCCCGACATCTCCGCCGCGCAACGATCCTACTCTTCCCAACTCTCCCGCCGCGCAACAATTCTACTCTTCCCAACGCCCCCACCGCGCAACAAAACCCACCGCTCCCAACGCCCCCACCACACTCCAACCGCACCCCTCACACCCCCTTCACACAACAAACCTGCTGGCCGCCCGCCCCGCCCGTCATATTTGTTTCGCTTTACCTTCACATGCCGCCGCGTTACCCGCTTGCGCGCGTGAGGAACAAGGAGACACGCCCCATGAAGATCGCAGTTCTCGGAGGGGACGGTTTCGTCGGCTGGCCGACCGCCCTGCATCTCTCGGACCAGGGCCACGAGGTGCATATCCTCGACAACCTGTCGCGCCGCTGGATCGACACCGAACTGGGCGTGCAGTCCCTGACGCCGATGGACTCGATCCAGGAGCGCTGCCGGATCTGGAAGCAGGAAACCGGCGAGCAGATCCACTTCCACCTGCTCGACCTCGCCAAGGAATACGAACGCCTCAAGGCCTGGCTCATCGACCACAGGCCCGATGCGCTGATCCATTTCGCCGAACAGCGCGCCGCGCCCTATTCGATGAAGACCGACCGCCACAAGGTCTACACCGTCACCAACAACACCAATGCCACGCACAACCTGCTGGCCGCGGTGGTGGAAAGCGGGCTCGACCCGCATATCGTGCATCTCGGCACCATGGGGGTCTACGGCTACTCCAGCGTCGGCGCGCCGATCCCCGAGGGCTATCTCGACGTCGAGATCGACACCCCCTCGGGCAAGAAGGCGCAGGAGATCCTCTATCCCACGAAGCCCGGCTCGGTCTATCACATGACCAAGTCGCTCGATCAGATCCTCTTCCAGTTCTATGCCCAGAACGACGGGCTCCGGATCACCGATCTGCACCAGGGCATCGTCTGGGGCACCCATACCGACCAGACCCGCCGCCACGAGCAGCTGATCAACCGTTTCGACTACGACGGCGACTACGGCACGGTCCTGAACCGCTTCCTGATCCAGGCGGCGATCGACTACCCGCTGACGGTGCATGGCACCGGCGGGCAGACCCGCGCCTTCATCCACATCCAGGACTCGGTGCGCTGCATCGAGCTGGCGCTGAAGGACGCGCCGGCCCCGGGCGAGCGGGTGAAGATCTTCAACCAGATGACCGAGACCCACCGCGTCCGCGACCTGGCCGAACTGGTGGCCAAGCTCACCGGCGCCGAGATCAAATACCTGCCGAACCCGCGCAAGGAGGCCGCCGAGAACGAGCTGATCGTGAAGAACGACCAGTTCCTGGCGCTGGGGCTCGATCCCACCACCCTGGCCGAGGGGCTCCTCTCCGAGGTGGTCGACGTGGCGAAGAAATACGCCCACCGGATCGACCGCAGCCGGGTGCCGGCGGTCTCGGCCTGGACCCGCGACCTGGGCCAGCGCGTCGACCGCGACCCCGAAGGCAAGGGCCTGAAGTCGGTCTCCTGAGATGGGCGTGACGCTCGATCACGTGGTCATCCATGTCACCGACTGGGACCGCGCGACGGCCTTCTACCGCGACGTCCTGGGCGCCGAGGTAGTGCCCCGCGGCGCCGGCCTGGCCTTCCGCTTCGGCGCCCAGCAGATCAACTGCCACGGCCCCGGCGTCGAGGCCACGCCGCTGGCGCGGGTGCCCGTGGCCCCCGGCGGCAGCGACCTCTGCTTCGCCTGGGAGGGCACGCCCGAGAGCGCCGCGGCGCATCTCGCCGCCCATGACATCCCCGTCGAACTGGGCCCGGTGGCGCGCAACGGCGCGCGGGGGCCGGGCTTGAGCCTCTATTTCCGCGACCCCGACGGCACGCTTCTGGAATTCATCTGCTATGACACCTCCGCGTAACGCCTATGTCACGCTGGTCACCAATGCCGATTTCGCCCGGGGGGCGGCGGCGCTTCTGAACGCGCTGGCCGCGACCGGCAGCACCGCCGACCGGGTGGTCATGCACACCGGCGGGGTGCCCGAGGCCGCGCTGGCGCCGCTCCGGGACCGGGCGCGCTGCATCGAGGTGGACCTCCTGCCCACCTCCGAGGCCTTCAACGCCGCCCACCAGAAGGACCGCCTGCACGGCGCCGCCCCCTTCACCAAGGGCGAGAAACCGGCCTTTCACACCCCGCTCGACAATTTCGCCAAGCTTCGGCTCTGGCAGCTCGACTACGACCGGGTGGTCTTCCTCGATGCCGACACGCTGGTCCTGCGCAACATCGACCGGCTCTTCGACTACCCCGAGTTCTCGGCCGCGCCGAACGTCTACGAGGGGCTTGGCGACTTCCACCGGATGAACTCGGGCGTCTTCACCGCCCGGCCCGCGCAGGAGACCTTCGAGGCGATGCTGGCGCGGCTCGACACCCCCGGCGCCTTCTGGCGGCGCACCGACCAGACCTTCCTGCAGGACTTCTTCCCCGACTGGCACGGGCTGCCGGTCTTCGACAACATGCTGCAATACGTCTGGTTCAACCTGCCCGAGCTCTGGGACTGGCAGGCCATCCGGGTGCTGCATTTCCAATACGAGAAGCCCTGGCAGGACCACGCCAAGGCGGACCGCTTGCGCCCGCTGATCGAGCTTTGGCGCGCCTACGAGCGGGGCGAGACGCCGGACCTCTCGGCGCTGCCCGGCCCGGCATGAAGGTCGCGCTGACCGGCGCGGGCGGGGTGGTCGGCGGGCTGATCGCCGAGGCGCTGGAGGCGCGCGGCGACAGCGTTCTCCGGCTCGGGCGCCCGGACTGGCAGCTCGGCGGGCCCGCGCCCGACTTCGGCGGCGCCGAGGCGCTGGTGCATTGCGCCTTCCACCACGCGCCGGGGCGGTTTCGCGGCGGCGATGCGGGCGACCCGGAGGGCTTCCGTGCCAAGAACCTCTCCGGCAGCCGCGCGCTTTTCGAGGCCGCGGTGGACGCGGGCGTGACGCGCATCCTGTTCCTGTCGTCCCGCGCGGTCTTCGACGGCTACCCGCGCGGCACGCGGCTGACCGAAGACCTGCCCCCGCGCCCTGCCGAGATCTACGGCGAGGTGAAGGCCGGGGCGGAGGCGGCGCTCGCGGCGCTGCCGGTCTCCTCGGTGGCGCTCCGGGCGACCGGGGTCTACGGGCCGGGGCCCGCCAACAAGTGGCGCGGGCTGATCGCCGACTATCTCGCGGGCCGCGAGGTGGCCCCGCGCATCGGGACCGAGGTGCATGGCGCGGATCTTGCGGAGGCCGTGGCGCTTCTGCTCGACGTGCCCGGGGTGACGGGGCCGGTGCATTGCTCGGACCTGCTGCTTGATCGGCGGGCGCTCCTGGCGGAGGTGGCGGCGCTGACCGGCGCGGCGCATCCCCTGCCCGCGGCCACTGCGGATGCGCCGAACGTCCTCGACTGCGCGCGGCTCGCGGAACTGGGCTGGCGGCCCGGCGGGTTGGACCGGCTGCGGGCCGATCTGCCCGCGGTGATCGCGGAGGCGCGGGCGGGTTGAGGCTCTGGGCGCGACTCGAGAGCGCGTGAACGCGGAGGGTATGGCGTGACGCAGAGGCGGGTCGAGGCCGGCGGTCCTGACGCGAAGGTGCCGTCAGACGAAAGCTCCGGGCGCGATGGTCATATCACGGAATAGCCACCCGAAGGCGGGCCGCGCCTGCCCCCCCAAACGAAGCCCCCGCCCAAAAGAAAAGGGCCGGTCCACGACCGGCCCCCTCCTCACATTCAAGCGCCGCGCCTCAGTAGCCCACCGGGCAGGGTGCGGGGCGGCCGTCGGGGTAGACGCAGCTGCGCGTCGTGGTGGTCGACTGCGCGCCGCCCGAGTTGGCGGCCAGCGTGGCGCCCGCGGCGGCACCAGCCAGCGTCGCGACGCCGCGCGCAGTGTCGCTCTTGTCGGCGCGGTCGGCCAGGGCCAGGCCCGCGGCCCCGCCCGCCAGGGCGCCCGCGGCGGTGCGCTGGTCCTGGGTCATGTTCGCGCAGGCCGAAAGCCCGGTGACGGCGAGGACGGCGAAAAGCGTGATCGGTTTCTTCATGGTGACGACTCCTTCTGTCTGTCGGAATGCCCGTGTCTGTAGGGCTCCAACTCGCGAGAGACGAAAACGGTCGCCTGTTATCCGATAGCCAAGGGCCGGAACCCCCGCTTTCGGCGGGTTCCGGCCCATGTCCGGGGGTGGATCGGCTTGAATCGGCTCAAATCCGCTCAATATCGCCGAGGGCGCGGGTTTCGTGGAACTCTTTCTCGAAGGCCGCAAAGGCATCGTCGGCGATGGCCGCGCGCATGCCGGCCATCAGTTCCTGGTAATAATGCAGGTTGTGCCAGGTCAGCAGCATGCCCGAGATCATCTCTCCGGCGCGGAAGACATGGTGCAGATAGGCCCGCGAATAGTTCCGGCAGGCCGGGCATGTGCACTGCTCGTCGAGCGGGCGCGGGTCGTCCTGGTGGCGGGCGTTCTTGATGTTCACCTGCCCGCGCCGGGTCCAGGCCTGGCCGGTGCGCCCCGAGCGCGAGGGCAGCACGCAGTCCATCATGTCGATGCCGCGCTTCACCGCGCCGAGGATGTCGTCGGGCTTGCCCACCCCCATGAGGTAGCGCGGCCGGTCCTCGGGCAGCATGTCGGGCGCGAAGTCGAGACAGGAGAACATCGCCTCCTGCCCCTCGCCCACGGCGAGGCCGCCCACGGCATAACCCTCGAAGCCGATCTCGGTCAGCGCCTCGGCGCTTTCGGCGCGCAGGTCCTGCTCGAGCCCGCCCTGCTGGATCCCGAAGAGCGCATGGCCCGGCCGGTCGCCGAAAGCCTCGCGCGAGCGCGCCGCCCAGCGCATGGAGAGCCGCATCGACTCCGCGATCCGCTCTTTGGGCGCGGGCAGCGCCGGGCATTCGTCGAAGGCCATGACGATGTCGGAGCCCAGGAGCCGCTGGATCTCCATCGAGCGTTCCGGCGTCAGCGCGTGCTTGGAGCCGTCGATATGGCTCTTGAAGGTCACGCCCTCCTCGGTGAGCTTGCGCAGATCGGCGAGGCTCATCACCTGGAAGCCGCCGGAATCCGTCAGGATCGGCTTGTCCCAGTTCATGAAGCTGTGCAGCCCGCCCAGCGCCGCGACCCGCTCGGCGGTGGGGCGCAGCATCAGGTGATAGGTATTGCCCAGCAGGATGTCGGCGCCGGTCGCCGCCACGCTTTCGGGCATCATCGCCTTGACCGTCGCCGCGGTGCCCACGGGCATGAAGGCTGGCGTGCGGATCTCGCCGCGCGGGGTGGAAATGCGCCCCGTCCGGGCCTTGCCGGAGCGGGCGTCGAGCGTGAAGGAAAACCTGGACATGCCCCGCCAGATGCAACGCCCGCGCATTTGTCGCAAGAGCGAAACGCCGCATATGCATGGGGAGCCTTGCGGGACCTGCCCTAGCCGACCCCGCGCGCGGCTGGTAGGTCTGGCCTTCACACGCGCGCCCGGAACCCCGGAATAAGGACGAGAGAATGAGTGACGACACCGACCCCGCCGCCGATCTTCTGCGCTTCGGATGGGAGGAATGGGTCGCCCTGCCCGACCTCGGGCTGCCGGCGCTCAAGGCCAAGGTGGACACCGGGGCGCGGACCTCGGCGCTGCATGCCTCGGAGATCGAGACCTTCGGCCCGGCCTCGAAACCCAAGGTGCGCTTCATGGTGCACCCGGTGCCCGAACGCGCCGACCTCTCGATCCCCTGTTCGGCCGAGATCCTCGACCGCCGGGTGGTGACCTCGTCGAACGGAGAGGGCGAGAGCCGCTACGTCATCGGCTCGCGGCTCTCGGTCGGCGAGGAGAGCTGGCCGATCGAGCTGACCCTGACCAACCGCGGCGGCATGGCGAGCCGGATGCTCTTGGGCCGCGAGGCGCTGAAAGACAATATCGCCATCGTCGCCACCGACCGCTTCCAGCAGCCCGAGCTGTCCTACGACGTCTATGCCTCGCGCCGGATGCGCACCGCCGCGCCGAAACGCGCGCTGCGCATCGCGGTGATGAGCCGCGAGAACAATTACTCCACCCGCCGGCTGGTCGAGGAAGGCGAGAGCCGCGGCCATTCGGTCGAGGTGATCGACACCACGCGCTGCTACATGGCGATCAACGCCATGGCCCCGGAGGTGCATTACGACGGCAAGCGCCTGCCCCGCTACGACGCGGTGATCCCGCGCATCGGCGCCAGCGTGACCGCCTATGGCACCGCCGTGATCCGCCAGTTCGAGACCATCGGCACCTTCGTGGTCAACGGCTCGGACGGGATCACCGCCTCGCGCGACAAGCTTTATGCCCACCAGCTCATGGCGCGCCACAAGATCGGCATGCCCAACACCGCCTTCGCGGCAAGCCCCAAGGACACCGAGAGCCTGATGCGCCTCGTGGGCACCGCGCCGCTGATCGTGAAGCTCCTGGAATCGACCCAGGGCAAGGGCGTGGTCCTGGCCGAGACCAAGAAGGCCGCGCAATCGGTGATCGACGCCTTCCGGGGCCTGCGCGCCAACTTCCTGGTGCAGGATTTCGTCAAGGAGGCCGCCGGCGAGGACATCCGCTGCCTGGTGGTCGGCGGCAAGGTCATCGCCGCGATGAAGCGCACCGGCGCCGAGGGCGACTTCCGCTCGAACCTGCACCGCGGCGGCTCGGCCCAGGTGGTGCGGATCTCCAAGGAGGAACGCGACACCGCGATCCGCGCCGCCAAGGCCTTCCGGCTGACGCTGGCGGGGGTGGACCTCTTGCGCTCCGAGGGCGGGCCGAAGGTGCTCGAGGTCAATTCCTCGCCCGGGCTCGAGGGCATCGAGGCGGCCACCGGCAAGAACATCGCCGGGCGGCTCTACGACCACATCGAGGAACGGGTGCGGCCCGGGCCGGTGCGCAAGCGCAAGCTGCTGGGGTGAGGTTTTCGGGGGTGGTTTCGGCTTGAGGGTCGGGTCTGGCTGACCGTCCGGCCGGGCCGTTGAGGCCCGCCCGGCCGGAGCGAGGGCTCTGCCCTCGCGCTCCCGGAGTATTTCCGGCCCGGTCATGCGGGGGCGGGGCGCTTTTCCTTCTTGGGTTCGGGCTGGCCATCCGTCCGGCCGGGCCGTTGAGGCCCGCCCGGACGGAGCGAGGGCTCTGCCCTCGCGCTCCCGGAGTATTTTCGGCCCGGTCATGCGGGGGCGGGGCGCTTTTCCTTCTTGGGTTCGGGCTGGCCATCCGTCCGGCCGGGCGGTTGAGGCCCGCCCGGACGGAGCGAGGGCTCTGCCCTCGCGCTCCCGGAGTATTTCCGGCCCGGTCAAGCCTGAAGGGGGGCTGCGCGCCGGGGGGCTGGTGGGGCTGCGGGGCCTTCGCGGGGGTCAGCGCGGGGTTTCGGCGATGCCCATGTATTGCACGGTTTTCATCGGCAGCGGGCCGAAGGTCAGGTCGCCGCGCCGGGTCAGGCCCCGGGGGCCGAGGCCGGTCATGGCGCGGTGGGTCAGGCCGGCGCGCGTCAGGGCGGCCTTCAGATCGGCGGGGCGGATGAACATCTCGGGGTCATGGGTGCCCTTGGGCAGGATGCGCACCAGGTCCTCGGCCAGGGTGATCGCGGCGAAGCGCGCGAGCGCGTTGCGGTTGATCGTGTCGTAGAGGAAGAGCCCGCCGGGGCGCAGCACCCGGGCCACCTCCGCAAGGACCTTGTCGAGGTCCTGGACGTGTTCCAGCACGTCGACGCAGACCACGCTGTCGAAGCTTGCATCGCCATAGGGCAGCGCCTCGCCGACGCCCTGGTCGTAGCGGATCGTCAGGCCGCCTTCCGCGGCATGGGCGCGGGCGGCGGCGAGCGCCTCCTCGGCGGGATCGATGCCGGTGACCCGCGCGCCGCGCCGGGCAAGCGCCTCGGCCATGAAGCCGCCGGCGCAGCCGAGGTCCAGCACCTCCTGACCCTGCCAGTCGGTGAAGCGGTCGAAATAGGCCAGCCGCCCCGGCACCAGGTTCTTCAGCGTGCGCACCCAGCGGATCCGGTCGGACCACCAGTCCTCGGCCACCTTGTCGTAGATCGTCAGGTCGTTGCGGGCGGGCTCAGGCATCACGTCCCTCTTTTCTCGGCGTCAGGGTCTTCGGCAGCATATAGGGCACGCGGGCGCGGTAGTCGCCGAAACGCGCGCCGAAGCGGGCGAGGTAGCGGCGTTCCTTCAGGCGGTGCGGGGCCAGGAGGTTGTAGAGCGTCAGGATCCCCGCCACGACCAGTTGGTCCGGGGTCCAGACCGGCACGGTCCAGAGGACCAGCGTGAAGCCCAGGTAGATCGGCTGGCGGATCACCGTGAAGAGCCCCGTCGTGGGCATCCCCGGCCAGCGCGGCGCGCGGTTCTGCAGAAGCGACATCCAGCCCAGCGCGCCGGACTGCAGCTCGACGCCCGCGTCGAGGTTGCTTTTCATCAGGAAGAGCCAGGCGCAGAGATGCAGCGCCGCCATGACCCAGAGCATCGCCCCCTCGGCCTGCCACCAGATCACCCCCGAGGGCGTCCAGAGCGTGAAGAGCGCCAGGAGCTGCAGCGCGGCCACGATCGTGTAGAAGGTCGTCCAGAGCCGCTTGCCCCAGTCGCGTGGGGCGAGCCGGCCCAGGACGGTGCCCGCGCGGGTGTTCAGAAGCAGCGAATGCAGCACCGGGAACTGCAGGACCAGCGCCAGGTTCGCCAGCGCCGCCCAGGGCCAGGGCAGGCTTCCCATGCCCGCCTGCATCCCGGTCCAGAGGCTGATCGACATGGCCAGCACCGCCAGCGCGAAGATCGCGTGGCAGAGCGCGCCGATGGCCAGCGCGAAGAGGATGCGCCTCCGCCCGGGCGGCGGGGCGAGATTGCCGAGAAGAAGGCTCAGAAGCCGCCTCATCGGGGTCTGGGGATCGGGGGCCTCGCTCATCGCGGGCGAGTTATCGCGGGGGCCGCGCGCGTCCAGAGCCCGGGGCCGCGACCCCTTGTCCCTGCCCGGGCCGCGCGGGGCGAGCCCGAAGGGCGGGCCTTTACCCGACCCGCCGCATTTCTTATATGTTTGATCGGAATTCCAAGGAAGGACGCTGCATGAACGATCAGAGCCCGAAGATGGAAGGCGCGCCCCTGATCCAGCCCTCGAGCACCGACCATCCGCTCTACGACCGGATCGTCGAGGCCTGCCGGAGCGTCTACGACCCCGAGATCCCGGTCAATATCTACGACCTGGGCCTTGTCTACACGATCGACATCTCATCCGAGAACGCCGTGGGCATCACCATGACGCTGACCGCGCCGGGCTGCCCGGTGGCGGGCGAGATGCCCGGCTGGATCGCCGATGCAGTCGAGCCCATCGAGGGCGTGAAGCAGGTCGACGTCGAGATCACCTGGGATCCGCCCTGGGGCATGGACATGATGTCCGACGAAGCGCGGCTGGAGCTGGGCTTCATGTAAGACCTGCGGCCCGGCGCGGTCGTTGGTGCCGCGCGGGGTTGGCATTTTGCGCTCCGCGAGCGTGGTGCCTTGCGCCGCGCCGGGAGGCTCAGACCGAAGGCCCGCGCGGGCCAAATGCGGCGCGCGGAGCCCGGCCTCGGCGTCTCACTGATCACGATTTCGGGAACCCAAGCGCGGCATGGGCGGTTTCGCTGCCATGCCGATCCTGCGCCTCGTCCTTCTGTGCCTCGCGCTTGTCCTGCCCGTGGCACCAGCCGCGCAGGAAAGCGGCGACACGCCCTGGTACCAGGTCGAGGCGATCAACCCCGGCCTCGGTGCGGCCCCCGACCGCATCGACCGCACCACCCCGCAGGCCGCCATCGAGAGCTTCCTGACCGCCGGGCGCGGCGACAACTGGGAGGCGGCGGCGCATCTTCTCGATCTCGCCGGCTGGCCCGAGGACGAACAGGCCGAGGTCGGCCCGCGGCTCGCCCGGCAGCTCTTCACCGTGATCGACCGCAAGATCGTGGTGAACTGGTATCACCTGCTCGACCGGCCCGATGCGCTGGACGCCCGGGCCGCCGCCGAAAGCGCCATGGCCGGGCAGCCGCGGCGCTCGCTCATGCTGGCGCTCGTGGAGCTGGACGGCCGGCCGGTGAGCCTCAGGCTCAACCGCATGCAGGCGCCCGAGAGCGACCCGGTCTGGCTCTTCTCGCGGCAAAGCGTCGACAACGTGCCCGCGCTCTACAAGCTCTACGGCCCCTCGCGGCTCGAGGCGCTGCTGCCGGCGCCGCTGCGCGAACGCGCCTTCTGGGGGTTGCGCTGGTGGGAGGTCATCGGCCTGCCGCTGGTCCTGGGCCTCGCGGTGGGGCTCGCGCGGCTGACCTATATGGCGATGTCGCGCGGGCTTGGCCGGACGCGCCGCGACGAGGGCAGCGAAAGCATCCTCGTGGCCCTGCGCCCGCCGATGATCCTGGCGGTGGTTTCGACCACGCTGGCGCTCTTCACCCAGCATTTCTTCCTGTTCTCGGGGCGGGTCGACACGCTTCTGTCGCCGCTCATTGCCATCGGCTTCGTCGGCGCGACGATCTGGGCGGTGATCAACCTCGCCGACACGGTGATGGACCGGCTCCTGAGCTTCGACGGCGACGCGCTGACCGCCACGGGCGAGGGCCAGGAGAAGAAGCGCGAGCTGGCCACCAAGGTCGCCGCCATCCGCCGCGCCACCATCGTGATCGTGGTGATCGCCGGGGCCGGCATCATCCTGCGCGAAGCCAACCTGATGCAGACGCTGGGCTTTTCGCTCCTGGCCTCGGCGGGGGCCTTCACGCTGGTCCTGGCCTTCGCGGCGCGCAACATGCTGGCCAATATCATGGCCTCGATGCAGATCGCGCTGAACCAATCGGCGCGGATCGGCGACAAGATCGTCTTCCAGGGGCATCTCTGTTCCGTCGAGCGGATCCATTTCACCTATGTCCAGCTGCGCGAATGGACCGGCAAGCGCATCGTCGTGCCGGTGGTGGACTTCGCCCAGGAGCCCTTCGAGAACTGGACCATGCGCGACCCGGCGATGATCGGCGAGGTGCGGCTGCGGCTGGCGCATGACGCCGATGTCCCGGCCCTGCGCGAACGTTATTACGCGCTGCTCGATCACCTCGACGACCGGGACGAGATCGCCCAGAAGGACGACCGCGGGGTCTATGTGGCGGGCCATGACGCCTTCGGGCAGGAGGTGCTCTTCATGGTGCCCTGCCCCGATCCCAATACCGCCTGGGCGCGGATCTGCGAGGTCCGCGAGGGCATGCTGACCGAGGCCGCGCGGCTGGCCGAGGACGGCCGGCCGATCTTCCCGCAGGTCTCGGCGGCGGAGCCGGCCTGAGGGGAGCAGGCGCTGCCGGCGGGGCGCCCCGGCCTTTGGGCCGCGTGAGATGGCGGGAGATCGCAGCGGCCATGTGGGCCCTGCCCTCGCGACGCCACCGCCCCGGCCCAGCGCGCCCCGCCCGACAACCCACCACCCCGCGCTTGACCCAAGGCCCCGCCTCCGCCCAGCCTGCCGCAGGCCCTTCGATCCACCCTCGGCACCGCCCGCGCGGCGACGTCACCGAACCGTCACGCCGGCGTCACGCCAGCGTTGCCTCGGGCGCGCAAGCGGAGGGCCTGATCCCAACTGAGAGGTTCTTTCATGACCCGTGCATTTTTCCTGGGCGCCGCGCTCCTGGCCCTGCCCGCCGCGGCGAGCGCCGAGACGCATCTGCCCGCCGATCTGTCGGTGAGCTACGGCCCGCGCCCGGCTTTCCTCGCCTCGAAGCTGCCCGAGGGGCCCCTGCGCGACAGGCTCATGGCCTGCGAGGCCGAGCCCGCCGCCACCAAGTTCTCCATCGGGCACCGGGGCGCGCCGCTCCTCTTCCCCGAACACACCGTGGAATCCAACGTCGCCGCGGCGCAGATGGGCGCGGGCATCCTCGAATGCGACGTGACCTTCACAGCCGACAAGGAGCTGGTCTGCCGCCACGCCCAGAACGACCTGCACACCACCACCGACATCGTCACCACCGAGCTCGGCCAGAAGTGCAGCACGCCCTTCTCCCCCGCCTCGGGCGAGACCGAGGCCAGCGCCGAATGCCGCACCTCGGATCTGACCCTGGCCGAGTTCCGCAGCCTCACGCCCAAGATGGACGGCGCCAATGCCGCGGCGACCACCGCCGAGGCTTACCTCGAAGGCACCGCCGACTGGCGCACGGATCTTTTCTCCAATGACGCCACGCTGATGACCCATGCGGAGTCCATCGCGCTTTTCGACAGCCTCGGCGCGGATTTCACCCCCGAGCTCAAGGGCGCCTCGGTCGAGATGCCCTTCGACGGCTTCAGCCAGGAAGACTACGCCCAGAAGCTGATCGACGAATACAAGGACGCCGGCATCGACCCCTCGCGGGTCTGGGCCCAGAGCTTCAACCTCTCGGACGTGCTCTACTGGATCGAGAACGAGCCGGAGTTCGGCAAGCAGGCGGTCTACCTCGATGACCGCTACTCCGAGGAAGACGCCGACGAAGGGCTGATCGACCCGATGGACGCCGCGAGTTTCAAACCGACCATGGCCGAGCTGAAGGAGATGGGCGTCAACTACATCGCGCCGCCGCTCTGGATGCTGGTCACGCTGAACGAGGCGGGCGAGATGGTGCCCTCGGTCTACGCCAAGGAGGCCAAGGCCGCGGACCTCGAGATCATCGCCTGGTCGCTCGAACGCTCCGGCCCGCTGGCCTCGGGCGGCGGCTGGTACTTCCAGTCGGTCAGCGAGACCATCGACAGCGACAGCGATTACCTGCAGATCGTCGACGTGCTGGCGCAGGACGTGGGCGTCGCGGGCATCTTCTCGGACTGGCCCGCCACGGTGACCTACTACGCCAATTGCATGGGCCTGTGATCCTGCTAGCCTCCGCGCCGACCAAGACACCGAATGGCGCGGAGGCGAGCATGACCAGCGAAAAGGACAAGATGATCGCCGGGGAGATGTATTACCCCGGCGATCCGCAGCTCGCGGCGGATCGCAAGCGCGCGCAGCAGCTGATGCAGCGCTACAACCAGACGGTCTTCGGCGACGAGTCGCGCCGCCCGATCCTGGAGGAGATGCTGGGCGCCCTGGGCGAGAGCGTGGCGATCCGCGCGCCCTTCTACATCGACTACGGCTACAACATCACCGTGGGTTCGGGCGTCTTCCTGAACTACAGCTGCTACCTGCTCGACGCCGGGCCGATCGTGATCGGCGACGGCTGCGACATCGGCCCCTTCGTGCAGATCCTGACCGCCGACCATCCCCGCGACCGCGCCGCGCGCAAGGCCGAGCTGGAAAGCGCCCTGCCGGTGCGCGTCGGCGCCGACGTCTGGATCGGAGCCAGCGCGATCCTGCTGCCGGGCATCACCGTGGGCGACGGGGCGATCATCGGCGCGGGCGCCGTGGTGACCCGCGATGTGCCCGAAGGCGCGACCGTGGTCGGCAATCCCGCCCGCCCGGTGCGGCATTGATGCAAGGCTTTGGGCTTGCTTTGGCCTGATGCAAACAAAAATGCTTGCTTAGCGCATAAGCAAACGCTTTAGATTGCACCAAGGCATAGCAAACGAAAACGGTTGCAGATGGGCGATATCCAGGCGGTCTTCACCGGGGATCTGATCGACTCCCGCGCCGCGCCAGAGGGCGTGGAGGCGACGCTGGGCACGCTCGCCCGCGCGGCGGCGGAGTTCGCGGCGCACCACGGGCTCGCGCTCCGCTTCACCCGGCATCGCGGCGACGGCTGGCAGCTCCTGCTTGCACGGCCCGCGCTGACGCTGGACCTGCTGCTTTATCTCACCGCGCGGCTCCGGGCGGCGGAAGTGCCGCTCGAGACCCGGATGGGCATCGCGCTGGGTGCGATCCGCAGCCCCGGCACCGCCAGCCTCGCCGATGCGGCGGGCCCGGCCTTCGAGGCGGCGGGCCAGGCGCTGGAGGAGGTGCCCCGCGGCGCCCGGCTACAGCTCGCCTGGCCCGGCGCGGGCCCCTGGCAGCACGCCACCTTCGCGCTTGTGACCGAGCTCACCGAGGGCTGGACCGCCGCCCAGGCCGAGGCCGTGGCGCTCATGCTGGTGCCCGGCCATGCCACCCATGCCGCGCTGGCCGCCCGGCTCGGCGTCTCGCGGCAGGCGGCGCAGTCGCGGCTCGCCAGCGCGCATTTCACCGCCCTTGGCCCCGCGCGCGAGGCCTTCCTGACCCATGACTTTGCGGACACCGCGCCATGATCGAGACCTTCGCCGCCCTGTTCCTGGCCCATGTCGTCGCGGATTTTGTATTTCAAACCAACTGGATGGCCGCGAACAAGGCGCGGCCGGGCGTGCTTGTGCTGCACAGCGCGCTGGTGCTGCTGACCGCCCAGGCCGCGACCGGGCAGATCGCCGCCCCGGCGCTTCTGGCGCTGGCCGCCGCGCATCTGGTCATCGACGTCGCGAAAAGCCGTGCGGGCCCCGGGCTCGGCCCCTTCCTCTGGGACCAGGCCGCGCATCTCGCGAGCCTCCTGGCCGTCGCCGCCTATGCGCCCGACCTCTGGCAAACCGGGCTTTGGGCCGGCGAGCCGCGCCTGCCCACGCTTATGCTGTTTGTCGCAGGCGGGATCTACGCCATCCGCGCGGGCGGCTTCGCGGTGGGGGCGCTGGTCTCGGGCTGGGACACCTCGGACCTGCCCGACAGCCTGCCCGGCGCGGGCGCCATCATCGGCCAGCTTGAACGCGCGATGATCTATATCCTCGTGCTGATCGGCGAGCCCGCGGCCATCGGCTTCCTGATCGCGGCCAAGTCGATCCTGCGCTTCGACGCCGCCCGCGACAACCGCACGGCGGAATATGTCATCACCGGCACGTTGGCCTCCTTCGCCTGGGCGCTCCTGGTCGCCTATGGCACGGCGCATCTCCTCTCCGCCCTGCCCCCATTGGAATTCGCGCCGTGACCTCTTAGGTTTGGGGGACAGGACGATTGGAGCCAGACAGATGTTTTCCATTCCCGGAGAAGCGCCGGTGACGATGACCCCGGCGGCCACCTCGCAGATCAAGAAGCTGATGGAGCGCGACGGGCGCTACGCGCTGAAGATCGGCGTGAAGAAAGGTGGCTGCGCGGGCATGGAATACACCATGGACTACGTCGACGACGCCGAGACCAACGACGAGGTCGTTGAACAGGACGGCGCGCGGGTGCTGATCGCGCCCATGGCGCAGATGTTCCTGTTCGGGACCGAGATCGACTACGAGGTCGCGCTGCTCGAAGCCGGCTTCAAGTTCCGCAACCCCAACGTGGTCGATGCCTGCGGATGCGGCGAATCGATCAAGTTCAAGGATGTGGACGCCCTTCAGGCGGAACGCGCCGAAGAGGGCTGAGCCGCCCCCTTGACCTCAGGTGCCCCTCGGCGATGATCGCCGCGACATTGGGCAAGGAGGTCATTTCATGGCGCGCAAGATCGCAGCGGGAAACTGGAAGATGAACGGGCTCGGCGCGGATCTCGCCGAGCTCGAGACGCTGGCCGGGCGCAGCGGTGACGCCGCCGAGGTGGTGATCTGCCCGCCCGCCACGCTGATCAGCCGCGCGGTCGCCAAGGCCGGCTCGGTGGCGATCGGCGGGCAGGACTGCCATGCCGCCGAGACAGGCGCGCATACCGGCGACGTCTCGGCCCTGATGCTGAAAGAGGCCGGCGCGGGCTTCGTCATCACCGGCCATTCCGAGCGCCGCGCCGATCACGGCGAAAGCGACGCGGATGTCGCCGCCAAGACCGAGGCCGCCTGGGCCCCGGGGCTGACCGCCATCGTCTGCATCGGCGAAAGCCTCGAGGAGCGCGAGGGCGGCCGCACGCTCGAGGTGGTCGGCAGCCAGCTCGCCGGCAGCCTGCCCGCGGGTGCTACGCCGCAGAACACCGTCATCGCCTATGAGCCGATCTGGGCCATCGGCACCGGCAAGGTGCCCTCGCTCGAAGAGATCGCCGAGGTACATGCCTTCATGCGCGAGAAGCTCTCCGCCCGGTTCGAGGGCGGCGCGGAGATGGCGCTCCTTTACGGCGGCAGCGTGAAGCCCGGCAATGCGGCCGAGATCTTCGGCGTGCCGCATGTGAACGGCGCGCTGGTGGGCGGCGCGAGCCTCAAGGCCAGCGACTTCGGCGGCATCATCGACGCGCTGAACGCGGCCTGATCACCCCCGCGAACTAGCAGCACGGGCGGGCGCGGCTGACGCCGCTTCCACCCTTGTCTCCGCCCCGCGGCGGGGGCAGTCTCGCCGTCGATGCAGCACCTCTCCCAGTCGCCGACCGACCCCGCCTTCGTCCAGGACCCCTACCCCTTCTACGCTCGCGCGAGGGCCGCGGGGGACATCGCCTATTGGGACGACTACGGCATGGCCGTGGCCTGTTCGCAGGCCGCGGTCGCGGCGCTTCTGAAGGACCGCCGCTTCGGCCGCGAGGTGCCGCCCGAGAAGGCCCAGCCGCGCCCGCCGCACCTGGCGCCCTTCTACGCCGTCGACGACAATTCCATGCTGGAGCTCGAACCGCCGCGCCACACGCGGCTGCGCGGGCTGGTCCTCAGGGCCTTCACCTCGCGCCGGATCGCCGCCCTCGGCCCCGAGATCGAGGCCCTGAGCGGCCAGCTGATCGACGCCCTGCCCGAGGGGCCTTTCGACCTTCTGCCCGAGTTCGCCGAGAAGCTGCCGGTCATCGTGATCGCCCGGCTCCTGGGCGTGCCCGAGGAAGAGGCGCCGGCGCTTCTGGACTGGTCGCACGCCATGGTCGGCATGTATCAGGCCGGCCGCACCCGCGCCGACGAGGACCGCGCCGCCCGCGCCGCCGCCGAGTTCTCGGACTTCCTGCGGCGCGTGATCGAGGCCCGCCGCAAGGCACCCCGCGATGACCTGCTGTCGCATCTCGTCGCCGCCGAGGAGGACGGCGAAAAGCTCTCGAACGACGAGTTGATCGCCACGGTGATCCTGCTGCTGAATGCCGGGCACGAGGCGACGGTGCACACCATCGGCAACGGGGTGAAGGCGCTTCTCGAACACGGGCAGCGCGTCACCCGCGAGGGCGCCGAGGCCGCGACCGAGGAGATCCTGCGCTACGACCCGCCGCTGCATCTCTTTACCCGCCACGCCTACGAGGACGTGGAGGTCTGCGGCCACCAGTTCGCGCGCGGCGACGAGGTCGGGCTGCTCCTGGCCTCGGCCGGGCGCGACCCCGCCGCCTGCGCGGATCCCGACCGTTTCGATCCGACCCGCGCGCCGGTCAAGCACCTGGCCTTCGGCGGCGGCATCCATTTCTGCGTGGGCGCGCCGCTCGCGCGGCTCGAGCTGAACCTGGCGCTGCCGATCCTCTTCGAGCGGCTGCCGGAGCTCGCGCTTGCCAAGGCGCCGCGCTACGCGCAGACCTATCATTTCCACGGGCTGGAGCGGCTGATGGTGACGCGCTAGGGCCCCTTCAGAGCGGCAGCGCGGCGGTGGACTTGATCTCTTCCATCGACAGAAGCGCCGTGACGTTGTGCACCTTCACCTCGGAAATCAGCGCCTGGTAGAAGACGTCATAGGCGCGGGCGTTCTTCACCCGGACCTTGAGGATGTAGTCGATGTCGCCCGCGAGCCGGTGCGCCTCCTGCACCTCGGGGCGTTCGCGCAGCGCCTTGAGAAAGCGCCGCTGCCAGTCGGCCTCGTGCTCCGATGTGCGGATCAGCACGAAGAAACAGGCCTCGAAGCCCAGCGCCTCGGCATCAAGCTCCACGGTCTGGCGGCCGATGATCCCGGCCTCGCGCATCTTGCGGATGCGGTTCCAGACCGGGGTCTTGGAGGAGCCCACGTTCCGGGCGATGTCGTCCAGCGACTGGCTTGCGTCGCGCTGCAATTCGGAAAGGATTTTCCGGTCGGTGTCGTCGAGGCGAACCTCTGTTCCGTCTTTGCCCGCCATGCCGGACTCCCTGTTCGTCTTCGCCCGGGATATAGAACATACATCCTTGTTTTCGCAATGATCTAGCCTGAAACCGGGAAGAAATTCTATATCAGGTCCAAGAGACGCCCGAGGCGGAGGACCATCCGATGCAACATTTCCCGATCTTCGTGGCCCTGGCGGGACGCCGTGTCGTCCTGTCGGGCGGCGGTGAGGCCGCGCTGGCCAAGCTGCGGCTTCTGATGAAGACCGAGGCGCATCTGACCGTCTTCGCGCCCGAGCCCGCCGCCGAGATCGAGACCTGGGAGCGCGAGGGCAAGCTGCGCCTGATGCGCCGCGCCATGGAGCCCGGCGACGCGACCTGCGCGGTCTTGTTCTACGCCGCCGACGAGGACGCGGCCGAGGACGCCCGCACCGTGGCGCTGGCCCGCGCCGACGGGGCGCTCGCGAATATCGTCGACAACCTCGCCGACAGCCAGTTCATCACGCCGGCCATCGTCGACCGCGACCCGGTGACCGTGGCGATCGGCACCGAGGGCGCCGCCCCGGTGCTGGCCCGCGCGATCAAGCGCGACCTCGAAGAGCGCCTGCCCTCGGGGCTCGGCGCGCTGGCGCGCATCGGCAAGGCCTTCCGCCGCTTCGCCGAGGCGCTGCCGCATGGCCGCCCGCGCCGCGACTTCTGGGCGGACTACTACTTCAAGGAAGGCCCCCGCGCCTTTGACGCCGAGGGCGCCGAGGGCGCGCAGGCGGCGCTCGACGGGCTCCTGGAGCAGCATCTGAACGCCGCCGAGAAGCCGGGCCATGTGCATTTCGTCGGCGCCGGCCCGGGCGACCCCGAGCTTCTGACGCTGAAGGCGCGCCGCGCCCTCGACGAGGCCGACGTGGTGATCTTCGACCGGCTTGTCGCGCCCGAGATCCTCGAGCTTTGCCGCCGCGAGGCGCAGATGGTCGATGTCGGCAAGGAGGCTTTCGGCCCCTCGACCGCGCAGGAGGACATCAATCGCCAGATCGTCGAGCACGGCCGTGCCGGCGCCCAGGTGGTGCGGCTGAAGTCCGGCGATCCCACGGTCTTCGGCCGGCTCGACGAAGAGCTCGACGCCGTCACCGAGGCGGGGCTGGCCTATACCATCGTGCCCGGCGTCACCGCCGCCTCGGCCTCGGTCGCGGCGATCGGGCAGAGCCTGACCAAGCGCGGGCGCAACGCCTCGGTCAAGCTGCTGACCGGCCACGACATGAAGGGCTTCGCCGATCACGACTGGAAGACCATGGCCCGCCCCGGCGAGGTCGCGGCGATCTACATGGGCAAGAAGGCCGCGCGCTTCATCCAGGGCCGCCTGTTGATGCATGGCGCCGACCCCGAGACCCCGGTGACGGTGATCGAGAACGCCTCGCGCCCCGACCAGCGGGTGCTGGCGGCGCGGCTCTCGACGCTGGCCACCGATCTCTCCGAGGCCGAGATGGCCGGCCCCGCCCTCACCCTTTTCGGCCTGGCGCCCCGCGCTGCAGAGGCCGCCGCGCAGGAACTCATCAAGGAGGCGCTCTGATGCCCCGTCCCTTCACCCCCAAGGTCGTCACCGGCAACGCGCTGCTTGAAGGCGACGTGGTCTACCTGGCCGAGGACGACAGCTGGACGCGCGAGCTGTCCCGCGCCGAGGTGCTGACCGACGAGGCCCATGCCGCGGTGCGCCTTCTGGATGCGCAGCGCCGCCCCAACGAGGCGGTGGGCGTCTACCTCGCCGATGTGGCGCCCGAGGCCGAGGGCCCCGAGCCCACGCATTTCCGCGAGGAGTTCCGCCGCACCGGGCCCTCGAACTACTTCCACGGTAAGCAGGCCCAGCGCCAGAGCCCCGAATTCTCGTGACATGCGGGCACCCGCAGGGTCCGGCCCAGCCCGGATCCGCGGCCCCAGGAAGGACATCCCGAATGTATCGCTATTCCGAGTTCGACGCCGCCTATGTGGCCAAGCGCAACACCGAGTTCCGCGCCCAGGTCGAGCGCCGCATCGACGGCGCGCTGACCGAGGACGAGTTCAAGCCGCTGCGGCTGATGAACGGTCTTTACCTGCAGCTGCACGCCTACATGCTGCGGGTCGCGGTGCCCTATGGCACGCTCGACGCCCGGCAGATGCGCCAGCTCGCCTATATCGCCCAGCGCTGGGACAAGGGCTACGGGCATTTCACCACCCGCCAGAACATCCAGTTCAACTGGCCGCAGCTGCGCGACGTGCCGGACATGCTGGACGCCCTGGCGCAGGTCGAGATGCATGCCATCCAGACCTCGGGCAACACCATCCGCAACGTGACCGCCGACCATTTCGCCGGGGCCGCCGCCGATGAGATCGCCGATCCGCGCCCGGTGGCCGAGCTGATCCGCCAGTGGTCGACCGATCACCCGGAGTTCCAGTTCCTGCCGCGCAAGTTCAAGATCGCCGTCACCGGCGCGCCGAATGACCGCGCGGTGACCGCGGCCCACGACATCGGCCTGCGCATCGTGAAGAACGACGCGGGCGAGATCGGCTACCAGGTGCTGGTGGGCGGCGGCCTCGGCCGGACGCCGATGATCGGCAAGGTCATCGCGGACTATCTGCCCGAGGCGGACCTGCTGCCCTACCTCGAGGCCATCGTCTCGGTCTGGAACCTGCTCGGCCGCCGCGACAACAAGTACAAGTCGCGGATCAAGATCACCGTGCACGAGCACGGCATCGACGAGATCCGGTCGCTGGTCGACGCACGCTTCGCCGAGCTGAAGCCCGCCTTCAAGGGCATCGACCAGGAGATGCTGTCGGAGATCCGCGCGGCCTTCGCGCCGCCGGCCTTCCGCGAGGCCTCGACCGAGGGCTACGAGGCCGCGCGCGCGGCCGATCCGGCCTTCCGCTCCTGGGCCGACACCAACCTGACCGCGCATCGCGCGCCGGGCTATGCCATCGTGCAGATCTCGCTCAAGGCCCATGGCGCGACGCCGGGCGACGCCACGAGCGAGCAGATGCGCGTCATGGCCGACCTCGCCGAGCGCTACGGCCACGACGAGCTGCGCGTCAGCCACGAGCAGAACATCGTGCTGCCGCATGTGCACAAGGGTGACCTGCCCGCGCTCTACGCCGAGCTGAAGCGCCACGGGCTCGCCACCGCGAACATCGGGCGGATCTCGGACATCATCGCCTGCCCGGGCATGGATTACTGCGCGCTGGCCACCGCGCGCTCGATCCCGATCGCCCAGGAGATCGCCACCCGCTTCCAGCAGCTCCGCAACGAAGAGGACATCGGCGACCTGAAGATCAAGATCTCGGGCTGCATCAATGCCTGCGGCCACCACCACGTGGGCCATATCGGCATCCTCGGGCTCGACCGCGCGGGTGTGGAGAACTACCAGATCACGCTGGGCGGCGATCACACCGAAGCCGCAAGCCTCGGCCAGCGCACCGGCCCGGGCTTTGCCGCCGAAGAGGTCGTGCCCGCCATCGAGCGCATCGTCGGGCGCTACCTGGAGCTGCGCGACAGCGCCGAGGAAAGCTTCATCGAGGCCTACCGGCGCCTCGGCATGGCGCCCTTCAAAGAGGCCCTCTACGACGACGCGCCCGAGCGCAAGGATAAGGCCCATGCTGCCTGAACGCGCCTTCACCGAGGCCGAGAGCGCGGGCCGCCCGGCGGCGCCGGGCCCCGCCGAGCTCGAGCGGCTGCGCGCGCGGGTGGCGCGGCTGAACGCGCGCTACCGCCACCACGGCGCGACCGCGGTGCTGCGCGGCGCGCTGAAGGATCCCGACGCGGGCCGCATCGCCATGGTGTCGAGCTTCGGGGCGGAATCGGTGGCGCTGCTGCACCTCGTGGCCATGGTGGACCGGGCGACCCCGGTCCTCTTCATCGACACCCGGCTGCTCTTCGCCGAGACGCTGGTCTACCAGCAGGAAGTGGCCGAGCGGCTGGGCCTGAAGGACGTGCGCATCCTGAAGACCGACCGCGAGACGCTCGAGGCCCGCGACCCCTATGGCGCGCTGCGCTTCACCGACACCGACGCCTGCTGCGCCCTGCGCAAGACGGTGCCGCTGGAACAGGCGCTCTCGGGCTTCGACGGCTGGATCACCGGGCGCAAGCGCTACCAGAGCCAGGGCCGCGCGGCGCTCGACTTCTTCGAGCTCGACGAGCCCACCGGGCGGATCAAGGTCAACCCGCTGGCCCATTGGGCGCCCGAGGACGTGCGCGCCTATATGGACGAGAACCGCCTGCCCCGGCATCCGCTGGTGAAACAGGGCTACCCCTCGATCGGGTGCCAGCCCTGCACCTCCAAGGTGGCCGAGGGCGAGGACCCGCGCGCCGGGCGCTGGCGCGGCGAGGACAAGGACGAATGCGGCATCCACATCGTGGACGGCCGCGCGATCAGGCAGGAGACAGACGCATGAGCGTGATCGTGACCGACGGGGGCTTCGGCTCCGACGACTTCCAGGGCGCCGCCGTCGAGCTGGCCCCCGACACCGACCCCGCGACCCTGGCCGAAAGCGCCGCGGGCGCCGAGATGGTCGTGGTGGACTTCCCCAGCTTCTCCGACGGGCGCGGCTTCACGCTGGCGCGGCTCCTGCGGCTGCGCGGCTACGGCGGCAGGCTGCGGGCCCGCGGCCATGTGATCGCCGACCAATACGCCATGGCGCGCCGCGCGGGCTTCGACGAGGTGGAGATCTCCGAGGACCTCGCCCGCCGCCAGCCCGAGGACCAGTGGCTCTTCCGCGCCGACTGGCAGGCCGGCGACTACCAGGCCCGCCTCCGGGGCTGAGCCGCCACGCCCCGAGGCCCCGAGACCAAACGCCCCCTTTCGGCGGGCTCCCGAACCGACTAAGCGAGAGGGACCGGCGCCGCCGGTCGATGACAGCATATGACAGAGCAGAAACCCGTGACCCAAGCTGCCGCCAAGCCCGTGAAGACCATGGCCCTGCCCGATGCCCAGACCGTGACCGAGGTCACGCATTGGACCGACCGGCTGTTCTCCTTCCGGGTGACGCGCCCGCAGAGCCTGCGCTTCCGTTCGGGCGAGTTCGTGATGATCGGCCTGATGGGCGAGCCGGACCCCAAGACCGGCAAGCAGAAGCCGCTCCTGCGCGCCTATTCCATCGCTTCCCCCTCCTGGGACGAGGAGCTGGAGTTCTACTCGATCAAGGTGCAGGACGGCCCGCTGACCTCGCGGCTGCAGCACATCCAGCCCGGCGACGAGATCATCCTGCGCCCCAAGCCCGTTGGCACGCTGGTGCATGACGCGCTGCTTCCCGGCAAGCGGATCTGGTTCTTCGCCACCGGCACCGGCATCGCGCCCTTCGCCTCGCTCCTGCGCGACCCGCAGACCTATGAGGACTACGACGAGGTCATCATCACCCATACCTGCCGCGAGGCGGGCGAGCTGACCTATGGTGCCGAGCTGATCCAGTCGATCAAGGACGACGAGCTGCTGAACGAGCTGATCGGTGCGGAGAACCTCGCCAAGCTGCGCTACTATCCGACCACCACCCGCGAAGAGAGCGCCAAGATGGGCCGGATCACCGACCTGATGCGCTCGGGCGAGGTCTTCGAGGATCTCGGCGTCGAGCCGATCCACCCCGAGACCGACCGCGCGATGGTCTGCGGCAACCTCGCCTTCAACCTCGAGATCAAGGAGCTGCTCGAGGGCTACGGGCTCGAGGAAGGGGCGAACTCCGACCCCAAGCAATATGTGGTCGAGAAGGCCTTCCTCGACTGATCCGCGCTTTGTCGTGAAAACGACTTGCACAGCCGGCTATCGTCGGGTTTGACGCTTGAAAGCCCGGGGGCGCGAGGTTACTTTGCGCTCCTGATCGAAGTCATTTGAAAGGACCCGCACCATAGCCCGCAGACCTCATAACGCGCCGCCCACCCGTGACACCGGACCCCGCGTCAACGACCGCATCCGGGTGGCTGAAATCCGTCTGATCGGCCCCGAAGGGGAAAACGTCGGCGTCGTCTCGCCCGACCGCGGCCGCGAACTGGCCGAACAGGCCGGGCTCGACCTCGTGGAGATTTCTCCCAACGCCAATCCGCCGGTCTGCAAGATCATGGATTTCGGCAAGTACAAGTACGAGCAGCAGAAGCGCGAGGCCGAGGCCCGCAAGAAGCAGAAGACGATCGACGTCAAGGAAGTGAAGTTCCGTCCCAACACGGACACGCACGACTACGAAGTCAAGATGAAGAACGTCTTCAAGTTTCTCGAAAAGGGCGACAAGGTGAAGGTCACGCTGCGCTTCCGCGGCCGCGAGATGGCGCACCAGAACCTCGGCCGGGAGCTTCTCGAACGCGTCGCCGACGACGTGAAGGAAGTGGGCAAGGTCGAGAACATGCCCAAGATGGAAGGCCGGCAGATGATCATGATGATCGGCCCGGTGAAGTAAGGCTTCCCGTCTTTCACGACGCAGGAGGGCGCCCCGGTGGCGCCCTTTTTTGTTGCGGGGGGCGGGCGGACGCCTTCGGACACGACCACGCACCAATCGCTCTGACGTAGGGTTCACGCGCTTACCGCGTGCCTCCTCCCCCACAGGTTCATCCGCTAGGAGTTGCGGGCCGGGCGCCCCACCCTGCTCTTGCGAAGCCCCCCCTCACGCCTCCCGCGGGCGGCCGCGTTGGGGGACCTCTTTCAGGAGCCCGCCGACGCCCATGGCGGCGATGTCGCGGGGGGTGACGGGCACGCCGCAGAGGAGGCGCTCCATCACCCAGTCGGCGCCGTTGAGGGCCGGGCTCCGGGCGCAGCCGGGCAGGCCGATCACCGGCTTACCACCGAGATCGCCGTGGAACAGCAGGTTGCCGGGATCGACCGGCATGCCGAAGTGATGCACCGTGCCGCCGGCGCGGCGGAGCGCCTCGGGGGCGGTGTCGAAAAGGTCCGAGGTGGCCGAGCCGGTCAGCACGAAAAGCGCCTCGGCCTCGGAGGCGGAGAGCGCCTCGGACAGCGCCGCGATCTCATGCGGGACGACCTTTTGCGGGTCGAGCGCC
This sequence comes from Roseivivax sp. GX 12232, assembly GCF_021272185.1. Classification (GTDB taxonomy): domain Bacteria; phylum Pseudomonadota; class Alphaproteobacteria; order Rhodobacterales; family Rhodobacteraceae; genus Roseivivax. The sequence goes on from NZ_JAJSEC010000001.1 coordinate 576,841, forward strand.
ACGTCGAGCCGGGCAAGCCGCTCCTCGATGGCGCGGTGGCCCTTGGCGGGGTTCACCGCGGCGCCGGCCTCGGTCTGGATCAGCGCGGCGCGCTTCACGCGCGGGGTCGCGAAGCTCAAAGCCCCCTGCCCGGCCTCGGCCGAGGCCTCAAGCGCCGCCTCGGGCACCGCGTAGGAGATGATCTTCACCGTCGCCACCATGCCGCGCGCGGCCATGCGCTGCCAGGGCGGCACGGTCGCCACGGTGATCATCGGGTGCACCGCGTTCAGCGCGTCGATGCGCGCCGCGTCGATGCCCGCAAGCCCCACCCCCGTGGCGAAGATATTGGCCCGCCCGGTCGCGGCCTTGCCGATCCGAAGCCCCGCCCCGGGCGCCACCAGCGCCGCGGCGAGCCGCGCGGCGGCGGTGTCCTCGTGCAGATCGCCCGGCTCCAGCCGCGCGACCACCACCTCGGCATGGCCCGCCGCCTGAAGCGCGGCGAGGTCCTCGGCCCCGAGGGTCAGCCCCTTCTTCAGCCGCCCGCCCTCGAGGGCCACGGAATGGGCCAGGATCGCGCCCTCGGCGCGGGCCAGCGGCACGGGTCCGAACCTCATCGCGCGCGTCTCAGGACCCGGGTCATCTCGGCGAGGATCGCCACGGCGATCTCCGAGGGGCCGGCGGCGCCGATGTCGAGCCCGACCGGCCCGTGGATGCGGGCGATCTCTTCGCTCGTGAAGCCCGCCGCCTCGAGCCGCGCGACGCGCTTGGCGTGGGTCCGGGTGGAGCCCAGGGCGCCGATGTAGAAACACTCCGAGACCAGCGCCTTCTGCAGCGCCGGGTCGTCGAGCTTGGGGTCATGGGTCAGGAGCACCAGCGCCGTGCGGCTGTCGAGCCCGGCCTCCTCGACCGCCTCGTCGGGCCAGTCGTTCAGGATCGTCTCGCCGGGAAAGCGCGCCTCGGAGCCGAAGGTCTCGCGCGGGTCGATGATCACCGGGTCGTAGCCCGCGAGCCGCGCCATGGGCACTAGCGCCTGGGCGATATGCACCGCGCCGACCACCACCAGCCGCAGGGGCGGGTTGTGGATGGTGACGAAGGTGCGGGTCTCCTCCTCGAAGCCGGAGCGGTCGGCGCGGAACCGCGCGGGGTAGCCCGCGCGCAGGATCCGCCGGGCGCCGCTGTCGAGGTCGCTTTCCACGGCCACGGGCTCGCGGGCGGCGCGTGCGGCGACCAGCTCGGCCAGGATCGGCTCGGGCAGCACCGCGCCCACCGGTTCGATCAGCACCCGGATGGTGCCGCCGCAGGCCAGGCCCACGGCGAAGGCATCGGCATCCGAGACGCCGAACTCCAGCTCGCGCATCTCGCCGGTCTCGAGCGCCTCCAGCGCCTCGACGATCACCGCGCCCTCGACGCAGCCGCCCGAGACCGAGCCCTCGATGGCGCCGTCGCCCGAGATGGCGAGCTGCGCGCCGACGCGGCGGGGGGCCGAGCCCCAGGTCTGGGTGACGGTGGCCAGGCAGGCGCCGCGCCCCGCGCGGTGCCAGTCGAGCGCGGTTTCGGGAATCGGGTCGAAACGGTCCATGGTCTTGCCTCCCGGGGCCTTCCTAACCCTTTGGGCGGGCTTTGTCCCGTCCTCCGAAAGTGGGGGCGCGCGGGCGGGAAGGGAAGCGGGGGATGGGGGAATGGGGTGGGACGTGGCCGCACGCCTCTGGCCCGCGCGCAGCGTAGATCGAGGAGCTTAGAGCTTAGAGCTTAGAGCTTAGAGCTTAGAGCTTAGAGCTTAGAACGTGGAGCGTAGGGCGACGGTCCGGCTCTCAAGGCTCGCGCGCGACGCCTCAGCGCGGCGCGGTCGGGTCGTAGCGGTAGAGCCAGTCGAACTGCTTCAGCATCAGGTCCGGCGCGTAGCGCCCGCCGAGCGACAGCGCGAGATGCGCGGCCTGGCGCAGGCCCGGCAGCGCCAGGTGGAATTTCCAGGCGTTGCCGCTCGCGGCCTTGATCACCCGCGTCGCCCGATCCCGTCGGCGCGACTGGTAGGCGGCGAGCCCCGCGCCCAGCGTCTCGGCGCGGATGCAGGCGTCGCAGAGCTCCCAGGCATCCTCGAGCGCGAGGTTCGCGCCCTGGGCCAGGAAGGGCAGCGTCGGATGCGCGGCATCGCCCAAAAGCGCGACCCCTTCCGCGTGCCAGCGCGCGGCGACCGGATGGCGGAAAAGCCCCCAGAGGCCCGGCGTCTCGACCTCGGCCAGCAGCCGCGCCGAGGCGCCGCCGAAGCCCGCGAAGGCGCGCTGCAGGTTCTCGGGGTCGTCGTGGTGCGACCAGCTTTCGGCGACCCAGTCGCGGCGCTCCTCGACGGCGACGAGGTTCACCGCCTCGCCGTCGCGCAGCGGGTAGCTGACCAGATGCCGGCCCGGGCCCATGTGCACCCGCGCCTCGGTCGGATGGCCGGTGACATTGGGCACCACCGCGCGCCAGGCCACCTGCCCGGTGAAGCGCGGCGCGGCGGGGCCGTTCAGCGCCGGGCGCACCGCGGAATGCAGCCCGTCGGCGCCGATCACCAGGTCGGCGGAGATGCCGTCGCCATTGGCCATGCGCAGCCGCGCCGGGCTGCCCGGCGTGATGTCCGAGACCTTCTGCAGGAGCCGCATCTTCACCCCGGCCTCGCGGGCGGCGCGGGCGAGCGCGTCGATCAGGTCGGCGCGATGCACCAGCCGGTAGTCCATGCCCGGCCCGAGCCGTCCGAGATCGAGGCGCAGCACCTCACGGCCCTCGCGGTAGTCGCGCAGCGACACCGCCCGCGCCCGGGGCGCGCCGCCGGGGTTCACCGCCACGCCAAGCGCGCGCAGGACCGCCAGACCGTTGGGCGAGAGCTGCAGCCCGGCGCCGACCTCGCGCAGGGCCTCGGCCTGTTCGAGCACGGTGACCTCGGCCCCGGCCTGGCGGAAGGCCAGGGCCGCGGCGAGCCCGCCGATGCCGCCGCCCACCACCGCGATCCGTCGCGCTGTCAGATCCATGACCCCTCCGAAAAGAAAAGGCGCCCGGCCTCCTCGGCCCGGCGCCCCCAATGCGTCGCGACCCTGCGGGTCAGTCGTCGCGGTGCACCTTCTCGCGGCGCTCGTGTTTTTCCTGCGCCTCGAGCGTCATGGTGGCGATCGGGCGGGCATCGAGCCGCTTCAGCGAGATCGGCTCCCCGGTGACCTCGCAGAAGCCGTATTCGCCCTCTTCGATGCGGCGCAGCGCGCTTTCGATCTTGGCGACCAGCTTGCGCTGGCGGTCGCGGGTGCGCAGCTCGATGGCGCGGTCGGTCTCCTCGCTGGCGCGATCGGTGACATCTGGAATGTTGCGGGTGGAGTCCTGCAGCCCCTCGATCGTGTCGCGGCTGTCGGCCATAAGATCCTGTTTCCAGGTAATCAGTTTGCGGCGGAAATATTCGAGTTGCCGCGGGCTCATAAACTCCTCGTCCTCGCTCGGACGATAGTCATCGGGCAAGAAAGTCTCCGGCTTCATCACTGCTCCGTCAAAAACGCCGACATCCGCCATGGCACTTCCCCTGGATATCTGGCACCCCTGTTTATAGGGCTGCGCATAGCCCAAGCCCGCCCGGCTGTCACTACTTAACTGATGCGGCCGGATGTAAAATTCGCGGTATGAGACAGCCAAAACCCAGGAGGAATCGGCGCGTGAAATTCGAGGGAACCGACGCCTATGTGGCCACAGACGACCTGACCATGGCGGTCAATGCCGCGGTCACGCTGGAGCGTCCGCTCCTGGTCAAGGGCGAGCCCGGCACCGGCAAGACAGAGCTCGCGCGGCAGGTCGCCGAGGCGCTCGGCACGCGGATGATCGAGTGGTCGATCAAGTCCACCACCAAGGCGCAGCAGGGCCTTTACGAATACGACGCGGTTTCGCGGCTGCGCGACAGCCAGCTTGGCGACGAGCGCGTCAACGACGTGCGCAACTACATCCGCAAGGGCAAGCTCTGGGAGGCCTTCGAGGCCGAGAAGCGCGTGGTCCTCTTGATCGACGAGGTCGACAAGGCGGACATCGAGTTCCCCAACGACCTCTTGCAGGAACTCGACCGGATGGAGTTCTACGTCTACGAGACCGGCGAGACGGTGCAGGCCCGCCAGCGGCCCATCGTGATCATCACCTCGAACAACGAGAAAGAGCTGCCCGACGCCTTCCTGCGCCGCTGCTTCTTCCACTACATCCGCTTCCCCGACGAGGACGTGCTGCGCCGGATCGTCGAGGTGCATCACCCCGGCATCAAGCCCGCGCTTCTCTCCGAGGCGCTGAGCCAGTTCTACGAGATCCGCGAACAGCCGGGGCTGAAGAAGAAGCCCTCGACCTCCGAGGTGCTGGACTGGCTGAAGCTGCTCCTGGCCGAGGATCTGAGCGCCGAAGACCTCAAGCGCGACGGCGCCGATGCGCTGCCGAAGCTGCACGGGGCGCTTCTGAAGAACGAGCAGGACGTGCATCTCTTCGAGCGGCTGGCCTTCATGGCCCGGCGGCAGGCGCGCTGAGGCGCGCCGGGATTTCGGGTGCGGCGCCGGGGCAATAGCCAAGCGCCGCGCTTTGCCCCATACTGCGGCGAGGAGAGGATCCGACCGCCGCGACAGACCGGCGGCGGCACCCCGAGCAGAAGGTCCCGCGCGCATGGCCCAAAGCCCCGACCTCGAGATCCGTCCGCTGGCCCCCGGCGACCGCGCCGAATGGGCCGCGCTCTGGACCGGATACCTGCAGTTCTACAAAAGCGCCGTGACCCCCGAGGTCTACGACAGCACCTTCGCGCGGCTCCTGGGCGATGACCCGCGCGACCACAGCGCCTTCGTGGCGGTGGCCGAGGGGCGGCTCGTGGGGCTCGTGCATTACCTCTTTCACCGCCACGCCTGGCGCATCGAGGAGGTCTGCTACCTGCAGGACCTCTACGCCCTGCCCGAGATGCGCGGATGCGGCGTCGGCCGGGCGCTGATCGAGGCGGTCTACGCCGAGGCCGACGCCCAGGGCGCGGGCCAGGTCTACTGGCTGACCCAGGACTTCAACAGGACGGCCCGGAAGCTCTACGACCGGATCGGCCAGCTCACCCCCTTCGTGAAGTATCAGCGCCCGTGATGCGCCGCGCGACCCTGGCCCTGGCGCTGGCGCTTGGCGCCTGCATGCCCGCCTCGGAAGGCGAGACGCCGACCCGCGCGGCGATGATCGCCGAGAGCAGCCTGCCGCCGATGCGCAGTTTCGCGGCGACGCGCCCCGCCCCCACCGCGGCCTCCAACACCGAGATCGCGCGGGATTTCCTCGACCTTGCCTTCACGCTGGAATCGGGCCGCGAGCTTGAGCGCTTCACCCGCTTCGAAGGCCCGATCCGGGTGCGGGTGACCGGCGCGCCGAAGCCCATGCTGCAGCGCGACCTCGACCGGCTCCTGGCGCGGCTGCGCGCCGAAGCCGGGATCGACATCGCCCGCGCCGCCCAGGGCAGCCGCAGCGCCGAGGTCACCGTCGAGGCCGTGCCCCGCCGCGAGATCCGCCGCTACCTGCCGCAGGCCGCCTGTTTCGTGGTGCCGAACGTCGGCTCCTTGCGGGAATACGCCCGGTCGCGGCAAAGCGGGCGGATCAACTGGTCGGCCATGACCACCCGCAAGCGGGTTTCGGTCTTCGTGCCCGGCGACGCCAGCCCGCAGGAGGTGCGGGACTGCCTGCACGAGGAACTGGCCCAGGCCATCGGCCCGCTGAACGACCTTTACCGCCTGCCGGAGTCGGTCTTCAACGACGACAATGTGCACACCGTGCTGACCGGCTTCGACATGCTGGTGCTGCGCGCCTTCTACGACCCGGCGCTGCGCTCGGGCATGAGCCGCGACGCGGTGGCGGCCCGGCTGCCCGGGGTGCTCGACCGGCTCAACCCCGCCGGTGCCTTCGGCGGCCCGGCCCCGAGCGAGGCCACGCCGCGCCGCTGGATCGAGGCGGTGCAGGCGGCGCTCGGCCCCGGCACGCCCGACCGCGAGGCCGCCGCCCGACGGGCGCTTTCCATCGCCGAGGCGCGCGGCTGGACCGATCACCGCCGCGGCTTTTCGCATTACGCCATGGGCCGCATCCTGCAGGGCCGCGACCTCGAGGCCGCGCTGGCCCAGTTCCGCGCCGCCGAGGGGTATTTCGCCCGCTCGCCCCGCACCCAGCTGCACCGCGCCTATGTGATCTCGCAGCTCGCCGCCCATGCCATCGTGCAGAACCGCCCCGAGGCGGCGCTGATCCGGCTCGAGCCCGGCATCGCCAGCGCCGAACGGCACGAGAACGCCGCACTTCTGGCGACGCTCCTGATGCTGCGCGCCGAGGCGCTGGAGCTGTCGGGCCGCGACAGCGAGGCACGGGCGGTCCGGCTGGACAGTCTGGGCTGGGCCAGATACGGCTTCGGCTCCGACGAGGCCGTGCGCGCGAAGCTCGAGGAGATCGCCGCGCTCAATCCGCTCAAACGCAGGACCCCGGGTTCATGATCGTGATCATCGCCGCGCTTCTGGGCGCGCTCATCGGCGGGCTGACCGCCCGGCGCCGCAAGGGCGACCGCTTCGACATTCTGCAGTATTCCGCCATCTACGCCATCGCCTTCGCGCTTCTGGGCCTGATCGGCACCATCGCGCTCGAGAACATTCTGGTGTAGGAGCGGGGGCATGTTCGTCCCCTTCTTCGAAAAGCTGCGCGGGGCCGGCGTGCCGGTCTCGCTGCGCGAATATCTGACCTTCCTCGAGGCCATGCGCGCGGGCCTCGCCACCTATGACATCGACGGCTTCTACTACCTCGCCCGCGCCGCCATGGTGAAAGACGAGCGGCACATCGACCGCTTCGACCGCGCCTTCGCCGCCGCCTTCTCTGGGCTCGAGGCGATCAGCTTCGACCAGGTGCTCGAGGCGGTGGACCTGCCGCGTGACTGGCTCGAGAAGATGGCCGAAAAGGTCCTCACCGAGGAGGAGAAAGCCGAGATCGAGGCCATGGGCGGTTTCGACAAGCTCATGGAGACCCTGCGCGAGCGGCTGAAGGAACAGGAGAGCCGGCACCAGGGCGGCTCGAAATGGGTGGGCACCGCGGGCACCTCGCCCTTCGGCGCCTATGGCTACAACCCCGAGGGCGTGCGCATCGGCCAGCACGAAAGCCGCCACCGCCGCGCGGTGAAGGTCTGGGACAAGCGCGAGTTCCGCGAATACGACGACTCCATCGAGATCGGCACCCGCAACATCAAGGTGGCGCTGAAGCGGCTGCGCAAATGGGCCCGCGACGGGGCGGCGGACGAGCTGGACCTGCCGGGCACGATCCGGGCCACGGCAGAGCACGGCTACCTCGACGTGAAGACCCGCCCCGAGCGGCGCAACGCGGTGAAGGTGCTGCTTTTTCTCGATGTCGGCGGCTCGATGGACGACCACATCAAGGTGGTCGAAGAGCTGTTCTCGGCGGCCCGGGCCGAGTTCAAGCACCTCGAGCATTTCTACTTCCACAACTGCCTTTACGAAGGCGTCTGGCGCGACAACCGCCGCCGCTGGGACCAGCAGATGCCCACCGCCGAGATCCTGCGGACCTACGGCGGCGACTACAAATGCATCTTCGTGGGCGATGCCTCGATGAGCCCCTACGAGATCGCCGTGCCCGGCGGGGCCAACGAGCACTGGAACCAGGAGGCCGGCCAGACCTGGCTGATGCGCGCCCGGCAGCAGTGGCCGGACCACCTCTGGATCAACCCGGTGCCGCAGAAATACTGGGGCTATACCCAGTCGATCGGCATGATCCGCGAGATCTTCGAGGACCGCATGGTGCCGATGACCCTGGCCGGGATCGAGGAAGGGATGCGCGAGCTGACGCGGTGAGCGCCTGGGACTTTGCGCGCCTCTTGCGCCCGAACAGCATCGAAGATGCCGGGCGCGCGCCGGACCGGCCCGATGGGCCGGCGCTCCTTGGGGTGGTGTGCTTAGCTCTCAGTGAGCAATGACCTTGCCGGGATAAAGCGCGCAGCTCAGAGCTCGGCAGCGCCGCCCCCCGGTCCGGCGCGCGCCCTCCGGTGCACCCGGATTGACCGCCTGCGTGGCGCCAGTCCGTCGCGCCCTCTGGTGCACCCGGCTTGACCGTCTACAGACCGCCGCACATCCCCGGCCCCGCCGAACCCTCACCAAACCGCCCGCCCCCTCCCCCGCACAAATACCTCTGGAACTTTCTGTCGCGCGCGATAGTTTTCCCCCGACACCCAAGCGAAGGAGGACAATCCCATGGCAATCGAGAAATTCGGCACCGCGCATTGGTCCGGCGACCTGCAGTCCGGCAAGGGCCAGGTCTCGACCGAGTCGGGCGTGCTGAAAGGCACCCCCTACGGCTTCAACCAGCGCTTCGAGGGCGCGGCGGGCTCGAACCCCGAGGAGCTGGTGGGTGCGGCCCATGCCTCCTGCTACGCCATGGCGCTCTCGATGATCCTCGGTCAGCACGACGCCAAGGCCGACGACATCGACGCCCGCGCCACCGTCACTCTCGACAAGGACGGCGAGGGCTTCTCGGTCACCCGCGTGCATCTCGACGTGACCGCCAAGGTGCCGGGCCTCTCCGAGGAGAAGTTCCTCGAGGCGGCCAATGCCGCCAAGGAAGGCTGCCCGATCTCCAAGCTCTACCAGGGCGGCACCGCCGAGATCACCATGACGGCGAAGCTGGCCTGATCGGCCCCCCGCCCGTCACTCACGGGACCAAGAGGCGCCCGGCGGCTGCGACCGCCGGGCGCTTTTCGTTCCGCCCCCTAGGCCCCATATTGAGGGCATGCTCAAGATCGCGCCGATCCTTTTCGCCATCCTCTACGCGCTCGCCATGTACCGCTTCTCGGCCTGGCGGACCGGCAAGGAGCTGGACCAGAAGTCGACCGAACTGGCCGACCCGGGCCTGCGCGAGATCCTCACCCGGCTCGCCCGCGCGCTCGATGTTCCGCGCATCAAGGTGCATATCTACGAGATCGACCCGGTAAACGGGCTCGCCGCGCCGGACGGGCGGATCTTCATCACCCGCGGCTTTTACCGGAAATACCGCAACGGCGAGGTGACCGGCGAGGAGCTGGCCTCGGTCATCGCCCATGAGCTTGGGCACGTGGCGCTTGGCCATTCGCGGCGGCGGATGATCGATTTCTCCGGCCAGAACGCCATCCGCGCGGCGCTGGCCATGGTGCTGGGCCGGATCATCCCGGGCCTCGGCGTCTGGATCGCCAACGCGGTGACCTCGCTTCTGGCCGCGCGGCTCTCGCGCTCGGACGAGTTCGAGGCCGATGCCTATGCCGCCGCGCTCCTGACCAAGGCGGGGATCGGCGTGGCCCCGCAGAAGTCGCTGTTCTCCAAGCTCGAGGCGCTGACAGGCGCCCGCGCCGGCGCGGTGCCGGCCTGGCTGATGAGCCACCCCAAGACCGAGGAGCGGATCGCCGCGCTCGAGGCGCTGGAGACCCGGTGGGAGACCACGCGGGGGTAAGGCTGTGGGCTCGCGTGACCGTAAGCGCGGCGGATTTTCTTGCCAACGAACATACACCGAGCGCGAGCGATGGAGCGGTGAGGCCGTGGTGCTGTGATGCTGTGATGCTGTGATGCTGTGATGCTGTGAGGGTCTTTGCGCAGACAGAATAGCCCGCAATTACCTGCAAAAGCGTTAATGCGATCAAAGCGCCTTCACGGCACCCGGCGATGCAGGCAATGCGCCGCGTTCCATCCCCCGCCGCTCCGCCTCTTCACCGTCGCAACCGGCAGAGGCCGGACGTGGCCCAGACCGCCCCTAGCCCTCCACCGTAAACCCAGCCTCCGCCCGGTCCCGCCCATTGATCTGCAGGATCAGCGCATGGGGCCCCGGGTGCCAAGTGAATGTCGTGGCCCCGGCCTTCAGCAGATGCGCCTTCTCCAGGATCAGCGGCGCGCCCGGCCGCGCCTCGCCCGTGCCGAGCTTGAAGACCTTTTCGCCCGGTCGCCCCGAGGGGCGGTGGAAGCGGATACGATAGTCCACGAGCAGTCGCTGCGGCGCGGCGCTCTCGACCCGGACCGAGATCCCCAGCCGCGCGCCGATCCGCACGGGCTCGGGCGTCAGATCGAGTTGCGCCTCGACCGGTGCATCGGGGTCGAACCCCAGGAGCCGCAGCGCCCCGGGCTCCTGCCGCTTGATCGCGCCGCGGAGCGCGTGGCGCGTCATCCAGTCGAGCTCTGCCCGCGCCTGCCGCCCCTCAGCCTGCCAGTCGGCGAGCCGCGCCGTGACCAGCTCCGGCGCGGTTTTTGCGATGTCGTTCAGATGGTTGGCGACCGAGCGCGTGACATAGCGCGTCGGGTCCGCGTGCAGCCGGTCCAGGAGCGGCAGCGTCACCTCGGGCGAAAGCGACAGCGCCGTCGCCCAGGGCAGCCGGGGTCGCGTGCCCTCGGAGACGAGCCGCCGGACGTGGTAGTTGGGATCCTCCGCCCAGGCCGCCAGCCGTGGCAGCGTCACCTCCGGCCAGCGCGTGATGAAGGGCCGGATGTAGAACTCCATCGAGAAGCGCTGCGTCGCGGCATGGATCAGGTCGAGCGCCCGTTCGGGATGCGCGTCGAGCCCGTGGCGCACCGCGAGGACCCCGGGCACCGCGTGGATGAAGCGCCCGAAGTCATCGTCGCTGCGCCCGGGATCGAGCGGCGGCGGCATCGCCGCCTCGAGCGCCTCGGCCATGGCGGGGAAGTCGCGCGGCAGCTCTTCGCCCAGGCAGGCGGCGATCCAGTCCAGCCGTTCGAGCAGCCGCCGCTCCGCCAGCCCCTCGGTCGCGCGCGCGGCGAACCGCGCCGCATCGACCCCCGGCAGATGCGCGTGTTCGGTGGCCAGCACGCCCACCGTCTCGGCGTTGAAGAGCTGGTCGGCGAGCGAGAAACCCGCGCCGCCGCCCTGCCCGTCCGGGCCCCGTGCCATCAGAGCGTCGCGTTGATCGCGCCGCCGTCGAGCAGCACGTTCTGCCCGACGATGAAGCCCGCGTGCAGCGAGCACAGGAAAGCGCAGGTGCGGCCGAATTCCTCGGCGGTGCCGTAGCGCCGCGCGGGGATCGTCGCGGCCCGGCGTGCGCGCGCCTCCTCGACCGAGATGCCCTCGGATTTGACCACGCCCCCGTCGAGCGCCGCGGCGCGGTCGGTGTCATGGATGCCGGGCAGGAGGTTGTTGATCGTCACCCCGTGCGGCGCGACCTGCCGGGCGGTGCCCGCGACAAAGCCCGTTAGCCCCGCGCGCGCCGAGTTCGACAGCCCCAGGACCGGGATCGGCGCCTTGACCGACTGCGAGGTGATGTTGACGACCCGGCCCCAGCCGGCCTCCATCATGCCCGGCAGCATCGCCTGCATGAGCGCCACCGGCGTCAGCATGTTGGCGTCGAGCGCGGCGATGAAATCCTCGCGGCTCCAGTCCGACCAGGGGCCCGGCGGCGGGCCGCCGGCGTTGGTGACTAGGATGTCGACCTGGCCCGCGGCCTCGAGCACCCGCGCCCGGCCCTCGGGCGTCACGATGTCCGCCGCCACCGCGGTGACCGCCACGCCATGGGCGTCGCGGATGGCCTGGGCGGTGGCCTCCAGCGCCTCCGCCCCGCGCGCGTTCAGAACCAGCTCGACGCCCGCTTCGGCCAGCGCCTCGGCGCAGCCCCGCCCGAGCCCCTTCGACGAGGCTGTCACCAGGGCCCGTTTGCCCGCGATCCCGAGATCCATTTTCATTCCTTTCCCTGTTGCCCTGGGGTCGATAAAAGACCCGCAACCCGGCCCGTTGATGACATAATCCGCGGGCAGGGTCTCCTGCGGTGATACCTGGCGCAACACGCGCGCGAAAGCGAGGGGCCCCCGAATGCCGGCCAAGGGCACAGCACGATCGGCGCAGACGCTGGCGGTCTTCCGGGCCGAGCATTTCCGCGTCGTCAACGGCGCCAACCTCGGCGACCCCGTCGGCCATGCCGAGGAGCTGGAGCTGGCCGATATGTATCGTCTCTCGCCGGTCGCGGGCGAAGTGGGCCTGCGCGTCGTGCCGCACCCGGACCGGCCCTTTACCGTGGCGCCGGGCACCGAGGTCGGCGCCGAGGGGGCCGAGCTGCACCTCGATTGCAGCCTGACCCTGATGTCGGGCGACGGCGCCACCACCGAGGCCATCGTCCTGGTCGAGACCGACGCCCAGGGCGACGTGGCCGCGACCTATCTTCTGCCGCTGGCACCGATCACGCCCAAGCGCGACTACGCGCTGGTCGGCGTCGACACCGAGGGGCCGCTGGCGAGCTTCGCGCAGATGGCCTGCGTCTCCTTCACCCGCGGCACGCTGATCACCCTGGCCACCGGCGCGCAATGCGCGGTGGAGGATCTGCGCGTCGGCGACAAGGTGCTCACCCGCGACGACGGCCCGCAGCCGATCCGCTGGATCGGGCAGCGCACCACCCGGGCCTCGGGCGGCTTCGCCCCGGTGGAGATCCGCGCCGGGGTGCTGAACAACCTCAACGACCTGGTCGTCAGCCCCGACCACCGGCTGTTCATCTACCAGCGCCGCGACGAGCTGGGCGCCGGCCGGGCCGAGATCCTGGTGCGCGCGCGCCACCTGGTGAACGGCGACACGGTGCGGCAGCTCTCGGGCGGCTTCGTCGACTACTTCCAGATGCTCTTCGACCACCACCAGATCATCTACGCCGAGGGCATCGCCGCGGAATCCATGCTGGTGGACGAGCGCACCGCCGCCATCCTGCCGAGCGAGTTCGAGGGCCGCCTGGCCGAGCTTCTGCCCGGTCACGAGGAAAGCTCGCGCAGCGGCCTCGAGGTCGCCGAAGAGCTGTTGCGCCGCGGTGACGCCGCCGCGCTGCTGCGCAAGTCTTCGAGCGGCTGACGGCGCCGGGCGCCGGTCGGCTCGGTCGCTGACGAGAGTAGGCCCTTGCCGGGCTTGGCCCTTCTCGGGCGGCCCCGTTCAAACTCAGCCCTCTTGGCCCAGCCCCTCCAAGCTCAGCCCATGGTGTAGAAAAACTCCTCCCGCACGATCTTGTCGCCGGAGACGTGGTAGACCGCGACCTCCTCCATATCCGAGACTTCGCCTGAAGCCTTGTCCTTGGCCTTCATCTTGAAATGCACCGCGAAACGGTCGCCGCCATGCATGAAGGGACCGCCCACGTGGCCTTCCAGCACCTCCATGGCGCTGTCCCACCAGTCATGTTTGCCGCGGATGCCGTCGAGACCATGGGTCTCGGCGCTGTCCATGCCTTTCATCGGTTCCGCTTCGACCGAGACGGCATCCTCGGCATAAAGCTTGTCCAGGTTCTCCCGCGTCCGGCTCTCGCGGCAGCCGGCGACGAGTTCATCGGCGATCTCTCTGACGGTCATGCTTATCCCTCCCAGGTAAATGTTCACTTAATGTTCTCACGATACACCGAATGTATCGATTCGGGAACGATTTCCGTGAAAGGGGGGATCAGTGCCTGCGCAACGCCGCGATCAGCGCGTCCTTGTCCATGTCGGAGCGGCCTTCGATGCCGATGTCCTGCGCGCGTTCGTAAAGCGCGTCCTTGGTCCACTCCTCGTAGGGCGGCTGCTGGCCGCCCTTCTTGGCGGGCGCCATGTCGTCGTTCTCGCGCGCATTGGCGATGCGGGCCGCCTTTTCCTTCGACATGCCCTCGTCGCGCAGGTCGTCATACAGGCTCTCGTTCTTGATCGAAGGGCGGTCGGCCATGGCGTCTCTCCTTTCCGGCAAGAACCCCGTGCCTCGGCGCGCGGTTCCCCCGCGCCCAAGCGGGCAATTGCGGCGGGCCCGGCGCGCCGCTATATGGCGCCCCATGCTGGACCTGCCCACCAACCGCCCCGACCTGCCCGCCGAGATCGCGCGCCGCCGCACCTTTGCGATCATCTCGCATCCCGACGCGGGCAAGACCACGCTGACCGAGAAGTTCCTGCTTTTCGGCGGTGCGATCCAGATGGCCGGCCAGGTCCGCGCCAAGGGCGAGGCCCGGCGCACCCGGTCGGACTACATGCAGATGGAAAAGGACCGCGGGATCTCGGTCTCGGCCTCGGCCATGTCCTTCGACTACGGGCCCTTCCGCTACAACCTGGTCGACACGCCCGGCCACTCGGATTTCTCCGAGGACACCTATCGCACGCTGACCGCGGTCGACGCGGCGATCATGGTGATCGACGGGGCCAAGGGCGTGGAAAGCCAGACCCGCAAGCTTTTCGAGGTCTGCCGGCTGCGCGACCTGCCGATCCTGACCTTCTGCAACAAGATGGACCGCGAAAGCCGCGACACCTTCGAGATCATCGACGAGATCCAGGAAAACCTGGCGATCGACGTGACGCCCGCCTCCTGGCCGATCGGGCTCGGCCGCGATTTCCTGGGCGCCTACGACATGCTGAACGACCGGCTCGAGCTGATGGACCGGGCCGACCGCAACCGCGTCAGCGAGTCGATCAAGCTCGAGGGGCTCGACGACCCCAAGCTCGACGAACATGTGCCCGCGCACCTCCTGGGGCAGCTCCGCGAAGAGGTCGAGATGGCGCGCGAGCTTCTGCCCAGGCTCGATCCGCAGGCGGTGGTCGAGGGCCATATGACCCCGATCTGGTTCGGCTCTGCGATCAACTCCTTCGGCGTGAAGGAGCTGATGGACGGCATCGGGCGGCTCGCCCCCGAGCCGCAGCCCACCAGCGCCGAACCCCGCCAGATCGCGCCCGAGGAAAAGAAGGTCTCGGGCTTCGTCTTCAAGGTGCAGGCCAACATGGACCCCAAGCACCGCGACCGGGTGGCCTTCGTGCGGCTCTCCTCGGGCCATTTCCAACGCGGGATGAAACTGACCCATGTGCGCTCGAAGAAGCCGATGACCGTCTCGGCGCCTGTGCTTTTCCTGGCCTCGGACCGCGAACTGGCCGAGGAAGCCTGGGCCGGCGACATCATCGGCATCCCGAACCACGGCCAGCTGCGCATCGGCGACACGCTGACCGAGGGCGAGGGGCTGAAGGTCACCGGCATCCCCTCTTTCGCGCCGGAACTGCTGCAAAGCTGCCGCGCGGGCGACCCGATGAAGGCCAAGCACCTGGAGAAGGCGCTGATGCAATTCGCCGAGGAAGGCGCGGCCAAGGTCTTCAAACCGAACATCGGCTCGGGCTTCATCGTCGGCGTCGTGGGCCAGCTGCAGTTCGAGGTGCTGGGCAGCCGGATCGAACAGGAATACGGGCTGCCGGTGCGCTTCGAGCCCTCGCAGTTCACCTCGGCGCGCTGGGTGCATGGCGACAAGCAGGCGGTCGACCGTTTCGCCAATGCCAACAAGCAGCATATCGCCGCCGACAACGACGGTGACATGGTCTATCTGACCCGCCTGCAGTGGGACATCGACCGGGTGGTGCGCGACTACCCCGAGATCACGCTCTCGGCGACCAAGGAAATGATGGTCTGAGGCCACGCGCGCCCCGCACTGGCCACGGCCCAGGCTTGTTCCGGCCCCAAAGCTGCGCCAGGCTTCGCACCGCATGACCAGGCGTGACGACAGGGCGGCCACCTACCCCGGTGGCATGGCAGCCGTGCTGACCCAGATGGAGGGCCGGCGCGACCCGCTGACCCATGCCCCGGGCGAAGGCCTGCCGCCCCTCGACCTCGACCTGGCCCCGCTGAAGGCCGCGCGCGTCACCGATCCGGCCGAGGATCCCGCCGAGGCGCCGCCCTTCCGGTCCTCCTACCACCGCAAGCGCTTTGCCCTGCGGCAGGAATTCACCGGGCAGTCAGAACTGGCCGCGCTGCACGGACTTCTGATCGCGCATCTGCGCAAGCGCGCCTTCCCAGAGGAAGCGCCCGCGCTCTTCCGCAGGCTCTGGGCCGAGGAGGCGGACTTCCTGCTGCAGGAGCTGGACCTGCGCTGGCAGGTCTCGGCGCTCACCACCTTCGGCGACCATGGCGCAGAGCCCGCCGAACGCGCCGCGGGGCTGGCGCTCTCGACCCTCTTCGGGGCGATGAAACTCTATGAATCCGAACGGCTTTTTTCCGGAAAACCGCCCGAGAAACCCTTTGCCCTGACCTCCCGCACCCGCGCCGCGCTGCCGATGCAGATGGACGCCTATGCGCTTTCCTCGGGCGGGCTCGACGTGAACCTCCTGGGCCGTCTCTGGCAGGAGGCCGAGGCCGCCCCGGTGCTGCGCCCGCTGGCCCGTGCGCTGATCGAGGAACTGATCGCCGATCCCGCCACGGTCTTCCGCCGGCTCGCGATCATGCGCCGCCGCAAGGCCCGGCGCGAGGCCGCCGGGACCCCGCTCGCCGACCCGGCCCAGAACCCCGTCGCGGTCCCGGCCCGCGCAAAAAGCCTCACGGCCGACAGCCTGCGCTGGGGCGTCGTCGCCACCATCCGGCCCGAGCCGCAAGCTGCGCTGCGCTTCGCCGCGCATCACCTCGAGTTGGGCGCAGCCAAGGTCTTGATTTACCTCGACACTCCCGCGCCCGAGCTGGCCGAGACGCTGACCCGCGATCCGCACGTTCAGGTCACCACCTGCGACGCCGCCTATTGGGAGGCGGTCGGCAAACCCCGGATGGAGGCGCACCAGCTGCGCCAGGTCTGGAACGCCACCCGCAGCCTGCGCGCCGAGGCCGAGGACCTCGATTGGCTGGCCCATATCGACCTCGACGAGCTGCTCCTGCCCGACCGCCCGGTGGCGCAATGCCTGGCCGAGGTCCCGCCCGAGGCCGCCTTTGCCCGGCTGACCCCGGCAGAGGCGCTGGCCGTCGCGGAAGACCAGAGCCCCCGCGCCTTCAAGCTGACCCATAGCGCCGCGGGCGTGCAAAAGGCCGAGCTGCAAGAGGTCTATCCGACCTTCGGCCTGCATCTGCCCGGCGGGTTTCTCAGCCATACCAGCGGCAAGGTCTTCGCCCGCACCGGCATCCCCGACACGCGGCTCGGCATCCACGCGCTGAAACATCGCGGCGCCGAGGTCAGCAACCAGGCCGAGCTGCCGGGCCTGCGCCTCGGCCATCTGCACGCGCCAAGCTGGGAGGTCTTCCGCGCCCATCTCGACTTCCGCCTGGCGCGCGGCTCCTACGCCAAGCAAAGCGAACGCCCCGAGGTCATGGGAATCGCCGACATCCTGCGGCTCCTGCAGGAGGACGAGGGCGAGCCCGGCCTGCGCGCCTTTTTCGACGAGGTCTGCCGCGACACGGCCGAACTGCGCGCGCGGCTCGCCGCGCGGGGCATGCTGGTGGACTTCCCGCTCGACCTCGACGGGGCGGTGGCGCGCGTCTTCCGAGGCCGCGCGGCGTGACGCGCTGGGGGCTGGTGACCACGCTGAAGGCGCCCCTGCCCCGGGCGCTGGAGTTTGCGGCCTGGCACCTCGAGCTGGGCGCGGCGCGGCTGCATCTCTACCTCGACGACGGCGACCCGGAGGCCGCGCGCGCGCTCTCGGCCCATCCGCGCATCCGCGTGACCGAGACCGGGCCGGACTACTGGCAGAGCAAGGGCGGCCGGCCCGAGCGGCACCAGAACCGCCAGTGCCGGAACGCGCGGCACGCCAACAATCGCGCGGGCGACCTGGACTGGCTGGCGCATGTGGATGTCGACGAGTTCCTTCTGCCCGGGGGGCCGGAAGGCTCCGTCGCCGAGACGCTGGCGGCCCTGCCGCACAGTGCGCTCTGCGCCCGGATGCGCCCGGTGGAGGCGCTGGCGCCCACAGGCGCCCCCGGAACGACGCGCCTTTTCAAGGACTTCCACCTCGACCAGGCGCGCCGGCAGGCGGCGGCGGAGCGGGTCTTCGGCCCTTGGGCGCGGCACCTCTCGGGCGGGTTCCTGAGCCATGTGGCGGGCAAGCTTTTCTTCCGCGCGGGCACCAAGGGCCTGCAGATCCGCATTCACAACGTGATCCTGGAAGGCCAGCAGAACCCCGGCGAGGTCCCCCTGCCAAGCCTCAGGCTGGGCCACTTTCACGCCGCGAGCTGGGCAGAGTTCGAGGCCGCCTATGCCTTCCGGCGTGACGCGGGCTCCTACCGGGCCGAGCTCAACCCGCAGGCGCGCGGACGCGACGCGCTGAACCTGCACGCGCTTTTCGCCCGGATCGAGGGTGAGGGCGGGCGCCCCGCCCTGCGGCGCTTCTACGAGGAGGTCGCGACCGCCAGCCCAGAGTTGACCTCCCGGCTTGCCGCCGAAGGGCTGCTTCTCAGCCGCGAGATGGACCTCAAGGCCCTGGTGGCGCGGCACTTCAGCGCAATTTGCACCTCCGAAGCCCCGTTGCCCCTGCGCTCAGATTGACGGATCGGCGCCTTTTCGCTATGGAACGCCACGCTTGGTGGCATGCCGCCACCCCGGGCCGTTGCGGCCCCTCTGACGCAGATGCACGGGCCGAGATGTGTCCGTGAAAACCGGATACACATGACAAAGTTCTCTGATCTCAATCTCAGCCCTAAAGTGCTGAAAGCCATCGAAGAAGCCGGCTACGAGACGCCGACCCCCATCCAGGCCGGCGCGATTCCCCCCGCGCTCGACGGGCAGGACGTGCTGGGCATCGCCCAGACCGGCACCGGCAAGACCGCCAGCTTCACGCTGCCGATGATCACCAAGCTGGCGCGCGGCCGCGCCCGGGCGCGGATGCCGCGCAGCCTGGTGCTTTGCCCGACGCGGGAACTGGCCGCGCAGGTGGCGGAAAACTTCGACACCTATGCCAAGCACGTGAAGCTGACCAAGGCGCTGCTGATTGGCGGCGTCTCCTTCAAGGAGCAGGACGCGCTGATCGACAAGGGCGTCGACGTGCTGATCGCCACGCCGGGCCGGCTGCTCGACCATTTCGAGCGCGGCAAGCTCCTGCTGACCGGGATCGAGATCATGGTGGTCGACGAGGCCGACCGGATGCTCGACATGGGCTTCATCCCGGATATCGAGCGGATCTTCTCGCTCACGCCCTTCACCCGGCAGACGCTGTTCTTCTCGGCCACCATGGCGACCGAGATCGAGCGCATCACCAACACCTTCCTGGCCGCTCCGGCGCGGATCGAGGTGGCCCGCCAGGCGACCGCCTCGGAGACCATCGAACAGGGCGTCTTGATGCTGCAGCCCTCGCGCCGCGACCGCGCCGACAGCGAGAAGCGCCGCGCGCTGCGCGCGCTGATCGACGCCGAGGGCGAGCGGCTGACCAATGCGATCGTCTTCTGCAACCGCAAGGTCGACGTGGATATCGTCGCGAAATCGCTGAAGAAATACGGCTATGATGCCGGGCCGATCCATGGCGACCTGGACCAGTCGGTGCGCACCCGGACGCTGGATGGCTTCCGCGCGGGCGAGTTGAAGATCCTGGTGGCCTCGGACGTGGCGGCGCGCGGACTCGACGTGCCCTCGGTCAGCCATGTCTTCAACTTCGACGTGCCCGGCCATGCCGAGGACTACGTGCACCGGATCGGCCGCACCGGCCGTGCCGGCCGCGAGGGCAAGGCGGTGACGCTTTGCATCCCGCGCGACGAGAAGAACCTCGAGGACGTGGAGCGGCTGATCGACAAGCCGATCCCGCGGCTCGAGAACCCGCTGGGCGAGAGCGCACCGGCACCCTCCGGCGCGGCGGAAAGCGCCGAGGGCGAGAGCGGGCAGAAGCCCAAGCGCTCGCGGTCCCGCTCGCGCAGCCGGGGCGGCAGCAGCCGCGCCAAGGAGCAGCCCGCAGAGGCGCAGGCCGAGGCCAAGACCGACGCGCCGGCCGAGGCGGCGCCCGAGGCGAAGGCAGACGCCAAGCCCGCCGCGAAGGCAGACGCCAAGCCCGAGCCCAAGGCCGAGGCCCCGCAGGAGGCCGCCGCCTCCAACGAGGGCCAGGACACGTCCTCGGGCCGCGGCAAGCCCGCCGAGAAGCCCAAGTCCCGCCGCGGCGGCAAGGGCAAGCCGCGCGGCGACGACAAGAAAAACGACGTGGTGGGCATGGGTGATCACATGCCGACCTTCATCGCCAAGAGCCTCGACGAGCGCAAGGCGAGCTGATTGCGGCGCGGGCGGCGGGTTCCGCCGCCCCGCACATCCTTTGCAGCGCCCGCAGGGTGGCGCTGCCCGGCCCGAGTGGCTCTCCTGAAACCGGCGCCGCGCCCTTAGGCAAGTCTCCCAGACACCTCTGCCTCACCTGCCCTCAGCACGGATCTCGTGAGCGCGCGCCAGGCCGATGCCGCTACAGCCGCGCCCCCGCCGGCGAAACCCCGCCGATCACCCGAGGGTGACATGCGGGCCCCTCCGCGCGCCCTATCCTGCCCTCTCGAGCAGCACAGAACAGGGAGGCGCAATTGCCCCGCATCGCGACTTTGACCCTTGCCGCGCTTTTGGGCGCGGCGGGCCCGGCCCTGGCCGAGGACCTCTGCACCGCCACGGTCAACGCCAGCGAGATCACCATCGACCGCGACGAACTATCCGACGCGCTGGAGGCCGAGGAGGCCCCCGGCCTGCGCGAGCGGCTGACCGACTGGCCCGCCCGGCGCTGGGACCGCGCGCGCGGCCGTCCGCCCGCCTGCGACAGCCAGACGGTGATCGCCTATCTTGCCAGCCGGGTGCCCGCCCAGGACGTCGAGGGTTACTGCCTGACCGAACCCGACGACAGCGGCTACGTCCTGGTGCCCGGCCCGCGCAACTACCGGGGACATTGCACCACGACCTCTTGCCAGAAGGTGAACGCCGCCGCGGATGCCACGGTGGCCACCACCGCGGCGCTGGCCTCCGCCGTGCAGAGCCGCGCCACCGAGGGCCGCGCGCGGCTCGACGGCTTGCAGCACGGCTCGGGCGCGCTGATCCTCTCGGGGTCGAAGGAGCTGGTTCTGGGGGCGCTCGGCAAGGCCGGAACGGCGGCCCTCGGCGCGACGGGGGCGCCGCTCGCCATGGTCGGCGCGGGCGTCACCGTCGTCGCCGTGGGCGGCGCGCTTTATTACTGCTCGGGCGCGGAGAAGGGCTCTGCCCTGCCCCCGCTCGACGGCAGTTTCCAGGACCCCGAGGACCGGGATCCCAGTCTGCAATGATCAGCTGAGGCGCGAGATCACCACGGTGACCTCGGGCTTCTTGCCCATCTCGTTCTGGGCGGCGTTGCGCACCGCGCGGCGCAGCCCTTCCTCGAGCGCGTCGTCATCGGCCAGGACCTTGGGCTTGGCGCGGTCTACGAATTGCGCCAGCTCCTCTTCCAGCGCGGCCTCCAGCGGCTGCTGGCTGCGGCCGGTCTCGGTCAGGCCCATGGTGTCGCACCAGGGCTCGCCCAGGGGCTGGTCTTCCTCGTCGAGGACCAGCGTGACCGTCACATGGCCGTTGAGCGCCATGCGGATGCGGTCGCGCACCACCCCGTCGAGCGCACCGACCATGACCGACCCGTCGAGGTAGGTCCGCCCGGTCTCGACGTAGTCGCAGGGCTTGCCGGTGGTCAGATCGATCATCGTGCCGTTCACCGCCAGCGCGCCGCGGCGGCCGTTTTCCTGGGCCAGGCGCGCATGCATCCGCAGGTGGCGGTGTTCGCCGTGCATCGGCACCACCAGCTTGGGATCGACCAGCTTGTGCATGGCGATCAGGTCCGGGCGGTTGGCATGGCCCGAGACGTGGTAGCGGCCCGAGCTGTCATCGATCACGTCCACGCCCTTTTCCGAGAGCTGGTTCATGATGCGGATCACGCCCTTCTCATTGCCCGGGATGGTCTTGGAGGAGAAGAGGAACAGGTCGCCCTCCTTCAGCTCCATGCCGAAGTGCTTGCCACGGGCAAGCTGCGCCGAGGCGGCCCGGCGTTCGCCCTGGCTGCCGGTCACGATCAGCATCAGGTTCTCGCGCGGGACATCGGCCGCATCCTCGACCGGGACGGTCGCGGGGAAACGGTCGAGCACGCCGGTCTCGGTCGCGGCCTCGACCATGCGGCGCATGGCGCGGCCCATCAGCACGATCGAGCGCCCGGCCCGTTCGCCGGCCTCGGCCAGGGTCTTCAGCCGCGCCACGTTGGAGGCGAAGGTGGTCGCGACCACCATGCCCTTGGCGTCCAGCAGCAGCTTCTCGATCTCGGGGCCCACGGTGGCCTCGGAGCGGCCCTCGTGGTCGGAGAAGACATTGGTGGAATCGCAAACAAGCGCGGTCACGCCCTCGCGGCCGATCTCTTCCCAGGTCGCGGTGTCGAAGGGCTCGCCCACCACCGGGGTCGCGTCGATCTTGAAGTCGCCGGTATGGACCAGCCGGCCCATCGGCGTGTCGATCACCAGCCCCGAGCTTTCGGGGATGGAATGCGAGATCGGCACGAAGCCGACTTCGAAGGGGCCGGCCGTCTGGGTCTCGGGCCAGGGCTCCTGGGTCTTGACGATCTCGGGGCCGAGCCCGCGTTCGTCGAACTTCCGCCGCGCGATATTGGCGGTGAAGGCGCGCGCGTAGACCGGCGCGCCGAGGTCTTCCCAGAAATGCGCCACGGCGCCGACGTGGTCCTCGTGGGCATGGGTCACGAAGATCGCCTCGATCCGGTCGCGGCGTTCCTTCAGCCAGCTCACGTCGGGGAAGATCAGGTCGACCCCCGGAGAGGTCTCCATGTCCGGGAAGGTCACGCCCAGGTCGACGACGATCAGCCGTTCCTCTCCGGGTGCGCCGTAGCCGTAGACATAACAGTTCATGCCAATTTCACCGGCCCCGCCTAGGGGCAGGTAGATCAATCTCTTACCGCTCATGGGTTGGATCCCTCGGTCTTGTTGTAATTGTGGATGACCCGCAGGCCATGCATCGTCAGTTCGTCTTTCCAGTCGTCAAATAAGTCTTCCGCCTGCTGGAACAACGGGGCGAGACCGCCTGTCGCGATGATCTTCATCGGACGTTCGCGCTCGGCCTTGATCCGGGCGCAGACCTCGCGGATCACGCCGACGTAGCCCCAGAAGATGCCCGACTGCATGCAGGCGACGGTATTGGTGCCCACGACCCGCTGCGGCCGCGAGATGTCGACATGCGGCAGCGCCGCCGCGGCCTCGTGCAGGGCCTGGAGCGAGAGGTTCACCCCCGGGGCGATCACCCCGCCCACGTAAGCGCCGTCGCTGTCCACCACGTCGAAGGTGGTGGCGGTGCCGAAGTCCACGACGATCAGGTCGCCGCCATAGAGGTCGTAGCCCGCCACGGTGTTCACCAGCCGGTCCGGGCCGACCTGGGTGCCGGCATCGACGCGCACCTCGATGGGCAGCGCGCAGTCGGGGCGGCCGACGACCAGCGGGCGGGTGTTGAAGTAGCGGTCCGCCAGGACCCGCAGGTTGAAGACCACCCGCGGCACCGTCGAGGAGACGATCATGTCGGTGATCCGGGCCTCGATGTTCTGCAGCTTCATCAGCGTCGAGAGCCAGACGTAGTATTGATCCGCGGTGCGCTGGTGTTCGGTCGAGGTGCGCCAGCTCGCGATGAACTCGGCGCCGTCCCAGATCGAGAAGACCGTGTTCGTGTTGCCGCAATCGATGGCGAGAAGCATCCGCCCGTCCCCTTCCGTTTAGAAAAACACATCCGCGGCGGCGATGGAGACGCGGCCTTTGGCGGTCTTTAGGACAAGATTGCCCGTGGCGTCCACCGTCTCGAAGGTGCCGGTGTTCTCGGTGCTGCCGGTGCGCGCGGTCACGCTTTCGCCAAGCCGCGCGGCGCGCGCCAGCCAATCCTCGCGGATCGGCGCGAAGCCCTGGGCGGTCAGCACCGCCTCGCGCGCCGCATAGGCCGCGGCCAAGTGGTCGAGGAAGGTCTCGGCCGGGATCGCGGAACCGGTCTCGGCCAGGACCGAGACCGGGCGCAGGGCGCGCGGCTCGACCGCCTCGGGCGCGGGCGCATTGGCGAGGTTGACCCCGATGCCCACGGCGAGCTGCTCCGAGCGCCGCCCTCGGCCCATGCTTTCCAGAAGGATGCCCGCGACCTTGCCGCCGTTCAGCATCACGTCGTTCGGCCATTTCAGCGCGAAGGGCTCGGTCCGGCCGGTCAGCGTCACCAGCGTGTCAAAAAGCGCCAGCGCCGCCACGAAGGAGCGCAGCGCCACCAGTTCGAGGGACGCCGACGGCCGCAGCACCAGGGTCGCGGCGAAATTGCCCTCGGGGTTGGCCCAGGCCCTTCCCCGGCGGCCGCGCGCGGCGCTTTGGCGATGCGCGAGGATCCAGGTCGGCGCGGACAGCTCGGGCCCCCGGCGGGCGGCCTCGGCATTGGTGCTGTCGACCTCGTCGAGGACGATGCGCCCGTATCCCTCGGGCCAGCTCATGCTGTCCGGCCCCGGCGCGCGAGGCCCGCAAGGCAGCCCCCGGAAAACGCGCAACGCGGGCCCCGGGCCCGCGTCACGTCGATCTGGATCTGGCGGCCTGCCCTCACTGAACGAGGGTCGCCGCGGCGGCGGCCGCCGCGCCTTCGATGCCGAAGAGGTTGATCACGCCGGCGACCATGGCAAAGGCCGAGAGCGCCAGGAAGCCCCAGAGCACGGGAGAAGAACTGCGGTCGAGTCCGTCGTCCCGCTCTTCGCCGAAATACATGAAATAGACGATGCGCAGGTAGTAGAAGGCGCCGATGACGCTGGCCACCACGCCGGCCACCGCGAGCCAGGCCAGCCCGCCGTCATAGGCCGCGCGCAGCACGTAGAGCTTGCCGAAGAAGCCCACGAGCGGCGGCACGCCGGCCAGCGAAAACAGCAGCACCAGCATGGCGAGCGCCCGGCCGGGCTCTTCCTTGGAGACCATGTTGAGCGAGGCGATGTCGGTCACCGGCTGGCCGTCGCGCTCCATCGACAGGATGAAGGCGAAGGTGCCGACGTTCATGGTGACGTAGATCGCCATGTAGATCAGCATGGCCTGCACGCCGAGCGCCGTGCCCGCCGCGAGCCCCATGAGCGCGTAGCCCATATGCGCGATCGAGGAATAGGCCATCAGGCGCTTGATGTTGGTCTGGCCGATCGCCGCGATGCCGCCGAGGAACATCGACAGGACCGAGAGGAAGGCCACGATCTGCTGCCAGTCGCCGGTGATGCCGCCGAAGGCTTCGAACAGGAGCCGCGCAAAGAGCCCCATGGCCGCGACCTTGGGCGCGGTGGCGAAGAAGGCGGTTACCGGGGTCGGCGCGCCTTCGTAGACGTCCGGCGTCCACATGTGGAAGGGCACGGCCGAGACCTTGAAGGCCAGGCCCGCGGCCAGGAACACCAGGCCGAAGAGCAGCCCGAGCGGTGCCTGCCCCTGCCCCGCGGCCTCGATGATGCCGGCAAAGAGCGTGGTGCCCGCGAAACCGTAGGTCAGCGAGGCGCCGTAGAGCAGCAGACCCGAGGAAAGCGCGCCCAGCACGAAGTACTTCAGGCCCGCCTCGGTCGAGACCGCGCTGTCGCGGCGGAGCGAGGCCACCACGTAAAGCGCCAGCGACTGCAGCTCGAGGCCCATGTAAAGCGCCATGAGGTCACCGGCCGAGACCATGACCATCATGCCGACCGCGGCCAGCGCGATCAGCAGCGGGTATTCGAAGCGCAGGATGCCGCGGCGCGCCATGTACTCCTGGCTCATCACCAGGACAGCCGCGGCCGAGATCAGCAGCGTCACCTTGGCGAAGCGGGCGAAGCCGTCGTCGATGAACATCCCGCCAAAGGCGGTGGCGGTGCCGCCGCCCGAGGTCGCGATCCAGACCGCGACAAGGGCGAAGAGGCCGGCGGTGACCCAGACGAGCGTCGGGGCCAGCGCGTCCTTGCCGGTGTAGACCGCCCCGATCAGCGCGATCATCGCGTAAAGCGCGATGACGATCTCGGGCAGGATGATGGCGAGGTCGGAGGAAATCATGTCTCGGTCCTCAATGGCTCTGGCTGGCGATCTGGGTCGCCTGCGGCATGTTCGCGACTGCGGTCTCGTAATCCGCCACGAGGGCTTCGACCGAGGGGCCGATGCGGTCGAGGATCGGCGCGGGATAGACGCCCATCCAGATCGTCATGACGATCAGCGGGGCGAAGATCGCCTTCTCGCGGCGGGTCATGTCGGTGATGGTCTTCAGGCTTTCCTTGATCAGGTCGCCCATGACCACCCGGCGATAGAGCCACAGCGCGTAGCCCGCCGAGAGGATCACCCCGGAGGTCGCGAAGAGCGCGACCCAGGTGTTGACCTGGAAGACCCCCATGAGCGTCAGGAACTCGCCGATGAACCCCGAGGTGCCCGGCAGCCCGACGTTGGCCATGGTGAAGAGCATGAAGATCAGCGCATAGGCCGGCATGCGGTTCACGAGCCCGCCGTAGGCGTCGATCTCGCGGGTGTGCATCCGGTCGTAGATCACGCCGACGCAGAGGAAGAGCGCGCCGGAGATGAAGCCGTGGCTCAGCATCTGGAAGATCGCCCCGTCGATGCCCTGCTGGTTGGCCGCGAAGATGCCCATGGTGACATAGCCCATATGCGCCACCGAGGAGTAGGCGATGAGCTTCTTCATGTCCTCCTGCACCAGCGCGACAAGGCTGGTGTAGACGATCGCGATCACCGAGAGCCAGAGGACGAAGGGCCCGATCACCTCGGAGCCCACCGGGAACATCGGCAGGTTGAAGCGCAGGAAGCCGTAGCCGCCGAGCTTCAGCAGGATCGAGGCCAGCACGACCGAGCCCGCGGTCGGCGCCTGCACGTGGGCGTCGGGCAGCCAGGTGTGCACCGGCCACATCGGCATCTTCACCGCGAAGGAGGCGAAGAAGGCCAGGAACATCAGCGTCTGCATGCCGCCGACGATGTGGATCCCGAGGATGTTCATCTCGCCCGCCGGGAACTGGTGGGTCAGCAGCGTCGGGATGTCGGTGGTGCCCGCCTCGGCATACATGGCGACCATGGCCACCAGCATCAGCACCGAGCCCAGGAAGGTGTAGAGGAAGAACTTGAAGGCCGCGTAGATGCGGTTCTTGCCGCCCCAGATGCCGATGATCAGGAACATCGGGATCAGGCCGCCTTCGAAGAACAGGTAGAAGAGCACCAGGTCCAGCGCCATGAAGACGCCCAGCATCAGCGTCTCGAGGACGAGGAAGGCGATCATGTATTCCTTGACCCTGGTCTTCACCTCCCAGCTGGCGGCGATCACCAGCGGCATGATGAAGGTGGTCAGCAGCACGAAGAGCACCGAGATGCCGTCGACGCCCATCTTGTAGTTCAGGCCCAGGAGCCAGCGGCCCTCTTCGACCATCTGGAAGCCGGTCTCCTGCGGGTCGAACTGCGCCAGGATGAACAGCGAGATCAGGAAGGTCGCGCCCGTGGCGATCAGCGCCAGCCACTTGGCGTTGCGGTCCGCCGCCTCGGTGCCGCCTTTCAGGAAGATGCCGAGGATCGCTGCCGCCAGCGCCGGCAGGAAGGTCACGATGGAAAGGAGGTTGTCCATTACTCCGCTCCTCCGCTGAGCGACATCCAGGTGATGAGGACCGCGATCCCGATCACCATCCAGAAGGCATAGGTGAAGATGTAGCCGGACTGCGCGCGGCCCGCGAGCCGGGTGAAGAAGGGGATGATGCCCATCGAGACGCCGTTGATCGCGCCGTCGATGGTGGCCCCGTCGCCGCTCCTCCAGAAGAACCGCCCGATGGCCTGCGCGGGCCGGGTGAAGACGGCGTCATAGAGCTCGTCGAAATACCACTTGTTCAGCAGGAACAGGTAGAGCGGGCGCTGGCTCTCCGCGAGGCGCTTCGGCAGCGCGGGGTTCACGATGTAGAACCAGAAGGCCGTCCCGAAGCCGATCACCATGGCCAGGAAGGGCGCGAGCTTGACCCAGGTCGGGACGTAATGCGCCTCGTGCAGGACGGTGTTCTCGGGGGCCATGTAGATCGCCGCCTCGCCCGGCGCGCTCTCCATGACGTAGTGCAGCTCCGAGGCCTTGGGGCTGCGCTCGGCCACGGCGGCTTTCAGCTCCTCGGCCGGTTCGGCGTATTCGCCGCCGAAGAACTTCACCACCTCGTTGGTCTTCCCGAAGAAGCTGCCGTACCAGATCATCCCCGCGAAGATCGCGCCGAGCGCCAGCACGCCGAGCGGCGCGACCATGGTCCAGGGGCTCTCATGGGCATGCTCGTGGGTGTGCTTGTCCCCGCGCGGGTTGCCGTAGAAGGTCATGAACATCAGCCGCCAGGAATAGAACGAGGTGAAGAGCGCCGCGATCACCAGCATCCAGAAGGCATAGCCGCCCTGGCTGCCGACGAAGGCGCTTTCGATCACCGCGTCCTTGGAGGCGAAGCCGGCAAAGCCGATCCAGCCGGTCAGCGGGATGCCGACGCCGGTGATCGCCAGCGTGCCGATCATCATCGCCCAGAAGGTATAGGGCAGCTTCTTCCGCAGGCCGCCGTAGTTCCGCATGTCCTGCTCGTGGTGCATCCCGTGGATCACCGAACCGGCGCCGAGGAAGAGCATGGCCTTGAAGAAGGCGTGCGTGAACAGGTGGAACATCGCCACCGAGTAGACGCCCACGCCCGCGGCGACGAACATGTAGCCGAGCTGCGAGCAGGTCGAATAGGCGATCACGCGCTTGATGTCGTTCTGCACGAGGCCCACCGTCGCCGCGAAGAAGGCGGTGGTCGCGCCGAGGAAGGTCACAAAGGCCATGGCCTCGGGGGCGAACTCCATCAGCGGCGACATACGGCAGACCAGGAAGACGCCCGCGGTCACCATGGTCGCCGCGTGGATCAGCGCCGAGACCGGCGTCGGGCCTTCCATCGCGTCCGGCAGCCAGGTGTGCAGGATCAGCTGGGCCGATTTGCCCATGGCGCCCACGAAGAGCAGGAAGGCCATGAGGTTCGCGGCGTTCCATTCGGTCCAGAGGAAGCTGAGCTGGGTCTCCGCCAGTTCTGGCGCGGCGGCGAAGACATCGTCGAAGCGCACCGAGTCGACCAGGAAGTACAGCCCGAAGATCCCCAGCGCGAAGCCGAAGTCGCCGACGCGGTTGACGATGAAGGCCTTCATCGCCGCGGCATTGGCCGAGGGTTTCTTGTAGTAGAAGCCGATCAGCAGGTAGGAGGCGACGCCCACGCCTTCCCAGCCGAAGAACATCTGCACCAGGTTGTCGGCGGTCACCAGCGCCAGCATGGCGAAGGTGAAGAAGGACAGATAGGCGAAGAAGCGGGGCTTGTAGACCTCGCCTTCCTTGAAGTTGGCGTCATGCGCCATGTAGCCCATCGAATAGAGGTGCACGAGCGCCGAGACCGTGGTCACCACGATCAGCATGATCGCCGTCAGGCGGTCGAGCCGGATCGACCAGTCCGCCGCCATGGTGCCGCTTTCGATCCAGCGCAGGATGTCGATCTGCTGGGTCGTGCCGTCATGCCCCAGAAAGACGATCCAGGACAGCAGGCAGGCCAGGAACAACAGGCCCGTGGTGACCCACATGGCGCCCTGCTCGCCGATCAGGCGCCAGCCGAAACCCGCGATCAGCGCGCCCACGAGCGGGGCGAAGAGGATGATCGTCTCCATTGCGCTCAGCCTTTCATCACGTTGATGTCTTCCACCGCGATGGTGCCGCGGTTGCGGAAGAAGCAGACGAGGATCGCAAGACCGATCGCGGCCTCGGCGGCGGCGACGGTCAGCACGAAGAGCGTGAAGACCTGCCCGACGAGATCGCCGAGATGCGCCGAGAAGGCGACGAGATTGATGTTCACGGCCAGGAGCATCAGCTCGATCGACATCAGCAGGATGATCACGTTCTTCCGGTTCAGGAAGAGCCCGAAGATGCCGATGACGAAGAGCACCGCCGCCACCGTCAGGTAATGTTCCAGTCCGATCATCTCGTCCCTCGTTCTGCGTCCCGGCGGCGGGGCGTCACTGCCGCGCGCGCCGGCCCGTCTGTCGGCCCCCGACCGGATCTTGCCGCCCGGCGCGGGGACATGCGTTGCACCAGTCCCGGGCCCGCCAATCGGGCCCGGCGGCGGTCAGAGGCCCTGCCCGGGCTTCACGTCCTTCAGTTCCATCGCGGTCTTGGGATCGCGGTACATCTGCGCCAGCACGTCCTGCCGCTTGACGTCGGTCCGGTGCCGCAGGGTCAGGACGATCGCGCCGATCATGGCGACCAGCAGGATCAGCCCCGCGAGCTGGAACAGCAGGAAATACTCGTCGTAGAGAATGAGGCCCAGGGCCTCGGTGTTGTGCCGGCCCTCGGGCACCGCCTGGGCGATGTTGGCCGCCGCGGTGGGCGCGGTCTCCCAGGCGCCATAGGCGATCGAGAACTGCATCAGGATCACCACGGCGATCAGGAGCGCCAGCGGCACGTAGCGGGCCATCTCGGCCTTGAGCTCGGCGAAATCGACGTCGAGCATCATCACCACGAAGAGGAAGAGCACCGCCACGGCGCCGACGTAGACGATGACCAGCAGCATCGCCACGAACTCCGCGCCCATCAGCACGAAGAGCCCCGCCGAGGACAGGAACGCCAGGATCAGCCAAAGCACCGAATGCACCGGGTTGCGGCTGATCACGGTGAACAGGCCCCCCGCGATGGTCGAAATGGCAAAGAGATAGAAGGCAAAGGCGCTCATGTCGTTTCGTCCTTTCCGTCCTCTTCCATGACCTGGCGCGCCAGCTCCATGGCGCGGGTCATGGCGGGAATGCCGGCGAACATCGACATCTGGGCGATGGTCTCGGCGATCTCGTCCTTGGTGGCCCCGGCCTCGAGCGCGTGGCGCACGTTCATCCGGAACGGTGTTTCTGCCTGTGCGCCTTGCATCGTCAGGCCGGCCAAGGTCAAGAGCAGGCGCGTCTTGGCGTCCAGGCCGTCCTGCGACATGCCCTTGCCGAAGGACATCTCCATGAAGTCCTTGGGCATCGTCGGCCAGAATTTCTCGAACTCGCGCACGTTGAAGGTCTCAAGCGCGGGATTCCAGCTTTTGGCCATCTCCTGCGCCTGGCGCATGAACAGTTCGAAGGGGTTCTGGCTATCGCTCATCTGTAGGGCGCGTCCAGTTCGAGGTTGCGGGCGATCTCGGCTTCCCAGCGTTCGCCGTTCTCGAGGAGCTTCTCCTTGTCGTAGTAAAGCTCCTCGCGGGTCTCGGTGGTGAACTCGAAGTTCGGCCCCTCGACAATGGCATCCACCGGGCAGGCTTCCTGGCAGAAGCCGCAGTAGATGCACTTGGTCATGTCGATGTCGTAGCGGGTGGTCCGGCGCGAGCCGTCCTCGCGCGGTTCCGCGTCGATGGTGATCGCCTGGGCCGGGCAGACCGCCTCGCAGAGCTTGCAGGCGATGCAGCGTTCCTCGCCGTTGGGGTAGCGGCGCAGCGCGTGCTCGCCCCGGAAGCGCGGGCTCAGCGGGCCCTTTTCGTGCGGGTAGTTCACCGTGGCCTTGGGCCCGAAGAAATACTTCAGGCCGAGCTTCAGGCCCTGCCAGACATCGGAGAGCAGGAAGTAACTCGCGGCGCGGCTGTAATCCATCTTCGCCATGACGACTCCTTAGATCGATCCGCGTGTGACGCTTGTCTCAGCGGGCGGGACCGGGGCAATGCCCCGGTGGAATGAAAGGCGCCCCGCCCCGCCGGCCGGCCTTTCGGCGCGGGCGCGGGGCCGGGCATATGCGGGGGCGGCGGCCATGCGGCTCAGGCCCCGGTGGTCCAGCGGGCGAAGAGGCCCCAGAACCAGCCGAACTTGGCGGCGAAGGCCACGAAGACGACCCAGACCAGGCTGAAGGGCAGGAAGACCTTCCAGCCAAGGCGCATCAGCTGGTCGTAGCGGTAGCGCGGCGTGATCGCCTTCACCATCGCGAAGAGGAAGAAGAAGAACGTCATCTTCGCGACCATCCAGAGCGCCCCGTCGGGCAGGCCCGGGATCGGCGAGAGCCAGCCGCCGAAGAACAGCAGCGAGGTCAGCGCGCACATCAGGAAGATCGCGATGTATTCGCCGGCCATGAACAGCAGGAAGGGCGTCGAGGAATATTCCACCTGGTAGCCTGCCACCAGTTCGGACTCGGCCTCGGGCAGGTCGAAGGGCGGGCGGTTGGTCTCGGCCAGGCAGGAGATGAAGAACAGGAAGACCATCGGGAAATGCGGCAGCCAGTACCAGTTGAAGAACCCGTAGGATCCGTCCTGGGCGCGCACGATGTCGCCGAAGTTCATCGACCCGGTCGAGAGGATCACGCCGATGATGATCAGGCCGATCGACACCTCGTAGGAGATCATCTGCGCCGCCGAGCGCAGCGAGCCCAGGAAGGGATACTTCGAGTTCGAGGCCCAGCCACCCATGATCACGCCGTAGACCTCGAGCGAGGAGACCGCGAAGACATAGAGGATGGCGACATTGATGTCCGAGAGCACCCAGGTGTCGTTGAAGGGGATCACCGCCCAGGCGATCATTGCCAGCACGAAGGAGGTCAGCGGCGCCAGCATGAAGACCGTGCGGTCCGAGCCGGCGGGGATCACCACCTCCTTGACCACGTATTTCAGCGCGTCGGCGATGGTCTGCAGCAGGCCGAAGACGCCCACAACGTTGGGGCCGCGGCGCATCTGCACCGCCGCCCAGATCTTCCGGTCGCCGTAGACCAGGAAAAGCAGCGAGACCATCACGAAGGTCACCACCGCGAGGCACTGGGCGACAATGATCAGGGCTGTGCCTCCGGTGGACATCATGAAGTCAGACATCGGGTCCTCACACCATCGGTATTCCGTTTTCCGCGCAGGCGGCGGCTGTCACTTCGGCGTCGATCGTGAACCGCCCGCGGGGCAGCGCTGGCGAGATGGTGTAAACCGCATCTGCGCGCCAGAGACCACCCTCTTCCTCGACATTTGTTCGCAAATGCCGCGCAAAACCGTAGCCCCGGATCAGCGCGTATTGCGATGCGGCACATTCGGCGTAGGCCTCGACGTCCGCGGAGCCCCGCGCGCCGCGCATCTCCACCAGGAACTGCACCAGGTCCCCGTCGAGGAGCCGCGTTTCGATTCCCTCGTACTCGGGCGCGAAGGGCGCGCCGTCACCGCGCTCGCCGGTTGGTGCACAGGCCGCCAGGGCGGCGGCCTGCAAGAGGGCGGCGACGCGGAGGACGGCGGTCAAGCGCGTCACTCCGCCGCGATTTGCGTCTCTTTGCGCGCCTTCGCGTTGGCGCTGAGTTCGGCCATGAGCTGGCTGGCGCGGGCGATCGGGTTGGTCAGGTAGAAGTCCCGGATCGCGCGGCCGAAGGCCCCGGAGCCGAGCGATCCGCCCGCCTCGACCTTCTGCCAGTCGTTCGAGGGCACCCGGTCGATCTCGGCCAGATGCGGCACCGCCTTGACCAGGTCCGAGCGCAGCTCGGCCAGGCTGTCGAAGGGCAGCTGCCGGCCCGCCTCGGCCGAGAGCGCGCGCAGGATGGCCCAGTTCTCCTTGGCCTGGCCCGGCGCGAAGCCGGCGCGCAGCGCGAGCTGCGGGCGGCCCTCGGTGTTGACGAAGAGGCCCTGCTCTTCGGTGTAGGCCGCGCCCGGCAGGATCACGTCGGCGCGATGCGCGCCGCGGTCGCCGTGGCTGCCCTGGTAGATCACGAAGGGCCCCTCGGCGATCTCGATCTCGTCGGCGCCGAGGTTGTAGACCACATCCGCCCCGTCGAGCGCCGCGGTCACGCCGCCCTCGGTCACGGCCCCCACGTCGAGCGCGCCGACCCGGCCGGCGGCGGTGTGCAGCACCAGGAGCTTGGCGTTCTGCGCCTCGCAAAGGGCCATGGCCTCGGCCAGGACCGCCGCGCCGTCGTCGCCGGTAAGCGCCGCCTGGCCCAGGATGACCAGCGCCTCGCCGTCTTCGGCGGGCTTGGCGGCCTTCACGGCCTCCTGCAGCGCCGCGCGGTCGGTGCCGGCGTGGGTGTAGTCGAAGGTCAGGTCCACGGCCTCGCCGATCAGGCGCACATCGGCGCCCAGCGACCAGGCCTTGCGGATGCGCGCGTTCAGCACCGGTGCCTCGACCGAGGGGTCGGCGCCGATGATGGTCACCGCGCGGGCCTCGTCGATGTCCTCGATGGCGGCGGTGCCGACATAGCCCGAACGGTTTCCCGCGGGCAGCTTGGCGCCGTCGGTGCGGCATTCGGTGGTGCCGCCGAAGCTCTCGACCAGGGACTTCAGCGCATAGGCGGCCTCGGTCGGGGCGAGATCGCCCACCAGGCCCGCGACCTTCTTGGCGCCCTTCAGCGCCTCGGCGGCCTTCTCCAGCGCCTCGGGCCAGGTGGCCGCGCGCAGCTTGCCGTTCTCGCGGACGAAGGGCTTGTCGAGACGCTGGCGCTTCAGCCCGTCCCAGACGAAGCGCGTCTTGTCCGAGATCCATTCCTCGTTGGTGCCGTCATGGTTGCGCGGCAGGAAGCGCATGACCTCGCGGCCCTTGGTGTCGACCCGGATCGAGGAGCCGAGCGCGTCCATGACGTCGATCGACTCGGTCTTGGTCAGCTCCCAGGGGCGGGCGGTGAAGGCATAGGGGCGCGAGACCAGCGCGCCGACCGGGCAGAGGTCGATGATGTTGCCCTGCAGGTTCGAGTTCAGCGTCTCGCCCAGGTAGGAGGTGATCTCCGCATCCTCGCCGCGGCCGGTCTGGCCCATCTGGGTGATGCCCGCCACCTCGGTGGTGAAGCGCACGCAGCGGGTGCAGGAGATGCAGCGGGTCATATGGGTCTCGACCAACGGGCCGAGGTCGAGGTCCTCGACGGCGCGCTTGGGCTCGCGGTAGCGCGAGAAGTCGACGCCGTAGGCCATGGCCTGGTCCTGCAGGTCGCATTCGCCACCCTGGTCGCAGATCGGGCAGTCGAGCGGGTGGTTGATGAGCAGGAACTCCATCACCCCTTCCCGCGCCTTCTTCACCATGGGCGAATTCGTGCGGACCTGCGGCGGCTGGCCTTCGGGGCCGGGACGCAGGTCACGGACCTGCATCGCGCAGGAGGCGGCCGGCTTCGGCGGGCCGCCCACGACCTCGACAAGGCACATCCGGCAGTTCCCGGCGATCGACAGGCGCTCGTGGTAGCAGAAACGCGGGATCTCGCGTCCGGCTTCCTCGCAGGCCTGCAGGAGCGTCATCGCCCCGTCCACCTCGATTTCCTGACCGTCGATGCTGATCTTGCGGAGGTCTGACATCGTCTCGTCTCACCTTTCCCTGAGAAGGACGCCGATCTGGCTGCCCCTCGCTATTTCCTCGCGGCCCAAGGTGCAATAGGCGCTGTCCCGTTCCGGGTCCAGTCCGCGCTGCCGCATCAGGGCCTCGCCGCGCCTGCGCATCCGCGCCTTCTCCTCGTCCGAGGTCACGTAGTCCTCGATTTCCTCGTCGCTATAGCCCAGGCCCTTGGCCTTGCTTTCCAGCGCGTTGATCGTCGTCCAGGCCTTGAACATCCGCGCGTCGATGCTCTCGCAGCGTTTGCGCACCTGGTCGGCGATGGCGATCATCAGGAGCGGATCGTCGATCTCGCTGACCTGGCTGAGTGGCGGTTTGCCCTGGGCCCCGGCGGCGCCCGCGCCGAAGACGGCCAGCGTGGCCACCGTCAGGATCATGCGTCGCATTGTCTCTCTCCTTGTGTCCGCCGGCCGCCTGCGGCGGCCGTCTGGGCAAAGAGATGGGGCGTTTCCGTCCCGTTATCCAATAGCCGAGGGCGCCTCGGCCGGGCCTTGCCGATCACCCTTTCGACAGGGGCCTTGGCCGGGCCTCAGCCCTCCTCGATGCAGGTGCCGCGCAGGACCAGGCGGTCGCCGTCGCGCGGCAGCGCCTCGGGCGGGGTGCCCTCGGGGATCGTGTAGTCGATCACCGAGGTGCCGAGGAAATGGATGCAGTGCTGCATCGCCTCGTGGCGCGCCGCGGCGGCCGCGCCCGACACGCCCTTGGAGACCGGCCCGGCGGTCGCGGTGAAATTCGCCCGGTCCTTGGCCGGGGCCGAGACATTCGCGCGGTAGAACTCGCCGTTGAAGGCCACCCGGTCGGAGCCGCAGGAGGCCAGCAGCATCGCCGCCAGGGGGATCAACACACAGGCTCGCATCACGTCACTCCAATCGCCGCTGTCGCGGGCTGTTGTCGCCGCTCGGGCGGAGAATCTCAAGCCTTCCGGGGCCCGGCCGCCCATCGCTCAGAAAAGGAGCGTACCGGCCGCCAGCAGGCCCAGCAGGATCGTCATGGCCGACTGGAAGATATAGGCGAAGGTGCGCGGTCCGAACTCGTTCTTGCCGATGCCGGGCACGTAGCAGGCCACCACGCCGAGCCGCGCCAGAAGTCCGAGCGAGGCAAGCAGGTTCACCCAGAAGGGAGAGGCCCCCGCCAGCACCGCCGCCACCACCGCCGCGGCGAAGGGGCCCATGCTGTCGACCGAGTTGTGATAGCTGCGGAAAAGCCGGAAGACCGGGTCGTCGTAATTGACCGGCGGCACGGTGCCCGGCGCATGGCCCGCCTTGGAAAGCCGCGGCGCGAGCAGCGCGCTCAGCACCTGGCAGAGCACCGCGAAAAGCGCCACCGACATGAGCGCGTGGGAATAGGCGGCCAGCGTCTCGGTCATCGGGCGTCGTCCTTCTGTGGCAGCCGCCGGGTCGGGCCCGGCGCCGGAAAGCGGGCCCCCTGAGGGACCCGGCGGGGGATCACTCGGCGGCCATCACCGTGGCGGTGCGGCCCGAGCGCTTGTGCTTGATGCGGTCCTCGATCTCGTCGCGGAAGTTGCGGATCAGGCCCTGGATCGGCCAGGCCGCCGCATCGCCGAGCGCGCAGATCGTGTGGCCCTCGACCTGCTTGGTCACGTCGAGCAGCATGTCGATCTCCTCGACCTCGGCCTCGCCGTGGACCAGACGCTCCATCACCCGCATCATCCAGCCGGTGCCCTCGCGGCAGGGCGTGCACTGGCCGCAGCTCTCGTGCTTGTAGAACTTCGCCAGCCGCCAGATCGCCTTGATGACGTCGGTGGACTGATCCATCACGATCACCGCCGCGGTGCCGAGACCCGACCGCTGCTCGCGCAGGTAGTCGAAGTCCATGATCGCGTCCTTCATCTCTTCGCCGCGGATGCAGGGCACGGAGGAGCCGCCGGGGATCACCGCCTTGAGGTTGTCCCAGCCGCCGCGGATGCCGCCGCAATGGGTCTCGATCAGCTCCTCGAAGGAGATCGACATGGCCTCTTCGACGACGCAGGGGTTGTTCACATGCCCCGAGATCGCGAAGACCTTGGTGCCGGCGTTGTTCGGACGCCCGAAGGAGGAGAACCAGTCCGAGCCGCGGCGCAGGATGGTCGGCACCACTGCGATCGACTCGACGTTGTTCACCGTGGTCGGGCAGCCGTAAAGGCCCGCGCCCGCCGGGAAGGGCGGCTTCATGCGCGGCATGCCCTTCTTGCCCTCGAGGCTCTCGATCAGGGCGGTTTCCTCGCCGCAGATATAGGCCCCTGCCCCGTGGGTCAGGTAGATGTCGAAGTCCCAGCCCGAGCCGGCGGCGTTCTTGCCGACGAGACCCGCGTCATAGGCCTCGTTGATGGCGCGCTGCAGGGCTTCCTTCTCGCGGATGTATTCGCCGCGGATGTAGATGTAGCAGGCATGGGCCTGCATCGCGAAAGAGGCGATCAGGCAGCCCTCGATCAGCGTGTGCGGATCATGTCGCATGATCTCGCGGTCCTTGCAGGTGCCGGGCTCCGATTCGTCGGCGTTGACGACCAGATAGGCCGGGCGCCCGTCGCTTTCCTTGGGCATGAAGGACCACTTCAGCCCGGTCGGGAAGCCCGCGCCGCCGCGGCCGCGCAGACCCGAGGCCTTCATCTCCTCGACGATCCAGTCGCGCCCCTTCTTGATGATGTCGGCGGTGCCGTCCCAATGGCCGCGCGCCTGCGCGCCCTTCAGGGAACGGTCGTGCATCCCGTAGAGGTTGGTGAAGATCCGGTCCTGATCCTGCAGCATCTCTCAGTCCTTGTTCTTCTGGCGGTCCCGCCAGAGGCCATAGATCAAAAATATCGCGTATCCGAAGGCCGCCAAGGCGGCGAGATCGAAGAACGCGCGGGTGCGCAGGCTCCAGCCCATCTGCACCCCGAGGGCGGTGGCCGCGATCCAGAACAGCCCGGTTCCGGCAATGAGCAGGGCGATCGCCCGCCCGCGCCGTGCCTGGTTTTCGCTCTGCATCGCGGCCTCCGGCCCGGGTTAGTACACGTCGCCCTTGTCGACGCGCTTGGAGAACTCGGTGTCGCCGCCCGAGGCCAGGATCTTGGCCTGCGCCACCCAGTCGTCGCGGGTGACCCGGCCCTTGAAGCCGGTGAGGTTCTGGTTGACCCAGTTGACCTCTTCCTCGGTCCAGCCGGCGATCTGGTCGAAGTGGTAGAAGCCGAACTCGTTCAGGGTCTTCTCCAGCTTCGGCCCGACGCCCTTGATCTCCTTGAGGTTGTCGGGCTTGCCGTCACGCGCGCCCGACAGCGTCTCGGGTTTGGTTTGCGGGGCCTCGGGATCGAGGCTCTGGGTGGTGCGGGCCTCCTTGTCGGCGCCGGCCTCGGCGCCATGGGCGATGGGCTGGCCCTGCGCGGGGCCCGTCTCGCCGCCCTCGCCCTTGTAGCTCCAGTTGCCCTTGCGCTCCGAGAGGTCCTTTTGTCCCGGCAGCTCCTTCGAGGGCTTGACCCCGCCGGCCTCGCTGCCGGTCTTGGTGCCGGCCTGGGCGGCGCCCGCGGCGGCCGGGGCCGCGGCGGCGGCGGCAGGCTGGGCCGCGGGGGCAGAGGGCGCCTCGGTGCTGCCCGGGGTCACCCCGGCGCTGCCCGGCGTCACGCCCGCGGTGCCCGGCGTCTTCGGCCCGCGCTCGGAGCCCGGCGTCACCTCGCCCGGGCGGGTCAGCGGGGCGCAGAACATCCAGCTGAACAGAAAGCCGAGGAACACGAAGGACAGCCCGCCCAGGAAGATCGACCCGATCCACCCGGTGCTGCCCACGACGAGCAACATCACGAAGGTCACGAAGCCGACCCCCGCCGCAAGAGCCCAGCATCCCGTCTGGCAGCTCACCGTGTTCCGTTCTGCACTCATGTTCTCACTCCCTGTCCGTGTTATTCGGGCGACACGACCCTTTCGTCGCCCTCTTTAACACGCCCAGAAGACTACGTCTTGTCCCCGGAAGCCAAGGATTTAGCCTGCGCGACCCAGTCGTCACGGCTGACCCGGCCCTTGAAGCCCTCGAGGTGGTCGTCGACCCAGGCGACCTCTTCCGGCGACCAGCCGGCGATCTGGTCGAAGTGATAGAAGCCCATCTCGTTCAGGAGCCCGGCGAGCTTCGGCCCGACGCCGCGGATGCGGGTGAGATCGTCGGCCTCGCCGCCACGCGGCTTCTCGAGCTGCTCGGGCTTGACGCCCTGCTCGGCCTCGGCGGCCTTGGCGGGGGCGGCGGCCTTCGGATGCGCGGTGCCCTCGGCGGGCGCCTCGCGGCGGTCGATGCCGGTGTCGTCCACCGGGCGGCCGCCGGCCTTCTCGGTGCCGCGGCTGTCGACCTGGGCGGTGCCGTCCTTCTTGCTGAAGTCGTGCCAGGGCGCCTCGAGTTTCACCTCGCTGCCGTCGATCCGCTTGACCGTGTCGCCGATGCTCACCGCCAGTTCGACCGAGGCGTTCTGCGGGTGCCGGTCGGCCTCGTGGTCCTTCAGCGAGGTCAGCCCCATCGCGGGCTCGGAGGCGTAGCGGCCGGTCTGCGGACCCGGCGTCGGCACCTCGCCCTTGGTGATGGCGTCGAGAATCTCGCCGAAGCGCTCGGCGGTCAGGTCCTCGTAGTAATCCTTGCCGATCTGGGCCATGGGCGCATTGGCGCAGGCGCCGAGGCATTCCACCTCTTCCCAGCTCAGCTTGCCGTCTTCGGAGGTCTCGAAGGGCTTCTTGGCGATCTTGTCCTTGCAGACCGCGATCAGGTCCTCGGCGCCGCAGATCATGCAGGAGGTCGTGCCGCAGACCTGGATATGCGCGACCGAGCCCACCGGGGCGAGCTGGAACATGAAGTAGAAGGTCGCCACCTCGAGCGCGCGCATATAGGCCATGTCGAGCATCTGCGCGACATGTTCGATCGCCGCCCGGCTCAGCCAGCCTTCCTGCTCTTGGGCCCGCCACAGCAGCGGGATGATCGCGGAGGCCTGGCGGTCCTTCGGGAACTTGGTGATCTGCGTCTCCGCCCAGGCCTGGTTCTCGGGCGTGAAGGCGAAGCTTTCCGGTTGCTCGTGGTGCAGTCGTCTCAGCATGGCTATCTTTCCGTCTCTCCGGCGGCGCGGTGGCGCGCTTGGGCCGGCTGGTGTCCCGGGATCAGGCCTCGGCCGCCGCGTCCGCGTCCGCCTCGGGGGCGGCGGGCTCGGCGGGCGTGCAGGGGCCGGTCTTAAGCCGGATGCCCCCGTTCGAAAGCCGCGCCGCGGCGCCGGTGTCGACCCGGAAGGCCGCCATTTCCTGCGCCTGCGCCCGGCTCAGCCCGGTCTGGATCTCGACCGCCTGGTAATCGCCCTCGTCCACGAGATCGCAGCCGATGGTCGCCATGGCGCTGTCGAAGTTCGCCACGTCGGTCTCGTCGGTGCCCTCGGGCGGGGTTTCGCAGGCCGCCAGGAGCGTCACCGCCCCCAGTGCAAACAGGCGTTTCATGTCAGCGTCCCTCGTTCTTCTGTCGCGGCTGTTCCGCCGCTTCTGGCGTTGCGCCCGCCTCCGGGCATGGGCCCCGCGCTGCCGCCCGGGGCCGCCGCGATCAGCGGTCCACCTCCCCGAACACGATGTCGAGCGAGCCCAGCACCGCCGAGACATCGGCGAGCTGGTGACCCTTGCAGAGGTGGTCCATGGCCTGCAGATGCGCATAGCCCGGCGCGCGGATCTTGGCGCGGTACGGCCGGTTGCTGCCATCGGCGACCAGGTAGACGCCGAATTCGCCCTTCGGCGCCTCGACGCAGGCATAGACCTCGCCCTCGGGGACGTGGAAGCCCTCGGTGTAGAGCTTGAAGTGATGGATCAGCGCTTCCATCGAGGTCTTCATCTCCGACCGCTTCGGCGGGGTGACCTTGCCGCGCGCCAGGATGTCGCCCTGGTTCTCGGGCAGGCGCAGCTTCTCGATGGCCTGTTCCATGATGTGCACCGACTGGCGCATCTCTTCCATGCGGATCAGGTAGCGGTCGTAGCAGTCGCCGTTCTTGCCCACCGGGATGCGAAAGTCGAACTCGTCGTAGCATTCGTAGGGCTGGCTGCGGCGCAGGTCCCAGGCCATGCCGGAGCCGCGCACCATGACGCCCGAAAAGCCCCATTCCTGGGCCTCTTCCTGCGAGACGATGCCGATGTCGACGTTGCGCTGCTTGAAGATCCGGTTCTCGGTCAGGAGCCCGTCGATGTCGTCGAGGACGGGCATGAACTCCTTGCACCAGGTCTCCATGTCGTCGAGCAGCTCGGGCGGCAGGTCCTGGTGCACGCCGCCGGGCCGGAAGTAGGCCGCGTGCAGGCGCGCGCCCGAGGCCCGCTCGTAGAAATACATCAGCTTCTCGCGCTCTTCGAAGCCCCAGAGCGGCGGCGTCAGCGCGCCCACGTCCATGGCCTGCGTGGTGACGTTGAGAAGGTGGTTCAGAACCCGGCCGACCTCGCAGAAGAGCACCCGGATGAGCTGCGCCCGGCGCGGCACCTCGGTGCCGGTCAGCCGCTCGATGGCCAGGCACCAGCCGTGCTCCTGGTTCATCGTGCCGACGTAGTCGAGCCGGTCGAAATAGGGCAGGTTCTGCAGGTAGGTGCGGCTTTCCATCAGCTTCTCGGTGCCGCGGTGCAGCAGCCCGATATGCGGGTCGCAGCGCTCGCAGATCTCGCCGTCGAGCTCGAGCACGAGGCGCAACACGCCGTGCGCCGCGGGGTGCTGCGGACCGAAGTTGATGTTGAAGTTGCGGATCTTCTGCTCTTGCGTCTGAGCGTCGTCGAACCCTTTGGAGCCGTCCATCACTTCGCCCCCTCTTCGGCTTTCTCATCGCCCGGTAGCACGTATTCCGCGCCTTCCCAGGGGCTCATGAAATCGAACTGGCGGTATTCCTGCACCAGGCTCACCGGCTCGTAGACGACGCGCTTGCGCTCTTCGTCGTAGCGGACCTCGACGTAGCCGGTGGTCGGGAAGTCCTTGCGCAGCGGGTGGCCGCGGAAGCCGTAGTCGGTCAGCAGGCGGCGCAGGTCGGGGTGGCCCGAGAAGAGGATCCCGAACATGTCGAAGATCTCGCGCTCGAACCAGTTGGCCGAGGGGTGCACCGTGACGATCGAGGGCACCAGGTCCTCTTCGCGGATCGCGACCTTCAGCCGGATGCGGTGGTTCTGGTGCATCGACAGGAAGTGGTAGACCACGTCGAAGCGCTTGGCACGCTCGGGGTAGTCGACCGCGGTGATGTCGATCAGCGTGGAGAACCGGCAGGTGGGTTCCTCCTTCAGCCATTCGACCAGGCCGCGGATGTTGGCGGCGGCGACCTGCATGGTCAGCTCGCCCTGCGTCACTTCCCAGGAGACGACGCAATCGGGGCGCTTGGCCTCGATGTAGCCGCCGAGTTCCTGCATTTCGCTGCTCATGGGCGGGTCTCCTTCAGCGTGTCAGCGTGCCGGTGCGGCGGATCTTCCGCTGCAGCGCCATGACCCCGTAGAGCAGCGCCTCCGCGGTCGGCGGGCAGCCGGGCACATAGACGTCCACCGGCACCACCCGGTCGCAGCCGCGCACGACGCTGTAGCTGTAGTGGTAATAGCCCCCGCCGTTGGCGCAGGAGCCCATCGAGATCACGTAGCGCGGCTCGGGCATCTGGTCGTAGACCTTGCGCAGCGCCGGCGCCATCTTGTTGGTCAGCGTGCCCGCGACGATCATCACGTCGGACTGGCGCGGGCTGGCGCGCGGCGCCACGCCGAAGCGCTCGAGGTCGTAGCGCGGCATCGAGGTCTGCATCATCTCGACCGCGCAGCACGCCAGGCCGAAGGTCATCCAGTGCAGCGAGCCGGTGCGCGCCCAGTTGATGATGTCCTCGGTCGAGGTCAGCAGGAAGCCCTTGTCGGTGAGCTCCCGGTTGAGGTCCTGAACGGCGACGTCGCGGTCGGCGGCGGCCTTGTTCGCGCCTGTCATCACTCCCATTCGAGCGCCCCTTTCTTCCATTCATAGGCGAAGCCGATGGTGAGAACCGCGAGGAACACCATCATCGACCAGAAACCCGCCATCGAGATGTCCTGGAAGCCGACGGCCCAGGGGAACAGGAAGGCGATCTCGAGATCGAAGATGATGAACAGGATCGACACCAGGTAGAAGCGCACGTCGAACTTCATGCGTGCGTCGTCGAAGGCGTTGAACCCGCATTCATAGGCCGAGAGCTTCTCGGGGTCGGGGTTGCGCACGGCCAGCACCAGAGCGGCGAGGATGAGCACCAGGCCCAGGCCGATGGCAATGGCGAGGAAAACGAGGATCGGGAGGTATTCCCTCAGCATCTCTTCCACGGGGGTCTGTCCTTTCCATTCGCTGGCCGGAGAGCCTACGGATTACGGCGCGGATCACCGGTTGCTAGTCGGTCTTGCCACCATCTATCCGCGCCGCCATGGGGGGTCAACGGGGCGCGGCGAAGTGCCGGGGTCCCCGGTGCCCCCCATCGGGGCGCGGCGCTCCGGGCGCGGCGCGCGGCCTGTGCCTGCCGCCGGGGGCTCTGCGCCTGGGCGCGGGGCCACGGGCAGGCCGGCGGGCGCGGGCCCGGTGTCGTCGTGGCGGAAGCATAACAGACCACCCGGCGGCGGAGCAAAGAGGTGGGACGGCGGGGCGATTCCGTGACGTGGCGGCGGGGGTCGCGGCCGCGCGGGTGCCGGGTTTTTGATCGTTTAGCGTGGAGTTTGGGGGCTGTGGTGCCTCCTTAGGCCATCGGATGGCGTTCCATCACCCGTTGCGTCGGAAGAGCAGCGCTCCCCTGCCCCGCCTTACGCGCCGAGCCGGACGTCCGTTCAGTCCCCACCCATGCGCGACCAAACATCCCCCCTGCCCCGCCCGCCCAAACAAAAATGCGCCCGCCGAAGCGGACGCATTCTTGCACTCAATCGCGCGCGGAGGGTCTTCACCCGCGGCTCATTCCCCTGACCGCGGATCACCGCGGCGCGATCACTGACCACTTGCACAATTGTCCCGCGAACAAATCGGGAGTCCGCGGATGTCCGAGACCCGGACGTCACTGGTCCAACCCATCGGGCCGCCCGGAGCGTCCTACCCGCGCTTGCCCGCACATTGGACAAGGCTGGAGGCCCGGCACACCGACCCGCACTGACACTATACCACACTCGTTAAGGCCATTGTTTCCCTGGCCGGTCACTCGTCACGCCCCTGCGCTCCATACGCCACGCTCCGGGGCTCACCGTTTCAGGGTTCGCCGCCGGGACACCCCCGCGTCCCGGCCGGCTCCCCGGCGCGCCGCTCCGTCACACTCGGACCGGCGCGCGCCGCCGGAAGACCTCTCATCTATCTCCCGGCAGGGATGACACTAGCAGCTCGCCCGCGGCGCTTCATGGCAACGGGAGCATAGGAAACGCGCATTTCGGATCGCCGACCTATCCCTTCGGATAGGAATGTGGGCGGCAAGGGGCCGCGAGGCCCGGCGGAGGCGGATTTCCTTTAAGCTTCAAAGGGTCACGGGCGCCCGAATGCGAGGTGCGCCGCGAATCTGGCGCGGCGCACGCGGGCCCGCAGGTGACAGCGCCGCAGGCAAAGAGGCACGGCGCGCGGGGCCCCGCAGACGACAACGCCGCACCCCGAGGGGCGCGGCGCAGCTCTTAGCATGGCTCCCGGCGCTCGAGCGCTCTCAGCCCCCGGCCCAGCGCGGCTTGCGCTTGTCGAAGAAGGCGGTCAGCCCCTCCTCGGCCTCCGCCGTCTCCCAGCGGTCGGCCAGCGCGTCGATCGCCATGTCGACATCCGCCTCCGAGACCCGGCCCGCCAGCGCGGCGAGCAGCGCCTTGGCCTCGG
The DNA here is from genome assembly GCF_021272185.1 of Roseivivax sp. GX 12232. GTDB lineage: Bacteria > Pseudomonadota > Alphaproteobacteria > Rhodobacterales > Rhodobacteraceae > Roseivivax. The sequence continues at coordinate 621,499 of NZ_JAJSEC010000001.1, forward strand.
CCACGGCCCCCGGTGCGCAGGTGAGATAGGGCGCGACCTCGGCCTCGACCGCGGCATCAAGCGCCTCGGGCGCCACCACGTCCTTCAGGAGGTTCAGCCGCACGCCTTCCTCGGCCGGGAAGATCCGCCCGTTCATGAAGATCTCGCGGGCCTTCGCGGCGCCCATCTTGGCCACCACGTAGGGGCCGATGTTGGCGGGCAGGAGCCCCAGCCGCACCTCGGTCAGCCCGAGCTTGGCGCCCACCACCCCGATCGCCGCGTCGCAGACCGAGATCAGCCCGACGCCGCCGCCGAAGGCATTGCCGTGGATGCGCCCGATCAGCGGCTGCGGCAGACGCGCCAGCGCGCCCAGCGCCTCGGCGATGCGGCGGCTTTCGCGCTTGCGCGTCGCGGCGTCCATCTCGCGCTGTTCGCGCATCCAGGCCAGGTCGCCCCCGGCGCAGAAGGTGGGCCCTTCGGCGGCCAGGATCACGACCCGGACCTCGGGGTCGCGGGCCAGCGCCTCGGCGGCCTCCACGAGCTCGGTCATCATCTGCGCCGACATCGCGTTGTGTTTCTCGGCCCGCGCCAGGGCCAGCGTGGCCACGCCGCGCGCGTCGCGGCTGACATTCACCAGGTCTGCCAAAGTCCTCTCCCTTACGTCTTCGCGCCCGCGGACGCCTGCCGCAGCCCGCGCGCGATCTCGGCCGCCTCGGCGATGCGCGCGAGGTCGAGCCCGGTCTCATAGCCCAGTTCCGCAAGCCGCGCCGCGACCGTCTCGGTTGCCACGTTGCCCTTGGCGCCGGGCGCATAGGGGCAGCCGCCGAGCCCGCCGACCGCCGCGTCGAAGACCCGGAGCCCGCGCGCCAGCGCCACCTCGATGTTCTCGACCGCGCGGCCCGATGTGTCGTGGAAATGCCCGGCGAGCCGCGCCGCCGGCATCTCCTCCAGCACCGCGCCCAGCATGGCGTCGACCGCCTCGGGGCGGCCCTGCCCGATGGTGTCGCCGAGGCTCACCTCGTAGACGCCCATCTCGCGCAGCGCAGCGGCGACGCGGGCCACCGCCTCGGGCGCCACCGGCCCGTCGTAGGGGCATTCGACCACGCAGGAGATATAGCCCCGGACCGGCAGCCCGGCCGCGCGCGCCGCCTCGGCAACCGGGGCGAAACGCTCCAGGCTCTCGGCGATGCTGGCGTTGATATTGGCCTTGGAGAAGCCCTCCGAGGCCGAGCCGAAGATCGCCACCTCGTCGGCGCGGGCGGCCAGCGCGCCCTCGAGCCCCTTCATGTTCGGCGTCAGCGCCGCGTAGGAGACCCCCGGCGCGCGCCGGATCGCGCCCAGCACCTCGCCGGAATTGGCCATCTGCGGCACCCACTTGGGGCTCACGAACGAGGCCACCTCGATGCGCCGGAAGCCCGCCGCGCTGAGGCAGTCGATCAGCCGCACCTTGTCGGCGACGGAGATCTCGCCCTTTTCGTTCTGCAGCCCGTCGCGCGGGCCGACCTCGAATATCTCGACCGTCTCGGCCATGGCTCAGCCCTCCCAGGCGGGGTAGAAATCCTTGGCGTAAAGCCGCGCGCCTTCGCCCGGCAGGCTCGCTGCGAAGGCGGGCCGCGCGGTCATCCGGGCATACCAGGCCGCGAGCCGAGGGAAGTCCTCGATCGGCGCGAAATGCCGCGCCATGTAGATCGCCTGCGCCACGCCGATGTCGGCGGCGGTGGCGCGCCCGGCGGCCAGGTGGTCGCGCCCCTCGAGCCGTGCCTCGAGCGCGGCGTAACATTTGCCGAGCCGCGCCGCCTCGAGCTTCATCACCACCGGCGAGCGCATGGCGTCCTCGTAGAGCATGATGTGCTGCTGGGTCAGCGCCGCGGCGTGCTGGCTGAGGGTCTCGGCGAAATGCAGCCAGATCAGCCAGTCGGCCCGGCCCTCGTCGCCCGGCGCGACGCCCAGCCCCGCCTCTGGGAAGCGCTCGCAGAGGTATTCGGCGATGGCGCCGGTCTCGAAGAGGATCTCGCCGTCGATCTCGAGGCTCGGCACCCGGCCCGCGGGCGACAGCGCCAGGTAGTCCGGCGCGCGCAGGCTCTTGTCGAAGGGACGCTCCACCACCTCGAAGTCGAGGCCCAGCTCGTGCAGGAGCCAGAGCGTCCGCATCGAGCGGGTCTGGGGCGCGTGGTGCAGCCGGATCATGCCGCCGCCTCGCCGTCCTCTTCGAGCCGCAGAAGCGCGGCGCCGGCCTCGACCTGGTCGCCCTCGGCGACCATGACCTCGGCCACGGTGCCGGCGCGCCCGGCCTTGAGCCCGTGCTCCATCTTCATGGCCTCCAGCACCGCGAGCCGCTGGCCCGCCTCGACCGCGTCACCGGCGGCGACCAGCACCTGCGCCACCCGGCCCGGCATCGGCGCCTCGATCACATCGGCGGAATGCGCGGCGGCGGCGCGGGCCAGCGGGTCGACCACCTCGAGCCCGATGCCGTGATGGGCAAAGACGGTGATCCGCTCGCCGTGGCGCACGCCGCCCTGGGCGGGCATCCCGTCGAAGCGCCAGGCGTGCCCATGGCGTTCGGCCAGGACCGTGGCGCCGGGCAGCTCGACCTCGATCCGGTCGGCGCCGCGAGCACGCAGGTAGACGACCAGGTCCTCGCCGCCGCGCTTCAGCACCAGGCGCTGCGAGAGCGGCTGCCAGAGCGCGAAGCCCTGCTGCGGGGTCGCGGGACCGTCGAGGCCCGCCGCGATCAGCGCTGCCTCGGCCAGATGCGCCGCCGCCAGTTCCGGCACCTCGGTCAGCGCCTCGAGGTCGCGGTCGATCAGCCCGGTGTCGACATCGCCGGCCGCGAAGCCCCGATGCGCGGCCAGCGCGCCCAGGAAGGCCAGGTTGGTGACCGTGCCCGCCACCTCGGTCTCGGAGAGCGCGCGCGCCAGCCGCCGCAGCGCGATGGCGCGGGTCGGGCCCTGGGTGACGATCTTGGCGATCATCGGGTCGTAATATGGGGTGATCACGTCGCCCGAGCGCACCCCGGTATCCGAGCGCGCGCCCTCGGGAAAGCGCAGGTGATCGAGCCGCCCGGTCGCGGGCAGGAAGCCCTTGGGCACGTCCTCGGCGTAAAGCCGGGCCTCGAAGGCATGACCCTGAAGCGGGATCTCCTCCTGGCCCAGCGGCAGCGGCGCCCCGGCGGCGACGCGGAGCTGCCATTCCACCAGGTCGAGGCCGGTGACCGCCTCGGTCACCGGGTGTTCGACCTGCAGGCGGGTGTTCATCTCCATGAAGAAGAACCCGTCGGGCGAAAGCCCGCCCGAGCCGTCGACGATGAACTCCACCGTGCCCGCGCCCTTGTAGCCGATGGCCTCGGCGGCGCGCACCGCGGCGGCGCCCATGGCGGCGCGCATCTCGGGCGTCATGCCGGGGGCCGGGGCTTCCTCGATGACCTTCTGGTGGCGGCGCTGGAGCGAGCAGTCGCGTTCATAAAGATGCACCGCCGAGGTCCCGTCGCCGAAGACCTGCACCTCGATGTGGCGCGGCTTGGTGACGAATTTCTCGATCAGCACGGCGGCATTGCCGAAGGCGCCCTTGGCCTCGGCCCGGGCCGAGGCCAGCGCCTCGGCGAAATCGCCCTCGGCCTCGACCTTGCGCATGCCCTTGCCGCCGCCGCCCGCGACTGCCTTGATCAGCACCGGGTAGCCGATGCGTCCGGCCTCGCGCGCCAGGAGCGCGTCGTCCTGGTCGGCGCCGTGGTAGCCCGGCACCACCGGCACGCCGGCCTCTTCCATCAGCGCCTTGGCCGCGTCCTTGAGGCCCATGCGCCGGATCGCATCCGCCGAGGGGCCGATGAAGGTCAGCCCGGCGGCCTCCACCGCCTCGACGAAATCGGGGTTCTCGGAAAGGAAGCCGTAGCCCGGATGGATCGCCTCGGCGCCGCTTGAGAGCGCGGCCTCGATGATGCGCTCGCCGTCGAGATAGCTTTCCGAGGGCGCCGGCGGGCCGATATGCACCGCCCGGTCGGCCAGCGCGACGTGCCGCGCGTCGCGGTCGGCGTCGGAATAGACCGCCACCGTGCCCACGCCCATGCGCCGGGCGGTCTCGATCACGCGGCAGGCGATCTCGCCGCGGTTGGCGATCAGGATCCTGTCAAACATCCGCGCCGCCTTTCCCTTGCTTGTGCCAGTGGTTCCGCGCGCCGGATCGGGTCTCGTTGATCATCATCGGGGCCCTCCTCACATCCGGAACACGCCGAAGCGCGTGTCCTCGATCGGCCGGTTCAGCGCCGCGCGGAGCGAGAGCGCCAGCACCTCGCGGGTCTTGCGCGGGTCGACGACACCGTCGTCCCAAAGCCGCGCCGAGGCATAAAGCGGGTGCGACTGGCGCTCGAACATCTCGATGGTGGGGCGCTTGAACTCGGCCTCGGCAGCCTCGGACCAGCTTTCGCCGGATTTCTCCATCGCTGACCGCTTGACCGTCGCCAGCACGCCCGCGGCCTGTTCGCCGCCCATGACCGAGATCCGGCTGTTGGGCCAGGTCCAGAGGAAGCGCGGGCTGTAGGCCCGGCCCGCCATCCCGTAGTTGCCCGCCCCGAAGGAGCCGCCGACCAGCATGGTGATCTTCGGCACGCTGGTGGTAGCCACGGCGGTCACCATCTTGGCGCCGTGCCGGGCGATGCCCTCGTTTTCGTATTTCCGCCCGACCATGAAGCCGGTGATGTTCTGCAGGAAGACCAGCGGGATCTTCCGCTGCGAGCAGAGCTCGACGAAATGCGCGCCCTTCTGCGCGGCCTCGGAGAACAGCACGCCGTTGTTGGCGACGATGCCCACCGGGCAGCCCTCGACATGGGCGAAGCCGGTGACCAGCGTGTCGCCGAAGCGCGGCTTGAACTCGTCGAAGCGCGAGCCGTCGACGACGCGGGCGATGACCTCGCGGATGTCATAGGGCGTGCGCAGGTCGGCGGGCACCACGCCGAGGATGTCCTCGGGGTCGTAGGCGGGCGGCTCGGGGCTTTCCCAGCGCACGCCCGCGGGCTTGTCGCGGTTGAGCCCGGACACCGCGCGGCGGGCAAGCGCCAGCGCGTGGTAGTCGTCCTCGGCGAGGTAGTCCGCGACGCCCGAAAGCCGGGTGTGCACGTCGCCGCCGCCCAGGTCCTCGGCGCTGACCTCCTCGCCGGTGGCGGCCTTCACCAGGGGCGGGCCGGCGAGGAATATCGTGCCCTGGTCCTTCACGATGATCGTCACGTCGGACATCGCCGGCACATAGGCGCCGCCGGCGGTGCAGGAGCCCATGACCACCGCGATCTGGGGGATGTTCTTGGCGCTCATCTGGGCCTGGTTGTAGAAGATCCGCCCGAAGTGGTCGCGGTCGGGGAAGACCTCGTCCTGGTTGGGCAGGTTAGCCCCGCCCGAATCCACCAGGTAGATGCAGGGCAGATGGTTCTCCTCGGCGATCTCCTGGGCGCGCAGGTGCTTCTTGACGGTCATCGGGTAATAGGTGCCGCCCTTCACCGTGGCGTCATTGGCCAGGACCATGCAGTCCTGCCCAGAGACCCGCCCGATGCCCGCGATGGCGCCCGCCGCGGGCGCGGCGCCGTCATACATGTCATGCGCCGCCGTGGCGCCGACCTCGAGAAAGGGCGAGCCGGGGTCGAGCAACCCCGCCACCCGGTCGCGCGGCAGCATCTTGCCGCGGTCGAGATGGCGCTGGCGCGCCCGCTGGCCGCCGCCCGCCGCGGCCTGGGCCGCCGCCTCCTCGACCACCCGCAGCGCCTCGAGATGGGCGGCGCGGTTGGCCTTGAACTCCTCCGATCCGGCCATCGCCTGGGATTGCAGTTTCACGACCGCTCCTCCTTGGTCTCGGCCCGGGCCCGGGCCTTCAGTTCCTTGCGGATCACCTTGCCCGTGACCGTCATCGGCAGGGCATCGAGAAAGGCGACCTCGCGGGGGTAGAGATGGCTGGCGAGCCGCGCCCGGACCCAGCCTTTCAGTTCTTCGGCCAGCCCTTCCGTCTCTGCGCCGGGGCGCGGGACGACATAGGCCTTCACGATCTCGCCGCGGATCTCGTCGGGCTTGCCCACGACGCCCACCGTGGCAACGGCGGGATGGGTGAGCAGGCAGTCCTCGATCTCGGCGGGGCCGATGCGGTAGCCCGCCGAGGCGATCACGTCATCCTCGCGCCCGACGAAGCGCAGGTAGCCGTCCTGCCAGGTGCCGCGGTCGCCGGTCAGCATCCACTTGCCGCGGAACTTGGCCGCCGTGGCGCGAGGATTGCGCCAGTATTCCAGCATCATCGCCGCCGAGCCGCGCTTGACCGCGATGTCGCCCTCGCCCTCGGTCTCGAGGCCCTCGGCGTCGATCACCGCGAGCCTGTGGCCGGGCACCGGGCGGCCGATGGCCCCGGGCTTCGGCTCGAAGAGCGCCGCGCAGGAGGAGGCCACCATGTTGCATTCGGTCTGGCCGTAGAACTCGTTGATGGTCACGCCCAGCGCCTCGCGGCCCCAGGCCAGCATCTCGGGGCCGAGCGGCTCGCCGCCCGAGGCGACCGAACGCAGGCCGGGGATCGTGGCGCCCTCGGCCTTGAGCATGCGCAGGACGGTGGGTGGGAAGAAGACGTTCTTCACCCCCGCCTCGGCGCAGATCCGGGCGCAGTCGGCGGGTGTGAACTTCGCCGTCCGCGCCGCGACCACCGGCACGCCCAGCGCCAGCCCGGGCATCAGCACGTCGAAGAGCCCGCCGATCCAGGCCCAGTCGGCCGGCGTCCAGAGGACGTCGCCGCGCTGGCCGAGGAAATCGTGGCTCATCTCCACGCCGGGCAGATGGCCGGTCAGGATGCGGTGGCCGTGCAGCGCGCCCTTGGGCCGCCCGGTGGTGCCGCTGGTGTAGATCAGGACCGCCGCGTCGTCAGGTTCGGTCGGCACGCCGGCCTTGGTGCCGCCGGCGTGGCGCGGCAGGCTCTCTCCGGTGACGAGCCCCAGCCCGAAGCCCGCGAGCGCCGCCTGCCCCTCGGCGTCGGTGACCACCACGCCCAGGCCCGAATCGTCGATCCGGGTCTCCAGCGCCTCGCGGCCGAAGAGCTTGAACAGCGGCACCGAGATCGCGCCGAGCCGCCAGGCCGCGACATGCGCCGCCGCGCAGAGCGGCGATTGCGACAAGAGCACGCCGACCCGGTCGCCGCGCATCACGCCCTTCTCGATCAGCGCCACCTCGACCCGTCGCGACAGCTCCCAGAGCTGGCCGTAGGTCACGTCGCGCCGCCCGCCGCCGGAGAGGTCGATCAGCGCGATGCGCTCGGGCTCGACCGCCGCCCAGCCGTCGCAGACCTGATGCGCCAGGTTCAGCTCTTCCGGCAGGTCCCAGTGGAACCCGGCGAAAAGCGCGTCATAGGGGCGTTTTCGCAGCATCAGCTCAGCCGCCTTCCGGCCCGACCTGGCGTTCCAGCCCGCCGAAGCGGTTGACGTAATAGGTGTAGTGCCGCGCCGGGTCGTGCGGCTCGGACCCGCAGATCACCACCAGCCAGCCCGCCCCCTCGGGCGCGGGCCGCGCCCGGCAGTCCGACGGCGCCCCGGGCCCGGTGCCCGCCGCGCGCCGGTCGGCCAGGTAGCGCTCGGCATAGGCCGCGATCACCTCGGTCTCGGAGACATTGGCCACGAGCCAGCCCTGCCGCCAGCCGAAGAGGCCGGCGAGCGCGACGATCAGCGCGAAGGGCAGGAACAGGGCCCATCTGGGCATCACCCCATCGCCGCCATGAGCTCTCGGCCGACCAGCATCCGCCGGATCTCGGAGGTGCCGGCGCCGATCTCCATGAGCTTGGCGTCGCGGAAGATGCGGCTCACCGGGGTCTCGTTCATGAAGCCCGCCCCGCCCATGGCCTGCACCGCCTGATGCGCCTGTTTCATCGCCTCCTCGGAGGCATAGAGGCAGCAGGCGGCGGCGTCCTGGCGGGTGACCTCGCCGCGGTCGCAGGCCTTGGCGACCTCGTAGACATAGGCGCGCGCCGAGTTCATCGCCGTGTACATGTCGGCGATCTTGCCCTGCATGAGCTGGAACGACCCGATGGGTTTGCCGAACTGCTTGCGCTCGGCCAAATAGGGCATGATCTCGTCGAGGCAGGCGGCCATGATGCCAAGCCCGATGCCCGCCAGCACGACGCGCTCGTAATCGAGCCCCGACATCAGCACCTGCACCCCGCGGCCCTCTTCGCCGAGGACGTTCTCGAAGGGCACCTCCACGTCCTCGAAGACCAGCTCGGCGGTGTTCGAGCCGCGCATCCCGAGCTTGTCGAAATGCGGGCTGGTGGAGAAGCCCTTCATCTCCTTCTCGACCAGGAAGGCGGTGATGCCCTTGGAGCCCGCGTCGGCGTCGGTCTTGGCATAGACCACCAGCGTGTCGGCGTCGGGGCCGTTGGTGATCCAGTATTTCGAGCCGTTCAGCACGTAACGGTCGTTGCGCTTCTCGGCGCGCAGCTTCATCGAGACGACATCCGAGCCCGCGCCCGCCTCGGACATGGCCAGCGCGCCGACATGTTCGCCCGAGACCAGCCGCGGCAGGTAGTGCTTGCGCTGCTCCTCGTTGCCGTTGAGCCGGATCTGGTTCACGCAGAGGTTGGAATGCGCCCCGTAGGACAGCGAGACGCTGGCCGAGGCGCGGGCCACCTCCTCGATGGCGACGGTATGGGCCAGATAGCCCATCTCGGCGCCGCCAAACTCCTCCTCGACGGTCACGCCCAGAAGGCCCAGCTCGCCCATCTCGCGCCAGAGCTCGTTGGGGAAGGCATTGGTCCGGTCGATCTCGGCGGCCAGCGGCTTCACCCGCTCCTGCGCCCAGCCGTGCACCGTCTCGCGCAGGGCGTCGACATCCTCGCCCAGGTCGAACTTCATCACCGCGTTGAACATCGGCCTGCCTCCTCCCGGCATTTATTGAACAACCGTTCTATTCCCTACTCCCCCGGCCCCGGTCCCGTCAATGGCCCCGGAACCTCGGCCCCGGGGGCAGGGTTGCATGGGAAGCACCTGATCGAAAGGATTTCCACATGGCAACCGACCTCAAGGATATGTTCTGGAAACGCATGGATGACGTGCAGGCGGGGCTGCTCTCGGCCGCCGGCGAGCGCCCGGTGCCCATGGCGCCGCATGCCGACCGCGACGAGAAGGCACTGTGGTTCATCACCGCCCGCGGCTCGGCCGCCGATCGCGCCGGGCACAGCGGCGACGACGCGAGCTTCCAGGTCGCCGATCCGAAGGCGAACCTCTATGCCAACCTCGACGGCAAGATCACCATCGTCGACGACGGCGACAAGCTCGACGAGATCTGGAGCGCCGTGGCCGGGGCCTGGTTCGAGGACGGCCGCAACGACGAGGCGGTGCGCCTGGTGAAGTTCACCCCGCACGAAGGCGAGGTCTGGGCGACCGAGAAATCGGCCGGGTTCCTCTACGAGATCGCCCGCGCGCAGGTCTCCAACCACACGCCCGACGCGGGCGAGCACGGCCGGCTGGCGTTCTGATCGCCGCCGCTGAATGGTTCAGAGAGAAGGCCCGGTCCGGCGCGACCGGGCTTTTTCATTAGGGGGAAGAGGGTGTGCGGGCTGGCGCTGAAGGGGGCCGGGACCGTCCGGCTTTCTCAGCCGGCCTTGGTTGGCGGACCTCGGCGCGGGAGAGCTGCCAACGCGGGGCGCACCGTCAGTCTGGCACCCGGATACGCGACCACCAGCCGCCGGGCAGATGCCCTGCCCCGCCCATCTCTCCGCTCCCACAACCGCCCATCACGGCGCCAACGCGGCGATCTCCTCGTGCAGGATGCGGGCGATGAGCTGGCAGTCCTCGACCGTGAAGGTCAGCGGCAGCCGCAGGTCCATCAGCCCCTTCAGCACCCGGTCGGTGCGCCGGAGCGGCAGCGGCGCGGCGTAGTGCCAGTGATCGTAACGCGAGGTGAAACCGCGCGGCGTCTCGGCGCCGAACCACTTCAGCTCCACGCCCCGCGCGCCCGCGCGGCTCACCAGCTCGGCCAGCCGGTCCTCGGGCCAGTCCAGCGCCAGGAACTGGAAGCTCGACCCGACGAACGCCTCGGCCTCGGGGCGATGCGGCAGGGTGATCCCCGGCGCGCCCCAGAGCCCGGCCTCGAGCGCGCGGTAGCGCTCCAGCCAGTCCGCCGCCCGCGCCTCGAGCCGCGAGAGCTGCGGGCGCAGGATCGCCGCGCGCAGGTTGTCCATCCGCCCCGAGATGTTGGGCACCTCGTAGCGCAGGTTCTCGAAAGCCTCGGGCCCCGGCGCGGCGAGGTGGCGCTCATACAGCATGTAGCTGCCCGACAGCAGGATCATCCGCGCCGCCAGCCCCTCGTCGTCGGTGATCAAGAGCCCGCCCTCGCCGGAATTGGCGTGTTTGTAGGTCTGGGTCGAATAGCAGCCGATCACCCCGTGCCGCCCCGAGGGCACACCGTTCCAGCGCGCGCCCATGGTATGGGCGCAATCCTCCACGAGGATCAGCCCGGCCTCGCGGCAGACCTCGGTCAGCCGGTCCATGTCGGCGATATGGCCGCGCATATGCGAGAGCATCAGCACCCGCGCCTCGCCCGCCTTTTCGGCCAGGTCGTCGAGGTCGATGGTCAACTCCTCGGTGGTCTCCACGAAGACCGGCCGGGCACCCAGCGCGGCGATGGCGCCGGGCACCGGGGCCAGCGTGAAGGCATTGGTCAGGACCGGCTCGCCCGGCCCCACGCCCAGAGCGCGCAGCGCCGCGCCCAGCGCGTAGCCGCCCGAGGCCACCGCCAGGCAGTAGCGCGCGCCGGTCAGCGCTGCGAAGTCCTGTTCGAGAAGCGCGGCCTCGCCCAGCTCGCCCTCGGCGAGGTTGTAGCGGTGCAGCCGCCCGTGGCGCAGAACCGCGAGCGCGGCCTCAATCCCTTCCTCGGGGATGGCCTCTTGCTGGGTGAAATTGCCGGTAAACCTGTCGCTCATGGCGCCCGAGAACACGCGCAAACGCAGCCCGCGTCAATCGCTCATGCGGCGCCGAGCAGGCGGCCTGCAGTCGCGGGCAGCTCGTCGAAATGGTCGATCACCGCCTCGGGCAGGAGCCGCGAGATGCCGCGCCCCTCGGGGCCGAAGCCCACCAGGATCGAGGGCAGCCCCGCCGCGCGGGCGGTCTCGCGGTCGGTCTCGGTGTCGCCGACCAGGCAGGCGCGCCCCGCCGTGCCCCCGGCGGCGGCGATGGCCGCGTGCAGGGGCGCGGGATCGGGCTTGCGCACCGGCAGCGTGTCCGCCCCGATGAGCGAGGCGAAGGCCCCGCGTACGCCCAGTTCACGCAGGAGTGCCTCGGCCAGGGCCTCGGGCTTGTTGGTGCAGATCCCCACGGCGAAGCCCTCGGCCGCCAGCCGCTCCACCGCCGCCATGGCGCCTGGATAAAGCGTGGTGTGGACGGCGATGCGCGCGCCGTAATGCTCCAGCAGGCGCGAATACCAGCGGTCGACCTCGGCCTCATCCGAGCTGCCGGCGCGCTCGAGACCCAGCCGCAGCATCGCCCGCCCGCCGCGGAAGGCGGTCAGCGCGTCGCCCTCGGGGTCGAGCCGCGCGGCGAGTTCCATCTCCGCGAAACAGGCATTGGCCGCGGCGATCAGGTCGCCGCTCGTGTCGGCCAGCGTGCCGTCCAGGTCGAAGATCACCGTGCGCATGTTTCCGCCCTCTTGTCACAGCCCGACACAACCCGTGATGGAGAATGCCTTGCTGCCATGAGCCGTCCGGTTAAAACGGGCCCGGTGTCAAAGCAAAGAGATTTTTTATGAGCATTGCCCTCGTCATTCTGGCCGCCGGCAAGGGGACCCGGATGGACTCGGACCTGCCCAAGGTCCTGCACAAGATCGGCGGCGCGCCGATGCTGCATCACGCGATGCAGGCCGGCGCCAGCCTCGAGCCCGAGCGCTGCATCGTCGTCGCGGGCCATGGCGCCGAGGCGGTCACCAAGGCGGCGCGGGACTACGACCCCGACTGCGAGGTGGTGATCCAGTCCGAACAGAAGGGCACCGGCCATGCCGTGGCCCAGGCCGAGGCGGCGCTGGCCGATTTCGACGGCGACGTGATCGTGCTGTACGGCGACACCCCCTTCATCAGCCACGAGACGCTCGAGGCCATGGCGGAGGCGCGCGGGCGCTCGGACGTGGTGGTCCTGGGCTTCGAGGCGGCAGACCCGGGCCGCTACGGGCGGCTCGTCACCAACGGCGACCACCTCGAGAAGATCGTCGAGTTCAAGGATGCGACCGAGGCCGAACGCGCCATCACGCTGTGCAACTCGGGCGTGCTCTCGGCCGATCGCGCGACGCTTTTCGGGCTGATCGGCAAGACCGGCAACGACAATGCCTCGGGGGAATATTACCTCACCGACATCGTCGCGCTGGCCCGCGCCGAGAACCTCAGCGCCACCGCGGTGACCTGCGCCGAGGCCGAAACCCTGGGCATCAACTCGCGCGCCGAGCTGGCCGAGGCCGAGGCCGCCTTCCAGGCCCGCGCCCGCGCCGTGCTGATCGGTGACGGGGTGATGATGCAGGCCCCCGACACCGTCTTCCTGAGCTTCGACAGCGTCATCGGCCGCGACACCGAGATCGAGCCCAACGTGGTCTTCGGCCCCGGCGTCACCGTGGAAAGCGGCGCGCACATCCGCGCCTTCAGCCACCTCGAAGGGGCGCATGTCTCGCGCGGCGCGGTGGTCGGCCCCTATGCCCGCCTGCGCCCCGGCGCCGAGCTGGCCGAGGACGTGCATGTCGGCAATTTCGTCGAGATCAAGAACGCCTCGCTGGCCGAGGGCGCCAAGGCCAACCACCTGAGCTACCTGGGCGACGCCGAGATCGGCGCCGGCGCCAACATCGGCGCGGGCACGATCACCTGCAATTACGACGGGGTCTTCAAGCACAAGACCTCGATCGGCGCGGGGGCCTTCATCGGCTCCAACACCATGCTGGTCGCCCCGGTCAGCGTGGGCGACGCGGCGCTGACCGGCTCGGGGTCGGTCATCACCGAGAACGTGCCCGACGGCGCGCTGGCGCTCGCCCGCGCGCGCCAGGACACCAAGCCCGGCTACGGCAAGCGTCTGATGGAGATGCTGCGGGCCAAGAAGCGCAAACTTCAGGAAGGAGCACGCTGATGTGCGGGATCATTGGAGTCCTGGGCCGCCATGAGGTCGCGCCCGTTCTGGTCGAGGCGCTGCGCCGCCTCGAATATCGCGGCTATGACAGCGCCGGCATCGCGACCGTGCACGACGGCACGCTCGACCGCCGCCGCGCGGTGGGCAAGCTGGTGAACCTCTCGGACCTCCTGGTCCACGACCCGCTGCCGGGCAAATCCGGGATCGGGCACACCCGCTGGGCCACCCATGGCTCGCCGACCGAGGTCAACGCCCACCCCCACAAGGCCGGGCCGGTCGCCGTGGTGCACAACGGCATCATCGAGAACTTCCGCGCCCTGCGCGCCGAGCTGGCCGAGGACGGCCGCGGTTTCACCACCGAGACCGACACCGAAACCGTGGCGATGCTCTGCCAGAAATACATCGACGGCGGGATGAACCATGTCGCCGCCGCCGAGGCCACCATCGCCCGGCTCGAAGGCGCCTTCGCGCTGGTCTTCCTGTTCGACGGGCAGGAGGACCTCATGGTCGCCGCCCGCAAGGGCAGCCCGCTGGCCGTCGGCCACGGCGAGGGCGAGGTCTACGTGGGCTCCGACGCCATCGCGCTGGCGCCGCTGACCGACCGGATCACCTACCTCGAGGAAGGCGACCGCGCGGTTCTGACCCGCGAGACCGTGGAGATCCGCGACGAGGCCGGCAACCTGGTGAACCGCCCGGTCAAACAGGTGCGGATCGACGCCGCCCGCGTCGACAAGGCGGGCCACAAGCATTTCATGGCCAAGGAAATCGCCGAACAGCCGACGGTGCTGGCCAGCGCGCTCAACGCCTATCTCGACGGCGACCATATCAACCTGGTCGAGGGCGGGCTCGACCTGACCCGGGTCGAGCGGCTGACCATGGTCGCCTGCGGCACCGCCTTCTACGCCTGCCTCACCGCGAAATACTGGTTCGAGAAGCTCGCGGGCCTGCCCGTCGAGGTCGATATCGCCTCGGAGTTCCGCTACCGCGAGCCGCCGATCAGCCCCGGCACCACGGCGCTTTTCGTCAGCCAGTCCGGCGAGACCGCCGACACGCTGGCCGCCCTGCGCTACTGCCGCGACCGCGCCGACCGGATCCTGTCGGTGGTCAACGTGCAGGAAAGCTCGATCGCGCGGGAAAGCGACGTGGCCCTGCCGATCCATGCCGGCGCCGAGATCGGGGTGGCCTCGACCAAGGCCTTCACCTGCCAGCTCAACGTGCTGCTGCTCCTGGCGCTCGAGGCGGCGGTGCAGCGCGGGCGCATGACCCCCGAGGAGAAGGCCCGGCACCTCGCCGACCTGCGCGCCCTGCCCGGCGTCTTCAACGTGGCTCTGGAGCGCGACGCCAGCATCGCCGAGGCCGCCCGCGACATGGTCGAGGCCCGCGACGTGCTCTTCCTGGGGCGCGGGCTGATGTATCCGCTGGCGCTGGAAGGCGCGCTGAAGTTCAAGGAAATCAGCTATGTGCACGCCGAGGCCTATGCCTCGGGCGAGCTGAAGCACGGGCCGATCGCGCTGATCGACAACAGCGTGCCGGTGGTGGTCATGGCGCCGCGCGACTCGCTCTTCGACAAGACCGTGTCGAACATGCAGGAGGTCATGGCGCGCGGCGGACAGGTGCTGCTGGTGACCGATGCGCCGGGCGCCGCCGAGGCCGCCGAGAACGTCTGGCGCAGCATCGTGCTGCCCGAGGTCTCCGAGGTGCTGGCGCCGCTCCTCTACGCGCTGCCGGCGCAGCTCCTGGCCTATCACGCGGCGGTGGCCAAGGGCACCGACGTGGACCAGCCGCGCAACCTGGCGAAATCCGTCACGGTGGAGTGAGGCCGGGGGGCCTCTGGGCTCTGGCCTCTGAGAGACAAGGAAAGCCCCTGGCGCCGTGGGATGCGACAGGGGCTTTTTCATCTGCGGGGCCAGGGGCTTGGCGGGGCGGCCCTACCGCCCTTTCCGCTCGGCCTTTCGACCGCACGGAGGGGCGTCTCGGTATGGGTCCACAGCGCAACGCGCTCGCCCTGCCCCTGACAAGCCCCGCCTTACGCGCCCTCGGCGCGGGTGTAGACCGTGACCTCGGGCAGATCGGTCAGCGCCACGCCCAGAAGCCGCATCGCGGGCAGCGAGAGGCGGCTGCCGCTGCCCTCGGGCGCGGGGCGCAGCTCGACCTGGGCCGAGGTGCCGTCGGCCAGTTCCACCCGCCCCGGCGTCACCGCGTCGACCAGCGGCGTCTCGAGCCAGAACCCCGGCTCCGCCGGCGCCCCGAGCGAGACCACCACCGTGCCAAGCGCACTGTCCCCGGCCGATCCGGGCGCGGCGGCGGCGGCGCGCTCCTCTTCGCTGGTGGTGTCGAAGGCCTCGGCGCTGGCCGCCCCGGTGGGCGGCGCGGCGCGGGCCGGGCTCTGCGCCTCGGCGCCCGCTTCGGCCGAGGCCCCGGCGCTGCCCCCGGCGCCCGAGGCGCCGAAGCCCTCGACCTGGGAACAGCCCGCCAGGAGGCCGGCACAGAGAAGCGATGCGATGCGGATGGACTGCATGTGGATAGACCTTTGTCGTGCCTGTGACTCACCGCGGATACTTGCCCGCGTGACCGCGAATTACTAGGGTCTCACCATGACTCCCAAGCTCATCGATCCGTTCCATCGTCCGATCAGCTACCTGCGCGTCTCGGTCACCGATCGATGCGACTTCCGCTGCGTCTATTGCATGTCCGAAAACATGCAGTTCCTGCCCAAGAAGGAGCTTCTGACGCTGGAAGAGCTCGATCGCATGTGCTCGACCTTCGTGCGGCTCGGCGTCGAGAAGCTGCGCATCACCGGCGGGGAACCGCTGGTGCGTCGCGACATCATGACGTTTTTCCGCGCCATGACCCGGCATCTCGACGCGGGCGACCTGAAGGAGCTGACGCTGACCACCAACGGCAGCCAGCTCGAGCGCTTTGCCAAGGATCTTTATGACGCGGGCGTGCGCCGGGTGAACATCTCGATGGACACGCTCGACGAGGGCAAGTTCGCCGACATCACCCGTTGGGGCCGCCTGCCCCAGGTGCTGCGCGGCATCGACGCGGCCCAGGCCGCAGGCCTGCGGGTGAAGATCAACGCCGTGGCGCTCAAGGGCTTCAACGAGGACGAGCTCTTCCCGATGACCGAATGGGCGGCCGAGCGCGACATGGACCTGACCTGGATCGAGGTCATGCCGATGGGCGACATCGGCAACGAGGACCGCATCGACCAGTACTGGAAGCTCACCGACCTGCGGGCGCGGCTGGCCGAGGAGTACACGCTGACCGACCTGCCCGAGAGCACCGGCGGGCCGGCGCGTTACGTCCGGCTCGAGGAGACCGGCCAGAAGATCGGCTTCATCACGCCGCTCACCCATAACTTCTGCGAGAGCTGCAACCGCGTGCGGCTGACCTGCACGGGCGAGCTGTTCATGTGCCTCGGCCAGGAGGACAACGCCGATCTGCGCAGCGCGCTGCGCAACCATCCCGGCGACGACGCGCCGCTGGAGGCGGCGATCCGCTCGGCGATCGACCGCAAGCCGCGCGGGCATGACTTCGATTATTCGCGCCAATCCGTCGACGGGCGGGTGTCGCGCCACATGAGCCATACGGGCGGCTGACCTTGCGGTGAAAGACAGCGCCTCTCTTCTGAACGAGATCGGCCCGGAGATCTGGGTCGCCGAGGGGCCCGTGCTCACCGCGCTGGTGGGCTTTTCCTATCCGACCCGGATGACGGTGATCCGGCTGGCCTCGGGCGAACTGGTGCTCTGGTCGCCGGTGGCCTATTCCAGCGCGCTGCACGACGCGCTCCGGGCGCTGGGGCGGCTGCGCTACCTGGTGGCGCCGAACACGCTGCACGACAGTTTCATCGACCAGTGGATCGGCGCGGCCCCACAGGCGGCG
Organism: Roseivivax sp. GX 12232; assembly: GCF_021272185.1. Lineage (GTDB taxonomy): Bacteria > Pseudomonadota > Alphaproteobacteria > Rhodobacterales > Rhodobacteraceae > Roseivivax. The sequence continues at coordinate 638,456 of NZ_JAJSEC010000001.1, forward strand.
CTTCTGGCCCCGCCGCGGCTGGCCGAGATGCGGGGCGACCTGCCCTTCTCGGGCGCGCTGGAAGAGCCGCCCGCCGCCTGGGCGGGAGAAATCTCGCTGCAGGTGATCGAGGGCAATGCCATCACCGACGAGGTCGTGGCCTTCCACCACCCCAGCGGCACGGTGATCTTCACCGATCTGATCCAGCAGTTTCCCGAGGATTGGTTCACCGGCTGGCGCCGGCAGGTGGCCAAGCTCGACCTGATGACCGGGGCGCATCCCGAGGTGCCTCGCAAGTTCCGCAGCACCTTCGGCGACCGCAAGGCCGCGCGCCGCGCGCTCGAGACGGTCCTGGCCTGGCCCGCCGAGCGGCTGGTCATGGCGCATGGGCCGGTGATCCACAGCGGCGCGCAGGCCGAGATCGCCCGGGCCTTCCGCTGGCTGATGCGGGAGTGAGGCGGGGCGGGCGCTGAGGCGCCGGCCGGAGGGGGCTAGGCGCTGTGGGCATAGCCCTCGGGGGCCGAAGGGTGGCGCAGGCGAAGAGCCCTAGCGCGCCGAAGGGTAGCGCGAAGGCTTAACCTCAAAGACCTGAAGGACGGCCCGCGGGCTTCGCCCGCTGCCCCGTGACCGTCTGCCCTAGACGCCCGGCCCCAGCCCGCAAAGGCCAAAGCCCTCCTGCCAAAACAATCCCCGCGACGGCCCGGCCCTCACCCTTTCAGGCGTCAGGCCCGGCCCGCCGCGGGGCGCCTCTCACTCGTTCCAGGCGCGGTCCTCGCCGCCGAGACCGCCGATCTGCATCCGCGTCGGAAGGCCGATGCGGTCGAGCACCTCGAAGAAGGGCTTGGGGTCCAGCTCCTCGACGTTCTTCATGGTCTTGGCGTCCCAATCGCCCTGGGCGATCAGCATGGCCGCCGCGACCGGCGGCACGCCTGCGGTGTAGGAGATGCCCTGGCTGCCCACTTCCTCGTAGGCTTCCTTGTGGTCGGCGACGTTGTAGACGAAGAGCTCGACCTCCTCGCCGTCCTTCACCCCGCGCACGAGGTCGCCGATGCAGGTCTTGCCGGTGTAGTCAGGCGCCAGGCTCGAGGGATCGGGCAGGCAGGCCTTCACCACCTTCAGCGGCACCACCTCCTGGCCCTCGGCCAGGGTCACCGGCTGCTCGGAGAGAAGCCCGATGTTCTTCAGCACGGTGAAGACGTTGATGTAGTGATCGCCGAAGCCCATCCAGAAGCGCACGTCGGCCTCGGGATAGTTGGTCGCCAGCGAATGCACCTCGTCGTGGCCCGACTGGTAGGCGCGCTGGCTGCCGACCACCGGCAGGTCCCAGTCGCGCCCGCTCTCGAACATCGACTTCTCCTTCCACTGGCGGTCTTCCCAGTAATAGACCGTGCCGGTGAACTCGCGGAAGTTGATCTCGGGGTCGAAGTTGGTGGCGAAATACTTGCCGTGCGAGCCCGCGTTCACATCCACGATGTCGATCGAGCGGACCTCGTCCATGCGGTCGATGGCAAAGCGCGCGAAGGCGTTCACCACGCCCGGATCGAAGCCCGCGCCGAGGATCGCGGTCACGCCCTTCTCGGCGCAGAGGTCGCGCTTCTTCCACTCGTAGTTGGCATACCACGGCGGGGTCTCGCAGATCTTGTCGGGCTCTTCGTGGATCGCGGTGTCGATATAGGCCGCGCCGGTCTCGATGCAGGCGTCGAGGACATACATGTTCACGAAGGCCGAGCCCACGTTGATCACGATCTCGGCGCGGGTGTCGCGGATGAGCTGCGCCACGGCGGGTGTGTCGCGGGCGTCGATCTCATGCGCCGAGAGCGCCCGATCGGTCTTCATCGCGCCTTTTTCGCGCACGCTGTCGATGATCGCCTCGCATTTCGAGAGCGTCCGCGACGCGATATGAATGTCGCCCAGAATATCGTTGTTCTGCGCGCATTTATGCGCCACGACCTGCGCGACGCCGCCGGCGCCGATGATGAGAACGGAATCCGTCATGGCGGTCCCCCTTGTCGTCTCGGGTGGGTTTGCCCCGCTCAGGAGAGCGCGGCGCGGAAATCCTCGTAGCCGAAGTCGCGCACCAGCCTCTCGGTGCCGTCGAGCTCGCGGATGGCGATGGCGGGCATCTTCACGCCGTTGAACCAGTTTTTCTTGACCATGGTGTAACCGCCCGCGTCGGCGATCGACAGCCGGTCGCCCGGCGACAGCGCCTGAGGAAAGCGGAACTCGCCGAAGATGTCACCGGCGAGGCAGGACTTGCCGCAGATCATCCATTCCTCGGGGCCGGCGTCGGGCAGCATCTTGCCGCTCTCGCGGTAGATCAGGAGGTCGAGCATATGCGCCTCGACCGAACTGTCGACGATGGCGAGGTTCTTGCCGTTGTGCAGCGTGTCGAGCACCGTCACCTCGAGCGAGGTCGAATTGGTGATCGCCGCCTCGCCGGGCTCGAGGTAGACCTGCACCTCGTTCTCGCCCGCAAAGCGCTTCAGCCGTTCGGCCAGCTGCTCGAGCGGATAGCCCTCGCCGGTGAAATGGATGCCGCCGCCGAGGCTGATCCAGTCCATCCTGCGGATCAGATGGCCGAAGCGCGCCTCGATCTGGTCGAGCATGGCGTCGAACCGGGCGAAATCGGCGTTCTCGCAGTTGTTGTGGAACATGAAGCCCGAGATCAGATCGGCCACCGGCTCGATGTCCTCGGGCGCATGTTCGCCCAGCCGCGAGAAAGGCCGCGCGGGGTCGGCGAGGTCGAAATCCGAGGTCGAGACGCCGGGGTTCACCCGCAGCCCGCGGGTGTGCCCGGCGCTGCGACCTTCGAAGCGGCGGAGCTGGTTCGCGGTGTTGAAGATCACCTTGTCGGAGACCGAGAGCACCTCGTCGATCTCGTGCTCGGCCCAGGCCACGGAATAGGCATGGGTCTCCTTGCCGAAGGTCTCGGCGCCGAGCTTCACCTCGAAGAGCGAGGACGAGGTCGTGCCGTCCATATACTCGCGCATGAAGTCGAAGACGCCCCAGCTGGCAAAGCACTTCAGCGCCAAGAGCGCCTTGGCCCCGGAGGCCTCGCGCAGCCAGGCGATCTTCTCCATGTTGGGCTGAAGTCGGGCCTTGTCGATCAGGTAATAGGGCGTCTGCATCGGGCGCTCTCCCCTCCTCGCTGCCGCGGCGTTGCGCGCCATATAAGTCCCCGTGCCGCGGGGGGCAAGAAACTGCGGGGAATGGCGGGGGATATGGCTGTTGGGGAGGCTCCCTGCGGGCGGACCGGGTGGTGGTTTGCGCAAACCCCGTGCCATGCGCGTGGCGGGGTGCGGGCGCTGGTGGGTGGCGGTGACGGGTGGAGTGTGGCGCGGTCCGGCGTGGGGCTGGGTCTTATGCTCCGCCGCCTACGCTCCGAGGTGAGCCGGGCGGAGCGATTGGCTCTCCGCGCCCCCCGGCCCTGGGCCACTCACCCTCAGCCCGATCCACACAGCACCACCCCACCAACCGCCTTCCCCCGCACCGAAAACCCACACCCGCGGCGGGATGTCGCATTCGTGAGTGAACTCGCCCCGCTTCTCTGCTACCGTTTTCATAGCGTTAAGGGACGCGGTCCGGCCTACCGGGCGATGGTGGTCTTCTCCCGGATGTGGCTGGCACATCGGAGGATGCCCTATGGTCAAAACAATCGGAAATCCGCTGTCATGGACGATGCACGGCCTGGCCGATGCGGCGGGTCATGTCACCCAGACGGTCGAGCGCATCGGCGGGCAGGAGCATGTCACGCCCAGGGTCAGGGCCCTCACCCACGAGGACCTGCGCGAGGCGCTGCGACGGGGCCGGGCGGATTTCGCCGCGGCGCGGACCGACGTGATGTTCATCTGCCTGATCTATCCCGCCATGGGGCTGATGCTGGCGGCCCTCGGGCTCAACATGAACATGCTGCCGATCCTCTTCCCGGTGGCGGCGGGCTTCGCGCTCCTGGGCCCCTTCGCGGCGGTCGGGCTCTACGAGGTGAGCCGCCAGCGCGAGGCCGGACAGGAGGTCTCCTGGCTGGCGGCGCTGAACGTTATCCGCTCGCCGAACTTCGGGGCCATGGTGGTCCTGGGGCTCTATCTCGCGGCGCTCTTCCTGGCCTGGCTCCTGACCGCCCATGCGATCTGGGCGCTGACCCTCGGCCCGGTGCCGCCGGCCTCGATCGCGGAATTTGCCAGCGCGGTCCTGACGACAGGCGCGGGCTGGGCGATGATGGTGATCGGCATCGCGGTGGGCTTCGTCTTCGCGCTGGCGGTCCTGGTGACCAGCGCGGTGAGCTTCCCGCTGCTGCTCGACCGCAACATCGGCGTGCCGGCGGCCATCGCCACCTCCTACAAGGTGTTCCGCGCCAATCCGCGGATGATGATGACCTGGGGCGCCATGGTCGCCACGCTCCTGGTCTTGGGCTCGATCCCGGCCTTCATCGGGCTGATCATCGTGCTGCCGCTCCTGGGCCATGCGACCTGGCACCTCTACCGCCGCGCGGTGCGCTTCTGAGCGGAGGGTTGTGCGGCCGGTTTCGGGGAACCGCTAGAGAGTGAAGGGGCGCGCTCGGGCAGACCCGGCGCGCCCCATTCTTTAGCGGCGGGCCCGCGATCCGATGACCGCCCTGCCCGCCGAGCAGCAGCTTACCGCGTCCCGGCCCGCGCCGCGTAAAGCGCCACGGCGGCGGCGTTGGAGACGTTCAGCGAGCCGAAGCCGCCGGCGAAGTCGATGCGTACCAGCGCGTCGCAGGTCTCACGGGTCTTGGGGCGCAGCCCCGGGCCCTCGGCGCCGAGGACCAGGGCGACGGCGCGGTCGCCGGCCTCCTCCAGCGCCACCTCGAGGCTGACCTCGGCGGTGCCGTCGAGGCCGAGCACCAGGTAGCCCATGTCCTTCAGCTGCTCCATCGCGCGGGCCAGGTTCACCTCGCGCAGGTAGGGCTGGCGTTCGAGCGCCCCCGAGGCGGTCTTGGCCAGGGCGCCGGTCTCGGGCGCGGAATGATGCTTCGTGCCGATCACCGCGCGGGCGCCGAAAACCTCGGCGGAACGCAGGATCGCGCCCACGTTATGCGGGTCGGTCACCCGGTCGAGCAACACCACCCGCGGCGGGCGTGTGCCGTCGCCCTGGGCCACCTCGACAAGCGGCCCCCAATCGAGCGGCTTCACCTCGAGCGCCGCGCCCTGGTGCACAGAGCCCGGATCGAGCGGTGCCGCGAACTTGCGCGGATCGCTGATCTCGGGCTCGATCCCGGCCTGCGCCAGGGCCTCCTTCAGCTTCTCCGCGGCGTTCGGCGTCAGCACCAGGCGCAGCTTCTCGCGCGCGGGATTCTCCAGCGCGTCGCGCACCGCGTGCAGGCCGAAAAGCCAGACGGTTTCGCCCGCCGAAGCCCGGCGCGCCTGTTCCTTCTCGATCACCCAGCGGGGTTTCTTCGCCATCGCTCATGCCCTTCGCGTTAAGGCCTTTCCCCTGTCGAAACCCGCGGGCCAAAGCAAGGGATTTTCCGGTTGACGGGAAATTGGGCCATCTGTATTCGACCCACCACGCGCCGGGGCAGCCCGGTGTCGGGCGACGAGCTGCAAGGTGCGGCAGCGGACTGTAAATCCGCCGGGGAGACCCACGCCTGGTTCGATTCCAGGGTCGCCCACCACTTCCCCCCTTCCTTTTCAGGCACCTTGTTCCGCCGCTCAGCGGGTCAGGCCGAAGCGCGCCGCGCCGTAGGGCGCGAGGTCGATATTGGGCCGCCGGTCGAGCATCGCCTCGGCCAGGAGCCGCCCGGTCTTCGGGCCCGCCGTCAGCCCGACGTGGTGATGCCCGACCCCGGCCCAGAGACCCTTCGGCCCGACCTCGCCCAGAAGCGGCAGGCTGTCGGGCAGACCGGGGCGATGACCCATCCAGCGCGTCGCGCCCTGCCAGTCGAGCCCGGGGAAAGCCCGTGCGCCTTGCTTGCGGATCAGCGCGAAAGGCGCCTCGGACGGGCCCGCCTCGGTGCCGCCGAACTCCAGGACACCGGCGAGCCGGGTGCCCGCGGCCATGGGCGTCGCGACAAAGGCGCCCTCGGCGACCATGAGCGGCTGGCGCGGGCCGCCGTCACCGCTGGCGAGCTGGTAGTGGTAACCGCGTTCGCTTTCGAGCGGCAGCGTGAGGCCCAGTCCCGCCAGAAGCGCCCGCGCGCCCACGCCCGCGGTGACCAGCACCCGGTCGGCGCTGAGCGCTTCGCCCCCGGCCATGACCCCGGACACGGCGCCATCCTCGATGCGCAGCGCGTCGACCTCGGTCCGGTGGAGCCTGCCGCCCTCGGCCTCGAAGGCGCGGGCCAGCGCCGCGACATAGCCGCCGGGGTCGGCGACAAAGCCGTGATCCTTCAGGACCGCGAGGCAGCCCAGCCCCGGCCCCAGCGCCGGGTCGTAGTCGCGCACATCCCTCCCCGCGATGCGCAGATGCCGGAACCCGGCCTGCGCCTTGATCTCGAGCGCGGCGCGGTCGGCCTCATAGGCCCCGCGCGTCCGGGTAGGCATAGACGTAATCCGAACGCGCGAGATAGGCCGCGGCCTCGGTGCCCCGGGCCAGCGCCTCATGCGCGGCGACCGCATCGGTCACAAGCTCGCCCAGCGCCGCGCCGATGCGCGCGACCTCGGCCCGGCCCGCGTGGCGCGCGGCGCGCAGGAGCCAGGGCAGGAGCTTCGGCAGGTAGGACCAGCGCAGGAACAAGGGCTTGTCGCGGTCGAGCAGCATGCCCGGCGCCGCCCGGATCGCGCCCGCGTCGATCGAGGGACGCACCGCCGAGGCTGCCAGCACGCCGGCATTGCCGAAAGAGGCCCCCTGCCCCGGCGCGTCCCGGTCGATCAGCGTGACCTCGGCGCCCATGCGCCGCAGCCAGAGCGCCGATGAGACGCCCACGATCCCGGCCCCGATGACCACCACCCGCATGGGATCAGAGCTTCGAGGAGATGACGCCGGTCGCGAAGCCGCCCATGCGCAGCTCTCCGAAGAGCCGCTGGTATTCGATCTTCGGACAGCGGTTCTGGATCACGTCGATGCCGCGGGCCTCGGCTTTGGCGGCGGCCTCCGGGCTTTCCACGCCGATCTGCATCCAGACGGTGCGCAGCTTCGGGAAACGCTCCAGCGCCTCTTCGACGATGCCGGGCACCGCCTCGGAGCGGCGGAAGATGTCGACCATGTCGATCTCGGCGCTGACATCCGCCATGCCGCCCGCGACCTCGCGACCGAAGAGCGTCTTGCCCGCGTGGCCGGGATTGACCGGATGCACCTCGAAGCCCTTGGTCGAGAGGTAGCGCCCGACGTAATGGCTTGGCCGCACCGGGTTCGGCGAGACCCCGATCATCGCGATCACCCGGGTCCGCTTCAGCACGTCGCGCAGGAAGGCGTCGGAATAGCTCATGCCGTCCTCCCGAGGCCCGGAACGGAAAAAGGCGCCCGGGCCAAAGCCCGGACGCCAGTCACGGAACGAGGGACAGTGAAGGTGTCGCAGGCGTTCCGAGCCTGCGAGCCTTCTAATAATGTGGGCGCGAAAGTCACAGTTTGTAGCCCGGTCGCGAAAGCGTGAACAAAAGGGTTGCAGTTTCCGATTTTTTCATTCCGCCGCCTGTGCCGCTGCTTCGGTCCGCAACATCTGCCAGACCCGATGCGGGGTGAAGGGCATGTCGGCCTGGCGCACCCCGCGCTCCCAGAGGGCATCCTGCACGGCGTTGGAGACCGCGGCAAGCGCGCCCACGGTGCCGGCCTCGCCGCAGCCCTTCATGCCCATCGGGTTGGCGGTCGAGGGCACCGGCTCGGTCTCGAACCGGAAGAAGGGCAGATCCGTCGCGCGCGGCATGGCGTAATCCATGAAGGAGGCGGTCAGAAGCTGGCCGGTCTCGTCGTAGACGACCCGCTCCATCAGCGCCTGGCCCGCGCCCTGGGCGATCCCGCCGTGGACCTGGCCCTCGACCAGCAAGGGATTGATGAGATTACCGAAATCATCGACCACCTGGTAGCGGTCGATCTCCACCTCGCCGGTGTCGGGGTCGATCTCGACCTCGACCACATGGCAGCCGTTGGGGAAGCTGCGCGCCTCGAGCGCCTCATGCGCGGAGAAGCTCAGAAGCGCCGTCTCGCCCTTCGCGCGGGCCATCTCGGCCACCTCGAGAAGCCCCGGCGTCTCGTTCGAGCCGGGGATGCGGAAGCGTTCGTCGTCGAAGCTGACCTGGTCCTCGGGCACGTCGAATTCCCGCGCGAGGAAGCCCGAGAAGGCGTTGACGATGTCCGAGACCGCCTTGAGCGTCACATTGGCCTGCACCGTGACCGAGCGCGAGCCGCCGGTGCCGCCGCCGCGCGCGATGAGGTCCGAATCACCCTGCACGACGCGGATCTTCTCGACCGGGATGCCGCTCTGGTCCGAGAGGAACTGCGCATAGACGGTCTCGTGCCCCTGGCCGTTCGACTGGGTGCCGACGTAGATCACCGCGCCCGCTTCCTCGAATTCGACGCGCACGCCCTCGTCGGGGGCGCCGAGGATCGCCTCGATGTAGCAGGCCAGCCCCTGGCCACGCAGCCGGCCCTTGGCCTCGGAGGCCGCGCGGCGCGCGTCATAGCCGGGCAGATCCGCCGCCGTCTCGGCATGGGCCAGCACCCGGGCGAAATCGCCGACGTCATAGGTCTCGCCGGGGACGGTCTTGTAGGGGAAGGCCTCGACCGGGATGAAGTTGCGGCGCCGCAGCTCCCAGGGGCTCACGCCCAGCTCGCGGGCGGCGCGGTCCATCATGCGTTCGAGCACGTAGATCGCCTCGGGCCGGCCGGCGCCGCGATAGGCGTCGACCTGGCAGGTGTTGGTGAAAAAGGCCTCGGACTGCAGGTAGGCGGCGGGCACGTCATAGACGCCGGTCATCACCCGGCTGAAGAGCTGGGTCTGCATGAGCGGGCCGAACTGGCTGGCATAGGCCCCGAGGTTGAAGCGCGTGTCGACGCGGTAGCCGATGATCCGGTGGTCGGCGTCGAAGGCGAGCTGCCCGCGCGAGACCAGGTCGCGGCCCATGTTGTCGGAAAGCATCCCCTCGCCCCGCTCGGCGGCCCAGCGCACCGTGGCGCCCAGCATGCGCGCGGCCTGGGCGACGACGAAATACTCCGGGTAGACCATGGTCTTCATGCCGAAGCCGCCGCCGACGTCGCCGGTGGTGACATGCACCGCGTCCTCGGCAAGGCCCAGCACCTTGGCGAGCTGGCTCTTGTGGGTCCAGACGCCCTGGCTCGACATATCGAAGCTGAGCCGCGCCCCGTCCCAGGAGGCGGTGCAGGCCCGGCCCTCGAGCGCATTGGCGATGATCTTGTTGTCCTCGACCTCCAGGTCGACCACATGCTCGGCGCGCTGAAAGGCGGCGCTCACGGCCTCCTCGTCGCCGAGCCCGAAGGTGAAGGCGCGGTTGTCGGGGGCCTCGGCGTGCAGCGGCTCGCCGCCCGGCGCCATCTCCAGGTGGACGGGCAGATCCTCGATCTCGGGCATGATCAGCTCGGCGGCATCCTTGGCCGCGTCGAGCGTCTCGGCCACCACCAGCGCCATAGGCTCACCCACGAAGCGCACGCGGCCCTCGGCCAGGATCGGGCGCCGCGGCGCGATGCCCGGGCTGCCGTCGCGGTTCTTGACCATGACGGTGAAGAGCCCCTCAGTCACCCCCGCCGCGCGCAGGTCTTCGGCGGTCAGCACGAGGCGGACGCCCGGGGCCTGTTGCGCCTCCTCGATGTCGAGCGCGGTGAGGCGCCCATGCGCCACCGGCGCGCGCAGGAAGACGCCGTAAAGCGCCCCCTCGGGCACCGTGTCATCGGTGTAGCGGCCCGCCCCGGTAAGCAGCCGCAGGTCCTCGCGGCGGGTGACGGGCTGGCTCTTGCCGAACTTCTCCATGGGGGCCTCCGGGCGTTGATCTCGCCCGGACCTTAAGGCCCCGCGCCTCAGTGTCCAGTGGGCCCGCCCGCGCCGCTGAGGGTCACGGTCTCGGCGCGGCCATAGCCGTTGAAGGCGGTGGCGATGGCGCTCGAATAGGCGCCCATGCCGGGGATCACCAGGTAGTCGCCCTCGGCCAGGTCCTCGGGCAGGGGCAAGGGTTCGGGCAGCCGGTCGAGGCTGTCGCAGGTCGGCCCGAAGACGATGCGCGGGCGCATCGGGCCTTGGCGGGGCGGGCCCTCGGGGCTGAGGCAGGTGACCCCGCCCCCAGCGCTCAGGTCGCGCCATTCGGCCAGGTGGCCGTAGATCCCGTCGGCCAGGAAGACCGAGGCGCCGCTGGTGGCTTTCACGGGCACCGCGAGCGAAGCGGCATCGGCGACCAGCGCCCGCCCGGGCTCGCAGAGAAGCGCCGGGGCCTCGGGCCCGAAGGCGCGGGCGACCGTCTCCCCGATGGCGGTGAAGATCGCGCCGAGGTCGGGCTCCGCCCCGCCCCGCGCGGCCGGAAAGCCGCCGCCGACATTCAGCCGGGAGAGCCGCACGCCGGCCTCGCGGGCGACGCGCGCGGCGGCCTCGATATAGGCGACCCAAGCGGCGGGATCGGCGCATTGGGTGCCGGGATGGAAGCAGATCGAAGGCCGGGCGCCCGCCTCGGCGGCGGCGACCAGCAGCAGCACCGCCGCCTCGGGATCGGCGCCGAATTTCGCGCCGAAGTCATAGGCCGCGCCCTTGACCGGCAGCTTCAGCCGCACGCTGACCTCCTGGCCGCGCAACGCGCCCAGCTTCGCCAGCTCGCCCGGCCGGTCGACCGACCAGGAGCGCACCCCGAGCCGCCGGGCATGGGCGATCTCGGCCTTGGCGCGCACCGGGTTGTTGTAATGCAGCGCCGCCCCCGGCAGCACCGAGGCGAGCCAGTCGATCTCCTCGGGCGAGGCGACGTCGAAGGCCGCGATGCCCTCGGCGGCCAGGGTTTCCAGCACCGCGCGCGCCGGGTTGGCCTTGACCGCATAGGTCACCTCGCCGGGGAAACCCGCGCGGAAGGCGCGCGCCCGCGCGGACAGTGCGCCCGGCCGGAAGTAGAGCACCGGCCCCTCGGGCCGGGTCGCGGCGAGATGCGCCGCCTCGTCGGAAAAGATGCGTTCCTGCCGGACCAAAGCTGCCTCCTGCCTGTCGTTATGCCTTCAGTCTCGGGCAGAATTTCGTCGCTTTCACTTGGCACTTCCTGCAGAGTGAGAAAGATTTTGGGCAGATCTCAGGGTGAATCATGCAGATTGACGACATGGACCGGCAGCTCATCGCGCTCCTGGCCGAGAACGCCCGCGCCCCGGTGGCCAAGCTCGCGCGGGCGACGGGGCTCGCACGCACCACCGTGCAGGCCCGGCTCGACCGGCTCGAGCGCGGCGGCGCCATCGGCGGCTACACGATCCGCAAGGGCCCGGGGCTGACCCCGGCGCTGACCGCCTCGGTCCTGGTCTCGGTCGAACCCCGCGCCGAGCCCGCCGTGATCCAGCGCCTGCGCGCCCTGCCCGGGGTGATGCGCGCGACCACGACCTCGGGGCGGACCGACCTCCTGGTCGAGGTCACCGCCGAGACCACCGAGGCGCTCGACGCCCTGCTCGACCGGATCGGCGAGGCGAAGGGGGTTCGCTCCTCGGAGAGCCTGATCCACCTGACGACGAAGATCGCGCGGTAGGGCGCGCGCCCGGCTGGCGTCGATTTTGGGTCGGGGTCGCCAAAGGCCGTGCTCCGCCCTCGGGAACGCCCCGGCCCGACACCCCCACCCGCAAGCTCAAGCCCTCCAGCCCGCTCCCGCGCCGGACAGCCCAAGCCCCCCACCACACACCACCACACCCCCCGCCCCCTCTGTTCACCCGGCCAAGCATCCGCTAGGAGGAGCGCCGAACCCGATACCCCGGCCAGCGACAAGGGGCGCATATGGCGCGACATCTCATCACCTCCGCGATCCCCTACATCAACGGGATCAAGCATCTCGGCAATCTCGTGGGCAGCCAGCTGCCCGCCGATCTCTTCGCCCGCTACCAGCGCGCGCGCGGCCACGAGGTGCTCTTCCTCTGCGCCACCGACGAGCATGGCACCCCCGCCGAGCTCGCCGCCAAGAAGGCCGGCCAGCCGGTCGCCGACTATTGCGCCGAGATGCACAAAGTGCAGTCCCGCATCGCCGAGGGCTTCCGCCTCTCCTTCGACCATTTCGGGCGCTCCTCCTCGCCGCAGAACCACGCGCTGACCCAGCATTTCGCCGGGCGGCTCGACGCGGCGGGGCTGATCCGCGAGGTCTCGGAGACGCAGATGTATTCGCCGCAGGACGGCCGCTTCCTGCCCGACCGCTACATCGAGGGCACCTGCCCGAACTGCGGCTTCGAGAGCGCCCGCGGCGACCAATGCGACAATTGCACCAAGCAGCTCGACCCGGTGGACCTGATCGATCCTCGCTCGACGATTTCGGGCGCCACCGACCTGGAGATGCGCGAGACCAAGCATCTCTTCCTCTGCCAGTCGCAGATGAAGGACGAGCTCGAGGCCTGGATCGACGGCAAGGCCGACTGGCCGGTGCTGACCACCTCGATCGCCAAGAAATGGCTGAACGACGGCGACGGGTTGCAGGACCGGGGCATCACCCGCGACCTCGACTGGGGCATCCCGGTCAAACGCGGCGACGCCGACTGGCCGGGCATGGAGGGCAAGGTCTTCTACGTCTGGTTCGACGCGCCGATCGAATATATCGCCAGCGCCCAGGAATGGGTCGAGGCCGGCAAGGGCACCGACTGGCAGCGCTGGTGGCGCACCGACGCGGGCGCCGAGGACGTGCGCTACACCCAGTTCATGGGCAAGGACAACGTGCCTTTCCACACGCTGTCCTTCCCCGCGACGATCCTCGGCTCGGGCGAGCCCTGGAAGCTCGTCGACTACATCAAGTCGTTCAACTACCTGAACTACGAGGGCGGGCAGTTCTCCACCTCGCGCGGCCGCGGCGTCTTCATGGACCAGGCGCTCGAGATCCTGCCGGCGGACTACTGGCGCTGGTGGCTCCTGAGCCATGCCCCCGAAAGCTCCGACGCCGAGTTCACCTGGGAGAACTTCCAGAGCTCGGTGAACAAGGACCTCGCCGATGTCCTGGGCAATTTCGCCAGCCGGGTGACGAAGTTCTGCCGCTCGAAGTTCGGCGAGCAGGTGCCCGAGGGCGGCGCCTTCACGGAGCGCGAACGCCAGCTCGTCGCCGACCTGCAGGAGAAGCTCGGCGAGTATACCCGCCAGATGGAGGCCATGGAGGTCCGCAAGTCCGCCATGGCGCTGCGCGGGATCTGGGTGCTCGGCAACGAATACCTGCAGGAGGCCGCGCCCTGGGCCACCTTCAAGGAGGACCCCGCGCAGGCGGCCATGCAGATCCGCCTCGGGCTGAACCTGATCCGGCTCTTCGCGGTGCTCTCCGAGCCCTTCATCCCCGATGCCGCCGCCCAGTTGCTGGAGGCCATGCAGGACCCCGAGGCCGCCTGGCCCGAGGATGTCGACGCCGCGCTGCAGGCGCTCGCGCCCGGCCACGCCTTCACGGTGCCCGATGTGACCTTCCGCAAGATCACCGACGCCGAGCGCGAGGACTGGCAAGCGCGCTTCTCCGGCCGCCGGGACTGACAAAGGCCACTCCGGCGTGCGCCGGGCCCCGCTCACAAGCCCGGCCCCGCGCGCGCCCTCTCGGTCCCAACGCCCAAACCCCGACCTCACAACCCGCGCGCCGCCGGACAAAACGCGCGCGCGCCCAACCCGCGCCCGCCTCAACTTAAAGCGCAGCACACCCCACCCGCACCCCACCCCACCTGCTTCAGGTTGGCAAAAATACCTCGGGGGTGAATGCGGGCGGCACGCCCGCTGAGGGGGCAGAGCCCCCCGGTCCGGGGCGCCGCAGGCGGCCCGGACCCACCAAACTGCCAAAAACCAACAAAAAAAAGACGCGCCCCGCTATGGGGACGCGCCTTCGAGGTTTGTCTTGGATCTCGGCTTAGGCTGCCTTGATCTCGACAAGTTCGATATCGAAGTTCAGGTCCTTGCCTGCAAGGGGGTGGTTCGCGTCGAGCGTAACTTCGCTGTCGTTCACCTCCGCCACGGTCACCGGCATCACCTGGCCGTTCGGCGTCTGCACCTGCAGCTGGGTGCCGATGTCGAGCGGGATATCCTCGGGGATCTGCTCGCGCGGGACGGCCTGGAAGGCCTCGTCCTGGCGCTGGCCATAGGCTTCGTCCGCGGGGATCTCGACCGACTTCTTGTCGCCGACGGTCATGCCCGGCAGTACCTTGTCGAGGCCCGGAATGATCTGGCCCGAGCCCACGGTGAACTCGAGCGGGTCCCGGCCGGCGCTCGAATCGAAGGTCGAGCCATCGGTCAGGGTTCCGGTATAATGAATAAGAACGGTGTCGCCGGTTTTCACCTCGGTCATGGAACATCCAATTCTGTTCTGGGAGTGGGTTTCGGCGAGGCCGCAGCTGGGCAGGTTCTCGCCACTTGGCGCAAATACTAAGGATTCCGGCTTGCGAATGAAAGGGGGCGCGGCGAATTCGCTGCCGGGAACTGGCGGTGCGGGCTGCGTGTTGCTCCTGTCCAGACGCCGGGGCGGCCCCGATGCGGGGTGTGACCGGCGCGACATGCACACCAAGGCTTGACCGGCCGTCATCTTGCCCGGCCGGGCGAAGCGCAGACAATGGGCAGATACCGGCAAGGCTGCTCGAACCGAAGGGGACCGTCCATGATCAACCGTCGCACATTCGTCGCCGCCGCCACGGCCGCGCTGGCGGCACCGAGCCTGGCCCGCGCCCAGGGCTTCCAGCTCGAGCCGATCTACCAGCCGCAGACCGTGAAGGTGAAATCCTCGCTGGCGCCGCAGCAGATCATCGTGCTGCCGCGGGCGCATTTCCTCTATTTCGTCGATGCGCCGGGACAGGCGCGCCGCTACGGCGTCGGCGTCGGCCGCGCCGGGCTCGAGTTCCAGGGCGAGGCGGTGATCGAGGTCAAGAAGGAATGGCCGACCTGGCGCCCGACCGACGAGATGATCGAGCGCGAGCCCGAGGCCTACGAGAAGTTCCGCGGCACCGACTACGTGCAGCCCGGCGGGCCGAACAACCCGCTTGGCGCCCGCGCGCTCTATCTCTTCCAGAACGGCCGCGACACCTTCTACCGCATCCATGGCACCAACCAGCCCTCCTCGATCGGGCGCTCGGTGTCGAACGGCTGCATCCGGATGATCAACGATCACGTGATCGACCTCTACAACCGGGTGCCCACGGGGACCAAGGTCACGGTCATCTGAACGTGGGCGGACCCGGGCCAGCGCGGCGGATCGAGTTCGATCTGATCGTCGTCGGTGCCGGACCGGCGGGAAGCGCCGCGGCGGCTTCGGCGGCTTCGGCGGCCCGGGCGGGGCTGTCGGTGGCGCTGGTCGACCGCGCCGACTTCCCGCGCGACAAGCTCTGCGGCGGGGCCTTCTCGGGCCGGGCGCAGGGCGCCTTCGCCCGGGCCTTCGGGGGCGAGATGCCCGAGGCGCCGCATCTGACCCGGAGCGCGATCACCTTCGGCGCCTTCGGCGAGACGCTCGGGCATTTCGAGGACATCCCCCCGATCCATCTGACCATGCGGCGCAGCCTCGACCTGGCGCTTTTCGAGGCCGCCCGTGCCGCGGGCGCCCGGACCTTCACCGGCCAGGCCCCCGAGGCGCTGGCGCTCGACGGCGCCCGCCCCTCCCTGCGGGTGGGCGAGACCGAGCTGTCCGCGCCGCTTCTGATCGGCGCCGACGGGGTCTCGAGCGGCGTCGCCCGCGCGCTCTTCGGGCGGCCGTTCGATCCCAAGGAGATCGGCTTCGCGCTCGAGGTGGAACTGCCCGAGGACAGCGACCCGACCGGGTTCCGCATCGACTTCGGTGCCGCCGCCTGGGGTTATGGCTGGGTCTTCCCGAAGACCTGCGGCACGACGGTGGGCCTTGGCGGCATCCACGCGCGGAACCCCAAGATGCGCGAGAGCCTCGCGGCCTACCTGGCGGAGCGCGGCGTCAGCGGCACGCCGCGCATCAAGGGCCAATACCTGCCCTTCGGCGCACCGCGCCGGGTGCCGGGGGCGGGCCACGTCTTGCTTGCGGGGGACGCGGCAGGGCTGGTCGATCCGATCACCGGCGAGGGCATCGCCTATGCCATGGAAAGCGGCCGGCTTGCCGCCGAGGCCGCAGAGGCCGCGCTCTCCGAGGGCCGCCCGGAGCGCGCGCTGATCCGCTATCGCCGGGCGCTCGGTCCCACCCATCGCGCCATGGCCCATGCCCGGCTGATCCGCCCGGTGCTGTTCCAGCCGCTCCTGCGCGACGCCTTCGTCGCGGGCTTCCGCAACTCGCGCAGCCTCAAGGACGACTACCTGCGGCTCCTGGCCGGAGAGCTGGAATATGCCGACATCACCCGCAAGCTCGCCGCGCGGATGCCGCGGCACATCTGGCGGGCGCTGACGCTGCCGCGCGACAAACGGCACGGGATCGCCGCGCGCCTGCCTTGAAGTTGCCGCAAATGAGGGGCGTAAACGGTTTATTGACGCCCGGCAGCGAGGCTGCCCGAAGCTCCCTCAGGAAAGGCGCGGAATGTTGGTGATCGCCCTCATCGCAGCAAGTCTCGCAGGTGCCGTGGCCAGTGCCGCCGGCTGGGCCTTCTTCGGGATGAGCCTCGGGGCGGCGTTCACCCTCTACGTTCTGGCCTCGCTGCTGGGCGTCAGCCTCTTCGCCGCGGCCCTGCTGCTGCGCCCGGACCTGCACGACGCCTGAAGGGCGCGCATCTTCCCCACAGATCCGACAGGCTGATCCTGCGGCCGCCGGTGCCGCCCGGCCCGGGACCCTGCCCGCGCCGGTTGCGGCTCAGCCCATCATGTAGAGCACGAGCAGAATCGGGATCACGCCCGCGGCGGCGATGTTGAACAATTTCGCGGCGTGCGCGAGCCCGCGGAAGGCCGGGCTCTGGTCGAAGGCGGACTTCGTGGCGAAGGCCGCATAGGCCAGCCCGCCGGCCTGACCGTCCTCGATGTCGCGGTGGCGCATGAGCTGCGCCTTCTGCCGGCTGTAGCGCTCAAGCATCTCGTTTCGTGTCATTTTCCTGCTCCTCGTCACCAAATGACCCCGGGGGTTTTCCCATCTTCAGAAATGGCGCGCGGAACCCGTCCGGCAAGTGCGTCCCCGGTCAATCACGGCTTCGTCAGCGCATTTCGGAGGCGCGCAAAAATTCTTGCCAGACGCGACAAAAAAAAGAATCCTGCCCTTGCTGCGTTACGACAATCGACCTGCTCCTTCGACCAAGGCCAGTCTCTCGATTTCCACTGACTAGGCCGGCCTGCCGCAATACCGCGGGCAGGACTATACTACGACTAAGGAGCACGACGATGGCCACTGGCACCGTCAAATGGTTCAACACCACCAAGGGTTACGGCTTCATCGCCCCGGAATCCGGCGGCAAGGATGTCTTTGTCCACATTTCGGCGGTCGAGCGGTCCGGCCTCACAGGCCTCGCCGACAACCAGAAAGTCAATTACGAGCTGCAGACCGGTCGCGATGGCCGGGCTTCGGCGGTCAACCTCGAGCTGGTCTGACCGAGGGCACATCCTCATGTGACCGAAAAGGCGCCCCGGCGGGGGCGCCTTTTTTCATGGTCGGGGGAAGGTGCGATTGGTCCTTGATGCCTGCGGGAGCGCGGCCTGGCAACGCCGGGTGACGCGCCGCGACCAAGTCACCCCGGCAGCCCCCTGCCCCCGGACCTCACTCCGCCCGCGCGCGCTCGATCAGGTCGAGCACCACCGGCCCAAGGTCCTCGACGATCCGCGCCACGCCCTCGGCGTTGGGGTGGATGCCGTCGGGCTGCATGTAGGCCCGCGCCGCCTCGGCGGTGTCGCTCTCTTCGGTCAGCGCGGCGAAATAGGCGGGATAGAGCAGCGTGTCATAGGCTTGCGACAGCTCGGGATAGATCGCGTCGAAGGCCTGCTTGTAGTCCGGCCCGTAGTTCGAGGGCGCCTCCAGCCCGACCAGCAGCACCGGCAGCTCGCGGGCGCTGGCCTCGGCCAGGATCCCGTCGAGATTCTCGCGGGCGACCTCGGGGGCGATGCCCCGGAGCATGTCGTTGCCGCCGAGCGCCAGGATCATCGCGTCGCTCTCGGGGCTGAGCGACCAGCCGACCCGCGACAGCCCGCCCGCGGTGGTGTCGCCCGAGACCCCGGCGTTCACGATCTCGGCATCGGCCCCCGCCGCATCGAGCCAGCCCTGCAGCACCGGGACCAGCCCTTCGCCCTGCGCGAGCCCATAGCCCTGCGTCAGCGAGTCCCCCAGCGCCACCACCTCGAGGGTTTCCGCCTTGGCCGCGCCGGCACCCGCCGCCAGCAAAACCACCGCCGCCAGCGCGTTGAAGGCGCCGGGACGCGCCCCATATGTGAACGAATTGAACATTTGCACGGGCGGGAATTTGCGCGACATGGCCTCACCTTCGGATCACGTTCTTTCGCTTGAAGATGTGACCTTGAGCCTGAACGGCAATGCCGGGACGGTCGAGATCCTGCATGACATCACGCTTTCGGTGACCAAGGGCGAGACGCTGGGCCTCATTGGCCCCTCGGGCTCGGGCAAGTCCTCGCTCCTGATGGTCATGGGCGGGCTCGAGCGCGCCAGCGCCGGGCGGGTCTCGGCGCTCGGGCGCGACCTGACCGCCATGGACGAGGACGCGCTGGCGCGCTTCCGGCGCGATCACATGGGCGTGGTCTTCCAGTCCTTCCACCTGATCCCGACGATGACGGCGCTGGAGAACGTCGCCACGCCGCTGGAGCTCGCGGGCGACCGCGACGCCTTCGACAAGGCCCGCGCCGAGCTCGAGGCCATCGGCATCGGGCATCGCGCCGATCACTACCCGTCGCAGATGTCGGGCGGCGAACAGCAGCGCGTGGCCCTGGCCCGCGCCGCCGCGCCCCGGCCCGAGATCCTCCTGGCCGACGAGCCCACCGGCAACCTCGACGGGGTTAATGGTGCTGCGATCATGGACATGCTCTTCGGGCTGCGCGACCGCCACGGCGCGACGCTGGTGCTGGTCACCCATGCCCCCGACCTTGCCGCGCGCTGCGACCGGGTGGTGACGCTGAACGACGGGCGCCTGGCCTCCGAGAAGATGGCCGAGGCGGCGGAATGAGCTTTCGGACAGCGGCGACCTTCGCCCGGCGCGAGCTGCGCGGCGGTCTCAAGGGCTTTCGCGTCTTCCTGGCCTGCCTCGCGCTTGGCGTCGCCGCCATCGCGGGCGTCGGCTCGGTGCGCTCGGCGATCCAGGCCGGGCTCGAGGACCAGGGCGCGGTCCTGCTGGGCGGCGAGGCGGAGGCGCAGTTCACCTACCGCTACGCCACCGAGGAAGAGCGCGCCTGGCTCGACAGCGTCTCGACCGAGATCTCGGAAGTGGTGGACTTCCGCTCCATGGCGGTGGTCGGCGAAGGCGAAAGCGCGGAGCGCGGGCTGACCCAGATCAAGGCGATCGACGGCGCCTATCCGCTGCTCGGCCAGGTCGTGCTGGCCCCGGAGATGCCGCTTTCCGAGGCGCTTGCGGGCGACGGCGCGGTCATGGCGCCGATCCTCGCCGACCGGCTGGGGCTCTCCCCCGGCGACGACTTCCGGCTGGGCTCCAAGACCTTCACGCTCTCGGCGATCCTCGAGACCGAGCCCGACGACGCGGGCGGCGGCTTCGACCTCGGCCCCCGGACCATGGTGCGGACCGAGGCGCTCGAGGGCGCGGGGCTTCTGGAACCCGGCACGCTGTTCGAGACCGAATACCGGATGCTCCTGCCCGAGGGCACCGACCTCGACGCGATCAAATCCGAGGCCGAGGACCGCTACCGCGACGCCGGCATCCGCTGGCGCGATGCGCGGAACGGCGCGCCCGGCACCGCGCGGTTCGTCGACCAGCTCGGCGGCTTCCTGGTGCTGGTGGGCCTGTCTGGCCTGGCCGTGGGCGGGGTCGGTGTCTCGGCGGCGGTGCGGGCCTACCTGGCGCGCAAGACCTCGGTCATCGCCACGCTGCGCACGCTGGGCGCCACGCGCGAGACGATCTTCCTCACCTATTTCCTGCAGGTCGGCGTGCTGGCGGTCGTGGGCATCGCCATCGGTCTGGTGCTGGGCGCGGGCGTGCCCCTGGCCTTCGCGCCGCTCATCTCGGACGCGCTGCCGGTGCCGACGCTCTTCACGCTGCACCCCGCGCCCTTGGCCGAGGCCGCGCTTTACGGCGTGCTGACCGCGCTTCTCTTCACGCTCTGGCCGCTGGCCCGCGCCGAGGAGGTCCGCGCCGCGACGCTCTTCCGCGACGCGCTCTCCTCGGCCAAGGCGCTGCCCGCGCCGATCTACCTGGCGGTGACCGCGCTTCTGCTGGTCACGCTGGTCGGCGCGGCCATGGTCTTCTCGGGCGATGCGGAGCTGACGCTCTGGACCGCGGGCGGCATCCTCGGCTCGCTCCTGATCCTGGTGGGCGCGGCCTACCTGATCCGCTTCGCGGCGCGCGCGGCCACCACCGGGGCGCGCGGGCGCCCGGCGCTCAGATGGGCCCTGGCCTCGATCGGCGGCCCGCGCGAGGAATCCGCCTCGGTCGTCCTGTCGCTGGGCCTCGGCCTCGCCGTCCTGGCCGCCATCGGCCAGATCGACGGCAACCTGCGCAGCGCCATCGACCGCGACCTGCCCGAGGTGGCGCCCTCCTATTTCTTCGTGGACATCCAGAAGGACCAGATGGAGGGCTTCCGCGAGATCGTCGACGACCCGGCGGTGAGCCGCGTTGACAGCGCGCCCATGCTGCGCGGCGTCATCACCGAGATCAACGGCGCGCCGGCGACCGAGGTGGCGGGCGATCACTGGGTGGTGCGCGGCGACCGGGGCATCACCTATGCCGCCCAGCCCGACGAGCGCACCCGCGTCGTCGCCGGGGAATGGTGGGCCGAGGACCACAGCGGCCCCGCCGAGATCAGCTTCGCCCAGGAAGAGGCGCAGGAGCTGGGCCTGTCCCTCGGCGACGTGATCACCGTCAACATCCTCGGGCGCGACATCAGCGCCGAGATCACCTCCTTCCGGGTGGTGGATTTCTCCACCGCGGGCATCGGCTTTGTGATGACCATGAACCCCGCCGCGGTCGAGGCGGCGCCGCATACCTTCATCTCCACCGTCTATGCCGACCCCGAGGAGGAGGCCCGCATCCTGCGCTCCGTCTCGGAGGCTTATCCCAACATCACCGCGATCGGCGTGCGGGACGCCATCGACCGGGTCTCGATCCTGCTCGACGGCATCGCCGAGGCGGTGCGCTGGGGCGCGGCGGCGACGCTGGTCACCGGCTTCCTGGTCTTGATCGGCGCGGCGGCGGCGGGCGAACAGGCGCGCACCTACGAGGCGGCGGTGCTGAAGACGCTGGGCGCGGGCCGCCCGCGCATCCTGAAAAGCTTCGCGCTGCGCTCGGCGCTCCTGGGCGCGGGCGCGGGGCTCGTGGCCATCGTCGCGGGCATCCTCGGCGGCTGGGCGGTCTCGGTCTTCCTGATGGAGACCAGCTACGCGGTGATCTGGCCCTCGGCGCTCGGCATCGTGGCGGGCGGGCTGGTGGCCACGCTGCTGGCCGGGCTCGCCTTCGTCTGGCGGCCCCTTGCCGCCCGGCCGGCCCAGGTGCTGCGCGCCCGGGAATGAGACTTGGCACGGGGGCGGGGCTGGTCTACCCCTCGCCCCCGCGCACCAAGACAACAGGAGCCCCCGGCCCATGTCCGACAGCCTTCCCGCCCCGATCACCACGCTGACCCGCGCGCAGAAGCGCCAGGTGCTGAACCTCGTCCGGCGCACCGCCCGGGCCGAGATCCTGCCGCGCTTCCGCCGGCTCGCGCCTTCCGAGATCGCCACCAAGTCCGGCCCGCAGGACCTTGTGACCGAAGCCGACCGTGCCGCCGAGGCGATGCTGACCCGCGGCCTGCAGCAGATGTTCCCGCATGCGCTGATCGTCGGCGAAGAGGCCGCCTCGGAGCATCCCGAGATCGAGACGGGCATCGCCGAGGCCGAGATGGCCTTTCTCGTCGACCCGGTGGACGGGACCTGGAACTACGCCAACGGGCTCTCGACCTTCGGGGTGATCGTCTCGGTGGCGCGCTACGGCGTGCCGGTCTTCGGGATGCATTACGACCCGGTGATGGACGATTGCATCTGGGCCGACAGCGAAAGCGCCGCGGAATTCGTGAAGAGCCGCCGGGGCGCGCTGCCGGTCCGCGCCGGTGGCGGCGGCGAGATCAAGGATCTGGCGGGCTTCGTCGGGCTGAGCCTCCTGCCCGAGGAGAAGCGCGCCTCCATGGCCGCGACCTTCCCGACGCTCCTGCGCGCGATGCAGCTGCGCTGCGGCTGCCATGAATACCGGGTCTTTGCGCAGGGCGGGGTGGATTTCGTCTTCTCCGCCGGGCTGACGCCCTGGGACCACACCGCGGGCGCGCTGATCGCGAAACAGGCGGGCGGCCATGTGGCGATGCTCGACGGGTCGGACTACCGCGCCGGCCGGCGCGAGGGCTACCTGCTCGCCGCCGCCGACAAGCCCACCTGGGAGCGGCTGCGCGACCTCTGGTCGTTCCTGCTGGACTGAGGGGCCTCGGGGCCGGGCGGGCCTGCTGTGGGAGCTCTCAGGCGGCTGTGAGGGCCGAGGGGCCGGTCCCGCCCCGTCGAGGGCCTGCTGTAGGACCTCTCGGGCCGTTGTGAGGCCCGAGGAGGCCCTGCCCGGCCCCTACATGGCCCCGACAGGCCCCGGTCCTCTCGCGGCACCACCATCGCCCCCTGCCCTACAGCACACCGGCTCCTGCCCTACAGCACACCGGCCCCTGCCCTGCGTCGCGGCCGCCCCCTGCCCGATCCCCCTCGCCCCAACGCAAACGCGCCCCGGACCAGATGGCCGGGGCGCGTTTCGCTTGTCCTCATAGAAAGCCCGAAAGCCCTATTCCGCCGCCTCGGCGTAGTCCTCCATCGGCGGGCAGGTGCAGATCAGGTGCCGGTCGCCGTAGACGTTGTCGACGCGGTTGACCGGCGGCCAGTACTTGTCGACCCGGAAGGCGCCCGGCGGGAAGCAGCCCGCCTCGCGGCTGTAGGGCCGGTCCCAGTCCTTCACCAGGTCCTGCATGGTGTGCGGCGCGTGTTTCAGCGGGTTGTTCTCCGCATCCATCCGGCCTTCCTCGATCGCCCGGATCTCCTCGCGGATCGCCAGCATGGCGTCGCAGAAGCGGTCGAGCTCGGCCTTGGTCTCGCTCTCGGTCGGCTCGACCATGAGCGTGCCCGAGACCGGCCAGGACATGGTCGGCGCGTGGAAACCGCAGTCCATCAGCCGCTTGGCGATGTCGTCCACCGTCACGCCCGCGGTCTTCTGGAAGGGCCGCACGTCGAGAATGCACTCATGCGCGACGCGGCCGTTCTCCTGGCCCTTGTAGAGGACGTCATAGGCGCCCTCGAGCCGCTTGGCGATGTAGTTGGCGTTCAGGATCGCCACCTTGGTCGCCTGGGTCAGCCCGGCGCCGCCGGTCATCTTGATGTAGGCCCAGGAGATCGGCAGCAGCGAGGGCGAGCCGAAGGGCGCCGCCGAGACCGGCCCGGGCGCCTGGCCCGACACCGGGTTCGAGGGCAGATGCTCGGCCAGATGCGCCTTCACGCCGATCGGCCCCATGCCGGGACCGCCGCCGCCATGCGGAATGCAGAAGGTCTTGTGCAGGTTCAGGTGGCTGACGTCGCCGCCGAGGTCGCCGGGCTTGGAGATCCCGACCATGGCGTTGAGGTTCGCCCCGTCGATATAGACCTGCCCGCCGTGCTGATGGGTGATCTCGCAGACCTCCTTCACCGTCTCCTCGAAGACCCCGTGGGTCGAGGGATAGGTGATCATGATCCCGGCCAGGTCGGCGGAATGCTTCTCGGCCTTGGCGCGGAAATCCTCGAGGTCGATGGAGCCCATCTCGTCGCATTTCACCGGCACGACCTTCCAGCCGACCATCTGCGCCGAGGCGGGGTTGGTGCCATGGGCGTTGACCGGGATGAGGCAGACCTTGCGGTGCCCCTCGCCGCGGGCGGCGTGATAGGCCGCGATGGTCAGGAGCCCCGCGTATTCCCCCTGCGCACCGGAATTGGGCTGCATGGAGATCGCGTCATAGCCGGTGATCGCGCAGAGCTTCTCGTTCAGATCGGTGATCAGCTCGGAGTAGCCCTCGGCCTGGTCCTTGGGACAATAGGGATGCAGCATCGAGAACTCCGGCCAGGAGATCGGCATCATCTCGGCGGCGGAGTTGAGCTTCATCGTGCAGGAGCCGAGCGGGATCATCGCCCGGTCGAGCGCCAGGTCGCGGTCGGCGAGACGGCGCATGTAGCGCATCATCTCGGTCTCCGCGCGGTTCATGTGGAAGACCTCGTGCTGGAGGTAGTCCGACCGCCGGATCAGCCCCTCGGGCAGCCGGTAGTCGGCGACCTCGGCGTAGTCGCGCTCGATCCCGCAGGCGCGCCAGACCGATTCGATCTTCTCGGGGCGCGTGGTCTCGTCGAGCGTGATGCCCACGCGGGTGCGGCCCACCGGGCGCAGGTTCACCCCCTCGCGCACCGCGGCCGCCAGAATGCCCTTCTGGAAGAGCCCCACGTCCAGCGTCACCGTGTCGAAGAAACTGTCGTTCTCGACGGCGAAGCCCGCCTCTTCGAGCCCCTTGGCCAGGGTCGCGGCCTTGAGGTGGATGCGCTGCGCGATGGCCTTCAGCCCTTCGGGTCCGTGGAAGACCGCGTAGAAGCCCGCCATGACCGCGAGAAGCGCCTGCGCGGTGCAGACGTTCGAGGTCGCCTTCTCGCGGCGGATGTGCTGCTCGCGGGTCTGCAGCGCCAGCCGGTAGGCGCGGTTGCCATGGGCGTCGACCGAGACGCCGACCAGACGGCCGGGCAGCGCGCGCTTGTAGGCGTCCTTGGTGGCGATATAGCCCGCGTGCGGCCCGCCATAGCCCATCGGCACGCCGAAACGCTGGGTGGTGCCGACGGCGATGTCGGCCCCCATGGCGCCCGGCTCCTTCAGGAGGCACAGCGCCATCGGGTCGGCCGAGACGATGCCGAGCGCGCCGGCCTCGTGCAGCCGCGAGATCACCTCGGAGAAATCCGAGAGCCCGCCGTAGGTGCCGGGATACTGGAAGATCGCGCCGAAGACCGAGGCCGGGTCCAGATCCTCGGGGGCGCCCACCACCACCTCGATGTCGAGCGGCGCGGCGCGGGTCTTCATCACCTCGATGTTCTGCGGGTGGCAGTTCTCGTCGATGAAGAAGGTCTTGCTCTTGGACTTGGCCACCCGGCCCGCCATGGTCATCGCCTCGGCGCAGGCCGTGGCCTCGTCGAGCAGCGAGGCATTGGCGATCTCGAGCCCGGTGAGGTCCGACACCATGGTCTGGTAGTTCAGGAGCGCCTCGAGCCGGCCCTGGCTGATCTCGGGCTGATAGGGCGTGTAAGCCGTGTACCAGGCGGGATTTTCCAGGATGTTGCGCTGGATCGCCGGGGGCGTGACCGTGCCGTGGTAGCCCTGGCCGATCATCGTGGTCAGAACCTTGTTCTTCTTGGCGATCTGCCGCATCTCGAAGATCAGCTGACGCTCCGACAGCGGTTCGCCGAAGTCGAGCGGCGCCTCCTGCCGGATGTTCTTCGGCACCGTCTGGTCGATCAGCGCGTCGAGGTCGGCGACCTCGAGGGTCGCGAACATCTCGTCCATTTCCGCCGGAGACGGGCCGATGTGGCGCCGGTTGGCGAAGTCATAGGGGTCGTAATCGGTGGGATTGAAGCTCATCTCCGCCTTCCCTCGAAATCGGGGGCCGGCGCCACGCCCTTGCTGGCGCGCCGCGGCCCGGTTGGTCCCTGTCCGCCCGCCGGCCCGGTGCCGGTTCAGGCGATGAATTTCTTGTAGGCCGCGTCGTCCATATACTCGTCGAGCGCCGAGGCGTCCTCGATCTGCATCTTGAAGAACCAGGCCTCGCCCTCGGGGTCGTCGTTGACCTTGGAGGGGTCGTCGACGATGGCGTCGTTGACCTCGATGATCTCGCCGTCGAGCGGGGCGAGGATGTCGGAGGCGGCCTTCACGCTCTCGATCACCACGACCTCGTCATCCTTGGAGACGGTCTTGGGCGCATCGGGCAATTCGACGAAGACCACATCGCCAAGCTGTTCGGCGGCATGTTGGGTGATGCCCACGGTCACGACGTTCTCGTCGTCGATCTCGAGCCATTCGTGTTCTTCGGTGTATTTGGTCACGCGGGGTTCCTCGTTCTTTCTGGTCAGCGTTTGAAATTGGCCGCGACGAAGGGCAGCTTCGCCACGGCGACCGGCAGGCGGCGGCCGCGCAGCTCGCCATATAGGACGGTGCCCGGCGCGGTCAGGGCGGCGGGCACATAGCCCATGGCCACCGGGCCGCCGACGCTGGGCCCGAAGCCGCCCGAGGTGATCACGCCGACCGGCTCGGCGCCGTCCTCGGCGGCAAAGAGCGCCACGCCCTCGCGCATCGGCGCGCGGCCCTCGGGGGTCAGCCCGACCCGCACGCGCGAGGCGGATTCGGCCAGTTCGGCGTGGATGCGCCCGGCCCCGGGGAAGCCGCCGGCGCGGGCGCCATCGGCGCGGCGGACCTTCTGGATCGCCCAGGAAAGCGCCGCCTCCACGGGCGTCGTGGTCTCGTCGATGTCGTGGCCGTAAAGGCAGAGCCCGGCCTCGAGCCGCAGGCTGTCGCGGGCGCCGAGCCCGATCGGCGCCACGTCGTCATGCGCGAGGAGCTTGCGCGCGAAGTCCTCGGCGGCATCGGCGGGCACGGAGATCTCGTAGCCGTCCTCGCCGGTGTAGCCCGAGCGCGAGACCCAGAGCTCCACGCCGTCGACGACCACGTCGCGCACATCCATGAAGCGCATCTCGGCGACCTCGGGGGCCAGCGCGGACAGCACCGCCTCGGCCTTGGGGCCCTGCAGCGCCAGGAGCGCCCGGGTGGTCACATGTTTGACCACCACATCGGGCTCGAGCCCCGCGCGCAGCCGCGCGATGTCGGGCGCCTTGCGGGCGGCATTGACCACGAGGAAGAGGTGATCGCCCTTGTTGGCGACCATCAGGTCATCCTCGAGCCCGCCCGCGTCATTGGTGAAAAGCGCATAGCGCTGGCGGCCTTCCTTCAGGCCGATGATATCCTGCGGCACCAGCGTCTCGAGCTTCTCGGCGGCGGCGGCCTTGCGCGGCACCAGGAGCACCTGGCCCATGTGGCTGACGTCGAAGAGCCCGGCCTTCTCGCGGGTGTGCAGATGTTCCTTCAGGACGCCCATGGGGTATTGCACGGGCATGGAATAGCCCGCGAATTCCACCATCTTGCCGCCGAGCTCCTCGTGCAGGGCATGCAGCGGGGTCTTCAGAAGGCCCTCTTCGGTGCGGGCCTCGCCGGCCTCGGGCGCGGCGCCGTCGCAGCCCGGCGCATGGCCGCCGTCGGGCCCATGCGGCATCCCGCAGCCGCAGTCATGGCTCTGCCAGTCGGCGTATTTGTCGG
This sequence comes from Roseivivax sp. GX 12232, assembly GCF_021272185.1. Taxonomy (GTDB): domain Bacteria; phylum Pseudomonadota; class Alphaproteobacteria; order Rhodobacterales; family Rhodobacteraceae; genus Roseivivax. Next base: position 665,900 of record NZ_JAJSEC010000001.1, read on the forward strand.
CTGTCCGCTCGGTCACGGCGTCCCCTCCGTCGTCTCGGCCGGCAGCGCGCCGCCGGCACAGGTGGCGGCGGACATATGCCCGCCGGGAACGCCCCCTCTGTCCCGGTGCCTGAGATCGCTATCCCTTCGGCGGACCCGCCGCGCCTCGGCGCGCGGGCCTCTCTCCAGAGTGTTGACCAGCAACGGTCCTGAAGCCTGAGAGTTTCCGGGGCGGTTGCTCCTTCGGCACCGGCCTTGGCCGGTTCTCCCGCTGCTGCGGCCAGACGTTAATCGAGCACCTTCGCGGAGGCAAGCGGCTGCTCGACCAGCGCGAAGAGCTTGTCGAGCGCCGCGTTGTCATCGACCAGATAGGAGAGCGAGAACTCCTCGAGCGCGTCGAAGAAGGCCTCTCCGGCGCTGTGCAAGACGCCCTGCAGCCGGCAGGCGCCGACCAGCGGGCAGGTGTTGCCCTTGGCCAGGAAGCACTCGGCCAGCGCCGATTTCGCCTCGAAGGCCCGGAACAGCGCGCCGAGGCGGATCTCGCCCGGCTCGCGGCCCAGTTTCAGCCCGCCGTGTCGCCCACGTCGGGTCTCGATATAGCCCAGCTGCGCGAGCTGGTTCACGATCTGGCCCAGATGATGTTCGGATGCGTTGCAGGCTCCCGCGATTTCCGACTTGGTCACAAGCCGGTCGCGATGCACCGCGCAATACATCAAGACACGAACCGCGATATTGGTTCGTTTGGTGACGCGCATCGGTCCGCCTCCCGAATGCCGCTTGGATTTTGGGCGTGCAGTGAGGGCTACACGCGGTTGATTCTCGGCACCATGCAGCCTTAAAGGGTCACATGACCACACCTTTTTTCTTCGGCTACGGGTCCCTGGTGAACCAGCGCACCCATGAAAACCGCCCCGCGCATGTGGCCCGGGCGGCCGGCTGGCGCCGTGCCTGGGTGGCCGTCGAGGCCCATCCGCTGGCGGTTCTGACCGCGGTTCCGGCCGCCGGCGACGAGATCGAGGGCCTGATCGCCGCGGTCCCCGGCGGGGACTGGGAAAAGCTCGATCAGCGCGAGGCGGAATACGACCGACTGGATGCGACATCGGTCGTCGTGCACGAGGTGGAGAACCTGGCCTCGATCGCGATCTACTCGGTGCCCGCGGCGACCCGGACCCCGGCGCATGCGGGTCGGCCGATCCTACTGAGCTACCTCGACGTGGTGCTGCAGGGCTATCTCGACATGTTCGGCGAGGCCGGCGCGCAGCGGTTCTTCGAGACCACCGACGGCTGGGACGGCACGCCGATCCTCGACGACCGCGCGACGCCGCGCTACCCGCGCGCCCAGCGGCTGACGGCAGGCGAGACCGCCTGGGTCGACGCGGCGCTCGCCGAGCGGGGGTTGAAGGTGACCGGGTAGGGGTGAAGCGGGGTGTGCGCGGGGTGTGGGGCGAAGCGCCCGGCCCGAGTGTGGGGCGAAGCGCCCGGCCCCGGCAATCGCGACACCACCTCCCCTCCCGCTCCCCCTTCCAACACGCCCCACCAGAGGGCGCGCGCCGGACCGGGGGCCGGCGCTGCTGACCTCCGAGCTATGCGCTTTATCCCCGCAAGGTCATTGCTAGAGGCGATTTAAGCACACCACCCCAAGGAGCGCCGGCCCATCGGGCCGGTCCGGCGCGCGCCCGGCATCTTCGATGCTTTTCGGGCGCAAGGGGGCGCTTCGGGGGCAGAGATAGTTAGGGGGTGTTGGCGTTGGAGGGGCGCGGGGGCTGCCTTGGGGCGCTTTTACCGCCCACAGGCTCCATGATCAGGCGTCAGCGCCGCGCTACCCCCGACCAACCGGCCCGGAGACAACCCAAAACGCCCTCAGCCCCCTCACCCCTTCTTCGCCCGCACCACCTGCATCAGCGGCATCACGTCGGCCATCTCGGGCCCGCGGTCCATGCCGGTCACGGCGCGGCGGAGCGGCATGAAGAGACCCTTGCCCTTGCGGCCGGTCTGCTCCTTCACCGCCTGGGTCCAGGTCGCCCAGGTCTCCGCGTCATAGGGCGGCTCGGGCAGGAGCGTCATGGCCTCGGCCACGAAATCCGCGTCCTCCGGGTCGATCTTCGGATCGCCGCCTTCCGAGAACATCCGCCACCAGCCGGCGAGATCACCGCGCGTGGTGATATTCTCCCGCGCCACCTGCCAGAACAGCGGCGCCTTGTCCTCGGGCACGCCGAGGGCCGCGATCTCCTCGGCCACGTCCTCGTAGGAGAGCCGGTGCAACTTGCGCGCGCTCAGCGGATAAAGGTCGTTCACGTCGAACTTCGTCGGCGCCGAGCCGAACTGCGAGAGTTCGAACCCCTCGGCCACCTCCTCGAGCGAGAGCCGCAGCTCCACCGGCTGCGAGGAGCCGAGCCGCGCCATCAGCGACCAGAGCGCCTCGGGCTCGACGCCCGCCTCGCGCAGGTCCTTGAGCGCCAGCGTGCCGAGCCGCTTCGAGAGGCTCTCGCCCGCGGGGCCGGTCAAGAGCGAGTGATGCGCGAAGGCCGGGTGATCGGCGCCGAGCGCGGCCATGATCTGGATCTGCGTCGCGGTATTGGTCACATGGTCCGAGCCGCGCACCACATGGGTCACGCCGAACTCCACGTCGTCGACCACCGAGGCCAGCGTGTAGAGGAACTGCCCGTCGGCGCGGATCAGCACCGGGTCCGAGACCGAGGCCGCGTCGATGGAGATCGCGCCGAGGATGCCGTCTTCCCATTCGATGCGCTGGTGCTCGAGCTTGAAGCGCCAGTGCCCGTCGCCGCGCTCCTGGCGCAGCGCCGCCTTCTCGTCCTCCGAGAGCGCCAGCGCCGCCCGGTCGTAGACCGGCGGGCGGCCCATGTTGAGCTGCTTCTTGCGCTTCAGGTCGAGCTCGGTGGGGGTCTCGAAGGCCTCGTAGAACCGGCCCTTCTCGCGCAACTCGTCGGCCGCGGCATGGTAGCGCTCGAGCCGTTCGGACTGGCGCTCCACCCGGTCCCAGCCGAGGCCCAGCCACTCAAGGTCGCGCTTGATGCCGTCGACGTATTCTTCCTTCGACCGCTCGGGGTCGGTGTCGTCGATGCGCAGGATGAAGGTGCCGCCGGCCTTCTTCGCGATCAGGTAATTCATCAGCGCAGTGCGCAGGTTGCCCACGTGGATATGGCCGGTGGGCGAAGGGGCGAAGCGGGTGACGGTCATGGTCCTGTCCCGGGCTTTGGGGTGACTACGAAGGCTGCGTCTTTCACAAAGGCCGGGTCTTGTCCATATCGCGGCCCTTGCGTGGGGCCCGGCCATGGGTCAAGCCTCGGGCCTGATGCTGCCCGGTTTTGCGAGGTTTCCCATGCGCGCCTTTCTCGCCCTGCCCCTGCCGCCCTCGGATGCCGAGGTGCTGGAGGCCATGGGCGAACGGCTGGGCTTCGGCCGCGCGCTGCCCTCGGAGTCCCTGCATCTGACGCTGGCCTTCCTGGGCGAGGTCGAGGAGGCGCTCCTGCGCGAGGCCGCCGATGCGCTCGAAACCCTGAGCCCGCCGCGCTTCCAGTTCCGGCTTTCCGGCATCGCGAGCTTCGGCACCGCGCTGGCCATGGAGGCCGAGGGCGGTGCCGCCCTGCGCGACCTGCAGGCGCGGGTGAAGTCGCGGCTCGTCGGCGCGGGGCTGGTGCTCGAGCGCCGCCGTTTCCGCCCGCATGTCACCTTCGCCCGCCTGCCCGAGCGGCTGACGCCCGAGGAAGAGGGCAAGCTCGCGCGCTTCCTCGGGGTGGAGAGCCGCATGGCGGTCGAGGAGATCCCCGCCGAGGAGGTGGTGCTCTACGAGTCGATCCTGACCAAGGACGGCCCGGTCTACGAGCCGCTGGCGGAGTTCCCGCTGAGCTGAGGGGGCGGGCGTTGCGCGCGACGTCGACGGAGGGCGCGCGCCGGACCGGGGGCCGGCGCTGCCGACCTCGGAGCGAGGCGCTTTATCCACGCAAGGTCAGGGCTCGCAATGAGCTATGCACGCCACCCCAAGAAGCGCCGGCCCAAGGGGCCGGTCCGGCGCGCGCCCGGCACCTTCGGTGCTATTCGGGCGCAAGGGGGGCGCGGGGAATTGAGGTGTCGGCTTGTGCAATGAGCACTGGGCAGAGTTGGCGCCATGCCACCCTCTCGACACGCTCCGCCAGAGGGCGCGCGCCGGACCGGGGGACGGCGCTGCTGCCCTGCGAGCTATGCGCTTTATCGCGGCAAGGTCAGGGCAAGCGATAAGCTGTGCACGCCATCCCAAGAAGCGCCGGCCCATCGGGCCGGTCCGGCGCGCGCCCGGCACCTTCGGTGCTATTCGGGCGCAAGGGGGGCGCGGGCGGTGATTGGGGCGCGAAGTTATCGGTGGTGGGGTTTTCGGCGGTGGAGGAAGGTCGCCACCGTCTTAAGGAACGCACCGTTGCTGCCCAAGCCGCGACCGTCTAACCGTAGCCCCGCACCTCTCACCAAAGCGCCGACCATCACACCGAGCCCCCAAAGCCCCCTCAACTCCCCCGCACCGGCCAATGCCGCGCCAAATCCTCGAGCCCGGCGCGGATCAGCTCGCCCAGCACCCCGGTGTCGATCCGCTCGAGCCGGGTCACGTAGAGACAGGACCGCCCGGTGCGATGCGGCCCGAGGCGCGCGAGCAGCGGGCCGAAATCGGCGTAGCCCGGCAGGATGTAGATCGACAGCGCCGAGGCCCGCGGCGAGAAGCCGGTCGCCAGGAAATGCCCCGAGCGCCCCGAGGCATAGGTGTAATCGTAGCTGCCGTAACCGACGATGCTCTCGCCCCAGAGGACCGGCTCCCAGCCGGTCGCGGCGCGGAAGATCGCGTCGAGCGCCACGCCCTCGGCGCGCCGCCGCTGGGGCGTCACACATTCGAGGAACGCGGGCACCGAGGCGCCGGTCGGGCGGGTCTTCAACTCTGCCATGCCCCCAGCCTGCCCCGAATCGCGGCCTTTGCCCAAGCGCCTCTGGTCATCGCGTCCGCCCCGCCCCACATTCGCGGGACGTCAGACGCGAGACGGGAGAGACAGGTGCCCGAGGTCAGCCTCGAAGAGATGGAAGAGATGGCGCGGCGGGCGATCGCCGCCCTGCCCCCGGCCTTCGCGCGCGGGGCGGCCGAGATCGTCCTGCGCGTCGAGGACTGGCCCGACGCGGAGATCCTGCGCGAGCTGGAGATCCCCGACCCGATCGAGCTCACCGGCCTCTACGACGGCATCCCGATGACCGAGAAAAGCGTCGCCGACCCGGCCCCCTGGCCGGACACGATCTGGCTTTACCGCGAGCCGATCCTGGCCGAATGGCGCGACCGCGGCGATGTCGAGATCGAGGACCTCGTGGCCCATGTCACCGTGCACGAGCTGGCGCATCACTTCGGCTGGTCCGACGAGGACATCGCCACGATCGACCGCTGGTGGGAATGAGCGCGGCCTAGCTCGCCCGCGCCCCGAACCCGCGGCCTGGCTCGCCCGCGCCCCGAAGCCGCGGCCCGGAGGCGGACAAGCCCCGCGCGCCCCGCCTACCGCCGCCCGTCGCGCCAGCGGTTCACCACCGGGTAGCGCCGGTCGAGCCAGAAGGCCTTGGGCGTCAGCCGCACCCCCGGCGCCGACTGGAAGCGCTTGTATTCCGAGAGATAGAGCAGGTGCTCCACCCGCACCGCGTCGGCGCGGTCGAAGCCCGCCGCCACGCAGTCGTCGATCGAGCCGTCCTGTTCGATCAGCACCTCGAGGATGCCGTCCAGCACCTCGTATTCGGGCAGCGAATCGCTGTCCTTCTGATCGGCGGCCAGCTCCGCCGAGGGCGGTTTGGAGATCACCCGCTCGGGGATCACCAGCCCCTCGGGGCCCTTCATCCAGCTGCGGTGATTGGCGTTGCGCCAGCGGCAGGTCTCGAAGACGCGGGTCTTGTAGAGATCCTTGATCGGATTGTAGCCGCCCGCCATGTCGCCGTAGATCGTGGCATAGCCCACCGCGACCTCGGACTTGTTGCCGGTGGTCAGGAGCATCTCTCCGAACTTGTTCGACAGCGCCATGAGCAGGAGCCCGCGCAGCCGCGACTGCAGGTTCTCCTCGGTGACATCCGGCGCGCGGCCCTCGAAGAGCGGCGCCAGCGTCTCGGTGATCGCGTCGCGGCCTTTGGCGATCGGCACGAAGTCGTAAGGCGACCCGAGGTTGCCGGCCACCGCCTTGGCGTCCTCGAGCGAATGCTCCGAGGTATACTCCGAGGGCAGCATCACGCAGCGCACGTTCTCGGGCCCGATGGCATCGGCGGCGATCACCGCGACCAGCGCCGAATCGACCCCGCCCGAGAGCCCCAGCAGCACCTTGGAGAAGCCCGACTTGCCGAGGTAGTCGCGCAGCGCCTCGACCATGGCGCGGTAGTCCTGTTCCCAGGTGTCGGGCTGGGCGGCGATCGGGCCGGGCTCGGCGCGCCAGCCGGCCTCGGTGCGGGTCAGGTCCACATGCGTCACGGTCTCGTCGAAGACCGGCAGCCGGCAGGCGAGCTGCCCGCCGGGGTTCAAGACGAAGGAGCCGCCGTCGAAGACCTGGTCGTCCTGGCCGCCGACCATGTTGAGATAGATCAGCGGCAAGCCGGTCTCGACGCTGCGCGCGACCATGTGGTTCAGCCGTTCGTCGTGTTTCTCGCGGTGGTAGGGCGAGCCGTTGGGCACCAGCAGGAACTCCGCGCCGGTCTCCTGGTGGGTCTCGGCCACGTCCTCGAACCAGGCGTCCTCGCAGATCGGGCTGCCGATCCGGGTGTTGCCCACCGCGTAGGGCCCGCCCATCGGCCCCGGCGTGTAGAGCCGCACCTCGTCGAAGACCGCGTAGTTCGGCAGGTGGTGCTTGAGGACCGCGGTGCGCACCTCGCCGCCCTGCAGGATCAGGTAGCCGTTGAAGAGCTCGGCGCCCTCGAGCCAGGGCGCGCCGATGGCCAGCGCCGGGCCCTCGGCGCAGTCGCGGGCGAGCGCGCGGACCTCCTCGATGGCGGCGGCGTGGAAGGCGGGCTTCTGGATCAGGTCCTGGGTCTGGTAGCCGGTGATGAACATCTCGGGCAGCGCCACGAGGTCGGCCCCCGCCGCGCGGCCCGCCTCCCAGGCGTCGCGCGCCTTGGCGCGGTTGCCGGAGAGGTCTCCGAGGGTCGGGTTCAGTTGCGCCAGCGTCAGCCGGAACTTATCGGGCATGATCCGTCACCTTGCAGTGGTTTGCCGCCCACATAGCAGAACGCCACGCGAGGGGAAGTGTGGGTGGGGGTGTTGGGTGGTTGGGCGGCGGGGTGGTTGGGTGGTCGCGGGTGGCTTGGTGGATGTGTGGACGACCGGATGGCGGATGACGGTTGATCTGAAGGACGACGGTGATTGTACGGACGGCATCCCGTGTTGACGCTTGGAGAGCTCGCGCGGCCGCTCCCAGGCGCCCGGAACCACAGCACAACCAAGCCCACCAGAGGGCGCGCGCCGGACCGGGGGCCGGCGCTACCGCCCTCCGAACTGCGCGCTTAATCCACGCAAGGTCAGGGCTAGCGATGATCGGCGCACACCACTCACAAGAGCGCCGGCCCAAGGGGCCGGTCCGGCGCGCGCCCGGCATCTTCGATGCTATTCGGGCGCAAGAAGGCGCAACGCTCTCCAAGGTCGGGGGCCAACAAGTGTCCGGCATCTCCGATGCTGTTCGGGCGCAAGAAGTGGGTCTGCGACGGCTGGGGCGCCAAAATGAGTGGCGTTTGGGTGTTCGGGCCCATTTGGCGGTGAGTGGCACCAAGGCCCACCACCCGAAATCCCAAGACACCTCCCCCCTGCCACCCAACCGCCCCCCTCCCCCTCTCCGGGAAAGCCGTTGTGTCAGCCCCCCGCCTTCACTAGTTTCGACACAAGCCCGCAGCACGCGGCCAATCTGGGCGGGGCAGAGCAGACATGGCATTCCACAAGGGACTTTCGCGCGCGGCGCTCCTGGCCGCGCTCTTCGCCGCAGCCGGGGCGGGGCTCGCCCAGGACGGCGAGGTCATCACCAAGCAATACGACGACGGCGGCGTCTACGAGGGCACCTTCCAGGACGGCCTCCAGCACGGCACCGGCACCTACCGCCTGCCCAATGGCTACGAATACACCGGCGAATGGGTCGCGGGCGAGATCCGCGGCCAGGGCGAGGCGCGCTTTCCCAACGGCTCGGTCTACGAAGGCGAGTTCGAGGCCGGCAAACCGGACGGCGTGGGCCGGATCATCTTCGCCGACGGCGGCACCTACGAGGGCACCTGGGTCGACGGCAAGATCACCGGCAAGGGCATCGCCGTCTATGCCAACGGCGTGCGCTACGAGGGCTCCTTCCGCAACGCCCTGCACCACGGGCGCGGCACCATGACCTCGCCCGGCGGCTACACCTACGAGGGCGACTGGGTGAACGGCCAGAAGGAAGGCAACGGCACGATCACCTACCCCGACGGCTCGGTTTACGAGGGCCGGGTCTCGGCCGGCCAGCGCGACGGCGAGGGCAAGCTGACCATGCCCGACGGGCTGATCTACGAAGGCATGTGGGACGACGGCCAGATCGACGGCACCGGCACGCTCACCCAGCCCAACGGCGATGTCTACGAGGGCGAACTCGTGGCCGGCCGCCGCGAGGGCCAGGGCAAGGTCACCTATGCCAACGGCGATGTCTACGAAGGCGCCTTCGTCGCCGACCAGCGCGAGGGTGAGGGCACCTTCCGGGGCCAGGACGGCTATGTCTACACCGGCCAATGGGTCGGCGGCGAGATCGAGGGCCAGGGCCGGGTGAGCTATCCCGACGGCTCGGTCTACGAGGGTGAATTCGCGGGCGATCTCGCCAATGGCCGCGGCAAGATCACCTATCCCGACGGCTCGACCTACGAGGGCGACTGGGTCGAAGGCGTGATCGAAGGCCAGGGCCGCGCCGAATACGCCAACGGGCTGGTCTACGAAGGCGGCTTCGTGAACGCCAAGAACCACGGCCAGGGCGTGATGACCTACCCCGACGGCTACCGCTACGAGGGCGCCTGGGTCGAGGGCGAACGCGAAGGCCAGGGCACCGCCACCTATCCCGACGGCACGGTCTACACCGGCGGCTTCCAGGACGGCGAGCGTCACGGAGAGGGCCGGATCGAGATGCCCGACGGCTTCAGCTACGAGGGCGACTGGGACAATGGCGCGATCTCCGGCGAGGGCGTGGCGACCTATGCCAACGGCGATGTCTACGAGGGCACCTTCGTCGAGGGCAAGCGCCAGGGCGAGGGCACCATGCGCTACGCCACCGGCGAGGAAGCCAGCGGCGACTGGGTCAACGGCGCCCTGACCGGCGGCACCGCGGAGGCGAGCGGGGCCTCGGAGGCGGGTGACGGCGAGGACGGCGCGGACGGCGAGGACGGCGAAGCGGGCGAAGGCAACTGAGGGTCTAGGCGGGGCGGGTGACGGCTCGAGCGAGGCAGCCCCAAAAGGATGCGGTCCCCAGAGGATGCAGCCCCCGAAAAGGTGGGACTCTGCACCCCCGCCCAACCCTTGGGAAACCATCCCCGCCCCCTGGGCATAGATCCACCCCACACCTAGAAAGCCCCCGCCCCCAGAGCAGGCGCAGGGCGCGCGGCGGAACGGGGGCCGGCGCTACTGACCTCCGAGCAGCGCGCTTTATCCCAACAAGGTCAGGGCTAGGGGATAGCTAAGCACGCCACTCACAAGAGCGCCGGCCCAAGGGGCCGGTCCGGCGCGCGCCCTGCGCCTGCGGCGCGGTCCGGGCGCAGGTTGCGAGAGCGGTTGGCGCAGCGCGCAACTCCGACGCAGAAGGCGTCACCCGCCGAAACCCAGATCAGAATGGCGTGAAACCCGGGTAATCTTCCCCAATCGCCCCCCGCGCTCTGCCTAGATCTCCTCGCAGGCTACCTCGGAACGCCTCACCACCGCACCGCCCCAAAGGAGACCGCCATGCCGACCGAGAAACTCACCTTCCCCGGCGCCAATGGCGACCTTCTCGCGGGCCGGCTCGACCTGCCGGCAGGGCCACCCCGCGCCGCCGCGCTCTTTGCCCATTGCTTCACCTGCGGCAAGGACATCGCCGCCGCCCGCCGCATCGCGGGGCAGCTCGCCGCCGAGGGCTTCGCGGTCCTGCGCTTCGACTTCACCGGCCTCGGCCATTCCGGCGGCGAGTTCGAGAACACCTCCTTCACCTCGAACGTGGATGACCTCGTGGCCGCCGCCGAGGCCCTGGCCGCCCGCGACCTCGCGCCTGCGCTGCTGATCGGCCATTCGCTCGGCGGCGCGGCGGTGCTGAAGGCCGCGGGCCAGATCCCCTCGGCCCGGGCGGTGGCCACCATCGGCGCGCCCTGCGACCCCGGTCATGTCACCCATAACTTCGCCGCCGCCCTGCCACAGATCGCCCGCGAGGGCGTCGCCGAGGTCTCGCTGGCCGGGCGGCCCTTCCGCATCGGCCAGGGCTTCGTCGAGGATGTCTCAGAGGCCCGGCTCGCCCCTGCCATCGCCGGGCTGAAACGCGCGCTCCTGGTCCTGCACGCCCCGCGCGACGCCACGGTCGGGATCGAGAACGCCACGGCGATCTTCTCCCACGCCAAGCATCCGAAAAGCTTCGTCACGCTCGACGAGGCGGACCACCTGGTCAGCCGCCCCGAAGACGCCGAATACGCGGCCTCGGTGATCACCGCCTGGGCCCGGCGCTACCTCGATCTGCCCGCGCCGCCCGCCCGCCCCGAAGCGCCCGAGGGCGTGGTGCGCGTGACCGAGAACGACGCCGCGGGCTTCCTGCAGGACGTGGTCGCCGGGCCGCATCACATCACCGCCGACGAGCCGGAAGCGGTGGGCGGCAGCGACCAGGGGATGACGCCCTACAACCTGTTGTGCGCGGCGCTCGGCGCCTGCACGGCGATGACGCTCCGGCTCTACGCGCGCCGCAAGGGGCTGCCGCTGACCCATGTCGAGGTCGACGTCTGCCACGACAAGCGCCACGCCGAGGACGCCGCCTCGGGGGGTGCCAAGGTGGATGTCTTCCACCGCGTGCTGCGACTCGAAGGGGATCTCGACGAGGAGACGCGGGCGCGGCTCCTGGAGATCGCCGACAAATGCCCGGTGCACCGGACGCTGGAGCCCGGCGCGAAGGTGGTGACGGCGTTGGGGTGAGGGCGTGTTGGGCGCGGAGCTTACGCGGCAGGCTCCACGCGGCGCTCCGCCTGGATCGGCGCCCGGGGTGAGGGGCCTGTTGCGCGCGAAGCCTGCGTGCGTCGGGCTTAATGGTTCGCTCCGCGCAGATCGGCGCCCACGGGTGAGGGGCGTGTTGGACGCGGAGTCTGCCTGCGGCGAGTTCAACGGTTCGCAGCGCCCGGTCCCTCCTTGCGCCCAATTCGGCCCAGCGCCCCTGCACGCCAGGCGCTGTTGCGCTGCCGACGCCCTCCATCACCCCCCCCTCTCACCAAGCCCACCAGAGGGCGCGCGCCGGACCGGGGGCCGGCGCTTCCGCCCTCTGAGCTGCGCGCTTTATCCCAACAAGGTCAGGGCTCAATGTGAGCTATGCGCGCCACCCCAAGGAGCGCCGGCCCATCGGGCCGGTCCGGCGCGCGCCCGGCACCTTCGGTGCTATTCGGGCGCAAGGGGCGCTGGCTGGAGGCGCAGCCCTTCGAACTGACGCATAGACGAACTGGGGGTTCTTGGCAGCGCCCAGGGTTCAAAAAGAGCGCTTGGGCTGCGGGCGTAAGTTGCTCTGAAGGCTCTGAAGGCTCTGAAGGCTCTGAAGGCTCTGAAGGCTCTGAAGCGGCGTGGCCCGAACGTCAGCGACGGTCCACCGGGTTTCACTCCAAGCCCTAACAAACAGCCCCAGCCAACTGCCTAGAGCATCCCCACCCTCAAACCACCTCCCCATCCGACAACCGCCGCAAAAAATCCTCCGCCTCGTTCCGGATCGTCTCCTGCTTCTCCGCGCCCATCCGGTCCCAGGTCGCATACATCTGCGCCATCCGCGGGTTCTTCGCGAATCGCTCCCGGTGGCGGTCCATGAAATGCCAGTAAAGGAGGTTGAACGGGCAGGCCCCCTCGCCGGTCTTGGTCTTCACGCTGTAGGCGCAGTCGCCGCAGTAATCCGACATCCGGTCGATATAGCTGCCCGAGGAGACATAGGGCTTCGAGGCGATCACCCCGCCGTCTGCGAACTGGCTCATGCCCACGGTATTGGGCGCGGTCACCCATTCGAAGGCGTCGAAATAGACCCGCATGTACCACTCCTCGACCTCGGCCGGGTCGATGCCCGCCAGAAGCGCGAAGTTGCCGGTGACCATGAGCCGCTGGATGTGATGGGCATAGGCCTCCTCGCGGGTCTGTTCCACGGCCTTCGCAAGACACCGCATCCGGGTCTCCGCCCCCCAGTAAAGCGGCGGCAACCCGCGCTGGTGGTTCAGCCAATTGCGCCGGGGATACTCCGGGCCCTCGCGGAAATAGATCGCCCGCATGTATTCGCGCCAGCCGATCACCTGGCGGATGAAGCCCTCGGCGGCATTGATCGGCACATCGCCTGCGCGCCAGGCCGCCTCGACCGCGTCGCAGACCTCGCGCGGGTCGAGGAGCCCGATGTTCATGTAGCCCGAGATCACCCCGTGATAGAGAAAGCGCTCCTCCCCCATCATGGCGTCCTGGTAGTCGCCGAAGCGCGGCAGGGCGGTCTTGACGAAATGCGTCAGCGCCCGGCGCGCCTCGCCCTGGTCGGTGGCGAACCAAAAAGGCCGGGTCTCGCCGAAGCTGTTGCCGAAGCGGCGCTCGACGAGGTCCAGCACCTCCTCGACCGTCTCGTCGGGGGTAAAGCGCATCGGCCCCGAGGCCGCGATCTCGCCCGGGGCGGGCTTGCGGTTGTCGTGGTCGAAGTTCCACTGGCCGCCCGCGGGCTTGCCCTCCTCCATGAGGTAGCCCGTGGATTTGCGCATCTCGCGGTAGAAATACTCCATTCGGAGGCTCTTGCGGCCCCGCGCCCAATCCTCGAACCAGTCGAGATCGGTGAGGAAGCGGTCGTCGGTCAGCTGGGTGACCTTCAGCCCCATCTCGTCGAGCGCGGCGATCAGGCGGAACTCACCGGGCTGGGTGGCGATCACCTCGCTGGCGCCCAGCTCCTCGGCCCGGCGCAAGAGCTCGCCCGGGATCGAGCCGCTGTTCTCGGTGTCGTCGAGCGCGGTGTAGCGCAGCTCCCAGCCCGCGTCGCGCAGCCGCGCCGCGAACTTGCGCATGGCGGCGAAGATCAGCGCGATCTTCTTGGGGTGATGGGCGACATAGCCCGCCTCCTCGGCGACCTCGGCCATGACCACCACGTCGCGCTCGGGGTCGGCCGCGCGCAGCGCCGAGAGCCCCTCGGAGAGCTGATCGCCCAGGACCAGGACCAGCCGGCTCACCAGGGGATCTCCGAGAAGGCGTAGTCGTAGAAGCCGCCGGTATGCGTGGGCTCGAGCTGTTCCAGCACGTCGGCCAGCCGCGTCGCGGCCTCGCCGGGGCTCACGGTCGGGTGCTTGTCGGCGTATTTCTCGGTGAAGGCCGTGGCCACGGTGCCGGGATGCAGCGTCACGCAGGCCAGGTGCCGGTGCGAACGGGCGAACTCCACCGCCGCGCCATGCACGAGCTGGTTCACCGCCGCCTTGGCGGTGCGGTAGGAATACCAGCCGCCGATCTGGTTGTCGCCGATCGAGCCGACCCGCGCCGAGAGCACCGCCATGACCGCGCGCTCGCGCCGGGGCACCAACGGCAGGGCGTGTTTCAGGACCAGCGCCGGGCCCAGCGCGTTCAGCCGGAACTGCGCCAGCGCCGCCTCGGGGTCGAGCTCGCGGATGGTCTTCTCGGGCCGCGCGCCGCCGATCTCGAGCGCGCCGGTGGCGCAGAAGACCAGGTGGTAGGGCCCCTCGAGCGCCCCAAGCGCCGCCGCGACCGAAGCCTCGTCGGTCACGTCCAGCCCGTCGCGGGACCGCGACAGCCCGGTCACCTCCATGCCCCGCTCTTCCAGCTCGGCGGCCAGAGCCGATCCGATGCCGCCCGAGGCGCCTATCACCAATGCGCGTTCCATGCCGCCGGACCTAGCCGCGCCCTCCCCCGCGTCCAGCGCCGCGACAGTCGACCGCAGCCCGCGCGCGCCGCCCCACGCATGGCCCGTCGCGCGCCCTCACCAGCCCGCACACCCCCACCCAGGCCTGACCGGGCTGAAAATACCTCTCGGGGGAGCGCGAGGGGGCAGACAGCCCCCTCGCCCTCACCAAAGAACGCCACAGCATGGCCCGGCGCGCCCCCCTCACCTTCCCACGCAACCACCCCCAGGCTTGACCGGGCCACAAATACCTCTCGGGGGAGCGCGAGGGGGCAGACAGCCCCCTCGCTCCCTCAACGGGCTCCAAGGTCAGACAAAAGCACCAACCGCCAAACCCAGCGCCAGAAAAACCGGACCGCACCACCCCTCAGCCGAAGGGATCCTCCGGGTAGCCCACCCCCATCAGGTAAAGCCCCTGCGGCGGCGCGACCGGCCCGCAGGCGGCGCGGTCGGCGGCGGCGAGCGCGCGGGCCACGTCCTCGGGTGCCCAGGCGCCGGCGCCCACGCGCTCCAGCGTGCCCACGAAGGAGCGCACCTGGTTGTGCAGGAAGGAGCGCGCGCGCAGGGCGAAGCGGATCTCGCGCCCGGCCTCGGTCTCGCGCTCGGTGATCTCCAGCGCGTCGAGGGTCTTCACCGGGCTTTTCGCCTGGCACATGGTCGAGCGGAAGGTGGTGAAATCATGCTTGCCGACCAGATACGCGGCGCCCGCGCGCATGGCCTCGAGGTCGAGGGGTTTCTGCACCTGCCAGACATGGCCCGCCTCCAGCACCGCCCGGGCGCGGCGGTTCAGCACCCGGAAGAGATAGCGCCGCTCGCCGGCGGAGAAGCGGGCGTGGAAGTCCTCGCTCACCCGCGCGGCGGCGCGGATCGCCACGGGGGCGGGCTTCAGGTGGTAGTTCAGCGCCTCCTGCAGGCGGAAGGGCGTCCAGTCCTTGGCCAGATCCGCATGGGCGACCTGGCCGCGGGCATGCACGCCCGAATCCGTCCGGCCGGCCGCGGCGATCGTATGCGGGCCGGGCTCGAGACGCGCGAGCGCGGCCTCGATCGCGCCCTGCACCGAGGGCTGATCGGCCTGGCGCTGCCACCCGGCGAAGGGGGCGCCGTCATATTCCACCAAGAGCGCGTAACGGGGCATGGAACCTGCGCCTAGCCAAAGCCGGGGCGCGCGGCAAGAGGGCGGCGCGGGCGAAGCCCCGGCCCACCGCAACCGCCCGGCGCTCTGGCAGCCCGGCGCGCAAGCGCTTATCTTCCCCCGAGGCAAGGCAAAACAGGCGCAAGCGGAACGCGGAGGCGGTTTGATTTTCGACGAGCTGGCAGACAGGCTGACGCGCGGCGCCGAGGCCGTGGGCGACCGGGTCTCGGGGGCCTTCTTCGAGCCGGTGATCCGGCTCGGGGTGACCGGGCTCGCGCGGTCGGGCAAGACGGTCTTCATCACCGCGCTGATCGCCAACCTGATGGAGCGCGGCCGCATGGGCCAGCTCGCCGCCGCCGCCGAGGGGCGGATCACCGCGGCCTACCTGCAGCCCCAGCCCGACGACACGCTGCCGCGCTTCGACTACGAGACGCATCTGGCCGCCCTGACCTCGGCCAGCCCGCATTGGCCCGAGAGCACCCGGGCCATCTCGGAGCTGCGGCTCTCGCTGCGGGTCAAGCCGACGGGGTTCCTGGGCGGCTTCCAGGGGCCGCGGACGGTGCATCTCGACATCGTGGATTACCCCGGCGAATGGCTGCTCGACCTGGCGCTTCTGGAGAAAAGCTACGCCGAGTGGTCGCGCGAGACCCTGGCGCGGCTCGAAGCGCGGGACACGGCGGAGGACTTCCGCGCGGCCCTTTCCGAGACCGACCCCGGCGCGCCGCTCGAGGAGGCCCGCGCCCAGGCGCTGGCCCAGCGCTTCACGCGCTACCTGCAGGCGGCGCGCGAGGCGGGCTATTCCGACTGCACCCCGGGGCGCTTCCTGCTGCCCGGCGATCTCGCGGGCTCGCCGGTCCTGACCTTCGCGCCGCTGCCGCCCGGCGGCTCGGCCCCGCGCCGCTCGCTCTACCGCGAGTTCGAGCGCCGCTACGAGGCTTACAAGTCCCGCGTCGTCAAACCCTTCTTCCGCGACCACTTCGCCCGGATCGACCGGCAGGTGGTGCTGGTCGATGCCCTGGGCGCGGTGCACAAGGGGCCCGAGGCGCTCGAGGATCTGACCCGCACCATGGCGGAGATCCTGACCGCCTTCCGCCCCGGCCCCAATGCCTTCCTGAGCCAGCTTCTGCGCGGGCGGCGGGTGGAGCGCATCCTCTTCGCCGCGACCAAGGCCGACCACCTGCACCACAGCCAGCACGACCGGCTGGCGCGGCTGATGCAGGCGATGACGCGGGCGGCCTCGGACCGGGCGGAGTTCGCCGGTGCCAAGACCCGCGCCATGGCACTCGCGAGCCTGCGCGCCACCGTCGAGGAGAGCCGCGAGGTCAAGGGCGAACGGCTCGACTGCGTGCGCGGGCGGCTCCTGGAGACCGGCCGCGAGGCGGCGCTCTGGCCGGGCGAGCTGCCCGAGGATCCGCGCGCGCTCCTGAACGGCGGCGCGGGCGACTGGCTGGCGGGCGACTACGGCGGCATGGGCTTCGCGCCCGCACCCCTGTCGCTGCGCCCCGGCGACGGGCCGCCGCACATCCGGCTCGACCGCGCCGCCGAATTCCTGATCGGAGACCGCCTGTGAGCGAGCGCAAACGCCCCGTCCTGATCGAGCTCGACGAGAGCAGCCCCGCCGCCCCCGGCCCCGCCGAGGCGCCGCCGGTGCCCGAGACCGGCCCGGGCGGCGCCCCGCCCGAAGGCGCGGCCATGGCCGCCGCCGCGGCGCTGGCGGGGCGCCGCACCTCGCGGCTGGCGCGCTGGTTCTGGGGGCTTGCAGGCGCGATCCTGGTCTCGGTCCTCTCGGTCGCGGCCTGGGGCTTCGTCACCGGGCTGATCGCCGCCAACCCGATCCTCGGCTGGCTGATGACCGGGCTTTTCGGGCTGTTCCTGCTGGTCTGCCTGATGATCGCGGTGAAGGAGATGTCGGCCTTTGCCCGGCTGGCGCGGCTCGACCGGCTGCAGCGCAAGGCCGAGACGGCGCGCTCGGGGCAGAACCTCGACAGCGCGCGCGAGGTGATCTCGGGGCTGATGACGCTTTATGCGGGCCGCGAGGATGCCCGCTGGGGCCGCGAGCGGCTGGCCGAACGCCAGGCCGAGGTGCTCGACGCCGAGGCGCTGCTGGCGCTGGGGGAACGCGAGCTGCTCGCCCCGCTCGACGCCCGCGCCGAGGCCGAGGTCAAGGCGGCCGCCCGGCAGGTCGCGGCGGTCACCGCGCTGGTGCCCCTGGCCTTCGCCGATGTGGCCGCGGCGCTCTCGGCGAACCTGCGGATGATCCGGCGCATCGCCGAGATCTACGGCGGCCGCTCGGGCACGCTCGGGGCCTGGCGGCTGACGCGGGCGGTCTTCTCGCATCTCGTAGCCACCGGCGCGGTGGCGGTGGGCGACGACATGATCGAGCCGATCCTCGGCGGCGGGCTTTTGGCGCGGGTGTCGCGGCGCTTCGGCGAGGGGCTGGTGAACGGCGCGCTGACCGCCCGGGTGGGCGTCGCCGCCATGGAGGTCTGCCGCCCCCTGCCCTTCACGCCCGAGCGCCGCCCCTCGGTGCGGCGCATCGTGACGACCAGCCTGACGGGGCTGTTCGAGAAGAAGTCCGGCGGGGCCTGAGGCGGGTTCGGCGGCGGCCTTTTGGCGGTCGCTTGGCCGAAGCGGTGCGCCGATGGCGGGGCGTTCGGCGCGAAGGGCTACCCGTAGACAGGCCCGGCCTCCCGCCCCACGCGCAGCCGCCCGCTATCCGACCCGAACAAACAGGCCCGCCCCACTCCGGGACGGGCCTTCGCGTGGCTCAGGCCGCCGAGGCGCTTACTGCGCGGCGTCACCGGCCGGGGCGGCGCCTTCCTCGGCCGCGGGGGCGGTCGGGGCCGCCTCGCCCTGAGCCGGGGCCGCGCCATCCGCCGGTGCGGCGCTGTCGTCCGCCGGGGTGGTCTCGACCGGACCGGTGCCGCCGCCGATCACGCTGAAGCCGAAGATCAGCGCGACGATCAGCCCGAGCACCACGAAGATGCCCGAAAGCGCGCTCCGGCCCGAGCGCGGCGCGGCGATCGGGTCCTTCACCTGCCCGGTGTAGGGGTTCATGTCGTGGCGCGTGTGGTCGCTATAGGCCATGTCTGGTTCCTTTCGCTGGCTGCGCCCCCGGTGGGCCCTTGTCTGGGCCTTGCGCGCCGCAGCGGGGATGCGGCGGCGGGGGCACCGGGGACAGTCTGGACCACAAACGCGCCACGCCGAGCGCCGGGTTCGCGCCCTGCCCCGGCTGGGCCAGCGCCCGCCGAAAGCCGCCCCGCGCCCCGGCCGGTTCCCGCCGCGCCGCACCGCGGCAGGGCCCGGCCCCCTGCCCGCGGGCGGATTTCCGCCCGTCCGCGCGCCGGTTTCCGCCGGAACACCCCCATCCCCACGCCCTCTGGACCATCGCCCCGCCCGCGCCTATAACCCCGGCCAAGATGACCCTGATCCCGATCATCCAGCGAATTATCTGCCCGGCGCCGTGCTGATACGGTCCGCCGGGACAAAGGCGTCTGCCCCGCCGCGCCGCCCCTCATCGTGACACCCCAATTCCGTTTCCGAGGACGCCCGAAATGTGCGCCGACACCGTGACCGACACGCCTGACTACAAGGACACGCTGAGCCTTCCCAAGACCGATTTCCCGATGCGCGCGGGCCTGCCCAAGCGCGAACCCGACTGGCTCGCCCGCTGGGAGGAGATCGGCGTCTACGACCGCCTGCGCGACAAGGCCGAGGACCGCCCGGCCTTCACGCTGCACGACGGCCCGCCCTATGCCAACGGCCACCTGCACATCGGCCACGCGCTGAACAAGGTGCTGAAGGACATGGTGGTGCGCTCGCAGCAGATGATGGGCCGCGACGCGCGCTACATCCCCGGCTGGGACTGCCACGGCCTGCCGATCGAATGGAAGATCGAGGAGCAGTACCGCGCCAAGGGCATGGACAAGGACGCCGTCGACATCGTCGACTTCCGGCAGGAGTGCCGCAAGTTTGCCGAGGGCTGGATCGACGTGCAGCGCGACGAGTTCAAGCGGCTCGGCGTCACCGGCGCCTGGGACCGGCCCTATCTGACCATGGACTACCGCGCCGAGCGCATCATCGCCGGCGAGTTCCAGAAGTTCTTGATGAACGGCACGCTCTACCAGGGCTCCAAGCCGGTCATGTGGTCGCCGATCGAGAAGACCGCCCTGGCCGAGGCCGAGGTCGAATACCACGACAAGGAAAGCTTCACGATCTGGGTGAAATTCCCGGTGGTGGACTTCTCCCTGCCCGAGGCCGACGTCTCGGACGAAGAGGCCAGCGACGCCGAACGCGAGGCCGTGGTGCAGGCCCGCGCCGAGGCGCGCGAGACCTTCGTCGGCGCCAATGTGGTGATCTGGACCACCACGCCCTGGACCATCCCCTCGAACAAGGCCGTGGTCTTCGGCGAGGACTTCTCCTACGGGCTCTACGAGGTCACCGGCACGCCCGAGGAATGCTGGGCCTCGGTGGGCGAGCGGTTCATCCTGGCCGACAAGCTGGCCGAGCAGACCTTCACCCGTGCCCGCCTCGAGGAAGGCCAGTGGCGCCGCCTCCGCGACGTGACGCCCGCGCAGCTTGCGGCGCTGAAGCTCGCCCACCCGCTGGCCGGGGCCGAGGGCGGCGAGGGCGAATGGGACGGGCTGCGCGACTTCCGCGCCGCCGATTTCGTCACCGACGAGGAAGGCACCGGCTTCGTGCATTGCGCGCCCTCGCACGGGATGGAGGAATACGACCTCTACCGCGGGCTGGGGATGCTCGACCAGGTGATCACCTACAACGTGATGGACGACGGCTCCTTCCGCGAGGACCTGCCGTTCTTCGGCGGCACCCGGATCCTCAAGGAGAACGGCAAGGAGGGGAACGCCAACAAGGCGGTGATCGACAAGCTCGTCGAGGTCGGCGGCCTCTTGGCGCGCGGCAAGATCAAGCACTCCTACCCGCATTCCTGGCGCTCCAAGGCGCCGGTGATCTACCGCAACACGCCGCAATGGTTCGCCGCCATCGACCGCGACGTGGGCGACGGGCAGGACGCGCTCGGCACCACGATCCGAAAGCGCGCGCTGACCGCCATCGACCAGGTGACCTGGACGCCGCGTTCGGGCCGCAACCGCCTGCACGCGATGATGGAGGCGCGGCCCGACTGGGTGCTCTCGCGCCAGCGCGCCTGGGGCGTGCCGCTGACCTGCTTCACCAAGAAGGGCGCGCGGCCGACCGACCCGGGGTTCCTCCTGCGCGACGAGACCGTGAACGCCCGCATCCTCGAGGCCTTCGAGACCGAGGGCGCGGACGCCTGGTACAAGGAAGGCGCCAAGGAGCGTTTCCTCGGCAACGACTACGACCCGAACGACTGGGAGCAGGTCTTCGACATCCTCGACGTCTGGTTCGACAGCGGCTCGACCCATGCCTTCGTGCTGGACGACCGCGAGGACGGCGCCGCGGACGGGATCGCGGACCTCTACCTCGAGGGCACCGACCAGCACCGCGGCTGGTTCCACTCCTCGCTCCTGCAAAGCTGCGGCACCCGCGGCCGGGCCCCCTATCGCGGCGTGCTGACCCATGGTTTCACGCTCGACGAGAAGGGCAACAAGATGTCCAAGTCGCTGGGCAACACCATCGTCCCCGAGGAGGTGGTGAAGCAATACGGCGCCGACATCCTGCGGCTCTGGGTCAGCCAGTCGGACTACACCGCCGACCAACGCATCGGGCCGGAGATCCTGAAGGGCGTGGCCGACAGCTACCGCCGGCTGCGCAACACGCTGCGGTTCCTCTTGGGCAATGTCGCGCATTACGACCCCGCCCAGGCGGTGGCCCCCGCCGATATGCCCGAGCTGGAGCGGCTGATCCTGCACAAGCTCGCGGTGCTCGACGGCGTGGTGCGCGAGGGCTACGACGCCTATGACTTCCAGAAGGTCTTCCAGGCGATCTTCAACTTCGCCACCATCGACCTGTCATCCTTCTACTTCGACATCCGCAAGGACGCGCTTTACTGCGATCCCGAGGACAGCCTGGTGCGGCGCTCGGCGCTGACGGTCCTGGACCTGCTCTTCGAGCGGCTGACCACCTGGCTCGCGCCGGTCCTGGTCTTCACCATGGAGGAGGTCTGGCTCGAACGCTTCCCCGGGGCGGGCAGCTCGGTGCACCTGCAGGACATGCCCGAGACCCCGGCCGACTGGCGCGACGACGCGCTGGCCGAACGCTCCGAGGTGGTGCGCGCGGTGCGCCGCGTGGTCACCGGCGCGCTCGAGGAGAAGCGCCGCGACAAGGTGATCGGCGCCTCGCTCGAGGCCGCGCCTGTGGTGCATCTGACCGAGGAGGCCGCGGCGGTCGTGACCAACCCCGAGACCTTCGCGACGCTCTGCATCACCTCGGACATCACGCTGACCACCGATCCCGCCCCCGAGGGCGCCTATCGCCTGGCGGAGGTGCCGGGCATCGCGGTGGTCTTCGCCGAGGCCGAGGGCCAGAAGTGCCAGCGCTGCTGGAAGATCCTGCCGGACGTGGGCCAGCACGCCCATACCGATGTCTGCGCGCGTTGCGACGCCGCGCTCGACTGAGCCTGCGGCGCCCCACAAAGTTAAATAACTTTGTGGGGCGCCAAAATCTTATCTAAGATTCTGGCGCGGCCCGCGCCCCGAGCACTGGACAAGTCCGCAGAGAGACAGGACCATCCCGCGCATGAGCGACACGCCCACAGCCCAAGCCTACCAGGTCCTCGCTCGGAAATACCGGCCCGAGACCTTTGCCGATCTGGTCGGCCAGGACGCCATGGTGCGGACCCTGAAGAACGCCTTCGCCGCCGACCGCATCGCCCAGGCCTTCATCATGACCGGCATCCGCGGCACCGGGAAGACCACCACCGCGCGGATCATCGCCAAGGGCATGAACTGCATCGGCAGCGACGGCTCCGGCGGGCCCACGACCGACCCCTGCGGCCAGTGCGAGCATTGCCAGGCGATCATGGAAGGCCGCCATGTCGACGTCCTCGAGATGGACGCGGCCTCGAACACCGGCGTCGGCGACGTCCGCGAGATCATCGACAGCGTGCACTACCGGGCGGCCTCGGCGCGCTACAAGATCTACATCATCGACGAGGTTCACATGCTCTCCACGAGCGCGTTCAACGCGCTCCTGAAGACGCTGGAGGAACCCCCCGCCCATGTGAAGTTCATCTTTGCCACCACCGAGATCCGCAAGGTGCCGGTCACGGTGCTCTCGCGCTGCCAGCGCTTCGACCTGCGCCGGATCGAGCCCGAGGTGATGATCGGGCTGTTGCGCCGCATCGCCGACCGCGAGGAGGCGCAGATCGCCGAGGACGCGCTGGCGCTGATCACGCGGGCGGCCGAGGGCTCGGCGCGGGATGCGACCTCGCTTCTCGACCAGGCGATCAGCCATGGCGCCGGCGAGACCACCGCCGAGCAGGTCCGCGCGATGCTGGGGCTGGCCGACCGGGCCCGCGTGCTCGACCTCTTCGAGACCATCATGCGCGGCGATGCGGCGGGCGCCCTGGCGGAACTCTCGGCGCAATACGCCGATGGCGCCGATCCCATGGCGATCCTGCGCGACCTCGCCGAGATCACCCATTGGATTTCCGTGGTGAAGATCACCCCCGAGGCGGTCGAGGATCCGACCATCTCGCCCGAGGAGCGCACCCGCGGCCAGAGCCTGGCGCAGTCGCTCGGCATGCGGCCCCTGACGCGCATGTGGCAGATGCTGTTGAAGGCGCTCGAGGAGGTGGCCGCCGCGCCCAACGCCATGATGGGCGCCGAGATGGCGGTGATCCGGCTGACCCATGTGGCCGAGCTGCCCTCGCCCGAGGAGCTGCTGCGCAAGCTCCAGTCCGAGAGCCCGCCTCCCGGCCCGCCGGGCGGCGGTGGCGGCGGTGCCGGGCTGGGCGCCCGGGGCGGTGCCTCGGCGCAGCAGGGTGCCCAGGGCGCGCCCGCCCCCACCCATGCCGGGCCTTCGGGCCCCTCGGCGCAGTCGGGCTCGGCCGTCCGCGCGCTGGCCGCCGAGGAGGCCTTGGCGCGCTATCCGACCTTCGAGCATGTGATCGAGCTCATCCGCGCCCATCGCGACGGGGTGCTGCAGGTCGAGGTCGCGAAATACATCCGCCTTGCCGCCTATCAGCCCGGCCGGATCGAGTTCACCCCGACCGAGGATGCGCCCCAGGACCTGGCGCAGCGGCTCGGCGCGGCGCTCACCCGTTGGACCGGCAACCGCTGGGCGGTCACCCTGGTCAACGGCTGCGAGGCGCCGACGATCTACGAGACCGAACACGCCGCGGAGCTGGCGCTTGAACAGGAGGCCGCTGGCCACGACATGGTGAAGGCGGTCCTCGAGGCCTTTCCCAAGGCGCGCATCCTCAAGGTGCGCACTCCCGAGGAAGAGGCCCAGGAGGCCGAGGCCGAGGCGCTGCCCGAGGTCGAGGACGAATGGGACCCCTTCGAGGACGACTGACGGAACCGACGCGCGGGGCCCCGGAGGCCTCGGCGAGATTCAAAGGAGAGACGAGATGTTCAAGGGACTTGGCGGCCTGGGCGACATGGGCAAGATGATGAAGGCGGCCCAGGAGATGCAGGGCAAGATGGCCGAGCTGCAGGAAGAGATGCACAACATCGTGGTCGAGGGCGAGGCCGGTGCCGGCCTGGTGAAGGCGCGCTGCAGCGCCAAGGGCGACCTGAAGTCGCTCGACATCGACCCCTCGATCTTCAACGGCGACGACAAGGAAGTGGTCGAGGACCTGATCCTGGCGGCGATCAAGGACGCCCAGGCGCGCGCCCAGGAGCGCCAGCAGGAAGAGATGTCCAAGCTGACCGAGAGCCTGGGCCTGCCCAAGGACATGAACCTGCCGTTCTGAGGCCCGGGGATTTGGCCGAACGCTCCGAGATCGACGCCCTGATCGAGATGATGGCGAAGCTGCCGGGGCTCGGGCCGCGCTCGGCCCGGCGCGCCGTGTTGCATCTGATCCGCAAGCGCGCGGTGCTGCTGCAGCCCCTGGCCGAGCAGATGCAGGTGGTGGCACGGAGCGCCCGGGAATGCCTGAGCTGCGGCAATATCGGCACCACCGAGGTCTGCGGCATCTGCGCCGATCCGCGCCGCGCGAGCGGTATCCTCTGCGTGGTCGAGGATGTGGCCGACCTCTGGGCGATGGAGCGCTCGGGCGTCTTCAAGGGGCGCTACCACGTGCTGGGCGGCACGCTCTCGGCCCTGGACGCGGTGGGGCCCGAGGAGCTGCGCATCCCGAAGCTCGTGGAGCGGGTCTCCGAGGAGGGTGTCGAGGAGGTGGTCCTGGCGCTCAACGCCACCGTCGACGGGCAGACCACGGCGCATTACATCGCCGACCAGCTCGAGGGCTCGGGCGTGGCGCTGTCCTCGCTCGCGCAAGGCGTGCCGATCGGCGGGGAGCTCGACTACCTCGACGACGGCACGATCACCGCGGCGCTGAACGCGCGGAAGCGGATTTAGGGTTGCGGGCTGTTGGGCTTGGGCCGGTGGGCTTGGGCTGCGTCGGTTGGTGATGAGCTGGCAGGCCGGGTTGGTCTAGCGAGGGTGCCGAGGGTTGGTCCCTTGCGAGGCAGCGCGCTTTCTAGACACACACTTCTCAAAGTGACATTGCACGGATCTGGGATTTTCGCTCTCGGCCCCAAGGGCAAGGCCCCGTTGAGTCACGCAACCCGCGTTCGGCGGCTTGTTGCCCCCTGAACCCGCGCAGCAATCACCTCCCCAACACAAAGCGCGACCGCTCGCCCCCTCCCAAAACGCTCCCACGTCGCCCCCTCTCCCAACAGAGGGCGCGCGCCGGACCGGGGGCCGGCGCTGCCGACCTGTGAGCTCCAGCGCTTTATCCCGGCAAGGTCAGGACTAGAGAAAGGCTAAGCGCACCACCCACAAGAGCGCCGGCCCAAGGGGCCGGTCCGGCGCGCGCCCGGCACCTTCGGTGCTGTTCGGGCGCAAGGGGGGTGCGGGTGGTGAGTGGCGTGCGATGTGTCGGCGGGGCGGTGCGGCGCAAGGCCCCGTTGGTGGACACCAACTCCCCCCCCAAACAAAAAAGGCCCGCGCCAGCGGCACGGGCCCTTCCGAACGCTTCGAACCCCGGCCTCAGCCGCGCTCGTTCTCGTCCTCGTCTTCCTCGTCGTCGCTGCTCTCCGGCAGGTTGAAGAAGGACTCCGCGTCGGCGTAGTTCTCGTTGCCGCCCGAGGTGCCCTCGTCCTCGTCCTCGCCGCGCGGGTCGGAGAGCGAGAAGCTCTCCAGCCCCTCGATCGAGGAGGGCAGCCGCGGCTCGGTGTCCATGCCCAGCGACTGCTCGGTCGAGACGAGCTTGCGGCGCTCGTCGTCGTTCATCACCTGCTCCTTGCCCTTGGAGGCCTTGGCCACCGCGGCATCCAGCTCGGACTGGCGGCAGAGCCCCAGCGCCACCGGGTCGATGGGCTGCAGGTTGGAGATGTTCCAATGCGTGCGCTCGCGGATCGACTGGATCGTCGGCTTGGTGGTGCCGACGAGCTTGGAGATCTGGCCGTCCGACAGCTCGGGGTGGAACTTCACCAGCCAGAGGATCGCCGCCGGGCGGTCCTGCCGCTTGGAGAGCGGCGTGTAGCGCGGGCCGCGCCGCTTGTCCTCGTCGACCGCGGCGGGGTTGTGCTTCAGCTTCAGCTTGTGCAGCGGATCGGTCTCGGCCTTGTCGATGTCGTCCTGGGTCAGCTGGTTGTTGGCGACCGGGTCGAAGCCCTTCACGCCCCCGGCCACGTCGCCATCCGCGATGCCCTGGATCTCGAGCTCGTGCATGCCGGTGAAATCGGCGATCTGCTTGAAGGTCAGGGTCGTGTTGTCGACGAGCCAGACCGCGGTGGCCTTGGGATGCAACAGCTTGGCCATGATCTCTCCTTCAATAGTCTTTCTGCGCCCCCCAGGCTTCGGGCCCAGGGAGGTCCCGGGCGGTCCGGGACGGTTTCCGTTGTCGGGGAACTTGCGCGCTATATAGTCCGGCCATGCGTCGGATGAAAGAGCAAATCACCGCCCTGGCCTTGGGCCTCGCCCTGGCCCTGGGGGTCGTCCCGCCGGGCGCCGGCCCGGCCCGCGCCGAGGGCGAGCCCGCGGGCGTCTTCGACTACTACGTGCTGGCGCTTTCCTGGTCGCCGACCTGGTGTGCGCTCGAGGGCGACGCCCGCGGCTCGCCGCAATGCGCGCCCGAGCGCGACGCGGGCTGGATCCTGCACGGGCTCTGGCCGCAGTTCGAGGAGGGCTGGCCGGCCTATTGCCCGACCACGGAACGCCCGCCCTCGCGGGCCATGACCGGCGACATGGCGCGGATCATGGGCACCTCGGGGCTCGCCTGGCACCAGTGGAAGAAACACGGCACATGCTCGGGGCTGAGCGCGGCGGAGTATTACGCCAAGGCCGAGGCGGCCTTCGACAGCCTCACCCGCCCCGGGGTCTTCGCGCGGCTGGAACAGCCGGTGCGCCTGCCCGCGTCGCTCGTCGAGGAGGCCTTCCTGAAGGAAAACCCCGGGCTCGCGCCGGACATGCTGACGGTGACCTGCCGGTCAGGGCGGATCCAGGAGGCGCGGCTCTGCCTGACCCGCGACCTCGCGCCGCGCGACTGCGGGGCGGACGTGGTGCGGGACTGCCGGCTGGATGACGCGCTGATGGCGCCGATCCCCTGAGCGGGGCTCGCCGCGCGGGGGCTGGGCGCTGGGTGGCCCATCGGTCCGGTGGAGCGGTCGGGGAGCTGAGACCTGCTCTGGCGCTATGACCCCCGGCGGGCCTTGGCGGATGCGTGCGGGCGGCGGCACCACACACCGGCCCATCCAACCACCACGCGCCCCGCCCACACCAGCAACTCTCCGCCCCCAAGCCCAAGCCACATTCCGCCCAGCCTGCCCTCCAGCCCCCCCTGCGACAAAGGCAGCGCGAGATCGCATCTATACAGAGCCCGTCAAAGGCGCTAATGGGACGCCTTCGGGCCTCCGACCACGGCGGCCGCGGCGCGGCTCTTCCGCGCCGGCACTTTACTGAGAACGGTTCCCCCTCATGCTCCAGCCCCTATCCGATGCGCTCGCCGAGCGCGGTTACGACACGTTGACGCCGGTGCAGGAGGCGGTGACCGACCCCGCGCTGGCCGAGGCCGACCTCCTGGTCTCCGCGCAGACCGGCTCGGGCAAGACGGTGGGCTTCGGGCTGGCCATCGGGCCGACGCTGCTGGGCGACGCCGAGACCCTCGACCGGCCGGGCATCCCGCTGGCGCTGATCGTCGCGCCGACCCGCGAGTTGGCCTTCCAGGTCACCCGCGAGCTCGACTGGCTTTATGCCCGCACCGGCGCGCGGGTCACCGCCTGCGTCGGCGGCATGGACATGCGCGCCGAGCGCCGCGCGCTCGAGGCCGGGGCGCATATCGTCGTCGGCACGCCGGGGCGGCTTGTCGATCACATCCGGCGCGGGGCGCTGGACCTCTCGGGCCTGCGCGCGGTGGTGCTGGACGAGGCCGACGAGATGCTCGACCTGGGCTTCCGCGAGGACCTGGAGTTCATGCTGGGCGAGGCGCCCGAGACGCGCCGGACGCTTCTCTTCTCGGCCACCGTGCCGCCGGCCATCGTGACGCTGGCGCAGCACTACCAGCGCGAGGCGGTACGGGTGACCACCCTGTCGGAGCGCGGCCAGCACGCCGATATCGCCTACCAGGCGCTGCAGGTCGCCCCGCAGGACGCCGAGACCGCGATCATCAACGTGCTGCGCTTCCACGAAGCGCAGAACGCCATCGTCTTCGCCAATACCCGCGCCACGGTGAACCGGCTGACCGCGCGCTTTGCCAACCGCGGCTTCCAGGTGGTCTGCCTGTCGGGCGAGCTGAGCCAGGCCGAGCGCAGCCATGCGCTGCAGGCCATGCGCGACGGCCGCGCCCGGGTCTGCGTCGCCACCGACGTGGCGGCGCGCGGCATCGACCTGCCGAACCTCGAGCTGGTGATCCACGCCGAACTGCCGACCAACGCCGAGGGCCTGCTGCACCGCTCCGGCCGGACCGGCCGCGCGGGCCGCAAGGGTCTCTCGGCGCTGATCGTGCCGCCGAAGCTGACCAAGCGCGCCGAGCGGCTCCTGAAGAGCGCCCGGGTCAGCGCCGAATGGACCCAGGCGCCCGGCGCCGAGGAGATCCTGCGCCGCGACGAGGAGCGGCTCCTGGCCGATCCGACCTGGCAGGAGGCGATCTCCGAGGAGGAGGCCGGGTTTGCCACCCGCCTGCTCGAGAACCAGAGCCCCGAGGCCGTGGCCGCCGCCTACCTGCGGCTCTACCGCCAGAGCCATTCCGCCCCCGAGGAGCTGTCGGACCCCGAGGCGCGCCCCGCGCCCAAGGCCCGCGCGCCCTTCGGCCCGAGCGCCTGGGTGGCGCTCTCGGTCGGCCGCGACCAGCGCGCCGAGCCGCGCTGGATCCTGCCGCTTCTGTTGCGGGCCGGCGGGCTCGACAAGGCGGCGATCGGCGCGATCCGCGTGCAGCCGCGCGAGACCTTCGTGGAGATCGCCGAACCGGCGCTGCCGCTCCTGATGGAGAAGCTCGGCGCCGAGGGCGAGATCGAGGAGGGCCTGCGCCTGCGTCTGCTGGACGGGGCCCCCGACCTCGACCGCCCCGCCCCCGCCCCGCGCGACCGCAAACCGCGCCCCGAGCGTGGGGATCGGTTCGAGAAGGGTGATCGGCCTGCGAGGGGTGAGCGGTTCGAGAAGTCCGACCGCCCGGCACGGGGTGAGCGCTTCGAGAAGAGCGACCGACCCGCACGGAGCGACCGTTTCGAGAAATCCGACCGCCCGGCGCGTGGTGATCGGTTCGAGAAAGGCGACCGCCCCGCACGGGGCGATCGCTTCGAGAAGTCCGACCGCCCGGCGCGGAAGGACCGCTTCGACGCCTCCGAGCGGCCGCAGCGCAAGCCGCGTCCGGCGCAGGGCGAGGGCGAGGCGCGCAGTGCGGGCCCCCGCAAGGGCAAGCCCACGGACAAGGGCGAGGGGCGCGGCGCGCCCTGGGGCCCGAAGCCCCGCGGCAAGGGCCCTCAGCGGCCCATGGGCGCCAAGCCGAAGCCCGGGGCCAAGCGCCCCGAGCAAGGCGAGGCCGGACCTCGGCGCGGCAAGCCCAAGGCGCGCTTCGACCGCTGAGCGGGTTGCGCTCGATTTGAACTAGGAAAGGCGTCGACCTCAGCGGGTCGGCGCCTTTTTCTTTGGGTGGTTTGATGTGGGCTTGGGGCGTGAGGCACGGGCCTTGGCCTTGGCCTTGGCCTTGGCCTTGGCCTTGGCCAGCGATGATGCACGCGGTTAGGTCCGTCGAGTGCGCCAGCGCCTCAGCTGAACCTCGGCAACTTCAAACGCTGCCAGCCTCAGCCGCTCCAAGCGCCCCCTCACCCACCACACCCCGTCGCCGTCTCCGGCCCGGCGTAGGGCCGCAGCACCGAGGTGCTGAGCGCCCGCCCGTCGAAGCGCACCGCCAGGACCTCGCGCCAGGCGCCGTCGGCTAGGACCAGCGCGGGGCCCTCGGGGCAGGCGCGCAGGCCGCCGAAGATCCGGGGCTCGCCGATCCGGTGATTGCTGACGCCGGTGAGCCGCGCCACCTCGCGCAGGCCGTCCCCCTCGATGTGGAACAGGCGCAGCACGCGCGCCAGATGCGGGCGGTCGACATAGGCGATCTCGATCACCCCGTCGCCGTCGAGATCCCCCGCGCCCGCGGGCGCCAGCCAGCGGTGGGTCTGGCCGATGAAGGCGCCGCGCGCGAGCGGCACCAGCCCCGCGCCGTCGAACCGCCAGATGGCCAGCCGGGCGCCCTTTTCGGCATGGGTCTCGACGGTGATCACTTCCGGCGCGCCGTCGCCGGTCACATCGGCGAGCCGCGGCGCGGTGTCCTCGAAGACCATGGGCGCGTCCCAGTGCACCCGGTGGCGGCTGCCGTCGGTCAGCGTGACCACGAGGTCCTCGTATTCCACCGCGTCGCCCAGGACCCCGTGGGCGTAGCGCGTGGTCGGCCCGTCATAGCGGGCCGCGGCGATCTCCTGCGCCGCGATCGGCGCGGCAAGGCCCGAGAGCGCCAAGAGCGCCAGGAGCCCCGCCGCCAGCCGCATCTCAGATCTGCTTCTCGGGCATCTGCACCCGCAGCCCGTCGAGCGCGTCCGAGACCTTGAGCTGGCAGGTCAGCCGCGAGCGCGCCGGATCGGGCTCATAGGCGAAGTCGAGCATGTCCTCTTCCATGTCCTCCTTCGGGGGCAGCTTCTCGATCCAGGCGGGATCGACGTAGACATGGCAGGTGGAACAGGCGCAGGCGCCGCCGCAGTCGGCCTCGATGCCGGGAATGCCGTTGTCGCGCGCGCCCTCCATCACGGTCAGCCCGTTCTTCACGTCGACCTCGTGCTCGGTGCCGTTGAACTCGACATAGGTGATCTTCGCCATGGCGGCCGTTCTCCTCGTTTTCTGTTGCGCCTTACCTAGCAACCCTGCTGGCGGGATAAAGACCCCACGGGCCCGGATTGCCCCGAAGGGGCGGATGTTCTATATTCGTTCTCATGCAGATCCGTCCCTCCCGCCCCGCAGCCGCCGTCCGGGCCCGCGCCGACGGCAGCGACTGGCCGCGCCCGCCCGCCTGCCTGACGGCCGCCGAGCTCGACCTGCCGCCCGAGGGCGCGCGGGTGGCGGTGGCAGGGCTGGTGATCCTGCGCCAGCGGCCGGGCACCGCCAAGGGGGTGATCTTCATCACCCTCGAGGACGAGACCGGCGTGGTGAACGTGATCGTCTGGCGCAAGCTCTACGAACGCTTCCGCCGGGCGGTGATCTCGGGGCGGATGCTGCGGGTCACCGGGCGGCTCCAGCGCGAATCGGGCGTGACCCATGTCATCGCCGAGGAGGTCGAGGACATCTCGCCCCTGCTCGACCGGCTGCTCAGCGCCCCGGAGACGCTTTCCCGCGGGGCGGAAAGCGGCTAGTCTGCGCGCGACGACGCGGCAGAAAATCCAGAGCAGCCAATATGTTCCCCAAACCGGCCCGGACCGCCTGCCTGGTCACGACGCTTGCCCTGGCGGCCTGCGCGCCCGCCGGCCCCGGCGAGGAGGCCTCCGCGCGGCCCGGCTTCAACACCATGGGGCTCGGCGACGACGATTCCCGGCCCGCGCCCGAGGGCGGCTGCTACGCCACCGAGCGGGTGCCCGCGGTCTATGCCCAGGTGCCCGGCCAGGTGCAGGTCGTCCAGGCCGAGCGCGACGCCGAGGGCAATGTCACCGCGCCGCCGGTCTACCGCAACACGCTGGTGCCGAAGCTGGTCCGCCCGCGCGAGGAGATGCGCTTTCCCGCGCCCTGCCCGCCGGTCTTCACGCCGGAGTTCATCGCCTCGGTGCAGCGCGCGCTTTCGGCCCGGGGGCTCTACGCGGGCCCGGTGACAAGCCGGATGGACGCCCGGACCCGCGCCGCGATCCGCAGCTTCCAGGAGGCCCGGGGGCTCGAGAGCGACAAGCTGGCGCTGGAGACCGCGCGCGAGCTGGGCCTCGTCGCGGTGGAGCTGCCCGGGACGGAGGGGTAAGGGCGTGGCTTGGGGGTGGCGGTGACGGAGCATCCTCGCCGCCATTTCTGCCCGGTCGGCCCCCTCTAGATATCTGTAACTATTACAAAAAATGCCGGCGCCGAGCGCGGCCAGCGCCTGGTTGGCCGCCCTCTGGCCCTGCCCTGCCCGACCGGACTCAATCGCCCCGGGCTCGCGCCAGCACCGAGCATCGGCATCGGCATCGGCATCGGCATCGGCATCGGCATCGATGCAATTCCCCGCCCCACCCCGCAACGCAATAGGCCGGGCAAAAGCCCGGCCTACCGTCAGATCACAGGGTCGTCTCCGCGCCGCCTCGCGCGGCGAGCGGCTCACTCCTCGCCGAGGCTCAGCGCCACAAAGCGCGGGTCGTCGTTGCGGCGGATCAGCAGCAGGATCGAGGTCCGCCCGGCGTCGCGCGCCGCGGCGATCCGGTCCTCGAGGTCGGCGATCTCGGCGACCGGCGACTGGCCGGCCTCGGTGATCACGTCGCCCGCGCGCAGGCCCTTGTCGAAGGCCTCGCTGGCCTCGTCGACCTCGGTCACGACCAGCCCTTCGCTGCCCGGCTCGAAGCCGAACTCCTCGGCCAGCTCCGGGCTCGCGGGCGAGAGTGTCAGCCCCAGGAGGTCGGTCGAGCTGGGCGCCTCGGGCGCCTCCTCTTCCGGCGTTTCCTCGGAGCCCGAAGCCTCGGCATCCTCGCGGCGGCCCAGCGTGACCATCAGCGTCTCGGTCTCGCCCTCGCGGTTGACCACCACGCGCACGGTCTTGCCGACTTCGGTGTTGCCGACCTGGCGCACGAGGCTGCGGGTGTCCTCCACGTCGCGGCCGTCGAAGCGCACGATCACATCGCCCGAGAGCATGCCCGCGTCCTTGGCCGGGCCGTCGGGCACATCGGTCACCAGCGCCCCCGCGGCGGCGGCGAGGTCCATGGCCTCGGCCACGTCCTCGGTCACGTCCTGAATGCGCACGCCGAGCCAGCCGCGCCGGGTCTCGCCGAACTCGCGCAGCTGGTCGACCACCCGGGTCACCACGTTCGAGGCCATGGAGAAGCCGATGCCGATCGAGCCGCCGGTGGGCGAGAGGATCGCGGTGTTCACCCCGATGACCTCGCCCGAGAGGTTGAAGAGCGGCCCGCCCGAGTTGCCGCGATTGATCGCCGCGTCGGTCTGGATGTAGTCGTCATAGGTGCCCGAGAGCGCCCGGTTGCGCGCCGAGACGATGCCCGCAGAAACCGAGAAGCCCTGGCCCAGCGGGTTGCCCATGGCGATCACCCAGTCGCCCACCCGGGCGCCGTCGCTGTCGCCGAAGGAGACGAAGGGCAGCGCGGTCTCGGCCTCGACCTTGAGAAGCGCGATGTCGGTGTTGGGGTCGGTGCCGACCACCTCGGCGGGCAGCTCCTCGCCCGAGAAGAATTCGACCAGGATCTCGTCGGCGCCCTCGATGACGTGGTTGTTGGTGACCACGAAGCCATCCTCGGAGATCACGAAACCCGAACCCAGGGCCGAGGAGCGGCGCGGCCGCTGGCCGGGGCCGTTGCGGTCCTGGAACTCGCGGAAGAAATCCTCGAAGGGCGAGCCCTCGGGCACGATGCCCTCGGGTCCGGCGCGGCCTTCGACCATGGTTTCGGTGGTGATATTGACCACCGCCGGGCTGACCCGGTCGGCAAGATCGGCGAAGCTGCGCGGCGCGTTGCCCTGGGCCGCGGCGAAGACCGCCTGGGCCAGGAGGAACAGCACCGAGAGGCTGGCGATCCAGAAATAGCCAAGCGCGCGGCGCGCCAGGTCGTCGTCGCCGGTGCGGGCGATGGCAGATGCGTGAGAGGTCAATTCCGGCTCCCTTTACCTCGAAATCCCTGCGGCGGCCCGGCCTGACGGCGGGGCACCTGAGGAAAAGATAGGCGCTTTCCCGCAGCTCTCAAAGCGCGAAGCGTCGGGTCAAGAGCTTGTGAGACATGGAAAGCGCGGGGCGGCGCGGGAGGGGCCGTCCTGGGGGATCGGGTTGTGCGGGAGGTGGCGGCGCTTGGGGTGTGCGCGGCGTAGTCACCGGAGGCTCGGGCTCTGTCGGAGAGAACGGTGCGCGTCGCCGGGCGGCTT
The DNA here is from genome assembly GCF_021272185.1 of Roseivivax sp. GX 12232. Lineage (GTDB taxonomy): Bacteria > Pseudomonadota > Alphaproteobacteria > Rhodobacterales > Rhodobacteraceae > Roseivivax. The sequence goes on from NZ_JAJSEC010000001.1 coordinate 699,686, forward strand.
GGCCCGGAGCGGCGGCACCAATAGCGTGACGCGCGGCCCGCTGGCCCCGCGCGCCTCTCAATGCGCGAACCAGAGCACCACGATGCCGCTGGCCAGCGTCACTAGGCCCAGGAGCCGCCGGGTCTCGAGCGGCATGGCCGAGAGCGCCTCGAGCAGGCGTTCGACAAGCGAAGGGGCCAGCGCATAGGCCAGCCCCTCCACGATCAGTGCTCCGGCGAGCATGACAAGGACGATCTCGCCCGTCATCGCGCTCAGTTCGTCGGCTGGGCGCTGTCCTCGCCGTCCGAGGAGCCCTCGCCTTCGGTGTCACCCTCGGTGTCGGCTTCGGCCTCGCCGCCGCCTTCCACCTCTTCGGGCTCGGGCGCCGGGCCGTCGCCGACCGGGCCCATGCCGTCGCCTTCGGGGTCGATCTGGTCCCGCGCGCTTTCCGGCAGGTCGGGCGAGATCTCGGTCTCGGGCGCCAGCTCGCGCAGCCGCTCGATGTCGGTGTCCGAGATCTTCACCGCCGAGAGGCCCTCGGCCCGGATCGCGTCGAAGAGCGGGCCGACGAACTCGCTCTTGGGCGAGATCACCAGCGTCGAGTTGTCCCGCTGCAGCGAGCGTTCGAGCGCCGAGAGCGACCGGTAGAAGGAGAAGAACTCCGGGTTGTCGCCGAAGGCCTCGGCGTAGACGCGGTTCCGCTCGGCGTCGGCCTCACCACGGATGATGTCGGCCTCCCGCGTCGCGTTCGAGGTGGTCTCGACCACGGTCCGGTCGGCCGCCGCACGGACCCGCTGGGCCGCCTCGTTACCGCGGGCGATCTCGTCGGCGGCCTCGCGTTCACGCTCGGCGCGCATCCGCGCGAAGGTCGCCTCGAGGTTCTGCTGCGGCAGGTTGGTCTGCTTCAACCGCACGTCGACGATCTGCAGGCCGAGGCTCGAGGCCTCGCTGCGCGCCTGTTCGCGGATCCGCAGGGCCAGGCCGCGGCGTTCTTCGGACAGGATGGTGTCCGAGGTCACCTGATCGGCACCCAGCACCTCGCGGATCTGGGCGTTCAGGATCGAGGACAGCCGGTCCTCGGCGGCGCGGATGCCGCCGACGCCCACCGCCTGGCGGAACTGCACCACGTCGGAGATGCGGTAGCGCGCGAAGGCGTCGACCACCAGGCGGCGGTCATCCGAGGGCGTGACCTCGATGGTCTCGGTGTCGAGCGACAGGATGCGGTCGTCGTATTTCACCACGTCCTGGATGAAGGGCACCTTGAAGCCCAGACCGGGCTCCTCGCGGACCTGCTTGATCTGGCCGAACTGGAGCACCAGCGCCTTCTCGCGCTCGTCGACGATGAAGATCGCCGAGAGGAAGACGAAGATCGCCGGCACCAGGACCAGCAGAAGGAGATTGAGCTTTTTCATCAGTTCGACCCTCCCGACTGCTGGGACTGGTTGCCGCGCCGGTTCAGCTCGTTGAGCGGCAGATAGGGCAGCACGCCCTGGCCGTTGCCGCCCGCGGCCTCGTCGAGCACGATCTTGTCGATGTCGCCGAGCGTGCGCTCGATGGTCTCGAGGTAGAGACGGCGCTGAGTCACTTCCGGGGCCTCGTTGAATTCCTGCGCGACCGAGATGAAGCGGGACGCCTCACCGATGGCCTCGTTGACGACGCGGGCGCGGTAGGCCTCGGCCTGTTCCAGCGTCTGCGCCGCTTCACCGCGGGCCTCGGCGAGGACGCGGTTGGCATAGGCGTCGGCCTGGCGCTGCAGGCGGTCGCGTTCCTGTTCGGCGGCCTGCACCTCGCGGAAGGCGTCGATCACCTCGTTCGGCGGGTCCGCCTGGTCGAGGTTCACACGCACCACGTTGATGCCGCTGTCGTATTCATCCAGCGTCTCCTGGATGTTCTGCAGCGCCGTATCGGCGATCAGACCACGGTCGCGGTTGAGGATCGGGGCCAGGTTCGAGGCCGCGATGATCTCGCGCATGACCGATTCCGACACCGCCTGCACGGTGAGCTGCGGGTCGCGGATGTTGAACAGGAGCTTGGCGGGATCCTTGATGTTCCAGACCACCTGGAACTCGATGTCCACGATGTTCGCATCGGTGGTCAGCATCAGCCCGTCGCCGTTCTGGCCGCGGCGCACGCCGATGTTCTCGGTCCGCTCGGAGGTGACGTTGACCACCTCGTAGCTCATCACCGGCCAGGGCGCGAAGTTCAGGCCCGGATCGCCGGTCGAGGAGTATTCACCCAGGAACAGCTCCACAGATTGTTCTTCGGGACGCACGGTGTAGAGGCTCGAGAAGAGCCAGACGCCCAGCACCACGGCACCGCCGAGGATCAGCGTGCCGCGCGAGAAGCCGCCCGGCCCGCCGGAGCCGCCGCTGCCGCCCTGGCCGCCGTCGCCCTTGCCGCCCATGAGGACGCGCAGACGCTCCTGGCCCTTGCGCACCAGCTCGTCGATTTCCGGCATCTGGTTGTTGTCCGGGCGCCGGCCACCGCCGCCGCCTCCCTGCGGGCGCTGGGGGCCGTTGTCCCTGCCGCCCGAGCCGCCGCCGCCGCCCCAGGGGCCGCCGCTATTTCCAGCCATCGTAATCCTTCCCTTTGGTCATCGCCGGTTCCTGTCCTTTTAGCTGTGCAGGCCCGGCCTCATTTCAAGCTGTGCGCACCGGCTGGCGCATGGTCACGATCTCTTCGGACATCGTCGGATGCACCGCGCAGGTGCGGTCGAAGTCCTCTTTTGTGGCGCCCATCTTCACCGCGACGCCCGCGAGCTGGATCATCTCGCCCGCGCCGGGCGCGACGATATGACAGCCCAGGACCGTGCGGTTTTCCTTCGAGACCACCAGTTTCATCAGCACTCTATCGGGTTTTCCGATGAAGGCCGAATGCATCGGGCGGAAGGAGGTGCAATAGACCTCGACCTCTTCCTGTTCGGCGGCCTTCTCCTCGGTCAGCCCGACCGAGCCCAGTTCCGGCTGGGTGAAGACCGCCGAGGGGATCAGCGCGTGATCGACCGGCGTCGGGTTGCCCTTGAAGACGGTCTCGACGAAGGCCATGCCCTCGCGGATCGCCACCGGCGTCAGGTTCACCCGGTCGGTCACATCGCCGATGGCATAGACCGAGGGCACCGAGGTCTGACTGTAGTCGTCGACCTCGACCTTGCCGCCGCGGCCGAGGCGCACGCCGGCGTCCTCGAGGCCCATGCCCGAGGAATTGGGCGCCCGCCCGGTGGCGAAGAGCACCGCGTCGAAGACCTTCTCGCGGCCCGAGGTGGCCTTGACCCAGACCGGGCCGGTCTTGCCTTCGGCCGACCGGCCCTGGCCGGTGCCCTTCATGCTGCTGTCGCCGACCATGGCGCCGGTCTCGCCGACGCCGGCGCCCATGTGGGCGGCATCGGCGTCACGCGCCTCGGCCTCGTCGGCGGGGCACATCTCGACGATGTTGGTGCCGGTGTGCAGGTCGATGCCGCGGGTCTCCATGGCGTCGGCGATGAGCCCGCGGGCCTCGTCGTCGAAGCCGTTCAGGATCTGCGCGCCGCGGATGTATTGCGAGACCTCGACGCCGAGCCCGTGCAGGATGCAGGCCATCTCGCAGGCGATATAGCCGCCGCCGACGATCAGGACCGACTTCGGCAGCTCGTCCATCAGGAAGATGTCGTCAGAGACCATGCCGAGATCGGCATTGGGGATGTCGGGCCGGACCGGGTGGCCGCCGGTGGCGACGAGGATGTGCTTGGCGGTCTTGGTGGTGCCGTCGGAAAGCTCGACCGTATGGGCGTCGCGCAGGGTCGCGCGGGTGTCGAACCGCTCCACGTTGGCCTTGTCGAGAAGGCTCTTGTAGACCCCCTCGAGCCGGTCGAGCTCGGTGCGGAGCTGCTTGGAGAAGACCGTCCAGTCGAAGCCGTCGGCCTGCATCGACCAGCCGTAGCCGCGGGCCTCTTCGGGGACGTGGCAGAACTCGGAGGCGAAGACCATGAGCTTCTTCGGCACGCATCCCCGGATCACGCAGGTGCCGCCGTAGCGGCTTTCCTCGGCCAGGGCGACGCGGGCGCCGGCCTCGCTGGCCGCGATCCGGGCCGCGCGCACGCCGCCGGAGCCGCCGCCGATCACGAAGAGATCGTAGTCGAAATCGCTCATGCCTCACCCTATCAGCCGTTTGCGGGCATGGTAGACCACAGGGCCGCGGTGAAGGCCAGCCGCCAATGGGTCAAAGCCCCGTGCGCGAGGGGTGACGTTAGGCGCGGAAATCGGCCGCTGGGCGCCGCCCCCGGCCCCTAGGCCGGCTCAGTCCGAGAGGTCGCGGAAGAGGTTGTCGTCCTCGACGAAATCGAGCCGGTTCTCGGTCACCGTGCCCTCGTTGATGTCGCGCGTCTCGACCCGGCCGTCGCCGTAGCCCACGATCACCTTGTCGCAGATGTCGATGAACAGCCCGTTCTCGACCACCCCGGGCATCTGGTTCAGCACCAGCGCCATCTGCCGGGCATTGCCGATCCGGCCCAGGTGCAGGTCGACGATGTAATTGCCCTCGTCAGTGATGAAGGGCCGGTCGCCCGTCATCCGCAGCGAGCTTTTGCGCCCCATGACGTCCATGGAGATCAGCGTCTCCTCGATCAGCGCCTGGGTGGTCTGCCAGCCGAAGGGCACGACCTCGACGGGCAGCGGGAAATGCCCCAGTGCCGAGACCTCCTTGGCGGCATCGGCGATCACCACCATCTGGTCCGAGGCGGTGGCCACGATCTTCTCCTGCAGAAGCGCGCCGCCGCCGCCCTTGATCAGGTTCAGGTCGCCGTCGAACTCGTCGGCGCCGTCGATAGTCAGGTCGAGCCAGCGCGCCTCGTCGAGCGAGATCACCTCGATCCCGACCTCGCGGGCCAGTTCGGCGGTGCGCGTCGAGGTCGGCACGCCGCGGATCTCGAGCCCGTCCTCGCGGACCATCTCGCCCAGGCAGCGCACCAGCCAGGCGGCGGTCGAGCCGGTCCCGAGGCCGACACGCATGCCGTCCTGCACCAGTTCGGCAGCGGTCTTGGCGGCCACGAACTTGGCCTTGTCAATGGGCGAGAGCTCTGTGGACATGCGATCCCCCGGATGTAAGCAGCGCCGCCCTTATAGGACGCAAGCCCGGCAGGTGCGAGGGGTCATTCGGGCAGGGAGGCGCGAAAATGGCGCCCCGGGGCGGCAATCGGGGGCCAAGGGGCGCCCGGCCCGCTGCACTGGCCAGCCCGCCCGGGATGTGGGAAACCCGGCGGAAAGTGCCGCTTTCGGACCATGGCGCGCGCGCCGCGCCGCTATGGTGGCGGCGGATCTGCAAGGGAGAACCGCGATGTTCCTGTCGGTCTTCGAGATGTTCAAGGTCGGGATCGGCCCGTCCTCCTCGCACACCATGGGCCCGATGGTCGCCGCGGCGCGCTTTCTCGCCGCGATGCGGGCCTCGGACTACAGCTTCCGCGGGCTGCGCGCCTCGCTGCATGGCTCGCTGGCCTTCACCGGGCACGGCCATGCCACCGACCGCGCGGTGATCCTGGGGCTCGCGGGCTTTGCCCCCGACAGCTACGACGCCGAGAAGGCCGAGGCCGCGCTCGCGCGCATCGCCGAGACCAAGCGGGTGACGCCCGAGGGGCTGCCCGAGCTGACCTTCGACCCCAAGACCGACCTGGTCTTCGACTATGACGAGAGCCTGCCCGGCCATGCCAACGGCATGCGGCTCGCCGCGACCGACGCCCAGGGCGACGTGCTTTTCCAGGAGGTCTATTACTCCGTCGGCGGCGGCTTCGTCCTGACCGAGGCGGAACTGGCCGAGGGCCGCGACACCGACCAGGGCCCGCCGGTGCCCTACCCCTTCAAGACCGGCGAGGAGATGCTGGGCATGGCCCGCGCCTCGGGGCTCTCGGTGGCGCAGATGAAACGCGCCAACGAGCTGTCGCGCGGCCCGCGCGCCAAGCTCGACCAGGGGCTGACCCGGATCTGGGAGGTCATGGAGGGCTGCATCGACCGCGGGCTCGCGGGCGACGGGCGGCTGCCGGGCGGGCTCGAGGTGCGCCGCCGGGCCGGCGCGATCCGCGAGGCGCTCGAGGCCGAGCGCGGCATGAACCTCACCGCGCCGCATACGATCAACGACTGGATTTCGACCTATGCCATGGCGGTCAACGAGGAGAACGCCGCCGGCGGCCAGGTGGTCACCGCGCCGACCAACGGCGCGGCGGGCGTGGTGCCCGCGACCATCCGCTACTGGCTCGACCATGTGCCCGGCGCCTCGCGCGAGCGGCTGCCGGACTTCCTGCTGACCGCCGCGGCGATCGGCGGGCTGGTGAAATACAACGCCTCGATCTCGGGCGCCGAGGCCGGCTGCCAGGCCGAGGTCGGCGCCGCGGCGGCCATGGCGGCGGCGGGGCTCTGCGCGGTCCTGGGCGGCACCCCCGAGCAGGTGGAGAACGCCGCCGAGATCGCGCTCGAACATCACCTCGGCATGACCTGCGACCCGGTGAAGGGCCTCGTGCAGGTGCCCTGCATCGAGCGCAACGGCCTTGGCGCGATCAAGGCCGTCTCGGCGGCCTCGCTGTCGCTGAGGGGCGACGGGCAGCACCTCGTGCCGCTCGATGCCTGCATCGAGACCATGCGCCAGGTCGGTGCCGACATGTCCGAGAAATACAAGGAAACCTCGCTCGGCGGGCTGGCGGTCAACGTGCCCAATTGCTGATTGCCGCGCGGCACCCCCGGGCCTAGTGTCTTCGGTCTAGACGGATCAACGGGCGGATCATGGTGGCGGACGGCAGTTCAGACAGGGAAGACGCGCTGACCGACTACCGGCGGATGCTCCTGATCCGCCGCTTCGAGGAAAAGGCCGGCCAGCTTTTCGGCATGGGCCTGATCGAGGGCTACTGCCATCTCTGCATCGGCCAGGAGGCGGTGGTCGCGGGGCTCGAACGGGCGCTGCGCCCGGGCGACCGGCGCGTCGCCTCCTACCGCGCGCATGGACACATGCTGGCCGCCGGAATGGAGCCGGGCCGGATCATGGCCGAGCTTCTGGGCCGCGCGGCGGGCTATTCGCGGGGCCATGGCGGCTCGATGCATATGTTCAGCCCGGACGACGGCTTCTACGGCGGCCACGGGATGCTGGCCGCCCAGGTGCCGATCGGCGCCGGGCTGGCCTTCGCCGAGCGTTACAGGCGGTCGAACAACATCACCGTGGCGAGCTACGGCGATGTGGCCGCGAACCTCGGGCCGGTGGCCGAGACCTATCACCTGGCCGCGCTCTGGGCGCTGCCGCTCCTCTTCGTGATCGAGAACAACCAGGACGGCGCGGCGCGCAGGGGCCCGGGCCTCAGCGACCGCGCGGCGGCCCATGGCATTCCCGTGGCCCGGGTCGACGGCATGGATGTGACCCGCGTCGCCGAGGCCGCCGAGACCGCGGCGCTGCACGTCCGCGCCGGCAAGGGCCCCTATCTGATCGAGGCGCAGACCTACCGCTACCGGGGCCATTCCATGGCCGATCCGGCGAAATACCGCACCCTCGACGAGATGCAGAAGGTCCGCGCCGAACGCGACCCGATCGCCCGCGAACGCGCCCGGCTGGTCACCGAGGGGCTGTCGGAGAAGACCCTCAAGGAGGTCGACGCCGAGGTGAAAGAGGTTGTGACCGCGGCGGCGGAGTTCGCCCGCGCCAGCGCCCCCGCCCGCCCCGAGGGCATCGCCCCGGCGCTTTCCGCCGAGGTGCCGCGATGAGCCGCGAGATCACCATGCCCGCGCTCTCGCCCGCCATGGAGGAGGGCCGCCTGGCGCGCTGGCTCGTCGCCGAGGGCGACTTCGTCGAGGAAGGCGACGTGATCGCCGAGATCGAGACCGACAAGGCGGTGATGGAGTTCGAGGCCCCGGCCTCGGGCGTGATCGACGCCTTCCTGGTCACCGAGGGCGGCGCGATGATCGCCGTCGAGACCCCAATCGCCCGGCTGCGCGACGGGGGCGCTGCGACGCCGCCCCCGGCGGAGGCACCCGCGCCGACGCCCCCGGCCAAGACCCGCCCGCGCCGCGCCCGCGCCGAGGCCCCGCAGGAGACCGTCCGCGAGGCGCTCCGCCAGGCGCTCATCGCCGAGATGCGCGAAGACGAAAGCGTCTTTCTCATCGGCGAGGAGGTCGGCGCGGCCCATGGCGCCTACAAGGTCAGCCAGGGGCTGATCGAACGCTTCGGCGCGGCCCGGGTGATCGACGCGCCACCCTTGCATTCGGCGATCATGGGGCTGGCCACGGGGGCTGCCTTCGCCGGGCTGCGCCCGGTGGTCGAGGTGCTGAACCTCTCCTACGCGCTGCAGGCGCTTGATCCCTTGATCAACTCCGCCGCGATGACCGGCAGCATGTCGGGCGGCACGCTCGACTGCCCCCTGGTCCTGCGCGGCCCGCATGGCGCGGGCGAGCGCATGGGCGCCCAGCACAGCCATGATTTTGCGGCCCTTCTGGCGCGGGTGCCGGGACTGAAACTGGCCGCCCCCTATGCCGCCGAGGATGCGGGGGCGCTCTTGCGCGCGGCGATCCGCGACCCCGGGCCGGTGGTGCTTCTGGAAAGCGACCGGCTATACGGCCAGGCCTTCGAGGTGCCCGAGGCCCCCGCCCTGCCCTGGGGCCAGGCGCGGATCTGGCGCGCGGGCGAGGATGTGACGCTGGTGGCCTATGGGCCCGCGGTGGGGCTGGCCCGGACGGCCGCCGAGCGGCTCGAGGACGAGGGCGTCTCGGCCGAGGTCATCGACCTGCGCTGCCTGCGCCCCTGGGACCGCGAGACGCTTTTGGAGAGCCTGAAGAAGACCCACCGCTGCGTGGTGATCGAGGAAGGCTGGCCGGTTGCAAGCTTCGGCAAGGAGATCGCGACAACGCTCGTGCAGGAGGGCTTCGACTGGCTCGACGCGCCCATCGCCACGCTCGGGGCGGCAGACCTCGCCCTGCCCGCGGCGGGGCCGCTCGAGGATGCCGCCCTGCCCGGGGTCGAGGCCGTCCTGCGCGCCGCGCGGGCGGTGCTTTACCGATGAGCACGGTCGAGGTCCTGGGCCGCGACGCCGCGCGCGAGGCTTACCGGGTCCGCACCGAGGCGGGCACGGCGCTGGTGCCCGAGGTCTTGATGCAGGACCTGCGCCCCGGCGAGCGGCCGAGCCACCAGGAGGCCTACGAATGGATCGCCCGCCACCGCCGCGAGATCGCGCGGGCGGTCGCGGCGCTGGCCTCGGGCGCGGAGCCGCGCGCGCCTTTCGAGATCGTGACCCTGGAGCGCGGCGCATGAGCCGGGTCTTCGCCTCGCCCTATGCGCGCCACCTCGCCAAGGCGCGGGGGATCGACCTTGCGGGCCTGCGCGGGTCGGGCCCCGGCGGGCGGATCGTGGCGGCGGACTTGGAGAAAGCGGCGGAGGTGGCAGCGGCGGCGCAGTCGGAGCAAGCGCAAGCGCGGGTCGAGCCAGCGCAGGCGCCGAGCCCCACGCCGGGCGACCTGCCCCCGGCCCCCGCCGCCATCCTAAGACGCAGCGTCGAGACCGCCGGACCTTTGAGCGCCGCCGAGCGCGCGGCGCGGATCGCCGCGGTGGCGGAGGCCACAGGCGCGGGCGCGCTGCCGCTGGTCGACCTGGCCGATCTCGGCGTCGAAAGCCTCGATCCCGCCCTGCCGGAGGGAGCCTCTCTCGCGCTGGGTGTCGGAGAAATGGCAGGCCGCCTTACGCTGGCCCTGGCGCTGGCGCCGCGGGGCCCCGCGGCCGAGGCCGCCGCGCGGCTCCTCGACCGCATCGCCCGGGCGCTTGCGGCACCCGGGGAATAAGGCCCGGGCCTTAGCCCTTGCCGGCGAACAGGTGATCCATGCTGACCGAGGGCTGGTCGCAGCCCGCTTCGCCCACGATGCGCGCGGGCACGCCCGCCACGGTCTTGCAGGGCGGCACCTCGTCCAACACCACCGAGCCCGCCGCGATCCGCGAGCAATTGCCGACCCGGATGTTGCCCAGCACCTTGGCGCCCGCGCCGATCAAGACGCCGTCGCCGATCTTGGGGTGGCGGTCTTCCTCTTCCTTGCCGGTGCCGCCCAGGGTCACCGAATGCAGCATCGAGACGTTGTCGCCCACGCGCGCGGTCTCGCCGATGACGATGGAATGGGCGTGGTCGATCATGATGCCCCGGCCGATCTTGGCGGCGGGGTGGATGTCGACGCCGAAGACCTCGGAGCAGCGCATCTGGAAAAGCGCCGCCAGGTCGCGCCGTCCCTCGCGGTAGAGCCAGTTCGCCACGCGGTAGGATTGCAGCGCCTGGAAGCCCTTGAAAAACAACAGCGGCTGCACGAAGCGGTGGCAGGCCGGGTCGCGCTCGTAGACCGCGACGATATCGGCCCGCGCGGCCAGCGCCAGGTCGGGGTCCGAGCCGTAAGCCTCGTCGCAGATCTCGCGCAGGATCTGCTCGGAAATCTCGCCCGAGGTCAGCTTCACCGCGATGCGGTAGCTCAGGGCCCGCTCGATGGTCTGATGGTGCAGCACCGAGTAATGCACCATCCCGCCGAGCAGCGGTTCGTCAGAGACGATTTCCTCGGCTTCTTCCATGATCCGGGTCCAGACCGGATCGATTTCTTTGAGGTTCGTCCTGGTTTCCGCCATGGCGTCTCTCCTTTGCCGCCGGGACCTTATCAGATAGGGTCGGGGAAGCGAAACGCCAAGCTGTGAGACAAGGGATCACAACCTTGAATGACCAGGATCTCGCGCGCTTCCGCCACCTGATCGAAGAGCGGCTGGCCGCGCTGGACGAAGAGGACCGGCTGGGCCGGGGCGGGCAGTCGACGGTGGAGCTCGATCAGCAGGCCGTGGGGCGGCTGTCGCGGCAGGACGCGCTGCAGAGCCAGGCCATGGCCAAGGCCACCCAGGCCCGGCGCGACGGGATGCGCCACGGGCTGGGGCTGGCGCTCGAGCGCATCGCCGAGGGCGAGTTCGGCTATTGCGAGGACTGCGGCGAGGAGATCGCCGAGAAACGCCTGGCGCTCGATCCGACGGCGCGGCGCTGCATCTCCTGCGCCAGTTGAGCCGCCTGCCTCAGGCGGTGATCACCAGTTCCGCCGCGGGCCCCGGGCCGAAGCGCGCCGAGAGCTGCGCCACCGAAAGCGTCACCGGCCCGCCCGCCAGGTCCGCAGCGCGGTCGGGCCCGGGGTAGGTCCAGGCCGGCGTCACGACCTCGGCCTCGCGCAGAAGCACGCCGGCGCGGCTGATCCGCACCAAGTAGGCCTCGCGCTCCTCGCCCAGCGGCACCTCGGGCCGGTCCCAGTCGTCGCCGTCGATCCGGGTCCGGCGGATCCAGCCGATCGCCAGGTCGCCGCCCGATCCCTGGGCGCTCAGGTGCACCGGCGCATAGGGCCGCAGGCCGATCCCCTCGAAGGCATGCACGACATGGGCATAGGTCGGATCGTCGATGGGGCGCGAGGCCGGGCCGTAGCGGTAATGCCGGGGCTGGCGCCGCTCGCTCGCGGCGAGGTCGATCTGCTCCAGCGCTCCGCCCAACCGCACGATGCGCGAGCCGGCGGGCCAGACCTCGGGCATCAGCGCGTCGCTGCCCGCCTGCCCGCGCAGCCGGGCCGAGAGAAGCCAGCGCCCGCCGCCCAGCGCCTGGACGTCGCGGGCCTGGAAGACCTCCCAGTTGCCGGGGCTGCCGTCGCCCAGCGCGAAGGCATTGCCGCCGCCGAAGAGCGCCGCCTCCGAGATCGACTGCAGCGCCCCCGGCCCCAGCGCCACTTCGAGCGCCGGGCCCATGTCGTAGCGCCCGGCGGGCGCGCGCAGCAGCGGGCTTTGCGTCTCGCCCATGAGCGCCCGGCGGGGCAGCAGCCGGTTGAGCCGGTAGTCCGCATCCTCGAGCGCCGAGAAGAGCGCCACCGGCCCCGGCCCGGGCCAGGGCTCGGCGCTGGCGGCGACATGCGGGGCATGGGGCAGCTCGTCCCCGGTCAGGAGCGGCAGGTCGAGGAAGACCGCCGTGACCGGGGTCGCGGCCAAATAGGGGGTCAGCCGCGCCGGACTCTCGGCCATGGCGGCGGGAGTATAGGCGGCGGGGTCGATGCGCACCGCCTCGATGAGTTGCCGGTCGGTGACCTCGACCCGGTCGACGCGGGCGGTGACGGGGCCGCCCGGGCCGGGCAGCGCCAGCACGTCGCCCGCGCGCAGGCCCAGCCCCGAGGGCGGCAGGGCCAGGCTCAGCCTGTCGCGCGCCAGCCGCGCCTCGGCGAGCCAGCGCTCCACCACCTGCCGCCCCTCGGCGCGGGTCAGCGCCAGGGTGACCTCGCTTTCCGCCACCGCATGGGTGCGGTCCTGCGGCAGGACGGCCTCTTCGGCGACGGTGTCGTGATCGCCCTCGGCCTCGTAGAAATGCAGCCGCACCCGCCCCGACAGCGCCGCCTCCCCGGCGCGGGTCTGGACCAGCGGCTGGTCGAGGTCGGGGTGCTCGGCGAGCCGCTCGGGGTCGAGCGCCTGTGCCTTGCGCCCCTCGCGCATGAGGAAGACCAGGCAGCCCTCGCGCTCCACCGCGTCGAAGCCATAGACCAGCATCAGGGGCTGCAGCGCCTGGCGGGCGTCCGAGACCTCGGGGATCACATAGCCGCGCACCATGCCCACGAGGTCGCTGGTGTCATAGGCGGTCAGCCCCGCGCCCGCGCAGATCTCGGCCACGACATCCGCCAGCCGCCGCGAGGAGAGCCGCCCGGTGATCCAATGCCCGCGCCGGTAGTTGACCCCGTCGCTCCAGCGTTCGGTGAGGCTCGGGAACCAGGGGAAGGGCCGCGCGTCCCAGGCCCAGACGAAGGCGCGGGACATCTCGACCATGGGCCCGCCGTAGAGCGGCGAGACCGGGTTGTTGGCGGGATCGCCCCAATGCAGGTGCATGGCGCGCAGATACTGGCGCTGGATGTCCTCGTCCGGGAGCCCGTTCGAGCCGCGCGGCAGGGCGCTTTCCGAGGACTTCGGGTCAAGGAAGACATTCGGCTGGTTGGTGCCCTTGTCGACGGCGGGGCAGCCAAGCTCGGTGAACCAGATGGGTTTCGAGCCCGCGACCCAGGCGGTCGGCGCGGCCTGGCGGATGCCGCCGATGCGGTCGTGGTGCGAATGGCTCCACCAGCCCTGCAGGTCCTTGGTGCGGAACACCCAGTCCTCGCCATGGGCGCTGTCGCGGATCGGGCTGCGGCGTTGGGCGGCCTCGGCCTCGGGGCTCGAGTAATACCAGTCGAAGCCCTCGCCGCCCTCGATATTGGCGTCGAGATAGGACAGCTCGTGCACCCGGTGCCAGCCGGCCTCCGCGTCGAGGTGGTCCGCGCCCTCGCGCCAGTCGGAGAGCGGCATGTAGTTGTCGATGCCGATGAAATCCAAGTCCGGGTGTGCCCAGAGCGGGTCGAGGTGGAAATAGAGATCCCCCGAGCCGTCCTCGGGCCGGTGGTTGGCGTATTCGGACCAGTCGGCGGCATAGGTCAGCTTGACCTCGGGGCCGAGGAGCGCGCGCACCTCGACCAGCAGATCGGTGAGGCCCGTGACAAAGGGAAAGCCCTCGTGGTCGCGGATCGCGGTCAGCCCGCGCAGCTCGGAGCCGATGCAGAAGGCCTCGACCCCGCCCGCCGCCCGGGCCAGCGCGGCCTGGTGCAGGATGAAGCGCGAAAAGCTCCATTCGGCGGGGCCGGAATAGGTGATCTTGCGCCCGCTGACGGTGAAATCCGCCGCCCGCGCGGTGCCGAGGAAAGCCGCCACCTCGGCCCGGGCCAGCGCGGTGCCCTCGGTCGAGCCCGCCTGCCCCGGCGCGCGGGCCAGGGTGATCCGCCCACGCCAAGGGAGCGGCGGCTGTTCGGCGCGGCCATAGGGGTCGGTCTTGCCGTTGCCCGCGAGCTGGTCCATCAGGATGAAGGGGTAGAACATCACCGCCTTGCCGCGCGCCTTCAGCGTCTCGATCGCCTCGATCACCGCGCCGTCGGCGGGGGTGCCGCCGTAGACCGGCTTGTCGTCCAGATGCGGCACCTGGAAGGCGCTGGTACGGGTCAGCCCCGCGACCGACCAAGGCATGCCGCCGGCCTCGTCGGTGCGCTGCTCGACCTTGGGGCGCAGCTCGCAGAGCCCGCAGCGCAGGTCATCGCCGAACCAGCTGACCACCAGCGACACCGCCTCGCAGCCCGGCGCCTGGTCGCCCAGCGCATCGAGCGCGCGGGTCAGATCGGCGACCTCGGCGGCGGTGGTGACATTGATGGCGCCCGAAGGATCGCTGCCGCCGCCGTAGTAGAGCTTCGATGTGGCCAGCGTGTATTCGCCGCTGCCCGGCAGAAGCGCCACACCTTTCAGGAGCGCGGGCATGTCGTCCTCGGCGGTGGCGGGTTTGACCACCTCGAAGGAGAGCTGCGGCACCCGGTTGCCGAAATCCTCGAGCTTCAGATCCTCGATCACCACGTAGGCGGTGCCGCGATAGGCGGGCACCTGGCCCGCGCCCTCGACCGCCTCCATCTTGGGGTCGGGCATCTGGTCCGCATCGCCGGTGTAGACCCGGATCATCAGGTCCTCGAGCGAGATCTCCACCCCATCCGCCCAGGCCCGGGTGACCCCGGCGATGGGCCCTTCGCAGAGCGCCAGCGCCAGGCTGACCGAGTAGTGGTAGGTGGTGATCTCGGGCGTCGCGGGCGCGCCCTTGCCGCCGTCGCCGCCCTCGGTGCGGGTGGTCTCGGTGAAGCCGGTGGTCCAGATCACCTGCCCGCCGACCCGCGCCCGGCCCCAGAGCCGCGGGATCGCGCGGCCCTCGCCGGAATTGGCCAGGTGGAAGCGTTCGACCCGGCCGGTCTCGACCCTCTCGCTGCCCTGGCCGAGCAGCGACTGGTCGATCGCCCGGCCCAGCGCCGCCCCCGCGAAGCGCCCCCAGGCCACCATGGAGAGCCCCAGGAAGGAGCCGCCGAGCGAGCCGCCGAAGGCCGCGCCCGCGGCGGAGAGAAGGATGGTTGCCATCAGTCGGGACCTTTCGCGGGGTCGGGGAAGGAGAAGCGCGCCACCACGCGGCGGGCCCAGGGCGCGGTGAGCGCCGATTCGACGACGCCATGGCCGGAATAGGCATGGATGAAGCGCGGCGCTTGGCCCGCCTCGGACAAGAGCCCCAGGTGCTTGGCGACCGCGCCCGCGCGCATGCGGAAAAGCAGGATCTGCCCGGGCTGCCAGGGGGCCTCGGGGGCCACGGGGGTCAGGTGCCGCAGCGCCGCCTGCCAGAGCGCCTCTTCGCCCCGCGGCTCGGCCCAGTCGCGGCTGTAGGCGGGCACTTCCTCGGGCTCGGCGCCGTGCCGCTCGCGCCAGAGCCCCCGGATCAGCCCGAGGCAGTCGCAGCCCGCGCCCCGGACCGAGGCCTGGTGCAGGTAGGGCGTGCCGATCCAGCCGCGCGCTTCGGCCACGATGCGCGCCCCGCTCATCGCCGGCTCCCGCCCGAGGTCTCGCCGGTATTGGCGGGATGCACGACCAGCCAGTCGTCCCCGGGAATGTCGGGAAAGCCCTGGTAGTTCAGGAGGTTGTCGAACTTCTCGCGGCAGGTCTCGAACCGCTTGTCGCAGCCCGCCACAAGCCGCAGCCCGTCGCCGGAGGCCAGCGGCGCGCGCAGGGGCTCCCAGAGGGTCAGCCTCCGGGTCATGCCCTCAAGGCGGTCCTCCTTGATCCAGCCGGACAGCCCCGCAGCCGCCCCCGAGGTCACCTCGAGCCGCCCGCGCGCGAACCAGCCGTCGGCGAAGCCGCCCGCGTCCTCCAGCATGATCGCCCCCTCGGCATCCTCAGCCCCGAGCGGCCCCTCCCAGGCATAGCCCGGCGCCCCGGTGTCGACGCGGCAGCTGGCATCGCCCAGGACCGCCGTGCAGGGGCGCTGGAAGATCCGCCCCATGGGCCGGTTGAGCCGGTCCGAGAGGCCGCGCAGCTCGGCCTGGAAGGTGCCGCCCGCGCGGCGGATCTCGCCGATGGTGCCGCGAAACAGCACCTGCCGCGCGGTGATGTCCTGCCAGTTCACCAGCCAGGCCAGCACCTCGGCGCCGTCGTAGCGCCCGGCCTCGATGTCGGCCTCGGAGATCGCCGCATCCGACAGCGCGCCCAGCGCCTCGGAATTGTCGACCGACAGGCCGCTGCCCTGTTCCAGCGCCCGGGCGGTCAGCCCGGTGTCGGCGCGGAAGGTCAGCCCGCCGAAGGCGAGGTCGCGGTCGTGATCGGTGAAGCCCAGCCGCAGCCCGTCGGGGCGCGTCACCTCCCAGCAGCGCACCACATGGGTGACCCCGCCGCCCAAGTGATCGAGCAGCGCCGCGCCCTCGCCCTGCCCGCTCATGCCCGCACCTCCACGACCGGCACGTCGGGCACTTCGCCGGCCTGAAAGGTCGCCGCGCTGCTGCGGATCGCATCGGTGTCGAAGCGCACCGGCACGTCGAACTCGAAGCCCGCGGTCACCGCCACCCCGGCGATCGGCGGCTCGAAAAACCGCACCAGCCCGGTGGCGTGGTCGACGGTGAAATCCACCCCGGCGCTGCGTTCGGTGTCGTGCAGGCCCAGGCGCACGCTGCCCGGCACCGGCTTGGTGATCTCGCGCCGGTAGCTCTGGGCGCCCGAGCGGTAGAGCTTGACCAGCTGGAACTCCGCGGTCTCGCCGTCGCCCTCGGCGATCACCTGGTCCTCGAAATGCACTGCGCGCGAGGGGGCGCAGGACTTGAAGTCGGCCCAGTCCTTCCAGCGGAAGGCATGCAGCCGCCCCTGCCGGGCCTCGAAGAAGGCCACCACCTCGGCGATGTCGTCGGGCGCGCTGAGGCCGACGCCCGCGTCGTAGCGGCGACGCGACTGCGCCCAGGGGGTGTTGCGCTCTTCGTGGCCGTTGGCGAGGGTCACCACCTCGGTGCGGCGCTCGGGCCCGCCCAGCGCGCCGAAGCTCAGCCGCGGGGGAAATCTCACGTCGTGGAACATCGCTTGGCCCCTCCGGCTTAGCGGTTGCGCCCGCCCTGGCCGATCATCCGCGCCATGCGGGCGGCGATCTGGCTTTGCGAGCGTTCGAAACTGGCAAGATCGGGGGTGGTGACATGCATCACCACCTGCACCGGGGCGCCTTGGGCCCCGCCCGCGCGCACGCCGAGCTTGCCGTCGGCACCGCGCGCCAGCGGCAGGATCGCCTCGGGCCCGGCCTCGCCCATGAGCCCCATGCCGCCGCGCATCGGGAAGCTGACCGGCCCCGAGACCACCCCGCCCGAGGCGAAGGGCATGACCCGCCCCTGGGCGAAGCCCGCGCCCTTGGCGAAGGGCGAATGCGCGCCGAGGACCGCGTTGACCCCGCTCGAGATAAGCCCGCCCAGGTGATCTGTCACCGGGTCGATGGCGGCGCGATAGGCGGTGTCGACCATGGCCTGGGCGACCTGGTTCAGCGCCTGGCTGAGGCTCATCCCGTCGAGGATCACCCCGTCGATCGCCGAGGACAGCCCCGAGGACAGCGCCCGTTGCAGCCGCCGCACCCCGCCGCCGGTGGCCGCGAAGGTCTCGTGGATGCGGCGCATCTCGGCGTTGAAGCCCGCCGCCATGCCGCTGGCCCCGGCCAGGGCGGTGTCGAGCGCGTCGATCTCGGCTTCGAAGGTCTCTGGGTCGGTCATGGGCGGGTCTCCTTGGGCAGGTCGGGAAAGGCGTGCATCAGCGCATCGAGCCGCGCGCGGCCCATGGGCGGCGGCCCGGCGCGGGCGCCGAGGATCAGCCGCAGCTCGGCGGGGGTCAGGGCCCAGAACCGCTCGGGCGAGAGCCCGCCGGGCGGGGCCAGCATGGCGCGCATCAGCCCGGGCCAGTCGAAGCGCGCGCTCATCCCGCGCCCCCTTCGTCCGGCAGCGCGAAGGCGCGGGCTAGCAGCAACGCGGCGGCGCGGGCGGCGGCCACCGGCCCGCCGGCGATCTCGGCGGCCATGAGGTCGCGCGGCCCGCCCTGCCAGCCGCCGCCGCGCAGCCCCGCGACGATCAGCGCCAGCACGTCGCGGCTGGAAAAGCGCCCGGCCTCGAAGCGTTCGGCCAGGGCCACCAGGCTGTCGGTGCCCAGCGCCGCCTCCAGCTCGGCCAGCGCTCCGAGCGTCAGCCGCATGACATGGGCCCGCCCGTCGATCTCGATCTCCACCTCGCCGCGCCAGGGGTTCGCCATGGGCTCAGCCCGCGTCCGCGACGAAGTTCAGCAGCCCCGCCGAGGCGAGCGAGACCTCGAAGGTCGCCTCGCCGTCGTGGGTGCCGGCATATTCCAGCGCGGTGAGCTGGAAGGGTCCGGTGATCGTGCCGAAATCCGGGATCACCACCTGGAAGTCGGGCGTCTCGGCGGCGAAGAAGATCTGCCGGGCGCGTTCGTCGGTGGCGGCGTCGCGGAACACCCCCGAACCCGAGAGCGCGGCGCTTTTCACCCCCGCCCCGCCCAGGAGCTCGCGCCAGCCGCCCTGGCTTTCGAGCGAGGTCACATCGACCTGCTCGGCGTTGAAGGCGATACGCGTGGCGCGCAGCCCCGCCATGGTGACGAACTGGCCGTCGCCGGTCTGGTCGACCTTGATCAGAAGGTCCTTGCCGTTCTGGGCGCTCATGGTGCTCTCCTTTGGGGGATCTGTCTCAGGTGGCCTCGACGCGGGCGCGGTAGCGCAGCGCGATGCGGCGGCGCCCGTCGCGGGCGTGGCGAGCCTCGGCCTTGCGGAAGGTGAGCGCGACAAGCCGGCCCTGGCCAAGGGTCAGCCCCGGGGCCTCGAGCGCCGCGCCGATGGCGGCGGCCGCGCGCTTGGCGTCGCGGAAGCCCGCGGCGCTGGAGAAGACGTTGACCTCGACCTCGTGCCAGGCGCCCCGGCCGCCCATGTCGGAGGCGTCGCGCACCACCTCGGGGCCGAGAGTCACATAGGTCTCGGGCAGCGCGCCCTCGGGCAGGGCGTCGTAGACATGGGCACCGACCAGCGCGGTCAGCGCGGGATCGCCGCTCAGCCGGGCGAAGAGTGCCGTTTGCAGCGCCTCGGAGATCGCGTAGCTCATGCGCCCGCCCTCTCTTCCACGGTCAGGACCAGGTAGCGGGCGGCGGCATCGGCCTCCTGCACCGCGAGGATCTCGAGCACCCGCCCGCCGAGCCGCAGCCGGTCGGTGACCCGTGGGCGCGAGGCGCTGCCCTCGGGCAGGGCGCGGATGGTGACGCGGTAGCCGGCCCGCGCCAGCGCCCCGCCCGCGCCGCGGCCCTCGCGGCCCGCGCGCGGCGTCATCTCGGCCCAGAGCGTGCCGAGTGCCTGCCAGCCGCCCGCCTGACCGCCCGCGCCGTCGGGCGCGGTCAGCCGGCGTTCCAGCGTCACCCGGCGCGAGAGTTTGGGCGCGCTCATGCCGAGAACCCCAGCCGCACCGGGCGGTAGCGCGCAAGCAGGCTCGAGACCCCGAAGGGCATGCAGCCCGCGGGCAGCGCCGTGTCGGTCCGGTGGTCGTAGAAATGCGTCGCCAGCATCAGCACCGCCTGGGCGAGATCCGGCGGCAGCGCGTCGAAATCGGCGCCATAGCCCGCGGTGAAGCGCAGCTCGGCGCTGCCGCCCTCGGGCACGGCGGGCAGCTCGGGGCCCAAGGGGCAGACGCGCGCACCCTGCCCGTCCCGGTCGAGCCGGTAGCGCGTCGCGGGCACGAGTTCTGCCGCACCGGTGCGGTCGATCAGGGTCAGGCTCTCGATCGCCGTGACCGGGGCCAGGCCCAGCGCCTGCCCCTCGGCCCGGCGCCAGGCCGAGAGCGTCAGCAGGAAGCGCCGGGCGATCAGCGCGCGGGCGGTGCGGCCCTCGATGGCGGTCAGCGCGGCGCGCAGGAAGGAGGCCAGGACCGCGTCCTGCAGGTCGTCCTCGGCAAAGCCCGAGCCCATCCTGAGGTGCCGCTTCAGCGCATCGACCGGCAGCGCGGCCTCGGGCACGGGGGTCTCTTCGGTCAGCATCATGGCGGGGGGTGTCCTCGGATCGGGGCGGGCACGGGTCTTGGATCAGGGTCTTGGAGGGGGGCGGCGGGCACAGGGCTCCGCCGCCCCCCCGGGGGTCGGGCGCGGGGATCAGCTCGCGGCGATGCGCAGAAGCTTGATTGCGGCGAAGTCCGACACGTCGCCGCCGACGCGCTTGGTGGCGTAGAACAGCACATGCGGCTTGGCGCTGAAGGGGTCGCGCAGAACCCGCAGGTCGGGCCGTTCGGCGATCGTGTAGCCGGCGCGGAAGTCCCCGAAGGCGATGGGCGTGGCCCCGGCGGCGATCTCGGGCATGTCCTCGGCGATCACCACCCGGTAACCCAGGAGCCGCGCCGGTTCGGCGCTGGCGAAGCCGTCCGACCAGAGGTGTCGGCCATCGGCGTCCTTGAGCTTGCGCAGCGCGCCCGCGGTCTTGGAGTTCATCACGAAGACCCCGCCCGCGCGGTATTCGGCCCCGAGCGCATAGACCAGCTCGATCAGCGCGTCGCCGTCGCCCACATCCGCCGTGGCGCCGCTCGGCACGGTGCCGATCTGGCCCCAGGCCCAGGCCGCCTCGTCGACCTGCGGATGGGTCAAAAAGCCCGTGGGCTTGTCGATCCCGTCACCCGAGACGAAGGCCGCCGCCTCGGCGCGGGCGAATTTCTCGGCGATCCGCGCGGCGAGCCAGGCCTCCACGTCGAAGGCCGCGTCGTCGAGCAGCCGCTGCGAGGCCTTGGGCATGGCGTTCAGCTCGAAGAGCGGCACCGAGATCCGCTCGATCGTGGGCGTGCCGGTCTCGCTGGTGGCGGCGGTCTCGTTGGCCCAGCCCGCGCCGGCGTCGTTGCGGTCGATCAGCACGTCGTAGGAGCTGGCCTCGACGTTGACGACATTGGCCACCGCGCGGATCGAGCCGCTGGCCGAGAGCACCGCGGCGATGCTGGCCGAGGTCTCGGGGTCGACGAGATAGCCGCCGTCGGAATTGACCTGGGTGGTCATCGCCTTACCCTCGAGGGTCAGGCCGCGCAGGGCCTCCTCCTCGCCGCTGCGCAGATAGGCGGTGAAGGCTTCCTGGTGCGGCGCCCCGGCGGGCGTGGCCCCGGCCAGCGCCGGGCGGGCCGCGCGGATGGCGGATTTTCGATCAAGCATGGTCAGTCGCTCTTCCTGTGTGTCGAGTTTCTCGTAGAGGTCGGCCCGCATCGCGGTGATGTCGCCGATCAGCCCGGCCAGCGCCTGGCCGACCTCGGCCATCGCGCCGCCGTCACCGCCCCGCGGCGCGGTCGCATCCGTGTCGCTCATCCCTTGGCTCCCTTCTGCCCCGGCGCGGCGCTGTCGCCCGCCATCTCGCGACGGAGCCGCCGGAGCGTCTCCGCCAGCTCGCGCCAGGCCGCGGCGCCCGGGCTGTCGCCCTTGCCCGCGACCCGCGCACTGGGAAGCATCGGGAAGGTCACCAGAGAGACCTCCCAAAGCTCCAGTTCGGTCAGGACCCGCTGGCCCCGGTCGTTCTTGGTGGCGCGGAGCGTGCGGTAGCCGATCGACAGCCCGTCGATGGCGCCCGCGCGCACCAGTTCGGCGGCCTCCTCGGCGCGGGCCACCCCGCGCAGGAGCCGGCCTTTCACGCGCAGCCCGGTGGCGTCCTCGGCCACTTCGGACCAGACGCCGATCGGCTGGGCCGGGTCGTGCTGCCAGAGCATCCGCACCGCGCGCCCCTCCTGGGCGAGCCGCTTCAGCGAGGCCGCATAGGCCCCCGGCGCCACCACGTCGCCGCCCTGGTCGCAGGCCCCGAAGCGCGAGGCATAGCCCGCGAGCTCGAGCCCCTCGCCGACCGTGACCGGCGCCTCGAAGCGGCATAATTTATGTTCCAGTTCCATGACTTGCCCTTTCCCCCGCCTCACGGGACCACGCTCAGAAGACCGGCCGCGCCCTGCACCAGGATCGCCGCCACCACGCCGTAGACCGCAAGCCAGAGCCGCCGCTCGAGCCGGGCGATCAGCGCCTCGATCCGGTCGAGCCGCTGGCCAAGCGTGGCGAACTGCAGCTCCGAGAGCCGCTCGTGCGCGGCGAGCTGCAGCCCGGGGGCGCAGTCGAAGCTCTCGGCAGGGCGGCGGGGCGCACTCATGGCTGTGCCTCGCCCTCGCCCTCGGCCAGCGGCGGCAGCCCCAGGAGACGGCGCTTTTCGCCCGCGCTCAGGAAGTCCGCCCCGGCGATCCGCGCCCATTGCTGGTCGCGCTCGGCGGCGAGCGCCGGCACCTGGTCGAGGTCGGGCTTGAGGCTCAGATCGGCGCCGAGATGCGCCGAGAGCCAGGCCCCGAGCCGCGCCCCGACGCGGGTCGCCAGCGGCAGCACGGTCAGCCGGTAGAAGGCGCGATGGGCTTCCTGGTAGTTGGCATAGGTGGCCTCTCCGGGGATCCCGAGGAGCATCGGCGGCACCCCGAAGGCGACCGCGATCTCGCGGGCGGCGGCCTCCTTGGACTTGTGGAACTCCATGTCCGAAGGCGAGAAGCCCATGGGCTTCCAGTCGAGCCCGCCTTCGAGCAGCATCGGCCGCCCGGCGTTGCGCGCGCCCATGTGGTAGGCCTCCATCTCGCCCACCAGCCGGTCGTATTGCTCGGGGCTGAGCGTGCCCGGCCCCTCGCCCCCGGTGTAGACGATCGCCCCCGAGGGTCTGGCGGCATTGTCGAGCAGCCCCTTCGACCAGCGCGAGGCGGCGTTGTGCACGTCGAGCGCCTGGGCCGCGGGCTGCAGGGGCGAGAGCCCGTAGTGGTCGTCCAGTGGGTGGAAGCATTTCAGGTGGCAGATCGCGCCCGCGGGCGCCTCGGCGGGAAAGCGGTGGGTGCGGCCGCCGACGGTGTAATCATAGGCCTCGGGCCAGCCGTCGGGCCCGGGCACCAGCCGCATCCGGTCGGAGCGCAACACGTGCAGCTCGAGCGGCCGGCCGGTGGCGGTCGAGACGACCTCGAGGTAGCCGTCACCGGCGAGGAGGAGCTGGCCGTAGAGCGCCTCGAGAAGCTCCGCCTGCCCCTGGCCGGGGTTCGGCCGGGAAAGCAGCGCCAGGAGCGGGTGGCTCTCGTAGCGCTGGCGGGCATCCTGCAGGACCAGCGGCAGGGCGGCGGCGGCCTCGGCCACCAGCTTCACCGCGCGGAAGCCGATCGGGTTGCCGGCAAAGCCCGTGCGGGTCAGCGAGGCGCTGTCGCGCGGCGACCAGGCGATGCGCCCGGCGCTGGCCTGGGCCAGGATCGGGCCCGTGGCCGAGGCCTTGGTGCCCGGCGCGGATGCTGCGGTCTTGCGGAAGAAGTTGACGCCCATCTGGCCCGGCCCTCGCTGCTCGCCGCCGGGCATGTCCCCGCGGCATGAGAGGCAGGATCGGGGTTGGGCGGTTAACCACGTCTGAGCGGGGCGCGCGGTGGGGGGGTGTGGGGCGCAACGGGGGTGGGGAGTGGAGGGAGTGGGCGCTGGGGCGGGTGGCACATCCTTGGTCGGCGGGCGCATCCAGAACGCTCGCCGGGACGGAGGCCGCGACAGACAGACAACGATAGCGCTTCCTCCCGGCCAAGGTCCTCCCAGCGCAGCCCCTCCTCTCAACAAGCGCCACAGAGGGCGCGCGCCGGACCGGGGGCCGGCGCTGCCGACCTCGGGGCTAAGCACTTTATCCCAGCAAGGTCAGGGCTAGGGGATAGCTATGCGCACCACTCACAAGAGCGCCGGCCCAAGGGGCCGGTCCGGCGCGCGCCCGGCACCTTCGGTGCTATTCGGGCGCAAGGGGGCTTTGGCTGGAACTGGGCAGGCGAGGGGCGGACATTGGGCAGAGCGGCGAGGGATTGAACGCGGGCCTTGGCCTCCTCGAACTGCCGCACGCTTTCGGTGCTGTTCGGGCGCAAGGTGGGGCGTGGCGTGTCGGCGATCAGCGGAGGTCCAAGCCTGTTTCGGCGCAAAAGCCAGAGCGCCAGCCCACACCCCCTCACAACCCCCGCACCCCCGGCACACCCCGCTTCCCCGTCCCGAGGCACAGCTCGCTCAGCGCCCAGACCAGCGCGTCGACCCGGTCGGGCGAGCCCTGCCCCTCGTAACCCGTCGCGGTCATCCGGCACATCTCGTCCTCGAGCGCGCCAAGCCCGCGCAGATGCGCCACCCGGCCCTGTTCGTAGAGCGCCGCCACCGGCTCGGCGCGGGCCACCTTGCCGCGGGAGGCGCGGACCTTGCGCAGGGCGACCTCGGGGTCGATGGCGCGCAAGACCGCCTCGACCATGTCGCCACCCTGGTTGACCTCGGCGACCATGCGCTCGGCCTGCCAGCGGGCCATGGCGCCCAGCGCGGCCTCGGCCCAGCCCTTGGGGCTGACGCCCTGGACGGTGGCAT
Organism: Roseivivax sp. GX 12232; assembly: GCF_021272185.1. Classification (GTDB taxonomy): domain Bacteria; phylum Pseudomonadota; class Alphaproteobacteria; order Rhodobacterales; family Rhodobacteraceae; genus Roseivivax. Next base: position 723,902 of record NZ_JAJSEC010000001.1, read on the forward strand.
CCTCGAGGACCACCGCCCCGCCACCCCGCGCGAGCCCCGCGACCACGATCCCGCAGGCGTCCGAGGTCCGGTGCCCGGTCGCGGGCGGGTCCACCGCCACCACGACGCGCGCCAGCTCGGGCACCTCGGAGCACCCCGCCGCCGCCAGCATGTCGCGGGTCCAGAGCGCGCCCGGCACATCCTCCAGAAGCGCGCCCTCGAGCTCCTGCCGGCCGAGCCGGGTGCCGGCGTAGCGCGCCTCCATCTCCGCCAGGAAGCTCGCCGCGAGATTGGCGCGGTTGGCCGCGGTCGGCGCATGGCTGACCACCGTCGAGCCCCGCGCCAGAAGCCGCTTCAGCGCAGGGACATTGCGCGGCGTGGTGGTCACGCAGGCCTGCGGCAGCGCGCCGAGCCGCAGCCCGAACTGCAGCATGTCCCAGACTTCCTCGGCCTTGCGCCACTTGGCCAGCTCGTCGGCCCAGGCGGCGTCGAACTGCGGGCCGCGGAGCGCCTCGGGCTCCTGCGCCGAAAAGGCCATGGCCTCGGCGCCGTTCGGCCAGACCAGGCAGCGCCGGGTGGCCTGCCAGACCGGCCGCCGGTCGGGCGGGCAGCAGGCCAGGATGCCGCTGTCGCCGAAGACCATGACCTCGCGCACCTGGTCGAGCGTCTCGCCCAGAAGCGCCAGGCGACGGCACCGCCCGGGATCGCGCGGGCGCGGCCCCTCGACCTGGGTCCGCACCCATTCGGACCCGGCCCGGGTCTTGCCCGCGCCGCGCCCGCCCAGGATCACCCAGCTGCGCCAGTCGCCCGGCGGGGCCAGTTGATGCGGCAGCGCCCAGAGCTCGAAGAGATAGGGCAGCGCGATCTCGGTGCCGGGATCAAGTTCCATCCCCGCCGCCCAGGGCGCAGCCGCAGCGTGGCAGCCGGGCCAGCCGGCAGCGAAGTTCCTCGCGGGCGGCCTCGAGATCGAGCCCCCAGTCGCCGGCGATCCCGGCCTTCTCGCGTTCGATACGGACAAGTTCCGCCTCCGTTTCCCTCAGGGCCCTGAGCCAGTAGCGGCTCTCTTCCAGGAGCTTCTTGCCCTGGCTCTTGTCGTCGCGGCCGATCTCGCCCGCGCGGATCTTTTCCTTGAGATCCCCAAGCGCCAGCCGCAGCTCGGCCAGGGTTTCGAGGAACGCGAGGCGTTCCTCCTCGAGCGCGCTTTCGCGGCCCATGGGGTCGATCAGGCTCATTTTAAGGTCCCTCCGCTCTGCCCCTGCTGTCCGGTGTCCGGGGCCCGCCACGGACCGGCCAGAGGCACGACCCGAGGCGCCCCGGACAGGTCAAGCCTGCGGGCACGCGGGTTCCGGGGCGGTGAGCCCGCCGCGCTTTACCGGATCGAAGGAAAGGTTCTCAGGGCGTCAACGGCCAGATCATCGGGATCATCAACGAGGAGACCACCGCGATCAGGATGTTCATCGGCACGCCCACCTTGAGGAAATCGGTGAACTGATAGCCGCCCGGGCCATAGACCAGCGTGTTGGTCTGGTAGCCGATGGGCGTGGCGAAGGCGCAGGAGGCCGCCACCATGACCGCCACCACCAGCGGCCGGGGGTCGATGCCCAGCGCCTCGGCCAGCGAAATGGCGATCGGCGTCATCACCACCGCCACCGCGTTGTTCGAGACCATCTCGGTCAGGACGCTGGTCAGCGCGAAGACCGCGAGGATCACGAAGACCCCGTCGAGCCCCTGCATCCAGGGTGCGATCCAGCCCGCGATCATGCCCACGGCGCCGGTCTCCTCGAGCGCGGCGCCGATGGCGAGCATGGCAAAGATCAGTGCCAGGAGCTGGCCCTCGACGAATGAAAAGGCCTCGTCGGCGTCGATGCAGCGGGTCAGGAGCACCACCGCGACGGCCACCACGGCCAAGGCCAGGATCGGGGCGACGCCCAGGGCCGCCAGCACCACGATGCCCGCCAGCGCCAGGACCGCGATCGGCGCATGACCACGCCGGAAGGCCCGGGCCGAGGGCTGGGAGACATCGACCAGGGCCATTTCCTCGGCCAGGCGCTTGATGTCGTCGGGCGCGCCTTCAAGCAGCAGCGTGTCACCGACCCGCACCACCAGGTCGTCGAGCTGCCGCCCGATGTTCTGGTTCCGCCGGTGCACCGCCAGCGGGTAGACGCCGAAGCGCCGCCGCAGCCGCAGCGCGCCGAGCGAGCGGCCGACCATCTTGCAGCCCGGGGTGATCAGCACCTCGACCGTGGTGGTCTCGACCGAGGAGACCTGGTCGACGCGCTTCAGCGACTTGTTGCGCTGGAGGCTCAGAAGCTCGGTCATCTGGGTCCGCAGGACCACGCGGTCGCCGACCTCGAGCTCGACCCCCTGCAGGTTGCGGCGCAGCGACTGGTCGCCGCGGATCACGTCGATCAGCCGCACGCCCTCGCGCTTGAAGAGCTGGACGCTCAGCACCTCGCGGCCGACCAGGTTGGAATCGGGTGGGATCACCGCTTCGGTGAAGAACTTCATCCGGCTGCGGTCCTGCAGCATCCCCGCCATGGAGGAGCGCTCGGGCAGGACTAGGGGCCCCATGAAATAGAGGTAGGTGACGCCTACCAGCACCAGCACGATGGCCAGCGGCGTGACCTCGAAGATGGTGAAGGGCTCGAGCCCGCGGCTCCGGGCGACACCGTCGACCAGCAGGTTCGTCGAGGTGCCGATCAGCGTCAGCATGCCCCCGAGGATCGCCGCGTAACTGAGCGGGATCAACAGCTTGGAGGGTGCGAGCCCCAAGGTCCGCGCAAGCTGCACGAAGATCGGCAGCATGACCACGACCACCGGGGTGTTGTTCATCACCGCCGAGGCCGCGACCACCACCACCATGATCGTGAAGAGCGCGAGCTTCGGCCGCTTCTGCGCCTTGTCCTGCGCGTAATTGGTGAAGGCCTCCAGGGCCCCGGTTCGGACCAGAGCCCCCATGACCACGAACATCGCCGCGATGGTCCAGGGCGCGTTGTTCGACAGGACCGAGAGCGCCGCCTCATAGGGCAGCGCGCCCAGCACCAAGAGCACCGCCACCCCGCCGATCGCCACGACCTCGACCGGGTAGAGCTCGGTCACGAAGAGGATCAGCATGCCCAGGATGACGGCCATGGTGATATAGGCCGCGGTGTCCTGGCTGAATTGAAAGATATCCATCTAGGCTCGCAGCTCTTCCCCGCCTGACGTCGCATATTGCAGATGCGGGCAGGCGGCAGCAAGCGTTCGCGGCACCGCAGCGTGCGGGGAGGACGCCAGCGCCCCGGCACTGCTGCCGGACCGAGCGCCGGACAGGGCGCCGGGTCTCAGAACGGCACGTCGTCGGCGGCGCAGACGAAGCGCGAGACGACCTTCTTGGTGCCCGCCTTCTCGAAGTCAACCTCGAGCTTGTCACCCTCGATGCCGACGATGGCGCCATAGCCGAACTTCTGGTGAAAGACCCTTTCGCCCATCACGTAGGACGAGGTCGCGTCGAGGTCGATCACCTGGTGGCGCGCCTCGCGGGGCTGGCTCATCGGGCGCTCGCCCGAGCGCGCCTGCAGCCGCTTCCAGCCGGGGCTGTTGTAGACATCGGCGCGGCTCGCGCGGTCGTGCAGGTCGCTGGCCGAGCGCGCCATGATCTCGGGCGAGGCATGGGCCGCCATACCCGCCGCCCCGTAGCCGCCGCCGTAGAGCCCCGGCGGGGTCAGCACCTCGACATGGGCCTCGGGCAGCTCGTCGATGAAGCGCGAGGGCATCTGGCTTTGCCATTGCCCGAAGACCCGCCGGTTGCCCGCGAAGGAGATCGTGCAGACCTCCTCGGCGCGGGTGATTCCGACATAGGCCAGCCGCCGCTCTTCCTCGAGCCCCTTCAGCCCCTGTTCGTCCATCGAGCGCTGCGAAGGAAAGAGCCCGTCCTCCCAGCCCGGCAGGAAGACCGCCGGGAACTCCAGACCCTTGGCCGCGTGCAGCGTCATGATCGAGACCTTGGCCCCGCCGTCGTCGCTTTCGTTGTCCATGACCAGGCTGACGTGTTCGAGGAACCCCTGCAGGTTCTCGAAGCCCTCGAGCGCCTTGACCAGCTCCTTGAGGTTCTCGAGCCGGCCCGGCGCCTCGGGCGTCTTGTCGTTCTGCCACATGCCGGTGTAGCCCGATTCGTCGAGCACGATCTCGGCCAGCTCCATGTGGCTGATCTCGGGCGGGCCGTAGTCGTAGCGCACCGCCTCGGGCCCGGCCTCGGTGTCGAGCACCGCGTCGGGGTCGGTCTCGACCTGCACCAGCGGGCCGCGCACCATCCGGCCCCAGCGCGCCAGGTCGTCGACCAGCGCCTTGAGCGCGACGCCGCCCTTGCCCTTGATCGCGCCCTCCTCGGCGGCGATGCGCGCGCCCTCCAGAAGGCTCACCCCGTGCGAACGGGCGGTCTGCTGGATGGTCTGCTGCGCCTTGTCGCCCAGCCCGCGCTTGGGCACGTTCACGATGCGCTCGAAGGCCAGGTCGTCGCCGGGCGAGACCACCAGCCGGAAGTAGGCCATGGCGTCGCGGATCTCCATGCGCTCGTAGAAGCGCGGGCCGCCGATCACCCGGTAGGGCAGTCCGATGGTGAGAAAGCGGTCCTCGAAGGCGCGCATCTGGTGCGAGGCCCGCACCAGGATCGCCATGTCATCCAGCGAATAGGGCCGCATCCCGCGGGTGCCGCCCTGCATGGACTCGATCTCATCGCCGACCCAGCGGGCCTCTTCCTCGCCGTCCCAATGGCCGATGAGGCGGACCTTCTCGCCCTCCTGGGCTTCGGTCCAGAGCTCCTTGCCGAGCCGCCCCTCGTTGCCCGCGATCACGCCGCTGGCGGCGGCCAGGATATGCGGGGTGGAGCGGTAGTTCTGCTCGAGCCGCACCACGTGGGCGCCGGGAAAATCCTTCTCGAAGCGCAGGATGTTGCCGACCTCGGCGCCGCGCCAGCCGTAGATCGACTGGTCGTCGTCGCCCACGCAACAGACGTTGCGATGCCCCGAGGCCAGGAGCCGCAGCCAGAGATACTGCGCCACGTTGGTGTCCTGGTATTCGTCCACCAGGATGTAGCGGAACCAGCGCTGGTATTGCGCCAGCACGTCCTCGTGGCGCTGGAAGATCGTGACCATATGCAGAAGCAGGTCGCCGAAATCCACCGCGTTCAGCTCGCGCAGGCGGGCCTGGTATTCGGCATAAAGCGCCGGGCCCTCGTGGTTGAAGGCGCTGGCGTCGGCGGCGGGCACTCGGTCGGGGCCGATGGCGCGGTTCTTCCAGCCGTCGATCACCCCGGCGAGCTGCCGTGCCGGCCAGCGCTTCTCGTCGATGCCGCGCGCCACGATGAGCTGTTTCATCAGCCGCTGCTGGTCGTCGCTGTCGAGAATTGTGAAGTTCGACTTCAGCTCGACCAGCTCGGCGTGGCGCCGCAAAAGCTTCACGCAGATCGCGTGGAAGGTGCCGAGCCAGGGCATGCCCTCGACCGTGTGGCCCAGCATCTTGCCGACCCGGTTCTTCATCTCGCGCGCGGCCTTGTTGGTGAAGGTCACGGCGAGGATCTCGTTCGGGCGGGCGCGCTGGGTGTTCAGAAGATGCACGATGCGCGCGGTCAGCGCCTTGGTCTTGCCGGTGCCGGCCCCGGCCAGCATGAGCACCGGCCCGTCCAGGGTCTCGACCGCCTCGCGCTGCGCGGGGTTCAGCTCGTCCAGATAGGGCGCGCCCCGCGCCTGCATGGCGCGCGCCGACAGCGAGGCGCCCTCGAAGGCGTCCATTTCGTCGAAACTGCTCATGGCGCGAATGTAACCGCGGCGGGCGGCGAAAGAAAGACGGGGTTCACCAATTGTTCACTTCTCGGCGGGTATCACTGTGTCGCGCCGGGCCGGGGCGTGAGGAATGCGCCGGCCCTCCCGCCGCGCGGCCCTTGCTGAGGCCTCGCGGAGCTTGACGACGGATGTTGCCCATGACCGCTTCCGCCGCGCCATCCGCCGCCACCGCAGGTCCTTCGGGGCCCGCGCCGGGCGGCACCGCGCCCCTGACACCCGCCGCATCCGCGGCCGGCCCTGCCGCCGCGCGCCAGGCGCTGCGCCAGCGCGGGGCGCGGCTCCGCCGCCGGCTGACCCGCATCGGCCTCTCGCTGGCCTTCGTCGCCGCCGTCGGCAGCGGCATGACCGCGATCACCGTGCTGGCCCCTGCCCCGGTCATCGACTGGAGCCTGCGCGACGCCATCGTCTCCGACGCCATGCTCTGGCGCCAGCGCCTGCTCGACCAGCTCGAACGGGGCAGCGACACCTTCGCCCGCGCCGCGGTGACCGAGGCCGACGAGGGCTACCTGATGGGCATCCCCAAGGCCTCGAATCTCTACCGGCTGAAGCTCTTCGACGCCGAAGGACGGGTGTTCTGGTCGACCCGCCCGGATCTCGTGGGCGCCACGATCTCCTCGCCCGAACTGCTCGAGGTGCTGGCCGCCGGCGCGGTCTTCTACGAACAGGAGAAGAAGGCCCCCTCCGAGATCGACCAGCACCGCTTCCACATGCTCACCAGCGAGATGGAGCATGGCGCGCATGATCACGACATCGCCGAGATGTATACCCCGGTGATGGAAAACGGGCGCATGGTCGGCGCGATCGAGTTCTACGCCGATCTGACCACCCTGCGCGAGCCGCTGGTCGACAAGGCCCGCGCGGCGCTGGCGCTTCTGACCGTGCTGGTGACCCTGGTCGCCGCCGGGGCGGTGGTGATCAGCGGGCGGCGCAGCAAGGCGCGCTACCTCGCCATGCGCGACCGCGCCGCCGCCGAGAAGACGGGCCTCGAACGGCAGATGCGGCTGGCGCGCGACGTCCAGCTCCTGGGCGAGTTGAACGAATGGCTGCAGTCCTCCGCCTCGCTGGATGAGCTCTTCGAGATGGTCGCGCGCTTCATGACCCATATGCTCCCCGAGGTGGAAGGCTCGGTCTACGTCTATTCCAACAGCCGCGACGTGCTGGACGGCATGGCCGCCTGGAACGGCGGGCGCGCCGCCGACCATATCCGCCCCGACAGCTGCTGGGGCCTGCGCCGCGGCCGCAGCTACGCCTATGGCAGCAGCGAGGTGAACTTCGCCTGCGCCCATGTGCCCGACGTGGACGACCGCGCCTATTACTGCTTCCCGATCCTCGCCCATGGCGAAACCGTGGGCCTCATGCATGTCCGCGCCCGCCCCGAGATCACCAACGCGCGCTTCCGCGAGCTGCGCAAGCTCGCCCAGATGTGCGCCGAACAGATCAGCCTGGCCATCGCCAATGTTCGGATGCGCGACCAGCTGCACGACCAGTCGGTGCGCGACCCGCTGACCGGCCTTTATAACCGCCGCCACCTGACCGAGGCGCTGCGCCGCGCCATCGACGGCGCCGCCCGCAGCATGGGCGCCGCGGCGCTCCTCTCCTTCGACGTGGACCACTTCAAGAAGTTCAACGACACCCACGGCCATGACGCCGGCGACATGGTGCTGCGCGCCGTGGGCTCGGCCATGGACGCACTCGCCGACGGCGACGAGGCCGCCTGCCGCACCGGCGGAGAGGAGTTCATGCTGCTCCTGCCCGAGGCCGACGCCGAGGCCGCCATGGACCGCGCCGAACTGCTGCGCCGCACCGTCGAGGCGGTGACCGTGCGCTATGGCGAAAAGACCCTGCCGCATATCTCGATTTCGGTGGGCGTGGCGGTCTTCCCCGACCACGGGCGCCTGCCCCAGGACCTCATGCGCGCCGCCGACGAAGCGCTCTACGAGGCCAAGCACCGGGGCCGGAACCAGGTGGTCCTCGCCGGCAGCGGCGCGGCCCTCGACGCACCCGGCACGGCGGAAGCGCAACGCCCTGCGCAACCCGTCGCGACCGACACGGCCTCAGGTCAGCTCGCAGCCCTCCGCTCCGCCCCAAGCACTCCCGACGCGGCACCGCAGAAAGCCGGTCCGGCGCCCGAAGCCGCGCTCCGCAAGGCGACCGAGACCGGCGCGGCCCCCGGCGCTTCGCCCCGCAAAACCGCCCAGACCGCCGCCCCGCGCGGCCCCGCAGGCGCCGCCAGGAACGGCCCCGAGGGCCCGCAAAAACCCGCCACACACGGCACTGGTTGAGGTCAGAATAGTTCCACCCTACGATGCTGCGCAGCAGAAAATTGCGGGGTGGACCCAAAATGCCAGACTTCCAAAAAATCCTCATCGCCAACCGCGGCGAGATCGCGATCCGCATCATGCGCGCCGCCAACGAGATGGGCAAACGCACGGTTGCCGTCTTCGCCGAGGAGGACAAGCTGGGTCTGCACCGCTTCAAGGCCGACGAGGCCTATCGCATCGGCGAGGGCCTCGGCCCGGTCCAGGCCTACCTCTCGATCGAAGAGATCATCCGCGTCGCCAAGGAAAGCGGCGCCGACGCGATCCACCCGGGCTACGGCCTCCTCTCCGAGAACCCCGATTTCGTCGACGCCTGCGACGCCGCCGGCATCGTCTTCATCGGCCCCAAGGCCAAGACCATGCGCGCGCTCGGCGACAAGGCCTCGGCCCGCCGCGTCGCCATCGAGGCCGGCGTCCCGGTGATCCCCGCGACCGAGGTCCTGGGCGACGACATGAAGAAGATCCGCGCCGAGGCCGACGAAATCGGCTACCCGCTGATGCTCAAGGCCTCCTGGGGCGGCGGCGGCCGCGGCATGCGCCCGATCCTGTCGGCCGACGAGCTCGAAGACAAGGTCAAGGAAGGCCGCCGCGAGGCCGAGGCCGCCTTCGGCAACGGCGAGGGCTATCTCGAGAAGATGATCACCCGCGCCCGCCACGTCGAGGTGCAGATCCTCGGCGACAGCCAGGGCAACATCTACCACCTCTTCGAGCGCGACTGCTCGGTCCAGCGCCGCAACCAGAAGGTCGTCGAACGCGCCCCCGCGCCCTATCTCTCGGACGCCCAGCGCGAACAGCTCTGCGAGCTCGGCCGCAAGATCTGCGCTCATGTGAACTACGAATGCGCCGGCACTGTCGAATTCCTGATGGATATGGACAGCGGCGAGTTCTACTTCATCGAGGTCAACCCGCGGGTGCAGGTCGAACACACCGTCACCGAAGAGGTGACCGGCATCGACATCGTCCAGGCGCAGATCATGATCGCCGAGGGCAAGAGCCTGGCCGAGGCCACCGGCAAGGCCAGCCAATACGACATCGCGCTGAACGGCCATGCGCTGCAGACCCGGATCACCACCGAGGATCCGACCAACAACTTCATCCCCGACTACGGCCGCATCTCTGCCTATCGCTCGGCCACCGGCATGGGCATCCGGCTCGACGGCGGCACCGCCTATGCCGGCGGCGTCATCACCCGCTACTACGATTCGCTCCTGGTGAAGGTCACCGCCTGGGCCGCCACGCCCGAGAAGGCCATCGCCCGGATGGACCGCGCGCTGCGCGAATTCCGCATCCGCGGCGTCTCGACCAACATCGAGTTCGTCGAGAACCTGTTGCGCCACCCGACCTTCCTGTCGAACCGCTACACCACCAAGTTCATCGACGAGACGGCGGACCTGTTCGACTTCAAGCCGCGCAAGGACCGCGGCACCAAGGTGCTGACCTATATCGCCGACATCACGGTGAACGGTCACCCCGAGACCGAGGGCCGCCGCAAGCCCGCCGCCGACCTGCGCCCGGCGAAACCGCCCAAACCCCTGACCGAGACGCCCGCCAAGGGCACCCGCAACCTCCTCGAGGAGAAGGGCCCGCAGGCGGTCGCCGACTGGATGGCCGCGCAGAAGCAGCTCCTGATCACCGACACCACCATGCGCGACGGCCACCAGTCGCTCCTGGCCACGCGCATGCGCTCGATCGACATGATCAAGGTGGCGCCGAGCTATGCCGCCAACCTGCCGCAGCTCTTCTCGGTCGAATGCTGGGGCGGGGCGACCTTCGACGTGGCCTACCGCTTCCTGCAGGAATGCCCCTGGCAGCGGCTGCGCGACATCCGCGCCAAGATGCCCAACGTGATGACCCAGATGCTGCTGCGCGCCTCGAACGGCGTGGGCTACACGAACTACCCCGACAACGTGGTCGAGGGCTTCGTGAAGCAGGCCGCGACCTCGGGCGTCGACGTCTTCCGGGTCTTCGACAGCCTGAACTGGGTCGAGAACATGCGCGTCGCCATGGACGCCGTGATCGAGAGCGGCAAGCTCTGCGAAGGCACGATCTGCTACACCGGCGACATCAACGACCCCGACCGGGCGAAATACGACCTCAAGTATTACGTCGCCATGGGCAAGGAGCTGAAAGCCGCCGGCGCCCATGTGCTGGGCCTGAAGGACATGGCGGGGCTGCTGAAACCCGCCGCCGCCGGCCCGCTGATCCGCGCCCTCAAGGAGGAGGTCGGCCTGCCGATCCACTTCCACACCCATGACACCTCGGGCGCCGCCATCGCCACGGTCATGGCCGCCGCCGAGGCCGGCGTCGACGCGGTGGATGCCGCCATGGACGCGCTCTCGGGCAATACCTCGCAGCCGACCCTGGGCTCGATCGTCGAGGCCACGCGCTTCACCCCGCGCGAGACCGGGCTCGACATCAAGTCGATCCGCGCGATCTCGGACTACTGGGAGGTGGTGCGCGCGCAATATGCGGCCTTCGAATCGGCCATGCAGTCGCCCGCCTCCGAGGTCTACCTGCACGAGATGCCGGGCGGCCAGTTCACCAACCTGCGCGCCCAGGCGCGCTCCATGGGGCTCGAGGAACGCTGGCCCGAGGTGGCGCGCACCTATGCCGAGGTGAACCAGATGTTCGGCGACATCGTGAAGGTCACGCCGTCGTCGAAGGTGGTGGGCGACATGGCGCTGATGATGGTCAGCCAGGGCATCACCCGCGAGGAGGTCGAGGACCCCAAGAAGGACATCTCCTTTCCCGATTCGGTCATCGACATGATGAAGGGCAACCTCGGCCAGCCCCCCGGCGGCTGGCCCAAGGGGCTGCAGAAGAAGGTGCTCAAGGGCGAGAAGCCGCTCAGCGACCGGCCCGGCAAGCACCTCAAGCCCGTCGACATCGAGGCCGCACGCGCCGAGCTGGCCGGCAAGTTCGAGGACGTGGAGTTCGACGACGAGGACCTGAACGGCTACCTGATGTATCCCAAGGTCTTCACCGATTACATCACGCGCCACCAGCAGTACGGCCCGGTGCGCACCCTGCCGACCAAGACCTTCTTCTACGGCATGGAACCCGGCGAGGAGATCACCGCCGAGATCGACCCGGGCAAGACGCTCGAGATCCGGCTGATCACCGTGGGCGAGACCCAGGAAAACGGCGAGGCCCGCGTCTTCTTCGAGCTGAACGGCCAGCCGCGCTCGGTCCGGGTGCCGGACCGCAAGGCCACCGGCGGCAAGGCCGCGGCGCTCAAGGCCGAGATGGGCAACGCCGATCATGTCGGCGCGCCGATGCCGGGCGTCGTGGCCTCGGTCGCGGTGGAGCCGGGCAAATCGGTGAAACAGGGCGATCTTCTGCTCACCATCGAGGCGATGAAGATGGAGACCGGCCTGCACGCCGAGCGCGACGCCAAGGTGAAGGCGGTGCACGCCAAGCCCGGCGCCCAGATCGACGCCAAGGACCTGCTGGTCGAATACGAATGAGCAGCGGGGCCCCGCGCCGCCGCCTCGCCCTGGTCTCGGTCCTGGTGCCGGACTACGCGGCGGGGCTGGCGTTCTTCGTCGACACGCTCGGTTTCGAGTGCCGCGAGGACAGCGACCTGGGCGGCGGCAAGCGCTGGGTCCGGGTCGCCCCCGAGGGCGCCGAGACCGAGTTCCTCCTGGCCGAGGCCAAGGAAGACCAGCGCGCCGCCATCGGCGCCCAGGGCGGCGGGCGCGTCTGGCTGTTCCTCGCGACCGACGATTTCGACCGCGATCACGCGCTTTTCACCCGCCGCGGGGTGGTCTTCGAAGAGGCGCCCCGCCATGCCCCCTACGGCAAGGTCGCGGTCTTCCGCGACCCTTTCGGCAACCGCTGGGATCTGATCGAATACGCCCAGGGTTAGGGCCCGGAACCCCCGCGGCCCCGACGGCACGCGCCCCAGGGCGCCCGACATCCGCCCCAGCAAGGGAAGGCACCCCATGAGCAAGCTCACACTCTCCGCCGCCGATCTGGTCGCCGAGGCGCGCAGCCAGATCGCCGAGATCCCCACCGAGGAGGCGCTGTCGCTCGCCGAGGCCGAGGATGTGGTGATCGTCGACATCCGCGACGTGCGCGAACGCGCCAAGACCGGCTACATCCCCGGCTCGGTGCATGCCCCGCGCGGCATGCTCGAGTTCTGGGTCGACCCCGACAGCCCCTATTTCCGCGAGGTCTTCGGCCAGGAGGAGAAGCGCTACGTCTTCCACTGCGCCTCGGGCTGGCGCTCGGCGCTGGCGGTCTTCCAGCTGCAGAAGATGGGCTTCGAGGCCGCGCATCTGCGCGACGGCTTCAACGACTGGGTGGCCAAGGGCGGCCCGGTGACCGGCCCCGAAGCCCAGAAGGGCTGAGGGGGAAATTTCCTGCCGCCGCGCGAAATTTTCCCCTTGCAGCCCGCGCGGCGATTTTTTACATCCGCGTCACTCGATTGGTAAGCGGGCGTAGCTCAGGGGTAGAGCATTACCTTGCCAAGGTAAGGGTCGGGCGTTCGAATCGCCTCGCCCGCTCCAAATCGAGCCAGACGATGGATATGCGGGCGTAGCTCAGGGGTAGAGCATTACCTTGCCAAGGTAAGGGTCGGGCGTTCGAATCGCCTCGCCCGCTCCATCGGTCTTCTTCTCTTCGGAAAGTTTCAGAATCTGCGCCGAGCGCCGTCGCGCGCCGCCGCGTTGGATCGCAACAAACTGCGCCCCGCCCGACGACATCAGCCCCGCGACGCCAAGCCCCTGCCCCGCTCAGAACGCCTTGAAGGTCAACGTCGTCAGCGACCGCTCGATCCCCGGGATCACAAGCAGGTTCTCGTTGATGAACTTCCCGATGTCCTGGTCCTCGGGCACATAGAGCTTCAGCAGCAGGTCGTATTCCCCGGAGGTCGAATAGAGCTCCGAATGCAGCTCGCGCAGGGCGATCTCCTCGGCGACCTCGTAGGTCTTGCCCGGCGTGCAGCGGATCTGGATGAAGACACAGGCGCTCATGGCACTCTCCCTTAAGCTCGGGCGCCAAGCTGGCACGGAAGTCACGGGCGCACAATGCCCCCGCGAACCGCCCCTTTTACTTCGCCGGACCGAGACCTATAACCCGCCCCGAACGCAGGAAGGACGCCCAGGATGCGCAAGGCCGAGATCACCCGAAAGACCGCCGAGACCGAGATCTCGGTCACGCTGGAGCTCGACGGCAGCGGCACTTTCGACAACCAGACCGGCGTCGGCTTCTTCGACCACATGCTCGACCAGCTCGCGCGTCATGCGCTTTTCGACATGACGGTGCGCTGCGACGGCGACCGCCATGTCGACGACCACCACAGCGTCGAGGACACCGGCATCGCCATCGGCCAGGCGCTGGCCAAGGCCATCGGCGACAAGCGCGGCATCCGCCGCTATGGCTCGTGCCTCTTGCCCATGGACGACGCGCTGGTGCGCGCCGCGCTCGACCTCTCGGGCCGGCCCTACCTGGTCTGGAACGTCGCGCTGCCCTCCGAGAAGATCGGCAGTTTCGACACCGAGCTGGTGCGCGAGTTCTTCCAGGCGCTGGCCACCCATGGCGGCATCACCCTGAACGTCGAGGCGCTCTCGGGGCTGAACAGCCACCACATCACCGAGGCCGCCTTCAAGGCCGTCGCCCGCGCCCTGCGCGAGGCGGTCGAGCCCGACCCCCGCACATCCGACGCCATCCCATCGACGAAGGGCTCGCTCTGACCATGCTCACCGCGATCATCGACTACGAAAGCGGCAACCTGCACTCTGCCGACAAGGCTTTCCGCAACATGGCCCGCGAGCATGACGCCGGCGAGGTCGTGGTGACCTCCGAGGCCGAGATGGTCGCCCGCGCCGACCGCATCGTGCTGCCCGGCGACGGCGCCTTCCCGGCCTGCGCCGCGGCGCTGCGCGGCAAGGGCGGCGTCTACGAGGCGCTGCTCGAGGCGGTCGAGACCAAGGGCCGGCCCTTCATGGGCATCTGCGTCGGCATGCAGCTCATGGCCCGCAAGGGCCACGAATACGAAGAGGCCGAGGGCCTGGGCTGGGTCGACGGCGAGGTCCTGAAGATCACCCCCTCGGACCCGGCGCTGAAGGTGCCGCACATGGGCTGGAACGACCTGGTGATCGACCAGCCGCACCCGGTGCTCGAGGGCGTGCAGACCGGCGATCACGCCTATTTCGTGCATTCCTACCAGATCCGCATGGCCGATGCGGCGCAGCGGCTTTCCTACGTCGACTACGGCGAGGAGGTCACCGCGGTGGTGGGCTCGGAGAACCGCATCGGGCTGCAGTTCCACCCCGAGAAAAGCGCCGCCACCGGTCTGCGGATGATCGCGAACTTCCTGAAGTGGGCGCCCTGAGCGGGATCTGAGCCGGGCGCGGCGGGCAGGATTGGGCGTGGACCTAACGCCCGGCACGCCCACGCCTGACGCCCGGACCTAAAGCGCGACGGCCACCGCTCTGCCACGGTGCAGCGCCCGAGACCTACGGGCCCCAGCGTCCCAGCCACAGGCGCCTCAGCGCCCCACTCCCACCACTAAACAAAAAAAGGCCGGGCACCCGCCCGGCCTTTCTCGCATCACGACGCCGGCCCCGGCGCCCCGGGGCCCGCGATCAGTTCACCCGGCTCCAGGTCTGGCTCGAGCAGATCAGCCCGCCCGCGACGCAGCCCTGCAGCTTCAGCTTATTGCCGTTGAGCTGCATCTTGCCGAGGTAGATCTTGTCGTTCGACGGCCGCCAGACGCGGCCCTCGTATTTGCCGCCCCCCTGCGGGACCATGTTGCGCACCAGCGCCTTGCCCTTGTTGGGCGAGTCGTATTCGCCCTCGGCGTTGAAGGTGCGGTCGATGGTGCCGCAGATCTTGCCGCCGTTGCAGCTCACCAGGCCGATATGGGCATAAGACCCGTCGTCGACCTCGGTCTTCCAGGTGCCGAGGATCGGATCGGCGAAGGCCGCGGTGGCGCTCAGGGCCAGGCCCGCCAGGGCCATCAGGACAGGCTTCATGACTTTCCTCCCAAAAAGTTCATCGCCCGCAGCCTGACGCGCTTTGCCCGCGCCGATCAAGGTTGACGCAAGGTCGCGTTGCATGTGCCGTCCCGTCATGCCATCTGGCCTGCGACCCGAGAGCCTTGGAAGCACCGCCATGATCCTTTTCCCCGCCATCGACCTCAAGGACGGCCAAGCCGTGCGCCTCCTGCGCGGCGACATGGAGAAATCCACCGTCTTCAACGACGATCCCGCCGACCAGGCACGGGCCTTCGTCGCGGCGGGCTGCGACTGGCTGCATCTCGTCGACCTGAACGGCGCCTTCGCGGGCACGCCGGTCAATGCCGCCGCGGTCGAGGCGATCCTCGCCGCCTGCCCGGACACGCCGGCGCAGCTCGGCGGCGGCATCCGCGACATGGCGACCATCGAGACCTGGCTCGACAAGGGGCTGGCGCGGGTGATCCTCGGCACCGTGGCGGTCGAACAGCCCGATCTCGTGCGCGAGGCCGCGCGCGCCTTCCCGGGCCAGGTGGCCGTGGGCATCGACGCCCGCGACGGCCGCGTCGCCACCAAGGGCTGGGCCGAGACCACCGATGTCGACGCCACCGATCTGGCCCGCAGCTTCGAGGACGCGGGCGTCGCGGCGATCATCTACACCGACATCAACCGCGACGGCGCCATGGGCGGGCCCAACACCGCCGCGACCGAGGCCCTGGCCCGCGCGGTCTCGATCCCGGTCATCGCCTCGGGCGGGGTCTCCTCGCTCGAGGACCTGACGCGGCTGCGCGACACCGGGGTGATCGCCGGGGCGATCTCGGGCCGGGCGCTCTACGACGGGGCGCTCGACCTCTCGGCGGCGCTGGCCGCGCTCAAGGCCTGAGCCGCGCCCCACCGCGCGCCGCTCACTCCGACGTGGCGGCGCCGGTAAGCTTCTCGAGCGCCCCGGCCATCTGGTCCAGGTAGTCCGCCTCGGGCGCGACCCCGTAGCCCTCGAACATCGCCGCAGGCCTCTCGTAGGCCAGCTGCACCTGCCCCTCGGCATCCTCGTAGGCCAGGACCTTCAGCGGCAGCTGCAGCCCGGCCAGCGCATCGTCCTGCATGGCGGGCGTGCCGATCTCGGGGTTGCCGAAGATCAGAAGCTCGCTTTCCGCCAGCTCCATCTCGACGCTCTCGGCCCCGCCGGCGTGATCGACCCGGGCGAAGATCGTCGCGCCGGCGTTCTTCACCGCGGTCTCGAGCTTGTCGATGGTCACCGCCACCGAATGCGGGCTTTCCTTCTGCACCACATGATTGTCGGCCAGGGCCGGGGCGGCGCCCAGAAGCAGGCAGGACAGGGCGGCGACGGGGCGGGCAAAGCGGGTCATCTGTGTCTCCTCGATCAATTCTCACGCCCAACGCGCGCCCGCGCCCCGCCGTTTCCCCGCCCCGGCCCGACTGGCCGACTTGTGATCGGCGCCGCGCTTCGGCATATCCGGGTGCAAGCGAAAGGACGGATGTTTCATGCTGAAGACACGTATCATCCCCTGTCTCGACGTGGCCGATGGCCGCGTGGTCAAGGGCGTCAACTTCGTCGACCTGCGCGATGCGGGCGATCCGGTGGATGCCGCGCGCGCTTATGACGCCGCCGGCGCCGACGAGATCTGTTTCCTCGACATCACCGCCAGCCACGAGGACCGCGACACCATGCTCGACGTGGTGACCCGGACCGCCGAGCAGTGCTTCATCCCGCTCACCGTCGGCGGCGGCGTCCGCTCGGTCGAGGATGTGCGCAAGCTCCTGCTGGCGGGCGCCGACAAGGTCAGCTTCAACTCCGCCGCGGTGGCCGATCCCGACGTGGTGACCCGCGCCGCCGACCAGTTCGGCAGCCAGTGCATCGTGGTGGCGATCGACGCCAAGACCGTCGAGGACGGCCGCTGGGAGATCTTCACCCATGGCGGCCGCCGCGCCACCGGCATCGACGCGGTGGACTTCGCGCTGACCATGCAGGCCAAGGGCGCGGGCGAGATCCTCCTGACCTCGATGGACAAGGACGGCACTCGCTCGGGCTTCAACATCCCGCTGACCCGCGCCATCTCCGAGGCGGTGACGATCCCGGTGATCGCCTCGGGCGGCGTCGGCACGCTCGACCACCTGGTCGAAGGCGTGACCGAGGGCGGCGCCTCGGCGGTGCTGGCCGCCTCGATCTTCCACTTCGGCGATTACACCATCGCCGAGGCGAAGGAGCACCTGGCCCAGCACGGCATCCCGGTGCGGCGATGACCCTCGAGGAACTGGCAGAGATCGTCGCGGCCCGCGCCGCGGCCGACCCCGAGGAGAGCTGGACCGCGAAGCTCCTGGCCAAGGGCCCGGAGAAATGCGCCGAGAAATTCGGCGAAGAGGCCGTCGAGGCGATCATCGAGGCCGCCAAGGGCGACCGCGCGCGGCTCACCTCCGAGGCCGCCGACGTGCTCTTTCACCTGCTGGTGATGCTGCGCGCCCGCGACGTGGAGCTTTCCGACGTCATGGAAGAGCTTGCCGCGCGCCAGGCGCGCTCGGGCCTCGCCGAAAAGGCCGCCCGCGGGAGCTGAGCGCCCCGCCCCACCCTTCATCTTGGTCAAAATACCTCGGGAGCGCGAGGGCAGCGCCCTCGCCCGGGCCCCTAGGCGGGGCCCGGCCGTCACGTCTCAGGTCATCCGCGCCAGCGCCGAGAGCAGCGCGGCCACTTCCGCGCGGGTGTTGTAGTGGCAGAAGGAGACCCGCACCGCCGAACCCAGCCCCAGCGGATCGAGCACGTTGCCCGAATAGTGGTCCGCCTTGCGGGTATGGGTGCGGATGCCCTCGGCGTTCAGCCGCTCGACGATCTCGGTGGCCTCGAGCCGGGCATGGGCGAAGGTCACCAGCCCCTCGCGGCGGGCGTTCTCGGCCCCGCCCAGCACCGTGACCTCGGGCATCTCGGCCAGGCCGCGCAGGTTGTCGGTGCCGAAGAGCGCCGCGTCGCAGAGCATCTTCTCCTGCGCCGCGATGGCCCCCGCGGCGGCCTCGAGCCGCGCGCGCGGCGCCTCGGCGCCCGAGACCGCGCCGCCGAGCCAGTCGAAATAGGCCACCACGTCCGAGAAGGTCGCATAGGCCCCGGTGTCGCGGGTGCCGAGCTCCCAGCTGCCGGGGCCGCCGGCGAGCGTGTCATGCGGCAGATCCGCCAGCCGGTCCGAGGCCCAGGCCACCCCGTAGCCGTGCCGCGAGAAGACCTTGTAGGGCGAGATCACGTAGCCATCGACATCCGCGCCGTCGATGTCGATGCCGCCGTGACAGGCGTGCTGGATGCCGTCGACGATGACCAGCGCCTCGGGCGCCACGGCGCGGATCGCCGCGGTGATGCCCGCGATGTCGTTGCCGATGCCGGTCACCGGCGAGGTGTGCAGGATCGTGGCGACCCGGGTCTCGGGCGTCACCAGCCGGGCGTAATCCTCGGGCGCGACGCCGCCCGTCGCGCTGTCATGCGGCACCTCGACGTAGGGCCGGCTGGATTCGGCTGCCCAGCGCCGCGCCGCCGAGCGCGAGGCGGGATGTTCCACCGAGGAGCCCAGCACATGGCCGCCCTCGGGCGCGCCGAGGCAGGCCTCGCGGATCAGCCGGAACAGCAGCTCGGTGCCGCTTTCGCCCAGGATCACCTGGCCGCCCTCGGCGTTGAAGAAGCGCCGCGCATCGGCGCGGGCCCGGTCGATCGCGGCGTTGAGCGCGGCGCTCGCGGCATTGGCCCGGCCCTGGTTGTCGGGCACCGCGGCGTAGCGCGCGGTGGTCTCGACCACGGATTTCAGCGTCAGCGCGCCGCCGGCGTTCTCGAAGAAGACGCGCGGGCCGGTGAAGGGGCAGCTCTCGACATGGGCGAAGCGGTCGCGGACTTCCGCGATCAACCCGTCATGGGCCTCGATGGGTGTAGTCAATGCGTGCTCTCCCCGGTGGTGTCGCTTTTGGCCCGTGCCCGCATCGCCTGGTCGAGCGCCTCCTCGACGTCCTCGGGGTTCTCCGAAGGCACGGCATAGCCGCCCGAGAACCACTTCGACAGGTCCAGGTCGGCGCAGCGGCGCGAGCAGAAGGGCCGGTAGTCGGCCTTGGTGTCCGCGTTGCAGATCGGGCAGCTCATTGGATCAGATCCCCCAGCGCGACGCGGTCGCGTTTGCGTTGCAGCTCGATGTTGCCCATGGGCGTCCAGCCCACGAAGGTCGTCTCCACGGCATCGGACTTCAAGGCGGCGCGCAGGACCTGTTCAATCTGCCGGCGCTCCTTCTTGGGGAAGGGCGCGGGGTCGATGACCACCACGCCGCCGAGCCCGCGCAGGCGCAGCTGGCGCGGCAGGTCGCGCAGCGCGGCGATCGTGGCCTTCAGCCCCGCCGCGGGCGAAGTGTCGCCGCCGGTGTTCACGTCCACCGCGACCAGCGCGCGGGTCAGCTCCACCGCCATGTGGCCGCCGCCCTTGAGCGGCACCAGCGGGTGCGCCAGCGCCTCGATGGCCTCGGCGACGCCGCTCTCCTCGAAGGCC
This sequence comes from Roseivivax sp. GX 12232, assembly GCF_021272185.1. Classification (GTDB taxonomy): domain Bacteria; phylum Pseudomonadota; class Alphaproteobacteria; order Rhodobacterales; family Rhodobacteraceae; genus Roseivivax. The sequence continues at coordinate 743,496 of NZ_JAJSEC010000001.1, forward strand.
TCGGGGCCGCGCAGGACCTCGGCGGGCATGTCCCATTCGCGCCAGGCGCGGGCATGGGGGCTGTCGCCCGCCACCAGCACCTCGGGCGCGCGGCCCTGGTCGGCCAGCACGCTGTCACAAAGCGCGCGCATCTCGCGGATGTCCTCGGCGATGGCCTCGCCGTCGGCGCCCGCGCAGGAGGACCGCAAGATCAGCCCGTGCTCGGCGCCTGCCATTTCCGCATGGGCGATCTCCAGAAGCGCGTCGCGCATCTCCTCGTCGCGGATGCGGCGCGAGATGTTCAGCCCCGGCGCCTCGGGGGTGACGATGGCGTAGCGGCTCTTGAACAGGAGCTTCGCGGTGACCGGCACCGCCTTGCCCGGCTCGGCATGGCCGGTGACCTGGCACAGGAGCGGCTCGCCCGGCGAGATGCCCTTGATCTGGCGCAGGTAGACCTTGCCCTCGGGGGTCTCGAGGAAGATGCCCCCCTGCCCTTTCATCGGCCGGCCCGCGACGCCGCGGTAGATGGTGCCCGGCACCGGGCCGTCGCCCTCGAGGAAGAGGTCCTCGAGCTGCCCGTCGATCATCAGCGCCGCCGCCTCGCGGCCGCGGTGCTCCCCCAGGACAACCTGTGCGCCCTTCATGCCGTCTCTCCGTTCCAGACCTGAATGCCCGCCGCGCCCAGAAGCTGCGCCGTCTCGGCGAGCGGCAGGCCCACGACGGCGGTGAAGGAGCCCGAGATCCAGGGGATCAGCGCCCCCGCGGGCCCCTGGATGCCGTAGCCGCCCGCCTTGCCCTGCCAGTCGCCGGTGGCGAGATAGCCGCGGATCTCGTCTTCCGAGAGGCGCTTCATCTTGACCTGGCTGACCACCTCGCGCTCCCAGAGCGCGTCGCCCCGGCGCACCGCGACGGCGGTGATGACCCGATGACGGCGCCCCGAGAGGCCGCGCAGGAAGGCCTCGGCCTCGCCCGCGTCGGCGGGTTTGCCGAGGATGCGTCGGCCGAGCGCCACGGTGGTATCCGCCGAGAGCACCACGTCGCCCTCTCCGGCGCGGACGGCCAATGCCTTTTCCCGCGCCATGCGGATGCAATAGGGCCGCGGCAGCTCACGCGGGCGCGGCGTCTCGTCGATATCGGGCGGGCGCACGTCATCGGCCACGAGCCCCAGCTCGGCCAGAAGGTCGCGCCTGCGCGGGCTTCCCGATCCCAGAATCAGCGCCATGTGGCACACCCCCGACATGAAAGAGGGGCCCGAAGGCCCCCGTTTCGCACCGCGCGGACGCGGTTCACTTGAAGCGGTAGTTGATGCGGCCCTTGGTCAGATCATAGGGCGTCATCTCAACCTGCACCTTGTCGCCAGCCAGAACCCGGATGCGGTTCTTCCGCATCTTGCCTGCCGTATGCGCGATGATCTCATGGCCGTTTTCAAGCTCGACCCGGAACGTCGCGTTCGGCAGGAGTTCCTTCACGACACCGGGAAATTCGAGCGTATCTTCCTTGGCCATGGTCTCTCCTGCATTGCGTTCACCCACCGAGAAGCCGTGCCTCTCCGTGCGATGCTGTTAAATGGTCCGGTTTTCCCGGCATTTCAAGGGTCAATCTGGCTTCAGCCGCACTTCGACCGGCGGACCGTCGCGGCCGGACTGCTCTTCCCAGTGGGTGCGGTTCAGAACCACGCCGTCGCGGCGGACCCGGCCGACGCGGTCGAGGTCGACCGAGGCATAGGCCCAGCCGGGCTGGTCGAGCCGCCCCTCGGCCAGGATGCCGTTCGGCGGGAAGCCGGTGTCGGGCGGGCCGAAGACGCCACCCATGCCGCAGTTGAAGTCCACCGCCTCGTTCCAGGCAGCCGCCCCCACGGTCGAGGCCATGACCGCGACGCATTGGTTCTCGAGCGCGCGGGCCATGGCGCCGATGCGGACGCGGGAATAGCCCGCCCGCGCCTCGGTGCAGGAGGGCACCAGCAGGAGCTCCGAGTCCTTCAGCGCGCGGCCGAAAAGCGGATATTCCGCGTCGTAGCAGATCAGGATGCCGATCCGGCCCAGCGCGGTGTCGAAAATGTGCAGCGGCCCGCCCGAGGCGATGCCCCAATCCTCGCGCTCGAAGCGGGTCATGATCTGCTTGTCCTGGTGGCCCGCCTGCCCGTCCGGCGAGAACAGCCGGGCGCGGTTCACCGGGCGCGGCCCGAGCCCGGGGTCGAAGACCGGCCCCGAGGCGGCGAGGATATGCACCCCGTGTTCGGCGGCCAGCCTTGCGTGCAGCGCGTCGGCCTCGGGCACCCGGTCCGAGACCGCCCGAAGCGAGGCTTCGAGGTCGCCCGCCACCCGCAGGCCGCCCAGGGTCGCCAGCTCCATCGCGCCGTATTCGGGGAAGACCAGCAGATCGGCGCCCGCGCCCGCGGCATCGGCCACCCAGTAGGACAGCTTGGTCTCGTAGGCGCCCCAGTCGGGCAGGATATCCATCGGGTAGGCCGCGGCGGCCACGGTAATCATTCGTCCGGCCATGTTCTCATACCTGGAAGACATCGGCCCAGTCCGGGTGACGCCGGCGCTGAGCATTCACGAAAGGGCAAAGCGGCACGATCTTCACGCCCTCGGCGCGGGCGTCCGCGACCATCCGGGCGACCAGCGCCTGCCCGGCGCCGGTGCCGCGCAGGGCCTCGGGGACGCCGGTGTGATCGGCGATGATGAGCCGCGGCGAGGCGATGGAATAGGTCAGCTCGGCCTCGGCGCCGTCCTGCCGCAGGAGATAGCGGCCCCGGCCCTCGGCCACTTCACGGGTGATCTCGCCCTCAGCCAAGTGCGGCGCGCCTTTCCTCGAGCGCCGCCAGCAAGAGCGCCCGCAGGCCCGGCGCGGCGACCGCCTCGGGCGAAGTGAGCTTGACGTGCCGCAGCGCCTTGCCGCCGCCCTCGAGCAGCCCCTCGGGGTCGGGCAGCGAGGCGCCCTGGAAGAACCCGAGGTTCACATGGGAGGCATGCGGCATGGCATAGGCGTAGCCGTCGCGCATCTTGGCCGGGCCGAGGCCCCACCAGACGCTGTTCTCGCGGCGGCTGGCCTTTTCATGGGCCCCGGGGTCGATCCCGGCCACCAGCGCGCGGATCGCCTGCAGCGTTCCGGCATGGGCCGGGGCCGCCGCGATCAGGTCCTCGAAGCTGCCCAGCGTCGTGTCGCGGCGGAACTCCATGCGCTCAGAGGATCGTCGCCTCGGTGGCTTCGCGCAGCTGCTCCTCGGTCACGCCCTCGGCCAGTTCAACGATCTTCAGACCGCCCTCGACCACGTCGAGCACGCCGAGGTTGGTGATGATCCGGTTGACCACGCCGGTGCCGGTGAGCGGCAGCGTGCAGGCCTTCAGGAGCTTCGATTCACCGGCCTTGTTCTGGTGGTCCATGACCACCACCACGCGCTGCACCCCGGCGACGAGGTCCATCGCGCCGCCCATGCCCTTGACCAGCTTGCCGGGGATCATCCAGTTCGCCAGGTCGCCGTTCTCGGCCACTTCCATGGCGCCGAGGATCGCCATGGCGATCTTGCCGCCGCGGATCATGCCGAAGCTGGTGGCGCTGTCGAAATAGGAGGTATGCGGCAGCTCGGTGATGGTCTGCTTGCCGGCGTTGATGAGGTCGGGGTCGGCCTCGCCCTCGTAGGGGAACGGCCCCATCCCGAGCATCCCGTTCTCGGATTGCAGGGTCACGTTGACGCCCTCGGGGATGTAGTTCGGCACCAAGGTGGGGATGCCGATCCCGAGGTTGACATACGTGCCGTCCTCCAGCTCCTGCGCGGCGCGCGCGGCCATCTGCTCACGGTCCCAAGGCATGTGTCAGGCTCCTTCCTGGTCCAGATCGTAGGGGTCGATGGGCACGTCCACCATGACGATGGTGCCCGCCGCGCCCCGCACGACGTTTATGGTTGCGTCAAGCCCTTCCAAGAGGGCGGCGATCAGCCGCCCGCCGACCGTCGCGGTCGAGGGCCATTCGATGTTCTTCGAGATGCCGACGCCATCGTCGGCGACGACGATGCGCAGGCCGCCCGCGGCGAGCCGCGTCACGCGCAGCTCCACGAGGCCGCGGTCGAGCCCGGAGAAGGCATGGGTGAAGGCGTTGGAGAGCGCCTCCGAAAGGATCAGCGCCAGCCGCACCGAGGTGTCGAGGCTGACCTCCACCTGTTCGAGGTGCTGCATGAAGCGGATGCCGGGGCGGCATTCGTGGAAGACCACATTGGCCGCCACCCGGCTCATCATCGCGCCAAGGTCGATCCGGTGCCGGCCCGGAGTCTCGTCGCTCATGCGCATTTCTTCGTAGACCAGCTGCAGGCAGTCGAGCCGCCGCGGCAGGGCCTCGATCTCGTGCACCGGGTCTTCCTGGCTGCGTTCGGGCGCGGGCTCCGAGATCGAGGCCAGGATCAGCGACAGGTCGTCCTGCACCCGCTCGCGGATCGCCTTCAGGCTGTCGTCCAGGAACTCCCCGTCCGACTCGTCGTCGCGCAGCTCCTTCTGGAGGCCGAGGTAATACATCGGCTCGCCGCCCTCGCCGAGGATCGGCGCGATGATCAGCCGGTTCAGGAAGGGCTCGCCGCTGGCGCGGTAGTTGAGGATGTCGACGCTCACGTCCCGGCACTTCTCGACCGCGGTGCGGATCCGGTCCACGTCGTCCTTGTCGGTGCGCTGGCCCTGCAGGAACCGGCAGTTCCGGCCGATCACCGAGGAGCGGTTGTAGCCGGTGGTCCGCTCGAAGGCGTCGTTGACGTAGACGATCGGGTTGTCGGGCGCGTTGGGGTTGGTGATCACCATGGCCAGCGAAAGCCGGGAAAAGCCGGCCAGCGCGGCCCTGTCATCTAGGACCGCGCTCAGCTTTCTGGGGGTGACCGGCGCGCTCGACATGCGCTCAGGCGGCGGGGCGCGTCGTCAGCTTCTCGATGCGCTTTTCGTGCTCGCCCTGGATCAGGCGGTGCACGTAGACGCCCGGAAGATGGATCTGGTCGGGATCAAGCTCGCCGGGTTCGACGATCTCCTCGACCTCCATCACGCAGACCTTGCCGCACATGGCCGCCGGCGGATTGAAGTTGCGGGCGGTCTTGCGGAAGATGCAATTGCCCGTGGTGTCGGCCTTCCAGGCTTTCACGATCGACAGATCCGCGAAGATCCCACGCTCGAGAATGTAGTTCTCGCCGTCGAAGTCCTTGACTTCCTTGCCTTCGCCGATCTGCGTGCCGTAGCCGGTCTTGGTGTAGAAGCCCGCGATGCCGGCGCCGCCGGCGCGCATCCGCTCGGCCAGGGTGCCCTGCGGGTTGAACTCCAGCTCGAGCTCGCCCGAGAGATACTGGCGCATGAATTCCGCGTTTTCGCCCACGTAGGAGGACATCATCTTCCGCACCTGCCGGGTCTGCAGCAGGATGCCGATGCCGAAGTCGTCGACGCCGGCGTTGTTCGACGCGAAAGTGAGGTCCTTGACGCCCGACTCCTTGATCGCCTGGAGCAGGAGCTCGGGAATGCCGCACAGGCCGAAACCGCCCGCCGCGATAAGCATTCCGTCATGCAGGAGACCGTCAAGCGCCTCGGTTGCGGATCCGTAGACTTTTTTCATTCTGCCGTCCCTCTGAAGCGAATTTGCTCACTTGTGGCCCCAGCCCTCCGCGAAGTCAATGCGGCCAGCCGGGACCCGGGGAGGGGCTATTTCTTCGCGGCCTTCTTCTTCGGCGCGGCCTTCTTCTTGCCGCCCTTCTTGGCCTGTTTCTCGGCGATCAGCTCGACCGCGCGCTCCATCGTGACGTCGGCGGGCTCGACCTCCTTGGGCAGGGTCGCATTGACCTTGCCCCATTTCACGTAAGGCCCGTAGCGCCCGTCGAGCACGTTGACCGGGCCGCCCTCCTCGGGGTGTTCCCCGAGCTCTTTCAAGGGCTTGGCCGCAGCACCCCGGCCCGCGCCGCGCTTGGCGGCCTTCTCGGCCAGGACGTCGACGGCGCGGTTGATGCCGATCTCGAAGACCTCGTCGACCTCCTTGAGGTTGGCGTAGAGCCGGCCGTGTTTCACGAAGGGCCCGTAGCGCCCGATCCCGGCCTCGATGGGCTCGCCGTCCTCGGGGTGCTTGCCGACCTCGCGGGGCAGGCTCAGGAGCGTCAACGCCTTCTCGAGGTCCATGTCCTCGGGGGCCCAGCCCTTGGGCAGGCTGGCGCGCGGCGGCTTCTTGTTCTCCTCGGTCGCCTCGCCGCGCTGGACATAGGGCCCGAAGCGGCCCGAGCGCAGGCTGATCTCGTCGCCCTGGTCCTCACCGAGGATGCGGTCGCCCGCGCCCTCGTCGCCGCCGATCGGGCGGGTGTAGCGGCACTCGGGGTAGCGCGAGCAGCCCACGAAGCCGCCCGACCTCGAGGTCTTGAGGTGCAGGCTGCCCTCGCCGCAAAGCGGGCAGATGCGCGGGTCGCTGCCGTCTTCCTTCGGCGGATAGAGCTGCGGCGCCAGCGCGTCGTCGAGCACGTCCAGCACCTCGGCGATGCGCAGGTCCGAGGTCTCGGAGATCGCCGCGGAGAAATCGCGCCAAAACTTCGAGAGCAGCTCCTTGTAGTCGCGCTCGCCCGCCGAGACGTCGTCGAGCTCCTCCTCGAGCGCGGCGGTGAAATCGTATTCCACGTAGCGCTTGAAGAAGTTCAGAAGGAAGATCGTGACGATCCGGCCCTTGTCCTCGGGGATCAGGCGGTTCTTGTCCTTGCGGACGTATTCGCGGTCCTGGATCGTGGTGATCACGCTGGCATAGGTCGAGGGCCGGCCGATGCCCAGCTCTTCCATCTTCTTGACCAGCGTCGCCTCGGTGTAGCGCGGCGGCGGCTGGGTGAAATGCTGCTCGGGCGTGATGCCGCGCTTCTCGGGGGTGTCGCCTTCGGAAATCTGCGGCAGGCGCTTGTCGTCGTCGTCGACCACGTCGTCGCGGCCTTCCTCGTAGACCCGCATGAAGCCGTCGAAAAGCACCACCTGCCCGGTGGCGCGCAGGCCGACCTGTTCGTCGCGGCTGCCGATCTCGACGGTGGTGCGCTCGAGGCGCGCGGCCTCCATCTGGCAGGCCAGGGTGCGCTTCCAGATCAGGTCGTAGAGCTTCTTCTGGTCGGCGTCGCGCAGGCCCAGCGCGACGGCGTCCTTGGTCATGTCGGTCGGCCGGATGCATTCATGCGCTTCCTGCGCGTTCTTGGCCTTGTTCTTGTACATCCGCGGCGAGGAAGGGACGTATTCGGCGCCGTAGCGGTCCTTGATCGCGTCGCGGGCGGCATGCACCGCCTCGGGTGCCATGTCGATGCCGTCGGTCCGCATGTAGGTGATGTGCCCCGCCTCGTAGAGCCGCTGCGCGGTCGACATGCAGATCTTGGCGCCCATGCCGAACTTGCGGCTGGCCTCCTGCTGCAGGGTCGAGGTCATGAAGGGCGCGGCAGGGTTGCGGTTGGCGGGCTTGGCCTCGACCGAGGTGACGCTGAGGTCGCGGCTCTCGATGGCTTGGACCGCCATTTCCGCCTGGGTCTGGTTCTCGAGGTCGTAGCGGTCGAGCTTCTTGCCGGCCAGCGTGACCAACCGGGCCTCGAACTCCTTGCCGCGCGGGGTCGCGAGCAGCGCCTTGACCGACCAGTATTCCCGGGCGCGGAAGGCCTCGATCTCCATCTCGCGCTCGACCACGAGCCGCAGGCAGACCGATTGCACCCGGCCCGCCGATTTCGCCCCCGGCAGCTTGCGCCAGAGCACCGGCGAGAGGTTGAAGCCCACCAGGTAGTCGAGCGCCCGGCGCGCCAGGTAAGCCTCGACCAGCGGGGCGTCGATCTCGCGGGGCGATTTCATCGCCTCGGTCACCGCCTGCTTGGTGATGGCGTTGAAGGTGACGCGGCGGACGTCGGTGTCCTTCTTGATCGAGCGCCGCTTGGTCAGCGCCTCCTTCAGGTGCCAGGAGATCGCCTCGCCCTCGCGGTCGGGGTCCGTGGCGAGGATCAGCGCGTTGTCGTCCTTCAGCGCGTCGGCGATGGCCTTGACATGCTTGCGGCTGTCGTTGGCCACCTCCCAGGTCATGTCGAAGTCCTGGTCTGGGTTCACCGAGCCGTCCTTGGGCGGCAGGTCGCGGACATGCCCGTAGGAGGCCAGGACCGTGTATTCCGATCCCAGGTACTTGTTGATCGTCTTGGCTTTGGCCGGGGATTCGACAACGACAACGGGCATAATGAACGGACCTCGGGGAAAAAATGTTCAGCGGGATATGGGCGGGGAACATGTGTCGTGCAAGCCGAGATTGTCAATCAAGCTTGGCGGCGGGGTGCCGGGCGGCGGGTTTGCGGAGGTGGGTTTCGGGGGCTGTTTCGCTGGCGTGGCACGGCGGGATGGCGGGACAGAGAGGCCGCGGCGGCGTGGCCCGGTGAGGGCTGGCGGCGGCGCGCCAAGGCGCGGGCGCAGGGCGGAATTCCACGGGCGGGGGGCGCGGGACGGCGCGTCCGACTTCGGCCGCGCGGCGGGATCTCGCGGCGCAGGTGCTGCGTGCCACGTCACGCCCAGACGCCGCGGCGGACTGTCACGGCGGAGCCTCGTGCCGGAATGTCACGGCCCGGCAAAAGAAACGGCCCGGTGCGGGACATGCACCGGGCCGTGTCGCATCGCGCAGCGCAACCGCTGAAGCGGCGGCGTCAGCTGTCGGGAAGATCCCGGGTGTTCACGATGACCCAGTCCTCTTCGAGGACGGTGCCGTCCTTGGCCAGAAGCGGATCATAGGCCAGCTCGACCTCGTAGCGTTCGACAACCGCGCAGGCCGAGAGGGTCAGGGCGAAGACGGAAAGCAGAGCAAGTTTGACGGATTTCATTAGGACATCCCCATTTTACATAAACGGTTTAAGACCTTACGTAACCTGCCCCATTAGCAATTCTACGTCAAAACGTTAACGAATCAACTTATTTGAATGTGTGCGTGCGGCTTCCGCGCAGCATGGTTAATGCTTGGGCGGTGCCGGCTGAGCGGGGCTCAATCGGGCAGCCGCGCGACCATGCCGCCGGCGGCGCGGCGGATGCGGCCTTCCAGCTCGAGATCGGTGAGCAGCGGCGCGATGTCCCGCGCCGGCCGCGCGAGGTCGCGCATGAGCTGATCCTCGGCGATGGGCGAAGGCCCGAGACGTGACAGGATTTCCTGGTGCAGCGCGAGAGTGGTGTCGGGTAGCACCGGGGGTTTCGCGGTGTTTGCAGGCGCCGGGGCCTTCGGTGTGCCTGCCTCCGCCATGTCGTCCCGGGCCCCCTGCCCGGCCCGTGACACAGCCGCCCTGCCCGGCCCTGCTTCCCGCGCGACCCCCGGCCCCAGCGGCAGCGGCGCTTGCGGGTCGTCCTGGTCGATCACCTCTTCGGGGTCGAGCGCCTCGAGCACGTCGCCCGCGCCACGCACCAGCGCCGCGCCGTCGCGGATCAGCATGTTGCAGCCCGCGGCCCTTGCGTCGAAGGGATGGCCCGGCACCGCCATGACCTCGCGGCCGAGGTCCAGCGCCGCCCGCGCGGTGATCAACGAGCCCGAGCGCGCCGCCGCCTCCACCGCGATCACCGCCCTTGAGAGCCCGGCGATCAGCCGGTTCCTGGCGGGGAAATGCCGCGCCTGGGGCGTCATGCCCATGGGTTGTTCGCTGATCCTGCAACCGCCGCCTGCGACGATCTCAGCCGCGAGGCCCGCGTTTTCCTGCGGGTAAAGCACATCGACCCCGCCGCCCATGACCGCCAGGGTGCCGGTCGACAGCGCCGCGCGATGCGCCTCGGCGTCGATACCGCGGGCAAGGCCCGAGACCACCACCTGCCCCGCGTCACCAAGGTCCGTGGCCAGCCGCCGCGCCATGCGCCGGCCCAGCGAGGAGGCGTTCCGCGCCCCGATGAGCGCCACCATGGGGCGCGCAAAGAGCGCCGGGTCGCCCATCACCCAGATGAGCGGCGGCGCATCCTCCAGATCGGTGAGCCGGGCGGGATAATCGGCATCGCCCCGGCAGATCAGCCGCGCCCCGGCGGCCCGGCCGGCGCGCAGTTCGGCGGCGACCACGGCTTCGGGGCAGATGCGATAGCCGCCCACGCCCGCCTCGGCGGCAATCTCGGGCAAAGCCTCAAGCGCCGCGCCCGGCGTGCAGAACTCGCCCAGGAGCCGGTAGAAGGTCGAAATGCCGACGCGGCGGCAGCGCAAGAGACGGAGCCAGTCGAACCGCGCGTCTTCCGTGGGGGGTGGGAGTAGGGGATGAGTGGAAGAAGGAAAATCCTCGGCCATTCGCCAGCCCCGTCTCGTTGCCCGAGCAGGTCTAGCGCACCGAGGGTTAAGCCACCCTTAACATCCCGCAAAAAACCTCAGGTGCCGGCGCCGCCCACGGTCAGCCCGCCGATCAGCACCGAAGGCTGGCCGACGCCGACGGGCACCCATTGCCCCTGCTTGCCGCAGTTCCCCATGCCCGGATCCAGCGCCATGTCATCGGCGAGCCCGCGGATCTGCTGCAGCGCCGTGGCGCCGTCGCCGATCAGCGTGGCGCCCTTGACCGGGGCGCCGATCTTGCCGTCCTTCACGCGGTAGGCCTCGGTGCAGGAGAAGACGAACTTGCCGTTGGTGATGTCGACCTGCCCGCCGCCGAAGCCCACGGCGTAGATGCCGTCCTTCAGCTCGGCCACCAGATCCTCGCGCTTGGCCTCGCCGCCCAGCATGTAGGTGTTGGTCATGCGCGGCATGGGGATATGGGCGTAGCTCTCGCGGCGGCCGTTGCCGGTGGGCGCGGCGCCCATCAGCCGGGCGTTCTGGCGGTCCTGCATGTAGCCCACGAGGATGCCGTCCTCGATCAGCACGTTCTTGCCCGAGGGCGTGCCCTCGTCGTCCACGGTGATCGAGCCGCGCCGGTCGGGAATCGTCCCGTCGTCCAGCACCGTCACCCCCGGTGCGGCGACGCGCTGCCCCATGAGCCCCGCGAACGCCGAGGAGCCCTTGCGGTTGAAGTCGCCCTCGAGCCCGTGGCCCACCGCCTCGTGCAGCAGGATACCCGGCCAGCCCGGCCCCAGCACGATGTCGAAGGTGCCCGCGGGCGCGGGCTCGGCGGAAAGGTTCACCAGCGCGATGCGCAGCGCCTCGCGGGCCTTGGCCTCCCAGTCGGCGCGATCGACCAGCCCGTCGAGCAACACCCGCCCGCCGCCGCCGGCGGTGCCGCTTTCGCGGCGGCCGTTCTCCTCGACGATGACGCTGACGTTGAGCCGGGTCATCGGCCGCACGTCGGAGACCTGCGTCCCCTCGGCGCGCAGGATGGTGACCTCCTGCAAGGAGGCCGCGAGGCTCGCCGAGACCTGCACGACGCGCGGATCGAGGTCGCGCAGGAAGGCGTCGATCTCGCGCAGGGTGTCGAGCTTCACCGAGAAGGGCAGGCCCGCGATCGGGTCGGCATCGGTGTAGAGCCGGCGATTCGTGGCCTGCGGGGCCGCGGCCATGCTGCCGCCGCCGGCGCCCACGGCCAGGCGGGCGGTCTCGGCGGCGCGGCGCAGGGCGGGCTCGTCGATCTGGGTGGAATGGGCATAGCCCGCCACCTCGCCCCGGACCGCGCGCAGCCCGAATCCCTCGGAGGCGTCGTAATTCGCGGTTTTCACCCGCCCGTCGTCGAACAGCACGCTCTCGCTGCGGCGCCGCTCGAAGAAAAGCTCGCCGTCGTCGGCGCCCGCGAGGGCCTCGCCGAGGACGGTGCTTGCGGTCTCGGCATCGAGATGCGTCTCGAGCGGGCGGAAGGGCGCGTCGGTCATGGATACTCCGTCTGGGCAGGCCCGGCGCGGCCCGGCGGGGGCCGCCCCGGGGGCGGTCGGATCGCCGCGGCGGGGCGCGGGCGGGCGGGAACCGGGACAGTCGCCCGGGGCTGGGGCGGGCACAAGCGGCTCTTTGCCGCAAGTATCCGCCTTTACTCCGCCCGTAGGAATATGGTTTTAACCGGCGTCGAAACAACGGGGGAACGCGCGCCCGGATCTCTGCCGCTTGGCACGCGCTCCGGACCGGCCCGACGCAAACGACGAAACCACCTAGGTGTTACATGCGAACCAAGACGATGATTGCGGGGTTTCTCACGGCCCTTCTTGCAGCTCCGGCGCTGGCCCAGAGCAATGAGGTGATCGGCGCGCCCAAGGCCGGCGGCATCGGCTTCCAGCCGGCGGCGACGGAACTGGCCCGCGACCTGCAGTGGCTCGACGGCATGATCACGGTGATCATCACCGCGATCGTGATCTTCGTCATGGGGCTCCTGGCCTGGGTGATCGTGCGCTACAACCGCCGCGCCAACCCCGAGTCGGCGAGCTTCACCCACAACACCCCGATCGAGATCGCCTGGACCATCGTGCCGATCGTGATCCTGGTCTTCATCGGGGCCTTCTCGCTGCCGGTGTTGTTCAAGCAGCAGGAGATCCCGGAAGGCGACGTGGTCATCAAGGCCACCGGCTACCAGTGGTACTGGGGCTACGAATATCCCCAGGAAGGCTTCGGCTTCGACAGCTACATGATCGGCTCGCCCGCCACCGGCGGCGACAACTCCTACACCGAGGAGGTCGAGGCCCAGCTGACCGAGGCCGGCTACGAGCCCGAGCACTTCCGCCTGGCCACCGACACCCAGGTCGTGGTGCCGGTCGGCAAGACCGTGGTCGTGCAGGTCACCGCCGCCGACGTGATCCACTCCTGGACCATCCCGGCCTTCGGCGTGAAGCAGGACGGCGTGCCCGGCCGCCTCGCCGAGCTGTGGTTCACCCCCGAGCAGGAAGGCATCTACTTCGGCCAGTGCTCGGAGCTCTGCGGCATCGCGCATGCCTATATGCCGATCACCGTCAAGGTCGTGAGCCAGGAGGAATACGACACCTGGCTGGCCGAGATGAAGGAAGAATACGCCTCGGCCGAGACCGGCGAGAGCTACAAGATCGCCGCGGCGCAGTAAGCGCCCGGAAACTGACCGGGCGGCCCGGGAGACCGGACCGCCCGCCCCCCGTTCCAGACCTGCCCCAGCCCCGAAGCCCCGCGCCAGATGACCGATATCAGCCTTCAGACCCTGACCGAGGACGAGCCGCAGTTCGGCGACTACTTCGCGCTGCTGAAGCCGCGGGTGATGACGCTGGTCGTCTTCACCGCCTTCGTGGGCCTTCTGGCCGCGCCGGACGGCCTGCATCCCTTCGTGGCCTTCTGCGCGGTGCTTTTCATCGCTGTGGGCGGCGGCGCCTCGGGCGCGCTCAACATGTGGTGGGACGCCGACATCGACGCGGTGATGCGGCGCACGGCCAAGCGGCCGATCCCCTCGGGCCGCGTCTCGCGCGACGAGGCGCTGGGCATTGGGCTGACGCTCTCGGGCTTCTCGGTGGTCTTCCTGGGGCTCGCGACCAACTGGGTTGCGGCGGCCCTCCTGGCCTTCACCATCTTCTTCTACGTCGTGGTCTACTCGATGTGGCTGAAGCGCTCGACGCCGCAGAACATCGTGATCGGCGGCGCCGCGGGCGCCTTCCCGCCGATGATCGGCTGGGCCGCGGCCACCGGCGGCGTCTCGGTCGAGAGCGTGCTGATGTTCGCGCTGATCTTCATGTGGACCCCGCCGCACTTCTGGGCGCTGGCGCTCTTCATGCGCTCGGACTACGACGATGCCGGCGTGCCGATGCTGACCGTGACCCACGGCCGCCCGGCCACCCGCCGGCACATCCTGATCTACACCCTGCTTCTGGCCGCGCTGGCGCTGGCCATGGCGGCGACCTCGGTCGGCGGCCCGGCCTACCTCCTCTGCGCGCTGGTGCTGAACGCGCTCTTCGTGAAGGGCGCCGTGGCGATCTGGCGCCGCGACGAGGTCCAGGCCGAGGCCGACAACTACGCGGTCGAGAAGCGCTTCTTCAAACTGTCGCTCCTGTATCTCTTCGCCCATTTCGGCGCGATCCTCGCCGACCAGGCGCTGGCGGCACTGGGGCTTGGCTTCGGAGGTCTGTTTTGAGCCTCTCTCGCAGACATGACATGCACGTCCGGCGCTTCAGCCGGAACCTCGGCGTCGGGCTGTGCCTCGCCGCCCTGATCGCCATCGTCTTCGGGCTGACCTTCGTGAAGGTCACCCGCGGCGACTTCGAGATGCCCCGGGGACCGGCGGCAACCCAATCGGCAGGAGGCGAATGATGGCGATGGACGGCAAGACCAAGACGGTGGCGCAGCTCGTCGGCGTGGCGACCTTCATGGGCGCCATGGCCTGGGCCTCGGTGCCGCTCTACGACTGGTTCTGCGCGGTGACCGGCTACGGCGGCACCACCGGGACGGCCGAGGCCGGCAGCGGCGAGGTGCTCGACCGCGAGATCACCGTGCGCTTCGACGCCAATGTCGAGGCCGGGATGCCCTGGGAGTTCAAGCCGGTCGAACCCGAGATGACCGTCAAGATCGGCCAGGACGGGCTGGCCTTCTACGAGGCCTACAACCCGACCGACGAACCCATCGCGGGCCAGGCCGGCTACAACGTCGCCCCCTTCGTGGCGGGCAGCCATTTCTCCAAGGTGCAGTGCTTCTGCTTCACCGAGCAGGTGCTGATGCCCGGCGAGCGGGTGCAGATGCCGGTCAGCTTCTTCGTCGATCCCGCGATCGTCGATGACCCGGACACCCGCAAACTCAACCATATCACGCTCTCCTACACCTTCTACGAGATCGACCTGCCCGAGGACGTGCAGGAAAGTCTCGACGAGGGCAGCCAGAGCGCGGCCAACGTCAACTAACGCGGAAAGCGAGCGAGGGAACCCAGATGGCGCACGCGAAAAACCACGACTACCACATCCTGAACCCCTCGATCTGGCCCTTCCTGGGCGCGGTCGCGGGGTTCGTCATGCTGTTCGGGGCGGTGCTCTGGATGAAGGACAGCGGGCCCTGGATGTTCCTCATCGGCCTTGTCGGCGTGCTCTACGTGATGTTCGCCTGGTGGTCCGATGTGGTCAGCGAAAGCCAGGTCGGCGATCACACCCCGGTGGTGCAGATCGGCCTGCGCTACGGCTTCATCCTGTTCATCATGTCCGAGGTGATGTTCTTCTTCGCCTGGTTCTGGTCGTTCTTCAAACACGCCATGTACCCGATGGGCCCGAACTCCCCGGCCGAGGACGGCGTCTGGCCGCCCGCGGGCATCGAGACCTTCGACCCCTGGCACCTGCCGCTGATCAACACGCTGATCCTGCTGTGCTCGGGTGCGGCGGCGACCTGGGCACACCACGCGCTGGTGCACGAGGACAACCGCGAGGACATGAAGTGGGGCCTGATCATCGCCATCGTGCTGGGCCTGATCTTCTCGGTCTTCCAGGCCTATGAGTACAGCCACGCGGCCTTCGGCTTCTCGGGCAACATCTATGGTGCCAACTTCTTCATGGCGACCGGCTTCCACGGCGCGCATGTGATCATCGGAACGGTGTTCCTCTTCGTCTGCCTGATGCGGCTGATGCGGGGGCATTTCACGCCCAACAAGCACGTCGGCTTCGAGGCCGCCGCCTGGTACTGGCACTTCGTCGACGTGGTCTGGCTGTTCCTCTTCGCCGCCGTCTACGTCTGGGGCGGCTGACCCGGCCGGACCTTCTTAGGACGCTGATTGCCACGCGCCCGCCCTCAACGGCGGGCGCGTTTTGGTTTGGGGGTGGGGGGTGGTTGCTGGGCGGTTGGGCGGCCGGGCGGCCGGGCATGACGGTGTTAGGGGATTGCGCGGGTCCGGCTTGGGTCTCTTGAGTCGCACGGGCACCGCTCGGACCAACGCCCCCAACAATGCACCCCAGGACGCACCCACGCCAACCCCACCGCGAAACACGCCCACCGCCCGACACCTGAAACGCCCCCGCCACCACAAGCCCCCTCTCACCCCTCGCACCAGAGGGCGCGCGCCGGACCGGGGGTCGGCGCTACCGACCTCCGAGCGAGGCGCTTTATCCCAACAAGGTCAGGACAAGCGTCGATCTAAGCACGCCATCCCAAGGAGCGCCGGCCCAAGGCGCCGGTCCGGCGCGCGCCCGGCACCTTCGGTGCTATTCGGGCACAGGTGGGCGCCCCGCTCTCCAAGGTCAGGGCAAAGACCAAGCCGGGGCGAAGCAGCGCCTGGAAGACAAGTGCAATCGCTTGGAACCGGGCGGACCACATGCGCAGGCTCCCATCCTCACCCAGCAGCCCCTACCCGCTCTCAACCCGCGCAACGGAGGGCGCGCGCCGGACCGGGGGCCGGCGCTACCAACTTCTGAGCCAAGCGCTTTATCCCAAAAAGGTCAGGACTAGGTCTGATCTATGCGCGCCACTCTCAAGAGCGCCGGCCCATCGGGCCGGTCCGGCGCGCGCCCGGCACCTTCGGTGCTATTCGGGCGCAAGAAAGGGGGCGTGTCCGCCGGTGCCGTGCCGGGGGTCTTGATTGTGAGGGCGGAAAGTCCTGAGCCGTCACCGACAGGGCAGCGGGGCGGCGGTGACGGGTCTGGGGAAGTTACGAAGACAAACAATCAGTGATTGGTCCGAGGCAAAGGTCGGGGGGATCAAGCAGCAGAAAAGCAGGAGCGGGAAGGAGACGGCGGCATAACGCGATCCCAGCGGTGCAGCCCCCCACGCGACCCCGCACCACACCGCCGCCGCGGCAGCTCCGCATTGAACCTGCGCGCGCAACGGGATAGAGCAACGCGAACCTTCAACACGGATGCCCGCGTGCCCTCGTGAAACGCCTCATCGCCCCGCTTCTCTTCGGCCTGATCGGCACCGCGATCCTGATCTCTCTCGGGGTCTGGCAGGTGCAGCGCCTGGCCTGGAAGGAAGGCATCCTGGCCCAGATCGAGGAGCGCATCTCCGGCCCCGCCGAGCCGCTGCCGCGGGTGGTCGACCCCGAGGCCCAGCGCTACCAGCCGGTCGCCCTCGAAGGCGAGATCGAGCCGGGCGAGC
The DNA here is from genome assembly GCF_021272185.1 of Roseivivax sp. GX 12232. Taxonomy (GTDB): domain Bacteria; phylum Pseudomonadota; class Alphaproteobacteria; order Rhodobacterales; family Rhodobacteraceae; genus Roseivivax. The sequence goes on from NZ_JAJSEC010000001.1 coordinate 760,338, forward strand.
TGCACGTCCTCGTCTCGGTCAAGCGCCAGGGCCCGGGCTACCGCATCATCGCCCCCTTCGAGACCGAGAACGGCCGCCGGGTGCTCGTCGACCGCGGCTTCGTGCCCGAGGCGGCCCGCGACGCCACCCGCCGCACCGGCCCGACGGAGGTCAGCGGCAACCTGCACTGGACCGACGACCGCACCTCCTCGACGCCCGAGAACGACGTCGAAGGCAACATCTGGTTCGCCCGCGACATCGCCCCTATGGCCGAGGCGCTCGGCACCGAGCCGCTCCTGGTCATCGCCCGCGCCGAGACGCCGCCCGCCCCGGGCATCGCGCCTCTGCCGGTCTCGACCCAGGGCATCCCGAACGACCACCTGCAATACGCCATCACCTGGTTCTCGCTGGCCGCCATCTGGATCGCGATGACCCTCGCCTACATCCTGCGCGGCAGCTTCGCCCGAAAAGAGGTCCGGCCATGAACTACGTCTCGACCCGCGGCAGCGCGCCCGTCCTCGGCTTCGAGGACACCATGCTTTCCGGGCTGGCCCGCGACGGCGGCCTTTATGTCCCCGAGACCGTGCCGCAGATGAGCGCGGGCGACATCCGCGCCCTGCGCGGCCTCTCCTACGAGGAGCTGGCCTTCCGGGTCATGCGGCCCTTCGTGGCCGATGCCTTCGACGACGCCACCTTCATGCGGCTGATCGAGAACGCCTACCGCGACTTCGGCCATGCCGCCCGCGCGCCGCTGGTGCAGCTCGGCCCCGGGCATTTCCTCTGCGAGCTCTTCCACGGGCCCACCTTGGCCTTCAAGGACTTCGCGATGCAGCTCATCGGACAGATGTTCGAGGAGGCGCTGAAGCGCCGCGGCGACCGGGTGACCATCGTCGGCGCCACCTCGGGCGACACCGGCTCGGCGGCGATCGAGGCCTTCCGCGGGCTCGACGCGGTGGATGTCTTCATCCTCTTCCCGCATGGCCGGGTCTCCGAGGTGCAGCGCCGCCAGATGACCACGCCCAGCGAGGCCAACGTGCATGCCATCGCGCTCGACGGGCATTTCGACGACTGCCAGGCGCGGCTCAAGGACATGTTCAACCACTTCGAGTTCCGTGACGAGGTGCGGCTCGCCGGGGTGAACTCGATCAACTGGGGCCGGGTGCTGGCGCAGATCGTCTATTACTTCTCCTCGGCCGTGGCGCTCGGCGCGCCCGACCGCAAGGTCAGCTTCACCGTGCCCACGGGCAATTTCGGCGACATCTTCGCGGGCTATATCGCCAAGCGCATGGGGCTGCCGATCGACAAGCTGGTGGTCGCGACCAACCAGAACGACATCCTGCACCGCTGCCTGACCAGCGGCGCCTATACGACCGATACCGTAGCGCCCTCGATCTCGCCCTCGATGGACATCCAGGTCAGCTCGAACTTCGAACGGGCGCTCTTCGACGTCTACGGCCGCGACGGCCGGGCGGTGAGCCAGCTCATGGAGGAGCTGAAGGCCGGCGGCTTCCACGTCAGCCAGGGCGCGCTCGAGGGGCTGCGCGCGCATTTCGCCTCGGGCCGCGCCTCCGAGGAGGACACCAGCGCCACGATCGCCCGCGCCCGCGCCACGATGGGCGAGCTTCTCTGCCCGCATAGCGCCGTCGGCGTGAAGGTGGCCGAGGAACACCTCGACCCCGCCGTGCCCATGGTCACGCTCGCCACCGCGCATCCCGCGAAATTCCCCGACGCGGTCGAGGCCGCCACGGGCCTCCGCCCGCCCCTGCCCGACCGCATGGCCGATCTATTCGACCGGCCCGAACGTGTCACGCGCGCCGAGAACGACCTCGCCGCGCTCGAAACCCTGGTAAAGGACCGCATCGCCCATTGACCTACCGGATCACCACGCTCCCCAACGGCTTCCGCATCGTCACCGAGAACATGCCGCACCTGAAATCCGCGGCGCTTGGCATCTGGGTCGGCGCGGGCGGACGGCATGAGCGCGCGGCCGAGAACGGCGTCGCGCATTTCCTCGAGCACATGGCCTTCAAGGGCACCGCCTCGCGCAGCGCGCTGAAGATCGCCGAGGAGATCGAGGACGTGGGCGGCTACATCAACGCCTATACCTCGCGCGAGACCACGGCCTATTTCGCCGGCGTGCTCGAGCCCGACGTGCCGCTGGCGCTGGACCTGATCGCCGACATCCTGCGCAATCCCGCCTTCGAGGACCGCGAGATCGAGACCGAGCGCGGCGTCATCCTGCAGGAGATCGGCCAGGTCCGCGACACGCCGGACGACATCATCTTCGACTGGCTGCAGGAGACCTCCTATCCCGACCAGGCCATCGGCCGTTCGATCCTCGGGCCGGTCGCCAATGTCTCGCGCTTCGGGCGCGACGACCTGGCGCGCTTCGTAGATGAACACTACGGGCCCGACCGGCTGATCCTCTCGGCGGCGGGCGCGGTCGACCATGACGCGCTGGTGGCCCAGGCCGAGGCGCTTTTCGGCGACCTTGCCCCGCGCCCGGCGCGCGACGCCGATGCCGCGCGCTTCCGGGGCGGCGAGATCCGCGAGGCCCGGGCGCTGGAACAGGCGCATTTCGCGCTGGCCTTCGAGGCCCCGGGCTACCGCGCGCCGGATTTCTTCGCGGCGCAGATCTACGCCACGCTCCTGGGCGGCGGCATGTCCTCGCGGCTCTTCCAGGAGATCCGCGAGCGCCGCGGCCTCTGCTACACGATCTTCGCCAATTCCGGCGCCTATGCGGACACCGGCACCACGACGATCTACGCCGGCACCTCGGCGGCGGAACTGCCGGGCCTCGCGCGGCTGACCATCGACGAGATGAAGCGCGCCGCCGAGGACATCGGCACCGCCGAGATCGACCGCGCCCGCGCCCAGCTCAAGGCGGGCCTGCTGATGGGGCTCGAAAGCGCCTCGGCGCGCGCCGAGCGGCAGGCGCGCATGGTGCAGATCTGGGGCCATGTCCCCGAGATCGAGGACACCATCGCCCGCATCGACGCGGTGAGCCTCGCCGATGTGCGCGCCCATGCCGAGGAGATCGCCGCGCGCGCCCCGGCGGCGCTGGCGCTTTACGGTCCGGTCGAGGAAGCCCCCTCGCTCGAGACCCTGAACGCGGCCCGCGCCGCCTGATGCTGTCGCGCCGCCGGAAACTGCGCCTCGAGACCGAGCGGCTGACCCTGCGGCCGCCGGTCCATGCGGATTTCACCGGCTGGGCGGCGCTGCGCCAGGACAGCCGCGCCTTCCTGGTCCCCTGGGAGCCGACCTGGGCCTCGGACCATCTGACCCGGCGGGCCTTCACCAACCGGGTCTACTGGGCCAACCGCTCGATCGCCGGCGGCACCGCCGTGCCGGTCTTCCTGGTGCGCCGCGAGGACCAGATGCTGCTCGGCGCGCTGACGCTCGACAACATCCGCCGGGGGCCCGCGCAATCGGGCACGCTGGGTTACTGGATCGGCCAGCCCTTCGCCCGGCAGGGCTACATGCAGGAGGCGATCGAGGCCATGGCGCATTACGCCTTCGGCAAGCTCGACCTGTCGCGGCTCGAGGCCGCCTGCCTGCCCGAGAACGTCGCCTCGCGCGGGCTGCTCGAACGGTCGGGCTTCAAATACGAGGGCGTCGCGCAGAGCTACCTGCAGATCAACGGGCGCTGGCGGACGCATGTTCTTTACGCAAGTCTGCGCAGCGACCGGCGCGGACGGACCCAGGTGGGCTGACCTCGCGCTGACGTGACCCCGGGACGGCAGGGCTGTGCTAGCCTCGCGCCCAGGAGGTCCCGCCCATGTTCCGCATCATCGCCGCGCTTGTCCTGAGCGCCCTGCCCGCCCTCGCCACCGCCCAGGACGCCGACCGCCGGCCCTCGCATTGCATCGCGCTGGCCGAGGCCGCGCCGGGGGTGTCGTATCTGCAGCAGGCGGGGGTTTCTGCGCCAGAACGGCTTGGGGGCGTGGGGGCGTCCGGGGGGCTTTGGTCGGGCGGCTCTGGGGCGGCGGGGTTTGGCGGTTCGGCTCCGGGGCATGGGGCGGGCAGTTCTCTAGTGCCTGCTGGTTTTGCGGGTCCGGCTGTCGCGTTGGGTTCGGTTGGCTCTCAGGCCGTGATCGCCCGCGCTGACCCCGCCGAGAGTCGTTTCGCTTCTGCGCGCCTGTCCGCAAATGGCCCCGCCGTCACGCCTCAGCCCGCGCCGCCTCTGGCCCTTGAGGCCGCCGCATACGCTTCCCCCATTGCAACCCGCGCGCCCCGCAGTGCCGCCGCCGCGCAAAGCCCTACCAAAGCGAACTGGCAGGCGCCCGTCCCGGAATACTCGGTCCGGCTGCATTACATCAGCCATGCCTCCTTCCTTCTGCAGACCCGCGGCGGGCTCAACGCCGTCACCGATTTCACCGGCTTCATCGGCAACACCACGCTCCTGCCCGACGTGGTCACCATGAACCACGCCCATTCCACCCATTGGACCGCCAATCCCGACCCCGCGATCCCGCATGTCCTGCCGGGCTGGAGCGAGAGCTTCGGCACGCCCGTCCGCCATCACCTCGATCTCGGCGAGATGCTGGTGCGCAACGTCTCGACCGACATCCGCTCGGCCTTCGGCGGACGCGAGGACAACGGCAATTCGATCTTCATCTTCGAGGTCGAGGGCCTCTGCATCGGCCACCTCGGCCATCTGCACCACGAGCCCAGCCCCCAGCAATACGCCACCATCGGCCGGCTCGACGTGGTCATGGTCCCGGTCGACGGCGGCTACACCATGGCGCGCACCAACATGATCAACGTGCTGGAGCGCCTGAAGAGCCGGGTGATCGTGCCGATGCACTGGTTCTCCGGGCTGGCGCTCGAGGCCTTCCTCGAGGAGATCGGCCCCGGTTTCGCGGTGGAGCGCGTCGAGGGCCCGAGCCTGGAGGTCTCGCTCGCCACCCTGCCCGAGCGTCCGACGATCATGGTGCTGCGCCCGGAGTTGTTGAGGGACCCGGGGTGAAGGGAGGTGGCGTGGGCCGTGGGGGGAGGATCGGTGGGTGTTGGGGCCTTGGCATGTGGCCCTCAATTGCAGCGCCTGAGAGCACTGCAATGACCAGCGCCCAGTCTTTCCCGACCGGCACAACGCCGGAAGCGAATACTCCGACTTCGCCGCGACCAAGACCCACTGCCGTGCCTGTAGCTAAACCCAAAGCCCTCGCCGGCGCTCCATCCGACGAACCAACGACGCAGCCCTCATCCTCTCATCCCTCCCCACCAGAGGGCGCGCGCCGAACCGGGGGCCGGCGCCGCTGACCTCTGAGCGGCGCGCTTTATCCCAACAAGGTCAGGGCTAACGACAATCTATGCGCGCCACTAAAAGAGCGCCGGCCCAAGGGGCCGGTCCGGCGCGCGCCCGGCATCTTCGATGCTGTTCGGGCGCAGGAAGGCGTGGGATGTCGACAGCAGGGTCAGAATGCCACCGAGGAAACACGGGGACCCCAAGGTCCGCCTAGATGAGGTCAAAGGACGCGCCAGTCTGTCCGGCAGCGCTGCCTGGCCACAGAGACCAACCCTCCCCCTCTCAACCCTCCCTACCAGAGGGCGCGCGCCGGACCGGGGGCCGGCGCTGCCGCCCTCTGAGCTGCGCGCTTTATCCAGGCAAGGTCAGGACGAGCGGTGATCTTAGCGCCCCGCCCACAAGAGCGCCGGCCCATCGGGCCGGTCCGGCGCGCGCCCGGCACCTTCGGTGCTGTTCGGGCGCAAGAGGGGCTCGGCCTCGATATGAGCCCTCCAGAGGCGACCATCAGGGCCCAGCGGCCCCGCCTGCACCCTCACCCCCCACTGGCCCCCGGCCCGCCGCCGCGCTATCCCGAGGGGGCACGCAAGCCAGGAGACCTCCCGCCCGTGACCCTGAACGCCGCCGACGACGCCTTCCTCGCCCGCCTGACCGAGGCCCTGCCCGCCGACACCCTGCGCCCCGCCGAGCCGCGCTACACCGAGGAGCCGCGCGGGCGTTGGCGCGGCACCGCGCGGCATGTCGCCCTGCCCCGCACCACCGAGGAGGTCGCCACCATCGTCCGGCAGGCCAACGCGGCCCAAGTCCCGCTCGTGCCCTACGGCGGCGGCACCGGGCTCGTCGGCGGCCAGGTCAGCCAGGAGGGCGCCGAGCCCCTGATCCTCAGCCTCGAGCGCATGACCCGGATCCGCGCCAGCTACCCCGAGGAAAACGTGCTGGTGGCCGAGGCCGGCGCCATCCTCGCCGATGTTCAGGCCGCCGCGCGGGCCGAGGACCGGCTCTTCCCGCTGTCGCTGGCCTCCGAGGGTTCGGCACGGATCGGCGGGCTCCTCGGCACCAACGCGGGCGGCGTGAACGTGCTGCGCTACGGCAATGCCCGCGACCTCTGCCTGGGGCTCGAGGCGGTGCTGCCCTCGGGCGAGGTCTGGCACGGGCTGCGGCGGCTCAGGAAGGACAACACCGGCTACGACCTGAAGAACCTCCTGATCGGGGCCGAGGGCACGCTGGGGGTGATCACCGCCGCGGCGCTGAAGCTTTCGCCGCTGCCCGCGGCGACCGGCACAGCCCTTCTGACCGTGCGCGACCCCAAGGCGGCGCTGGCGCTCCTCTCGCGGGCCCGGGCGCGGCTCGGCGAGGGGATCTCGGCCTTCGAGCTGATGAGCGGCATGGGCTATGCCTTCCTCGCCGAGGCCATCCCCGAGCTGCGCCAGCCCTTCGACAGCGCCCCCGGCTGGTCGGTGCTGATCGAGATCGGTCTGCCCGAGGGGCTCGACCCCGCCGAGGCGCTGGAGGCGCTCTTCGCCGAGGCACTGGAGGCCGGCCTGGTCCAGGACGGGCTCATCGCCCAGTCCGAGGCCCAGGCGCGCGACTTCTGGCAGATCCGCGAGCGCATCCCCGAGGCCAACCGCGCCATCGGGGCGATCTCCTCGCATGACATCTCGCTGCCGCTCTCGGCGATCCCGTCCTTCATCCCCGAAGGGATCGCCCGGCTGAAGGCCCTGGGCGACTTCCGGGTCAACTGCTTCGGCCATGTCGGCGACGGCAACCTGCATTACAACGTCTTCCCGGTGCCCGGCCAAAGCCGCGCCGACCACGAGGACAAGCGCGACGCGATCAAGCGTTGCGTGCATGACCTGGTGCACGAGATGGACGGATCGGTCAGCGCCGAACACGGGATCGGCCGGCTGAAGGTCGGCGACCTCGAACGCTACCAGGACCCAGCCAAGCTGGGCGCCATGCGGGCGATCAAGGCCGCGCTCGACCCCAACGGCATCATGAACCCCGGCGCGGTGCTGCGCGCCTCAGGGTGAGACGTTGAAGACGCAGCCGTCCGACAAGAGCATCGGCGGCGTCTTACAGAGCCCGCGGGCCACCTCGAAGGCGGCCAGCACCTTGGGCACGTAGTCGCGCGTCTCGGCGAAGGGCGGCACGCCGCCGGCCTCGGCCAGGGCCGTCTCGCCGGCGTTGTAGCCCGCCAGCACCAGGACCGGGTCGCCGCCATAGGCGCGCATCAGGCGGTCGAGAAAGGCGATCCCGCCGCGGATGTTCTGGGCCGGGTCGAAGGCGTCGCTGACCCCGAAGCTCGCCGCGGTCTCGGGCATGAGCTGCATCAGCCCCTGGGCGCCGGCGCGGCTGACCGCCTCGGGCCGGCCGCCGGATTCCACCGCCATGACCGCGAGCGCCAGCGCCGGAGAGACCTGGGTGTCGACGCTGTGCAGCAGGAGGTCGCGACCGTAGCGCGCCGCAAGATCCTGCACCGCCTGCATCCGGGGGGCCGCGACCGGCGCGCCGCCCGGCCCGGATTTCAGCGCCGCCAGCGCCGGCTCGAGCCGCCCCGGCCCCGCCGCCGCCGCGCGCTCGGGCGCCACCTGGTCCCAGAACCAGCCGTAGCGCGCCTCGGGCCCGGGCGCGCGCGGGGAGGCCGCCTCGGCACCGGGCGCGGCCCCGGGCTCCGGCGGCGCCTTGGCCTCGGGGGCGGCATAGACGGCGGGGTTGGCGCGCGGGGCGATCTGCACCGTCACGCGCTTCTGGCTGCCGGGGGCCGGCGGCTTGACGAAGCGCGCCGAGAAATCCCCGCCCGGGGTCTCGGCCCCCGCCGGCGCCGCCGCCAGGAGGGCGGCCAGAAGCCAGGACCTTGTGATATGGGGCATCTGCTCATTGCCTCTGTCTGTTGCGACAAGTGTCGCACATCCGCGCTTTGCGCCCAATGGCGCGCGGCAAACCGGGCGGAATCGCCAGATTATCGTGTTCCCGCCCCCTCACCCGGCGGCAAGAAGCGGGTATTTCCCAGCGATTCCAGGCGTTAACCCAAACATCGCAAAAATAGCATCAATTACGGAAAAGGATCCATTGCGGTCAAAATCGTGCCCCAATCCGACGGCTATATGAAGCCATACCGACAAGGGCGCGGGGAGGATGAGAGACCCCCGAAAACGTCCGACCCGGTGTGGTAACGAGAGCAAACTGAACCCTACGGAGACGACCATGTTCAAATTCCTCAACACCTTCCGCAAGGACGAAGACGGCGCAGTCACGGTTGACTGGGTCGTGCTGACCGCAGCCGTTGTCGGCCTTGCCGTGGCCGCTTACTCGGGCCTGTCCGGCCAGGCACTCGACCTGATCGGCGATGCCGCTGCAGACGTCGACGCCGAGCAGGACGTCGTTCTGGCACCGGCCGGCGACTGACCCCGCCGCGTGACCGCGTAAGACTGAGAGGGCCCCTGCGGGCCTTCTCGAAACCCCGGGCCCGGGGCACGGGCCGAGCGGATGGGGCAGGTTCAAGCGGGCTCCGACCGACCCGGACAGGCCCGCGCCAAGGCGCCGGCCTCGGACAAAGCGAGCAGCCAGCATGTTTTCCCATCTCAAGACCTTTTCCCGCAGCGAATGCGGTGCGATCACTGTTGACTGGGTGGTCCTGACCGCCGGCACCATCGCACTGGCCATCGCCGCCTACACGCTCATGGGCGGGCAGACGCTCGACCTCGTGAACGACACATCGAACACCATCGACGCCGAAGAGGACGTGGTCCTGACCGGCGCCGGAGACTGACGCCGCCGCCCGCCTGCGAGACGAAAGGAAGGCATCATGCGACTGATTTTTGGACTTGTCCTGATCGCGGGCATCGGCCTGGCGGGCTTCGCCGTCTACATGGCGCAGACCTATATCGGCGCCTATGAGACCGCCCTGAAGGAAGAGCGCGCCAAGCAGAAAGAGGCGGTCGACACCCAGACCATCTATGTCGCCGCCAAGCCGCTCGCCTACGGGCAGACCATCACCCCCAAGGACGTGAAGCTCGTGCAATGGCCGACCGAGGCCCTGCCCGAGGGCTTCTTCGACGAAGAAAACCCGCTGCTGGCCGAGGGCATGGACCCCCGCGTGGTGCTGCGCCAGATCGAGACCAACGAAGCGGTCATGGCCATCAAGGTCTCTGAGCCCGGCGGCGACGCGGGCATCACCTCGCGGCTCGAGAAGGGCATGCGCGCCTTCGCCATCAAGGTCGACGTGGCCTCGGGCGTCTCGGGCTTCCTGCGTCCCGGCGACCGCGTGGACATTTACTGGACCGGCCGCATCAACAACGACGACGTGACCAAGCTGATCCAGACCGGGATCGAGCTGATCGCCATCGACCAGAGCGCCAATGCCGACAACGCCAACGGCGCGACCATCGCCCGCACGGTGACCGTCGCCGCCCGCCCCCAGCAGGTCGCGGCGCTGGCCCAGGCGCAGTCGACGGGTGATCTGTCGCTCTCGCTCATGGCCTCGGACGACACCACCATCGCCGAGGCGATCGAGGTCGACCAGCGGTCGCTCCTCGGCCTGGAGAAGCGCGAGCCCAAGGCCGCCGCCGCCACGCCCGAGGTCTGCACCATCCGCACCCGCAAGGGCTCCGAGGTCGTGCAGATCCCGATCCCCTGCACAAACTGACCTGATATCAACACCTTGGAAGCGGCGCCCCGGCGGGGCGCCGTTTCTCTGTGCGGGCCCGGGCCAGGTGCATGTTGCCGGCGTCCCACATGAAAAGCGCCGCGAAAGTGGTTGATTCTTGCAAAAAATCGATTTCTCGCACAGGGTTTTGCCGAAGGCGGGCGCAAGACCTGCGGCATGAGGCGTGATCGGAAAGGCAGGTCACATGAACATCGACGGAATTCTGCGGGCGGTCCTCCTGGGGGTCGTCCTTGGCGGCGCACCGGCATTGGCGCCCCAGGCCGAGGCCGAGTCCCTGCGCGTGGTGCGCGGCGGCGTCGGCTCGATTCTTCCCGTTGCGATGAACCGCGCGGTTGTTGTCGAAAGCGGCACACCCTTTGCCGAGCTTTCGATCGCGAACCCGGGCATCGCCGACATCTCTTCGCTCTCGGACCGCACGATCTACGTGCTGGGCAAGGCACCCGGCACCACGACGCTGTCGATGTTCGACGCCGAGGGCCAGCTCATCGCCAATGTCGACGTGCGGGTCTCGGCCGATATCTCCGAATTCAAGGAACGGCTGAAGCAGATCCTCCCCGACGAGCCCATCGAGGTGCGCACGGCCAATGACGGCATCGTCATGTCGGGCACCGTCAGCTCGGTACAATCGCTCGACCGGGCACTGAGCCTCGCCGAACGCTATGCGCCCGAGCGCGTGTCGAACCTCATGCAGGTCGGCGGCGTCCAGCAGGTCATGCTGAAGGTCCGTTTCGCCGAGATGCAGCGCTCGGTCTCCAAGGCCCTGCGCTCTTCGGTGAACATCGCCGGCGATCTTCTCGGCGGCGAGGCCGGACAGGTCACCACCGGCAGCTATCTCAGCACCAATCCGTCGACCGGGGCCGTGCCGCTCGATGCCTCGACCGCAGGGGCTTCGATTCTGAACTTCGACGTCGGCGGGCTGGAGATCGGCATCCTGCTCGAGGCGCTCGAGACCAAGGGCATGGTGCGGATGCTGGCCGAGCCGAACCTGACCGCGCTTTCGGGGCAGGAAGCCTCCTTCCTCGCAGGCGGGGAATACCCGGTGCCGGTCAACAGCGGCGACGAGCAGGTGACGGTCGAGTTCAAGCCCTTCGGCATCCAGCTCGATTTCGTGCCCCGCGTCGTCGACGGCAAGATCATCAACCTCGAGCTGTCGACCACGGTCTCGGCCATCGACAGCTCCTCGGGCATCGAGCTGAACAACATCTCGATCGACGGTTTCTCCACCCGCAGCGCCGCGACCACGGTCGAGCTGGCCGACGGCGAGAGCTTCGCCATCGCGGGCCTCCTGCAGGACGACTTCCGCGACAACAGCTCGCAGCTGCCCTGGATCGGAGATGTACCCGTCCTTGGCGCGCTTTTCCGCAGCGCCGAATACACCCGCGAGCAGTCGGAGCTGGTGATCATCGTCACCCCGCATCTCGTCACGCCCACGCGCGGCGAGGCGCTGGCCCTGCCCACCGACCGGGTGCGGCCGCCGACCGAGCGCGACCTCTTCCTCTTCGGCAACACCCAGGCGCCCGGCCCCCGGGCCCAACGCGGCGCCGCGGGCGAGGTCGCCACGCAGGATTTCAACGGCTCCTACGGCTACGTGATGGACTGAGGCGATGACCAAGCGACACTCCCCGACCCGCCGCCCCGCCACCCTGGCGCTTTGCCTCGGCGCCGCCGCCATCCTGGCGGGCTGCGCCAACGAGGCGGGCCTCTCGGTCACCGGCGGCTTCAACCGCGAGGCCGGATCGGTCATCGACCGGGGCGACTTCGGGGCCGCGACCAAGAACAACATCGCGGTGCTCTCGGGCGAGAAGAGCTACACCATCAGCCTGGCCCGGCGCTTCGACGCCGAGGTGCCCTCGACCGTCAACTTCGCCTTCAACTCCGCGCGCCTGGAACCCGGCGCGCGCGAGATCCTGCGTCGCCAGGCGGCCTGGATCCGGCAGTTCCCCGAAGTCCGCTTCCGGGTCTTCGGCCATACCGACCTCGTGGGCTCGGACGCCTACAACAAGCGGCTGGGCCTCGCCCGGGCGCAGGCGGTGGTGCAATACCTCGGCAGCCAGGGCATCTCGCTCGACCGGCTCGAGGCGGTGGTCTCCTTCGGCGAGACCCAGCCGCTGATCGCCACCCAGAACCGCGAGCGGCGCAACCGCCGCACGGTGACCGAGGTCTCGGGCTTCGTGCAGGGCCACCAGAACGTGCTCGACGGCAAATACGCCCAGATTATCTACCGCGAATACGTCAACTCCGCGGAGCCGACCTCGACGCTGAACGCCAGCAGCTCGCTGGGCGAAGCCTCCGGCGAGTGAGCTGACCGTCAGCGGAAACCGTACAATTACGGTTTTTTCGTCCAAATGTTGCCGCCTTTGAATGTGACTTTCGCTGGATACCGACAGGTGTCCGCGGGCGTGAGCGCCGGTGCGGCACCGGCGCCGGAGGGACGCGGCGGGCCAGGGCCCGCGCTCACCCGCCGCCGCCCGACAGGCAAAGGATGCGAGGCAGATGAGCACCGTGACCGACGAAAGCGCAGAGGGCGCGCCGATTCGCGCCTGCACGATCAGCCGCGACGTGCAGTTGTTCGATCTGCTGATCGAGGACATGGAATCGCTCCTGGGCGAGGCCTGGGGGGATCTGAGCTTCGACGAGGCGCTGACCTTCCTGGGCCAGCCCGACGCCGAGGGCCTGGAGTTCGTCGCCATCGCGCTCGACCAGAGCGACGAGGACCAGATCGACCGGATCGTCTCGATCATCACCACCGCCAAGGCGCGCCGCATCAAGGTCGTGCTGATCGCCGAGGACGTCTCGCCGGCGGTGCTGCACCGGATGCTGAAGAACGGCGGGGACGAGTTCGTCCCCTACCCGCTCCCCGAGGGCGAGCTGGCCGCCGCCGTGGAGCGGATGCGCCGCCCCGCGCCCGCGCCCGCCAGCGCCGCGCAGCCTGACGCCGAGGGCGTGAAGCTCGCCTCGGAAGGCGACGGCGTGCTGATCGCGGTGCAGGGCATGGCCGGCGGCGTCGGCGCCACCACCTTCGCTGTCAACCTCGCCTGGGAACTGGCCACGGTCGAGAAGGACAAGACCAAGTCGCCGCGCGTCTGCCTGATCGACCTCGGCCTGCAGTTCGGCTCGGTCGCCACCTATCTCGACCTGCCCCGCAAGGAGACCGTGGTCGAGCTTCTGGCCGACATGAGCTCCTTCGACGAGGAGACCTTCGCCCAGGCGCTGCAAAGCTACGAGGACCGGCTCGACGTCTTCACCGCGCCCTCGGACCTGCTGCCGCTCGACATGATCGGGCCGGACGACGTGACGCTGCTGCTCGACGTGGCGCGCAATCACTACGACTACGTGATCGTCGACATGCCCTCGCCGGTGCTGGTCTGGTCGGAAACCGTGCTGCAGGCCGCCCAGGTCTATTTCGCGCTGACCGAGCTCGACATGCGCTCGGCGCAGAACACGCTCCGGCTGAAGCGCGCGCTGCAATCCGAGGACCTGCCCTTCGAGAAACTGCGCTTCGTGCTGAACCACGCGCCGAAGTTCACCGACCTGCAGGGCAAGAGCCGCGCGCGGCGCATGGCCGAGAGCCTGGAGATCGCGCTCGACCTGCAGCTGCCCGACGGCGGCAAGCAGGTCAGCCAGTGTTGCGATCATGGCATCCCCATGGGTCTTCAGGCCGCGAAGAACCCGCTTCGCCGCGAAATCGCCAAGGTTGCCCAGTCTCTTCACCAGATCGGCCAGAGCGCGGCAGAAGCCGCCTGAGTGTGAGAAAAGCACATGTTTTCGAGATACAAGAAACCCACGCCCCAGCCCGCAGGCGCCCCGCCCGCCGCGCCCGAGCCCACGGCCGAACTGGCCCGCCAGCCCACGGCGATGCGCAAGCCGATGAAGGCGCGCCCGGCCGAGGCGGCCCCGGCCGACAAGGAGAAGAAGCGCAAGGAGCGGCTGGCCGAGATCAAGCTGGAACTGCACCGGGCGCTGCTCGAGAACCTCAACCTCGCCGCGCTCGACCAGGCCACCGAGGCCGACCTGCGCGCCGAGATCCAGGCGATCACCACCGAGAACCTGCAGGAACGCGCCATCGTGCTGACCCGCGACGAGCGGCTGCAGCTCAACCAGGAGCTCTACGACGAGGTGAAGGGCCTGGGCCCGCTCGAGGCGCTCCTGAAGGACGATTCCGTCTCGGACATCCTGGTCAACGGCCCGCACCAGATCTTCATCGAGCGCAACGGCAAGCTCACGCTCTCGGACATCGCCTTCAAGGACGAGCGTCACCTGATGCGGATCATCGACAAGATCGTCTCGGCGGTGGGCCGGCGCGTCGATGAATCGAACCCCTACGTCGACGCGCGCCTCTCGGACGGCTCGCGCTTCAACGCCATGGTGCCGCCCATCGCCATCGACGGCAGCCTGGTCTCGATCCGTAAGTTCAAGAAGGACAAGCTCGGGATCGACGACCTGGTGGGCTACGGCGCCTTCTCCGAGGAGATGGCCGTCTACCTGCAGGCCGCCGTGGCGACCCGGCTGAACGTGATCGTCTCGGGCGGCACCGGCTCGGGCAAGACCACCACGCTCAACGCGCTCTCGTCCTTCATCGACGACAGCGAGCGCATCCTGACCATCGAGGACACCGCGGAACTGCAGCTTCAGCAGACCCATGTCGGCCGGATGGAAAGCCGCCCCGCCAACGTCGAGGGCAAGGGCGCCGTCACCCCGCGCGACTGCCTGAAGAACGCGCTCCGGATGCGCCCGGACCGGATCATCGTCGGCGAGACCCGCGGCGAGGAAGTGATCGACATGCTGCAGGCCATGAACACCGGCCACGACGGCTCGATGACCACGATCCACGCCAACTCCGCCCGCGACGGCATCGCCCGCCTCGAGAACATGATCGCCATGGCCGGCATCGAGATGCCGCTGAAGGCCATGCGCAGCCAGATCTCCTCGGCGGTCAACCTCCTGGTGCAGGTCTCGCGCCTGCAGGACGGCTCGCGGCGCATGGTCTCGGTGACCGAGATCACCGGCATGGAGGGCGAGGTCATCTCCATGCAGGAGATCTTCCGCTTCCAGCGCGTCGGGCTGACCCCGGACAACAAGATCCTCGGCCATTTCACCGCCACCGGCGTCCGCAGCCACTATTCGGAACGCTTTAAGATGTGGGGCTATGACCTGCCGCCCTCGATCTACGAGCCGTTCAGACCGGAGTGAGTGCCATGTTGAGTGCCGAGTACATCATTTACGGAGCGATTTTCCTGGGCGTGATCGTGCTGGTCGAGGGCATCTACCTGGTGGCCTTCGGCAAGTCGATCAGCCTCAACAACCGGGTCAACCGCCGTCTGCAGATGCTCGACAAGGGCGAACGCCGCGAAGAGGTGCTCGCCAAGCTCCGCAAGGAGATGGACCAGCACCTCGAGGGCGCGGGCATCCCGCTCTATTCCCTGCTCGCCGACCGGGCGCAGAAGGCCGCCATCGCCTTCACTCCGAACCAGCTGCTGGGGATCATGGCGCTGGTCTGCGCGGCGGCCTTCCTGGGCCTGACCATGATGACCGAGACCGGCATGGCGGTGCGGGTGGTGCTGGCCCTGGGCTTCGGCATCGGCGGCGTGTTCTTCTGGGTCAACTCCAAGGCCAAGAAGCGCCTCGACATGATCGAGGAACAGCTGCCCGACGCCATCGAGCTCATGGTGCGCTCCCTGCGCGTGGGCCATCCCTTCTCCTCGGCGATCTCCATCGTCTCGAAGGAAATCCAGGACCCGCTGGCGACCGAGTTCGGCGTCATCGCCGACGAAAGCACCTATGGCCGCGACATCGGCGAGGCGCTGAAGCACATGGCCGAACGGCTCGACATGCAGGACCTTCGGTTCCTCGCCGTGGCGGTGACCATCCAGCAGCAATCGGGCGGCAACCTGGCCGAGATCCTCGAGGGGCTCTCCAAGGTGATCCGCGCCCGCTTCCGGCTGTTCCGCCGGGTCAAGGCGATCACCGCCGAGGCGCAGTGGTCGGGCAAGTTCCTCTCGGGCTTCCCGGTGGCGGCGCTGATCTTCATCCAGGTCTCCAAGCCCGACTACTACGACGGGGTGATCGACCACCCGCTGTTCATCCCCGCCTGCTTCGCGGTGGCGATCTTCCTCATCGCCAACCTGCTGGTCATGCGGATGCTCGTGAACATCAAGGTCTGAGGGGGGCGGCATGCAGATCATCGACAGCCTCAACGCCTATCTGACCGAGCTTCTCGGGCCGGCCGGACCGCTCTTCGCGGTGGCGGGGCTGGGCCTTCTGCTGCTGCTCATCGCGATCCCGCTGATGCTCTCGCAGAAGCCCGACCCGATGGACAAGCTGCGCCAGCCCGAGCGCAACAAGCGCGCCGAGACCGGCGCCAAGGCGGTGCTGCGCGAGAAGGCCAAGAACGACAAGCTGAACCGCTACGCGCAGTTCCTCGAGCCCAAGAACGAGCAGGAGTTCAGCTCGGTCCGGCTGAAGCTGATGCAGGCAGGCTACGGCTCCAAGGAGGCGGTGCGCTACTACTACTTCCTGCAGGCCGCGCTGGGCATCATCGGGCTGGGCCTCGGCACGCTTTACTACCTCTTCGCGCTCGGCGATGCGGCCACCACGCAGGACATGATGCTCTATGTCCTGGGCCCCGGCGCGGCAGGCTACTACTTCCCGAAATACTGGGTCACGCGCCGCGCCGCCGAGCGCAAGGAGCAGATCCAGGACGGCTTCCCCGACGCGCTCGACATGATGCTGGTCTGCGTCGAGGCCGGCCAGTCGATGGACCAGTCGATCGTGCGGATCTCCAAGGAGCTTCGGGCCTCCTACCCCTTCCTTGCCGACGAGTTCCAGCTCGTGAGCTACGAGATGAAGGCCGGCAAGGACAAGACCGCGGTCCTCAACGACATGTCCGAGCGCTGCGGCGTGCAGGACGTCTCCTCCTTCGTGACCGTGCTGAACCAGAGCCAGACCTTCGGCACCTCGATCGCCGATGCGCTCCGGGTCTATGCCTCGGAGATGCGGGACAAGCGGGTGATGCGCGCCGAGGAGAAGGCAAACAAGTTGCCGACCAAGATGACATTGACCACAATGATGCTGACCGTGCCGCCGCTGCTCATCATCCTTGTCGGGCCCTCGGCGGTGAACATCATGAACATGTCGGGGAACTGACCCATGTCCCTTCCCCTCGCGGGGACGCTGACAGCACTGAGCCTGGGCCTGGCGCTCGCGGGCTGTTCCGGGGACACCGGGATGCCGCCCGAGGGGCAGCTTTTCGCGCCCGAGATCGACCCCGAGGGCACCTCGGTCGACGGGCTGATCGTCGGCCACCGCCTGATGGACAACGACGAGCCCGAGCTGGCGCTCGAGGCCTATACCCGCGCCGCGGCGACCCGCGGCCTCACCCTCGAGGTGCTGACCGCGCTTGGCTCGGCCAACCTGGCGCTGGGGCGGCTGAACCAGGCCGAGGCGCTCCTGCGCGAGGCGGTGGACCGCGACGGCGCGGCGCCCGAGGCCTGGAACAACCTTGGCGTGGTGCTGATGGAATTGGGCAAGACCGCCGAGGCCTCCGAGGTCTTCCGCCGGGCCTTCGCGCTCGACGATGGCCGGAATGACTCAATCCGCGACAATCTCCGCTTGGCGCTCGCAAAAATGAGCGATCCGGTCTATGCTGAGGCCAATGAAGAAGAATTCAAGCTCGTGCGGAGGGGCCAGGGCGACTTCCTGATCACCGAAGGCGGGCCGTGAGGCAGAAGCAGGACAAGGACGCAGCAAATGCGCCACTCCCCCCTTATCGCCCTCTGCACCGCAGGGGCCTTCGTGCTGTCCGCATGTGACAAGAACGAAGCGCAGACCGTCGACCGCAACTTCCAGGGCGTGAACGCCATCGACGGCACCGGGCTCAACGACGTCATGCTGACGGTGGCCGACCCCAACGAGTCCGTGAACTACTTCCGCCGCGCCACCTCGGAGGCGCCCGAGAAGATCGAGCACCGCCGCGGCCTCGCGAAATCGCTGATCCGCGCCAAGCGCGTGCCCGAGGGCGTCGCCGCCTGGAAGCGCGTGGTCGACCACGAGGAGGCCACCAACGAGGACGCCGTGGGTTTCGCCGACGCGCTGATCCGCTCGGGCGACTGGGAACGCGCCGAGGCCACGCTGAACGCCATCCCCCCGACCCATGAGACCTTCGAGCGCTACAAGCTCGAAGCCATGGTCGCCGATGTGAACGAGGACTGGGACAAGGCCGACAGCTTCTACGAGATCGCCCTGGGGCTGACCACCAAGCCCGCCGGGGTGATGAACAACTGGGGCTATTCCAAGCTCACCCGCGGCGAATACGCCGAGGCCGAACGGCTCTTCGCCGACGCCATCCGGCAGGACCAGTCGCTCTTCACCGCGAAGAACAACCTGATGCTGGCCCGGGCCGCGCGCGGCGACTACACGCTGCCGGTGATCCCGATGAGCCAGATCGAACGCGCCGAACTCTTGCACACCATGGCGCTGGCGGCGGTGAAGAAAGGCGATGTGGAGACCGGCAAGGCGCTTCTGCGCAGCGCCATCGAGACCCATCCGCAGCACTTCGAGGCCGCGGCTGTCAGCCTCGAAGCGCTCGAGACCTCCTGAGCGGGGGCGGCGGGTGAACCTCTCGGCCTGGGCGGCGCTCTGGTTCCTGCCCTTCGTGCTGCCGATCTGCGCTTACGTGGTCTTCACCGACCTGTCGCGGATGAAGATCACCAACCGCGCGGTTCTGGCGCTGGTCCTGGTCTATGCGCTTGTCGGCGCGCTGGTCCTGCCCTTCGAGACCTACCTCTGGCGCTACCTGCACCTGGGCCTGGCCCTGGCGGCGGGCATCGCGCTCAATGCCGCGGGCGTGCTGGGCGCGGGCGACGCGAAGTTCGCCGCCGCCGCAGCACCCTTCCTGCATCCCGGCGACCTGGTGCTGGTCTTCGCGCTTCTCACCGGGCTCATGCTGGCCGCCTTGGCCGCCCATCGCATCGCCCGGGCAAGCCCCCTGCGCCGCCTCGCCCCGGACTGGGAGAGCTGGACCGCCAAGGGGCGCTTCCCCATGGGCCTCGCGCTCGGCCCGGCGCTCGCGACCTACCTGGCGCTCGGCGCGCTCTACGGCGCCTGAGGCGCCTTCGCGCAAATTCCAAAGCCCGGCCCAACACTCGCCACAAAGCTCTGGTGTCTTGAGCGCAAAGAAACGACCGGGCGAAAGGGACCGCCGCGATGAACATGCAGGCCACCAACGTGATGGCGCCGCCGCCGCCGAAACGCTTGCAGGACATGCAATTGCCCCTGGTGATGATGCGCGACATCGTCATCAAGACGATCTTCCGCAAGAACGTGGGCACGGTCAGCGACCTGGCGCGCGCCATGTGTCTGCCGGTGCCGATCACCCAGGAGCTGGTGGACCACGCCCGCGGCCAGAACCTGCTCGAGGCCATGGGCACCATGTCCGCCACCCGCGGCGGCGAGATGGGCTACCAGCTCACCGACAGCGGCAAGGCGCGCGCGCTCGATGCGCTGACCCAGTCGGAATATTACGGCCCGATGCCCGTCCCGCTCGAGGTCTACCGTGAACAGGTGGAACGCCAGTCGATCCGCAACATCCAGATGACCCGCGAGCAGCTCACCAATGCCATGGGCCACCTGGTGCTGCCGGACGCGCTGCTGGACAACCTCGGCCCCGCGGTGACCTCCGGGCGGTCGATCCTGATGTATGGCCCGCCGGGCAACGGCAAATCCTCGATCTCGAACGGCATCCGCGACGCCATGGGCGACAAGATCTACGTGCCCCGCGCGATCGAATATTCGGGCTCGGTGATCACCGTCTATGACCCGATCGTGCATTCCAAGGCCGAGCAGCTCGAGGACGACCCGACGCAGCTCCGCCGCCGGGTGCTTTACGACACCCGCTACGTGCTCTGCGAGCGGCCCACGGTGATCACCGGGGGCGAGCTGTCGCTGAACATGCTGGACCTGGTCTACAACCCCACCGCGCGGACCTACCAGGCGCCCTTGCAGCTGAAGTCCACCGGCGGGATCTTCATCGTCGACGACCTCGGCCGCCAGGCCGAGCCGCCGCAGAAGCTGGTGAACCGCTGGATCGTGCCGCTGGAGGAATCCAAGGACATCCTCGCCCTGCAGTCGGGCGAGAAGTTCGAGGTGCCCTTCGACACGCTGGTGATCTTCTCGACGAACTTCCACCCCAATGAGATCTTCGACCAGGCGGCGCTCAGGCGGATCTTCTTCAAGATCAAGATCGACGGCCCGAACCAGGAGGACTTCCTGAAGATCTTCGCGCTGGTGGCCCGGAAGAAGCGCATGCAGCTTTGCGAGAAGAGCCTCGTGCACCTCCTGAAGACCAAGTATCCGACGATCAACAACGTCTATGCGAACTACCAGCCGATCTTCCTGATCGAGCAGATGATCTCGGTCTGCGATTTCGAGGGGCTGCCCTACAAGATGACCCCTGAGCTGGTGGACCGCGCCTGGGCGAACATGTTCGTGAAGGACGAGAAGATCGCCAAGTGAGGCTTGGTGTCGGAGGGGGTCGCGGGGCCGGCTCCGGGGGCGGAATTTTCCCGCAAAACCCGCTTGACCCTCCCCCGAGCCTCCCTTAATCAGCCCGCACTCCGGCGGAGTAGCTCAGTTGGTTAGAGCAGAGGAATCATAATCCTTGTGTCGGGGGTTCAAGTCCCTCCTCCGCTACCATTCCCCTTCAGATGATCGGTGAATGACGCCCGGGTCTTCGGGTGAGGCGCCTTGTGCGTGAGTGCGCCGGGTGGCGCGGGTCTCCGGGTGATGCGCCTTGGGCGTTGGTGCGCCGGGAGGCGCGGTTTTCCTTTAAATTGCAGATGATTACTGTCGCGCGCTGCGCGAGCCCGCGGGGCGTTCGGCGCCTCGCGGCGTGATCTGTCATGCCGTCGTCTCGCCACATGCCGAGCCCTCGGCCAAAGTCTGTAGCGCCCCTGCGCGACCCGTCGGTTCCCTCCACTACCCCGCAACGGCGTCGCTATCTTCACCGTCTGACACCTGCGCAGGACCTCGGACACCCACCCCCTCTCACCCCGCACACCAGAGGGCGCGCGCCGGACCGGGGGCCGGCGCTGCCGACCTCTGAGCAAGGCGCTTTATCCCGGCAAGGTCAGGACTAGAGAATAGCTATGCGCGCCACCCCAAGGAGCGCCGGCCCAAGGGGCCGGTCCGGCGCGCGCCCGGCACCTTCGGTGCTGTTCGGGCGCAGGTTGGGCTGCGGGTGGGTGATGTTGCGCGACAGGTGCGTCGGGGCGTGACGGTGGCGTCGGGGATGCCTGTGCAAGGGCGTCTGCCCTTCCGACGCAGCAATGGCCGCTGTCTTTCGACCGGGAAAGGGCAGCGCGAACGACGCTCGACGGGAACGACGCTCGATGGGGACAAGCCGCGCGACCGAACAGGCGGCCAGGCGGCCTGCCTCACCACCATAACCTCACCCCAAGCCTTCGCCCGCCATCCCTCCGCGCACCTCACCCGCCCCCCTTCTCGGCAATCCCCCGCTGACCCCGCGGCAGCGCATTGGAACTCACCCCCGGGGGGTCGCCCTTTCCCGGGCAGATGCCCCGACGGGCATAGGCAATGACGATCCGAAAGGAGCCAACATGACCTATCGCATGCTCACCGCCTCCACCGCCGCAGCCGCGATGCTTCTCGCCGGTGCCGCAACCGCGCAGGACGAGGACAAGGACAACGTGGCCGCCCAGGCCGGCGACGTGGCACAGGAAATCGGCGAGACCTTCTATGCGATCGGCGAAACCGCGACCGACACCGCGCAGGCGGGCGTCGGAGCCGTGGGTGAGCTGGCCGAAGAGCCCTATGGCGCCGCCGCCAACATCTCCGCGCAGCTCGACGCCGCGCTGACCGCCGATGCGGTGGTGCGCTCGAGCGACGGCGAGATCCTCGGCACCGTCACCCGCACCGACCTCGATGGCGATCGCGTGATGATCGACCTCGACGGCGAGATGGAAGGCGCGGACGAGCGCGCGCTCGAGAACGCCGCGGTGCAGGTCAGCTCGCTCTCCGCCGCGGAAGGCGAAGGCGACCTGACGCTCGACATGACCCGCGCCGAGTTCGAGACCGCGCTGCGCGCCGCGCCGCAGGCCAGCCTCGACGCGCAGATGTAAGCGGGGCTCCGCCACCCGGATCCGGAGGCGCGGCGGAGGGGCCGGTCCCCAAGCAAAGCCCTGACGCCGACCTCTGGCAGAGACCTGTCGCCTGACACCGGGCGGCAGGTCTTTTTTCTGGGGGCGCCATCGCGCCGGCCATCACGGAATGCCGACCCAGCCGGCCAACACGCGCGCCCCACGGTTTCCAACCATCGGCGCCCAGCCCCTCCGGCCATGCCCCGCGCCCGCTTCGCACCACACCGCGCCATGCCAAAGGTCATGACGCACGCGGGCTTTCCCTTCCCAAGCAGCCCCGCCCCCTCGCCCATCCCTCGACCCGCCTTCCGCCACGGCGGGCCCGCGCCGCGCCCCTTCCCGCAGGCAAGGCGATGGTCTAGACCGAGCTACACGCCAAAGCGTGCAACGAGGCCGAGCCAGTCAATGAAACCGATCCGCCTTCTGTCCGGCATGATGACCGTCGGCTTCTGGACGCTGGCCTCCCGCGTGCTGGGGGTCATCCGCGAGGTGGTGATCCTGGCGCTGATCGGCCCGGGCCCGGTGCTCGACGCCTTCGTCGCGGCCTTCCGCCTGCCCAACATGTTCCGCCGCTTCTTCGCCGAGGGCGCCTTCAACGCGGCCTTCGTGCCGATGTTCTCGAAGCGCCTCGAGGCGGGCGAAGACCCGCTCGCCTTCGCGCGGGACGCGCTTTCGGGGCTGGCGACGGTGCTCCTGATCCTCAGCGCGCTGGCCATGGTCTTCATGCCGGCGCTGGTGGTGGCCACGGCGGGCGGCTTCATCGGCGACGAACGCTTCGACCTGACCGTCGCCTACGGGCGCATCTGCTTTCCCTATATCTTCCTGATCTCGCTGGCGGCGCTCTTCTCGGGCGCGCTGAACGCGGGCGGGCATTTCGCCGCCGCCGCCGCCGCGCCGGTCTTTCTCAACATCACCGTGGTCCTCGCGATGCTCGCCGGCCACCTGATGGGCGGCGAAGTGGTGCTCTGGCTGGTCTGGGCGGTGCCGGTGGCGGGCATCATCCAGCTCGCGCTGGTCTGGATCGCGGCGGAACGCGCGGGGCTGAAGGTGCGCCCCGGGCGGCCGGTCTGGAACGACGAGATGAAGACCCTCGTGCGGGTCGCGGTGCCGGCCGCGCTCGCGGGCGGGGTCATGCAGATCAACCTCCTGGTCGGCCAGCAGGTGGCCTCGCAGTTCGACAAGGCGGTGGGCTGGCTCTACGCCGCCGACCGCCTGTATCAACTGCCGCTGGGCGTCGTCGGCATCGCGGTGGGCATCGTGCTGCTGCCCGATCTCTCGCGCCGCCTGAAGGCGGGCGACGACGCGGGCGGGCGCGACGCCTTCAGTCGCGCGGGCGAATACGCGCTGGCGCTGACGGTGCCCGCCTCGGTGGCGCTGGTGGTGATCCCGCTGCCCCTGGTCTCGGTCCTTTTCGAGCGCGGCGCGACCGGCGCCGACGACAGCGCGGCCATCGCGGTGGCGGTGGCGATCTACGGGCTGGGCCTGCCCGCCTTCGTGCTGCAGAAGGTGCTGCAACCGCTGTTCTTCGCGCGCGAGAACACCAAGGCGCCCTTCCGCTACGCGGTGGTCTCCATGGTGGTCAACGCCGCAGCGGCCATCGGGCTCGCCCCGGTCCTGGGCTGGATCGCCCCGGCCATCGCCACCTCGGCGGCGGCCTGGTCGATGGTCTGGCTCCTGGCCCGCGGCAGCCGCGACATGGGCGAGGTCGCCCGTTTCGACAGCCGCTTCCGCGCCCGGATCTGGCGCATCGTCCTGGCCTCGGTGCTGATGGGCGGGGTGCTTTGGGGAACCCAGTTGCTGGTCGGGCCGTTTCTGGCGCGTGAGGGCTGGCGGTACCTGGCGCTGCTGGTCCTGATCCTGGTGGGAATGGCGGCCTATGGGGCCCTCGGGCAGATGCTCGGCGCCTTCCGCCTGCGGGACTTCGCCAATGCCTTTCGCCGCAAGAGGGCCAGCTAAGAGATGACACCCAAGCCGCTCGTCACCGCCGAAGAGGTCTTCCCCGCGCTCGAGCGGCTGGTCGCCTCGGCGGAGCGCGAGGTGCTGCTGTCCTTCCGGGTGCTGGAGCCCGGCACCAAGCTGCGCGCGCCCGAACTGCGCGAGCGCGGGCTCGAGGATTGGTCGGACCTGATCGCCTGGGTCTCGAGCCGGGGCATCGCGGTGCGCATCCTGCTCTCCGACTTCGACCCGCTCTTCGCCGCGGGGCTGCACCGCGACGCCTGGGCGGCGGCTTCGCGCTTCGCCGACCGGGCCGAGGGCGACACCCAGATCCTTTGCGCGCCGCACGCCCAGGAGGTCGGCTGGCTCTGGCGGCAGATGCTCTGGACCAAGATCACCGAGAAGCTCCAGCACCTGCGCAACGCCGATCCGAACAAGCTGACCCCGGTGCAGCGCGCGGTCCTGAAGCTGCGCCCGCGCCTAAGGCCGGTCTCGATCCACCAGAAGCTCGCCGTGGTCGACGACCGCGCGGCGGTGATCGGCGGGCTCGACGTGAACGAACGCCGCTGGGACACCAATGCCCATCAAGGCTCGGGCGAGGAGACCTGGCACGACGTCTCGGTAGCCATCGAGGGCGACGTGGCCCGCCAAGCGCGCGGCCATTTCATCGACACCTGGAACGCCGCGCTGGAGGGTGAAGCCGCCGACCTCGGCACCCGCGCCCAGGCCATGCCCGCCGAGCCCCGCACCCAGGGCGCCTCGGACCTGCGGCTGGTGCGCACGCTCTCGGTGCCGATGCGCGGGCCCTTCGCCTTCAGCCCGCGCCCGCGCTACCCCGAACACGAGGAAACGCTGCTCCGGGCCTTCGCGGAGGCGCGGAAGCACATCTACCTCGAAACCCAGTTCCTGCGGCACCGCCCCATCGTCCGGGCGCTGATCCGCGCTGCCGAGGCGCAGCCCGAGCTGACGCTGGTGGTGCTCTTGCCGGTCGAGCCCGAGCGGGTGCTTTACGACGGCGACCGCAGCCTCAACGCGCGCCACGCCCATGCGCTGCAGACCCATGCGCTGAACGACCTGACCCGCGCCTATGGCGAACGGTTGGCGATCGTGACCCCGGCGCAGACCAAGAGCACCGAGAACGACCACCCCGAGCGGCTGCATGGCGCCGCGCCGATCTACGTGCATGCCAAGGTGGTGCTGATCGACGACGCCTTCGGGCTGGTGGGCTCGGCCAATCTCAACGGGCGGTCGATGCGTTGGGACACCGAGGCCTCGGTGCTTTTCCGCGACCCCGGCACGGTGCAGGGCCTGCGCGAGCGGCTGGCGGGCAAATGGCTGGGCGCAAGGGCCGCCGAGGGCGACAGCCGGCAGGCTTCGCATTGGCGCGCCGTGGCCGAGGACAACAGCACCCTGCCGCCCGAGGAGCGCAACGGCTTCGCGCTGCCCTATCCGATCGGCCGCGCGCGGCGCTTCTCGCGCTACCTGCCGCTCTTGCCCGCGGATATGTTCTGAGGAAGGGGCGACACCCCAGGCAGCCCGCAGGCCGGACGCTGGCCCCTTAGCGCGCCCGCAGCCGCTCGAGCAGCCGCGCGAACCCGCCCGGCACCAGCACCACCGACATCCCGAAGCCCACCACGAAGCCCGCGATCTCGGCGATCCAATAGGGCCCGCCGCCGAAAAGCAGCCCGAAGACCAGCTGCAACCCCAGGAGCACGCCGATCAGCGTGAAGGCCCGGATCTGCGCCTCGCCCATCTGGCCGAGCTTCAGCCAGAGCAGGTAGGTGAAGGCCCCGATCAGCCCGTAGATCGGCGGGAAGGCCCCGATCAGCGGCACGTCGCGCACCAGCATCCCGTAGATCACCGCCGAGAGCACCGTGCTGGTCACGAAGACCGCCAGCATCCGCAAAGGGCCCATGGCCTCGCCCACGATCTTGCCCAGCGCCAGCAGCATCACGCAGGCGAAAAGCGCCGCGGTGAAGCTGCCGTGCAAGAAGGGATAGCTCAGGAACCGCAGCAGGTGTTCCGCCGGGTAGCGCCCGGTCTCGACCATCCAGTGCATGATCTCGCCGAGGAAGGCATAGGTCTCGATGCCCTGCACCCGCCAGCCGATAGCGCCCGGCCCGCCCAGGATGCCGCGCGCCCCGAGCGAGAAGGCCAGCTCCGTACCCGCCATGAGCAGGACAAGCGCCACGGTGACCGGCGGGATCGTGTTGAAGGGGCTGGCGTTGTGGTCGCTGCTCACTGGGCGCTCTCCCGGGGAGGTTGGCTTGACGCGTCTCCGGGCCATGGGTAAGCCACCGCGAACCCGTTTTCCAGCAGCTTCCAGCAGCGAGTGACCCCATGTCCGAGGCGCCTTCCAACCTCGCCAATTTCGCCCCGCGCGTGTTTTCCGGCATCCAGCCCTCGGGCGGGCTGACGCTGGGCAATTACCTGGGCGCGATCAAGCGCTTCGTCGACATGCAGGGCGCGGATTACGAGACCATCTACTGCATGGTCGACATGCATGCGATCACCGTCTGGCAGGACCCGGGCGCGCTGCGCCGCAACACCCGCGAGCTTTGCGCCGGCTTCATCGCCGCGGGCATCGATCCCGAGCAGTCGATCCTAGTCAACCAGAGCCAGGTGCCCGAGCACGCCCAGCTTGGCTGGATCTTCAACTGCGTCGCCCGCATGGGCTGGATGAAGCGCATGACCCAGTTCAAGGACAAGGCCGGCAAGAACGCCGAGCAGGCCTCGCTGGGGCTCTTTGCCTATCCCGCGCTGATGGCCGCCGACATCCTGGTCTACCACGCCACCCATGTGCCGGTGGGCGAGGACCAGAAGCAGCACCTGGAACTGACGCGCGACATCGCGGCGAAGTTCAACCACGACTACGATGTGGATTTTTTCCCGCTGACCGAACCGGTGATCGAGGGGGCCGCGACCCGCGTCATGTCGCTGCGCGACGGCTCGAAGAAGATGTCGAAGAGCGATCCCTCGGACATGAGCCGGATCAACATGACCGACGATGCCGACACGATCGCCGCGAAGATCCGCAAGGCGCGCACCGACCCCGAGGCCCTGCCCTCCGAGGCCGAGGGCCTGAGCGAGCGCCCCGAGGCGCGCAACCTGGTGAACATCTACGCCGCGCTCTCCGATCAGACCGTGGCGGAGGTACTGGCGGAGCACGGCGGCCAGCAGTTCTCGGCCTTCAAGCCGGCGCTGTCGGAGCTGGCGGTCGAGAAGCTGGCGCCGATCTCCACCGAGATGGCGCGGCTGATGGAAGAGCCCGGCGAGATCGACGCGATCCTCGCCCGCGGCGCCGAGCGCGCCCGCGAACGCGCCGAGCCGGTGCTGAAGAAGACCTACGAGATCATCGGCATGGTGCGCTGAACCGAGGCTGAGGTGAGACGCGAAGGGGCCGGAGCGATCCGGCCCTTTTTTGTTTGGGGCTTTCAGTCAGTTGAATGCCGGCGCCCCGTCCCGTCCCCTGCGCGCCTCCTTGCGCCCGAATAGCACCGAAGGTGCCGGGCGCGCGCCGGACCGGCCCCCGGTCCGGCGCGCGCCCTCTGTTGCACGAGTTGCAAGGGGTGCGCGGCGCCCCCCCTCCCCTCACCGCCGGCTCGGCGTGTTGTAGCCCTTCCGGTCCAGGCAACGCTCGCCGTAGACCAGCCGCTTGCCGCGGGTGGTCTCGACGCGGAAGGCGCATTGGCGCGGCAGGCTCTCGTGAGCGGCAAAGTTCCGCGCCAGGCAGCGCTGGGGGTAGACCACCCGGGCCCGGGGTTTGCCCGAGGTGTGGCGTTCACCGTCAAGCCGCACCCGGCATTCGGCGGGCAGCGTCGCGGCCCAGTGGTTCTCGGCCCAGCGGTCGTGGCGGTGGCTGTGGTCGCGGCGGTGCTGATGCGCGCCGTAACCCTCGTGGCGATGGGTGTAATAGGGCGATGCATGCCCGTGCTTGGCCTGGCTGGCCTTGGCCTTGGCCTTCGCCTTCTCTTTCTTCTTGTCCTTCTCGCGGTCGGCCTCGGCCGAGAGCGCCTCTCCGACGATATATAGAAGCGCGATGCCGCCGACGATCTTGGCGATATCCTGGGTCTGATCGGCGCGGGCCCCGCTGGCCGAGGCGGCGATGGCGGTGCTGGCGGCCAGGATCAGGGCGATGAAACGGCGGGACATGGCAGGTCTCCTCTCTAGCGGTCGGATCGGATGGCGGCCCCCGAAGCGCCCGCGCCGGACAGGTGACGCGTCAGGACGCCTGGGGGCCGCCACCGAGAAGGATCCGCCCGCTCCCGGCGGTCAGGCAATGTCCGGGTCGAGGTTATCACATATCGCCCCGCCGCCGCCCTGCGGTTATTGATCGACCGCGCGCGCCGGGTCACTCTCGGGCCCATGAAAACCGTCCTTCCCCTCCTTCTTGCGCTGGCCATGGCGCCGGCAGCCGCCGAGGCGGCCTGCTACGCCGACTACAAGGCCAAGCGCGAGGACCCGCTGCGCCTGCACTACGGCGTCGCCGAGGTCCCCGATGATGCCTGTTCGCGCGATGGCGCGGCCAGCGCCCTGGCGCCGCGGCTCGACCGCGCGGGCTGGACCCTCTTGAACATTGTCTCGACCTTCGGCGAAGAGGGTCTCGAGGAAAGGAAGGACAGTGCCGGACAACACTTTCTCCGTTACTGAGGCGCGCCGCTCGGGCGCGCGGGTGGTGGGTTTCGGCATCGCCGCGATCCTGCTTCTCCTGATCGTGGCCGGGGTCTGGCTTTTCGCCACCCTGCCCGACGCGGGCGCCTTCAACGACCGGGTGGAGCGGCTCTTCATCGAGAACGACGACCTGACCGCCCAGGCCGAGATCAAGCTCCTGGAGATCCTCGCCCAGTCGGGCACCGCCTTCGCGGAGACGCTCGAGAGCTACCGAGTGACGATCTTCGTGCTGCTGATCTTCGCCACCGCCCTCCTGATGACCGCGCTGGTGTCGCTGGTCATGCTGGTGGGGCTGAACCGGCGCATGGCGGCGATCGAACGCTCGGGCATCGAGGTCCGCTCGCTGATCATCAGCCGCAGCGAGAACACGGTCTATCTCAACACCATGGGCTTCAAGCTGACCGAGGCGATGATGGAGACCCTGGCGATCCTGGCCGAGGCGCGGCTCGACGAGGAGATGCTGACCGGCACCCAGATCGAGGCGATGATCTCGGGGCGCGACGAATCCGACTGCGAGGAGGCGGCGGGCGCGACCCGGGTGAAACGCCTCCGCGACGGGCTCGGCAACCAGCTGGTGAGCGAGCTTCTGGTCAAGACCATCGCCAAGCGCGGCTATGTGCTGGCGGTCGACCGGGACGTGATCGAGGTGATCTGAGGCGGGCTTTGGTGGCCTGCGGGGGCTGGCGCGGCGGGAGGCCGGGCCGGGGTCAAGCGTTGTGGCCAAAGAGGGCGCGCGTTTGAGGGGCGGCTTTCGGCGCCGCCCTCCGCACCGTGGCCGGTGCCTCAGCTCCGCCAATCCTTGGAGCTGGCCCGGACACCGGTTCTTCAAGACCCGGGGGCACCAAGGCGCGCGCCCCTCCTCTCGCCCCCGGCACCACAAGGCCGCCCGACGCCCCGCACCCTGCCCCATCCAATTGCCTTATTTGCGCCACAATTTGCCACGTTTCCGCCACGATCTGCGGTTAACCATTTGTCAAAGATCAACAATCGGCCGGGGAAGCCGTGATCGCAGAGGCAAGGGTCAACAGCAGCGGCGTGCTTTTCGCACGCGGCGCCGCGCGGCAGGGCCGTCCGGCGCATATGACCGTAGGGGGCAGACCACACTCACCGCCCCTGATGCGCAAGCAGCCCCCCACACCCCGGACCGCGAGCAGAGGCCCCGAAGCGCACCCGCCGGATCACCCCGGCCAGGCGCCCGCGGGGTGAAAGGCCGGGCAGGATGGCGACGTATTCGGTAACGAGTTCCAACTACAACGACCCCAAGTTCTGGGGCTCGATCATCGAGACCGGCTCGGGCCATACGCTCGACTTCAGCGCCCTGCCCTCGGATTTCACCGTCTACCACGCCTATGGCGGCAACTACCTCTACATCCACGACGGCGACAGCTGGTTCACCGTGGGCTCGGGCGGCATCGGCGGGGTCGACGCGACGCTGGGCGGGCTGACCGGGCTGTCCTCCTTCACCAGCTACGCGGGCGGCGCGGGCGCGGACCTCTATGGCGGCTCCGACGCGGGCGAGCTGATCGAGGGCAACGCCGGCGACGACATCATTGACGCGGCGGGCGGCAATGACACCGTCTCGGGCGGCGCGGGCAACGACATCATCCTGACCAGCTCGGACGGCGGCCAGGGCGGCGGCACCCGCATCGACTGGAAAGCCGCGGGCATCGTCGACCGGGTGCAGGGCAGCTCGGGGCAGGACTATTTCACCTGGGCCGCCGCCGAGGGCAGCAGCACCACGCTGCGCCTCGGCCAGTCGCGCGACAGCGGCGAGGGCGACGGCCAGGCCGATTACGTGGTGGTCGAGACCACCAATGAGACCGGCACGCTGACGCTGCACAACTTCGACTTCGGGCTCGACAAGATCGTCCTGCAGGAGGTCCCGGTCGCGGCCAAGCACTACGCGGGCGACGGCTACTACGAGGTCGCCCTGGCCTATGAAAACGGCAACGTCCAATCCTTCCTGATCTACAGCGACGACCGCGGCGCCGACCTGCGCGAGGCTTTCACCACCGAGATGCCGCTGGAACTGGCGGGCGACCTGCTGATGGGCGGCGACGACGCCGACACCTTCCTGGCCAGCAATGATTTCGGCAATGACACGGTCATCGGCGGCGAGGGCGGGCGCGATTTCGACGTGCTCGACTTCTCGCTGGTCACCGACCCGGTGACGCTGACCTATACCGGCGACGAATCCGGCACGATCACCGATGGCACCGACACGCTGAGCTTCTCCGAGATCGAGCGGGTGATCCTTTCCGATCGGGCCGAGACCATCGACGCCAGCGCCACCACCGGCGGCATCCAGATCGAGGCTGGCGGCGGCGCCGACCTGTTGCGGGGCGGCTCGGGCGACGACACGATCTACCTCGGCGACGGGGCGGATACGGTCGCCGCGGGCGCGGGCGACGACCTGATCGACGACATCGAGGGCGGGGTCACCAGCGGCACCCAGTGGATCGACGCGGGCCTCGGCGACGACACGGTGCTTTACGGCGGCGGCGACGACACGGTCTTCGGCGGCGAGGGCAACGACCGCATCGACGACGCCAGCGGCGAGCAGCACGCCGGGCGCAACCTGATCGACGGCGGCGCGGGCTCGGACACGATCTGGGCGGGGCACGATTCCGACACGCTGATCGGCGGGCTCGGGGCGGATTACCTCAGCGGCGAGCACGACGACGACCTCTTCATCCTCGAGGATGACTTCGGCGCCGACACGATCCTCGGCGGCAGCGGCGGCACCGACAGCGACACGGTGGATTTCTCGGCGCTGACCGGGGCCGTCACGGTGACCTATTCGGGCAACGAGGCGGGCGCCTTCAGCGCCGGCAGCGACCGCGCCAGCTTCTCCGACATCGAAGCCTTCACTTTGACCGGCTTCGACGACCGCATCGACGCCACCGCCACGACCCGCGGCATCCGCGTGGCTGAGAGCGCCGGCAACGACGTGGTGCTGGGCGGCAGCGGCGGCGACACGATCTGGGGCGGCGAGGGCTCGGACTACATCGACGGCGGCGACGGCGACGACATGCTCTTCACCGGCACCGGCGAGGACACGCTGATCGGCGGCGCGGGCAACGACACGCTGTCGAACTCCTCGGGTGACGACAGCCTGGTGGGCGGCACCGGCGACGACAGCATCACCGCCACCGAGGGCGACGACACGCTCGAGGGCGGCGAGGGCAGCGACACCATGCACGGCGGCGCCGACAACGACCGGCTGGTCGGCGGGCGCGGCGCGGACAGCATGACCGGCGACGGAGGCTCGGACACCTTCATCATCGAGGACGGCTTCGGCGCCGACACCATCGAGGGCGGCGAGACCGGCTCGGATGTCGACATGATCGACCTCTCGGCGCTCTCGGGGCCGGTCACGGTCACCTACACCGGCGACGAGGCCGGGACGATCACCGATGGCACCGACACGCTGAGCTTCACCGGGATCGAGCGGCTCAGGCTCACCGATCACGACGATTCCGTCGATGCCAGCGCCCAGCCCACCGCCGGCGCCTGGGTCGAGATGGGCGGCGGCAACGACAGTTTCACCGCCGACCAGAGCCGCGACTCCGCCCAGCAGGACACGGTCTTCGGCGGCTCCGGCAATGACACGATCTCGACCGGCGCGGGCGAGGATTCGATCGAGGGCGGCAGCGGCGACGACAGCATCGACGGCGGCGACCGCGGCGACACGATCTTCGGCGGCGCCGGCAACGACCGGATCGAGGCGGGCGAGGAATATGCCCAGGGCGACAGCGACCTGATCCTCGGCGGTGACGGCAACGACACGATCACCTCGGCCGAGACCGACGCCGGCTCGCAGGACACGATCTACGGCGAGGCCGGCGCGGATTCGATCTCGGTCACCGGCGGCGACCGCAACTTCCTCGATGGCGGGGCGGACAACGACACGATCGTCAGCGGCACCGGCAACGACACGCTCTCGGGCGATGCGGGCGACGACCTCCTGACCGGCGGGGCGGGGGACGACGCGCTCTCGGGCGGCACCGGCAACGACGTCTTCACCTATGCCGCGGGCGACGGCAGCGACACGATCAACGATTTCAACACCGGCAACACCGGCGGGCTCGAGGACGGCGACAGCGCCAACAACGACTTCATCGACCTCTCGGGCTATTACGACCACATCTCCGAGCTCTACGCCGACCAGGCCGACGACGGGGTGCTGAACCAGTCCAACGCCGCGGATTCCCGCGGCCAGGCGGTGGATTACTCCGACAACAGCCAGTTCGGCACCGGCAGTCTGACCTTCAAGGGCGCCAGCGCCGACCGCTCCTATTACACCGCCGAGAACACCGGCGTGGTCTGTTTCACCACCGGCACGCTGATCCGCACCGCGCGGGGCGAGGTGCCGATCGAGGCGCTGCGGCCGGGCGACCGGGTGGAGACGCTCGACAACGGGCTGCAGGAGGTGCTCTGGATCGGGCGGCGCCATCTCGGCAAGCGCAAGCTCGCCCATGCGCCGCAATTGCTGCCGGTGGAGATCGCGCCGGGGCTCTCGGGCGGCACTGCGCCGCTGGTGGTCTCGCCGCAGCACGGGGTGGTGCTGCGCCAGGACGGCGAGGACATCCTGATGCGCGCCACGCATCTGGCGCGGCTCGACGGCGGCCAGGCGCGGGTGATGAACGGCTGCCGCGCGGTGACCTACTACCACCTGATGTGCGCCCGCCACGAGGTGATCTTCGCCAATGGCGCGCCGTCGGAGAGCTTCTACCCCGGCCCGCTGGCCCTGGGCGCCCTCGCCGCGCCGATCCGGGCGGAACTGGGGATCCTGTTCCCCGAGATGCTCGGCCGAGCGCCTGACAGCTGGTACGGCGAGAGCGCCCGGCCCTACAGCCGGATGGGCGCCCTGCCCGAGCATCTGAAGGCACTGACGCCGGCGGCGTGAGGGGGGTGGTTGAGGCAAGCGGTGGGGCGCCGGTTGGCCTTTGGCGGGTCGCTTGCCCCCGGGTGCACCGCCGTTCTCTAGCCGACCCGCACGCCCTCATCCAAACAACTCGAGACTCCCAGTCACCAAGGCGCCCCCCTTGCGCCCGAACAGCGCGCGACGGTCGAAGCCCCAGCCCACCCCCTTGCGCCCGAATAGCACCGAAGGTGCCGGGCGCGCGCCGGACCGGCCCGATGGGCCGGCGCTCCTTGGGATGGCGTGCTTAGCTCTTCGTTAGTCCTGACCTTGGTGGGATAAAGCGCACAGCGCGAAGCGTAGAAGCGCCGGCCCCCGGTCCGGCGCGCGCCCTCGGGTGGGGAGGTCGGGATGGAGCGGATGGCGCCGATGGGTGGTCCGTTCCAGTGCAGCACCTTCACCTTCCGGAGAAGCCCGTCGAGAGCATCCAGCCTCGGACCGGACGCCTATCCCGCTCAGAACACCTGCCCAACCGCGTGCGATAAGCCTGCCCAACGGCCCTCCCGGCGCCTCCCCGAGAGGGCTTTTTCGTTTCACGCTAACGGCTTGCGGATCCACCCATTGGGCGGATTTTGGGCGCCCGTGCCGTGACATCTCGCGAAATTGCACGCCATACCGTGCTGCGCCGCAACATGTCGTGACATGCACGCTTTGCGAACACGCACGGCGAAACCCGCCGGGCCAGAAAATTCCTGTTACTTCTCAGCATCTTAATGGCGACCCCGCCAGGATTCGAACCTGGAACCTGCCCCTTAGGAGGGGGCTGCTCTATCCAGTTGAGCCACGGGGCCGCTGCGGCGCCTTGTAGCCTCTGCGCCACCGGCTGTCACCCTCCGACGAGGCTGCTTGTAGCCGCCGAGCACAATGGGCTAACCTCTTCTGGCAAGCGACAGATTGAGGATCCGCCCTTGTCGACGACGCCCCCCCGCCCGCTGACCCTGCGCGATGTCTCGGAAGCCTCGGGCGTCTCGGAAATGACCGTCAGCCGGGTGCTGCGCAACCGCGGCGACGTGAGCCAGGCCACCCGCGAAAAGGTGCTCGAAGCGGCGAAATCCCTGGGCTATGTGCCCAACAAGATCGCCGGCGCCCTGGCCAGCCAGCGGGTCAATCTGGTCGCGGTGATCATTCCCTCCTTGCGCAACATGGTCTTCCCCGAGGTCCTCAGCGGCATCAGCGCGGTCCTCGAGGACACCGAGCTGCAGCCCGTCGTCGGCGTCACCGACTACCTGCCCGAGAAGGAAGAGCGCGTCCTCTACGAGATGCTCTCCTGGCGGCCCTCCTCAGTGATCATCGCGGGGCTGGAACATTCCGACGCCTCGCGCGCCATGCTCTCGGCCTCGGGCATCCCGGTCGTGGAGATCATGGACACCGACGGCACGCCGATCGACGCCATGGTCGGCATCTCGCACCGCCGCGCGGGCCGCGAGATGGCCCAGGCGATCCTCAAGGCGGGCTATACCAACATCGGCTTCATGGGCACCAAGATGCCGCTCGACCACCGGGCGCGGAAGCGCTTCGAGGGCTTCACCGAGACGCTCGCCAAGGCCGGGATCGAGGTCATGGACCAGGAATTCTACTCCGGCGGCTCCTCGCTCGCCAAGGGGCGCGAGCTGACCCAGGCCATGCTGGAGCGCACACCCGAGCTGGATTTCCTCTATTATTCCAACGACATGATCGGCGCAGGCGGGCTCCTCTACCTGCTCGAGGCGGGGATCGACGTGCCCGGCAAGATCGGGCTCGCGGGGTTCAACGACGTCGAGCTCCTGGACGGGCTGCCGCGCCGCTTGGCCACCATGGACGCGGGCCGGACCGAGATCGGCCGCCGCGCCGCGGAGATCGTCGCCACGCTCGTCGACAACCCCCATTCCGAGATCGACCGCATCGTCGAGCTGGCCCCCAAGGTCGCCCCCGGGGACACGCTGAAGAAGCGCTGACGGGTCATCAAGCTGTTACGGAAGGCGCGCTATCCTCGGCCCCGTGTTCGGGCCGCCCGCGCCGGATCGTGACCGCAGCCGGCCCCGCGCCCATTTCAAGCGAGCCTTTCAGCACCAAAGAAGGGGGTGGCCCCGGCCGCCCCCGATTGGCTCCGGCCCGAGACCTGCACGCCTTGCAAGCCCTGCCCTGCAAGCCGCCCGGAGACATGCAGGAGCCGGGATGCCGCGTTGCAGAAAGAGCGGTGGAAGCCGCGCGGCCCGCGCCATATCTCCCGTGTCAAGGGGAGGATCAACCGTCAACGGAGATCCTGTTATGGCATTCGCAGACACCACCGCAAACACCGGCGCGAGCCGCGGCTTCTTCGGCGCGATTCTCGATTTCTTCGTGCATGTCGCCGAATCAAACTCCCGCGTCCGTCTCGCCCGTGAACTGAACGAGATGAGCGACGAGGAACTGGCCGAACGCGGCCTGAAGCGCACCGACATCGCGCGCCACGTCTACGGCGATCTCTACTACATCTGAGACCGCGCTCGGCTTTTGCCGAAGAAATCGGGCCGGCCCGGGCGATCCCCGGGCGGGCCCGTTTTTTTGTGCGCGCTAAGGGGAGATGCGGCCCCTGCCCGGCGCGGAAACGCAGCGCAGAGAGGCCCCATAAGAAAAGGCCGCACCCGAGGGGCGCGGCCTTTCCCGATAAGCGGCGCGGAACCGAAAAGGATCAGTTCTGCGCGTAGAATTCGATGACGAGGTTCGGTTCCATCTGGACGGCGAAGGGCACGTCCGAGAGGCCCGGCTGACGCACGAAGGTCGCGGTCATCTTGGAGTGGTCGGCCTCGATGTAGTCCGGCACGTCGCGCTCGGGCAGTTGGCTGGCTTCGATCACCGATGCGAGCTGCTTGGACTTCTCGCGGACCTCGATGACGTCGCCTTCCTTCACGCGGTAGGAGGGGATGTTCACCTTGCGGCCGTTCACCAGGACGTGGCCGTGGTTCACGAACTGGCGCGCGGCGAAGACGGTCGCCACGAACTTCGCGCGGTAGACCACCGCGTCGAGGCGGCGCTCCAGCAGGCCGATCAGGATCTCGCCGGTGTCGCCGCGCAGGCGCTCGGCCTCGGCGAAGATGCGGCGGAACTGCTTCTCGGTCAGGTCGCCGTAATGGCCCTTGAGCTTCTGCTTGGCGCGCAGCTGCAGACCGAAGTCGGACATCTTGCCCTTGCGGCGCTGACCGTGCTGGCCGGGGGCGTATTCACGCTTGTTGACCGGGGACTTCGGGCGACCCCAGATGTTTTCGCCCATCCGGCGGTCGAGCTTGTACTTGGCAGAGGTGCGTTTGGTCACCGTCTGATCTCCTTCTGATGCGGCGCCGGACGGGTGGTCGGCCCGGAGCCTTGGAAGGGCGTTGTCCTCTGGGCGCTTTGCGGTGCATCGCACCGGCCCTGACAGGCATCCCCTTGCGGGGGCCACCAACACCAATGAAGGCGCGCTTATATCGCCCGCGGGCGCGGTGTCAACTGGGCAGAATGCGGGCCTGCGTTAAGCGCCCGGTAAGGCGCGCGGAGGCAGGATATGCGCGGGTCCGTTCCGCCGCCCCGGTGCCGGGGGTGATGCGGGGGGTGGGCCCCTGGTGGGGGCCGGTTCGCGGTGCCCTGCCCGTCACCGCCATCCGGGCCGCCGCCGGGTGGCCTTTGTAAAGGAGATGCGCCCTGCGATCCATGCGCCCCCTGCCGCCGGAGGATGCGGTGCGCCACGGGCCGGGTGACCGGCCCCCGCGCGATCCCGCGCCGCCGCCCGACCCCGAGGCCCCGCGCAACGCGCTCGACGCGCTGGCGCGGCTGCACAGCCACGAGGCCCCGCGCACCGCCGCCGCCGCGATCCGCACGCGGCAGGTGCAGCTGGCCTATCAGCCGATCGTGCAGGCCCGCGACGCCGAGAAGGTGGCCTTCCACGAAGGGCTGGCCCGGGTCTTCGACCCGCAGGGCCGAATCATTCCTGCCCGCGATTTCATCACCGAGATCGAGGAGGAAGAGGCCGGCCGCCTGCTCGACTGCCTGGCATTGGGAAAGGGACTGCGGGTGCTGGCGCGGCACCGGGGCATCCGGCTGTCGCTGAACCTCTCGGCCCGCTCCATCGGCTTTCAGAAATACACCACGCTGCTGTCGCAGGCGCTGACCGCCGATCCCGGCATCGCCGAGCGGCTGATCCTCGAGGTGACCGAGGAATCGGCCCTGCGCCTGCCCGAGCTGGTCACCGACTTCATGCGGCACTACGGGGCCGAAGGGGTGAGCTTCGCGCTCGACAATTTCGGCGCGGGGCCGACCAACCTGCGCACGCTGACACGCTTTCCCTTCGACATCCTGAAGATCGACGGCGGCATCATGCGCGGGCTCAGCGAAGAGGGCGAGAAACAGGTGCTCCTGCGCGCCGTGCTGGCGCTCGCGCGCGAGCTGGACGTCTTCACCATCGCCCAGGGCATCGAGAGCCAGCCCGACGCCGAGCTTGCCGCCGAGGCCGGGGTCGACTGCCTGCAGGGCTATTTCTACGCCGCCCCGACGCTGACCCCGCCCTGGCAGCCGCCGGGGGCGGGCTGAGGCGGGACGAGGCGGCAGCCGCCTCGGGCGCAGCGACGCCGCCGCCTTTCGCGCACACACTAAAGCGGGTCTCGATGCAGCCGCCGGGCGCGGGATGAGGAGCGGGTCGCGGCCGAGCCGCTCCCGGCACGACACCGCGGCAGCGCCCACTCGCCCGGGCATCACGGCAGCCCCAACTCAAGCCCGCATGGGGCGCGCCCCAACTCACGCCCGCATCAGCGTCGCTCACCACCCCCGCAGGCAACACGCGCGCCCACCGCGCGCGCAGGCATCCCGGCCAACCCCACTCGCGCACGCCACAGGACCGGCTCCGATATTGCCCGTTCCACTTGCATCCTTTACCACGGGCCCAAAGCGACGGGCCCGCCGCGATGCGGCCCCGCGCCAGTGCACGAGAGGAGACCGCACATGACCAACATCGTGATCGCGTCCGCCGCCCGCACCGCGGTGGGCAGCTTCAACGGCGCTTTCGCCGCCACCCCGGCCCACGATCTCGGCGCCGCGGTGCTCGAGGCGCTGGTCGCCCGCGCCGGCATCGACAAATCCGAGGTCTCCGAGACGATTCTCGGCCAGGTGCTGACCGCCGCCCAGGGCCAGAACCCCGCCCGCCAGGCGCATATCAACGCCGGCCTGCCGCAGGAAAGCGCGGCCTGGGGCATCAACCAGGTCTGCGGCTCGGGCCTGCGCGCCGTGGCGCTTGGCGCCCAGCACATCATGCTTGGCGATGCCGAGATCATCTGCGCCGGCGGCCAGGAAAGCATGTCGCTCTCGGCCCATGCCGCGCATCTGCGCTCGGGGCACAAGATGGGCGACGTGAAATACATCGACACGATGATCCGCGACGGCCTCTGGGACGCCTTCAACGGCTACCACATGGGCAACACCGCCGAGAATGTCGCCGAGAAGTGGCAGATCGGCCGCGAGCAGCAGGACGAATTCGCCCTGGCCTCGCAGAACAAGGCCGAGGCCGCCCAGAAGGCCGGCAAGTTCGACGACGAGGTCGTGCCCTTCACCGTCAAGACCCGCAAGGGCGACATCGTGGTCGACAAGGATGAATACATCCGCCACGGCGCCACCATCGAGAACATGCAGAAGCTGCGCCCGGCCTTCGCCAAGGACGGCACGGTCACCGCGGGCAACGCCTCGGGCATCAACGACGGCGCCGCGGGCGCGCTCCTGATGTCGGCCGAGGCCGCCGAGAAGCGCGGCATCGAGCCGCTCGCGCGCATCGTCTCCTATGCGACCGCGGGCCTCGACCCGGCGATCATGGGCGTCGGCCCGATCCACGCCAGCCGCAAGGCGCTCGAGAAGGCGGGCTGGAAGCCCGAGGACCTCGACCTCGTGGAGGCCAACGAGGCCTTCGCCGCCCAGGCCTGCGCGGTGAACAAGGACATGGGCTGGGACCCCTCGATCGTGAACGTGAACGGCGGCGCCATCGCCATCGGCCACCCGATCGGCGCCTCCGGCGCGCGGGTCCTGAACACGCTGCTCTTCGAAATGAAGCGCCGCGGCGCCAAGAAGGGCCTCGCCACGCTCTGCATCGGCGGCGGCATGGGCGTCGCCATGTGCGTCGAGCGCCCGTAACGGCATAGCGGCGAAGAAGGCGGGGCCCGGACCCCGCCTTTTTTGTCTCTGCCGAGGCCGTCATGCGCCAGGTGCTGCCCCATAGCCCCGACCAGATCGTCTTTTCAGGCGGCGGGCTGCGCTGTTTCTGGCAGGGCGGCTTCATGACCGAACTGGCCAGGGACCGGACGCTTGCGCCCGCGCGGGTCACCGGCGTCTCGGGCGGGGCGCTGGCCGGTGCGGCTTATCTCGGCGGAGTGGAGCATCACCTCCTCTCCGAGATGTGCGCGGCCTTCGCCGAACAGGACAGCAATCTTGACCTCTTCCACAAGGGCGAGAGCGGCCTGACCCCGCATCAGACCATCTACTGCGAGGTGGTCGACCGGGTGCTCGACGATGAGGTCGCCCGCCGCATCGCCGAGGGCCCGCAGTTCCAGGTGCTGATCGCCCATCCGCCGCCGCATCTGCCGCCGATGATCTCGGGCGCGGCCATGACGCTGGCCTATGAGGCGGAATTGCACACGGTCAACGCCCCGCATTTCGGCTGGGCCGAGAAGCTCGGGCTCGACTACAGCCTGGTCGACGCCAATGCCGCCGCCCGCGCGGGCAAGCTCTCCGAGCTGGTCTGCGCCGCCGCGGTGATCCCGCCGGTCTTCGAGCCGCCGCTCTGGGACGGCCGCCCGGTGGTCGACGGCGGCATGGCCGACCAGGCCCCCATGCCCGAACCCGACGAAGGCCGGACGATGATCCTGCTGACCCGCGCCTACCGAAGGCTGCCCGAGGATGCGAACCGCCATTACCTGCACCCGAGCGACGAGACGCCCGCCGACAAGATCGATTTCACCGACCCGCAGAAGCTGCGCGACACCTGGGCACAGGGCGCCAGCGATGCCCGGCGGCTGCTTGACGGGGCAGGAGAGAAGTGATTTTCGTTAAGCAATAAAGTTGCGCATCAAGGGAGGTTCCGCGCAACAACAAGATAAGCACACGCGATAAAAGGAGGATTTCATGGGACGTGTAGCAGTTGTAACCGGCGGCAGCCGGGGGATCGGGGCCGCCATTTCCAAGGCGCTCAAGGCCGAGGGCTATTCCGTGGCCGCGACCTATGCCGGCAACGACGAGAAGGCCAAGGCCTTCACCGATGAGACCGGGATCAAGACCTACAAGTGGGACGTGGCCGATTACGACAGCTCCAAGGCCGGGCTGGCCCAGGTCGAGGCCGACCTCGGCCCGATCGAGGTGGTGGTCGCCAATGCCGGCATCACCCGGGACGCGCCCTTCCACAAGATGACGCCCGAGCAGTGGCACCAGGTCATCGACACCAACCTGACCGGCGTCTTCAACACCGTACACCCGATCTGGCCGGGCATGCGCGAGCGCGGCTTCGGGCGGATCATCGTGATCTCCTCGATCAATGGGCAGAAAGGCCAGTTCGCCCAGGTGAACTACGCCGCGACCAAGGCCGGCGACCTCGGCATCGTGAAAAGCCTCGCCCAGGAAGGCGCGGGCAAGGGCATCACCGCCAATGCGATCTGCCCGGGCTATATTGCGACCGAGATGGTCATGGCGGTGCCCGAGAAGGTGCGCGACGCGATCATCGGCCAGATCCCGACCGGCCGCCTCGGCGAGCCCGAGGAAATCGCGCGCTGCGTGACCTTCCTGGCCTCCGAGGATTCGCAGTTCATCAACGGCTCGACGATCTCGGCCAACGGCGGGCAGTTCTTCGTCTGATCGCCGGCGCCTTGTCCGGCTTGAGAGGGCGCGTCCGCCGGGCGCGCCCTTTTTGCTTGGCGCGAAACGCAGGGCAAGTTCTGTTCACCCGCGCACCATCATGGTGAGCGCCCGCCGGTTATCCGCCCTCATGCACAGCGCTATATCTGCCCCAAGACCAGATGGAGACCCAGCATGATCAAGGAAATCAACGGGCTGCACCACGTCACCTCGCTGGCGTCCGATGCCCAGACCAACAATGACTTCTTCACCCGCACCCTCGGGCTGCGCCGGGTCAAGAAGACGGTGAATTTCGACGCGCCCGAGGTCTATCACCTCTATTACGGCGACGCCGAAGGCACGCCGGGCACGGTGATGACCTATTTCCCCTTCCAGGGCGCGCGGCGCGGCAAGGCCGGCACCGGCGAGGTGGGGACCACCGTGTTTTCGGTGCCGAAGGGCGCCCTGCCCTACTGGGAGAGCCGCCTGACCGAGGCCGGAACCGCCAACCTGACCCGCGACAACCGCTTCGGCGCGGCGCGGCTGCGGTTTTCCGGCCCCGACGGCGACGGCTTCGCCCTGACCGAGACCGAGGACGACCCCCGCGCCCCCTGGACCGGCGGCGGCGTGCCCGAGGAGGCGGCGATCCGTGGCTTCCACTCCACCGACATGCGGCTTGCCGACCCCGGCGCCACGGCCGAGCTCTTGCGCTTCATGGGCTACGAGGAGGCCGACACCCAGGGCGAGGTGACGCGCTTTCACGTGCCTGGCGGCAATGCGGCCAATGTCATCGACCTGACCCGGGTCAACGCCCCCATGGCGGACCAGGGCGCGGGCTCGGTGCACCACGTGGCCTTCGCGGTCGAGGACCGCGCGGCGCAGCTTTCGGTGCGCAAGGCGCTGATGGACACCGGCTACCAGGTCACCCCGGTGATCGACCGCGACTACTTCTGGGCGATCTACTTCCGCACCCCGGGCGGCGTGCTCTTCGAGGTGGCCACCAACGAGCCGGGCTTCGACCGCGACGAGGACAGCGCGCATCTCGGCCAGGCGCTGAAGCTGCCGAGCCAGCACGAACACCTGCGCGAGATCCTCGAGGCGCGCTACCTGGAGCCGATCCGTGACTGATCCCGCCTATCATTACGCCGAGACCGAGGGCGCCCCCGGGCGCCCCCTGGTCTTCACCTTCCACGGCACCGGCGGCAGCGAGGCGCAGTTCCACCGCATCGCCTCGGACCTGGTGCCCGGAGCGCATGTGATCTCGCCCCGGGGCGATGTCTCGGAGATGGGCGCGCTGCGCTATTTCCGCCGCCGGGGCGAAGGGCGCTACGACATGGAGGACCTGGCCCGGCGTCGCGCGGTGATGGGCGAGTTCCTCGCCGCCCAGAAGGCGCGGGTCGGGGCGTCGCGGGTGATCGGCCTGGGTTATTCCAACGGCGCCAATATCGCCGCGGCGGTGGCCTTCGAGATGCCGGAGCTCTTCACCGACCTGGCGCTCCTGCACCCGCTGATCCCCTGGGAGCCCGCGCCGGAACCGCGGCTCGCTGCCCTTCGCGTGCTGATCACCGCAGGACGGCGCGACCCGATCTGCCCGCCGGATCTGACCGAGGCGCTGACCGGCTACCTGGCCGCGCAAGGATCCCCGGTCGAGACGCATTGGCACCCGGGCGGGCATGAGATCGCGCAAAGTGAAGTCACGGCGCTGAGCGCCTTCCTGGCCGACTAAGCGGCCCGCGCGCGGAATAAAAAACGCCCCCGGAGGCTCGGCCCAGGGCCGTCGCTTCGGGGGCGTTTCGCATCTGCGCGCGGGTCGTCGGGCGGGCCAGCCGCCTGCGGCCCCTAGCGGCGCGCAAACAGCGCGGACCAGAGCGCCGCAACCGCGGCGCCCCGGGCGTCATGGGCACGCCGGATCGCGGCGCGATGTCGTCTGTCGATGGGCGATTCCAACATGGCTTGCTCCTTTCGCATCGAAAAATTCTTGACCTCCTCTCATATGGACCTTGCCATGAGCGCCGACAAACGAGAGGTTTTAGCCTATCAGTTAAGAATATCTTGTGTGATATGCCCGACCGCCTTCCGCCCCTGACCGCCCTGCGCGCCTTCGACGCCGCGGCGCGGCATCTTTCCTTTGCCAAGGCGGCGGAGGAGCTGAACGTCACGCCCGCGGCTTTGTCCTTTCAGATCAAGTCACTGGAGGAACACCTGGGCCGCCCGCTCTTCCGCAGGCTCAACCGCGCGGTGGAACTGACCGAGGCCGGCCGCACCCTCGCCCCCGGCGCGGCGCGCGGCTTCGAGACCCTGCAGGGCGCCTGGCAGGAGACCCGGCGGCTGGGCGATGCGCGCACGCTGACCGTCACCGCCGGCCCCGCCTTCACCGCGAAATGGCTCGCCCCGC
This sequence comes from Roseivivax sp. GX 12232, assembly GCF_021272185.1. Classification (GTDB taxonomy): domain Bacteria; phylum Pseudomonadota; class Alphaproteobacteria; order Rhodobacterales; family Rhodobacteraceae; genus Roseivivax. The sequence goes on from NZ_JAJSEC010000001.1 coordinate 804,099, forward strand.
GCATGTTCGACTTCGCCCAGGCCCACCCCGAGATCGAGATGCGCTTCTCCGCGACCCTGCGCCCGCTGTCCTTCGACCGCGACGAAGTCGACGTGGCGATCCGCTTCGGCCAGCCCGGCAAGCCCGATCCCGCGCTTTTCGAGGCGCCGCTTCTGCGCGACCTGATGACGCCGATGATGGGCCCGGCGCTGGCCGCGCGTTTCCCGACGCCCGAGAGCCTTCTGGAGGCGCCGCTGGTCTTCGACGACAGCATCGCCTTTCTCGGCGACCGCGCGAGCTGGCACCGCTGGTTCGCAGCGGCGGGCATCGAGGCCGACCCGACGCCGGTCGCGCGCTTCGACCAGGCCGACCACGCGGTCGACATGGCGCTGACGGGGCAAGGGGTGATCCTGGGCCGCACCGGCATCGCCGCGCAGGAACTGCGCGCGGGCCAGCTGGTCGCGCCCTTCGCCACCGCGCTCGATCCCGGCGCGATCTTTCGGTTTCTCTGTCGGAAGGGCGCCGAGTCGCGCCCGCAGATAGCCGCTTTCCGGACCTGGATCGAAGACGAGGTCCGGAAAGTCGAGGCCGCGCTACGCGAGTTCGAGGTTCACGACACGCGCGACTGACGGCACCGGCGCGACGGCCGGTGCCGGATGCCTGGCATCAGTGCATCGTGCCTGCGGACAGGCGCGAAATCTCCTCCTTGAGTCGCAGCTTCTGCTTCTTGAGCTCGGACACACGCAGACCGTCCGCACTTGGGGACTTCTGGGCCTCTTCGACCTTGCTGGACAGCATCGCATGCTTCTTCTTCAGCTCGGACAGATGCGAACTCAGGCTCATGTGGACCTCCTTCAATGCGTGTGGGAACTGAAAGTTCAGCACAGAAGAGGTAATAAGTCACGCTGCAGGCGCAAAATCAGGAAAGCAAAATTGCGCCGATTGTAACTTTCTTAGGCGCCCGCCCCGAAGTCGAGCGCCGCGCCCTCGCGCAGGACGGCGCGGATGGCGGGCGCGTAGTCCTCGCCGTCGGCCTCGTGGCGGGGGCCTGCATGCAGAACGATCGGGGCATGCATGCGGAACGCCGCGCGCCCGCCCTTGCGCCCGCGCAGGATCACCAGCCGCGCGGAGCGGCCCGCGCGGGGCGCCAGGGGCTGCAGCTCGAGGCTGCCCAGGTGCTCTGCCGCCGCCGACAGGAGCTCGGGCAGCCGCTCGGCGCGGTGGATCATGGTGAAGCGCCCGCCCGGGGCCAGCCGCCGCGCGCCGGTGCTGATCCAGGCCGCCAGCGGCGTCTCCTCGGCCAGCGCCGCCTCGCGGCCCGCGTCCCGCGCCCGGGTCCGGCCCTCGGGGTCGAAATAGGGCGGATTGGCCAGCACGTGGTCGAAGCTCTCGCCGCGGATCTCGGGCGGCAGCGCGGTCAGATCGGCGGTCACGATGCGCGCGCTAAGGCCGTTTTCCTCGGCGTTGCGCCAGGCGAGCTCGGCGTAATCGGCCTGCCGCTCGACGCCGTTCAGGGCCAGCCCGCCGACCCTACGCCCGAGACAGAAGAGCGCAGCCCCCGCCCCGCAGCCCAGCTCGAGCACCCGCTCGCCCGGACGCGCCGGCACGGCAGCGGCCAGGAGCACCGGATCGACGCCCGCGCGATAGCCCGCGCGCGGCTGCAGAAGCGTCACCCGCCCGCCCAGGTAGGCGTCGCGGGTCAGCGCCTCCTCGGGAAAGACCGGGGCCTCAGCCGTCAAGCGCGACCCCCTGCTCCCAGAGCGCGGTGCGGGCCCGGCCGAGGTCGGCCGTGCGCACCATCAGCCGGCGCGGCAGGATTCCGATGGAGCCTTCGAGGACGCTCATATTTACGTCCAACTCGAAGCTCTCTATACCCTCGTCCTCGAGTATGGCCCGCGCCAAGGGGATGAGCGTGATGTCAGTGGTACGCAACAGTTCTTCCATGGGCGCGATCTAAACCTCTCCTATTTCGACTGTCGAGAGTCAGGAGTCCGCATGAGCCTGGACCACCCACAGCAGAAACCGCACGATCGCCTCGCCGAGGCGCTCTCTGAAGAGATGGGCGCGGTCAATGCGCTGATCCGCGACCGCATGGCCTCGGAACATGCGCCGCGCATTCCCGAGGTCACGGCGCATCTGGTCGAGGCCGGCGGCAAGCGGCTGCGCCCGATGCTGACGCTTGCGGCGGCGAAGATGTGCGGCTACCCCGGCCCCTATCACCTGCATCTCGCGGCGACGGTGGAGTTCATCCACACCGCGACGCTCCTGCATGACGATGTGGTGGACGAAAGCGCCCAGCGTCGCGGGCGGCCCACGGCGAACCTTCTGTGGGACAACAAGTCGAGCGTGCTGGTCGGCGACTACCTCTTTGCGCGCTCCTTCCAGCTCATGGTCGAGACCGGCAACCTGCGGGTGCTCGACATCCTGGCCAATGCCGCCGCCACCATCGCCGAGGGCGAGGTGCTGCAGCTTTCCGCCGCGCAGGACCTCAAGACCACCGAGGAGATCTACCTCACGGTGGTGCGCGGCAAGACCGCCGCGCTGTTCTCGGCGGCGACCGAGGTCGGCGGGGTGATCGCCGGGGTCGAGGAACGCCAGGTGCAGGCGCTCTTTGCCTATGGCGACGCGCTGGGGATCGCCTTCCAGATCGTCGACGACCTCCTGGACTACCAGGGCGACGCCAAGGCGACCGGCAAGAACGTCGGCGACGACTTCCGCGAGCGCAAGCTGACCCTGCCGGTGATCAAGGCCGTCGCCGCCGCCGATGCCGAGGAACGCGCTTTCTGGGTCCGGGTGATCGAGAAGGGCCGCCAGGAGGAGGGCGACCTCGACCATGCGCTGGCGCTGCTCGACCGGCACGGCGCGCTCGCGGCGACCCGCGCCGATGCGCTGGCCTGGGCCGAGACCGCGAAGACCGCCATGGCCGAGCTGCCCGCGAGCGACTTCCGCGACATGCTGCGCGATCTGGCCGACTACGTGGTCGCGCGGATCAGCTGACGCTTGCGCCGGGGGCGCGGGCTTGCCACCATCACGGCCCGTGACCGGAGCCCCGTGACCCCATGCGCAAGACCCCTGCCCGCCTGAGCCTCCTGGCCGCCGCCCTGCCGGTCGCGGCCGTCGCGGCGGATCTGCCCGACCCGGTGACCGAGGCCGACTACCGCGCGGTTTCCGAGGCCGAGGCGCGGCTGGGCCAGCAGCTCTTCTACGACCCGATCCTGTCGGGCAACCGCTCGGTCGCCTGCGCCACCTGCCACCACCCCGCCTTCGGCACCTCCGACGGGCTCTCTCTGGGCTTCGGCGACGGCGGCACGGGGCTGGGTCCGAAGCGCGTGACCGACGCCGAGAACCCGCCCGAGGCGCGGGTGCCGCGCAACGCCCAGGCGCTCTGGAACCTCGGCGCGCATGAGTTCCGGGTGATGTTCCACGACGGCCGCGTCGAGGTCCGCGAGGACGGCTCGATCCGCACGCCCCTGGGCGAGGACATGGTGGGCGATTTCGCCTCGCTTCTCTCGGCGCAGACCATGTTCCCGGTGCTCTCCGCCGACGAGATGGCCGGCCACTACGGCGAGAACGAGGTCTCCAAGGCCGTGCGCCAGGGGCGGCTGACCGGCCCCGGCGGGGCCTGGGACATCATCGCCCGGCGCGTGGCGGGGGTGGAGGACTATGCCCGGGCCTTCGCCGCGCTCGACCCCGCGATCAGCAGCCCCGACGAGATCACCTTCACCGCCATCTCCGATGCCATCGCCGCCTTCATCGAGCTGGAATGGCGCTCCGACGACAGTCCCTTCGACGCCCACCTGAGGGGCCAGGCCCCCCTGCCCGAACCCGCCCGCACCGGCATGGCGCTGTTCTACGGAGAGGCCGGCTGCGCGGCGTGCCACTCCGGCAAGTTCCAGACCGACCACGGTTTCCACGCCATGGGCGAGATGCAGCTCGGCCCCGGCAAGGCCGCCGCCTTCGAGAGCCATTTCCGCGACGAGGGGCGGATGCGGGTCACCGGCGATCCGGCTGACGCCTATGCCTTCCGCACGCCCTCGCTGCGCAATGTCACCACCACCGCGCCTTACGGCCACGCGGGCGCCTATCGCGACCTCGGGGCCTACCTGCGCCACCACGCCGCCCCGCGTGCGGGCCTTGAGGGCTACGAGCCGCAGGTGGTGCTGCCGGTCTTCGAAGGGCCGGACTGGGCGGTGCGCGAGGATGACCGGGAACTCGCCGCCATCGCCGCGGCGGCGCGCGTCGAGGCGCCGGGGCTGACCGAGCCCGAGATCGACGCGATCCTCGCCTTCCTCGAGACGCTGACCGATCCCGTCGCGCTCGAGGGACGGCTCGGCGTGCCGAAGACGGTGCCGAGCGGCCTGCCGGTGCCTACTCCCTGATGAGCCGGTGGGCCCGGTTGGCCTTGAGCGTCACCGGCGGGAAGACCGTGCCGTCGGGCCAGGTGACGCTGACCTCGGCTTCCATGGCCTCTCCGAGCCCCCAGTGCAGCGGCAGGGCGCTGCCGCCCGCGTGACCGCCGCCTATTGTGACCTCCTGCTCGCGGCCCGCGACGCGGATCCGCGCGCCCACCGCGCGGGGGTTGGCGCCCCGCTGGTCGAGCGCGAGCGTCAGCCAGTTGCCGGCCTCCGGCGTCACGTTGCGGTAGAGCTCCATGCCCGCGCGGCGGTTCACCACCACGAGGTCGCGCCGCCCGTCGCCGTCGAGATCCGCCAGCGCCGCCCCGCGCGACCGCTCGAGCCCCGCGACGCCCGCCGCCCCGGCGGCCTCGGAGAAGCTGCCGTCAGCGCCCTGCATCAGCAGGTTGTTGGGGTCCTGCATCGCCATGCCGGGCATCTGGTCGACATTGCCCTTGGCGATGAAGAGATCGTCCCGCCCGTCGTTGTCGACGTCGCCGAACTCGGCGTGCCAGCCGGTCGAGGGCCGCCCGTCGCCGCCGGTGAAGGGCCGGGTGGCATAGGTGCCGATGCCGTAGGGCGCGGCGCTGTAGCCCTCGGGGCCCGCGATCTGCAGGAGCTGGTCGCCCATGGAGGTCAACATGACCTCGTCGCGGCCATCCCCGGTCAGGTCGCGCGCGGCGATGCCCATGCCCCAGAGCATCGGCCCGTCCCAGCCGTCCGCCTCGGTCAGGAAGCGGCGCTCGGCGATGTCCCACATCTGCTCGGCCCCGCCCCGGACGTAATAATGCCGGTCGTTGGAGATCCGCAGCGTCGGCCGCCCGCGCCAGTCCTGGGCCGCCAGCATCGAGAGCGGGCAGAAGCCAGGGGCCAGCACCTCGGCGGTGTAGCCGTTCGGGCCGGGGCGCAGGATGGTATTGCTGTCGCAGGCCTCGAAGGGCCCCTCGGGGTCGCTGCGGTCGACGTAATGCCCCACCGCCAGCGTCGGGCGGTCGTCGCCGGGCTCCCACCAGGCGGTGAAGGCGGTCGACCATTGCTCGCTTGTGGGCAGGCCGATCTCCGCGGTCCCGTCGCGGAAGCCGCAGGCGCCGTCGCCCAGAAGCGCGAGGTCCGGGCCGACGCGCATGACGTAGAGGTCGAGCGTGCCGTCTTGGTCGAGATGCAGCGGATAGGCCCCGGTCACGCCTTTCAGGTCAGGCAGCGCCCCGGGCACGAAGTCCATGCCGCCCTGGTTGAGGAAGAGCGCCGCGGGCGCTTCGCCCCCGGCGGCAAACAGCTCGGGCAGCGCGTCGCCGTCGCAGTCGAGGACCGCCACGCCGCCGCCGACGAAATGCTCCCAGCCGCCGGAATAGACGTGCTCGGCAAGCGGCCCCGCCACCGGCTCGAAGCGCGGCGCGCCCTCGCCCGCGACAGACTGCCCCGCCAAGGGCGGCGCCACGAGCCCCGCCAGCGCCGCGCATGTCGCCAGATGCCTCATCCCGTGCCTCCCAAAAGCCGGTCCGTCTCGGCCGAGAGCGCCAGCGCCGAGGCGCCCCGCGCCCAGACCAGGTCGCCCCAGGCGTGGATCTCGATCCGCGCGGGGCTGCGGCCCTCGTTCAGCGACAGCGCCGCCACCTCGGAGAGCACCTCGTCGGCGTAGAGGTAGTCGTAGCGCATCCGCGCGCCGGACAGGATGATCAGCTCGGGATCGAAAAGCTGCACCACGTTCGACAGCCCCAGCGACAGGTAGCGCCCGGCGCGCTGGAAGATCGTCCGCGCGGCGCGGTTGCCGGCGCGGGCCTCCTGGAACAGCTCCTCGATGATCGCCTGCGGGGCCTTGGCCGCATGCGGCCCGTGATCGAGCGCGATCGCCGCCTCGCGGGCCAGCGCGTAATCGGCCACATAGGCCTCGAGGCAGCCGCGCTTGCCGCAGCGGCAGAGCGCCCCGTCGAGCTGCACCTTGGTGTGGCCCAGCTCCAGCCCCATGCCGCGCGCGCCGCGGAAGGGCTGGTTCCCCAGCACCATGCCCATGCCGACGCCCTGCTCGATGGTGACCACGGCAAAGTCCTTCTTGCCGCGCCCGGCCCCGAACCAGAGCTCGGCGAGGCTCAGCATGTTCACGTCGTTGTCGAGATGCACCGGCACGCCGAGCCGCGCCTCGAGCGTGGCCTTCAGCTCGATGTCGGTGTCGCGGAAGAGCGGCGACCAGGTCACCTGCCCGCGGTCGTGGTCGATCAGCCCCGGCAGGCCCACGGCGACGGCGGCGACCGGATCGGCGGGATCGCCCGCCGCGGCGCGGGCGTCGCCGATGATACGCTCAAGCTCGGCCAGCCGCGCCTCGGTCGAGAGCCGCCCGGTGGTGCCTGGCTCGGTGGCCGCCCCGCAGTGGCGCCCGGCGAAATCGGTGATCACCGCCGAATGCACCTGGTCCGAGAGCTTCACGCCCACCACCCGGCCGGCGCCGCCCACGACCCGGAGCGCGATCGGCGGCCGGCCCCGGACCGGCGCGCGGTCGGTCTCCTCGACCTCCTCGAGAAGGCCGCGCTGGATCAGGTCGGCGCTGATCTGGGTGACCGAGCCGGCGCTGATCCCGACCGCCCGGGCGATGTCGGCGCGGGTCGCGCGGCCCTCGGCGCGGACATGCTCGAATACCTGTTGCCGCAACGGTTTCGCCTCGGCATGGTCATGTCCGAGAAGCGGACCGCAGCCCCCCGCGCCTCCCGAATCGGACGGATCGGGCGACGCGCCCAGCGCCTCTATTTTCTTCACATCGCGAATATAACCCGCGTGGTCGCTGGACATATTGACCTCTCGCCAGCGGAATGCTGGCCCTCCCAGGGCTGCATTCCGGCACTTTCTGCCCTCTTCTGTCAATTTTATTTTGACAGGTGAAGAAAATATCCGCATCGTCCCGGACCAGGGTCACAAGACTCGCCGTCCGTCCTTAGCGGCAGACGGGATCCAAGGGAGGAACATATGCATAAGGCAATTCTCGCCGCCGTCGTCGCGACGGTCGGCTTCAGCTCCGCGGCGCTTGCCGCGAGCCACGAATCGCTCACCGTCGGGGTGAGCTGGTCGAACTTCCAGGAAGAGCGGTGGAAGACCGACGAGGCGGCGATCAAATCGGCGCTCGACGCGGCCGGCGCCGACTACGTCTCGGCGGACGCGCAGTCCTCCTCGGCCAAGCAGCTCTCGGACGTGGAAAGCCTGATTGCCCAGGGCGTCGACGCGCTGATCATCCTGGCCCAGGACGCCCAGGCCATCGGCCCGGCCATCGACGCGGCCTTCGCCGAGGGCATCCCGGTGGTCGGCTACGACCGCCTGATCGAGGACGACCGCGCCTTCTACCTGACCTTCGACAACGTCGAAGTCGGCCGCATGCAGGCCCGCGCCGTGCTCGAGGCGCAGCCCACCGGCAACTACGTGATGATCAAGGGCTCGCCGACCGACCCCAACGCCGACTTCCTGCGCGGCGGCCAGCAGGAGGTCCTGCAGGAGGCGATCGACGCCGGTGACATCACCATCGTCGACGAGGCCTATACCGACCAGTGGCTTCCGGCCAACGCCCAGCGCAACATGGAGCAGATCCTGACCGCGCAGGACAACAACGTCGACGCGGTCGTGGCCTCCAACGACGGCACCGCCGGCGGCGCCGTGGCGGCGCTGACCGCCCAGGGCATGGAAGGCATCCCGGTCTCGGGCCAGGACGGCGACCACGCGGCGCTGAACCGCATCGCTCAGGGCACGCAGACCGTGTCGGTCTGGAAGGACGCCCGCGACCTCGGCCAGCGCGCCGGTGAGATCGCGCTCGAACTGGCCGGCGGCACCGAGATGTCGGCGATCGAGGGCGCCGAGGAATGGACCTCGCCCGCGGGCACCACGCTCTGGGCCGAGTTCCTCGAGCCGGTGCCGGTGACCGCCGACAACCTGACCGTGGTGGTCGAGGCCGGCTGGATCGACCAGGAGAAGCTCTGCCAGGGCGTCGAGGGCGGCCCCGCCCCCTGCAACTGATCCAAGCCTGAGAAAAGGCCCCCCGCGGACGGCGGTTCCGCGGGGGCGCCACGCCACGCACCGCGCCATTCATCCCGTGCCGGGACCCGCCTGACGTCGCGCCCGGTCCGAGCACAAACGAGCCAATCCCATGACCGATACGACCCAAGCCGCGTCCCCTGGCGCGCCGAAGCGCCGATCTATCTGGAAAAGCCTCGAGATCGACCCGCGCCTGCTGGGCATGATCGGGGCCTTCATCCTCATCGCGCTCATCTTCAACATGCTCACCGGCGGCCGCTTCCTGACGCCGCGCAACATCTTCAACCTGACGATCCAGACGGTCTCGGTGGCGATCATGGCCACGGGCATGGTCTTCATCATCGTCACCCGGCACATCGACCTCTCGGTCGGCGCGCTTCTGGCCACCTGTTCGGCGGTCATGGCGATGATGCAGACCGACTGGCTCCTGGGGCTGGGCTTCGAGCTGGGCCACCCGGCGCTGCCCTGGATCGCCATCGGCGCGGGGCTCGTGGTCGGCACGCTGATCGGCGCCTTCCAGGGCTACCTCGCGGGCTACCAGGGCATCCCGGCCTTCATCGTGACGCTGGGCGGGCTTCTGGTCTGGCGCAACGTCGCCTGGTATCTGACCAACGGCCAGACCATCGGGCCGCTCGACGAGACCTATGTCGCCTTCGGCGGCATCCAGGGCACGCTCGGCACCACCTGGAGCTGGGTCGTCGGCCTGATCGCCGTGGCCGCGGCGCTGCTCGCACTGATGTCGGCGCGGCGCAACAAGGTCGCCCATGGCTTTCACGTCAAACCGCTCTGGGCCGAGGGCGTGGTCGCCGGCCTCATCGCCATCGGCATCCTGGGCTTCGTCTGGATCCTGACCTCCTACGAGATCCCCCAGCGGGTGCTGGAGCGTGACTTCGAGGCCGCGGGCCGGGTCCTGCCGGAAGGCTACACCGCCTCCTACGGGCTGCCCTTCTCGGTCCTGGTGCTGATCGCCGTGGCGGTGGTCATGACCGTGATCGCCACCCGCACCCGGCTCGGGCGCTACATCTTCGCCGCCGGCGGCAACCCCGACGCGGCGGAGCTCTCGGGCATCAACATCCGCTTCCTGACGGTCAAGGTCTTCGCCATCCTCGGCGCGCTCTGCGCGATCTCGGCGGTGGTCGCCTCGGCCCGACTGGCCAACCACACCAACGACATCGGCACGCTCGACGAGCTGCGCGTCATCGCCGCGGCGGTGATCGGCGGCACGGCGCTGTCGGGCGGCATCGGCACGATCTACGGCGCCATCCTCGGCGCGCTGATCATGCAGTCGCTGCAGTCCGGCATGGCGATGATGGGCGTCGATGCGCCCTTCCAGAACATCGTGGTCGGCGGCGTCCTCGTGCTCGCCGTGTGGATCGACATCCAGTACCGCAAATGGACGGGAGAGGGAAAATGACGACTCCCCTGGTCGAACTGAAGAACATCTCGATCGCCTTCGGCGGCATCCAGGCGGTGGACGACGTGTCCATCGACCTGATGCCCGGCGAGGTCGTCGGCCTCCTGGGTCACAACGGCGCCGGCAAGTCGACGCTGATCAAGATCCTCTCGGGCGCCTATCGGATGGATTCCGGCGAGATCCGCATCAACGGCGAGAAGGTCGAGATCAACTCGACCCGCGACGCCCGGCGCCACAACATCGAGACGATCTACCAGACGCTGGCGCTGGCGGACAATCTCGACGCCGCCTCGAACCTCTTTCTGGGGCGCGAGCTGGTGAACGCGCTGGGGCTGGTCGACGACGCCAAGATGGAGGCCGAGACCCGCAAGATCATGGCGCGGCTGAACCCCAACTTCAAAAAGATCACCGAGCCGGTCTCGGCGCTCTCGGGCGGTCAGCGGCAGTCGGTGGCCATCGCGCGGGCGGTCTATTTCAACGCCAAGATCCTGATCATGGACGAGCCCACAGCGGCGCTCGGCGTGCATGAGACGCAGATGGTCGCGGATCTGATCAAGGAGCTGAAGGCCCAGGGCCTCGGCATCTTCCTGATCAGCCACGACACCCGCGAGATGCTCGACCTCTGCGACCGGGTCTCGGTGATGAAGAACGGCCAGCTGGTCGGCACCGAGCGCGTCGAGGACGTCACCGAGGACGACATCCTGTCGATGATCATCCTGGGCAAGAACCCCCGCGACAAGGCGGTGGCCTAAGGCCCCGAACGGAGAGAGCGCCATGTATATCGGGCTCGACCTCGGCACCTCCGGCGTCAAGGCGGTGCTGATCGACGCGGCGCAGGAGATCCGCGCCGAGAAGACCGCGCCGCTCGAGGTGGCGCGGCCCCACCCCGGCTGGTCCGAACAGGCCCCCGAGGACTGGTGCGCCGCGGCCGCCGCCGCCATCGCGGGGCTGGGGGATCTGTCCGCCGTGCGCGCCATCGGGCTTTCGGGCCAGATGCATGGCGCCACGCTTCTGGGCGCCGACGACCGGCCGCTGCGCCCGGCGATCCTCTGGAACGACACCCGCGCGGCCGCCGAGGCCGCCGCGCTCGACGCCGACCCGCGCTTCCGCGCGATCACCGGCAATATCGTCTTTCCCGGCTTCACCGCGCCCAAGCTCGCCTGGGTCAAGGCGCATGAACCCGAGATTTTCGCCGCCTGCCGCCGGGTGCTCCTGCCCAAGGACTACCTGCGGCTCTGGCTGACCGGCGAGGCGGTGGCCGAGATGTCGGATGCCGCCGGCACCTCCTGGCTCGACACCGGCGCGCGGGACTGGTCCGAGCCGCTCCTGGCCGCGACCGACCTCTCGCGCGATCACATGCCCCGGCTGGTGGAGGGCTCCGAGCCCTCGGGCACCCTGCGCCCGGAACTGGCCCAGCTCTGGGGCCTGCCCGAGGGCGTGGTGGTCGCGGGTGGCGGCGGCGACAACGCCGCCTCGGCGATCGGCTGCGGGGTGGTCCGCGCGGGCGAAGCCTTCGTCTCGCTCGGCACCTCGGGGGTGCTGTTTGCCGCCGCCGACGCCTATCAGCCCGCGCCCGAAACCGCGGTGCACAGCTTCTGCCACGCCCTGCCGGACACCTGGCACCAGATGGGGGTGATCCTGGCGGCGACCGATGCGCTCAACTGGTACGCGCGCTCCGCGGGCACCGAGGCGGCGACGCTGACCGGCGCGCTGGGGCCGCTCGAGGCGCCGGGGCGGACGCTCTTCCTGCCTTACCTCGGCGGCGAGCGGACCCCGCACAACGACGCCGAGATCCGCGGCGCCTTCCTGCATCTCGACCATGGCGCCGACCAGGCCGCGCTGACCCGCGCGGTCCTCGCAGGCGTCACCTTCGCGATCCGCGACTGTTTCGACGCGCTGACCGCCACCGGGACGCGGATCGAGCGGCTGATCGCCGTGGGCGGCGGCTCGCGCTCGGACTACTGGCTGAGCGCCCTGGCGACCGCCCTCGACCTGCCGGTCGAACGCCCCGTCGCGGGTGATTTCGGCGGCGCCTTCGGGGCGGCCCGGCTTGCCATGATGGCCGATGGCGCCGGCCCCGAGATCGCCACGCCTCCCGAGACCGAGCGGGTCTTCGCCCCCGAGACACCCCTGACCGGCGCCTTTTCCGAGGCCCAGGCCCGCTACCGCGCGGCCTATACCGCACTCAAAGGACTGACATGACCGATTTCTTCAAGGACATTCCCGAGATCCGCTACGCCGGCCCCGAGGCGACCAGCGACTTCGCCTTCCGCCACTACGACCCCGCGGAGACCCTCGGCGGCAAGACCCTGGCCGAGCACCTGCGCTTCTCGGTCGCCTATTGGCATTCCTTCGCCTGGGAAGGCGGCGACCCCTTCGGCGGGCCGACCTTCGAGCGCCCCTGGTTCGGCGAAGGCATGGATCGCGCCAAGATGAAGGCCGATGCCGCCTTCGAGATGTTCCGCATCCTGGGCCAGCCCTTCTTCTGCTTCCACGACGTCGACGTGCGCCCCGAGGGCGGTAATTTCGCCGAGAGCCTCGCCAACCTCGAGGAGATCACCGACTACTTCGGCCCCAAGATGGAAGAGACCGGCACCCGGCTGCTCTGGGGCACGGCGAACATGTTCAGCCATCGCCGCTGGATGTCCGGTGCCGCGACCAACCCCGACCCCGATGTCTACGCCTATGCCGCCGCCACGGTGAAATCCTGCATGGATGCGACCCACAAGCTGGGCGGGGCGAACTACGTCCTCTGGGGCGGGCGCGAGGGCTACGAGACGCTCCTGAACACCGACCTCAAGCGCGAGCGCGAACAGGCCGGGCGGTTCCTCGCCGCGGTGGTCGACTACAAGAAGAAGATCGGCTTCGAGGGCGCGATCCTGGTCGAGCCCAAGCCGCAGGAGCCCTCGAAGCACCAATACGACTACGACGTCGGCACGGTCTACGGCTTCCTCAAGGAGTTCGGCCTCGAGGGCGAGGTGCAGATGAACATCGAACAGGGCCATGCGATCCTCGCCGGGCACAGCTTCGAGCACGAGCTGGCCATGGCCGGCGCCTTCGGGATCCTCGGCTCCATCGACATGAACCGCAACGACTACCAGTCGGGCTGGGACACCGACCAGTTCCCCAACAACGTGCTCGAGGTGGCCTTGGCCTATTACGAGGTGCTGAAGGCCGGGGGCTTCTCCAGCGGCGGCACCAATTTCGACGCCAAACTGCGGCGCCAGTCGCTCGATCCCGAGGACCTGATCCTGGCCCATGTCGGCGGCATGGACGTCTGCGCCGCGGGCTTCAAGGCGGCCTGGGCGATGCTCGAGGACGGCGGCCTGGAGGAGGCCCGCGCCGCCCGCTACGCGGGCTACGACAGCTCCGACGTGCTGGGCCAGGACCTCGGCACGCTCTTCGACCGGGTGCTTGCCCAGGACATCAACCCCAAGCCCCGCTCGGGCCGGCAGGAGCGGCTGGAGAACCTGGTGAATCGGTTCTTGTGAGAGGGCGGAGCGGGCGGCGGGGCCGCCCGCGCTTGGTGTCTCGTCCGGGGCCTTTCGGCCCCGGCCTCGGGTGTGCCTCCGGCGGGAGGTATTTTTGGCCCGGTCAAGCCTGGTTGGTGGCGCGCCGCGGGTGAGGGGGTGGCGGGGTTTTGGGGTTTTGTTGGGAGGTGGGTGGTGTGTTTGCCGCGGTGGGTTGAGGGAACGTCCCCGAGCGCTCGATAGTGGGACGCACCGCGCTGGTCATCTTTGCGCAGCCTGCGCCCGAATAGCACCGAAGGTGCCGGGCGCGCGCCGGACCGGCCCTATGGGCCGGCGCTTCTTGGGATGGCGTGCCTAGCTCGTAGTTTGTCCTGACCTTGCGTGGATAAAGCGCCTCGCTCGAAGGTCAGCAGCGCCGGCCCCCGGTCCGGTGCGCGCCCTTTGTTGAGATGGTGGGCGAGGCTGGATGTTGCGGTGCAGGGCCAAGCATTCAGAGTGATTGGACGTCGTCGCGGGCTGCGCCCACCAGGCGGCATCGCTGAGCTCAAATCAGATCCTAGGCGGGTGAGGAGGATAAATGGCCTATGCCTTCACCCCCTCGGGCCGCTTCCCGTTCGCGCGCTCACCCTTTACCCCGCTCACGGGTTGCCCCCCTCACCCCCTACGGGTTCAGCGTCACCGCGCGGACCCACCAGCCGGGCCGGACCGCCGCGATCTGCTGGGCGGCGGCCTCGGCGGCGCGAAGATCCGCGTAGAGGCCGAAGCAGGTCGCGCCGGAGCCGGACATGCGCTGGAAGAGCGCGTCCTCGCCGAGCGCGGAGAGCGCCTCGGCAATCGCGGGGGCCTCGGCCTCGGCGGGGGCCGAGAGGTCGTTGCGGGTCTCGGACAGGAAGGCCGCCACTGCGGCGGGATCGGGGGTCGCGGGCCAGATCTCGGCCATCGGCGGGTTCTCGTGGCTCTCGAGCGCCGCGAAGATCGTCGCGGTCGAGACCGACACCCCCGGGTTCACCAGCACCGCAGGCAGCGCCGGCAGGCCCGGCACCCCGCGCACGCCCTCGCCCGCGCCGGAGATCCGCTGCGCCGTCGGCACCAGGCACATCGGCACATCAGCCCCGAGCGCCATGGCCTGGCGTGGCAGCGGCATGCCCCAGAGCTCCGCCAGCGCGCGCAGCGTCGCCGCGGCATCCGAGGAGCCGCCGCCGATGCCCGCCGCACTGGGCAGATGTTTCTCGAGAGTGATCCGCGCGCCCCGCACCGGGTCGAGAAAGCGCGCCGCGCGCAGGACCAGGTTCTCCTCGCCCGGGGGCACGCCCTCGGACATCGGGCCCGTCACCTCGAGCGTCAGTTCATCGGCCTCCTCGACGCGCACCACGTCGCCCAGATCGGCAAAGACCACCAGCGAATCGAGCAGGTGGTAGCCGTCGGGGCGTTGTCCGGTGATGTGCAGCGAGAGGTTGACCTTGGCGGGTGCCTGTTCCTCAACCATCACTCTCCGCGGCCACGCTCAGGGGCGCGGCCCCTTCCTCTTCGAGCACGCGGTCCAGCCCGACCTCGAGCTTGCGCCGGATGCGATCGGGGTCGGCATCCTCGGACACATCCTCGAAGTCGACGAAGGACAGCGCGCGTTTCCACATGAATTCCGCCTCGAGCTCGCGGCCCACCGCCCAATAGGCGTCGCCCAGGTGATCGTTGACCACAGGGTCGATGGGCATCAGCTCGGCGGCGCGTTCCAATTGGCCCACGGCCTCGTCGTAGCGCCCGAGCCGGTAGTAGACCCAGCCCAGGCTGTCGACGATATACCCCGCATCGGGCCGGGCGGCCACCGCCCGTTCGATCATGTCCAGCGCCTCGTCGAGCTTCTCCTGCTGTTCGACCAGCGAATAGCCCAGGTAGTTCAGGACCTGCGGCTGCTCGGGGTTGAGCTCGAGCGCGGCGCGGAAGTCGGCCTCGGCGGCCTCCCAGTTGCCCGAGCGCTCCTGCGCGATGCCGCGGGCGTAATAGAGGAACCACTGCGCCCGGTCGGGCTCGGAATAGCTGTCGAGCGCCCGGCTGTAGGCGGCGATGGCGGCCTCGTAGCGGTCCTGGCGGCGCAGGAAATCGGCCAGGGTGGATTGCACCACCGGCAGCTCGCCATGGGTCTCGGCCAGGCTCTGCAGCGCCTCGAGCGCGGCATCGGTGCGGCCGATCTCGCGCAGGGCCTCGGCGCGGCCGATCTCGGCGGCATGGAAGGCCGGGTCGTCGCGGGGCACGGTGTCATAGGTCTCGGCGGCGGTCTCGAACTGGCCGAGGGCGCGCAGAAGCTCCGCGGCCATCAGCGTGGCGTCGGTGTGATCGGGCGCGAGATGCTGGGCCACGCGGGCGTAGAGCAGCACAAAATCCTCGCTGGCCTCGGCGCTGAGCGCCGAGCCGATGGTGTAGAAGGTCTCGGCCAGCCCGTCCTTGGCGCCGCGGATGCGGTCGAAGGGCACCGGCTCGCCCTCCTCGAGCGCCGCCACCAGCGCGCGCAGCTCGGGGTCGAACTCGGCGCTGAAGGAGCGGTCGATCAGCTCCAGCGCGTCCTCGGCGCGGCCAAGCTGGCTCAGCACCGTGGCGCGGGCGATGATCGCCTGGCGGGTGGCATCGACGCCGCCGCCCATCTCCTGGGAAAAGAGCGCCTCCGCGCCCTCGAAATCCCCGACCGAGGCCAGCGCCAGCGCCTTGTGGTAGCCCGCGAAGGGCGCCAGCCCCTGGGTGTCGGCCACCGCGTCGAAGGCGTTGAGCGCCGAGGACATGTCCCCCTGCCCCAGGAGCGACCAGGCCCGGATCAGCCCGTCGACCAGCGGCCCCGCGCCGCGGTTCTCGTCGATCGCGGCCAGCACCGCGCCGTAGTTCTCGAGGCCCATCTCGCGGGCGAGCACCGCCATCTGGCCGACCTGGGTGCTCTGGTTCTGCGCGATGACCCGCTGGCCAAGGTCCGCCGCCCGCGCGACATTGCCGAGCGAGAGATGCGCCAGCGCCGCGCGTTCGAGGAACTCCGGGCTCTCGCCGTCGTGCATCAGGGTGCGGTCGTAATATTCCGCCGCCGCGGCGAAATCGCCGGTCATCCCGGCGTGGCGCGCGGCCAGGTAGTCGCCGGCGACGCCCTGCGCCCCCGCGGCGCCCGGCAGCGTCATCGCGGCGGCCAGCAGGCCAGCCCGGATCCAGTGGCGGTTAGTGCCCGTCATGCGGCATTCCTTCGGCTCGAACCTCGTTCGGGCGATGGTAAACCCGCGGCTCACCGGCTTGCAATGCAAGGGGCGGCCCGCAGGCCGCCCCATCCGTCACGTTCCCGTATGGCGCCGCTGTGCGGCTCACATGTTGGGGTAGTTCGGCCCGTCGCCGCCCTGCGGCGTGGTCCAGACGATGTTCTGCGCGGGATCCTTGATGTCGCAGGTCTTGCAGTGCACGCAGTTCTGGAAGTTGATCACGAAGCGCGGCTCGCCGCCCTCGTCGGGGGTCACGAACTCGTAGACGCCCGCCGGACAGTAACGCTGCGAGGGCCCGGCATAGAGCTTCCAGTCCACCTCGACCTGCTTCTCGGGCTCCTTGAGCTTGAGATGCGCGGGCTGGCTCTCTTCGTGGTTGGTGGCCGCGAAGGAGACATTGGTCAGCCGGTCGAAGCTCAGCTTGCCGTCCGGTCGCGGGTAGTCGATCTTGGCGTGCTCCGAGGCCTTGCCGGTGGCCGCCGCGTCGCTCTTGCCGTGTTTGATCGTGCCCAGCACCGAGAAACCCAGCGTGTTGGTCCACATGTCGAGCCCACCCAGCGCCAGGCTGGTGGTGAGCCCGTATTTCGACCAGAGCGGCTTGACGTTGCGCACCTTCTTGAGGTCCTGGCCGATGGCGCCCTCGCGGACCTCCTTCTCGTAGTCGGCCAGCTCGTCCGAGGCCCGGCCTGCCTGCAGCGCCTTGTGCGCCGCCTCGGCCGCCGCCTTGCCCGAGAGCATGGCGTTGTGGTTGCCCTTGATGCGCGGCACGTTGACCATGCCCACCGAGCAGCCCAGCAGCGCCACGCCCGGCGCGACCATCTTCGGCATCGACTGATAGCCGCCCTCGGTGATCGCCCGCGCGCCATAGGCGACGCGCTTGCCGCCCTCCAGCAGCTCCGCGACCATCGGGTGATGCTTGAAGCGCTGGAACTCCATGTAGGGGTAGAGATGCGGGTTCTCGTAGTTCAGGTGCACCACGAAGCCCACGTAAACCTGGTTGTTCTCGAGGTGGTAGATGAAGGAGCCGCCGCCGGCGTTCTTGCCGAGCGGCCAGCCCATGGTGTGGGTGACCGAACCCTCGCGGTGCTTCTCGGGGTCGATCTCCCAGATTTCCTTCATGCCGAGACCGAACTTCTGCGGTTCGCTGTCCGCATCGAGCCCGTATTTCGCGATCACCTGCTTGGAGAGCGAACCGCGCACGCCTTCGGACAGGAAGACATATTTGCCGTGCAGCTCCATGCCGGGCTCGTAGCCCTCGCCCTGGCTGCCGTCGGCGTTCAGCCCGAACTCGCCGGCCACGACGCCCTTGACCTCGCCGTTGTCGCCCCAGACCAGTTCCGAGCAGGCCATGCCGGGGAATATCTCGACGCCCAGCGCCTCGGCCTGTTCGGCCATCCAGCGGCAGACGTTGCCCATGGAGACGATGTAGTTGCCGTGGTTGTTCATCAGCGGCGGCATCGGCCAGTTCGGCACCCGGACCTTGCCCTCTTCGCCCAGCAGGTAGAAGTGATCCTCTTTGACCGGCACGTTCAGGGGCGCGCCCTTCTCCTTCCAGTCGGGGATCAGCGCGTCGAGCCCGCACGGGTCGAGCACCGCGCCCGAGAGGATATGCGCCCCCACCTCGGAGCCCTTCTCCAGCACCACGACCTCGAGATCGGCATCGAGCTGCTTGAGCCGGATCGCGGCGGACAGGCCCGCGGGCCCGGCTCCGACGATCACCACGTCGTATTCCATCGCTTCGCGCTGGATATCGGTCATGTCTCTCCCTTCAGGACCGCCCGGCGCGGCCCGCTTCGCTGTCAAACTTGCCCTGAATTAGAGGCTGGGGGCCGGGAGGGTCAATTGTGACACCGCGTCCCGCGGGGCGCCAGCCCGCCCCGCAGCGCCCCTTTGGCGCGCAAACGGGCGCTTGCCCGCCCGCGCAAGTGCCTGTGCGCCCTTGCAATCAGAGGCCCTTCGGGTCAGGTATTTCAGAACCGCTTGCGGCCCCTTCGGCGGCCGCGCCCCGGCAGATCAGACGTTCGGACGACACCATGGACAAGATATTGATGACCCGCGCGGGGTATACCGCGCTCGAACGCGAATTGAAGACGCTGAAGTCCGAGGAACGCCCGGCGATCATCCAGGCCATCGCCGAGGCCCGCGAGCTAGGCGACCTCAAGGAAAACGCGGAATACCATTCCGCGCGCGAGAAGCAGGGATTCATCGAGGGCCGCATCAAGGAACTCGAGAGCATCCTGGGCCTCGCCGAGGTGATCGACCCCAAGACCCTCTCGGGCGCGGTGAAATTCGGCGCCACGGTCAAGGTCGTGGACGAGGACACCGAGGAAGAGAAGGTCTGGCAGATCGTCGGCGAGCACGAGGCCAACATCGAGAAGGGCCTGTTGAACGTGAAATCGCCCATCGCCCGCGCGCTCATCGGCAAGGACGAGGGCGACAGCGTCGAGGTCCGCACCCCGGGCGGGGAAAAGAGCTACGAGATCCTCTCGATCGAGTTTGTCTGAAGGCTGAAAGGGCCGGCGCAGAATGGCCGACGCGAATGAGAGCCGTGGCAAGGGTCTCGGCGGCTTTCCCCCGCGGGACCGCCCCGAGCCCGCGGGCGTCGCGGGTCCGGCGCTTCTGGCGGGGCTCGCCTGGCTGGTGCTGGCCGGCGCGGCGCTGGCCGCGGGCGGCATCGGCACGGGCGAAGGCACGGGGGCCCCGGTGCTGCTCCTGGCGCTCCTGGCGCTGGTCCTGCCGCTCGGGCTCATTTGGGTCGGCGCGCTGACGGTGCGCTCGGGGCGGATCATCCGCGCCGAGGCCGCGCGGCTCGACGCCGCCGTCGAGGCGCTGCGCCGCGCCCACCAGCAGTCCGGCCGCGACGGCGGCGCCGACAGCGGCGCGGCCATCGCCAAGAAGCTCGACGAGATCGCCGCCACCCAGAAGAAGACCGAGACCGCGCTGGCGATGTTCACCTCGACCCGCGCCCGCGAGGGCCTCGGCCGGCGCGCGGGAGGCAGCGGCGGCGCGGGCGCCCCTCAGGGCCCCGAGGGCCCGGACGCCGACCAGCCCGACCTGGCGCTCGGCACGCCCGCCGAGGTTTTCGTGCAAAGCCTGCCCAACGGCGATTTCATCCGCGCGCTGAACTTCCCCGACACCGCCGAGGACGAGGCCGGCTTCGCCGCCCTCCGCCGCGCGCTGAAGCACCGCCCCGCCGCGCAGCTGATCCAGGCCAGCCAAGACGTGCTGACCCTGCTCAGCCAGGACGGCATCTACATGGACGACCTGCGCCCGGACATGGCGCGCCCCGAGCTCTGGCGCCGCTTCGCCCAGGGCGAACGCGGGCGGCCCACGGCGGCGCTCGGCGGTGTGCGCGACCGCGCCTCGCTGGCGCTGACCAGCACGCGGATGAAGGAAGACCCGATCTTCCGCGACGCAGCGCATCACTTCCTGCGGCTTTTCGACAAGGGCCTGGCGCGCTTCGAACCCGAGGCCAGCGACACCGAGATCACCGCCTTCGCCGACACCCGCAGCGCCCGCGCCTTCATGCTCGTCGGCCGCGTCGCCGGCACCTTCGACTGAGCGCCCCGCGCGGCGCGGCCGCCCAGAACGCCGCTGCAACCACCTCCAGCACCAACCCTCGACATCCCGGCGCCGACCACAAGGCAACGCCCAGCAAAAACGCGCCACCCCTCCAGCCGCGCCACCAGCCCCAAAAAATCCCCGCTCACCCCCGAAGCGCCACCGCCGGCCCCAAAGCCCAACCCCCAGCCCTTCAGCTTGGCCAAAATACCTCGGGGGTGAATGCGGGCGCACGCCCGCAGAGGGGGCAGCGCCCCCTACGGGTCCGGGGCGCCGCAGGCGGCCCGGACCCACACTCAAAAAGCCCGAACCGCCAGGACCTACAGCCCGAACTCGGAGAAAGGCAGGAACCGCACCGGATCGCCCTCGCAGATCTCGCGCGCGCCGTCGTCGAGCTCGACCAGCCCCTCCGCCCAGGACAGGCCCGAGACCCTTCCGGAGCCCTCGGAAGGGAAGACCTCGGCGCGGCCGTCGCGGAGGCGCGCGCGCAGGTATTCGCGGCGGCCGGGCTTCTTGCGCTTCGCAAAGCCCGCCGGCACCTCGCGGCCCAGGGGCGCCTGCCAGCCCGCGCCGGCCAGGAGCGACAGCGCCGGGCGCGCGAAGATCAGCGTGCAAACGAAGGCCGCGACCGGGTTGCCGGGCAGGCCGAAGACCGGCAGCCCCTGCCAGAGGCCCAGCGCCAGGGGCCGGCCGGGCTTCAGCGCGATGCGCCATTCGGTCATCGCCCCGGCGGCGCGCAGGAGCGCCGAGACGTGGTCCTCGTCGCCCGCCGAGGCGCCGCCCGAGGTCAGGAGCACATCGGCCTCCTCCCGCGCCCGGTCGAACGCGGCGGAGAGCGCCGCGCGGTCGTCGGGGATGCGGCCAAGATCCAGCGGCGCATGGCCCCAGCGCCGCAGGAGCGAGAGCAACATCGGGCGATTGGCGTCGTAGATCACCCCCGGCCCGGCTTCTGCGCCCGGGTCCACCACCTCGTCCCCGGTCGAGAGCACCGCGACCCGCAGACGGGCGCGGAGGGGCAGGTCGCCATGCCCGGTGGCGGCGGCCAGCGCGAGGTCAGGCGGGCGCAGGACCTGGCCCGCTGCGAGGATGCGGACGCCCGCCTGCATGTCCTCGCCGGCCTTGCGGGTGTTGGCGCCGCGCTTCGGCGGGCCGCGGAAGGCGAGGCCCGCAGCATCGACCGCGCAGTCCTCCTCGAGGACGACCGTGTCGACGCCCGCGGGCAGATCCGCGCCGGTCAGGACGCGGAGCGCGGCGCCCTCGGGCAGCACGCCCTGGAACGGCGCGCCCGCGGCCGCGCGGCCGGGGTGCAGCGGCAGGTGCACGGCGCCCTCCTCGGCGGCGGCCAGGGCCGCGGCATGGGCGAAGCCGTAGCCGTCAACCGCGCTGTTGGGATGCGGCGGGTTGGCCCGGCGGGCCTGCAGGTCCTCGGCGAGGATGCGGCCCTCGGCCTCGAAGAGATCGCCGGTCTCGATCCCGGTGACCGGGCGCAGCCGGTCGCGCAGAAGCGCCAGCGCCTCGTCGACCGGCGTCCAGTCGACGCCCGGCGGCAGGGCGAAGCAATCGTTCTGCAGGGGCGGCGGCTGCAGGCGCGCGGCGCGCTCCAGCGCGGCCTCCTGCCCGGCACCGAGGATCGCGCCTTCCTCGGGGGCGGAGACGGCGAGCATGCCCTCCAGCACCTCCTGCGGCAGCGTGGCGAGCGCCCGTGCCAGAAGCCGCACCTGGTGAGCGTCGCGGATGCCGCCCGCGGTCTCGGCGGCCTTCACCGCGCGGTTGATGAGCCCCGGCCAGATCTCCACGAAGACTGCCGGCGCCTCCGCCAGCGCCTCGGGCTCGAAAGGCCAGACCGCCGCGCCGAAGCGCCGCCGCAGCCGGTTCAGGACCGGCAGCCCGGTCATCACCTGGCCGCCGACCGCGCCCGCGCCGCCCATCTGCCAGGTCGAGAAGACGCCCTTGATCCCCGCCTCGGCGGCGCGATGCTCGGCCATGCCGTGGCCCGCGCGGGTGTCGCGCCGAGGCAGATGCGGCAGATCGGCGTTGCCGCCGTTGAACCAGAAGGGCCCGGTGCCGGGGAAGCGCGCGTTGATCCGGTCGGCCAGCGCAAAGCGGTTGTTGCCGCGCGGGCTATCCTCGAGCGCCGCCTCGAACCAGTCCCAAAGCGCGAAGGGATCGGCCCGCCCGGTCAGCGCCTCGGCGAAGCCCGCCGGGTAGCCGAAGGGGAAATCGAAGCCGATCAGAACCCGCTCGCCCGCGTCGCGCGCCTCTGCGAGCAGCGCCGCGAGGCGCGCCTCGGCCGCTTGCCGGTTGCGCAGGTATTCGGGATCCCCGCCCGCCTCGCAAAGCCAGATCGCGTCCTTGCGCGGGCGCGGGCCGGTGTCGTTGCCGCCCGACCAATCGACCATGACGGTGCGGTCGAAGGGTCTCACAGCCCCACCTCCGCGAGGATGAAATCGGCGATCGCCGCGGTATCGTCGAGCCCGAAGACCGGCCGGTCGAGCGCCGGGGCGCTGTCCGAGGCCACGGCGCGGATCGTCGGGTCCTCGGGGGCGATCAGCGGCTGGCCGGTTTCGGCGCGATGGGCCTCGATCTTGGGGTGGCGGTCGCGCTTGTAGCCCTCGATCAGCACCAGGTCGACCGGCGCGAGCCGGGTCAGAAGCGCCTCCAGCGTCGGCTCTTCGGCGCCGCGCAGCTCGGTCATCAGCGCCACGCGGTTGCGCGAGGACAAGAGCACCTCGCGGGCGCCGGCCTCGCGATGGCGGTGGCTGTCGCGGCCCTTCTGGTCGACGTCGAAGCTGTGATGGGCGTGTTTCACCGTGGAGACCGAGAAGCCCCGCGCGCTGATCTCCGAGACCAGCCGCTCCATCAGCCCGGTCTTGCCGGAGTTCTTCCAGCCGGTGACGCCGTAGATCCTCATGGCGCCAGCGCCTCGGCCCGGGCGAGATCCTCGGGCGTGTTGACGTTGAAGAAGGGATCGCCCGGGTCCTCGAAGAGCGCCTCGCGCCCGCCGTGGGCCTCGGTCCAGAGCACCACCTTGCGGGTGCCCGCCATGAGCGCCGCGCGCAGATCCTCGCGAAGCGCCACGGGCCAGAGCCCGAAGGTCGGATGCCGCACGCGCCCGCGCTTGGGGTCAGGCGTGGCCGCCAGAACCAGCGGATGCGCCATGCCGCGGGCCTCGGCCTGAAGCCGCGCCACCAGGTCGCGGGGGAAAAACGGCGTGTCGGCGGCGACACTCACCAGCGTCTCGGCCCCCGCCTCGGCGGCCCAGTCGAGCCCGGCCAGCACACCCGCGAGCGGCCCGGGGAAGTCCGGCAGGCTGTCGGGCAGGACCGGCAGGCCGAGGTCGGCAAAGCGCGCCGGGTCGCCGTTGGCGTTCAGCGCCAGGCCCGCGACCTGGGGGGCAAGCCGGTCGGTGACATGGGCAAACAGCGAGGCGCCGCGCAGCGCCAGCCGCCCCTTGTCGCCGCCGCCCATGCGGGTTGCCTTGCCGCCGGCGAGGATGACACCGAGCGGCGCGCTCACGCGCCGGCCCCCTTGCGGCGGGACTTGCGGTCCTCCTCGGGCACGCTCTCGGGGTCGATGTCGCGCAAAAGCCGCGCGTCGCCCGCGAGGCAGGTGAAGCGCTTGCCGCGCATCCGCCCGATGCAGGTCAGCCCGACCTGGCGGGCGATCTCCACGCCCCAGGCGGTGAAGCCCGAGCGCGAGGCAAGGACCGGGATGCCCATGAGCGCGGTCTTGATCACCATCTCCGAGGTCAGCCGCCCGGTGGTATAGAGGATCTTGTCGCCCGGCGGCACATCCTCAAGGAACATCCAGCCGGCGATCTTGTCGACGGCGTTGTGGCGGCCGACGTCCTCCATGTAGACCAGCGGCCGGTCGCCCTGGCAGAGCACCGTGCCGTGGATCGCCCCGGCCTCGAGGTAAAGCGAGGGCGTCGTGTTGATCTTCCGGGCGAGTGTGTAAAGCCAGGAGGCGCGGACCTCGGTTTGCGGCAGCTCCAGCCCCTCGAGCCCCTCCATCATGTCGCCGAAGACGGTGCCCACCGCGCAGCCCGAGGTGCGGGTCTTCTTGCGCAGCTTCTCCTCGTAGCTCGTCTGCAAGGCGGTGCGCACCACCACGGTCTCGAGCTCCTCGTCGAAGTCGATGGCGGTCACCCGCTCGCCGTCGCCGAGCATCCCCTGGTTGCGCAGGAAGCCCACCGCGAGGTAGCGCGGATGGTCGCCGATGGTCATGGCGGTGACGATCTCCTGGCCGTTGAGATAGATCGTCAGGGGGCGCTCTTCGACGACCGGGATCTCGACCTCGGCGCCGGTCTGGTCGCGGCCGGTGACGCGGCGGGTCAGGCCCGGCCCCTGGGGCGCGGGGGCGATCAGGTAATCGCCGGGTTCGTCGGCATTGTCAGGCATTTGCACATTCCCTGCCACGGGGCTAAGCCTTCGCGCAAGCAAAGGTCGGGGCAGAAGTCATGGCGGGTTCGGACGTAATGTCAAGTTATCGGCGCGGCGTGAAGGACGGGCTGCCCTTCCTCCTGGTGATCGTGCCCTTCGGCATGCTGTTCGGCGTGCTGGCGACCGAGGCGGGGCTCTCGGTCTTCGAGGCGCTGTCCTTCTCGGTGGTGGTGATCGCGGGGGCCTCGCAGTTCGCCGCGCTGCAACTTCTGCAGGACCAGGCGCCGGTGCTGATCATCCTGGCCTCGGCCCTGGCGATCAACCTGCGGATGGCGATGTATTCCGCCGCCATGACCCCCTATATCGGCAAGCTGCCGTTCTGGAAGCGCGCGGTGGCGGCCTATTTCCTGGTCGACCAGGTCTATGCCTGCGCCGCGCTCGACTACGAGCGCCACCCGGCGGAAAGCGCCGCCCAGCGCTTCGGCTACTTCCTGGGCGTGGCGACGCCGATCTGCCCGGTCTGGTATCTCGCGACGATTCTGGGCGCGCTTGTCGGCGGGGCGATCTCGACGG
Organism: Roseivivax sp. GX 12232; assembly: GCF_021272185.1. Lineage (GTDB taxonomy): Bacteria > Pseudomonadota > Alphaproteobacteria > Rhodobacterales > Rhodobacteraceae > Roseivivax. Next base: position 829,104 of record NZ_JAJSEC010000001.1, read on the forward strand.
GCTACGGGCTCGACTTCGCGCTGCCCATCGCCTTCCTGGCGATGATCGGGCCGATGCTGCGCACGCCCGCCCACGTGGTAGCGGCCCTGGCGGCGGTGACCGGCTCGCTGGTCTTCGCCTGGCTGCCCTTCAACCTCGGCCTGATCGTCGGCGGGATCATCGGCATGGTCGCGGGCGCCGAGACCGAGCGCCGGCTCGAGGCGCGGAGCGCGGAAGGAACGCGGACATGATCGACACCGGCACCCTCTGGATCGTCATCGTCGGGCTGGGGCTCGGCAGTTTCGGGATGCGGTTCCTGTTCCTCGGCCTCGTGGGCGACCGTGAGATGCCGCCCTGGGTGCTGCGCCACCTGCGCTACACCGCCGTGGCGGTGCTGCCGGCGCTGATCGCGCCTCTGGTGATCTGGCCGCGCGGCACCGGCGGCGAGTTCGAGCCGGTGCGCTTCGTGGCGGCGCTCGTCACCTTCGCGGTGGGTTATTGGTCGAAGAACGTGCCCGCCGCCATGCTGACCGGCGCAGCGGTGCTGGGGCTGGGGCTCGGGTTCCTGGGCTGAGGCTCGGGGGCCGGTCGGTCCTGCCGTTGCGCTGAGGCGCCGGGTCTTGGGCTGAGGTCAGAGGGGCGCGGTGCGAAGGTCAGGCCCTGCCACGCGCTTTTCTAAGCTGCAGTTCCGGGAGCATGCGGGGACCAACGACCCTGCCTGAGACGGCCCGCGCGCCAAATTCCCTTCCCCGCTCAGATGCCCTCAGGCGCCGCCGGACTTCCGGAAGGCTTCGACGGCCTCGGTCTTGTCGTCGGCGTCACTCTCGTAGACCGCCCGGGTCTCGACGCCGGGCACCGCGCCGAACTGTTCGGCCAGCCGCTTGGGGAAGAGCACCGGAGAGATGCTCTCGAAGCCCGGCAGCTGGCGCAGGATGCCCGCGGTCTCGCTGGTGCAGAACATCGGTCCGACCGCGCCATTGGCCATGGCGAGCCGCAGCGCCCGTTCGGCGACCTCGGGGCTCACCTCAACGCGCTGCACCACGACGTGATAGGTCTCGCGGGCATGGGCGCTTTCGTAGAAGCGCGCCACCTCGGGCGTGATGCCGTAGAGCACGTCGCCCTTCTCGGGGATCTGGGGGTGTTTCACCGAGCCCGCGGGATCGAAGATCACCCGCTGCGAGCCGTTGATCATCAGGCTCGTATGGGCCCCGGCGCCGGAGTTGTTCGACACCATGGTGTAGAGCGTCAGCGCCGGCGGCCCGTCATGGCGATAGGCCGCGCGGGTGATTTCCTCGGGAGAGGCGGCGTTGCTCTGCGGCTCGGCGCAGGCGGCCAGCGCCAGGGCCGCAAGGACCGGCAGCGCCGGCAGGCGCGGGAATCTCTTCCGCATGAACCGTCCCCTCCCTCGCGCTTTGCGCGGCGCCGATCAGGCGTTGAACATCGCCAGCAGAACCACCGCCACGAGGATCACGACCACCGTGCGGATGGTGAAGGTGACAAACCCCGCGAAGGTCTTCTCGTGGTCCTTGATGTCCATCTCGCCGTGCTTGTGTTCGGCCATGGCTGGTATCCTTCCAAACTGCGTGTCGGCCCGCGATCTAGCGGATTCGAGCGGGGCTGTCACGCCGCCACGGGCGCGCGAATGGCCGCATCCGCCCTATATGGCGCGAAAGCGCCACGCCTCGGCGGCGTCGAGGTGACGCTCGGCCCGGCCGTGGTGCCAGAGGTGCAGGCAATGGGCCATGGCCTCGACCATGGCGAGCCCGTATTCGCCGTCCGAGATGCGGCGCATGAAGAGCGGCGGGAAACATTCCGCGGCGCTGCGCGGCTCTTCGGCCAGGAAGGCCTCGAGCCGCCCCAGCGCGCCGTGGTGGTTGTCGACCAGCTGGCGCAGCCGCGTCGGTATGCCCCGGAAGGGCCGCTTGTGCCCGCCAAGGGCCAGTTGCTCGGGTGTGGCATGCTCGCTGAGCCGGGTGCAGGCCTCGATCCAGTCGGCGACCGGGTCGGCCTCGGGCTCGGTGGCATAGACCCCGATGTTGGAGCTGATCGAGGGCAGGATCTGGTCGCCCGCCAGCACCAGCTCGCCGTCCTCGGACCAGAAGGTCGCATGTTCCGGCGCATGGCCGTTGCCGATCCGCACGGTCCAGTCGCGGCCGCCGATGACCATGCGGTCGCCCTCCTTGATCCGGCTGTAGCCCAGCGGGATCGGATGCACGATGTCGGCGAAATTGAAGGGCCGGCTGGCGGCGCGCTCGTCGTAGATCCGCCGTTCCATGCCGCAGCGCCGCCAGAAGCGCAGGGTCTCTTCGGTCGGGCGGGCCTGTTCGTCGAGCGTCAGCATCCGCGCCATGAGCATGGCGGTGCGGGTGGTGACGATCTCGGCGCCGTGCTGCTCCTTGAACCAGCCGGCCATGCCGACGTGGTCGGGATGGTGATGGGTCAGGATCACCCGCCCCACCGGCTTGCCCTTGAGCGGCCCGGCCAGAAGCGCCTCCCAGATCGCCACGGCGCGGCGGCTGTGCACCCCGGTGTCGACCACGGTCCAGCTGTCGCCGTCGTCCAGCGCGTAGACATTGACGTGATCGAGCGCCATGGGCAGCGGCAGCCGCAGCCACAGCACGCCCTCGGCCACCTCGATGGCCTCACCCTCGGCGGGCGGCTCCTCCCAAGGATACCTTATGCCGCGCGCCGCCACGTTCATGCCGCGAGGTCGTCCGGCGTGATCGCATAGAGGTCCTCGGCCCCGCCGCGCGCATGGGCCAGGAGCCCCGCGTGTTCCGGCAGGAGCCGGGTGATGTAGAAGCGCGCCAGCCGCGCCCGGGGTCCCTCGGGATCGGCCTTAGCCGCGCGCAGGTGGTAATAGCCGCCGAGCACCCGGGCGAAGCCCATGAGGAAAGGCATGGAGCCCGCGAAGCGCGCGTTCATGTCCTTCTCGGCGACCAGCCATTCGACCGTCTCGCGCAGGGTCTCGGTGGCCTGCCAGACCGGCTCGGCGAGGTCCGGCATCTCGCTGCGGGCGGTCTCGGCGAAGCCTTCGATCTCGTCCAGAAGCAGGAAGGCCGCCTCGCCGCCGTCCATCATCTTGCGGCCAACGAGGTCCATGGCCTGGATGCCATTGGTGCCCTCGTAGATCGCGGTCACCCGGACGTCGCGCAAGAACTGCGCCGCGCCGGTCTCCTCGACGAAGCCCATGCCGCCGTGGACCTGCACGCCCTCGTTGGCGACGCGGATGCCGGTCTCGGTGCCAAAGGCCTTGGCGATGGGCGTCAGGAGCGCGGCGCGCGCCTCCCATTCGGCCTCGCCGCCGGCGCGGGCCATGTCGATCGCCACGCCGCAAGCGAGCGCGATGGCGCGGGCAGCGAAGACATCGGCCTTCATCGAGGCCAGCATCCGGCGCACATCGGCATGATCGACGATGCTGCCGGTGGCGTCGGGCAGATGCGATTTGCCCTGGGTGCGGTCCTGGGCATAGGCCAGCGCGTGCTGATAGGCGCCGTCGGCGATGCCGACACCCTGGGCGCCGACGCCGAGCCGGGCGTTGTTCATCATGGTGAACATCGCCTTGATGCCGCCGTTGGGCTCGCCCACGAGCCAGCCCTGGGCGCCGTCGTATTCCATCACCGCGGTCGGCGAGCCGTGCAGGCCCAGCTTTTCCTCGAGCGAGACGACCCGCAGGCTGTTCGCGGGGCCGAGGTTGCCCTCGGCGTCGGGGATGTATTTCGGCACCATGAAGAGGCTCAGACCCTTGGTCCCGGGGGCGGCGTCGGGCAGCCGCGCCAGCACCAGGTGGCAGACGTTCTCGGCCACGTCGTGATCGCCCCAGGAGATGTAGATCTTCTGGCCGCTGACCGCGTAGGAGCCGTCGCCGTTGGGCTCGGCCTTGGCCCGCGCCGCGCCGACGTCCGAGCCCGCCTGCGGTTCGGTCAGGTTCATCGTGCCGGTCCATTCGCCCGAGATGAGCTTCGGCAGGTAGAGCGCGTTCAGCTCCTCCGAGCCCCAGGCCTCGAGCGCGTCGATCTGGCCCTGGCTCAGGAGCGGGCAGAGCTGCAGCGAGAGATTCGCCGCCGACAGCATGTCGTTGACCGCGGTGGCCATGGCCTGCGGCAGGCCCATGCCGCCGTGCTCCTGGCCCGCGGCGATGGCGACCCAGCCGCCCTCGGCCAGCGCCTGGTAGGCCTCCTTGAAGCCCTTGGAGGTGCGCACCACGCCGTTCTCCAGCCGCGCGCCGTCGGTGTCGCCGTTGCGGCGGGTGGGGGCGATGACCTCTTCGCTGAGCTTGCCGGCCTCGGTCAGGATCGCCTCGACCACGTCGGGGGTGGCATCGGCATATCGATCCTTCTCGGTCACGCGGGCCAGGTCGACCACGTGGTCGAACAGGAACCGGAAATCCGCAACGGGCGCCGCATAAGGCATGACACATCTCCTCGGCGTCTTGGCAAGGGCGGCGGCTTCCACTAGGGAGGCGACCCAAGCCAGAGCATGGTTCTACTTGGCAAAACCTGTATTGCAAGGGTGCGACCCGGCAACAGAAACGCCGCGTCACGGGGTCGGGGGCCCAGGATGACCGAACGTCTGACCTTGGCAGAGGCCGACATCACGCGCGCCACGGAGATCTGGCGCCGCGGCGGACTCGTCGCCTTTCCGACCGAGACCGTCTACGGGCTCGGCGCAGATGCCTCCTCGGATGCCGCGGTCGCGGGGATCTTCGCGGCCAAGGACCGGCCGGATTTCAACCCGCTGATCACCCATGTCGCGAGCCTCGACCAGGCCAAGGCGCTGGCGGTCTGGTCCGAGGCCGCCGAGGCGCTGGCCGCCGCCTATTGGCCCGGGCCGCTGACCCTGGTGCTGCCTCTGCGGGACGGCGCGCCCCTGTCGAAGCTGGTGACGGCGGGGCTGGGCTCGGTCGGCATCCGCATGCCCGCGCATCCGGTCGCCCGGCAGCTCCTCTCGGCCTTCGGCGGCGGGGTGGCGGCGCCCTCGGCCAATCGCTCCGGGCGGATCAGCCCGACCCGGCCCGAACATGTGCTCGACACGCTCGACGGGCGGATCGACGCGGTGGTGGCCGGCGGGCCCGCCGAGGTGGGGCTCGAATCGACGATCCTGGGGCTGACCGGCAAGCCGACGCTCCTGCGGCCCGGCGGGATCACCGCCGAGGCCCTGGCCGAGACGCTGGGCGCGCGGGTCTTCACCCGGCGCGACACCGAGGCGATCTCGGCCCCCGGGCAGACGCCCTCGCATTACGCGCCGCGCGCCGAAATGCGGCTCAACGCGGCGGAATGGCAGGAGGGCGAGGCGCGGCTGGGCTTCGGCGAGATGCCCTGCGATCTGAACCTCTCGGAGCGCGAGGATCTGACCGAAGCGGCGGCCAATCTCTTCGCGCATCTGCACGCGCTCGACCGCATGGGGCGCTCGGTCATCGCCGTCGCCCCGGTGCCGCACCGCGGGCTGGGGATCGCGATCAACGACCGGCTGAGCCGCGCCGCCGCGCCGCGGTAGGTGGGGGTTTGGCGTAACGTGTGAGGGGGCCAGCGCGGCCCGGCGTTTTGGTTAACGCGAGTTTCACTGGGCAGCGTGAGGGCGTGCTGAAACGGCGCTCAACCCGCCAAAATTCAGGCCGCGCGACTCACAAGTAACGATTTCGAATCAACATCTTAGGCCCACCACTCTCACGCGCAGGCCCAGCCCTTCAGGCCTGCCCGCCCTCGGCCGAGAGCATCAGCGAGGACACCCCCAGCGACGCCAGCGCCGCCTCCCAGGTGGCGGCGGCATCCGGCCCGAAGACCAGCGCGTCCGAGGAATCGCAGACCAGCCAGCCGTTGGCCTGCAGCTCGGCCTCGAGCTGCCCCGGCCCCCAGCCCGCGTAGCCCAGGCACATCCGCCGCCGCGCCGGGCCGCGCCCCGCGCCGATCTCCTCGAGGATGTCGAGCGTCGCGGTCATCGCCAGCCCTTCGGTCACGTCGAGCGAGGTCACATCCGACTGGAAGTCGCTGCTGTGCAGCACGAAGCCGCGCCCGGTCTCCACAGGGCCGCCGAAGAAGACCGGCTCCATGCCCAGGCCCTCGACCATGTCGATCTCGAGCTGTTCGAGCAGGGTCGCCAGCTCGATCCCCGGCGCGGGCTTGTTCACGATCAGCCCCATGGCGCCGTCCTCGGAATGCGCGCAGATGAAGACCACCGCGCGGTCGAAGCGATGGTCCTCCATCCCGGGCATGGCGATCAGCATGCGGCCGGTCAGATCGGTTTCCGGGTCGGTGGATAACATGTCCTGTCCTTGCATGACCTTCTCAGCATGGCGGCGGGCGCGCGGGGGCGCAAGGTCGCGGCTTGTCTCCGAGACGTGACTTTTCATTTCACCCCCAACGCGGCAGATCGGTGCGATGATCCGTGCCAGTCTTTTCGCCGCCGCCGCGGCGCTCGCCCTCACCGTCACCCCCGCGCCTGCCCCGGCCGAAGAGCTCGACGCCGTGGTCGCGGCCGAGCTGCGCCCGGGATGGCGGCGCGCCGACGGCACCCATATCGCCGCGCTGCACCTGAAGCTGGCGCCCGGCTGGAAGACCTATTGGCGCGCCCCGGGCGACGCCGGCATCCCGCCCGAGTTCGGCTGGCGCGGGTCCGACAACCTCGGCGGCGTCTCGGTGATCTGGCCCCGGCCCGAGGTCTTCGACCAGGCCGGGATGCGCAGCATCGGCTACGAGACGGAGCTGGTCCTGCCGTTGGCCGTGCGGCCCGCGGGGCCCGGCGACGTGCGGCTGGCGGGCGACATGCAGCTGGGGGTCTGCAAGGACATCTGCATGCCGCACGAGCTGCGCTTCTCAGGGCTCCTGCCCGCGGGCCAGGGCGCGCGCGACCCGGCGATCGTGGCGGCGCTGGCCGACCGGCCCTTTTCCGCCGAGGAGGTGGGGGTCGCGGGGGTGAGCTGCTCCATCGCCCCGCGCGAGGGCGACGGGCTGCGGCTCGAGGCGCGAATCGAGATGCCGCCGGCGGGCCGCGAGGAAGAGACCGTGGTGGAGACCGGCAATCCCTACCTCTGGGTCGCCGAACCCGCGACCCGGCGCGAGGGCGGCACTTTGATCGCCGCGACCGAGATCCGCCACATGGAGCAGAAGCCCTTCGCGCTCGACCGTTCGGCGCTGACCTTCACCGTGCTCGGCCAGAGCCACGCGGTGGAGATCGCGGGCTGCGGGTAAGGCGCGCGGCGCCTCGGGGGCGGTTGAAGTGGCCTGTTTTAGGGACGTTTTTCCCCACGCCTCGTAGCAGTGCGAGGCCTATGGGCCTTTGAGTGGCCCCTTCCTGTCTCAGCCTTCGCTCTACCCCCCTGCCCCACACGCCGATTTCTGAACCGCGGGCCGGTGTCCGCGCCCCCGGGGCCCCGTGCCTGCGCGGATCTCGCGTCACAGCACCACCGCTCCTGACCCGTCGTAGCCGCAGCGACCGCCCCCCTGCCCCGTCGCTCCTGACCACGCACGGCCCGCAGCGAGTGCCCCGGCCCCTACACACACCTCAACCCCGCCAACGAAAAAGGCCCCCGGCGATCCGCCGGGGGCCTTTTTCTGTTTCTCTCTCGCGCGGCGCTTACTCGCGGCTTTCCGAGGTGTCCTCGATCACCGTGTCGAGGCTCTCGCCACCGGCGAGATCCTCGGCCGGGGCGGCGAGGCGGGCGGCCTCTTCGGCCTCCGCCCGGCGCGCCTCGATCACCACGTTGTCTCGGTCCGAGGCGACCTTCTCGACGCGGTTGATCGCGCCGCCGGTGCCTGCCGGGATCAGCCGGCCCACGATCACGTTTTCCTTCAGACCCAGGAGGTTATCCACCTTGCCCTGCACCGAGGCCTCGGTGAGCACGCGGGTGGTCTCCTGGAAGGAGGCCGCCGAGATGAAGGACCGGGTCTGCAGCGAAGCCTTGGTGATGCCGAGCAGGATCGGCTCGCCCTTGGCCAGGCGCCCGCCCTTCTTCTCGGCCTTGGCGTTGGCCTCGTCGAACTCGATCTTGTCGACATGCTCGCCCTTGAGGAGCGTGGTGTCGCCGCTGTCGAGGATCTCCCACTTCTGCAGCATCTGCCGGACGATGACCTCGACGTGCTTGTCGTTGATCTTCACGCCCTGCAGCCGGTAGACGTCCTGGACCTCGTTGATCATGTAGTTCGCCAGCGCCTCGACACCCATGATCGACAGGATGTCATGCGGCGCGGGGTTGCCGTCCATGATGTAGTCGCCCTTCTGGACGTAATCGCCTTCGACCACCGGAATATGCTTGCCCTTGGGGATCATGTATTCCTTGGGATCGAGGTTCTCGTCCGCCGGCTCGATGGTGATACGGCGCTTGTTCTTGTAGTCCTTGCCGAAGCGCACGTAGCCGTCGATTTCCGCGATGATGGCGTGGTCCTTCGGACGGCGTGCCTCGAAGAGCTCGGCCACACGCGGCAGACCGCCGGTGATGTCCTTGGTCTTCGCGCCCTCGCGCGGGATCCGCGCCACGACGTCGCCGGCCTTGACCGACTCGCCGTCCTCGCAGGAGAGGATCGCATCCACCGACATCGGGTAGGTGACCGGGTTGCCCTGGTCGTTGCGCACCGGCTCGCCGTTCTCGTCCTGAAGGATGATCTCGGGCTTGAGCTCGTTGCCCTTGGGCGCGGCGCGCCAGTCGGTCACGATCTTCTGGCTCATGCCGGTGGCTTCGTCGGTCTCCTCGCGGACGGCGACGCCGTTCACCAGGTCGACGTGACGGGCCACACCGTCCTTCTCGGCGATGATCGGCAGGGTGTAGGGGTCCCACTCGAAGAGCTTGTCACCGCGCTCGATGTCCTGGCCTTCCTGGACGAAGAGCTTGGTGCCGTAGCCGACCTTGTGGCTGGCGCGCTCGGCGCCATCCTCACCGACGATGCGGATCTTCATGTTGCGGCCCATGACCAGAAGGTCACCGGCTGCGCTCACCAGCGTGTTCGGGTTCTCGTATTCGATCTTGCCCGACTGCGAGGCCTCCAGGAAGCTCTGCTGGCCACCCTGGGCGACGCCGCCGATGTGGAAGGTCCGCATGGTCAGCTGGGTGCCCGGCTCGCCGATCGACTGCGCCGCGATGATGCCCACGGCCTCGCCGGTGTTGACCATGGTGCCGCGCGCAAGGTCACGCCCGTAGCACATGGCGCAGACACCCTCTTCGGCGTCGCAGGTCAGCGGCGAGCGGATGCGCGCGTTCTGGACCGCGGCCTCCTCGATGGCATCCGAGGTGCGCTCGTCGATGAGCTGGCCTTCCTTGACCAGGACCTCGTCGGTGCCCGGCTTCAGGATGTCCTCGGCCGCGACGCGGCCCAGCAGGCGCTCGCCGAGCGAGGCCACCACCTCACCGTCGGAGATCGCCGCCTCGGCGGTAATCGACCGGTCGGTGCCGCAGTCGTGCAGACGCACGATGCAATCCTGCGCCACGTCCACCAGGCGGCGGGTCAGGTAACCCGAGTTCGCCGTCTTCAACGCGGTGTCCGACAGACCCTTCCGGGCGCCGTGCGTCGAGTTGAAGTATTCAAGAACGGTCAGACCTTCCTTGAAGTTCGAGATGATCGGCGTCTCGATGATGTCGCCGTTCGGCTTGGCCATCAGGCCGCGCATGCCGCCCAGCTGCTTCATCTGGGTCACCGAGCCACGGGCGCCGGAGTGGGCCATCATGTAGACCGAGTTCGGCTCTGCCTCGGCGCCGTTCTCGTCGGTCTTGGCCGCCGAGATGGTCGACATCATCGCCTCGGTCACCTTGTCGTTGCACTTCGACCAGGCGTCCACAACCTTGTTGTACTTCTCACCCTGGGTGATCAGGCCGTCCATGTACTGCTGTTCGAAGTCCTTGACCTGCTCGCGGGTCTCTTCGACGATCGACCACTTGTCCTGCGGAATGACCATGTCGTCCTTGCCGAAGGAGATGCCCGCGCGGAACGCCTCCTTGAAGCCCATGGACATGATCTGGTCGCAGAAGATCACCGATTCCTTCTGGCCGCAGTAGCGGTAGACGGTGTCGATGACGCGCTGCACGTCCTTCTTCCGCAGAAGCGTGTTGACCAGCTCGAAGGGGGCCTTGGTGTTGAGCGGCAGAAGCGCGCCCAGGCGCACGCGGCCCGGCGTGGTCTCGTAGCGGCGGATGACCTCCTGGCCTTCGTCGTCGATCTGCTTCACGCGGCAGTGGATCTTGGCGTGCAGATGCACCTCGCCCGCGTTCAGCGCGTGTTCGACCTCTTCCACCGAGCCGAAGACCATGTCCTCGCCCTTCATGCCTTCGCGCATGATGGTGGTGTAGTAGAGACCCAGGATCATGTCCTGCGACGGCACGATGATCGGCGCGCCGTTGGCCGGCGACAGCACGTTGTTCGTGGACATCATCAGGACCCGCGCCTCGAGCTGCGCCTCGAGCGAGAGCGGCACGTGCACGGCCATCTGGTCACCGTCGAAGTCGGCGTTGAAGGCCGAGCAGACGAGCGGGTGCAGCTGGATCGCCTTGCCCTCGATGAGGACCGGCTCGAAGGCCTGGATGCCCAGGCGGTGCAGGGTCGGCGCGCGGTTCAGCAGCACCGGGTGCTCGCGGATCACCTCGTCGAGGATGTCCCAGACCTCGGGGCGCTCTTTCTCGACGAGCTTCTTGGCCTGTTTCACCGTCGAGGAAAGGCCCTTGGCCTCGAGCCGCGAGTAGATGAAGGGCTTGAACAGCTCGAGCGCCATCTTCTTCGGCAGGCCGCACTGGTGCAGCTTCAGCTCCGGGCCGGTCACGATGACCGAACGGCCCGAGAAGTCCACGCGCTTGCCGAGCAGGTTCTGACGGAACCGGCCCTGCTTGCCCTTGAGCATGTCCGAGAGCGACTTCAGCGGGCGCTTGTTGGCGCCGGTGATGACGCGGCCGCGGCGGCCGTTGTCGAACAGAGCGTCGACGGATTCCTGCAGCATCCGCTTCTCGTTGCGGACGATGATGTCCGGCGCGCGCAGTTCGATCAGGCGCTTGAGGCGGTTGTTGCGGTTGATCACCCGGCGATAGAGGTCGTTCAGGTCCGAGGTCGCGAAGCGGCCGCCGTCCAGCGGAACCAGCGGGCGCAGTTCCGGCGGAATGACCGGGATCACGGTCATGATCATCCACTCGGGGCGGTTGCCGCTCTCGAGGAAGTTCTCGACCACTTTCAGACGCTTGATGATCTTCTTGGGCTTCAGTTCGCCGGTGGCTTCCTTCAGCTCCTCGCGCAGCTGCTCGGCCTCGGCCTCGAGGTCGATCTGCGACAGCATCTCGCGGATCGCCTCGGCGCCGATATTGGCGGTGAAGGCGTCCATGCCGTACTGGTCCTGCGCGTCGAGGAACTCGTCCTCGGTCATCAGCTGGCCGTAGGTCAGGTCGGTCAGGCCCGGCTCGATCACGACGTAGTTCTCGAAGTAGAGAATCCGCTCGAGGTCGCGCAGGGTCATGTCCAGCATCAGGCCGATGCGCGAGGGCAGCGACTTCAGGAACCAGATGTGGGCGCAGGGCGCGGCCAGCTCGATGTGGCCCATGCGCTCGCGGCGCACCTTCTGGAGGGTGACCTCGACGCCGCATTTCTCGCAGACGACGCCGCGATACTTCATGCGCTTGTACTTGCCGCAGAGGCACTCGTAGTCCTTGATCGGGCCGAAGATGCGCGCGCAGAACAACCCGTCACGCTCGGGCTTGAACGTGCGGTAGTTGATCGTCTCGGGCTTCTTGATCTCGCCGAAGGACCAGCTGAGGATCCGTTCGGGCGACGCGAGCGACACCTTGATCTCGTCAAAGGCCTTTTGCGGGGTCAGCGGGTTGAACGGGTTGTTGGTGATTTCCTGGTTCATCTCAAATCCTCAAAGTTCAGAGGGTGCGGGGGGGAGGAGCGGCGGGAATTTTCGTGAAATTCCAGCCGGTTTCCGCGCGGAAACCGGGGCGGGGCCAGGGGCCCCGCGCCGGGGGAGCGCGTCACTCCTCGTCTTCCTCCGCATCCAGGAGTTCCATGTTGAGGCCCAGACCCCGGACCTCCTTGACGAGCACGTTGAACGATTCCGGCACTCCGGCCTCGAAGTTGTCCTCGCCCTTGACGATCGACTCGTAGACCTTGGTCCGGCCTGCCACGTCGTCGGACTTCACCGTCAGCATTTCCTGCAGGGTGTAGGCCGCGCCGTAGGCTTCCAGGGCCCAGACCTCCATCTCGCCGAAGCGCTGACCGCCGAACTGCGCCTTGCCGCCGAGCGGCTGCTGCGTGACCAGGCTGTAGGGGCCGGTCGAGCGCGCGTGGATCTTGTCGTCCACCAGGTGGTGCAGCTTCAGCAGGTACTTCACGCCGACGGTCACCGGCCGTGCGAACTGCTCGCCCGTGCGCCCGTCGAAGAGGATCGACTGGCCGCTCTCGTCAAAGCCCGCGCGGGTCAGCGCGTCGTTGACGTCGGGCTCTTTCGCACCGTCGAAGACCGGGGTGGCGATCGGCACACCGCGGGTCACATTGGCGGCCGCCTCGAGCAGGCGCTGCTCGTCCATGTCCTTGATGCCCTCGTCGTAGACATCATCGCCATAGGCGTTGTGCATGGCTTCGCGGACCGGCGTCAGGTCGCCCGAACGGCGGTAGTCCTGCAGCGCCTCGTCGACCTTGATGCCGAGGCCGCGCGCGGCCCAGCCCATGTGGGTCTCGAGGATCTGACCGACGTTCATCCGGCTCGGCACGCCGAGCGGGTTGAGGCAGAAGTCGACCGGCGTGCCGTCGCCGAGGAACGGCATGTCCTCGATCGGCACGACGCGGCTGATGACGCCCTTGTTGCCGTGACGGCCGGCCATCTTGTCGCCCGGCTGCAGCTTGCGCTTCACCGCGACGAAGACCTTGACCATCTTCATCACGCCCGGCGGCAGGTCGTCGCCCCGGCGCACCTTCTCGACCTTGTCGTCGAAGCGGGCGTCGAGCGCGCGCTTCTGCGCCTCGTACTGCTCGTTCAGGGCCTCGACGTGCTTGGCGTCCTCTTCCTCGCCGAGGGCGAGCTGCCACCACTGACCGCGGGTCAGGCTGTCCAGCAGCTCCTCGGTGATCTCGGAGTTGGCCTTCACGCCCTTGGGACCCTTCACCGCGGTCTTGCCGAGGATCATGGTCTTGAGACGCGCGTAGATGTTGCGGTCGAGGATCGCCAGCTCGTCGTCGCGGTCGCGCGCCAGCTGTTCGATCTCTTCACGCTCGATCTGCAGCGCGCGCTCGTCCTTCTCGACGCCGTGACGGTTGAAGACGCGGACCTCCACGACGGTGCCGTAGTCGCCCGGCTTCACGCGCAGCGAGGTGTCGCGCACGTCCGAGGCCTTCTCGCCGAAGATGGCGCGGAGCAGTTTCTCCTCCGGCGTCATCGGGCTTTCGCCCTTCGGCGTGATCTTACCCACGAGGATGTCGCCCGGCTCCACGTCGGCGCCGATGTAGACGATGCCCGCCTCGTCGAGGTTGCGGAGCGCTTCCTCGCCGACGTTGGGGATGTCGCGGGTGATCTCTTCCGGCCCGAGCTTGGTGTCGCGCGCCGCCACTTCGAATTCCTCGATGTGCACGGAGGTGAACACGTCGTCCTGCGCGATGCGCTCGGAGATCAGGATCGAGTCCTCGTAGTTGTAGCCGTTCCAGGGCATGAAGGCGACGATGACGTTCTTGCCGAGCGCCAGTTCCCCCATGTCGGTGGAGGGACCGTCGGCGATCACTTCGCCCTTCTCGACCTGCTGGCCCACCGTCACCTGGGGACGCTGGTTGATGCAGGTGTTCTGGTTCGAGCGCTGGAACTTGCGCAGGCGGTAGATGTCGACGCCCGGGTCGCCGGGCTCGAGATCTTCCGTCGCGCGGACCACGATGCGCATTGCGTCGACCTGGTCGATCACGCCGCCGCGGCGGGCCATGATCGCCGCACCGGAGTCACGGGCGACGATGCCCTCGATGCCGGTGCCGACCAGCGGCGCCTCGGAGCGCAGCGTCGGCACGGCCTGCCGCTGCATGTTCGAGCCCATCAGCGCGCGGTTCGCGTCGTCGTTCTCGAGGAACGGGATCAGCGAGGCCGCGACCGAGACCAGCTGCTTCGGCGAGACGTCGATCAGGTCGACGTCACCCGAGGGCGCCAGCGTGTAGTCGCCCGCCTGGCGGGTGTTGACCAGCTCGTTGACGAACTTGCCGCTCTCGTCGAGCACGGCGTTGGCCTGCGCGATGGTGTGGCGCATCTCCTCGGTGGCGGACATGTAGCGGACCTCGTCCGTCACCTGCCCTTCGTTGACCACGCGGTAGGGGGTCTCGATGAAGCCGTACTTGTTCACCCGCGCGAAGGTGGCGAGCGAGTTGATCAGGCCGATGTTCGGACCTTCCGGCGTCTCGATCGGGCACATCCGGCCGTAGTGCGTCGGATGCACGTCGCGGACCTCGAAGCCGGCGCGTTCGCGGGTCAGACCGCCGGGCCCGAGGGCCGAGAGGCGGCGCTTGTGCGTCACTTCCGACAGCGGGTTGGTCTGGTCCATGAACTGCGACAGCTGCGAGGAGCCGAAGAACTCGCGCACCGCGGCGGCGGCGGGCTTGGCGTTGATCAGGTCCTGCGGCATGACCGTGTCGATCTCGACCGAGGACATGCGCTCCTTGATGGCGCGCTCCATGCGCAGCAGACCCACGCGGTATTGGTTCTCCATCAGCTCGCCGACCGAGCGCACCCGGCGGTTGCCGAGGTGGTCGATGTCGTCGACCTCGCCCTTGCCGTCGCGCAGTTCCACCAGCGCCTTGATGCAGGCGACGATGTCCTCGCGGTCCAGCGTGCGCTGGGTGTCGGGCTTCTCGAGCGCGAGACGCATGTTCATCTTCACCCGGCCGACGGCCGAGAGGTCATACCGCTCGCCGTCGAAGAACAGCGTGTCGAAGAGCGCCGAGGCGGCCTCGACCGTGGGCGGCTCGCCCGGACGCATGACGCGGTAGATGTCCATGAGCGCGCTTTCGCGGTTCATGTTCTTGTCCTGCGCCATGGTGTTCCGCATGTACGGACCCACGTTGATGTTATCGATGTCGAGGACCGGGATCTCGGTCACGCCGGCATCCATCAGCTCCTTGAGGGTGCCGCCGGTCACTTCGCCGTCCTTGTCGACGGTCCAGGTCAGCTCGTCGCCGGCCTCGACGTAGATCGCGCCGGTCTCCTCGTTGATGATGTCCTTGGCGACGAACTTGCCGACGATATGGTCGAAGGGCACCAGCAGGTTCTCGACCTTGCCCTCGTCCTTGAGCTTCTTGACCGCGCGGGGCGTGACCTTCTTGCCCGCCTCGGCGATCACCTCGCCGGTGCCCGCGTCCACGAGGTCATAGGTCGGCCGCGTGCCGCGCACCCGGTCGGGGAAGAACTTGGTGACCCAGCCCTTGCCCTTGTCGAGGCTGAAGTCGACCGTGTTGTAATAGGCGTCCATGATCGCTTCCTGGTCGAGACCAAGCGCGTAGAGGAGCGTGGTCACGGGAAGCTTCCGGCGGCGGTCGATGCGCGCGAAGACGATGTCCTTGGCGTCGAACTCGAAGTCCAGCCAGGAGCCGCGGTAGGGAATGATGCGGCAGGCGAACAGCAGCTTGCCCGAGGAATGCGTCTTGCCCTTGTCATGGTCGAAGAAGACGCCCGGCGAGCGGTGCATCTGGGAGACGATCACCCGCTCGGTGCCGTTGACGATGAAGGTGCCGTTGGGCGTCATCAGGGGCATGTCGCCCATGAAGACGTCCTGCTCCTTGATGTCCTTGACCGACTTGGCGCCCGTGTCCTCGTCGACATCGAAGACGATCAGCCGCAGGGTGACCTTCAGCGGAGCGGAATAGGTCATGTCGCGCTGCTGGCATTCGTCGACGTCGTACTTCGGCTTCTCGAGCTCGTAGTCGACGAACTCGAGCACCGCGGTCTCGTTGAAGTCCTTGATCGGGAAGACCGACTGGAACACGCCCTTGATGCCCTCGCCGTCGACGGGGGCAGGCTGGTCGCCGGATTTCAGGAACAGATCGTAGGACCGCTTCTGGACCTCGATCAGGTTCGGCATCTCCTGCACTTCGCGGATCTTGCCGTAATATTTGCGAAGACGTTTCTGGCCAAGGAAGGATTGCGCCATGGTCGCTTGTCACCTTTCAGTGTCTCTTCCGAGCGCGGGCCCGTCGGGCTCCGGGCGCGCGCTCAACCGAGAAGGAAAGCTTCGATCCATTCCCGGCCCCTGTCCCACCAGAAGCCTCCCGATCGAAGAAGCCTTGCCTGAGAAAAGCCCCGGCTCACCAAGGGGCCTCTCTGAGACAGGCTTGGCTGGACCCGGATTTCTCCGGATCCAGCCGAAAGCGTGTCGCGGTCGGAAGCGGCGCGAACCGCCTCCGCGCCGGATTACTTGAGCTCGATTTCCGCGCCTGCGTCTTCGAGCTTCTTCTTGATCTCTTCGGCTTCGTCCTTGGAGACCTGCTCCTTGACGGCTTTGCCGCCGGCTTCGACCAGTTCCTTGGCTTCCTTGAGGCCAAGGCCGGTGATGCCGCGAACTTCCTTGATCACGTTGATCTTGGATGCGCCGGCCGACTTCAGGATGACGTCGAATTCGGTCTGCTCTTCGGCAGCCGCGCCGCCTGCGTCGCCACCGGCGCCGCCTGCGACCATCACGGCACCGCCGGAGGCGGGCTCGATGTCGTATTCATCCTTGAGGATGGTCTTGAGTTCCTGGGCTTCGAGAAGCGTCAGGTTGACGATTTCTTCTGCGAGTTTCTTCAGATCAGCCATTGTGACTTCTTTCCGTAACTAGATGTGTCCCAACGTGCGGTTTGCAACCCCACGATGATCTGCATGGATGCCTTAAGCCGCTTCGGCCTTTTCCTCGATCGTGGAAAGGATGGAAGCGATGTTCGAAGCAGGCGCGCCGATCGCACCGGCGATGTTCGAAGCGGGTGCCCCGATGCAGCTCGCAATCTGAGCGATAAGCTCGTCGCGCGAGGGCATCTTCGACACGGCTTCGACACCGGCCCGGTCCAGATGGTCGCCACCCATGGCACCGCCGAGGATCTGCAGCTTGGCATTATCCTTGGCGAAATCCTCGACCACCTTGGCGGCTGCCACGGGGTCTTCGGAATAGGTGAGGACCGTCATGCCCTCGAGGTATTGCGTGATGCTTTCGCACTGCTTGCCCTCGAGAGCGATCTTTGCGAGCCGGTTCTTGGCGACGCGGACGGAAGCACCGGCATCGCGCGCGCGACCCCGGAGATCCTGCATCTGGGCAACCGTGAGACCTTCGTAGTGGGCAACCACCACAACGCCAGAGCTTTCGAAGATCTGGCCGAGTTCCTCGACCACTTTCTCTTTCTGGGCTCTATCCACAGTTTCACTCCAATTCATGGAGGGTTTCCCCTCCGGCTCTTTTTGCTGGACCTCGAAAGGTCCGGCGGTCAGGTCCGAACGGGGTGTCGCAATCGCTGATCCGACGCTTCGCGAAGCGCAGGATCGAAATGCTCTTCCCGTCTCAGGCAGGATTTACCGGCACAGGGCCGACCCACCGTCTCGGACGAAACGAGGGCTCCCGCGAATCGCACAGGCGCCCTCGAACCCTGCGTGTAGTGAATTTCCGGAAAATTGCCAAGGGGCCGATGGCGGAAAACCGCGACCGACCTCGGGGAAGCCCGGAAAGTCTGCCCTGCGGGGGCGGAGCGGTCAAGAGGTGGGGGGTGGGCTGTAGGCTGGGGTGTGGGGTTGGGGGCGGCGTGGGGCGGGCTGTGGGCTGAGGTGTGGGGTTGAGGATGTGATCTCGGAAACCGAGCGCCGATCGGAGCGCACCGGCCACGACCAGTGTCACTCGGGCAGCAAGAGCCGCCAAGACCAGCTCGGCCCCTCGCGCCTTTCTCCGAAGACCGCCAAGCGCCAGTGACCGAGGCCCCCACCCTCACAAAGAGCCCCCTCCCCGCTCAACGCTCTCGCACCAGAGGGCGCGCACCGGACCGGGGGCCGGCGCTTTCGACCTCTGAGCCGAGCACTTTATCCCAACAAGGTCAGGGCTGGCGGCGATCTAAGCACGCCACCCCAAGGAGCGCCGGCCCAAGGGGCCGGTCCGGCGCGCGCCCGGCACCTTCGGTGCTATTCGGGCGCAAGGAAGCGCGCGGGGTTATTGGCGCTGCATCTTCGTTGCCCTTCGGACGCAAGCGGGCGCTTTGGCGCCAGCGTGGCGTCCAACTGAGAGGTTTGATCAACGCGCTGTCGCCTTGTGCCGCCCCACCACCCTCTCCACCAGCTCGACAGAGGGTGCGCGCCGGACCGGGGGCCGGCGCTGCTGACCTCTGAGCAGAGCGCTTTATCCCGACAAGGTCAGGACTAGAGGCAAGCTATGCACGCCACCCCAAGGAGCGCCGGCCCATAGGGCCGCTCCGGCGCGCGCCCGGCATCTTCGATGCTATTCGGGCGCAAGGGAAGCGTGGGTGAGAGTGGGCACGGAGAGCCAGGCGCCAGATCCGCTTTCGGCAGCGGCCGAGTGCTCGCCGCTCTCACCGCTCCGGGGAATAATAGGTGCTGAGACATACCACGCGCTTCAAAGCCGTGAAGAACGCCCCGGCACCAACGTCACCCCCCAAGACCCCCTCCCCCGCACAAACAAAAACGGGCGGCCCCGAAGGACCGCCCGCCTCATCTCTATCCTGACGAACCCGAGGGCTCAGTTGCCGGTGGCGTTCGAGATGTCCACGGTCACGCCGGGGCCCATGGTCGACGACAGGAACACCTTCTTCATGTAGGTGCCCTTGGCGCCGGCCGGCTTGGCCTTGGAGACCGCGTCCACGAAGGCGCGCACGTTCTCGACCAGCTTGGCCTCGTCGAAGGAGACCTTGCCCACGCCCGCGTGCACGACGCCGGCCTTCTCGGCCTTGAACTGGACCTGGCCGCCCTTGGCCGCCTCGATGGCTTCCTTGACGTCCATGGTCACGGTGCCGACCTTGGGGTTCGGCATCAGGTTGCGCGGGCCGAGGATCTTACCCAGGCGGCCGACGACGGGCATCATGTCCGGGGTCGCGATGCAGCGATCGAACTCGATGGTGCCGTTCTGGATGGTCTCCATAAGGTCTTCCGCGCCGACGATGTCCGCGCCGGCTTCCTTGGCCTCGTCGGCCTTGGCGCCGCGGGCGAAGACAGCCACGCGCACGGTCTTGCCGGTGCCGTTCGGCAGGCCGACGACGCCGCGGACCATCTGGTCGGCGTGGCGCGGGTCGACGCCGAGGTTCATCGCGATCTCGAGCGTCTGGTCGAACTTCGTCTTGGCGTTCGCCTTGATCAGCGAGACGGCTTCCTCGACGGTCAGGTTTTCCTTGCCGGCGAAGGCCTCACGCGCGGCGCGGGTGCGTTTTCCGAGCATTGCCATGTTCACTTCACCTCGATACCCATGGACTTCGCCGAGCCCAGAACGATTTTCATTGCGCTTTCGACATCGGTTGCCGAGAGGTCGCGCATCTTGGCTTCGGCGATCTCGCGCACCTGCTTGCGGGTGACGGTCGCCACGGTCTCGCGACCGGGCTTCTCGGCGCCGCGGGGACGGTTGCGCTTGCCGACCGGCTTCAGGCCCGCGGCCTTCTTCAGGTAATAAGACGCCGGCGGCGTCTTGATTTCCATCGTGAAGGACTTGTCCTGGTAGTAGGTGATCAGCGTCGGGCAGGGGGCGCCCTGCTCCATCTCCTGCGTCTTGGCGTTGAACGCCTTGCAGAATTCCATGATGTTGATGCCACGCTGACCGAGCGCGGGGCCGACCGGCGGGCTCGGGTTTGCCTGGCCTGCAGGGATCTGCAGCTTCATCGTGCCAGCAAGCTTCTTGGCCATTTGGCGTCTCCTTTGTTCCAACTGCCGCGGGACGCGTCCCTCGGCACTGATGTTGTGTGGTCTGGTCCGGACGGCGCGCCGTCCTCGCCTCCCACAACGGAAGCCGTCCCGGGCTCCGGGACAGGTCGCGCGGATACACCCCTGTCCGGGATTCGGCAAGCCTTGATCTGGGAGAGGGGTTCCGGGCGCGCGGCCCGGGTGGGCAATGGCTGTCTGCGGGCGCTCTCTCAGAGGCCGTCCGGCCCGGGCGCGCCCGCGATCATGCCATTGGGTCTGGGGGATGGCGGCGGGGCCGCCAGAACCGAGGCCCGCCGCGAAAGGCAGGCCCCGCAGGTCGCTTCGGGCCTCAGCCCTGCTTGGTCACCTGGGTGAACTCCAGCTCGACCGGGGTCTCGCGGCCGAAGATCGAGACCGAGACGCGCAGGCGCTGGTTCTCTTCGTCCACGCCCTCGACCATGCCGTCGAAGTCCTCGAAGGGGCCGTCGTTGACCTTCACCTTCTCACCGACCTCGAAGTGGATCAGCGTGCGCGGCGCTTCCTCGCCTTCCTGGACGCGGCCGAGGATCGCCTCGACCTCGGCGTCGCGCATCGGCATCGGCCGGCCCTGCGGACCGAGGAAGCCGGTCACCCGGTTGATCGAGTTGATGAGGTGATAGCCCTGGTCGGACATCTCCATGCGCACCAGCACGTAGCCCGGCATGAAGCGGCGCTCGGTGTTGACCTTCTTGCCACGGCGCACCTCGATGACCTCTTCGGTCGGCACCAGGACCTCTTCGATCCGGTCCTCGAGACCCTGCTCGGCCACCGCTGTCCGGATCTGTTCGGCGACCTTCTTCTCGAAATTCGAGAGAACGCTAACCGAATACCACCGTTTCGCCATCAGGCTCTGTCCTCATCTCGTTCCCGTCAGATCGGGGTGTCTGAATAGAAAAGCGGCGTGCAACGCGACTCATTGCACGCCCATCCCGGAAGTGCGCACCCACTACAAGTCCGCTCGACCGATTTCAAGAGCGGTCTCGCCGGGGCCGGCTCAGCCGCCGAAGACGCTCAGGATGCCCTGCAGACCGCTGCGGATGCCGAGGTCGACGAGGGCGAAGAAGATCGCCGTCAGGGTCGCCATGATGAAGACCATGACGGTCGTCAGCAGCACCTCGCGCCGGGTGGGCCAGACAACCTTGCTGACCTCGGCACGGACCTGCTGGACGAACTGCATCGGATTGGTCTTGGCCATGACGGACCTCTTTCTCGCGCTTCGCGCCGCAGATACGGCCTCCGGGCCCCGACTTCAAGCGCTTCCAGTGGGAGGCGGGGGATGGAGGGGGTTTGGGAGGGGGTGAGGGAGGCGGGCGCGTCGGCTTGTTTGCTGCAGGGCGGTCGGTTCGGACAGATGTTTTATAGCGGGGGCCATGCCCAAAACCGGTCTATCGGGACGCCGCGCCCACTGCCCTTCCCCGACACGGTGCCCCTCGGCCCGAACCAGCGCACACCGCCACAGCCACCGCCCCCGCCACAGGCCCAACAGAGGGCACGCGCCGGGCCGGGGGCCGGCGCTGCCGACGGGAGAGCTTTGCGCTTAATCCCAACAAGGTCAGGGCTAGCGATGAACGAAACGCGCCACTCCCAAGAGCGCCGGCCCAAGGGGCCGGTCCGGCGCGCGCCCGGCACCTTCGGTGCTATTCGGGCGCAAGAGGCGCAAAACTCTCCCAGATCAGGGAGAGACCTCAACGGAGCTGAGCATCACCTAGACGACGACGACTGCTCAGAAACGGGCGAACCACCTGCGCAGCCACCCAACCTTTCTACGTAGCCCATGTCCGCTCAAAACCCGCGCAACATAGGGCGCGCGCCGGACCGGGGGCCGGCGCTGCCGACCTCTGAGCTGCGCGCTTAATCCCAGCAAGGTCAGGGCTAGCGATGATCGGCGCACGCCATCCCAAGGAGCGCCGGCCCATCGGGCCGGTCCGGCGCGCGCCCGGCATCTTCGATGCTATTCGGGCGCAAGAAAGCGCTAGGGCCCAAGCGCGGCATCTTCGATGAGTTTCGGGCGCAAGAGAGCGCGACGGCACAGGGACGGATGGTGGGGTCGGAAACGTGAGGGAGGAACGATGCGCGGCCTCGGAGTCAGGCTTGAGGGCGGAGCTCGCAGCAAAGAGGCATCGCTCCGGCCACCCAGCCGCTCGCTGTCCGCCCAACCGCCAGCCATATAGCCGCTGCCCCAACCGCCGGCCACTCAGCCGCTTTGCCACCCCGCCACTCCACGCCACCAACCATCACACCTTCTTCCCCACCAATTACGCCACACCCCCTCCCCCGCCTCTCTTACACCCCACCCCTCCCCCGCCTCGCGCGTATCTAAGAAGAACGCGCCCGCGTGTGTGCCGCGCCGCGGCGATCAAGGCACCCTCAAGGCGACGTGAGATTCGCTCCGGTTTTCGCGAGGCCGGGGAACGCCGCCCGCATCTCGCCGTTCATTGTCCAGACCGGCGCAGGATAGCCCGCGCCGCCCGCCGCGACCCGGCGGGTTCGACAGACAGAGAACGGGACCGAAAGGAGTTCAGTTATGAAACGCATTCTGACCGCAACCGCCCTCACCTTTGCCGTGGCCGCACCGGCCTTTGCCGCGACCGAAGCCGAGCGCGCGCAGATCGAGACCTATCTGCCGAACGCCGACATCTCGGCCTGGAGCGACGCCGAAGTGGCCACCGCCATGAACGTCATCCGCTCGAACGAGAGCCGCTCGGAGATCACCGGTCAGCTGACCGCCCTCTATGGTGAAGGCGAAGTGTCCGGCTCGGCCATGCTGACCGAAGCCGAGGTCGCGATCCTCGACGGCTATGTCGACGGCGTGGACTACACCATGCTGCCGCAGGCCCGCGTCGACGCGGCGCTCGTGGCCGCCCAGAGCCAGATGAACGACGGCGACAAGGCGACCCGCATCGAGGCGCTGCTGATCGAGGACGACACCCCGATGAGCGACGCCAATGACGCCACCCGCGGTGAAGCGGCGCTGATCAACCAGTACGCCCCCGAGGTGGACGTGACGACGCTCAGCAACGAGGAAGTTGCCTCGGCGCTGGCGATCATCAACAGCAACGAGATGCGCGGCGACATCGAAGCCAAGCTCTCCGGCCTGCTGATGTAAGCGACCGACAAAGCGCCGCGCGGGGTCCTACCCCCGCGCGCGACGAAGAGGGCCCGCCAGTGCGCGGGCCCTTTTTCGTGTTTGGGGGGCAGGCGGTGGGGCTGGTGGGGCGTATGCGGCGCGAGGCATCGCATGCACCGGGCATCGCGGAACCACCGCCCAATGCGACCCAGCGCCCAGTGTGACCCAGCGGCCGGCGCACAAGGCGCGCGGCCTCACACCCCGCGCCGCCTCACACTCCACCCCGACGCAGCGCGCCCACTCGGCACCCTGCGACACGCACACCCGGGCGCAGCGCCCCGCACAATCACACCGCAGCGCACATCCGCACGCAGGCACACCCGATCGAACTGTCTGGAAAGTGGCAGGGGCAGCAGGGCTCGAACCCGCGACCTACGGTTTTGGAGACCGTCGCTCTACCAACTGAGCTATACCCCTATCACGACGCCTCGGATACCCTCGGCGCGGCGGGGTTTCAAGCCTCTATTCGGCCCCCGGCGGCCAAACTTTCCACCCGATTTCGTTTCAATCCGTCACGCCCGGGGCGCTCCGGCGCCGGACTGCGTGAGCGCGCAGGAGCAGGGTCGTGAGCTGTGTTTCAGTGCGCAGATGAACAGATTCTGTGAGCGCCACCATTTTGCGCTCCGCCGCCCGATCGCGCGGCGGATCCCCGCCGGGCCCCGGCAAAATCCCGCGCATAACACACTGATTTAAAATGGTTTTCAAGGATCCCGCGCCACGGAATCCGCCACCGTTTTTCAAGGGCACATCTCTGTGAGCCGGCGCGAGGATTTCCGTGATTGGCAGAGGTCCCGGGCGCTCCCCAAGTCCTGAGCACCGGACGGAAACGTTCGACCCAACCAAGGCCCTCGCGGCACAGCGCCGCCCCCGGGCAGACCCAAAAGGAGCTAGACCATGAAGACCGCAACCACCTTCGCCGCCCTCGTTCTCGCCGCAGCAACCGGCTCGGCCGCCTTCGCCGCCTCCGACGCGCAGGTCGCCCAGATCGAGAGCTTCGCCAATGTCGACATCTCGGGCCTGAGCGACGCCGAAGTGAACTCGCTGCTGAACGTCATCCACGGCGGCGACAGCATCTCCGAGAAGCGCTCGCTCGTGCAGAACCTGGTCGGCCAGTACCGCTGACCCCTCGTTCCGGCGCGCCGCGCCCCGCGGCCCGGCGCCCGGAGCTTCCTCAACAGACCGTCACATCGAACCAAGGAGACAGACCATGAAAACCGCAACCACCTTTGCCGCCCTCGTTCTCGCCACCGCCACCGGCTCCGCCGCCCTGGCCGCGACCGACGGGCAGATCGCCCAGATCGAGACCTTCGCCAATGTCAACGCCTCGGCCCTGACCGACGCCGAAGCGGCCTCCGTCCTGAACGTGATCCACGGCGGCGACAGCATCTCCGAGAAGCGCGCGCTGGTGGAGAACCTGGTCGGCAAGTACCAGTAATCCCCCGCTCCGCGCGGGCGCCGCTCCTCTCCCAAGGCGGCGCCCCGCGGGCTCTCTCCCCTTCCCTCCCTGAATCCCCATTCCTCCAAAGGAGCTTTGTCATGAAAACCGCAACCACCCTCGCCGCCCTCGTCCTCGCCACCGCCACTGGCTCCGCTGCCCTGGCCGCGACCGACGGGCAGATCGCCCAGATCGAGAACTTCGCCAATGTCGACGCCTCGGCCCTGACCGACGCCGAAGCGGCCTCCGTCCTGAACGTGATCCACGGCGGCGACAGCATCTCCGAGAAGCGCGCGCTGGTGGAGAACCTGGTCGGCAAGTACCAGTAATCCCCCCGCTCCGCGCGGGCGCCGCTTCTCTCCCAAGGCGGCGCCCCGCGGGCTCTCTCCCCTTCCCTCCCTGAATCCCCATTCCTCCAAAGGAGCTTTGTCATGAAAACCGCAACCACCTTTGCCGCCCTCGTCCTCGCCACCGCCACCGGCTCCGCCGCCCTGGCTGCGACCGACGGGCAGATCGCCCAGATCGAGAACTTCGCCAATGTCGACGCCTCGGCCCTGACTGATGCCGAAGCGGCCTCCGTCCTGAACGTGATCCACGGCGGCGACAGCATCTCCGAGAAGCGCGCGCTGGTGGAGAACCTGGTGGGCCAATACCAGTAATCTCCCGCGTTGAGACGCAAGGAAGGCCGGTCCCCTCGGGGGCCGGCCTTTTTGCTGTCCGAGGGGGTCGCGCAGAGACAGCCCCACGCAAAAGAAAAGGGCCGCGCGAGATACCCTCGCGCGGCCCCAAGTCCCTTCGCCCGGCGGCTCAGCGCCGGGCGGTAAGACGCA
>NZ_JAJSEC010000010.1 GCF_021272185.1 Roseivivax sp. GX 12232
CGACGGGGTCTTCCCGGGGCTGACAGGCCCCGGGACCTCTCAGGGCCGCGCGACCTCTGTCGGGTGGCCCGCCAGGAATTGGGCACTCAGCCGAGAGGCCCCGGGCAGGATCCGGGGCGCATCGGCCGGAGGCCAGACGCGGTTCGACGAGGGGGCAGGGTGGTCCTGCCTCCTCCTCTCAACTCTCACTAGCCGATGAAGGCGAGATGAAAATGCAAAGCCAGAACATTCGCATTCGGCTGAAGGCGTTCGATTACCGCGTGCTGGACGCCAGCACGCAGGAGATCGTGAACACCGCCAAGCGGACGGGCGCCGACGTGCGCGGCCCGATCCCGCTGCCGAACAAGATCGAGCGCTTCACCGTTCTGCGTGGCCCCCACGTGAACAAGAAGTCCCGCGACCAGTTCGAGATCCGCACCCACAAGCGGCTTCTCGACATCGTCGATCCCACCCCGCAGACCGTGGACGCGCTGATGAAGCTCGACCTCGCCGCGGGCGTGGACGTCGAGATCAAGGTTTAAGGAGGGCACGTAGCATGTTGCGCTCTGGAGTGATCGCAAAGAAGGTCGGCATGACCCGGCTCTTCCTCGAAGATGGCAAGCAGGTGCCCGTCACCGTTCTGCAGCTGGACAAGCTGCAGGTCGTGGCGCAGCGCACCCAGGATCAGCACGGCTACACCGCCGTTCAGCTGGGCTGCGGCACCGTGCGGGCCAAGAATGTCACCAAGCCGATGCGCGGCCATTTCGCCGCCGCCAAGGTGGAACCGAAGCGCAAGGTCGCCGAGTTCCGCGTGGCGCCCGAGAACATGATCGACGTGGGCGAGGAGATCACCGCTGACCACTATTTCGCGGGTCAGTTCGTGGACATCTCCGGCACCTCGATCGGTAAGGGCTTCGCCGGTGCCATGAAGCGGCACAACTTCGGCGGTCTGCGCGCCTCGCACGGCGTGTCGATCAGCCACCGCTCGCATGGTTCGACCGGTCAGTGTCAGGACCCCGGCAAGGTGTTCAAGGGCAAGAAGATGGCCGGCCACATGGGCGCCGTGCGCGTCACCACGCAGAACCTGCAGATCGTCAAGACCGATGCAGAGCGTGGCCTGATCATGGTCAAGGGTGCCGTCCCCGGCGCCAAGGGCGGCTGGGTCACCGTGAAGGACGCGGTGAAGAAGGCACAGCCCGAAGGCATCATCCTGCCCGCCGCGCTGAAGTCGGCTGCCGACGAAGCCAAGCGTCAGGCCGAGGAAGCCGCCAAGCAGGCCGAGGAAGAGGCACGGGCCGCCGAAGAGGCACGCCTGGCCGAAGAGGCCGCGCAGCAGGAAGAGGCTCTCAAGGAAGCCGAGGCCGAGATCGCTGCCGATGAAGACGGCGCCGCGGGCTCGGACGACGAGAAGAAGGAAGGCGAGGAATGAAACTCGACGTGATCAAACTGGACGGCGCCAGCGCCGGATCGGTCGAGCTCGGCGACGAGATCTTCAATCTCGAGCCGCGCGCCGACCTCCTGCACCGCGTCGTGCGCTGGCAGCGCAACAAGGCCATGCAGGGCACCCATGCCACGCTCGGCCGTTCCGATGTCAGCTACTCGACCAAGAAGATCTACCGTCAGAAGGGCACCGGCGGCGCACGCCACGGCTCCCGCAAGGCGCCGATCTTCCGCAAGGGCGGCATCTACAAGGGCCCGACCCCGCGCAGCCACGCCCACGACCTTCCCAAGAAGGTCCGCAAGCTTGGCCTGATGCACGCGCTGTCGGCCAAGGCCCGCGAGGGCCAGCTGGTCGTCATCGACACCGCAGAGTGCGACGGCAAGACCGGCACCCTGGCCAAGCAGGTCCGGGATCTGGGCTGGAAGCGCGCGCTGGTGATCGACGGGACCGAGGTCAACGACGGCTTCGCCCGCGCGGCGGCCAACATCGACGGTCTCGACGTGCTGCCCTCGGTCGGCGCAAACGTCTATGACATCCTCAAGCGCGACACGCTCGTGCTGACCAAGGCGGGTGTCGAAGCACTGGAGGCTCGACTGAAATGAGCGCGAAAGAGACACATTACGACGTGATCCGGAAGCCAGTGATCACCGAGAAGTCCACCATGGCCTCCGAACAGAACGCCGTGGTCTTCGAGGTGGCTCTCGAGGCGAACAAGCCGCAGATCAAGGAAGCGGTCGAGGCGCTCTTCGGCGTCAAGGTGAAGGCGGTCAACACCACCATCACCAAAGGCAAGACCAAGCGCTTCCGCGGCCGCCCCGGTCGCCGGTCGGACTTCAAGAAGGCCTATGTGACCCTCGAAGAGGGAAACACCATCGACGTGACCACCGGTCTCTGATAACAGGCCGCGAATCCTTCGTCGTGGCCCCGGCAGGTCCGGGGCCACGTCGTTTTTCACCGGGCGGGGTGCCTAGCGCGCGCCACCCGGATCCCGCGATAGGGCCTTCGGCCTGACGCGATACCACCGGGCACCTACGGGGGCCTACATCCGAGGGACGGGCAACCGTCCCGCAACATAGGCAGGGCCAGGACAGAGGGTCCGATCCCTGCCGTCTGACATACGGAAGACAGAAAGCATGGCACTCAAGTCGTACAAGCCGACGACGCCGGGCCAGCGCGGGCTGGTGCTGATCGACCGTTCGGAGCTGTATAAGGGACGCCCCGTCAAGGCCCTCACCGAGGGTCTGACCAAGTCGGGCGGTCGCAACAACACCGGACGGATCACGGCACGTCGCCGCGGCGGCGGGGCGAAACGCCTCTACCGGATCGTCGATTTCAAGCGTGGCAAGGCCGATGTGACCGCCACCGTCGTTCGCATCGAATACGACCCGAACCGCACCGCATTCATCGCGCTCCTGCAGTACGATGACGGCGAGCAGGCCTACATCCTCGCGCCCCAGCGCCTCGCCATCGGCGACCGCGTGGTCTCGAGCGCGAAGGCCGACATCAAGCCGGGCAACGCGATGCCCTTCTCGGGCATGCCGATCGGCACGATCGTCCACAACATCGAGCTGAAGCCGGGCAAGGGCGGCCAGATCGCACGCGCCGCGGGCACCTACGCCCAGTTCGTCGGCCGTGACGGCGGCTACGCGCAGATCCGCCTGTCCTCGGGCGAGCTTCGCATGGTCCGCCAGGAATGCTACGCCACCGTCGGCGCGGTTTCCAACCCGGACAACTCGAACCAGAACATCGGCAAGGCCGGCCGCACCCGCCACATGGGCAAGCGTCCGTCCGTCCGCGGTGTCGTGATGAACCCGATCGACCACCCGCACGGCGGTGGTGAGGGTCGCACCTCCGGTGGCCGCCACCCGGTCACGCCCTGGGGCAAGCCCACCAAGGGGGCCCGGACCCGCAACACCAACAAGGCGTCGCAGAAGCTCATCCTTCGCTCGCGCCACGCACGGAAGAAGAGGCGCTAAGATATGGCACGTTCTGTTTGGAAAGGCCCCTTCGTGGACGCCTACGTCCTGAAGAAGGCCGAGGCCGCCCGCGAATCCGGGCGCAACGAAGTCATCAAGATCTGGTCGCGCCGTTCGACGATCCTGCCCCAGTTCGTGGGCCTGACGTTCGGCGTCTACAACGGCCACAAGCACGTTCCGGTGAACGTGTCCGAAGACATGATCGGCCAGAAGTTCGGTGAATACTCGCCGACCCGTACCTACTACGGGCATGCTGCCGACAAGAAAGCGAAGCGGAAGTAAGTCATGGGCCAGGAAAAGAACCCCCGCCGCGTGGCTGACAACGAGGCAATGGCGAAGCTGCGCATGCTTCGCACCAGCCCGCAGAAGCTGAACCTCGTCGCAGCGATGATCCGCGGCAAGAAGGTCGAGAAGGCGCTGACCGATCTCACCTTCTCCAAGAAGCGCGTGGCTCTCGACGTGAAGAAATGCCTTCAGTCGGCGATCGCCAACGCCGAGAACAACCACGGTCTCGACGTCGACGAACTGGTCGTCGCCGAAGCCTGGGTCGGCAAGAACCTCGTGATGAAGCGCGGCCGTCCGCGGGCGCGTGGCCGGTTCGGCCGCATCATGAAGCCGTTCTCGGAAATCACCATCAAGGTGCGTCAGGTCGAGGAGCAAGCCTAATGGGTAACAAGACCAATCCGATCGGCATGCGGCTCCAGGTCAACCGCACCTGGGACAGCCGCTGGTATGCCGACACCAAGGACTACGGCGACCTGCTGCTCGAGGATATCGCGATCCGCGAGTTCATCCACGACGAGTGCAAGCAGGCCGGTGTCGCCCGCATCATCATCGAGCGTCCGCACAAGAAGTGCCGCGTGACCATTCACGCCGCGCGTCCCGGTGTCATCATCGGCAAGAAGGGCGCGGACATCGAGGCGCTTCGCAAGAAGCTCTCGTCGATGACCGACAGCGAGCTGCACCTGAACATCGTCGAGGTGCGCAAGCCCGAGCTCGACGCCCGTCTGGTCGGCGAGTCGATCGCCCAGCAGCTCGAGCGTCGTGTGTCCTTCCGCCGCGCCATGAAGCGCTCGGTGCAGAACGCCATGCGCATGGGTGCCCTCGGCATCCGGGTCAACGTGTCGGGCCGCCTCGGCGGCGCCGAGATCGCCCGGACCGAATGGTACCGCGAAGGCCGGGTGCCGCTGCACACGCTGCGTGCCGACATCGACCACGCGTCGGTCGAGGCCGAGACGCCCTACGGCATCATCGGGATCAAGATCTGGATCTTCAAAGGCGAGATCATGGAGCACGATCCCCAGGCGCGTGACCGCAAGGCGCAGGAACTCCAGGACGGACCCGCCCCGCGCGGTCCCCGTCGCTGAGGAGGTTTGAGACATGCTTCAACCGAAACGTACGAAGTACCGCAAGCAGCAGAAGGGCCGGATCAAGGGCGTCGCCAAGGGCGGCTCTGACCTGAACTTCGGCACCTACGGCCTGAAGGCCCTGCAGCCCGAGCGCGTCACCGCGCGCCAGATCGAGGCGGCACGCCGCGCCATGACGCGTCACATGAAGCGTCAGGGCCGTGTCTGGATCCGCATCTTCCCCGACACCCCGGTCACCTCGAAGCCGACCGAGGTCCGCATGGGTAAGGGCAAGGGCTCGGTCGATTTCTGGGCCTGCAAGGTCAAGCCCGGCCGGGTGATGTTCGAGATCGACGGCGTGGGTGACGAGATCGCGCGCGAAGCGCTGCGTCTGGCCTCCATGAAGCTGCCGATCAAGACCCGCGTGGTGGTCCGCGAGGACTGGTAAGCCACGTCGCTTGCAGAGTGATCGAGGCCCCCGCCGGGAAACCGGCGGGGGTCTTTTGTTTTGGGGGATAGGGCAGGGGGCCCGTCTGGGATCGGGCTGCCCCATCGTCCGCTCTGACGCGAAGCTGGGTGGATCAACGCCGAACCGCCCATCTCCCGTGCCGCCCGCATGGCTAATCGCGTCCCTGCGCGCTGGGTCGCCAGCCGCCCCGCCTCCACCACCAGGCCAGGGCGCCCCACCGCTCCGCACCACCCCCCCCGGAAGAGAACTCCACGTGGAGTTCTCCCGCTGATTTCCACGTGGAAATCACCCCTCGCCAGCCCTGCCTGGCTGCGCTACACCGCCGCCATGACCGAGATCCGTTCGCTCTTCGCGACCCGCCTCTACCGCGCGCCCCTGGCGCCTGCCGACGAGATCGACCGGGCCGAGCTCGAGGCCTCCTGCTATTCCATCGCCGCCGACGACGAGGCCGGGCAGGAATGGTGCGAGGAAAACGGCTACCCGGGCTATACCTCCTACGCCTCGTTGACCGATCTCCCCTGGCGCTTCCCGATCTTCGCCGAGGTGGTCCGCGCGCTTGACGCCCATGTCACCGCCTTCGCCGCCGACCTCGAGTTCGACCTCGCCGAGCGCGCGCTGGTGCTCGAGGACATCTGGATCAACATCCTGCCCGAGGGCGGCAGCCACGGCAGCCACATCCACCCGCATTCGGTGATCTCGGGCACGACCTATGTCGCCATGCCCGGCGGCACTTCGGCGCTGAAGCTGGAGGACCCGCGCCTGCCGATGATGATGGCCGCGCCCACCCGCAAGCCCGACTGCCGCGAGGAGCTCAAGAGCTTCGTCTACGTCACGCCCGAGCCCGGCGAGGTGCTCCTCTGGGAGAGCTGGCTGCGCCACGAGGTGCCGATGAACATGGCCGAGGACGACCGCATCTCGGTGAGCTTCAACTACCGCTGGGAGTGAGCGGGGCGGGGCCGGCGGAGAGCCTGCCGGCTGCAGGTCCGGGCAATGCGCGATATGACCGCTGGGCTGCGTGCTAAAGGGCCGATCACAGGCCCCGATCCGGGCCCGCCAAGGCCCTTCAAAACAAAGCTTGCACCCTTGGCCTTTCCCTTCTATACGGCCCCCTCATCCACGGACTCCACCGGAATCAGGGTGACCCTGCGGGCTACGCGGGCAGGGGCCTTCCGGTGATGTTGAAAAGGAAAGGGCGCCATGAACGCCAGCGAACTCCGTGACAAGACCCCGGACGAACTCCGGGACCAGCTTGTCCAGCTCAAGAAAGAGGCCTTCAACCTGCGCTTCCAGCAGGCCACCGGCCAGATCGAGAACACCGCGCGCATGAAGCTCGTGCGCCGGGACGTCGCGCGGATCAAGACCGTGCTGAACGAGAAGGCCGCCGCAGCGGCCTCCGCGGAATAAGGGGAACGGACCATGCCCAAGCGTATCCTTCAAGGCACCGTGACCTCGACGGCGAACGCCCAGACCGTGACGGTCTCGGTCGAGCGCCGCTTCAAGCACCCCGTGCTGAAGAAGACCATCCGGAAATCGAAGAAGTACCGCGCCCACGACGAGGCCGGCTCGATCCAGGTGGGTGATTCCGTGCGCATCATCGAATGCGCGCCGAAGTCGAAGACCAAGCGCTGGGAGGTGATCGCCGAATAAGGCGCATCATCTTCCGGTTTTAGCGAAACCCTGGGGGCGACAACAGAACACCCCTCAAAGGTCGGGAGAAACCACATGATCCAGATGCAGACCAATCTGGATGTCGCTGACAACTCCGGCGCGCGCCGGGTGCAGTGCATCAAGGTCCTGGGTGGTTCCAAGCGCAAGTACGCTTCCGTGGGCGACATCATCGTCGTCTCGGTCAAGGAAGCCATCCCGCGCGGCCGCGTGAAGAAAGGTGACGTCCGCAAGGCCGTCGTCGTGCGCACCGCCAAGGAGGTCCGTCGCGAAGACGGCACCGCCATCCGCTTCGACCGCAACGCCGCCGTCATCCTGAACAACACGGGCGAGCCTGTCGGCACCCGTATCTTCGGGCCGGTCGTGCGCGAGCTGCGGGCGAAGAACTTCATGAAGATCATCTCGCTTGCTCCGGAGGTGCTCTAATGGCCGCGAAACTCCGCAAGGGCGACAAGGTCGTCGTGCTCACCGGCAAGGACAAGGGCAAAGAGGGTGAGATCACCTCTGTCGACCCCAAGGCCGGCAAGGCCGTCGTCGAGGGCGTGAACATGGCCGTGCGCCATCAGCGCCAGACCCAGACCAACCAGGGCGGCCGTCAGCCGAAGGCGCTGCCGATCGACCTGTCGAACCTCGCCATCGTCGACAAGAACGGCAAGGCCACCCGCGTCGGCTTCCGCGAGGAAGACGGCAAGAAGGTGCGTTACGCCAAGACCACGGGGGATGCGATCTGATGCTCGATACCCAGAACTACACCCCGCGTCTCAAGGCGCTCTACCGGGACGAGGTCCGGGCCAAGCTCCGCGAGGAGTTCGGCTACACCAACGACCTGCAGATCCCCTTCCTCGAGAAGATCACCCTGAACATCGGCTGCGGTGCCGAGGCGGTGCGTGACAGCAAGAAGGCGAAATCGGCTCAGGAAGACCTGACCAAGATCGCCGGTCAGCACGCGGTCGTCACGAAGGCGAAGAAGTCCATCGCGGGCTTCCGCGTCCGTGAGGAAATGCCGCTCGGCGCCAAGGTGACCCTGCGCCATGCCCGCATGTACGAGTTTCTCGATCGTCTGATCACCGTCGCGATGCCCCGGATCCGGGACTTCCGCGGTGTGAAGCCGTCCTTCGACGGCCGTGGCAACTTCGCCATGGGCATCAAGGAACACATCGTCTTCCCCGAGATCGACTTCGACAAGGTCGACGAGGTCTGGGGCATGGACATCAACATCACCACGACCGCGAAGACCGACGCGGAAGCCAAGGCGCTGTTGAAGCACTTCAACATGCCGTTCAACGCATAAGGGGATTCTGAACTATGGCGAAGAAATCCATGGTTGAGCGCGAGAAGAAGCGTCAGCGCCTCGTGGCCAAATACGCCGAGAAGCGTGCCGCGCTGAAGGAAATCGCGAACGACGAAGCGAAGCCGATGGAAGAGCGGTTCAAAGCACGGCTGAAGCTCGCAGAGCTGCCGCGCAACTCCTCGCCGACCCGGCTTCACAACCGCTGTCAGCTCACGGGGCGTCCGCACGCCTATTACCGCAAGCTGAAGATCAGCCGCATCATGCTCCGCAACCTCGGTTCGCAGGGCCTGCTGCCCGGCATGGTCAAGTCGAGCTGGTAAGGAGGTCCTGAGATGAACGATCCTATCGGCGATATGCTGACCCGCATCCGCAACGCGCAGCTGCGGGGCAAGTCCACCGTCTCGACGCCGGCGTCCAAGCTTCGCGCCTGGGTGCTCGATGTCCTGGCCGACGAAGGCTACATCCGCGGCTACGAGAAGGGCACCGACGAGCGCGGCCACCCGACGCTCCAGATCGCCCTCAAGTACTACGAGGGTGCGCCCGTCATCCGCGAGCTGACCCGCGTTTCCAAGCCGGGCCGCCGCGTCTACCTGGGCGTGACCGACATTCCGCAGGTCCGCCAGGGCCTGGGCGTGTCGATCGTCTCGACCCCCAAGGGCGTGATGTCGGATGCCAATGCACGCGCGGCCAATGTCGGCGGCGAAGTGCTCTGCACGGTATTCTAAGGAGGTCCTGAGCATGTCTCGTATTGGTAAGAAGCCGGTCGAACTGCCCTCGGGGGTCTCCGCCTCCGTGTCGGGTCAGACGATCGAAGTGAAGGGCCCCAAGGGCACGCAGAGCTTCACCGCCACCGACGACGTCACCATCGTCGTCGAAGGCGACACGGTCTCCGTGTCGCCGCGCGGCAAGTCGAAGCGCGCCCGCCAGCAGTGGGGGATGGCCCGCACCATGGTCGCGAACCTGGTGCATGGCGTCCAGGAGACCTTCAAGAAAGAGCTGGAGATCCAGGGCGTGGGTTACCGGGCGCAGGTTCAGGGCAATGTCCTGAAGCTGAACCTCGGCCTCAGCCACGACGTGGATTTCCCCATTCCGGACGGTGTGACTGTCACCGCGGCGAAGCCGACGGAGCTCGTGGTCGAAGGCCACGACGCCCAGCAGGTCGGCCAGGTCGCGGCGAACATCCGTGATTGGCGGCGTCCCGAGCCCTACAAGGGCAAGGGCATCCGCTACAAGGGTGAGTACATCTTCCAGAAGGAAGGCAAGAAGAAGTAAGGACGCAAGGACATGGCTAACAGCAAACGTGACCTGTTCCGCAAACGCCGCCTGCGCGTCCGGAACAAGCTTCGCAGCGCAAATTCGGGCCGTGCCCGCCTTTCGGTGCATCGCTCGAACAAGAACATCAGCGTTCAGCTGATCGACGACGTCAACGGCCGGACCCTGGCCGCGGCCTCCTCCATGGAGAAGGCGCTTGGCGTGGTCGGCAAGAACGACCTCGAAGCGGCCCAGAAGGTCGGCGCGGCGATTGCCGAGCGGGCCAAGAAGGCCGGTGTCGAGGAAGCCTATTTCGACCGTGGGGGCTTTCTGTTCCACGGCCGTGTGAAGGCGCTGGCAGATGCCGCTCGCGAGGGTGGCCTGAAGCTCTGATATGTGAGGGCCGGGGGTTCCCGGCCTTCGCGTCATGTCCCGGGCCGGATCCTCGCGATCGCGGCCCGGGGTGCATTCTCCCGCAGCCGGCCTGCCGGCACTTGGGAGACCGCAAGGGTAGGCGGGTCCGCCCGCCTCGATGATCGGGGCACCGGAGCGATCCGGGCACTTCGATTGGAACATCGCGCTGCGGCGCAGAGAAGAACAGGAATGCCAGATGGCAGAACGTGAGAACAGAGGGCGTGGCCGTCGCGATCGCGACGAAGCGCCGGAATTCGCAGATCGCCTTGTCGCGATCAACCGCGTGTCGAAGACCGTGAAGGGCGGCAAGCGCTTCGGCTTCGCAGCGCTCGTCGTGGTCGGCGATCAGAAGGGCCGCGTCGGCTTTGGCAAGGGCAAGGCCAAGGAGGTCCCCGAGGCCATCCGCAAGGCCACCGAGCAGGCCAAGCGTGGCATGATGCGCGTGCCGCTGCGCGAGGGCCGCACCCTGCACCACGACGTCGAGGGCCGCCACGGCGCGGGCCGGGTCGTGATGCGGACCGCCCCCCAGGGTACCGGGATCATCGCCGGTGGTCCGATGCGTGCCGTCTTCGAGATGCTGGGCGTTCAGGACGTGGTCGCCAAGTCGGTGGGCTCGCAGAACCCCTACAACATGATCCGCGCGACGCTGAACGGCCTGTCGCGTGAGGCCAGCCCCCGCCAGGTGGCGCAGCGTCGCGGCAAGAAGGTCGCCGACATCCTGCCCAAGCGGGACGAGGCCCCGGATCACGGTGATCCGCAGACCCACCTCGCCGAGGAGGCATGAGCACCATGGCAAAGACCATCGTCGTCAAGCAGATCGGCAGCCCGATCCGCCGCCCCGAGAAGCAGCGCCAGACGCTGATCGGCCTGGGGCTGAACAAGATGCACAAGACCCGCGAGCTCGAGGACACCCCCTCGGTGCGCGGCATGATCGCCAAGATCCCGCATCTGGTGGAGATCGTCGAAGAGCGCGGCTGAGCCCGCCCTTCGCATCTTGCGAATACGCTATGAAAGGCGCGCTCGGAGAGGGGCGCGCCTTTTGCGTTTTGGGCGTTGGGTGGGGAGGGCTGCGCTACCCGGGAGCAGGGAGCAGGGAGCAGGGGCTTGGGTCGGCGTGACTGTTGGCTCGACGGTCGATCAGGGCGTGTCTCCCCGAACGCCACAAGAACGAACGGTTACACCAACGTCCGCCGCTCCCCAGAATCCCCCTCGCCACCATCCCCCACAGAGGGCGCGCGCCGGACCGGGGGCCGGCGCTGCCGACCTCTGAGCTGCGCGCTTTATCCCAGCAAGGTCATTGCTCACTGTGAGCTAGGCACGCCACCCCAAGGAGCGCCGGCCCATCGGGCCGGTCCGGCGCGCGCCCGGCACCTTCGGTGCTATTCGGGCGCATGCTGGTCGCGGTTGAGCAGCGTGTGGAGAGAGGCCAGAGGGAAGGGGGCCGGCGCGCGTCGCTCTGAATGACCCGCATGGCTCCGGCCGACCCGATTGTCGCGCGACCACGTCGCACCAAGCGCCACCCGCGCCCAGCACCACCGCCCCAAACCCCGCGCCCGCACACCCCCGTCACCCCACCCCGCCACAACGTCACCGGGAATTCTGCCGCCCATCCCCGCGCCTGCCCTTGAACCGCCTGCCCACCCCGTCTATACGCCCCCGGTGATCTCTGAGGATCACACCGACCACATCTGAAAACGCCGCGTTTGGCCCATCCGTCGCTGGGGGCCACATCCGGCAAGGAGAAGCGACATGAAACTCAACGAACTGCGCGACAACGAAGGCGCCAACCGCCGCAAGAAGCGTATCGGCCGCGGCCCGGGCTCGGGCGTCGGCAAGATGGGCGGCCGCGGCATCAAGGGCCAGAAGTCTCGTTCGGGCGTGGCCATCAACGGCTACGAGGGCGGCCAGATGCCGCTCTACCAGCGCCTGCCGAAGCGCGGCTTCAACAAGCCCAACCGCAAGACCTTCGCCGTCGTGAACCTCGGCATCATCCAGAAGTTCATCGAGGCCGGCAAGCTCGACGCGGGCAAGCCGATCGACGAGGACGCTCTGGTCGCCTCCGGCGTCGTGCGCCGCAAGCTCGACGGCATCCGCGTGCTCGCCAAGGGCGACATCTCGTCCAAGGTCTCGCTGACCGTCACCGGCGCCTCGAAGTCGGCTGTCGCCGCGGTCGAGAAGGCCGGCGGTTCGATCACCACGGCTCAGGCGGCCGAATAAAGGTTGTGGGCGGCCCGCGCGCCGCTTACATCCGTTAGCAGTTTCCGACGCCGCCTCAGCCCCTCAAGGCTCGGGGCGGCGTTTGACCGAATAGAGAGACCGCTTCATGGCATCTGCTGTCGAACAAATGGCCGCGAATACGAGCTGGTCCGCGCTCGCATCGGCCACCGACCTTCGCAAACGCATCTTCTACACGCTGGCGCTGCTCTGCATCTTCCGCCTCGGCACCTTCATCCCGGTGCCCGGGATCGACGGGCAGGCGCTTCGGGAATTCATGGAAGGCGCGCAGTCGGGCATCGGCGGCATCCTGACCATGTTCACCGGCGGCGCGCTGGGACGCATGGGCATCTTCGCCCTGGGCATCATGCCCTATATCTCGGCCTCGATCATCGTGCAGCTCCTGGCCTCCATGGTGCCGGCGCTCGAGCAGCTCAAGAAAGAGGGCGAGCAGGGCCGCAAGAAGATCAACCAGTACACCCGCTACGGAACGGTGCTCCTGGCGACCTTCCAGGCCTATGGTCTGGCGGTCAGTCTGGAAGCGGGCGACCTGGTGACCGATCCCGGCTGGTATTTCCGCGCCGCGACCGTGATCACCCTGGTCGGCGGCACGATGTTCCTGATGTGGCTCGGTGAGCAGATCACCGCGCGCGGCGTCGGCAACGGCATCTCGCTGATCATCTTCGTCGGCATCATCGCCGAGGTTCCCGCCGCCCTGGCGCAGTTCTTCGCCTCGGGCCGTTCGGGCGCCATCAGCCCCGC
Organism: Roseivivax sp. GX 12232; assembly: GCF_021272185.1. GTDB lineage: Bacteria > Pseudomonadota > Alphaproteobacteria > Rhodobacterales > Rhodobacteraceae > Roseivivax. The sequence goes on from NZ_JAJSEC010000010.1 coordinate 12,809, forward strand.
CGTGATCATCGGCGTGATCCTCATGGTGGTGGCGGTGATCACCTTCGTGGTGTTCATGGAGCGGGCGCTCCGCAAGATCACCATCCAGTATCCGCGCCGCCAGGTCGGCATGAAGATGACCGAGGCGCAGAACAGCCACCTGCCGGTCAAGGTGAACCCCGCGGGCGTGATCCCGGCGATCTTCGCCTCCTCGCTCCTGCTGCTGCCGGTCACGGTCTCGACCTTCTCGGGCGAGGGCAGCACCGGTCCGGTGATGTCGACGCTCTTGGCCTATTTCGGCCCCGGGCAGCCGCTCTACCTGCTGTTCTTCGCGGCGATGATCGTCTTCTTCGCCTATTTCTATACCTTCAACGTCTCGTTCAAACCCGATGACGTGGCCGACAACCTGAAGAAGCAGAACGGCTTCGTGCCGGGCATCCGTCCGGGCAAGCGGACCTCGGAATACCTCGAATACGTGGTCAACCGCGTGCTGGTGCTGGGCTCGGCCTATCTGGCCTTCGTCTGCCTCCTGCCCGAGATCGTCCGCAGCCAGTTCGCGATCCCCTTCTACTTCGGCGGCACCTCGGTTCTCATCGTGGTGAGCGTGACGATGGACACCATTCAGCAGGTGCAGAGCCACCTCCTCGCGCATCAATACGAAGGTCTTATTCAGAAGTCGCAGCTCCGCGGTAAGGGTAAGACCCGCAAGAGAAAAGGACCGCAGCGCCGATGAACATCATTCTTCTCGGACCGCCGGGTGCCGGCAAAGGCACCCAGGCCCGCCACCTCGTCGATGGCCGTGGCATGACCCAGCTCTCGACCGGCGACATGCTGCGCGAAGCCAAGGACTCGGGCACCGAGATGGGCCAGGTCGTGGCCGATGTGATGGCCAAGGGCGAGCTGGTGACCGACGAGATCGTGATCGGCCTGATCCGCGAGAAGCTGCAGGGCGAGAAGACCGCGGGCTTCATCTTCGACGGCTTCCCGCGCACGCTCGCCCAGGCCGATGCGCTTGGCGCGCTCCTGGCCGAGCAGGGCGAGAGCCTCGATGCGGTGATCGAGATGCGCGTCGACGACGAGGCGCTGGTCGAGCGCATCACCGCGCGGTCGACCTGCGGCAACTGCGGCGAGGTCTACAACGACAAGACCAAGCCGATCCCGGCCGATGGCGTCTGCTCGAACTGCGGCGAGAAGGCCGAGTTCAAGCGCCGCGCCGACGACAACGCCGAGAGCCTCAAGCAGCGGCTGATGGAATACTACAAGAAGACCTCGCCGCTCCTGGGCTACTACTACGCCAAGGGCCAGCTCGAGCGGGTCGACGGTCTGGGCGACATCTCCGAGGTGCAATCGGCAATCGCCGGCGTGCTTGACGCCACGGCATCTTGAACAATTTCTGCGGATGCACAGTTATCGCCTTGGAATGAGCGACCGCGCATTCCCTTCGTAAGGCACAGCCAAAGACGGTTTCTGAAAGGCGTCCGGTCCCCCTCCCGGGCGCCTTTCTCGTAAGCGCCCGCGGGCGCACCGAAGCGCATCGCAGCGGGAGCGGGGCAGGGGCCTTGCCGGCGCAGGCACCGCGCCCCATATCCTTGGCCAAGGCCGCACCCCGCCCGCGATCTTCGCGGGTCGGCGGCGGGGCTCCGCCTGAGGGCTTGACCCCCCGGTCAAATCACACTACCCACCGGCATCTCCGAAAGGGGAATCGCCTTTTGCGGCGTGTTTTCCGACCGCCGCAAGACCACCTGATCGACAATTGGCCCGCGGGCGTCGCCGCCCAAGGGCCTTGTGTTGTGAAAAAAGGTTCTGGAGCTACGGAACCGCAACTAGAGGACATAGAGACTTGGCACGTATTGCCGGCGTCAACATCCCGACGAACAAACGGGTGCCCATCGCACTCACCTACATCCACGGCATCGGCCCGAACTCCGCCCAGGAGATCTGCCAGGCCGTCAACATCGACGCGACCCGTCGCGTGAACGAGCTGAGCGACGCCGAAGTCGTCGCCATGCGCGAGCACATCGACGCGAACTACACCGTCGAGGGCGACCTGCGCCGTGAGGTTCAGATCAACGTCAAGCGCCTGATGGACCTCGGCTGCTACCGCGGCCTGCGCCATCGTCGCAACCTCCCCGTGCGCGGTCAGCGCACCCACACCAATGCCCGCACCCGCAAGGGCCCGGCCAAGCCGATCGCTGGCAAGAAGAAGTAAGGGAGGCTCGCAACAATGGCACGTGATACCCGTCGCGGAGGCAAGAAGAAGGTCTCCAAGAACATTGCAGCTGGCGTCGCCCATGTGAATTCCAGCTTCAACAACACCAAGGTCCTGATCTCGGACGTGCAAGGCAACGCGATCTCCTGGTCGTCCGCCGGCACCATGGGCTTCAAGGGCTCGCGCAAGTCGACGCCCTATGCCGCGCAGCTCGCGGCCGAGGACGCCGGCAAGAAGGCGCAGGAGCACGGCGTCAAGACCCTCGAGGTCGAGGTGCAGGGCCCCGGTTCGGGCCGCGAATCCGCGCTGCGCGCGCTCGCCGCTGTCGGCTTCAACATCACGTCGATCCGCGACGTGACGCCGATCGCGCACAACGGCTGCCGCCCGCCCAAGCGTCGCCGCGTCTGATACGGACGTTTTCTTGTCCGGGGCCCGGCATTTGTCCGGGCCCCGGACCTCGCGTTTCTTAACCTCGGGCGTCTCGAGCCTTCCGGACATGGGGTCGAGACAGGAATGGAGGTCATACATGATCCACAAGAATTGGGCAGAGCTCATCAAGCCGACCCAGCTTGATGTTCGTCCCGGCAACGAACCGGCCAAATCCGCGACCCTGGTCGCCGAACCGCTCGAGCGCGGCTTCGGCCTGACGCTCGGCAACGCGCTGCGCCGGGTTCTCCTGTCGTCGCTGCAGGGCGCGGCGATCACCTCGGTGCAGATCGACAACGTGCTGCACGAGTTTTCCTCGGTCGACGGCGTCCGCGAGGATGTGACCGACATCGTCCTGAACCTCAAGGCCGTCTCGCTGAAGATGGAAGTTGAAGGGCCGAAGCGGCTGTCGATTTCGAAAAAGGGCCCCGGCGTCGTCACCGCCGGCGACATCTCGGAATCGAACGGCATCGAGGTCCTGAACAAGGACCACGTGATCTGCCACCTGGACGAGGGCGCCGAGCTCTACATGGAGCTCACCGTCAACCAGGGCAAAGGTTACGTCTCGGCCGACAAGAACAAGCCCGAGGATGCGCCCATCGGCCTGATGCCGATCGACGCGATCTATTCCCCGGTCAAGAAGGTCGCCTATGACGTGCAGCCCACCCGCGAGGGCCAGGTGCTGGACTACGACAAGCTGACCATGAAGATCGAGACCGACGGTTCCGTCAGCCCCGAGGACGCCATCGCCTTCGCGGCGCGCATCCTGCAGGACCAGCTGTCGATCTTCGTCAACTTCGACGAGCCGGAAAGCGCCCAGCGTCAGGACGACGACGACGGCCTCGAGTTCAACCCGCTTCTGCTGAAGAAGGTCGACGAGCTCGAACTGTCGGTGCGTTCGGCCAACTGCCTGAAGAACGACAACATCGTCTATATCGGCGACCTGATCCAGAAGACCGAAGCCGAGATGCTGCGCACTCCGAACTTCGGCCGCAAGTCGCTGAACGAGATCAAGGAAGTGCTCTCGGGCATGGGCCTGCATCTCGGCATGGACGTCGAGGACTGGCCGCCGGACAACATCGAGGATCTCTCGAAGAAGATGGAAGACCAGTTCTGAGACATGCCCGTCCGGGTGGCCCACCCGCCCGGACGCCGCATCGGGTCCCATGACCCCAAGGAGAGCGGCCTCACCACGCATGGGCCGCCGGACAAAGCAAAACGAACCTAGGAGACACGACAATGCGTCACGCAAAAGGCTACCGCCGCCTCAACCGCACCCATGAGCACCGCAAGGCGCTCTGGGCCAACATGGCCGGCTCGCTGATCGAGCACGAGCAGATCAAGACGACCCTGCCGAAGGCCAAGGAACTGCGCCCGATCGTCGAGAAGCTGATCACGCTCGGCAAGCGCGGCGATCTGCACGCCCGCCGCCAGGCCGCAGCCCAGCTCAAGCAGGATGCCCACGTCGAGAAGCTTTTCGAAGTGCTGGGCCCCCGGTACGCCGAGCGCCAGGGCGGCTACATCCGCGTCCTGAAGGCCGGCTTCCGCTATGGCGACATGGCGCCCATGGCCATCATCGAGCTCGTGGACCGCGATCCCGAGGCGAAAGGCGCGGGCGACAAGGCCCGTCTCGAGGCCGAAGAGGCCTTCGCCGACGAGGAGTGATCCCCGGGGCGCGCGTCCCGCGCCCGACCGATCTTCCTGGCCCCGCCGGTTCCGCCGGCGGGGCCTTTTCTTTTCCGGCCCTTTTCCGCGCCCCGCATGGCCCCTCGCGGGCCTCCGCACTGGCAGCGGCGCGCGGAATGCCTATCTGTCCCCGGCGAGGACGCAACGAAAGGACAGGCCCCCCGTGCAGCGCACGCACAGCATCGAGGATGTCTTCGACCGGATCGAGGCGGCCACCGGCGACGGGCGGCTGACCCTGGGCGAGGCGGTGGACGCGCTTGGCGGGCGCGGCTACGGGCCCTTCCTCTTCCTGCCCGCGCTCCTGGAGATCACGCCTTTCGGCGGCATCCCCGGCGTTCCGACGCTGCTGGCGCTGCTGATCAGCCTTTTCGCGGTGCAGGTCGCCCTTGGCCGCGACCGGATCTGGGCGCCCGCCGTGCTGCGCGCCCGCTCGGTCGAGGGGGAGCGCCTGCACCAGGCCATCGAGATGCTGCGCCCCGCCGGCCAACGCGTCGAGCGCTGGTTCCCCGGCCGCCTGCCGATGCTGGTGCGCGGCCCGGTGCGGCGGCTCGCGGCGCTGGTGGTGGTGACACTCTGCCTGACCGTGCCGGCACTGGAGCTGGTGCCCTTCGCCAGCACCGCGCCGATGGCGGCGATCGCGATGATCGGCCTGGCGCTGACCCTGCGCGACGGGCTCCTCATGGCGCTGGGGTTCGCGCTCTCGGCGGGCGCGGTCGGGGTGATCGTCTGGGCGCTCCTGAGGCTGCCGATCTGAGCCACGCGCCGTGCCCCTTGCCCGCGCGCTTGCAAAGCCCGCGGGCGGGCGACATATCTCGGCCCATGACCTGTTTCCGGCCCTTGCCCAGCGCCGCCGCCGCCCCTCCGCGCCCCCGCGCCGCGCGAGAGGCGCGCCGCTGATGGGCGATCTCTTCGACAGCGACCCCGGGCCCGAGCGCCCCGGCACCGAGACCGCGCCGTCCCGCGCCGCGGGCCCCGACCGCGCGCCACGCCCGCTGGCCGACCGGCTCCGGCCGCAAAGTCTCGACGAGGTGATCGGCCAGGACCAGATCCTCGGGGACGACGGCCCCCTGCGGGTCATGCTCGACGGCGGCGCGCTCGGCTCGATCGTCTTCTGGGGCCCGCCCGGGGTCGGCAAGACCACCATCGCGCGGCTCCTGGCGCATGAGACCGACCTGGAGTTCGTGCAGATCAGCGCGATCTTTTCCGGCGTCGCCGAGCTGCGCAAGGTCTTCGACGCCGCCCGCCAGCGCCGCCGGGCGGGGCAGGGCACGCTGCTTTTCGTCGACGAGATCCACCGCTTCAACAAGGCCCAGCAGGACAGCTTCCTGCCGCATATGGAAGACGGCACCATCCTGCTCGTCGGCGCCACCACCGAGAACCCGAGCTTCGAGCTGAACGCGGCGCTTCTGTCGCGCGCCCAGGTCATGGTGTTGACCCGCCTCGAGGAGCGTGACCTCGCCGACCTCCTGGCGCGCGCCGAGGCGGAACTGGGCGCGCCCCTGCCGCTCGACGAGGGCGCGCGCCGGGCGCTTCTGGAGATGGCCGACGGCGACGGTCGGGCGCTTCTGAACCTGGTCGAACAGATCGCCGCCTGGAGCACCGAGGCGCCGCTTGGCCGCGAGGCGCTGTCGAAGCGGCTGATGCGACGCGCGGCGCAATACGACAAGTCCGGCGACGGGCATTACAACCTGATCTCGGCGCTGCACAAATCGGTGCGCGGCTCGGATCCCGATGCCGCGCTCTACTGGTTCGCGCGGATGCTCGAGGCCGGCGAGGACCCGCGCTACCTGGCGCGGCGGCTGACCCGGATGGCGGTCGAGGACATCTGCCTGGCCGATCCCGAGGCGCAGCGGGTCTGCCTCGAGGCCTGGCAAAGCTACGAACGCCTGGGCTCGCCCGAGGGCGAACTGGCGCTGGCCAACGCGGTGATCTACCTCGCCCTCGCGCCGAAATCCAACGCCGCCTACAGCGCCTACAAGGCCGCCCGCGAGGCGGCGCGGAAGTCCGGCTCGGCGCCGCCGCCGAAACACATCCTGAACGCGCCGACCAAGCTCATGTCGGAACAGGGCTACGGCGCGGGATACGCCTATGACCACGACCAGGACGAGGCCTTCTCGGGCCAGAACTACTTCCCCGAAGGCATGGCGCGCCCGGAGTTCTACCGCCCCGTGGAGCGCGGCTTCGAACGCGAGCTGAAGAAACGCCAGGACTACTTCGCCCGTCTCCGCCGCGAGCGCGGCACCTGACCGCGCGCCGCGCCGCCGCCCACAGCCAGAAACACCCGCCCAACAAAAAGCGCGCCCCGCAAAGCGCGCCTTCCACAGTCACCACCCGCAGCCCACCCGCCGGGCCCAAAGCGCGCCGCCCCCCTGCCTTCAGCATGGCGAAAATACCTCGGGAGCGCGAGGGCAGAGCCCTCGCCGCCCGGGCACCGGGCGCCATCACGCCCGGACACCCGGCCCCAAACCGAAGCCTACTTCCCGATCATCTCCGCCTGCCGCACGATCACCTCGGCCTGCTTGATCGAGGCGATGTCGACCAGCCGCCCCTTGTAGACCGTCGCGCCTTCGCCGCGGGCCTTGGCGGCCTCCATGGCCTCGAGGATCTCGCGGGCCTCGCCGATGGCCTCGGCGGTCGGGGTGAAGACCTCGTTGGACAGCGCCACCTGCTTGGGGTGGATCGCCCATTTCCCGACCATGCCCAGGGTGGCCGAGCGGCGCGCCTGGGCGCGGAAGCCTTCCTCGTCGGAGAAATCGCCGAAGGGCCCGTCGACCGGCAGCACGCCGTGGGTGCGGCAGGCGGCGACGATATTGGCCTGGGCCCAGTGCCAGGGATCGGCCCAGTAGTTCTGCCCCTCGCGGCGCATGTAGTAGCCTTCCTGGGTGCCGCCGATGCCGGTGGTGGCCATGCCCATGGAGGCCGCGAAATCCGCCGCGCCGAGGCTCATGGCCTGCAGACGGGGCGAGCCCGCGGCGATCTCCTCGACATGGGCGATGCCGGCGGCCGATTCGATGATCACCTCGAAGCCGAGCCGCCGCCCGCGTCCCGCGGCGGCCTCGGCGGCGGTCACCAGCGCGTCGACGGCGTAGAGATCGCCGGCCGTGCCGACCTTGGGGATCATGATCAGGTCGAGCCGGTCGGGCGCCTCCTCGACCAGGGCCAGCACGTCGCGATACCAATAGGGCGTGTCGAGCCCGTTGATCCGCACGGAAAGGGTCTTCTCGCCCCAGTCGATGTCGCCGATCGCCTGCACGACGTTCTTCCGGGCCTCGGTCTTGTCGTCGGGGGCGACGGAATCCTCGAGGTCGAGGTTGATGACATCGGCTTCCGAGGCCGCCATCTTCTCGAAGATCGCGGGCCGCGAGCCGGGGCCGAAGAGCTGGCAGCGGTTGAGCCGGGCGACGGGCGCGGGTTGGATGCGGAACGACATGGGGCCTCCACCGTGGTAAGGAAATTACATATGCGTCAGTATTTGCGATATTATCTTGCGAGCACTTCTGCAACCGGATTTTGCAGGCGCAGAAACCGCGCGGCGTCACGCAAGATCGTCCCGGCATCTCTGGACAAGCCGGGACAATCCCCCGATCCCACCGGGGATTTCGCGCAGAATTCCGCAAGACATTCCGCGCCGCTCCGCTAGGTTTGGCGCTAAGAACAGGAGAGAGTGATGATCGAGACACCCTATCTGCTTTTCCTCGGCGATGCGCCCGATCCGCTGGCGGCCAAGGTCGCCCAGGGCATCAAGGACTGGCGGCCCGAGAATTGCGTCGGCCAGCTGCGCCTCGAGGGCTGCCAGGCGGATATGGGGCTCACCGACATGACGCTCGAGGAGGCCCGCGCCGCCGGCGCCAAGACGCTGGTGATCGGCGTGGCCAACCGCGGCGGGGTGATTTCCCAGGCCTGGAAAGAGGTGCTGCTGGCCGCGCTCGATGCTGGCTTCGACATCGCCAGCGGGCTGCACAACCTGCTGCACGACGAGGCGGACCTCGCGGCCCGCGCCGAAGAGCGCGGCCGCGCGCTGCACGACGTGCGGGTGCCCGAGGTGCAATACCCGATCGCCGACGGCAAGAAGCGCCAGGGCAAGCGGGTGCTGGCCGTGGGCACCGATTGCTCGATCGGCAAGATGTACACCGCGCTGGCGCTGGACGCCGAGATGAAGAAGCAGGGCATGAAGTCCTCCTTCCGGGCGACCGGCCAGACCGGCATCCTGATCACCGGCGAGGGCGTGCCGCTCGACGCGGTGGTGGCCGACTTCATGGCCGGGGCGGTGGAATGGCTGACGCCCGACAACGACCCGGACCACTGGGACGTGATCGAAGGGCAGGGCAGCCTCTACCACGTCTCCTACTCGGGCGTGACCATGGCGCTCATTCACGGTGGCCAGCCGGATGCGCTGATCCTCTGCCACGAGCCGACCCGCACCCATATGCGCGGGCTGCCCGACTACAGCCTGCCGAGCCTCGAGGAGCTGCGCGAGCTGTCCCTGACGCTGGCTCGGGTGGCGAACCCGGCCTGCCAGGTGGTGGGCATCTCGGTGAACACCAAGGCGCTCTCGGACGAGGAAGCCGACAGCTACCTGGCCGGCCTCGAAGAGCGGCTGGGCCTGCCGGCGGTCGATCCCTACCGCCACGGCGCGGGCAAGCTGGTCGCGGCGCTGGCCAAGGTCTGAGCCGCGCGCAGCCCGGGCGCCCTGCGCGGCGCCCGGATGCCGCATCGGACAAGGGTATTCAGCCAGGATCGAACAGGGGGTCGAGATGACCATCGAAGTGACGCGCGACGTCTTCCGCCTCGCCGAGGCCTTCACCATCAGCCGGGGCTCGCGCACCGAGGCCAAGGTGCTGACCGTCCGGGTCACCCGCGACGGCGTAACCGGGCAGGGCGAATGCGTGCCCTATGCGCGCTACGGCGAAACGCTCGACAGCGTGACATCCGAGATCGAGGGGCTCGACCCCAGGATCAGCCGCGCCGCGCTGCAGGAGGCGCTGCCCGCGGGTGCCGCGCGCAACGCGGTCGATTGCGCGCTCTGGGACCTCGAGGCCAAGGCTGCCGGCAAACGCGTCTGGGAGCTCGCGGCCCTCGCCGCCCCGGGCCCCGAGATCACCGCCTACACGCTGTCGCTCGACACGCCCGAGAAGATGGAGGCCTCGGCCCGCAAACACGGCCACCGCCCGCTTCTGAAGATCAAGCTCGGCACGCCCGACGACATGGCCCGGCTCGAGGCCGTGCGGCGCGGCGCCCCCGAGGCGCGGATCATCGTCGACGCCAACGAGGGCTGGACCGCCGAGGTCTATTCCGAACTGGCCCCGCATCTGGCCCGGCTGGGCGTCGCGCTGGTCGAACAGCCGCTGCCCGCGGGCGAGGACGAGGCGCTGATCGGGCTCGACCGCCCGGTGCCGCTCTGCGCCGACGAAAGCTGCCACGACCGCGCCTCGCTGCCCGAGCTAGAGGGCAAATACGACGTGGTGAACATCAAGCTCGATAAGACCGGCGGGCTGACCGAGGCCCTGGCCCTGCGCGAGGACGCCCGGGCGCGCGGCTACGGCGTGATGGTCGGCTGCATGGTCGGCTCGAGCCTCGCCATGGCGCCCGCGACGCTGGTCGCCCAGGGCGCGCAGGTGACCGATCTTGACGGCCCCCTGCTTCTGGCCGAAGACCGCGACACGCCGCTGCGCTTCGACGCCGCGGGCGTGCACCCGCCCGAGGCGGCGCTCTGGGGCTGAGCGCGGCCGCCGCATCGATCAAGGAGAGACCCGCATGACCCGCACCGTCTACGTGAACGGCGACTACCTGCCCGAGACCGAGGCCAAGGTCTCGATCTTCGACCGGGCCTTCCTGATGGCCGATGGCGTCTACGAGGTGACCAGCGTGCTCGACGGCAAGCTCATCGACTTCCCGGGCCACGCCAAGCGGCTGGAGCGGTCGCTCTCCGAGCTGGACATGCCGAACCCGGTGACCACCGAGGAGCTGCTGGAGATCCACCGCGAGCTGGTGGCCCGGAACGGCATCGAGGAGGGGCTGGTCTACCTGCAGATCACCCGCGGCGCGCCCGCCGATCGCGACTTCGCCTTCCCCGACCCCGAGACCACGCCGCCGACCATCGTGCTGTTTACCCAGAACAAGCCGGGGCTGGCCGCGAGCCCGGTGGCTGAAAAGGGCATCAAGGTCATCTCCATCGAGGACCAGCGCTGGGGCCGCCGCGACATCAAGACGGTGCAGCTTCTCTACCCCTCGATGGGCAAGATGATGGCCAAGAAGGCCGGGGCGGATGACGCCTGGATGGTCGAGGACGGCTTCGTCACCGAGGGCACCTCGAACAACGCCTATATCGTCAAGGGCAACACCATCGTGACCCGGGCGCTGTCGAACGACATCCTGCACGGGATCACCCGCGCCGCCGTGCTGCGCTTCGCCGAAGAGGCGCAGATGCAGGTCGAGGAGCGGAACTACTCCATCGAGGAGGCCAAGACCGCCGACGAGGCCTTCATCACCTCGGCCTCGACCTTCGTGATGCCGGTGGTCGAGATCGACGGCGCCCCGGTCGGCGCGGGCACGCCGGGCCCCAAGGCCCGCCGCCTGCGCGAGATCTACCTCGAGGAAAGCCGCAAGGCCGCGGTCTGATCTAGCCCGCCCCGAGGTCGACCTGCTGGTAAAGGCAGCCGGTCTCGGGGTCGAAGCTGCCGGCCCGGCCGCTCAGCCGCTCGGGCAGTTCGAACTCCGCGCAGAGCCGGTATTCGCCGGGGTTCAAGACCTCGTAGCGGTAGGGCGCCTCGGTGAAGGGATCGCTGCGGCGGATGTCGTAGTGGCAGCTCTCGCCGGGGGACAGGTCCTCGGGCAGGGTGTCGCCGCCGGTCGCTGCCTTGCAGGCCACCAGGCTCGTCAGCCCCAAAAGGTCCGAGAATCGCGCCTCGTCGCGGGCCTCGGCGCGGCCCTGGCCGGGGCCGCCGACCTGCCAGAAGGCCGAGGCCACCAGGAGCAGCGCCAGTCCACCTATGCCCGCGACCGCCAGCCGGTCCGGGGCCGGGCGGCGCGCCTCGGCCATGAGCCCGCGGATGTAGAGAAAGACCAGCCCCGCCGCGAGCGCCACCAGAAGCGCCTTGGCCAGGAAGCGCGGCGTCAGCTCCCCGGAAAGGAAGGCGTAAAGCACCGCCACCGCATCGCCGATCAGCGCCGCGGCGGCCAGAAGCAGCAGCACATGCCCGAGCCAGGCGCGGCTGCGCGAGCGCGCCCCCGCGGGATCGCCCTGCCGGTTGGTGACCATGCGCCGGTCGAGCAGCAGGAACAGCGGCACGAAGATCACCAGGTTGGCGATGGCCCACCGCATGGTGCCGCTGAAGCCGCCGTAGCGCGGCGCATCGGCGGGGTCGGGAAACCAGCGCCCGATCAGCGAAAAGCCCAGCGTGACGAGATAGCCGATGCTGACGCCCAGCGAGAGGAACATCAGCGCGTAAAGGAACGCCTCGCGCGCGCCGAGCGCCGGGCCCGGACGCGGCACGGGCTGGCCTTCGGGCCCCTCGGCCCAGGCCTCCAGCGCGGCGCGTGTCTCGGCCTCGGACCAGCCGGCGCCGGTCAGCGCGCGGGTGATCTCGGCCCGCGATGTGCCGCGGGCCAGCGCCTCGCGCACGTAGTCGTCGCGCCGGACCTCGGGGCGCATGGCCTAGCCCTTCTTGCCGACGTTCTGGTCGAAGGCGGTTTGGAAGGCCTCTTGTTTCCCGGGCGCGGCCTCGGTCTGGTAGTTGGCCTTCCACTCGGCCATGGTCATGCCGTAGAAAATCTCGCGCGCCTCGTCCTTCTGCATCTCGATGCCGCGTTCATTGGCGGCCTCCTGGTACCAGCGCGACAGGCAGTTCCGGCAGAAGCCCGCGAGGTTCATCATGTCGATGTTCTGGACGTCGGTGCGCTCTTCCATCAGGTGCTGGCGCAACCGGCGGAACGCGGCGGCTTCAAGCTCGGTGCGGGTTGTATCGTCCATCGCGGCCTCCTACTGACGCTTTGGTCATAGGTCGGATGTTTTGGGCATCGGCGCAAGGGGCGGGTCATGCCGCTGTCGCAGTGCCCTGCGAGAGGCAGGGCAGGGCCCCGCCGGGCTTGCATCCGGCGCCCGGCTTCGGTTGGAGTTGAGGCGCGAGACGAGATGCGTCATAAGCGCGGTGACTGATAGCGGTAACGGCGCGAAGCGCGGACAGGAGCAGGACGATATGAGACGGATGCGTAACGTGAAGATCGTGGCCACGCTGGGCCCGGCCTCTTCGACCTACGAGATGATCCGCGCGCTGCACGAGGCGGGGGCGGATGTCTTCCGGCTTAACATGAGCCACGGCACCCACGAGGAAATCGCCGAGCGGCACGCGATCATCCGCCAGGTCGAGGAAGACCTCGGCACCACCATCGGCATTCTGGCCGACCTGCAGGGCCCGAAGCTGCGCGTCGGCGCCTTCGCCAACGGCGAGGAGGAGCTCGAGGAAGGCCAGTCCTTCCGGCTCGACCTCGACAGCGCCAAGGGTGACGCTAAGCGCGTGACCCTGCCGCATCCCGAGATCTTCCAGGCGCTCGAGCCCGGCGCCTCGCTGCTGGTCAACGACGGCAAGATCCGCCTCAAGGTCGAGGCCTGCGGCAAGGATTTCGCCGATTGCACCGTGGTGGTCGGCGGGACCATCTCGAATCGCAAGGGCGTGAATGTGCCCGACGTGGTTCTGCCGCTCGCGGCGCTCTCCGAGAAGGACCGCACCGACCTGGAGTTCGTGGCCGACCTCGGCGTCGAATGGCTGGCGCTCTCCTTCGTGCAGCGCGCCGCCGACGTGGAAGAGGCGCGCCGGCTCGCCAAGGGCCGCGCCGCGATCCTGTCGAAGATCGAGAAGCCCGCGGCCGTGAAGGCCTTCGACGAGATCCTCTATGCCTCCGACGGCATCATGGTCGCGCGCGGCGACCTGGGCGTCGAACTGCCGGTGCAGAACGTGCCGCCGATCCAGAAGCGCCTGATCCGCAAGTGCCGCGCCGCGGCCAAGCCGGTGATCGTCGCGACGCAGATGCTCGAATCGATGATCGAGAGCCCGATGCCGACCCGCGCCGAGGTCTCGGACGTGGCCACCGCGATCTACGAGGGCTCGGACGCGATCATGCTCTCGGCGGAATCGGCGGCGGGCGACTACCCGATCGAAGCGGTGACGACGATGAACAACGTCGCCTGCGAGGTCGAGAGCGACCCGACCTACACCGAGATCATCGAGGCCTCGCGCCTCGCCGACAAGCGCAGCGTGGCCGATGGCATCGTCGCCGCCGCCCGCGAGATCGCGGAGAGCGCCAAGGTCAAGGCGATCTGCTGCTACACCCAGTCGGGCACCACGGCGCTCCTGGTGGCGCGCGAACGCCCGCGGGTGCCGATCCTGGCGCTGTCCTCCTCGAAGTCGACGGCGCGGCGGCTGGCGCTGACCTGGGGCACCAAATGCGTGACCATCGGCCCGCTCGACCGGTTCAAATCGGCGGTGGTCGATGCCGCCAAGGCGGCGCGCGAGCTGGAATATGCCACCACCGAGGATCTGATCGTGGTGACCGCCGGGGTGCCCTTCAACACCACCGGCACCACCAACATCCTGCGCGTGGCGCCCTGCGACGAACGTTTGATCTACGCCACCGACCCGGAATAACCTGTGTCCCGGTAAGCAGGACGGGGGCAGGGCGATGACGCCGGATATCGCGCTGGCGCTGGGGGTCTTTTTCCTGGCGCTGGCGATCACCTCGGGGCTGGCCGCCCTGAGCGAGGGGCGGCGTCCCTACGTGGCGCTCCTCCTGCTGATCGGCGCGGGGGCCGCGGGGGTGCACGCCTGGCAGGCGACCGAGGGCGGGCTGGTCCTGGCCGATGTGCCCATGGCCTTTTACCGCATCATCGCCAGCCTGCGCTGATCGCTCTCACCGAAGACTTGCAATCGCATCGGACCGCTTGTAAGGGGGCGGCTCTGACGTCGCGCGGCCGGCCAGGTGGCATTGCCGAGTTGCGTGGAACGACGCTCAAGCCAAGGAGATGGAAATGCCCAAGATGAAGACCAAGTCGAGCGCCAAGAAGCGCTTCAAGATCTCGGCCCGCGGCAAGGTGATCGCGGCTCAGGCCGGGAAACGCCACGGCATGATCAAACGCACGAACAAGTTCATCCGCGACGCGCGCGGCACGACGACCCTGTCGGAGCCCGACGCAAAGATCATCAAGGGCTATATGCCCTACGATCGCTGATCCCACGGATACGAGAAGGAGCTAGATCATGTCTCGAGTCAAAGGTGGGACCACGACCCACGCCCGTCACAAGAAGATCACCAAGGCAGCCAAGGGTTACTACGGCCGCCGCAAGAACACCTTCAAGGTCGCCACGCAGGCGGTCGACAAGGCGAACCAATACGCCACGCGCGACCGCAAGAACCGCAAGCGCAATTTCCGGGCGCTGTGGATCCAGCGGATCAACGCCGCGGTGCGTGCGCATGACGAATCGCTGACCTACTCGCGCTTCGTGAACGGCCTGTCGAAGGCCGGCATCGAGGTCGACCGCAAGGTGCTCGCCGATCTCGCCGTGCACGAGCCCGAAGCCTTCGGCGCGATCGTCGACAAGGCGAAGGGCGCGCTGGCCGCATAAGCGCCGGACGCTGATCGCAGATCATCGAAAGCCGCTCCCTCCGGGGGGCGGCTTTTTTCTTTGGGGGATGCCGGGCGGTGTCGGCCCGCCGGGCGGCCTCACCGCAGCGCCGGGTCGGCGGCGCGCAGAGCCTCGGCCAGATGCGCGGCGATCCGGGCGGAGCCCTGGGGCGAGGGGTGCAGCCGGTCCGGCGCGAATAGCTCGGCGCGCTCAGGCGGCATGACCGCGCCCATGTCGGCCAGGACCACGCCCGGATCGGCCTCCGCCATGGCGGTGAGCCGCTCGGCGAGAACGTCGTAGGGTCGGCGGCAGATCGTGCCGGCGTAGATCGGCGAGGTGTAATAATCCGCCCAGAGGACGCGCGCGCCCTTGGCCCTCTGCGCCGCGACCAGCTCGGCGATGGCGCCGGAGCGACCGTCGGGCGACAGGAGCCGGTCGAGCACCGCGCCGCAGTCGTTGCAGCCGCAGTCCCCGCGCAGGTCGTTGCCGCCGCCGTCGAGCACCACCCAGGTGGGCGAGACGCCGGTGAGCTGGTTGGGGATGCTGAGCGCCCCGCGCGCGCGGGTGACGCGGGCGAGCGGCAGGGAGACGTCGCCCACCGGCCGGCCGAGCCGGGCTTTGAGGCCATCGGCGACCGAGGCGCCCTCGATCCGGTTCCAGGCCATGATGGAATCGCCCGCGACGACGATCTCGGCGCCGGGCGGCACGCCGCGCCCGCAGGCGCTGGCCAGGCAGAGGAGGGCGGCGATCAGGAGCGGGCGCATGGCATCCTCCGGGAGGGGGCTCGGGTCGGGCTCTGCCTGAGGCACCTAGCGCGATTGCCCGCAAGGGCAGGGGCCGCGCCTCGCGCGTGACCCGGGATTGTCCGCTTGAAGCAGGCCAAGCGGCGCTGTAGCAGGGGCCGCGAGCATGTGAGGGGCCCCGCAATGGAAGATCTGCGTCAGAAATACATCGACCGCATCGCGCAGGCCGGCGACGAGGACAGCCTCGAGTCGCTGCGCGTCGAGGCGCTCGGCAAGAAGGGCGAAATCAGCCTGAAGATGCGCGAGCTGGGCAAGATGTCGCCCGAGGAGCGCAAGACCGCGGGCCCCGCGCTGAACGCGCTCAAGGACGAGATCAACAGCGCGCTGGCCGCCAAGAAGGAGGCCCTGGGCGATGCCGCGCTCGAGGCACGGCTGCAGGAGGAATGGCTCGACGTGACACTGCCGGGGCGCAGCCGGCGGGCGGGTTCGATCCACCCGATCAGCCAGGTCACCGAGGAGGTCACCGCGATTTTCGCCGACATGGGCTTCGCGGTCGCCGAGGGGCCCCAGATCGACACCGACTGGTATAATTTCGACGCGCTGAACATCCCCGGCCACCACCCCGCGCGGGCCGAGATGGACACCTTCTACATGCACCGCGACGAGGGCGACAATCGCCCGCCGCATGTGCTGCGCACCCATACCTCGCCGGTGCAGATCCGGCACATGGAGAAGCACGGCGCGCCCTGCCGGATCATCGCGCCGGGCCGGGTCTACCGCGCCGATTACGACCAGACCCATACGCCGATGTTCCACCAGGTCGAGGGGCTGGCCATCGACCGCGAGATCTCCATGGCCAACCTCAAGTGGGTGCTCGAGGAGTTCTTCGCCGCCTTCTTCGAGGTGAAGGGCATCAAGACCCGCTTCCGGGCCTCGCATTTCCCCTTCACCGAGCCCTCCGCCGAGGTCGACATCCAGTGCTCCTGGGAAGACGGCCAGCTGAAGATCGGCGAGGGCGACGGCTGGCTCGAGGTTCTGGGCTCGGGCATGGTGCACCCCAAGGTGCTGGAAGCCGCGGGCGTCGATCCCAAGGCCTGGCAGGGCTTTGCCTTCGGCATGGGCATCGACCGGATCGCCATGCTGAAATACGGCATCCCGGACCTGCGCGCCTTCTTCGACAGCGACCTGCGCTGGCTGCGCCACTACGGTTTCTCGGGGCTGCAGGTGCCGACGCTGCACGGCGGTCTGTCGCGCTGAGGGCGGGCGCGATCCGCGACGCGGATCGCGGGTCGGTTTTCGACGCGAAAACCCTCCGACCCGCCCCGCTTTCCCCGCGGGAAAGCGCCCCGCTCTTTCCGTGAAAGAGCGCAGCCCCCGCCCCCCGGGCCCGCCGGCCCCGGGCCTTCCACCCCGCTGCCCGATCCGCTAGGAGACCGGCAACACGGCAAGCAGAGAGCGCGCGAGACATGAAGTTCACCCTGTCCTGGCTGAAGCACCACCTCGAGACCGAGGCCTCGGTCGCCACGATCGCCGAGACGCTCACCGACCTCGGGCTCGAGGTCGAGGGCGTCGACGACCCCGCCGAGCGCCTCGGCGCCTTCACCCTGGGCCGCGTGATCGCCGCCGAGAAACACCCCGATGCCGACAAGCTGAAGGTCTGCCGGGTCGAGACCGACGCGGGCGAGACCCAGATCATCTGCGGCGCGCCCAATGCCCGCGAAGGCATCACCGTGGTGATCGCCAAGCCCGGCACCTATGTGCCCGGCATCGACACCACCATCCAGGTCGGCAAGATCCGCGGCGTCGAGAGCCACGGCATGATGTGCTCCGAACGCGAGATGGAGCTCTCGGAGGAACACTCCGGCATCATCGAGCTGCCCTCGGGCGAGGTCGGGCAGCGCTTCACCGACTGGCTGGCCCAGAACGACCCGGACAAGATCGACCCGGTCTTCGAGATCGCCATCACCCCCAACCGGCCCGACGCGCTGGGCGTGCGCGGCGTGGCCCGCGACCTCGCGGCGCGGGGGCTGGGCAGGCTCCTGCCGCGCGACACCGACCCGGTGCCGGGCCAGTTCGCAAGCCCGATTTCCGTCACCATCGACGAGGCGGCCCGCGAGGCCTGCCCGGTCTTCTACGGCCGGCTGATCCGCGGCGTGAAGAACGGCCCCAGCCCCGACTGGCTGCAGCGCCAGCTCAAGGCCATCGGCCTGCGCCCGATCTCCTTCCTCGTGGATGTGACCAACTTCTTCACCTACGACCGCAACCGCCCGCTGCATGTCTTCGACGCCGACAAGGTCTCGGGCGACCTGCGGGTGCATCTCTCCGAGGGCGGCGAGAGCTTCGCGGCCCTCGACGACAAGAGCTACAGGCTGGCCCCGGGCATGACGGTTATCTCGGACGACAGCGGCGTCGAGAGCCTCGGCGGCATCATGGGCGGGCTCGAGACCGGGGTGACCGAGGAGACGGTGAACGTCTTCCTCGAGGCGGCCTTCTTCGACCCGGTGCGCACCGCGCATACCGGTCGGGCGCTGAAGATCAATTCGGACGCGCGCTACCGCTTCGAGCGCGGCATCGACCCGGCCTGGACCCCGCATGGCATCGAACATGCGACCCGGATGATCCTCGATCACGCCGGGGGCGAGGCCTCCGAGGTGGTCATCGCCGGCGCGCTGCCGGATCATTCCCGCGCCTACAAGCTCGACACCGCGCGTTGCCAGAGCCTCGTCGGCATGGAGATCGCCCCCGAGGTGCAGCGCACCACGCTCGAGGCCCTGGGCTTCACGCTGGACGGCGACATGGCCCAGGTGCCCTCCTGGCGGCCCGATGTGCTGGGCGAGGCCGACCTCGTCGAGGAGGTGGCCCGCATGGCCTCGCTCACGCAGCTCGAGGGCAAGCCCCTGCCGCGCCGCGAGCCGGGCGTGCCGAAGCCGATCCTCTCGCCCATGCAGATCCGCGAGCGCACCGGGCGACGCAGCGCCGCGGCGCTCGGCTACAACGAATGCGTGACCTACAGCTTCATCGACAGCCGCGCGGCCGAGCTTTTCGGCGGCGGCGGCGATGCGACCATGCTGGCCAACCCGATCTCCTCGGAGATGAGCCACATGCGGCCCTCGCTTCTGCCGGGGCTCCTGCAGGCGGCGGCGCGCAACCAGGCGCGCGGCATGGCCGACCAGGCGCTCTTCGAGCTGGGCTATGCCTTCTCGGGCGGCGAGCCGGGCGAGGAGCACCAGCTTCTGACCGGCCTCCTGGTCGGGCGCACCGGGCCGAAGGACGTGCATGGCGCCTCGCGGCTGGTCGATCTTTACGACGCCAAGGCCGATGCCGAGGCGCTCCTGGCCGCCATGGGCGCGCCGCGCAAGATGCAGATCCAGCGCGGCGGCTCGGACTGGTGGCACCCCGGGCGCCACGGCGTCCTCTGCCTCGGCCCGAAGAAGGTGCTGGGCGTCTTCGGCGAGCTGCACCCCAAGGTGCTGCGCGCGCTCGACGTGAAGGGCCCGGCGGTGGGCTTCACCCTCTGGCCGGGCGAGATCCCGATGCCGAAGAACAGCGCCACCACCCGTCCGGCACTGGCGCAGAGCGACCTGCAGCCGGTCGAGCGCGACTTCGCCTTCGTGGTCGACACAGAGGTTCAGGCGCTGGACCTCGTGAACGCCGCGGCGGGCGCCGACAAGGCGCTGATCGAGGAGGTCCGGGTCTTCGACGAGTTCATCGGCGGCAGCCTCGGCGAGGGCAAGAAATCCCTCGCCATCACCGTCCGCCTGCAGCCGGTCGAGAAGACGCTGAAGGAAAAGGACATCGAGGCGGTGGCCGCCAAGATCGTCGAAAAGGTCACCCGCGCCACCGGCGGCAGCCTGCGCGGCTGAGCCGAGCCTCTGGGCCGCCCGCCCGGGCGGCCTAGCTCAAGCCCGAGAAGGGCGATCCCGAAGGAGGAAGCGACATGGGCCTGAACGTCTACCTGGCGGGCGAGATTCACACCGACTGGCGCGAGCAGATCATCGACGGCGCGCAGGGTCTGGACGTGACCTTCTCGGGCCCGGTCACCGATCACGCGGCCTCGGACGATTGCGGCGTGGCGATCCTCGGCGCCGAGGAGCAGAAGTTCTGGCACGACCGCAAGGGCGCGCTGGTGAACGGCATCCGCACCCGCAAGGCGCTCGAGGATGCCGATGTGGTGGTTGTGCGCTTCGGCGAGAAATACAAGCAGTGGAACGCTGCCTTCGACGCGGGCATCGCCGCGGCGCTCGGCAAGAGCCTGGTGGTCCTGCAGCCGCCCGAGCACGACCACGCCCTGAAAGAGGTCAATGCCGCCGCCGCCGCCGTGGCCCGCGCGCCCGGGGAAGTGGTGGAGATCCTGCGCTACGTGCTGACCGGGCAGTTGCCGGAATAACACGGAACGGGCCCCGCGGGGCCTGCCTGCCCGCCCCTGAGGCGGGGTCTTGAGGTTTCATCTCGCCCGGCAAGAGGCGAGGCGCTATGCACGTCCCCGCCCCGCGGGTTTTTCGCGGGGGGCCTCTGACACCATTCGGGACGTCGCTTCATGATCAGTGAATTCAAGGACTTCATCGCCAAGGGCAATGTCATGGACATGGCCGTCGGCATCATCGTCGGCGCGGCTTTCACCGCCATCGTGACCTCGCTTGTCGGCGATATCATCAACCCGATCATCGCGCTCTTCACCGGCGGGATCGATTTCTCCGGCTGGTTCTACACGCTCGACGGCTCGGACCAGCCCTCGCTCGAGGCCGCCCGCGAGGCCGGGGTGCCGGTCTTCGCCATCGGCTCCTTCCTCATGGCGGTGATCAACTTCCTGATCGTGGCCTTCGTGGTCTTCCTCTTGGTGAAGACGGTGAACCGGATCAAATCCGCCGCCGAGAAGCCCGACGAAGTGGCGCCCTCGGTGCCGACCGGGCCCTCGCAGGTGGACCTGCTGATCGAGATCCGGGACGCATTGAAGAAGTAGTTTTTTGGGGGCGTTTGGGGCTGGGGGCGCTTGCGGTTCCGGCTTTGGGCGCCTGTTGCGCGGGCGAGGGGGCTGTCTGCCCCCTCGCGCTCCCCCGAGAGGTATTTAAGGCCCGGTCATGCAGGCGAGGCGGGGCGCGGGGTGGTGAGCGTTGTGGGTTGGATTTGGGGGTGTGTGACGGCAGCATCGGAGGGCGGCGCTTTGGGCCTTGCGTGCGTGCGGCACCGAGGGCGGTTCCGCCAGCGTCGACGGTTGATCAGCGCCGAAGGTCGCTCATTTGGCGCTTTCTTGCGCCCGAATAGCATCGAAGATGCCGGGCGCGCGCCGGACCGGCCCCTTGGGCCGGCGCTCCTTGGGATGGCGCGCTTAGCTTACCTCTAGCCCTGACCTTGCCGGGATAAAGCGCGTAGCCCGGCGGTCAGCAGCGCCGGCCCCCGGCCCGGCGCGCGCCCTCTGTGGCACGTAGTGGGCCCGGGAGTAGCGCCAGCCCGGAGCGCCCTCCGCGGAAAGGGGTGGACCGGAGCGCAGCGCCAGCCCGGAGCGCCCTCTGTGGCGAGGGTATGGACCGGGGCGCAGCCTCGGCCCGGAGCACCCTTTGTGGCGAGGCGGTGGACCGGGGACGCAGCCTTGGGCCCCCACGCCCTCAGGCGGACTTCAGCACCAGCTGCGGCGAGGTCACGTCGATGCCGAGCGCCCGGCCGACCGCGAAATAGGTCAGCTTGCCGCCGTGCACGTTCAGCCCCTCGAGCAGGTGCGGATCGTCCAGCATCGCCTGCTTCCAGCCCTTGTCGGCCAGCGCCAGCATATGCGGCAGCGTCGCGTTGCCGAGCGCCAGCGTCGAGGTCCGCGCCACCGCGCCGGGCATGTTGGCCACGCAGTAATGCATGATGCCGTCGACCTCGTAGACCGGGTCCTGGTGGGTCGTGGGCTTCGAGGTCTCGAAGCAGCCGCCCTGGTCGATCGCCACGTCCACCAGCGCCGCGCCGGGCTTCATGTCGGAGAGATCCGCGCGGCTGATCAGCTTCGGCGCGGCGGCGCCGGGGATCAGCACCGCGCCGATCACCATGTCCGAGGCGCGGGCGACCTCGGCGGTGTTGGCCTGGGTCGCGTAGAGCGTCTTGAACTCGCCGCGGAACATGTCGTCGAGCTGCTTGAGCCGCGGCAGCGAGCGGTCGAGCACGGTCACATCCGCGCCCATGCCGGCGGCGATCCGCGCCGCATGGGTGCCGACCACGCCGCCTCCGATGACGGCGACGCGCGCCGGCGAGACGCCGGGCACCCCGCCCATCAGCACGCCGCGCCCGCCGTTGGCCTTCTGCAGGGTGCAGGCGCCCATCTGCGGGGCAAGCTTGCCCGCCACTTCGGACATCGGCGCCAGGAGCGGCAGCCCGCCGCGCGGATCGGTCACCGTCTCGTAGGCGATGCAGGTCGCGCCCGAGGCGATCAGGTCATGGGTCTGTTCGGGGTCGGGGGCGAGATGCAGATAGGTGAAGAGCACCTGGCCCTCGCGCAGCATCTTGCGCTCGGCCTTCTGCGGCTCCTTGACCTTCACCACCATGTCGGCCTCGGCGAAGATCTCCTCGGCGCTGTCGACGATCCGGGCGCCCTGGGCGCTGTAATCGCCGTCGGGGAAGCCCGCGCCCTCGCCGGCGCCGGACTGGATCAGCACCTCGTGGCCGTGCGCGATGGCCTCGGCGGCGGCGCCGGGGGTGAGACCGACGCGGAACTCCTGCGCCTTGATCTCCGTGGGACATCCGATCTTCATGGCTACCTCCCGTATCTCCTTCTCGCGAGCCTGCCAGAGGACGCGCGCAATGTGTGTGACAATTCGCTGGCACCTCGCGGTGATCTGCGCAAGAATCCAGCGGCAACGAGGCTCAACGTCGAAGGATCTTGCGGACCATGACGCTCGACACGATGGATCGTCGACTGCTGGGGCTCCTGCAGAAGCGCGGGCGGATCTCCAACGCCGACCTGGCCGAGGCCGCGGGGCTGTCCTCCTCGGCCTGTCACCGGCGCGTCGCCCGGCTCGAGGCCGAGGGCTACGTCTCGGGCTACGTGGCGCTTCTGGACGCCCGGCGGCTGAGGATGTCGGCCACGATCTTCGTCGAGATCACCCTGACGCATCAGTCCGACGAGACGCTCGACGCCTTCGAGACGGCGGTCCGGCGCATCCCCAACGTGCTGGAATGCCACCTCATGGCCGGCACCGCGGACTACCTGGTGAAGGTGGTCGCCGAGGACACCGAGGACTTCGCCCGCATCCATCGCCAATACCTCACAAGGCTGCCCGGGGTGGCGCAGATGCATTCCTCTTTTTCGCTGCGCGAAGTGCAGAAAACCACCGCGCTGCCGCTCTGAGACCCGCGCCCCGGGGCAAAAAAACCGGAACTCCGGGGCCGCAAGGGGGTTGAATGGCATCGACCCGGGCCCGTAGAGGGCGCGACGCAAGAACCACAAGCAACCACAGGGACCGCAGGCGCGCCCCCCGAGGTGCGGCGCTGCGTCAAGGATCTATGAATCATCACGACAAGATGAAGCAGGAGCCGCTCCTGTTTTTTCCCAGGGTCAACCGCACGGTCTTTTCCGTCTCGGCGATCCTGATCATCGGGTTCATCATCTTCGGTGCAACCTTCAACGACACCGCCAGCGCGCTCTTCTCCGGGATGCAGTCCTGGCTCGCCGGCAACCTTGGCTGGGCGATGATCATCCTGGTCAACGTGCTCCTGATCGCCGTGGTCTGGCTGGCCTTCGGCCGCTTTGGCGACATTCGGCTGGGCCGGATGACCGAGGAGCCCGCCTATGACCTCTTCTCCTGGACGGCGATGCTGTTCTCGGCGGGCATCGGCATCGGCCTGATCTACTGGGGCGTGGCCGAGCCGCTTTATCATTACTTCGCGCCGCCGATCGGCGACCCGGAGACCCAGGAGGCCGCGCAGCAGGCCATGGTGATCTCCTTCATGCACTGGGGTTTCCACGCCTGGGCGATCTACGCCATCGTGGCGCTGAGCCTGGCGTATTTCCACTTCCGCAAGGGGCTGCCGCTGACCATCCGCTCGGCGCTCTATCCCGTGCTCGGAGACCGGATCTACGGCTTCTGGGGCGACGTGGTGGACATCCTCGCGGTCTTCGGCACGATGTTCGGCATCGTCACCTCGCTCGGCCTTGGCGCCATGCAGATCAACTCGGGCCTGGGCCAGGTCCTGGGCATCGAGCAATCGGCGACCATGCAGATCCTGATCATCGCCGCGATCACCGCCATGGCGACGCTTTCGGTGGTGGCGGGTCTCGACGGCGGCATCAAGCGACTGTCGAACATCAACATCCTGCTGTCTCTCCTGTTCCTGGTGTTCATGGTGGTCGTCGGGCCGACGCTCTTCATCTTCGACACCTTCGTGCAGAGCTACGGCGCCTATGTGCGCGACCTCGTGCAATGGGGCACCTGGGCCGAGGCCTGGACCGATGGCGGCACCTGGCAGAACTCCTGGACCATCTTCTACTGGGCCTGGTGGGTGAGCTGGGCGCCCTTCGTCGGCGTCTTCGTCGCCCGCATCAGCCGCGGCCGGACCATCCGGCAGTTCCTGATCGGCGTCATGCTGATCCCGGCGACGATCATGTTCTTCTGGTTCGCGGCTTTCGGCGGCACGGCGCTGCAGATCTCGCTGGGCGGGGATCCGACCATCGTGAACGCAACCAAGGAGGCCTATGGCGACGCGATGTTCGCGCTCCTGGACTACTTCCCGGCCTCCGAGCTGATGTCCGGCTTCGCCATCGTGCTGATTGTCCTGTGGTTCGTGACCTCCTCGGACTCGGGCAGCTTCGTGATCGACATGCTGACCGCCGGGGGCGATCCGAACCCGCCGAAGGTGCAGCGCATCTTCTGGGCGGTCTCCGAGGGCGCCGTGGCCTCGGTCCTGCTCTTGGCGGGCGGTCTCTCGGCGCTGCAGGCGGCCGCGGTGGTCGCGGGCTTCCCCTTCGCGGTTGTGGTGCTGCTGATCCTCTTCGGGCTGATCCGGGCGCTGTCCTGGGATCCGCTGATGGTCTATCGCCACAACAAGCAGTACCGCGACGACGACGAGGCGGACCACGCCATGCCCTCGGAGCTGCCGGGCGAGCTTTACGGCTCCGACCCGACGCCGCCGCCGAAGGCGCAGCCGAGCCCCGCGGAGTGAGGCTCTACCGCTGAGCGCGGTGGGATGAGATTGGAGGCGCCCCGTGGCCGGAGAGGCTGCGGGGCGTTTTCGTGTGGGGGGGAGGGGGGTGGTGGGGTGCGGCAGGGCGTGGTGCGACGGCAGGCCCGGTGGCAGGGCGCGGGATCGCGCCGGCGGCCCCGGTTGCAGGGCGCGGGATCACTGCAACAGGCCCGTTGGCCGCTGCCGCCAGCCGGGGCACCGGCCTGCGCGCGGCGCAGGACGAACACGCGCGGTCCCCTTGCGCCACCAAGAACTGGCCACCCACCCAACAGCCCGCCCCCCTCACAACGCATCCCAACAGAGGGCGCGCACCGGACCGGGGGCCGGCGCTGCTGCCTTTTGAGCGAAGCGCTTTATCCCAACAAGGTCAGGGCTAGAGGTCAGCTACGCACGCCGCCCCAAGGAGCGCCGGCCCAAGGGGCCGGTCCGGCGCGCGCCCGGCACCTTCGGTGCTATTCGGGCGCAAGGAGGCGCGTGGGAAGGCTGAGGGCGGGCTTGGCACCTTCGGTGCTGATTGGGGCAAAGGGGGTGGAGCGCGCATCAGTAGGCGTGGGTGCGGCAGAGAGGTGGTGGCAGCGAAGGCGGGGCACCTTCGCTCATCGGGTAGCGCAGAGGCCCGGAGTGCGTGTGGGCGGTGCTAGACGGTGTTCCGCTCTCTGGTCCGTTCTCAACCGTTCACTCGGGACGATCATCCCCCATCCACGACCGCACGCGATCCTCTACAGCCTCCCCATCCACCACCGCACCCAATCCCCCCTTCCACTCCTCCACCCCATCAACCCACCCCCCACCCGCCCTTGCGCCCGCCGGGCGCTTCGGCAAGTGTCGGGCGCAAGAGGAGGACCGGCATGGCGGCAGAGCGGATCGAGGCGGATTACATCGTCGTGGGCGCGGGCAGCGCCGGCTGCGTCCTGGCGCGCAGGCTCTCGGACGCGGGCCACAGCGTGCTCCTGCTCGAGGCCGGCGGGCGCGACAACTACCATTGGGTGCACATCCCGATGGGCTACCTCTACTGCATCGGCAACCCGCGCACCGACTGGATGTTCAAGACCCGCCCCGAGCCGGGGCTGAACGGGCGCGAGCTGCTCTATCCGCGCGGGCGCATCCTCGGCGGCTCCTCGGCGATCAACGGCATGCTCTACCTGCGCGGCCAGGCGGCGGATTACGACGGCTGGCGGCAGATGGGCCTCACGGGCTGGGGCTGGGACGAGGTGCTGCCCTATTTCCGCAAGAGCCAGGACTACGTCGAGGGCGAGAGCCCGCACCACGGCGCCGGCGGCCCCTGGCGGATCGAGAACCAGCGGCTGAAGTGGCAGGTGCTCGACGACTGGATGGAGGCCGCCGCCGCCGAGGGCCTGCCCAAGGTCGGCGACTTCAACACCGGCGACAACGAGGGCGTGGGCTATTTCCGCGTCAGCCAGAAGCGCGGCTGGCGGGTCTCCATGGCGAGCGCCTTCCTCAAGGGCGCCGACAAAACCCGCCTGCGGATCGAGACCGGCGCCCAGGTCATGCGGCTCGTCACCGAAGAGGGCCGCGTGAGGGGGCTGATCTTCGACCAGCAGGGCACCCCCCGCGAGGCCCGCGCCCGGAGCGAGGTGATCCTCTCGGCGGGCGCCATCGGCTCGCCGCAGATCCTCATGCTCTCGGGCATCGGGCCGGGGGAGCATCTGGCCGAGCGGGGCATCGCGGTTGCGGCCGACAGGCCCGGGGTCGGCGGCAACCTGCAGGACCATCTGCAGCTGCGCTGCGCCTGGCGGCTGACCGGGGCCAAGACGCTGAACCAGCTGGCCAATTCCTGGATCGGCAAGGCGCGGATCGGGCTCGAATACGCGCTCTCACGCTCGGGGCCGATGTCCATGGCGCCCTCGCAGCTCGGCGCCTTCGCGCGCTCGCGGCCGGACCTGGCGACGC
Source organism: Roseivivax sp. GX 12232 (assembly GCF_021272185.1). Classification (GTDB taxonomy): domain Bacteria; phylum Pseudomonadota; class Alphaproteobacteria; order Rhodobacterales; family Rhodobacteraceae; genus Roseivivax. The sequence continues at coordinate 39,532 of NZ_JAJSEC010000010.1, forward strand.
CGGACCTCGAATACCACGTGCAACCGCTGTCGCTGCCGGCCTTCGGCCAGCCGCTCGATCCCTTCCCGGCGGTGACCGCCAGCGTCTGCAACCTGCGCCCCGAGAGCCGGGGCACGGTGCGGCTCTCCGGGCCGGACTTCCGCGCCGCCCCGGAGATCGCGCCGAACTACCTCGCGACCGAGGGCGACCGCCGCGTCGCCGCCGATGCGATCCGGCTGACCCGCCGGATCATGGCGCAGGCCCCCATGGCGCGCTACGCCCCCGAGGAGCTGAAGCCCGGAGACGCGCTCCAGAGCGACGCCGAACTGGCCCGGGCGGCGGGCGACATCGGCACCACGATCTTCCACCCGGTGGGCACCGTGGCCATGGGCGCCGAGGAGTCGGCGCCGCTCGACGCAAGGCTGCGGCTGCGCGGGCTCTCGGGGCTGCGGGTGGTCGACGCCAGCGTGATGCCGCGGATCACCAGCGGCAACACCAACGCGCCGACGGTGATGATCGCCGAGAAGGCCTCGGACATGATCCTGGAGGACGCGCGGGGGTGAGCGGGGGCGGGTGCCGGGGCGGCTTGGGCCGTTTTATTTAAGCGGGAGCTGCTGGGACGCGGTGATCCGCGCCGGGTTCGGCACCTAGACGCTCAAGCGCCGGATGGCTCCGCACGGGTCATTCTGAAATCGGCGGGCGGCTCGAACACCGCCACAAGGGCAGAGCGCCCCGCGCATCGGGCGTATCGCCGCCCAGAAACGACAAACCCCCGCGGGCAGAACCAGCGGGGGCATCTATGACCGGGCCGAGGCCCGATCGTGTCCGAAAGGCTGCCTCAGAGCAGACCTTCGCGCTGCGCCTTCTTGCGCGCCAGCTTGCGCGCACGGCGGATCGCTTCGGCCTTCTCGCGGGCTTTCTTCTCGGAGGGTTTCTCGAAATGCTGCCGAAGCTTCATCTCGCGGAACACCCCTTCACGCTGGAGCTTTTTCTTCAGCGCACGAAGAGCCTGGTCGACGTTGTTGTCGCGAACACTCACCTGCATGTGGTTGTCACCACCTTTCTAGGTTGAAGTTACAAGGAATTGCAGGAGGTGGCCGTATAGCAAAGGGATGCTAGCTTGTCTAGGGTGCCGCTGACCCGGAAATTCCACCGGAAAGGATGCCTCTCATGAGTGACGAGACAAGCGAGAAGCTGATCGAGGCCGCGCTGATGCATGTGCCCTTCGACGGCTGGACCGAGACCACCTTCCGCGCCGCCCTGCGCGACGCCGAGGTCGACCGCACGGTGGCCGAGGCGCTGTTTCCGCGCGGCGCGGTGGACTTGGCGCTGGCCTTCCACCGCCGCGGCGACGCGCGCATGCGCGCCCGCATCGAGGAGACCGACCTGAGCGGCATGCGCTTCCGCGACAAGGTGGCCTTTGCCGTCCGCGCCCGGATCGAGGCCGCCGAGGACCGCGAGGCGGTGCGGCGGGGCACGACGCTCTTTTCCCTGCCGCCCTATGCGCCCGACGGGGCCCGGGCGATCTGGGGCACCGCGGATGCGATCTGGACGGCGCTGGGCGACACTTCGGACGACGTGAACTGGTACACCAAGCGCGCGACGCTCTCGGGGGTCTATTCGGCGACGCTGCTCTACTGGCTGGGCGACGATTCGATCGACCACCAGGCGACCTGGGAGTTCCTCGACCGCCGGATCGGCGACGTGATGAAGATCGAGGAGGCCAAGGCGCGGGTGAACCGCAACCCGGTGCTGTCGCGGATGCTCGCCGTGCCGACCCGGGTGATGGGCGGGATCAAGCCGCCGAAGCGCCGGGAGGATCTGCCGGGGCAGACGGGGATGTGAGAGGGGGTTGGGGGCTTGAGCGGTTAGAAGCCTCTCTAGGCCCCTGCCAACAGCGCTCCAAGCTGAGCAGCAGGGGTCTGTGCCCCTGCTGCCCGCGCTCCAAGAGAAGCTGTAGAGAAAGGTGGCCTCGAGCGTTCTGAACGCTCCGCCACAACCCGCGCTGCCTTGTCGGCCTGGAGGACCCAGAATGGGCCAGTCGCCATCACGAATGAAAACCACCGCACCCCATTCCGCGCCCCTCCTTGCGCCCGAATAGCACCGAAGGTGCCGGGCGCGCGCCGGACCGGCCCGATGGGCCGGCGCTCCTTGGGATGGCGTGCCTAGCTCTCAGTGAGCAATGACCTTGCTGCCATAAAGCGCATAGCTCGAAGCTCGGCAGCGCCGGCCCCCGGTCCGGCGCGCGCCCTCTGTTGAGACGTGTGGGCTGGGGCGGCGCGTCCCCCGGGAAAGAGGCGGACCGCACCACCTACCTGCGGTGAGAGACGTGCTCGATGCCGGGACAGGCTGGGCAGGGGGGCGTCCGTCTCCCGCGAACGACAAAACAGCCCCGCACTCCTTCCCATCCCCTCCGCCAACACCCACACCCCCTCAACCCCGCCCCCTCCCCGCAAACCGAGTTGCCACTCCCGCCGCGAGCAGCCAGTCTCCCGCCAACGTCACCAAGGGTCCAAGGCAAGGGAGACAGGACATGGCCGAGATGATGCGCGCGGTGGAGATATCCCAGAGCGGCGGGCCGGAGGTGCTCACCCCGATCACCCGCGCGCGGCCCGAGCCCGGCCACGGCCAGGTGCTGATCAAGGTCGCTTATGCCGGGGTGAACCGCCCCGACGCGCTGCAGCGGGCGGGCAATTACACCCCGCCGCCGGATGCCTCGGACCTGCCGGGCCTGGAAGCCTCGGGCGAGGTCGTGGCGCTTGGCCCCGGCGCCGAGGGCGTGGCGCTCGGCGACCAGGTCTGCGCGCTCCTGCCCGGGGGCGGCTATGCCGAGTATGTCGTCACCCCGGCGGCGCATTGCCTGCCGGTGCCCAAGGGCCTCTCGCTCAAGGAGGCCGCCTGCCTGCCCGAGACCTATTTCACCGTTTGGTCCAACGTCTTCATGCGCGGCGGGCTCACGGGCGGCGAGCGCATCCTGATCCACGGCGGCTCCTCGGGGATCGGCACCACCGCGATCCAGCTGGCGCGGAACGCCGGGGCCCGGGTCTTCGCCACCGCCGGCTCGGCGGAGAAATGTGCCGCCTGCGAGAAGCTCGGCGCCGAACGCGCGATCAACTACCGCGAGAAGGACTTCGTCGAGATCCTGCGCGCCGAGGGCGGCGCCGACTTGATCCTCGACATGGTGGGCGGCGATTACATCCCGCGCAACATCAAGGCGCTGGCCGACGACGGGCGGCTGGTGCAGATCGCCTTTCTCTCGAGCCCCAAGGTCGAGATGAACTTCGCCCCCCTCATGGTGCGGCGGCTGACCTTCACCGGCTCGACCCTGCGCCCGCAGTCGGTCGCCGCCAAGGCCCGCATCGCCGAGGAGCTGCGGACCCATGTCTGGCCGCTGCTCGACGCCGGCACCGTCGGGCCGATCATGGATTCGGAGTTCCCGCTCGAGGAGGCGCGGGCCGCCCACGAGCGCATGGAGGGCTCGACCCATATCGGCAAGATCGTCCTCAAGGTCGCAGACTGAGATGAGCGAGGAGGCGGGCCGGAAAAGCCCGCTCGACCATCTCTACGACTGGTCGGTGCGGGACAGTTTCGAGACCTTCCGCGAGGCGATGTCGGGGGCGATGCTCTTCCCCGACAAGCGCCAGATCCGCCGCTATTGCCTGGCCCGCGCGCTGGCGGGCCCCGCCGCGGCGGGGCTGATCGCCGAGTTCGGCGTCTGGCGCGGGCATGGCGTGAACCTTTTTGCAAAGGGGGCGCCCGACCGCGAGGTCTGGGGCTTCGACAGCTTCGAGGGGCTCGAGGAGGACTGGACCGGCCATGCCAAGGGCGGACAGGCCGGGCGCTTCTCGTTGCAGGGCGCGCTGCCCGAGGTCTCGGACAACGTGCATCTGGTGAAAGGCTGGGTGCAGGACACCCTGCCGGACTGGCTGGCCGCGCGGCCCGGGACGGCGCTGGCCTTCGCGCATATGGACCTCGACACCTACAGCCCCACCCGCTTCGTGCTGGAGGCGCTGGCGCCGCGGCTTGTGCCCGGCAGCGTCCTGCTGTTTGACGAGCTCTACGGCTACCCCGGCTGGCGCCACCACGAATGGCGCGCGCTCTCCGAGGTGCTGGCCCCGGAGCGCTACCGGTTCCTCGCATTCTCGACCGAGGCGGTGGGGATCGAGATCATTTCCGACACCCAAGGAGGAGCACCATGGCCAAGACCATGATCATCGAGGACCACGGCGGTCCGGAGGTCTTCAAATCCGTCGACCGCGAGGTCGGCGCGCCCGGCCCGGGCGAGATCCGCATCCGCCACGAGGCGGTGGGGCTGAACTTCATCGACGTCTACCAGCGGACGGGGCTCTACAAGATGGAGCTGCCGCATGCGCTGGGCATGGAGGCCGCCGGCGTGATCGAGGCCGTGGGCGAGGGCGTCACCCACCTCAAGGAGGGCGACCGCGCCGCCTATGCCGCCGCGCCGCCGGGCGCCTATGCCGAGGCCCGCGTCATGCCCGCCGCCCAGGTCTGCCCGCTGCCCGAGGGCATCTCCTTCGAGGAAGGCGCCGCGATGATGCTCAAGGGGCTGACGGTGCAGTATCTCTTCCACCGCACCACGCCGATTGCGAAGGGCGACACGGTGCTGTTCCACGCCGCCGCCGGCGGGGTCGGGCTGATCGCCTGCCAATGGGCGAAGTCCGAAGGCATCCGCCTGATCGGCACCGCCGGGTCGGACGAGAAATGCGCCCTGGCCGAGGAACATGGCGCCGAGCGCTGCCTGAACTACCGCGACGCGGATTGGCCCGAGCAGGTCCGTGCCCTGACCGAGGGCAAGGGCGTGCATGTGGTCATGGACGCCGTGGGCGCGGCCACCTTCGAGGGCTCGCTCTCGGTCCTGCGACCGCTGGGGATGATGATCTCCTTCGGCAATGCCTCGGGCCCGGTGCCGCCCTTCAGCATCGCCGACCTGGGCGCCAAGGGCTCGCTGAAGATCACCCGGCCGACGCTGTTTACCCATATCGCCGAGCACGAGACCTGCCAGGAGATGGCGGCGATGCTCTTCGAGAAGGTGCGCTCGGGCGCGGTGAAGATCCGCATCGACCAGCGCTTCGGCCTGGAGGAGGTCGCCGAGGCCCACCGGACGCTCGAGGCGCGGAAGACGACCGGCAGCACGGTGCTGGTGGTGTGAGGGGCTGAGGGGCAGGGGCTCGCCGGTGGATGGCTGGCCCCCGGCCTTTGGCGTTGTCGGGCCCTCTTTCTTGCGCCCGAACAGCACCGAAGGTGCCGGGCGCGCGCCGGACCGGCCCCTTGGGCCGGCGCTTGTTGGGGTGGCGCGCTTAGATCGCCGCTAGCCCTGACCTTGCGTGGATTAAGCGCTTCGCTCGGAGCTCAGCAGCGCCGCCCCCCGGTCCGGCACGCGCCCTCCGTTGCGCGGGGGTGAGGGGGCGTAAGGCGCGGCGTGGACGCTTGTGTGCCGCTCGCAATATGAGCGCGCATGGCAAACCGAACGCCCCTAGCTCCCCGACATCCCGAACAGCCCAGAGCCGCCTCTTGCGCCCGAATAGCACCGAAGGTGCCGGGCGCGCGCCGGACCGGCCCGATGGGCCGGCGCTCCGTGGGATGGCGCGCTTAGGTCGCCCCTAGCCCTGACCTTGCCAGGATAAAGCGCCTCGCTCGGAGTTCAGCAGCGCCGACCCCCGGTCCGGCGCGCGCCCAGCACCTTGCGCGCAGCACCTACCCCAGCGCGCGCCAGCCGATGTCGCGGCGGCAGAAGCCCTCGGGCCAGTCGACCGCGTCGACCAGCGCATAAGCCCGGTCGCGGGCCTCGCCGAGGCTCGCGCCCCGGGCGGTGGCGTTCAGAACCCGACCGCCGCTGGCCACCACCGCGCCCTCGCGGGTGGCGGTGCCGGCGTGGAAGGTCATGTGGAAGCTGTCCTCGGGTAGATCGCCCAGCCCGCGGATCACGCTGCCTTTCTCGTAGGCGCCGGGATAGCCCTCGGCGGCCATGACCACGGTCATCGCGTGGTCCTCGGCCCAGCTCACCCGGGCCTCGCCGAGCCGGCCTTCGGCGCAGGCGTGGATCAGGTCGAGCGCCTGGGCCCCGAGCCGCATCATCAGCGCCTGGCACTCGGGGTCGCCGAAGCGGACGTTGTATTCCACCAGCCGCGGCGCGCCGTCCTCGATCATCAGACCGGCGTAGAGCACCCCCTGGTAGGGCGTGCCGCGGCGGGCCATCTCGGCGATCGTGGGCTTCACGATCTCGTCGAGCGCGCGGGCCGTGACGGTCGCGTCCATGATCGGCGCGGGGCTATAGGCGCCCATGCCGCCGGTGTTGGGGCCGGTGTCGCCTTCGCCCACGCGCTTGTGGTCCTGGGCGGTGCCCACGGCCAGCACGTCCCTGCCGTCGCAGAGCACGAAGAAGGAGGCCTCCTCGCCGGTCATGAACTCCTCGATCACCACCTCGGCGCCGGCCGCGCCGAAGGCGCCGCCGAACATCTCCGCGATCGCGGCCTCGGCCTCCGCCAGGCTTTCGGCGATGATCACGCCCTTGCCCGCGGCCAGCCCGTCGGCCTTGATCACCACCGGGAAGGGGCCCTGGCGCACATGCGCGAGCGCCGCGGCCTCCTCGGTGAAATGCGCGTAAGCCGCGGTCGGCGCGCCCGAGGCGTCGCAGAGCTCCTTGGTGAAGGCCTTGGAGGCCTCGAGCCGGGCGGCCTCGCGGCTTGGGCCGAAGACCAGGATACCGGCGTCGCGCAGGGTGTCGGCCACGCCCGCGGCCAGCGGCGCCTCGGGACCGATGATCACCAGGTCGATGGCGTTCTCGCCGGCGAACTCGGCCACCGCGCCGCCGTCCTCGATGTCGAGCGCCGCGCAGGTGGCGATCTCGGCGATGCCGGCATTGCCCGGCGCCACGATCAGCTTGTCGCACTTGGGGTTCTGCATCGCCGCCCAGGCCAGGGCATGTTCGCGCCCGCCGCCGCCGAGGATGAGGATGTTCATGGCCCGCTCTCCGTCTCGCCCGTCCCTTGCTGGCCTGCCTCGTAGCCGCGTGGCCCCCGCCGCACAAGCCTTGGCCCGGCGAAAGCCCGCGCGGGCCCGGTTTTCCCCGCTGCGAAGCGGCGCTAGTGTCGGGCAAGCAAGACAAGCGGCAGGGCAGGCATGAGCGACCTCATCGACGACGGCGAAAGCGGCAACACCCCGGAGTTCACCGTCTCCGAGATTTCCGGCGCGGTGAAGCGCACCATCGAGGGCGAGTTCGGCCATGTCCGCATCAAGGGCGAGGTCGGCCGGGTCTCGCGGCCGCGTTCGGGCCATGTCTACCTGGACCTGAAGGACGACCGCGCGGTGATCTCGGGGGTGATGTGGAAAGGCGTCGCCGCGCGCCAGGACACCCAGCCCGAAGAGGGCATGGAGGTCGTCGCCACCGGCCGGCTGACCACCTTCCCGGGGCAGTCGAAATACCAGATCGTGATAGAGGACATCCGCCCCGCCGGCATGGGCGCGCTCATGGCGATGCTGGAGAAGCGCCGCAAGGCGCTGGCCGCCGAGGGGCTTTTCGACGAGGGCCGCAAGAAGCCGCGGCCTTTCCTGCCCGAGATCATCGGCGTGGTGACCTCGCCTTCGGGGGCGGTGATCCGCGACATCCTGCACCGGCTGCGCGAGCGTTTCCCCCGCAAGGTGCTGATCTGGCCGGTGGCGGTGCAGGGCCAGGCCTCGGCCCCCGAGGTCGCCCGCGCGATCCGCGGCTTCAACGCGTTGACCCCCGGCGGCGCGCTGCCCCGGCCCGACCTGCTGATCGTGGCGCGCGGCGGTGGCTCGATCGAGGATCTCTGGGGCTTCAACGAGGAGATCGTGGTGCGCGCGGCGGCCGAGTCGCAGATCCCGCTGATCTCGGCGGTGGGCCATGAGACCGACACCACGCTGATCGATTTCGCCGCCGACCTTCGCGCGCCGACGCCCACCGCCGCCGCCGAGCTGGCGGTGCCGGTCCGGCGCGACCTCCTGGCCTGGAGCGGCGAGATGCAGGCGCGCATGGGCCGGGCGGTCTCGCAGCGGCTCGAGCATCGCGGCCAGCGGCTGGGTGACCTGGCCCGCGCGCTGCCCCGGGCCGAGACGCTCCTGGAAAGCGCCCGCCAGCGGCTCGACACCAGCGGCGAGCGGCTGCCCGCGGCGCTGATCCGGGGGGTGCAGAGCCGCCGGGTGACGCTGTCCGAGACCGCCGGGAGCCTGCGCCCGGGCATGTTGCGCGCGCGCACCGCCGAGGGGCGCCGCGCGCTCGAGGTCTGGGGCGCGCGGCTCGCGCCGGCGCTCGGGCGGCTGACCGAGACCCGGGCCCAGGCCCTGGGCCGTGTCGGCGACCGCCTGAGCCTGCGCCCGATCCAGCGCGAGGTCTCCGAGCACCGCCGCAGCCTCGAGGCGCTGGCGCTGCGCCTCGACCAGGGCGCCGAGGCGCGGCTGCGCGCGGGCCGCGAGGGGCTCGCGGGTCTCGACCGGCTGCACGAGACACTGGGCTACAAGGCGACGCTCGAGCGCGGCTACGCGGTGGTGCGGGGCGCGGGCGGCGTGCTGACCACCCGCGCCGAGGCCGAGGCCGCGGGCGGGCTGGAGATCGAGTTCAAGGACGGCCGGTTGAAGATCGGCGGCGGTGCCGGGGCCGGTGGCGGCGGGGCCGGTGGGGCTGCGAAGAAGAGCGAGACGCGGAAGAAGAGCGCGCCGGAGCAGGGGTCGTTGTTCTGAAAGACGGGGTGGGCTTGGGTGGCTGGCGGCTTGTTAGTCCGTCAGGCGGTGCCGCTGGATTCGGAGTGGCGTGAGACGCGAGCGTTCAGGCTCTAGGCTGCCGAATGGTGATGCCGGGGGACGTGCAGCATTCGTGGCCGTCCGCGGGACATCAGACCGCTCATGGCAGCTTCCGACAGGTGAGCCGGGCGCGCGACGATCGATGGGCAAAGCTGGCGGTCGAATAGCAGCGCCGACCTGCGTGCGCTGCTTCTGACCGCCAAGCCGCGCTGCTGCCCGTCTGTCGGCGCCCCCTCACAACCCACACCCCTGACCAACATCGCAACAGGCACACCAGAGGGCGCGCGCCGGACCGGGGGCCGGCGCTGCTGACCGTCGTGCTAAGCGCTTTATCCCAGCAAGGTCAGGACGAGCTGCGAGCTAAACGCGCCGCCCCAAGGAGCGCCGGCCCAAGGGGCCGGTCCGGCGCGCGCCCGGCACCTTCGGTGCTATTCGGGCGCAAAAGGCGCGGGGTGGTGGCTGAGCGCGTCGGGGGGCAGGGCGGCTCTTTTCGGCTGGGTTTCATTGGCAGCGCTTCAGGTGTCTCAAACCCACCCCCAACGAAAAAGAGGAGCCCCAACCCGGGGCTCCCCTCCATTTCACCACAACCAGCGCCCCGCAGGGCCCCGCTTCCTCAGGCCGCCTCGTCCATCTTGCCGAACCGTCCGTAGAAGCTCTGGGTCTTCTCGGCCATCTCGCGCAGGAGCGTCGGGCAGGCGAAACGGGCGCCGTAGGCCGCCTCCAGGGCGTCGCAGCGCTCGGCGGCATAGGGCGCGCCGAGGATGTCGAGCCAGGACAGCGGACCGCCGGACCAAGGGGCGAAACCCCAGCCGAGGATCGCGCCGACGTCACCCTCGCGGATGTCCATCAGCACGCCTTCCTCGAGCGCGCGCACCGCTTCCAGCGCCTGGGCGAAGAGCAGGCGATGCTGCACGTCGGTCAGCTCGGGCTGCTCCTCGGCCACCGGGTAGCGGGCCGCGAGACCCTCCCAGAGACCCTGGCGCTTGCCCTTCTCGTCGTAGGCGTAAAAGCCGGCGTTGGCCTTGCGGCCGAGACGGCCCTCGCCCTCCATCCAGAAGATCACCTCGTCGACCGCCTCGTCGGGATACTCCGCGCCCATGGCGGCCTTGGTCGCCCGGGCGATCTTGGCACCGAGATCGATCGAGGTCTCGTCCACCAGCTGCAAGGGCCCGAGCGGCATGCCGACCATCTTCGCGGCATTCTCGATCAGCGTCGGGTTCACCCCCTCGGCGACCATGCGGATGCCTTCGTTGATGTAGGGGATGATGCAGCGGTTGGCGTAGAAGAAGCGCGCGTCGTTGACCACGATCGGCGTCTTGCGGATCTGCCGCACGTAGTCCAGCGCCTTGGCGGTCGCGCGGTCGCCGGTGGCGCCGCCCTTGATGATCTCGACCAGGGCCATCTTCTCGACCGGCGAGAAGAAGTGGATGCCGATGAACTGCTCGGGGCGCTTGGAGGCCTTGGCCAGCTCGGTGATCGGCAGGGTCGAGGTGTTGGTCGCGAAGATGCAATCCTCGCCGATGACCTCCTCGACCTTGGCGGTGACCTCGGCCTTGATCTTCGGATCCTCGAAGACCGCCTCGATGATCAGGTCGCAGCCGGCGAGCGCGGCGTAATCGGTGGTGGCGGTGATCTGCCCCAGGACGCGCTCCTTCTTGGCCTCGTCGACCTTCTTCTTCTTGATGCCCTGGTCGAGGTAGCCCTCGGTATAGGCCTTGCCCTTGTCGGCGGCCTCCTGCTTCTGGTCGAGCAGCACCACCTCGATCCCGGCCATGGCCGAGACCAGCGCGATGCCTGCGCCCATCATGCCCGCGCCCAGCACGCCGACCTTCTTGACCGACTGGTCATCGACGCCCTCGGGCCGCACGGCGCCCTTCTCGAGCGCGCCCTTGTTGATGAAGAGCGAGCGGATCATCGCCCCCGAGGAGGGGTTCATCAGCACATGGGTGAACCAGCGCGCCTCGATCTTCAGCGCGGTGTCGAAGGGCACCATGGCGCCTTCGTAGACCGCCGAGAGCAGCGCCTTGGCCGCCGGGTAGACGCCCTTGGTCTTGCCGTGAACCATGGCCGAGGCGCCGACGAAGGTCATGAAGCCCGCCGGGTGGTAGGGCGCGCCGCCGGGCATCTTGTAGCCCTTCTGGTCCCAGGGCTTTACGATGTCCTTGTCGGTGGCCTCGAGGACCCAAGCGCGCGCCGCCTCGAGCGGATCGGCCGCGACCTCGTCGACGAGCCCCGCCGCCTTGGCCTTCATCGGGTCCGAGAGCTTGCCCTCGAGCAGGAAGGGCGAGGCCGCCATGGCGCCCATCTTGCGCACGAGGCGCGTGGTGCCGCCGCCGCCGGGGAAAATGCCGACCATGATCTCGGGTAGGCCGATCTTGGCCTTGGGATCGGGGGTCACGAAGATCCGGTGCGTGGCCAGCGGCAACTCGAGCCCGATGCCGAGCGCGGTGCCGGGCAGGGCCGCGGCGATCGGCTTGCCACCCTTCTGGGTCTTGGGGTCCATGCCCGCGAGCTCGATCTTGCGCAGCACCCGGTGCAGGCCCATGACGCCCTCGAAGAGCCCCTCGGCGGGGTTCTCGCCGGCGGCGTCCTTCATGGCCGCGATGGCGTTGAGGTCCATGCCCGCGGCAAAGCTGTCCTTGCCGGAGGTGATGACCACGCCCTTCACCGCGTCATCGGCCAGCGCCTCGTCGATCAGGCTCTCGAGGTGTTGGCCGGCCTCCATCGACAGCACGTTCATGGACTTGCCGGGGCAGTCCCAGGTGATCACCGCGACGCCGTCGGCGCCCTTGTCCATCGTGAAATCGGTCATGTCAGTCTCCCCTTGGAGAAGGTTGTCATATCGGGCCCGCCGGTCGCGCGGCGGGCGGAAAATCTCAGTCGTCGGCGCCGGGGCCGGGGCGGTCCGGGGTCAGCGCCGCCGCGTGGCCCTTGTCGCGGGTCGCGGTGTAATGGCTCGCCTGCACCCGCCAGTCGCCATCCGCCCAGGCCAGGTCCGAGATCGCCTGGTAGGGGGCGATGACCGGGGTCTCGCCGGCAAAGAGATGGGTCTCATGCGTGGCGGCGATCCGGCCGGGCCCGGCAAAGCGCGCCTCGGTGACCACCCGGTCGATCCGGGTGACACCGAGGCTGCGGAACTGCTCCTGCATCTTCTGGAACAGCGCCTCGAGCTCGGAGAGCTGGTCGAGCCGGGTCTCGCCCTCGGCGGTGCTGTGCCGGTAGGGCAGGGTGAAACAGGGGGCCATCGCCGCGAAATCACCGGCTTCGAGCGCGGCGTCGGCGCGCGTCAGCAGCGTCTCGGCGATCTCGAGGGCGGTTCGGGTTTCCGGGGCGGTGGCCATGGATCAGACCCGCTCGATGATGGTGGCGGCACCCATGCCCGAGGCGACGCAGAGCGTGGCCAGGCCGGTCTCGCGGTCCGACCGCTCCAGCTCGTCCAGCAGCGTGCCGATGATGATCGCCCCCGAGGCGCCCAGCGGGTGGCCCATGGCGATGGCGCCGCCGTTGACGTTCAGCTTGCCGTGGTCGACGTCGAAGGCCTGCATGAAGCGCAGCACCACCGAGGAAAACGCCTCGTTGACCTCGAAAAGGTCGATGTCGCCGATCGCCATGCCGGAATCCTTCAGGATCTTCTCGGTCGCGGGCACCGGGCCGGTCAGCATGATCGTGGGATCGGTGCCGATCTTGGCGGTGGCGCGGATCCGGGCGCGCGGCTTGATGCCGTGCTTCTCGCCCCATTCCTTGGAGGCCACCAGCACGCCCGCCGCGCCGTCCACGATGCCCGAGGAGTTGCCGGCGTGGTGGATGTGGTTGATCCCCGCGAGATGCGGATATTTCAGCGTCGCCACCTTGTCGAAGCCGGGCATGGTTTCGCCCATCTCCTTGAAGGAGGCCTTCAGCGAGCCCAGCGACTGCATGTCGGTGCCCGGGCGCATGTATTCGTCGTGATCGAGGATCGGCAGGCCGTTCTGGTCGCGCACCGGCAGGATCGAGCGGGCGAAGCGGCCCTCTTCCCAGGCCTTGGCGGCGCGCTTCTGGCTTTCCACCGCGAAGGCGTCGGCGTCATCGCGGCTGATGCCGTATTCGGTGGCGATGATGTCCGCCGAGATGCCCTGGGGCACGAAGTAGCTGTCCATGGCGATGGAGGGATCGACCGCGATGGCCGCGCCGTCCGAGCCCATGGCCACGCGGCCCATCATCTCCACGCCGCCGGCGATATAGGCTTCGCCCGCGCCGCCGCGGACCTGGTTGGCGGCCAGGTTCACCGCTTCCATGCCCGAGGCGCAAAACCGGTTGATCGAGAGGCCGGGGATGCGTTCGTCGAGATCCGAGGCCAGGACCGCGGTGCGCGCCAGGCAGCCGCCCTGTTCGCCGACCTGGGTGGCATTGCCCCAGATCACGTCCTCGACCGCGTGCCCTTCAAGGTTGTTGCGCTCCTTCAGGCCGTTCAGCACATGCGCCGAGAGACGCGCGCTCGTGACCTCGTGCAGGGCGCCGTCCTTGCGGCCCTTGCCGCGCGGGGTGCGGATCGCGTCGTAGATATAGGCGTCGGTCATCCTTGGTCTCCTTTCACGCCCGGTCCGAAGGGTTGCCGGGCATCAGCTCATAGGGGTGTTTCCAGCCGGGCTGTTCCGAAAGCCGGGTCAGCCAGGCGTCGATATGGGGCCAGTCCTTGCGGTCGAAGCCGAAGGGCTCGGGGTAATAGAGGTAGCCGCAGCACGAGAGGTCGGCGTTGGTGAGGCCCTGGCCGACGATCCAGTCGCGGCCCGCGAGATGGGCGTCGAGCACCTGGTAGGCGGCGTTCAGACGGCCCTGCAGGAAGCCGATCGCCTCGGTCGGGCGCTTGTCCTCGGGCGGGAAGTTCAAAAGGAACCGCGTCACCCCGGCCTGCGAGGAGAGCTTGTGGTTGTCCCAGAACACCCAGCGCATGACCTCGCGCTGCTCCTCGGGCGTGGTGCCGGCGAATTTGCCCGACTTCTCCGAGACATACATCTGGATCACGCCGGACTGGGTCAGCGTCACATCGCCGTCGACCATGACCGGGGCCTCGCCCATGGCGTTGAGGTCGCGGTATTCGGCGCTGCGGGTCGCGCCGTTGAAGAAGTCGACGAAGACCGGGCGCCAGTCGAGGCCGGACAGTTCCAGCGCCAGCGCCGCCTTGTAGGCGTTGCCGCTTTCTCCGAAGCAATGCAGATCGATGGTCATGCGCGGTCCTTTCCCAAATGCCTGCGCCCGGGGCGCGTCCCCCTGCGGGCCGGAAGACGGGACAGGGCAGGGCGGGCCCGGCCAAGCGCCGCCCGAAGGGCGGGGCCTGTCGCGATCGGTGCCTCTGCTGCCATTTGCCTCCTCCCAGGCCGTGGCGGTCCTCAGCGCTTGCGCGCCTCCAGCTCGGCGTTGAAGAGCCTGAGCCGGTGCGACAGCGCCTCGTTCTCGGTGACGCTGTCGAAGTTCTCGAAGAGGAAGCTCAATGCCTCGCCTTCGTCGAGCCCGGCCTCGGCGGCGAAGCGCCGGAGCCTGCGGTAGCCGTCCTCGGTCATGGCGACGGGGAAACGGCGGGTCAGACGGAAGCGTTTGGGCATGGGGCCTCCTCGGGACGGGTGGGCGTCTCCGCCCACCCTTGGCCTCAGAAGTTGGCCGCGTCCAGTTCCATGACCGTCTCGGCGCCGGACTCGATGCGCTTGAGGTGCATCGCCGTGGCCGGCAGCTGGCGCGCCATGTAGTAGCGCCCGGTGGCGAGCTTGGCGGCGTAGAAGTCGTCGCTGGCGCCGCCCTCGATCGCCGCCTTGGCCGCGAGGCCCATCTTCGCCCACATCAGGCCCAGGCAGACATGCCCGAAGAGGTGCATGAAGTCATAGGAGCCCGAAAGCGCGTTGTTGGGGTTCTTCATGCCGTTCTGCATGAAGTACATGCCCGCCTGCTGCAGGTCCTTGGAGGCCAGCTTCAGCGGATCGAGGAAGTCGCGGTCGAAGGCTTCGTCCTGGCCCTTGGTCTCCTTGATGAAGTCCTTGACCATGTCGAAGAAGGCCATGACGTGCTTGCCGCCGTCCTGGCCGAGCTTGCGGCCCACGAGGTCGAGCGACTGGATGCCGTTGGTGCCCTCGTAGATCATGGTGATCCGGGCGTCGCGGACGAACTGCTCGAGGCCCCATTCGCGGGTGAAGCCCGAGCCGCCCAGGGTCTGCTGCGCGAGGACCGCGGTGTCGAAACCCTTGTCGGTCAGGAAGCCCTTGATCACCGGCGTCAGCAGCGAGATCAGCCCCTCGGCGGCGGCATCCTCGTTGCGATGCGCGCGGTCGATCATCGAGGCGCCCCAGAAGGTGAAGGCGCGGGCGCCTTCGACAAAGCTCTTCTGGTGCATCAGGTTCCGGCGCACGTCGGGGTGCACGATGATCGGATCGGCGGGGCCCTCGGGGTTCTTCACGCCGGTCACGTCGCGGCCCTGCAGACGGTCCCGGGCGAAGCCGAGCGCGTTCTGATAGGCGACCTCGCCCTGGGCATAGCCCTGCAGGCCGACGCCGAGACGGGCCTCGTTCATCATGGTGAACATGGCGCGCATGCCCTTGTGCATCTCGCCGATCAGGAAGCCCTTGGCGCCGTCGTAGTTCATCACGCAGGTGGCGTTGCCGTGGATGCCCATCTTCTCTTCGAGGCCGCCGCAGGAGAGGGCGTTGCGCTCGCCGAGGCTGCCGTCCTCGTTCACCAGGAACTTCGGCACGATGAAGAGCGAGATGCCCTTGATGCCGTCGGGGCCGCCGGGGATCTTGGCCAGCACCAGGTGGATGATGTTGTCGCACATGTCGTGCTCAC
Source organism: Roseivivax sp. GX 12232 (assembly GCF_021272185.1). Classification (GTDB taxonomy): domain Bacteria; phylum Pseudomonadota; class Alphaproteobacteria; order Rhodobacterales; family Rhodobacteraceae; genus Roseivivax. The sequence continues at coordinate 55,096 of NZ_JAJSEC010000010.1, forward strand.
CGGCCGAGATCCAGATCTTGTTGCCGGTGATCTTGTAGCTGCCGTCGTCCTGGGGTTCGGCCTTGGTGCGGATCAGGCCCAGGTCGGTGCCGCAATGCGGCTCGGTGAGGTTCATGGTCCCGCCCCACTCGCAGGTGACCATCTTCGGCAGATAGGTCGCCTTCTGCTCGGCCGATCCATGGGCGTGGATGGCGTTATAGGCGCCATGGGTCAGGCCCGGATACATGTTGAAGGCCATGTTCGCCGAGGAGAACATCTCGCCCACCGCGGTCGAGACGAGGTAGGGCAGGCCCTGGCCGCCATACTCGGGATCGCAGTCGAGCGCGGTCCAGCCGCCGTCGCGCATCTGGTCGAAGGCCTCGCGGAAGCCCTCGGGGGTGCGGACCACGCCGTTCTCCAGGCTGCAGCCCTGCTCGTCGCCGACCTTGTTCAGCGGCGCCAGCACGTTCTCGGCCAGCTTGCCGGCCTCGTCGAGGATGGCCTGCAGGGTTTCACGGTCGAGGTCCTCGTATCCCTCGATGCCGGCCTCGGCGGTCTTCAGCACCTCGTCGAGAACGAAGAGCATGTCCTTGGTGGGGGCGTGGTAGACGGGCATGGTGTCCTCCCTTGGGAAATACCGGTGTTATTCTGCGGCCTTGTCGCCGTGCGACATGGAGCCGAGGATCTTCTCGCCCCAGCGCATCTGGTCCTCGAGGTCGGCGATGGCCTCGTTGAGCTCGTCGCGCTGGGCGATCATCGCCTCCAGCCGCTCCTGGGCGACCTCGTAGGTGCGGGCGAGCTGGGTGCGCTGCTGGTCGCCCATGTCGTAGAGGTCGAGCAGCTGGCGGATCTCCTCGAGGCTGAAGCCGAAGCGCTTGCCGCGCAGGATCAGCTTGAGCCGCGCCCGGTCGCGCCGGGTGAAGAGCCGTCGCTGGCCCTCGCGGATCGGGAAGATCAGCTCCTTGGATTCATAGAAGCGCAGGGTCCGCGGCGTGACGTCATAGGCGTCGCACATCTCGCGGATGGTCATGATGCGGTCGTCGGAGGTCGGGGTCATGGGTCTCGCAAGCCGATGTGTTCAAGCCAGAGGTAATGCGCTCGACCCCGCTGATACAACACGGGGTGACGTTTACGTAACTCATACGTCACGTCACTTTTTCTCTGACGGGGGGTCACGGCGCGGCGGGGCATTGGGGCGGTTTGGCGCGGTGGGTTTGGCGGCGTAGAGGGGTGAGTAGTGGCTTGTAATTTAGAGCGATTACAGTGCCTTGAGGCGAAGGCTGTTTCGCGTGGCTTCCAGCGTCCGGCGCGGACCACGTCCGGCCCGTCTGGGTTGTGTCGTTACGTCATGGATCGCGTTACTCTCGGCGGAAGCCCCGCCGAACCCCGCCGAAACAAGGGCCGCCGACCGGCGGCACACCGCCCATCCAACGCCGAGATCCGGGGTTGAGCCGACAGGCCGCCGTCCATCAAGCGCCAAGTTCCGGGGTTTGAACCGACAGGCCGCCGCCGGAAACCCCGCGCCTCAGCCGTCGAGCGACTTGGCGGTCTCGTCGCGCAGGGTCTTCAGCTCGTCCATCGCCTGGTCGAGCTGGCGGCGCTGCTCCTCCAGCTCGCCCAACTGGCGGTCGGCCATGGTCACCCAGGTCCGCATCTGCGCCTCGGTGCCTTCCTTCTCGTAGATCAGCAGCCACTGGCGGATGTCCTCGAGCTGGAAGCCGAACTTCCGCCCGCGCAGGATCAGGGTCATGCGCGCGACCTCCCGCGGCCCGTAGAACCGCGAGCGGCCCTCGCGTTCGGGCTGCAGAAGTTCGATGTATTCGTAGTAGCGCAGCGTCCGCGGCGTCACATCGAACTTGGCACACATGTCCTTGAAGCTGAGGCGGGTCTCGTCTGCCATCCGGGTCTCCTCGGGTTTCCGGGCGCCTGCGTGCGCCCGAAATAATGCGATATGCGCGGCATGGGCAAGGGGCAGGGCGCCCCGGCGCGCAAGGGGGCTTGTTCCCCGCCCTCTGAGCAGGGATAACCCCAAGGACATATGAAGCCGCAGGGAAGGCAGACAAGTGGTTGCGGACAAGGCCAGAATCGCCCGGCAGTTCATCGCGAGCATCCCCCATTCGCGGACCCTCGGCATGGAGATCGAGGAGCTCGGCGACGGCTACGCGCGGATCACCATGCCCTATCACGACCGCATCGTCGGCGACGCCAAGACCGGGGTGATCCACGGCGGCGCGGTCTCGGCGCTGATGGACACCTGCGGCGGCGCTGCGGTGATGAGCCACCCCTCGGCGCCCGGCGGCACGGCGACCATCGACCTGCGCATCGACTACCGCCGCGGTGCCAAGCCCGGCGACACGATCACCGCAGAGGCGCGCTGCACCCATATCACCCGCAACGTCGCCTTCGTCAGCGCCACCGCGACCGACAGCGACGCCGAGAACCCCGTGGCCACCGCCACCGGCGCCTTCACCGTGGAGGGCGCGTGATGGCGGCCCGGCGTCCCCCCGATCCCGTCCAGGTGGTCAAGCAGCGGCGCGACGCGGCGCTGGCGGCGCTTGCGGGCGGCGTGCCCTACATCCAGACGCTGGGCATCCAGTTCGACCGCAAGGGCGACGAGCTGACCGCCGTCCTGCCCTTCAAGGACGACCTTATCGGCAACCCCTTCCTGCCGGCGATCCACGGCGGGGTGACGGCGGCCTTCCTCGAGATCACGGCGCTGATCACGCTCTGCTACCAGTGGCTCTGGGAAGACGTGGAATCGGGCGAGCTGCAGGTCGAGGCGCTGGAGGCGGGCGAGCTGCCGCGGCTGCCGAAGACCATCGACTTCACCGTCGACTACCTGCGCTCGGGCCTGCCGCGCGACGCCTATGCCCGCGCCCGCGTCACCCGCTCGGGCCGGCGCTACGCCAGCGTCATGGCTGAGGCCTGGCAGGACAACCACGCCCGGCCCTTCGCCATGGCCACCTCGCATTTCCTGATGCCGCGCAGCGATGGCTGAGACCGATACCGGGGTCGCCGCGCCGCGGGACGTCACCCATGGCCGCGTCCTGAAGATCGCCCTGCCGATCGTGCTGTCCAACGCGACGGTGCCGATCCTGGGGGCGGTCGACACCGGCGTGGTAGGCCAGCTCGGCCAGGCCGCCCCGATCGGGGCGGTGGGCATCGGCGCGGTGATGATCACCGCCTTCTACTGGGTCTTCGGCTTCCTGCGGATGGGCACCACCGGCCTTGCCGCCCAGGCCGAGGGCCAGGGCAACCGCGCCGAGGTCGCCGCGATCCTGACCCGGGTGCTGATGATCGGCCTGGCCGGCGGCACCGCGCTGATCCTGCTGCAGCCCGCGCTTTTCTGGGGCGCCTTCCGCATCTCTCCGGCGAGCGAGGAGGTCGAGGGGCTGGCGCGCTCCTACATGGCGATCCGCATCTGGTCGGCGCCCGCGGCCATCGCGATCTACGGGGTGATCGGCTGGCTCATCGCCCGCGAACGCACCCGCGCGGTCCTGGTGCTGCAGCTCTGGATGAACGGGGTGAACATCCTGCTCGACCTCTGGTTCGTCCTGGGGCTCGGCTGGGGCGTCGACGGGGTGGCGGTGGCCACCTTCATCGCCGAATGGTCCGGGCTGGCGCTGGGCCTCTGGCTCTGCCGTGGTGCCTTCCGGGTGCCCGATTGGCGCGACTGGGCGCGGGTCTTCGACCGCGAGAAGCTGGCGCGCATGGCGCGGGTCAACAGCGACATCCTGATCCGCTCGCTGTTGCTGCAGTCGATCTTCCTGTCCTTCCTGCTGTTCGCCTCGGACTTCGGCGATGTGACGCTGGCCTCGACCCAGGTGCTGGTGCAGTTCCTGCAGATCACCGCGCATGGGCTCGACGGCTTCGCCTTTGCCGCCGAGGCCATGGTCGGCCAGGCGCTGGGCGCGCGGGCGCGGGCGACGCTCCGGCGCGCCTCGGTGATCTCGAGCCTCTGGGGCGGGGTCGGGGCGGTGCTTCTGGCGGCGGCCTTCTGGGTCGCGGGCCCGTCGATCATCGACCTCATGGCCGATGTGCCGAGCGTGCGCGCCGAGGCGCGGGACTACCTGCCCTGGATGGTCGCCGCGCCGATCCTGGGGCTGGCCTCCTGGATGCTAGACGGGATCTTCATCGGCGCCACGCGCACCGCCGACATGCGCAACATGATGGTGCTCGCGACCCTGGGCTATTTCGCCGCCGTGGCCGCGCTGATGCCGGTCTTCGGGATGCACGGGCTCTGGGCCGCGATGTCGCTGAGCTTTGTCTTCCGGGCGCTGACGCTCGGCTGGCGCTACCCCGCGTTGGAGCGCGCCGCCAGCGCCTGAGCGAAGATCGCCGGGTCGACATTGCCGCCCGAGATGGTGACCACCACCGCGTCGCCCTCCAGCTCCTCGCCGTGGTAAAGCGCCGCCGCCAGCGCCACCGCGCCGCCCGGTTCGGCCACGAGCTTCAGCCGCAGGAAAGCCTCGGCCATGGCGGAAAGCGCCTCCTCCTCGCGGACCACGAGGCCCGGCCCGCAGAGCCGCTGCATGATCGGGAAGGTCAGCTTGCCCGGCGCGGGCGTGATGATCGCATCGCAGAGCCCGCCCGAGAGCCGGGCGTTGGGCGTCACCTCGCCGGTCGCCAGCGCGCGGGCGGTGTCGTCGAAGCCCTCGGGCTCGACAGGGCGGACGCGCAGGCCCGGGGCCTCGGCCTCGCAGGCCAGCGCGATGCCCGAGGTCAGCCCGCCGCCGCCGCAGCAGACCAGCACGTCGGCGCGGGTGATGCCGAGCGCCATCATGTCCTCGGCGATCTCGAGCCCGGTGGTGCCCTGGCCGGCGATCACCTCGGGCTCGTCGAAGGGTTTCACCAGGGTCAGCCCGCGCTCTTCGGCAAGCCGCGCGCCGATCTCGTCGCGGTCCTCGCGGCCGCGGTCGTAAAGCACCACCTCGGCGCCGAGCGCGCGGGTGTTCTCGATCTTCAGCCGGGGCGCGTCCGAGGGCATGACGATCACCGCGCTCGTGCCATGCCCGCGCGCCGCCAGCGCGACGCCCTGGGCGTGGTTGCCCGAGGAAAAGGCGATCACCCCGCGCGCCCGGCGCTCGGGCTCCAGCGCCGAAAGCGCCGACCAGGCGCCGCGGAACTTGAAGCTGCCGGTGTGCTGCAGGCATTCGGGCTTCACCAGCACCCGCCGCCCGGCGAGCTCGTCGAGGAAGGGCGAGGACAGCAGCGGCGTGCGCCGCGCCTGGCCGTTCAGCCGCGCACGGGCGGCCCGGATCCGGTCGATGTCCATCAGGCGAGCCTTTCGAGCCAGCGGGCGAGCGCGTCGCGGGCGGGCGGCTCGTCGAGGAAGGGGATATGCCCGCGGTCGGGCACTTCGGTCGCGATCATGTCGGGGCGACGGCGCTGCATCTCGGCGAAGGTGTCGGGCGTCAGCAGGTCCGAATTGGCCCCCCGGATGGCGCAGATCGGCAGGCCCTCCAGCGCGTCGAAAAGCGGCCAGAGGTCGGGCGCGGGCTGCGCGCCGTCGCCGAGGACCGCCTCGCGCAGCTTCGGGTCGTAGGGGATCTCGAGCCCGTCCGGCCCCTCGCGGAAGAGCCGCCGCACCTCGGTGTCCCAGCGCCCCTGCGGGACATTGGCGAAGCCCGCCATGCGGGCGCCGATCACCTCGGCGGCTTCCTCGTAAGTCTTCCAGACCGGGTTGCGGCCGAGGTAGTCCTTGATGACCTCGAGGCCCGCGGGCGCGATCTCGGGGCCGATGTCGTTCAGCGCCACGCCCGTCAGCCGGTCCTTCGCGTTGGCCGCCAGCATCATCGCGATGAGCCCGCCGCGCGAGGTGCCGAGGACCGCGGCGCGTTCGATGCCCAGGTGGTCGAGCAGCTCCAGCGCGTCGCGCCCCTCGGTCGGGATGGTGTAGCTCGCCGGATCGCCCCAGTCCGAGGCGCCGCGCCCGCGGTAGTCGAGCCGGATCAGCCGGACGCCCGCCAGATGCGGCGCGACATAGTCGAAATCCCCGCCGTCGCGGGTCAGCCCCGCGAGGCAAAGGAGCGGCAGGCCGGCGCCTTCGTCGGTGAAATGCAGCGAGAGCCCGTCGGAGGTCGTGAAGCGCGGCATCAGCGGGCGAGGTCCGGCAGGCTGTCGAGGGATTCCAGCACGTGCTGGGGCCGGGCGGGCAGCCGGTCCACCGGCTCGCCCTTGCGGTTGACCCAGAAGGTCTCGAAGCCGTAACCCGCCGCGCCCGCGGCGTCCCAGCCGTTCGAGGAGACGAACATCACCTCTTCGGGGCGGGTGCCGAAATGCGCGCCGACCATGTCGTAGACCTTGGCGGAGGGTTTGAAGATCCCGACCTCCTCGACCGAGAGCACCGCGTCGAGGTATTCGCCGATGCCCGCGCTGTCGACCGCCCCGTCGAGCATGTCCTTGTTGCCGTTCGACAGGATCGCGCAGGTCTTGCCGGCGGCCTTGAGCTTGGCCAGCATCATCGGCACCTCGCGGAAGGGCGTGAGCTCCCAGTAAAGCGCCAAGAGGCGCTCGCGCAGCTCGGGGTCGTCGTGCAGGCCCTGGCGCTCCAGCGCCCAGTCGAGCCCGTCCTTGGTGACCTCCCAGAAGGGCGTGTAATCGCCGGTGATCGCCCGGAGCCAGGTGTATTGCAGCTGCTTCTGCCGCCAGTCCTCGGCGATCTCGGTCCAGACGGCCTTCAGGCGCTCGCGGCCCGGCTCCTCGGCGGCGGTGCGCGCGGCCGAGGCCACGTCGAAGAGCGTGCCGTAGGCGTCGAAGATGCAGGTGGTGATGGGCATGGGCTCCTCCTTGTTGCGGGCAAACTGACACGCGGGCGCGGCAAGGGAAAGGCCGGGCGGTTCCCTTCGCCGCGGCGAGGCCGTAAAGGCGGAGAGAGGACCGCTGACCGCACCGCTGACCCTGAGGAGAGATGGATGTCCGACGAAGTGCTCGCCACGATGAAGGCCGCGCCCGGCCGCCGCTGGTTCGGCCTGATCCTGCTGGTGGCGCTGGGCCTCCTGGTGCTTTACGTCGCCGCCGCGCGGCCGCCCGCGCTGGGCTGGCAGGCGCTCCTGGTGGCGGTGGGGCTCGGGTCCTTCTGGATGGCGCGGGCAATGCACCGCGCCACCGGGCTGACGCTGACCCTGACCCGCGAGGCGCTCAGTGACAGCGAGGGCCGGGTGGTGGCCCGGATCGAGGACGTGGCCGCCGTCGACCGGGGGATGTTCGCGATGAAGCCCTCGAACGGCTTCGTGCTGAAGATGCGCAACGCCCAGCCCCGGGCCTGGCGCCCCGGGGTCTACTGGTCGCTCGGCCGCCGGGTCGCCGTGGGCGGGGTGATGCCCGCCTCGCAGAGCAAGCCCATGGCGGATTCCATCGCCATCATGGTGGCCACGCGCGGGCAGGGCGACGACGGCTGAGGCGGGGTCGCCCTGGGCTGGGGTGGCGAGCGGTGAGGCTTGTGCGCCCGGCGTGCGGCGGTGATCGGTGAGATATGGGCGTCCGCCACAAGGCGGTGATCGGTGAAGTCTAGGCGCCTGGTTATGGGCGGCGCTTCGCGAGACGTGGCCACCCCTTGACGGGCTGCACGCTGCGAGGCTCGTCGGCCCGACGAGGGGTTCTTCGGCCTCAAAACGACACGCGGCGGCCCAAAGCAGAGCCGCCGCGCGCCCATTGTCAGCCGGGCTCACGCCCGGCCCCGCGTCACACGTCGAAGAACACCGTCTCTTCCGCCCCCTGCAGGTGGATGTCGAAGCGGTAGGCGCCGGGGCTCTCTTCGCGGGCGATCAGGGTCGGCACGCGCGCGCGGTGCTCGATCCGGGCCAGCACCGGGTCGGCGGCATTGGCCTCGGCCTCGTCGGGGAAATACATCCGCGTGTGCAGGCCGAGGTTGATCCCCCGCGCCACGATCCAGAGCGTCAGATGCGGCGCCTGTTGCGCCCCGCCCGGGCCGGGCACCGAGCCCGGCTTCACCGTCTCGATCCGCCACTGGCCGCTCTCGCCGTCAGAGGCGACCCGGCCGAAGCCGGTGACCGAAGGGTCGGCCTCGGGGTCATGGCCCGGATGGCGCCCGGCGGCATCGGCCTGCCAGACCTCGATCATGGCGTCGCGCAGCACCGTGCCGGTGCCGTCGAAGATTGCGCCGGTGACGGTGATCCGCGTGCCCTGCGCCTCCGGCCCGGCGATCACCCGGCCCAGGTCCTCGGGGTAGACGCCGGTGATCTCGGCGAAATTCGGCGTGCAGCCGATGTGCACGTAGGGCCCGGCGGTCTGGCTCGGGCTTTCCTTCAGCTCGCGCTCGCGGTGCATCACAGGCCCTCCTTGCGGTTCTCGAACAGGGTCTGGCGGCGGCCCCGCAGCACGATGTCGAAGCGGTAGGCGCGAGAATCCATCGGCACCGTGTTGCGCATGTCGAGCGTCGCGGTCAGCGCCGCGATGCCCGCCGGGTCCGGCACGGTCTGCACGATCGGGCAGAGGTCGATCATCGGGTCGCCCTCGAAATACATCTGGGTGATGAGCCGCTGCGCGAAGCCATGGCCGAAGACCGAGAAATGGATATGCGCCGGGCGCCAGTCGTTGCCGCCGTTGGGCCAGGGGTAGGGGCCGGGCTGCACGGTGCGGAAGGCATAGCCGCCGCTCTCGTCGGTGATGCAGCGCCCGCAGCCGCCGAAGTTGGGATCGAGCGGTGCGAGGTAGCCCTCTTTCTTGTGGCGGTAGCGCCCGCCGGCATTGGCCTGCCAGACCTCCAGAAGCGCGCCGGGCACGCCGCGCCCGGTCTCGTCGACGACCCGGCCCTGGACGATGATCCGGGGCCCGATCGCCGAATGCCCCGAGGCCGCGTAGTTGTGGATCAGGTCGTGATCGAGCGGGCCGAGGATGTCATGCCCGAAGACCGGCCCGGTCGTCTCCGACGGGGTCTGCGGGAAGGAGATCGGCGCCCGCGACGGCGAGCGCACCACCGAGGTCCGGTAGGGCGGGGTCAGCGCCGGCGGATGCCAGCTCCGGTCCCGGGCGAAGAAGGCGCCGTCACTCATGGTCGGTCTCCATCTCTGCAAAGGTCTGTTTGGCGAGCTTCAGCGCGTGATTGGCGCGCGGCACCCCAGCGTAGATCGCGACGTGCTGGAAGACCTCGATCACGTCCTCGCGGCTGGCGCCGGTGCGGGCGGTGGCGCGGATATGCATGGGGATCTCCTCGAAGTTGCCGGTCGCCGCGAGCAGCGCCAGCGTCAGCATCGAGCGTTCGCGCCGGCTGATCGCCTCCGAGGCCCAGACGGTGCCCCAGGCGGCTTCGGTGATCAGCGCCTGGAAAGGCGCATCGAGCGGCGTCGCGGCGGCCTCGGCGCGGTCGACATGGGCATCGCCCAGGACCGCGCGGCGCACCGCCATGCCGCGGGCGTGTTTGTCTGACATGGGGCCTCCTTCCCTCGGGCCATCATACAGAACCGAGGTGCGAAGAAAATTGAGAAAAGCGGTGGGATAGATTACCTGTCGGTTATGATTATCGACTCTCGCCTGCGGCTGCGCCATGTCTCGGCCTTTCTTGCCATCGCCCGGCGCGGCTCTGTCGCGGCGGCGGCCGAGGAGCTGCATGTCACCCAGCCGGCGGTCTCCAAGACCCTGCGCGAGCTCGAGGAGATCCTCGGGCTGCCGCTCTTCGACCGGGTCGGGCGGCGGGTGGTGCTGAACCCCGCGGGCGCGGCCTTCCAGCGGCTCGCGGCGGCGGGGCTCAGCGATCTGTCCCGCGCCGTCGAGGGCGCGCGCGAGGCCCATCGCGGCGGCAACCGGCTGCGGATCGGCGCGCTGCCCACGGCTGCGACGCGGCTTCTGCCGGATGCCGCCCTGCGTTTCCGCGCCGCGCGGCCCGACTGCCGGTTGCGGATCTCGACCGGGCCGAACTGGCTGCTGCTGTCGCAGCTGCGCGAGGGCAGCCTCGACCTGGTCGTCGGGCGGCTGGCCGATCCCGCCCGGATGGAGGGCCTGAGCTTCCGCCAGCTGCACGCCGAGGCCATCGTCGCGGTGACCGGCCCCGACCATCCGCTGCGCCGCCCCGCCGAGGCGGCGGATTTCCTCGCCTATCCGCTGGTCCTGCCGCCGCCCGGCGCGGTGATCCACCAGCCGGTCAGCGCCTATCTGACGAGCCTCGGCATCGACATCCCCTTCCCGGTGGTCGAGACCGTCTCGCTGGCCTTCGCGCGGCGGCTGTTGCAGCGCTCCGAGGCGATCTGGTTCATCTCCGAGGGCGTGGTGGAGGAGGAGCTGGCGCGTGGCCAGCTGCGCGCCCTGCGCCTGACCGCGCCGCTGACGGCGGGGCCGGTCGGCATCAGCCTGCGCGCCGGAGCCGATGCGACGCCCGAGGTCGCGGGCATGATCGCCGCGCTTGAGGCCGCGCGGGAGGCGGCGGGGTAGGGGGCTTGGGTGTGGTGTTGGGCAGTGGGTTGGGTTTTTGCGGTGGCTGGGGTGTTTGGGCTCTGCCGGACGTTGAAGGCAGCGCGCCGGGCTGTGGAATGAATGCCGGGGTCTGAGGCGGGCAGCGCGTCCACTTCTTAGCAAAGGCGTGCGGCGCTCAATCCGCTGAGACCCCCTCCGAGTTTCGCTGGCCCAGTACGCTCCGCCCTCGGATCCTTGCACCTCAGGCGCAGCACGCCCAGCCCCTCGGACCTTTGCCCCCCCCACCGGCACACCCTCGCCCCACCACCCCCCTTGCCAGCGCCTCGCGCCGGGCCACCCTCTCCTTCCAAGGAGGAGCCGCCATGTCGCCACCCCGCAAGGATGCCTCCGTCGAGGAGGACCAGACCGACGCCGCCGCCCGCCGGGCCAAGGGCGAGTTCGTCCGCGGCCAGAGCGGCATTCGCGGCTTGCTCGGCAGCGCGGAGTTCCCCGCCGAGCCGGGGCGCTATCACCTCTTCGTGGCGCTTAATTGCCCCTGGTGCCACCGCGTCACCTTGGCGCGCAGCGTCCTCGGCCTCGAGCAGGCGATCAGCCTCGACGTGGCCTTCCCCAACCGCACCGGCGAGGACGACCCCGCGGGCCCCGGCCTCTGGGAGTTCGCGCCCGAGCGCCGCGCCTCGCTCACGGGCGAAGTGCTGCCCGAATGCACGCGCGAGACCGGCACCGGGCGGGGGCTGCGGCTCGCGAAGGAGCTCTACCGCGCCGAGGGCTCCGAGGAGCAATCCCTGCCGGTGCTCTACGACCGCCGCGCCGGGCGCATCGTGAACAACGAAAGCGCCGAGATCCTGCGCATGCTGGGCCAATGCGCCGAGGCGCTGGGCAGCCGTCTGCCGCGCGCCGAGCGCCCCGACCTGTTTCCCGACGACCCCGCGCTGGCCGAGGAGATCGAGGCGCTGAACGCCTGGATCTACACCGACATCAACAACGGCGCCTACAAGGCGGGGTTCTCCTCGGACCAGGCGGTCTATGCCAAGGCTTTCGCTGCTTATTTCGACGCGCTTGGGCGCCTCGAGGCGCTTTTGTCGGACGGGCGCGATTTCCTGACCGGGCGGCGCTTCACCGAGGCCGACCTGCGGCTTTTCCCGACGCTCTTCCGGCACGACCCGGTGTATTACCTGCGGATGAAGCTGAACGGCGCGCGGATCCTGGACTACCCGCACCTCTGGCGCTGGCTCTGCCGGGTCCACGCGCTGCCCGGCGTGGGTGAGGCGGGCTCGCTGGTGCACTGCCGCCAGGGCTATTTCGGGCGGTCCTGGAACGGGGTGGTGCCGCTCGGGCCGGTGAAGCCGATGGGCTACCCGGAGGCCTATGGGCATCCGGAGCTGGCGGGGTAGGGGGGGGTGGGTGCCGCTGCTGGTCATTGATACGCCCAACCCTCCGCCCGACGCGCCTCCTTCTTGCGCCCGAATAGCATCGAAGATGCCGGGCGCGCGCCGGACCGGCCCGATGGGCCGGCGCTCCTTGGGATGGCGTGCCTAGATCATCGCTAGTCCTGACCTTGCTGGGATAAAGCGCTTCGCTCGGAGGTCAGCAGCGCCGACCCCCGGTCCGGCGCGCGCCCTCTGGTGTGAGGGGTTCGACGTGGGAGGGTTGCGGCGTGAGGGCGAGTGCGGCCTTGGGCGGGGCTTGTTGTGAGGGGGGCGGGGGAGGCTGCTGCGTGCGGCTCTTGGGACCAGCGGTTGCGGTCGCCGGACGGTTACGACGGCGCGGCCCTCGACCCGAGCGCCCAGGCGCCTCGCCCCCCCCAAAAACCCAAAAACCCCCGGGCCGCCCTCTCCAGGCGCCCCGGGGGCTGTCCTGCCCGTCACTCCCGCGGAGCGATCAGCTGTCGCGGCGGCGCTTGGAGCGGCCGTTGCCCTGGTTCTCGCGGCCGTCGGCGTTGTCCTGGCACTCGTTGGCGCTGGCGCCCTCGTCGGCGTTCTCGGCGTTGTTGTTGCAGAGCGATCCCCCCGGCGCGTCCTGGTCGCCGTTGCCCCAGCCGTTGTTGGCGTTGTAGGTCCGGCCCTCGAAATGCACCTGCGGCGCGAAGCGCGGGCGGGTGAAGGAGTAGATCGCGATCTCGAAGGCGTTCAGCCCGGCCTCGAGCGCGGGAGTGTAATCCTCCCAGCTCTCGACCAGGATCAGCTGGTCCTTGTTGGCCATGATCGGCAGCCGGTGCCGGAAAAGCTCGGCGTCATCGGGGCCGTGGGCGGCGTATTCGCCGCGCGCCTCGGACCAGAGCACCCGGTACTGGTCGGGCCCGGCGTTGTATTGCACCACCGAGATCCGCAGGTCGAAGGTGTCGTTGTCGGCCTTGGCCATGTGCTTCATCAGCTCGTAGGAGCTGTCGATATAGGTCTGGGTGATCGGATCGGTCTCGCGCGAGAGCGCGTCGGCGACAGTGAAATTGGCTTTCTGGTTGACCGCGTGCTGGCGCGAGACGTCGAACCAGACCCAGGTGACCCCGAAAAGCCAAAGCAGCACCGGCAGGACGATGATCGCCTCGACGGTGACGGACCCCTCGGTGTCGCTGCGGAACCGGGTGAGGCGGGACTTGATACTGGTAAACATCGCGGACCTCAGCTCGGTTCGTGCACGAAGGCGGCGGTTGAGACGATCGCGGAATAGCCGTTGGCATCCTTGACCAGCGCCTCGGAGAAGCTCGAGGTCGGCGCGATCGGATCGAAGAGGTAGCAGGCGCGCAGATACATCAGCTGGTTGTCGCGCCCGTATTCGAAGGAGACCACCGGCTGGGCCGTGCCCGAGGTGTCGACGCAGGCCACCTCGGAGGGCGGATCGGTCCAGTCGCGCATGTCCAGCTCGACCATCTCGAGCTGCAGCTTGCCCTCGCAGTCGGGCAGGATCGTCGCCCGGTCGCAGATCGACTGCTTGAGCGAGTCGTGGGTGTAGAGCGTGCCGGTGCCCAGCCGCACGTCGCGCACCGTCTGGTCGAGCGCCTGCTCGAGCGAGGTGTGCCGCGCGGTCAGCACCGCCAGTTCCACGCCCGAGAGGATCACGCTGACGAACAGCGGGGTCCAGAGGGCGAAGGGCACCACCGCGGTGCCGTCTTCACGCTGCCAGAAGGCGCGGGCGGAGGAGAGGAGATCACGCATCATTGGGTCAGCCTCAGCTGGTTGATCGCCCGGGCGATGGCATAAAAGGCTTCCTCGATCTCGATGCCCTCGACGTCGAAGTAATGGGCCGGCGAGGAGGCGCAGTTCTGCATGACCGAGGCGCCGTGATCGGTGACCTCGAAGCCGACCGACCAGATGACGATGTCGCGGGCCTTGGCGGCGTCGCAGATGTCGTCGAGCAGGGCGTCGCCCAGGTCGGCGTTGTACTTCTGGTAGTAGAAGGCGCTCCAGTTGCTGCGGCTCACGTTGCGCTGCAGGTAATACCAGAGGTTGTAGCGCGCCCAGTGGGTGGCGTCGGAGTCGCTGTCATAGGCCCAGTTCGACACCCGGTAGGAGCGGTCGTGCTGGCCGTCGGTCATCAGCACCACGGTCTTCAGCGTGTCGTCGCGGCCGTAGTCGGCGGGCCGGCCGGTGAAGGCGTTGTTGCCCTGGCCTGCGGCGATCACCGCGTCGTTCAGGAACCGGGTCGAGGGATCCAGCAGCGCCGTGCCCCATTTCATCCCGAGGAAGATCGAGGTGCCCGCCCGCGGCTCGAGCCGGCTGATCTGGTTCTTCAGCCGCGTCTCGTTGTTGCTGAAGGGCTGGATGCGCTCGTAGTTGTACTGCGGGCAGATCGTGTCGACGATCTCGTTGTAGCCGTAGTAGTTCCACTGCACGTGCTGCATCTGCTGGTAGCGGTGCCCGGTATCGAGCGCCGTCGAGCCGAAATGCGCGTTCGGGAACTCCAGGCAGTGCGAATAGCCGTGCAGCCAGTCGACGTTGAGCTGGCCGGTCAGAAGCGGCCCGGCGTTGACGTGTTCGGAGTAGGGCACGATCGAGAGCGACACGAGGCCCTCGTTGTCGGCCGCCAGCACGGTCTCGATGAAGGTGTCGGCGGCGTTGCGCAGGTTGGCCATCTTCGAGCCCTGCGCCATCGACCCCGAGATATCGAGCACCAGCGAGATCTCGACGTTCTGGATGTATTCCTCGGCGGTGGCGACGCCATTGGCGTGGAAGCCCTCCATCCCGAGGATCGAGGTGAAATTGGCGGCCAGCGTCTCGCGGGCGGTGCCGTTCACCCGGCGGAAGTTCAGCCCTTCCTCGACGGTGACCGAGGTCAGCGCGTCGGGCATGTTCATCTTGTCGAAGTAGTCGCGCACGACCGACTCGGGATCGAGATCCTGGTCCAGGTCCGCGGCCGCCAGAACCGCCCGGTCGAGCGTGTTCTGCACCTTGTTGCGCTTCATTTCGGCCTGCATCAGGTCGATCCCGACACCGCCGATGGCGATGAGCGAGAAGGCCCCGAAGATGGCGAGGATCGACATGTTGCCGTCTTCGGCACGCAGAAACCCGGAGAGGGCTGTCGACGCCTTGTCCCGCATGCGCCGCACACTCGCGCGGGCACGGGTCTCCCCGGTCACATTTACATCACACATTCCGCACCTTTCCACCCGATCACGGGTCCTCGCGGCCTTGTTCGCCGTTCTGGCAATCGAGCGCACACACATGCTCCAGAAAGAATGTTTGCCCCAGGAAGTGGGCCGAAATATGGCCGGCAAGGCAAGTAAATCGGGCAAATCGCCTGCAACCGGAGACAATGCCGCCGTCAACGTGCGGTTGTCCCGAAAAGCGCCCATAACGGCCATAATCTTGCCGCATTTCCGCGGGGCTTTCAGTTGGACCTCCGGGGCGCACTGAGCGACAGTTTACCCCGAGTCGCCGGGTCTACCGGCGCGCCGCGCGCCCCTTGGCGGCGCGGAAACGGAGAGGAGGGAGACCCCAGATGTCCAGCACCGCCACCCATCATTCCGAGCCGTCGTTCCGCGAAAGCGTGGACATAATGTACAACCGCGCGGCCGATCTGATGGATCTGAGCCCCGGCCTGCGCGAGAAGATCCGGGTCTGCAACTCGACCTATACCGTGCGCTTCGGGGTCCGCCTGCGCGGCGAGATCCGCACCTTCGTCGGCTACCGCTCGGTGCATTCCGAACACATGGAGCCGGTCAAGGGCGGCATCCGCTTCGACACCACGGTCAGCCAGGACGAGGTCGAGGCGCTGGCGGCGCTGATGACCTACAAATGCGCGCTGGTCGAGGCGCCCTTCGGCGGCTCCAAGGGCGGGCTCTGCGTCGATCCGCGCGAATACGACGAGCGCGAGATGGAGATGATCACCCGCCGCTTCGCCTACGAGCTGATCAAGCGCGACCTGATCAACCCCTCCCAGAACGTGCCGGCGCCGGACATGGGCACCTCCGAGCGCGAGATGGCCTGGATGGCCGACCAATACGCCCGGATGGCGACCACCGACATCAACGCCCGCGCCTGCGTCACCGGCAAGCCCCTGAACGCCGGCGGCATCCAGGGCCGGATCGAGGCCACGGGCCGCGGCGTGCAATACGCGCTGCGCGAGTTCTTCCGCCACGCCGAGGACAAACGCCGGGCGGGGCTCTCGGGCGACCTCGACTGCAAGCGGGTGGTGGTCCAGGGCCTCGGCAACGTGGGCTATCACGCGGCGAAATTCGTGGCCCAGGAGGACGGCGCGCGGATCGTCGGCATCGTCGAGCGCGACGGCGGGCTCTGGAACGAGAACGGCATCGCGGTCGACCACGTGCGCGAATACATGAACGAGACCGGCGGCGTGAAAGGCTTCCCCGAGGCCGAATACGTCGAGGACGGCGGCAAGCTCCTCGAGTCCGACTGCGACATCCTGATCCCCGCGGCGCTCGAAGGCGTGATCCACACCGGCAACGTCGACAACATCAAGGCGCCGCTGATCATCGAGGCCGCCAACGGCCCGATCACCGCGGGCGCCGACCAGAAGCTGCGCGAGCGCGGCATCGTGGTGATCCCCGACCTCTACGCCAACGCGGGCGGTGTGACGGTCTCCTACTTCGAGTGGGTGAAGAACCTCAGCCACATCCGCTTCGGCCGGATGCAGCGGCGCCTCGAGGAAGGCCAGCACGCGCTCGTGGTCAGCGAGCTGGAGCGGCTTTCCGAGGCGCTCGACGGCAAATGGGCGCTCTCCGAGGACTTCAAGAAGGTCTACATGCAGGGCGCCAGCGAGCTGGAGCTGGTGCGCTCGGGCCTCGATGACACCATGCGCGTCGCCTACCAGTCGATGCGCGAGCCCTGGATCGAGCGCGGCGATGTGACCGACCTGCGGACCTCGGCCTATATGGTCGCCATCGACCGCGTCTCGCAGGCCTACCGCGCCAAGGGTCTCTGAGAGGGCGGGGGCCCCGCGCGCCCGCGCCGGGGCCCCGAAATCGGCATCATCCCGCTTGCCCCGGGTGACAGCCGGGGGTGGCGGGCCTAGCTCTTCTCTCAATCGTTTGCCGGTATGGAGTTTGTCCGATGAGAACAGCACTTCTTTCCGCGGCCTGCCTCATGGCCGTGACCCCCGCCGCCTTCGCACAGGAGGCGGATGCCGAATGCGACCTGCAGGCCGAGATCGTCATGCAGGTGGTCGAGGCGCGCCAGTCGGGCAGTGCCCGCGACAGCGCCCAGGCGGGCATCGCCAGCGACCTCTCGGGTGACGCGCAGAAATACGCCGCGGTGGTCCCGGCCATCGCGGAATGGGTCTATTCCCTGCCCGAGGACCAGCTGGGCGCCGATGTCGGCGAAAGCTGGATCGCCCAGTGCCAGTCGATGTGACGGCCCCTGGCCCGAGATAAGCAACGCGCGGGGCGGCCGCCGCCCCGCGCCATCCGCTGGACTCGCGCGCGCGAAGCCCCGATATTCGGGGCATGAGTCTGCCCCCCGGTTTCCTGGATGAACTGCGTGACCGCACGACCCTCTCGCAGGTCGTCGGGCGCAAGGTCATGTGGGACAAGCACAAGTCGAACCAGGCCAAGGGCGACTTCTGGGCGCCGTGCCCCTTCCACCACGAGAAGACCGCCTCGTTCCACGTCGACGACCGCAAGGGGTTCTTCTACTGCTTCGGCTGCCACGCCAAGGGCGACGCTATCTCATTCGTCCGCGAAAGCGAGAACGTGGGCTTCATGGAAGCGATCGAGATTCTCGCCGGCGAGGTGGGCATGCAGGTGCCCGCCCAGGACCCCAAGGCGCAGGAGAAGGCCGACCGCCGCACCGAGCTCGCACGCGTCATGGAGGACGCGCTGAAGTTCTACCGGATGTCGCTCAACACCGGTGCGGCGGGGCCGGCGCGCGACTACCTGGCCGGGCGCGGGCTCGATGCCGCGGCGCTGGAGCGCTTCGAGATCGGCTTCGCGCCGGACGGCTGGCAGGCGCTCTGGGACCATCTGACCGCCAAGGGCGTGCAGGCCGATCTGATCATGGCGGCGGGGCTCGCCAAACCCTCGTCGCGCGGGGGCAAGCCCTACGACGTCTTCCGCAACCGCATCCTCTTTCCGATCCGCGACGCGCGCGGGCGGGCCATCGCCTTCGGCGGCCGCGCCATGGATCCCGAGGACAAGGCGAAATACCTCAACTCCCCCGAGACCGAGCTCTTCGACAAGGGGCGCAACCTCTACAACCTCGGCCCCGCGCGGGAAGCGGCGGGCAAGGGCCAGCGGCTGATCGTGGCCGAGGGCTACATGGATGTGATCGCCCTGTCGCGCGCGGGCTTCGAGGCCTCGGTGGCGCCGCTCGGCACCGCGGTGACCGAGGCGCAGCTGCAGGCGCTCTGGCGGGTGGCCGACGAGCCGATCGTGGCGCTCGACGGCGACCGGGCGGGGGTGCGCGCGGCCTACCGGGTGATCGACCTGGCGCTGCCGCTGCTCGAGGCCGGCAAGTCGCTGCGCTTCGCGCTCATGCCCGAGGGCCAGGACCCCGACGACCTGATCCGCGCCGAGGGGCAGGAGGGCATCACCAAGGTGCTCGACGCCGCCATGCCCATGGTGCAGCTCCTCTGGCAGCGCGAGACCGAGGGCAAGGTCTTCGACAGCCCCGAGCGCAAGGCGGCGCTCGACCGGGCGCTGCGCGAGAAGATCCAGGCGATTCGCGACCCCTCGCTGCGGCACCACTACGGCCAGGAGATCAAGGAGCTGCGCTGGCAGCTCTTCCGCCCGCAGCGCCCGGCGAAACAGGGCGGCGGGCGCGGGCCCTGGCGGCCGCGCGACGCCGCCCCGCAGCCGACCCAGGAGGCCAAGGCCTCGCTCTTGGTCGCCGCCGGGGAGGCGGGCGAGCGGCGCCTGCGCGAGGCGGTGATCCTGGCCGCACTCCTGCATGCGCCGGGGCTGGTCGAGGAGTTCGAGACCGCGCTCGAGGACATGGACTGCGCCGAGCCCGATCACGCCGCCCTGCGCGCCGCGCTTCTGCGCGACCGCCCGGCCAGCCGCGAGGCCGCGATGGAGGGCGGCGCGGCGGCAATCGGTCCCGAGGCCCTTGAATCGCTGCTCTCGGCACGCCATGTCGCGATCACTCCGTGCCTGCGCCACCCCGACGACCTGGCGCTGGTGCGGCTGACGATCGCCGAGGAGCTGGCAAAGCTCGGGACGGCGCATGGGCTCGAGGCCGAGATCGCCGAGGCCATGGAGGATTTCGACGAGGGCGCGGACGAGGCGCTGACCTGGCGTCTCGGGCAGGCCGCGGAGGCCCGCGCAAAGGCCGAACGGGCGCTGCGGGAGGACGATACGGAATACGACACCGGCGCCAACGGGGCGCTGATCGACAGGTCGGAACGGGAGAGCTTCGCCGCTCTTCTCGATACCATCTCATTCGCGAAGGACCGGAAACGCGGCTGAGAGGCAGAAAGACGGGAAAGAATCCGGTGTGACGGGTGTGCGAATCAGATACGCACGCTATTGATTCGGACCAGCGAATCGCCTGTCCGTGGGTTAGCCCGCTGTAAGGAGCACTGAATGGCCGCCAAAGACAACGACGATGCCAAGCCAGAGACCCAGGAGGAGGACGTCTCCTTCGACATGAGCCAGGCCGCGGTCAAACGCATGATCGCGGAGGCCAAGGAACGCGGCTACATCACCTACGACCAGCTCAACGAGGTGCTGCCGCAGGACCAGGTCTCCTCGGACCAGATCGAGGACGTCATGTCGATGCTCTCGGAGATGGGCATCCAGGTCACCGAACACGACGAGGAAGCCGAGGAAGAGGAAGAGCGCAAGAGCGGCTCGACCGAGGTCGTCGACGCCTCGAAGGGGCGGGACGTCGCGGTGTCTTCCGGCGGGCAGGAAAAGCTCGACCGCACCGACGACCCGGTGCGCATGTATCTGCGCGAGATGGGCTCGGTCGAGCTGCTGTCCCGCGAAGGCGAGATCGCCATCGCCAAGCGCATCGAGGCCGGCCGCAACACGATGATCGCGGGCCTCTGCGAAAGCCCGCTGACCTTCCAGGCGATCACCATCTGGCGCGAGGAACTTCTGAACGAAGACATTCTTCTGCGCGACGTGATCGACCTCGAGACCACCTTCTCGGGCCAGATGGGCGAGGAGAGCGAGGAACTGGTCGAGGCCGTGGCCGAGACCGAGATCGCCGCCGCCAAGAACGTGAAGCAGGAGAAGCCCGAGAAGAAGGCCGAACCCGAGCTCGACGCCGACGGCAACCCGATCCGCAACAACGACGACGACGATGAAGAGGACGAGCAGGCGAACATGTCGCTTGCCGCGATGGAGACCGCGCTGAAGCCGCGCGTCCTCGAGACCCTCGACCGCATCGCCCAGGATTACGAAGACCTCTCGGCCATGCAGGACCGCCGGATCTCGGCGACCCTGAACGAGGACGGCTCCTTCACCAAGGCCGACGAGGCGACCTACCAGAAGCTGCGCTCCGAGATCGTGAAACTGGTCAACGAGCTGCACCTGCACAACAACCGCATCGAGGCGCTGGTCGACCAGCTCTACGGCATCAACCGCCGGATCATGTCGATCGACAGCGCCATGGTGAAGCTCGCCGACCACGCCCGCATCAACCGCCGCGAGTTCATCGAGGCATACCGCGGCCGCGAGCTTGATCCGAACTGGATGGAGCGCATGGCCGAGAAGCCGGGCCGCGGCTGGCAGAGCTTCATCGAGAAGAGCGCCGACAAGGTCGAGGGCCTGCGCGCCGACATGGCGCAGGTCGGCCAATACGTCGGCCTCGACATCTCGGAGTTCCGCCGCATCGTCCAGCAGGTCCAGAAGGGCGAAAAAGAGGCCCGCCAGGCCAAGAAGGAAATGGTCGAGGCGAACCTGCGGTTGGTGATCTCCATCGCCAAGAAATACACGAACCGCGGTCTGCAATTCCTTGATCTCATTCAGGAAGGCAACATCGGCCTGATGAAGGCCGTGGACAAGTTCGAGTATCGCCGCGGCTACAAGTTCTCGACCTATGCGACCTGGTGGATCCGCCAGGCGATCACCCGCTCGATCGCCGACCAGGCGCGCACCATCCGCATCCCGGTGCATATGATCGAGACGATCAACAAGCTGGTGCGCACCGGCCGCCAGATGCTGCACGAGATCGGCCGCGAGCCGACGCCCGAAGAGCTGGCCGAAAAGCTGCAGATGCCGCTCGAGAAGGTCCGCAAGGTGATGAAGATCGCCAAGGAGCCGATCAGCCTCGAGACGCCCATCGGCGACGAGGAAGACAGCCAACTCGGCGACTTCATCGAGGACAAGAACGCGGTCCTGCCGCTCGACAGCGCGATCCAGGAGAACCTGAAGGAGACCACCACGCGCGTGCTCTCCTCGCTCACCCCGCGCGAGGAACGGGTCCTGCGGATGCGCTTCGGCATCGGCATGAACACCGACCACACGCTCGAGGAAGTGGGCCAGCAGTTCAGCGTGACCCGCGAGCGGATCCGCCAGATCGAGGCCAAGGCGCTGCGGAAGCTCAAGCATCCCTCGCGCTCGCGCAAGCTGCGCTCGTTCCTCGATCAGTAAGCTCTCGAAAGGCGCCCCGCGGGGCGCCTTTTTCGTGCTGCCCTTGCCGGAGGCCCGCGCGGTCCATGCGCCTACTCTGCCTGTCCCTCTGCCTCGCGTTTCTCGCCGCCCCCGCGGCGGCCGGCTGTTTTGGCGCCGGGCAGGGGCTCATGCGCTGCACGGTCAAGGAAGGCGCGCGCCAGCTCGACCTCTGCCTGCAGGGCGGGGTGCTGATCTACCGCTACGGCCCGCCCGAGGGCCCCGCCGAGATGCTGCTGGCCCGCCCCGTCACCGAGGTCGAGATGCTGCCCTGGCCGGGCATCGGGCGATATTTCTGGGAGGTGCTGACGCTCTACAACGGGCCGGTCGCTTATGAGCTTTACGTCAGCGCCGACCGGCTCGACCTCGAGGCCCCGGCGGAGGGCGGCGTCACGGTGATCGAGGATGGCGAGGCGTTGGCGCAGCTCACCTGCGATCCGGGCACGCTGACCGAGATGGACCTCTACCCGGTCTTCGAGGCGAAAGAGGCCGCGGGCCAGCGCTATTGCCCCGAAAGCCAGGCCTGGGACGGCGCCTGCTAGGCCCTCGCTTCACGGTCCATCGCAAAGCCCGCACGCCTTCGTGTCTGCACATCACCTCTGCGTGGTCGCGCGTTGCCGCACAGGCTAAGCGTGCCGATCTTCAGACCAGGCGTGAAACAAAGGAGATGTGCATGATACGTATGATGACGCTTCTCGCAGCGCTCGGGTTCGCCCTGCCCGCAGAGGCGGCCCTCATGGACGCGGAGCCGGCGGAGTTCTTCACCGCGGGCGATCCGGCGCCCTACAACCCGGCAGAGCTCGACCGGCCGCAGGACCTGCCGCCGCCGATCTGCTGATCTCAGCGAACGGGGCCACACCGGCCCCGTCCGCCTAATGCCTGACATGAGGTCCGGGCCTCAATTGTTTGGCATCACGAAGATTTCCTGAACATTCGCCCGCTTGTCGGCGTTCAGCGCGAAGACCACGCTGTCGGCGATGTCCTGCGGCTTGAGCTTGTCGGGCTTGGCCTCGTCGAAGAAGGGCGTGTCGACCATGCCCGGGGCCACGACGGTGCAGCGGCCGCCGAACTCGCGCATCTCCTCGGCGAGGTTGCCGCCGTAGCCATGCACGAACCACTTCGAGGCGCCGTAGACCGAGCCCTTGATGTGGACCCGCCCGGCGGCCGAGCCGGTCAGCACCAGGTGGCCCTTGCTGGCCTTCAGATGCGGCATGGCGGATTTGGTGGTCCAGAGCACGCCGAGGATGTTGATCTCGACCATCTTGCGCCATTCCTCAGGGTCGCCCGCCTCGGTGCCCGCGGCGCTGAGGCCGGTGCCGGCATTGGCGAAGGCCGCGTCGACCGAACCGAAGGTCTTGGCCAGCTTGTCGAGCGCGGCCTCCTGGTCCTCGAGCTTGGTCGCATCGCCGGGCAGGGCCAGCGCCTTGTCGCCCAGCTCCTTGGCGAGATCGGCGATCTTGTCCTCGGAGCGGGCGAAGAGGCCCACGTTCCAGCCTGCGGCGACCGCGGCGCGGGCGGTCTCGGCCCCGATCCCCGAAGAGGCCCCGGTGATGAACAGCGTCTTGGCGGCCATGGAAGTTCTCCTTGTTCTGTTTTGTCAGTTCGGCCCCCAACGCAGCCCGGGGCGCGGGGGTTGCAGCGCCCGGGACCGCGCCTTCGCCTTCACACCGAAACGTGACGTTAACCCGCGGCATGAAACCCTTTCGGCGGTCTCGGCGTTTTTCAGCCAATGCCAAAGGGAAAAGACATGAAACGCATTGCTCTGACTGCCACCGCCCTGATCTGCGCCTCTGCCGCAGCCCTCGCGGCCAGCGAGGTGATGACCGGCCCCGACCCCGAGGTGATCGAGATCGAGGTGCTCTCCTCCGAACTGGCCGACTGCCGCGAGACGCTGGCCCAGGTCGCCTCGATGCCCGCCGTGCACGACAACGGCACGCCGATCCTCTTCGACTGGGGCCAGAACGACATGCCCTCGGTCCGCTGCGTCGCCACCGATGTGTGAAGGGCTGGCCCGGAAGGGGCTGGCGCTCGCGCCCAGCCCGGCTAGGCTACGGGCCATGATCACGCAGTTCACCATCCAGACCCGGGGGCAGGGGCTCTACGAGTTCACCCCCGAGGTCGCCGCCTGGGTCCAGGGCACGGGGCTTCTGACGCTCTTTTTGCGCCACACCTCGGCGAGCCTTCTGATCCAGGAAAACGCCGACCCCGAGGTGCAGGACGACCTCCTCGCCTATCTCTCGCGGCTGGTGCCGCCGAGTAGCGATCCGGCCATGTCCTATCTCACCCATACCTACGAGGGCCCGGACGACATGCCGGGGCACATCAAGGCGGCACTTCTGCCCGGCAGCCTGTCAATTCCTGTCGAAAACGGGCGGATGTTGCTTGGAACCTGGCAAGGAATTTACCTTTTCGAACATCGCGACGCGCCGCATCAGCGCAAGGTGGCGGCCCATATGGCGCTGGATCAACCCACGATCTAGGGGGCGAAAATCCCCTCTACCCAAATTATGCCCAAACCCCTATAGTGGCTGTGGATAAACGGGGGCCAACCCCTTTTTGAGGCAGACAAAGACCAGGGGGGACGGCCGATGCGCTGCCCGTTTTGCGGAAATATCGACACCCAGGTGAAGGATTCCCGTCCGGCCGAGGATCACGTCTCGATCCGGCGGCGGCGGTTCTGCCCGGCCTGCGGCGGGCGCTTCACCACCTACGAGCGGGTGCAGCTGCGCGACCTCGTGGTCATCAAGACCAATGGCCGGCGCGAGGATTTCGACCGCGACAAGCTGGAGCGCTCGATCCGCATCGCCATGCAGAAGCGCCCGGTGGAGCCTGAACGCATCGACCAGATGATCTCGGGTATCGTGCGGCGGCTCGAGAGCATGGGCGAGACGGACATCCCCTCGAAGCAGATCGGCGAGATCGTGATGGAGGCCTTGGCCCGGATCGACACCGTCGCATACGTGCGCTTTGCCAGCGTTTACAAGAACTTCCAGGCTGCGGATGATTTCGACAAATTCGTCAGCGAGCTGAGACCCCCGGCCGCGACCGAGAAGTGAGCTTGGCAGATCAACGCCACATGGCCCATGCGCTGAGCCTGGGCCGGCGGGGCATGGGCCAGACCTGGCCCAACCCGGCGGTCGGCTGCGTGATCGTCCAGGGCGCCCGGGTCGTCGGGCGCGGCTGGACCCAGCCGGGCGGCCGCCCCCATGCCGAGACCGAGGCCCTGGCCCAGGCCGGGGAGGCCGCGCGCGGCGCCACGGCTTATGTCACGCTGGAGCCCTGCGCCCATCACGGCGCGACCCCGCCCTGCGCCGAGGCGCTGATCGAAGCGGGCGTGGCGCGGGTGGTGGCGCCGTTTTCCGACAGTGACCCTCGGGTCTCGGGCCGCGGCTTCGAGATGCTGCGCGCCGCGGGCATCGCGGTCACCACCGGCGTCGGCGCCGAACTGGCCGAGCGCGACCACGCGGGATTCCTGCACCGGCTGCAGACCGGGCGGCCGCAGGTGACGCTGAAGCTCGCGACCTCGTTTGACGGGCGCATCGCCACGGCCACCGGCGAGAGCCAGTGGATCACCGGGCCCGCCGCCCGGGCCTGGGTGCATGCGGCGCGCGGCCGCTCGGATGCGGTCATGGTCGGCGCGGGCACCGCGCGGGCCGACGACCCGGCGCTGACCGTGCGCGGGCTCGGCGCGCGGCGCCAGCCGGTGCGGGTGGTGATCTCGCGGCTTCTGGACCTGCCGCTCATGGGGCAACTGGCGCGCACCGCGCGCGAGGTGCCGGTCTGGGTCTGCCACGGGCCCGACGCCCCCGCCGAGACCCGCGCCGCCTGGGAAGGCCTGGGCGCGAAGCTTCTGCCCTGCAGGCTGGCGGGGCGGCAGCTCGATCCGGTCTCGGTGATCGAGGCGCTGGGCGCCGAAGGGCTGACGCGGGTCTTCTGCGAGGGCGGCGGCGCGCTGGCCGCGACGCTGCTCGGCGCGGGGCTGGTCGACGAGCTGGTGGGCTTCACCGCCGGGCTGACGCTGGGTGCCGAGGGCCGCCCCGGACTCGGCGCGCTGGGCGTGGATGCGCTCTCCGAGGCGCCCCGGTTCGAGCTGGTGGAAACGCGGCCCGTCGGGCCGGACGTGCTGCACATCTGGCGGAAGGGCTGAGGCGCAGGTCCACAAGGTGCAGCCGGCAGGGGGCTGCCCGGCCTGCTGGCTGAACGGTCTCCCTGATCGCAAGTGGTAGGTCCGCGTTGCCGTCAGAGATGCACCCGTGCCGCCGCATGCCGTTAGACAAACGCCCGGCCTAGCGGCGCGCGCGGCCCCTCACCGCCAGAGCGACGCCCGGCTCGCCAGCAGCCCCTGCAGCTTCGACAGGCTCCGGTTGAAGGCCCCGGGGCGCGGCAGCGCGCCGGAGGCCAGCCGTTCGGCCACGACCTCGACCGGGCAGGGGCGGCCCGTCACCGGGTCGCGGTAGCGCGGGTAGGCGATCAGCGCGGCATGCACCAAGCCCTCGAGCGTCACCCCGTGCACCCCCTGCCGCCGCGCGGGCACCCGGCCGAGGTCGCGGGTCAGCCCCCAGCCGGCGTAGAAGGGCGTGCCGAGCGTCGTGACCTTCACCCCGCGCAGAAGCGCCTCGAAGCCGGTGAGCGAGGTGATCGTCCAGAGCGCCTCGACCGCTCCGAGCGCGGCGGCGATGTCGGTGCCTTCGAGCGTGGCATCGGCATACGCCAGCGGCTCACGCACCGCACCGAGGCGCAGCCCCGCGGTGACATCGGGATGCGGCTTCCAGAGGATGCGCGCCCCGGGGTTCTCGGCCCGGACCCGCGCCAGAAGCGCGGCATTGCTGCGGATCTCGCCCGCGCCCTTGAGGATCGAGGCGTCGTCCTCGACCTGGCCGGGCACCAGGATGCGATGGCCCTCGGGCAGCGGCGGCAGGGCGCCCGCGAGGTTGTATTTGCTGAGGCCCCGCGCGGTCAGGAAGGTGATCAGCCGGCCCGCGCGCTCCAGCTCGGCGGCGGAGAGGCGCGGGCTTTCGGCGATCAGCCGTTCGAGCCGCGAGGGCCGGGTCGGGTCGTAATAGATGCCGAGGTCGTCGAGCGCGAGCGACAGGGGCGGGACCAGCTCGGCCCCCAGCCCGCGCGAGCGCAGGAAACCGTCCTCGACCCTGACGGCGGGCTCGTCCTCGCGCGCCTTGCCGGCCCAGACCATGACCCGGCGCTGGTCCTTTTCGGCGCGGGCCTCGGCCTCGCCCTCGGCGAAGACCATGCGGCGGTGGCTGCCGAAGAAGCCCTGCAGCGCCCCGCGCTTCCAGAGCCGCATGCCGCGCCCGACCCAGCCCGCGCGGTCCTCGCGCCAGGCGCGGGCCTCGGCCTCGAACGCGTCGATGGCATCCGAGAGCCGCCCGCGCCGGTCGCGGTAGGGATCGAACCAGACCGGGTAGAGCATCATCGCCCCGGCGAAGAGCTGCGCGCGGGTCAGCCGGCGCTGGCGGCGGTCGATGGGAAAGGCGTCCTCGGTCAGGCCCCAGCCGGCGTAGAAGGGCTGGCCGAAGACCTGCGGGCGGTGGCCCGCGAGGATCGCCTCGAAGCCCAGCTGCGACGAGACGGTGTAGACCGCGACCGCACCCTCGAGAAGCTGCCAGGGCGAGACGGGGTCGTCGTGGAAGCGGATGTTGGGGGCGAGGTCGCCGGCCTCGAAATGGCCCGGGCGGTGGCCCTGCGCCGTCTCGGGGTGGCTGCGGATCAGGATGCGCTGCCCGGGATGCGCCTCGCGGGCATGGGTCAGCATCTCGAGAAACCGCAGCCGGTCCGCGCCCGAGGCCGTCACCGAGGCATCGCCGCGGGTCTGGTCGACGACCAGCACGTAGCCCGGCTCGGGCAGGGGCAGATCGGTGCGGGTCGCGGCGTATTTGGTCAGATGCGCGCGCTGCAGCCGGGCCATCTGCGCCCGGGCCTCGGTCAGAAGGCCCGCGTCGTCGAGCGGGTCATGGGCCAGGATCTCTTCGAGGTCCGACGGCCGGGCGGGGTCGAAATGCGCGCCCCGGCTGTCGATCAGAAGGCCCAGCGGCGGCTCTCCGGCGCGGCCCGGGAACAGCGAGCGCAGGAAGGCATCCTCGATCCGCAGGAGCGGCGCGTCATGGGCGCGGGCCATGCGCTCGCCGCGATGCGCCAGCGGCGAGGCCCCCCAGACGCCGACGTGGTCGCCCGGGTCGGGCCGCCCGGTGGCCACCTGCCAGCCCGCGAGCGCCAGGATCCGGGTGATCCGAGGATCGAAGCGCAGCTTGCGGGTATAGACGAAAAGACGCCGGGGCGGCGGGGCCCCGGCGTCCTGATCCGGCCTTGCGCCGGGCATGGATCAGCCGCCCGGCAGTTCTGCGACCGAGGTGGTCAGGTCCTGGATCGCGGTGACCGAGCCCAGCGAGCCGGTCAGCGCCGCGATGGTCTTGTCCCACTGCACGAAGGGCGCCTCGGTCACGTAGAGCGTGTCATCGTCGCGCACCACGAAGTCGCGCGCGGTGAACATGCCGTTGGGCTGCGTCAGGTCGAGCACATAGACCACGCGCTGCGCGCCGACGAGGTCGGTCCGGCCGAGCACCTGGTTGGCGATCTCGGCGGGCTCGTTGCGGAAGATGAAGACGCCGGTCGGATCCGAGGCCGTGGGCACCAGCCCGCCGACGGTGGCCAGGGCCTCCACCGCGGAAAGCGTCTGGCTCTCGAAGGGCACGCGGGCCTGGGTGCCGGTGGCACCAAGCGCGGTGAAGGCGCGGGTGTCCTCGGAGATCAGGATCTTGTCGCCGCCGCGCAGGGCGATGTCCATCTGCGGGTTCTCGTAGAGGTCCTGGAACCAGATCTTGCCGGTATGGCCGCCGCGCTGGACGGTGATCTGGGCGATCTCGGGGGGCACGGCGACGCCGCCAGCCTGGGCCAGCATGGCCGAGAGCGTGCGGGTCGGGCGCTCGATGGCAAAGACGCCCGAGGCGCCGCCCTCGCTGATGACGGTCACGGTGGAGCCGTCGCCGGCCATGCGGCGCACCTGCACCTGCGGGTCGGGGGTCTGGTCCGAGAGCCGGTCGGTGATAATCCGGCGCACGGCCTCGGGGGTGTTGCCCGCGGCGCGGATGCGGCCGGCGTAGGGCACGAAGATGAAGCCCGCGCCGTCGACCTGCACTTCCTCGAGCGCGGTGGCGTTCACGCCTTCGCCCGCCAGAAGCCCGTCGTCCACGTTCTCCCAGATCGTCAGCCCGAGGATGTCCCCGGGCGAGATCACGTCGGAGCCGACGACGCCGGCGTTCTGGAAATTCTCGGAAAAGCCGAAAGAGGGCACCACGGCGGTCGCCCGGGTGACGCGGTCGTTGACCGCGATGACGAAGGCATCGCCTTCGCGCTGCACCGATCCGGCATAGATTTCGCGTTTGTTCGGGCCCACGCGCGGAAGGCCGCAGGACGCCAGGATCGACGTCGCGACAAGAAGGGCGACACCCCGCGCCCACCGGGATTGAACGGCTGCCACTGCTCGGTCTCCTCGACCTGTTCTGTTCTGCCTCGGTCTTATTTTTTTCCGCAGGCTACCGAGAAGACAGCACAAATGGAAGCTCGGAGGCCCGGCGGGCTCAGGTCACCGCGCGCAACTGTTGCCGCGGCGCCGCGGTGCCGCGCGAGAGCGCGTCATAGGGATCGTCCGGTGCCAGCATCATGTCGACCACCTGGCGCAGGAGCTGCCGGCGCCCGCGCGCGGAGTAGAAGCCGCCCGGAAGCTGGCTCGTCTCGAGCAGGTAGCGGCGGTAATCCTTGTAGGCGCGGTTGTCCGGCCGGGTCGGCTGCTGGAAGAACTCCGGCAAGGGCTGGGTCGAGACGAACTCGGGCTTGGCATAGACCGCATCGCCAAAGACCTTCAGCGGGATGCCCCGCCAGAGGACCTGCTGGGCGGCGGTGGAATTGACCGTCACCGCGCTCCGGGCGTCGTTCAGAAGCTGCGCGAGCTTGCCGCCGCGCACGTAATGCACCCGGTCGGCGATGCCATGCGCCCGGGTCAGCGCCCGGATCGTGCGGCGCACCGGCACCCGGCCGTCTTCCAGCGGATGGGCCTTGAAGACCAGGTGATGATGCCCCGGCGCGCCCTCGGCGAAGCCCTCGATCACCAGCTTGAGGAACTCGGGCATGGTGGCGAAAGGCGAATGCTGCTGGAAGCTCGAGTCGTGTTCGAGCTGCAGCAGCACCAGGTGATAGGGGAAGCCGCCGTAGCGGATGCGCGCCGTCTCGAAGAGCCGCTCCAGCGCGGTGAAGGGCATCAGCATCAGCCGCCGCAGATAAAGCCGGAACTCCTTGGTCACCGGCAGCGCCCGGTGCGGGCGGAAGTTCCGGTAGGCGCCGTTCCTGAGCATCACCATGCCGTGGTAGAGCGCGCCGTAGAAGATGTGGTGGCGCATGTCGCCCCAATGCGCGGGCGGCAGAGGGGCCTCCATGTCGGACAGCGCCAGCGCCGCCTGCATGTCCTCGACCGACATCCGCATGAGCCGCGAATGGCCGTTCGAGCCGCCGCGCTCGTAGGTGACCCAATAGGGGCGCATGTAGCCTTCCTCGAAGACATGCACGGTCAGGCCGCGGGCGCGGGCCTCGGCGACCGCCTCGGCGTGGATGCGGCGCACGTCGCCGTAGAGCACGATGTCGGTCACGCGCTTCTCCGACAGGATCGCGGCGAAGGTCTCGGGCCAGTCCTCGGCGCTGCCCTGGTAGGGCAGGTAGCTGCCGGGGTGGACCCAGAAGGCGCGGTCGCCGGCGTTGAAGCCGACCCGCCAGACCTCGGCCCCGGTCTTGCGCAGCATGGTGCCGAGCCGGTGGAAGAACGGTCCGTGCGGCCCCTGCAGGAACAGGAAGACGCGTCTGTCTCCGGTTGCGTAACCCATGGTGTCGGTCTATTTCCCCGATTGACTAGAACGAGAGCCTAGACGGGGTGCTAGGCGAAAATAAGGCCCGAGATGGCCCGAACCGCCCCGTCTGCGGCAAAGACACGACCCAAGGGAAAGCCCGATGTTCACCGGACTGATCACCGATATCGGCGAGCTGCGCGCGCTCGAGCAGCGCGGCGACCTGCGCGCCCGCATTGCCACCGGCTACGACACCCAGACCATCGAGATCGGCGCCTCGATCGCCTGCGACGGGGTCTGCCTGACCGCCGTGGCGGTGGGGGCCGACTGGTTCGACGTGGAGATCAGCGCCGAAAGCGTCTCCAAGACCAATATCGGCGCATGGTCGGTGGGCTACCGGGTGAACCTTGAACGGGCGCTGCGCATGGGCGACGAGATGGGCGGGCATATCGTCTCGGGCCATGTCGACGGCGTGGCCGAGATCACCCGCATGGAGGACGACGGCGACAGCACCAAGGTGACCTTCCGGGCCCCCGATCACCTGGCGAAGTTCATCGCGCCCAAGGGCTCGGTGGCGCTGAACGGCACCTCGCTGACGGTCAATGACGTCGAGGGCTCGGAGTTCTGGGTGAACTTCATCCCGCACACCAAGGAGGCCACCACCTGGGGGGCCGCCGAGGTGGGCGAGCGCATCAACCTCGAGATCGACATGCTGGCGCGCTACGTGGCGCGGCTCTCCGAGGCGGGCTGACGGGCGCGGCGGCGCGCCATGACGGCGTGCACGCCGAAGCCCGCGAGATAGCAGAAGATCAGCGCCCCAAGCGCGGCCTGTGGGCCGCCGATCCCCAAGAGCGCCAGCACCACCGGCGTGCCGGTCAGATTCCCGAGGTTGCCCATCTGCGCGATGGCGCCATTGGCCATGGCGCGGTCGGCCGGCCGCCGGGCGAGCTGCGGCACCGCCGCGAAGCCCGCCGCTTGCACCAGCCCCAGCGTCAGGAACAGCGCGATGACCGCCGTGGTGGTCCCGGGGCTGAAAAGCGCCCAGAGCGTGCAGCCCGCCGCCAGGGCGAAACCCAGCATCGAGATGGAGACCGCGCTCAGCCGCGACAGGAGCGCCACGCCCAGCGTCAGCGAGGTCAGGATCGCCGCGAGCGGCAGCACGGTCGCCAGCCAGACCGGCGCGCCGGGGGCGATCTGCGGCAGCAGGACCAGCACCGCGACGAAGGTGAAGGTGTAGAACAGCCACCCCCAGCCCGGCGCCGAGAGCCAGGCGTCGGAGTAAAGCGCCAGGTGCTGGCGCAGGATGCCCGCGCGGCGCGCGACCTCGGGCTCGCCCGGGGTGGCCCGCGGCAGGACCGGCGCCAAGAGCCCGGCCATGGCCAGCAGGTAGACCGCATGGGCGAGCAGCAGCCCGTCGAGCCCATAGGCCGCGATCACCGCGGGCCCGGCCCAGGCGGCGGCGGCGAAGGCGACCGAGAAGAAGGTGCTCCAGAGCGTCATCGCCGCGGGCCGCAGCCGGTCGGGCGCGGTCTCGGCGATCAGCGTCGGGGCGGCGACCACGATGGCCAGATGCGAGAGCCCCTCGATCGTGCGCGCGGCCAGGAACAACGGCAGCGCCGGCAGGGTCGCCTCGAGCGCCGACATGGCCGCGCCCAGGATAAGCCCGCCGATCAGCGCGCGCTTGGCCCCGAAGCGCGCCACCAGCCGCCCGGCGGACAGGCCGAAGACCAGGCCCAGGAGGCTCAGGAGCGAGACCGCGAAGCCAAGCGCCGCCCCGGCGTCGGTATAGACTTCCGACAGCGCGTCGAAGCCGACCGCCAGCTTGGCGTATTGCGCCGCGGCGCCGAGGCCCGCGACCCAGATCGCGAGGATGAGAAGGATGGGGCGCATGGGAACCTCGAAGGCGGCGGGGACGCCGGAGGTGTGGCAGAGCCGCGGCGGGAAAGGAAGCCCCGCCGGGGTCCGGGGGTGTGGGGCCGGGGCGCCTTTGGGCCGCCCGTCGTGCCCGGGGCCGGCCCGCCTGTCAGGCCGGCGCCCGCTGTGTCAGTGCCGGACGCTTATTCGGGGATGAGACCCGACGCGCCCCGCCTGTCGCGCTCAGGCCTCCGCCGTGGCGCTTTCGGCGCAGAACAGCCCGTGCACGCATTCCAGCAGCACCTTGGGCTTCTCGTCGGCGAGGCTGTAGAAGATGCCCTTGCCTTCGCGGCGGCTGACCACCAGCCCTTCCGAGCGCAGCCGCGCGAGCTGCTGGCTGACCGCCGCCTGGCGCACCTGGAGCAGGGTTTCGAGCTCGGTCACGCTCTTCTCGCCGCTGACGAGATGGCAGAGGATCATCAGCCGGCCCTCGTGGCTGATCGCTTTGAGAAACTGGGCCGCATCGCCGGCATTGCGGCGTAGGGCCTCGGCCTGCTGTGGGGTTTCGATGTCGATGGGAAGAGAAATTGTCATTTGAAATTATCCTCGTAGGCCGGATCGGCAGGCTGCCAAGTCGCAGGACGCCTCAACCCTTGCGGGATAATCGAAAGCGCCGTTCGAGCCAAGGCGGTTGTCCGCTCATGGGGCTGGACACGCTGGGCGCGAGGGGGTGACGCGCACGTCATGGCCTTGCCATGACGCGATAAGCGCGAATGACGCCTACGACGAAAGTCGTATGTCAGATATTAAGCTTCCGCAAGGTAACGCTAACGGGTTTGACCCCCACAATCGCTAAAGGCGAGTCGCCGCGGCGCGGCGTGGTGAGGCGGCGGGGCAGGGTGCCTTCGGGGAAGGTGGCGTTGGGTTGGTGCGGACTTGGCGGGGTGGCCCCGGGTCGCGCGCTGGTGCGGGCGGGCAGGAGCGGGGCCGATCATTGAGAGGAGCGCAGGTCGGTGAGGCGCATCTGTTTTGTGGCCAACCGCGAGCCCTAGTTGCCATCGCGCGCCGGGGCACCCGTGGCCGCCGCAAGCCCGGCCCCGTCCCTCAGACCGGGCTGATGCCCTTCAGCGCGCCGAGAAGCCCCGGGATCCGGTCCTTGAACTTGAAGAACCCCTTGGTCGCATGCGGCCAGGCGCGGGCGTCATAGCCCCGGAGCGGGCGGCGGAGCGGCAGCCCTTCGATCCCGCGCAGGATGTCGGCGCTGGGCCCGACGGGGGCGTAACTGGTCACGATCTCCTCGGCGCCCGCCTCCCGGGCCCAGGCGGTGATCTCCTCGGCGCTGGTCAGCCCGCGCGTCACCGGGCCAAGCGCCGCGCCATGGCGGGCGAGGGCATCCTCCATCGCGGCGGCCTTGAAGGCGGGCACATGCGGCGCGGGCGCGAGGTGGCTGAGCCGCCCCGTGGCATCCAGCACCCCGGTCGCAAGCGGCGCGAAGCTAGCCTCGAGGAGCCAGCCGGGCGAGAGGTCGTCCTCGTGCAGAAGCAGCACCGCGCGGCGTCCGGGGGCGAGAGGGTCGCTGTCGGGCGCGGCCATGGGCGGCGGGTTCTCGGGGCCCGGCACCGGCAGCGCCTCGGCGGCGAGCTGGTGCTTGGGGTGGAAGCGCTCGTTGGTGAACTTGCGGATGTTGCGCGCGGTGGCGAGATAGGTCTTGCCCGGCGTCTGCAGCCCCGCGACCCAGCGCCAACCCAGGGTGTTCGAGGCCGGATCGCCGTCGAGCAGGTGGCGCAGGAAGAAATCCGCGCCGAGCGCCCAGGGCAGCCGCAGGGTGAAGATCCAGATCGAGGCGAACCACATCCGCGCGTGGTTGTGCAGGTAGCCGGTCGCGGCGAGCTCCCGCGCCCAGGCGTCGAAACAGTCGATCCCGGTCTCGCCGAGGCAGGCCTCCTCCCAGGCGCGACGCAGGCCCGATTGCGTCTGCACCTGGTCCCAGGCGGCGTCGCGGGTCGCCAGGTAGCCCTGCCAGACGCTGGGGCGCATCTCGAGCCAGCCCTTGAAGTAGCTGCGCCAGAAGACCTCCTGGATGAACTTCTCGGCGGCCTTGGGGGCGTGCCGGGCGAGGGTTGCACTCAGCACCTCCTCCTCGGTCAGGAGCCGGTGGCGCAGGTAGGGCGAGAGCTTTGAGACCGCCGAGGGCGCCTCGGGCCCCGGGTCGGTGTTGCGCCCCTCGGCATAGGCGCGCCCGGCGCCGGGCAGGAAGGCCTCGAGCCGCGCCAGCCCCTCCGCGCGGGTCGGCGGGCTCCGGTCGAGCGGGTCTCGGGCGGGGGTCTTGGTGCTGTCCTCGGGCATGAGGAGGGCAGATAGGCGCGGGCGCGGGGGCGGCAATGCGAGGTGGTGGCGGCCGGGGGAGGGCGCATTGACGCGGGGGGCGGGCGGCGCGGTTCGGCGCGTGCGGGTTGTGCCTAGGACGCGGGCGACGGTGCCTGGGGAGCGGGGCGAGCGGTTCCCTAGGACGCGTCGGGCGGTGCCTGGGTAGCTGGGCCGACAGTTCCTGGGACGCGGGGTGCAGTGCCCGGTGCGTGTGTGGCGCGGGATTGAGCGCGCGCCAGGCGGGACGACGTCGGGAGCTCGCCGATCAGACCGCTGGCCCTGCGCGCTCCGGTTCACCCCCGCGCCCCCTTGCGCCCGAACAGCACCGAAGGTGCCGGGCGCGCGCCGGACCGGCCCGATGGGCCGGCGCTCCTTGGGGTGGCGTGCACAGCCTATCGCTAGCCCTGACCTTGCTGCCATAAAGCGCATAGCCCAGAGGTCGGAAGCGCCGGCCCCCGGCCCGGCGCGTGCCCTCTGTTTCGCAGGATGTTGAGCGGGCTCGGGCTACGTGGAAAGGTTGGGCGGCTGCGCAGGCGGTCTGCCCGTTTCTTAGCAGTCGCCCTCGTCGGCCAGGTGAAGCTCAGCTGCGTCGAGTTCTCTCCCCGATCTGGGAGAGTTTCGCGCCTCTTGCGCCCGAACAGCATCGAAGATGCCGGGCGCGCGCCGGACCGGCCCGATGGGCCGGCGCTCTTGGGAGTGGCGTGCATAGATCATCGCTAGCCCTGACCTTTTTGGGATTAAGCGCGCAGCTCGAAGGGCAGCAGCGCCGGCCCTCGGTCCGGCGCGCGCCCTCTGGTGGTGTGTGTTGAGAGGGCGGCGGGGTGTGGGTGTTGAGGTATGGGCTGTTTTTCCTGCGGGCTGCATCGGGTTGGGGACAGCATCGGGGAGTGCTCAGACGGCAGCATCGGAGCCGGTCTGGCGGCAGCGCCGGGATGCGCCTCATCCAGAGATCGGCGCGCGCCGGGGCCAACTGCGGCCTCTTGTCCTCCGGCCACCTTTTGTTGCCCAGCATCACCCGACACCCGACACCCGACACCCGCATCCCCACACACCCCAGCGCCACCTGCAAACGCCCGCCGTCACTCCCCCATCACATCACCCCAACCGCCCACACCCCCGCACCCACCCCCAACCCCACCCAAATTCGCGCCGGGATGACGCGGGATTCGCGGGGGTGGGCCTCTTGCAGGGCCCCGGGGGGACCACTAAGACTCTCCCGACGCGGCATCCGCGACGGATTTCCCAGAAGCGACCGAGGCAGGCCCGATGACCGATCCTTTCGAGACATACATGAACACGCTCGTGCCCATGGTGGTCGAGCAGACCAGCCGCGGCGAGCGGGCCTATGACATCTTCTCGCGCCTCCTGAAGGAGCGCATCGTCTTCCTCAACGGGCCGGTGCACGACGGCATGTCGAGCCTGATCGTGGCGCAGCTCCTGCACCTCGAGGCCGAGAACCCGAACAAGGAAATCTCGATGTACATCAACTCGCCCGGCGGCGTGGTGACATCGGGCCTGTCGATCTACGACACCATGCAGTACATCAAGCCGGCGGTCTCCACGCTGGTGATCGGGCAGGCGGCCTCGATGGGCTCGCTGCTGCTGGCGGGCGGCGCCAAGGACATGCGCTTCTCGCTGCCCAACAGCCGGATCATGGTCCACCAGCCCTCGGGCGGCTACCAGGGCCAGGCGACCGACATCATGATCCACGCCGAAGAGACGCTGAAGCTGAAGCGGCGGCTGAACGAGATCTACGTCCACCACACCGGGCAGGACTACGACACCGTCGAATCCGCGCTCGAGCGCGACAACTTCATGTCGCCCGAGGCGGCCCGCGACTGGGGGCTGATCGACGATATCGTGACCAGCCGTGCCGCGGGAGACGAGGCCAAGTCCTGAGGGCGCGCGCCGCGGCGCAGGCGCGACCCTGCGCCGCCCGCGACATATTTGTGATTGTAGGGCTGCCATGGCTGCCCTAAGATTCTGGGACTTGGCGAGACCGGAATAAGAGCGGGATGCCCGCGCCATGTCCGATTGAAGCGGGCCGAGAAAGGGTGACGATGGCGACGAATAACGGCGGCGACAGCAAGAACACGCTGTATTGCAGTTTCTGCGGAAAAAGCCAGCACGAGGTGCGCAAGCTCATCGCCGGTCCCACGGTGTTCATCTGCGACGAATGCGTCGAACTCTGCATGGACATCATCCGGGAAGAGACGAAGGGCACCGGGCTCAAATCCACCGACGGCGTGCCGACCCCGCACGAGATCTGCCAGGTGCTGGACGATTACGTGATCGGCCAGGCCAAGGCCAAACGCGTGCTCTCGGTGGCGGTGCACAACCACTACAAGCGTCTGAACCATTCGGCGAAAAGCTCCGACATCGAGCTGAACAAGTCGAACATCCTGCTGATCGGCCCGACGGGCTGCGGCAAGACGCTCCTGGCGCAGACGCTGGCGCGCATCCTCGATGTGCCCTTCACCATGGCGGATGCGACCACGCTGACCGAGGCGGGCTATGTCGGCGAGGATGTCGAGAACATCATCCTCAAGCTCCTGCAGGCCTCGGAATACAACGTCGAGCGGGCGCAGCGCGGCATCGTCTACATCGACGAGGTGGACAAGATCACCCGCAAGTCCGAGAACCCCTCGATCACCCGGGACGTCTCGGGCGAGGGCGTGCAGCAGGCGCTTCTGAAGCTGATGGAAGGCACGGTGGCGAGCGTGCCGCCCCAGGGCGGGCGCAAGCATCCCCAGCAGGAGTTCCTGCAGGTCGACACCACCAACATCCTGTTCATCTGCGGCGGCGCCTTCGCGGGGCTCGACAAGATCATCGCGCAGCGCGGCAAAGGCTCGGCCATGGGCTTCGGCGCCGATGTGCGCGGGGTCGACGACCGCAACGTCGGCGAGATCTTCCAGGACCTCGAGCCCGAGGACCTGCTGAAGTTCGGCCTGATCCCCGAATTCGTCGGCCGCCTGCCGGTCCTGGCGACGCTCGAGGACCTCGACGACGAGGCGCTGGTCACCATCCTGACCCAGCCGAAGAACGCGCTGGTCAAGCAGTACCAGCGGCTCTTCGAGATCGAGGACACGGTGCTGACCTTCACCGACGATGCGCTCAAGGCCATCGCGCAGCGCGCCATCGCCCGGAAGACCGGCGCCCGCGGCCTGCGGTCGATCCTCGAGGACATCCTGCTCGACACGATGTTCGAGCTGCCCGGGATGGACGAGGTCAACGAGGTCGTGGTGAACGAGGAAGCGGTGAGCGCCGAGGCGAAACCGCTGATGATCTACGCCGACCAGAAGAAGGAAGGCACCTCGGCGAGCTGAGGGGGCCTTTCGGGTCGAGATTTGCGGAAGGCGGCGCGCCGGGGGGCGGGCCGCCTTTTGCGTTTGGGGGGATCAGTGGGGGGATCAGTCGCGGGCGCTGGCCGCCCGGTAGACCGCACCGCGGTCGCGCTTTCCGACGGCCACGACAAGCACGACCACATCGCTCTCCCGCACCTCGTAGACCAGCCGATACCCCGAGGCGCGCAGCTTGATCTTGTAGCGGTTCCGCGTGCCGCGCAGCCGCGCCGCGGGCACATGCGGGGCCTCGAGCCGCTCCGCGAGCTTGCGTTTCAGCTGCCGCTGTACTGCGGCGTCGAGCGCGTCCCACTCCTTCTTCGCGACTTTCAGGAAGCGAAGCTCATAGCTCATCGAGCGAGACCGAGACCTCTTCTCCACCGGCGCGCGCGTCGGCCAGGGCATTGAGTTCGGCGTCTTCCAGGCGGTCCATGATCTCGTCGAAGAGATCGGCGGGCACGGCGTAGAAGGCCGGGGCGTTGTGATTAAGAACCGCCAGCGGCTCCTCTCCGATCAGCGCCATGGGGTTGCGCTTGAACTCGGTGATGCTGGCGGTGGGGCCGGATTGGATATGCGCGGGCATGGATGTGGCTCCTTTTGTGGGGCTAAATATGGAGCTGATTTTGGGGCTTGGCAAGGTGTGAGTTCGGTGGATCAGATGGGGCTATCGAGGCGCTAGATCCGTTTGGGCGTGTGATTTCCCAACCTCGTGCACGATGCGTTGTCCTTTCTTGCGCCCGAATAGCACCGAAGGTGCCGGGCGCGCGCCGGACCGGCCCCTTGGGCCGGCGCTCCTTTGGATGGCGTGATTAAGCTCGCCTCTCGTCCTGACCTTGTTGGGATAAAGCGCGCAGCTCAGAGGTCAGTAGCGCCGGCCCCCGGTCCGGCGCGCGCCCTCTGGTGGGATGTGTTGAGAGGTGCAGGGCGTGGCGGTTGTTCAGATTGCGCTTTGGCACTTGGGTCGCACGCGTTTGACGTTGGGGGGGACCATCCCGCTGTCGTCGAACCGCTTGCCGCATCTGGGTTTTTGCGGGACCCGGCTCTCAGCTCTCAGCTCTCAGCTCTCAGCTCTCAGCTCTCAGCTCTCAGCTCTCAGCCCTCAGCCCTCAGCCCTCAGCCCTCAGCCCTCAGCCCTCAGCCCTCAGCCCTCAGCCCTCAGCCCTCAGCCCTCAGCCCTCAGCCCTCAGCCCTCAGCCCTCAGCCCTCAGCCCAAGCCGCGCACACAAACCCCTCACTCCACCCGCGCCTCCGCCCTCCGGCGGGGCTCGTATTTGTCCCCGATCACCCGGCGCACATCCGACCAGCGTAGCCGCTCCCAGGCGGGGCCGTCGGAGATGAAGCCCTGCGCGACCAGCGCCTGGCGCAGCTCTTCCATGTGGATCACTCCGAGGTCGTGGCGCTTTTTGAAGCCGCCCTTCTTCTTCAGGATGCGCTGCAGACGGGCGATCTCGATCAGCTCGATCCCGCAGAAACTCCGCAGGTGCCGGGCGATCATCTCGGTGGCGCCGGATTGGCGGCGCAGGATCATGCCGACGCGCTGGTCGGGGCGGCCGACGAAGCCGAAGAGATGCAGCGCCGAGCCCTCGGCGGCGAGCACCTGGCGGGCGGCCTTGTAGCGCGCCACCTGGGTCGGCAGGTCGTGGTCCTGGGGGTGGAAGATCTCGTAGCCCTCGGCTTCCAGGTGCGCTTCGAGCCGGCTCTCGCCGATCAGCCCGCCCTTGGAGAGCCCGAGCTTCGAGCGCGAGATGTAGAGCCGCTCGGGGCCTTCCGCGGGCACGTCGCGGCCGAACTCCGCCATGAAGGCGCGGAAGGCGGGCGTGCCCGAGACGATCTCGCCCAGACCGAAACCCTGGCCGGGCACGACCAGCTCCTCGACCTCGGTCGGGCTTGTGGCCACATGCACCGGCAGATCGCAGCCCGCGAGCTGCCAGAAGGCGCGCTGCCAGCCGGCGACTTCCTGGCCGCGGGCGGGCCGCTTGGGGATGTAGAGGATGCCGTCGAAGGGGCCCTGGCCGGCGTCCAGCCCCCAGAGCCGCCCGGTGCTTTCGACCAGGAAATGGCCGAAATGCACCCAGAGGACGCCGCCCCAGAGCCAGCGGCCGGGCAGCACCTCGGGCGGCGCGTCGGGTGGTCCGGCGGGGGCCTCGGGCGCCAGCGTCAGCGCCCGGTGATTGCGCCAGAAGGCGCCGGTCTCGCAATGGCTGCCGTCGGCGCGCAAGACGCCTGCGGCCTGGCGGAAGGCGCTTTCCGCGGGCGGCATGACCAGCGCGCCGCGCAAGCTCTCGATCTCCTGCGACCAGCCGCCCTCGGGCAGGGGGCGGTCCGAGGCGTCCCCGGGCACGGCCATCTCAGCCCTCCCGGATCGCGGTCCAGACCAGCCGGGTCGAGACCTCCTCGTGTTTGGCAAAGCCCGCGCGGGTCAGGATGCGCTTGCATTCGCGCATGCCCTCGCGGCCGTAGACGCCGGGGTGGAACTCGATCACCAGGGCGCGCAGGCCGGTCAGATCGGCGGCGCGCAGGAAATCGAGCTCGCCCCCCTCGATGTCGCAGAGAAGCACCGTCGGCGCCTCGGCTTCGCGCAGCGCCGCCCAGCTTTGTGTCGGCACCTCGACCGGGCGCGAGCGCCGCGCCTCGGGGGCGATCAGCGAAGAGCCGAGGTAAGAGGCATGGATGTGGAAGGTCCGGGTCTCGGGGCGGTCGGGGCCCGCGTCGACCACCGCCTGGCGCAGCTCGAGCCGATGCTCGAGCCCGTTCAGCGCATAGAGCCCGCGGATATGTTCCTGCAGCTCGGGGTTCGGCTCGAAGGCCAGGATGCGCGCGGGCGCGCGGTTGAGCGCGGTCACCGCCCCGACAAGCCCCAGCCCCGCGCCCAGTTCGATCACCCGGTCGCCGGGGCGCACGACGGCAAGCGCGCCGCGGATCTCGTCGCCCTCGTAGCGGGCGGCGGCGATCCGCTGGATGCGCGTCTCGGTCAGGAAGGGCGACTGCGGCACCTGCACCCCGTGGCAGGTGGCGGCGATGGCGATGTCTTTCATGGCGCTGCTCGGCGGCCTCCTTGTCGGGGGCGAGCCTAGCAGAGCCTGCCCCCCGCGCCCAAGTTGGCACGAAGGAGGTTAAGGCGGAATTTTTCCCCGGTGGGGAGGTTTTGCCGCGCCCCGGGCCGCCTGCGGCACCGGGGTCTCTGGACGCCGCGCGGGCAATGGTGCATACCCGGGCGCGACAGCATCCGGAGGTTCCTCGATGGGGATTCTGCAAACCCTTCTGCGGGCCGTGACGTGGTGGAACGGTCAGACCCTCAACACCCAGTTCTGGACCTGGCGCCACGGCCAGAAGGTGGGCGAGGACCAGCAGGGCAACGTCTTCTACCAGACCCGCGACGGCAAGCGCCGCTGGGTCATCTTCAACGGCGAGGCCGAGGCGACCCGCGTCGACCCCGACTGGCACGGCTGGCTGCACCACACCTTCAAGGAGCCGCCGACCGAACGCCCGCTGCCCCACAAGTCCTGGGAAAAGCCGCATATCGAGAACCTGACGGGCACGGCCCTGGCCTATGCGCCCAAGGGCTCGATCCGCCAGGCCGATCCGGCGGAACGCTCGGACTACGAGGCCTGGAGCCCCGAGTGAGCCGGGCGCTCAGGTCCGCCGTCCTGGCGCTGGCGCTGGGCGCCGCGGCGCTGCCCGGGCTGGCGCAGGACACCACGATCATCACCCCGCAGCCGCGCCCCGAGGGGGCGGAGGAGGGGCTCGAGGGTGCCGATACCGATGCCACGCCGCGCCCGCTGCCCGAGGTCGATGCCGGCCCCGCCGTGGTCAGCGGCAGCGGCGCGGTGCTGCGCACGCTCGACAAGCTGAACGGCACCACCGAGGATCTGAGCGTGCCGAGCCGCCAGGCCATGCGCACCGGCCGGATCGAGGTTGCGGTGGCCGAATGCCGCTATCCCGCCGGAGATCCCGCGCGCGACGCCTATGCCTATGTGATCGTGCGCGAGGTCGACGAGGAGCAGCCGGTCTTCGCCGGCTGGATGATCGCCTCGGCGCCCACGATCAACCCGATGGACCACGCCCGCTACGACGTCTGGGTGCTGCGCTGCGCGACGTCCTGAGGGGGTGGGCTTGGGGTGCGGGCCCTAGAGCTCTCTGTAGATGCGGGTCGAGAGGGAGGCAGGCGGGGCCTCGGCGCCAGGGCATCCATACAGACAGTTCCGCAAGCGCATTCCGTTCAAGCCATCGCTTCTTGCGCCCGAATAGCACCGAAGGTGCCGGGCGCGCGCCGGACCGGCCCCTTGGGCCGGCGCTCCTTGGGGTGGCGTGCCTAGTTCGCAGTTCGTCCTGACCTTGCCTGGATTAAGCGCCTCGCTCGGAGGTCAGAAGCGCCGGCCCCCGGTCCGGCGCGCGCCCTTTGTCGGGGCGGGTTGAGGGGGTGGTGGGCGTAGACACAGTGCGAGGTCCGCTGGACAGCTGTCCGCACCGGCGAGCTCGGCTCCGGCCAGATTGCTCCTGTCCGCTTTCGTGCGATCGTGGTGGTCGCACGGTGGGCGTCCCCCCCCCCGACCTACCCCCGCCCCGTCAGCCGCGCGACCACCTCGCGGCCCGACCCCGCGAGCGGGGTCTCGGAGAACCGGCCCTCCTCCTTCAGCGCCGCCTTCAGCCGGGCCTGGTAGGCCGTGCGGCTGATCTCCTCGGCCCCGAGCGAGGCAAGGTGATGGGTCAGGAACTGGGTGTCGAAAAGCCGGTAGCCCGCCCGCGTCAGGTGATCCACCAGCCAGGCCAGCGCCACCTTGGAGGCGTCGCGGCGGCGCGAGAACATGCTCTCGCCGCAGAAGGCCGCGCCGACGGAGACGCCGTAGACCCCGCCGACCAGCGCGCCCTCCTCCCAGACCTCGAGGCTATGCGCCTCACCGGCGGCATTCAGCGCCGAGTAGACGCGCAGGATCTCGTCGTTGATCCAGGTCTCCTCGCGGTCTGCGCAGCCGCGCATCACGCCCGCGAAATCGCGGTTCAGGCTGACCTGGAAGCGGTCCTGC
Source organism: Roseivivax sp. GX 12232 (assembly GCF_021272185.1). Classification (GTDB taxonomy): domain Bacteria; phylum Pseudomonadota; class Alphaproteobacteria; order Rhodobacterales; family Rhodobacteraceae; genus Roseivivax. Next base: position 97,883 of record NZ_JAJSEC010000010.1, read on the forward strand.
CGGAGCGTCCGGGCGAGGCTCCGCGAGACATGGAAGCCATCGAGCGGGATCACCCCGCGGAACTTCGGGTCGACCCAGAAGATCTCCGGGTCGTCCCGGCTTTCGGCCATCGGGAAGACGCCGACCCGATAGGCCTGCAGGATCAGCTCGGGCGAGACGCTCACTTGTCTCCGAAGGTGGCCTCGAGCCAGTGCTCCAGCCAGTGGATGTTGTAATCCCCGCTCCGCACGTCCTCGTTCTCGAGCAGCATCCGGAACAGCGGGATGGTCGAATCGACGCCATCCACGATCAGCTCGCCCAGGGCCCGGTCGAGCCGGGCAAGCGCCTCGGCACGGTCGCGGCCGTGCACGATCAGCTTGCCGATCAGGCTGTCGTAATAGGGCGGGATCTTGTAGCCCTGATAAAGCGCGCTATCCATCCGCACGCCAAGGCCGCCCGGGGCGTGATACTGGGTGATCTTGCCCGGCGAGGGGGCGAAGTTCGGCAGTTTCTCGGCGTTGATCCGGGCCTCGATGGCATGGCCGTTGATCGTCAGGTCGTCCTGGCCGAAGGACAGCGGCATCCCGGCGGCGACGCGGATCTGTTCGCGCACCAGATCGACGCCGAAGATCGCCTCGGTCACCGGGTGTTCGACCTGCAGGCGGGTGTTCATCTCGATGAAGTAGAACTCGCCGTTTTCGTAGAGGAACTCGATGGTGCCGGCGCCGGCGTAGTTGATCTTGGCGACCGCATCGGCGCAGACCTTGCCGATCCGCGCGCGCTCTTCCTCGGAGATGATCGGGCCGGGGGCCTCTTCGAGCACCTTCTGGTGGCGGCGCTGCAGCGAGCAGTCGCGCTCGCCGAGGTGCACCGCCTGGCCCTTGCCGTCGCCAAAGACCTGGATCTCGATATGGCGCGGCGTGGTGAGGTATTTCTCGATGTAGACCTCGTCGTTGCCGAAGGCGGCCTTGCCCTCGGAGCGCGCGGTCTGGAAGGCGCGTTCCATCTCGGCGGCGGAATTGGCCACCTTCATGCCGCGGCCGCCGCCGCCGGCGGTGGCCTTGATGATCACCGGGTAGCCGATCTCCTCGCCGATCTTGCGGGCGGTCTCGAGGTCGGGCACACCACCCTCGGAGCCGGGCACGCAGGGCACGCCGAGCTCCTTCATGGTGTCCTTGGCGGTGATCTTGTCGCCCATGATGCGGATGTGCTCGGCGCGCGGACCGATGAAGGTCAGCCCGTGGTCCTCGACGATCTGCACGAAGCGGGCGTTCTCGGAGAGAAAGCCGTAGCCCGGGTGGATCGCCTGGGCGCCGGTCACCTCGCAGGCCGAGATGATCGCCGGGAAGGAGAGGTAGCTGTCGGTCGAGGAGGCCGGGCCGATGCAGATGGTCTCATCGGCCATGCGCACATGCATGGCGTCGGCATCGGCGGTGGAATGCACCGCGACCGAGGCGATGCCCATCTCGCGGCAGGCGCGCACCACGCGGAGCGCGATCTCCCCGCGGTTGGCGATCAGGATCTTGTCGAACATGCGCGGCCTCACTCGACGATGACGAGCGGGGCGCCGTATTCCACGGGCGCGCCATCCTCGACGAGGATGCGCTTGACGGTGCCCGAGGCCGGGGCGGGGATGTGGTTCATCGTCTTCATCGCCTCGACGATGATCAGCGTGTCGCCCTCGTTGACCTGGCTGCCGACCTTGATGAAGGCAGGGGAGCCGGGTTCGGGCTGCAGGTAGACCGTGCCGACCATGGGCGAGAGCACCGCGCCGGGATGGGCGGCGGGATCCTCGGGCATCTCGGGGGCCGGGGCCGGGGCGCTTTGGCCCTGCGCCGGGGCCGCGGGGGCGGCCTGGGGTGCGGCGGGCACCTGGACCTGTGCCGGCGCGGCCTGCGGCTGGGCGCGGCTCACGCGGACATTGAGACTGTCATTGTCGGCATATTCGCGCTTGACCTGCAGTTCGGTCAGATCGTTCTCGCGCAGCAGTTCCGCCAGTGCCTGGATGAAGGCAACGTCGGACTCATGGGTGTTCTTGCTCATACCGTCCTCAACGAATGCGCCTGCCGCCTGCGGCAGTCTGTCCTGTTACGTCGGGTCGCTTATAGGCCAAGCGCGGGCGAGTGAAAAGCGACGCGGCATACCTAATGGGCCCGGGCTCGATTGCTGGGCGCAGTTAGAACGCGCGGGCGGCGGGGGCAAGCGGGAAGGCGGGGGTGATCACGGGGGCGCGGGCTGTGTTTGGCCGCTCAGAGCGGCGGGGCCGCGTAGGGATCGGCGGCGCGCACCGGTTGCGAGAGGAGCTGGACCAACGAGGCATCTTGCTCGGTGGTGGGTTTCGGGGTGCTTGGGTCTTGGCGCGCAGGCGTCTCGGCGGGCCGTGCCGTCTTCTCCGGGGCCGGGGCCGCCTGCGCCTCGGCGGTCCGCGCCTTGTCCTCCTCCGCCTTGTCGGATTGCGCGCTCTCGGTCTGCGCGTTCAGCAGCGCCGCGATCCGCAGCTGCAGGATCGAGGGCGGCGCCACGTTGTCGTCGGGGTTCAGCATGAGGTCGACCGGATCGGGTTGCCCCGCGCTGAGAGGCACCGGCGCCTGCCGCCGCGTGTCCCCGCCGCCCCGTGTCTCGGTCTCGGCGCTGGCGGTTGGTCTTTCGGGCGAGCGCAGCGGTTCGACCGGCGCCTGCGCCGGTGCGAGCGGCGCCGGGGCGAAACCTGCAAAATAGGACAGCCGTGCCAGAACCATCATGACCAAGCCTCCGGATGGATACGCGCTACACAGGCCTTGCACAGGGACAGAAGCCCGAAGGTCTAACGGTTAGATTGGGGTGCGAGGTTAAATTCGAGTTAATGAATGCGTCGAAAATGTGGCGGGCGCGGGGAGGGGATGCCGGGTTTTGGCGGTGGGTTTTGGGGTGAAGAAGAGGCAGCTTTGTCTCTCTTTGGCGCCTCATCGCTGCCCTTCCGAACTCCACCCCAGCCTCTTTACCCCGCGCACCTCCTTGCGCCCGAATAGCAACGAAGGTGCCGGGCGCGCGCCGGACCGGCCCCTTGGGCCGGCGCTCCTTTGGGTGGCGCGCTTAGCTATCCCCTAGCCCTGACCTTGTCGGGATAAAGCGCATTGCCCAGAGGTCAGCAGCGCCGACCCCCGGTCCGGCGCGCGCCCTCTGTTCGGCGGGTTGATGGCGGTTGATGGCGTTGGGGGTGGGGTCACCCTCATTGGGAGATGGGAGATGGGAGATGGGAGATGGGAGATGGGAGATGGGAGATGGGAGATGGGAGATGGGAGATGGGAGATGGGAGATGGGAGATGGGAGATGGGAGATGGGAGATGGGAGATGGGAGATGGGTGATGGGTGATGGGTGATGGGTGATGGGTGATGGGTGGCGAGCGCCGGTTTGTCCCTTGCCCGGGCGGGTTCGCACCATCTCGATGGCACAGGGCACAGGGCACAGGGCACAGGGCACAGGGCACAGGGCACAGGGCACAGGGCACAGGGCACAGGGCACAGGGCACAGGGCACAGGGCACAGGGCACAGGGCACAGGGCACAGGGCACAGGGCACGCGGCTAACCGCAGCGCACTCCATCCTTAGTCGACCACGCCCGTCGTGCGGCGCACTCGACCTTTCACGCTCCGCACCACCCCCCCCTACAAAAAACACCCGGCCCAAAAGGCCGGGTGCCGCACACACCACACAGAAGCGCAGGGGGCCGCAGCCCCCCCGCCGTCACCGGTTCATCCGGTTCTCGATCAGGTCGTCCACCACCTCGGGCTCGGCCAGCGTCGAGGTGTCACCCAGCGCGCCGTAGTCGTTCTCGGCGATCTTGCGCAGGATCCGGCGCATGATCTTGCCCGAGCGGGTCTTCGGCAGGCCCGGGGCCCATTGGATCAGGTCCGGCGAGGCGATCGGGCCGATCTCCTGGCGCACCCAGTTGCGCAGCTCCTTGCGCAGATCCTCCGAGGGCGCCTCGCCCTTCATCAGGGTCACGTAGCAATAGATGCCCTGGCCCTTCACGTCGTGGGGATAGCCCACCACAGCGGCCTCGGCGACCTTGTCATGGGCCACCAGCGCCGATTCGACCTCGGCGGTGCCCATGCGGTGGCCCGAGACATTGATCACGTCGTCCACCCGGCCGGTGATCCAGTAGTCGCCGTCGGCGTCGCGGCGGCAGCCGTCACCCGAGAAGTAATACCCTTTGTACTGCTGGAAGTAGGTGTTCTCGAAGCGCTCGTGATCGCCCCAGACGGTGCGCATCTGGCCGGGCCAGCTGTCGGCGATGGCCAGGACGCCCTCGGCGGGGTTGCCCTCGACCTCCTTGCCCGATTCGGGCTCGAGCACCACCGGGCGGATGCCGAAGAAGGGCTTCATCGCCGCGCCGGGCTTGGTGGCATGGGCGCCGGGCAGGGGGGTCATCAGGTGGCCGCCGGTCTCGGTCTGCCACCAGGTGTCGACGATCGGGCAGCGGCCGCCGCCGACGACGCGGTGATACCAGTCCCAGGCCTCGGGGTTGATCGGCTCGCCCACGGTGCCGAGGATCCGCACCGAGGAAAGATCGCATTTCGTCACGAAGTCCTCGCCCTGGCCCATCAGCGCCCGGATCGCGGTCGGCGCGGTGTAGAACTGCGCGACCTGGTGCTTCTCGCAGACCTGCCAGAAGCGCGAGGCGTCGGGATAGGTCGGCACGCCCTCGAACATCAGCGTGGTCGCGCCGTTCGCGAGCGGCCCATAGATGATGTAGCTGTGGCCGGTCACCCAGCCCACGTCGGCGGTGCACCAATAGACCTCGCCGTCGTGGTAATCGAAGGTGATCTCATGCGTCAGAGCGGCGAAGGTGAGATAGCCGCCCGAGGTATGCACCACGCCCTTGGGCTGCCCGGTGGAGCCCGAGGTATAGAGGATGAAGAGCGGATCCTCGGCGTTCATCGTCTCGGGCGGGCAATCGGCCGAGGCCGCCTGCATCGCTGCGCTGGCATCCACGTCGCGGGCCTCGTCCCAGGCCACATCGCCCTTGGTGCGGCGCACCACGAGGCATTTCACGCTGGCGTCGCATTGCGCCAGGGCCTTGTCGGCATTGGCCTTGAGCGGGGTCTTCTTGCCACCGCGCGGGCCCTCGTCGGCGGTGATCACCGCCTTGGCCTGGCAGCCGTTCACGCGCTGACCCAGCGCATCGGGCGAGAAGCCGGCGAAGACCACCGAATGGATCGCGCCGATCCGCGCGCAGGCGAGCATCGCATAGGCCGCCTCGGGGATCATCGGCAGGTAGATCACCACCCGGTCGCCGCGGCCGATGCCCTGGTCCTTGAGGACATTGGCCATCCGGCAGGTCTGTTCGTGCAGCTCGCGGTAGGTGATGTGCTGGGCGTCCTCGCCCGGCTCGTCCGGCTCCCAGATGATCGCGGTCTGGTCGGCGCGGGTCTCAAGGTGACGGTCGATGCAGTTGTAGGCGACGTTCAGCTCGCCGTCCTCGAACCATTTGATCGAGACCGCGCCGTGCTGGAAGTTCACGTTCTTGATCTTGGTCGGCGTGGTGACCCAGTCGAGGCGCCGGGCCTCCTCGGCCCAGAAGGCCTCGGGCTCGGCGACGGAGCGGGCATACATCTCCTCGTAGCGCTCCGCGTCGACATGCGCCTTGGCCACCAGTTCCTCCTGCGGGGGATAGGTCTTGGCGTCGGTCATCTGTGGTCTCCTCCTCGTCTTGCTGCACCCGGGCGGCGGGTCGGACCCCGGCCCTGCGGCCCCCGGGTGCGTGATAGGAAAAAGGCCGGGGGCCAGCAGCCCCGACCTTCGTTCACGCTGTGCCGCGACCCGAGTGGGGCTCAGATCGCGAGATATTCGTGCCGGAGCTCCTCGTTCTCGAGCACCTCCGCGGCGGTACCGTCGTAGACGACGGAGCCGGTGTCGAGGATGATTGCGCGATCCGCAAGCTGCAGAGCGCGCACGGCGTTCTGTTCCACCAGGATCGTCGTCATGCCCTGGTCCTTGACGTGGCGCAGGGTCTTCTCGATCTCGTCGACGATCACCGGGGCGAGGCCCTCGTAGGGCTCGTCGAGCAGAAGCACCTTGATGTCGCGCGCCAAGGCCCGCGCGATCGAGAGCATCTGCTGTTCCCCGCCCGAGAGGGTCACGCCCTCCTGGCGGCGGCGCTCGCCGAGGCGGGGGAAGAGCTCGTAGAGCCGGTCGAGCGACCAGCCGATCGGCGGCTGGATCTGCGCCAGCTGCAGGTTCTCCTCAACGGTGAGGCCGGGGATGATGCGGCGGTCCTCGGGGACAAGGCCCAGACCGCACTGGCTGGCCTCATGGGCGCGCATCTTGTGCAGCGGCTGGTGGTCGAGCCAGATCTCGCCGCGGTGCACCTGCGGGTTGTCGAGCCGCGCGATCGAGCGCAGCGTGGTGGTCTTGCCGGCGCCGTTGCGGCCCAGGAGGGCCAGGATCTCGCCTTCGTGCACGTTGAAGGAAATCCCCTGCACGATGTAGCTCTCGCCGTAATAGGCATGCATGTCCCAGACCGAGAGGAAGGCGGGAGAGGTTTCGGCCCGGTTGGCGTTGCGGGAAAAATCGGGACGCTCGTTCATCGCTGTATCCTTTGCTCAATGCGCCGGCGCTGAGGTCTGCGCGGGGCGCGGGCCCATCAGGCCGCTTCGCCCAGGTAGGCTTCCTTCACCTTCGGATGGCCCTTGATCCGCTCGGGCGTGTCCTCGACCAGGGGCGTGCCCTGGGCCAGCACGGTGATCCGGTCGGCCAGAGAGAAGACCACATGCATGTCGTGCTCGATGATGCACATGGTGATGTCCCGCTTCTCCTTGATCTCCTTCAGCAGGGCGATGGTGTTGTTGGTGTCGGCCCGCGCCATGCCCGCCGTCGGCTCGTCCAGCAGCAGGAGCTTCGGCCGCTGGATCAGGCACATGGCCATCTCCAGCCGGCGCTTGTCGCCGCGCGACATGGAGGCCGCATGCATGTGCCGCTTGTCGAGCATCTTGACCTCGTCGAGCATCTGCTCGGCCTCGGCCAGAAGCTCGCCCTCGTCCTGGACGTTCTCGATCGCGCGCAGCTTGAAGGCGCCGTCGCGCTTGGCCAGGACCGGGATCATCATGTTCTCGAGGACCGAGAGGTCGCCGAAGATCTCGGGCGTCTGGAACACCCGGCTGATGCCCATCTGGTTGATCTCATAGGGCTTGCGGCCGAGGACCGACTGGCCCGCGAACATCACCGAGCCGGTGTCGGGGATGAGCTTGCCGACGAGGCAGTTGAGCAGTGTCGACTTGCCCGCGCCGTTCGGCCCGATGATCGCATGCACCGTGTTCTCGGCCACCGAGAGGTTCACGTCACCCAGCGCCTGGAGCCCGCCGAAGCGCTTGTTCACATCCTTGACTTCGAGGATACCCATGGATCGCGCTCCTTATTCCGCGGGGGTTTCTTGCTTGGCGCTCTCGTCCCCGGCGCCGGACTTCTTGCCGCGCCGGAAGATCGAGGCGATCCGCTGGCCGCCCTCGACGAGGCCGCCGGGCAGGAAGATCACCACCGCCATGAACATCAGGCCCAGCGTCAGGTGCCAGCCCTTGCCCACGAAGGGGTAGAAGATGGTCACGAGGAAATCCTCCATCCCGTCGGGCAGGAAGGCGAACCATTCGTGCAGGACGGTCGAATTGATCTTCGAGACGATGTTTTCCATGTACTTGATGAAGCCCGCGCCGAGCACCGGGCCGATCAGCGTGCCGGCGCCGCCGAGGATGGTCATCAGCACCACCTCGCCCGAGGCGGTCCAGAACATCCGCTCGGGGCCGACCTGGGTGTCCATGGCGACCATCAGGCCACCGGCGAGCCCTGCATACATGCCCGAGATCACGAAGGCCGCCAGGGTGTAGGGGCGCGAGTTGAGGCCGGTGTAGTTCATCCGCTGCTGGTTCGACTTCACCGCCCGCAGCATCATGCCGAAAGGCGAGCGGAAGATGCGGATCGCCAGGTAGAAGGCCACCAGCATCACCAGCGCGCAGACGTAGTAGCCGACGTTCATGGTGAACTCCCAGCCGCCGGCGCGCAGGATCGCGCTATCGCCCATCTCGAGCCCGAAGAGGTTGGCCCGGCCGATCTCGCCCTCGGCGAGGTTGGACAGGAGCGGGTCGTCGCCCGGCTTGATCTGCAGCCCGGTCTCGCCGCCGGTGATCGGGGTCAGCACCGAATAGGCCAGCGCGTAGGACATCTGCGCGAAGGCCAGCGTCAGGATCGAGAAGTAGATGCCCGAGCGGCGCAGCGAGATGTAGCCCACCACCACCGAGAAGAGCGCAGCGAAGATGATCGCCATGATGATGCCCGGGATGATGTTCAGCGACACCAGCTTCATCATCCAGATCGCCGCGTAGGAGCCGACGCCCAGGAAGGCCGCATGGCCGAAGGACAGGTAGCCCGTGAGCCCGAAGAGGATGTTGAAGCCGATCGCGAAGATCCCGAAGATCACGAAGCGCTGCATCAGGTCGGGGTAGCCCGCGTTGAACTGCGCCATAGCGCTGTCGACCGGAAAGGGGTTCAGCAGGAAGGGCGCCAGCAGGGCCAGCATCGCCACGAGCAGGAAGACCGACAGGTCCTTACCTTTGATACCGAGCATGGACTTACTCCTCCATCACGCCCTTGCGGCCCATGAGGCCACGCGGACGGGTCAGCAGAATGATGATCGCGACGAGGTAGATGACGATCTGGTTGATGCCGGGCAGCAGGTCGACCACGGCGGGCATGGAGGCGAAGCTCTCGAGGATGCCCAGCAGGAACCCCGCGAAGACCGCCCCGGGCAGCGAGCCCATGCCGCCGACCACCACCACGACGAAGCTCAGGACCAGGAAGTCCATGCCCATGTGGTAGTTCGGCGCGACAATGGGCGCATACATCACCCCCGCGAGCCCCGCCACGCAGGCGGCCATGGCGAACATCAGCGTGAAGCGCTTGTCGATGTCGATGCCCAGCAGGCCGACGGTCTCGCGGTCGGCCATGCCGGCGCGGACCACCATGCCGAAGGTGGTGAACTGCAGGAAGGCGAAGACCGCGCCGATGACCACGGCGGCGAAGAAGAAATACACCAGCCGCCAGTAGGGATACATGATGGTCAGCGGGTCGTAGCCCAGCCAGACGCCGAAATCGAAGCTGCCGGTGAAGGCCTCGGGGGCGGGGGTCTGGATCGGGTTGGCGCCGAAGAAGGCCTTGATGATCTCCTGCAGGACGATGGCGAGGCCGAAGGTCACCAGGATCTGGTCGGCATGCGGGCGCTTGTAGAAATGTTTGATCAGGCCGCGCTCCATGGCGAAACCGACGCCGATCATGACCGGGATCGAGAAGAGGATCGCCAGCGGCACCGCCCAGTCGATGATCGAGGCGCCGAGCTCGGGGCCGAAGATGTCGTGCATATAGGGCACGTCGACGGTCATCGGATTGCCGAGGAAGTCGGTCCGCGTCTCGTCCACGATCTCGTGGCTCAGGCTGATCAGCCGCGAGAAGATCACCGCGCAGAAGGCGCCCAGCATGAAAAGCGCCCCATGGGCGAAATTCACCACGCCGAGCGTGCCGAAGATCAGGGTCAGCCCGAGCGCGATCAGCGCATAGGCCGATCCCTTGTCGAGCCCGTTGAGGACTTGGACGATGAACTGATCCATGGCTGGAAGGCCCCCCGTATGGATTCTCTGAGGTCGGAAGCGACCGCGCCCCTGCGGTCGGATGGCCGGGGGCGGCCGCACCGCCCCCGGGCTCTGGGTCTCACGCGCTGGGCGTCAGGACCCGGCGATCACGCGCCGTTGTTGCAGGACCCGAGGGCACCGCCCGAGAACTGCGGGTGGTCGGGCGCATAGGTGACCTGCTCGGTCGGGGTGACCTCGACGATCTCCACCAGGTCGAACTCGTTCTCCGGGTTCTCCTTGCCGCGCACCACGACGACGTCCTTGAAGCACTGGTGGTCCTCGGCGCGGTAGAGCGTCGGGCCGTTGCCCAGGCCGTCGAACTCGAAGCCTTCCAGCGCCTCGACCACGGCGCAGGGCTCGAACGAGCCCGCGCGGGTGACCGCATCGGCGTAAAGCAGCGTCTGCACGTAGCAGGTATGCGCCGCCTGGGAGGGCGGGAAGCCGTACTTCTCGCCGAAGGACTTCACGAAGGCATTGGTGCCCTTGTAGCGCTCGCCCAGCTGGTTCTCGAGTTTCCAGTCCCAGTTCTGCGAGCCGAGGATGCCGGCGATATTCTGGCCGGCGCCGCGGGCCATGAGCTCGGAGTAGAGCGGCACCACGATCTCGAACTGCTTGCCGTTGGCCTGGGCCTCGCGCAGGCCGAACTGCACGGCGTTGGTGAGCGAGTTCACCATGTTGCCGCCGTAGTGGTTCAGCACGAGGATATCCGCGCCCGAGTTCAGGACCGGCGCGATATAGGACGAGAAGTCGGTCTGGGTCAGCGGGGTCTTGACCGAGTTCACGGTCTCCCAGCCCAGGGCCTCGGTCGAGGAGGCCATGGCCTCTTCGGTGGTGTAGCCCCAGTTGTAATCCGCGGTCAGGTGGTAAGCCTTGCGGTCCGCGCCGTACTGGTCGACGAGGATCGGCGCCAGCGCGGCCCCGGACATGTAGGAGTTGAAGAAGTGCCGGAAGCCGTTGGCCTTGCGGTCCTTGCCGGTGGTGTCGTTGGAGTGGGTCAGGCCGGCCATGAAGATCACGCCCGCCTCCTGGCAGAGCGCCTGCACGGCCACCGCGACGCCCGAGGAGGAGCCGCCGGTGATCATCACCGCGCCGTCCTTCTCGATCATCGAGCGGGCCGAGGCGCGGGCGGCGTCGGACTTGGTCTGGGTGTCGCCGGTGACGTATTCGACCTTCTTGCCGAGGATGCCGGTGCCCTCGAGCGCCTGGCTCGAGAAGGTCTGCAGCATCCCGCCGTCGCCTTCGCCGTTCAGGTGCTCGACCGCGAGCTGATAGGCGCGCAGCTCGTCGGCGCCCTCGTCGGCATAGGGGCCGGACTGCGGCACGTTGAAGCCGAGGGTGACCGTGTCGCCGGTGGGCGCATTGGTGAAGCCCGAATGCGCGGCGGCGCGAAGATAGGTCGGCAGGGTCAGGCCGGCCGCTGCACCGGCGCCGGTTCTCAGCACGCCGCGGCGTGTCACGTTATACTTGGACATAAACATCCTCCCTTGATGGATTTTGCGGGAGGGCCTCCTCAAGCCCGCCGCAAAGGCACGGATCACGTGCAAAGCGATTATGCGGGCATGTTCGAAAACCGATCAACAACTGCCTTGTCGCAAACAGTTTTTTTGTGAAAGACCTAACAGAATACTATTGTAAACTGTAAATTGCTTTATGTTGCGGCGCAGAAAGGCCTTGCACGCAAGGGGGTTATCACATGGCGCGGGACACGTTGACCGGGAGCCGGATCCGCGAGCGGCGGATCATCGCGGGGCTCAAGCAGGCCGAGCTGGCGCGGGCCGCCGACATCTCGGCGAGCTACCTCAACCTGATCGAGCACAACCGCCGCAGAATCGGCGGCAAGCTCCTGGTCGAGATCGCGCGGCTTCTCGACGTGGAGCCCGCGCTTCTGACCGAAGGCGCAGGCGCGACGCTGGTGCAGAGCCTGCGCGAGGCGGCCTCCTCCGGGGAGGCGGGCGCGGGCGAGGCCGAGCTCGACCGGGTCGACGAGTTCGCCGGGCGCTTCCCCGGCTGGGCCGGGCTCCTGGCCGCCAAGGAGCGCCGGGTGGGCACGCTCGAACGCGCGGTCGAGACGCTCTCGGACCGGCTGACCCATGACCCCCAGCTCGCCGCCTCGCTGCACGAGATGCTGAGCCGGGTGACGGCGATCCGCTCGGCGGCCTCGATCCTGGCCGAGCCCGGGGAAATCTCGCCCGAATGGCAGGGCCGCTTTCACCGCAACATCTACGAGGACAGCGGGCTTCTGGCCGAGACCTCGCGGGCGCTGGTGGCCTATCTCGAGGCCGGCGACGAGCCGAAGTCGCAGCAGGCCACCGCCCCGCAGGAGGAGCTCGACGCGATCCTGGGCGGCGAGGGCTATGCCTTCCCGAGCCTCGAGGCCGGGGAGGAGACGCCCGAGGCCCTGGCCGCGCGGCTCTCCAAGGGCGCCTCGGAGGCGGCGGCGGGGCTTTTGACGGCGCATCTGGCGCGGGCGGCGGCCGACATCGCGGCGCTGCCCGCCGAGGCGCTGGCTACCGCGCGCGACGCGCTGGGCCCCGATCCGGTGGCGCTGGCCGCACGGCTCGGCCAGCCGATCGGGCGGGTGATGCGGCGGCTCGCAGCCATGCCCGAGGCCGAGGGCGCGCGCCCGGGGCTGGTGATCTGCGACGCCTCGGGGGTGCTGACCGCGCGCCAGCCGATCGCCGATTTCCCGCTGCCGCGCTTCGGGGCGGGCTGCCCGCTCTGGCCGCTTTACGCCGCGCTGAACCGCCCCGGCGTGCCGCTCACCGCGCGGCTCGAACAGCCGGGGCGGCCGCCCCGCACCGTGCGCGCCTTTGCCGTGGCCGAACCCGCCGAGTCGCCGCGCCTCGACCGGCCGCCGCTTTACGAGGCGGTGATGCTGGTCCTGCCCGACGGCCCCGAGGAGGACAGAGAGGCCGCCGCACCGCAGCCCGTCGGCGTGAACTGCCGGATCTGCCCGCGCCGCGATTGCCCCGGCCGCCGCGAGCCGACGATCCTCGCGGCCGAGCGCGACACAGGCTTTTGACAGCGGCGCGCGGCTTCTTCATAAAAACGTCACGGCCCGCGGGGACGGGCCCGCCCAGAAGGTGCACAGGGGGAGGGGAGGCCGCCTTGCATGTCCAAACGACTGCTGCTGATCGAGGATGAGCCCAACATCATCGAGGCGATCAGCTTCATCCTGTCGCGGGACGGCTGGCAGGTCACATCCCATGTCTCGGGCCGCGACGCGGTCGACCGCATCCGCCGCGAGGCGCCGGACGTGGTGATCCTCGACGTCATGCTGCCGGGCAAAAGCGGCTACGACGTCCTGCAGGAGATCCGCAACGACGACGCGCTCTCCGGCCTGCCGGTGCTGATGCTGACCGCGCGGGGCCAGGACAAGGATCGCGAGCTGGCGCTGCGCGCCGGGGCCGACCGCTTCATGACCAAGCCCTTCTCCAACACCGAGGTGCTCGAGGCGGTGCGCGCCATGGTGCCCGCGGCATGAGCCAGCCGCCCGATCCCCGGGCCCGGCCGCCGGCCTTCTTCCTCGAACGGCAGACCTATCGGCGGCGGCGGCTGCAGGACGCGGCGCGGCTTCTGCCGGTGATCGGGATCTTCGCCTGGCTGGTGCCGCTGCTCTGGCCGCGTTCGGGCGAAGAGGCGCCGCTCATGGGCAGCGCGCTGGTCTATGTCTTCACGGTCTGGATCCTGCTGATCGTGGCCGGGGCGCTCCTGTCGCGGCGGCTGACCCTGCGCGACGCCGCCGAAGCCGAGCGCGGTCTGGAATGATCTCCTTCAACGGGCTCGTCGCGATCTGCCTGGCCTATGTGGTGCTGCTGTTCGCGGTGGCCTTCACCGCCGACCGGCTGGCGCGGCTCGGGCGCGGGCGCTGGCTGCGCTCGCCGCTGGTCTACACGCTGTCGCTGTCGATCTATGCCACGGCCTGGACCTTCTACGGCGCGGTGGGCTCGGCGGTGCGCAGCGGGCTCGAGTTCGTGGCGATCTACCTCGGGCCCAGCATCGTGATGTTCGGCTGGTGGTGGCTCCTGCGCAAGCTGGTGCGGATCGGCCGCTCGCAGCGCATCACCTCGGTCGCCGACCTGATCTCCTCGCGCTTCGGCAAGTCGAACCTGCTGGCGGTGCTGGTGACGCTTCTGTCGGTCGTCGCCGCGACGCCCTATATCGCGCTGCAGCTTCAGTCCGTCACCGTCTCCTTCGAGGTCTTCGGCGCCTCGACCACAGCGGGCGCCGGCGCCGAGGCGCGGGCCAGCAACAGCCCGACGGCCTTCTGGGTGGCGCTGGGGCTTGCGCTGTTCACGGTGATCTTCGGCACCCGCAACCTCGACGCCAACGAGCGGCACCACGGCGTCGTCATGGCCATCGCGCTCGAGGCGGTGGTCAAGCTTTTCGCGCTGATGACCGTGGGCATCTTCGTGGTCTGGGGGCTCTCGGGCGGGGTGCCCGAGACGCTGGCGCGGATCGAAGCGTCGGAACTGGGCCAGTGGCAGATCGACGGCGGGCGCTGGGCGGGGCTGATCTTCCTGTCGGGCGCGGCCTTCCTCTGCCTGCCGCGGATGTTCCAGGTGCTGGTGGTCGAGGCCGCCGACGAGGACCACCTGCGCACCGCAAGCTGGGCCTTCCCGGCCTATCTCCTGGCCATGTCGGTCTTCGTCATGCCGATCGCGGTGGTCGGGCTGGACCTGCTGCCCGAGGGCTCGAACCCCGACCTCTTCGTGCTGACCCTGCCGCTCAGCCAGGGGGCCGAGGGCGTGGCGGTCCTGTCCTTCCTCGGCGGCTTCTCCTCGGCGACCTCCATGGTGATCGTCGCGGCCATCGCGCTCTCGACCATGGTGTCGAACCACATCGTCATGCCGCTCTGGCTGCGGCTGACCGGCGGGCGGGCCTCGATCTCGGGCGACGTGCGCAACGTGGTCCTGACCGCACGGCGGGTCTCGATCGTCTCCATCGTGCTCCTGGGTTACGTCTATTACTCCGTCTCGGGCGGCGGCGCGGCGCTGGCGGCGATCGGCATCATCTCCTTCGTGGGCGTGGTGCAGGTGCTGCCCTCCATGATCGGCGGCATCTTCTGGCGGGGCGCGACCCGCACCGGGGCCATCGCGGGGCTGGTGACCGGCTCGGTGATCTGGCTCTACACCTTCTTCCTGCCCTCGATCGGGCTGCCGATCTTCTCCGAGACACTCATGGCCGAGGGGCCGGCGGGGCTCTCCTGGCTGCGCCCGCAGGCGCTTTTTGGCATCGGCGGCATCGACCCGATGTTGCATGCGCTGCTGTGGTCGCTCTCGCTCAACTCGCTGGCCTTCTTCGGCGGCTCGGTCCTGAGCTTTCCGAGCCCGGTGGAGCGGCTGCAGGGGGCGCAGTTCGTGAACATCTTCCAGCATTCCGGCGGCCCGCGCAGCTGGGCCTCGGGCGTGGCCCAGACCGAGGACCTGCTGATCATGGCGCAGCGCATCCTCGGCCCGCAGGAGGCCATCGCGCTCTTTGCCCGCGAGGCCCGCGCCCAGGGCGGGCGGGGCGACCTGCCCGAACCCCGGCCCGATTTCCTCGAGACGCTGGAGCGCGAGCTCGCGGGTTCGGTCGGGGCGGCGACGGCCCATGCGATGATCGGCCAGATCGTCGGCGGCACCTCTGTCTCGGTGCAGGACCTCATGGCGGTGGCCGACGAATCCGCGCAGCTGATGGAATATTCCGCCCGGCTAGAGACCCAGTCGGCCGAGCTCTCCCGCACCGCGCGGCAGCTGCGCGAGGCCAATGACAAGCTCACTCGTCTCTCGGTGCAGAAGGACAGCTTCCTGAGCCAGATCAGCCACGAGCTGCGCACGCCCATGGCCTCGATCCGGGCCTTCTCGGAGATCCTGCGCGACTCGGGCGGGCTTTCCGAGGCCGAGCAGTCGAAATTCGCCTCGATCATCCACGACGAGGCGATCCGGCTGACCCGGCTTCTCGACGACATCCTCGACCTCTCGGTGATGGAGAACGGTCGGGTGCATCTGAACCTGCGCGAGGGGCGGCTCTCCGAGGTGCTCGACCGGGCGGTGGCCTCGGCGGCGGCGGGCGAGGGCAAGGGCGCCATGGAGATCCGCCGCAACCGCGCGACCGAGGACCATGCCATCACCACCGACCTCGACCGGCTGGCGCAGGTCTTCATCAACCTCATCTCCAACGCGCAGAAATACTGCGAAGCGGCGCGGCCCCGGCTGACCATCCGCGTGCAGGACCTGGGCGAGAGCCTGGCGATCGACTTCATCGACAACGGCCACGGCATCCCGCGCGAGGCCCGCGACGTGATTTTCGAGAAGTTCTCGCGGATCTCCGATCAGAAGGCCGGCGGCGCGGGGTTGGGGCTGGCGATCTGCCGGCAGGTGCTGGAGCGGCTGGGCGGCACCATCGCCTATATGCCGGGCGAGGGTGGCGCGGCCTTCCGCGTGATGCTGCCCCGCGGCGCGGCGCTGGCGGCGGCGGAGTAGGGCGGGGGCGTTTAAGGAAGGCGGAGGCCGTCTAAGGAAGGCGGAGGAGGCTTGGGGCGGTGTCCCGGTGATCTCGGCCCGAGCCTGCAAAGGCTCTGGAGCCGCGCAGTCTCACGCTGTCAGAACGGGACGGCCCGCCGCTTTCACTGAAACGATTACCCAAACGAGGCTCACCCGCGCTGGGCGGCCACCGCGTCGAGGGTCGGGCGCAGCCCGCTCAGGTCATAGCCCGCCTGGGCGGTCTGGCGCAGGATCTCCTCGACCGGCATCTGCCCGGCCTTGGAGAGCGCCCAGACCACGCTGCAGCGCGTGCCCGAGGCGCAATAGGCCAGCACCTTGCCGCCCGCGCCTTCGACCAGTGCTTCCTGCTGGGCGATGTTCTCGGGCGTCATGGTCTGATGGGTCAGCGGCAGCACCTCGAACTCGAGCCCCGCCGCGCGCACCGCGTCGCCGATGGCATCCGCCTGGTGGCTCGGCGGCACCTCGGCATCGGGCCGGTTGCAGATGACCCGGGTGAAGCCGGCTTCGGCGATGGCGGAGACATCCTCCACGCCGATCTGCGGGCTGACGAAATAGGTATCGGTGACGCGCTTTGCTTCCATGGCCCCGAATTACTCTGCCACGCGGGTTCTGTCCAGATGGCGGGAGAAGTCGGCGCGGGAAAGACCCGTGGGACGGGATCGGGCAGGGTGGCTAGCGACGTGGTTGGGGGCTTGGGAGGAGGGTTCCTTGCGCGCAGACCTCGCGCGTGCCCCGTGCCGCAGAGCGCCAAAAGGGCCGACTTGCCAGCTTGGGGAAGGTTTCCCGCCGCCCTCCGAAATGCTGCGTCGCAAACTCCGATTAATCCGCCGCGCAGGTGGCCGCGCAACAACCTGAAGGACGTGCGGCGTGATTGGCCGTTTTCTGCGTCGGATTGGCTTTCCGGTTCCCCAATTGGTCCGGTCAAAGGCGGGCAGGGGCGATCCGGTCCGTGCCACGCCCTAACCCTGCGAACCCAGGACGGAACGGCGCTTGCTAAAGGAAGTCCCGACCCCGCCTTGCGGGTCGGCCTGACTAGCCGCGTCACCCGGCCATCTCACCCCGGCCAATCTGCACACATTCTCCGAAGTCGCGCCACGCGCCACCCTCCCGACTCGGGGTCGAAACGCCCCGGCCCTCACCAAGCGCGACAAGTAAAGATGTTTTTACTCATATGGTTATCGGCTTGACCGAGCGGCCCGACGCCGACTTGCGAGAGAGGGGCTGGCACCACACAAGCACTAATCGCCATACAAAAAGCCCGCTTCACGTTACCCCGCAAGCCTTTGCAATTCCGGCCAAAGCTCGGCTCCTCGCAAAGGCGCAAACCCTGTCACTCAAACCACCATCCAACCGCCGGAGCCAATCCAACCGCCAGAGCGCAAACATCACCCAGAACACCACCGCTCCAGCCCGCCGCGCAGCCAACACAACCCGCTCCCGCTAATCGCACCCAGCACACCGCGACACACCCCACCCCCCGGCAACCCGCGCGGGTGCTTGTCGGCCCCCGGGGCTTTCCGCCATACATGTGGATAACCTCGTGGAGAACTTGGGCCAAATCGCCTTCCCTTAGGTCAAGGCGAAGCGTCCCGGGGCGCGCGGCGGGCAGGGCAGCAAGGGGGCCGAGATGGCGGAACTGGTCGAGCGGCAGGACGCGGAGGGCACCGCGGTCCTCACCTTCTCCCATCCGCCCGCCAACGCCCTGACTGCCGCGCTGCGCGCCGCCCTCGCCGAAGCCTTCGCAAAGGCCGAGGCCGACCCCGAGGTCTTCGCGATCGTGCTGGCCGGGGGCGGGCGGATGTTCTGCGGCGGGCTCGACCTCGGCGAGATCGGCGCCCCCGAGGCGGGCCCCGGCCTCATGGCGCTGTGCCGTGCCATCGAGGACTGCCCCAAGCCCGTGGTCGCCGCGCTGCACGGGCTGGCCTTGGGCGGCGGGGCGGAACTGGCGCTGGCGGCGCATTACCGGCTGGCGGACCCCGAGGCGCGCATCGCCTTTCCCGAGGTCTCGCTGGGCCTCGTGCCCCATGGCGGCGCGACCCAGCGGCTGCCGCGCATCCTCGGGGCCGGGCCCGCGGCCGAGCTGATGCTCTCGGGCCGGGCGCTGCCCTTCCGGCTCGAAAGCCTGAAGGGGCTTGCCGATGCGGTGGTGCCCGGCCCCCCGGTCGAGGCCGCCCGGCGCTTCTGCAAGACGCTGCGCGCCAAGGGCATCGGCCCGCGTCCGACCTCCGCCCGCCGGCAGGGGCTGGCTGATCCGGGCCGCTACCAGCAGGCCGTGGCCACTGCGCGCGCCCGGGCGAGGGGGCACGGGGAGGCGGCCCAGGCGCTGGTCGATTGCCTCGAGGCCGCGCAGCTTCTGCCCTTCGAGGCCGGGCTCGCCCGCGAGGCAGATGCCTTCGAGACGCTCGCCGGCTCGGACGAAAGCCGGGCGCTGCGCCATCTCTACGCCGCCGAGCGGCGCGCGCTGGCCGCGACCGCAGCCGCCGGGTCCGCGCCCGAGATCCGCCGCATCGCGGTTCTTGGCGGCGGGCCGCTCGCCACCCAGCTGGTGATCGCCGCGCTCGACCGCGGGCTTGCGGTCGACTGGGGCACCCGCGACCCCGAGATGCTGCGCAGCGCCATGGGCGAGGTGCGCCGCGCGCTCGAGGCGGCACGGCAGAGCGGCCGGGTCGACGAGGCGACGCTGACCACGCGGCTCGAACGGCTGCGGCTCGGGGAAAGCACCGCCATGGTCACCGAGGCGCAGGTGGCGCTGCTGGCGGCGCGCGGGCAGGGGGCGGTGGCGCTGCCCGAGGGCGTGCCCCGGCTCCGCGCCTTCCCCGGCGCGGTCGAGGGGCTGGCCCTGCGCTTCGGCACGCCCGCGCCGGACAGCCGGCTCCTGGAGCTCCTGGTGGGCCCGCGCGCCGAGCCCGCCCAGCTCGCCCGGGCCGAGGCGCTGGGCCGGGCGCTCGGCAAGGTCACCCTGAAGGTCCGCACCTCTGGCCCCTCGGTCACCGAGCGGGTCATGGCCGTCCTGCACCGGGCCTGCGATGCGCTCATAGACATGGGCCAGGCGCCCGAGACCCTGGACGCCGCCCTGCGCGCCTGGGGCTGGGCCCGCCCGCCTTTCGAGGCACGCGACCTGCGCGGGCTGGCGGAGTTCTCCGAGGCGCCGCGCGCGGAAGGGGCGGAGAACTGGAGCCGCCTTCTGCGCGACGCCGGCCGCGAAGGCGCCGCTTCTGGCGCGGGTTTCTACGCCCATGGCCCCGAGGGGCCACGCCCCGACGCGGCGGTCCGCGCGCTCATCGACGCCCGCCGCCCGCGCGCGGCCCCTCTGCCGCCCGAGACTCTGATCACGCTGCTTATCGCGGTCATGGCCAACGAAGGCGCCGCGATCCTGGAAGAGGGCATGGTCGCCCGCGCCGAGGAGATCGACCTGGCCCTGGTGCTTGGCCAGGGCCTGCCGCGGCACCGGGGCGGGCCGATGAAAGCCGCCGATCTCGCCGGGCTGACCCGGTTGCGCGGCCTTCTGCAAGCGCAGGACCATCCCGATGCCGCGCTCTTCGCGCCGCATCCGCTCTGGGCCGCGCGCGCCCGGAACGGGCAGGGGTTCTGCGATCCCCCGGGCTGAACCCGTGCGCCCGCCTGCGCGCTGACCCGCCGCGCACATCGCACCCCCTCCCGAACGTCGCGTCACGCGGCTTTTGCCGTGGCGTTCAATCGCTTGCATGGACTCGCCGCTCCCACCACACTCGGCCCCGGGAGAGAACGGGAGGACCCCCATGAGCTTTGCTTCCTTTGCGGACCGCGACGCCATCGAAAACGAGATGCCCTGGGCGGAACGCGACCTGCCCAAGACGCTGTACGGCCTCTTGTCGCGGACCGCGGGCAAGTTCCCCGACCGCCCGGCGGTGAGCTACCAGATCTTCTCGGGCCCGACCGACAAGGCCGAGACCGTCACCTGGCGCGAGCTGCGCGAGCGCACCGCCCAGGCGGCCAACCTCTTCCGCAGCCTCGGCATCGGCAAGGACGACGTGGTGGCCTATGTGCTGCCCAACGCCAACGAAACGATCTACGCGCTGCTCGGCGGCGCGGTGGCGGGGATCGCCAACCCGATCAACCCGCTGCTCGAGCCCGAGCAGATCGGCGCCATCCTGCGCGAGACCGGCGCCAAGGTGGTGGTCACGCTGAAGCCCTTCCCCAAGACCGACGTGGCTCAGAAGGTCCAGGAGGCGGTGCGCCATGCGCCCGGGGTGACGACCATCCTGCAGGTCGACCTCAACCGCTACCTGACGCCGCCGAAGTCCTGGATCGTGCCGCTGGTCCGGCCGAAGCTCGCGGGATCGAGCCATGCCGACGTCAAGAGCTTCACCGCCGAGATGGCGAAGCAGCCGCGCGAGCTGGCCTTCGAGGACCCCGACGAGGACCGCGTGGCGGCCTATTTCCACACCGGCGGCACCACCGGCATGCCCAAGGTCGCCCAGCATCTCTACTCGGGGATGATCTACAACGGCTGGCTCGGGCACAGGCTCCTCTTCTCAGAAGAGGACAACATCATCTGCCCGCTGCCGCTCTTCCATGTCTTCGCCTGCCACGTGATCCTCATGGCGGCGGTCGCCTCCGGGGCGCATGTGGTCTTCCCGACCCCGCAGGGCTACCGGGGCGAGGGCGTCTTCGACAACTTCTGGAAGCTGGTCGAGCGCTGGAAGATCTCCTTCATCATCACCGTGCCGACGGCGGTCTCGGCGCTCATGCAGCGCAAGGTCGATGCCGATGTCTCCTCGGTGAAGACCGCGTTTTCGGGCTCCGCGCCGATGCCGCTCGAGCTCTTCAAGCGCTTCGAGGCCGCCTCGGGCGTCACCGTGGTCGAGGGCTACGGGCTGACCGAAGCCACGTGCCTGGTGTCCTGCAACCCGCCCGACGGCGAGAAGAAGGTCGGCTCGATCGGCATACCCTTCCCCTATACGGACGTGAAGATCGTGCGCCAGACCGGCGAGGGGCCGGTGGAATGCGCCACCGACGAGATCGGCGAGATCTGCATCTCCAACCCCGGGGTCTATGCCGGCTCGACCTATACCGAGGTCGACAAGAACCGCGACCTCTTCCACGAGGGCATCTACCTGCGCACCGGTGATCTCGGGCGGATCGACGCTGACGGCTACCTCTGGATCACCGGACGGGCCAAGGACCTGATCATCCGCGGCGGCCACAACATCGACCCCGCCGAGATCGAGGAGGCGCTGCTCACCCATCCCGCGGTGGCCTTCGCCGGTGCCATCGGTCAGCCCGACGCGCATTCGGGCGAGCTACCTTGCGCTTATGTCGAACTGGTCGAGGGCGGCGATGTCACCGAGGAGGCGCTGCTCGAGCACTGCCGCACCCATGTGCACGAACGCGCCGCCCAGCCGAAATACCTGGGCATCCTCGACGAGCTGCCGAAGACCGCGGTGGGCAAGGTCTTCAAGCCCGACCTTCGCAAGCGCGCGATCACCCGGATCTACAACGCCGCGCTCGAGGAGCAGGGCGTGCCGGCCCGGGTCGCCGGTGTGATCGACGACAAGAAACGCGGCCTCGTGGCGCAGGTCACCGCCCATGGCGCCTCGGAAGCCGATGTCGCCGGCGTGCTCTCCGCCTTCACCCGCCCCTGGGAATGGGCCGAGGAAGGCCGCGTCGCCGCCGAGTAACCCCAACGCGCGCCGCCCTCACCACAAAGGGCGGCGCGCGCCCCGGGCCCTGCTTAAGGGGCCGCCTGGCCCAAGGCCGCAGGCCGCGCCGCCACCTCTCCAAGAGCGCCGCGCCACCGTGTGCGCCGAACCGATCGGCCGCCGCCCCACCAAAAACGCCGCGCCACTGAACGCGCCGGGCCAACCGGCCGCGCCCCCTCGGCCCAGCCCAACCACACCCCCAAAGCACAGCGCTCCCAAACCGCCCCGGGAGCCCGAGGGCAGCGCCCTCGTGGCCGCCCCAACGAGGGCGGCTTCCCCCCACCAACCGCGCACCCCAAGTCAGCCCCCGAAGCGCAACTCTTTCTTGCGCATGGCCGGGCTGAAAATACTCCGGGAGCGCGAGGGCAGAGCCCTCGCTGCCGCCCCCGGGGGCGGCTCCGCCCGCCCCGCCAAACACAGCCAAAGCCTCGAGAAATAGCCCAACGAGCCGGACAAAAGCCCAGCCCGACGCCCAAACTCAGAACAAGATCACGTTCCGCCGCGCCGCCCCGCTTTTCGTGTCCGCGACGGCCGCGTTGATCTCTTCGAGGCTCCAGCGGCCCGAGATCAGCTCCTCGAGCTTCAGCCTCCCTTGAGCCCAGAGATCGGCGATCCAGGGGATGTCGCGGGCGATCACCGCGTCGCCCATCTTGGAGCCGATCATGCGCTGGCCGGAATAGGCCAGGCGGAAGGGGGCATAGGCGGCCTCGGCCCCGGCGTGGGGCAGGCCCAGCATGACCACGCGGCCGCCGAAATCGAGGTAGCGCGGGGCGGCCTCGTAGGCGGCGGTGGCGCCAACGGTCACGGCCACGAGGTCGGCGCCCTTGCCGAGCGCGCGCGTCGCTTCGCGCCAGGGGCGGTCGCCGCTCGCGAGCACCCCGTCGGTGGCGCCGAAGGCGCGGGCGGTCTCGAGCTTCTCTTCGCTCATGTCGACGGCCAGGATGCGCCGGGCGCCGGCGAGCCGGGCGCCCTGGATGGCGTTCAGCCCGACGCCGCCGGCGCCGATCACCACCACGTCCTCGCCCGGGCGCAACCCGCCGGCGTTGACCACGCCGCCGATGCCGGTGATCACCCCGCAGCCGAGGAGGGCGGCCACCTCGCCGGGCATCTCCTCGGGGACCGCGACGCATTGGCTGCGCTGGATCACCACGCGGCTTGCGAAGGCGCCGCAGTCCATCTCGGCGGCGACGGGCGTGCCGTCGGGGCGCGACAGCGGGCTTGGATGCGGCGCGGGCGTGCGGCAGAGCGTCGGCTGGCCCGAGGCGCAGGTCGCGCAGGATCCGCAGGCGCGGATCAGGGTCAGCACCACCCGGGTGCCGGGCGCGAGGTCGGTGACCCCGGGCCCGCAGGCGCGGACCCGGCCGGCGGCCTCGTGGCCCAGGACCAGGGGCGGGGTGCCGCCGTAGCCGCCCTCGGCGAAGGCGATGTCGGAATGGCAGATGGCGACGGCCTCGATCTCGACCTCGATCTCGCCCGCGCGGGGGGCGCAGAGCTCGAGCTCCTCGATCTGCATGGGCTGGCCGAACTCGGTGACGACGGCGGCGGTGATGCGGCTCATGCGGGGGCCTCCTTTGAGATGCGCGGACCGCCGGGGGCGAGCATCAGCCCCAGCGCGACGGCCAGCAGTCCGACGGACAGCAGGAAGGGTGCGCCGGCGAAGCCCTCGCCGCCGCGGGTGAACCAGAAGAAGGTCGTGGTCATGATCGGCGGCGAGAGGATCGCCGCCAGCGCCCCGGTGGCCGAGAAGAGCCCCTGCAGCGCGCCCTGTTCGTCGTCGGGCACGGCGCGCGCCACAAGCCCCTGGATCGCCGGGCTGGTCACCGCGGCGAGCCCTGCGAGCGGCACCAGGATCAGCACCAGCGTGCCCGATTGCAGCAGCGCCAGCAGCACGAAGACCAGCGCGTTCATGCAGAGCCCGTAGATCACCGTCCCGCGTTCACCGAGGTAACGCAGCACCAGGCGGATCAGCCCGCCCTGCATGATCGCCGCCGAGATCCCGAAGATCCCGAGCGACAGCCCGATCAGCCCCGGGTCCCAGCCGAAGCGCGCCACGCCGTAGTAGGACCAGATCGCCGGGTAGACGAAGAAGGCCATCTGCAGAAGGAAGAAGACCGCGATGGCGCGCGAGGTGCCGGGGATGCGCCCGAGCGCCCGGAAGGCGCCCAGCGGGTCGAGGCGGCGCGGATCGATCGGGCGGCGGCGCGCGTCGGTGACGGTCTCGGGCAGGGCGAGATAGCCGATCGCGAGGTTCAGCGCGGCAAGCCCCGCGGCGGCGAAGAAGGGCGCGCGGGTGCCGAACTCGCCCAGGAGCCCACCCAGGAGCGGGCCGATCACGAAGCCGATGCCGAAGCCCGCCCCGATCAGGCCGAAGTTCGCGGCCTTCTCCTCGGGGCGCGAGAGGTCGGACATGGCCGCCGAGGCGACCGACTGGGTGGCCGCGGTCACGCCCGCCACGATCCGGCCCAGGACCAGCAGCCAGAGCGTCTGGGCAAAGCCCATGACCAGGTAGTCGAGCGACATGCCCGCGAGCGCGGCAAACAGCACCCGCCGCCGCCCGAAGCGGTCCGAGAGCGCCCCCAGGAGCGGCGCGCAGAGAAACTGCATGAGTGCGAAGACGGTGGACAGAAGCCCGCCCCAGAGCGCGGCATTGGCGATGTCGCTGCCGGTGATCTCGCGCAGGAGGTCCGGCATGACGGGCATGATCAGCCCGACGCCCATGGCGTCGATCACCACCGTGGAGACGAGGAAGAGCTTGGCCGCCTTCATCGCCCTCTCATCCCCCGGCGGCGGGGGGGATGCGGGCGGCGCGGGCGAAGCCGCGGGCCTCGGCCGGGGCGGTGCCCAGCAGCGCCTCGGGGGTGAAATCGGCGGGCGTGATGCCGGGGTGGCGTTCGGCGGCCAGGGCCACGAGGTCGGCGCCGCTCTCGGCGGCCTCGCGGGCCAGGGCCTTCATCGCCGCCTGGGCCTCGGGGCGCGGCATCTCGCGGGCAAGCGCGAAGGACAGCGCCTCGGCGGCCAGCGCCCCCTTGGCGCCCGCGAGGGTCGCGGCCATGGCCTCGGTCCGGGGCGCGAGCCCCTCGAGCAGCGGCCCCGCGGTTTCGAGCGCAGCGGCGCCCGCCAGGCAGAGCTGCGGCAGCACCATCCATTCGGTGAACCAGGCCGCCCCGTCGCGCTGGTGGCGCTGGCGCCCGGCGGTGGTCAGCGTCTGGGCAAGCCCGCCCGCATGGGTGCCGAGCATGGTCAGGACCGAGGGCGCCACCGGGTTCTGCTTCTGCGGCATGGTCGAGGAGGCGCCGGTGCCGCCCAGCGTGACCTCGCGGGTCTCGGAGGCGGCGAGCAGCGTCAGGTCCTCGCCCAGCTTGGCCAGCGCGCCGGTGATGCGCGCGATCCAGGCGCCGAGGCGCAGGATCGGGGTGCGGTCGGTGTGCCAGCTCCGGCCCGGATCCTCGAGGTTCAGCGCTTGGGCCAGCTCGGCCCGCAGCGCCGAAGGGTCGGGCCCCAGCGCCGAGGCCGTGCCCGCCGCGCCGGACAGCGAGACCCAGAGGCCGGTCTTCAGCGCCGCGAGTTCCTCGCGCAGCTCCAGGAGCGGCCAGCCCCAGGCGGCGGCCAGCGCGCCGAAGCTCGTGGGCGTGGCGTGCTGAAGATAGGTGCGCGCGGCCATGGGCGTCTCGGCATGGGCCTCGGCCTGCGCGGCAAGCGCGGCGATCACGCGGTCGAGCGCGGTCTCGTAATGGCCCAGCACCTGGCGCAGCCGCAGCATCAGCGCGGTGTCGGTCACATCCTGCGAGGTGGCGCCGAAATGCACGTATTGCGCATGTTCGGGCGCCTGCATCAGCTCGCGGAAGGCGCTGACCAGCGCGGGCACCGGCACGCCGTTCTGGCCCGTCGCCTCGGCGAGGCCCGCGGGGTCGAGCTGCAGTTCCAGCGAGGCGCGGTGGATCGCCTTGGCGCTGACCTCGGGGATCAGCCCGGCGGCGCCCTGGACGCGCGCCAGCGCGCCCTCGACGATCATCATGGCGCGCACCTCGGCGCTGTCGGTGAAGAGCCGCCCGACCTCGCCGGTCGGCACGAGCTTGCCGTAAAGGGCACTGTCGAAAAGCGCGGCGCTCATGTCCGGGCGATCCGGTCGAGGTGGCGGGCGAGCCCGGCGGGGTCGGAGAAGAAGGGCGAATGGCTGGTCGGCATGCGGATCACGTCGTCTGAATGGAAATCTTCTGCCATCTCGGCCTGGAACTCGGGCGGGATGGCGCTGTCCTCCTCGCAGAGGATGTAGCTGCGGGGCAGGGCCTGCCAGTTCGGCCCCAGCGTGAGCTTGGTGGCCTGGGGCAGGATCGCCTGCGGGCAGAGGTTCTCGAGCGCGAAGGCCACGGAGGCCTCGGGGCAGTCGTGGTAGAAGACCTCGCGCGCGTGTTCGGGGATCACCGAGAAGCTTTGGCCGTCGGCGGATTTCTCCAGCGCCTTCATGATCGGCTGGCGCGGCGCGCGGAGGCGCATCTCGACCAGCGAAAAATCGGGCCAGGGCACATAGGCGCAGAGGTAGACAAGCCGGGTGATCTGATCCGGCGCGCGGTCGGCGGCGCGGCTGATCGGGTAGCCGCCCATGGAATGGCCGACGAGGATCGTGGGCCCGTCGATCGCGGCCTCGATGGCCTCGGCGTAGGCGTCGAGCGTGACCTCCCCGAGCGGGGTCCGGTCGGCGCCATGCGACGGCAGGTCGATGGCCCGGGCCTCGTGCCCCAGCGCCTCGAGCGCCGGGCGCAGGTCGCGCCAGCACCAGGCGCCGTGGCAGGAGCCGTGCACGAGCAGGAAGCGCGCCATCAGCCCGCCACGCGGGTCAGGAAGTCGGTCAGGTGGCGCGCGTAGGTCTCGGGCGCCTCGACGCAGGGCAGGTGGCCCGCGCCGCGGATCAGCCGGAACTCCGAGCCCTGGATCAGCTCCACCGTCTCGCGCACGAGGTCGGGCGGGGTCGAGCCGTCCTCGGAGCCCGCGATGCCGAGCGCGGGCAGGGTGATGGCCGCGGTGGTGCTGTAGAAATCCGTGCCCGCGATGGCCGCGCAGCAGCCCAGGTAGCCCTCCTGCGGCTGGCGCACCAGCATGTGCCGCCAGGCGTGGAAGGGCGCGGTGGTGCGGAAGGCCGCGGAGAACCAGCGCTCCATGGTGGGATCGGCGAGCGCCTCGATGCCGCCTTTTCGGACCCCCGCCATGCGGTCGTCCCACATCTCGCGGGTGCCGATCTTGGCACCGGTGTTCGACAGCACGATGCCGCGTAGGAGGTCGGGCCGTTTCGCCGCGAGCCCCTGGGCGATGAGCCCGCCGATGGAGAGGCCGACGAAGATGGCGTTGTCCGCCTTGAGGTGTTCGATCAGCTGCTCGGCGTC
Organism: Roseivivax sp. GX 12232; assembly: GCF_021272185.1. Taxonomy (GTDB): domain Bacteria; phylum Pseudomonadota; class Alphaproteobacteria; order Rhodobacterales; family Rhodobacteraceae; genus Roseivivax. Next base: position 125,059 of record NZ_JAJSEC010000010.1, read on the forward strand.
GCGCACCAGCGTGCCCATCGGGTAGGGCCCCGACGGGCAGTCCGAAAGCCCGTGCCCGCGCTTGTCGTAGCGGATGTAGCGGTAGCCCTGAGGCAGGAGCGGCAGGAGCTGGTCCCAGAGCCGCAGGTCGGTGCCGAGGGAGTTGCCGAAGACCACCGGCGGGCCGTCGGGGTCGCCGTCCTCGCGGTAGTGCAGGCGGATGCCGTCGAGCTCGGCGATCTTCATGGCGGGCCTCCCTAAGTGTCCTCGGGGTCATGCCTAGCGGGCTTCGGCGCGGAAGGAAACGGGGGAGGGGGTGTGGGGGTGGTTTGGGAGGGGGGTGCTGATGGTAGGGATTGGTTTGTGGCGCTTGCCTCGCACTGGCTTCGGAGCATCGCCAGAGATGGTCACGCATCGCGCGGCGGGCATTGCCTTTCTCGCCCCGCGAGCTGTCAAAAGCAGGGCCCCGAATGCTCCCCGCACCCGCCATGCAAGCCAGCACCGTCTTGCGCCCGAACAGCATCGAAGATGCCGGGCGCGCGCCGGACCGGCCCCTTGGGCCGGCGCTCTTGTAGGTGGCGCGCTTAGCATGCCTCTAGCCCTGACCTGGCCGGGATAAAGCGCATAGCGCTGAAGTCAGCAGCGCCGGCCCCCGGTCCGGCGCGCGCCCTCTGGTGGGGCGGGTTGAGAGGGGAGTGGGCGCGGGTGTGTCCCGAGCGGCGTCAACCCGGCGGTTCTGCCAGGGCGCCCCGCGTCGCCCCTCACGCGCAGCGCCCCGTCGCGCCCGCATGCAAATCGCTCCGCCGCCGCGCCCGTCACGCGCAGCGCCCCGCCGCTCGGTGCCACACGACGCGACCGCCCAACGGCCGCCAGCCGCCCGCCCCACTAGGGCCCCGCATGCAAATCGCTCCGCCGCCGCGCCCCTCACGTGCAGCCCCCGCCGCAGCGCGCCTTCCGGCGCCACCGCCTGCACCCCGCCTTCCGCCGCGACCGCCCGGTGCCTTCCGGCGCGGCCGCCTGCACCCCGCCTTCCGCCGCCACCGCCTGCACCCCGCCATCCGGCGCGACCGCATGCCGCCTCCCCACAACCCCGGATTGCCCACCCTCTCGGGCCTTGCTACTGCTCCTCGAAACGCCCGAGGAGGGGGAGCCCATGCCCACCATCACCGAGATCGAGGATCTGCGCCGCATTTACCGCCGCCGGGTCCCGAAGATGTTCTACGACTACACCGAGTCCGGCAGCTGGACCGAGCAGACCTTCCGCGAGAACTCCTCGGATTTCGACCGCATCCACCTGCGCCAGCGGGTGGCGGTGGACATGGCCGACCGCTCGCTCAAGAGCCAGATGATCGGCGAGGATGTCTCCATGCCGGTGGCGCTCGCGCCGGTGGGGATGACCGGCATGCAGCACTGGGACGGCGAGATAAAGGCCGCCCGCGCGGCGGAGGACTTCGGCGTGCCCTACAGCCTCTCGACCATGTCGATCTGCTCGATCGAGGATGTCGCCGCCAATACCTCGAAGCCCTTCTGGATGCAGGTCTACACGCTGAAGGACGACGACTTCATGCAGCGGCTCTTCGACCGGGCCAAGGCGGCGAACTGCTCGGCGGCGATCATCACCGTGGACCTGCAGCTCCTGGGCCAGCGCCACCGCGACATCAAGAACGGCCTCTCGGCCCCGCCGAAGCTGACCCCGCGCTCGGTCGCCAACATGATGACCAAGGTGCACTGGGGGCTCGGCATGCTCTCGACCAAGCGCCGCGCCTTCGGCAATATCGTCGGCCACGCCAAGGGGGTGACCGATCCTTCCTCCTTGGCGAGCTGGACGGCGAAATCCTTCGACCAGTCGCTCGACTGGGACCGCATCCGGCAGTTCCGCAAGATGTGGGACGGCCCGCTCATCATCAAGGGCATCATGGACCCGCGCGACGCCCGCGAGGCGCTGAACGTCGGCGCCGATGCGATCATCGTGTCGAACCACGGCGGGCGGCAGCTCGACGGGGCGATCTCCTCGATCCGGGCGCTGGAGCCGATCCTCGAGGCGGTGGGCGACAAGATCGAGGTGCATATCGACAGCGGCATCCGCTCGGGGCAGGACGTGCTCAAGGCCATGGCCATGGGCGCCAAGGGCACCTACATCGGCCGCGCCTATGTCTACGGGCTGGGCGCCATGGGCCAGGCCGGCGTGACCAAGTCGCTCGAGGTGATCCGCCGCGAGCTGGACCTGTCGATGGCGCTCTGCGGGCACCGGCATCTGACCGGGGTCGACCGCGACATCCTCATGGTGCCCAAGGGCTTCAGCGACGGATGGGATCAGGCGCCGCCCGCCGCATGAGCGGCAGGAGCGCCGCGGGAATCGCGAGGATCAGGACCGCCAGCGCGGTGAAGCTGGCGGCCAGCCCGAAGCCCTCGGCCAGGAACCCCATCATCGGCGGGCCCGCGAAGAACCCCGCGTAGCCCACCACCGAGAGCCGCGAGACCATCCGCGCGCGGTCGCGGGCGCGGATGCGGCGGCCCGCCCAGGCAAAGACCGTGGGCACGATCAGCGACAGCCCGAGCCCCATGGCGGTGAAACCCGCGTAGGCCAGCGCCAGGCTCGGCGCCTGCGCCGCGAGCGCGGCCCCCGCGGCGGCCACCAGCGCGGCGGCGCGGATCAGCACCGCTTCCCGCACCACCCGCGTCGCCGCCTGGCCGAAAAGCCGCCCGATGCCCATGGTCAGCCCCAGAAGCGCGGGCCCCAGCGCACCCGCCGCGGCGCCCGCCTCGTGGCTGCGCTCGAGATGCAGCGCCGACCAGCCCTCGGTGCCCTGTTCGGCGAGAAACGCCAGGCAGATGATCGCCCCGCCGGTCAGGATCAGCGGCAGCGGGATCTGCGACGCGCGGGTCTCGTCCTCGGCGTCGCTCTCATCCTCGCGCGGGGCGGGCTGGCGGATCACGTAGAGCGCCGCCAGCAGCGTCATCAGCGCCACCGTGGCGAAGATCGCGAAGGGCGTGGCCCCGGCCTCGCGGGCGAGCCCCGCCGCCACCGCCGAGACCGCGTAGATCAGCGAATAGCTCGCATGGGCGAGGTTCATCAGCGAGCGCCCCGCGCTGGCCTCGAGCCCGCTCACCCGGGCGTTCATCGCCACGTCCAGAAGCCCGTAGCCCGCGCAGGCCGCGACCATGGCGAGCGTGAAGGCCAGCGGGCTGCCCGCGAGCCCCGGCAGGAGCGCCCCGCCCGCGGCGAGGCCGGTGATCAGCCCCAGCGCTCTCGCGCCGAGCCAGCGCTCGAAGACCGGCGCCAGCCACATCGCCGCGACAGCACCCAGCGTGGCCACCAGGAGCGCCACGCCAAGCGCCGCGTCGCTGAGGCCCGCGGCCTCTTTGACATCCGGCACGGAGGCCGCAAAAGAGCCCCAGAACAGCCCCAGCGCCATGAAGGAGGCGGCCGGCGCCCGGGCCACGCGCAGATCGTCGAGAAATCCCATGCCGCCGCCTCTGCCATCCCGCGCGGGGAAAGGCCAGAGGGCGGCCGAGATGGCCCTTGTCAATCCGGGCGTTCCCCTGTAACGCGCAGGGCTTCAACGCGGGGATACAGCCTTGGAGGGTCCCCGCCCGTATATGGAGTAAGAAAATGGCTGGAGAAATTCCTGATCTTCACGCCCTGGAACGGACGGGGACGGGCAAGGGCGCCGCTCGTCAGGCACGCCGCGACGGCATGGTTCCGGGCATCGTATTCGGCGGGGACGTGGATCCGCTGCCGATCCAGATCCCCTTCAACGACCTTCTGAAGAAGCTGAAGGCCGGTCGCTTCAAGTCGACCCTCTACAACCTCAAGGTCGAGGGCCAGGAAGACGTGCGCGTCATCTGCCGTGACGTGCAGCGCGACGTGGTGAAGGATCTGCCGACCCACTTCGACCTGCTGCGCCTGCGCCGCAGCACGAAGATCAACCTCTTCATCCCGGTCGAGTTCGTCGGCGAAGAGGAATGCCCCGGCCTGACCGCAGGTGGCGTGATGACCGTGATCCGCCCGGAGATCGAACTGATCGTGACCGCCGGCGAGATCCCCGAGAAGGTCACCGTCGACATCTCCACGCTGAACATCGGCGACGGCGTGTCGATCTCGGACGTGACGCTGCCCGCGGGCACCAAGCCCACGATCGACCGCGACTTCGCGATCTGCTCGATCTCCGCGCCTTCGGCTCTGGCCGCCGCGGAAGACGAGGAGGAGGTCGAGGAGACCGAGGTCACCGAGCAGAACGCCGAGACCGTCGAAGGCGAGAAAGAGACCGCCGAGGAATAAGCCCGCCGCGCCTAGGCGCGCCTGCGGCTTTGAACGGCCCCGCCAGCCCGGCGGGGCCGTTTTTCTTTGCGCGTTTGCTGGCGGCGCGCGCTTGGCCTATGTCTGCGCCAAAGGGCCGCGCGGGGCGCCTGTGCGCCGCCCGCGCCGGGCCTGGCCGGCGCGGCATCGAGGACTAGAGAGGGAAGGACAGCCGGCATGAAACTCTTCGTCGGTCTCGGGAACCCCGGGCGGGACTACGCGGGCCACCGCCACAACATCGGCTTCATGGCGCTCGATGCCATCGCCGAGGCGCATGGGCTGGGCCCCTGGAAGCAGAAGTTCCAGGGCGAGCTGGCCGAGGGCCGGCTGGGCGCCGACAAGGTGCTGCTGTTGAAGCCGATGACCTACATGAACCGCTCCGGCCAGTCGGTGGGCGAGGTGGCGCGCTTCTACAAGCTCGGGCCCGAGGACGTGGTGGTCTTCCACGACGAGCTGGACCTCGCGCCGGCGCGGCTCAAGGTCAAGGAAGGCGGCGGGCACGCCGGGCACAACGGGCTGCGCTCGATCCACGCGCATCTGGGCGAGGCCTACCAGCGCGTGCGCCTCGGCATCGGGCACCCGGGCCACAAGGACCTGGTGTCGCGCTACGTGCTGCATGATTTCGCCAAGGAAGACGCCGAGTGGCTCGACGACCTGATGCGCGGGATCGCGGATGGCGCGCCGGATCTCGCCGATGGCGACAAGGGCGGCTTCATGAACAAGGTCTCGCTGCGGGTGGCCCCGGCGCGCAGCTCGAAATCCGAAGGCGGCAAGGCGGCGAAGGGCGGTGGCTCGGCGAAATCGAAGGGCGGTGCGGCTTCGGACAAGCCCGCGGCGAAAGGCGGGGCGGCGGAGAGCCCACCCGCGGCGAAGGGCGGGGCCTCCGGCGGCAAAGCTGCCACGGCTGAGACGCCCGAGACGCCCGAGGCCGACGACCGCTCACCGCTCCAGAAGCTGGTGGACCGCTTCCGGTGAGCCTCCGCGCCGCCTTCGAGACGCAGGCCCGCCATTGCGCGGCGCTCGACTCCCCTTTCATGGTCCGGCTGATGACGCTCTGCGCGGAGCGGCTGCGCCCGGGCGGTCACGTGGCCGACCGGCTCTTCGCCTGGCCGGGCGACACCAGCGCGGGGGGGGACTCGGTGCCGCTGAGGCTTGCGGGCGCGCTGCACCGGCTGGTGCTCTCGGGCCGCGCGCCCGGGCTCGCGGCGGTCTATCCGCCGCAGGAGGCCGGGGACGAGGCGCTTTGGGCGGCGGTCACGGAGGTTCTGACGCGGGAGGCCGCGGTCATCGACGCCATGCTCGACAGCCCGCCCCAGACCAACGAGGTGCGTCGCGCCGCCTGCCTGATCGCCACGGGCCACGCGCTGGCCGCGCGCTTCGGCCTGCCGCTGCGGCTGAGCGAGCTGGGCGCGAGCGCCGGGCTGAACCTGATGTGGGACCGTTTCGCGCTGGAGGCGGGGGAGATGCGGCTCGGGCCTGCCCAGCCGCTCCTGACGCTGAGGCCCGAGTGGCGCGGCGAGTTGCCCGAGGCGGGCGCGCCCGAGGTGATCGAGCGGCGGGGCGTCGACCTCGCGCCGATCGACGCGCGCGATCCGGCGGATGCCGAGCGGCTCCTGGGCTATCTCTGGCCCGACCAGCCCGAGCGGCTGGCCCGCACCCGCGTCGCCATCGCGGGTTTTGCCGCAGAGGTGACGGCGGGCGACGCGTTGGAATGGCTGCCCGCGCGGCTTTCCGAGCGGCGGGAGGGGACGCTGCACCTGATCTATCATACGGTGGCCTGGCAGTATCTGCCCGAGGCGGCCCGCGCCCGGGGCGAGGCGCTGATCGAAAAGGCCGGCGCAGAGGCCAGGCCCGAGGCGCCGCTGGCGCGGCTGTCGATGGAGACCGACGGTCGCCCCGAGGGCGCGGCGCTGCGGCTGCAGGTCTGGCCCGGGGGTGAGGCACATGACCTCGGGCGGATAGATTTCCACGGCCGCTGGGTTGACTGGCGGCGGCCCGTCTGGCCCCGTTGACCGCAGGAGGTGACGATGCAGAAAGACCCTGAAATCAACGTCCTCGGAGAGGATCTTGAACCCTGTTCCAAGGACCCGCTGACCGGGTTCTTCCGGGACGGCGCCTGCAACACCTGCGCCGAGGACCGGGGCAGCCACACGGTTTGCGCGGTGATGACCGAGGAGTTCCTGGCTTTCTCGAAATACGTCGGCAACGACCTCTCGACCCCGCGTCCCGAGTTCGGCTTCGGCGGGCTCAAGGCCGGCGACCGCTGGTGCCTTTGTGCCAGCCGCTTCCTGCAGGCCCACGAGGAGGGCTGCGCGCCGCAGGTGGCGCTGGCCTCGACGCACCAGCGCGCGCTCGACATCGTGCCCATGGCGGTGCTGAAGGCCCGGGCGCTGGACATGCAGTAGGGAAAGGCCCGGCGTTTCAGCGGGTTGCGGGGCGGTCTTGTCACGGGTGGGCCGCGCGGCGGCCCGTCGTGGGCGCGACGCGTGGCCTTGCGCGAAAGCTCCGTGAAGCGCCCGCCAAACTCGGCCTCAGAGCATCATTTCCTGCGGCAAGCGCCGCCAAGACCTTCACAAAGCCAATCTCTGAAACGCAAAACGGGCCGCACAAGGCGGCCCGTTTGTCATTTTCGAACTTTAGACACCCTCAGTCGAGGTCGCGCCCCAGCGCCTTGGCGACGGTGTAGATGTCCTTGTCGCCGCGGCCGCACATGTTCATGCAGATGACGTGATCGGCGGGCAGCTCCGGCGCGATCTTCATCACATGGGCCAGCGCGTGGCTGGGCTCGAGCGCGGGGATGATGCCCTCGGTCTCGCAGCAGAGTTGGAAGGCCTCGAGCGCCTCGTTGTCGGTGATCGCCACGTATTGCGCGCGGCCGATGTCGTGCAGCCAGGAGTGTTCCGGCCCGATGCCCGGGTAGTCGAGGCCCGCCGAGATCGAGAAACCCTCGAGGATCTGCCCGTCGTCGTCCTGCAGCAGGTAGGTGCGGTTGCCGTGCAGCACGCCAGGGCGCCCGCCGGTCAGCGAGGCGCAGTGCTCCATCTTCTCGGTCACGCCCTTGCCGCCGGCCTCGACCCCGATGATCGAGACCTGCTTGTCGTCGAGGAAGGGATAGAAGAGCCCCATGGAGTTGGAGCCCCCGCCGATCGCCGCGATCACCGTGTCGGGCAGGCGGCCCTCGGCCTCCATCATCTGCTCGCGGGTCTCCTTGCCGATGATCGACTGGAAGTCGCGGACCATGGCCGGGTAGGGGTGCGGGCCCGCCACCGTGCCGATACAGTAGAAGGTGTCGCGCACATTGGTCACCCAGTCGCGCAGCGCGTCGTTCATCGCGTCCTTCAGCGTGCCGCGCCCGGAGGTCACCGGCACCACCTCGGCGCCCAGCAGGCGCATGCGGAAGACGTTGGGCTGCTGCCGCTCGACGTCATGCGCGCCCATGTAGACCACGCATTTCAGTCCGAACTTGGCGCAGACGGTGGCGGTCGCCACACCGTGCTGGCCGGCGCCGGTCTCGGCGATGATCCGGGTCTTGCCCATGCGGCGCGCCAGGATGATCTGGCCCAGCACGTTGTTGATCTTGTGCGCGCCGGTGTGGTTCAGCTCGTCGCGCTTCATGTAGACCTTGGCGCCGCCCAGCCGTTCGGTCAGCCGCTCGGCAAAATAGAGCGGCGAGGGCCGGCCGACGTAATGCTTCCAGAGGAAGTCCATCTCGTCCCAGAAGCTCTGGTCGGTCTTGGCGTAATTGTATTGCTCCTCGAGCTCGAGGATCAGCGGCATCAGCGTCTCGGAGACGAAACGCCCGCCGAAATCGCCGAAACGGCCCTTGTCGTCGGGGCCGGTCATGAAGCTGTTCACCAGATCGGTCATTTGGGGACTCCGTCAGGAATGCGTGGCGTCGGCGAGCGAGCCCACGAAGGCCAGCACGTCGTCGAGGCTGTCGCCCCGGGCGATGCGGTCGACGATGGCCGAGCCGACCACCACGCCGTCACCCGCGGGCGCCATGGCGGCGGCGGCCTCGGGGGTCTTGATGCCGAAACCGATGACCACGGGCAGATCGGTCTGCGACTTGATGCGGGCGACCTCGGGAGAGACGTCGCCGGCCTGGGCGTCGGCCGAGCCGGTGATCCCGGTCATCGAGACGTAATAGACGAACCCGGACGTGTTCTGCAGCACTTTCGGCAGCCGCTTGGCGTCGGTGGTGGGCGTCGCGAGCCGGATGAAGTTCAGCCCGGCCTTCTGGGCGGGGATGCAGAGCTCCTCGTCCTCCTCGGGGGGCAGGTCGACGATGATCAGCCCGTCGATCCCGGCGGTCTTGGCCTCGTCGAGGAAGCGGTCGACGCCGCGCGAATAGATCGGGTTGTAATAGCCCATGAGCACGATCGGCGTCTGATCGTCGCCGGCGCGGAAGTCGCGCACGAGCTGCAGCGTCCGGTCGAGCGTCATGCCGCCCTCGAGCGCGCGCTGGCCCGCGACCTGGATCGTCGGCCCGTCGGCCATGGGATCGGTGAAGGGCAGGCCCAGCTCGATCACGTCGACGCCCGCGCCCGGCAGGCCCTGCATCACCGAGAGCGTCGTCTCGGGATCGGGATCGCCCGCCATGATATAGGCGACAAACGCCTTCTTGCCTTCCGACTTCAGCGCCGCGAACTTGGCGTCGATGCGTGTCATGCCCTACCTCGTCTTCTGACCCAGCCGGGGAAGTGCCGGAACGGGGCGGGAAAATCAATGGTTGTCGGTGCGGCCACGGGGTCGCAGGCGGCGCCGAGACGGAGGCAAGAGACAATGCGCATCGTGTTCACGGGTGGAAGCGGCAAGGCGGGGCGGCACGTGCTGCCCTATCTGCGGGATCGCGGGCACCGGATCCTGAACCTCGACCGGGTGCCGCTCGGGGCCGAGGGGGTGGCCGATCTCTCGGTCGATCTGACCGACGCGGGCCAGGTCTGGGCGGCGCAGACCCAGCCGTTCGACCTGTCGGAGCTGGACGGACCGGCGCCGGGGCGCCCCGAGGCGCTGGTGCATTTCGCCGCCGTGCCGCGGATCGGGATCACCGCGGACCCCGCGCTTTTCGCCAACAACGTGACCTCGACCTACAACGTGATCGAGGCGGCACTGGGGCTCGGCATCCGCAAGGTGATCTTCGCCTCTTCCGAGACGACCTATGGCATCTGCTTCGCCCAGGGCGAGAAGCGCCCAGACTACCTGCCGGTCGACGAGGACCACCCCACCGTGCCGCATGACAGCTACGCCATGGCCAAGGTCGCCAACGAGGTCACCGCGCGCAGCTTCCAGGCGCGGACCGGCGCCGACATCTACGGGCTGCGGATCAACAACGTGATCGAGCCGCATGAATACGCCGAGATGTTCCCGGCCTTCGTGACCGACCCCGACCTGCGGCGGCGCAACATCTTCGCCTATATCGACGCCCGCGACCTGGGCCTCATGGTCGAGCGCTGCCTTGCCGTGGACGGGCTGGGCTACGAGGTCTTCAACGTCGCCAACCCCGAGCCCTCGGTGGACCTCTCGATGCAGGAGATCGCCCGGCGCTACTACCCAGACGTCGAGATGCGCCGCGAGATGGGCGCCCGCGAAACGCCCTACAGCATCGAGAAGGCCCGCCGGCTCCTGGGGTTCGAGCCGCCCGAGCGCTGGCGCGCCGAGCTGGAGGCGGCGGGGCAGGCGGGGTGATCCCGCCGGCGGTCTAGGCGTGCCGACACCCGCTCTTGCCGCCGCTCCGGGGGCGGCATAAGCGGGGAGGCATGAGCCGTCATCCGACCACCCTTCCGGGCCATATGCGCGCCGTGGCGATCCTGGGCCTGCCGCTTGTCGGCGGGCACTTGGCGCAGTTCGCCATCGGGCTCACCGACACGATCATGGTGGGCTGGTACGGGGTCGAGGAACTGGCCGCGCTGACGCTGGCGCATACGGTCTTCATCGTCTTCTTCCTGCTCGGCGCGGGCTTCGCCTTCGCGGTCATGCCGATGGTGGCGAGCTATGCCGCACAGGGCGACGAGACGCGCATCCGGCGGGTGACGCGCATGGGGCTCTGGCTGTCGATCCTGTTCTTCGCGCTTTCCATGCCGGTCTTCTGGTTCTCCGGCCCCTTGCTGCTCGGGCTGGGGCAGGCGGCGGCCCTGGCCGAGATGGCCCAGGACTACCTGCGGATCGCGGGCCTGGGGCTTCTGCCGGCGCTGGGGGTCATGGTGCTGAAGAGCTACCTCGCCGCGCTCGAGGAGACCCGCGCGGTCTTCCTGATCACCGCCGTCGCCGCGGTTCTGAACGTGGTTTTCAACTACGCGCTGATCTTCGGGCGGCTGGGCCTGCCCGAGCTCGGCATCCGCGGCGCGGCGCTGGCTTCGGTCCTGACCCATTGCGTGGCGCTGGCGGGGGCCATGATTTATTCCGACCGCAAGCTGCCGGACCATGATCTCTTCGGGCGCTTCTGGGTCCCCGACTGGGAGAGCTTCCGCGCGGTCTTCCGCCTGGGCTGGCCGATCGGGGTGACGAACCTTTCCGAGGTCGGGCTTTTCGCGGCCTCGGCGGTGCTCATGGGCTGGCTCGGCACGGTGCCGCTGGCCGCGCATGGGGTCGCGATCCAGCTCGCCACGGCGGCCTTCATGTTCCACCTGGGGCTCTCCAACGCTGCCACGGTGCGGGCGGGCAATGCCTTCGGGGCAGGGGATGCGGACCGGCTGGCCAAGGGCGCCTGGGCGGCGCTGATCCTCTCGGTCGCGGCCTCACTCCTGGCCATCGTGGTCTTCCTGACCCTGCCCGAGCTGATGATCGGCATCTTCCTCGATCCCGCCGACCCCGACCGCGCGGCGATCATCGCCGCGGGCACCGGGCTTCTGGCCATGGCGGCGCTTTTCCAGCTGGTCGACGGTGCGCAGGTCATCGCGCTGGGGCTCTTGCGCGGGGTGCAGGACGCCCGGGTGCCCATGGTCATGGCCGCCATCGCCTATTGGGCGCTGGGGCTGCCGGCGGCCTGGATCGCGGGCTTCGTGCTGCCCTGGGGCGCGGTCGGCATTTGGGCGGGCCTGGTGATCGGCCTCGGCGCGGCCTCGGTGATGCTGCTCTACCGGTTCTGGGCCCGCGCCCTGCCGACCTTCGCCGCGACCGGGCGGAGCCTTGCGCCCGAGGCGGCCCCCCACTAGAAGCGCGGCGCAGCATCCTTCACACCGAAAGGCGAGGACATTATGGGCTTTCGCATGGGTATCGTCGGGCTTCCGAATGTCGGCAAGTCGACGCTCTTCAACGCGCTGACGCGGACCGCCTCGGCGCAGGCGGCCAATTTCCCCTTCTGCACGATCGAGCCCAACGTGGGCGAGGTGGCAGTGCCCGACACGCGGCTCTACGCGCTCGCCGATATCGCCAAGTCGCGGCAGATCATCCCGACGCGGATGACCTTCGTGGACATCGCGGGGCTGGTGAAGGGCGCCTCCAAGGGCGAGGGCCTCGGCAACCAGTTCCTCGCCAACATCCGCGAGGTCGATGCCATCGCCCATGTGCTGCGCTGCTTCGAGGACGATGACGTCACCCATGTCGAGGACCGCGTCGACCCGGTGGCCGATGCCGAGACCATCGAGACCGAGTTGATCATCGCCGACATGGAGAGCCTCGAGAAGCGGCTGCAGAACATCGTCCGCAAGGTGCGCGGCGGCGACAAGGAGGCGGTCCAGCAGGAGCGCCTGATGAAGCTCGCCCTCGAGGCGCTGAACGAGGGCAAGCCCGCCCGGGTGGTCGAAGTGGCCGAGGACGACCTCAAGGCCTGGCGGATGCTGCAGCTCCTGACCTCGAAGCCGGTCCTCTACGTCTGCAACGTGCCCGAGGACCAGGCCGCCGAGGGCAACGCCCATTCCGAGGCCGTGGCCCGCATGGCCGCCGAGCAGGGCAACGCCCATGTGGTGATCTCGGCCAAGATTGAGGAGGAGATCTCCCAGCTCGAGGGCGAGGAGGCCGAGATGTTCCTCGGTGAGATGGGCCTCGAGGAGGCCGGCTTGGACCGGCTGATCAAGACCGGCTACAACCTCCTGAAGCTCGAGACCTATTTCACCGTGGGCCCCAAGGAGGCCCGCGCCTGGACGATCCCCGTGGGCACCTCCGCGCCCAAGGCCGCCGGCGTGATCCACGGCGATTTCGAGAAGGGTTTCATCCGCGCCGAGACCATCGCCTACGACGATTACGTGGCACTCGGCGGCGAGCAGGCCGCCAAGGACGCCGGCAAGATGCGCGCCGAGGGCAAGGGCTACGTGGTCCGCGACGGCGACGTGATGCACTTCCTCTTCAACACCTGAAGACGCCGCGGGTCGGGGGGCAAAAAGGTCGGATTTTCCGCTTGTTCCCCCCGGCCCGGACAATTAGGAGGGTCCGCGGAGACGTGGCCGAGTGGTCGAAGGCGCTCCCCTGCTAAGGGAGTAGGCGGGAAACCGTCTCGAGGGTTCGAATCCCTTCGTCTCCGCCATTTTTCCTGAGATTGGGGTGAGGGGTCGTCCGCTTCGTGCGGGGCAGAGTGTTGGCTGTTGCACGCGGTTGCGGTTGTTTTTCTCGGCTCTCAGCTCTCAGCTCTCGGGTCGCAGGTCTCAGATCTGCAGCCCTCGGCTCTCAGCTCTCAGGTCTCAGCACTCGGGTCGCAGCACTCGGGTCTCAGGTCCTCAGCCCGTAGCCCCGGGGTCTCACTCCGCAGCTTTTAACCCCAAGCTTCAGGCGGACAGCGCTCGGCTCTCGTTCTTTGCCGCCCAGCTTTCAGCACACGGCACTCTGTTTGCTCTCTGGTGAGCGCTCAGTCTTCAGCGATCCTCTCGACGTTTTCCGCCTCTTGCGCTGCACTCGGAACGTTGGGCTCCGCAGCCCGCGGTTCCTTTTTCACCGGTCTCGAGCCCCACTGCGTCCCGCGGTCGCAGCCCCTCGGCATGATTTGCCGCGTCACCGCCAGCGCTATCTCGTTCTCCAGACGGCCTGTCGTTTGCCAGCCCAAACCCACGGAGGTGCAGCCATGACGGATTTCGGACCGACCCACGACCAGCCCGAGGAAGCCAAGCCCGACGCCCCTCGCGTCGCCTACAGCACCGAGGACATCCGAGGTCGCACCACCTCCCGCCGTGATCAGTCGGAGCATCGGCGGTTTGCCTGGCTTTATGAGGATCTGTTGGCGTGAGGAGGTGCCTTGGCGGCTGAAAGCGGTCGGGCAGGGGAGTTAAGCCGGTCTTGGCACGGTAAGTTCGTTGGAAGCGAAAAAGAAAAGGCAGCTCGAGAGCGCGTCTCGGCTGCCAAACTTTTTCTATCGCATCATGTTTTCGACGGGTTCGGGCAGCGCGAACGCCGCGGCCCGACGCTCGTCGCCTAGGGCGTCTCGTAGGTGCCCGACCCGCCGCCACGCCCGCGGCGGCCAAGCGCCTCGCGCAGGTTGGGGCCGAGGCCCCGAAGCGCGCCGCGGTTGCTGCGGATGAGTGGGATCAGCAGCGCGTGCAGCATGACGAAGGCCGCGCCGAAGCCCGCGAGGAGCAGCCAGCAGAGCGCGGCCTGGTCGTGGAAGGCGACGCCTAGGGCCACCGGCGCCACGATGAGCGGCGCCAGCAGAGCCGCCGTCAGCGGGTTCGACACCCGACGATTGCCGGTGCCGAGCCAGGTGATCTCGAGCCCGCGGCGCAGGATCTGGTGCAGGTGCAGCCGGTCGGGTTCGGCGACGGGAATCCCCGCCATCCAGCGCCGCGCGATGGTGTGCAGCGTGTCCGCAAAGGGCCAGAAGAGCACCAGGAGCAGCGCCGGGATGGCGATCTCGCCCGAGGCCCAGGCCAGCAGGAACGCCGTCCAGATCATCAGGTGTCCGACCCCGTAGCTGCCCGCGTCGCCGAGGAAAATTCGCCCCAGCGGCCAGTTCAGCGCCAGGAAGCCAAGCGCCGCCGCCGCGAGCAGCGCCGCGAAGAGCGGCAGGACCAGAAGCCCGTCGGCCAGTCCGATCAGTGCAAGCCCGGTGGCGGCGGACAGGATGATCGTCGCGGCCAGGCCGTTCATCCCGTCCGAGAGGTTCAAGGCATGGCAGAAGCCGGCGGAGCAGAAGATCGAGACGCCGATCGCCACCACCGGATAGGCCATGAGGAAGTCGAGCCCGGGCAGATCCGCGCGCGGCACCCAGCGGTCGAGAAGCGCGACCGCCAGCGCTGCCGAAAAGGCCGCTGCGATCAGGCGGTTGCGCGGGCGGACCTTGCGGCCGAAATCCTCGGCCACGCCGGCGACCAGGGCGGGCAGGACGGAGGCGAGCAGGAGCCAGACCAGCGGCTCCTGCCGTAGCTCGGTGACCAGCAGGGCGGCGGTCACGGCCAGCAGGATGCCCAGGCCACCGCAGCGGGGCGGGTTGCCGACGTGGGAGCATTGGCGCGCGCGACTGTCGTTGCGGTCGCCGAAGACCGGCGCCATCCGGCCGCGGACCCAGATGAAGGTCTGCGCGAGGAAGAAGCTCAGGGTCGCGGCGAGCGCCAGCGCGCTCCAATGCTCTGCCAGCAGCGGCACCGCATACTCCGTCAGCCAGGACATAATCAGCTCCACACCCAAATTCGCGCTCGAAAAACCTGGCCTTTCAATCCCACGTCACCACCGCCGGTTGCATCCGGCGGTCTTTGGAACGGGACATCTCGAAACTCGGAACCGCTCGCGCGCAGGCACCGCCGGAATAGGCGGTCCAAGTCGCGCAGCCTGCAGCCCCCGAATTGCTCCGTATCAGCAACGCCCGCTCACAGTAGCAATATGGTTCACAATTGTCAGCCTTTTGTGAACACGCGGGCACAAAGCCGCCTTTGCGATGCGCAAGTCATGGTTGCTGAAAATTGAGGCGTTCCGCAGAGGCAAGCGGGGAATGATGCTGCACTGGCGCTTCTGGTCGGACCACAAGAGCTTCGCGGCATGGTTGCACCGCCTGTTGGCCTGCGGGAGAGGCGCGACGCGCGGGCCTGCCCGCCTGTCCGGCGCCGCGTCAGATCAAATTGACCCTACGTCAATAACCCTTTGATCTTCTTCACCCCTTCCTCCACCAGCCTCGCATCGCCGTGGGCCTCGACGTTCAGCCGCACGATCGGTTCGGTGTTGGAAGAACGCAGGTTGAAGCGCCAGTTGCCCATGTCGAGGCCGAGGCCATCGGTCTCGTCCACGCCCTCCGCGCGGGGCTCGAACGCGGCGCGCACGCGGGCGATGGCGGCGGCGGGGTCGGGCAGGGTGAAGTTGATCTCGCCCGAGGAAGGGAAGGCGGATTTCCGCGCTTCGACCAGCGTGGCGAGCGGTTTTCCTGCGCTCACGAGCTCGGCGACAAGCAACAGGGGAATCATCCCCGAATCACAGAAGCAGAAGTCGCGGAAGTAGTGATGGGCCGACATCTCGCCGCCGTAGACCGCGTTCTGGTCGCGCATCGCCTGCTTCACGAAGGCATGGCCAGTGCGCGCCTGCACGGCCTGGCCGCCGGCGCGGGCGACCACGTCCTGGGTGTTCCAGATGATCCTCGGGTCGTGGATCACCGTGGCTCCGGGGGTCTTGGCCAGGAAGGCCTCGGCCAGGAGGCCCACGACGTATTCCCCGTCGATGAAGGTGCCCTCGTGGTCGAAGAAGAAGGCGCGGTCGAAATCGCCGTCCCAGGCGACGCCGAAATCGGCGCCCGCGGCGCGGACGGCCTCGGCGGTGGGCGGACGGTTCTCGGGCAGAAGGGGGTTGGGGATGCCTTCCGGGAAGCTGCCGTCGGGGGCGTGGTGCATCCGGGTGAAGCGCAGGGGCGCACCCAGGGCCTCGAGCCGCGCGGCCAGGGCGTCGAAGGTTGGCCCGGCGGCGCCATGGCCCGCGTTGACCAGGATCTTCAGGGGCTTCAGGGCGGAGAGATCGACGAAGGACAACACGCGGGCGACATAGGCCAGCCGCGCCTCCTCGGCGACGTCGCGGCGCCGGCCGCCCTCGGTGACGTCGCGGCGCCGGCCGCCCTCGGTGACGGCCCCCCAGTCGTCGGCCTCGGCCAGGGCGCGGATCCGCGCCAGCCCGCTCTCGGCATCGAGCGGCGCCGAGCCCGCGCGCACCATCTTCATCCCGTTGTAGTCCATCGGGTTGTGCGAGGCGGTCACGCAGAGCCCGCCGTCGGCGTCGAAATGCGAGGTCGCGAAATACATCTCCTCGGTGCCCGAGAGCCCGAGGTCGAGCACCTCGCAGCCTTCGTCGACCAGCGCCTCGGTGACCGCCGCGGCCAGCTCCTCGGACGAGGCCCGCACATCGCGGCCCACGACCACCCGCCGCGCCGAGAGCGCCCGGGCGAAGCCGCGCCCGATCCGGTAGGCGATGCCCGCGTCGAGATCGACGCCCAGACGCCCGCGCACGTCATAGGCCTTGAAGCAGGTCAGCGCGTTCATCCCTTGGCTCCCTGGCCGCGGGCGTAGACGTCCTCGTAGCGGATGATGTCGTCCTCGCCGAGGTAGCTGCCGGTCTGCACCTCGATCAGCACCATCGGCAGTTTGCCGGGGTTCTCCATCCGGTGCACCGCGCCGAGCGGGATGTAGACCGACTGGTTCTCGGTCACCAGCGAGACCTCGCCGTCGATGGTCACCTTGGCGGTGCCCTGGACCACGATCCAGTGTTCCGACCGGTGGTGGTGGCTTTGCAGAGAAAGCGCCGCGCCCGGGTGCACCACGATGCGCTTCACCTGGAAGCGGCTGCCGGTGACCAGGCTTTCGAACCAGCCCCAGGGCCGGTGGTCGATCGGGAATTCGGTGGCCTGTTTCACCTGCCGCGCCTTGAGCGCGGTCACCGCCTCCTTGACCCGCTGGGCCTCGGACTTGTGGGCCACCAGCACCGCGTCGTCCATGGCGACCGCGATGATGTCTTCGAGGCCGATGCCGACCAGCTCCTGGCCCGGCGTGTCGGCGCGCAGGAGCGTGTCGCGGCAGTCGATCGCCGTGGCGCCCTCGGTGGTGACATTGCCGGCCTCGTTGGGGCCGGCCTCGAGCCAGACCGCGTCCCAGCCGCCGAGGTCGGACCAGGCCGCGCCGTAAGGCATGACCGCGAGGTTGTCGGCCTTTTCCATGATCGCGTAGTCGATCGAGATGTCCTCGACCGCGGCCCAGGGCCCGGGCGCGAGCCGGGTGAAGCCGAGGTCGGTCTCGGCCTCGCTCACCGAGGGCTCGACCTGCGCCAGCAGGGCAGGGGCGTGGCGGCGGTAGGCCTCGATGATGGCCTTGGCGGAGAAGAGGAAGATGCCCGCGTTCCAGAGGAAGGCGCCGTCCTCGAGCATCTCGGCAGCGCGGCCCGCGTCGGGTTTCTCGACGAAGCGCGAGAGCGGCTGCGGGCAGGCGGCCGCGCTGTCGGCGCCCGGCGCGAGCTCGAGATAACCATAGCCGGTCTCGGGCCGGGTCGGGGTGATGCCGAAGGTCACGAGCTGTCCGGCGCGGGCGGCGGGCTCCGCCGCCGCGATGGCCGCCCGGAAGCCCTCCGCATCGCGGATCACGTGGTCCGATGGCGCCACCAGCATGAGCGCCTCGGGATCCCGGTCCGCGAGCCAGAGCGCCGCCGCCAGCACCGCGGGCGCGGTGTTGCGCCCGTCGGGCTCGATGACGATCCCCTGCGCCTGCTGCTCCACCGCGGCGAGCTGCTCGGTCACGATGAAGCGGAAGTCGTTGGCGGTGAGGACGACGGGGGCTGTGAAGTTCGGGCCGGAGAGGCGCCGCGCGGAGGCCTGGAAGAGGCTTTCGTCGTCCACCAGGCGCACGAACTGCTTGGGATAGGATTTGCGCGACAGCGGCCAAAGCCGGGTGCCGGAGCCGCCGCAGAGGAGAACGGGGGTGATCACGGGAAATGCCTTTCGCTTAAATACGGCGGGGCTTGGGGCGCAACGGCCTCCCCACTAGTTCGTGGTAAATAGGAGCGGCGCTTGAGGCAACGTCCCGTGGAGTTTGGCAAGAGGCGCCGGTGAGGTCTTGGCAACACGTGTAACCGATGGCGCCATGCTCCTAGCAAGCGTCTTCGATGTGAGGTTGGCCTGGCTCTAAAATGATCTGATGGCGTGAGGTGATGCGCTCGCGCCGGAGGGCGTATCGGGAGGGCGACTTACCAAGTCTCCGCCGGAGCCGCCGTGCCAAGGATCTCGTCGATGCGGCGCAGGGTGCCTTCCTCTGTATCCGAAGGCAGCGTCTTGGGGCAGAAATACCCGACCTCGGAGATCTCCCGGCTGTTGGGCTGGAACTCCACTCGCGCGGGCAGATCCGCGACATAGAGCAGGATGTGGTCCCGCGCGCTCATGCCCGGATTGAAGTAGACCCCGAGAAGCTGCGGCGCATCGGGCATCGGCGCGCCGATTTCCTGCTGCAGCTCCCGCGCCAGGGCCTCGAGCGCGGTCTCGCCTTTCTCGACCCCGCCGCCCGGGAAGTGCCAACCGTAGGTATAGCTGTGGCGCACCAGGAGGACCGCGCCCTCCGGCGTGCGCAGGGCGACGCGGACGCCCATGGTCAGGGCCCGCGTGGCCAGGAAATAGAGATGCAACGGCTTGCGGATCGGCAGGCGAAGTTTCATTGGGGCGCGCGCCTGTGGGGTTGGTGAGTGTCAGGTGGCGCTTTTGACCACCGAAAGATGCCCTTGCGGCGCGGATCTCCGCGCAATCCAGAGCAAATCAGCGATCTCTTCCGCGTCGGGCTGGTAGCCGAGCGGCGCCTCGAGCAGCACCTCGCGGATGGCGGGGATCGTGCCTTCGCGGCAGGCCACCTCGAGCCGCCCGAGAAACCCATCAAGCTCATCCTGGCTCAGGCTCGCTTCCGAGGCGGTCATGATCCGGGGGTGCTCTGTGCCCTGCGGGTTGGCGCCGATCAGAAGCTCCTCGTAGAGCTTCTCGCCCTTGCGCAGCCCGGTGATCATGATCGGGATGTCGCCCTTGGCCTCGTCGATATCCTCGTCGGTCTCCACGACATAGGGCGTGAGACCGTGCAGCCGGACCATGGATTGCGCCAGTTCGAAGATCTTCACCGGCTTGCCCATGTCGAGCACGAAGACATCACCGCCGCTGGCCATGGCGCCGGCCTGGATCACCAGCTGCGCGGCCTCGGGGATGCTCATGAAATAGCGGTTGATCTCGTGGTGGGTCACCGTCACCGGCCCGCCGTGCTCGATCTGGGTGCGGAAACGCGGGATCACCGAGCCCGAGGAGCCCAGAACATTGCCGAAGCGCACCATGGAAAAGGTGGTGGGCCCACCGCTGCGCGCTAGTGCCTGGCAGACCAGTTCGGCCATGCGCTTCGAGGCGCCCATGACATTGGTCGGCCGGACCGCCTTGTCGGTGGAGATCAGGATGAAGCTCTTGACCGCATGGGCCCGGGCGACCTCGGCCAGGGTGCGGGTGCCGAAGATGTTGTTGCGGATGCCCGCGATCACGTTCTCCTCGATCAGCGGCACATGTTTGTAGGCGGCGGCGTGATAGACCGTCTCGATGTCCTGGGCCGAGAAGACCGCGTCGAGCCGGTTGCGGTCCTGCACGGAGGCCAGGATCGGCACCAGTTCGATGCCGCTCTGGCGCTTGCGCAGGCTTTCGCGGAGCTCCGCCTCGATCTGGTAGAGCCCGAACTCGGATTGCTCGAGGATGATGAGCCGCTCGGGGTTCTGCTTGAGGATCTGGCGGCAAAGCTCGCTGCCGATCGAGCCGCCTGCGCCCGAGACCAGCACCACCTTGCCGGTGACGTTCTTGCGCATCAGGCAGTCGCGCGGCGGCACCGGGTCGCGGCCGAGCAGGTCCTCCGGCGTTACCGTGCGCAGGTCGCTGATCTTGGCGTTGCCGCTCACGATGTCGGACATGCCGGGGATCGTCTTCACCTTGAGGTTCAGATCCTCGACGCTCGAGGTGATCTCGCGCAGTCGGGTGCGCGCGACGCTCGGCATGGCGAGAAGCAGGTGGCGTGCGCCGGACTTGCGCGCCAGCCGCGGCAGTTGCTCGGGGCTGTGCACGCGCAGACCGCCCACAGTCAGGTTCTGCAGGCTGGGAGAATCGTCTACGAGGCCGACGGGCGCATATTCACGGCCATGGAACAGCGCGTTCAGCACCTGCTGACCCGCGTCTCCCGCACCGTAGATGATCACCGGCTTCTTGGAGCGGCCATGATCGCGCCGCACGATGGCGCGCGCGAAGAACCGCGCGCCGCCGGCAAGAAAAAACAGCAGGATCACGTAGATGCCCGGGACCGAACGCGGCACCGGCGCGCCGGCCGCGAGATTGGCCGCCGACATGACGATGGCCGAAAGCGTCCCGCCGACGGCCAGGGAGAGCAGCATGCGCCCCGTCACATAGCGCACGACCGTGCGGTAGATGCCCGTGAGATAGAAGGCGAGGAGCGTGATCGGAACGGTGACCAGCAGCGGCAGCCAGCCTCCGTAGCCCGCCAGCGGCGCGACGCTTTCCAGCCGCAGCGCCACGGCGACCACATAGCTGATGACGATCAGGCTGGTGTCGACCCCCACCTGGACGAGGCGTTTCTGAAGGCGGGAAGAGCGGTAAAAGAGCTTGTCGAGCAATGTCTTGGATCCTTCTTCCGGCAGCCGGGGAGGAACTTGGAATAGCGGTTGGGTGGAGCGGTGTGATTATTCGGTGATGAGTATACACAAAGTTTGTGTGCCAGGTGCCAGGGCAATGCAAGCGCGGTGATTGGAGCGGAACCGGGCAGGCGATGCGGCGCGCAATGCCGTCGGGCGGTGTGGTTTGCCGGTGCTGGTAACAAGAATGGTGATGAGAGAGTTTGATTGGTGCACAATCCTTGATTGAAAATCGGCTCGTTTCGGGAAGCGGGGAAGATCGGCTTCAAATTGCACCTGCGCTCAGCCGCCCGCGGCGGCACATGCCGCCGCGGGGCTGAGGATGGGCTCGCGATGTCAAAGAGCGGGGCAGAGGGCCGATGCTGGCGCCCCTACCGGTGTGTCACCTCAGGCGCGTGCAAGCCCAAAGCGCGTGCAGGGATCGCAGGGCTCCGCTTCCGCCGCCCGGAGATAATCACGCAAGGCCCGTCGGCGCGCAGTTTCCGCCTCGCGCCGATAGCGCTGCAGCCGGTGAGCTTCACGCCAGAAAGCGTTTTCCCTGGCCAGATGAACAAGCTGCGCCATGTCGGGGCTGTCCGCGGCAATGATCTGCTGGAGCTCTTCGGTCTGCAGCAGGTCGCCAGAAGACGTCGCATCGGCGTCACCAGCGGTCGTCCGAACGACGGTGTGCGCGAAACGGCCGAAGAAATGCGCGCGCTCCGCAGCCGTCGCGCGGTCCACCTGCGCCTCGCATTCTGCAAGTCGCCAGGCAAACCGGTTCGTTTCATCGGTCGCGTAGCTCACAGGCATCGCCGAGGGGTTACGCAGTATGAGGCGGTAGAAGCTCAGGACGTCGTTCATCGGCACAGGGGCTGTCAGACCGTGCCGCCGGGCGTTTTGCGAGGGTTTACGGGACATGATGAAAACCCGCTCTCGGAGCGGCGACCCTCAGCACCTCGAAATCGTCCAGAAGCTCTCGGCGCCGTTTCTCCAACGTCCCGATCACTTTGTCCTGGCTCGCGAAGCTTTCGGCGCGGTCCCTGTAGACCTGCGCAATCAGGCTCAAGCGAGACAGGTTGAAAGTGGCCAAGTGCTCCTCTGCGTTGGCGATGGTCTTTGGGCAGTCAGAGAAAAACAACTCCGTCGCCTTGCGCCAGGCTTCGGGATAATCCCCTCGACTGACGCGTGTGAAGTCGCCATGCACGAAAAGAGAAGCTGCTGCAGCCTGCGCTTCCGCCAGAACAAACGCGTCGCGTAATCTCCTGTGCTGAGTGATCTCGACCTCAATCTTGGCGAGTTCATTGGCGCGAAGGCGCTCGAGACCGTTTTCTGGACGCAGGAATTCGAGCATTGCGCTCTTCACTTCCTCCATCGTGCTGTTGTCATCATCCAGCACTGCCCGTGCTAGCTGAATTGCAGGATCGGTCTTGGTCGTGTGGTTGGGTGCCATCATTGTCCTCTTTGCACGTTGTCTCAAATCTGCCGGCTGAGAGACCGTGAAGGAGGAGCCCGGGCGGAAGCCGAAATCAGATTGTGCGAGGCTGTGGTTGACGCTGCAGCGCCCGGGCTCGTGGCACGACAAAGGCTGCCGCAGGCATTGCGTTGCACACGTCCGGAGATTTGAGCCGTAGCTTGAGGGGCGAACGTCATACGGGCCTCTTTTGCGCAGAGGCCCGGCGCACAGCTCGATCACCTCCGCGATTTGCGGAACTTGATCCGAGCACATCATGCGCAAGGTATGTTGCGAGCTACACTATATTGATCAATTGCAGGTCGCAAGTCGTTGTAGCCATCCTAGCCGCTCGTAGAATGACCCGGCTATCGCCGCATGCGCTGAGAGCGCACCTAAAGAACACGATCAAGACCCGCATCTTGTGCGCGGTTGCGATCGAAAAGATCGAATTCGTCGCCAGCCAAACTCTCTAAGCTCGGTGTGATAAAGCAATGGGCAGAAGTTCGGCCGCAAGCGCTCACGCCCCTCAATCTCGGTGTGCAGAATTAGGCGATTGGACCCAGGACAAGGGTCTATGAAGGTGTCGAGACATCAGCGGACCAGGTGAGCCCTGGCCTGTTACCGGCAGAACCGAGGAACTCAATGCCGGCGGCTTCAAAGCATGTGCGCAAGGTCTCCAGGTTGTTCTTGCGCGATTTCGGTAGCTTGCCTGCCGCGAGCTCATACCTTGCGATTGTGGCGGTCCCGACACCTGTCGCGTCAGACAGATCCTGAACCGTCCAATTCAGAGCAGTGCGCGCAACGCGAATTTGCAAACCGGTGATTGACATGCGACCCAATTATGATCAATTTTATATCATAACTGGGTGTATATCAGTCGACGGAGGTTGCCAAGTGCATGATTGGGTGAAGGCGCTCGAAGCTCTCGGCGGGGCATACTCTGCAGCCACAATGCGGGCGTACAGAAACGACGTTCGTGCCTACGTGTCATGGTGCGAGGCAACCGGGCTCGGTGCATTTCCCGCCAGTACTGCACAACTCTGCGCTTTCCTGGAGGCGCAGGGGCAAGGCATGGCGCCTTCGACCGTCCGGCGACGACTTTACGCAATTCGCAAGGTCCATCGGCTACTCGGCCTCGAGGACCCAACGCAAGATGAAGCGGTCAACCTGGCGTTTCGGCGTGTTCGGCGGGCGAATCCGGTGCGCCCCAAGCAGGCACGCGGAATGAACGCCGCCGACCTGCAGAAATTTCTTGCTGTTCAGCCGGACACGCCCTGGGGTTTGAGAAATGCCGCAATGCTGTCGCTGGGATACGAGTTGATGACTCGGCGCTCAGAGCTGGTGGCACTCAGGGATGGCGATCTCACCCTAAGAAATGACGGCACGTTGCGAGTCATCATTCGGCGCAGCAAGTCCGACCAGGAAGGGCAGGGGCGTATCGCTTTCACGTCGCGCGCCACTGCCGGGCTCGTGGAGGCCTGGCAGGATTGGAAAGGCAATGAAACCGACTGGGTGTTTTGCCCAATTTACCAAGGCCACGCGATCGATCGCAGTCTAAGTGGAACTACGGTCAAAACGATCATCAAGACCGCCGCAAAGCGATCTGGCTATTCGGCATCCGAAGTGCGCGACTTCAGCGGCCACTCGATGCGTGTTGGTGCCGCGCAGGACCTTCTACGGCGCGGCTTCGACACAGCCGCAATCATGCGGGCCGGTGGCTGGAAGTCTATCAACATACTCGCCCGCTACTTGGAGCACGCCGAGCAGAACGTTTGGGAGGTTCGGTAGGGTGACAGATCGGCGCTAAGACGCGATAATGCCCGAAGTTACCCGCGCTTGCCTCGGGGACGGGCGCGCATCTGACGCTCTTCCCGAAGCATGTGCATGTGTGCCAAGAAGATCAGGCGCTTGTCGGACTTTTCTTTTTTCTTCCGCCCCAACATTCCCAAGTGGATCATCATGAGCTCATAGAGCTTTAATTTATCCGCGGGAACTATCTCAATGCTGTTCGGGGTTGATGTGCCTTTGCCGTGATTGAAGCGCACCTTGACCCTTTTCAATGCCCCCATTTTCCAAATCTTGGGCCAGGCATCTACCGGCTTAGGGTTGAGGTTTTCGTCGAGTATGTCATTTAAATCCGCGTTTAAAATATCCCATATATACTTCAAGAGAGTGTCTCGGTCTTTGTCGGCCCGATGTCGGAGATCCTTAGAGAGAAAAGAAATCGCCTCTTGAACTTTGCGCATTCTCAAGAGCTTGTTGGCTGCTCGTGAGACCTCCGATGTCTTAAATCCTGCTTCGCGCGCGGCTTTATCGGGATCGAAGTCGATGACGTAGCAGTTCACGAAATGTGCCTGTTGCGTCGTAAGATCAAACCTTAGTGCCCATAGTGGAACGTCCAGGCCGACCAGCTCACGAGGAATTATCTGCATTCTTCGACTCCCTCACCATTCGCAGCAAGAGTGTCAGGCTGAAGTGTGCGCATCCAGCCGTGCCGCGGGCTGCGAATTCCGTCGATCGAGCAGAGGTCGACGGCGTCAAGAGAACCAATCGCCAGAATAACGCCATGCGCCCTTGGCGGGGCGATCCAGACAATCAGGTTCGAGCCGTGGGTGTACGATACCATGTGTGAGCTCCATCTGCGGCGTGCAGGTTCTCCGAACCAGCGTTGCGCTTCGCGTTCAGGGGCAGCACATCATGCGCTGTGGATGACGGTATTGCAGTTCAAGAAAGAAGGCGCAAGGCTTGTAACCTAGCGCAAATATAACGCCTAGGAGCGGTATGACCTCCCTACCACAAGAGGATGGCGCACTATTGTTGGTATCGCCGCGAGCATTGCAGAACTCGTCTGTGATCGCCGGAGCATATCACGAACGCACCAGGCTCTTACCAGCTGAATGTCTTGTTGTTTGGAGCGCCGTGTGGGATCTTCATTCTTTCAACTGCCGCGAGCTTCCTGTAGAAAGGCACAAAAGAGAGCATGACTCAGCACACTGCGCTACGCCCTCTGGTGTGATTTTGCAGCACAATAGTTTCTTTGGGGTAAAAATGGCCAAGAGTTATTTTAGGTGTCGGCATTGTGGCCATCGTCTGCGTTTTAGTAAGTTCTATTGCAGTGTTTGCGGAGCGTTCACTCCCATCAGAAACCAGATCTGGTTCTGGATCTTCGCTATACTGAGTGTGCCGCTGATCGTATTGTTTATACTGACAGCTGCGGCTAGGTGATCGATTGTTTTTTCCATTGTGAGCTACCCCTCGAAATTCGGACGCTGACATAAGCTACGATTTGCAGTCTGCTGATCTTCGACGAGAAGGAGATCAGAGATGTCGAAACGGAAGCAGCACGCGCCTGAGTTCAAGGCGAAGGTCGCGCTGGAAGCCCTGAAAGGCGAGGGTTGGAGGGACCGTCGCGCCAGTGGCGCGGCGTAAGCCCGAACAACGCCGCCGAGCTGGCAAGCCGGTTCGGGGTGCATCCGACGATGATCCATCAATGGAAGCGATCCCTGCTCGAAGGCGCGTCCGGCGTGTTCGAGCGCGGGGGCCGCAAGAAGCCCGAGATTGACGAGGAGCAGGTGAAGGAGCTCCACGCCAAGATCGGGGAGCTGGCGGTGGCCAACTCTTTTTTGGAACGAAAGTTGAAGCCCTGGGGCGGGAAGTGAGGCGCGGCCTGATCGAGCCTGACCACCCGGATCTGTCGATCGGCCAGCAGTGCAAACTGCTGTCGATCGCGCGCTCGTCTTTCTACTACACGCCCAAGGGCGAGACCGAACAGAACCTCGGTCTGATGCGGCGGATCGACGAGCAGTTCCTGGAGACGCCGTTCTTCGGTGTTCGACTGATGACCTGACACCTGCGCAACGACGGCCACCTGGTGAACGAGAAGCGCATCCGGCGACTGATGCGCCTGATGGGACTCATGGCGATTTACCAGAAGCCCAACACGAGCAGGCCGGCGAAGGGGCATAAGACCTATCCCTACCTGCTACCAGGTCTGCGGGTGGATCGCCCGAACCAGGTCTGGTGCTCGGACATCACCTACCTGCCGATGCGGCGTGGGTTCCTCTACCTCGTAGCGATCATGGACTGGCACACCCGCAAGGTTCTGTCCTGGCGGATATCGAACATCCTGGAGGCGACTTCTGTGTCGAAGCGCTGAACGAGGCCATCCACAAGTTCGGGCCGCCCGAGATCATGAATACGGACCAGGGGAGCCCAGTTCACATCCTTCGCCTGGACGGACCGGCTCCGTCGATCAGCGGTGCGGATATCGATGTATGGGAAAGGCCGCTTCCTCGACAACATCTTCATCGAGAGGCTGTGGCGCACCCTAAAATACGAGTGCGTCTACCTGCATGCCTGGGAAACCGGATCAGAGACGAAGGCGGCCATCCGGAAATGGATGGCCTTCTACAACCACCAGCGCCCGCACTCAGCACTGGGCGGCCAGCCTCCGGCGCTGGTCTACTGGAAGAGAAATGATATCAACCAACCCGATCAGCAGGTGCAGCGAGTAGCTTAATTTACGCCAGATCCTGTCCAACGATCGGGGAGTAGCTCACAAGGTGCGGGAGTGGATCGAGGCAGTGGGGGCGAAGACGGCCTACATCGAACCCGGCTTCCCGCGGGAGAACGGCTACTGCGAGAGCTTCAACGCCCGGCTCCGCAACGAGCTGCTTGAAAGGGAGGTCTTCCACTCGTTCCGCGAGGCTCAGATCCTCATCGAGCGATGGCGCCGTCACTACAACACAACCCGACCTCACAGCGCCCTTGGCTACAGGCCCCCAGCCCCGGAGAGCGTCGTGGCGGTAGGCCGGCGGCCTGCGATGCACCAACAATCAAATTGGACCACTCGTTTGTGGCAGATCAGCCCCCCGGCCAGGGCAATTTAGTGCCAAATAGGAATTATTGCGAAAAGGCTTTGACACCGCTGCCCTCATGCGTGCAGGTCGCCGGAGATCGGTCAACGGCCTGGCCGGTATCTCGAGTTGGCGGCAAAAAACGTTTTGGAGAGTAGACCTCATAATACGTTGCGTCGAAGGGCTAGTTTCTAGCAGAGTGGCAATCGGCGTTTTGGTGAAGGCGCAGGAGAATTGTATTGGCAGAAGCGAGCGAAGCCGCTCTGACGGTTGCCCAACGTAGAATGAGGCGCGGCCTGTTTGTAGTTGCCTTGTTCTCCGCAGTGATCAACGTCCTGATGTTCACTGGCCCGCTCTACATGCTGCAGATCTATTCCCGTGTGCTTGGGTCTGGGTCTGTAGAGACGCTGGTGGCGATGTCATTGCTGGCAATTTTCCTCTACGCTTCGATGGGGTTGTTGGACACCTACCGCGCCCGGGCCTTGGCTCGGATAGGCGGTCAATTGCAGACCAAGCTGGATCCCATCGCGTTTCGCGGTGCTCTGGATCCCGATGATCCGCTCCTAAAAGGACAGGCTTGTGGGCCAGAGGCCCTGTCATCAGTGACCCGCGGGTTATCGTCGTCAGCGGCTGCGGCGATTTTCGACATTCCCTGGTCGCCCTTCTTTCTCTTTGTTATCGTGCTATTGCATCCGTGGCTGGGTATCTTCGCGACCGTTGGGGGGGGGGTGCTCGTTTTGATTGCGCTGGCCCAACGCTTGACAACAGGGGCGCGGGAGCAGGCATTCACAAACAGTATGCAACGTAGCCAGCGTATGGAGTTGCAAGCAAAGTCCGAGCGTGAGACGATCTTCGCTTTGGGGATGCAGGGCTCAATTACCAATCGCTGGGGGCGCGCGCGCGATACGGGCCTCGAAAATCATGTCGCGCTTGCAGATCGCGTCGGCGGCTTTACCGCAACGGCGCGCGCCATGCGGCTTCTTCTGCAATCAGCGATGCTAGGCCTCGGAGCTTACCTCGCAATCCGAGGTGAGTTGAGCCCTGGTGCGATGATCGCCGGCTCTATTCTTCTCGGCCGCGCACTTGCACCCATCGAGACGGTTATCGGTCAATGGCGCGCACTCTCAGTGGCCCTGGTCGCATGGAAGTCTCTGAAAGAAACTATCGCAAACCGTCCTCCGGCACCGGATGTCTTGGCGTTGCGCCATCCTGAAGCAAGGCTCGAGGCCCAGAACATCACCGTGCTTCCGCCTGGCCAAGCGGAGCCAACGCTGCGCGGCGTGAGCTTCGATGTCGGCCCGGGGCAGGCGCTAGGCGTCATTGGACCGTCCGGTGCGGGGAAGACCACATTGGCACGTGCAATGATCGGCCTCTGGCCCGCGCGTCTCGGCGATATCCGACTTGGTGGTGCCCGTCTCGACCGATACGAGGAAGTGCGTTTGGGCCGCCTTCTCGGGTATCTGCCGCAACGCGTGGCCCTCTTCGATGGCACAGTGGCCGAGAACATCGCGCGCATGGATGAAAACCCCGATCCCGAGGCCGTTCTGAAGGCTGCGCAAGCGGCCGGTGTCCACCATATGATCCTACAATTTCCGCAGGGCTATGAGACTCCGATTACTGCGCCAGGAACGCCGCTATCTGGTGGACAGGTACAGAGGGTTGGCCTGGCCCGAGCGCTCTATGGTGATCCGGTATTGCTAGTCCTCGACGAACCTGACGCCCATCTCGACCATCCGGGTGGGCAGGCGCTGAAAAACGCAATCCGCTCAGTCAAAGAACGGGACGGCGCAGCCATCATCATGGCGCATCGACCCGCAGCAATTTCAGAATGCGATCTTCTGCTCATGCTCGACAATGGCCAGCGCGTTGCCTTTGGCCCACGCGAAGAGGTACTGAAAGCTCGCGTGGCAAATTACGTTAACCTGAAAGCAGTTCCGAAATTCGGTGAAAGCGTAGCGCCATGAGCGAAGGGTCTTATCCGTTGCGCCCGGTCATACTGAGGGGCGTTGCAACAATTGCGTTTCTTGGAGCCGGCCTCGGCGGCTGGGCAGCCACTGCAAAGATCGAAGGGGCTGTTGTTGCTGCTGCCGTGATCGAGACCGATGCCGACGAGATTATTATGCAGCATCCTGAAGGCGGCGTGGTAGCCGCTGTGCCGGTGCGCGAAGGCGACCGGGTCAAGGCAGGCGAGACCATACTGCGTTTCGATCCAACACGGATTGATGCTGAAATCGCCGAGGCTGACAGTCAGTATTTCGAAAATCTTGCCCGCATTGCCCGTCTCGAAGCGGAGAGAAACGAGTCTGACGTTCTAGTTTTCGCAGAAAAAATAATAGAGCGCGGCAATGAAGATGCTGACGTCGCCGAACTGATGGAGGGGCAGGAGCGATTGTTCGAAGCGCGTGCAATCGCGCTGATCCGCGCCGCAGAACAGAGAGAATTAGTGCGTTCTCGGCTGGAGGACGATCTTCGGGCAATTGAAACAGAGCGCCGGGGATTGCTGGTTGAAACCGAGATCGTGAATGAGGAGCTGGTCGACCAGCAGATACTATTCGACAAGGGGCTTTTGAAAATGAGCCGTGTGCGCGGCCTTCGCCGCACAGAGTCACGGTTGGAGGCCCAGCTGGAAACTCTTGATGCGCGTGCGAGTGCAGCCGCCACACAGATAGATGAACTTGAAGCGGAGGCAACACAGCTTGATGGGAAGCGGCGCGCCGACCAGATTGCGGAACTACGTAATGTGCGTGCGCAGACGCGACTTGTTGAGGCTCAGCGGACCGCCTTGGCCGAGGACCGCCGCCGTCTTGAAATCGTGGCGCCGATCTCTGGCACTGTTCATGATCTGCGCGTCACGGGCGGGCGTTTGGTTATTGGTCCGCGGGATCCGATGATGACCCTAGTGCCGAGCGGAGATACGTTCCACGCCATGGCACGGATTTCACCGCCGGACATCGATCGCGTTTGGCCAGGCCAACCGGTGGCGCTACGCCTATCTGCCCTTGATCACCAACGCACGCCTTCGTTAGACGGCGAAGTCATGTGGATTTCGGCAGATGCCTTGGCTGACAGAGAAACAGGCCAGTCCTACTATCGCGCCGAAATCTCGTTCGACGTGGGCGATTTACCCGAGGGATCGACGCTAGTCCCAGGCATGCCGGCTGAGGCGTTTCTAGGAACAGGGGCGCGGACGCCCCTGTCCTACCTCTTGAAGCCGCTAACTGATTATATGAGCCGCGCATTCCGAGAGGCGTAACAATTGTATTGGCAGGTGGCCCAGGCCGGTCTAAGCCCTACCCCTTGCCCCCAATTCTCGGGGAATTCACCGGGGAAAAGCAGTCAAATTGAAGGGCCAACTTCAATCTTCCCTGCTTGAAAGTGATTGTAGAGCTCTGACGATGTGATAATTCACTTTGTGAATCATGGCAAATCACTCCCAAAAATCAGTATCATGGGGGCCGTCAAACTATCGGAGCTGGGGGCATTGTGTGCTCACCCGGTGAAATACTTACAGCTCTAATTGCAAATTTCTCGCCCCTCCCCCAATACCTTGATGCGATGAGGTGGTGAAGGACGGTGAAAACCTGCGTTTGCAAAATTTTACGTATCTTCTGGGTTGTAAGCGCAGGTAAAATGGCCTTATTTTTTCTTGGGTAAAACAAATTTAGTTGTCCACGCACGGGTTTTATGCTTCATGGGCACTCATGCCCATACTTTGGAACGAGCGAGAGGCTGAACATTGGCAGCGCATGAATTAGTCGTTAATGTTGACTCGATTTCCGACTTCCATGGGAGTTCCTTCGACGAGATATTTGTGCTTGGTATAATTTCGTCTGGTTATCCGCAGGCTGTCCTGGATGGCTCTGATGGGCTAGATACCTTAGATGCGCGAAACGTATTTGTGGGATCTGATGCGCTCAATTTCAGAGACGCCTTAATAGGTGATATCAATGGTTTCTCTGTAGGCGATTTTGGAGCATTGAATTTTGAGCAAATATTTGGTAGTTTTGAAAATAATAACTCTTTTCTCCTGCAAAACATTGACTATGCGCTGAAGGTCCATGGAGGAAGCGGGGATGATTGGTTCGCGACCTCAATCGGGCCGAGTGATGCGTTCACCGCGGATGCCCTGCACGGCTACGGCGGCAACGACTACTTCTATGTACGGCCTTTGGATCAGGCCTTCGGTGGCGATGACAACGATATTTTCGATCTCTACGCCAGTGCTGGGGATTTGACCGGCTCACTCGTCGACGGGGGCGACGGCGTTGATGGTCTCGAGTTGGGTTTCGGGTGGACTGTCGACTTGTCGGTGGGATACGCTGAGGCCCCTTTCTCGGGGGCGCTTGACAGATATACACTCATAAGTATCGAGAACGTCGAAGTGGACGCTTGGCGTGGTTATTTGAGCCGTGTCACCGGCTCCGCCGAAAGCAACGTGCTAAGCGTCGATCTGGATTTTAACGACGGTTCAGTTGGCGTGGTCTTTGAAGGCTTGGCCGGCGAAGACCTGCTTCTTGGCAGCAATGGCGAAGACACGCTACTAGGCGGTGGCAATGATGACACTCTGGTCGGCCGCTCTGGCGCGGATATTCTGGAGGGTGGCGACGGCGTCGATGCGGCGTCCTTTGCTGGCTCTTTCAGCCGCGTCGACGTTCGGCTCGCCCTGTCGAACTACGCACACGGCGGCGACGCGACGGGCGACAGACTGAATGGCATCGAA
>NZ_JAJSEC010000011.1 GCF_021272185.1 Roseivivax sp. GX 12232
GCCCGGCACCTTCGGTGCTATTCGGGCGCAAGGGGGTGGGCTTGGTAGGTGCGGTGAAGGCGATTGTCAGAGGGGTGCGGGGTGAGGCGTCTTAGGTGAGGCTTTTTACCTGTCGTCCGGGGAAATTTTCCGGCTTTTCGAGCAGTCGCGCCTGCCCGTCCTCAGCCACATCCCGCCCGGCGCCAGTCATTACGACTGCCACGCCATCCAGTCAAAGCGCCTCGCCAGCCCCCCTTACCGCGGCCGTCCCAAATCAAACGCCTTCCGCATGAGCGTCGGCAGGTCCCCCGGGCGGAATGCCTCGGGCGGCACGAACTCCCCGCGCTCCGGCGCGCGGTCCATGGGCACCAGCGCCACCTTCAGGGTCAGGCGCAGGTGGAAATGGGTGAAAGTGTGCCGCGCCTCCTCGGGCAGGGTCTTCCATTCCGCGCGGATCGGGGCGGCCTCGCCGGGCAGAGGCGTCTCGATGTCCACCCAATCGGTGCCGGGCCAGCCGAGCATCCCGCCCAGAAGCCCGGTCTCGGGCCGGGTCTCCAGGAGCCAGGCGCCGTCCACGCGCCGCGCGAGATAGGCGATGCCGTGGCGCACCGGCTTGCGCTTCTTGGGCGCCTTCTTCGGCAGCTCGGCCTGGGTGCCCGCCGCCCAGGCCGCGCAGGCCCCGCGCCAGGGGCAGAGCCCGCAGAGCGGGTTGCGCGGCGTGCAGACCGTGGCGCCGAGGTCCATCACCGCCTGGGCGTAATCGCCGGGTCGGGCCGTGGGCGTCAGCGCCTCGGCATGGGCGGTCAGAAGCGGCTTGGCCTGGGGCAGCGGCACATGTTCGTCAAAAAGCCGCGCCATGACCCGCTCGACGTTGCCGTCGACCACGGTCTCGGCCCGGTCGAAGGCGATGGCGGAGACGGCGGCGGCGGTATAGGGGCCGATGCCGGGCAGGGCCAGAAGCCCCTCGCGGGTGTCGGGGAAGACGCCGTCGTGTTCCTGAGCCACGGCGCGGGCGCATTTCAACAGGTTGCGCGCCCGGGCGTAGTAACCCAGCCCCGCCCAGGCGGCCATGACCTCGGCGTCCTCGGCGGCGGCCAGATCGGTGACCCGCGGCCAGCGCGCGGTGAAGGCCTCGAAATAGGATTTGACGGCGGCCACGGTGGTCTGTTGCAACATGACCTCGGAGAGCCAGACCCGGTAGGGATCGGGCCGCTGCCCCCGGGCCCGGTCGGCGGGGCCCACCCGCCAGGGCATCACCCGGGCGTGGCGGTCGTACCAGTCGAGAAGCTCCTGCGGCAGCAGCGCGGTATCGGCGGTTTCACGCACGGATCAAGTCCCTTTGATCTTGTGGCCGGCGCGGCTGGGGTGGCGCTGGCCGCGCGGGTGTCTAGTATATCCGCCAGGAGTGGAGTCCAACCATGACGCGACAGCGCAGCACCACGCGGGGCTTCCAGCAGACCGCGAGCCTGCTCAAGACCTCGATCCGCCGCGCCACCGAGACGCGCGGCTTCTCGCAGTCGCGGGTGCTGACCCACTGGGAGGAGATCGCCGGGCCGGAAACCGCCCGCATCGCCCGCCCGGTC
Organism: Roseivivax sp. GX 12232; assembly: GCF_021272185.1. Taxonomy (GTDB): domain Bacteria; phylum Pseudomonadota; class Alphaproteobacteria; order Rhodobacterales; family Rhodobacteraceae; genus Roseivivax. Next base: position 1,563 of record NZ_JAJSEC010000011.1, read on the forward strand.
GAGGTGAGCTACGGCCGCGGCGGGCTGGGCGCGACGCTGGTGCTTCTGACCACCGGCGCCAATGCGCCGCAGCTCGAGATGCAGAAAGAGCAGATTCGCACCCGGGTGAACCAGGTCTACGGGTTCAACGCGATCCAGAAGGTGCGGATCACCCAGACGGCGCCGACGGGCTTCGCCGAGGGGCAGGTGCGCTTCGCGCCCGCGCCCAAGGCCGAACCCGCGCCGCCCGATCCCAAGGTGATCGCCGAGGCGCAGGATCGTGCCAGCGACGTGGGCGACGAGGGGCTCAGGGTTGCGCTTGAACGTCTGGCGACCAACGTTCTATCCCGAAATCGAAAACCGGGCTGAGGCCCGCGACAGAAAAGGTGACGTGAATGAAACGGATGATTTCCGCGACCGCGCTTGCGGCGGTGCTGGGCCTCGGCGGCTTCTGGGCGCTCGAGCGGATCGGCGCGCCGGCCTCGCCCGAGTTCGACCTGCCGGGCGCCGCCCAGGCGCAGGACGACAGCGAGGATGCCGCGCCCACGGGCACGGTCCAGGAGATGGTGCTGGGCGCCGAGGACGCGCCGGTCGAGGTGATCGAATACGCCTCCTATACCTGCCCGCATTGCGCCAGCTTCCACGAGAACGTCTTCGACCGGATCAAGGAAAACTACGTCGAGACCGGCCAGGTGAAATTCGTCTACCGCGAGGTCTATTTCGACAAATACGGCATGTGGGCCTCCCTGGTGGCGCGCTGCGGCGGCAACACCGACCGCTTCTTCGGGATCACCGACATGATCTACGAGACCCAGTCCGAATGGGCCCGCGCGGGCTCGGATGCGGCCATCGCCGACGGGCTGCGCAAGATCGGCAAGGTGGCGGGGCTGGATGACAGCCAGCTCGAGGCCTGCCTGACCGACGGCGACCAGCTGCGCAGCCTGGTGGAATGGTACCAGGAGAACGCCGAGGCCGACGGCATCCGCTCGACCCCGAGCTTCATGATCGACGGCGAGCTGCATTCCAACATGAACTACGACGACTTCGCCGAGATCCTCGACGAGAAGATCGCCGCGGCGGAATGAGCGTCTCGGCTCCGGATGGCCCGCTGGCCGGGCTGAAGGTCGTCGAGCTCGCGCGGATCCTGGCCGGCCCCTGGGCCGGCCAGACGCTGGCCGATCTCGGCGCCGAGGTGATCAAGGTCGAGGCCGCTGCAGGCGATGACACCCGCCAGTGGGGCCCGCCCTTCATCGAGCGCGAGGGCGACCGCTCGGCCGCCTATTTCCACTCCTGCAACCGCGGCAAGCGCTCGGTGGTGATCGACCTGCGCACCGAGGAAGGCCAGGCGGAGCTGCGCGCCCTGGTCGCCGAGGCCGACATCCTGATCGAGAACTTCAAGGTCGGCGGGCTGGCGAAATACGGCGCGGATTACGCGTCGCTCTCGCAGGTCAATCCGCGGCTGATCTATTGTTCGATCACCGGTTTCGGGCAGGACGGGCCCTATGCCCATCGCGCGGGCTATGACTACATCATCCAGGGGATGTCGGGGCTCATGTCGATCACCGGCGACCCCGAGGGCCAGCCGCAGCGCGCCGGCGTGGCGGTGACCGATCTCTTCACCGGGCTCTATTCGGTGGTGGGCATCCTCTCGGCGCTCGAGCAGCGTCACCGCACCGGGCGCGGGCAGCACATCGACATGGCGCTGCTCGACTGCGCGGTGGCGGCCACGGCGAACCAGGCGATGAACTACCTCGCCACCGGCACGCCGCCCGGGCGGACCGGGAACTACCACCCGAACCTGACGCCCTACCAGGTCTTCGACGTGGCCGACGGGTTCATCATCATCGCCACCGGCAATGATGCGCAGTACCGGCGGTTGTGCGGGCTTCTGGGGCTGGAGGAGATGGCCGAGGCGCCCGAGTTCCTGACCAATGCCGACCGGGTGGCCCACCGCGAGGAGATGATCCGCCGGCTGAGCGAGGCGACGCTGCGCTTCTCCAAGGCCGAGCTGCTGGCCGCCTGCGAGGCCGAGGGCGTGCCCGCCGGGCCGATCAACGACATGGCCGAGGTCATGGCCGACCCGCAGGTCGTCGCGCGCGGGCTTCAGATCGCCCCCGAGGGCCTGCCCGGCGTGCGCGCGCCCTTCCGGTTCTCCGACGCCGAGCTGGTGCTGGATCGCGCCGCGCCGAAGCTGGGCGAAGGGTGAGGGGGGCTGTTCGTGGTTTGGGTCAGGCAATGTCCTCACCACCCCTCGCGCCCGTCTTGCGCCCGAATAGCATCGAAGATGCCGGGCGCGCGCCGGACCGGCCCCTTGGGCCGGCGCTCCTTTGGATGGCGCGCTTAGATCGCAGCTCGTCCTGACCTTGCTGGGATAAAGCGCCTCGCTCAGAGGGCAGCAGCGCCGGCCCCCGGTCCGGCGCGCGCCCTCTGTTGGGGAGGGTGTCGACCGGGCTTGGGCGCAGTTTGAGAGGCCGGTGCAATGCCGGGCGACGCGCGTTCTCGACGGATTTGCCGTTCTGTTGGGGCGTTACTGCAAAGCCCGGCCCCCTTCTGCGTCTGTGGGCTGACGTTGCCCCCCTTGCGCCCGAACAGCATCGAAGGTGCCACGCTGAGGTCAAGGCGCCTCCTTGCGCCCGAATAGCACCGAAGGTGCCGGGCGCGCGCCGGACCGGCCCGATGGGCCGGCGCTCCTTGGAGTGGCGTGCCTAGCTCAAAGCCAGCCCTGACCTTGCTGGGATAAAGCGCCTTGCTCAGAGGTCAGAAGCGCCGGCCCCCGGCCCGGCGCGCGCCCTCTGTTGGCGAGGGTGTCGACCGGGCCTGGTCGCAGTTTGAGAGGCCGGTGCAAAGCCGGGCGACGCGCGCCCTTTGTTGGGAAGGCCGAGAGGGTGGTGACCCCGGCGTCTTTTCTTTGGGAAGGGGAGAGCCGCGGAGGATGGCCGTGCCTTCTCTTCGGGAGGAGACGTGGAACGAAGGCCGAGAACGCGCGCCGTCCGCATCGCCACCCCCCGCACACACCACCCCCTACCCAAACGTCCCATGGCAGAACCAGCCCGAGGACAGCAGGCCGCCGTGGGCGTAGAACAGCCAGAGCCGCTCGCCGCGGTCGGTCTCCACCTGCCAGTAGTCGCGCTGGCCCGAGCGCCAGTCGGGCTCCTCGAGCCACCATTCGGGCGCGATCCGTTCCGGGCCGGTGGCGCCGCGGGTCTCGTGGTCGCGGCCGCGCCAGCGGAAGCGCCCTGGCAGATGCGGCGCGTCGGGGGCCTGCACCGGCTCGGGCCGCCAGAGCCTGAGCGGCCGGGGCACCGGCGGTTCGGGCCAGCCCGGGGCGGGCTCGGACCAGGCGGCGGCCAGGGTCAGCGCGGCCTTCTCGGGGATATGGCTCGAGGCCGGGTGGCGCCGGGTGATCGCCTCGAGCCCGAGCCGCGCGCCGAGCCGTCCGATCAGGTCCTCGAGCGCGGTATCGGCGCTGAGCTTCTCCGAAACCCGCCGCCCGGCATCGAGATGCCCCGCGGGGCTGCGCGCATGCACCGGCTCGTGGGTCAGCACCTCGAGGCGCAGCATGTCGATGCCGAAGCCCGCGTCGATCTCGGCGACCTTCATCGCCAGGAGCGGGCGCAGCCGGGCGGGGTCCTGGGCGGGCCGGGCGAGGCCGACCACGGCCCAGTCCATCGACTGGTCGGCGCGGTAAGCCTCGAGCCGCACCCGCCGGGCGCCGCGCCCCTGCCGGCGGAGCTTCTCGCAGAGCGGCGGCAGCAGCCGGTCGAGCCCGGCCAGGAGGTCGGCCTCGAGCCCGATCGGCTCGGGCAGGGTGAGGCGGATCGAGAAGCGCACCGGCGGGGCGGCGGGCGTGATCGGCTCGGGCGCGGCGCCGAGCGCCTGGTCGAGCCGCCCCACGAGCCCGGTGCCGAAGCGCCGCGCGAGGCTGGCGCGGGGCTGGCCGGCCAGGTCGCCGATCCGCCGCAGCCCGAGCCGCGAGAGGCTCTCCACCGTCTCGGGCGGCAGCCGGAGCGCCGCCACGGGCAGGGGCGCGAGCGCGCCGTAGGTCTTGCCCGGGGCGGCGATCCTCTCGCTGCCACTCCGGGGGGTGCCGGCCTGGGGCGTGCCGACCTGGGGCGCCGCGCCGCCGCGCTCCCAGTGGCGCCGCTTGCCGGCCCGGGCCCGGGTGGCGCGGGCCTCCTGGTCGATGGCGTCGCCGCTGCGGTGGCCCTCGGCGCGGCGGCCGCCGTAGCGCGCCAGCGCCCAGGCTGCGCCCAGGGTGTCGGCGATGCCCGCGCGCAGGCTGAGGCCGAGGTCGGCGCAATCCTCCTCGACCTGGGCCAGGAGCGCCGCCTCGCCGCCGAAGAGATGCGCGCAGCCGGTCAGATCGATGACCAGCGCGTCCGGGGCCTCGCGGGCGACCCAGGGCGAGAACTTGCCCGCCCAGCGGTGCAGGGTGCCGAGAAAGGCCGCCTCGCGGTGCGGGTTGGCCAGCCGGGTCAGCAGGTCGGCGCAGGCGGCATGGGCGTCACGCAGCGGCTGGCCGGGATAGAGCCCCTCCGCCGAGGCGCGCGGCGAGAGCGCCGCCAGGAGCTGGGCGTTGCCCTGCTCCTCGACGGTGGCGAAGGGCACCTGCCCGAGATTGGGGTCGCGGCGGATCAGCCGTTCGGCCCCCAGCCGGGGGAACCAGAGGGAGAGGATGCGTCGGTTGGGCATGGCAGGCGGCAGCATGTGTTCGTGCTTTGTTCTTTATAGGGCGAGTCGGCTGCGGGGTCGAGTCAGGGGGGTGTGGGAGGGGCGTGGCTTCGAATTGCGGGCTTGCTTGCGGGGGCTGGGCCCCATGCGGCGCTCCGCTGCCACGGGCCCGCATCTCTCGAGCCCCGCTTACCCAAGCGCCCCTCTTGCGCCCGAATAGCATCGAAGGTGCCGGGCGCGCGCCGGACCGGCCCCTTGGGCCGGCGCTCTTTGGGGTGGCGTGCTTAGTTCGGCCCTAGCCCTGACCTTGCTGGGATAAAGCGCCTCGCTCAGAGGTCGGCAGCGCCGGCCCCCGGTCCGGCGCGCGCCCTCTGGTGTGACGGGTTTCGACCGGGCAGGGGGCGCGCGGTGTCTTTGAGGAGGGTGCGTCAGGCTCCGGGCTGGGGCCATCCGGCTACGCGCCATCTGGCCAAGCGCCTTCCGGCGCGCGCCCGCGCTCCCCGAGCCCCAATCACCTCACCCGCAATACACCCGGGTGATCACGCCCTCCGCGTCGAGCGCGATGTTCAGCCGGCTTTCGGAGTAATCCATGGTGACCATGTCACCGGGCCTGATGATCCGGGCGTCGAGGTCGGCGGGCAGGGTCACGGCGGCGAGGGGGCTGCCGAGCAATGCGCGGTAGCCCTCGGCGCCGCAGGCGTCCGCGTCGGGAGACCCGGGCTCCTGCAGGCCGTCCCCGGGCGCGCCACCCGGCGCACCGGGGCGCGCACCGGGCCCGCCATCGGCCACCTCCTCACCCCCGGGCACCCCCGGCGCCCCCACCACCGTGCCCCCCGGCGCGCAGGCGGCGAGCAGAAGCGGCAGAAGCCAGGCGAGGCGCGGCGCGGTCTTCGGTTGCATGGGCGCTCCTTTCGGCACAATCTCTGCCCCGATTGAACATCAGGAGGCCCTCCATGAAAACCCGCGCCGCCGTCGCTCTCGAAGCCGGAAAACCACTCGAAATCATGGAGGTGAACCTCGAAGGCCCGAAGGCCGGTGAAGTGCTGATCGAGGTCAAGGCGACCGGCATCTGCCACACCGACGAGTTTACCCGCTCGGGCGCCGACCCCGAGGGCATCTTCCCCGCGATCCTCGGCCACGAAGGCGCGGGCGTGGTGCTCGAAGTGGGCGAGGGCGTCACCAGCCTGGAGCCGGGCGACCACGTCATCCCGCTCTACACCCCGGAATGCCGCGAATGCGCCTCGTGCCTCTCGGGCAAGACCAACCTCTGCACCCGGATCCGCGCCACCCAGGGCCAGGGCAAGATGCCCGACGGGACGACGCGCTTCTCGATGGCGGACGGCACGCCGATCCACCACTACATGGGCTGCTCGACCTTCGCCAATCACACCGTCCTGCCGGAGATCGCGCTGGCCAAGGTGCGCAAGGACGCGCCCTTCGACAAGATCTGCTACATCGGCTGCGGGGTGACCACCGGCATCGGCGCGGTGATCAACACCGCCGGCGTGGAGATCGGCTCCACCGCCGCGGTCTTCGGCCTCGGCGGGATCGGGCTCAACGTGATCCAGGGCCTGCGCATGGCCGGCGCCGACAAGATCATCGGCGTCGACATCAACCCCGAGAAGAAGGCCATGGCCGAGAAGTTCGGCATGACCCATTTCGTGAACCCCAAGGAGCTCTCGGGCACCGTGGTCGAAGAGATCGTCGCGCTGACCAAGACCGATTTCGACCAGATCGGCGGGGTGGATTATTCCTTCGACGCCACCGGCAACGTGCAGGTCATGCGCGACGCGCTGGAGTGCACCCACCGCGGCTGGGGGCAGTCGATCATCATCGGCGTGGCGCCGGCGGGGGCGGAAATCTCGACCCGGCCCTTCCAGCTGGTCACCGGGCGGGTCTGGAAAGGCACGGCCTTCGGCGGCGCCAAGGGCCGGACCGACGTGCCGAAGATCGTCGACTGGTACATGGACGGCAAGATCGAGATCGACCCGATGATCACCCATACCCTCAGCCTCGACGAGATCAACGAGGGCTTCGAGCTGATGCACGAGGGCAAGTCGATTCGCGCGGTTGTGACCTTCTGAGCCGTCTTTGCACTTGCGCCCCGGGGCCCGGCTGGCATGACCGGCGGACCCCGGGGGCAAGCGCCGCCGGACCCCTGGAAGGAGCCCCATGATGACCCGTTCCCTGAGCCTGACCCTCGCGCTGGCCTTCACCGCAGGCGTCGCCCTCGCCCATGAGGGCGTGAAGGATCCCGACGTCATGGCGCGGATGGAGCTGATGGAGGACATCAAGGCCGCCACCGCCCGGATCGACAAGATGCGCCGGGGCCAGGCGCCCTTCGACGCCGGGAAGGCCGCCGCCGACCGCGCGCTCCTGGTCGAGAAGGCCGAGGCCATCCCCGACGCCTTCGCGCGCAAGGCCGAGGACCCGAAATCCGAGGCGCTGCCCGCGATCTGGACCGATTGGGACGATTTCACCGCCCGCGCCGAGGAGATGGCCGCAGCCGCCGCCTCGATGCGCACCGGCTCGCGCCAGGCGCTGACCGGCAGCTTCGGTGACTATGCCGCGACCTGCCGGGCCTGCCACGAAGACTTCCGGATGCCCTGATGCCCGAGACCGCGCCCCAGTTCACGCCCCAGACCGCGGCCCTGCGCCTGCGCCCCTATTCGGAGGGCGATGCCGAGCCGCTCTGGCGGATGCTGGAGCCGGTGTTCCGCGCCGGCGAGACCTATGCGATCGAGCCCGACATCTCGCGCGCCGAGGCGCTGGCCTTCTGGACCGGCGACGGCAACCGGGTGAGCCTCGCCGAGGATGCGGACGGCGCGATCCTCGGCAGCTATTTCCTGCGCCCCAACAAGCGCGGCGGCGGGGCGCATGTGGCCAATGCCGCCTTTGTCACCGCGCCCGCCGCGCAAGGCCGGGGCGTCGCCCGGCAGATGCTCGCCCATGCCGAGGCCGCGGCCCGCGCGGCGGGCTTCCGGGCGATGCAGTTCAATTTCGTGGTTGCCGAGAACACCCGCGCCGTTGCCACATGGGAGCGGGCGGGATACGCGGTCGTCGGGCGCCTTCCGGGCGCTTTCCATCATCCCTCGGCCGGCTATGTCGACGCCCTGGTGATGATGAAACACCTCTGACCCGACAGGAGGCCACATGGCCGAACCGAACCCGCTGCTTGCCGTGCTGATCGACGCGGACAACACCTCGCCGAAATACGCCCGCGCGCTCTTCGACGAGATCGCCACCCTGGGCGAGGCGAGCGTAAGGCGGCTCTACGGCGATTTCTCCAGCCACCAGATGTCGGGCTGGTCCAAGGTCGCCGCCGAGTTCGGCCTGGTGCCGCACCACCAGCCGGCCAATACCGTGGGCAAGAACGCCTCGGACATCGCGCTGGTGATCGACGCCATGGACCTGATGCACTCGGGCCGTTTCGACGGCTTCGTCTTGGTCTCTTCGGACAGCGATTTCACCCGGCTCGCCTCGCGGCTGCGCGAACAGGGGCTCGAGGTCTACGGCATGGGCATGAAGAAGACGCCCGACGCCTTCCGCAAGGCCTGCAAGCGGTTCATCTTCCTGGAAAACATCGACGCCGCGGCCGAGGCGGCGAAATCCGGGCAGCGCGACACCAAGGCCACCGGCAGCCTCGAGGAAGCGCGCAACCTGATCTTCAACGCCATGGATGCGATCGAGCAGGACGACGAGTGGTACACGCTGGGCCAGCTCGGCCAGTATCTGACCGCCGCCAACCCCGATTTCGACACCCGCACCTACGGCAAGCGCAAGCTCTCGGACCTGATCTCGGACCTCAAGGTCTTCGAGACCAAGCGCTCGCAGGGCAACCAGATGCTGGTGCGGCGGCTCGACTGAGGCTCAGGCCCGGGTGCCGTAGCGCGCCATGAAGGTGCGCACGGCCTCGGTCACATTGGCCTCCTTCTCGGCCTCGCTCACATCGCTGCGGATGTTGAAGAGCCGCGCCATGAAAAGCCGCGCCTTGCAGAGCTCGCCGAACTGATGCGCGGCGTGTTCGCGCTGGTCCTCGGGGATCTCGAGGTCGCCGCGCGCGATGGCCAGGTCGAAAAGCGTCAGAAGCGCCTCGACGAAGTAGACCGGGCCGCAGCGCCAGAATTCCTCGGCGAGCGCGGGGAAGCGTTCGGCCTCGGCCAGGCACATCCGGCAGTTCTGGATCGCGAGCGGCGAGAAGACGATCTCGACGAAGGTGCGGCCCGCCTCGTGCAGGAGCGCCTCGGTCGGGCGCGAGCGGTCGAGATGGGTGATCGCCTCCTCGGCCTGGTCGCGGCATTGCAGCCGGGCCACCTCGAGGAAGAGCAGCCGCTTGTCCGAGAAATAGGAATAGAGCGTGGCCTTCGAGACCCCGGCGGCGCGGGCGATGTCATCCACGCTCGCGCCGTCGAAGCCGTCACGCAGGAAGACATCCCGCGCGCCCGCGATCACCTGGTCGTATTTGCGACCCTTGCGGATCGTGTCGAGTGCGGCGTCCATGCTCTCTCCCGCTTTGGGAAAGAACTATAAACTGGGTGGTTCAGTTTCAACAATTCCTGCCCGTATGCCAGTTGCGGCTTTTCAGTAACTCTGTGTCCCGGAAGGCGCTTGCGGCGCCGGCACCGTGGGGGCGCTTTCGGGGAACCAGAGGTTCGGGATGTCGGGTGCCGGGATGCCGGCCGAAGCGGCCGAGGCAAGGGTGGCGGCGGCGATCAGGGAAAGGAACGTGCGCATTTTGGCCTCCTGTGGGTTCGTGAAGCTGAAATGAACAGTGCAGTTCACTTTTTCAAGTATCTGCTGAACTGATCGGTTCACGTTTTCGGGTTGTGCGGGGATCTGGCGGGGTTAGATTAGAATCGTTCTAAACAAAAGGCTGCCGCCATGCGCTTTCTCCCGCACCGCCGCCGGTTCCGCGACCTCTCCGAGAAGGAGGTGCTGGCGCTGGCCATCTCCTCGGAGGAGGACGACGCCCGGATCTACCGGATGTATGCCGAACGCCTGCGCCCGGAATATCCCGCCAGCGCCCGGGTCTTCGACGGGATGGCCCAAGAGGAGGACGGCCACCGCCGCCGGCTGATCGACCTTTTTGCGGCGCGCTTCGGGCAGGTGATCCCGCTGCTGCGCCGCGAACATGTCGCGGGCTTCCACCAGCGCCGCCCGCATTGGCAGGCCGAGACCATGAGCCTCGAGGCGATCCGCAGCGAGGCCCGCGAGATGGAGCGCGCCGCCGAACGCTTCTACCGCGAGGCCGCCCGGCGCTGCAGCGATGCCGACACGCGGCGGCTCCTGGGCGACCTGGCCGCCGAGGAGGCCCAGCACGAGGGCACCGCCGGCGCGCTCGAGGCTGCGCATCTGCCCGAGGAGGTGCGCGCCACCGAGGACGACAGCGCCCAGCGGCAATTCGTGCTGACATGGGTGCAGCCGGGGCTGGCGGGGCTGATGGACGGCTCGGTCTCGACCCTGGCGCCGATCTTCGCCACCGCCTTCGCCACCCAGGACACCTGGACGACCTTCCTTGTGGGTCTTGCCGCCTCCGTCGGCGCGGGCATCTCCATGGGCTTCACCGAGGCCGCCTCGGACGACGGCGAGCTCTCGGGTCGCGGCGCGCCCTGGAAGCGCGGGCTGGCCTCGGGGGTGATGACCACGCTCGGCGGGCTGGGCCATGCGCTGCCCTATCTGATCCCGCATTTCACCACCGCCACGGCCATCGCTATCGTGGTGGTCTTCATCGAGCTCTGGGCCATCGCCTGGATCCAGAACCGCTACATGGAGACGCCCTTCCTGCGCGCGACCTTCCAGGTGGTCCTGGGCGGCGCGCTGGTCTTCGCGGCGGGCGCGCTGATCGGCTCAGGTTGACGCCGGGCGGGCAGGGTGGTCCTGTCTCGCAACGCGACGGAGGAGAACGCCATGCCCAAGGACGACCAGCCGGTCTACACGCCCCTGCCCCTGCCCGACCGGGTGCAGCTGCCCGCCGAGCAGTCCATCGCGGCGGCGGAAGCCTTCCGCGACTACATGAAAAAGCGCCACTCGGTGCGCGACTACGCCGAGACTCCGGTGCCCGAGGCGGTGATCCGCGCCTGCATCGAGGCGGCGGCGACCGCGCCCTCGGGGGCCAACCGCCAGCCCTGGCACTTCGTGGCGATTTCGGACCCGGCGATGAAGGCCCGCGTCCGCGAGGGCGCCGAGGAGGAGGAACGCCAGTTCTACGGCGGCGGGGCGGGCGACGCCTGGCTCTCGGCGCTGGAGCCCATCGGCACCGGGGTGGAAAAGCCGCATCTGACCACCGCGCCCTGGTTGATCGTGGTCTTCGCCGAACGCTGGGGCGTCGACGCGGAAGGCGAACGCTACAAGAACTACTACGTCCCCGAAAGCGTCGGCATCGCCACGGGCATGCTGATCACCGCGATCCATCAGGCCGGGCTGGTCTGCCTCGAGCATACGCCCAACCCGATGAAGTTCCTCAACGAGATGTGCCACCGCCCCGAGCGCGAGAAGCCGGTGATGATCCTGCCGGTGGGCTACCCTTCCGAAGAGGCCACGGTGCCGCAGGCCGCCAAGCGGAAGAAACCGCTCGACGAGGTGATGACGCTTTTCCCCGCGGGGCCGTCGCCCCGTTGACCCCGGGGCGACGCGCGCGCAGTTAGCGGCTCATGCTGGCGATCCTTCTCAAGACCCTGCCGTTCTTCGCCCTGATCGGGCTCGGCTACGGCGCGGCCAAGACGCGGTTCTTCACCGAGGAGGCCAGCGCCTATCTGACGAAGTTCGTCTTCTACTTCGCGCTGTCGGCGATGCTCTTTAGGTTCTCGGCGAACCTGTCCTTCAGCGAGATCTTCGACCCCTGGCTGGCGCTGGCCTACCTCTGGGGCACGGCCTTCGTCTACGGCGTCGGGCTGATGGTGGCCTTCTGGCGCCGGGTGAAGATCGAGACCGCCGCGATCGAGGCGCAATGCGTGGCGATCGGCAACACCGGCTTTCTCGGCGTGCCGATGCTGGCGCTTCTTCTGGGCGAGGCTTCGGTCGGGCCGATCATCCTGCTTCTGTCGATCGACCTGATCATCTTCTCCTCGGCGCTGGTGATCCTGGTCGAGGGCTCGCGCGACGGGCGGATGTCGCTCGGGGTGCTGCGCACCATCGGGCTGGGGCTTCTGAAGAACCCGATGATCGTCTCGATCACGCTGGGCATCTCGGTGGCGGCCTCGGGCTGGCAACTGCCGGTGCCGGTGAACGAGTTCGTCACCATCCTCGGCAATGCCGCGACGCCCGGGGCGCTTTTCGCCATCGGCGCCTCGCTGGCCTCGAAATCCGCCGAGCGGCTGGTGATCGCGGGCTGGCTGAGCTTCGGCAAGCTGATCCTGCATCCGCTCTTCGTGGCGCTGGGCACGCTGGTCCTCTTCCCGGTCGAGGCCTATCCGGCGGCGGTGGCGATCTCGGCGGCGGCGCTGCCGGTCGCGGGCAATGTCTTCATCCTGGCCCAGCACTACGGCACCTCGCCGCAGCGGGTCTCGGCCTCGATCCTGATCTCCACGGCGGCCAGCATCGTGACCGTCTCGGCCTGGATCGCCTGGGTCACCGGCTGACCCCTTGCCGGACCCGCGCCGGGCCGGTAGCCAAAACCGCAAAGCCGCTTGAGCGAGGGATCGACAGATGCAGACGAAATCGGAAAACCGCGCCTTCGGAGGCTTCCAAGGGGTCTACAGCCACGCCTCGGAGGCCTGCGGCTGCGAGATGACTTTTGGGCTTTTCCTGCCCGAGGAGGCGGCGACCGCGCCGGTGCCGCTGCTGTGGTATCTCTCGGGGCTGACCTGCACCCATGAGAACGCGATGACCAAGGCCGGCGCCCAGGGCTGGGCGGCCGAACACGGGGTGGCGCTCTGTTTCCCCGACACCTCGCCGCGCGGCGCGGATGTGGCCGACGACGAGGCTTTCGACCTGGGCCAGGGCGCGGGCTTCTACGTCAACGCCAGCGAGGCCCCCTGGGCGCCGCATTACCGGATGTGGGACTATCTCTCCGAGGAGCTGCCGGCGCTTCTGGGCGCGGAATTCGCGCTCGACATGGAGCGGCAGGCGATCACCGGGCACAGCATGGGCGGCCATGGCTCGCTGACACTGGCGATGCGGCACCCCGGGCGCTACCGCTCGGTCTCGGCCTTCGCGCCGATCGCCAATCCGACCGAAAGCGACTGGGGGCGCAAGCAGTTCACCGCCTACCTCGGTGCGGAGGAGACGACCTGGGCCGCGCATGACGCGACGCTCCTGATGCGCGAGACGGGCTTCGACGGCCCGGTGCTGATCGACCAGGGGGCCGCCGACGACTTCCTGCCGCTCCTGCGGCCCGAGGCCCTGTCTGAGGCCATGGCCGCGCGCCGGCAGGAGGGCAGCTTCCGGATGCAGAAGGGCTATGACCACAGCTACTTCTTCATCTCGAGCTTCATGGAAGAGCATGTCGCCTTCCACGCCGAGGCGCTCTATCGGTGAGCGCGCTTTACGTCGACGCCGATGCCTGCCCGGTCAAGGATGAGGCCGAACGGGTCGCCACCCGCCACGGGGTGCGCATGTTCCTGGTCGCCAACGGCGGGCTGCGCCCCTCGCGCAACCCGCTGGTCGAGGTGGTCGTCGTGCCCGAGGGCCCGGATGTCGCCGACATCTGGATTGCCGAGCGCGCGGGCCGGGGCGACGTGGTGGTGACCTCGGACGTGCCGCTGGCCGCGAAATCCGTCGCAGCCGGGGCACAGGTGCTCGCGCCCGACGGCACACCCTTCACGGAAGCCAATATCGGTGCCAAGCTCGCGGCGCGGGATCTCGCGGCGGATCTGCGCGCCGCCGATCCCTTCCGGCAGGGCAGCGGGCGCGGCTTCTCCAAGAGCGACCGGGCGCGGTTCCTCGACGGCTTGGAACGCGCCATGCGGCAGGCAGCGAAGGAGGCAGGCTGATGCAGCCACAGGCGGTGGTCTTCGACATCGGCAACGTGCTGATCGAATGGCAGCCCGAGCGGTTCTACGACGCCCGGATCGGGCCGGAACGCCGCAAGCGGCTGTTCTCGGAGGTGGATCTGCACGGGGTCAACGACGCCGTGGACCGGGGCGGGGATTTCCGCGCGCTGGTCTATGCCGCCGCCGAGGCCAACCCCGGCTGGGAAGACGAGATCCGGCACTGGCACGACAGCTGGTCGCGCATCGCCGGGCCCGAGATCCCGGCCTCGGTCGCCACGCTGCGCGCGCTGCGGCGCCGGGGCGTGCCGGTCTTCGCGCTGTCGAACTTCGGCATCGGCCCCTTCGAGGTCGCCCAGGAGGTCTGGCCCTTCCTGACCGAGTTCGACCGGCCTTACATCTCGGGGCACATGGGCATGGCCAAGCCCGACGCCGAGATCTACGCCGCGCTCGAGGCCGACAGCGGCGTCGCGCCCGGCGGGCTTCTCTTCACCGACGACCGGGCCGAGAACATCGCCGCCGCCGAGGCGCGCGGCTGGCAGACCCATCTCTTCGAGGGCCCCGAGGGCTTTGCCGCCCGGTTGGTGGACCTGGGCCTGCTTGCGCCCGAGGACCTGGCATGAGCGCCCCCGCGGTCATCCCCTTCGCCGAGGGCGAGGCGGCGCTCGACTGGCTGGGCCTCTGCGCGGCTTTCGAGGCGGGCCACGCCCGCCCCCGCGCCGAGATCGCCGATACCTTCCTCTACCGCGGTGAGGACACGCTTCTGAACCGCGGCGCCTGGATCGACGGGCTGGGCCTCGCGGTGAAGGCGGCGACCATCTTCCCGGGCAATACCGCCGCCGGGCAGCCCGCGGTCAACGGCGCGGTGAACCTCTTTTCCGACACCACCGGCATGCTCGAGGCGGTGGTCGATTTTCACCTGGTGACCAAGTGGAAGACCGCCGGGGACAGCCTCTACGGCGCGCGGATGCTGGCCCGGCCCGAGAGCCGCGAGATCCTGATCATCGGCGCGGGCACCGTCGCGCGCTCGCTGATCGCGGCCTATGGGGCGGGCTTCCCCGAGGCGCGGGTGACGATCTGGAACCGCTCGCCCGCCCGGGCCGAGGAACTGGCCGCCGAGGTGCCGGGCCTGCGCGTCGCCACCGACCTCGAGGCCGCGGTGGCCCGCGCCGACATCATCGCCACCACGACCATGGCCAAGGAGCCGGTCCTGCGCGGCGACTGGCTGCGCCCGGGCCAGCACCTTGACCTGATCGGCGCCTATCGCCCCGACATGCGCGAGGTCGACGATGCCGCGCTGACCCGCGCGCGCATCTTCGTGGACAGTTTCGACACCACGCTGGGCCATATCGGCGAGCTGAAGATCCCGCTCGAGGCGGGCGTGATCTCGCGCGCCGACGTGCTGGGCGATTACTACGACCCCGGCGCCTTCACCCGTGCGACCGAGGACATCACCATCCTCAAGAACGGCGGCGGCGCGCATCTCGACCTGATGTGCGCGCGCTACATCTACGAGGCCTGGCGGGGGGCGTGATGGGCTGGGCGCTTCTCCTCCTCGTCCTGGTGCTGGCGCTGCTGCCCACCCTGCGCGAGAGGATGCGCCGCCCGATCACCGAGGCCCAGCGGCAGGCGGCCCCCGGCGAGGTGCTGGAGCTGTCGCGCGGGGCCACGCAGTGCCGCTGGTCGGGCCGGGTGCGAGGGCCGGTGGCGGTCTGCGTGCACGGGCTGACCACGCCCTCCGAGGCCTGGGACGGCTTCACCCCCTATCTCGAGGCGGCGGGCTTCCGGGTGCTGGTCTACGACCTCTACGGGCGCGGGCTCTCCGATGCGCCCGCCGGGCGGCAGGACCTGGCCTTCTTCACCGACCAGCTGCGCGAGGTGCTCGACCACTACGGGCTGACCGAGGATGTCACGCTTTTCGGCTATTCCATGGGCGGGCTCATCGCCGCGAAACTGGCCGGGGAGGAGCCGCAGCGCTTCCGCCAGGTGGCGCTGGTGGCGCCCGCCGGGCTGGGCATGCCCTTCTCGCCCGCGCAGCGCTTCGCCATGCGCTGGCCCTGGATCGGCGACTGGGTCTTCCAGGTGCGCTACCCGCGCGCCCATGCCGCCGCGCTCCGGGCCGGGCAGACCCCCGAGGAGGTGCTGGCCGTGCAGCTCGCCCAGCTCGACCGGCGCGGCTTCGTGCCCGGGGTGCTCTCGAGTCTGCGTCACACGCTGGCCGATCCCGCGCCGCAGGTCTTCTCGCGGCTGGCGGCCACCGGGCTGCCGGTGCTGGCGGTCTGGGGCGGGGCCGACCGGGTGATCCCCGTCGCCTGCATGGGTCGGCTCGCGCAATCGGTGCGCCGCGCCCACCAGGAGGTGCTCGAGGAGGCCGACCACGGGCTGCCCTTCACCCATCCCGAGCCGCTGGCGCGCGCCATGGCGCGGATGATGGACGAGCTGCGCCTCAGGCCGTCGCGGGGGTGATCCGCGGCCCGCGGTCCTCCTTCACGCCCAGGTGCACCAGCGCCGAGACCGCGCCGACACCCACGCCGACCCACCAGACCATGGTGTAGCCGCCGGTCAGATCGTACATCCGCCCGCCCAGCCAGACGCCGATGAAGCTGCCGAGCTGGTGGCTGAAGAAGACGATCCCGTAGAGCGTGCCCATGTAGCGCAGACCCCAGATATGCGCGACCAGCCCCGAGGTCAGCGGCACCGTCGCGAGCCAGAGCGCCCCCATGACGGCACTGAAGACCAGGACCGAGACCGGCGTGATCGGCAGCATGATGAACAGCGCCGCGGCGATGGTCCGCCCGGTGTAGATCGCCGTCAGCAGGTATTTCCGCGGGAAATGGTTGCCGAGCCAGCCCGCCACCAGCGTGCCCGCGATGTTGAAGAGCCCGATGAGCGAGATCGCCACCGCCCCCAGCGCCGAGGTCGTGGTGATCCCCACCGAATGCAGCACCCCGCCCTGCAGGATCGGGCCGCACATCTCGGTCACCAGCGCGGGGAAATGCGCGGTCACGAAGGCGAGCTGGTAGCCGCAGGAGAAAAAGCCGATGAAAATCAGCGAGAAGGAGGGATCGCGCAGCGCCTTGCCGAGGATATGGCCCATGCTCTCTTCCAGCTCGCTCTTCGAGGCCTGCGGCGCGCGGATCATCGGCAGGCACAGCAGCACCGCGAGGATCGCCGCGGCGAAGAGCAGGAAGACCTCCTGCCAGGCCATGAAGCCCAGCATCCATTCCGCCAGCGGCGCACCGAAGACCTGGCCCGCGCTGCCCGCCGCCGTGGCGATGGCCAGCGACATGGAGCGGTTCTTGTCCGAGGAGGCGCGGCCCACCACCGCGAGGATCACCCCGAAGCCGGTGCCCGCGACGCCGAAGCCCACCAGCACCTCGAGCGCCTGGTGCGCCTCGGGCGTGGTCGCGAAGGACGACAGCACCAGCCCCACCGCGTAGGTGATCGCCCCGAGCACGATCGCCAGCCGGTCGCCCAGCCGTTCCGCCATGGCCCCGAATAGCGGCTGGCCGATGCCCCAGGCCAGGTTCTGGATCGCGATGGCGAGCGAGAACTCCGAGCGCAGCCAGCCGAACTCCTCGGCGACGGGGATCTGGAAGACCCCGAAGCTCGCGCGGATCGCGAAACTCACGAGGATGATGATGCAGCCGGCGACAAGCACGGGCGTGATCAAGGGCGCGGGACGGTCCATGGGCGGGCTCCTTTGGCCCGGAAATACCCCGCGTCGCCCGGACGGGCAATTTTTCGATTGTCACCGATACGATTCGCGGGGGGGCGCCCGGCCTCGCAAGTGGCGCGCCGATCAGGGCACCCGGGGTGCCACGCCGGTCAGGGCGCCGCGAAATCTCTCCTGCGCCCGCCAGCTCACCAGGCGTTCAGTCCCGCCAACCTCCCGAATGAGGCACGGCCCCGCCGGTGCCCCTCACGCCCGCATGTGGCGAGCGCGGGCGCCGCGTTCGATGGCGGCGGCGTGCAGGCGGTCGATGTCGAGCTCGTAGCGGATCTCCTCGAGCAGGCGCAGCTCGGGGTCGGTCAGCGTGCCGTCGGCGGCGGCCACGTCGCAGGCCAGGGCATAGGCGGTCTCGTTCAGCCGCTCGGGCAGGGCCTCGCGCAAGAGCCCGAAGAGCGCGTCGAGCCCGTCTTCCTGGTCGAAGAGGTCGAAGACGCTCTGCGAGACGTTCTTGATCCGGTCGACGTCGAAATCGGTGAAGACCGGCAGAGTGGTCACGATCGACTGGATCTTCACCAGTTCGGTGGTGCGGATGTTCTCGTCCGAGGCCGAGACCGCGACCATCAGCGCCACCAGGGCGTCCTGCGGTGAAAACGAATGTTCGATCGAATCTTGCATGTGTCGGTCCTTGCCGGAGGGGAACTTTTGCCTGCGTTGAAAATATTGACCCCGATCAAGCGCCGCAATAGGTAGCGGGCGCTCGAGAGAGCCCCATTTTCCCCGCCTGCGCGGGGTCTTGCCAATCAAGGAGCAGACGAGATGTCGGAGTTTCGCGACGCCGCGATGAATTCGAAGGCCTGGCCGTTCGAAGAGGCACGCCGTCTGCTCAAACGCCACGAGGCCGGCAAGAGCCAGAAGGACCACATCCTGTTCGAGACCGGCTACGGCCCCTCGGGGCTGCCGCATATCGGCACCTTCGGCGAGGTGGCGCGCACCACGATGATCCGCCGCGCCTTCGAGGCGATCTCGGATGTGCCGACCCGGCTGATCTGCTTCTCGGACGACATGGACGGCATGCGCAAGGTGCCCGACAACGTGCCCAACCCCGAGATGCTGCGCGAGCACCTGCAGAAGCCGCTCACCTCGGTGCCCGATCCCTTCGGCACGCATGAGAGCTTCGGCCATCACAACAACGCCATGCTGCGGCGTTTCCTCGACACCTTCGGCTTCGAGTACGAGTTCTACTCGGCCACCGAATACTACAAGTCCGGCGCCTTCGACGAGGTGCTCCTGCGCGCCTGCGAGCGCTACGACGACATCATGGCGGTGATGCTGAAGTCGCTGCGCGAGGAGCGCCAGCAGACCTATTCGATCTTCCTGCCGCTGCACCCCGAGACCGGCCGCGTGCTTTACGTGCCGATCAAGCATGTCGATGCCGCCAAGGGCGAGATCACCTTCGACGACGAGGACGGCCGCGAGTGGACCCTGCCGGTCACCGGCGGCCAGGTGAAGCTGCAGTGGAAGCCCGATTTCGGCGCGCGCTGGGCGGCGCTGGGCGTCGACTTCGAGATGTATGGCAAGGACCATTCCACCAACACGCCGATCTACGACCGGATCTGCGAGATCCTCGGCGGCGCCAAGCCCGAGCATTTTACCTACGAGCTGTTCCTCGATGCCAACGGCGAGAAGATCTCGAAGTCCAAGGGCAATGGCCTCTCGATCGACGAATGGCTGACCTATGCCTCGACCGAGAGCCTGGCCTATTACATGTTCCAGAAGCCCAAGACCGCCAAGCGGCTGTCCTGGGACGTGATCCCCAAGGCGGTCGACGAATACCACCAGCAGCTGCGCGCCTACCCGGGCCAGAGCCCCGAGCAGCAGGCCGCGAACCCGGTGTGGCACATCCACGGCGGCGCGGTGCCGGCCTCGACCATGGTGGTGCCCTTCGCGATGCTTCTGAACCTGGTGTCGGTCTCGGGCGCCGAGAGCAAGGAGACGCTCTGGGGCTTCATCCGGCGCTACGCGCCCGAGGCCTCGCCCGAGGGCAACCCGGATCTCGACCAGGCCGCGGGCTTCGCGATCCGCTACTACGAGGACTTCGTGAAGCCGGGCAAGACCTACCGCGCGCCGGACGAGACCGAGGCCGCCGCGATGCGCGACCTGGCCGAGCGGCTGCGCGCCCACGAGGGCCCGCGCGACGACGAGACGCTGCAGAGCCTGGTCTTCGCGGTCGGCAAGGAGCACGGCTTCGAGCCGCTGCGGAACTGGTTCAAGGCGCTCTACGAGGTGCTGATGGGCGCGAGCCAGGGCCCGCGCTTCGGCGGGTTCATCGCGCTTTACGGCGTGGAAGAGAGCGTGGCGCTGATCGAGAAGGGCCTGGCGGGCGAGCTGGGGTGATTTTGGCGGGGCTTTGGGGGGCGGCGTGGCGTGATGGTGCTGCACCGCTGACAGTCGCGCGCACCGCCCAAATCCCCGCGCCCCCTTGCGCCCGAACAGCACCGAAGGTGCCGGGCGCGCGCCGGACCGGCCCGATGGGCCGGCGCTCCTTGGGGTGGCGCGCATAGCTCACCCCTAGCCCTGACCTTGCGTGGATAAAGCGCGTCGCCCAGAGGTCAGCAGCGCCGGCCCCCGGTCCGGCGCGCGCCCTCTGGCCGTGCGGGCCGATAGGGCGGCATGGCGCTCCCTGTGCCGACCTTTCGCTGCACAACGCTAATCCTCAGAACGCCCACGGCGGGTTGTCCGCTCCCATCTGCCAGCTGGCGGGAGGGGCGGCGAGGGCAGAGCGCGTGGCTTCTGCACGTGGTCTTCTGGCCAGCCGCCAGCACCAGCGTGCTCCGGTTCAGCCAGCCCCCCTTGCGCCCGAATAGCACCGAAGGTGCCGGGCGCGCGCCGGACCGGCCCCTTGGGCCGGCGCTCCTTGGGATGGCGCGCATAGCTCACCCCTAGCCCCGACCTTGCTACCATAAAGCGCGTCGCCCAGAGGTCGGCAGCGCCGGCCCCCGGTCCGGCGCGCGCCCTCTGGCCGTGCGAGCCGATTGGGCGGCATGGTGCTGTCTGTGCCGACCGTCCGCTGCACAACGGTAACCCCCAGAACGCCCACAGCGGGTTGTCCGCTCCCATCCGCCGACACACCCCATGCGCCGATGCATCCCGCACCACATCCGCCATCGCGCCCCGACACCCCCCCGAAACTCCCCGGCTCGCCGGGCCGTGACTTGGGGACGGGCGGAGACGCGCTATCTCTCCTCCCACCCCGAGGAGAGGAGGACCCATGATGCGCCTGCGCATTCTCGCCCCGCTCGCCGCGCTCTGGCTGGCCCTGCCGGCCTGGGCGCAGGATGTCCTGGCCCCCGAGCCCGGCATCGAGGCGGTGATCTCGAAACAGATGGAGGCCTTCCGCGGCGGCGATGTCGCGGGCGCCTTCGAATACGCCAGCCCGATGATCCGCGGCATCTTCCGCACGCCCGAGATGTTCGGCCGCATGGTCGAACAGGGCTACCCGATGGTCTGGCGCCCCGACAACATCGACTTCGGCGCGCTCAGACAGATGGACGGGCGGCTCTTCCAGCGCGTCATCGTCACCGACGAGGGCGGGCGGCTGCATGTCCTCGAATACCGGATGCTGGAGACCGAGGGCGGCTGGCTGATCGACGGCGTGCAGATCCTGCCGCAGACCGGCGTCGCGGCCTGAGCCAAACCGCGCCCCGGCCCGCCCCGAAGGCCGCAACGCGCGCCGCCCCAAGGCCCGGTTAACCAAGGGCTCGCTATCCCTGTCCTCCCGCGCGGTGCCGCCGCGCGGCCTGCCAAGGAAGGGGACAGCGATGAACAAGGCGATCACCGAGGGCTGGGACCTGATGCCGCCGCCCTTTGCCGAGGGGCTCGAGGTCTGGTCGCGCCAGGACGGCACGCCGGGCTCGGACAGCTACGCCAGTGCGGCGGGCGCCAGCATCGTGACCGCCGACCAGGACTTCGGCGGCTGCCTCGAGCTTCTGAAGACCGAGGCCACCCAGAAGATCCGCTACATGGGCGAGGTGCCGATCGCGCCGGGCGTCTACCTGCGGGTGCGGACCCGGGTGAAGGTGCTCTCGGGCAGCCTGCCCTCGGTGCGGGTCGCGGCCTGGGCCGGATCCCCGGGCGGAGCGGCGGTGACCGGCATCCCGCTCACCGCCGCGAGCGTCGCGGTGCCGGACTACGGCACCGTGGTGGAGGTCTCGGCGATCATCGGCTCGGGCGCGCGCACCGGCGTCGACATGGTCTGGGGGCCAAGCCCGACATACGGCCATTTCGGCATCGACCTCACGGGCGCGACGGGCGCGCTCGTGCGCGTCGACGACATCGAGATCGAGGATGTGACCTCGGTCTTCCTGCGCGACATGCTGGGCTATGTCGACGTGCGCGACTACGGCGCGCTGGGCGACGGGATCACCGACGACAGCGCCGCCTTCGAGGCCGCCGACGCCGCGACCCAGGGCCGCTCGCTCTTCGTCAGCGCGGGCAGCTACCTCCTGGCCGAGGACGTGACCCTCGACAGCGAGGTGATCTTCGAGGGCCAGGTGACCATGCCCGCCGAGAAGCGCCTCTCGCTGACCAAGAACTTCCGCCTGCCGAGCTATATCGACGCCTTCGGCGACGAGGAGGAGGCGCTGAAGAAGGCGCTCCAGGCGCTGATGAACGACGCCGACCACGAGAGCCTCGACATGGGCGGGCGGCGGGTCTCGCTCTCGGGCCCGCTCGACGTGCAGGCGGCGGTGGCCAACCGCACGAGCTATGCCCAGCGGCGGGTGCTGCGGAACGGCCAGCTGCAGGCCTCGGCGGGCGGCGACTGGGCGGAAAGCGTGGTCACCCGGCAGGCCAGCTATTCCGCCGCCCAGCCCACCCGGCTCAGCAATGTGACCAATGCCGAGGTCATCCCCGTCGGCGCGCTGGTCGAGGGCGCGGGCGTCGGCCGCGAGATCTACGTCCGCGCGGTCAATCCCGCCGCCCAGGAGGTCACGCTCTCGCAGCCGCTCTCGGACGCGGTGGGCACCCAGAACTACACCTTCCGGCGCTTCCGCTACATGCTGGATTTCTCGGGCTTCGAGCGGCTCGACGTTTTCCAGCTCGAGGACATCGAGTTCCAATGCGCGATCGAGGCTTCGGGCGTCATGCTCGCACCCTCGGGCACGGTGATGGTGATCCGCGAATGCACCTTCAACCGGCCGAAGAACCGCGGCATCACCAGCCCCGGCGAGGGCTGCCAGGGCATGTTGATCGAACATTGCCAGTTCCTCAGCCACGAGGGCGGCGAGCTGGTGCAGAACCGCCAGTCCGTGGCGATCAACGTCAACGCCAACGACGTGAAGCTGCGCGATTGCCGGGCCTCGCAGTTCCGCCATTTCGTGGTCGCCTCGGGGGCGCAGAACCTGATCACCGGCAACCATTTCTTCCAGGGCGACGCGGCGGCGAACGGCATCCGCACGGCGGGCATCGTGCTGGCGCTCCGGGCCTGCAACACGCAGATCGCCAACAACTACATCGACAATTGCTTCGTCGAATGGACCAACGAGCGCGAGCCCGAGCCCGATTACGTCAGCGGCTTCGGCTTCGCGGGGCTCTCGATCACCGACAATGTCTTCCTCTGCTCCAAGGTCGCGACGAGCTTCGCCTTCATCGTGGTCAAACCCTATGGCTCGGGGCATTTCCTCAACGGGTTCAACGTCTCGGGCAATACCTTCCGGGCCTCCTCGGGCACGATCGAGCGGGTCGAGCGGCCCGACACCAGCTTCGCGCCCCTGGATTTCGCCAGGATGAAGCGGGTGCGCTTCACCAACAACACCTTCGCCAATGTCGAGAAGGCCGCGCAGAACCCGCTGGTGGTGGCGCATGCCCAGAACACACATGCCGACACCTGGGTGATCGACACCGAGGGCGAGCTGCCCTTCGACGCCTGGGCCGAGGAAGTGGACGCCGTGGTGCATACCTCGCGGCTGCGCAACGCCGCCAATGTGAGCGAATGGTGGATGCCCTATGTCTCGACCCGCGAGGGCGGGGCGAACAACCAGGTCCATCTGATCTACCCCGGCGCGGTGCGGGGTGACGCCAATGTGACGATCCGGATGGATTGAGGTTTGGGCGGGGGGTTGGGGGCGGGAGAGTGTGGCGGGTGTGAGTGTGGGGCAGGGGCGTTTTCGGGGCTGGACAGGGCGGGGCGGTTGCTCGGGTGGCTGGTGGAGGCGCCGGCCGCTGCCCTCTCAGAACTCCGCCCAGAGCCCCAGCTTCAGCCCCATGCTGCTGTCCCCGATCACCCCGTAGCTGCCGCCGAGCTCCAGCTCGTAGCGCTTGAAAAGCGGCGTCGTGACCGAGGGCACCACCCGCAGGAAGGGCGCGTCGCCCGCCTGCTGGCCGCCCTGGAACTGCACCATCGCGCGGCGGCGGCCGAATTTGGCGCCCATGGTCAGGTCGAGCTTCACGTCGGTCTCGCCGCGCTCCGGGAAGAGCTCGGCGGCGAAATCCGCCGCCAGCCAGCCCCAGTCCGCGCCCTTGCCGAGCGAGAGCGCCGGGCGGATCACCTGCATCCCGTCGATCTGGCCGATGCCCAGCGTCGGCGCCACCTGCAGCCCAAGGACCGGCCGCGCGAAGGGCCGGGTCGCGAAGGCCACCGTCTTGGTCGCCCCCGAGACCGAGCGCCCGAGGTCGAGCCCCACCGTCCAGCGCTCGGTCAGCCCGTATTCGATGAAGAGCGTGTCGTAGCGGGCGCTCGGGTAGTAGCTCGTCCAGGTGGTCAGGTCCTGCGACCAGGAGAGGTAGCTGGTGGTCGAGACGAAAAGCGCACCCTTCTCGCGCGGCCAGGCCCCGGCCTCGGCAAGCGCGGCGGGCAGACAGGCCAGAAGCGCCAGACCGGCGCGGCGGAGGGCGGAGCGCAACATGGCGGAATCGTCTCGCCAAAGCGGTTAACCGTTGGTTAATCGGCGGGGGTGTGGGGGGACGTGAGGGCGCGCGGCGGACCGGGGGCCGGCGCTGCTGCCCTCCGGGCTATGCGCTTTATGGCAACAAGGTCATTGCTCACTGTGAGCTAGGCACGCCACTCCCAAGAGCGCCGGCCCATCGGGCCGGTCCGGCGCGCGCCCGGCATCTTCGATGCTGTTCGGGCGCAAGTGGGGGCCGTCAGCGTCTTGCAGCAACCTGCCGTCTCGTCGCATGGCGAGCCCCCTGCCACACACCTCCCGGCCCTCCCAAACACCTCCCCCAAAGCCCACCCTTTCAGCACCCCCGTCACCCGCATGCCGCGCTGCGGCGCTGTCTCGGCGGCGCATGTGGCCATTCCTATGCTGCAGGTGCAAACTCCCTCGCGGATCAACAGGAGGGCGATTCGCATGGCCGGCTCGATCATCACCGTCGCGCAGCAGAAGGGCGGCTCCGGCAAGACCACGCTGGCCGCCAATCTCGCGGTCGGCTTCCTGCGCCAGGGCAAGACCGTGGCGCTGGTCGACACCGACCCGCAGGGCAGCCTCGGGCGCTGGTTCATGACCCGGGTCGAGGACCATCCCGACGCCACGGTGGGGCTCGATTTCGCGACCTCTTCGGCCTGGGGGATCACCTATGAGACCCGCAAGCTCTCCTCGGAATGCGACGTGGTCATCGTCGACACCCCGCCCAAGGCCGACAGCGACCTGCGCCCGGCGCTGCGGGTGGCCGACCTCGTGGTCGTGCCGGTGGCCATGAGCCATGTCGATCTCTGGGCCACCGAGGGCGTGCTCGACCTTGCACGCCGCGAGGAGAAGGACGCGCTGGTGGTGATGAACCGCACCCGCGCCCGCACCCGGCTCGCCGGCGAGGTGAGCGAGGCCGCGGCCCGGCTCGAGGCCGCGATCGCGGCGAGCCAGATCGCCAACCGCACCATCTACGCCGAGGCCATGGGCAAGGGGCTCTCGGGCGCCGAGGGCCGCAAGACGCCGGCCCGCGCCGAGGTCGAGGCGCTTGCACAAGAGGTGGCAGAGCGGCTCGCAACCGGGTAGACCCCGAGGGCAGAGGATGTCCGACCCGCGCCCGGAGACGCCATGACCGACCTTGCCGCCCTTGCCGATCTGATCACCTCCGATGCCGCCACGCGGGGCCGGACGATATCCCGGCTGGGCTATTTCTGCGCGCCCTTCCAGCCGCCCTCGGGGCCCTTCTCGGACCGGGTGATCAAGGTCTACCGCGGGGCCGCCAGCCGCGCCGAGCTGGCCAAGCTCGCCCAGGCGCACGAGGATTACGTCCGGGTGCTGACCGACTGCGACGTGCCGCTGCCCGAGACCGAGTTCCACCTCGTCGAGCTCTCCGGCAAGGAGACCCCGGTCATCGTGCAGGAGGCGCTGCCGCTCGACAGCCTGATGCGGCCGCGGATGCGCGACGACGGCAAGCAGGCGACGCTCGACATGATGCAGGCCGCGGGCGAGGTCATCGCCGGCTTCTGGGCCAAGGCCGAGGGGCTCGAGACCCGCGTCGGCTTTCACCCCTCGATCCGCAACTTCGCGATCCGCGACGGCCGCGCGATCTTCTTCGACACCTTCCCGCCGCTGATCCACTACAACCGCGACGAGATGGGCAAGCTGCTGCTGCAGTTCTCGGAAAAGCGCATCATGCGGCTTGTCGGGCCTTTCCTGCAGTCCACCGTGACCGGCATCCAGGACGAATGGTATTCGCCGCCCGAGACGCTGGTGGGGCTTGTCGGTTCGGCCTGCCGGCTGCGCCCGGAATATGCCGACGACTACCTCGACTGGGGGCGCGGCTTCGCGCGCTCGCATATGGCGCCCTGGGCCGAGGCTGCGATCGAGGGGCTCGACGGCCCGCCGCAGCTGCCCGGCTATTGGACCGGCTTCCGCAAGCTCCTGGGGCTGCAGGGCGAACCGAATGTCTGACCCGCTGACGGCGCTTTACGAGGCGCGGATCGCGGAAGGACGGCTCGAGGCCGACCCCGCGCAGCGCGCCGTCCTGCCCGAGTTCGACCGTATCGCAAAGGCGCTGAACGCGCCGAAGAAGCGCGGGCTTTTCCGCAAGGCGCCGCCGCCGCCCGAGGGGCTTTACATCTGGGGCGGGGTCGGGCGCGGCAAGTCGATGCTCATGGACCTTTTCGTGGAAAGCCTCGAGGTGCCGACCCGCCGGGTGCATTTCCACGCCTTCATGCAGGAGGTGCAGGAGGCCGTGCACCGCGAGCGCCAGGCCGGCACCGAGGATCCGATCAAGCCGGTCGCCAAGGCGGTCTCGGACAGCGTGAAGGTCTTTGCCTTCGACGAGATGCAGATCACCGACATCGCCGACGCGATGATCGTGGGGCGGCTTTTCGAGCAGCTCTTCGAGGCCGGCTGCGTGGTGGTCACCACCTCGAACCGGGTGCCGGATGATCTTTACAAGGACGGGCTGAACCGGCAACTCTTCCTGCCCTTCATCGCGCTTCTGAAAGAGCGGATGGTGGTGCACGAGCTTTCCGCCGCCAAGGACTACCGCCAGGACCGGCTGGCCGGGACCGAGACCTATTTCACCCCCGCCAATGCCGAGGCCCGCGTCGCGCTGGATGCGCTCTGGGAGCGGCTCTCCGGGGGCCAAGAGGAGGAGCTGGTGCTCTCGGTCAAGGGTCGCCAGATCACCCTGCCGCGCTACGCCGGCGGCGCCGCGCGGGTGCCCTTCTACGAGCTTTGCGGCAAGCCGCTCGGGCCCGCGGATTACCTCAAGCTGGCCGAGAGCCTGCGGGTCCTGATCCTCGAGAACGTGCCGCAGCTCGGCCGGTCGAACTTCAACGAGGCGAAGCGCTTCGTGACGCTGATCGACACGCTTTACGAGGCCGGGACGCGGTTGATCGTCTCGGCGGCGGCGGAGCCCGAGTATCTTTACGTCGAGGGTCCGGGGGCTTTCGAGTTCGAGCGCACCGCGAGCCGGCTGCGAGAGATGCAGTCCGCGGATTGGGGGCAGGAGAGGTAGAGGGGGCTTCTGCCACTTTGCCTTGGCGCACGACCCTCACCACCCGCGCCTCTTCTTGCGCCCGGACAACACCGAAAGTGCCGGGTTTGGACCAATGCGCCCCACTTGCGCCCGAACAGCACCGAAGGTGCCGGGCGCGCGCCGGACCGGCCCCTTGGGCCGGCGCTCCTTGGGGTGGTGCGTTTAGCTTGCAGCTTGTCCTGACCTTGCGTGGATAAAGCGCATAGCTCAGAGGTCGGCAGCGCCGGCCCCCGGTCCGGCGCGCGCCCTTTGTTGGGGCTTGTTGAGAGGGGGCAAGGGCGCGGGATTTGGCTGTTTCTATTGGGTGTGGCGGCGTCGCGAGGCGGTGGCCTCATGCGCTGTCGAGTTGATCAGTGTGTCGGGGTGCGTTCCATCCGGGTGCGGCCCGGCCGTTAGCCCGCCACGCGCGCTTCACGCGTGCGTCTCGACCCCGGCACCCCCCGCGCGCTTCACGCGTGCGCCTCGACCCCAGCACCCGCCAAGCGCCACCAAGAAAAACCGACCGCCCACACACCCACCTCACTCACGCGCCCCAACACCTCTCAACACTCCACCAAACAAACACAAAAAAAGGGGCCCCGAAGGACCCCTATTGTTCTCTGCTCGATCCGGCCTTGAACTGCCTGTTTTGTCGCGTGGCCCGGGCGCTGTCCCCGCGGGCGCGAGACGGAGTCCTTCCGTCGCGCGAGGCCGCGATCGCCTGGGCGATGTCCCCTCGTGCCGTCCCCTGGTTGTATTGTTCGGCAAGATGTTGCCCGAATCATAGCGGGCTTTGCACAGAGCCGTCAATATATAGTGTTGCCGCCAAGCTATGGTTTCGCAGAAATCCGACCCGACAACTTGTTGCGGGTCAGCCGTTCTCGCGCAGGATGCGGCCGGCGAGGTAGAGCGAGCCGCAGATCAGCACCCGGGCGCCGGGGCTGCGGGCGGTGATCGCGGCCAGCGCCGCAAGCACATCGGAAGCCGTCTCGGCCTCGAGCCCGGCGTCGCGGGCGCGGGCGGCGGTCTCCTCGGCGGGCAGGGTGTTGGCCTCTCCGGGGATGTCCACCGCGACGAGCCCGCGAACCTGGCCCGCGAAGGCGCGCAGGAAGCCGGTCACATCCTTGGTGTTGAGCATCCCGCACAAGAGATAGGTCGGCCGCTCCGGCAGATCGCCCAGATGCGCGGCCAGCGCGGCCCCGGCGGCCGGGTTGTGCCCGCCGTCGAGCCAGAGCTCGGCGCCCCCGGCGGCCGCGACGAGCGGGCCGTCGCGCAGCCGCTGCATCCGCGCGGGCCATTCGGCGCGGGTCACGGCAGCCTCGCAGGCGGCCTCACCGCGGCCCAGGTGCCGAAGCGCGGCCAGCGCGGCCCCGGCGTTGTCGAACTGGTGCCGCCCGGGCAGCACCGGGCGCGGCAGGTCGAGCAGCCCGCGCTCGTCCTGGAAGACCAGCCGGCCGTGCTCCTCGGTCACATGCCAGTGCTGGCCCGCGGCGATGACCTCGGCGCCGAGCCGGGCCGCGCGGGCCTCGATCACCTCGAGCGCGGCCTCCTCCTGCGGGCCGACGACCACCGGCACGCCGCGCTTCAGGATGCCGGCCTTCTCGCCCGCGATCTTGGTCAGCGTGTCGCCGAGGTAGGCCTCGTGGTCCATGGCAATCGGGGTGATCACCGTCAGCGCCGGGCGCGCGACCACATTGGTCGCGTCGAGCCGCCCGCCGAGCCCGGTCTCGAGCAGCAGGTAATCCGCGGGGCTGCGCGCGAAAGCCAGCAGCGCGGCGCAGGTCGTGATCTCGAAATAGGTGATCGGGTCGGGGCCGTTGACCGCATAGACCTCGTCGAGGAGCGCGGCGAGGTCGGGCTCCGAGATCAGCGCCCCGGCCAGGCGGATGCGCTCGTGAAAGCGCGCCAGATGCGGCGAGGTATAGGCATGCACCCGCGCGCCCCCGGCCTCGAGCCCGGCGCGGATCATCGCCTGGGTCGAGCCCTTGCCGTTGGTGCCCGCGAGGTGGATCACCGGCGGCAGGTCGCGCTCGGGGTGCCCGAGCTTTTCCAGAAGCCGCCAGACCCGGTCGAGCGTGAGGTCGATATACTTGGGGTGCAGGGCCATCATCCGCTCGAGGATGTGGTCCGAGGCGGCCCCGCTCATTCCTTGGAGGACTCGCCCGCGGGGGGCTCGGGGGCCTCCGCGCCCTGATCCTCGACGACGGGCTCGGCGGGGGCGGGCAGATCGCCCCAGACCGCCGGCGGCGACTGCATCAGGATGCGCAGGATCACCACCAGTTCCTCGCGCAGCTCGCGGCGGTCGGTCACCCGGTCGAGCATCCCGTGCTCGAGCAGGTATTCCGCGCGCTGGAAGCCCTCGGGCAGCTTCTCGCGGATGGTCTGTTCGATCACCCGCGGGCCCGCGAAGCAGATCAGCGCGTTGGGCTCGGCGATCTGCACGTCGCCCAGCATCGCGTAGGAGGCCGTCACCCCGCCGGTGGTGGGATGGGTCAGCACGACGATATAGGGCAGCCCCGCCTCGCGCAGCATCTGGATCGCGACCGTGGTGCGCGGCATCTGCATGAGCGACAGGATGCCCTCCTGCATCCGCGCGCCGCCCGCGGCGGAGAACAGCACCAGCGGACGGTGCAGGCGCAGGGCCTCTTCGGCGGCGGCGATGATCGCATTGCCGACATACATGCCCATGGAGCCGCCCATGAAGCTGAAGTCCTGCGCGGCGGCCACCACCGGGGTGCGGCCGATCTCGCCGGCGGCGACCAGCATGGCCTCTTTCTCGCCGGTGGAGCGCTGCGCCGACTTCAGCCGGTCGGGGTATTTCTTCTGGTCGCGGAAATGCAGCGGGTCGGCGACCGGCTCGGGCACCGTCACCTCCGAGAAGATCCCGCCGTCGAAGAGCGCGGTGAAGCGCGCCCGCGGGGTGATCTGCATGTGGTGGCTGCAGTTCGAGCAGACATAGAGGCTGTCGGTCAGCTCACGGTGGAACAGCATCGTCCCGCAGGACTCGCACTTGGTCCAGAGGTTCTCTGGAATCTCGCGCCGCGAGAAGATCGAGTTGATGCGCGGACGAACGTAGTTGGTGATCCAGTTCATGCGGTCTTTCCGGCGCTGCCTAGGTCGAGGCCCGACTTATTCCGGGGCGGGGCGAAATGCAATCACGCGGGG
Source organism: Roseivivax sp. GX 12232 (assembly GCF_021272185.1). GTDB lineage: Bacteria > Pseudomonadota > Alphaproteobacteria > Rhodobacterales > Rhodobacteraceae > Roseivivax. The sequence goes on from NZ_JAJSEC010000011.1 coordinate 31,911, forward strand.
GAATGCGGGCGCCTATCGCCTGAGCGCGACCCGCGCGGCGAGCCAGCTCACCAGCAGGCCGCCGAACTCCAGCGGCATGGCGCGGGCGACCTCGGTCTCGTCCCCGGGCGAGAAGGGCAGCGTGTAGAGCGACAGGCCCGAGAGCATCCCGTCCATGGAGATCACCAGGATCACCATGGCGTTGTTGACGAAATGCAGCGCCATGGCGGGGCCCAGCGTGCCCGAGCGCGCGGTCAGGTCCCCGGCGATCAGCCCGAAGACCCCGGCCCAGAGCGCGATCCCCAGGGCGTTCGACCCGAAGGTCCCGGCGGTGTAATGCCCGGCGGCGAAAAGCGCCGCCTGCGGCAGGATCCAGAGCGCGGGATGGGAAAAGCGCGCCGCGAGCTGGCCCTGGATGTAGCCGCGGAAGAGGATCTCCTCGGCGCTGGTCTGGATCAGCACCGCGAGCAGCCCCAGCGGCAGGAGTGCCAGCCAGATCCCCAGCGCCCTCTGCTGGATCAGCGCGCCCTCGAAGCCCCAGCTCATCAGCCCCAGGAGCAGCGCCTGCAGCACCACCAGCGCGCCGAAGACCCGGCCCGCCTGGCGCAGCGCCAGCCCGTAGGGCCCGATCAGCGTGCGCAGCCCGCGCCCGTGCAGCAAATGCGTCGCCGCCAGCGTGCCGAGCGTCAGCGTGCCCATGCCGGAAAGCACCAGGATCAGCCCCGCTGGCGTGGTGCCGCCGATGATGCCGGGCAGAAGCTCCTCGCCGCCGATGCGCACCGCCCCGAACAGGAGCGCCTGGCTCAGCGCCAGCGAGACGATGAGCGCCAGCGCCAGCCCGGCCAGGAGCCGCCAGAGAGCGGGCTTGGTCCGGGCCTCCGCGATGCGGGGGCCGTAGGGGGCGTAGCTCATGCGGGGCGCGACGAGGCGCGGGCCAGGACGGAAAGGTAGTTCGGCGCGGTGGTCATCGTGCTCCCGTGTCCCTTCTCGATCATCAGGGCGTGCAGCTTCGGCAGGTTATGCGCCGGGATGTGCATCACCAGGTGGTGTTCGAGATGGTAGTTCACCCAGTAGGGCGCAACCAGCAGCCGCTCGAGCGGGTTGGCCAGCGTCGTCCGGGTGTTGCGTAGCGGGTCGTCGGAGAACTCCACCGCGCCGTGTTCGGCGATGTTGCGGATGCGTAGCACCAGCTGGAACCAGGTCAGGAGCGGCAGGAGCCAGAAGGCGAGCCAGGCCCACCAGAGCCCCGAGACGGCCCAGAACAGCGCGAAGAGCGCCAGGTTGGCCAGCACCGCCCGCCCGATCACCGGCCCCGAGAAGGCCTGCGCGAGGTCCTGCGAGGAGGGCGTGCCCTCGACCTCGCCGGCCATCTTGAAGGCGAACATGATCTGCTGGGCGCGCTGCTTGATGCCGGTCTGGCCGGTGATGTCGCGGAAGAACTTCCGCATCAGCGAGGCGCGGGTGGTCGGGAAGGGCTTGGAGAGCCGCAGGTCGGGGTCGCGCTCGGTCTGGGTGTGGCGGTGGTGGGTCAGGTGGTAGTGCCGGTATTCCGGCAGGTCGGCGATGATCGGCCGCCCGCAGAGCCATTCGCCGGCAAACTCGTTCCAGGCCTTGGTGCGGAAGAGCGCGTTATGGGCCGCCTCATGCATCAGGATCGCGAGGCCGAGCTGTCGCGAGCCGATCACGATCACCGCGATCAGGAAGTTCAGTGGGTTCGGCCAGAGCGCGAAGAGCCCCAGCGCCAGGAGGATCACCCCCCAGCAATGGCCGACAAGCCACATCCCCCAGAGATCCGATCGGGCCGAGAGGCTGCGGATCTCCTCGGATGTCAGAAAGGCCTTGCCGGGTGTCATGTCGTTCTCCCTTGGTTCTCATTCTGCGCCCCGCGCCCGGCCCCGGTCAAGCGGGACGCCACGTCCTATGGGCAAAGGGGCGCGCGGGGCCTAGCTTGGCGGTGATGGCACAGGATCTCGCCCTCATCGCCTGGGACTTCGACGGCGTGTTGAACGACAACATCCACGAGGGGCGCCACCTCTGGGCGCGCCACTTCGAGGCGGAGATCGGGCATCCGGTGTCCTCGCTGACGCGGCATCTCTCGGGCGAGGTCTTCGAGGCGGTGGTCGCCGGCCGCCGCGACCTGCGCGAGGCGGTGGCAGGCTGGACCGAGGAGGTGGGCTACGCCCCCGGCCCCGACGCCATCCTGCGCTACTGGTTCGAGCGCGACGCCAACACCGATCCGGCAATGCAGGCGCGGCTGAAGGCTTTGAGGGCGCGCGGGCTGCGCCAGGTGATCGCCACCAACAACGAGGACCGCCGCTGCCGCTACATCGAGGAGGAGATGGGCTTCGGCCCGCTGATCGACGGGATGTTCTCCTCGGGGCGGATGGGGGTGCGCAAGCCCTTCGCGGAGTTCTTCGCGATCCTGGAGCGCGAGACCGAGGTGCCGCCCGGGCGGATCCTGCTGGTCGACGACACCGAGGAGAACCTCGAGGCCGCGAGCGCGCGCGGGTGGCAGGTATTCCACTACCGCGCCGGGGCGGGGGAGGCGCTGGACCGGCGGTTGGGGTTGGGGTGAGTGGTTGTGGTAGGGTGTGGGGCGCTTGTGTGGGGCTTCGGGTCACCGGGTCACCTCCGGGCTGCCCAGTCCGTCCGAAGCCAAGTCTGCGCAACAGCGACACTCAAGTTTCCCTGCACTTCCCACCTCCAGAGCAAATTCCGTCGAGTTTGCTCCCTCCTTACATCTAATCCGAGCACATCCCGTCGTGTCTGTGCCCTCCTTGCGCCCGAATAGCACCGAAGGTGCCGGGCGCGCGCCGGACCGGCCCCTTGGGCCGGCGCTCCTTCAGGCGGTGTGCTAAGCTCACACCTAGCCCTGACCTTGTTGGGATAAAGCGCGTAGCTCAAAGGTCAGAAGCGCCGGCCCCCGGTCCGGCGCGCGCCCTCTGTTGAGCTGGTGGAGAGGGTCGTGGCGAGGTCGTCGGCGACAGCACGTTGATCAGACTGCTCAGTTGGACGCCACGTTTAGGCCGAAGCGCCCGCTTGCGTCCGAACAGCAACGAAGATGCAGCGCCGGGACCAAAAGCGCCCGACCAACACGGAAGATGCCACGCTGGAGCCAAAGTGCCCTCCTTTCGCCCGAATAGCATCGAAGATGCCGGGCGCGCGCCGGACCGGCCCCTTGGGCCGGCGCTCTTGTGGGCGAAGCAAATAGATCACCTCTAGCCCTGACCTTGCTGGGATAAAGCGCGTAGCTCAGAGGTCGGCAGCGCCGGCCCCCGGTCCGGCGCGCGCCCTCTGTCTGGAAGGGGTGAGAGGGTGGTGGGGGGATGCTGTCGACCTCGGCACGACGCACCGACCTTTCGCCAAGACGCCGCGGTCCGCCCGCGCCCCTGAATCCCCCTCCGCCGAGCCCACCAACCGCCCCCAAGCCCCCTCCTCTCGGCAGGATGTGGCCGACACCCCGCCCAACGCTCCCGATCCGCTGGCCCCTGCGCCCGCGCCGCGCCATGCTCCCGCGCATGGCAGCGCTGAGCCTTCTTTCTTGTGAAGCCACAGGGGCTTTTGTATGCGGGATCGAACAATCGCACGAGCCCCGCGGGAGGAAGCCATGCTGAAGCGCGCCTTCGACAAAACCAAACTGCCCAGCCGTCACGTCACCGAGGGGCCGGCGCGCGCGCCGCACCGGTCCTATTACTACGCCATGGGGATGTCCGAAGAGGAGATCCACCAGCCGCTGGTCGGCGTGGCGACCTGCTGGAACGAGGCCGCGCCCTGCAACATCGCGCTTTCGCGGCAGGCCCAGGCGGTGAAGCTCGGCGTCAAGGCGGCCGCGGGCAGCCCGCGCGAGTTCACCACCATCACCGTCACCGACGGCATCGCCATGGGCCACGAGGGCATGCGCTCCTCGCTGGCCTCGCGCGAGGCCATCGCCGACACCGTCGAGCTGACCATGCGCGGGCATTGCTACGACGCGCTCGTGGGGCTCGCGGGCTGCGACAAGTCGCTGCCGGGCATGATGATGGCCATGGTGCGGCTGAACGTGCCCTCGGTCTTCATCTACGGCGGCTCGATCCTGCCGGGCAAGGCGCCCGCCAGGGCCGACATCCCCGAGGATTTCGCCAGCCGCGACCTGACCGTGCAGGACATGTTCGAGGCCGTCGGCCGGCACCAGAACGGCCAGCTTTCCGACGCCGCGCTCGACGTGCTCGAGCGCGTGGCCTGCCCCTCGGCGGGCGCCTGCGGCGGCCAGTTCACCGCCAACACCATGGCCTGCGTCTCCGAGGCGATCGGGCTGGCGCTCTTCAACTCCTCGGGTATGCCCGCCCCCTACGAGAGCCGCGACCAGTATGGCGAGGCCTCGGGCCAGGCGGTCATGGACCTGATCGAGAAGAACATCCGCGCGCGCGACATCGTCACCCGCGAGGCGCTGGAGAACGCCGCCCGCGTGGTGGCCTGCACCGGCGGTTCGACCAATGCCGGGCTGCACCTGCCGGCCATCGCCCATGAGGCGGGCATCGAGTTCTACCTCGACGACGTCTGCGAGATCTTCCGCGACACGCCTTACTTCGTCGACCTCAAGCCCGGCGGGCAGTTCGTCGCCAAGGACCTCTACGAGGCCGGCGGCCTGCCGGTGGTGATGAAGGAGCTGCGCAAGGCGGGGCTGATCCACGAGGATTGCATCACCGCCTCGGGCCGCTCGATCGGCGAAGAGCTCGACCGCACCACCCGCGAGGCCGACGGCCGGGTGATCCACAGCATCGAGACGCCGATCACCAAGACCGGCGGCGTGGTTGGCCTCAAGGGCAACCTCGCCCCCGAGGGCGCCATAGTGAAGGTCGCGGGCATCGCCGCCGAGGACCAGGTCTTCACCGGCCCGGCGCGCGTCTACGAATGCGAGGAAGAGGCTTTCGAAGGCGTCAAGAACCGCGAATACGCCGAGGGCGAGGTCATCGTGATCCGCAACGAGGGCCCCGCCGGCGGCCCCGGCATGCGCGAGATGCTGGCCACCACCGCGGCGCTCTCGGGCCAGGGCATGGGCAAGAAGGTGGCGCTGATCACCGACGGCCGCTTCTCCGGCGCGACCCGCGGCTTCTGCGTCGGCCACGTCGGCCCCGAGGCCGCCCACGGCGGGCCCATCGCGCTTCTGAAGAACGGCGACATGATCACCATCGACGCGGTCTCGGGCGAGCTGTCGGTCGACCTCTCCCAGGAGGAGCTGGACAAGCGCCGCGCCGATTGGGCCGGTCCGAAGGACACGATCTACGCCTCGGGCGCGCTGTGGAAATTCGCCCAGCTCGTGGGCGCGACCTACAAGGGCGCCGTGACCCATCCGGGCGGCGCCAAGGAAAAACACGTCTATATGGATATCTGATGACCAGAACGCGCGCGGTTCTCCTTTCGCTCTGTCTTCCGGTGCTCGCGGGCTGCGAGGTCTCACCCGAAGGCGAGCTCGTGCCCGCGCGCGGCTTCCTGTCGGACTTCGCCTCGCCCGGCTCCTCGGGCGGGGCCTCGGCACTGGCGCAGCCCGACGGCGGCGCGCGGCTGATCGAGGCCGCCCCGCTCGCCGACGGCGAGATCATCGTCGCCGGCCCGCCGGGCTATTGCATCGACCCCGAGACGGTCGAGAGCGGCCGCCGCGGCGGCTTTGCCATGCTGGCCAGCTGCAACATCCTCTCGGGCGGGAAGACCGGCCCCGAGGTGACGCCCGCGATCATCACTGTCTCGGTCGGCCCGGAAGAGGAAACCCCGGTCCAGCCCAGCGTCGAGACCCTGGCCGAGCTGTCCGGCGCCTCGGTGCTCGAGGCGCGCAGCGACGAGGCGACCACATTTGTCTACCTCGAAGAGGGCGGCCAGGAGCTCCTGCCCGGCGGCAGCCCGGGCTACTGGCGCGGCGCCTTCCTGCAGGGCGCGCGGCTTGTCGGCCTTGCGGTCTATGCCCCCGCCGACAGCGGGCTGACCCGCGACGCGGGCGCCGAGCTGCTCTCGATCACCGCCGAACGCATCCGCCGCGCCAGCCCGCGCCGCGAGATCCCGGTCTCGGCCAGCGGCAGCGCCACCCCGCCGGGCTGAGCGGGCTTTGTCAAAGCCCGACTTTCTGTCATAGGATGATGAACCGGCGCAGAGGTGCCGGATTGCGGGCAGAGCGACAGGCAGTGACATGGCGGGGCGGCAGGGCTTTCTTGAAGGGTTGTTCCAGCGCGGCGCACTGCGCCGCCTGAAGCGCATGGCGCGGCGCGCGCCCCGGGCCGACCTCGCACGGCTGCGCCGCCAGCGCGGCGAGGCGCAGAAGCTGCGCCGGGCGCTCGATGATCTGCTTTTCGTGGCCGACAGCCGGCTGGCGCTGCCGCCGCTCGGCAGCCAGTCCTTCCCGCGCCCGCATGACGCCGACTGGGCCTGGCGCCCCGAGATCTGGACCGCGCCGCTGCCGGCCCCCGGCGCCGCGGCGGTGGAAAGCGGCACCGCGCTCGGCCGCGAGGCGCGGCTTTTCCACGATTGCGCCCGCTCCGAGGTGACCCTGCGCCAGCTGCGCAACCGCCGCGAGGCCGACCTCGCGCCGCAGGGGCTGCGCATGGATGTCTTCCGCTTCGACGGCTCCTACCTGTCGCTGGCGCTCGAGCTGCCGCGCGAGGTCGCCAAGGGGTTGAAGCGCCGCCACCTGATCCGGCTCGAGAGCGTGATCGAGATGGAGCGCCCGATCGAGATCTTCGCCCGGCTCAACATCAAGCACGGGCCGAACACCGAACAGCTGGTGCGCGAGCTGCCGCTCGGGGCCCCCGAGGTCGCGGTGGAGTTCGACCTGGCCTATACCAAGCTCAACGAGAAGCGGGTGGAGAAGCTCTGGCTCGACATCATCTTCGAGGGGCCGGAAATGAACCAGGTGGTGCTGCGCGACCTGACCTTCTCGCGCCGCCCGCGCGCCGAACTCTGAGGGATGCCATGGCCGCCTATACGCTGACCAAGACCCGCTTCAAGGACGGACGCTGGCAGGGCGAGATCGCCGCCGAGCCCGCCGATGCGCCGGCCCCCGAGGTGCAGGTCTCGCTTTTCGACGCGCCCCTGCGCGGCGCGGTCCTGAGCCCCACCGACAGGCCCGGCCGCTGGGCGCTAGAGGTGCCGGTGCCGCCCGAGGCGCTGGGCGACGGGGTGATGACCTTCCTGATCACCGAGGCCGCGAGCGGCGCCCGGCTCGGCTCCTTCACGATGATCGGCGATGAGCCCCTGGCCGAGGACATCCGCGCCGAGGTCGACCTGTTGCGCGCCGAGCTCGACATGCTGAAACGCGCCTTCCGGCGGCATTGCACCGAAACGGGGTGAAGGGCGGGGTTAGCCCGGGCGGCTGATTTGGCGGTCCCCGCGCCTTGAGCGGCGCGGGGGCAGGTCTGGCCCTTGGCGCCTTGGCAGGCGCTGCGGGCGGGTCCGGGCCGCCTTTGGCGCCCCGGACCGGGGGGCTCTGCCCCCTCAGCGGGCCTTTGGGCCCGCATTCACCCCCGAGGTATTTTTGCCAAGCTGAAGCTGCGGGGGGGCGCTTGTTGGGGTGCGGGCGCTCTGATGGGGGACGGTGTGCTGGTGGCACGGAGGTGTGATCGAGGGGCGCTATTTTCGGCGGATTTGCGCGGCGGCGGGCGGCGGTTTGGGCGGGTTTCTGCGGTTACCTAACGTGATTTTCAAAAATATGAATTTCTTTGGAACTCGCGCGCGCGCAGCGGGCTTGCCTCGGTGACGAATTGTCCCGTGAAACGACCAATAAAGGACCTACATGCAGGCCCCCACGACCGACACCGCGGTGCGGATCCTGGTGATCGACACCAGCCTGATCCTTGCGACCACCCTCGCAGAGCGGTTGGACGCGCTGCCGGACTGTTCCGCCGAGGCCCATGTGGGCCAGAAGGCCCTGCCGCCGCGGGGCATGGGGCAGGGGCCCGACATGGTGATCTGCGACCCCGCGCATTGCGGCCAGTCCCCCGACCGGCTGCGCGCGGCGCTGACCGAACAGCTCGGCCCGCATGAGACCCTGGCCTTCCTGCCGCCCTCGGCGGCGAGCACCGCGGCGGCCTGCCTCGAGGCGGGCTATTCGGGTGTCATCGCGCGGAGCGAGAGCCTCGAGCATTTCGCCAGCGCGGTGGAAAGCGTGCTTTTGGGCGGCATCTACGTCGACGGCGCCTTCGGCGACCCGGGCGCGCCCACCGAGGCGCTGACGCTCTCCGGCACCGGCGATCTGACCGCGCGGGAGCGCGAGGTGCTGGTCGAAGTGGCGCGCGGGCAGAGCTGCAAGCACATCGGGCGGCTCTTCTCGATCTCCGCGCGGACGGTGGAGACCCACAAGTACCGCGCCATGGAGAAGCTGGGGCTGGCCAACCGCTCCTCGCTGCACAGCTTCGCCATGCAGAACGCCTGGTTCTGAAGGACGCCTTTCATGCCGAGAGCCGCCGCGAAGATCGTCGTCGCCGAGGAGAACCCGATCCTGGCCCAGGCCCTGGCCGGGCTTTTGCGCGACACGCTCGGGCCCGAGGGCCACGAGGTCGGCGCCGAGGCGCCGGTCACGCAGGCGGGGCTTTGCGGCGCGCGGCCCGACGTGGTGCTGCTCGACCCGCTCCTGGCGCATCCGCTGAAGCCCCTGGTCGCGGCGCTGCGCGCGGCGGTGCCGGGGGTGCGGCTCATCGCCTATGCCACCCGCCCGACGGTGGAGCTGGCGCGCTACTGCGTCGAGATGGGCTTTCGCGGCGTGCTGCCGAAGACCGTGGACGCCAAGGCGCTGGCGCGCTCGGTGCGGGTGGTCTGCGAGGGCGGCACCTTCGTGCACAAGTCGGTGGGCCGGGGGCTGGCGCGCGGGCAGATCGCGCGCACCGCCGGGCGCGACGTGACCGAGCGCGAGGAGACGATCCTGCGCATGGCGGCGCTCGGCCATGCCAACCGCGCCATCGCCGAGGCGCTGGAGCTGAGCCCCAAGACCGTGGACACCCACCGCGCCCGGGCGATGCAGAAGCTGGAGATCGCCAGCAAGCCCGAGCTGGTGCGCATGGCGGCGGCGCGGGGCTGGCTGCTGTAGGGGGGGTGCTGCGGCGCGGGTGTTGAGCCCGGAGCGCGGGGCCAAGGTCGGGGTCGGGCGCAGGGCGCAGGGCGTGGGACGAAAGCCAAGCGCGCGCCGTTCGTCAGGGACACAACGACAGTCACTTGGCCCGTGCCTGTCGAGAGCCGCTTGGTGTGGGCCGGGCGCGGGCCGTGTGAGACCGCTTTAGCAAAGACCGCTGGAGAGCCGCGTGGCACGAGCTGGATCGGCAGGACTTTGCCGCAGCCTCAGCCGCTCTTTGCCATTCCTCCGACAGCTCTGGTTTGACGGGGTTGAGGGCCTTGAGCCCGCGCGCCAGCGGTCTCTGCACGCATCCTCCGCGCCTCTTACCCACCGCAGCGACGCCCCCAAAACCCCCGGGGTGGGGCGCCGCCCCACCAGCTCTCGGGAATACCACGCAGGCCGGGGGCGAACGCCCGACCCGACTGCGTAGTCCTCCCGACTGAAGCTCCCGATCCAAAGCCTCTATCCCCCGCCCCGAACCCGGCGGCCGCCAGCAGGGCGGCGCGCCGGAGACAGAATCGCACAAGGCCCCGGGCCGCGGGGCAGAAAGGGATAGACATGGCTAGGATCAGCGTCTTCGGCATCGGATATGTCGGCGTCGTCTCGGCCGCCTGCCTCGCCCGGGATGGGCATGAGGTCATCGCCGTCGACGTCGACGCGGAGAAGGTCTCGGCGCTCAACGCCGGCAGGCCGCCGATTGTCGAGGCCGGGCTCGACACGCTCGTGGCCGAGACCGTCGCCAGCGGCGCCCTGCGCGCCACCACCGATGCCGAGGCGGCGGTGGCCTCCACCGAGGCCTCCTTTGTTTGCGTCGGCACCCCCTCGGACGCAGATGGCGCCGTCGGGCTGAAATACGTGGTCTCGGTCTGCGAGCACATCGGCCGCGCCCTGGCGCAGAAATCCGAGTTCCACTCGGTCGTGATGCGCTCGACCATTGTGCCGGGCACCATGGAAGAGGTCTGCATCCCCACGATCGAGGCCGCCTCGGGCAAGATCGCCGCGCGCGACTTCGGCGTCGGCTACTTCCCCGAGTTCCTGCGCGAGAGCACCGCGATCAAGGATTACGACGACCCGGGGCTGATCGTCTTCGGCAGCCTCGACACCAAGACCGAGGCGCTGCTCTCGGGGCTGAACGAGCATCTGCCCTGCGAGATCAACCGCGTCGACCTGCGCACCGCGGAGATGGTGAAATACACCTCCAACTCCTGGCGCGCGATGAAGATCAGCTTTGCCAACGAGATCGGCAATATCGCCAAGGCCAACGACCTCGACGGGCAGCGGGTCATGCAGATCCTCTGTTCGGACCGCAAGGTCGCCATGTCGCCGGCCTTCCTGCGGCCGGGCTTTGCCTTCGGCGGCTCCTGCCTGCCCAAGGACGTGCGCGCGCTGCGCCATGTCGCCGCCGACCGCCGGGTACCGACGCCGCTTCTGGACGCGGTGCTGACCGCCAACGACGGGCAGATCGCCCGCGCGGAAGGGCTGGTCCGGGCGGCTTCGAAGAAGGCCGTGGGCCTCGTCGGGGTGTCCTTCAAGTCGGGCACCGACGACCTGCGCGAGAGCCCCTTGGCGGATCTCGCGGCGCGGCTCATCGAGACCGGCCAGGAGGTGCAGATCTACGACCCCTATGTCTCGACCGCCTTCGAGATGGATCCGACCGCCGTCGGCCGCGGCAACGCCGTGGTGCCGGAGTTGAGCGACCGGATGCAGACCGACATCGACGCGCTGATCGAGGGTTCCGAGGTCATCGTGGTCGGCAACCGCTACCCCGAGGTCGAGGCCCGCATCCGCGACAGCATCGGCAGCCGCCGGGTCGTCGACCTGACGCGGATCGAGCCCGGCATGATGTCCGACGCGACCTACCAGGGCATCTGCTGGTAACCCCATGCTCGGACACCTGGCCTATATAGCCCTCTGCGCGGCGATCGCGCTGGCCGTCCACGACCGGAGCTTCTCCGGCGCGGAAGGCGCGATCCTGACGCTCGGCGCGATCGGGGCCTGGCGCTACAGCTGGGGGGCGATCAACTTCAGCCGCGCCCTGGCCTATATCCACTGGCGCTACCCCCGGCAGCGGCGCCGCGCCGAGGCGGCCTATGCCCGCCGCGCGGTGCCCGCGCATGGCTATTTCATGGTCACCACCTTCAAGATCGAGCCCCGGGTCACCGCCCGGGTCTACGCCTCGATCTTCGAGGCGGCGGCGGCCTCTCCGGGGGGCGCCACCATCGTCGCCTCGGTGGTCGAAGGGGCCGACCTGAGGATCATCCGCGACCTCTTCGAGGCCAGGAAACCGCAGATGCCCGGCGTCAAGCTTGTGATCGACCAGATCCCCGGATCGGGCAAGCGCGACGCCATCGCGCGCTCGCTCCGGCTCCTGCAGCGCGAGGCGCCGAGTCCGCGGGACGTGCTGGTCTTCGTCGACGGCGACAGCTGCGTGCCAGAGGACATCGTCGCGCGCTCGGCGCCTTTCTTCACCGATTCGCGGGTCGGCGCGCTGACCACCGACGAACAGGTCGAGATCGAGGAGACGCCGCTCTTCCGCGACTGGTTCGAGCTGCGCTTCACCCAGCGCCAGATGATGATGTCCTCCATGGCCTTCGGCGGGCGGGTGCTGACGCTGACCGGGCGGATGTCGGTCTTCCGGGCCGATCTCGCGACCGATCCGAGCTTCATCGCCCAGGTGCAATCCGACCAGATCGACCACTGGCGGCTCGGGCGCATCCGCTTCCTGACCGGGGATGACAAGTCCACCTGGTACTGGCTCCTGAGCCGGGGCTACCGGATGACCTATCTGCCCGACCTGCATTCGCTGAGCATGGAGGAGCAGCCCAAGCCCGGCTTCGTCGAAAGCGCCGTGGCGCTGATGAAGCGCTGGTTCGGCAACATGCTGCGGACCAACGGGCGGGCCATGGCGCTGGGGCCCTGGCGGATCGGGCTTTTCACCTGGTGGTCGATCGTCGACCAGCGGCTCTCGATCTGGACCACGCTGGCCGGGCCGCTGGCGGTGATCGCCACGGCGCTTCTCGCGACGCCGGCGGTGCTGCCCGCCTATCTCGCCTGGATCATGTTCACCCGCTACGTCTATTGCGCCGCGCTGTCGCTGTTCCGGCCGGGCTATTTCCCGATCGTCTTCCCGCCGCTTCTGTATTTCGGCCAGATCGTCGGGGCGAGCGTGAAGAGCTACGCGCTCTTCCGGCTCGACCGGCAGAAATGGACCCGCCAGAGCGCCTCGGGCGGCGGCGCCCGCCCGGCCTTCCGCGAGCGGGTGAAAGCCGCCTCCTCGACCGGGATGCACGCGCTGGCCTTCGGCTGGCTGGCCATCGGGGCGCTGTTTCTCACCGGCCTTCTCTGACCCTTCCTGCCCAAGAGTATTCCATGACCTCATCCCCTCAATTCCCGCAGGCCCACGCGCATCCCGCGCAGGTCCATGACGGCAACGAACACCCGATGATCGACCTGCCCTTCAGCGTCCTGATCGACGGGCGCCACCACAAGGGCGAGGCGCTGTCGCTGGTCGAGGCCCGGATTTCGGGGCTTGTCGACCCGGCGCTCGACGGTGCCGAACGGGTGGTGCGCCTGGGCTTCGACTTTCCCGGCTTCCAGGTGGTGCTGACGCCCACCGCGCGGATCACCCTGCAGGACGACGCCAGCGCCGCGCTGGTCTTCACCGATCCCACCGGCGAGCATCAGGCGCAGCTCAGGCAGATCCTGAACGACTATATCTCGGGCGATCTGACCAGCGCCGGGGCGCTCATTCGCAGCGGCGCGCTGACCCAGCCGCGCGGGCCCAAGGCGCCGCCGCCGGCGCGCGGGTTCGGCGACCGGCTGGGCAGCGCCCTGGCGGGGCTCGCCGTGGCGGTGTTCTCGCTGGCGCTGATCGGGCTGATCCTGACCCTGATGCAGGAGCGCATCTTCACCACTTCGATCGACACGCCAGGCCGGGTGCTGCCGAGCGGCCAGGCGATGCGCGCCACCGCCGACGGGCAGATCGCCTTCCTCAACCCCGAGGCCGCCCAGGGCGAGGTGCTCTACAGCATCGACACCTCGGACGGCGAGACCCTCTCTTTCGCCAAGCCCTGCGACTGCGCGGCCCGGCCGCTGAACATCGCCGAGGGCAGCACGGTCCTCGCCGGCGAGCCGCTGATCGCGCTGCGCCGCGCCGAAGGCGGCATGGTGGTCGAGGCCGACATCCCCAGCGCGCTCTTGTTCGACATCCAGCGCAGCGGCGCGGTCGAGGTCGAGCTGGCCAACGGGCTGTCCTTCGAGGCCCGCCCCGAGGGCGCCCCGCGCATCGCGCCGGGCACCATGGCCGAGGACCACGTCCACGCGACCTTCACCCCTGAGACCGACTTGCCCGAAAGCGCCATGGGCCAGGTCGCGGCGCTCAGCGTCTCGCATGACGCCCTGGCGCCGCTGGCCCCTCTGCAGGACCTCGGCGCGCGCGCCCTGTCGGGCGCAGCCGCGCTCTGGACCGGCGCGAGCGATGGCGCCGAGGCGCTTCTGGCCGGCACGGCCGACACCCCTTCGGCCGCGGCCGACGAACCCCAAGGAGACATCCAATGACACATAACCTCGTGAATCCGGTCATTCTCTCGGGGGGCATGGGGACACGCCTCTGGCCGATGTCCCGGGTGCGCCAGCCCAAGCAGTTCCAGCCGATCGACGGCGCGGACGGGCGCAGCTTCTTCCAGGAAACCGTGCTGCGGCACACCTCCGCCCTGTTCGAGGCCCCGATCGTGGTGGCCTCCGAGGCCGAGCGCGAGCTGCTCTTCGACCAGGTCTCCGGGATCGGCGCCGAGGCGCGCTTCATCGGCGAGCCGGTCGGCCGCAACACCGGTCCCGCGGTGCTGGCCGCCGCGCTCTCGCTCTATGCCCGCGATCCGCAGGCGCTGCTGCTGGTGCTGCCCTCGGACCATATCATCGAAGGCGACATGGACGCCTATGTGCGCGCCATGGTGGCGCCCGCGCGGGCCGGGCATATCGTGCTTTTCGGCATCGTGCCGCGCTACCCCGAGACCGGCTTCGGCTACATCAGCTCGGGCGCGGAATACCCCGAACACCCCGGGCTGCACGCGGTCGAGGGCTTCATCGAGAAACCCGAGGCCGAGCGCGCGCAGCAGCTGGTCGACCAGGGCGATACCTTCTGGTCCTCGGGCATCAGCATGATGCGCGCCGACGTTCTGATCGAGGAGTTCGCCCGCCACGACCCCGAGACCCTGACCGCGGTGCAGGAGGCCGTCCTGCTGGGCAGCCGCGACCGCGACGGCCAGGTGCTCGAGGCCGAGAGCTTCGCCCGCGCCAAGGACGACCCGACCGAACGGCTGATCTTCGAGAAGTCCGACCGGGTGAGCGTGGTGCCGGTCGACGTGCTCTGGAGCGACGTCGGCGCCTGGCCCGCGATCCACAGCCTGGGCGAGAAGTCCGACGACGGCAACGTCGAGACCGGCTCGGTGGTCACGCTCGACACCCGCAATTCGCTGATCCGCGCCAGCGACAAGCTTGTCGCCGTGGTCGGCATGGAGGACGTGATCGTCGTGGACACGCCCGACGCGCTCCTGGTGACCAACCACGAGAACGCCCAGAAGGTGAAAGAGGCCGTGGGCGAGCTGAAAAAGCGCGACCGGAGCGAGGTGCTGACCCATGCCGAGGCCGCGCCTGCCTCGGACAGCGCCACCGACCGGGTCGCCGAGGAACATCTGGCCCCGGGCGAGAGCCTGGAGCTCTGCGCCGAGCCGGGCGCCAGCCTGGTGCTGGCGGTGACCGCCGGCTGCGCCTCGATCGAGGGCCCGGCGCGGGCCGCGGGTGAGCGCCAGGCCGGCGAACATGTCACCCTCGCCCCGGGCGAGGCGCTGCGGGTCGCCAACGAGGGCCCCGAGCCGCTGGCGCTGGTGCGTGTCGATCTCTGCGCATCGGCTGGCTCCCCTTCGGAGAAGGCCGAGGAGCCGGTGGCGGCGCAGGCGGAACTTCCGGGCGGAAAAAGGAGCCGGGCCCTTGCCTAAGGCGCTGCGCCATATCCTGGCCTGCGCTTCCGCGGCGCTCCTGCCGGCCATGGCGGCCGGACAGGAGGCGGCCGCGCCGCAGGTCTCCATCGCCAACGCGCGGCTCGCGGTGATGCAGCTGGCCACCGGGATCGGGGCGGATGTCTCGGACCTCGTGGAGGCCGGGCCCGAGCGCGCGATCTACCTGCAGTCCGGCGCGGCGACGCTGGCCGACCTCGACCGCGCCACCGAAGAGGCAGGCGCCCCCGAGGCGGTGACCACCCGCGGCGCGGGCTACCGGCTGAGCCTGCCGGTGGTCGTCGTCCAGGGCGCCGAGCTCAGCATCTCCGAGGGAGAGGAGCTGACCCTCGACCGCCGCGCCGGGGCCTTCCTGCTGTCGCTCGGCGAGACGCGCATCACCGGCGCGCGGATCGCGGCGCAGGGCGGCGCGCATCCCAAGATCGACGGCTTCCGGCCTTTCATCGCGGGCGTCGGGCGCCAGAGCCTCGCCGTCCGTGACAGCGAGATCGCGCATCTGGGCTACGGCGACGCGCCCCATGCGGCGGGCCTGCACATCGGCGGGCGCGGGATGCTCGGGCGCGGCGAGGCGGGCGCGCTCAGCGGCAACCGTTTCCTCGGCCTGCGCGGCGTCACGCTCAGCGGCGTCGACGGTTTCAAGATCACCGAGAACCGCTTCCAGGCCAGCACCGGCACCGCGCTGCATGTCCGCACCGGCGCCGAGGGCGTGATCGCCGGGAACGAGATCCTCGGCACCCATGGCGCCCAGGCGCTGCACCTTTCGGATGTCTCGCGCAGCGAGGTCCGCGACAACACCCTGCGCCGCGGCGGCGGCAAGGGGCTGCGCGTCGACAACGGCGCGCATGGCGTCGCGCTCAGCGGCAACACGCTGGCCGACTTCGAGGGCACCGCGGTCACACTGGCCGAACGCGCCGACTGCCTGCGGCTGAGCGACAACCGCATCACCCGCAACGACGGCGCGGGCCTCGCCTTGCGCGGCGGCGGCACGCTGATCGCCGAGGGCAACCGCATCCTCGACAACGACGGCCCCGGCATCGCGCTGCACCGCCAGGCGCCGGGCGCCAGCGCGCTCCTGATCCGCAACCGGGTGGCGGGCAACCGCGTCGGCATCCGCGGCTCCGAGATGACCCATGTGCGGCTGGCGATGAACGACCTTTCCGACCAGCTGCCGCGGCTCCTGGGCGGCGATCTCGACCAGCTCACGCCGACCGTCCTGAAGGCCGGCGCGGGGCCCGCGCGGGCCGATGTCATCGTCGAGGGGCTCGCCGCCCGCGAGGCGCTGGCGCTGCGCCGCGACGCCGCCGACCGGGCCTTCGAGGCCTGCCGTTCCGGGGGGGCAATCTGATGGTCTTTTCCTCCGAAACCTTCCTGTTCCTTTTCCTGCCGGGCTTCCTGGCGCTCTATTTCCTGACGCCCTGGCGCTGGAAATCGGCGACGCTGCTGGCGGGGTCTTACGTCTTCTACGCCTGGTGGCGGCTGGATTTCCTGGCGCTGCTCGTCGGCACGACGCTCTGGGCCTTCGGCATCGGCCGGATGATCCGCCATACCGAGGGCCGGGCCCGCAAGTTTTGGTGCGCGCTGGGCGTGACCGGCTGCCTGGGGGTGCTGGGGCTCTTCAAATACCTCGATTTCTTCGTGGCGAGCCTCGCGGGGCTCTTCGGCACCACGCCCGAGGCGCTGGGCATGCATTGGCAGATCCTGCTGCCGATCGGCATTTCCTTCTACGTCTTCCAGTCGGTCAGCTACCTGGTCGACACCTATCGCGGCGACGCGCCCGAGGACGTGCGGCTTCTGGATTTCGCGGCCTTCATCGCGCTGTTCCCGCAGCTCATCGCCGGGCCGATCCTGCGCTACAAGGACCTGGCCGACCAGTTCCGCGAACGCCACCACTCGATGGAGAATGTCACCAGCGGGATGATCCGCTTCTTCATCGGGCTGTCGAAGAAGGTGCTTCTGGCCGATGCGGTGGCGCCGCTGGCGGACCTGGCCTTCGCCACGCAGAACCCCTCCATGGCGCTCGCCTGGGCCGGGGCAGTGGCCTACATGCTGCAGCTCTACTTCGACTTCTCGGGCTATTCGGACATGGCCATCGGCCTCGGCCGGATGATGGGCTTCCGCTTCATCGAGAACTTCGATCTGCCCTATCACGCCCGTTCGATCACCGAGTTCTGGCGGCGTTGGCACATCTCGCTCTCGGTCTGGCTGCGCGACTACTTGTACATTCCGCTCGGCGGCAACCGGCGGGGGCGCCTGCGCACCTATGTCAACGTCGTGGCGGTCATGGTGCTGGGCGGGCTCTGGCACGGGGCGGCCTGGACCTTTGTCCTCTGGGGCGCCTGGCACGGGCTGTGGATGGCCGGCGAACGGGCCACGGGCCGCGACCGCGCCGCGGGCCTCGCGCCTCTGGTGCGCACGCTGCTCGTGGTGCTCTTCGGCTGGGTTCTCTTCCGCGCGCCGGACCTCGGCACCGCGGGGCAGGTGCTGGCCGGCATGGCGGGCGCGCATGGCCTGGCGCTGAGCCCCGTCGCCGCTTTCGAGATCAGCGGCGAGAGCCTGCTCTTCACCGCGCTGGCCGCGGGGGTGGTGCTGATCGAGCCCGCGTTGCGCGGGCTCGTGCACCGCCGGCTGATGCCCCGCGCCGACGGGACGCTGACGCTTGCCAGCGCGCTCGCGCCCTCGGTCCTGGTCTCGGGGCTGGCCGCGCTGACGCTGATGAAGCTCGCCGAGCAGAGCTTCTCTCCTTTCCTCTACTTCCAGTTCTGAGGCCCGCGATGCAGAGAGTCTTGCAGATCATGCGACACGCGCTGCCCCTGGCCTTCCTGGGCTATGCCGCGGTGGTGAACCTTCAGATCTTCACCGCGCCCGAGGCGCTCGACGGGGTCGAGGGCGATCTGGTCAGCGGCGAGGCGACGAGTGAGCTGGGCCAGCTCTACAGCGCCGAGCTGCCGCATCGCGCGGCCTCGGTGGGGCTGATCGGCGCGGGGCGTTACGCGCTTCTGGGCGAGGGCCGCGCCGGGGTCACCGCGGGCGAGGAGGGCTGGCTTTTCTCCGACGAGGAGATGACCCGCGCCTCCGAAGACAGCCTCGATCTGGCCATGCAGGCGGTGCGCCGGGCCGATGCGGCGCTGGCCGAGATGGGCGCGCGGCTGGTGATGATCCCGGTGCCCGCCAAGGCCGACATCTACCGCGACCACGCCCCGGAGGGGGCGGGCGCCCGGATGCAGGCGCAATACGACCGCTTCCGCGCGGCGCTCGACCGCGCGGGCATCCCCGCCGTCGACACCCGCCCGGCGCTGGCCGAGGCCGCCGAGGACGCGCCGGTCTATCTGACCACCGACACCCACTGGACGCCCGAGGGCGCCCGGCAGGTGGCCGAGGCAGTCGCCGCCTCGGGGCTGATCGAGCCGGGCGACACCCGCTTCCGCCGCGCCCCGGCCGAGCCCGAGGAATTCGTCGGCGACCTGGTGTCCTTCGTCACCTCGGAGAGTTTCGCCCCGGCGCTGGGCCTCGGGCCCGAGCGGGTCACGCCTTATGTCGCCAAGAAAGCGGGCGGCGCCGAGGGCGGCATCTTCGCCGCCGACGCGCCCCGGGTCGACACGCTTCTGGTCGGCACGAGCTACAGCGCCAACGACAGCTGGAGCTTCCTGCCCGCGCTGAAGCTCGCGCTCGGGCGGGACATCCTGAACCTTGCCGAAGAGGGCCGGGGCCCGGTCGCGCCGATGCGCGCGCTCTTGGAGGACCCGGCGCTCTCCGAGGCGCCGCCCGCGCTTGTCCTCTGGGAGTATCCGGTCCGCTACCTCGGGCTCCCGCAAAGCCATCCGAACTCCGAGGAGGCCCCCCATGGTTGATCCCAGGCTCGCCTGCGCGGCGCTGGCGCTCTGCGCCGCGACCCCGGCGCTGGCCGCGCCGCTTGGCCCCCTGCGCCCCGAGGCCGCCACGGCCCCCGGCGCCGCGCCGGTGATCCAGGCCCAGGCGCTGGACCGGCGCGTCACCGAAACCACCGATCTGCCCACCTGGGAGCTGCAGCAGCTCCGCCGCCGGATGCTGGACGGGAAGCCCATCTCCTTCCAGGACATGCGCCGGCTCGCGGATGCGGGCGACGGGCTCGCCGCCTTCCGCTACGCCGAGCGGCTCCTGGAACTGGACGGCCGCGACATGCGCTCGGCGGCGGCGCTCTATCTCGCCTCGGCGGGGCTCACCGGGCGCGACTACGCGGTCTACGAGCTGGTGCGGCTGCTCGATCAGCGCGACATCGACTTCTCCGAGGCGCGGCTCGACCACCTCGAGAACGCCATGCGCAACCTCGCACTGCAGGGCAGCGACACCGCCTCCGAGGCACTGCTGCGCTACTACGAGACCGGCCATCCCTTCGGCCGCAAGCCCGGCAAGGTCGAGGCGCTTCTCGAAGAGAAGGCCGCCGCAGGCGACGCCGAGGCGGCGCTGGAGCTCGCGACCGAGGCGCTTTCGGGCGCGGGCCCCGAGGATCCGGCGCGGCTGCGCGGGCTTCTCAAGGGCGCCATGCAGGCCGAGAGCCTCGGCACCCGCACCGCGGCGCAGAACCTGCTGCGCCAGCTCGACACCCAGGACACATCCAACTCCGAGGAGGCCCCGGAATGACCAAGGCCGCCCCAAAGCTCTGCGCCGCGCTGCTGGCGCTGACCTCGCCGCTTTCCGCCCCGCCGCTCGCCGCCGCTCCCGAGGGCGGAGAGGGCCCCGCGCCCTCGCGCTACGGCTGCCACGGGCTGCAATCGGCCAAGCCGATGCGCCTGATGGAAGGCTCCGAGGGCACCTTCTACCGCGTCACGCTGGACATGCGGACGAACCACCCGCTGTCGGTCGAGGCCGCGGGCCTGATGGGCCGCCTCGCCGAGGCGCTGCGCGCCCAGGGCACGGAGCTGATCTATGTGCCGGTGCCGACGAAGAGCCTCGCCATGCCCGACAACCTGCCCGAGGCGGCGGCGGGCTACGGCTTCGACATCGGCATCGCCGAGACCGCCTATGACGCCTTCCTGGGCAAGCTGCGCGAGGCCGGGGTGACCACCGTCGACAGCATGCGCGCCATGCGCGGGGCCGAGGGCGCGCCCTTCATCGGCACCGATTTCCACTGGAGCCCCGAGGGCGCCCGCGCGGTGGCCGAGGCCTTGGGCAGCCGCATCCGCGAGCTGCCGGGTTACGGCGAGATGCCCAAGACCGACTTCGAGACCACGGCCTCCGAGCCGCGCATGGTGAACTCGGCGCTCCGCCGCCAGATCCAGGCGCATTGCCGCGAGACCGTGCCCCGCGCCGAGGTGCGCGGCTTCGAGACCGAGGCCGCGGGCGGCGCCGACACCAGCGGCGGCATCTTCGCCGAGGAGGGCTCGGGCCCGCCGATCGCGCTGGCCGGGACCTCGATGTCGGCCGAGCCGCGCTTTCACTTCGAGGGCTTCCTGTCGCAGGCTGCGGGTGCTGCGGTCGCGAACTACTCGGTGACCGGCGGCAACCAGTTCGGCGGCATCACCGGCTACCTTCTGTCCGAGGACTTCCGCGACAATCCCCCCGAGGTGCTGGTCTGGGAAAACCCGATCTACAACAACCTCGGCGATTTCGGCGAGTTTCCCTTCCGCGAGCTGCTGGGCGCGGTCGCGACCAGCTGCGCGCCGCTCGAGACCGAGGTCACCGAAGACGGCGGGCTGCGGGCCGCGCTGCCCGAGGAGGGCCTCAACCGCGACAGCTACGTCGAGGTCGACACCGGCGCCGCCGACGGCCGCGCGGCGCGGCTGACCTTCGTCACCGACGCGGGGCTCGAGGCCCGCGCCGAGGTGACCCGCCCGGACCGCTACGCCCCGACGCAGCGCTTCTACCACCATGTCGCCCCGCTTTGGCGGGACGATTTCACCGCCCTCCGCGTCACGCTCGACCAGCCGGCGCGCGAGGGTGCCTCCCTGTCCATCTGTCACGAGAAGGAGACCTCCACATGATCAACCGTTCGACGCTGCTGCCGCTCTCCGCCGCGCTGCTGACCGCGGGCACCGCGCTGGCCCAGGACGCAGGGCTTTATCCCGAACCGAGCTCGCCCGACGCCTCCTTCCTGCGGGTGATCGGCGCCGAGGCCGACCGCGTGGCCATCGCCGGCACCGAGGTCACCCCCGGCGATGCGGGCGTCACGCCCTACGTCGAGGCCGCGCCCGGCGAGGTGACGCTGCGCCTCGGCGAGGAAGAGACCACCGTCGAGCTGGGCGCCAACACCCATTACACCTTCCTCGCCGGCACCGAGGCCGGGCTGATCGAGGACAAGGTGAAGGATTCCCCGGCCCAGGCGGACCTGCTGCTCTACAACCTCTCGACGCTGGAGAGCTTCGATCTCTACGCGCTCGAGGCCGAGACCGCCGCGCTTTCGGACATCGCTCCCGAAGGCCACGACGGCGTCGGGCTCAAGGCGCCGCTGACGCTGAGCTTCGAGGTCCGCCAGGAGAAAGAGCCGCTGGTCGCGCTCGATCCGGTGGAGCTGCGGCGCGGCACCGCCACCACCGTGGTGCTGACCGGCGAGGGCGCCGAGGCGCTGGCCGCCGCGGCCACCACCAGCACCTACGCGCAATAAGCCCCGGACCCGCGGGCCGCAGATCCCTAGGAGGACCCGATGACCTTCCCACGCGCCATGCCTCTGTCGGCGGCGGCCCTCTGGGCCGTCGCGGGGCTTGCCCCCGGCGCCCAGGCCGCGCCGATCGACGTCACATTCGCGCCGCCGGAGATCGAGGCCCGCGCGGTCTGCGCCCCGCGCCCGCCGGGCCATGTGCTGACCGAGCGCTGGGCCGACTGGCAGGGCCAGGGCTTCGACGGGCGCCCCGTGGCGCTCGTCCGGCGCGACCTGCGGCTCCTGCGCCAGCGCGACGCCGAGGGCTGGTTCGAGACCATCAGCGCCGCGCAGGACCTCCTGCGCGCCGAGGTCGAGAGCTACGGCCCGACCGACCAGATGCTCGACCGGCTGGACCTGCTCATGGCCGCCGACCGGATGGAGGCGGCACGCGAGGAGGGCCTTTTCGAGGCGCTTCTGGAGGCCGCGGAGACCGGGCCGATCAAGGCCAAGATCATGGCCGCCGAGCTTCTGCTCGCGGGCGAGGGGCTCGAGGCCGACCGCCCGCGCGCCATCGCGCTGTTCCGGGAAGCAGCCTACGGCGGGCACCCCACCGCGCTTCTGCAGATGGCGCGGCTCGCCAGCGAGGGCGCCGAGATCGGCGATTGGAACATCGACCCCGAGGTTGCCGTGACCATGGCCTTCGGCGCCCGCATCGGCGAGGTCGACGCGCTGGTCTGCGACCGGATCAACCAGATCGCCGGGGAATACCGCGACGGCGAGGTCGTCACCCGCAACCCCGCGCTGGCCGAGGAATGGTATCGCCTCTCCGCCAGCATCGGCGGGGCCAACGCCGCCTGGGACGTGGCGCAATACCACCTCGACGCGCAGGAGATCGACAAGGACAACGCGGTCCTGCTCGACCACCTCGAACAGGCCTCGGACTTCGGGCTGACCTTCGCCATGGCGGAATACGCCCAGATCCTGAACCGCGGCGCGCTGACCGACCGGGACAGCGCCCGCGCGCGAGACATCTACGAACGCGCGGCGGGCTACGGCGACCGCACCGCGCTGACCCGGCTGGCCGGCATGGCGCGGGCCGAGAACGACGGCTCCGAGGCGGACCTGACCCGCGTCATCACCCGGCTCACCGCGCTCACCGAGCTGACCGACCCGCCGGCCTGGGCCTTCGTCCAGCGCGGCGACGCCTATCTCGCGCGCGACGGCCGCTGGGGCGGGGCCGAGGCGGCGCTCGCCGACTTCCGCCGCGCCGCCGAAATCGACGGCTCCGACCATGCCGCCGAGCTGCGTCTGGCGCGTCTGAACCTGCGCGCGATCGAGGACCGGCAGGATTTCCTGGATGTGACCTCGGCGCTGCGCAACGTCGTGCGCGCCAATGGCCGCACCGGCCCGATGGAGGACCTGCAGACCGCCCATATGTGCCGCGGCCCTGCCGCGCCGCAGCCGCAGGAGGCCGCCTATTGGGCCGGGATGGAGCAGTTCTCGGGCGACGAGACGGTGGAGCTCTCCGCCGAGGCGCTGGCCCGGGTCGACCGCGAGACCGCGCCGCTCGTCTATGCCAAGCTGCAGAGCCAGGCGCTGAACGCCCGCGCGCGCTCGCTCGCGCATTTCGACGCGGTGACCCAGGAGGACCGCGGCCTCGCGCCGCTGCGCGGGCTGGCCCGGGCGCAGGGCGCGCAGGTGCATGTCGCCCGCGCCCAGGTCGCCGAGACCCGGGGCGAGATGCAGGCCGCCCGCGAGCACCTGCGCGCCGCCATCGCGGCGGGCGAGGGCGGCGCCCGGATGCGGCTCATCGAGCATCTGCGCGACGCCGATCCCTCCGAGGAGACCCGCGCCCGGATGCTGGAGCTGGCCCGCGCGCTGGCCGCGGAAGGGCAGGGCCAGGCCATCGAGATCCTGATCGCGGAAGACCCCGCGCTCGATGCCGCGGGCGCCTGGGCCAAATACCGCGAGGCCATCGCGCGGAACGGCGATTTCGCCGGGCTGATCTTCGCGCTGCCCTATCTCGCCGAGGAGGGCGCGCCGCTGGGCCCGCAGCTTGGCCGCATTCGCAGCCTGGCCGATTGCAGCGCCGAGGGCGCGCTGCGCTTCGCCGAGGCGCTGCAGGCGCTGGACGAGACCGAGCGCGCGCAGCACTGGCTCGAGATCGCACGCAGCCAGGCGCAGGGCTCGGGCTGGCGGCTGGTCTCCCTCGCCGATGCGATCCTCGAGGAAGGCTTCTACGAGACGCCCATGCCGCGCGCCGAAGAGCTTTACCGCGCGGCCATCGAGCTGGGCTACCCGCAGGGCATGCGGCGGCTCCTGTCGCTGCGCCAGGAAGGCCGGATCGAGATGCCCGCGCCCGAGGCGACCGACCTCTGGGTCGACTTCCTGAGGGATGCGCCGATCGACGAGGTCGCCTCGGGGCTGAACCTGCTCGATTATTCCGACGCCGAGGTCGCCCGCGCGGTCCGGGACCGGGTGGACACCCGCGCCCTCTACGAGACCGCCGCCGAGAAGGGGAACCCGCTGGCGCAGCTTGAACTCGCCCGGATCCTGCGCGACGAGGCCCGCGGCCCCGAGGAGATGGCGCGCTACGGCAGCCTTCTGCGCGCCGCGGCCGGGCAGGGCAACGCCGAGGCGATGTTCCTGCTGTCCCAGGCCTATGCCTACGGCATCGGCGTCGACCGCTCGCAAAGCCGCTCGGACGACTGGTTGTTCCGGGCCGCCGAGGCCGGCCACGCGCCGGCGCAATCCACCGCACGCATGATCGACAACGCAAGGACCGAACCGCAATGAGACAGACTGTCCTCACCGCAACCGCGCTGGCGCTTCTCGCGCCCGCCGTCCCGGCCCTCGCACAGGAAGACGCCGCCCCCGGCGACTGCTTCGAGGTGCCCGACCCCGTGGTCTCGCTGTCCTACGGCAGCCGCTACACCGAAAAGAGCGAGGACCGCTCGGACATCGACAAGGAATCCGATGCCGCCGTCGACGAAGCCCTGGGCCCGATCGACGACTTCGTGCAGGCCCTGGCCCAGAGCGCGAACAAGGCGCTGCAGGGCAAGGAGGCCGAGCGCCGCGCCGGCTGCATCTTCGCCGCGCTCGACAGCTGGGCCGAGGCCGGGGCGATGAGCGAGCTGGAGACCATGAACGCGCGGATCTCCTCGCCCTCGCGCTGGGGCGGCATGGCCATGGCCTACCTGCAGGCCAAGGAGGTCGCCTCGGTCGATCCTGAACGCCAGGCCCGGATCGAGGACTGGCTGGGCGAGCTGGCCCGCGCCTCGATGCAGTATTTCGACGCCGAGGCCCCGCCGATGGCGAGCCAGAACAACCTGCGCGCCTGGGCCGGTTACGCTGTGGCCGCGGTGGGCGAGGCGACCGACGACGACATGCTGCGCGCCTGGGCCGCCTATTCCATCGCCGAGGTCGCTTGCCAGGCCGATGACGCCGGTGCCCTGCCGCACGAGATGAGCCGCGGTCCCCGGGCGATGAAATACCAGCTGCATGCCACCGGTGCGCTGGTGGTCGGCGCGGCGCTTCTCGACGACGACGGCTTCGCGCCCTTCGAGATGTGCGACGGCGCGCTGCACCGGATCGCGGGCTTCACGCCCGCCGCCTTCGAGGACAATTCGCTGGTCGAGGAGCGCGCGGGCGAGGCGCAGCTGATGTTCTCGGGCGAGGACGATCTGCAGAGCTTCGAGCTGGCCTGGGCGGAGGCCTATCTCTCTCTCTTCGACGCCCCCGAGATCGCGGCATTCGTCGAGGACTACCGCCCGCTCGGCAACTCCAAGCTCGGCGGCAGCCAGTCCGCGCTCTGGTAGGTTTTTAGGGCCTTCGGGCCCCTTCTCCCGGGGCCGCCTGTTCGTGGCGGCCCCGGTCGGCGGGCGGATGCATCCTGTCCCGCCGCATCGCGACAGCGTTTGATCTGCGGCACGCCGTGCCCCGCGCCGGCTGCCCTGGGCACTGTGACTTGAGCACTCTGCCCCGTGCACTGTGACCTGGGCATCCCGCCTCGCGCACCGTGACCCGAGCGCTGTCGGCCCCTCGCGATGACCCCGACATCACACCCGCGCCGCGCAGCCGTGGCACGGCCCCGTGCCGTCTGGCTTCGGTCCGCGCGGCCCCTTCATGGCGAGCTGGCGTCTGCGCCGGTCTCGCCGCCCAAACTTCATGTCCACGCTTCCGAAAGGAGGTCCCCATGCGCCCCAAGGCCGCCCCGCGCCTTGCGCTTTCGCTCTGCCTGTTCCTCGCAGCCCCCCTGGCCGAGGCCGCCCCGGCCGGCTTCGTGCCTCATGCCCACAACGGCCGCGACCCGGAGATGCGGGGCGGGGAAGTGCATGTCTCGCTGCCCGCCGCCGACTGTTCCGAGACCGAATACATCAACCGCGAGGTCAGCGACTGCTACAACGGCAACAGCCGCGCGATGCTGAAATCGACCCGGCTGATCGCCCCGGGCGAGGCCGCGCGCTACCGCTTCGAGGTGCTGGTCGAGGAGCCCCTGCGCTACGGCGGCGGCCCGAACCGCCGCAGCCTCCTGACCATCGCCGACTGGCGCCGCGACCGGACCAGCCAGAACAAGCTCTACGCCCTGCATCTCGACGCCCGCCGCGGGCTGCGCTTCGGCGACACGCCCTGCCTCTCGCCCGCGGATTTCGGCGACTGGGCGCAGATCGAGGTGCTGATCCGCTATGACGCCGAGCGCGGCCTGCTGCGAGTGCGCTGCGACGGCCGCCAGGTGATCGCCCGCCAGGGCATCGACACGCTGGTGCCCGCGGATTGCGCGGCGCCCTATACCTACCAGTGCCGCCCCGAGCTGCAGGAGCCCGACCACCCGGTCGAGATGCGCCTCGGCCTCCTGCACCAGGGCTACGGCCCGCTCGACCGCAAGCGCGGCCTCTCGCCCCGCGGACGGGTCCTGCGCGCACCGGTCGGGCTGCGCCTGCGGGAGCTGTCCGTCGAGCGGGTGCGCCTGGCGCCGGGGGTGTGATTGGTCTTTGGTCCGGGCCGCCTTCGGCGCCCCGGACCGGGGGAGGGGGCGCTGCCCCCTCTGCGGGCCTTTGGCCCGCATTCACCCCCGGAGTATTTTGGGCCCGGTCAGGCGCAAGAGGGGGGTGGTTTGGGGTGGTTGGTGGTTTTTCCGGGGGAGAGGTGTGGCGTTTTTTGTGGGTCCGGGCCGCCTTTGGCGTCCCGGACCGGGGGGCGCTGCCCCCTCAGCGGGCCTGCGGCCCGCATTCACCCCCGAGGTATTTGGACCAAGCTGAAGCATGTGGGGTGAGGCGCCCGGCTGAGGCGGCGCGCTTCGGTCAGTAGCCGGCGCTGCGGTCGACCTGGTGCAGGAGGGGGGCGCCGCTCTGGTGGCGGCGGATGTTCTCGGCCACGACGCGGGCGGCGGACGGGGGGCGCGTCTCCGAGGCGATATGCGGGGTCACGGTGACCTTGGGGTGCGCCCAATAGGGGTCGTCCCGGGGCAGCGGTTCCTCGCGGAAGACGTCGAGCGTGGCATGGCCGACCTGGCCCGTGTCGAGCGCGGCGAGGAGGGCGGCGTCCTCGATCAGCGGGCCGCGGCCGGGGTTGATCACCGCGGCGCCGGGGGCGAGGCGGGCGAGCGCCTGGGCATCGAGGATGTCGCGGGTCTCGGGCGTGTCGGGCAGGAGCAGGACCAGGATCTCGGCGCCCTCGAGCGCCGCGGCGAGCCCCTCGGGGCCGCTGTGGCAGGTCATGCCGGGGATCTCCTTGGGGCTGCGCGCCCAGCCGGCGAGGTCGAACTTCAGGGCGGAGAGCATCTCGGCGCAGGCGGTGCCGAGCGCGCCGAGGCCCAGGATCGTCACCTTCCGGTCGGTGGCGAGCGGCGGCACCTCGGGCGCCCAGCGGTGCTCGGGATTGACGATATGGGCATCCATCCCGAGGTGGTGGCGCAGCACATGGCCGGTCACCCATTCGACCATGCCCTGGGTCAGCCCCTCGGCGTCGACCATGCGGGTCAGCGGCACCGTCAGCGTCGGGTTGCCGGTCACCGCCTCGACGCCGGCCCAAAGGTTCAGCACCGCCTTCAGCCGGGTGTAGGGCGTGAAGTCCTGCACCGTGCTGTTCGGCGCATAGACCATGTAGTCGACCTCTTCGGGGGGCAGCTCGGTCGCGAGATGGTAGTCCAGCCCTGCGTCGGTCAGGGCCTTGTGGAGCGGGCGGGCGTAGTCCTCCCACCGGTCGGGACCGGCGGCAAACAGGATATTCAGGGTCATCAGCGGGGCCTGTGGATATGGGCGCTCTGGACGAGGCCGAATGCGATCATCAGGACCAGCATGGCCGACCCGCCGTAGCTCACCAGCGGCAGCGGCACGCCGACCACGGGGGCGAGCCCCATGACCATCGACATGTTGACCGCGAAGAACAGGAAGAAGGTCAGGCCGATCCCGAGGATCAGGAGCGAGGAGAAGCGGTCCTTGTTCTTCAGCGCCGAGACGATGCAGAAGACCAGGATCAGCATGTAGAGCACCAGGAGCGAGAAGCCGCCCACGAAGCCGAACTCCTCGGCGAGGGTGTTGAAGATGAAGTCGGTGTGTTTCTCGGGCAGGAAGTTCAGCCGCGACTGGGTGCCCTGCATGAAGCCGCGCCCGGTCCAGCCGCCCGAGCCCATGGCGATCTTCGCCTGGGTGATGTGATAGCCGGCGCCGAGCGGATCGGTGGAAGGATCGAGGAAGGTGTCGATGCGGCGGAACTGGTAGTCCTTGAGAAGCTGCCAGTCGGTGCCGCGGCTCTGGAAAACCGCCGCCACCGTGCCGGCGCCCGCGGCGATCACCGCGCCGAAATAGGCCCAGTGCACGCCCGCGAGAAACATCAGGAGCCCGCCCGCGGTCAGAAGCAGGATCGCCGTGCCGAGGTCGGGCTGGGTCAGCACCAGGCCGGTGGGCAGCACGATCAGCAGGATCGGCAGGAGCACCCAGAAGGGCCGCGAGGTCTTTCGCAGGGGCAGCCAGTCGTAATAGGCGGCGAGCGCCATGACGAGGGTGATCTTCATCAGCTCCGAGGGCTGGAGCTGCATGAACCCCAGGTCGATCCAGCGCTGCGCGCCCATGCCCACGGTGCCGATGAACTCCACCGCGACGAGCAAAGCCAGCGCGCCGAGATAGGCCAGGAAGGCCATGTTGCGCCAGAACCAGATCGGCACCAGCGCCACGGTGAACATCGCCATGAGGCCCAGGACGTAGCGCTTCATCTGCGGCTCGGCCCAGGGCGTCAGCGAGCCCCCGGCGACCGAGTAGAGCATCAGGAAGCCGACGCAGGCCACCGCGGTGACCAGCACCACCACCGGCCAGTTGAAATAGAAGACCTTGCGCCAGCCCGCGGGCGTCGTCTTGACGGAATACTCGAGGTAACTCATGCGCGGCTCTGCCACGCCCGGAGGCGCTCTTCGCGTTCGGCGGCCATGCGGTCCTGCTGTTCGCGGATCCGGTCGCGGTCCTTGGTGGGATAGGCGTCGAGCGGCGGGTCGCCTCCGAAAAGCGCCTGCAGCGTCACGTCGCGGGCGATGGGCGCGGCCGCCGCCGAGCCGCCGCCGCCGTGTTCGACCACCACCGCCACGGCGATGCGCGGCGCCTCGTAGGGGGCGAAATTCACGAAGAGCGCGTGGTCGCGCCGGTTCCAGGGCAGGTCCTCGTTGCGGGTCACGCCGCGCGCGCGTTCGGCGGCGGTGATGTTGCGCACCTGGCTGGTGCCGGTCTTGCCGGCCATGCGCATGGCGTCGTCGATGATCCGCGAGCCGTAGGCGGTGCCCCGGCGGTTGTTGGAGACCGCGAACATCGCCTCGCGGATCCGCTGCAGGTGGGTCTCGTTGAAGCCCATGGGCGCGCCGGGGCGGCCCGGGGCCTCGATGCCGTCGATGGATTTCACCAGCCGCGGCGAGATCGACCGCCCGGTCGCCAGCCGCGCCGCCATGACCGCCTGCTGCAGCGGCGAGGACAGGACGAAGCCCTGGCCGATCGAGGCGTTCACCGTGTCGCCGATCACCCATTCCGCGCCGCGGTTGGCGCGCTTCCAGGCCTTGTCGGGGATGAGCCCGTCGGTCACCGCCGACATCGGGATGTCATGCACCTCGCCGAGGCCCAGGCGCCGCGCGGTCTCGGCGATCTTCTCGATGCCGACCTTCAGCGCCAGGTCGTAGTAGTAGACGTCGCAGCTTTCGCGCAGGCTTTGCTCGAAGTTCATGTGGCCGTGGCCGGCGCGCTTCCAGCAGTGGAAGCGACGGCCGCCGACATCGAGGTGGCCCGGGCACCAGACCGTCTCGGAGGGGCTGACGACGCCCGCGTCCATGGCCGCCAGCGCGGTGACCATCTTGAAGGTCGAACCCGGCGGATAGGCGTCCTGCACGGTCTTCGAGGCCAGGGGGCGGCGCTCGTTCTCGCGGTAGATGCCGTAGTCGCCGACCGAGATCCCGCGCACGAACTTGTTGGGGTCGTAGGAGGGCGCCGAGGAGATCGCCAGGAGGTCGCCCTCGGCCAGGTCCATGACCACCACGCTGGCGCTTTCCTCGCCGAGGCGGGCCTGCACGTAGTTCTGCAGCTCGGCGTCGACGGTGAGCTGCACGTCGGCCCCGGCCTCGCCCTCGCGGCGGTCGAGCTCGCGCATGACCCGGCCGACGGCGTTGACCTCGACGCGCTTGGCGCCGGCGCGGCCGCGCAGCTCTTCCTCGTAGTTGCGCTCGACGCCGACCTTGCCGACCTGGAAGCGCGGGATGCGCAGCACCGGCTCGGGGTCCTCGTAGCGCGCCAGGTCGCGGTCGGAGACCGGGCCGACATAGCCCACCACATGGGCGAAGGTGCCGTCGTGGGGGTAGACCCGTGAGAGCCCCACCTCGGGGCTGACGCCGGGCAGGGCGGGGGCGTTGACCGCCACGCGGCTCACCTCTTCCCAGCTCACCCGGTCGGCCACGGTGACCGGCAGGAAGGGCGCTGACCGGGCCATCTCGGCGCGGGCGCGCTCGATCTCGTCGGGGTCGAGCCGGACGATCCGCCCCAGCGCCTCGAGCGCGGCGTCGACATCCTCGGCCTCCTCCCGAACGATGGTGATCCGATAGGCGGGCTCGTTGGCGGCGATCACCCGGCCTTCGCGGTCGAAGATCTGCCCGCGGGACGGCGGAATGAGCCGCAGGTTGATGCGGTTCTCCTCGGCCAGGAGCCGGAACTCGTCGGCCTGGTCGACCTGCATGTAGCGCATCCGAAGCGCCAGGGCGCCCGCGAAGCCCAGTTGCAGGCCCCCCAGGATCAGCCCCCGGCGCGAGATCCGCGCCCAGCTTTCGGATGTTTCCTTGGCGGTGCGTTTCATGCGCCTTGCCCCAGCCTGTCGCCGTCGCCCGGAGCGGCCCGCGCCACGCCGAGGATCCGGCTCAGCGCCACCACGCCGGGATAGATCAGGATCGAGGCCAGCAGCGAGGACAGGGCCAGCACCCAACCCATGGGCTCGATGATAAGGAGGAGCTTCACCAATTGATAGATCAGAACCATGGCCCCGAGGCTCACCGAGACCGAGAGCCATTCGAGCAGGAAGTTGGTCTCGCGCTGGCGCCGCTCGCCGGTTTTCAGGCTCTCGGCGACCATGACCGTGAGCGCCGCCCAGAGGCCCGGCGGGCGCTGGAAGATCAGATCGACGAGGAGCGCCACCACGGCGATCAGCCAGGCCGGCACGTATTCGGGGCGCCGCAGCGCCCAGGCGAAGACCAGCAGCGTGATGAAATCCGGCCCCGCCAGAAGCTGCGGCAGATGCGACAGAGGCAGGAGGTGGAAGAAGACCACCAGCCCCGCCAGCAGCACGAAGACGCCGCGCATCATCCAGATCCTGAGGCCGTCGGCGTCGATCATTGGGTGACCTCCGGCTCCGGCGCGGGCGGCCCCTCGAGCGGCATCTCGTCGGGCAGGGGCAGGCGCGGGGCGATCAGCCCGCCCTGTTCCGAGACCCGCCGCGCGCCGTGGTCGCGCAGCACCCGCAGGAACTCGAGCCGCTCGTAATCCGCCGCGAGCCGCACCCTCAGCCGGCCGTTCGGGTCCTCGGCGACCTGGCCGATCAGGAGGCCCGGCGGGAAGACCTCGCCGTCGCCCGAGGTCACGATCCGGTCGCCGGGGCGCACCAGGTCGGGGTTCTCAAGGAAGTCGATCGGCGGGGCGGCGGAATTGTCCCCGGCAATGAGCGCGCGCTGGCCCGAGGGCTGGATCACCGCCGGGATGCGGCTGGTCGCATCGGTCAGGAGCAGCACCCGCGAGGTATTGGCGCCCACGCCCGAGATCCGGCCCACCAGACCGATCCCGTCCATGGTCGCCCAGCCGTCGACGATGCCGTCGCGGCTGCCGACGTTGATCAGCACCGACTGCCGGAAGGGCGAGCCCGAATCGGCCAGAACGACGCCGGTGATATAGGTCAGCTTGGGGTCGAGCTGGACGTTGTTGAGGTCGCGCAGGCGGGCGTTCTCCTGCTCGAGCTGCAGCGCCGCCTCTTTCCAGGCGGTCATTTGGCGCAATTCGCGGCGCAACTCCTGGTTCTGGTCGTAGATCTGCTGGTAGCTGCGGAAGTCGCCGGCGAGGTTCACCACCGCGGTGACCGGCGCCATGGCCCAGGAGAAGCTCGGCACCACATGGTCGACGACCTGGGCGCGGAAGCGTTCGACCCGGGGGCTGTCGATGCGCCAGATCAGGAAGATGCCCAGCAGGCACAGGATCAGCACCGCCACAAGCAGACGCTTCAGCGGGCCGGTATAATCCTCGCCAGATCTGTCCCGTGCCATGTCGTCTCCCCTCGCCTCAGAGGGTCGGGCGCTCAGCTGTCGTAGTCAATCGCGTGGCGGAGCTGCTTTTCGTATTCCAGCGCCTTGCCGGTGCCGAGGGCGACGCAGTTCAGGCTCTCGTCGGCGATCGAGACCGCGAGCCCGGTCTGTTCGCGCAGCGCCAGGTCCAGATCGCCCAGGAGCGCTCCGCCGCCGGTGAGCATCACGCCGCGGTCGACGATGTCGGCGGCGAGGTCCGGGGGCGTGGCCTCGAGCGCGGTCATCACCGCCTCGCAGATCGCCTGCACCGGCTCCGAGAGCGCCTCGGCGACCTGCGCCTGGCTGATCTCGGTCTCCTTCGGGACGCCGTTCAGCAGGTCGCGGCCGCGGATCTGCAGCGAGGCGCCGCGCCCGTCGTCGGGCATCCGCGCGGTGCCGATCGAGGTCTTGATGCGCTCGGCGGTCGATTCGCCGATCAGGAGGTTCTGCTGGCGGCGCAGGTAGTTGATGATCGCCTCGTCCATGCGGTCGCCGCCGACCCGGACCGAGCGGGCGTAGACGATGTCGCCCAAGGACAGGACCGCGACCTCGGTGGTGCCGCCGCCGATGTCGACGACCATGTTGCCGGTCGGATCGGTGATCGGCATGCCCGCGCCGATGGCCGCGGCGATGGGCTCGGCGATGAGGCCGGCCTTGCGCGCCCCGGCCGAGAGCACCGAGGAGCGGATCGCGCGTTTCTCCACCGGGGTGGCGCCATGCGGCACGCAGACGATGATCTTCGGCTTATGGAAGGTCGAGCGGCGGTGCACCTTGCGGATGAAGTGCTTGATCATCGCCTCGGCGGTGTCGAAGTCGGCGATCACGCCTTCGCGCATCGGGCGGATCGCCTCGATCGAGCCGGGGGTGCGGCCGAGCATCAGCTTGGCGTCCTCGCCCACGGCCAGCACCTTCTTCACGCCGTCCTTGACGTGATAGGCGACGACGGAGGGCTCCGACAGGATCACGCCGCGTCCCTTGACGTAGACCAGCGTGTTCGCGGTGCCGAGGTCGATGGCCATGTCCGCCGAAAAGGCGCCCATGAGCTTGTCCAAACCAAACATAATGCGTTCCCCTAAAGCGTGATCGGCCCGCGACTCCGTCACGGGCCGAGCGGGGCGACTTATATGTGGGTCCCGCCGCTTGTGAAAGGGTGGCCATGCGGCAAATCAGCGTGAAATTGCCGCCCCGTGTCGCCGGCGGCTTGCGCCGGTGCATTTGCGACACCCCGACCGCGCCGGGGTAGGCCGCCCCGGGCGCTTCGCCCCGGGGTTGCGCGGGCGGCGGGGGTGGTTGGGGTTGGTGTGGGGGAGTTTGGTGGGGTGTTGGGTGTGGGTGCTGCGGGTGAGTCGGTTTGGTTTGCAGGTGGCGGTGGGGGCGGATGCTTAGCTTGGGCTAGGCGTTGAGGGCGGTTCATGGGTGCTGCATTGGCTAAGTTCGAACAGCCCGATGCGAAGCGCCGCGTCGACACCCAAAGCGCCCCCTTGCGCCCGAATAGCACCGCAGGTGCCGGGCGCGCGCCGGACCGGCCCCTTGGGCCGGCGCTCCTTGGGATGGCGTGCTTAGCTCTCAGTGAGCAATGACCTTGTTGCCATAAAGCGCATAGCCCTGATGTCGGTAGCGCCGGCCCCCGGTCCGGCGCGCGCCCTCTACCTTCGCGTTAAACGAGGAAACTGCTCTCGGTGTCTCGGCCTCTGATGGCGGAGGCGCGCATCTGGTCTCGGAGAATGGGGCAACGACATGAGTTCTTGGCCAGGCCGGATGGGAGCTGAGCCCTGCTTGTAGAGGCGGCCCCGTGGACGCCCGGGCTCTTTCCCGCGGCACCTTGCACGCAACGCGCCGCTCAACCGCGTCGCTCAACCGCGTCGCTCAACCGCGCCGCTCTACCGAGCCGCACCTCTCACACACCACCCCCCTCTACCCCCGCGGCACCAGAGGCGGATGCGGCACCCGGCGGGTCTCCCCGACCACCAGGTTGTTGATCTCGCGGAACAGCTTCCGGGTCATCGCCCTGCGATAGCCGACGTAGCCCTCGGAAAGCTCCACGAAGGCGCCGGGGCCGCGGGCGACCTGGCGGATGTAATACTCCGCCACCATGGGCTCGGCCCCGAGGATCGCCAGCCCGTTCACCGTCACCCCGGTGAAGGGGAAATGCTGATAGGCCAGCTCCGGCCCGAAGCCGTCGTTGGTGATCCCATCGCCGGAGACGTCGATCACCCGGCGCGCACAATCCGGCCCGCGGGCGAGCAGCGTCGCGCCGTAGCCGAGCGCATAACCCATGGCGGTCGGGAAGCGGGTCTGGCTGCGGGGAAAGCCGCGCAGGGTCGCCACGGCGCGGTCGATGTCACCCTCGGAGCGGACCGCCATCCAGTCGAGCACCAGCGCATTCTGCCGCCGTCCGCTCCATTCGTAGATCGCCAGCGCCACATGGCCGGGCCCGGCGAGAAGCGCGCGGCGGATGTCGGGGTCATCCAGCGCCGCCGCCGCGCCATCGCGTTGCAGGATATACTCGCGGTCGTCGACCGAGCTCGAGACATCCAGGGCCAGCACCAGGGCCAGCCGGCAGCCGGCCTCCTGCGCCGCGGCGGAGCCGGGCGCGAACGCCGCGGCCATCCAGAGGGCCGCGGCGAGGAGGCCCTGCCTCACCAATGTCCGGTGTTCTCCATCGAGGCCCAGGGCTCCTGGGGTTCCTTGGCCTCACCCTTCTGCAGGAGCTCGACCGAGATATTGTCGGGCGAGCGCACGAAGGCCATGTGCCCGTCGCGCGGCGGGCGGTTGATGATCACGCCGTTGTCGTGAAGCTTCTGGCAAAGCGCGTAGATGTCATCGACGCGGTAGGCCAGGTGGCCGAAATGGCGGCTGTCGTCGGGCAGCGCGTCGTCGCCATCCCAGTTGTAGGTCAGCTCGACGTCGTTGTGGCCGTCGTCCTGGCCCGGCGGGCAGAGGAAGACCAGCGTGAAGCGGCCCTTCTCGTTCTCGATCCGGTTGCGCTCTTTCAGGCCGAGAAGCTCGTAGAAGGCGATGGAGGTCTCCAGGTCCTTCACGCGGACCATGGTGTGCAGGTATTCGATCGACATTGCTGTCCTCTTTCGGTCGGTCTTTTTGGTCGTCGTCTCGGGTTGTCGTCGCGGGTCTGTCTCGCGGGTCGTGGCGCGCCTGTCGCACGCGGCGGAGAAGGGCGCCAGCCAGGAGCGCGGCCTGGGCGACAGGGTAGGGGCTTTCGCGCCCCTGTCGAGCCGGAGCGCGCGCCCGGGCCATCACAATCGCGCAGAACCGTGCCCGCGCTGACCCCGCATCGGGCCCCCGCCGCCGAGCCACGCGCCAAAATCGCAAAAACCCACCCTCATATGGTGGTTTTCATCGACCGGCTCTGCAAGATATAGTGAGAACGATTCCTCAGAACCGGAGCCCCGCCATGCCCCTCAGCGCCGAGCAACAGGCCGAGATCGACGCCCTCCGCCAGGACAGCCGGCCCACGCTGCGCGCCACCGTGCCGGGCATGGAGCAGCACCTCTACCACGCGCGCCCGGTGCTCGACCACGGCTTCGTGCGGGTGGTCGACTACATGGGCGACGACAGCGCCATCTGCCAAGCCGCCCGGGTCAGCTACGGCCGCGGCACCAAGTCGGTGTCGAACGACGAGGGGCTGATCCGCTACCTGATGCGGCACTGGCATTCGACGCCTTTCGAAATGTGCGAGATCAAGCTGCACGTGAAGCTGCCGGTCTTCGTGGCGCGCCAGTGGATCCGCCACCGGACCGCCAATGTGAACGAATATTCCGCCCGCTACTCGATCCTCGACCGCGAGTTCTACATCCCCGCCCCCGAGGCGCTGGCCGCCCAGTCGGTGGTCAACAACCAGGGCCGGGGCGAGGCGCTCTCGGGCGAGGAGGCCGAGCGGGTCCTGCGCTGGCTGCGCGACGATTCCATGCGCGCCTACGACCACTACGAAGAGATGATCTCGCAGGAGGGGCAGCAGGGCCTCGCGCGCGAGCTGGCGCGGATGAACCTGCCCGCCAATATCTACACCCAGTGGTACTGGAAGGTGGACCTGCACAACCTTCTGCACTTCCTGCGGCTGCGCGCCGACGCCCATGCGCAATACGAGATCCGCGTCTATGCCGACGCCATCGGCGAGATGGTCCGCGACTGGGTGCCCTTCGCCTACCGCGCCTTCGAGGATTACCGCATGGGCGGGGCGACCCTCTCGGCCACGGCGCTCGACTGCCTGCGCCGGATGCTGGCGGGCGAAGAGGTCACCCAGGAGACAAGCGGCATGTCCAAGGGCGAATGGCGCGAGTTCCATGGCTTGCTGAAGGGCTGAGGGGCTGATGCGTCTAGGGGGCTGAAGTCCTGACGGGGCGTCGCGACGCGCGCCGCGCGGCACATCGGCGTGGCCGACCTCGGCGCCCGGCTTAGATTGCCGGGCAACGCTTTCTCATCCGCGAGGCCCCCATGCTGATCCTCTATATCTCCACCGCCCTGATCTTCCTGGTGCTGGACGCGATCATGCTCACCGGCGTGATGAAGCCGCTCTTCTCGCGCCACCTCGGGGACATGATGCGCGACAACCCGATGATGCTGCCCGCCGTGGGCTTCTACCTGGCCTATGTCGCGGGGCTCCTGTTCCTGGTCTCGGCGCCGGCCTTGCGCGACGGCGACCCCTTGCGGGCGGCGCTGCAGGGCGCGGTGCTCGGGGCCATGGCCTATGGCACCTATGAGTTCACCTCCATGGCGGTGATGAAGAACTGGTCCTGGCAGATGGTGGCCGCCGACACGCTCTGGGGTGCGGCGCTGACCGGCATCTCGGCGGGGGCCGGCGTCTGGATCACCCTGCGATTCGCGGCCTGAGAAGGGGCGGCCCTTCGGCCTCTCCCCGCTCATAAAGCCCCGTAAAGTCGGCTGTTTTCCGCCTCTGTTGTCTCTCTGCAACGGCAAGAATTCGTGACCGGGGCGTGACGGAACGAAGCCCGCATCATCCCCATTTCTGTCGCGACGCTCCCGAACGGGGGCAGTCGGAAGTGAAGAATAACCTCACGGAGCAGACACATGTTCAAGACCATGACCGCCGCCACGGCGCTCGTCGCCGCGACCGCAACCGCCGCCATCGCGGGCAGCCCGCAGCCGACCCAGCCCGAGCCCGCACCCGCCGCGCCGGTTCCGGCCCCGGCGCCCGCACCGGCCTATGACTTCACCGGTCCCTCGGTCGGTCTGCAGTTCGGCTACAACGACCTGTCCGGCGATCCCGGTGACTTCGACGAAGAAGGCGGCAGCATCGGTGTGCGCGGCAACTACGACCTGCGCCTCGGCAACAACCTGATCGGCGGTGTCGGCCTGCAGTACGACGAGGCGAACATCGACCTCGACGGCGCGGCCGAGCTCGACAACATCCTGCGCGTCGGCGGCCGTCTCGGCATCGATAGCGGCCGGAACCTCTTCTACACCACCGGCGGCTATGCACGCGCCACCACCGAGGAAGACGCGGTCGATCCGGGTTCCTCGAACGGCTACTTCGCGGGTCTCGGCTACGAGGTCTTCCTGCAGGAAGACGTCAGCGTCGGCACCGAGGTGGTCTACCAGGAATTCGACGAGTTCGACGATGGCGTCGAGGTCGACGCGACCACGGCGAACGTCTCGCTGAACTACCGCTTCTGATCGGGTCCAAGACCTATCGGACAAGACGCCCGGTCGCCTCGCGGCCGGGCGTTTTCATGTGCGGGTGGGCGGCGCGCCGAGCCGCAACCAAGGCGGCAGCGTTTACCGCCAAGTCCCGATAAAAATTGACGGAGTGCCCCGCAGCCGTAACACTTCCCGCGTGTATTTCTTGCAACCGGGGCTTATCACCATGTTTTTCAGAACCGCCGCGCTGGCCATGGCCGCGCTCTGCCTCTCGGGCGGGGCGGCGCTTGCCTGGGACGATGCCTACAAGGGCACCCACAATGACCCCAATTCCAACTTCCGCTACAACGCCGTGCCGAATGTGGCCAATTATTGCCCCGCGGGCCTCGCGCCGGTGCAGATCGGCGGAGAGATCTGCTGCGGCGTCGCCAATGCCGGCCCCTACGTCGACCGCGCCGGCGGCGCGCGGCAGTATCGCGCCAGTCACGCGGGCGCCAAGGGCAGCTATTACGCACCGGTCGGCGAAAAGGGCGTGATGCGCCGGTAGCGCCCCTTCACATCCCGCGCCCCCTTGCGTATACGCCCGCCCTGACCAGAAGCATCGAGGCCGGAGCACATGCAGGGCAGCGCGAACATCAACATCATGATCAAGGCCGCGCGGAAAGCCGGGCGGTCGCTGGTGAAGGATTTCCGCGAGATCGAGAACCTGCAGGCCTCCGCCCGCGGCGCCTCGGATTTCGTCAACCGCGCCGATGTCGCGGCCGGGAAGATCCTCAAGGCCGAGCTGACCGAGGCGCGGCCGACCTACGGCTGGCTCTCCAAGGGCGAACCCGAGACCCCGGGCGAGGATCCGACCCGCCGCTGGATCGTCGATCCGCTGGACGGGGCCTCGAATTTCCTGCACGGGCTGCCGCATTGGGCGATCTCCATCGCGCTCGAGCACAAGGGCAAGATCGTCGCGGGCGTGGTCTATGACGCCGCCAAGGACGAGCTCTTCTACACCGAGAAGGGCGCCGGCGCCTGGCTCAACGACAACAAGCGGATGCGGGTCTCGGGCCGGGCGCGGATGCACGAGGCGGTCTTCGCCACCGGCGTGCCCTTCTCGGCCAAGCACACGCTGCCCGCGACGCTGAAGGACCTGGCCAAGCTGATGCCCGCCTGCGGCGGCGTGCGGCACTGGGGCGCGGCCTCGCTGAACCTCGCCTATGTGGCGGCGGGCCGGTTCGACGGTTTCTGGCAGCGCGAGCTGAACGTCTGGAACCTGGCGGCGGGCTCGCTGCTGGCGCTCGAGGGCGGTGCGCTGGTCTCCGGCGTGCGCGAGGGCCAGGACCCGCTCGAGAGCGGTGCGATCCTCTGCGCGAACGGGCAGCTCTACGACGCCTTCGCCCGGGTGATCCGCTCGGAGTGAGGGCCGGAGGGGTTTGGGGGCTTGGGTGTCGGTCCGGGCGCTACCTCGCTGAGGCGCCACGCTCCTCGTCAGACGCCCCAATCACGCTGAGGCGCCACCACCCCTCGCCAATCATCCCAAAAGTGCGCGGCGGACAAGCTGGGCGCTCAACCCCCTGTCAACCAGCCCAACAGAGGGCGCGCACCGGACCGGGGGCCGGCGCTGCCGACTTCCGAGCGGCGCGCTTTATGGAAGCAATGTTCCTCCTAGGGCTGAGCTACGCACGCCACCCCAAGGAGCGCCGGCCCAAGGGGCCGGTCCGGCGCGCGCCCGGCACCTTCGGTGCTATTCGGGCGCAAGAGGCGCTTTTCACTGCGGGGTCTCTTCACGCATTGACGGAGAGGCGGTTTGGAGCCGTCAGTGGTCAGTGGTCAGTGGTCAGTGGTCAGTGGTCAGTCTTCGGTCTTCAGTCGCCAGCCTTCAGTCCTCGCTCGTCACCCGCTGGGTTCTGTGTTTCTTCGACACGGGTTGCCCTGACGGATGAGGTGATCGGTTCCGGCGCAAGATTGCTCCCACAGGCTCACAACCCCACCGCCACAGCCGACACCACACCGCCAACGCCCCTACCGCCCCCAGGGCCCCGCCCGGCGGCTGCGGCGGGCGGAGCGCCCCGCGCGGGGCACGTTGGTGCGGCGGAACTGGTAGCGGGCCTCGGGGTGGGGCGGCGCGCCGCGGGTGCGCTGCCAGAAGGCCGGGCCGCCGCGCTTCAGCCAGAGCGGCAGGGCCAGCACCAGCCCGATCACGAAGCCCCCGGCATGGGCCCAATAGGCCGTCCCCCCGCCGTCGGCGGCGGAGTTGAAGCCGCCCAGGAACTGCATCCCGAGCCAGAGCGCCAGCATGATCCAGGCCGGGATGGTGATCATCCGGAAGATGATCACCAGGATCACCAGGATATCGACGCGCGCCTTGGGGAAGAGCAGCAGATAGGCCCCCATCACACCCGCGATGGCGCCCGAGGCGCCGACCATGGGCACCGGGCTCAGGGGCGCGGTCACGTATTGCGCCAGCCCCGCACCCAATCCCGAGGCGAGGTAGAACCCGGCATAGGCGGCATGGCCCATCTCGTCCTCGACGTTGTCGCCGAAGATGAAGAGGAAGAGCATGTTCCCGGACAGATGCATGATCCCGCCATGCAGGAACATCGAGGTGACAAACCCCGTCAGTCCGCCGCCCGAGGAGACCTCCGCGGGCACCAGCGCCCAGGTCGAGAAAAAGGCGCCGAGCGCGGCGGGATCGGCAAAGAGCCCGTAATAGCCGAAGAAGATCAGCACATTGGCCGCGATCAGCCCATAGGTGACGAAGGGCGTCCGGCCCGAGGGGTTGTGATCGCGGATGGGAAACATCCCCGGTAGCTTGGCACGCCGCGAAGCGGCGTCAAGCGCGTCCGGGGCGCGGCGGGGCAATTTCCGGGGGATTTCTTGGGTCAGGGCAGGGGAGGGCGCTTGGCGCGTGCCCGAGGCCCGAGCGGGTGAGGGAACCGCCGCGCTCTACGTGTGGCGACACTGTCTTTGCGCAGGCCGCAAGGGTCAGCGGCGGCCTCACCGAGACACTCAGTTTTGGGAGGGAGCGGACCAAAGCCCGCGCCGCTGCCGCGGGGCGGGCCACACAGACCCGCCCCGCCAAATCATGCGGCGCATCCATCGCCCCGCAGCGGCGGCTCCATGGCCCCGCAAAATCAGGCGACGGATCGATCGCCCACAAAGTCAGACGGCGCACCCACCGGCCCGCCGCCCTCCTGCCTCAAACCCCGCTCAGCAACTTCGCGTTGCCGCCCGCGGCGGTGGTGTCGACGCAGACGTGCCGCTCGAGCCGGGCGTGGCCGCGGTCGGGCGCGCCGGTGATCAGCGGCAGGATCGCGCCCTCGCGGCGCGACAGCGCGGCGCGGTAGGCGCGGGCGGTCTTGGTCTCGCCCCACCAGATCGCGGCGGAGAAGCCCGAAAGACGCTCCAGCACCTCGGGCGCCACATGGCCCCCGGCGCTGACCGCCGCGCCGCCGAGCGCGCGCACCGCCTGGGCCTGGGCCTCGGCGGCCTCGCGGCCCGGCCCGAGGCAGAGGACCGGCGGACGCGCGCGGGTGTAGAACATGTTCGACTCCCCCGTCGGCCCGGGCAGCTCCTCGCGGTCGGGCGCGCGGCCGGGCTCGGCGGTCCCCAGCGCGCGGGAAATGCGCTCGAGGCTGGCCTCCTCCTGCCACTCACCGGGCTGCGCCTCGGCGGGATGCCGGCGGAAGCGGTCCACGTAGAGCGGCCCGCCCGCCTTCGGCCCGGTGCCCGAGAGCCCCTCGCCGCCGAAGGGCTGGGAGCCGACGATGGCGCCGATCTGGTTGCGGTTGACGTAGATGTTGCCCGCCTCGATGCGCTCCGAGACATGCTGCACGCGGTCGTCGATCCGGGTCTGCAGACCGAAGGTCAGCCCGTAGCCTGTGCCGTTCACCGCGTCGATCACCCGGTCGAGGTCCTCGGCGCGGTAGGTCGCCACATGCAGGACCGGGCCGAAGATCTCGCGCTCGAGATCGCCGATGCCCGTCACCCGGATCAGCGCCGGGGGCACGAAGTAGCCCTGCGAGGGGATCGGGCAGTCGTTCAGCAACCGACCCTCGGCGCGGGCGGCCTCGATATAGGCGGTGATCTGGTCATGCGCCTCGGCGTCGATCACCGGGCCGACGTCGGTCGAGACATCCCAGGGCGCGCCGATCTGCAGCGCGTCCATGGCGCCTTTCAGCATCTCCAGGAAGCTCTCGGCGATGTCCTCCTGCACGTAGAGGCAGCGCAAGGCCGAGCAGCGCTGGCCGGCGGACTGGAAGGCCGATTCCACGATCGCCGCCACGGCCTGTTCCGGCAGGGCGGTGGAATCCACGATCAT
The DNA here is from genome assembly GCF_021272185.1 of Roseivivax sp. GX 12232. Classification (GTDB taxonomy): domain Bacteria; phylum Pseudomonadota; class Alphaproteobacteria; order Rhodobacterales; family Rhodobacteraceae; genus Roseivivax. The sequence goes on from NZ_JAJSEC010000011.1 coordinate 74,232, forward strand.
CGCGTTGAGCCCGCCGGTCTCGGCGATCAGCGGGGTGCCGGGCTCGAGGTTCTCGGCCACCGAGCCATGGATGATCTGCGCGGTCTCGGTCGAGCCGGTGAAGGCCACGCCCGAGACGCCCTCGGCGCCGGTCAGCGCGCCGCCGACCTCGCCCGCGCCGGGCAGGAGCTGCAGCACCTCGCGGGGGACGCCCGCCTCGTGCATCAGCTCGGCCGCGCGCCAGCCCATGATCGAGGTCTGTTCGGCCGGCTTGGCCAGAACCGCGTTGCCCGCCGAAAGCGCCGCGGCGATCTGGCCGGTGAAGATTGCCAGCGGGAAGTTCCAGGGGCTGATGCAGACCACCTTGCCGAGCGCCGGGTCGCCGGCGGTCTTGGTGGCGTAGTAGCGCAGGAAGTCCACCGCCTCGCGCAGTTCGGCCACCGCGTCGAAGAGCATCTTGCCCGCCTCGCGGTGCAGGATGGCGAAAAGCTCGCCGTAATGCGCCTCGTAGGTGTCGGCGACCTGGTTGAGGATCTTCGCGCGCTCCTCGGGGCTGGCGTCCCAGGGCCGCGCGGCATCGACCGCGGCGCGCACCGTGGTGGGCGTGGCCCAGGTCACCGTGCCGACCTTATCGGCGGGATCGGCGGGGTTCACCACGTCCTCGGTCGCGCCCTTGGGCGCCTCTCCGGCGGTCAGCGGCGCGGCCTGCCAGGCATGGCCCCGGAAGGCGCCGCGCCGGCTGTCGATCTCGGCCAGAGTGGGGCGGTGCCGGGTGTCCCAGCCCATGGAGTTCTTGCGCTCGGGCGAGAAAAGCTCGGGCCCGGTGGCCAGATCGGGGAAGCTCACGTCGTCGAAGGGATCGGCGGCCACGGTCTCGGGCGGCACCTCCTCGTCGACGATCTGGTTCACGAAGGAGGAATTGGCGCCGTTCTCGAGCAACCGCCGCACCAGGTAGGCCAGGAGATCGCGATGCGCGCCGACCGGGGCGTAGATTCGGCAGCGGGTGCCGTTCTCGCGCATCATGATGTCGTGCAGCGCCTCGCCCATGCCGTGCAGGCGCTGGAACTCGTAGACGCCGGTATCGGCGCCCATGGCCAGGATCGCCGCGGCGGTATGGGCGTTATGGGTGGCGAACTGCGGATAGATCCGGTCGGTCATGCCAAGCAGTTTCTTGGCGTTCGCGATATAGGAGATGTCGGTGGCCGACTTCGACGTGAAGACCGGGAAGCCGTCGACGCCCAGCACCTGGGCGCGCTTGATCTCGGTGTCCCAATAGGCGCCTTTCACCAGCCGGACCATGATCCGGCGGTCGAGCCGCTCGGCCAGTTCGTAGAGCCAGTCGAGCACCGGGCCCGCGCGCTTGCCGTAGGCCTGCACCACGACGCCGAAGCCGTCCCAGCCCTTCAGCGCGGGGTCCGAGAGCACCTCTTCGATCACGTCGAGCGAGATCGACAGCCGGTCGGCCTCCTCGGCGTCGATGTTGAGCCCGATGCCCGCCGAGCGCGCGATGCCGCAAAGGGTGCGCAGCCGCGGCACGACGTTCTGCATGACCAGCTCGTGCTGCAGCTCGTCGTAGCGCGGATGCAGCGCCGAGAGCTTGACCGAGATGCCGGGATTGTCGCGGGTGTCCTTGGAGTGGGCCGCCCCGGCGATGGCGTTGATCGCCTTGGAATAGGCCAGGTGGTAGCGGCGGGCGTCCTCCTCGGTGCGGGCGGCCTCGCCCAGCATGTCGTAGGAGTAGGTATAGCCCTTCTCCTCCATCTTGGCGGCGCGCTTCATCGCCGCCTCGATCGACTCGCCCAGGACGAACTGCTGGCCCATGACGCGCATGGCCTGGCCGACGGCGCGGCGGATCACCGGCTCGCCCAGGCGTTTGATCGCGCCGCGCAGGTGGCTGGCGACGCCCGGGTCGCGGTCCTTCAGCACGTTGCCGGTCAGCATCAGCGCCCAGGTCGAGGCGTTGACCAAGGGCGAGGCCGAATGGCCCATATGCTTGCCCCAGTCCGAGGGGGCGATCTTGTCCTCGATTAGCGCGTCGATGGTCTCGGCGTCGGGCACCCGCAGGAGCGCCTCGGCCAGGCACATGAGCGCGATGCCCTCTTCGGTCGAGAGGCCGTATTCGGCCAGGAAGACCTCCATCAGGCCGGGCCGCGCGTTGCCGCGGATCTTGCGCACCAGGTCGGCGCCGGAGCGCGAGATCGCGGCGCGCTCCTCGGGCGACAGGCCCGAGGCCTCGCGCAGCTCCTCGACCAGGGCGATCTCGTCGGCATAGGTTCGGGCGTCGATGTCGTGGCGCAGCTCGCCGGTGGCGTCTCTGGGCATGGTATCCTCCGAAATTTGGCCTAGTCTATTGCCGTATCAGCGGGAAAGCTGACTGAATATCGTTTGAGTTTTGGGCAAAGCGACCGAAGAAAGGGTTATGTGCAATGCAATCGGATATGGCTGAGCTGGACCGCTTCGACCGGGCGATCCTCACCACGCTCGCCGCGGAAGGCCGCCTCTCTGTCACCGAGCTAGCCCGCCGGATCGGCCTGTCGAAATCCCCCACCCAGGCGCGGCTGAAGCGGCTGGAGGAGAGCGGCACGATCCTGGGATACCGGGCCCTGCTGGACCCGATCCGGCTGGGGCTCGACCATGTGGCCTTCGTCGAGGTGCGGCTGCACGACACCTCGGAGCCGGCGCTGGCAAGCTTCAACGAAGCCGTGGCGCGGATCCCCGAGATCGAACAGGCGCATCTGATCGCGGGCAATTTCGACTACCTCCTCAAGGTGCGGACCTCGGACATGCGCAGCTACCGCCGGGTGCTGGCCGATCACATCTCCGCTCTGCCGCATATCGCCTCGACCTCCACCTATGTCGCGATGGAGGCTGTAAAGGAGGACGGTCTCGCCGATGTGACTTGACCGCGCGTCATGCCGGGGCGTCCTCTGGACCCATGATCCGCCTGATCCTTGTCCTCGGCCTCGCGCCGCTTGCCGCCTGGGCCGAGTGCCCGCCGGCCCCGGACCACTCCGAGGAGATCGCGGGGCTTCTGGCCGAGATCCAGTCCGCCGAGCGCGAGATCGAGGCGCAGCGGCTGTCGAACGCGCTCTGGGCGCTCTGGGCCGATGCGCCCGATGCCGCCGCGCAGGAGCTTCTGGACGCGGGCATGCGGGCACGGGAAAGCTACGACTTCCTGCGCGCCGAGGAGAGCTTCGACCGGCTGGTGGCCTACTGCCCGGACTACGCCGAGGGCTACAACCAGCGCGCCTTCGTGGCCTTCCTGCGGGGCGATTTCGCCGCCGCCCTGCCGGATCTCGAGCGCGCGCTGGCGCTGAACCCGCGCCATGTCGCGGCGCTTTCGGGCAAGGCGCTGACGCTCATGGGCCTCGGCCGCGACGCCGAGGCGCAGGAGGCGCTGCGCGCCGCACTGGCGCTCAACCCCTGGCTCTCCGAGCGCCACCTACTGACCGAGCCGCCCGGCCAGGAGCTCTGACACCTTTTCACCGCCCGCCACCCCGGTTAGAGATCGCCCCGGGCCCGCGTGGTGGAATGGTAGACACAGGGGACTTAAAATCCCTAGGCGTAACAGCCGTGCCGGTTCGAGTCCGGCCGCGGGTACCATCCAGAAAAATTGTCAGTGAACGAGGGTTAGCCCCTCACCCCCGCCGGCGCAGGCGGATCACCACGTCGACGCTGGCGATCTCGGCGCCTTCCGGGGCCTCGGGCAGGCGGGCGATCTCGAGCTCCTCGGAGGGGGCGTCGGTCAGCGTGCCGTTGTCTTCCCAGAAGAAATGCGGGTGATCATGGGTGTTGGTGTCGAAGTAGCTCTTCGAGCCGTCGACCGTCACTTCCTGGATCAGGCCTGCGTCGCAGAAGGCGCGGAGGGTGTTGTAGACGGTGGCGAGCGAGACCTTCTCGCCCTGGCGCTCGACCTCGGCAAAGAGGCTCTCGGCGGTGAAATGGCGGTGCTGGCCGTCGCCGATCAGCAGCGCGGCAAGCGTCGCGCGCTGCCGCGTCGGGCGCAGATCCGCCCGGTTCAGCCATTCCGTGCCACGCTCGATTGCCGCAGGGGTCATGGGCGCCCGCATCCTTTCCCGTCTGTCCTTTAGGAATATAGGGTGCGCCCCGCCCTGATTTCAAACGCTTTCCCGTGATCCGCCGCGCGGCTTCGCGGCACTGCGGCGGGCGCGCCGCAGGCTTGCATGGCGCGCAGCCACGGTGATAGTGGGGCAGAAATCTCGACGCCTAGAAAGAAGGGGTGCCCGGCGCATGGCCGATTTTCCGACCAGCTTCGACAGGGACGACCTGCTCAAATGCGCACGCGGCGAACTGTTCGGCGAGGGCAATGCCCAGCTTCCCGAACCGCCGATGCTGATGATGAACCGCATCACCGATATCTCCGGGGACGGCGGGCCGAACGGCAAAGGCCATGTGGTCGCCGAATTCGACATCCGCCCCGACCTGTGGTTCTTCGAATGCCACTTCCCGGGCAATCCGATCATGCCCGGCTGCCTCGGGCTTGACGGGCTCTGGCAGCTCACCGGCTTCAACCTGGGCTGGCGCGGCTGGAAAGGCCGCGGCTACGCGCTGGGCGTCGGCGAGGTGAAGCTGACCGGCATGGTCCGTCCCGACCGCAAGATGCTGACCTATTACGTCGATTTCACCAAGGCGGTGCAGACCCGGCGGCTGACCATGGGTGTCGCCGACGGCCGGGTCGAGGCCGACGGCGAGACGATCTACCAGGTCAAGGACATGAAGGTCGCCCTGTCGGAGAGCTGAGGCCCGCCGCCAGAGACTTATCGAGCAAAGGAGAGAGAGCGCCATGCGCCGTGTCGTCGTCACCGGACTGGGCATCGTCTCGTCCATCGGAAACAACGCCGAAGAAGTCCTGGCCTCGCTGAAGGCCGGCCGTTCGGGCATCACCGCCAACGAGGACATGAAGGAACACGGCTTCCGCTCCCAGATCGCGGGGGACGTGAAGCTCGACGTAAAGGACCATGTCGAGAAGCGCACCCTGCGCTTCATGGGGCCGGGCGCGGCCTATGCCCATATCGCCATGACCCAGGCCATCGCCGACGCGGGCCTCGAGGAAAGCGACGTGGTGAACCCGCGCACCGGCCTGGTCGCGGGCTCGGGCGGGCCCTCGACCTCGGCCATGTTCGCCGCGCATCAGACCGTGCTGAAATCCGGCGCGCCGAAGCGCATCGGCCCCACGGCGGTGCCGAAGTGCATGTCCTCGACGATCTCGGCGAACCTTTCGACCGCCTTCAAGATCAAGGGCATCAACTACTCGATCACCTCGGCCTGCTCGACCTCGCTGCACTGCATCGGCAACGCCGCCGAGCAGATCATGCTGGGCAAGCAGGACGTGATGTTCGCCGGCGGCGGCGAGGAGCTGGACTGGACCCTCTCCTGCCTCTTCGACGCCATGGGCGCGATGTCCTCGAAGTACAACGACACCCCCGAGAAGGCCTCGCGCGCCTTTGACGCGGGCCGCGACGGCTTCGTGATCGGCGGCGGCGGCGGCATCCTGGTGCTCGAGGATCTCGAACACGCCAAGGCCCGCGGCGCCAAGATCTACGCCGAGGTCACAGGCTATGCCGCAACCTCCGACGGCCACGACATGGTGGCGCCGTCGGGCGAGGGCGGCGAGCGCGCCATGCGCCTGGCGCTCGACGGGCTGCCCGAGGGCCGCAAGGTCGGCTATGTGAACGCCCATGGCACCTCGACGCCGGTCGGCGACGTCGGCGAGATCGAGGCCCTGCGCCGGGTCTTCGGCGACGGCCAGACCCCGCCCGTCTCCTCGACCAAGTCGATGACCGGCCACAGCCAGGGCGCCACCGGCGCGCAGGAGGCGATCTACTGCCTCCTGATGCTCGAGCATGATTTCATCACGCCCTCGATCAACGTCGAGACCCTCGACCCGGCGCTCAAGCCCGAGGAGATCGCGACCGAGCTGGTCGAAGGCGCCGGGCTTGATACGGTGATGACCAATTCCTTCGGTTTCGGCGGCACCAACGGCTCCATGCTGCTGTCCCGCTTCACGGATTGACCACAACGGATTACGGACGGAACGCATGAGCGGACAACTGACGGGCAAGCGCGGGCTTGTCATGGGTGTGGCGAACGAACGTTCGATCGCCTGGGGCATCGCCAAGGCCTGCGCCGAGGCGGGGGCCGAGCTGGCCTTCACCCACCAGGGCGAGGCCTTCGGGCAGCGCCTGAAGCCGCTCGCCGAAAGCGTGGGCTCCGACCTCCTGATCGACGTGGACGTGACCGACGACGCCTCGCTCGACCGCGCCTTCGCGGCGCTGGAAGAGCGCTGGGGGCGGCTCGATTTCCTGGTCCATGCCATCGCCTTCTCGGACAAGTCCGAGCTGCAGGGGCGGTTCATGAACACCAGCCGGTCGAACTTCAAGAACTCGCTCGACATCTCGTGCTACAGCTTCATCGAGGTCGCCCGCCGCGCCCATCCGCTGATGGCCGAGAGCGGCGGCACGCTGATGACCCTGACCTACCAGGGTTCGAACAAGGTGGTGCCGAACTACAACGTCATGGGCGTGGCCAAGGCCGCGCTCGAGGCCTCGGTGCGCTACCTCGCCAATGACCTGGGCCGCGACGGCATCCGGGTGAACGCGCTCTCGCCGGGGCCGATGAAGACCCTTGCCGGCGCGGCGATCAGCGGTGCGCGCAAGACCTTCAAGCACACCGACCAGAACGCGCCGCTCGGCGGCAACGCCACGCTCGAGGCCGTGGGCGGCACCGCGGTCTGGCTCGCCTCGGACGCGGGCGCCTGCACCACGGGCGAGATCGTGCATATCGACGGCGGCTTCCACGTGCTGGGCATGCCGCAGTTCGAGAACCTCTGAGCCGGGGAGGGGCCGCCTGGTCGGCCCCTTCGACGGTGTGTGCCCACTCCGCGCCCGCGCATTTGGTCGCGCCCCCGCGCCCCCGGGGAACCCCCTTCCTTCGCTGTCGTTGACAGGGACCATCAACAGGAGGTCCCGCCATGACCGAGCGGCTCACGCTCACCTCGATCACTCCCGTCACCCATGACACCTATCACCTGGTCTTCGACCGGCCCGAGGGGTTCGACTTCACGCCCGGGCAGGCGGTGGACCTGGCGCTCGACCGCGAGGGCTGGCGCGAGGAGAAGCGGCCCTTCACCTTCACCTCGCTGCCCGAGGACGACACCCTCGAGTTCGTCATCAAGTCCTACCCCGACCACGACGGGGTGACCGAACAGATCGCCAAGCTGAGCCCCGGCGACGCGGTGCTGATCGACGAGCCCTGGGGCGCCATCGCCGACAAGGGCCCGGGCTGGTTCATCGCCGGCGGCGCGGGCGTGACGCCCTTCATCGCGATCCTGAAGAAGCGCCTGCGTGACGAGGGCACGCTCAAGGGCTCGACGCTGATCTTCTCGAACCGGACCGAGCGCGACATCATCCTGCGCGAGACCTTCACCGAGATGCGCGGGCTCGACTGCGTCTTCACCGTGACCGACGACCCCGAAAGCCCGCTCTGCATGGGCATGATCGGCCAGGAAATGCTGGCCCAGCATGTCACCCCGGGCGAGGGCAAATGCTACATCTGCGGGCCCGACGCCATGCTCGAGGATATCTCGGCCTCGCTGCGCGAGATCGGCGTGCCCGAAGAGGACATCATCACCGAGGAATTTGACTGAGAGACGCCCCGCGCGCGCCATTCTGCCGCCGCATTCCGTTGCAATCTTTCCGCGCATGGCACGGGTAAAATACATGCGCGATCAGGTCAGCCGCCGGCGGCGGCGCAAGCTCGCCCTCTCTTTCCTGCCGCTCTGCTTCTGCGGGGTGGTGGCCTATGGGGTCTCGCTCTGGGACACCGATCTGGCGCAGGCCTCGAACCAGGCGGCGAGTTTCGTCGCGCCGGGGCCCGGGGCCGAGCTGATCGGCCGGGTGAGCCATGTGCGCGACGGCGACACCATCGAGGTCGGCGGCGTGCCGATCCGGCTGTCGGACGTGGATTGCGCCGAGCTCGGCACCCGCGAGGGCGAGGCCGCACGGCGCGAGATGGACCGGATCACCCGCGGACGGGTGCTGGTCTGCGCGCTGGAAGGCCGGATGAGCTACGACCGCCACATCGCCCGCTGCGAGCGCGACGATGGTTTGGCCCTGCGCGAGGCGATCCGCGAGAAGGGGTATTGCGCGTTGTGAGGGGGGGCTTCGGGGATTCCCGGGGCGTCTGGTGGTTGGGCTGGTGAGGTCCGGCGTTTGATGTGTTGGCCCCTCGTATCGGTGCTCTGCCGGACCTGAGAGGTGAGCGGGCTTCGGAGGTCCCGGGGCGGCTGGTGGTTGGGTTGGGGAGGTCCGACCTTAGGTCCGACCTTCAGACTTTCATCCACTTGTATCGATGCCGTGCCCACCCTGAGAGCAGAAGAGGCTTCGGGGATCCCGGGATGGCTGGCGATCGGACTGGCGAGGTCCGGCGTTCGGTGTTTTCGCCGTGGTAGCGATGCCGTTCCCGCCCTTCTCCCGCCGTGTTGTCCGCCCCCTCCTTCGAGACTGCGCCCCTTAGTGCGCCATCGCAGCAGAGGGCGCGCGCCGGACCGGGGGCCGGCGCTGCTGCCCTTTGAGCGGGGCGCTTTATCCACGCAAGGTCAGGACTAAAGATGAGCTATGCGCTTCGCCCACAAGAGCGCCGGCCCATCGGGCCGGTCCGGCGCGCGCCCGGCACCTTCGGTGCTATTCGGGCGCAAGAGGGGGCAGGTGGCGCTTTAGGTGCGACGGCCGTAGCGTCTTGCACAGCTTGGAAATTGTGTGGCGCGCCGTCCGCGATGACTTCAATGCATGACGTCCTTCACCGCGCGTCCCACGGACGCCTCAAAGAAACGCGCTCCCGGTCAGATCCGCAGGACACCTGCCCCACGGCGACCCCCGCCCCCCACGGCGACACCCACCACCACCAAGACGCCCGTCTCCAACGACCAAGCCCCCCCTCAAAACCACTGCCCCGGCTCCATCAGCCCCAGGTCCAACAACTGCCGCGAGTGCCACTCGAAGGGCACCGAGTTGTGCCAGGTGAACCCGTGGATGTCGAAGGTCGAGCCAGGGTTCTTCTTCAGCGCCTTGGCGGTGCGGAAGGAGACCAGCGCGGCGGTCAGGTTGTTGTGCCAGGGGCAGGCATAGGTGTTGTATTCCTCCTCCGAGAAGGTGTGGTCCTCGCGCAGGATCAGCCCTTTCTTGGCGCGGAAGATCGAGATCCGGTCGATCTTGCGGCGCGCGGCGGGGACGTGTTCCTCGAAGCGCCAGCGCAGCCCGCCGAAGAAGTCGAGCTGCCGCTCCTTGGGGTAATTGTGGTTCGCCGGGTCCTTGCGGGCCAGCGCGTAATATCCCGAGCGGTCGAGGCAGGCCTCGTCGAGCGACACCGCCTCGGGCGCCCGGGCCAGATCGGCGGCGTAGAGGTCGACCACATAGGTCAGCATGGCGTCGCGCCGCTCTTCGGTGTGGAAGGTCAGCATCTCGCCGATGCTGCGGGTCTCGCAGTAGGGGTAGAAGAGGTATTCCGCGTTGTAGCAGTAGAACATCCAGAGCCCCGGCGCGGCCTCGCTCACCCGGGTCACCGCCGCCTGAACCGCGCCCTCGGCCTTGGTGTCGAAATCCACGCGGATCACCTCGGGCACGAGGTCGGGCGGAAGGCTCAGCGCGGGCGGCATGAAGACCAGCACCCGGGCAAAGCCCGAATGCATGTGGTGCCGGATCGTGGTGTCGAGCTCGACCCCGTCTTCGGCGAAGATCATCGCAAGCGGGCCCTGCGACAGCGCCCCGCCGGGGGCGCGCAGGAAGGCGCTGAGGGATGTGAACTGCATGGCTGTCCGCGGCTTTTCCGCGAAGCGTCCCGAAATTCGCCCCGCATTGCAAGCCAAAGGGATTCTGCGTTATGAGCCGCGCTCATCCCGGCCTCGAAGGAATGTCGCATGACCCAGCCCAAGAAGCTCTTCGTCAAGACCTATGGCTGCCAGATGAACGTCTATGACAGCGAGCGCATGTCCGAGGCGCTGGCGGGCGAGGGCTACGTCGAGACCGACAGCCCCGACGACGCCGACATGATCCTGCTCAACACCTGCCACATCCGCGAGAAGGCGGCCGAGAAGGTCTATTCCGAACTGGGCCGCTACAAGGGGCTCAAGGCCGAGAAGCCGGACCTCAAGATCGGCGTGGCGGGCTGCGTCGCCCAGGCCGAGGGCGCCGAAATCATGCGCCGCCAGCCCATGGTCGACATGGTCGTGGGCCCGCAGAGCTATCACCGGCTGCCGGCCCTGCTGAAGCAGACCGGAGAGGGCGCCAAGGCGCTCGACACCGATTTCCCCGAGGAAGACAAGTTCGAGCACCTCAAGGCCCGCCCCAAGGCGCGCCGGGCGCCGGCGGCCTTCCTGACCGTGCAGGAGGGCTGCGACAAGTTTTGCGCCTTCTGCGTGGTGCCCTATACCCGCGGCGCCGAGGTCTCGCGCCCGGTCGAGCGCATCCTGCGGGAGGCCCGCGACCTGGTGGAGCGCGGCGTGCGCGAGATCACCCTTCTGGGCCAGAACGTGAACGCTTACCACGGCGTCGGCCCCGATGGCGCCGACTGGTCGCTGGCGCGGCTGATCCGGGCGCTCGACGGGGTCGACGGGCTGGAGCGGATCCGCTTCACCACCTCGCATCCCAACGACATGGACGACGACCTGATCGCCGCGCATGGCGAGGTCGCCAAGCTGATGCCCTATCTGCACCTGCCGGTGCAGGCAGGCTCGGACAAGATCCTGAAGCGGATGAACCGCCAGCACACCGCCGAGAGCTACCTCAAGGTGATCGAACGGCTGCGCGCGGCGAGGCCCGACCTGCACCTCTCGGGCGATTTCATCGTGGGTTTCCCCGAGGAGACCGAAGAGGACTTCCAGGCGACCATGGATCTGGTCCGCGCGGTGGAATACGGCTCGGCCTTCTCCTTCAAGTATTCGCCGCGCCCCGGCACCCCGGCGGCAGAGCGCGCCCAGGTGCCCGAGGACGAAAAGACCGACCGGCTGCAGCGGCTGCAGGCGCTGCTGACCGAGCAGCAGCGCGCGCTTCAGGACGCCATGGTCGGCCGCGAGGTCGGTGTGCTGTTCGAGAAGGCGGGAAGGCTGCCGGGCCAGATGGTCGGCAAGTCGGAATACCTGCACGCGGTGCATGTGGCGGGCATCGAGGGCCAGGTGGTCCCGGGCGACCTGCGCCGGGTGCGGATCACCGAGAGCGGGCCGAACTCGCTGACCGGCGAGCTGGCCTGAGCCGCGCGCCGCGCGCAAAGGCGCCCGGCCGGGCAGAGGCCCGGGCCAGGGCGGCCCTTACGTTTCCCTTGGGCTGAGGCCCCCGCTCAATGCGGCAGGGGCTTCCGCGACCGGGCGTCGTAATAGATCCGCAGCATCTCGGACTTCAGCCCCTCGGGGTTGTTCACCAGCCGGTCGTCGCGGCAGATGCGCTCGGCGATGGCATGGGCGGTCGGGAAGTCGTAGCCGATGGCCACGAGGCTATCCACGAAGTTGGAATTCGGGCGGTCCCAGATGACCTCGTTCCAGGGGCCGCGGAAGCAGCTGACCACGATGGTCCCGCCCTTGAACCGCGGCAGGTCGTCCTTGTGATAGCCCGATTTATGCCCCCCGGCGAAGGCCGGAAGCGCAAGCCCGGCCGCCAGGACCAGGGTAACAAGTGCCGTCTTCATGTGATTTCCCCCTCACATCCGCGCGGTCGCAGGGCGACGCGAGGAGAGGGTAGCCAGAAAGCCCGCAAGCGCCCAATAAAAACCACGTTTCAACCGCATGAGCGCCGCTTTTCACGCCCGATTCCCGCATAGCGGGAATATTTGTCCGGCATTTGACGACAATTGCGACCTTTAATCACGATTGTTCCGCCGATGCGGGCCCGCCCATGCCGCCAGGCCACAGCCCGCGCGGCGAATCTAGTTTTTCCTTCCCAGCCGGGCTTTTGTCGGTAATGTGTTGATCACAGTGGCTAAAGGCCTCTCGTTGCCAAACCTGCGAGGCCGGGCCAAAGGGCATTGGGTTAACGGATAGGGGAACGAAGGCTGTGCCGCATTCCATTTACAATTGTGCCAGGGCCGCCCTGCTGAGCGTCGCGGTCGCCGCGACGGCCCTGCTGCCCGGCGTCACCCGGGCCGACACCGCCGAGGCGCGGGTGCCGGTGATCTCCTCGCAGAGCACCACCACGATCCGGGGCGAACGCTACATTCCCGGCATCTGGGTCGATCCCGACGGCTGCGAGCACTGGGTCATGGACGACGGCGTCGAGGGCTACATGAGCCCGCACGTCAACCGGAAGGGCATCCCGGTCTGCCGGCGCGGCAACCTCTGCGGGGTGATGAACACCGACCAGTTCTTCGCCACCGACAGCTACCGCATCAGCCCCGCGGGCCAGGCCCGGCTGGCGGAATTCTTCCGCTCGGCCAGCGCCACCGCCTATGTGATCGTCGGCCATACCGACAGCCGGGCCAGCGATGCCTACAACATGAAGCTCAGCTACAACCGCGCCAATTCGGTCGCGGCGGTGGCCTCTTCGGTCGGGGCGCGGATCTCCGATGTGCGCGGCTACGGCGAACGGATGCCGGCCGCCTCCAATGCCACGGCGGAGGGCATGGCCAAGAACCGCCGGGTCGAAGTGATCTGCATCCGCTGAGGGGAACGAGGGACATGGATATCAAGAAATTCGCTCTGCTGAGCCTCGGTGCGCTGGCGCTCGCGGGCTGCGAGGTGGTCGACGGCTTCGGCGCCTACGGGCCGGACAAATCGGTCGATCGCGGCATCGATTCCGACGACCTGTCGACCATGCGCGCGGGCATCTGGGTCGATCCCAACGGCTGCGACCACTGGATCATCGACGACGGCGTGGAGGGCTACCTCTCGGCGCGGCTCGACAAATACGGCCGCCCGGTCTGCTCGGGCTCGGCGCCGCCGACCGTGGCCACGGGCGACTTCAAGCAGGGCTCGACCTCGATCATCGGCGACCCGCTCTGAGCGCTCGCCTCATCCCGGCTGACGCGCCGCGCGGAGTGTTGCTTCGCGCGGCGTTTTTACCTGCGAAGCGCCGCTCCGCAGCGTCAAGAGGCTTGCCCTTTCCGGGCCCGCTTGGGACACTGAACCCAGACTCGCGACAACGGAGCATTGCGTGACGACAGGCACCCTGACCGACGCCTCAATCGAATTTCCCGACAACCGCTTGCTGATCGAGCTCTGTGGCGAGTTCGACCGCAATCTCACCGACATAGAGGGCCGCCTGGGCGTGCAGATCCTGCGCCGCGGCAACCAGCTTGCGATCCACGGCGAAGCGGAGGCGCAGAAAGAGGCCGTGGAGGTGCTGACCAGCCTCTACAACCGCCTCGAACAGGGCAAGGAGGTGGGCCGCGGCGACATCGACCGCGAGTTCCGCACCAGCAGCCCCGAAGAGCCGGGCGAGGACCAGCTCGAGATGTTCGGCGGCGGCACCATCGAGATCAAGACGCGCAAGAAGCTGGTCGAACCCCGGACCGAGGCGCAGAAGGCCTATGTCCGCAGTCTCTACGAGCACGAGCTGGCCTTCGGCATCGGGCCCGCGGGCACCGGTAAGACCTATCTCGCCGTCGCGGTGGGCGTGAACATGTTCATCAACGGGCTGGTGGACAAGATCATCCTCTCGCGTCCCGCCGTCGAGGCGGGCGAGCGTCTGGGCTTCCTGCCCGGCGACATGAAGGAGAAGGTCGATCCCTACATGCAGCCGCTCTACGACGCGCTGAACGACTTCCTGCCCGGCAAGATGCTGGCGCGCATGATGGAGGAAAAGACCGTCGAGATCGCGCCCCTGGCCTTCATGCGCGGGCGCACGCTCTCCAATGCCTTCGTGGTGCTCGACGAGGCGCAGAACGCCACCTCGATGCAGATGAAGATGTTCCTCACCCGCCTGGGCGAGGGCTCGCGCATGGTGATCACCGGCGACCGCAGCCAGGTCGACCTGCCGCGCGGGGTGCAATCGGGCCTGAAGGACGCCGAGCGGCTGCTGACCGGCATCCCGAACATCTCGTTCAACTATTTCACCGGCAAGGACGTGGTGCGCCATCCGCTGGTCGCCGCGATCATCGACGCCTACGACAAGGACGCCGAGGCCGGGTGAGAGATCCGTGCTGACCGAGACCATCCTCGAAGACGAGAAATGGCTGGCGCTGGACCTTCCGGCGCTGGCCGAACGCGGAGCCGAGGCGGCGCTGCGGCACCTGGGGCTGGACCCGGAGCTCTTCGAGATCGCGGTCCTGGGCTGCACCGACGGGCGGATCGCCGCGCTGAACGCCGATTTCCGCGGCAAGGCGGCGCCGACCAACGTGCTCTCCTGGCCCGAGGAGGACCTCGCCCCCGAGGCTCCGGGCGCCGAGCCGCATCTGCCGCTGCCGGGCACCGCCGAGGAGCCCTGGTTTCTCGGCGACATCGCCATCGCGCGCGAAACCTGCCTGCGCGAGGCCGCCGAGGAGCGGCTTCCCGCCGAGGATCACGTCCTTCATCTCATCGTGCATGGCGTGCTGCATCTTCTGGGCCACGATCACATCCGTGACGAGGACGCCACATTGATGGAACGGCGCGAGGCACAAATACTTGGCACATTGGGGGTCCCGGACCCATATCCTCGGGACGGGGCCCCATGAGGTCCGATCAGAACAGGAACAGGAATGGGCGACAGCGACGCATCGTCTAGCGCGGCGCCGGGCGCGCACGAAGACAACGACACCGACAGGCCGGGGTTCTTCCGCCGGCTCTTCGACGGCTTCGGCGGCAGCGCCGAGCCGCAGGAGGACGCACCCCCGGGCACGGGCGAGGTGCGCCACCGCAGGCATGGGCTGGCGAACCTGCGCCGGATGCGGGTCGACGACGTGTCGATCCCCAAGGCCGACATCGTCGCCGTGCCGGACACGATCACCAAGGACGACCTGGTCAAGGTCTTCCGCGAAAGCGGGCTGACCCGGCTGCCGGTCTATTCGGGCACGCTCGACACGCCGGTGGGCATGGCGCACCTGAAGGATTTCGCGCTGATGCACGGGTTCAACGGCGCGGGCGCGCGGTTCAATCTCAAGAAGATCCTGCATCCGCTTCTCTTCGTGCCGCCCTCCATGCCGATCGGGGTCCTGCTGACCAAGATGCAGACCGAGCGGCGCCACATGGCGCTGGTGATCGACGAATACGGCGGGGTCGACGGGCTGGTGACCATCGAGGACCTGATCGAACAGGTCATCGGCGAGATCGAGGACGAACACGACACCGAAGAGGGCAAGAACTGGCGGCTGGAAAAGACCGGCTGCTATCTCGCGCTCGCGAAGACCAACCTCGAGGAGTTCGAGCAGGAGATTGGCATCGGCCTGACCGAAGAGGAAGAGATCGACGGCGAGGAGATCGAGACCCTGGGCGGGCTGGTCTTCGTGCTGGCCGGCCATGTGCCCGCGCGCGGCGAAGTGGTGCCGCATCCCGCCGGCCTCGAGTTCGAGGTGGTCGATGCCGACCCGCGCCGGATCAAGCGGCTGCGCGTGCGCCTGCCGGGCGCGCTGGGCGCGGCCACGGCCGGCGCCCGCGTGGTGGAGGCCCAGGCGCGCCAGGATGGCTGAGACCGGCCTGGCGGCGCTGACCCGTCTCGGCCGGGACCGCCCGGCGCTTTGGGGCCTGGGCTTCGGCCTGGTCTTCGCCGCGGGGCAGGCGCCCCTGAACCTCTGGTATCTCGCGCTTCCGGCCCTGGTGGGGCTGCTGGTCGTCTTCCGGCGGCAAAGCGCCCCGCGGGCCGCCGGCTGGACCGCCTGGGCCTTCGGGGTCGGCTATTTCGGCCTCTCGATGTCCTGGCTGGTCGAGCCTTTCCTGATCGAGGCGGCGGTGACCGGCTGGATGGCGCCCTTCGCGCTGGTGCTGGCGGCGGCGGGGCTGGCGCTTTTCTGGGCCTGGCCCGCCTGGGCCGCGGCGCGGCTCGGGGCGCCCTGGCTCATCGTGCCGCTCTGGGCGCTGTCGGAGCTGGCGCGAGCCTATGTGCTGACCGGCTTTCCCTGGGGGCTCCTGGCCTATCTCTGGGCGCCGACGCCCGCCGCGCAATGGCTGGCCTTCATCGGTCCGCACGGGCTGACGCTGGCGACCCTGGCCCTGGCCGCGCTGGCGGCCGCGGGCCTCGCCACCCGCCGGGCGGCGCCGCTTTTGGGCGCGCTGGCGCTGGGTGCGCTGCTCTTGGGCGGCGGGGCGCTGCGGCTGCCCGCGCCTGCGCAAGACGAAGGCCGCCCCGTGGTCCGCATCGTCCAGCCCAACGCCCCCCAGGACGAGAAATGGCAGCGCGAGAACGCCCGGCGTTTCTTCGCCCGGCTGATCGAGGCCAGCGCCGCGGGGCCGCGCCCCGAGTTGATCCTCTGGCCTGAGACCGCGCTGCCCATGCTGCTCAACCACGCGGGCGAGGCGCTCTCCGTGGCCTCCGAGGCGGCGGGCCCGGTGCCCTTGGTCTTCGGCATCCAGCGCGAGGAGGGCGGGCGCTACTACAATTCCGCCGCGCTGATGACCGCCGAGGGCGAGATCGCCCAGACCTACGACAAGCATCACCTGGTGCCCTTCGGGGAATACATGCCCGCCGCCTGGTTCTTCCGGCACATCAATGTCTCGGGCCTCGCCCAGCGGGCGGAATACGGCTATTCCGCCGGGCCCGGTCCGGCGCTTCTGGACCTTGGAGACCTGGGCCGGGCGCTGCCGCTCATCTGCTACGAGGCGGTCTTTCCCCAGGACGTGGGCGGCGCGCCGGGGCGGGCCGCGATGATCCTGCAGCTGACCAATGACGCCTGGTTCGGCACCTGGTCGGGGCCCTACCAGCACCTCATGCAGGCGCGGATGCGGGCCATCGAACAGGGGCTGCCGGTCCTGCGCGCGGCCAACACCGGGGTCTCGGCGGTGATCGACGCCCACGGCCGGACCACCGCCGCGCTGGGCCTCGGCGAGACCGGATACATCGACGCGGCGATCCCCGCGCCGCTGCCGCCGACGCCCTATGCGCGCACGGGCGACCTGCCGGCGCTGCTGTTGCTTCTGGGTGTCGCGGGGCTCGGCCTCCTTCTGGCCCGGCGCAATCGCATTGACCCCGGCGCGGCGGGGCTCTAGCAGTTCAGGTCATAGATCCTGTCACAACGGCTTCCTGGCGTGGCAGCAGACCCTAATGGAGCACTTCTCATGTCCCGGAACGACTATATCTTCACCTCCGAATCGGTTTCGGAGGGGCACCCCGACAAGGTGTGCGACCGCATTTCCGACGCGGTGCTCGACGCGCTACTGGCCGAGGACAGCCTCGCGCGTGTCGCCTGCGAAACCTTCGCCACCACCGACCGCGTGGTGATCGGCGGCGAGATCGGCCTGACCGATCAGGCCAAGCTTGCGGAATACATGGAGCGCATCCCCGAGATCGCGCGCGCCTGCATCAAGGACATCGGCTACGAGCAGGACAAGTTCCACCACGCCACCTGCGAGATCACCAACCTCTTGCACGAGCAGTCGGCGCATATCGCCCAGGGCGTGACCGGCCAGCGCGGCGACGAGGGCGCGGGCGACCAGGGCATCATGTTCGGCTATGCCACGAACGAGACCGACGCGCTCATGCCCGCGCCGATCCAGTTCGCCCATGACATCCTGCGCACCCTGGCCGAGGCGCGGAAATCCGGGCGCGAGCCCTTGCTGCGCCCCGACGCCAAGTCGCAGCTCTCGGTGCGCTACCGCGACGGCAAGCCGGTGGGCGTGGAGCAGATCGTGCTTTCCACCCAGCACGCTGACGAAAGCCAGACCTCCGAGGACATCCGCGCCATCGTGGAGCCCTACATCCGCGAGGTCCTGCCCGAGGGCTGGATCACCCCCGAGACCGAATGGTGGGTGAACCCCACCGGCACCTTCGTGATCGGCGGGCCGGACGGGGATGCGGGCCTGACGGGCCGGAAGATCATCGTCGACACCTATGGCGGCGCGGCGCCCCATGGCGGCGGGGCGTTTTCGGGCAAGGACCCGACCAAGGTCGACCGCTCGGCGGCCTATGCCGCGCGTTACCTGGCGAAGAACGTGGTGGCCGCGGGGCTGGCCGAGCGCTGCACGATCCAGCTCTCCTATGCGATCGGGGTGGCCAAGCCCCTGTCGATCTACTGCGACACCTTCGGCACCGGCGCGGTCGACCCCGCCGCGATCGAACGCGCGATCCCCAAGGTCATGGACCTGACCCCGCGCGGGATCCGCACGCATCTCGACCTCAACAAGCCGATCTACCAGCGGACGGCGGCCTACGGGCACTTCGGGCGCACGCCTGATGCGGATGGCGGCTTCTCCTGGGAGCGCACCGATCTGGCCGAGGCGCTCAAGAAAGAGGTCTGATCCGGGCCCCGGTTTGCCGGGGACTGGGACAGGACGTGGTGGCCGGGGGAGATCCGGCCCTTGGGGCCCGGCGCCAGCGCCGGGCCTTTTCTTTGGGCTGTGGGGCGGGGCGCAGTTTCTTGGAGAAGCTGCTGCGCGTCTGTTCCTTGCTGATTGGCACCGGAGGCTCGCGCTGCCACTCGCACCCCGACTCGCACCCACCCCGCAAAAGCCCGCGCCCGCGGATTTCACGAACTGCCATCTCCAAAAGCGGGCCGAACAGCACCGCAGGTGCCGGCCCGCGCGCCGGACCGGCCCGACCGGTCTGGCGCTCCTGCGCCGTCAGGCGCAGCTCGGGCGATACGGCGGAGCTGATGGATAAAGCGCGCCACGCAACCCGTGCAGCGCCAGCCCGCCGGTCCGCCGCGCGGGCCTCGGGTGAGACGGTGCGCCCTCAGGCCTCCGGGCGAGCGTCCCTCATGCTCGCAGCGCCGGTCCGGCGCGTGGGCCTTGGGTGAGACAGAGCCCCTCAGGCCCCGCGCGCCAGCGGCCCCCGGCCCTTGAGCATCAGGAACAGGCTCTCTTCGTCGTTGTTGCGGAAGAAGGGCACCGAGGCGGGCGGTGCGGGGTCCTCCGCGCGGGCGGCGACCTCGGCCAGCACCACCTCGGTGATGAAGGGCATGTCCAGCGCCCGCACCTCGTCGAGCGCAACCCAGCTCAGGTGGGACAGCTCGTCGGAGGCGGCGGAGAAATCGTCGGGATCCGAGGCCAGGGCCTCGGCATCGACCAGGAAGAACCGCGCGTCGAAGCGGCGCGGGCGGCCCGGCGGGGTGATCGCGCGGAAGACGAACTGCATGCCGTCGGCGGCGGGCCGGTGGCCGGTGGCCGCGAAGTCGCGCCAGTCCTCGGGTGCGTCGTCCCAGGCGCCGGGGCGGCCCAGGACCTGGCCGGTCTCCTCGAAGAGCTCGCGGATGGCGGTGAGCGGCAGGGCCTCGGCGACGCCCGGCGCCTCGGTGTCCTCGCGCAGCCGTGCCGCGCAGAGCGGGTCGAGCGCCGCGGAGAGCGGCACCGCGCCGTCACCGGGATCGCGCGCGCCGCCGGGAAAGACGAACTTCGAGGGCATGAAGGCGGCTTTCGCGCCGCGCTGCCCCATGAGCACCCGCGGCCGCGTGGCTCGGTCGCGCAGGACGATCACAGTCGCCGCGTCGCGAATGGCGCTTTTGGCCCCGGGGGCCTCGACCGTGCCGCCTGTCATCTGTCCTGCTCCTTCCGGCGCGTCTTCAGCCGGGCGCGGAGCCGTCACTGACTGCCGCCGAACCCATGCATGCCGCGTGCCCATTGGAACGCGACGATGGCGCCTTTCAACCTGGGCAGAAGGTAGAGGGAAAGCCCGATGCAGCCAACCGCGAAGATGGTGAAGAGCGTCAGGGGCTCGGGCCGCCAGGTCTCGAAGACGATCAGCAGGAGCGGCGCCATCAGGTGGCCGACGATCAGGATGGTCAGATAGGCCGGCCCGTCGTCGGCGCGGTGGTGGTGCAGCGGCTCGCGGCAGACCGGGCAGCTCGAGCGGACCTTGAGATAGCCCGAGAGCAGGGGGCCGGTGCCGCAGTTCGGGCAGCGGCGGCGCCAGCCCTTGATCAGGGCGGGCATGGTTTCGCGCTCGGCGGGGTCGGCGCTGGTGTCTTGCGGCGCGGCGGACATTCCGGTCTCCCGAATGAGGTCGCGGGGACCATGGACCTTCCGCGCCCGCGCCGAAAGGTGCCATGCCGTCCTTGCGGCGGCATGTCGCGCAGGTGGGAGGGCAGGGGGAGGGGGTGTGTGGAAACGCGTCAGGCGTGGTGCGGATCGCTCTCCGCTCTCCGCTCTCCGCTCTCCGCTTTCCCATCTCCCATCTCCCATCTTCAATCCACTCTGTCCCCTGTCCCCTGTCCCCTGTCCCCTGTCCCCTGTCCCTTGTCCCCTCCCCCTCTCCCCTCGCCACCAGTGCCAACAGAGGGCGCGCGCCGGACCGGGGGCCGGCGCTGCCGACCTCCGAGCGAGGCGCTTAATGGCAGCAAGGTCAGGACTAGCGACGATCTAAGCGCTTCGCCCACAAGAGCGCCGGCCCAAGGGGCCGGTCCGGCGCGCGCCCGGCATCTTCGATGCTATTCGGGCGCAAGGGGGTGCGCTTTTGGGAACGACGCTCTGCTGTTCCTGGGGCAGGTGGAGGAGTGTTTGCGGGCAGAGTGGGCGTGTTGTGCGGGCAAGGGTAAGGCTCGATGGGGGTGGCTTGCAGTTGGTCCTAGGCCATCGGCCATTCTTTAGACTCAAGCGAGCGCGGCCCTTGCTCCGGCCGCACCTCTTCGCCCCGGACACTGCCGCCCACGGTCACTGGCGCCCACGGATATTGCCGGGCCCGGACACTGCCGCCCAAGCAACCGCTCACCCCCCCCCCAAAAAAAACGCGACGGAAATCCGCCGCCCCGCCGTGTAACCCCCATGCGCCGCTCGAAACCGAGCCGGCGCGCAGGCAACACAAGGACCCACGCCATGACCAGGATTTCCGCCCCGCCCGCCGTGCTCGCCGCGCTGATCGCGCTCGGCGCCCTCGCTCCCGCCGTCACCCAGGCCGACGAGGGCCCGCGCGGCGCCGCCTTCGAGACGCTCGACACGGACGGCAACGGCAGCCTCAGCCAGGCCGAGCTCTCCGCCCGGGCCGAGGCGCGCTTTGCCGAGGCCGACACCGATGGCGACGGCCTCCTCACTGCCGAGGAAATGCAGGCCGCCCGCGAGGCGCGCCGCGCCGCCCGCGAGAGCCGCATGATCGAGCGGCTCGACACCAATGGCGACGGCGCGCTCTCCTTCGCGGAGCTGACCGACCGCCGCGACCCCGCCCGGCTCTTCGAGCGCCTCGACACCGACGGGGACGGCGCGCTCAGCCCCGAGGAATTCGCCGAGGCGAAGAAACGCATGGGCCGTCACGGGCCCCGCGACGGGCACCGCCGCAACTGAGCCCGGCCAAGCGCCCTTGCCCGAGGGGCAGGGGCGCCTTAACCCGGAGAGGCAGGATCGCGGTGGCACTGGACAACATGGGCGAGGACAGCGACGACGCGTTGATCGCGCGGGTCTCGGCGGGCGACACGCGCGCCGCCCAGGCGCTGACCCTGCGCCTGGCGCCGCGGGTCTATGCCCATGCGACGCGGCTCCTGGGCGATGCCGCCGAGGCCGAGGATGTCACCCAGGAGGCGCTCCTGAAGCTCTGGCGCATCGCGCCCGACTGGCAGCCGGGGCGGGCGCAGGCCTCGACCTGGCTCTACCGGGTGACCGCGAACCTCTGCATCGACCGGCTGCGCCGCCGCAGGCCCGCCGCGCTGGACGAGGCGCCCGAGCCGCAGGACGCGACCCCGCCGGTCACCGAGCGGCTGACCGAGGCGGCCCGCGCCCGGGCGCTCGACCAGGCGCTCGCCGCGTTGCCCGAGCGGCAGCGCCAGGCGGTGGTGCTGAAACATCTCGAGGGGCTGCCCACCGAGCGGGTGGCCGAGATCATGGACATCGGCCCGCGCGCGGCCGAGAGTCTGATAGCCCGCGGCAAGCGGGCGCTGACCGCGCGCCTCGCCGGCCTGCGGAAGGAGTTGGGTTATGACGACTGAGCATCGCGACCCCGAAGACATCGGGCCCGAGGCGGAAGCCGCCCTGGAGCGCTACTTCTCCGCCGGGCGCGCCCATCCGCCGGCCCTCTCGCCCGAGATGCTGGCCCGGCTCACGGCCGAGGCGCAAGGTCAGGCGCGCGCCCATGGCCGGGCGCGGCGACCAGCCCGCGCCGGGCTGGCGGGGCTGATCGCGGCGCTCGGCGGCTGGCCGGCGCTGGCGGGGCTCGCCACCACCGCCGTGGCGGGGTTCTGGATCGGCCTGGCGCCGCCCGATCTGCTTGCCCCTTCGGTCGAGGCGCTCTGGAGCGGCGACAGCGAGCTGGCCTTGTACCTCGCCCCGGCGCAGGGGCTCGAGGCGCTCGACACGCTGGACGGGGAGGGCTGAGCCATGGCCGAGACGCAAGGCACGCCCCCGGCCCCCCGCATGCCGCGCTGGCTGAAGCTGGTGCTTTTTGCCTCGCTGGCGCTGAACCTCGCGGTCCTGGGCCTGGTCGCGGGCACGGTGATCAACCGCGGGCCGCCGCATCGCGCCGAGGCTCCGCCGGGCGTGGTCTACATGCGCGCGCTGCCCGCCGAGGACCGCCGCGCCGTCTTCCGCAGCCTGCGCGACGCGCGGCGCGGGCTCGATCACCCGGGCCGCGAAGGTGCCCGCGCGCTGGAGATGCTGCGCGCCGATCCCTTCGACGCGGCGGGCTTCGCGGCGCTGATCGAGCGGCAGAACCGCCAGGGCGATGCGCTGCGCGACGCCGGGCAGGCGGCACTTATCGCCAGGCTCGACGAGATGGGTCCCGAGGGCCGCGCCGCCTATGCCGACCGGCTCGAGGAGAGCTTCACCCAAGGCCCGAGACGCAAACGCTGACGGCGCGCGGGGGCCTCATGCCTCGCGCGCGCTCGGGCCTCGTTTAAAGGGTTGCAGCAGTGCCCGCCCTCGGGCTTAAACAAGGCGAGTTTGTCCATGACCCGGAGCCCCCGCCATGTCCTACAGCCGTGACAACGCCGAGCTTGTCGGCCTGCGCGCGGTCGGCTGGCTGGCCGGGAACGACGACCTCCTGCCGGTCTTCCTGGGCGCCACCGGCGCCGACGAACGGCAGTTCCGCGAGCATCACGCCGACCCCGACTTCCAGGGCTCGGTCCTCGATTTCATCCTGATGGACGACGCCTGGATCAGCGCCTTCTGCGAGGAGACGGGCCTTGACTACAGCGCGCCGATGGAGGCCCGCGCGGCCCTGCCCGGCGGCGAGGCGGTGCACTGGACATGAGCCCGGGCCCGGGCGCGCAGGAGATCGCCGCGCTGCTTTTCGACAAGGACGGCACGCTGCTCGATTTCCGCCGCACCTGGGAGGGCTGGGGCCGCGAGGTGCTGACCGATCTCTCGGGCGGCGACCCGGCGCTTGCTTCGGCGCTGGGCGCGGCCATGGGCTTCGATCCCGCGCGGGGCTTCGCGCCGGACAGCCCGGTGATCGCGGGCACCGCCGCCGAGGTCGCGGACTTGCTTGCCGGGGTTCTGCCCGGGCTGACCCCCGAGGAGATCATCACGCGCCTCGACACCCTCGCCGCGCGCATCACGCCGGTGCCGCCCCTGCCGCTGGAGCCGCTGCTCTCTGAGCTCGTGACGCGCGGGCTGGCGTTGGGCGTGATGACCAATGACACCGCGGCGGTGGCCCGCGCGCATCTCGGCGCGCTGGCGGTGACGCAGCATTTCGAGCGCATCCTCGGGGCCGATTCGGGCTTCGGCGCGAAACCCGCGCCCGGCCCGCTGCTGGCCTTTGCCGAGGCGCTGGACCTGCCGCCCCACCGCGTCGCCATGGTGGGCGATTCCACCCATGATCTCCTGGCTGCGCGGGCCGCGGGCATGCGCCCGGTCGCGGTGCTGACCGGCATCGCCAAGGCCGAGACGCTGGCCCCCCTGGCCGAGGTCGTGCTGCCCGATATCGGCGCTTTACCCCGCTGGCTCGACGCCGCGCGGGGCTGATCTTGGCGATTTGTTAACCCCGGGGGCGTAGCAAGGAGGCGAAGGATCGGACCCGGGGGGCGCATGCACGGCCTCGTCAATGCCACGCTGCAATGCTTCGTCGCGGATACCTATGGCGCCAAGACCTGGGGCGCCGTGTTGCGGCGTGCGGACCTCTCGGGCACCGAGTTCGAGGCCATGCTGGTCTATGACGACGCGGTGACCGCGCGGCTGGTCGCGGGGATCGCGGCGGAGCTGGCGCGGCCCGCCGATACGGTGCTGGAAGACGTGGGGCACTACCTCGTCTCCCATGCCCGCCGCGCGGGGCTGCGGCGGCTCCTGCGCTTTTCCGGGCGGGATTTCCGCGACTTCCTGCATGCGCTGGACGAGCTGCCCGACCGGGTGCGCCTGGCCGTGCCCGACCTCGATCTGCCGCGCATCGAGCTGCGCGCGCTCTCGCCCGAGGGGGCGCTGATCGCCTGCCGCAACGACCTGCCGGGGGCGAGCCACGTGCTTTTGGGCCTCTTGCGCGCCATGGCCGACGACTACGGCGCGCTGGCCTATCTCGACCTCGCGCGCGGGGAGGGCGGGACCGACGTGATCTCGGTCCGCGTCGCCTCGGAGGCCTTCTCCGAGGGCCGCGCCTTCAGCCTCGCGGCGGAGGGCGCGCGGCGATGAGCCCCGGCGAGGATCTCTTGTCGGCCCTGCGCCCGATGTTCGTCTCGGTTGACGCCGCGGGGCGCATCGCCGCGCTGGGCCCGACGCTGGAAAAGGTGCTGGGCCGGGTCGCGGGGCGCCCCTTCTTCGAGGTGCTCGAGGTGGTCCGCCCGCGCGACGTGCAGGACGCGACCGGTCTCTGCGCCTCGGCCGGGCGGCGGCTGCACATCACCGCCCGCGCCGCGCCCGAGACCGGGCTGGTCGGCCTCGCGGTGCCCGACGGGGCAGGCGGGGTGGTCCTGGACCTGGGCTTCGGCATCGGCGTCGCCGAGGCGGTGCGCCGCCACGGGCTGACCGGCAGCGACTTCTCCCCGACCGATCTGACCATGGAGATCCTCTTCCTGATCGAGGCGCAGCGCGCCGCGATGACCGCCTCGCGCCGGCTCAACAACCGGCTGCATGCCGCCCGCCAGACCGCCGAGGCCGAGGCCGCGACCGACATGCTGACCGGGCTCGCCAACCGCCGCGCCGCCGACCTCGCGCTGGCCGCGCTGGGCGAGGGCGACGCCGCCTTCGGGCTGGTGCATCTCGACCTCGACCGCTTCAAGCAGGTCAATGACCGCTTCGGCCATCACGCGGGCGACATGGTGCTGAAGGACGTGGCGCTCGCGCTGAAAGGCGCGATCCGCCCCGAGGACCTGGCCGCGCGCAACGGCGGCGACGAGTTCCTGATGATCTTCCCGGGCCTTTCGGACCTGGCGCGGCTCGAAGGGCTCTGCGCCCGGCTGATTGCCCGGATCGAGCGGCCCCACGCCCATGGCGCGGCGCGCTTCGCGATCTCGGCCAGCGCCGGCATCGCGGTCTGGCCCGGCGGCCCCGGCAGCGACCCCGGCGCGCTTCTCGCCCGGGCCGACGCCGCGCTCTACGCCGCCAAACGCGCCGGCCGCGGCCGCGCCGCCAGCGCCCCCGCCCCGACCGGCGCCAGCGGCGCAGAAAGCGGCAAATCCGGTCGGAAATTTCTCCCCGAGGGCCTTGATCCCCCCGGCCGGAAGCCGTAGATAGCCGCGCAGTTGGGGTGTAGCCAAGCGGTAAGGCAGCGGTTTTTGGTACCGTGTACCGTAGGTTCGAATCCTACCACCCCAGCCATGCATCCAAAAAAATCCATCCCTTCCAATGGGATGGCCGTTGATCAAGCGGCGATCCTCCCGTCTCCACGCGGTCGTGGTTCACAAACTGGTTCACATCGTCAGGGGTGTAGAACGCGTGAGCCCTCGAGGAAGTGGGGGCTTCACCTCGTTCGAAGAAATGGGATCTTCTACTTCCGGCGTCGCTGGCCGAAAAAAATCTGCGCTTTCGGCGCGCCCGCGTTTTTGTCGGTTTCGCTGCACACACATCTCCTCGCCGAAGCGGTAAAGCGGTCGGCTGACCTGCTGTCCGCAGTCGAGGCAGGAGAGAAACACGTGCTCAAAGAACTACAGGATAGCGCCATCGACGAGACCCGCGTCCAGGCGATGCTGAGAGAGATGGTCCGGCGGGCCGTGGCTGGCATGATTGCCCGGCAGGAAAGCGCAGCTGTGTCTGAGATTTCCGAGGCCTACCTCGGCCGGATCGATACAGAGACTGGTCGCATCCGGGACGCTCAGCGGGCTCGGGAGTGGTCGGTGGCCTCGACGTTCGCTGGAGAGATCGCGCGGCAGCACGGTCTTGACCGTGAGGCCGTCGAAGCACCCGCAGTTGCCCGGCAAGTGCTCTTCCTTCTACGCCGCCTCAACGACTTGAGCGCCCGCGTCGAGAGGGACTTCGATGACCCGCTCGATGTCGGGCGGGATCTGCTAATCGATCATGGGCTGAAGCCGGCCCGAGACGCCATGAAGCCGCCCATGCTGCTGTCGGAGGCGATTGAGAGGGCCTGCGAAGAGGCGCCGCAAGACGTGGAGACCAAGATCCGGGTCGCAGGGAAACTCGCCCTGGCGTATTTCGGCGACGTGCCCGTGGCATCGATCGTGCTCGAGGAGGCCTTCGAGTTCCTCTTCAAAGTGTGGATGCTGCCGAAGGGTTGGGGGAAAGGCCACGGCCGGAACAGGCATGAGAAGATCGGCAAGGACCTGTGCCCCCTTCAGGAGATCCGCGAGGCCGACGAGAAGGATGCGCAGCTGCTCGAGGAAATCATGCGCCTCGACACCTTGTCGGTGCCTGACAAGCGCCGTCGGCTCGTGCAGGAGCTCACGCCGCGCCTCACGGACGGATACCTGTTCGTCCAACGCGACATGATCAATCGTATATTCCGAGCCGCGCTTGGGCGAAAGCACGTCGGCAGGGATGTCGATGACGACGCTCGCGTTGTGCCATCCCATGCGCAGCTCAAGAAAAAATTGATCTCTTGGCACAAGTCTCAAAAGACACCCTGCAAGCTCCCCAAGCGCGTGTCGCGCCCGAAGCGGCGGATGTCCTGGTCACTCGAGCACGTGTCGCGGCTCCTGCGCTCGCCGATCTATCTCGGCACTTCGTCAAAGAAACAGCGCAGCCGCAAGGCCACCGCGCGCAATCGCATCATCATCCGAGACGCGATCTATTGGGTTCCGCTCGTCATGATTACCATGGGTGTCCGTCCGGAGGAGATCTTGCAGGCCGCCGTCTCGGACCTGGTGCGCCGCGATGGGATCCTCTGTTTGTTTGTCGGAGACGAGGAAGACGCCGTTCTGAAGAACGAACAATCGCGGCGCGTCCTGCCGATCCCGGAGATTCTTCTTGAACTTGGCTTCCGGGAGTGGGTCGTGAAGAAACGAAGGGATGGTGAAACCTGGCTTTTTCCTGAGATCCAGCCAGACAAGAGCCACGGTCGTCGGTCACAGATCTTCGGCGATCGACTGCGGAACCTCCTTGAGAGGTTGAAACTCCGGGACGCGCGCGAAGACATCTACGCCATGCGGCGCACGCTGTCCTCCAAGCTCTTGAGCCTGGGCATCGATACCGGGACACGCCAGAAGATCCTGGGCCACCTGGAGGGTACGACCGTTGATCGGCACTATTCGGATCACGGTCTTCTGGAGCTGAAGGACCTCCTGGATGCCGTGGATTACGGGATAGAGGTCGGTCGCGACAAGCGGTTCGATTTCCCGATCATCGTGGGCAACCGCACCGCTCTGCAGACGGCCATCGATGTCGAGGTGGCGCTGACCGATCAACGGGAGGTTTCTGCCGTTCA
Source organism: Roseivivax sp. GX 12232 (assembly GCF_021272185.1). Taxonomy (GTDB): domain Bacteria; phylum Pseudomonadota; class Alphaproteobacteria; order Rhodobacterales; family Rhodobacteraceae; genus Roseivivax. The sequence goes on from NZ_JAJSEC010000011.1 coordinate 101,999, forward strand.
ATTTCGGGATTCGGAAACAGACGAGATCGTGTTCGAGGCCGCTATCTCCGGACGCAAGGCACCTGCGGCATACCCGTGGAATGAATGTAGTGCACTCGATGAGAAAGAAGTTGCGTCTCAGATCATCGCGCTCAGCCGACAATACTCGCTCACGATGCCGGCCAGTGAAGAAGCCACGGCAGCGCTCGAGCATTTGTTGATCCTCGTCGACGACAAGCCGTTCTACCTTCCTGCCGCAAAGCGCAACGTCGCCAAGGAGGCGCCGGAAACGGACCGTGAGCCCCTGGCTGATGCTGAACCGGTGGTTCAGGAGCCGGGCCGTCGGCTGGCCGATCTCGCGACCGGGGATCTTGTGGTCTGCGTTTTTCCGAGCCGTCGCCCCGGCGTCACAGAGGCGGCGGCGCGCCCAGGAGTTGTCGTAACCACCCGAAGCATGGCTGGTCGGAAGTTCCTCGATATCGCTTGGGGCGGCCCGATGACTCCCGACAGAGCTGCGCGGCATGTACTCGCCATCGCCCAGCCCGTGGAGATGGCCGAGGCCAAGCTCGACATTCCCACGCGCTTCAATTTGCGGCGGCGCGTTCTTGTGCCTGCTGAGGATACGACAAGGCTGCATGGTCGCTTGGGGCGCATCGGTAAGAGCGCCGAAGCAAGGCTTAGGGAGAGCCTCATCCATGCCGGTGACGTCTCCCCGGAACCCATCGAAGAACCCGTCAGAACGTCTCGACCACTGGTCGTGGCGCGGAGGCGCAGCAAGAGCGTGCGGCCGCCAAATTCAAGGTAGAGGACGCTGCAGAAATCGCTCCCAGCTCCCGGCCTATCGTGATGTTGATACAAGGCATTCGCTGTCGTATCGCTCGATTTCCACTGACCCGGTTGCCTTGCTGGCTTGGTCTGTCATGCTGCGATGCCGGTCGCGCGCCGGGCCAAGAAACAGGTTGATCTGCAGGATGCCGCTGACGCGGCCCCTGCGCGCGGTCAAGAAAAACATCCTGCGATTCCGAGACTTGGATGCACTAATGGGATGCTGACCCTTTCCAGCCGGGAAGGCTTTCCGGGAAAAGCCAGATTTCAACGAAGCCTTCTGAATGCGGCAGAGCATCATGTGTCCAGGGTCCAGCGATGATGGGAAACCGAGCTGCCATCGGCCAATACCAAGCTGCAATCGGCGGATCGGCGGAAGCCGAACGGCCGGCCTTCCGGAGTTCTCGCGATGTTTGTTCAAATCGCAGCGCTTTTTTCGCTCGGTCCGCGGGCGGAGGGCATGGCTGGTCTGGTGTCCGAGGCCTTCACACCTTGAACGCCGCAACCGCCATGCGAGCCAGTGCTCCTATGGAGGCCACCTTCGCGCTTCTCATAGGATTGTTGAACCGCCAGCGGTCAGCAGCCAACTGAGCAGAGAAATATGTCGCCATGGAGCTGTCTTTCGGCGATCCTGGGCCGCTCTGACCTCACGAGTATATGGCCGGTATTCCGGCTTCTATACTGGTATTGTGGATCAGACCTCAGAAAGACCCCGAACACGCCGAGCTGTTTGGTCTTTGTGTGTCCGGCGGATCCTGGAACTCGTGCTTGAGATACAGACATACATGACTGTCCGCCATCCGCACTCCTTGGGAGAAGGTCGATGGTCACAGAATAAGACACACAACTGCGCAATCTGGATCTCAGATCTGACAGCGGTGAAGGTCGCATAGTGCCCAGCGTCGTCATAGAAGTCCGACGTGACGAACGATGGCTCAGAGCCCCGGCCAGATTCTTTTCGTCGCGCCGATCCCGCAAACACCAGAGACCCGTGCATCTCGGGGTTGGCTCTTTGCGAGCATCACAGCTCTATACCTCGAAAGGCAGCCACCATATCGTAAGCGGCTGTTGCCGCGCGGTTTTCCGATTGAAGCACTTTGTGCGAAAACCGTGGACTTTGTGAGCCTTCGGTCGCCTTGATTGCTCTTTCTCACCATCGCAGTATTGCCTCGGTGGGAGCCGAGAAAGTGAAACCGTCGAGGTGTTACGTCGGGTGCTGCGGATCTCCGAGAAGAGGGTGCCCTCCAACAGTGACGCGAGATCTCCGCGCCTCGGCGCATGAAACCAGGCCGAAGGCGCGGTCGACTGCATGAACCTAAAGTCTCTTCAGCTCTTTCGGCAGATCGTGCTGACAGGCTCGCTGGCCGAGGCGTCGCGCCAGCTCAATGTCTCGGCCTCGGCGGCAAGCCGGCTGTTGTCGCTTCTGGAGCAGGAGCTCGACATCTCTCTGTTCAGCCGCGAAAAGCGCCAGCTCGTGCTCACCGATGACGGCGATATCTTCTACCGGCGGGTGGTGCAGACGCTCGACGGCCTCGATGAAATCCCCACGCTGGCCGCCGATATCCGAAATCGCTCGCACCGTCGGCTGTCCCTGGTCACGGCCGCGCCGATCGCCCGCTCGCTGGTGTCTCCGGCGCTGGCGCATATGGAGGCCGGGGGGCGCTCGATGCAGTGTTCGCTCAACGTCGAGACCCGCTTCGACATCGAAAGCAAGGTGGCCGCGCGCAGCTACAACCTGGGCCTCATCTCGCTGCCGGTCGAAAACGCGATCCTCGATGTCGACGTGGAGCCGATCCTCGAGGCGGGCACCGAGGTGCTGATGCCGTCCGATCACCCGTTGGCGGCGCGCGACGAGCTGACGGTCGAGGATATCGCCCGGGAGCGCTTCGTCGCTCTGCGGCCCGGGCAGCGCTGGCGCGACCGGCTGGACCAGGTGCTCGGCGTCAGCGGGTATGAGCCGCAGGTGGCGGTCGAGACGAGCTCCAGCATCGTGGCGCTGCAACTCGTGCGCGACAGGCTGGGGATCACCCTGACCGACCGCGCCTCGGTTGAGCTGTTGCCCGGCGACCAGGCGGTGCTGCGCCCGTTGGTGGGCCCGCGTCCGGTCACCTATGCGGCAATCCATGCGCCGGGGCCGCGCGCGCCTTTGGCGACGGCCTTTCTCGACGCGGTGAGCGCGGTGATCGAGGCGCGGCGTGCCACCGATCCGGCGGCCGCCGCCATGCTCGAGCTGATCTGACGGCTCAGCCGCGAAGCGCCGCGGCACGCGCCTCGGCGGTCTCGGCCAGGCGCCGCGCGATGGCCGCGCTTTGGCCGGTGTAGCCCGCGGGATCGAGAAGCGCCTGCACTTCGGCTTCGCCCAGGGCGCGCACCTCAGGGTGTTCGAGCAGCCGGGTTTCCAGCGCGCAGCCGCTCGCCAGCGCCTCCTCGACGGCGTGATGCACGAGGTCATGCGCCTCCGCCCGCCCGGTCGCGGGCGCCAGCGCCATCATCAGCCTCTCGGTGGCGACCAGCCCGCCCGAGCGCATCAGGTTCTCGCGCATCTGCTCCGGGTGGACCTCGATCCGATCGAGCAGCCGTGCGAGGTCGCGGGCCACGGTCCAGCCAAGGGGCAGGGCGGTGTCGATCACCGAGGACAGCAGGTGGTTCGCCGCGGCGTCGCCCTCGTGGCTGGTCAAACCCGACTCCATCGCAGGCGCCGCCTGAGAGCGGAGCCGCGCGCAGTCGGCCTGGAGCCGGACCACGTGCTTGGGATTGACCTTGTGCGGCATGGTGGAGCTTCCGACGACGCCCTCGTCGAGACGTTCGCTGAGCTCGCCGATCTCCTCGGTCATGAGGACGTAGGCCTCGCGGGCGATGCGTTCGGTCGTCATCCCGAACATTCCGAGTTGCATCACGAACTCGACGAAGAGGTCGTTCACCGTACGGCCAGGCACCGCGAGCTCGCCCAGGTCCAGCTCGCGCGAGAGCGCCGCCATGAGCGCGGGGCCATCCTCGCCGTAGCCATGGAAGGCGCCCACGGCGCCGCCGAAGGGCAGCCGGAACGCGCGCCGCCCGGCATCGTCCAGGCGGTCGGCCGCGCGGGTCAGCTCTTCGATCCAGCCGGCGATTTTGAACCCGAAGGTGATCGGCACAGCGTGGCGGCGGTTGGTGCGCCCGGCCATGGGCGTCTCCGCATGGCTCCGGGCCAGCGCGGCCAGCCGGTCGAAGGCCTCGGCGAGGGCCTGGTCGAGCCCCCGGCGGGCCCGGCGGATCAGCAGGAGCCGTCCGGTCTGCATGACGTTCTGCGTCGTGGCCCCCCAATGCACGTAGCGGCCCGCGTCGCCGGCATCCTCGGCAAGGCAGCGGGTCAGCGACAGAACCGGGGCCATGGTGCGAGAGATGGAGGCGCGCATGCGATCCTCGCCGATCGCCTCGATCCGGGCGTGGCGGCTGATGTCCTCGGCCGCCCAGGCCGGGATCATGCCGATCTCCGCCTGCGCGCGGGCGAGGGCGGCCTCGACGTCGAGCCAAGATTGCCAGAGCGAGGCTTGGGAAAACAGCGTCTCCGGCGTGACGGTCTGCGCGCGGTCGTGCTTCATGGCGCCATGTCCTCGCTCGCTGCCTCGTCGTGTTCGAACCTCGGCGCCGCCGCGAGAAGGCGCCTGGTGTAGGTCGTCTGGGGCCGAACCAGCACGTCCTCGGCCAGGCCGGTCTCGATCAACTGCCCGTTCAGCATCACCGCGACACGGGTGGCGATCTGGTGGACCACCGCCATGTCATGCGTGATGAGCAGGCAGGTCAGGCCCAGATCGCGCTGCAACTCGCTGAGAAGGTTCAGGATCTGCGCCTGCACGCTGACATCGAGCGCGGAGGTCGGCTCGTCGCAGACCAGCATCCGCGGGTCGGTGACCAGCGCGCGGGCGATGGCCACCCGCTGCCTTTGCCCGCCCGAGAGCTGCGACGGATAGGAGTGCAGCAGGCGGTCCGGCAGGCGCACGAGCTCCATCATCTCGCGCGCCTTCCTGCGGCGCGCCCCGGCGTCGCCTTCGCCGCGCAGGGCCAGCGGGCGGGCGATGATCTCGGCCAGGGTTCGGCGCGGGTTGAGCGAGGAATAGGGGTCCTGGAAGATCGGTTGCACCCGGCCGGCCCGGTCCATCGGGGCCATGTCAGAGACGGGGATGCCATCGAGCAGGATCTCCCCGGAGGTCGGCGCATCGAGGCCGAGCAACATGCGCGCGAGCGTTGATTTGCCCGACCCGCTTTCGCCCACGAGGGCGAGGATCTCGCCCCGGTGCACGCTGAGATCGACATTGTCGACGGCGCGGATTTCGTGCGGCGGGCCGAACAGACCCTTGCGGCTTTGGAAGACCCGGCTGACGCCCCGGGCCTCGAGCGCGGTCTCGGCAGCACCGGTCCGCGCGCGCTCGATCACCTCGGGGGCCTGCTGCGCCGCGCGCAGCTCGGCGTCGGCCAGCACGCAGCGGCGCCAGTGATCCGCGTCTCCCTGCACCGGCGGGCGGGACGCGGTGCATTCGGGCCGGGCCTGTGCGCAGCGCGGCGCGAAGACACACGACCTGGGGCGCGCGTAGAGCGACGGCACCGTGCCGGGGATCGCCTCGAGCTTGCGCACCGGGCCGTCGGTGCGCGGGATCGCTCCGAGAAGCGCGCGGGTATAGGGGTGGCGCGGTTGGCGCAGCACGGAGGCGGCCGCGCCGGATTCCACCACCTCGCCGCCATACATCACCGCGACGCGGTCGACGTTGCGGGCCACCACGGCCAGATCGTGGGTGATGAGGATCATTCCCATGCCCATCTCGCGGCGCAGATCGGCCAGCAGCTCCATGATCTGGGCCTGCACCGTGACGTCGAGGGCGGTCGTGGGCTCGTCTGCGATCAGCAGGTCAGGCTCCATCATCAGTGCCATCGCGATCATCACGCGCTGGCGCTGCCCGCCCGAGAGCTGGTGGGGATACTGCGCCATGCGCGCCCTGGGCTCGGGGATGCCGACGCGGTCCAGAAGCTCGATGGCGCGCTCCCGGGCTGCAGAGGCCGAGAGCTTGCCGCTCCGGACGCTTGCCTCGGTCAGCTGCCGCCCGATCCGGTAGACCGGGTTCAGCGAGGTCATCGGTTCCTGGAAGATCATTCCCAGCTTCGGGCCCAGGTAGTCGCGGGCGAATGTCGCCTCGTCCACCCGGGTGAGCTCCGTGCCGTCGAAGCGCATCGCATCGGCCGTCATGCCCGCGCGCCGGGGCAGGAGCCGCATCAGCGCCAGGGCGGACATGGACTTGCCCGAGCCGCTTTCGCCGACGATGCCGAGGCTCTCGCCACGGTCGAGGCTAAGCGAGACGTCGCGCACCGCGTGCAGCGGGCCGGCCGGCAGGTCGAGGGAGACGGACAGGTTGTCGATCTCGAGCATGGGCATATCAGTTCCTTCCGTCGGGCGAGGTCACGTCGCGCAGGCCGTCGCCAAGAAGGTTGGCACCGATCACCAGCGCGAAGAGGCAGAGGCCGGGCAGCACCACCAGCCAGGGGCGGTAGAACATCGCCTGCTTGCCCTCGGCGATCATGAGGCCCCAGGAGGGCATCGGGGGCTGGATCCCCACACCGAGGAAGGACAAGCTCGATTCCGCGAGGATCGCGATGCCGAGCTCGAAGGTGAAGATCACGATGATCGCGCTGACCAGGTTGGGCAGGATCTCGTGGCGGATCACCTGGCCGGGGCTGGCGCCCGCGGCCCGCGCGGCGGCGACGAAGTCCAGGCTGCGGATGCGCTGGGTCGCGGCGCGGGTCACTACCAGGTAGTAGGTCCAGTGCAGCACGCCCACGATGCAGATCACCACCCAGACCGACGGCCCGATGATGAAGACCAGCGCCATGGCCAAGAGCAGCCCTGGCAGTGCCAGCTGGGCGGTCAGAAGGAAGCTCACCGCGTGGTCGATCCAGCCGCCGAAATATCCCGCGATCACGCCCAGGGTGACGCCGATCACCATGCCGATGCAGGCGGCGCCGAGGCCGATCATCAGCGAGATACGCGCGCCGTAGATCAGCCGGCTCAGGTAGTCGCGGCCGTTTTGGTCGGTGCCAAGCAGATATTCCGGGTTGCCGCCCTCGGCCCAGACGGGCGGCAGCATCCGCGCGCTCAGCGACTGGGCGAAAGGATCGTGCGGCGCGAGCAGCGGCGCGAAGATCGCCACCAGCACCAGAAGCGCGATGATCGTGCCACCGATCAAGAGCCCGCCGTGGCCGCGCGCCCGGGTCAGGGCCAGCCGGCGCGGCGTCGGCGGCAGAGCCTCGGGGGTGCGCTGGGTGGCCTCGGCCGCGCTTTCCGCGGCCAGAGGCTGGGTCGGGTCGGTCTGGGCGGGGGTGGTCCGGGTCAGGCTCATCCGATGCGGATCCTCGGGTCCAGGGCAGCGTTCAGGATGTCGGCCAGGAGGTTCATGGCCACGAAGACGAGGGCGAAGACGAAGATCAGCATCTGCACCGTGGGGATGTCCGAGCCGAGGATCGACTCGAGCGCCAGCCGCCCCAGCCCGTTGATGGCAAAGATGCTCTCGGTGATCACCGAGCCGCCGAACTTCTGGCCAAGCTGCACCGCCAGAACCGAGACGACCGGCAGGATGGCGTTGCGCATGGCGTGGCGGGTCAAAAGCGGCATGCCGCGGAACCCCTTGGAGCGGGCGGTGCGGATGTAGTCGCTGTCCATCACCTCGATGAGGCCGGTGCGCGTCAGGCGCATCACCGCGGGCACCGAGCTGGCGCCCAGCACGAAGGCGGGCAGCACGAAGTGCAGCCAGGTGTCGTCGCCCGAGACCGGGAAAATCGGCACGGTCACCGCGAAGAGGATGATCATGATCAGCCCGAGCCAGAAGTTCGGCACCGCCTGCGCCGAGACCGCGACGCCGAGCGCGAAGCGATCGGCCCAGGAGTTGGGCTTGAGCGCCGCCAAGGCCCCCAGCGGGATCGAGATCAGGATGGTCACCGAAAGCGCCGAAAGGGCCAGCGCGATGGTCGTCGGTGCGCGGGAGGCGACCAGTTCCGCCACCGGCTTGTTCCAGTAGTAGCTTTCGCCAAAGTCGCCGGTCAGCACGCCGCCGAGCCAGTCGAAATAGCGCGTGGCGAGCGGCCGATCGAGCCCGTAGGTCTCGCGGATCTGCGCCAGCACCTCCGGCGTCGCGTCCTCGCCGGCGATGGCATAGGCGGGGTCGGTCGCGACATTCAGCAGGAAGAAGGTCGCCAGCGAGACCGTGAAGGCCACCGCGAGCGCCAGCGCGCCGCGTTGCAGGATGTATCTGAGCATGTGGTCTCCTCCGCCTCGTGCTGGTCCCGCGCCATCATGGGCGCGGGACCACGTCAGGTCACTTCCAGGACGCGTTGTCGAGACGCGGCAGCCCGTCGGGGCTGAGCGGGAAGTCGAGGTCGGGGTTCACGAGATAGTTCTGCGAATAGGAGAACAGCGGCGCCCAATAGGCCTGATCGGCGATGGTCGTGAGGGCCTCCTCGTAGAGCGCCTTGCGCTGCTCGGGGTCCGCGGTCTGCTCGGCGGCGAGCACGGTTTCGGTCAGTTCCGCGTCGCCGGAGAGATTGCGGTCGCTGTCGCTCGAGAAATGCACGCGGGCGATGGCCGCGGTATCGGCGGTGCCGCCCGAGCCCCAGGTCCCGAAATAGGCCGGGATCTCCTGCTGCGCGCGCGCCTGGTTGAGCGAGGCGAGCTTCACGTAGCGCAGGTTCACGTCGATGCCGACGGCCTCGAGATCGGCGGCGATGGCCTCGGCCGCGGGTTTGTCGCGATAGGCCCAGAGCTCCAGCGGGAAGCCATCGGGATAACCGGCCTCGGCGAGCAGCGCGCGCGCTTTCTCGGGGTCGTAGGGATAGGCCGCGATATCCTCGGTGCAGCCGAACTGAGCCGGGTGGCAGGGCGTGTGGATGCCCTCGGATGAGCCGCCGATGAGGTATTCGGCCATCTCCTCGCGGTTCAGCGCGTGGTTGACCGCCTGCCGGACCTTCACGTTGGTCAGCGGGCCGTCCGCGTCGGTGTAGCCAGCGGCATCGAGGACCAGGAAGCCGACGCGCAGGTCGGGACCGGAGAGATGCGTTGCCTGCGGCGTGCTGCCGAGGGATTCAGCCACGTCGAGCGGCACCTTGAACATCCAGTCGACACCGCCGGACATCAGCTCGGCCTGCTGGGTGCCGATGTCGGGCAGGTTGCGCACCACGACATTCTCGATCGCCGGTGCCTCGCCCCAATAGGCGTCGAAGCGCTCCAGAACGACCTCCTGGCCCGGCTCGAAGGACACGACCCGGTAGGGGCCTGCGCCGATCAGGTCGATGGCCATCGCGCTTTCGTCTATCTCGCCGCCTTCGGTGCGATAGGCGCCTTCGGGGCGCAGTTTCACCCGCTGCGCCATGTCGCGCAGAACCAGCGGATAGACGGTCTTCAGGTGAAAGCGCAGCGACAGGTCGCCGGTCACCTCGACGCGGTCGAGCCAGCGCTCGATGGTGCCCTTGGCCTGGGCTTCGCTCTCCTCGGAGACGATCCAGTTGTAGGTATAGGCGACGTCCTCGGCAGTGAGCGCGGAGCCGTCGTGGAAGGTCACGCCCTCGCGCAGGGTCACGTCCAGCGTGGTGTCGTCGACCCAGCTCCACTCGGTGGCGACCGCCGGCGCGAACTCCTGCGTTTCGGGGTCGAGATCGAAGAGCGTCGCGTCGGTCAGCTCCGCCATGATGATGTATTCGCGCTTGGTCGTGTAGTTGTAGTCGAGGTTCAGGATTTCCTCGGCCAGGGCGACGCGCATGGTGTCGTCCTGTTTTCCCGCCGTGGCGGCAAGGGGAACTGCGCCGGCGAAGGCGGTGCAGAGGGCCGTGGCGGCAACGGTGGTTCTAAGCATGTCACTCCTCCCAGAGATGCGGATGCCCGGACCCTACGGTGTCGTGAGAGATGCTAAAACTGCAATGATTGGACGTATAGTTGCAAAAATTGGATGGGAGGTTGGGGGATTGGTCTCGTCGGCTCGCGCGCGGTCAGGTCATGTCTTGAGCAAATCCGAGCATTGCCATGGGAGTGGTGCGTCTCATGTGCGGTTTGGGGTTCTCTTGAGGTCCGGTTGCGGCCCGAACCTGCCTTTCGCGCCTCACACAGCGAAAGACCGCTCTCA
>NZ_JAJSEC010000012.1 GCF_021272185.1 Roseivivax sp. GX 12232
CTTGTCAGACGCCTCGTGTTTCAAAGGGGCCAGAACCGGCCCGGTTCGCATCGCGGGCGGGATATTGTCTCGGCGCGGGAAAATCAAGCCGATGTTCGGCTCAGCCTCCGGGCGCGGTGACCTCCGGCTCATCGGTGGGCGCGAAGACCGCCGCGGCGGCGGGGTCGGAGCCCTGCTCTGCCGGGGCCTCGGGGGCGTCGGCGGGGGCGGCAGGGGTCACCGGGCGGCCCGCCTCGGGGCCGCCGAACCAGCCCTGGGCGCGCATCTCCTTGCGCATCCAGCTTTCGATCACCAGCGCGATGTTCTTGGAGAGATTCTCCATCTGCTCGGCCTTGCTCTGGGTCACGCCCGAGCCGACGATGGTCTCGGCCGAGGGCGCCTCGAGCGCGGTGAGCTGCTTGGCCTCCTCGTTGAGCTTGCGGCCCGTGGCGTCCTCGAAGACCGTGACGTTCACGATCAGCACCGATTTCGGCGAGAAGACCAACGGGATGCCCGGCTGCGCGAGGACATAGCCTTCGACCGAGATGCCGAGGTGATAGAAGGCGTCGCCCTGATAGCGGCGGAAGCGCTCCTCGATGGCGGCGTCGACGGCTTCGATCCATTCCTCGTCGCTGGCGTCGCGCGAGGCCGGGCCCTTCACGATGTTCGGGGCGACCACGATGCCATGGCCCATCTTGAAATCGCCGATCGGCTCCACCGGCTGGCGCAGCTCGCGCGCCCCGTCGGCGCAGGCGGCCAGGAGGGCGCAGAGGGCGAATGCGGGAAGGAAACGGATCGTCACGGCGCGCGGACCTCTCGGATTGTGCTCCGCACGATCCTTAGCGAATGGGCCGGGAGGGGGCAATGACGGGGGGCTGGGGGGTGTCGCCGGGCGCATGGGCTGCGAGGGGCGTTCGAGCCGTGAGGCGCGTGCCGTCTGGGTCGTCGCGGGGCGGGGTCGGATAGATGCGCGACATACGGCTGAGCCGGGCGGACCTCAGCCCGCCCGATGCGGCACACCCCGGCGCGCCGCCGTTCTTACCGGTTGGCGCCGGGCTTCCAGAGCACGTCGGCGCGGCCCTCGTCATTGGCGATCCGCGCGGCGACGAAGAACCAGTCGGAGAGCCGGTTGAGATAGGTCACCGCCGCCTCGTTCACGCCCTCCACTGCGGCCAGCTCGATGGCCTTGCGCTCGGCGCGGCGGGCCACGGTGCGGCACTGATGCAGATGCGCGGCGAGCGGCGTGCCGCCGGGCAGGATGAAGCTCCGCAGCGGCTCCAGCCGCTGGTTCATCGCGTCGATCTCGGTCTCGAGCCGTTCCGTCTGCGAGGGCATCATGCGCAGGACCGGGTGGCCCGCCTCCTCGTCGCGGTGCATGTCGGGCCGGCAGAGATCGGCGCCCAGGTCGAAGAGGTCGTTCTGGATGCGCGAGAGCTGCTCGGACAGCGCGTCCTCGGCATGCAGCCGCGCCACGCCGACCACGGCGTTCAACTCGTCGACCGTGCCGTAGGCCGCCACGCGCGGCGAATGCTTGGCGATCCGGCTGCCGTCGCCCAGCGCGGTTTCCCCGGCGTCGCCGGTGCGGGTGTAGATCTTGTTCAGCACGACCATGGGGCTCAGCCTCCGCGTTGCAGCCAGACGAAGAGCAGGATCAGGAGCACCGCCACGAACTGCGCGGCGATCCTCAGACGCATGACCTTGTTGGCATGTTTCCGGTTGAACTCACCGCCCTTGGCGAAACCGCCGATGCCGACCAGCAGGATCACCACCACGGCAAGCATGACGATGGCGGTAATGATGAAAAGCGGATCGTTGAGCATGGGGCACCCCTCGCGGTTCGGACGGCGGAACTTCTCGGCGCCGAGACCTAGGCCCGCGCGCCGCGATGTCCACACTGCGCCGAGCCCTCACCCCTTGTCGAGCACCCGGTCCAGCGCCCGCGTGGGCAGGAGCCGTCTGAGCGCGCCCATGGCGTGGGTCGGCGTGGTGACATAATAGCGCGGTTTCGGCCGGGGCTGGGTCAGCGCCGCGCAGAGCTTCTCGGTGACCGCCTCGGGGCCCAGCTCGAAGCGGTTGCCGCCCGAGCCCTTGTAGAGCTGGTCGAGCAGGCTCTCGCGGTATTGCCCGGCGCGCGGCGAGGCGCGCCAGTCGACCCAGCGCTCGAATTCGCGGATGGCGTTCTCGCGGAAGCGGCTGCGGATCGGGCCGGGCTCGATCAGGCTGACGTGGATGTTCTCGGGCGCCATCTCGAGGCGCAGCACGTCGGCCCAGCCCTCGAGCGCGAACTTGGTCGCGCAATAGGCGCCGCGCCATTTCACGCCCACGAGCCCCAGGACCGAGGAATTGAGCACGATGCGCCCGTGCCCCTGCGCCCGCATGACGGGCAGGATCTCGCGGGTGAGCCCGTGCCAGCCAAGGAAATTGGCCTGGAAGATCGCCTCCATGCCGGCCTGCGGGACGTCCTCGAGCGGGGCGGGAATCGCATAGGCGCCGTTGTGGAAGACCGCGTCGAGGGTGCCGCCGGTCGCGGCCAGAACCTGCTCCAGCGCCGGGGCGAAAGTCGCGGGGTCCTCGTAGTCGATACGCGGGGCGGCGAGCCCTTCGGCCTCGCGGGCGGCGCAATCCTCGGGTTTGCGGCAGGCGGCGAAGACCTGCCAGCCCTCGGCGGCGAGGCGCCGGGCGGCGTCGAGACCGATGCCGCTGGAGGCGCCGGTGATGAGAAGCGAGCGGGGCTGTGACATGGCTCCCTTCTGGCGGCTCGGCGGCGCGGTGGCAACGGGGCTTGGGCGCCGCCCGGCCGGCGCCGCGCTCAGCGCGCGGCGGTCACCAGGTAGTCGGCCATCCAGCCGATCCGGCTGGTCTCGACCACGCGCAGCTTCAGCCAGCCGCCTTCCTGGCGCAGCACCTCGACCTCCTGGCCCTCGGAGAGCTGGGTTAGCACCGAATGGCGGGTGCCCGGGCCCTGGCGCAGGTTCACGCGGCTGCCGTCAACGCGGCGCAGGTCGCGGCTGGGGGTCATCTCCTCGGTCGAGGTCACGCGGGTGCCCGCGCTCGGGCCCGGCAGGGCGCGGCTCGGGTCGCGGCGGGTCAGCGCCAAAGCGTCGGTCTGGGTCCAGCCTTCCTCGGCGCGCGGGCTCGGCGCGGGCGTGGGCTCGGAGGGCATCTCGAAGCTCGCGAATTGCACCTCGGCGGTGCCGCCGGCCTCCGCGGCATCAGAGGTCCGTGCCACCGCGGGCTCGGCGCTGGCCTGCGCGGCCGAGGCGGAAATCCGCGTCAGCTCCGCCGCGCCGGTCGCGGCGCGCGACACCTTGGGCGCGCCGGCCTCGGCGGCCGCGATCATCCCGCCCGCGCTTGTCTCCTGCTGGGCCAGTTGGCGGTCTCCGGGCTGGAAGTCCGCGCCCCCGGACATCTCCCAATAGGTCCAACCAAGAAAAGCGAATGTCAGCAGAATGAACCGGGTCACGGGACCCTCCCCAGATGGTTTGAAATTTTGAGATCACCGCCGCCGGCAGATGTCGGCGAGATCCCGCTGAGAGCAATTCCTTAACCAGAAAGACATCAAAAAGGTTCCGCGCAGCGGGCCGCTCCTTGCTTGCCGGTGCCGCTTGGCGGCGGTATCACAGGATTTATGGATGACGACGCGCTCGACCCCAATATGAACGACAGAAACGTGGCCGAACCGCTGAGGCGGGCGATCGGCGAGCGCTACCTGACCTATGCGCTCTCGACGATCATGAACCGCGCCCTGCCGGATGCGCGCGACGGGCTGAAGCCGGTGCACCGGCGGATTCTCTTTGCCATGCGGGAACTTCGGCTTTCCTCCTCGGGGGGCTTCCGCAAATCGGCGAAGATCTCGGGCGACGTGATGGGCAATTATCACCCCCACGGCGACGCGGCGATCTACGACGCCATGGCGCGGCTCGCGCAGGACTTCGCGGTGCGCTACCCGCTGGTCGACGGCCAGGGCAACTTCGGCAATATCGACGGCGACAACCCGGCGGCCTCGCGCTACACCGAGGCGCGGCTGACCGTGGTGGCCGAGGCCATGCTCGACGGGCTGAACGAGAACGCGGTCGACTACCGGGCGAATTACGACGGCACGCTGACCGAGCCGGTGGTGCTGCCCGCGACCTTCCCGAACCTCCTGGCCAACGGGGCCTCGGGCATCGCGGTGGGCATGGCCACCAATATCCCGCCGCACAACATCTCCGAGCTGGTCGACGCCTGCCTGCATCTGATCAAGACGCCGGACGCCCGCGACGACACGCTTCTGAACTACATCCCCGGGCCCGACTTCCCCACCGGCGGCACCATCGTCGAGCCCCGCGAGAGCATCGCCGAGGCCTATCGCACCGGCCGCGGCTCCTTCCGGCTGCGCGCCAAGTGGCAGGTCGAGAAGCTCGACCGCGGCCAATGGCAGGTGGTGGTGACCGAGATCCCCTACCAGGTGCAGAAGTCCAAGCTGGTCGAGCGGCTGGCCGAGCTGATCCAGACCAAGAAGGTGCCGATCCTCGCCGACATCCGCGACGAAAGCGCCGAGGACATCCGCATGGTCCTCGAGCCGCGCTCGAAGAACGTCGACCCCGAGATCCTGATGGGGATGCTGTTCAAGAACTCCGACCTGGAGGTGAAGTTCAGCCTCAACATGAACGTGCTGATCGACGGGGTGACCCCGCAGGTCTGCTCGCTCAAGGAGGTGCTGCGCGCCTTCCTCGACTTCCGCCGCGAGGTGCTGATCCGGCGCTCGCAGCACCGGATGGAGAAGATCGACCACCGGCTCGAGGTGCTCGAAGGCCTGATCGTGGCCTTCCTCAACCTCGACCGGGTGATCGACATCATCCGCTACGACGCCGACCCCAAGGCCGCGCTCTGCCGCGAGGACTGGGGCCGCGACCATGTCCGCGCCAATGACGAGTCGGATTACGTCTCGCCGGCGCCGGCCCGCGGCGATTCCGAGACCGGGCTGACCGAGGTGCAGGCCGAGGCGATCCTCAACATGCGCCTGCGCTCCCTGCGCCGCCTCGAGGAGCTGGAGCTGGTGGCCGAGCGCGACCGGCTGATGGAAGAGCGCGCGGGCCTCGAGGACCTGCTCGACAGCGAGAGCCTGCAATGGGGCCGCATCGCCGACCAGCTGCGCGAGACCAAGAAGACCTTCGGCAAGGATTACGCCGGCGGCGCCCGCCGCAGCGATTTCGCCGAGGCCGGCAGCGTCGAGGACGTGCCGATCGAGGCGATGATCGACCGCGAGCCGATCACCGTGGTCTGCTCCCAGATGGGCTGGATCCGCGCCCTGACCGGCCATATCGACCTGAACCGCGAGCTGAAGTTCAAGGACGGCGACGGCCCGCGCTTCACCTTCCACGCCGAGACGACCGACCGGCTCCTGGTCTTCGCGACCAACGGGCGGGTCTACACGCTGGCCGCCGCCAACCTGCCCGGCGGGCGCGGCATGGGCGAGCCCCTGCGCCTTTCGGTGGATCTGCCGAACGAGGCCGAGATCCTGGACATCCGCATTCACCGCCCCGGCCAGAAACTGCTGGTGGCCTCCTCTGCGGGCGACGGCTTCGTCGTGCCCGAAGAGGAGATCGTCGCCCAGACCCGCGCCGGCAAGCAGGTGCTGAACCTGCGCGGCGAGGTCTCGGCCCGGGTCGTGACCCCGGTTTCGGGCGATGCGGTCGCGGTCGTGGGCGAGAACCGCAAGGTCCTGGTCTTCGCGCTCGAGGAGCTGCCCGAGATGGCCCGCGGCAAGGGCGTGCGGCTGCAGAAATACAAGGACGGGGGATTGTCGGATGCGAAGACCTTCACCCTGGCGCAGGGCCTCTCGTGGTTCGACCCCGCAGGCCGCACCCGCAGCGTCGAACGCCCCGAGCTTGACGAATGGATCGCCAAGCGGGCCAGCGCCGGACGGATGGCCCCCCGGGGCTTCCCCCGCGACAACCGCTTCAACTGAGGCGAACCCTGCCCTCGCGACCGGCTTCTCGGGCCGGCGCGGGGCGCTCTTCTGGTTGGCGCTCCGCACCGGCGCGCTGACCGTCCTGACCCTCGGGCTTTACCGCTTCTGGATGAAGACCCGCCTGCGCCGCTGGTACTGGTCGGCGATCCGGCCCGGCGGCCACCCCCTCGAATATGTCGGCGACCCCTGGGAGAAGCTGCTTGGCTTCCTCGTGGCGGTGGTGATCCTGGCCTTCTACATCGGGCTGGTGAACCTGGTGCTGATGTTCCTCAGCTTCTCGCTCTTCCAGGGCAATGCCGCGGCCTATGCGCTGAGCCTTCTGGGCGTGGTGCCGCTGTGGTTCTACGCCCAGTATCGCGCGCGGCGCTACATCCTGGCGCGGACCCGCTGGCGCGGCTTGCGCTTCGGGCTCGAACCCGGCGCCTGGGGCTATGCGGGGCGGGCGCTCTGGCACTGGCTCCTGACGCTTCTGAGCCTCGGCCTTCTCTGGCCGCGGATGACCTTCTGGCTCGAGAAATACAAGGCCGACCGGACCTTCTTCGGCGATGAGCGCATGGTCCAGGAGGGCCGCTGGACCATGCTTCTGCCGGCGCTGCGCTGGATCGTGCTGGCGCTCGTGCTGGGGCTCTGCGCCACCGCGAGCCTCTATTCCGGGCTGCCGCTCGGCGCGCCGCTGATGGTCGGGGCGCTGGTCGCGGGGCTCTACGGGCTGGTCTACTACCGGGTCGAGACGCTGCGCCGCCTGACCGAGCACAAGCGCCTCGGCGGGGCGCGGCTGACCTTCGATCCCAGCGCCTTCCGGGTCATGGTGATCACCGGGCTGGGATACCTGGTCACCGTGGTTCTGGTCTCGGTGCCGCTCGCGCTGCTGGGCGCGGCGCTTTTGGGCGTGCAGGCGCTGGCGCTGATCGACGAGCTGGAACTGGGCGAGGCCGCGACGCTGCTGACCGGCCTGCCCGATGCGGCGCTGATCGCGCTGTCGGTGGCGCTCTATTTCTCGATCTTCCTGCTCTGGGGCGCCTTCCGGCAGGTCTTCGTGACCCTGCCGATCCTGCGCCACTACGCGCTGCACCTGGGCGTGGCCGAGCCGCAGGGGCTATCGGCCGTGCGCCAGCGACCGCGCGACGAGGCCCACCAGGCCGAGGGCTTTGCCGAGGCGCTGGACGTGGGGGCCTCGCTGTGAGCCGGGCCCGGGCCTTCCGCCCCGCTGTTGTGCCGGCGGTCGGCCATGTCGCGCTGACGGCCCGCCCCACGGCGCAATTGGCCGATCACGCCACCCAGAGGGCCCGCCCATGAGCCGCGACACGATCATCCGCGTCGGGCCCGAGCCCGAGCCCTTCTCCGCCCCCGCCACCTATTACGACGGCGAGACGGCGATGCCGCATCCCGTCACGCTCGCCATCGACCTGCCGCTCAAGGCGCTGGTCTTCGATGTCGCGGGCCGCACGCTGCGCTGGCCCCTGTCCGAGATCCGCGAGCTCCCGGACACCGCCGGCGGCGACCTGGTGATCTTCCACCGCGCCGACGATCCCCTGGCGCGGCTGGTGATGACCGACCGCAGCCTGGTGCCGCATCTGCCCGACCGACGCCGCCGCGCGCCGGTGGGCAACCGCAAGGTGATCGCCGCCTGGGCCGCGGGCGCGCTGGCCTCGGTCGCCTTGATCATCTTCGTCCTGGTGCCGCTCATGGCCGACCAGCTCGCGCGGTTCATCCCGCCCGAGGGTGAACGCGCCCTGGGCGAGGTCACGCTCGAGCAGATCCGCGGCGCGCTGTCGGAAGACTTCGAGCCCGTCGCCTTCTGCGATGCCCCCGAGGGCCGGGCCGCGCTCGACACGATCCGCGACCGGCTGGCTTTGGGCACCGAGCTGCCGCAGGAACTGTCAGTGCATGTGCTCGACCACGAGATGGTCAATGCCTTCGCCCTGCCCGGCGGCTTCGTGGTGCTGTTCCGCGGGCTCCTCGAAGAGACCGGCAGTGCCGAGGAGGTCGCCGCCGTCCTCGCCCATGAGGTCGGCCATGTGGTCAGCCGCGACCCGACCCGCCACGCCCTGCGCTCGGCGGGCTCGATCGGGGTCCTGGGGCTGATCTTCGGGGATTTCGCCGGGGGGGCCGCGGTGCTCTTCCTCGCCAATCAGCTGATCGAGGCGCAATACAGCCAGGCCGCCGAGACCGGCGCCGACGCCTATGCCCACGAGATGCTCCTGAACGCCGGGCTCTCGCCCGCGGCGCTGGGGCGGATGTTCGACACCTTCCGCGATCTCGACGGCGAGCCCCCCGAGATCATGGCGCATTTCATGTCGCATCCCGACCTCGCCGACCGCATCGCCGCGGCCGAGGCGGCGGTGCCCGGGGGCTATTCCCCGCGCCCGCTCCTGAGCGAGGTGGAGTGGCGGGCGCTTCGGCGCATCTGCGATTGATTCTTGCGTCTGACGCAAGGTTAGCGCCCAACAGGGCCGAAAAACGCGACGTTCCGCGCAGGAGATGCGTCGATTTCCCCCTGTTGAAGGCGGCAGCGGCACGCTACACCTCTGATGAAATTCATCAAGGCATGTCCCCCGCGGCATGCCCGATCCAAGGGAGAGCACGCCGATGAAGGTACTCGTGCCTGTCAAACGGGTGATCGACTACAACGTGAAGGTCCGCGTGAAGGCGGATGGCACGGGTGTCGACCTCGCCAACGTCAAGATGTCGATGAACCCCTTCGACGAGATCGCCGTGGAAGAGGCGATCCGCCTGAAGGAGGCCGGCAAGGCCGAGGAGGTCATTGTGGTCTCGATCGGCGTGAAGCAGGCGCAGGAGACCCTGCGCACCGGCCTCGCCATGGGCGCCGACCGCGCGATCCTGGTGACCGCCGCCGACGACGTGCACCAGGACATCGAGCCGCTCGCCGTAGCGAAGATCCTCTCCAAGGTGATCGCCGAGGAAGAGCCCGGCCTGGTGATCTGCGGCAAGCAGGCCATCGACAACGACCTCAACGCCACCGGCCAGATGCTGGCGGCGCTGACCGGCTGGGCGCAGGCGACCAACGCCAACACGCTCGACATCGAGGGCGACCACGCCACCGTGGCGCGTGAGGTCGACGGCGGCCTGCAGACCATCAAGGTCAAGCTGCCCGCCATCGTGACCACCGACCTGCGCCTCAACGAGCCGCGCTACGCCTCGCTGCCGAACATCATGAAGGCGAAGAAGAAGCCGCTCGAGGAGAAGACCCCCGAGGACTACGGCGTCGACGCCAGCCCGCGCCTCGAGGTGGTGAAGACCTCCGAGCCGCCGGAGCGCGCCGCCGGCGAGATGGTGGGCTCGGTCGACGAGCTGGTGACGAAGCTGAAAGACAAGGGGGTCGTGTAATGGCCGTTCTTCTGCTTGCCGAAATCAACGACGGACACCTGTCGCGCGACGCGACCGCCAAGGCCGTGACCGCCGCCCGTGACCTGGGCGACGTGACGCTCCTGGCCGTGGGCGCGTCGGCCAAGGCCGCCGCCGAGGAAGCCGCCACCATCGAGGGTGTCGCCAAGGTGCTGGTCGCCGAGGACGCGCTTTACGGCCACCGCCTGGCCGAGCCGGTCGCGGCGCTGATCGTGTCGCTCGCGGGCGATTACAGCCATATCGCGGCGCCGGCGACGACCGATGCCAAGAACATCCTGCCGCGGGTCGCCGCACTCCTGGATGTCATGGTGCTGACCGATGTGACCGGCGTCGTCGACGCCGACACCTTCGAGCGCCCGATCTACGCCGGCAACGCCGTGCAGACGGTGAAATCCGCCGATGCGACCAAGGTTCTGACGATCCGCACCTCGACCTTCGAGGCGGCGGGCGACCAGGCCGCGGCCGCGCTCGAGGATGTCGCCAAGGGCGAGGACCCGGCGGTCTCGGAATGGGTCGAGGACAAGATGGCCGAGAGCGACCGGCCCGAGCTGACCTCGGCGGGCATCGTGGTCTCCGGCGGCCGCGGCGTCGGCTCCGAGGAGAACTTCGCGATCATCGAGAAGCTCGCCGACAAGCTCGGCGCGGCGGTCGGCGCCTCCCGCGCCGCGGTCGATTCGGGCTTCGCCCCGAACGACTGGCAGGTCGGCCAGACCGGCAAGGTGGTGGCCCCTGACCTTTATGTCGCCGTCGGCATCTCCGGCGCGATCCAGCACCTCGCGGGGATGAAGGACAGCAAGGTGATCGTGGCGATCAACAAGGACGAGGAAGCGCCGATCTTCCAGGTCGCCGACTACGGCCTGGTGGGCGACCTCTTCGAGCTGGTCCCGGAGCTGACCGAGAAGCTGTGAGGTTTCCGCGGGCGCTGAAGGGCGCTTGCTTGGGATGAATGAGAGAGGCCCGCCGGGGAACGGCGGGCCTTTTTCGTTGGGGGGAGTGGTGAGGTTGGTTGGCGAGTGGTGAGGAGCGTTTGTGGGTCAGGGAGGTTCATAGGCGGGCCGGTGAGGTGCGTTTGTGGGACAGTGAGGTTCGTTGACGGGCCATGAGGCGCCCACCGTTGGCTCCCGCCCCGGCTTGACAACGCCGCCAGCAACCCCGCACCGGAACTCTCAGAGCCACCCAGCACACCCGCACCGGAACTCGCAGAACCACCCAGCACAACCGTCCCTTCTTGCGCCCGAATAGCACCGAAGGTGCCGGGCGCGCGCCGGACCGGCCCGATGGGCCGGCGCTCTTGTGGGTGGTGCGCTTAGATCGTCTCTAGCCCTGACCTTGCTGCCATAAAGCGCCTCGCTCAGAGGTCAGCAGCGCCGGCCCCCGGTCCGCCGCGCGCCCTCCTTTGAGAGGTGGGAGACGGTCTGACCCTCCGGGTTCCACCCAGCATTCTCAAAAACGCTGCAGCCCCGCACACAGAAAAGGGCGCCTCGCGGCGCCCTCCCCGTTCAGACCTGCCCTCTCCTCAGGCCGCCATCGCCATGTCGATCGCGCCCGCCAGCGCCTGGGCGGAGCGGGCGTGGGCGCCGAGGCTGAAGGAGCGCCGTGCCAGCGGCATCTCGGCGGCGGAGAAGACCATGCCGGCGGTGTCATGCGCCGCGGCGGGTTCGAGCACCTCGATCATCCCGGCCACGCCCGGGGCGAGCGCCTCGAGCATGGAGCGGGTCACGAAGGCCGGCTCGCAGAGCCCGGCCATGCCCGGACGGGCGCGCTCGGGCGGCGGGGCCTCGGAGAGCCAGAGCAGCCAGACCGGTGCCGCGATGCGGGCGATGAGCCGCGCCATGCGGCGCGACCACACCGCCTGCAGCTCGGCCTGCACCAGCGCGAACCGCTCGGCATCGGTCTCGATCAGCTTGGCGATCAGCGCGCCGACGAAGCTGATCAGCGCGAAATCCACCTCGGGGTAGAGCGCGCGCAGCTCCGGCGAGGCGGTCAGGAACCGGTCGTTCCGGCGCGGATGCACCCGGTAGTAGCGGTTCGAGAGGTTGGCCGCGCCGACGACCTGCAGGACCACGGCCTCGGCCCCGTCGGCGAGGCGCTGCACCTCGGCATCCCCGAGATAGAGGTCCAGGCCGGCGTTGATCTGTCCGAGGTTCAGGCAGGGCCGGCCCAGCCGGTCCGAGAGCTGGGCGGCGAAGGGCCGCGCCAGGAAGCGTCCGAAGGTCTCGGATCCGCCGAGGCAGGCCACATAGCCCCCCGTCAGCGCAGGTTTCGGTCCGCGAAAGGCCACGCGGCTAGTTCCATAATGGCACGGCGCATAATCCAGCCCGCACCGAAAAACGGTGTTGTCCATTTTCATCCCCAAAACAAGCTCACCCGGCACCGA
Organism: Roseivivax sp. GX 12232; assembly: GCF_021272185.1. GTDB lineage: Bacteria > Pseudomonadota > Alphaproteobacteria > Rhodobacterales > Rhodobacteraceae > Roseivivax. The sequence continues at coordinate 11,676 of NZ_JAJSEC010000012.1, forward strand.
GGCTGACCGATTCGCCTTTCCGATCGGTTAATGCCGGACGGGGCGCGGGAATCCGGGTTGCGCACGCCTTGTGATCCGGTGATGACGGGGCGTATCTTCGCCCGGACAACGGAAAGGCAGGCCATGGAAATCAAGACCGTCGGCGTCGTCGGCGCGGGACAGATGGGCAACGGCATCGCGCATGTGATGGCGGTGGCCGGCTATGACGTGCTGCTCAACGACATCAGCGGCGAGGCGCTCGAACAGGCCGTCGCGACGATCACCCGCAACCTCGACCGGCAGGTCAGCCGCGAGAAGATCAGCGCCGAGGACCGCGACGCCGCGCTGAGCCGCATCGCCACCACCGAGACGCTGACCGACCTCGGCCGCACCGACCTGGTGATCGAGGCCGCGACCGAGCGCGAGGAGATCAAGACCAAGATCTTCGAGACCCTGGTGCCGGCGCTCGGGCCCGACACGATCCTGACCTCGAACACCTCCTCGATCTCGATCACCCGGCTCGCCAGCCGCACCGACCGGCCCGAGAAGTTCATGGGCTTCCACTTCATGAACCCGGTGCCGGTGATGAGCCTGGTGGAGCTGATCCGCGGCATCGCCACCGACCGCGAGACCTACGAGGCCTGCCTCGCCGTGGTCGAGAAGCTGGGCAAGACCGCCGCCTCGGCCGAGGATTTCCCCGCCTTCATCGTGAACCGCATCCTGATGCCGATGATCAACGAGGCGGTCTACACGCTGCTCGAGGGCGTCGGCAACGTCAGCTCGATCGACGAGGCGATGAAGCTCGGCGCCAACCACCCGATGGGGCCGCTGGCGCTGGCGGATTTCATCGGGCTCGACACCTGCCTGGCGATCATGAACGTGCTGCACGACGGGCTGGGCGACAGCAAGTATCGGCCCTGCCCGCTCCTGTCGAAATACGTCGAAGCCGGCTGGCTTGGCCGCAAGACCCAGCGCGGCTTCTACGACTACCGGGGCGAGACGCCGGTTCCGACCCGCTGAGGCGCGGGCCCGGAAGGGCTAGGGCTCCGGGCTCCGGCCCCAAGCCCCCCACACAAGGCGCACTTGGGCCCGCTCTCCATCCCGGGCCCGCCCCCACGCCAAGCGCGCTAGGCCCCGCGCTCCGCCCCCGGCCCGGCCCCGCGCCAGGCGCGCTGGTCGGGCACATGCAGCGTCAGCGCGCCGCCGAGGCGCAGGCACCCCGGCCGTTCGACCCAGGCGGTGACGCCGCGCCGGCCCGAGGCCGCCCGGCGGAAGGTCTTGGCCTCCTCGGGGTGGTCCTCGGCGATCTCGCGGGCGGGCAGCTGGCAGGGCCGGTTCTGCATGTCCACCACCAGCATCCCGCCGTCCTCGAGCTGCAGCCGCGCGGACGGCGGCAGATGCGACAGATCCGGCAGCCCCTCCACCACCAGCGAGGCCCCGAGCCATTCGGGATCGAGCGCGTGCAGCCCCATCTCGGCGGCGGTTTCGGCGATCTCCTCGGCGGAAAGGAGCGAGAGCTGGCGGACGTTGCGGATCTCGGTGCCGCGCGGGTATTGCGCCTTTAGCCGCGAGCAGGAGGGCCGGTTGATGCCGGCATGGGTGTCGCCGGGGATGCCCTCCCAGCCAAGCGCGATCTCTTGCACAGGCTCCGAGCGGATGCTCCGGGTCTCCGCGGTGACGCGGCCAAGCCAGGTGATGCAGGCGGAAAGCCCGGTGGGCACCAGCGCGGGCATGCGCCTAGACCTGCAGGGTGAAGAAGAGCCGCCGGAAGGGAAAGAGCACCGCCCCGTCCGCGGCCTCGGGATAGGCCTTGCCGATGGCGCGTTCGTATTCCGCGATCAGCCGGTTCTGTTCGTCCGAGGACAGCGCCGCGAGGATCGGCCGGGCAAAGGTCGCCTCGGTGAAGCGCCGCACCGGGTGGCCCTCGGCGTCGGGGGCGAGGTCCTGGTAATACTCGGTCTCCCAGAGCGTCACCTGCCCCAGCCCGCGCAGGAGCCGTTGGTATTCGGCGGGCAGCATGACGCCCGGCAGGCGGCTGCGGTCGATGCGGTTGGGGAAAAGCTCGTCGGCGATCTGCAGCCAGAGCCGGTGCGAGGGCGCGCGGTTCTGGTTCGGCATCTGCACCGCGAGGACGCCGCCCGGGGCCAGCATGCCCGCGAGCCGCGGCAGGAGCGTGGCGTGGTCGCCCACCCAGTGCAGCGCGGCGTTGGAGAAGATCAGCGCCGGCGGGGTCTCGGCCCGCCAATTCGCCAGGTCCAGCTCTTCGGTCGAGGCGTAGGAGCCGGTGCGCTCGGCGTAGTCCAGCATGGCCGGGCTGGTGTCGACGCCGACCAGGCGGCGGCGCAACTGCCCGAGGGCCGGGCCGACGGTGCCCGAGCCGCAGCCCAGGTCGATCACGTCGCCCGCGGGCAAGGGCCCGATGGCGCGCAAGAGGTCCAGCGCGGGGCGGAGACGATGACCCCGGAACCTGTGGTAGGTCCCGGGGTCCCAATCCGCCGTGGTCCGCGTCGGGCTCATGCCGAGGGCTCAGGCTCCATGTCGCCCGAGGGCTTGGACTTGGGCTTGGTCTTGGGGATCGCCACCACCGAGGGTTTGTCTTCCTGCGGCGCGTTGCCGGCGTCGTCGTCGCTGGAATGCGGCGGCTCGCCCTTGATCACGCGCTGGATCTCCTCGCCGGTGAGGGTCTCGTATTCGAGAAGCCCCTGCGCCAGCCGGTCCCATTCCTCGTTGCGGTCGGTGAGGATCTGGTAGGCGCGCTCATAGGCTTCCTGGATGAAGCGGCGCACCTCGTCCTCGATCAGCTCCTTGGTATGGGCCGAGACCGACAGACCGGCGGTATTGCCCTGGTAGCCCTCGTGGGCCTCGGAGTAGTCGATGTTGCCGATCTTGTCCGACATGCCCCAGCGCAGCACCATGGCGCGGGCCAGCGCGCTGGCCTGCTGGATGTCGCCCGCCGGGCCGTTCGAGACGTTGCCTTCGCCATACTTGATGATCTCGGCCGCCTTGCCGGCCATGGTCATGGCGAGCTTTTCCTCGCATTCGGACTTGTGCCAGTTCAGCCGGTCGATCTCGGGCAGCGAGACCACCATGCCCAGCGCCCCGCCGCGCGGGATGATCGTCGCCTTGTAGACCGGGTCGCACTGCGGCAGCGTCAGGCCGACGATGGCATGGCCGGCCTCGTGGTAGGCGGTCTTTTCCTTCTGCTCGCCGGTGAGCACCATCGAGCGGCGCTCGGAGCCCATCATCACCTTGTCCTTGGCGTTCTCGAAATCGACCATGGTGACGAAACGCCGGCCGACACGCGCGGCCATGAGCGCCGCCTCGTTGACAAGGTTGGCGAGATCCGCGCCCGAGAAGCCGGGCGTGCCGCGCGCGATGATGCGCAGGTCGACGTCCGGGCCGAGCGGGGTCTTGCGGGCATGCACGCCGAGGATCTTCTCGCGGCCCTTGATGTCGGGGTTCGGCACGGTGATCTGCCGGTCGAAGCGGCCCGGACGCAGGAGCGCGGGGTCGAGCACGTCGCGCCGGTTGGTCGCGGCGATGATGATCACGCCCTCGTTCGATTCGAAGCCGTCCATCTCGACCAGGAGCTGGTTCAGCGTCTGCTCGCGCTCGTCGTTGCCGCCGCCGTAGCCCGAGCCGCGGTTGCGGCCGACGGCGTCGATCTCGTCGATGAAGACGATGCAGGGCGCGTTCTTCTTGGCCTGTTCGAACATGTCGCGCACGCGAGAGGCGCCGACACCCACGAACATCTCCACGAAGTCCGAGCCCGAGATGGTGAAGAAGGGCACGCCCGCCTCGCCCGCGATGGCGCGTGCGAGCAGCGTCTTACCGGTGCCCGGGGGGCCCACCAGCAGCGCGCCTTTCGGGATCTTGCCGCCGAGGCGCGAGAACTTCTGCGGGTTGCGCAGGAACTCGACGATCTCCTCGAGCTCTTCCTTGGCCTCGTCGATGCCCGCGACGTCGTCGAAGGTGACGCGGCCATGCTTCTCGGTCAGCATCTTGGCCTTGGACTTGCCGAAGCCCATGGCGCCGCCGCGGCCGCCGCCCTGCATCCGGTTCATGAAGTAGATCCAGACGCCGATCAGCAGCAGGAAGGGCAGGAGCGAGATCAGGAAGGACTGGAAGCCCGATTGTTCCTGCGGCTCGGCGCGCACCGGCACGTTGTTCTCGATCAGAAGGCCGGTGACCTCGGCGTCCTCGGGCTTGACCGTCACGAAGTCGGTGCCCTCGCTGGTCCGGTAGCGGACCTGTTCGCCGTCGATCGTCACCGAGGCGACCGACTGGTCCTCCACGGCCTGCACGAACTCCGTGTAGGTCGACTCGCGGCTCTGCAGCGTCGCGTTGCCGCCGGAGAACAGGTTGAAGAGCGCCAGGACGAGCAGAAAGAGCACGACCCAGAAAGCGATATTACGCGCGTTGCCCAAAGGAACATCTCCTGTGAAACGTTTGCGCGGCTGTAGCACGGCCGCGCCCCGAGTTACATAAGGTTGTGACCCCGCCGTTCAATGCGACAGAAGGAACGCCGGGAGGTCCCGGGTCGGGCCTTCGAGCCGGCAGGCATGGGCGGGTCCATGGTTGAGAGCGGCGCAGGCGACCAGCCGCTCCTTGTCGAAGATCGCCGGCAGGGCCAATGCGTCGTGAAAGCGCGGGCCGCCGGCAGGCTTGTCGGTGATCTGCGCCCAGCCGCGCGGGCCGAGCATCCGCACGGTGAGCCCTTCGAGCCCCGCGCCCTCGAGGTGCCAGCGCCCGTCCCAAAGGCTGCCGTCGCCGACCTCGGCGGTGACGCCTTCCAGCGCGGCGGCCTCGCGCAGGATGCGCAGGGTGTCGTCCTCGACCCGCACCGCGGCGCCGCCGAGCGTGCCGCCCTTGCCGCCGAGGCAGCCGTCGAGCAGCGCCTCCAGCGCCTCGGCGCGGGGCCGGTAGCCCGCGCCCGCGACATATTGCAGGGCCCCCGCGAGGAGCCGCATCTGGGTCTCGCGCTCCACCGCGGCAAAGCCGTCGCGGTCGAGCGTGACCTGCCCCCAGGTCTCGGCGCCGATGCGGTCGGCCACATCCGCCGCCCGGGCCCTGAGCGCCTGGCGCGCCCGGGCCATGCGGGCGGCGGTGGCGTTCAGCCCCTCGGGGCTCAGGCCCTCGGCCTCAAGCTCGGTGAGCAGCCGGCGCATCCGCACCCGTTCGAAGCGCTGGTCCTCGTTGGACGGATCCTCGGCGAAGGGCACCCGCAGCACCCGCAAGTGAAAGCGCAGCGTCTCGCGGCGTTCCTGCAGGAGCGGGCGCAGAATGCGCATGCCGCCGCCCTGCCGCGCGGGCGCCATGGCCGAGAGCCCGTCCACGCCCGAACCGCGCCGCAGCCGCATCAGCAGCGTCTCTGCCTGGTCGTCGGCGGTATGGGCAAACAGCACGTCGCGCATCCGTCCGCGCCACTGGTCGATGAGGCCCAGCCGGGCGCGGCGGGCGGCGTCCTGCAGGTTGCCCTGGCCGTCCCAGCCGTCCCAGCGCAGGATGTCGTGCTGCCAGCCGAGCTGGCGGCATTCCTCGGCCACGAGCCGCGCCTCGTCGGCGGCCTCGGGGCGCAGCCCGTGATCCACGGTGACCACCCGCAGCCCGACGCCCCAGGCGCGGGTCCAGTTGTGCGCCAGGGCCAGCATGGCCATACTGTCGCCCCCGCCCGACACCGCCAGCCCGATCTCCGCGGGGAAATCCGGGCCGAGAAGCTGCCCCATCGCGGCAGCGAAACGGGCGTCGAGCGCGGGTGTCTCGGTCACTGGCAGCCGAGCGCGGCGCGTTCCTCGGAGGCGCGGGTCACCGCCTCGGAGCCGGGATAGCGGGTCGAAACCTCGGCCAGGGTCACGCAGGCCTCCTGGGTGGAGCCGAGCCGCCCGAGCCCGCGGCCCAGCAGGAACAGCGCCTCGGGCGCGGTGCGGGCCTCGGGATAGAGGTTCCAGGCGTCGAGATAGGCGCGCGAGGCTTCGCGGGTGTCGCCCATCTCCTCGAGCGCGCGGCCCCGGCCCAGCAGCGCCGCGCTGTCGAGCGGCCCGCCGGGATAGGTCTGGCGGAAGTCGGCGAAGGCCTGGGCCGCGCCCTGCCAGTCGCCCTCTTCGAGCTGCGCCTGGGCGGCGCGGAAGTCGGCCTCCTCGGCGGCGGCGAGCTGGGCGCCGCCGGTCACCGGCAGGCCGCCGTCGCCCGCGCCCTGCCCGGCCTCGCCGCCGGCGCTGTCGGACGGCCCGGCCTCGATGTCCTCGGGTGTGGCGGTGCCGTCGGTGGGCACGCCGCTGAGGCCGCCCGAATCCGAACCCGCCCCGCCGGTCGCGGGCGCGGTGCCGCCCAGGGGCGGGGTGTCCCCGAGCGCGCCGATGTCGCAGCCCTCTTCCAGCTCGCAAAGCCGGAACTGCAGATCGCCGATCCGGTTCGAGCCGTCCGAGACCACCCGGTCGATGCGGTTGGTCAGCTCTTCGGTGCGCGAGGTCAGCCGCTGCAGCTCGGCCTCGATGGCGTTCACCCGGTCGATGGTGCCGCCGCCGACCTGCACGTCCGAACCGGAGGTCGTCGAGAGCTCGCGCTTGAGCTTCTGCAGCTCGACCGTGAGCACCTGGATGTCCTGGCGGATGTCGGCCAGCGTGTCGGCGCCCTGCGCCTGGCCGGCAATGGGCGCGGCCAGGAGGGCGAGGGAAAGCAGCGTCGCGCGGATCATCGGATCAGCTCACCCCGGCCGCCGCGATGACGGTCACCGCCCGGCGGTTCTTCATGTAGCAGGCCTCGGTCGAGCAGATCTCGATCGGGCGCTCCTTGCCGTAGGAGACGAAGGTCAGACGGCTTTGCGCGACGCCCTGGGCCACGAGGTATTCCATCACCGCGTTGGCGCGGCGCGCACCGAGCGCGAGGTTGTATTCGCGGGTGCCCTGCTCGTCGGCGTGGCCCTCGATCCGGCCCTGGTAGGCGGGGTTCGACATCAGCCATTGCGCCTGCTGCTGCAGGGTCTGCTGCGCCTCGGGGCTCAGCGTCGACTGGTCGACGGCAAACAGCACCCGGTCGCCGATGGTCTGGTTGAAATAGGCCGGCGAGGCCGGATCGTTGGCGCTGCCCGGCACCACGGCGCCGGCGCCCGCACCGGCGCCCATGCCGCCCGCGCCGCCTGCGCCGCCGTCGCCGAAGCGGTTGGCATTGGTGCAGCCCGCCACGGCGAGCGCCCCCACCAGCATCATGACTGTCGTGATCTTGCCCATGTCTCTCGTCCTGCTCTTGGTTGCGCCGACGCTAACACAAAGCGCGGCACGGGTGAATCGCCGCGGCCAGGGGCCGCGTCCGGTCTATTGCAGCGGGCCCCAGTTGGGGTCCGAGCCGCCCGCGGGCGTCGAGACCCGCTTGAGGTTCCGCCCCGAGATGTCGACCGAATAGAGCGCCGAGGCGCCGCTTTCGCCCTGGGTCTCGCGGCTGAACATCAGGACCCGGCCGTTCGGCGCCCAGGTCGGGCTCTCGTCGAGGAAGGAGGCCGTCAGCAGCCGCTCCTCGGAGCCGTCGGTGCGCATCACGCCGATGTGGAAGCGCCCGGCGTTCTGCTTGGTGAAGGCGATGAGATCGCCGCGCGGCGACCAGACCGGCGTGCCGTAGCGCCCCTCGCCGAAGGAGATGCGCGTCGCCTCGCCGCCGCCCGCGGGCATCACGTAGAGCTGCTGGGTGCCCGAGCGGTCGCTCTCGAAGACGATCTGGCTGCCGTCCGGCGAGAAGGAGGGCGCGGTCTCGATCGAGGGCGCCGAGGTCAGCTGCGTGGTCTGCCCGGTGGCGATCTCGGAGGCGTAGATGTCGGTATTGGCGCCATTGGTCGCCGAGTAGAGAAGCCGCTGCCCGTTCGGCGAGAAGCGCGGCGCGAAGCTCATGGTGCCCGATTGCGCGGGCAGGATGCGGCTTTGCACCGAGCCCACGTCGAGGACATGCACCCGCGGGTCGCCGGTGGCGTAGCTGGTGTAGATCACCCGGTCGCCCGAGGGCGAAAAGCGCGGCGCCAGCACCAGCGCCGAGCTGTCGGTCAGATACTGCAGGTTCGCCCCGTCGTAATCCATGATCGCCAGCCTCTTGGCGCGGTTGCCCTTGGGCCCGCTCTCCGAGACGAAGACCACGCGGCTGTCGAAATAGCCGCCCTCGCCGGTGATCCGGCTGTAGACCTGGTCGGCGACCTTGTGGCCCATGCGGCGCAGCCCGTCGGTCTGGCCGGCGAACTGCATGCCCTGGCCGAGCTCGGTGCCCGCGAAGACGTCGTAGACGCGGAACTTCACCACCACGCGCCCCGCCCCGTCGACCGAGACCGCCCCGGTGATCAGCGCCTGGGCGTTGATCGCCCGCCAGTCGGCGAACTGCACCGGGCTTTCGAAGCTGGTGATCTGGCTGATGAAGGCATCCGAGGCGATCTGCCGGAACAACCCCGTGCCGGTCAGGTCGTCGCGCACCACCTGGGTGATTTCCTGGGCGTATTGCTGCGCGGCGCCGCTTTCGGCGACGAAGGTCGGCGCGGCGAAGGGCAAGGGTTCGACCACCCCTTCGGTGATCTCGATCCTCAGCGGCCCGTCCTGGGCCTGGGCCGTGGCCGGGGCGACGAATAGCGCCAGCGCCAGCGCGACGAGGCAGGAGAGAAGCGGGTTCATCAGCGTGCCTTTCCTCGGGGAACCGGGGTCGGGGCGACCATAGCCGCCCCGCTCCCCACACAAAACAGACAAAGACGCGAGGCCGCCCATTACCGCAGCCTCATGCCGGAGGGGTCGAAGACCATCTCGATCTCGCGCCACTGGGCGTATTTCTCGACCGGCAGCGGGAAGCCGTCGCCCTGGCAGCGCAGGATCGCGCGGCGGGCGGCCTGGAAGGCGGTCTGCGCGGCCTGGCCGTCGCCGCCCGAGGCCTCGATCATGCGCAGCGAGTCGCTGACCACGCGGCCGCTTTCCTCCATGCGCATGCCGACGACCACGGTGACATTGGCGGCCTGGCTGCCGACGTCGACGACCCAGCATTGCTGCACGGCGACGCGCAGGGCGTCCTTCTCGCCGCCGGTGAGCGGCGGGCCGGTGGGCAGCGCGGGGTCGGGATCGGTGGTGCCGCCGCCGAGCGCCTCGGCCAGGGCATCCTCGACGCCCGAGGGGCTGGAGGTCTCGGGCTCCGGGGCGGGTTCGGGCTCCGGCGCGGGTTCGGGTTCGGGCTCCGGCTCGGGGGCCGGTTCCGGCTCCGGTTCGGGTGCGGGCTGCGGGTCCGGCTGCGGCTCGGGCTCGGGCGCGGGATCGGCCTCGGCCGTCTCGACCTCGGGCTCGGGCTCGCTGACCGGCGCGGGCCGGTTCGGACGGGTGCGCGGCCGCATCGAGGCATCGGGGGCGCGGGCGGGCTCCTCGGCCTCGGTCACGATCTCGGTCGAGGCCGCCTCGGGGGCGGTGGCCTCGCGCGCCTCGCTCTCCGAGGTCTCGGGCGCCTCGGCGTCCGGCGCGACGCTCTCCTGCGCCTCCTCGGCGATGGTGGTGTCGGGCTCGGGCGGGGCCACGGGCTCGGGCGCGACGCGCGGCGCGGGGTCCGGCGTCGGGGTCTCGGCGATCTCGGGGGCCGGCGTCTCGGGCGCCGGCGGGGTCATCTCGGGCGCGCCGTCGCTGACCTCGGCCTCGGGCGCGGGCGGCTCGGGGACGGGCGCGGGCGCCGTCTCGGGCGCGGGCTCGGGGGCCGGCGCGGGCTCGGGGCGCGACTGCGGGCTCGGCGCACGCTCGGGCGCGGGGCTCGGCGGCGGGGCCTCTCCGGTCTCGGGCGCGGGCGGCGCGGCGACGTCCTCGGCCGCCTCGGGCGGCTGCGAAGGCCGGCTCAGCGCGGCGAAATCCTCTTCGGAGAGGACCGCGACGTCCTGGAAGCGCACCGGGTCCGGGTTCGGCCGGAAGACCCCGCCGAACAGCACCCAGAGCACCAAAGCCAGATGCGCCGTACCCGAGATGACCTGACCCGTGTTCACGCGCCGCCCCTCAGTTCCCCGCCCTGTCGAGCCCCGGCCCGCCGATGTCGGTCACCAGACCGATCGAGCCGAAACCGCCGGCATTCAGCGCCCCCATGACCTGGGCCACCGTCTCGTAGGAGACCCCGCCGTCGGCGCGCAGGTAGACGCGGTCGTCGGCGCGCTCCTCGGCGATGGCGCGCAGCCGGCCGACCAACTCGTCGCGCGGCACCTCGGTGGTCTGGATGGTCACCCCGCCCTCGGCGTCGATGGTCACGGTCAGCGGCTCCTCGTTGTCCGAGGGCAGCGCCGTGGCCGCGGTCTTGGGCAGTTCCACCGGCACGCCCACGGTCAGCAGCGGGGCCGCGACCATGAAGATGATCAGCAGCACCAGCATCACGTCGACGAAGGGCGTGATGTTGATCTCGGACATCGGCTGGGCGCGGCCCGAGCGGCGCCGCCGCCTCCGGCTGCCGCCGCTTCCGCCACCCTGTTTCATGATCCCGCCGGCCATGGGTCAGCTGTCCAGCTGGCGCGACAGGATGGTCGAGAACTCGTCGGCGAAGGCCTCGTAGCCCGAGATCAGCCGCTCGGCATCGGCCGAGAGCTTGTTGTAGTAGATCACCGCCGGGATCGCCGCGAGCAGGCCCAGCCCGGTCGCGAGAAGCGCCTCGGCGATGCCCGGCGCCACCACCGCGAGGTTGGTGTTCTGCTGCTGGGCGATCTCGATGAAGGCATGCATGATGCCCCAGACCGTGCCGAAAAGCCCCACGAAGGGCGAGACCGAGCCGACCGTGGCCAGCACCCCGAGGCCGCCCTGCAGCTCTTCGGATTCCTTCTGGATGGCCACATCCATGGAGCGGTCGATCCGCGCCTGTGCCCCGGCGATCAGGTTGCCGTCGTCGCGGTGCGAGCGGCGCCATTCCATCATGCCCGCCGCGAAGACCCGCTCGGAGCGGCCCGAGGGGTCCATGCCGATCTTGTCGAACAATTCGTCGAGCGGTTCCCCCGACCAGAAGGCGCGGTCGAAGCGATCCGCCTCGCGCCGGGCGGCGCGGTAGGAGATCACCCGCTGGATGATGATCGACCAGGACCAGAAGCTGGCGATGATCAGCGCCAGCATGACCAGCTTCACCGTCAGGGTGGCCCGAGCGAAAAGCGCCCACATGGAGAAATCAATCTCCTGCGCCAGCGCGAGAGTTTCCGTTTCCATTAGCCTGCTCTTCTCTGCCGTGCGGCCTCTTGTCCGGGCCGCCTTTACAGGCAGGAATACGCCATGTCGCCTGTCGAGGCCAACACATTAGGGTGAAAGCAGGGCTTCGCCGCGCCTCAGTGCAGTTTTTGGCGGATATTCGCCGGCAGCCGCGCCGGGCCGCCCGCTTCGGTGACGCAGACCACCAGCACCTCGGCCTGGAACAGGAGCGTCTCGCCGCGCCAGACCTCCTGGTGCATGTTGAGCCGCGCCCCGCTGACCGAGGTCGTGGAGGTCCGCACCGTCAGTTCGTCGTCGAACTTCGCGGGCGCGAGGTAGTCGGCCTCGACCCGGCGGACGACGAAGACCACGCCGTCGCGCTCGCGCATGGCGTTCTGGTCGACGCCCAGCGCCCGCACCCAGTCCGAGCGCGCCCGTTCGATGTAGCGCAAGTAGTTGGCGTAATAGACGATGCCCGCCATGTCGGTGTCTTCGTAGTAGACCCGGATCGGGAAGCTGTGGTCCATGGGGCTCTCCTGGGCTTGGGGTCTGGCTTTTGCGCGTGTCGCGTTCCGGCTGGCGCGGGCGGTCTCAGCTCTGCGGCGGCTCGGCGCTCAGCCGGGCATGCAGGCGCAGCGCATGCGAGGCGTCCTGCGCCACCGCCGGCATCACCGGGTCGTAGGCGGCGCGGATCAGCCCCGCGATCTCGGGGCGCAGCACCACGCGGCCATCCTCGAGCCGTCCGAGCGGCGCGCGCTCGCGGAAGGCTTGGTCGGACCAGAGCAGGATCGACTGCGCCACCTGCGAGAGCGCCAGCGTCTCGGCCGGCACCTTCGAGAGCTCCGCATCCATGCGCAGGAAGATGAAACAGGCCCGGATCGCGCCTTCGGCGTCGAAGCGGAAGACCCGGTACTGGTTGGCCTCCGCTTCCTGCAGCCGGTCGAGGAGCGGGCCCAGCCCGTCGATCAGCCGGTCGAGATCGGGCACCTCACGCAGCTCCTCCCAGTCGCGCAGGAAGAAGACCATGGTGTTGGCGCCAAGTTCCGGGTCGGTCTCGGCCATCTGGTGGCCTGCGAGCGCGGTGACCGCCTCGAAGGCGCCCTTGACGGTCGAGAGGGTCTGGTCCTCGACCCCGAAGACGATCGGCGCGATGGGCCGCCCCCAGCGGGCGAAGAAATACTGCCCGTCGGTGCGGGTGAAGAGGGCTTCGATGTCCTGCAGGTCCAGCATGGGCGCGGGTGTGGCATCCCGGGAGGTCGGGGGCAAGTGGAAGTGGGGGTGGTTGGGGGGGTGCCATGGAGGGGCGCGCGGGGCAGTCCGGGGCGAATGGTGAGGTGATGATGCCGGAGAGCCGAAGTTCAAGACCCCAGGGCTGAAGCCCAAGACCGGAGACCTGAGACCTCTTCTTGCGCCCGAATAGCACCGAAGGTGCCGGGCGCGCGCCGGACCGGCCCCTTGGGCCGGCGCTCTTGTGGGTGGTGCGCCTACATCGTCGCTAGCCCTGACCTTGTAAGGATAAAGCGCATCGCTGAGAGGTCAGCAGCGCCGGCCCCCGGTCCGGCGCGCGCCCGCGCTGATCCGTTGCGTCAGGAGCGCCCTCACCGCTGCGTGGCATTGCCCGAGGTGGTTCTGGCTGCTGCGTTGCGCTGGTAGCACCTTCGCCGCTGTGTAGCATTGCGAGAGGGGGACCTGGCTGCTGCGTTGCACGAGGGGTGGTCTCTCGTTGCTCTGTTGCGCCAAGGGGCCGTCGTCGTTCGGCTGTGGTAGGCCTGCGGTCCGACAGCCAAAGCTGCCCCCCCCAGAGCCCCCACCCCCTACTCGAACAACTGCCCCTGCCCCGGCGCCTTTGGCGCGGGCAGGCCGAGATGCGCCCAGCCTTTACCCGCCAGCATCCGCCCGCGCGGGGTGCGGGCGATCAGGCCTTGTTGCAGGAGGTAAGGCTCGATCACCTCCTCGAGCGCGTCGCGCGCCTCGGAGAGCGCCGCGGCGATGGTCTCGATGCCCACCGGCCCGCCGGCGTAGTTCTCGGCGATCAGCCGCAGGTACCGCCGGTCCGCACCGTCGAGGCCCAGCCCGTCCACCCCGAGCCGGGTCAGCGCGTTGTCGGCCAGCTCCCGGGTGATCCTTCCGTCGCCCTCGACCACGGCGAAATCGACCACCCGGCGCAGGAGCCGCCCGGCGATCCGCGGCGTGCCGCGGGCGCGGCGGGCGATCTCGCGGGCGCCCTCGGCATCGGCGGCGACGCCGAGCTTCGAGGCGTTGCGGCTGACGATCACGTCGAGCTCCTCGACGCTGTAGAACTGCAGCCGCGTCGGGATGCCGAAGCGGTCGCGCAGCGGCGTGGTCAGAAGCCCGAGCCGCGTCGTCGCGCCGACCAGCGTGAAGGGCTGCAACTCGATGCGCACGGTGCGCGCTGCCGGGCCCTCGCCGATCACGAGGTCGAGCTCGTAATCCTCCATCGCCGGGTAGAGCACCTCTTCGACGACCGGGTTCAGCCGGTGGATTTCGTCGATGAACAGCACGTCGCGCGCCTCGAGGTTGGTCAGGATCGCCGCGAGGTCCCCGGCCTTGGCCAGGACCGGCCCCGAGGTCATGCGGAAGTTCACCCCCAGCTCGCGGGCCATGATCTGCGCCAGCGTCGTCTTGCCGAGGCCCGGCGGGCCGTGGAACAGCGTGTGGTCCATGGCCTCGCCGCGGGTCCGGGCGGATTGCAGGAAGACCCGCAGGTTGGCGCGGGCCTCGGCCTGGCCGACGAAATTCTCGAGCATCTGCGGGCGCAACGCGCGGTCGCGATCCTCGGGCGTGGTCTCGGCGCGCAGGAGAGGGTCGGGCTCGGTCATGTGCTCACTTCGGCGCCAGGAGCTTCAGCGCGGCGCGGATGAGCCCGCTGGTCCCGGCCTCGGGGTCGGCATGGGCGGCCTCGGCCACGGCGGAGGCCGCCTCGCCCGGGCCGTAGCCCAGGTTGGCCAGCGCCGAGAGCGCCTCGGCCTGGGCGGTGCGGCCGGCGTCGGCGGCGGCGGGCGGCGGGGCGGGACGTGGCGCGGGCGCCTCTCCGGGCAAATCCTCGAGCACCTCGGGTCCGGGCGCCGCGCCCGATCCACCGGCGCCGGCGGCGGCCCCCATGGCCATGACCACCGGGGCCTTGTCCTTCAGCTCGTTGACCACCCGCTGCGCGGTCTTGGGGCCGATGCCCTTGGCCGCCTTGATCGCGGTCCAGTCGCCCAGCGCGATGGCGCGGCTCACCCCGTCGGGGCCAAGCGCCCCGAGGATCGCCAGCGAGGCCTTGGCGCCGACGCCCTGCACGCTCATCAGGAGCCGGTGCCATTCCTTCTCGACAAGGCTCGGGAAGCCGAAGAGCTGCAGGATGTCCTCGCGGACCAGCAGGTCCGTAAAGAGCGCCGCCGCCTCGCCCGGCCCGCCGAGCCCGGCCAGCACCCGGTCGGAGCAGAAGACCACGTAGCCCACGCCGCGCACGTCGATCAGCACGTGATCGTCGGCCTTGTATTCGATGCGTCCCGCGATGCGCCCGATCATGCGGTGCCTCCCACCGTCTTGAGCCGGGGCGCGCGGTTGTAATGCGCGTGGCAGATGGCGATCGCCAGGGCGTCGGCGGCATCGGGCGATGTGATCTCGACCCCCGGGAGCTGCATCCGTACCATGTGGTCGACCTGCTGTTTCTGCGCGTGGCCGACGCCGACCACGGTCTTCTTGACCTTGTTCGGGGCGTATTCGCCGACCTCGAGCCCGGCCTGCGCGGGCACCAGAAGGGCGATGGCGCGGGCCTGGCCCAGCTTCAGCGTCGCCACGCCGTCCTTGTTCACGAAGGTCTGTTCCACCGCCGCCACCTCGGGGGCGTAGCGGGCCACGACTTCGGAGAGCTGGTGGTAGAGCGACAGGAGCCGCGGCGCCAGTTCGCCCGAGGATGTGTGGCAGGTGCCATTGGCGACATGGCGCAGACGCCCGCCCTCGGCGTCGATCACGCCCCAGCCGAGATTGCGCAACCCCGGATCGATTCCCAGAACTCTGACCAAAACTGCCCCGTTTGTCGTTTTCCTGCCGATAGCACGAAAGGCGAACATTCGCCAAGGCAGTTTGCGGGCGGAGGCGGAATCCGACGCTTTGCGCGGCAGCGGCGACACGGGGTCACGGCGCCGTGTTGACCGGCGCCGGAAAGCGACCTAACAGGCGCCGAAAGCGGCGTTTTTCCTCTGCACAAATATCATGCGTGCTATGCAATTTTCGCAGCTTGTGCAGTCATTTGCGCGTCCATAAATGCCGGCTGCGAACGCATCACCAACGCGCAATTCACAGGTCCGATCATGGCACTTATCGACACGCACAACCCGCTCCTCGGGCCTGCCAATCTGGCCGGCCGCATCGGTTCCCTTTTCGTCGTCGCCTCGCGCGCCGCATCCGACTGGAACGAGACCCGCGCCACCCGCAAGGCGCTCTCGGCGCTGACGGACCGCGAGCTCGACGACGTGGGCCTGACCCGCTTCGACATCGAGCGCGTCGCCCGCCGGGGCCGCTGAGCCCGCCCTCCCGGCAGGCCGCCAAGAGTTCGGGCTGTCACGACAGCCCGTAAAGGCCGCGTCCCTCCTCTCCCGGGGGCGCGGCCTTTCTGTATCTCGAGGGGGAAGAAATCCCGCGCCGCGCGCCACCCTTGGGCGGCCGCGCGGTCGGACTGCGATGTCCCGGACCGGCCCCGAGGGCCACGCGGCTCAGAACACCGTCTGGAGCATCTCCGCGGCCCGCGCGGTCAGCGGGTCGATCTGCATCAGGAAGGCCCCGGCGCGTTCGGTGGCATTGCCGGTCTCCAGCGCCTCGACATGGGCGGCATAGGCCTCGGTCCCAAGCGCGCTGACCAGCCCGACCTTGGCGCCGAGCCCCAGAACGATCAGGAACAGCCCGAGCTTCAAGGGCCAGCGCCGTCCCCGGCGCGCGGGCTTGTGCTCGAACAGCCCGTTGCTGTTCATGCGGGTCACATATCCTTCGGCCAGGCGGCGATGCTTGCGCTCGACCTGTTTCTGCCGGCGAAGAAAGGCTTTGTGGGCAGATTCCATCGGCGCCCTCGCTTTCTGTCACAAGCCCCCACTCGTGATCGGAGCGAGGCTAGGCGGGCAATCGGGCGAAATTTCGGCCAATTTGCGGGATATTCGCGGGATCACGGCGGCAGTCGCGCGGGTCGCGCGCGGGGGTGACGAGCGGAGATGCAGGTTGGCGGCGGCGGGATATGGCGCCCGTGCCGCCCCCGTCGGTGTCGCCTGCGCCCGGCCTCTCGGACCGCCAGACGCCCCTGCCCTAGAGCCGAACCGCCAAGCGCCGCCCTCAGCCCCGGCGCAGCGTCAGCGTCGCCCAGTCGCCGATCTCTTCGCGGTGTTCCAGAGTGAAGCCCGCGCCCTCGTAGACGGCCTGCACCTCGTCGGCCTGGTGCACCAGGATGCCCGAGAGCACCGCATGCCCGCCCTGAGCCGTGCTGGCGGCCATGGAGGGGGCCAGGTCGATCAGCGGCGCCATGAGGATATTGGCGAAGACCAGGTCATAGGGCGCGGCCGAAGCGATCTCAGGGTGGTCGAAGCCCGTCGCCTCGATGCAGCGCACCCGGCCCTCGAGCGCATTGGCCCGGACGTTGGCCTCGGCGACCTCGACCGCCACCGCGTCGATGTCCGAGGCCAGCACCTCCTCGGGCCAGATCCGCGCGGCGGCCATGGCCAGCACCGCCGTGCCGCAGCCCACGTCGATCACCCGGGACTTGCGCGCCCCGCCCTCGATCAGCCGGTCGAGCGCGCGCAGGCAGCCCAGCGTGGTGCCGTGATGGCCGGTGCCGAAGGCCATGGCGGCCTCGATCAGGAGCGGCTCGGCATCCTCGGGCACCTTGTCGGCGTCATGGCTGCCGTAGACGAAGAAGCGCCCGGCGGCGACGGGCATCAGCTCGCGGCGCACCTTGGCGACCCAGTCGGTCTCGGGCAGTTCGGAGACCACGAAGGGCTGTGCCCCATGCGCGGCGGCCAGAAGCGCCAGTTCGACCTCGGGCGGGGCCGCCTCGAAATAGCCGCCGACCTCCCAGCGGCCCGAGCCGTCCTCGATCTCGAAGACGCCGACGCCGGTGGGCGCGGGGTCGAGATCCTCCAGCGCCTCGCCCAGGGCTTCGCCCTGGTCCTTGCCGTCAAGCGTGGTGAATGCGGTGAAGGTGGGCATCGCGGAGCCTTTCGGGCGGGGTCAAGCGAAAAGATGCGGGAACAAGTCAGCTTTACCGCGGTTCCCGCCATTATGGATCATTCAGCAGGGGTTCTTCCATGGAAGGCACAGCGCCGCAAGCCGTCCAATCCGCGATCACCGGGCTCGATCTCTGGGTGCTCGGCGCTTATTTCCTGGTGGTCATCGGCATCGGCGTCTGGGTCTCGCGCGGCACCAAGAGCGGCGAGGACCTCTTCCTGGCCGGGCGGACGCTGACCTGGGGCATCGTCGGCTTCTCGCTCTTTGCCTCGAACATCTCTTCGACCACGCTGATCGGCCTGACCGGGGCGGCCTATACCACCGGCATCGCCACCTCGGCCTATGAATGGATGGCGGGCATCCCGCTCATCCTCCTGGCCTTTGTCTTCGCGCCGCTCTTCTTCAAGAGCCGGGTGACGACCATCCCCGAATGGCTGGAACGCCGCTTCGACCGGCGCGCGCGGCTCTATTTCTCGGCCGTGACGATCCTCTTGACGGTGATCGTCGACACCGCCGGCGGCCTTTACGCCGGCGCCGTGGTGGTGAAGACCTTCTTCCCCGAGGTGCCGATCTGGATCACCTGCGTCGGCATCGGGCTCTTCGCGGGCATCTACACCGCCTCGGGCGGGCTGAAGGCGGTGGTCTATACCGACGTGCTTCAGGCCGTGGTGCTGATCTTCGGCTGCGCGGCGATGACCTACTTCCTGTTCTCCGACCTCGGCTTCTCCTGGGCGCAGGTGCGCGAGGCGATCCCCTCGGAGGACCACCTGAGCCTGGTGCAGCCGCGCGACGACGAGGTGCTGCCCTGGACCGGCCTGTTCTTCGGCGTGCCGCTCCTGGGCTTCTGGTACTGGGTCACCAACCAGTACATCGTGCAGCGCGTGCTGGGCGCGCGCGACCTGCGCGAGGCCCAGCGCGGCGCGATCCTCGGAGGCTTCCTGAAGATCATCCCGATGTTCATCATGGTGCTGCCGGGCGCCATGGCGCTGGCGGTGATCCCCGACCTCGAGAACGCCGACATGGTCTTCCCGACGATCACCACCACGATCCTGCCCGCGGGCCTCACCGGGCTGGTGCTGGCCGGGCTGATCGCGGCGATCATGTCGAGCGTGGATTCGACGCTGAACTCCTCCTCGACGCTGATCAGCCACGACTTCCTCGACATCGGCGGCAAGGATCCCGACGAGCAGCGCCGCATCGGCACGATCACCACGCTGATCCTGATGGTGATCGCGATCCTCTGGGCGCCCTTCATCGACGACATGGGCGGGCTTTGGGACTACCTGCAGCAGGCCTTCTCGATCCTTGTGCCGCCAATCGTGGCGATCTTCCTGCTGGGCGCGCTCTGGAAGGCGGGTACCGGGGATGCGGCGGTGATCACCCTGGCCGCCGGGCATGCGATCTCGGTGGGGTTCTTCGTGGCCTCGCAGTTCGGCGTCTGGCCACTGCATTACACCGCGAATGTGGGCCTGATGACGGTGATCTCCTGCGTGATCTTCTTCGTCACCAGCCGCGCCGGACGGCCGCGCACCGACCCTGAGCTTTCCGAGGTCACCTGGTCGCCCGACATGGCCTTCGAGGCGCTCTCGGACGACGCGCCGCTCTGGAAGAACATCCGGCTCTGGGCGGTGCTGCTGGTCCTGGCGATGCTGGGCATCCTAATCGGCTTCTGGTGAGGTTTTCGGGGCTGGCGGCGCGGGTGGTGGCCCGGCTGCCCTGAGCCCCGCCTCACTGTGGGGGTTGGCCCCGCCGCCTCTCGCCCCGCCTCACTCCGCCGGCGCGGGCATCACGCGGGCGAAGATCGTCTCGTTGCCCGGCTCGGGATGGCGCGGGATCAGGAGCGCGAGGCAAAGCGAGGTCACCGCCATGCCCGCGGCCAGCGTGAAGACCGCCTCGGGCGAGACCAGCCAGAGATAGCCCAGAAGCGCCGGCAGGAAGACCGCCGCGATATGGTTGATCGTGAAGGCCACCGCCGCCGTGGGCGCGATGTCGCCCGGGTCCGCGATCTTCTGGAAATAGGTTTTCAGCGCCAGGGCCAGGGCGAAGAAGATATGGTCCACCACGTAGAGCACGGCGGCCAGCACCACGCCCCAGCCGAACCAGTAGAGCCCGCCGTAGGCCAGGAAGACCACCGTCAGCCCGACGTATTCGAAGACCAGCGCGTTGCGTTCGCCGAAATGGCCCACCGCCCGGCCCATGAGCGGCGCGAAGATCATGTTCGCCACCAGGTTCACCAGGAAGAGCGCCGTGACCTCGTGCACCTCGAAGCCGAATTTCTCGACCATCATGAAGCCCGCGAAGACCACGAAGATCTGCCGCCGCGCGCCGGACATGAACTGCAGCGCGTAATAGAGCCAGTAGCGCCTCCGCAGGATGAACTTCTTGACCTGCGGATTGGGGGCCTCGAACTGCGGGAAGGCCAGCCAGCAATAGGCCACGATCACCAGCGTCAGCCCGCCCGAGACCATGTAGACGAAGGCATAGGACAGATCGAAGGCGCGCCAGGTCATGACGATCGCCACATAGGCCACCAGCGTCGCCGCCGAGGCCGCCGCCACCAGGAGCCCCAGCACCCGGGGCGCCTCGGCCTTGGGCAGCCATTGCAGCTGCAGCGACTGGTTCACCGTCTCGTAGTAGTGAAACCCGATCGAGGACAGCATGGTCACCGTCAGGATGCCGCCCATGGTCGGGAAATAGGCGGTGATCGCCGTCGCCGCGCCCAGCAGCGCCAGCGAGACCAGCGCCAGCACCTGTTCGCGCATGAAGATGATCACCGCGATCACCCCCACGGCAAGGAAGCCCGGGATCTCGCGGACGGTGTGCAGCCAGCCGATGTCCGAGCCGTCGAACTCCGCCGCGGCGATCACCCAGTTGTTGAGCAGCGCCGACCAGGTCGCGAAGCTCAGCGGCATCGCGATGGCCATGAGGAACAGCAATGTCACGGGGCGGCGCCAGAAGGGAAGGCTGCGTGCCTCGGCTAGGGGCAGGATCTGCATGCCTTCGCGTTAGCCGCTTTTCCCGCCCTTGGCGAGGATAAAGCGGCTTTGCGCGGGTGGGCGGTGTCCCGGGGGACGGGCGGCGGTCGAGGGGATGCGAAGGGCGACCCCGGCCAGAGGTCGCGCCATGCCGTCCGCTCCGGGCCTCAGCCCCGGAAGCGGTAGTCGACCTCGGAGAAGCGGTCCTTCGGGAAGCCGTAGAGGAACCGCAGCCCCTCGGTGCCGGCGATGGTCTCGTGCTCGGCCTCGGCGGGGATGAAGATCGCCACGCCGGGGGTGATCTCATGGGCGCGGCCGTCGATGGTCACGACGCCCTGCCCCGCGAGGCCGAAGTAGAACTCCGCCGGGCCGTGGCGATGGGCGAGAAGCGTGCCGCCCGGGCCGAACTCGGCCACCCCCAGCGTCATGCCCGCCGTCGCCGTGCGGTCGGCCGAGAAGAGCGTGCGCCACCGGACCGTGCCGAAGGCCGGATCCTCGCCGCCCTCGAGCGGCGCGCAGTCGGCATTGGCCACCACCGGCAGGGCGGTGAGATAGGCTTCGGCGATCCCGCCGGTCATCTGCTCGAATACGTCCATGCGCCCAACCTCCTGACGCAGGTCACCTCAGGGCGCAGGTTGCACGTTTTTTGGGCATCGCGTCTGTCTTGGCCGCGACCGCGACATGTCGGTTTCAAGCCGTTTCGGGCCAGAAGCGTGCCCTTTTGGCGCATCGGGGCGCGTTTCGGCCCCTTGGTCCGGGGCACAAAGCGGTGCCACTTCGACACAGCGGAGCGCGGCTCGGCCCTTCAGTCCGGGACCAAAAGCCTGCCCCGTCGCCGCACCAGCGCGCGGCTCACCCCTCAGCTGCGGATCTTCCAGCCGGTCTTGAAGATCCACCAGACCGCCGAGACGCAGGCCAGGGTGAAGCCGCCGATGGCCAGAAGGCTCACCCCCACCGGCACATCGGCCATGCCGAAGAAGGCCCAGCGGAAGCCCGAGACAAGGTAGACCACCGGGTTGAAGAGCGCGACGGTCTGCCAGGCTTCGGGCAGCATATTGATCGAGTAGAACGACCCGCCGAGGAAGACAAGCGGCGTCACCACCAGCAGCGGCACCAGCTGCAGCTGTTCGAAGTTGCCCGCCCAGATCCCGATGATGAAGCCGAAGAGCGCGAAGCTGATGCAGGTCAGAAGCAGGAAGGCGATCATCGCCGGCCAGTTCTGGATCTGCAGCTCGACGAAGAACGAGGCGGTGATCAGGATCATCAACCCGATGAACAGCGCCTTGGTCGCCGCCGCGCCGACGTAGCCCAGGATCACCTCGAGGAAGCTGACAGGTGCCGAGAGCAGCTCGTAGATCGTGCCGATGAACTTCGGGAAGTAGATCCCGAAAGAGGCGTTTGACAGCGCCTGGGTCATCACCGTCAGCATGATCAGCCCGGGCACGATGAAGGCGCCGTAGGAGACGCCCTCGACCTCGTCGATGCGGCTGCCGATGGCGGCGCCGAAGACCACGAAATACAGCGAGGTCGAGATCACCGGAGAGATGATCGACTGCAGGAAGGTGCGCACGAAACGCGCCATCTCGGCGCGGTAGATCGCCTTGACCGCCAACCAGTTCATGCCGCGTCTCCTTCTGCGTTGTCGCGCTGGTGCACGAGGCCGACGAAGATGTCCTCGAGCGAGCTCTGGCTGGTCTCGACATCGGCGATGGTGACCCCGGCCTCGGTCAGCGCGGCGATCATCCGGGCGATGCCGGTGCGCTCGGCCCGGGTGTCGTAGCTGTAGATCAGCGCCTGGCCTTCGTCCTCGAGCCGCAGGTCGTAGTCCGAGAGATCCGCGGGGATCGCGCCGAGCGGTTCATTGAGCGAGATCCGCATCTCCTTGCGCCCGAGCCGGGCCATGAGCGCGTCGGTCTCCTCGACCAGCAGGAGCTCGCCCTTGGAGATCACCCCGATCCGGTCGGCCATGGCCTCGGCCTCTTCGATGTAATGGGTGGTCAAAATGATGGTGACGCCGGTTTCCTTGAGCGCGGCGACGATCTCCCACATGTCGCGGCGCAGTTCCACGTCGACGCCGGCGGTGGGCTCGTCGAGGAACAGCACCTTGGGGTCGTGGCTCAGCGCCTTGGCGATCAGCACCCGGCGCTTCATCCCGCCCGAGAGCTCCTGGATCTGGTTGTCCTTCTTGTCGAAGAGCGACAGCCGCTTGAGAAGGTCCTCGAGGTAGGCGTCGTCGGGCGCCGCGCCGAAGAGCCCGCGCGAGAAGCGCGCCGCGTTCCAGACCGTCTCGAAGGGTTCGAGCGTCAGCTCCTGCGGCACCAGCCCGATCATCGCCCGGGCCTTGCGGAAGGCGCGCACGACGTCGTGGCCGCCGACGTGGATGCTGCCGCCGGTCGGCATGGTGATGCCGCAGATCGCCGAGATCAGCGTGGTCTTGCCCGCGCCGTTGGGCCCGAGAAGCGCGAGGATCTCGCCCTCGCGGATGTCGAGGCTCACGCCCTTGAGGGCCTGGAACCCGCCCTTGTAGGTCTTTTCGACCCCGTCGATCTGGACCATCGCGGTCATGCCGGCCTCCGCCTGTCTGTTCGTGCGCGCAAGCTAGGGATGCCGGGGCCCCGGGGCAATGTGCGAATGCGCAGGGGGGCGTCGCGGGGGGGCGCGGGGGTTGGAGGGTGTGGCACGGAGCCGTGGGGCTTGGCGCGCGGGGCACCTTGGACGCTGAGCCCGGGAAGCGCGAAGGGCGAGGCGTTTTGCGTGCTAATCGAAGCCTCCAGAGCTTCTGGCATTGCCCGCCGGGCAGAGGAACAACCTTCCCAAAAAGACCCCAGCCCCCTCTCACCCCGCACACCAGAGGGCGCGCGCCGGACCGGGGGCCGGCGCTGCCGACCTCTGAGTAAAGCGCTTTATGGCAGCAAGGTCAGGGCTAGGGGTGATTTCTGCGCTTCGCCCACAAGAGCGCCGGCCCAAGGGGCCGGTCCGGCGCGCGCCCGGCATCTTCGATGCTATTCGGGCGCAAGGAGGGGCTATTCAAAACGACCCGGCCCGCGTCACACCACGGCGGTGGGCCGGTTCTCATCTTCCGCGAGGTGCGGAGGCACGGCCCGCGACACACCCACGGCGGAGGGCCCGGTCGTCGTCATCCGCGAGGCGGGGAGGCCCGGCCCGCGTCATACACAGGGAAGAGGGCCCGGCCCTCGTGAGACGCACGGCGGCGAGGCCCAGTCCTCGTGATACGCTCGGCGGGAACCCCGGCCCGCCTCCCGGGCACCAAGGGGAGACCCGGCCCAACCCCGGCCGCCCAAGCCCCCTCAGCCCATCGACCGCACGGTCTCGATCATCAGCGCCACGTTCTCGGGGTCGGCGTCGGGGGTGATCCCATGACCGAGGTTGAAGATATGCGGCCCGCCGCGCAGCGCCTCGACGATGGCGCGGGTCTCGCGCACCAGGTCCTCGCCGCCGGTGACCATATGCGACGACGCGAGGTTGCCCTGGACGCAGCCCGCGGGCTGGACGTGTTCGGCCACCCAGGCCGCGCTCACGCTGTCGTCCACAGCCACGCAATCGGCCCCGGTCGCGCCATGGAAGCCCACGTATTTCTCCCCGGCCTGGCGCGGGAAGGCGATGACCGGCACGCCGGGGTGGCGGCGCTTCAGGGCCTCGGTGATGATCCGCGCGGGCTCCACCACGTAGCGGTCGAAATCCTCGCCCTTGAGCGAGCCCGCCCAGCTGTCGAAGATCTTCACCGCCTCGGCGCCCGCGTCGATCTGGCGCGAGAGATATTCGATCGTGCCCTCGGTGATCTTGCCCAGGAGCTGCTCGAAGACCTCGCGGTTCCCGTCCTTGAGCGCATGCGCCGGGCCCTGGTCCGGGGTGCCGCGCCCGGCGATCATATAGGTCGCCACGGTCCAGGGCGCGCCGGCGAAGCCGATCAGGGTGGTCTCCGAGGGCAGCTCGCGCGAGAGGATCTTCACCGTCTCGTAGACCGGCGAGAGCGTGTCGTCGATCGCATGCACCGGCTTCAGCGCGCGGAAGTCCTCGGCGCTGGTCACGGTGGAGAGCCGCGGGCCCTCGCCTTTCACGAACCACAGGTCCAGCCCCAGCGCCTGGGGCAGCAGCAGGATGTCGGCAAAAAGGATCGCCGCGTCGAAGCCGTAGCGGCGGATCGGCTGCAGCGTGACCTCGGCGGCCAGCTCGGGGTTGTAGCAGAGCGACAGGAAGTCGCCCGCCTGTTCCCGCGTGGCGCGGTATTCCGGCAGATAGCGGCCGGCCTGGCGCATCATCCAGATCGGCGGCACCGCCTGGGTTTCGCCCGCGAGTGCCCTGAGGATCGTCTTGGTCATCTCCGCTCCTGCCTGTTTGTCCTGCGGTCCAACCCGTGTCCCTTGCCCGGAAACCGCTGTCAAGTTCGCTTGTCACCCCGGATCGGCCCGCGTAATCAGGGGCCATGACCAGCCCACTCCCCTCCCCCGACGCGCCCCTGAAGATCGGCACCCGCGGCTCGCCGCTGGCGCTGGCCCAGGCCAACGAGACCCGAGACCGGCTGGCGGCGGCCTTCGACCTGCCGCACGAAGCCTTCCAGGTGGTGGTGATCAAGACCACCGGCGACCGGATCATCGACCGCCCGCTGAAGGAGATCGGCGGCAAGGGGCTCTTCACCCGCGAGATCGAACAGGCGCTGACGCTGGGCGAGATCGACATCGCCGTGCATTCGATGAAGGACATGCCGACGCTGCAGCCCGAGGGGCTGGTGCTCGACACCTACCTGCCGCGCGAGGATCCGCGCGACGCCTTCATCTCGCCGGAGTTCGCCTCGATCGCGGAGCTGCCCGAGGGCGTCACCGTCGGCACCTCGAGCCTGCGCCGCCGCGCCCAGCTCCTGGTGCGCCGGCCCGACCTCGAGGTGGTGGAGTTCCGCGGCAACCTGCAGACCCGTCTGCGCAAGCTCGACGACGGGGTGGCGCGGGCGACCTTCCTGGCGCGGGCCGGGCTCAACCGGCTCGGCATGTCCGAGGTGCCGCAGCACCCGATCGAGGTCGGCGACATGCTGCCCGCCATCGCCCAGGGCGCCATCGGCATCGAGCGCCGCGAGGACGATACCCGGGTGGCCGAGATGCTGGCCCCGATCCACCATCCCCAGACCGCCGATCAACTGGCCGCCGAACGCGCCTTCCTGGCCGCGCTCGACGGCTCCTGCGAGACCCCGATCGCGGGGCTGGCGGTGCTCGACGGCGACCGGCTGCACCTGACCGGAGAGGTCCTGCGCCCCGACGGCTCCGAGGCGCATTCCGGCACCCGCGAAGGCCCGATCTCCGAGGGCGCCGCCATGGGCCGCGACCTCGCAAGGGAGCTCTTGGAGCGGGCGGGGCCGGATTTCTTCGACTGGATTGATGCGGTGGTGTGAGGCGATTGGTGGGGTGAGGCCTCGGGTTGGGTGAGGCGCCTGCCGGAGGCGAGTCTTCGGGGGCGGTGAGCCGGCTGGCGGGGTCACCCCTCTGTCGGCCTGAGGTCTGATACCGGTGGGTCCGTCCGGGTCGCCTTGCGGCAGTGAGCGCATCAGCCCGGCGGTTTGCACTGGTCCCAACGGACGTCCTATGCCGCCCGGACACGTCCCTGAGCATCGGATCGTGCCCTCCAACGCAGACCACCCCGCACAGCCCACTGTCCCGAAGCGCCCACGCCCTCACAACCTCTCGCAACAAAGGGCGCGCGCCGGACCGGGGGCCGGCGCTGCCGACCTCTGAGCTGCGCACTTTATCCCAGCAAGGTCAGGACTAGCGGCGATCTTTGCACACCATTCACAGGAGCGCCGGCCCAAGGGGCCGGTCCGGCGCGCGCCCGGCATCTTCGATGCTATTCGGGCGCAAGAGGGCGCTGGCTGCATTGGGGCGCTGTTACTCAGACGGCAGTGGCCGGGCGGCGTGCAGGGGCTGGACCCGCTGTCCTCTATATTGCCGCGCCCGGCATCTGCGATGCTATTCGGGCGCAAAGAGGGCGTGAGTTTTGAAGTTTCGGGAAGACCTCTGGCGTCGCGTGGATTTGGCGTTCCACGGCAACAGTCTGCTTTCGGTGAAGGACCGATTCTAGCAGGCGCACATCGACCTTCTCGGCAAGATCAATGGCACCTGCGTGCCAAGCAATCCGCCCTCACAAGCGACACCAGCCAACCTTCCTCACCCCGGCACCCTAAATGTCAGCGACGCCCAAAGGCTCTCCCAAGCTGGGTCCTCGGGGCCCGAGACTTCCAGCTCCCCGATCACCACCGCGTCGGCGAGATAGGCGTGGCCGGGGCGCACCGGCAGGACCGCGCGGCCCTCGGCGTCGGTCTCGACGAACTGCACCTCGACCGTCCCGTCCGGGGCGCGCGCGAACAGCTCGATCTGCGCCCCCTCGCGCGGCGCGCCTTCATAGAGCACCCGCACCGGCAGGCCCTCGGAGAGATCGTCGGTATAGGGGTTCGCCTCGGCCACGATCTCGGTCCGCAGCCCCACCTCGCGGTCCGCCCCCGCGCCGGAGCCGACGGCGACCAGCGACTTGGCGTAGCGGGTGTAGCGCTCACGGATGTTGCCGCGGTCGAGCCCGCGCTCGACGAAGCGCGACAGCGCCCAATCCGCATCCTTGTGGACCACGAAGGAGGCGAAGGTCTGGAAGTTCTCATAGGTCAGATCGTAGTCGCGGGTCTGATGCACGATCACCGCGAGGCCCTCCTCCGGGGCGGGCATCTGCAGCGCCGGGCGGTCGCCGGGGCGGCCCGGCACCTCGTAGACCTCCTCTCCCATGACCAGCTCGAAGCGGGTGATGTTGGGCGGCAGATAGGCGTAGCCGGGGCCTTCGAAAGCCTCTCCGACGCGGATGCTGGCGCGGATCTCGCCGCCCGCGGGCACCTGCCAGGGGTCGGGGTCGATCCAGAACTCATGCGCGGCCACGGGCAGGGCCGAGGCGAGCGCAAGGCAGAACGCGGTCAGGGTCTGGCGGATCATCGGCGCCTCCGGGGGTCGGACTCAACAGAACTGACGAAAGAGCCTAGCGCAGAACCGCCCCACCGCCATCACCCGGTCCATCACGTCCGCTTCAGCCGCGCCTCGAGGTCCGAGGCCGCCTGCGCCACCCGGGTCTTGAACTTCCGGTCGAGCCGCCCCTTGGCGAGCTTCATCGACTGCAGGATCAGCCGCGCGGAAAGCGTCTTGGCGCTGAGATGCGCGTCGATACTGACCCGCGTGCGGGTCCGCGCCAGCGCCACGCATTCCACGATGGTACGGATCTCGAGCCCGCCCGAGACCGCGTCGAAGACCATAAGCGTCGGCGGCTCGTGGCGGCTCAGCGTCACATCGGCCTCGCGCGCCTTGCCGCGGTAGCGGAAGCCGGCGCGCCAGCTCGCGCCCTCGCCCGCCGCGCCGCCGCCGTCGGTGCGGGTGATCTCGACCCCGCGGCGCATGATCTGGCGCTCGATGGCGGGGAAATCCGACAGCGCCCCGAAGACCGCGTCGAGCGGCGCCTCGATGTCTTCCGTGCGTGAAAACTGCATGTCTGCTCCGTCTCTGCGCCACCCCTTCGGCGGGCGGCCTTGGTCTCAGTCCAGCCTGTCCGCAAGCCAGTTCGTCAGCATGAAATGCGCAATTGCCCCGCGCCGCGCCGGCAGAAGCCCCGTCGCTTCGCCCGAGAGCGTGGCCAGGATGCGCTCCTTGGTGACCCATTGCGCGGCCTCGATCTCGTTGGGATCGAGGGTGATCTCGCTCGAGCGCGCCTCGGCGTGGCAGCCGATCATCAGCGAGTTCGGAAAGGCCCAGGGCTGGCTCGCGAGGTAGCGCACCGGGCCGACCGCCACGCCGGTCTCTTCCTGCACCTCGCGGCGCACCGCGGCCTCCACCGTCTCGCCGGGTTCGAGAAAGCCCGCGAGGCAGGAATACATGCCCTTGGGCCAGCCCGGCGACCGCCCCAGAAGCGTGTAGGGCCCCTTGGTCACCAGCATGATGACCACCGGGTCGGTGCGCGGGAAATGCCGCCCGCCGCAGGCGGGGCAGAGCCGCTGCCAGCCGGCCTCGGCCAGGGCGCTCTCGGTGCCGCAGCGCGAACAGAAGCGGTGCGAGGCATGCCAGCCGAGGACCGCCTTGGCGGTGGCGGCCAGTTCGGCCTCGAAGGGGGTGAGCCAGGTCATCACCCGGCGCAGCTCGACGAAGCGCCCCTCGGGGCAGGCGGGATGCACCTGTTCGGTGGGATCGGCGAAACGCTGAAGCGCGTCCGCGTCGAGCCCCTCGGGCTCCCAGCCCGAGAGCTCCAGCGCGAAGCGCGGCGCGCCGCCCGCGCGGCCCAGGAAGATCCGCTCGCCGGTCTCGGCCAAAAGCGGATGGTCCATGGGCAGCTGCACCAGCCGCGCGGGGTTTCCTTGCGAGATCAGCACCTTGCCGCGCCAGAGCAGGGTCGCACATGCCGCGGGGTCCCGCGCCAGCGCCGCCTGCGCCTCGGCGTCGCCGCGCAGCTCGGCGGCGCGGTCGAAGCCGGCCCCGCCGAAGGTCACCTCTTCCGCATGTCTCATCGCCCCTCCCGCGCCAATGGCGCAACGCCCCAGGGTTGCATTTTACCCAGCGCATAATGCAACCTATGGTTGATTTTTGCTACGCCGCGCCCTAGTCTCCTGCATCGCAGATCACACAAGGGGACCGGCGTGACGGGTGCAAGCGCCAAAAGCCTCCACGAGTCCGACCGTGTGGCTTCCTTGCGTCTTCTCGCCATCACCGATCTGCACGCGCGGCTCCTGCCCTATGACCACGACAGCGACAGCCCGCGCCCGGGCAGCGGGCTGGCCTGCCTGGCGGGCACCATCGCGCGGGCCCGGCGCGAGGTCTCGGCCTCGCTGCTCTTCGACAACGGCGACACCTACCAGGGCGACGCCCTGGGCGAGATCCTCGCCCGCGACATGATGCGCGCCGAGGCGCAGGGGCTGCTGGCCCATCCGGTGGCCGCGGCGCTCGGGGCGCTGGGGCTCGACGCGGCGGTGCCGGGCAACCACGACTTCGACTTCGGGCTCGACACCCTGCGGGCCATCGCCAGAAGCGCGCCCTTCCCTTTCGTGTTGACCAACCTCGTGGCGGCGCGGGGCGAAGGACCGCTCGCCGACCGCCCGCTCCTGCCCCCTGCGGTGATGCTCGACCGGAGCCTCACGCTCGAGACCGGCGAGGTGCGGCCGATCCGCATCGGGGTCCTGGGACTGGTGCCGCCCGGCACGCCGGCGCGCGACCCCGCGGATCCGGTCGCCCGGGCCGAAGGCCGCGACCTTCTCGCCACGGTCGAGGCCTGGGCACCCTACCTGCGCGGGGCGGGCGCGGACCTCGTGGTCTCGCTCTGCCATTCGGGGCTCGGGCCGATGCATCCGCGCCCGGGGCTCGAGGATGCCGCACTCCTGGTCGCGGGCCACCCGCAGGTCGACGCGGTGATCGCCGGGCACCGCCACGAGCGCCACGCCCGCCCTGCCGCGGGCGGACGCGCGCCGCTGGTCGCTCCTGCCGCCCATGGCCGCGAGCTGGGCGTCATCGACCTGCGGCTCGCGCCGCGTCCGGGCGGCGGCTGGCGGCTGGCCGAAAGCGCGGTGGACCTGCGCCCCGCCGATGCCGCGCCGGGCTTCGAGGCCCGCCCCGTGGCGCGCATCGCCGCCCCCGCCCATGCCCGCGCCCGGGCGCTGCTTTCCGAGGTGATCGGCGAAAGCGCGGTGGCGCTGCAGACCTATCTCGCGCGGGTCCGGCCGCTGGCGGCGACCTCCCTCATCGCCGAGGCACAGGCCGCCTATGCCCGCACCGAGATCGGCGGCGGCGGGCTGCCGCTTCTCTCTGCAGCCGCCCCCTTCAAGGCCGGCGGGGCCGAGGGCGGCGAGGGGTTCACCCATGTGCCCGCCGGGCCCATCGCGCTGCGGCACGTGCATGACCTTTACCCCTATGCCAACCGGGTGAGCCTGCGCTGCCTGAGCGGTGCCGAGGTCCGCGACTGGCTCGAACGCGCCGCGGTCGTCTTCCGCCCGCTGGGGCCCGGGGCGCGTGATGCGCCGCTCCTGGAGCCGGGCTCGGCGGGCTACGACTTCGACCTGATCCACGGGCTGCGGTTTTCGATCGACCTCGCGGCGCCCGCCGGGGAGAGGATCCGCGGGCTGGCCCTGCCCTGCGGGACGCCCATCGCGCCCGGGGCGCGGCTGCATCTCGTGACCAACAGCTTCCGCGCCGGGGCCGAGGACGGCTTTCCCTCGGGCGCGCCGGTCCTCGAGGGCGGGCCGCTGGTGCGCGACATCCTCGCCGATTTCATCCGCCAGCGCGGGCGGCTGGGCCCGAAGCTTGCCGCGCCGGGGGGCTGGTCCTTCGCGCCGCTGCCCGGGGCCTCGGCGGTGTTTCCGGTGCCCGAGGCCGCCCGGCCTTTCGTGGAGGCGGAGGGGCTGGAGTGGGTTGGTGGTTCGGATGGGGGGCTGGGGCGGTTGCGGTTGTGAGGATTGGGGGTGGCTGGTGTGGGTGGATTTGCGCCCGAACAGCACCGAAGGTGCCGGGCGCGCGCCGGACCGGCCCCTTGGGCCGGCGCTCCTTGGGGTGGCGCGCCTAGTTGGTCGTTAGTCCTGACCTTGTGGGGATAAAGCGCGCAGCTAAAAGGGCAGCAGCGCCGGCCCCCCGGTCCGGCGCGCGCCCTCTGGCGGGATTCGACCGGACGTGGGGATTTGCGGCGCGGGGGCCGACATGCGCCAATCACGAACGGCGGAACATCATCCGCACCTCCCTCACCTCACCCCGAGGGTTGCGAATCCGTGCGGTGACGCCTATTTCGGCCTTGAGAGGTTGGCGCGGGCAGGCGCCTCGCCAACCCGGTCAGGTCCGGAAGGAAGCAGCCGTAACGAGCCCCGCTTGGGTCGCGTTCAGCCTCTCACCTTATCCCTTCAGTGCAGATGTTTTGATGCGATGGTCCAGTTGGGGCCGTCGAGGGTGCTTTGGCGCCTTTGCAAAGGCAAAGTGCGCGTTCCCCGCAAAACCCATTTATTCCAAAACCTTGGCGTAAGGCGACGCCCCGCCCCCTCAACTATGCCGCAAAAACGGCACCGGCTCCGGCCGCGCGGCCAGGGCCCAGCGCATCTGGGCCTCGGTCTCGATGGCGCAGGGGCGCACGGCGCGCAGGCGGGGCAGCGCCTCGTCGGGGGCCTCACCCATCTCGATCATCAGCCGCAGCGCCGCCATGCCCGAACGCCCGCAGCCCGCGCGGCAGTGCACCAGCACCCGGCCGCCCCCCAGAAGCGCCTTGCGCGCGAACCCCGAGACCGCGACCCAGCGGGTGTCGAAGGCGGTGTCGGGCGCGCCGCCGTCCTCGATCTCGATCTGGTCCCAGCGGGTGCCGCGCTGCTGCATGTCGGCGCCGAAACTCTCGGCCCCGGCCATGTAAAGCTCAAGCCGGGTGACCAGCGACAGAACCAGCGCCGGGCGCCAGTGCCTCAGATGCTCGAGATCGCCCGCGTAATCGCCCGAAGCCCCGGGCATGGGCGCGATGCCGAGGATGCCGCTGCCGACCGCGAGGGCGTGGATCACATGCATGAGGCTGCCTCCCGCACGGGCCTCACGCCCGCGCAAAGGCACCGGGCGCCGCGCGGGCCGCAGCCCGCGCCGCTCGTCTGCTTGGAGCCGCCTGGGTCCATGCCTCCTCCTTGCAAAGACCGCCTGTCGCGGGATCATACAGGCTTTGCATCGGGAGATAAGGCAATTCTGCTGCAAGGCGAGGCGCTTGCGGGACGCCCGCGCCCCGGGGTCAGGGCCGCCGGGCGTCGCGGGGATAGGTGCCGAGGATGGTTAGCTCCTCGGTGAAATAGGCCAGCTCCTCGAGCGCGCGGGCGACGGCGGGATCCTCGGGGTGGCCCTCGATGTCGGCGTAGAACTGGCTCGCCTCGAAGGAGCCGCCGACCATGTAGCTCTCGAGCTTGGTCATGTTGACGCCATTGGTCGCGAAGCCCCCCATTGCCTTGTAGAGCGCCGCGGGAATGTTGCGGGTCTGGAAGACGAAGGTGGTCAGCATGCCGTGATCGCCGCGCCGGGTCAGGTCGGCCTCGGGGCTCATCACCAGGAAGCGGGTGGTGTTGTTGCCTTCGTCCTCGATGTGGCGGGCCAGGACGTCGAGCCCGTAGATCTCGGCGGCCAGCTCGCCCGCCAGCGCGCCGCGCGACCGCACGCCGGCCTCGGCGATGGCCCGGGCCGAGCCCGCGGTGTCCGCCCCCGTCACCCGCCGGATGCCGTTGTCGCGCAGGAAATTGCGGCACTGCCCCAGAAGCACCGTGTGGCTCTGGGCCTCGGCGATGTCGGCGATGGTGGTGCCCGGCACGCCCAGAAGGTTGATGTGCACCCGCACGAAGGCCTCGCCGATGATCTTCAGCTCGGAGCCCGGCAGGAGCGAATGGATGTCGGCCACCCGGCCGTAGGTGGAGTTCTCCACCGGCAGCATCGCGAGCTCGGCCTGGCCGGTCTTCACCGCCTCGATCGCATCCTCGAAGGTGCGGCAGGCCAGGGCCTCGTGGTCGGGCCGCGCGCTGCGGCAGGCTTCGTGCGAATAGGCACCGGGTTCGCCCTGGAAGGCGATGCGTTTCTGACTGGCCATGAAAAGTCTCTGGAACTGGTCTCTCGAGGGGGCGTTTCGTCGCGGTGAGTATACCTTGCCTCTCCGAATTGGAACCAATAGAACCCGCTGAAACTCAGGACACGACGGACCGGACTCCATGTTTGACACGATGACCTTCACCAAGATCATTGGTGGCTTCTGCGGCGCTTTGCTTGTCTTCCTGCTGGGCGGCTGGGCCGCCGAGAGTCTCTTCCACGTCGGCGGGACGCATAGCGCCGAACACGGAGAGGGTCACGGCGAAGAGGGCGAACAGGTCGCCACCGGCTTCCCCATCGAGGTTGCCGAGGAAGACGGCGCCGCCGAAGAGGAAGAAGAGGTGGACTTCGCCTCGCTTTGGGAAAACGCCGACGCCGGCGCCGGCGAGCGCGTCTTCAGCCAGTGCCGCGCCTGCCACCAGCTCGAGGAAGGCGCCAATGCGGTTGGCCCCTATCTCTACGGCGTGGTCGACCGCGACATCGGGTCGGCGGAAGGCTTCAACTACTCCGGTGCGCTCTCCGAGGCGGGCGACGTCTGGACCCCGGAGAACCTCTTCAACTTCCTCGAGAACCCGCGCGGCTGGGCGCCGGGCACCTCGATGTCCTACAGCGGCCTGTCGGACCCCGAGGACCGGGTGAACCTGATCGCCTACCTCGATCAGACCGACAGCTGAGGCGCGGGGGCCCCGGCGCGGGGCCTTTTGCGACGGATCGGAAAGGCGCGGGCCCGGTTGGGTGCCGCGCCTTTTTGTTTGGGGCGGGGTGCTGCAAATAACGGCGCCCCGTCTGCCTCCCCTCACCACCACTTGCGCCCGAATAGCGCCGCAGGCGCCGGGCGCGCGCCGGACCGGCCCCTTGGGCCGGCGCTCTTGTGGGCGAAGCGCATAGCCAATCGCTAGTCCTGACCTTGCTGCCATAAAGCGCCTAGCCCGGAGCTAAGCAGCGCCGGCCCCCGGTCCGGCGCGCGCCCTCTGCCTGCTCGGGGTGCGGCGACACATTGGGACCCACTCCAACTCCGCCCACCAGCCCCGCACCCGCACGCCCCTCCCCCAACCTCACAGGGCGATTACACGCGGTTCACGCAATAGAAACTTGAACGTCCCCGCGGCGCGCCCTTACCGTGAATGAGGGGCCCGCCGGGCGCCCGCATATCACCAAAGGGAGAGGCCCATGACCCGTTTCGTCGACACCCGCCTGACGCGCCGGGAGGCGCTGGTCCTCTTTGGCGGGGCGGCCGCGACGGGGCTCGGCGGCCTGCCGCGTCCGGGCTTCGCGGCGGCGCATTCCGAGGTCATCCGCAGCCACGGCTATTCCTTCTACGGCGATCTGCAGTACCCCGAGGACTTCCCGCATTTCTCCTATGTGAACCCCGACGCCCCGCGCGGCGGCGAGATCATCCTGAGCGACCTCGGCACCTTCGACGGCTTCAACCGCTGGGCCAGCCAGGGCCGGCCCGAGGGCCTCTCCTCGGTGGTGGCCGAAAGCATGTTCGGCGACGGCCCCTGGGGCACGCCGACCCCGGCGGATTCGCTGACCGATGCCTACGGGCTCCTGGCCGAGGCGGTGGAATACCCCGAGGGCAAGGAATGGTGCGTCTTCCACATGCGCCCCGAGGCGCGCTTCTCGAACGGCACGCCGGTGACCGCGCATGACGCGCTCTTCACCCACAACCTGTTCCTGGAACAGGGCATCCGCTCCTACGCGCGGGCGGTGAAGGAACGCATCGCCGGCGTCGAGGTGATCGACGACCACACCATCCGCTTCGAGTTCGTCGACGGCATCTCGCGGCGCTCGCTGATCGAACAGGTCGGCGGCACGCCGGTCTTCTCCAAGGCCTGGTACGAGGAAACCGGCGAGCGGCTCGACAAGCCCAGCCTCAACTCGCCCATGGCCTCGGGGCCCTATGTGGTCGGCGATTACGAGATCAACCGCTACGTGGTCTACGAGCGCAACCCCGACTACTGGGGCTGGCACCTGCCGATCAACGTCGGGCGGCACAACTTCGACCGCGTGCGGATCGAGTATTTCGCCGACGACTCCGCCGATTTCGAGGCCTTCAAGGCCGGCGTCTACACCTTCCGCCCCGAGGGCAGCACCAAGCGCTGGGCCACCGGCTACGACTTCCCCAAGGTCGAGGAAGGCACCGTCAAGCGCGAGGAGATCGCCACCAGCACCGCGCCGCAGAGCACCGGCATCATCTACAACACCCAGCGCGCACCCTTCGACGACAAGACCGTCCGCCAGGCGCTGGGGCTGATGTACAACTTCGAGTGGACGCGGGAATCGCTGCAATACGGGCTGACCTCGGTGCGTGAAAGCTTCCTGCAGGGCACCGAGATGGCGGCCTCGGGCCTGCCCGGCGCCGACGAGAAGGCCTTTCTCGAGGCCCTGGGCGACGTGGTGCCGCCCGCGCTCTACACCGAAGAGGCGGTGGTGCCGCATACCTCGGACCCCGCCTCGGCGACCGACCGGCGCAACATGCGCCAGGCGCTCCGGCTCCTGCGCGAGGCGGGCTACGAGGTCGGCGACGACGGACGGCTGCGCGACGGCGAAGGCAACCCGCTCGAGGTGGAATTCCTGATCTCCTCGGCCACCGGCGACACCGTCGAGGCGCTGGTCACGACCTATGTCGGCAACCTGCAGGCCCTGGGCGTCGACGCCCGCGTCGAGAAGATCGACACCGCGCAGATCCAGCAGCGCTTCCTCGACAAGGACTACGACGTCCTTTTCACCCGCTACGTCAGCTTCATGTCGGTCGGCACCGGCCTCAAGCAGATGTTCGGCTCCGAGACCGCCGAGGTCTCGAGCTACAACCCCGCCACGCTGAAAAGCCCGCTGGTCGACGCGATCATCGAGAAGGCGCTCGACGCCGACAGCCGCGAGGAAGAGGTCACCGCGCTGAAGGTGCTCGACCGGGCGCTGCGCTGGGAACGCATCGTGATTTCCTCGGGATATGTTGCAGAGGCCTGGGTGGCCTATTACGACCTGTTCGGCCGGCCCGACGAGCTGCCGCCGCTTTCGGTCGGCTATCTCGATTTCTGGTGGTACGACGAAGACAAGGCCGAGGCCCTGAAGGCTTCCGGCGCATTGAGGTAACCCTTGGGCGCATACATCCTGCGGCGATTGCTGCTCGTGATTCCCACCCTCCTGGGGATCATGGTCGTCAATTTCACCCTCGTGCAGTTCGTCCCTGGCGGGCCGATCGAGCAGATCCTCGCCGAGATGCGGGGCGAAGGCGATGTCTTCGGCGGCTTCGCCGGCGCCAACAACGACGTCGGCATGACCGAGGAGACCTTCGGCTCGGACAGCGAATACGTCGGCGCCCGCGGCCTACCCAAGGACTTCATCGAGGAGCTTGAAAAGGAGTTCGGCTTCGACAAGCCGCCGCTGCAGCGCTTCCTCGACATGATGTGGAGCTACATGCGGCTCGACTTCGGCGAGAGCTACTTCCGCTCGATCTCGGTCACCGACCTGGTGCTGGAGAAGATGCCGGTGTCGATCACGCTGGGGCTCTGGTCGACGGTGATCGCCTATCTCGTCTCGATCCCGCTCGGCATCCGCAAGGCGGTGAACGACGGCACCAGCTTCGACACCTGGACCTCGGCCATGATCATCGTGGCCTATGCGATCCCGGGCTTCCTCTTCGCGATCCTGCTTCTGGTGCTGTTCGCGGGCGGCTCCTACTTCCAGATCTTCCCGCTCCGAGGATTGACCTCGGACAACTTCGAGGAGCTCTCGCTCATCGGCAAGGTGGCGGATTACTTCTGGCACATCGCCCTGCCGGTCACCGCCTCGACCATCTCGGCCTTCGCGACGCTGACGCTCTTGACCAAGAATTCCTTCCTGGACGAGATCAAGAAGCAATACGTGATGACCGCCCGGGCCAAGGGGCTGACCGAGCGCCGGGTGCTCTACGGCCATGTCTTCCGCAACGCCATGCTGATCGTGATCGCGGGCTTCCCGGCGGTCTTCATCGGGGTCTTCTTCGCCGGCAGCCTGATCATCGAGACGATCTTCTCGCTCGACGGGTTGGGGCGGCTCGGCTTCGAGGCGGCGGTGGCGCGCGACTACCCGGTGATCTTCGGCACGCTCTTCATCTTCGGCCTGATCGGCCTGGTGGTCGGGATCCTGTCGGACCTGATGTATGTCTTCGTCGATCCGCGCATCGACTTCGAAAAGCGGGAGGGCTGAGCCATGGCCGCCGATCCCGATCCCATCGCCCCCGAGCCGATGCCCGGCAAGCCCGTGGCGCCCGAGCCCCGGCCCGGCCGCTTCGCGCTCTCGCCCTTGAACAAGCGGCGCTGGCGCAACTTCAAGGCCAACCGCCGCGCCTTCTGGTCGCTCTGGATCTTCCTGGTGCTCTTCGGGCTGTCGCTCTTTGCGGAGTTCCTGGCCAACGACAAGCCGATCCTGGTCAGCTACCGGGGCGAGCTGCGGATGCCGATCTTCAGCTTCTACTCCGAGACCGATTTCGGCGGGGACTTCCGCACCGAGGCCGCCTATCGCGACCCCGAGGTGCGCTGCCTGATCGAGACCGGCGGGCTGATCGACTGTTTCGACGACCCCGACGGGCTGATCGTGGCGGCCCGCGACGGCGGCATCGAGGACCCCGATTTCGCCAAGGGCTGGATGCTCTGGCCGGTGATCCCCTACAGCTACGACACGCCGGTCGACCGCCCCGGCGCGGCGCCCCTGCCGCCCAACGGCGAGAACTGGCTCGGCACCGACGACACCAAGCGCGACGTCACCGCGCGGGTGATCTACGGCTTCCGACTGTCGATCATGTTCACCCTGATGGTGACCGTCGCCTCCTCGGTGATCGGGATCATCGCGGGCGCGGTGCAGGGCTATTTCGGCGGCTGGGTCGACCTGATCTTCCAGCGCCTGATCGAGATCTGGGCCGCGACGCCCTCGCTTTACATCATCATCATCCTCTTCGCGATCCTGGGCCGAAGTTTCTGGCTCCTGGTGCTGCTGACGGTGCTGTTCGGCTGGGTGGCGCTGGTCGGCGTGGTCCGGGCGGAATTCCTGCGCGCGCGCAACCTCGAATACGTGCGCGCGGCCAAGGCGCTCGGCGTGTCGAACTGGAAGATCATGTTCCGCCACATGCTGCCCAACGCCATGGTGGCGACCGTGACCATGCTGCCCTTCATCGTGACCGGCACGATCTCGACCCTGGCGGGGCTCGACTTCCTGGGCTTCGGCCTGCCTTCCTCGGCGCCCTCGCTCGGCGAGCTGACGCTGCAGGCCAAGCAGAACCTGCAGGCGCCCTGGCTCGGCTTCACGGCCTTCACCGTCTTCGCGGTGATGCTCTCGCTCCTGGTCTTCATCTTCGAGGGCGTGCGCGATGCCTTCGATCCCCGGAAGACCTTCTCGTGATGGACCGCCCCAAGCTCCCGGCGCCCCGCCCCACCCAAGAAAAGGCCCGCGCATGACCCGCACGCTCGACGTTCGAGACCTTCGCGTCACCTTCACCCAGGACGGGCAGGAGACCCAGGCCGTGCGCGGCGTCTCCTTCCATATCGACAAGGGCGAGACCGTGGCGCTGGTGGGCGAAAGCGGCTCGGGCAAATCGGTCACCGCGCTGTCCACGGTGCAGCTTCTGGGGCCCGCCGCCCGGGTCGAGGGCTCGGTGCGCTACGACGACCAGGAGATGGTCGGCGCCGCCGACAAGCTTCTGCGCAAGGTCCGCGGCAACGACATCTCCTTCATCTTCCAGGAGCCGATGACCTCGCTCAATCCGCTGCACACGCTGGAAAAGCAGCTCTCCGAAAGCCTGGCCCTGCACCAGGGCATCGTTGGAGAGGCGGCCCGCGCGCGGATCATCAGCCTGCTCGAGCAGGTGGGCATCCACGACCCCGAAAGCCGGCTCGGCGCCTATCCGCACCAGCTTTCCGGCGGGCAGCGGCAGCGGGTGATGATCGCCATGGCGCTCGCCAACCGGCCCGACCTGCTGATCGCCGACGAGCCGACGACCGCGCTCGACGTGACGATCCAGGCGCAGATCCTCGAGCTTCTGGGCGAGGTGCAGCGCGCCGAGGGCATGAGCCTTCTGTTCATCACCCACGACCTCGGCATCGTGCGGCGCATCGCGGACCGGGTCTGCGTGATGAAGGACGGCGAGATCGTCGAGGCCGGCCCGACCCGCGAGATCTTCGCCAACCCGCAGCACCCCTACACGCAGATGCTGCTTTCGGCGGAATCGACCGGCACGCCGGAACCGGTGGAGCCAGACGCCGAGGAGGTCGCCCGCACCGACAACCTGCGCATCTGGTTCCCGATCCAGAAGGGCCTGATGAAGCGCACCGTCGGCCATGTGAAGGCGGTGAACGACGCCACCGTCTCGGTGCGCGCCGGAGAGACCGTGGGCATCGTCGGGGAATCGGGCTCGGGCAAGACCACGCTGGCGCTGGCGATCATGCGGCTCATTCAGTCCAAGGGCGCGATCACCTACCGCGGGCAGGACGTGCGCGGCTGGAAGACCCGCGAGCTGCGGCGCCTGCGCTCGGACATGCAGATCGTCTTCCAGGACCCCTTCGGCTCGCTCAGCCCGCGGATGACCTGCGAACAGGTCATCGCCGAGGGCCTGGGCGTGCACGGCTCGCCCGACGGGCGGCCGCACCGCGAGCTGGTGACCGAGGTGATGCGCGAGGTGGGCCTCGATCCTTCCACCATGCACCGCTACCCGCACGAGTTCTCGGGCGGCCAGCGCCAGCGCATCGCCATCGCCCGCGCGATGGTGCTGCGGCCCCGGCTGGTGGTGCTGGACGAGCCGACCTCGGCGCTGGACATGACGGTGCAGGTGCAGATCGTCGACCTTTTGCGCGAGCTGCAGCGGAAATACGACCTGGCCTATCTGTTCATCTCGCACGACCTGAAGGTGGTGCGGGCGATGTCGCATAAGGTCATCGTGATGAAGCAGGGCGACGTGGTGGAATACGGTGCGACCGAGGAGATCTTTGAGGCGCCGAAGACCGAGTACACCCGGACGCTGATCGCCGCCGCCTTCGATCCGGTGGGCTGAGGGCGCGGGCCCTCTGGCTATGCGGGCGGGGATTGGAGGGCCTTGCGGCGGGGTAACGCGCCGGGGCGGTCCAGTCGGGCTCAGGCGAGCCTGAAGCGCCGTCTCTCAGAGCCACTGCCCCTCGTGGTGCATCCAAAACCACGATCGCCCAGAGCCCCGAAACACCCCCCAAAACGAATCGGGGCCCCGGTCGTCATCCCGGAGCCCCGCTAATCGCGTGCTTCTGTGTCGGTCAAACCGGCGTCACCTCGCGCCGAAGAGACGGGTCGGGGCCTGCCGCGGCCGAGCCTCGGTCCACATCGAGGGCGGCAGCGTGAGGCGCATCTTCCAGGCCGCGTCGATGTCGCGGCGCAGCATCGCCTCGATCTGGCGCAGGACGGGATCGATCATTTCCGGGCCTCCTTCGGAACCTGGAATTTCACCCGCTCACGCTTCGGCGCGGCGATACGGCGTTCCCACGGCTGGAACTCGCTCCCGCGACCGGTGGCCGCCATGAAGCTTTGTGCAAGAATGTCGAACATACTGGAGCCTCCTTTCCTTCGCGCTCTAACATCCATATCGTCATTTCCGCGCGTTCATGCCACTCAGGAATTCTCACTAAGTGTAAGCCAGGGTTTCATATGGACTGGTCCAGCCTCCCTCCCCTCTCGGCGCTGCGAGCCTTCGCGGCCTATACCGAATGCGGGTCGGTCACCGAGGCCGGCCGGCGGCTGAACGTGAGCCACGCGGCGATCAGCCAGCAGATGCGCAACCTCGAGACCCACCTGGGGCTGAAGCTGCTCGACCGCAGCGGCCGCTCGCTGTCGCTGACCTACGAGGGCCACGAGCTGGCGAGCGCGCTCTCCGACGGCTTCGGCACCATCGCGGCGACCATCGAGGCGCTGACCGGCGCCGATGCGGACCGGCCGCTGAACGTCACCACCTCGCCGACCTTCGCGGCGAACTGGCTGATGCCCCGGCTCGCGGGCTTCGCGGTGGAGCACCCGGAGATCGACGTGATGATCGCGCCGACGCCGCAGCTCGTGCCGCTGGAGCCCGGCGGCACCGACGTGGCGATCCGCTACGGCAGCGGCAGCTGGCCGGGGCTCGAATCGGTGGAGCTTCTGCGCTCGCCGATCCACGTGGTCGCGGCGCCCTCGCTCGTGGGCCACGGCGCGGTGCCACGGCTCTCGGAGCTGACGCGCTATCCCTGGCTGCAGGAGCTGGGCACCTCGGAGGCGACCGAATGGCTCGAGAGCCACGGCGTGCCGGGGGCGCGGATCAAGGGGCTCTACGTGCCCGGCAACCTGATGCTCGACGGGGCGCGGAACGGCCAGGGCATCGCGGTCTCGACCCGCGTCGCGGTCGAGGAGGACCTGCGCGCCGGGCGGCTGCGGCTCCTGTTCGAGGAGCGCCCCGACGCGGGCTACCACGTGGTGACCCTGCCCGGCACCAAGCGCCCGCCGCTCAAGGCCTTCCTGCGGTGGATCCTGAAGGAGGTGAAGCGCTGAGGGGGCGCTGAAGCCGCTAACTGCGCTCACATCGTGGCGCATCGCACAGCGCGGCCCATGTGTCCCGCCCGCACAGCACCGGCCACGTGGCCGCGTGCCCCGCACGCAGGGGCCCTGCCCGCTACAGGGGCCGCTGTCGCCGCATGAAACGCAAGTCGCCTGGGCCACGCCCACTACGCACACCATCCTCACCGCACCCAACCCGCACAAAAAAGGGCGCCGGGAGGAGGGAACTCCCGGCGCCCATGCCTTGCGGGGATCGCCCGTTCCGGCCCGTCAGCTCGGGCCGATGGTCGAGCAGCTCACCTCGCGCGCCTCGAGGCGCTGACAGGCCAGCTTTGCCGTATCCTGTGACATCCCCATGAAGTTGGCGTCATAGCCGTTGCCGCGGTTGATGACCTTGCGCAGCGAGCCGTTCAGCGTCGCCATTTCCTGCAGCGCGGTCTTCAGCAGCATGCGTTCCGCCGAGTAGCGGCTGGGGTATTTGCCGACGTTGATGCCCCAGTGGCGGCCGCCCGAGGTGGAGATGCGGCTGACCACCTCGCGTTCGGCGGGCACCGGCTCGCCGGCGGGGGCGGCGGCGACCTCAGCGGTCTCGGTGCCGCCCAGCGAGGCCAGGACGACTTCCTCGGGGCGCTTGCGCGGCGTGACGGACGCCTCGGGCGCACCTTCGCTGGCGGCGATCACCGCCTCGACGATGCTGTCGGTATCAAGCGCCGCGACCTGCGGCATCTCCTCGATCTCCTCGGGGGCGGGCGCGACGTCGCTCTCGGCGGCGGCGGCCAGCGCGAGCGCCTGGGCCTGCGCCTCCTTCACCACCGCCTCGATGTCGGCGCCGACCTCGGCCACGAGCAGCGGCGCGGGCTCGGAGCCCGGGCGCGTCTGCGGCCGGAGCGAGCGCGTCACCGCACCCGCCGCCACGCGGATCGACTTGGCCCGGAGCCCCGGCGCCGGGTCGCTGGTCTTGGCGATCATCACGTCGCCCGCCTTGCCCATGTAGGGCGGACGGTTCGGCGCGTTGAAGGCCACCCGCGACGGCGCCTTGTTGAACCCGAGGGTCAGGAGCTTCTCGACCTGCGCGTTGCGCGTCGCGGTCGACCGCCCGCCGAAGACCGTGGCGATCACCCGCTCGCCGCCGCGCTCGGCGGAAGCGACAAGGTTGAAGCCCGCCGCGCGGGTGTAGCCGGTCTTGATGCCGTCGGCGCCCGAGTAGCTTTGCAGCAGCCGCCGGTTGGTATGCGAGACCTTCCGCATGCCCGCATCCGCGGTGATCCGGCTGAAGAGGTTGTAATACTCCGGGTAGTCATAGAGCACGTGCCGCCCGAGGATCGACATGTCCCGCGCGGTCGAGAGGTGCCCGCTTTCGGTCAGCCCGTGGGCGTTCTTGAAGTTGGTGCGGGTCATGCCCATCGCCTTGGCGGTGCGGTTCATCCGCCGCGCAAAGGCCGCCTCGGTGCCCTCGATGGCCTCACCGATGGCGGTGGCGGCGTCATTGGCCGATTTCACCGCCGCCGCGCGCACCAGGTAGCGCAGCTTGATCTTCTGGCCCGAGCGCAGCCCCAGCTTGGAGGGCGGTTCGGCCGCCGCGTTGCGGGTGATGGTGACCAGCGTGTCCATCGACAGCTCGCCGTTCTCCACCGCCTCGAAGGCGATGTAGAGCGTCATCATCTTGGTCAGCGACGCGGGGTGGAGTTGGGTGTCGGCATTCTCGGAATAATAAACTTCTCCCGTCCGGGCATCCATGACCATGCCCGCGTAGGGGGCAGCCAT
Source organism: Roseivivax sp. GX 12232 (assembly GCF_021272185.1). Lineage (GTDB taxonomy): Bacteria > Pseudomonadota > Alphaproteobacteria > Rhodobacterales > Rhodobacteraceae > Roseivivax. The sequence goes on from NZ_JAJSEC010000012.1 coordinate 54,864, forward strand.
GGCGCTGAGCGGAAGCACCACCAAGAACCAGAATGCGGTGAAAAAATACAGGCCGGGATGGCCCGCCTGCTTGCGCGGTCCCTTCACTGTCCTTGCCTTTTCTGCCTCTGAGCTCCCCGGTTTTCCGGGTGAGCGAATTATTGTTTTGCACGCCTTTATTACGGCAAAGGCTACCACACGAAAGCCGTCCGGCAAAGGCTTCAAAAGAGACATTTTTCCCGCCTTGGCCCGCCTATGGCGCGCAAGATCTGGGCGGGGGAGGCGGGCCGCATACAACCCGCTGGGAATGTGGCGGAAACATGGCGGGATCGTGGCGCTGCCGGGGCGGCCTGAACCCGCCCTGAAACCGCCCCGGAGCCGGCCCCGGAAGCGCCCTCGAAACCGCCCCCGAAAGGCGCCCCGGATCAGCCGATCTCGGCCACCAGATCGGGCAACGCGCCGAGGTCCGCGATCTCGCGGAAGCGCGGGTCCTCGGGGGCCTCGGCATGCTCGAAGTCCCAGGCGTGTTCATGCGGCACGAAGACCCCCCAGCTGCCCGCCTCGATCGCGGGCACCACGTCGGATTTCATCGAATTGCCGATCATCATGGCACCCTCGGGCCCGCCCGGCGCCGTGGCGAAGATCCGGGCGTAGACCGGCGGGGTCTTGTCCGAGACCACCTCGACCGCGTCGAACATCTCGCCCAGGCCCGACTGGGCCAGCTTGCGCTCCTGGTGCAGAAGGTCGCCCTTGGTGACCAACATCAGGTGATGGCTCTCGGCGAGGGCCGCGACGGTCTCCTCGGCGTGGGGCAGAAGCTCGATCGGATGGTCGAGCATGTCGCGCCCGGCCTCGACCAGCTCGCGGATGACCCGGCCGGGCACCCGGTGGTCGGTCACGTCGAGCGCGGTCTCGATCATCGACAGGGTGAAGCCCTTCACCCCGAATCCGTAGCGCCCGAGGTTGCGCCGCTCGGCCGCCATGAGCCGCGCGTCGAGGTCCTCGGGGCCCGCGTAATCGCCCAGAAGCTCCGCAAAGCGCGCCTGGGTGAGCTTGAAGAAGCGTTCGTTGTGCCAAAGCGTATCGTCGGCATCGAAGGCCAGCGTCCGAAGTTTTCGCATTTTCACGGGATTCCCGTCCGGTGAGGGACTTTTTTTAAGCGCGTCCTGGGTTATATATTCGCGACACAAACCGAGCAAACAGACAGCACCCCGGCTTGATGACCGAATTCTCCAAAAGCGTGACGCCGATGGCCCAATCCGCACGACCGCCCAAGGGCGGCGAGGGCGATACCGGCGTGGTGGTCGACACCAAGACCACGACCAAGCGGCCGCCGCTCTACAAGGTGCTGCTTCTCAACGACGACTACACCCCGATGGAATTCGTGGTGCATGTGCTCGAACGGTTCTTCGGCATGAACCATGCCCAGGCCTTCGAGATCATGCTGACCGTCCACAAGAAGGGCGTCGCCGTGGTCGGCGTCTTCAGCCACGAGATCGCCGAGACCAAGGTCGGCCAGGTGATGGATTTCGCCCGCCGCCACCAGCACCCGCTGCAATGCACCATGGAGAAGGAATGAGCGGCCCCGCCCGCTCGTGATGTCCCGATGGCCGCTTCCCGCCTGTCCCACGCCCTCACCTCGGGCGCGCTGAGCCTGCCCGACGCGGGCGTCATCGCGCTGTTCAACGCAAAAGGCGACAGCGACCTTGCCGCCCTGCCCGAGGGGCGGCTGGTGGCGATCGAACGCCACTACCCCGAGGTCGCCGCCCTGCGCGCCCGCGGCATCGCCACCGCGCCCGCCCCCGAGGGTCCGATTGCCGCGGCGCTGGTCTTCCTGCCCCGCGCCCGGGCCGAGGCAGAAGCGCTTCTGGCCGAGGCGCTGGCCGCCACGGACGGCCCGGTGATCGTCGACGGGCAGAAGACAGACGGCATCGACACCATGCTGAAGGCGGTGAAGGCCCGCGCCGAGGTGCGCGGCGTCACCGCCAAGGCGCATGGCAAGTGTTTCGAGATCGCCCCCGGCACCGATCTGTCGGATTGGCGGGCGGGCGCGCCCGCGCCCAATGCCGACGGCTTCCTGACCCTGCCCGGCGTCTTCTCGGCCGATGGCATCGACCCGGCCTCGCGGCTTCTGGCCGCGCATCTCCCCGAGACGCTGACCGGCCGGGCCGCCGATCTGGGCGCCGGCTGGGGCTATCTGTCCTCGGAACTGGCGCGCCGCGAAGGCCTGACCGAGCTGCACCTGGTCGAGGCGGATGCCCATGCGCTCGACTGCGCGCGCGCCAACCTCGATGACCCGCGGGCGCGCTTTCACTGGGCCGACGCCCGCGACTGGCGCGATGACGCGCCCTTCGACCTGGTGGTCTGCAACCCGCCCTTCCACAGCGGCCGCGCCGCCGACCCCGCGCTTGGCCGCGCCTTCATCGCCGCGGCGGCGCGGCTTCTGGCGCCCTCGGGGCGGCTTTACCTCGTGGCCAACCGGCAATTGCCCTATGAGACCACGCTCGAGCAGTATTTCGCCCGCGTCGAGAGCCTGGGCGGCGACGCCCGCTTCAAGCTCTTCGTGGCGCAACGTCCGACTCGCAGGCCGCGCGCTTAGCCACTAGACCGCCCGCGGAGCTGAAAAGGAGACCGCAGATGGGGTTCTCGATCGAAGGCAAGACCGCCATCGTCACCGGCGCGGCCAACGGCATCGGGCTGGCCATCGCCCGGCATTTCGCCGCCAAGGGCGCCAACGTGATGTTCGCCGACCTCGACGAGGGGCGGCTCGCCAAGGAAGTGGGCCCCCGCGACGAGAACGAGAACATGCGTTATTTCGTCGGCGACCTGCGCGAGAAACTGACCCTGGCGAACCTGCTGTCGGCGACGCTCGACGCCTTCGACCGGGTCGACATCCTGGTCAACGGCAGCCGGCAGATGATCGAGACCGATCCCTTCTCGATGGAGGACGACAGCGTCGAGGTCATGCTGCAGCAGAACCTGATGACCGCGATGCGGCTGTCGCAGCTGGTCGCCCGGCGGATGATCAAGCAGGGCGAAAGCCAGGAGGACGGGCAGATCGGCGCGATCGTGAACCTCTCGTCCATCGCGGCGCGGCGCACCCATCCGCAACTCATGGGCTATTCGCTGGCCTGCGCGGCGCTCGACCAGATGACCCGGTCGATGGCGGTGGCCTATGCGCCCGAGCGGATCCGGGTGAACGCGCTGGCCTTCGGCTCGGTGATGTCCTCGAGCCTGAAGTCTACCCTGAAAGAGCACCGCGAGTATCGCGGCGACATCGAGGAGCACACGCCGCTCGGCCGGATCGCCGCGCCGGAGGAACTGGCCGAGGCGGTGCAGTTCCTCTGCTCGGACAGCGCGCGCTTCCTCACGGGCCAGATCATGACGATCGACGGCGGGCGCACGCTGCTCGACCCGGTGAACGCGCCCGCGCACTGAGGCGGCGGCGGAGCGCCCTCGCCGCGCGACCTGCCTGTAACGTCGCTTGCGAACCCACGGCCCTGCCCGCGCCCAGGCGGAAGGCGCTTGCCCCGCCCCGCGCCCCTTGGCAAGACGGGCGGAGCGACAGAGGGAGACCCAAGTGACCGACGAGCTTCTGGACGAGCGCAAGCGCGCCGCGACCTGGTTCCGCACCCTCCGCGACGAGATCGTCGCCGCCTTCGAGGCGCTCGAAGCCTCGCATGACAGCGGCCCCTTCGCCGAGAGCGCCCCCGGCGCCTTCGAGGTGACCGAGACCAAGCGCCGCTCTGACGACGGCTCCGACGCCGGCGGCGGGCTGATGAGCGTGATGCGCGGCGGCCGGGTCTTCGAGAAGGTCGGGGTCAATGTCTCCGAGGTCTACGGCACGCTCGGCGAACGCGCCCAGGCCGCCATGGCCGCGCGCAAGGGCATCCCCGGCATGACCGAGGACCCGCGCTTCTGGGCCTCGGGCATCAGCCTCGTCGCCCATATGCAGAACCCCCACGCCCCGGCGGTGCATATGAACACCCGGATGTTCTGGACCCCGCATGCCTGGTGGTTCGGCGGCGGCTCGGACCTGAACCCTTGCATCGAATACGCCGAGGATACCGCGCATTTCCACGCCCAGCAGAAGGCGCATCTCGACCCGCATGGCGAGGCGCATTACCCGCGCCTCAAGGACTGGGCGGACGAATATTTCTACATCCCGCACCGGCATCGTGCGCGCGGCGTCGGCGGCATATTCATGGACGACCATTCGACCGGCGACTGGGAGGCGGATTTCGCCCTGACCCAGGACATCGGCCGGGCCTTCCTGCCCGCCTATCTGCCGCTGGTGGAAAAGCGCCGGGTGCAGCCCTTCACCGAGGCCGACAAGGACGCCCAGCTCGTCCATCGCGGGCTCTATGCAGAATACAACCTGGTCTACGATCGGGGCACAAAGTTCGGGCTGGAGACCGGCCATGACGCCAACGCGGTGCTGATGTCGCTGCCGCCGCTTGCGAAGTGGCACTGAGGGTGGGGGTTTGGGGCTTTGCCCTGCGCCCGACGCAAAGGCGCGCTAAACAGTAAGCTTTTTCGGGCGCCGGGGCTTGGGCGCTAGGGCTCGATCCCGAGCCGCGCCCCGCGCCCTAAGCCGTCACCTCGCGCCACTCCCCCGAGCCCAGCCCGTCGAGCGTCCATTCGCCCACCCGCCAGCGCACCAGCCGCAGGCAGGGCAGCCCCACCGCCGCGCACATGCGCCGAACCTGGCGGTTGCGACCCTCGGTCAGGGTGATCTCGATCCAGTGGTCGGGCACCGACTTGCGGTAGCGCACCGGCGGGTCGCGCGGCCAGAGATCGGGCGGCGCGATCAGCCGCGCGCCCGCGGGCCGGGTCGGCCCGTCCTTCAGCGTCACGCCGCCCCTAAGCCGCGCAAGCGCGTCTTCGTCCGGGGCGCCCTCGACCTGTGCGAGATAGACCTTCTCGCGCTTGTATTTCGGGCTGGCGATGCGCGCCTGAAGCTGGCCATCATTGGTCAGCACCAAGAGCCCTTCGCTGTCGCGATCCAGCCGGCCTGCGGGGTAAACCCCTGGCACGTCGATGAAATCCGAAAGCGTCGCGCGGCCGGAACCTTCGGTGCCCTTGTCGGTGAACTGCGACAGGCACCCGAAGGGCTTGTTGAAGATCAGCACCCGTCGGCGCTCGGGGCGCGGGCGGGATTTGCGCGGCGGCCTCATGGTTCGCGCCGCCCGGCGAAGAAGTCGCGCAGCAGCGCCTCGGCCTCGGAGGCGGCGATGCCGTCGTAGACCTCGGGGCGATGGTGGCACTGGGGATGCGAGAAGACCCGCGCGCCATGGGCGGTGCCGCCGCTCTTCGGGTCGGCGGCGCCGTAATAAAGCCGCGCCACCCGCATATGCGCGATGGCCCCGGCGCACATCGCGCAGGGCTCCAGGGTCACGTAGAGATCGCAGCCCGAGAGCCGCTCGGCGCCGAGCGCCCGCGCGCCTTCGCGCAGGACCAGCATCTCGGCATGGGCGGTGGCATCGGCCAGCTCGCGGGTGCGGTTGCCGTCGCGGGCCAGCACCCGGCCCTCGGGATCGACCAGCACGGCGCCCACCGGCACCTCGCCCCGGGCCTCTGCCGCGCGCGCCTCGTCCAGCGCCGTCTGCATGTGACTGCGAAAGCTCATGTCCCGTCCCTAGCGCGGCTTGCGGGCAATGGACAGGCCGGGCGCGCGGGTCTAAGTCGGGCGCATGACACAGACGCCCCCCGGAGACCGGATCGCCAAGGTGCTCGCCCGCGCCGGCGTGGCCTCGCGCCGCGAGGCCGAGAAGATGATCGCCGCCGGCCGCATCGCGGTGAACGGCAAGGTCATCGAACGCGCCGCGCTGAACGTGACCGGCGCCGACAAGATCACCGTCGACGGCCGCCCGCTCGAGGCGCCCGAACCGCCGCGGCTCTGGCTCTATCACAAGCCGCCGGGGCTGGTGACGACCACCAAGGACGAACAGGGCCGTCCGACGATCTTCGACGAGCTGCCCGAGGACCTGCCGCGGGTGATGACCGTCGGCCGGCTCGACCTCAATTCCGAAGGGCTGTTGCTCCTGACCAACGACGGCGGCATCAAGCGGCGTCTCGAACTGCCCTCGACCGGCTGGCTGCGGCGCTACCGGGTGCGGCTCAAGGGCCGCCCGAGCGACGCCACCTTCCAGCCGCTGCGCGACGGGCTCGAGGTCGAGGGCACGCGCTTCCAGCCGATGATCGTCACGCTCGACCGCCAGCAGGGCGCCAACGCCTGGGCGACCGTCGGCCTGCGCGAGGGCAAGAACCGCGAGATCCGCCGCGCCATGACCGACATCGGGCTGAGCGTGAACCGGCTGATCCGCATCTCCTACGGGCCGTTCCAGCTGGGCAACCTCAAGGCCGGAGAGGTCGAGGAGGTGCGCCCGCGGGTCCTGCGCGACCAGCTGGGCCTGAGCCCGGAAGAGCAGGAGAAGGCCCAGCGCGGCCGCCCGACCCGCGCCACCCGCAACAAGCGGCGGAAACCCGCCCGCTGACCGGCGCGAAAACAGGCCCAAGGGTCGCGACATTTCCCGCCTGATGCCGCGATTTTGCCCCGATTCGGCGCGAGGTTCGGAACATGCTGTTCACGATCCTCGCCACCGCCCTTCTCGGCTTCTCCTGCTACTACGTGGTGCGCCATGCCACGCTGGTCAGCTCGGATGTAGCCGCGACCCTCCGGGCCCTCCTCTCCAACCTCCTCGCCCCCGAGCAGGCGGCGTCGCGGATCGCCCTCGCGGTGCTGACCGCGCTGATGCTCGGACTGACCTTCCTGTGAGCGCCCCCATGACGGATTTCGGAAACCGGCCCATCTTCCAACGCGCCAGAGACCACAGCCCCGACGAGCTGCTGGTGCTGCTGCTCGCCGCCGGTCCGCTGATGTTCTGGCTGATCCTGGGCTCGCTGAGCGCCACGATCTCGGCGGTGATCTACTTCGGGCTCTTGGCCATCGCGGCCCGGCTCATCGCCCGCGGCCAGCAGATCGAGGCGCGCTACAACCGCGCCCGCATGGCCAAGCCGCCGCGCTTTCCGCGCAAGCTCGCCGGGTCGGCGATGATCGGGGTGATCGCCTTCCTGCTCGCGGGCCACCAGTTCAGCACCTGGACGATCCCGGCCATCCTCGGCCCGGTGGGCTTCCTGCTCGCCATCGCCGCCTTCGGCTTCGACCCCTGGCGCAACAAAGGCTACGACAACCCGCGCTACCTCGCCCAGCGCGCCGCCTGGCAGGCGGTCGAGGTCACCGATGCGCGGCTCAACAAGATCATCACCCGCGTCGCCGCGCTTCAGCAGGACGAGCTGACCCTGCGCACCGAGGCGATCCGCACCGCGATCCTGCGGCTGATCCGGGTGCATGCCCAGACCCCGCGCGAGTTCCTGGCGCTGCGCAAGGCGCTGGCGACCTTCGTGAAGCTCGCCGAGAAGGAGGTCGACGCGCTCGAGGAGGGCTGGAAGGTCAACCCGACGCTCGCCGGCCGCCGCTACACGGCGCGAATCACCGCGCTGGCCGACGGCTTCGAGACCCGCGCCCGCAAGCGCAGCGCCGCGCAGAACGACGACGCCTTCGCGCTCGAGGCCGATCTGCTGCTCGACCGAATGGAACAAAATCGCGCGGCATGACGGCGGTGCGGCATTGTATCTGGTAACTGCGTCGGCAAATCCCTAGGTTCCGAACGTGTCCAGGGAAAAGGGGCCGCGCATGGCCGGGTCCGGGTTCCAGAAATTCGCCTTCTTCCTTCTGCTGGCCTTGCAGGCGGGCGTCGCTCTCGGCTGGCTCGGAGGGCTGTGACCCCATGTCCCAGCGCTTTGGCGGACGCTACAGCCCCGAGGCGGGCAAGACCCCCGGCACCGAGGAGGCGCCCCCGGCCTTCCACGGCGCGCGGGTCAGCCCGGTCGGTGCCCGCGCCAACCTGATGTTCCTGCCGCCCGCCCTCCTGGGGCTGAGCGCGCTCTTCTCCGGGGCGACCGGGCTTGTCACCGGGCTTGCGGGCGCGGCGGTCTGGACCGCGGGCGCGATGCTGCTCCGCGAAGGGCTGAAGGCCGAGGCCGCCTTCGAGGAACGCAAGATCGCCCGGCGCCCCGCCCTGCCCCGCAAGGTCTTTGCCGCGGGGCTTTCGGCCCTGGGCACCGGGCTTGCCAGCGTCACCCATGGCGGCGGCCCGCTCGAGGCCGGGCTTTTCGCGCTGGCCGGAGGCGGGCTGCATCTCGCGGCCTTCGGCATCGACCCGCTGCGCGGCAAGGGGCTCGATCACATCGACGCCTTCCAGCAGGACCGCGTCGCCCGGGTCGTCGACGAGGCCGAGGCGTACCTCTCCGAGATGGTCGAGGCCGCCCGCCGCGCCGGGGACCGCGCCGTCGAGTCCCGGGTCGAGCGGTTCCGCGCCGCCGCCCGTGCGCTCATCCGCACCGTCGAGGACGACCCCCGCGACCTGACCGCGGCGCGCAAATACCTGGGCGTCTACCTGATGGGCGCCCGCGACGCCGCGCAGCGCTTTGCCGAGATCTTCGCGCGCAGCCGCGACAGCGGCGCCAAGGCGGATTTCCTGGCGCTTCTCGACGATCTGGAAACCTCTTTCGGCAAGAAGACGGAAAAACTGCTGGTCGATGCCAACAGCGACCTGCAGATCGAAATCGACGTATTGCGGGACCGATTGCGCCGGGAGGGCGTTGGCCTCGACCGGCCCGCGAAGTGACTTACAAGACGGGAGACATGATTCATGTCCGAACAGGTTCAGGCCAAGGCCCAGGCAGCGGAAGCGGAGCTGCGCGACGTGAGCGAGCGGAATTTCCCCGCGCCGACCCCCGCCGATGAGGTGACCGCGCTCGACCGCGCCGATGCGCCTCTGGCCGACGAGATCCGCGCCCGCATGGACGAGATCGACATGGAGGACAGCAACTCCATCGTCGCCTTCGGCGCCGCCGCGCAGTCCGAGCTGCAGGAAATCAGCCAGTCCATGCTGCAGGGCGTGAAGAACAAGGACGTGGGCCCGGCGGGCGACAGCCTGCGCGGCATCGTGACCACGATCCGCGGCTTCTCGGTCTCCGAGCTGGACATGCGCCGCAACCGCTCCTGGTGGGAGAAGCTCCTGGGCCGGGCGACGCCCTTCGCCAAGTTCACCGCCCGCTACGAGGAGGTGCAGGGCCAGATCGACCGCATCACCGACGAGCTTCTGCGCCACGAGCATACGCTTCTGAAAGACATCAAGTCGCTCGACCTGCTCTACGAGAAGACGCTGCAGTTCTACGAGGAGCTGGCGCTTTACATCGCCGCGGGCGAGGCCAAGCTGGCCGAGCTCGACGGCACCGAGATCCCGGCCAAGGAAGCTGCGGTCGAGGCCGCCTCCGAGGACCGCCAGGTCATGGCCGCCCAGGAGCTGCGCGACCTGCGCGCCGCCCGCGACGACCTCGAGCGCCGGGTGCATGACCTCAAGCTGACCCGCCAGGTGACCATGCAGTCGCTGCCCTCGATCCGGTTGGTGCAGGAGAACGACAAGAGCCTTGTGACCAAGATCAACTCGACGCTGGTCAACACTGTGCCCCTCTGGGAGACGCAGCTCGCCCAGGCGGTTACCATCCAGCGCTCGACCGAGGCCGCCGCCGCCGTGCGCGAGGCCAACGACCTGACCAACGACCTGCTGACCGCCAACGCCAAGAACCTGCGCGACAGCAACCGCGCGGTGCGCGAGGAGATGGAGCGCGGGGTCTTCGACATCACCGCGGTGAAACAGGCCAATGCCGATCTGATCGGCACCATCGAGGAAAGCCTCGCCATCGCCGACCAGGGCAAGGCGCGCCGCGCCGAGGCCGAGGAAGAGCTGCAGAAGATGGAGCGCGAGCTGCGCGACACTCTGGCCGCCGCCAAGGCCCGGCGCACCGGCACCGGCGACACCGCCGCGACCTCGGTTCCGGCGGGCTGACCCCTTGGCGCGGGCGCGGGCATATCCCTGGCTGGCGGCGGGCCTCGCGCTCGCCCTGTCGGGCTGCGCGCTGATCGACCAGTCGCCCGCCCCGCCCGGCACCGCGCCGCAGGCCCGGCCCGACGCGCTGACCCCGCCGCCGCCCTCGGCGGCGCGCGAGCCCTCGGCCGAAAGCCGCGAACTGGCGCGCTACTACGAACGGGTCGAGGCCGACCTCGTGGGCCAGGGGCTGATGCGCACCGACGGCGGCGGCATCGACACGCCCTATACCGACACCCAGCTGGCGCGGAACTTCGAGCAGATCGCCCTGGCCGAGGAATACCGCCGCGGCGCCGGGCTGCAACGCTCCGGCGGAGAGCTGGGGCCGGTGAAGAAATGGCGCCAGCCGATCCGCGTCGCCGCCGAGTTCGGCGCCTCGGTCCCCGAGGAGGCGCGCCGCGCCAATGACGCAGAGCTCGGCCGCTACGTCACCCGCCTGGCGCGGGTCACCGGCCATCCGATCTCCATGTCGGAGAGCCGCACCAACTTCCACGTGCTCTTCATGTCCGAGGACGACCGCGACCAGATCGCGCCCCGGATCAAGGCGCTGGTGCCCGACATCGACCCGGCCTCGCTCTCGGTCTTCCGCTCGCTGCCCCGCGCCATTCACTGCCTGGTCATCGCCTTCTCCGACGAGCCCGGCGGCTATGCCTACGGCAAGGCCATCGCGGTGATCCGCGCCGAGCACCCGGGCCTTTTGATGAAATCCTGCATCCACGAGGAGGTGGCCCAGGGCCTTGGCCTCGCCAATGACAGCCCCTCGGCGCGGCCCTCGATCTTCAACGACGACGACGAGTTCGCGCTGCTGACCACCCATGACGAGATGCTGCTGAAGATCCTCTACGACCCCGCGCTCACCCCCGGCATGAGCGCCGAGACCGCCCGCCCGATCATCCGTCGCCTCGCCACCGAGCTGACCGGCGACCGGATCGCCCGCGCGGGGCCGAACTGACCGCACAGCCCCTGGGAGCGACGCCATGCCCATCTTCGATTTCCTCTCCGGCCAGTTCATCGACGTCATCCACTGGACCGACGACAGCCGCGACACGATGGTCTGGCGCTTCGAGCGCGAGGGCCACGAGATCAAGTATGGTGCCAAGCTGACCGTCCGCGAGGGACAGGCCGCGGTCTTCGTGCACGAGGGTCAGCTGGCGGATGTCTTCACCCCCGGTCTCTACATGCTCGAGACCAACAACATGCCGGTGATGACCTCGCTGCAGCACTGGGACCACGGCTTCCGCTCGCCCTTCAAGTCCGAGGTCTACTTCGTCTCGACCAACCGCTTCACCAACCTCAAGTGGGGCACCAAGAACCCGGTGATGCTGCGCGATCCCGAGTTCGGGCCGGTGCGCCTGCGCGCCTTCGGGACCTATGCGATCAAGATCACCGACCCGGGGCTCTTCCTGACCGAGATCGTCGGCACCGACGGCGAGTTCACCCGCGACGAGGTCTCCTTCCAGATCCGCAACATCATCGTCCAGGAGGTGAGCCGGACGCTGGCCTCCTCGGGGATCCCGGTGCTCGACATGGCCGCCAATACCGCCGACCTGGGCCGGCTGGTCGCCGCCGAGGTCTCGAAGACTCTGGCGACCTACGGGCTGACCATGCCCGAGCTCTACCTCGAGAACATCTCCCTGCCGCCGGCGGTAGAGAAGGCGCTCGACGCCCGGACCTCGCGCGGGGTGGCGGGCGATCTCGACCAGCACATGAAGTGGCGCGCCGCCGAAGCCATGGCCGAGGGCGGCCAGGCGGGCGGCGCCATGGGCATGGGGCTCGGCGCGGGGCTCGGGATGCAGATGGCCGAGGCGGTCGGCGGACGGCGCGGCCCCTGGGGCGCGAGCCCCGGCGCGGCCCCTGCCCCTGCCGCCGCCGCGCCCATCGCGCCGCCGCCCCCGCCGCCCGAACGGGTCTGGCACATCGCCGAGAACGGCGAGACGCAGGGTCCCTTCAGCCGCGCGCGGCTCGGCCGCATGGCCTCCGAGGGCAGCCTGACCCGTGATACATTCGTCTGGACCCCGGGCCAGGACGGCTGGATGCGGGCCGAGGATGTCACCGAACTGGCGCAGCTTTTCACGGTGATGCCGCCGCCCCCGCCTCCGCCGCCGGCCTGATCTGAAACCGATCCGCCCCGCGGGACGTAAGTAAAGACATGAGTGACCGCGCCGCCCCTCGTTCCCGGTCCGGCCCGCGCTGGGCCGCGCGGCTTCATGCGGCCCTGCCGGCGCGGCGGAGCTGGCTCAAGGCCATGCATGCGGTGATGATCCCGCTCTTCATCTGGTTCATGCTGGTGCAGCCGCGCGACGTGGTGCCGCTGGGCCCGCGCGCTTTCCAGTTCCACTCGGTGCTGGGGCTGATCTTCTCGACCCTGGCGGTGATCTGGACGCTCGACTACCTGCGCCGCGGGCTGGCCGGGCGGCCGGGGCCGAAGCTCAAGCCCTGGCAGCGGCGGCTGCACCGGGCGCTGCATCACACGCTGGTCCTGGGCATCGGCTTCGTGGCGCTCTCGGGGTTCCTCCTGGGTCTGACCAGCGCGCGGCTTCTGAAGGCCGGGGGCTTCCTGCCGATCGCACCGCCCTTGAACATGCCGCAGGCCAACGACTGGATCGGCACGATGCACACCATCGAGTTCTACAGCCTCGGCGCCGTGGCCGCCGTGCACGCGGGCTTTCACATCTGGCGCCACGTCCGGCTTAAGGACAACGCCCTGCGCATCATGGCACCGAAGGCGCTGCACCGCTTCCTCTAGCAAGCGCGGCCCCGGCCCCCCGGTTTTCCGTTGAACCCCGGGCCGGGCGCGGCGACAGTGCGGCTGCCCCTTGCCGCCCGCGCCCCGGAGGATGCTTCCATGCCGCTCGAGGATCACCGCTTCCCCTGCGACCAATGCGGCGCCGACCTGCGGTTCGACCCGTCGAGCGGCGACCTGGCCTGCGGGCATTGCGGCCACCGCGCCGCCCTCGAGGAAGCCGGCCCCTGGGGCGGCGGCATCCGCGAGCTGGACTTCGAGCAGGCCATGCGCGACCTGCTGCCGATCCAGGAGATGGAGGTCACCCGGGTCTCGCAATGCCCCAACTGCGGCGCCTCGGTGGAATTCGACCCCGACGCCCATGCCGCCGAATGCCCCTTCTGCGCGACGCCGGTGGTCAAGGACACTGGCGAGAACCGCCATATCAAGCCGCGCGGCCTCCTGCCCTTCGCGCTGACCGAAGAGGCGGCGCGCGCGGCCATGGTGGCCTGGCTCGGGCGGCTCTGGTTCGCGCCGAACGGGGTGCAGGACTACGCCCGCAAGGGGCGGCGGATGCAGGGCATCTACGTGCCCTATTGGACCTTCGACGCCGACACCCGCTCGCACTACCGGGGCGAGAGGGGCACGGTCTATTACACCACCCGGCAGGTCATGCGCGACGGCAAGATGACCACCCAGCGAGTCCAGAAGGTGCGCTGGCGCGCGGTCTCGGGCCGGGTCGCGCGGGCCTTCGACGACGTGCTGGTGCTGGCCTCGGGCTCGCTGCCCAAGAGCCACACCGAGGCGCTGCCGCCCTGGGACCTAACCCGGCTCGAACCCTACCGCCCCGAGTTCGTCGCGGGCTTCCGCGCCGAGGCCTATACCGTTGATCTCGACGAGGGCTTCGCCGAGGCGCGCGGCCAGATGGACCGGCAGATCCGGCGCGACGTGAAGTTCGACATCGGCGGCGACCGCCAGCGCGTGCACCAGGTCGAGACCGAGGTCTCGGAGGTGACCTTCAAGCATATTCTTTTGCCGGTCTGGATGGCCGCCTACAGGTTCCGCGGCAAGAGTTACCGCTTCGTGGTCAACGGCCAGACCGGGCGGGTGCAGGGCGAGCGGCCCTATTCGGCCTGGAAGATCGCCGCCGCGGTTCTGACGGGCGCGGTGCTGGCGGCGGGCCTGGGCTATGTCCTGGCGGTCTACGGATGACCGCTTGCCCCGAGGGGCGCGGAGCGGATAGTTAGCGGTAACATGGCCCCGCGCGGGGCCCGGAGAGGGAGGTGCCAGATGATTCTCTGTTGCGGCGAAGCGCTGATCGACATGCTGCCGCGCGAAAGCGGGGCCGGAGAGCCCGCCTTCGCGCCCTATGCCGGCGGCGCGGTCTTCAACACCGCCATCGCGCTGGGGCGGCTCGGTGCGCCGGTGGGATTCTTCAGCGGCCTCTCCACCGATCTCTTCGGCGACATCCTGACCCGTGAGCTGGGCAACAGCCGCGTCGACAGCAGCTTCGCGGCGCGGTCGGACCGGATCACCACGCTGGCCTTCGTCACCCTGACCGACGGCCAGGCGCGTTACGCCTTCTACGACGAGAACACCGCCGGGCGGATGCTGACCGAGGCGGATCTGCCCAACCTCGGCGAGGGGGTGCAGGCGCTGTTCTTCGGGGGCATCTCGCTGGTCTCCGAACCCGCCGCCGAGACCTATGCCGCCTTCGCCGCCCGCGAGGCCGGCAAACGGCTGGTGATGATCGACCCGAACATCCGCCCGAGCTTCATCAAGGACGCCGCGCGCTACCGCGCCCGGCTCGACGGGATGCTGGCCGGGGCCGATGTGGTGAAGCTCTCCGACGAGGACATGGACTGGCTGGGCCTCACGCCCGAGGACCTCGTGGCGCGCGGCGTGGCGCTGGTGCTGGTCACCCGGGGCGCCGAGGGCGTGGATGCGACCAGCGCCGAGGGCACGATCCGCGTCGCCGCCGAACGCGCGCAGGTGGTCGACACCGTGGGCGCGGGCGACACCTTCAACGCGGGCTTCCTGGCCGGGCTGCACCGGGGCGGGCTTCTGGAGCGCGCGACCTTCCGGGGCGCGGGGCTCGAGGATCTGCGCGCTGCCGTGGGCCTCGGCGCCAAGGCCGCCGCGGTGACCGTCAGCCGCGCCGGGGCCAACCCGCCCTGGGAGACCGAGCTGTGAGGGCGCTTCTGCAACGGGTCAGCGAAGCCCGGGTCGAGGTCGAGGGCGCGGTGATCGGCGAGATCCGCACCGGGCTGATGATCCTGGTCTGCGGGATGCAAGGCGACACCGAGGCCGAGGCCGACAAGCTCGCGCGGAAGGTCGCCCGGATGCGGATCTTCCGCGACGATGCGGGCAAGACCAACCTGGCGCTCGGCGATGTCGCGGGCGCGGCACTGGTGATCAGCCAGTTCACCCTTTCGGCCGACACCCGGCGCGGCAACCGCCCGGGGTTTTCCGGTGCCGCCGCCCCGGATGACGGCCGCCACCTCTACGAGCGCTTCGCCGCCAGCCTGCAGGCCGAGGGCGTGCCGGTCGCCACCGGCCGTTTCGGGGCGGAAATGGCGGTGCATCTGGTCAACGACGGGCCGATGACGATCTGGCTCGACACCGCGGAATGAACGCCAGGTTCGCTGCCGCGAGGTCACTTGTGGGTTTGTGGAGTTTTCCCGCGCTGCGGGCGCAGACAACCGGCACGATTTCCGAACCGCTGTTCGCTTAAACCCCGCAACCAGCGCGCGAAACGCGCCCAGGGCTTACGCCCGGGCATTCTCCCCAGCTTGTGGATAATTGCGTGGACAGTCCCGCGAAAGGTGTCGGGACTGTCGCCGAAACAACCCGATGCGTGACCCGCGCGCCCTGCCCTACATCAGCGGGCGCGGCAGGGTCGGATGTTCGACCAGGCCGACCTCCTCCAGCGCCTCGATGTCGGGGACATGCAGCCGCCCGTTGGTCCAATTCGCCAGCTTCTTCTCGCGCAGCTGGGCGAGCGTCTTGTTGGTATGGACCAGCGACAGCCCCAGCGCGTCGGCCAGGTTCTGCTGCCGGTAGGGCAGCGGCACCGAGCTGCCCTCGCGCATCTCCAGCGCGTCGAGGCGGCGGTAGAGCCGGGAAAAGGCCCAGGCGATGCTCTCATAGGCCGAGCGCTGGCCGATGGTGGCCAGCGCCTCGCCCAGGAAGCGCTCCTCGGAGGCGGAAAGCCAGGTCAGGTCGAAGGCCCGTTCGGCCTGGTTGCGGAACAGCGTCCAGAGCTCCGAGCGGTTGAAGACGCAGAGCGTCATATCGGTCGTCGCCTCGACCGAATGGGTCATATATTCCATGACCCCCGCCTGCAGGCCGATGAAATCGCCGGGCAAAATGAAGGACAGGACCTGCCGCCGCCCGTCCGCCAGAAGCGTGTAGCGCAGCCCGAAACCCGAGAGCGCGGTGAAAAGCTGCGGCGAGTTCGACCCTTCGGACATCAAGGGCGTGCCGGCCTGCACGGTCATTTCCCCGACCTTGAAGCGCTCCATGAAGCCCACCTCGCGGTCGGACATCGGCTTGAACAGCTCCAGCCCGCGCAACGGGCACTGCGTGCATTTGGTCGTCATCCTCACCCCCTCACCCGGCCGCAAAAAAATCTGGCCGAGTATGTCACAGTTTAATGCGCGGGGGCGCGCGGTGATCCAGAAGGGGCGCAATCCGTCCGGCGAGTTGCACATTCGCAATCCCGCCATCAGGGAACCCGGCGCCGAGATCGGCGTTTATCGGGTCTCTTGGGACGCTCAAGAGCGCGCCGAAAGGCGCGAGGAATTCGGATTCGGAGGCCGTAATCCTGTCGTTAGGCTGAGGGGCCAAGACGGTGGGAGCCTTCGAAGCGCAAGGGTCGCATCCCGCCGGTGCGGCCCTTGTTGCTTTCTAAGGCCCCCTTTCCCGGGCCTCAGGACGCTTTCAGAAGCTCGCGCACCGCCGGAAGTTTCTTCGGCTTGGCGCTGTCGAGCGTCAGGAGAAGCTCGGCCAGGTCGGCCTCGACGACCCGTTTCGCCGCCTGGGCCGGCTTGAACCAGCGGCGCTTGCGCTCGCCGCTCTCCTTCCAGCGTCTTTTCAGTTTCTCAACGATCATCGGGTAGACCCGCACCAGGCAGGGCACGATCCGCCCGTCGTCGAGGATCTTGGGATACCGGTAGGTGCCGATCGCCTCGCGGCCGATGTAGCCCAGCGCGCCGGCCTCCTCGAGCGCCTCGATCTCGGCGGCTCGCCAGGGCTTCTTGCCGTCCATCTCCCAGCCCTTGGGCATGACCCAGCGGCCGGTATCGCGCGAGGTGACCATGAGGATCTCGACCTTGTCATCCTTCTTGAATCTCAGCGGCAGCGCCGCGATCTGTTCGCCTATCTCCGGCATCTCCTTGTCCCCTTGCCCGATCGACCTGCCGTCGTTTTGTGTCTTGTCCACTCACGTTTACATGAACGGATGTCCAAGCGGCGCATACCCGGCGGCCAATGCGCCCGTGATGGGGCGCGGCGTGAGCACCGTGAGAGCACCGGTGACGCTGGCCGCGGGTTCATACCCCTGGCTTGTCCAACGCCACATCTTGTCGCGCCAGAGTAGCAGAGCCACAGCATCTTCTCCAAGAACGAATGTGCCGTCGGGTAATTCGGCCCGTTTTGCCTGCCAGCGCGCGTCCGGCCCCGTCCGCGCCTCGTGCAGAAGCCTGTCCATCTCGGCGGCCCGCGGCGCGGGGCCAAGCGTCGGGCAGGCCCGCGCCAGGGCTTCGCGAAACTCCAGGTAGGCGGCGCGCCGGCACTCCGCGCAGGGCCTGTGGCCCGCGGCCAGCGCCACCCATTCGTCGCTGAAGAACAGCTCGGTATAGCTGCGCGGCATCATCATCTCGGGCCGGTGGCGGCCCTTGAAGTCGAGCAGGCAGGAAATCCAGGCCCGGCCGCGCCAGCGCGCCCGCCCGAGCCGCTTCTGCCCGTCGTGCAGCCGCCCGCGATTGCCCATGAGGCTGCCGCGCGCGGGGTCGGCGACGATCTCTCCGAAAGGCGTGACGCGGTTCTGAAGGGGCATGGCGAGAGGGCCCGAAAACGAGGAAGGCCGCGTCCCCTGGGGAACGCGGCCTTCGGGAATTCTGGCGGACCGAGGAGGATTCGAACCCCCGACCCCCTGATTCGTAGTCAGGTACTCTATCCAGCTGAGCTATCGGTCCGTTGGGGCGGCAGATACCCCCCGTGCCGGATGAACGCAAGGGCCCCCTGCCGGATTTTTTCATCAAACCGTCAAAGATCGCCCATCGGCAGGCTGAGCCGGAAGACGGTGCCGTCCTCGTCGCTGCGCACCAGTTCGAGACGGCCGCCATGGCCGCGCACCAGCTCCGAGACGATGGCGAGGCCCAGCCCCACCCCGCCTTTGCGGGCGCTGCCCTGGAAGGCCTGGAACAGGAACTCGCGCGCCTTGGGCGGCAGGCCCGGGCCGGTGTCGCAGACCTCGATCACCCAGTCGGTGTCGGTGACATGACCCGCGACCGAAATCTCTCCGGGCTGGCCGCCGCCGATGATCGCCTGCCGGGCGTTGCGCACCAGGTTGGAGATCATCCGGTGCACCTGCTCGGGGTCGCCGCGCACGCTCATGGTGGCGGGCACATCGGGCGAGAGCGACAGATCGTGGTCGCCGATCGCCAGGCGCTCGGCCTCGAAGACATCCTCGACCAGTTCGGCCAGGTTGAAGCGGGTCAGCGTCGGCGCCGGCTCCTCGGCGCGGCCGAAGGCCAGGGTGCTCTCGCAGAGGCTCACCGCGCGCTGGATCGAGTTCACCAGCTTCGGCGCCATGCGCTTGACGGTCGGGTCCTC
Organism: Roseivivax sp. GX 12232; assembly: GCF_021272185.1. GTDB lineage: Bacteria > Pseudomonadota > Alphaproteobacteria > Rhodobacterales > Rhodobacteraceae > Roseivivax. The sequence continues at coordinate 73,356 of NZ_JAJSEC010000012.1, forward strand.
GGAGGCCTCGATCCGGTCGGTGAAGAGCTGCGCCGAGGTCAGGATGTTGCGCAGGTCGTGGCTGACCCGCGCCACCGCGCCGCCGAGTTGGGCCAGCCGCTCTTTCTGGCGCAGCGACTGGGTGAGCTGGGTCTGCAGCGATTGCAGCGCCTCCTGCGCCTCGCGGACCTCGGTCACCCTGGCGTAGGGCTTGATGATCCGCCGGGCGTCCTCGGGCGCCTCGGCATAGGCCTGCATGTTGCGCACCACGGACTTGATGTTCTTCACCAGGAGCTGGCGCACCGCGAAGAACAACAGCCCCGCGGTGATCACCGAGATGAAGGCCGAGAGCGCCAGGATGCGCAGCCCGTAGTCGATCATCGCCTCGCGCATCTCGGTGGTGTCCATGGTGACCTCGATCAGCAGCCCCGCCTCGCGCGAGGGGCTGCCGATCACCCGGATCAGCGAGGGCTCGGGCTCGATCAGGCGCCGCACGGCGTCGTAGATCAGCATCGGCGGCCCGGCCTCGCGCAGGTCGAAGGTCTCGTCGATCTCGCCAGGCATCGGCGAAGTCAGCACCAGCTGCCGCGCGGTGTCGCGCCGCAACACGATGTTGAAGACCCCGGCGTTGAGCAGCAGCTCCTCCTCGAGGTCGCGGTCGATCATGTCGGCATCGGCGGCCAGCAGCGCCAGCGAGGCGATCTGCGCCCGCTCGAGCCGGTCGATCAGGTAGTCCTGGCGGAAGCGCGCCACCGAGGGGAAGAAGATGAAGACCTCGGCCAGCATCACGAAAAGAACCGTGAGGATCAGGAACCGGCCGGAGAGCGTGCGGAACATGGAAACGGTAAATACTCCTGCCGCCTACGGCAGATAGCGCTGCACCATGCGGACCACACGCTTCACTGCCTGGGAGTCGAACAATTTCGGGGAAAAGTAGGCCCCCGCCACCCGTTTGTTAAGTTCCCCATAGGTGGGATAGGGCGAGACCGTGTTGGAAACGGCCTTCATCTTCATGCCGTTGGCGATGGCGAAGGCCCAGAAGTTGATGTGCTCGCCCGCCTGGTGGCCGAGGATCGAGGCCCCCACCGGCTTGCCGCCCGCCACCATGACCTTGACGATGCCGTCGGTCTGGCGCTCGGCCTGGGCGCGGTCGTTGCCGTCGTAGTCAAAGCGCGCCACCTCCAGCTTGGGGCCGTATTCCTTGCGCGCCTGGGCCTCGGTCAGCCCGACCTGCGCGATCTCGGGGTCGATATAGGTGACCCAGGGGATATGTCGCGTCTTGGCCTTGGCCGGCAGCCCGAAAAGCGCCGATTGCACCACCACCCCGGCGTGATAGCCGGCGACATGTGTGAACTGCATGCCGCCCGCGGCGTCGCCGATGGCATAGACCCGCTTGTTGGTGGTCTTGAGCGCGGCATCGACCTTCACCCCGGTGCGGGTGGTCTCGATCCCGGCCTTCTCGAGGTCGAGCCCCTCGGTATTGGCCTTGCGTCCGACCGCCACGAGGATGTGCGAGCCCTTGAAGACGCGGCCGTCCTCGACCTCGACCTCGAGCGCGCCCTCGCTGCCGCGGACCGCCTTGGCGGGGGCCTCCTCCTCGATGGCGATGCCCTCAGCGCGCAGCTTCTCCAGCGCCACGGCGGCCAGCTCGGGGTCGTCCTTGCCCAGCGCCTTGGCGCCCTCGATCACCGTCATCTCGGAGCCGAGCCGCCGGTGCGCCTGGGCCATCTCCATGCCGATCGGCCCGCCGCCGATGACGATCAGGTGGTCTGGCCGCTCGCGCAGCGCCCAGAGCGTCTCGTTGGTCAGATAGGGCACCTGGTCGAGCCCGGGGATCGGCGGCACGAAGGCGGTGGAGCCGGTGGCGATCACGATCCGTCGCGCGGTGATGCGCTTGTCGCCGGCTTCCACCGTGTTCTCCGAGACGAAGCGGCCATGCTCGCGGATCACCCGCACGCCGAAGCCCTCGAATCGCTCCTGGCTGTCGTGCGGCTCGATGGCGGCGATCACGCCCTGCACGTGGTCCTTGGCGGCGGCGTAATCGACCTGCGGCTCGACCGGGGCGATGCCATAGGCGCCGGCCTTGCGCATCTCATGGGCGACCTTGGCCGATTTGATCAGCGCCTTGGAGGGCACGCAGCCGTAGTTCAGGCAGTCGCCGCCCATCTTGTGCCGCTCGAGCAGGGTCACATCGGCGCCCATCTGCGCAGCCCCCGCGGCGACGGAGAGCCCGCCGGAACCCGCGCCGATAACGAGGAGGTCGGTCTTGATCTCTTGCATGGCTCAGAGCCCTTTCTTGCCGCGCACGGCCTTGAGGAGGATCGGCAGCGCGGCCAGCGCGCAGAGGCCCAGGATCGGCAGCAGAATATGCGGCTCGAAGATGATCCCGAGATCCGGCGTCTCGCCGCGCTCGAAGACCTGGCCGAGGCCCGCGCCCACCGAGGTATAGACCACCGCGCCGGGAATGATCCCGAGGAAGGTCGTCACCACGAAGCGCCAGAGGCTGACGCCGACGAAGGCCGGCACGACATTGGCCACGAAGAAGGGCACCGCGGGCACCAGGCGGATGAGGAAGAGCATCTCCCACTGGTTCTCGTCGATGCCCGACTTGATCCGGCGCACCAGCCCGTCCGAGGCGTTCATCTTCTGCGCCATGCGCTCGCCCAGGCCCCATTTCGCGGCGGCGAAGATCGCCGTGGCGCCCAGCGTCGCGGCGGACACGTTGAAGAGCGCGCCAGGGAAGGTGGCAAACAGGAAACCGCCGGTCAACGTCGCGATGGTCGCCCCGGGCAGCGAAAAGGCCACGATGGTCACATAGGCCGCCATGAAGAGCGCCACGGTCAGCCCGTAGTTGGCATCTCTGAAGGAGAGGAGCGCCTCGCGATTCTCCCGCAGCGTCTCGAAGGTCAGGTAGTCCTTCAGCGTCACGGCGCCGATCACCGCGACGATCGCGATGGCGACGAGCGGCAGGTTGCGCAAGAGCGCGTTGCGGCGCGGCTCCCGGTCGGTCATGGGCTGTTCCATCTCGCTGTCTCTGTCCTGGGTCTTTTGTCTCTGACCCTAGACATGCGCCCGCGGGCGAGGTTCCGACAGCGCTCTCACGGGCGGTTGATGTGGGCGGGGGGATTCGCCCGGCGCGGGGGCTGTTCTGTAACATTCCGCCCGGCTATTGTTGCAGGTGGTCCGCCCGCGCCGCCTCGCGCGCGCCCGCGCGAGCTATATGTTGCGTGGGGTCAGGCCCGCCCCGCCAAGCATCCCGGGTCGCGCGGAAATTTCCGCCCCGGGCGGCCGCCGGAGGTTTGACATGCCGCCGAGGCTCGCCTATAGGCCGGGCTTCGAGAGATTCATCGGCCCCGTGGACGCCGCCGCGCCGGGCCCGAGACCACGGAGACTAGAGATGTCGAAACGCACGTTTCAACCGTCCAACCTGGTGCGCAAGCGCCGTCACGGGTTTCGTGCGCGCATGGCCACCAAGGCCGGCCGCAAGATCCTGAACGCCCGCCGCGCCCGCGGCCGGAAGAGCCTGAGCGCGTAACCCGCGCCAGGAGCGACCTGATGACGCCGCCGAAGGCCCCCGACCAGACGGACGGGACACCGCCTTCGGCGGCTTTGTCATGTCCGGAGGTCAGCGCGCCCCTTCGCACCATGAAGACCCGCGCGGAATTCCTGCGCGCCGCCCGTGCCGACAAGCAGGGCACCAAGGGGCTCCTGGTGCAGGGCCGCGCGCGCGCCGAGGCCTCGCCCGAGGGGGGCGCGCCTGCCGAGATCCGCGTGGGCTACACCTGCTCCAAGAAGGTCGGCAATGCCGTCGCCCGCAACCGCGCCAAGCGCCGGCTGCGCGCCGCCGCGCGCGCGGTGATCGCCGATGACGGCCGGCCGGGCTGGGACTACGTGCTGATCGGCAAGCGCGAGGTCACCGCCGCGCGCAGCTTCGAGGGGCTCCTGTCGGACCTGCGCTACGCGCTCCGCAAGCTGCACGAGCGCGCCAGATGACGCCGCTGGCCCGCCTGGTCGCCCTGCCCGTGCACGGCTACCGGCTGTTCCTGTCGCCCTGGCTCGGCCGCTCCTGCCGCTTCGATCCGAGCTGCTCGCGCTATGCGCTCGAGGCGCTCGAGACCCATGGCGCGCTGCGCGGCGGCTGGCTGGCGCTCAGGCGCATCGCGCGCTGCCATCCCTGGGGCGGCAGCGGCATCGACGACGTGCCCCCGCCCGGCCCCGGGCGCTGAGGGTCATCCGCGGCGGGCGCTTCCCCTAGCCCCGCGCTTTTGGCAAGAGGACGGTCATGTTCGACAACGCCGACGACATCCACCCGCTCTTCGAGGGCGCGCCCAAATCCACGGAGTTCAAGAAGCTCCGCAAGCGCATCGTGCAGGCCACCCGCGAGGCGGTCGACCAATATGGCATGGTCGAGAAGACCGCCGACGGCAGCCGCCCGAAGTGGCTGGTCTGCCTCTCCGGCGGCAAGGACAGCTACACCCTGCTCGCCGTCCTGCACGAGCTGCAGTGGCGCGGGCTCCTGCCGGTGGACATCCTGGCCTGCAACCTCGACCAGGGGCAGCCGGGCTTTCCCGCGACCGTCCTGCCCGAGTTCCTCGAGAAGATGCGCGTGCCGCATCGCATCGAGTATCAGGACACCTATTCCGTCGTCGTCGACAAGGTGCCCGAGGGGCGCACCTTCTGCGCGCTCTGCTCGCGGCTGCGGCGCGGCCATCTCTACCGCATCGCCCGCGAAGAGGGCTGTTCGGCGGTGGTTCTCGGCCATCACCGCGACGACATCCTCGAGACCTTCTTCATGAACCTCTTCCACGGCGGGCGGCTCGCGACCATGCCGCCGAAGCTGGTCAACGAGGAGGGCGATCTTTTCGTCTACCGCCCGCTCGCCCATGTGGCCGAGGCCGATTGCGACAGGTTCGCCCGCGCCATGGGCTATCCGATCATTCCCTGCGACCTCTGCGGCAGCCAGGACGGGCTGCAGCGCCAGCAGGTGAAGCAGATCCTCGACCAGTGGGAAAAGAACAGCCCCGGCCGCCGGCAGGTGATGTTCCGGGCGCTGATGAACGCGCGGCCCTCGCATCTGCTGGATCCGGGGCTTTTCGATTTCGCCGGGCTGATGCGCTCGAAGACACCCGAGAGCGCGGAACCCGAGGCGCCCGCGGTGCCCGCGCTGCGTTAAGCGGACGTTCAGGGAATCACATTAGCCTCCGGCCCGAACTGTGGTGAAACACTCGGGACGGTCGCGGTGGGCCCTCAAAGGTTGTCGTCATTGCTGGAGCAGTCGCCCGCGGTCCTGCCGCCGCTGCTGCTTGGCCTCGCGGGGCTGGCCGCGCTGCCGGCGCTGGGGCCGGTCTGGGCCTGGCCGCCCATGGCGCTGGCCCTGGCCTTCGCGCTGCCTGGCCTGCGGGTCCTGCCGCGCGGGCCGACACCCGATACCCTGCCCCGCGACGGCGGCCATGGCGCCTTCCTGCGCGCCGCCCCCGCCGCCTGGCGCGGCCCGCCCGGCAGCCGGCCGGTCTTCGTTCTTGCGGCCCTCGGCGGGCTCGACCGCATCGCCGCCCAGCAGGGCGGCGCGGCGCTGCGCCAGGCCCGCGCGATCTGCCTCGACCGGCTGGCCGAAGTGGTGCGCGACACCGATGTGATCGCGACCCTCGGCGACAGCCGCCTGGCGCTTTCCGCCGCCCTGCCCCCCGACGGGGCCGAGGAACTGGCCGCCCGCCTGCGCGCCCGGCTCGAGGATCCTTTGGTCCTTGCCGGCCTGCGCTACTACCCGACCGCCGCGCTCGGCATCGCCTGCGGCGAGGGGCCCGAGACCCGGGCCGAGCCGCTTCTCGACCGGGCCGAGGTGGCGCTGGACGCCGCCCTGCGCGACGGCGCCTCCCAGATCCGGCTTTGGACCCCCGCCCTGGCGGAAGAGGCCGAGACCCGCCGTGCGCTCGCCCGCCGCGTCGCCCGCGCGCTCGAGACCGGGGAAATCCTGCCCTGGTTCCAGCCCCAGGTGGTGACCGCCACCGGCGCGCTCAGCGGGGTCGAGGTGTTGGCGCGCTGGAACCACCCCGAACGCGGCATCGTGCCGCCGGCGCAGTTCCTCGACGCGCTGGCGCAATCGGGCCGCGCGGGTAAGCTCGGCGGCGCCATGCTTTCCGCCGCCATGGCCGCGCTCTCCGGCTGGGACCGGCAGGGGCTCTCGGTGCCGCGCATCTCGGTCAACTTCGGGGCCGAGGAACTGGCCGACCCCAAGCTGGTCCCGCGCCTGCGCTGGGACCTCGACCGCTACGGGCTCACGCCCGAGCGCATCGGCATCGAGGTGCTGGAGTCGGTCCTCGCCCGCCACCGCGACTCCGAGGTGGCGCGCAACGTCCGGGCCCTGGCCGACCTCGGCTGCAGCATCGAGCTCGACGATTTCGGCACCGGCTCCGCCCCGATCAGCACCCTGCGGCTCCTGCCGATCCGGCGGCTGAAGATCGACCGCAGCATCGTCGCCGACCTCGACCGCGACGCGGGCCAGCACCGGATGGTGGCGGGCATCCTCTGCCTCGCCGACCGGCTCGGCCTCGACACGATCGCCGAAGGGGTGGAGCGCACCGGCGAACACGACCGGCTCGTCGACCTCGGCTGTGGGCACATCCAGGGCTACGGCATCGCCCGCCCGATGTCCGGGAAGGGCTTCGCCACCTGGCTCGCCGCCCGCGAAGCCCGCCGCGCCGCCCGCGCACCGAGAAGTCGCTCGGCGTGAGGGGTTAGGCTGGCCGGTGGGTGCGGCGCCCAGCAAGTCGGAGCGCCCCGCCTGCCGCGCGCCAACCCGTTCGCAGTCTCTCGGGCATCACCACGGGCACTGCCAAGCACTACCGGCCCCCTCTATTGCTGCCAGCCCCCCGGATCGTCCCTCTCCGGCTGCCAGCATCCCGGATCCCCGCACAACGCTCTCCGCACCACCAACCAGCCAGCACACAGCACCACCGGGCACCGCGCCACGCCATCTGCCAGCACACCGCACCACTCCGCTGCCCTCACCACACCAACGCACCACCCCGCTGCGCTCACCACACCAACGCACCACCACACCTCCACCTACCAACACCCCGCACCCACCTGCCTCCCGCCGCGCCGCCAAGGGCGCGCGGCTCCGCCACACCGGCCGCTCACCTCGAATCGACTTGACCTTCAGGGCCCCGCCCTGTTGAACCCGAGCCACTTGCAGCAAGTCAGGACCGGTCGGACATGGACGATCAGAACAAGAACCTTCTCATCGCGACAGCCCTCTCTTTCGTCGTGATCCTCATATGGTTCGTGCTCTTCCCGCCGCCGGAGACACCGACCGATCCGAACGCGCCCGCGGTCACCGAAAGCCAGGCGGGCGACCCCGCCGAGGCACCCTCGACCGCCTCGGTCCCGGGCAGCGCGTCCGACGCCGAAGGCGCCGGCAGCGCCCAGACCACCTCCGCGGCGCCCCAGACCGCCGAGGACGCGCCGCGCGTCGCCATCGACACCCCGCGGGTCAAGGGCTCGCTCTCGCTGCGCGGCGGCCGGATCGACGACCTCAAGCTCAAGGACTACACCGAGACCATCGAAGAGGGCTCGGCCATCGTCTCGCTCTTCAACCCGGTGGGCGGCGACCAGTCCTATTACGCGCTCTACGGCTGGGCTCCCGGCCAGGGCCTGACCGCCGGGGACGTGCCCGGCCCCAACACCGAGTGGCGCGTCGCTGAAGGCGAGACCCTGACCGCCGACAGCCCCGTTGTCCTGGAATGGGAAAGCCCCGCCGGGCTGATCTTCCGCCGCCAGATCGCAGTCGACGAGAACTACATGTTCACCGTCACCCAGTCGGTCGACAACCCCACCGGCGACGCCCGGCGGCTGGCCCCCTACGGCATCCTGGCGCGCCACGGCGAGCCGGTGAACGCCAAGAACTTCTTCATCCTGCACGAGGGCGCCATCGCCATGTCCGATGGCGAACTGACCGAGATCGGCTGGGGCGACATGACCGACCTGCCGAGCGAGGGCAACGCTCAGGCAGAGCGCCTGCAGGTCGGCGAGGACGGCTGGATCGGCTTCACCGATCACTACTGGATGTCGACGCTGATCCCCGCCCCCGGCAGCGGCTTCCGCGCCGCGGCGAAATACGACGCGGCCCGTGACATCTACCAGACCGAGGCGGTGCTCCCGACCGTGGACCTCGCCGCCGGCGGCACCTCCGAGGTCACCACCCGGCTCTTCGCCGGCGCCAAGGAATGGGAGACCATCCGCGAATACCAGGCGACCGGCATCGACCGCTTCGTCGATTCCATCGACTGGGGCTGGTTCTTCTTCCTCACCAAGCCGATCTTCTGGGTCCTGCACGAGCTGAACGAGCTGATCGGCAACATGGGCGTGGCGATCATCACCCTGACGCTGCTGATCAAGGCGCTGCTGCTGCCCCTGGCCTACAAGTCCTATGTCTCCATGGCGAAGATGAAGGAACTTCAGCCCGAGATGGAGAAGATCAAGGAGCGCGCCGGCGACGACCGCCAGAAGCTCCAGCAGGAGATGATGGGCCTCTACAAGAAGGAAAAGGTGAACCCCGCCTCGGGCTGCCTGCCGATCCTTCTGCAGATCCCGATCTTCTTCTCGCTCTACAAGGTGATCTTCGTCACGCTCGAGCTGCGCCACGCGCCCTTCTTCGGGCCGTTCCGCGACCTCTCGGCGCCGGATCCGACCTCGATCTTCAACTTCTACGGCCTCTTGCCCTGGGGCGCGCCGCCGGAGGGCTCGATCCTGGCGCTGATCTTCATCGGCATCCTGCCGCTCCTGCTCGGCGTCTCGATGTGGCTGCAGCAGAAGCTGAACCCGGCACCGACCGATCCGACGCAGGCGATGATCTTCGCCTGGATGCCCTGGGTCTTCATGTTCATGCTGGGCAGCTTCGCCTCGGGCCTCGTGGTCTACTGGATCGCCAACAACACGATCACCTTCTCCCAGCAGTATGCGATCATGCGCAGCCAGGGTTACAAACCGGACGTGCTGGGCAACATCCTGTCGGGCTTCAAGAAGAAGAAGGGCGCCGACAGCACATGACCGGGCAGATCGCCTCGATCTGGCGCCACCCGATCAAGAGCCTGGGCCGCGAGGCCCTGGCGCGGGTGGCGCTGGAGCCCGGCCAGGGCCTGCCCTGGGACCGGGCCTGGGCCGTGGCGCACGAGGCCTCGAAGGCCGACGGCAGCGCCTGGGCGCCCTGCCAGAACTTCACCCGCGTCGCGCAATCGCCGAAGCTCATGGCCGTCACCGCGGTCTTCGACGACGCCGCCGGCACGATCACCCTGTCGCATCCCGACCGCCCCGATCTGACCGCCCGCCCCGAGACCGAGGGCGCGCGCATCGTCGACTGGCTCGCGCCGCTGGTCGCCGAGGGGCGCGCCGCGCCCGCGCGGCTCGTGCGCGCCGAGACCCGCGCCATGACCGACAGCGATTTCCCCTCGGTGACGCTCTGCAATCTCAGCTCGCACCGCGCGGTCGAGGACCGGATCGGGCAGAAGCTCTCGATCCACCGCTGGCGCGGCAATCTCTGGCTCGACGGGCTGGCGCCCTGGGAAGAGTTCGACTGGATCGGCCGCGAGCTGCGGGTCGGCACGGCGCGGCTGCGCGTGGTCGAACGCACCGACCGCTGCCGCGCCACCACGGCCAACCCCGAGACCGGCGAAAGCGATGCCGACACGCTGGGCGCGCTGGACCACTGGGGGCACCGCGACTTCTCGGTCCGGGCCGAGGTGCTCGAGCCCGGCGAGATCGCGCTTGGTGATGGGGCCGCCCGGATATGACCGACCGCCTGCCCTTCCCCGTGGCCGAAGAGCCCGACCCCCAGGTCCTCGAGGACGCCCGCAAGCTGTTTGCCGGGGGCGCCGACTTCCTCAAGGGCGTCGTCGCCATGGACGGCCTGCCCGAGGGCGACCGCGCCGAGGTCTGTTTCGCCGGCCGCTCCAACGTCGGAAAATCCAGCCTGATCAACGCGCTGACCGGCCGCAAGGGCCTGGCGCGCGCCTCGAACACGCCGGGCCGCACGCAGGAGATCAACTTCTTCACCCTGGCCGAAAGCCATTACCTCGTGGACCTGCCGGGCTATGGCTACGCCAATGCGCCCCTGCCGGTCGTGGAGAAGTGGCAGCGGCTCCTGAAGCAGTATCTTTCGGGCCGGGCGAACCTGCGCCGGGCCTTCGTGCTGATCGACGCCCGCCACGGGGTGAAATCGGTCGACGAAGAGATCCTGACCCTGCTCGACAAGAGCGCGGTGACCTTCCAGGCGGTGCTGACCAAGGCCGACAAGGTCAAGGAGAAGGACCGCGCCCGGGTGCTGGCCCAGGTGCGCGAGAAGCTCTCCAAGCACCCCGCCGCCTACCCCGAGCTGATCCTGACCTCGGCCGAGAAGGGCGACGGCATCGCCACGCTCCGGGCGATCATCGCCGGCCTCGCCTGAGCGGCCCTTGCGTCGCGCCGGGCAAGACCCGATAAGCGTCCCCGAGCCTTCGTTCCGGGACCACAGATGAAGACGCAGGACATGCAGCGAGACTGGCACGCAACCGCCCGCACCCTATCCGAGGCGCTGCCCTACATGCAGCGCTATTCCGGCGCGATCGTGGTGGTGAAATTCGGCGGCAACGCCATGGGCGACACCGCCGCCATGGCCGAGTTCGCCCGCGACATCGTGCTGATGCGGCAGGTCGGCATCAACCCGGTCGTGGTGCATGGCGGCGGGCCGATGATCAACGAGATGCTCGGCAAGCTGGGGATCGAATCGCAGTTCGTGCGCGGCAAGCGGGTCACCGACCAGGCCACCGTCGAGGTGGTCGAGATGGTGCTGACCGGGCTCGTGAACAAGCGCATCGTACAGGCGATCATGGACGAGGGCGGCCGCGCGGTCGGACTTTCCGGCAAGGACGACGACCTCATGGTCTGCACCGCCGACGACCCCGAACTGGGTTATGTCGGCCGCCCGATCGAGATGAACGTGCAGGTCCTGCGCGACCTCTTCGCCGCGGGCATCATCCCGGTGATCGCGCCTGTGGCGACCGGCATGGACCCCGCCGAGACCTTCAACGTCAACGGCGACACCGCCGCCGGCGCCATCGCCGGTGCGCTCGAGGCCGACCGCCTGCTGCTGCTGACCGATGTGGCCGGCGTGAAGGACACCTCGGGCGAGGTGGTGACCGCGCTGACCCCCGAGGAGGTCCGCGAGATGACCGACGCCGGCACCATAGCGGGCGGCATGATCCCCAAGACCGAAACCGCGCTCAAGGCCATCGAGGACGGCGTGCGGGCGGTGGTCATCCTCGACGGACGGGTGCCCAACGCCTGCCTCTTGGAGCTTTTCACCGAACACGGGGCGGGCTCGCTGATCCGGCCCGCCGATCTGCCCAAGCGCGCGGCGCGGGGCTGACCGGATGCGCCGCCTGATCCTCATGCGCCACGCCAAGTCGGACTGGCACCAGGGGCTCGAGGATCACGACCGGCCGCTGAACAAGCGCGGGCGCCGCTCGGCGGACGCGCTGGGGCGCTGGCTGCGCGAGAAGGGCTGGCAGCCCGACGCGGCGGTCCTCTCCAGCGCCATGCGCACGGTGGAGACGCTGGGCCGGCTCGACCTCGACTGCCCGGTGCGCACCAGCCGCGCGCTCTACCTCGCCGCCCCTGCCGAGATCCTGGAGGCGCTGCGCGAGGAAGAGGCCGAGACCCTGCTGGTGGTCGGCCACAACCCCGGCATCGCCTTCCTGGCCCAGGCGCTGGTCGCCCGCGCGCCCGCGCATGCGCGTTTCGACGACTACCCCACCGGCGCCACGCTGGTGGTCGAGTTCGAGGTCTCGGACTGGGCGGACCTGGCCTCGGGCAGCGGGCGGGTCGTGGATTTCGTCATCCCGCGCGAGCTGCCGGGCGTGGAATGACAAACGGGCGCCCCGAAAGGCGCCCGCTGGCAGAAACCTTGAAAATCGCGCCGGTCAGTGACCGAGAATCTGGCTCAGGAAGAGCTTCGTCCGCTCGTTCTGCGGGTTGTTGAAGAACTCCTCGGGCTCGTTCTGTTCGACGATCTGGCCCTGGTCCATGAAGATCACCCGGTTCGCGACCTGCCGCGCGAAGCCCATCTCGTGGGTCACGCAGAGCATGGTCATCCCCTCCTCGGCGAGCTCGACCATGGTGTCGAGCACCTCCTTGATCATCTCGGGGTCGAGCGCCGACGTGGGCTCGTCGAAAAGCATGATCCGCGGCTTCATACAGAGCGAGCGCGCGATGGCCACCCGCTGCTGCTGACCACCCGAGAGCTGGCCGGGGTATTTGTCGGCCTGCTCGGGGATCTTCACCTTCTCGAGGAAATGCATCGCCGTGGCCTCGGCCTCGTGCTTGGGCGTCTTGCGCACCCAGATCGGGGCCAGCGTGCAGTTCTCGAGGATGGTGAGATGCGGGAAGAGGTTGAAGTGCTGGAACACCATGCCGACCTCGGAGCGGATCGTGTCGATGTTCTTGATATCCGAGGACAGCACCGTCCCGTCGACCTCGATCCGGCCCTTCTGGTGCTCCTCCAGCGCGTTGATGCAGCGGATCAGCGTCGACTTGCCCGAACCCGAGGGCCCGGCGATGACGATGCGCTCGCCGCGGTAGACCGTCAGGTCGATGTCGCGCAGGACGTGGAAGCTTCCGAACCACTTGTTCATGTTCTCGATCGAGATCGCGACCTCGTTCGAAACCTGCATCTGGCTGCTCTCGGCGGCCTGCGTATCGGTGGCGACATTTGTCATGTTGGGTCTCCCTTACCGATGGTCCGTGGCAAGCTCGCGTTCGAGCCACTGGGAATATTTCGAGATGCCGAAGCAGACGACGAAGAACAGGAGCGCGGCAAAGCCCAGAAGCTCCCAGTAGACGCCGTTCCAGTCCGTCGAGGCGAGGATCGGGCCGCGGATCATGCCCACCAGGTCGAACATCGAGATGATCGAGACCAGCGTGGTGTCCTTGAAGAGGCCCACCGCCACGTTGACGATGCCCGGGATGGAGATCTTCAGCGCCTGCGGCAGGATGATCAGCCGCATCGCCTGCGCGTAGTCGAGCCCGAGGCTGTCGGCGGCCTCGTATTGGCCCTTGGGCAGCGCCGCGAGCCCGCCCCGGATCACCTCGGCGATATAGGCCGAGGCGAACATGGTGATCATGATGATCACCCGCAGGATCAGGTCGAAGTTGCTGCCCGGCGGCAGGAAGTAGGCCAGGACCACATTCGCCACGAAGAGCAGCGTGATCAGCGGCACGCCGCGGACGAACTCGATGAAGATCACGCAGATCGCCTTGATGATCGGCATGTCCGAGCGGCGCCCCAGCGCCAGCGCGATGCCGAAGGGGATCGAGAGCGACACACAGACCGTCCCGAGGATCAGGTTCAGCATGAAGCCGCCCATGTTCCGCGAAGCGACGGGTTCGAGCGCCACGATGCCCTCGGTCGGGATGAAGCCCACCACGAACCAGAAGACCAGCGCCGCCAGGATGCCTCCGAAGAAGCCCATGGCGAAGCTCTGCGCGACCAGCCGGCTGTAGGTCAGGTAGCCCGCGACGATGCCCGCCGCGGCAAAGATCGGCACCAGGATCGAGCCGCCCCAGATCAGCCAGTAGGCCAGGAAGGGATAGACCGCGGTGAAGACCAGCATCTGCGCCGGGAAGACCTTGCGGAAGAGCACCGGCGCGATGGCGATGAACAGCAGCACGAAGGCCACCGTCGGGCGCCAGTACTGCTCGGAGGGATACTGGAACCCGAAGAGCAGCTGGTTCCAGCGTTCGGTCAGCACCGCGAAGCAGCCGCCGAGCTGGCCCTCGAGGATCTCGCGACAGGCGCGGATCGAGGGCGCGTCCCAGATCCCGTTCAGGAACCAGGGCATCACCGAGGATAACATCCACCAGATGCAGTAGAGCGCCAGCAGCGTCAGGATGCCGTTGGGGATCGTCGAGAAGAGGTTCTCGCGCATCCATTTCACCACCCCGCGCTCGGCCCCGGGGGGCTCCTGCTCGGGCAGCATGGTGTCGCGGACGAAGCGGACGGAATGGGCGTGGGTATCGGCCATCTCAGCGCTCCTTCAGCGACACGGAGGAGTTGTAGACGTTCATCACCGCCGAGATCGTCAGGCTGATCGCCAGGTAGAAGGCCATGAGCAGGAGGATCGACTCGATCGCCCGGCCGGTCTGGTTCAGCGTGATGCCCCCCAGCGTGCCGGTCAGGTCCATGTAGCCCACCGCAATCGCCAGCGAGGAGTTCTTGGTGATGTTGAGGTAATGCGAGATCAGCGGCGGCACGATCACCCGCAGCGCCTGCGGCAGGACCACGAGGTTCATGATCCGGTTCGGACGCAGCCCCAGCGAGGCGGCGGCCTCGCTCTGGCCGCGGCTCACCGACAGGATGCCCGCGCGCACGTTCTCGGCGATGAAGGCGCCGGTATAGATCGCCAGCGCGAACCAGAGCGCGATGAGCGAGCCCAGGATGTTGATCCCGCCGGTGAAGTTGAAGCCGCCGAGCTCGGGCAGCTCGAGCGAGATCGGCTGCCCCAGCGCGAAGAACACCAGGAGCGCCGGCACGAAGGCGATGGCCAGCGCCGGCCAGCCCATCGGCAGCAGCTTGCCCGTGGCGTAGAGGAGCCGCGTGGCGTAGCGGCGGTAGGCGAAGGCGCCCACCACGCCGGCCAGGAAGACCAGCATGACCGCCCAGCCGCCGGCCTCGAAGATCGGCTTCGGGATATAGACCCCGCGGTTGGTGAATGCGATGGCGCCGAAGAGCATCGAGGCCTCGGGGTCCTCGCCCCGGAAGGCGCGCGGCGCCGGCAGCACCGCGGTCATGACGGTGAAGATGATGATGATCCAGATCAGCACCGGCACGTTGCGGAAGGCTTCGACGTAGATCGACATCAGCTGGCGCACGAGCCAGTTGTTCGACAGCCGCAGCACGCCCGCGAAGACCCCGATCACCGTGGCGGTGATACAGGCCAGGAAGGACACCAGGAGCGTGTTCAAGACGCCCACCAGCGAGGCCCGCCAGTGGTCCATCTGGTTGTCGTATTCGATCAGCGTCTGGTTGATGTCGTAATTGGCCGGATCTCCGAGGAAGCCGAAGGAGATCGTCAGCCCGGCGTCTTCGAGGTTCTGCGCGAGGTTCGAGCCCAGGTAGGCGAACAAGGCTGCGACGCAGACGAGCGCGATGAACTGGAACGTATAAGCTCGATACCGCGTGTCGTTCAGCAGCATGGACAGCTTGAACGAACTCTGCGGAGGATCGCTGAGTGTCGTCATTGGGGTATCCCTGAGGTTCTCCAGGACATTCTGCCGCGCGGTTGCTCCGCGCTGGCCGGCCTGGATGCGTTATGGTCCGTCGATGCGGAAACGCGAAGGGGCGCGGGGATCCCCCCGCGCCCCTTGCAAGGCTATCTTAGCGGAACGGCGGTGCGTAGAGAAGGCCACCGTCGGTCCACTGCGCGTTCAGGCCGCGCGAGAGGCCGATCGGGGTCGACTCGCCGATGTGACGGGCAAAGAGCTCGCCGTAGTTGCCGCCGGCCGCGATGGCGCGGCGCGCCCATTCGGCGTCGAGGCCCAGCTTGGAGCCCAGCTCGTCCTCGGTGCCGAGGATCCGCTTCACTTCCGGGCTGCCGTTGGTCGCCATTTCCTCGATGTTGGTCGAGGTGATGCCGTATTCCTCGGCCGCGATCAGCGCGTTGAGGGTCCAGCGCACCACGTCGCCCCATTCGTTGTCGCCATGGCGCACGAGCGGGCCGAGCGGCTCTTTCGAGATGATCTCGGGCAGAACGACGTGGTCGCCCGGGTTCTCGAAGGCGGCGCGGGTCGCGGCAAGGCCGGATGCGTCGGTGGTGTAGACGTCACAGGCGCCGGCCAGGTACTGCTGCTGCGCCTCGGCGTTGGTCTCGATCGGAACCGGAGTGTACTCCATGTTGTTCCGGCGGAAGTAGTCCGCGAGGTTCAGCTCGGTGGTGGTGCCGGTCTGGATGCAGACGGTCGCGCCGGCCAGCTCGGTGGCCGAGGAGACGCCCAGCGCCTTCGGGACCATGAAGCCCTGGCCGTCGTAGTAGTTCACGCCGACAAATTCGAACTTCAGGTCGACGTCGCGGGTGAAGGTCCAGGTGGTGTTCCGCGCGAGCATGTCGATCTCGCCCGAAGCCAGCGCGGTGAAGCGCGTCTTGCCGGTGGTCGGCACGAATTCCACGGCGGTCGGATCCTGCAGGACCGCGGCGGCCACGGCGCGGCAGACCGCGACGTCGAAGCCGTCCCACTCGCCGTTGGCATCCGGTGCGGCGAAGCCCACCAGGCCGGTGGTCACACCGCAGTTCAGAGTGCCGCGTTCCTGCACGTCACTCAGCGTTTGGGCGCTGGCTGCACCGGCGGCAAGGCCGGCCACGGTCAACGCGCCAAGAAATACGGTCTTCTTCATATTTACCTCTTCCTGTTGCCCACCCGTTACCGGGCGGATTTTCGGCGGCCCTTGCCGGGCCGCGCATTGGACTGAGCGGAAGCGAAATTCCGCTGAGCGTGTCGAACTTTGGTCGAATTCCTCCTGCGAGGTCAACCCAAACAGCCTGCAAATCGGGCAAAGGACGCAGGCTGCCGAAAGCTCAGGCAGCCCCGCCGTCGCCGGCCGCGCCGCTCTGCACGCGCGAGAGCTGCCAGACCCTGAGCGCGTCCTGGAATTGCGCCTTCTTGCGCGCCGCCAGCTCGGCCGCCTCCTCGTCGACGCCCCATTGCTCTTCCTGCCAGGTCTCGTCGAGCCGCGAGGCCGCCCAGATCGCCTCGGCCTCCTGCCCTTCGGCGGCGGCGAATCCCAGGACCAGCGAGCCGGTGAGCGACACCAGGTCATGGAAGGCCGCCAGCCCGAAGTCGTCGATCCGGTGCACCTCGGCGCGCAGCGCCTCGAGAGCGGTGGCGGCCTGGGGCGCATGCATGATGCCCGTGCGCGGCGCGAGCCGCGCGCCGTAGCGCGCCTCGGCCCAGTCGAGATAGGGGTCCCAGGTCTCGGCCTGCCGGGCCACCAGTTCGACCGGCGCATCGGCGCGGTAGCACAGCAGGTCGCTGTCGCCGTAGGCCGCCAGCATGTCGGCCACCTCGGCGCGCTGGACGCGCAGCTTGTCGATGGCGGCATTGGCGCTGCGGGTGATCGGCATGGAGGTCGGGTCGACCTCATCGCCCTGGGCCTGCCATTCCGCCGCGATGGCCGCGGCATAGGCCTCGGTCGGGACCACCAGCGCCGCCTTGGCCGGGGTCTTGATCGGCCGCCCGTCGAGCAGCACGCGGAAGCCGCCCTCGACCGCCTCGGTTTGCGCCTCCGACCAGAAGCGCCGCATCGCCCATCCGCTCATCTTTCGCCCCATATCCGGTTCAGCAGCGCCGGCAGCGCCGCGATGTCGTCGATCAGGTGATGCGCGGCCGTCAGCCGCGCGCGGGGGTGATAGCCCCAGGTGACGCCGATGGCCACCGCCCCCGCGGCGCGGGCCATCTCCATGTCATAGGCGGTGTCGCCGACCATGACCGCGCGCTCCGCCGCCACGCCGGTTTCCGAGAGCGCCGCCTCGAGCATCGCGGGATGCGGCTTCGAGGGGTGCTGGTCGGCGGTCTGCGTGGTCACGAAACGCGGCCCGAAAGGCACCGAGCCCAGAAGCGCGTCGAGCCCGCGCCGCGACTTGCCGGTGGCGATGCCCAGCAGCCAATGCGGCACTTCGGCGAGGCGCTCCACCGTCTCGGCGACGCCGGGGTAAAGCGGCGCCTCCCCACTGCCCGCGGCGCGGCGCGCGGCATAGCTTTGCTTGTAGGCCTCGACCATCTCCCCCCGGGTCTCGGGCCCCTCCCCGGGCGCCAGCGTCTCCATCGCGACGGGCAGCGAGAGGCCCACCACCCCCAGCACCTCGGCGCGCGCGGGCGCCGGGCGCGCGGCCCGGGCGAAGGCGTCGCCCATGGCGGAGAGGATGTCGGCCTGGCTGTCGACCAGCGTGCCGTCGACGTCGAAGACCACCAGCCGCAGCTCGGGGGTCATTCCTCCTCCGCGAAGGGGTCGCTCGGCACGTCCATCGGGTCCCAGGCGACGTAGTCCCAGGTCTTCTCCATGTGGTCGGGCAGAGGCGCGGTGACGTTCAGCCGCACGCCCGAGACCGGGTGCTCGATCGAGATCGACCGGGCGTGCAGATGCAGCTTGCGGCTGATCTCGCCGCCGAGCTGGGCGCCCCAGCCGTCGCCCAGGTTCTCCTGCCCCGAGCCGCCGTATTTGCCGTCGCCCACGATCGGATGGCCCAGCGCCGCCATATGCGCGCGCAGCTGGTGGGTGCGCCCGGTGACCGGCACCAGCGCCACCCAGGCGGCGCGTTTGCCGAGCTCTGACAGCACTGCGTAATCGGTGGTGGCGTTCTTGGCGCCCTCGGTGGTCTTCACCGCGTCGGGATGCACGGGCAGCATCTTCTCGCCCTCGCCGCCCTTGCCGTGGCCGGGGGCCTTCACCAGGCCCATCTGGATCGTGCCCATGCGCGGCGCGGGCACGCCGGCGACGGCGGCCCAGTAGATCTTGCGGGTCTCGCGGGCGCGGAACTTCTCGGCCAGGTCCTTGGCCACCGCGCGGGTCCGCGCCAGGAGCAGCACCCCCGAGGTGTCCTTGTCGAGCCGGTGCACCAGGCGCGGCTTCTCGTCGAAGCCGAAGGTCAGCGCCTCGGCCATGCCGTCGACATGGCGGGTCTGCTTCGAGCCGCCCTGGGTCGGCAGCCCCGGCGGCTTGTTCAGCGCGATGATATGGTCGTCGCGGAACAGCACGCAGGCGCGGATCATCTTGGCATCCGCCTCCGAAACGCTGGGCTTCGGCCGCGAGGCGACCTCGCCCGGCTCGGGGATCGGCGGGATGCGCACCTGGGCGCCGACCTCGAGCCGGTGATTGGCCTTCACCCGCCCGCCGTCGACGCGCAGCTCGCCCTTGCGGCACATCTTCTCGATCCGGCCCTGAGCGAGATGCGGGAACAGCCGCTTCAGCCAGCGGTCGAGCCGCTGGTCGCCCTCGCCCGGTCCGACGGTGATCGTCTGCACTCCGCTCATTGCGTCAGCCCCCGCGCCAGGAATAGCCCCGCCGCCAGCGCGGCGAGGGACAGGATCACCGAGGCCGCCGCGTAGCCCGCCGCCAGCCCGGCCTGCCCCCGCTCGTACAGCGTCACCGCGTCGAGCGAGAAGGCCGAGAAGGTGGTGAAGCCGCCCAAAAGCCCGGTCATCAGGAAGGGCGCCCAGCGCATCGCGCCGGCCTGGGCCAGCGCCACGGCGAGGCAGCCCATCGCGAAGGAGCCCGCGACGTTCACGCTCAGCGTCCCCCAGGGAAAGCCCGGCCCCAGCGCCCGCAGCGCCCAGAGCCCGGTCAGATGCCGCGCCAGCGCGCCGAGCGCGCCGCCAAGCGCGACCTGGATCAAGGTGCCTGTCATGTCTGGCGCATCGCCCCCTCGCGACCGCTTGTCAAGATGCGCGGGCCCGCCAAACGCCTGCCCCGCAGGGCCATCGCCGCCCCCGGGACGCTTTGTGCCTTTCCCTTGGCCCTCGGCCTCATGTAGCGTTTGCGCGCCAAGGAGGTCCCCCATGCTCTCGCGCCGCCGTTTCCTGCACAGCCTGACCGCTTCGGCGGCCCTGCTGGGCTTGCCCGCGCGCGCCGGGGCCGAGGCGGGCCCCGCGATTCTCGCCGCCGGACCCTCGCGCCACCGGATCGCGCCGGAGGGCCTGCCCGAGACCGATCTCTGGACCTTCAACGGCAGCTTCCCCGGCCCCGAGCTGCGCTTTGCCCAGGGCGGGCGGCTGGCCTGCCGGGTGGAGAACCGGCTCGAGGCGCCGACGGCGGTGCATTGGCACGGGCTCCGGCTCGACAACGCCATGGACGGGGTGCCCGGGGTGACCCAGGCGCCGATCCTGCCCGGCGAAGAGTTTGACTACGCCTTCGATCTGCCCGACGCGGGCACCTATTGGTATCACTCCCACGCCCAGAGCGTGGAACAGGTCGAGCGCGGGCTTTACGGCGCGCTGATCGTCGAGGAGGCCGAGGCCCCCGAGGTCGACCGCGACCTGACGCTGGTTCTCGACGACATCCGCATGGCGCGGGGCGCGCAGCTGGCGGGGGATTTCGACAACCTGCACGACCGGGCCCATGCCGGGCGGATCGGCAACGTCGTCCTGACCAACGGCGCGCCCGAGCCGCGCTACGAGGTGCGCCGCAACGACCGGCTGCGCCTGCGGCTGGTCAATGCCGCCAACGCGCGGATTTTCGAGCTGGGGCTCTATGGCCTCTCGGGCTGGGTCATGGCGCTCGACGGGATGCCGCTTGCGGCACCCCAGGCGCTGACCGGGCCGATGGTCCTGGCGCCGGGGCAGCGCATCGACCTGATCGTCGATGTGACCACCGCCGAGGACGAGGCCTTCCTTCTGCACCTCGAACGGAACGGCGGCTACGCGCAGGCGGTCTTCGGCGTGGCCCCGGGCGCCGGCGCGCGGCGGCCCGATCCCGCGCCCCTGCCGCCCAACCCCGAGTTCCCGATCGACCTCGCCGGGGCCGTGCCGCAGCGGGTGTTGATGTCCGGCGGGGCCATGCGCCCGCTGGGCGAGGCGATCCACCAGGGCGAGGTGCTGACCGGTCGCGAACTGACCGACCGGGGGCTCGTCTGGGCGCTGAACGGCCAGGCCGGGCGGGACATCCTGCCGCTCGTCGAGGTGCCGCGCGGCGCCAGCGTGCGGCTCGGGCTCGCCAATGACACCGCCTTCCGGCACGCCATGCATCTGCACGGGATGCATTTCGCCCAGGTGCGGCCCGACGGCACGCTCGGCCCCCTGCGGGACACGCTGCTGATGGCGCCCGACGAGACCACCGAGATCGCCTTTGCCGCCCACAACCCCGGCGACTGGCTGTTTCACTGCCACATGCTGGGGCATCACGCCGGCGGCATGGGCACCTTCATCCGGGTCACCGCCTGAGCGGCCTTGCGCGACTCGCACGCATGGGTAAGGTTTGATCAATTGATCAAATTTTGCCCGGACCCCGGAGGCTCTCATGGACGGCACGCTCAGCGCCAACGACCTCAGCCACATCGTCACCGCCGACAAGGCGCATGTCTGGCATCACTTGAGCCAGCACAAACCCTGGGAGAAGAGCGACCCCAACATCATCATCGAGGGCAAGGGCCTCCGGGTCTGGAACCAGGCCGGAAAGGAGCACCTCGACGCGGTCTCGGGCGCGGTCTGGACGGTGAACGTGGGCTACGGCCGCGAAGAGATCGCCCGCGCGGTCTACGAGCAGCTCGTGAAGATGAACTATTTCGCCGGGGCCTCGGGCTCGGTGCCCGGAGCGCTGTTCGCCGAGCGGCTGATCGGCAAGATGCCCGGGCTGAGCCGGGTCTACTACTGCAACTCCGGCTCGGAGGCCAACGAGAAGGCCTTCAAGATGGTCCGCCAGATCGCCCACAAGCGCTACGGCGGCAAGAAGCACAAGATCCTCTACCGTGACCGCGACTACCACGGCACCACGCTCGGCTGCCTCTCCGCCGGCGGCCAGGACGAGCGCAACGCGCAGTATGGCCCCTTCGCGCCGGGCTTCGTGCGGGTGCCGCATTGCCTGGAATACCGCCGCCACGAACAGGAAGGCGCCCCGGTCGAGAACTACGGCGAATGGGCCGCCGACCAGATCGAGCGGGTGATCCTCGAGGAAGGCCCCGACACGGTCGGCGCGCTCTGCCTCGAGCCGGTGACCGCGGGCGGCGGCGTCATCGCGCCCCCCGAGGGCTACTGGCCGCGCGTGCAGGAGATCTGCCGCAAATACGACATCCTCCTGCACATCGACGAGGTGGTCTGCGGCATCGGGCGCACCGGCACCTGGTTCGGCTACCAGCACTACGGCATCGAGCCGGACATGGTGACCATGGCCAAGGGCGTGGCCTCGGGCTACGCGGCGATCGCCTGCCTGGTGACCAGCGAGGCGGTCTTCGACCTCTTCAAGTCCGACGAGACGGACCCGATGGACTACTTCCGCGACATCTCCACCTTCGGCGGCTGCACCGCCGGCCCCGCCGCGGCGATGGAGAACATGCGCATCATCGAGGACGAGGACCTGCTGTCCAACACCACCGAGATGGGCGCCTATATGCTCGACCGGCTGGGCGAGCTGCAGGACAGGCACCGGGTCATCGGCGACGTGCGCGGCAAGGGGCTGTTCCTCGGCGCCGAGCTGGTCGCCGACCGCGACAGCAAGGACCCGGTCGAGGAGGCCCGCGTGAAGGCCGTCGTGGCCGACTGCATGGCGCAGGGCGTGATCATCGGCGCGACCAACCGCTCGGTGCCGGGCAAGAACAACACGCTGTGCTTCTCGCCCGCGCTGATCGCCACGAAGTCCGACATCGACGAGATCATCGACAGCGTCGACGGCGCGCTGACCCGCGTCTTCGCATGAGCCAGACCGACCGCTTCGGCCTGCCCGTCGGAGCCCCGGTCGCGACAGAGCTGCCCCGCCCCCGGCCGCCCTCGGCGCCCATGGCGGGGCGGTTCTGCAGCCTGCGGCCCGCCCTGCCCGAGGATGCCGAAGAGCTTTTCGCCGCCTATGCCGAGGAGGACGGGCGGAACTGGACCTATCTGCCGCAGGAGAAGCCCCGCGACCTGGGCGAGATGCGCGCCCGACTCGAGACCATGGCTGCGAGCGAAGACCCGCTCTACCACAGCGTCCTCGACGCGGAGGGCCGGGCGGTCGGCACTTGCAGCTACCTGCGCATCACCCCCGAGGCCGCCAGCCTCGAGGTCGGCTGGATCAGCTTCTCGCCGCGCCTGCAGCGCACGGTCATGTCGACCGAGGCGATGCATCTGATGATGGCGCGGGCCTTCGACGAGCTCGGTTACCGCCGCTACGAGTGGAAATGCGACGCGCTGAACGCGCCCTCCCGGGCGGCGGCGGCGCGGCTCGGGTTCACTTACGAGGGCACGCATCGGCAGGCCACGGTGGTTAAGGGCCGCAACCGCGACACCGCCTGGTTCTCGGTGCTCGACAGCGAATGGCCCGTCCTGCGCGCGGCCTTTGCGGGCTGGCTCGCGCCGGAGAACTTCGACGCCGAGGGCCGGCAGATCGCGCGGCTGGAGAGCTTCCGGGCGGGCTGAGGCGCGGGGCGTCTGGGACCGCGCGGCGGGTCGGGCGGGTGGCGCTTCACGGATAGACATTGCGGAGGTGCGGTCCTTCGGAGGCAGCGCAACGCGGCGCGCTCGGCCCTGTGACGCGCGCTGACCATCCGGCAGGACCGGCGCTCGTCTCTCGCTAGACTTCGACCTGCACCGGGACCTGAACCTCGACCGCGACGGCGACCTCGACCTCGACCTCGACCTCGACCTCGACCTCCCTGCCCTGCCCCGGCAACCAAGCCCAGCCCCAAAACAAAAAACGCCGGCCCGCCTCCTCCCCAGCGGACCGGCGTGCGCCGTCACCTCAGACGCCCCCCTATTCCGCTGGGTTCGCCTGAGCGCGGGCGGGGCGCGGGGTGTCGTAGCTCGACACCGCGTCTTCCTCGGCGTGCAGGTCCGAGGGCTGCGGGCGCGGGCCGACGGTGATGTAGTCGATATCCTCGGCCATGAGCCCCAGGATCAGCGCCGGGATCATCATGAAGATCAGGCAGAAGACCGGCAGGCCGACCACGGTGATCACCTGCTGCAGCGCGGTCAGGCCCGCCTGCCCCGCCAGCACGATCAGCAGGATCGCGATGGTGCCCTCGGCGATGCCCCAGAACAGGCGCTGCTGCACCGGGCCGGCCTCGGCCTTGCCGGTGCAGAGCATGTCCACCACCAGCGAGGCCGAATCCGAGGAGGTGGCGAAGAAGATCGCCACGATGATCACCCCGAAGCCCTGCAGGAAGGTGGTGAAGGGGAAGTTTTCGAAGAAGGCGAACATCGCCAGCGGGATCGATTCCGAGACCGCCGCGCTCAGCGCGCCCGCCTGGTCGCCCAGCGCCGCGCGGGCCTCCGGGCCGATGCCGTCGAAGCCCATGGCCTGCCAGCCGAAGATTGCGAACCAGATCAGCGTGAAGAGCGAGGGCGCGAGCAGCACGCCCATGACGAACTCGCGGATCGTGCGCCCGTAGGAGATCCGCGCCACGAACAGCCCCATGAAGGGCGACCAGGTCACCGTCCACGCCCAGTAGAAGACCGTCCAGCTGCCCTGCCAGCCCCAGGCGTCGGTCGCGGGGTTCTGGTCGGCCAGCATGTCGTTCCAGAAGGCCAGCCGCGGCAGGTTCGACAGGTAGAGCCCCGCCGTCTCGACGATGCCGCGCAAGAGGAAGAGCGTCGAGCCGGCCAGCAGCACGAAGATCATCAGCAGGACCGCCATGCCGATGTTGACGTTGGAGAGGAACTTCACCCCGCTGTCGAGGCCCGCGACGATCGACAGGACCGCGACGCCGGTCAGCACCGCGATGACGATGATCTGCACCACCGGCCCGTCGCCGGTGCCCATCAGCTCGTTCAGGCCCGCCGCGACCTGGCTCGACCCGAGGCCCAGCGAGACCGCGACGCCGAAGAGCGTGCCGAGGATCGCCACCACGTCGATGGTCTTGCCCACCGGCCCGTGGATGCCCTCGCGCAGGAGCGGGTAGAAGACCGAGCTCACCCGCACCGGCAGGTCGTAGCGGTAGATGAAATAGGCGAAGGCCAGCCCCGGCAGGGTGAAGATCGTCCAGGTGTGCAGGCCCAGGTGGTAGAGCGCGATGGAGATCGCATCCTGCGCCGCCTCGACGGAATTGGGCTCGACGCCCGGCAGCGGCGGATTGGCGAAATGGCTCATCGGCTCGGCCACGCCCCAGAACATCAGGACTGTGCCGATGCCGCCGGCGAAGAGCATGGTGAACCAGGAGACGTTGCTATAGGCGGGCCGCGCCGTGCGACCGCCAAGGCGGATATGGCCGAAGCGGCTCGAGGAGACCCAGATCAGGAAGCCCAGCCAGACGTTCACGCCGAGGATGAAGAACCAGCCGAGATGCGTGACGATCCAGGCCCGCGCGGTAGCGAAGGCATCGCCGATGGTCTCGGGCGCGGCGATCAGCACCAGCGCGAAGACGACCATGCAGATCGCCGAATAAAAGAAAATGACGGGGTCGGTTCGAAGGCCGAAACGGCGGGCGAGTTCTTCCACGGCATGCTCCCTGTGCGGAGGTCGAAGGCTCCGGCCCGCGCCAGGCGGCCCGGCGGTTTTTGGTGTATAAGGTCCAACACATTCGCGCGAAAAGTGTTCCGGGGGTGAGGGCGCGGAGCGGGATTTTGCGGCTTCAGGGAAGCTGGATTGCGCGCGAAACGCGGGATTTCTCACGCTCGCCATTGGCACGCGCTCGCCCCGACCGCGGCCCCTGCCCGACCGCTCTCAGCCGCGCCTCTGAGGGCCATGACGCCCACGCCCCGCGCTCGCCCGGCACGCGAAAGGCCGCCCAAAGGCGCGCCGCACCGCGCCCCATCGTCTCCAAACTCGAAACAGAGTTTCCACGCCCACCCGCGCCCGCGCGGCAAAAGAAATGGGCCGCATCCGGGGATGCGGCCCATTTCTCCAAAGTCCTTGCGTCGCGCCCCTGGAAGGGCGCGTGCCGCGGATCAGTCGTTCACGCTGTCCTTGAGCGCCTTCGCGATGGTCATCTTGACCTGCTTGTCGGCGTCCTTCTTGAACTGCTCGCCGGTGGCGGGGTTGCGCACCATGCGCTCGGGGCGCTCGCGGCAGTAGATCTTGCCGACGCCCGGCAGGGTCACGGCGCCGCCGCCGGAGACTTCGCGCGTGATGATCGCGACGAGGGAGTCCAGAGCACCCGACGCGGTTTTCTTGTCGCTGCCCATTTCGTCTGCCAGCGCGGTCACGAGCTGGCTCTTGGTCATCGGCTTGGCCATTCCTGTCTCCTTCACAGTCCCACTTTTGGGGTATCTTCGTTTAAGTGAACATTATCTAGGGTTCAAACACAACAATTAGCGGTCGTTTTACCCAGTAAAACAAGCACTTTTTAAGCCTCCCCCCCCGTCAAAGGAAAGCGGTTTCCTCGAAGCTGCGCAACTTTCGGCTGTGAATCCGGGCCAGAGGCATCTCGCGCAGCACCTCCATGGCGCGGATCCCGATGCGCAGGTGACGGGCCACCTGGGTCTTGTAGAAATCCGAGGCCATCCCCGGCAATTTTAGCTCTCCGTGCAAGGGTTTATCCGAAACGCAGAGCAGCGTTCCATAGGGCACGCGGAAGCGGAATCCATTGGCCGCGATGGTCGCGCTTTCCATGTCGAGCGCGATCGCGCGGGACTGCGAGAGCCGCTGCACCGGGCCCGCCTTGTCGCGCAACTCCCAGTTGCGATTATCCACGCTCGCCACCGTCCCGGTGCGCATGATCCGCTTCAGATCGTAGCCCTTGAGCTCGGTTTCGACGGCCACGGCCTCTTCCAGAGAGGTCTGGATTTCCGCCAGCGCCGGAATCGGCACCCAGACCGGCAGGTCGTCGTCGAGCACCCGATCCTCGCGCAGATAGGCATGGGCCAGCACGAAATCGCCCAGCGACTGCGAGTTCCGCAGCCCCGCGCAATGGCCCACCATGATCCAGGCATGCGGGCGCAGCACGGCGATATGGTCGGTCGCGGTCTTGGCGTTCGAGGGGCCGATGCCGATGTTGACCAGCGTGATGCCCGAGCCATTGGCCCGCTTGAGGTGATAGGTCGGCATCTGCGGCATCTTCGGGCTGTCCGCCAGGACGCCCTCGGGGTCGGTGATCTCGGCGTTGCCGGTGGCCACGAAGCTCGTGTAGCCCGAGGACGGATCGGCCAGCGCCGCGCGGGCATAGGCCTCGAACTCGGTCACGTAGAACTGGTAGTTGGTAAACAGCACGTGGTTCTGGAAGTGCTCGGGGTCGGTCGCGGTGTAATGCGCGAGCCGCGCCAGCGAATAGTCCACCCGCTGCGCGGTGAAGGGGGCCAGGGGCTCGGTGCCGTCCGGCGCCGGCGGCACGGTGCCGTTGACGATGTCGTCGTTGGTGGTGGTCAGATCCGGCACGTCGAAGACGTCGCGCAGGATGAAATCGGCGGCGCCCTCCTGCGGGACGGTCACGCCCTCGCGGTTGGCGACGGCGAAATGCACCGGCATCGGCGTGTCCGAAAGGCCGATCTGCACCGGCACGCCGTGGTTTTCCAGGAGCAGCCCGATCTGCTGTTCGAGATAGGCGCGGAAGAGGTCTGGCCGGGTGACGCTGGTGGCATGCACGCCGGGCGCCGAGACATGGCCGAAGGACAGCCGGCTGTCGACCTTGGCGAAGGTCGTCGTGCGGATGCGGACCTCGGGGTAGAAGGCGCGGTAGCGCACCCCGGGGTGGCCCTCTTCCATGGCGGCCTGGAAGCGCTCGCAGAGAAAGCCGGTGGCGCGGTCGTAAAGCTCGACCAGCCTGTCGACGGCGGCGGAGGCATCCTCGAACCAGGCCGCTTCCGGCACATCCGGGGTGACCAGCTCCACGCCGCCCATGTAATCCTGCATTCCGCCCTCGCGCCTGTTGCTGGGCGCAAGGTGACACCAGCATGGCCAAGGTGCAAGCGAGGCCGTGGCGTCGCGTCGCAGGCTCCGGGCGCTGATGGCGGGCGTTCGGGCCGGTTGGTCGGGGGGCTGGCGGGGGTGTGCGCAGGGCGGGGCGACCCGGCGGGTGTCTTTTGGAGCAGTCGAACGCGCAGGGTCTGGACTGACCCGCATCTCCGCGCCCGGCAGCACATCCCGAGGGTCTGCCCTGCCCCCCGCTCTCTTCGCCCAACCCCATCCCCGGGGGTCTGGCCTTCCCTGCCGCCGCATCCTAGCCTCCGCCCGGATCACGAGGGAGGGGACCAAGATGAGCGACAGACCAGTGGCGCTGGTGACCGGCGCGGCGAGGGGGATCGGGCTTTCTGCTACCGCGCTGTTTCTCGAAAAGGGCTGGCGCGTGGTCATGGTCGATTGCGACGGGCCGGAGCTGTCCCGCGCGGCGGCACAGCTGACCGGCGTCACCGCGATCGAGGCCGATGTCTCCGACCCCGAGGCCGTGGACCGGATGACCCGCGAGGCGCTTTCCGCCGAGGGCCGCATCGACGCGCTGGTCAACAACGCGGGCGTCGCCGATTTCGGCCCCATCGAAGAGACCGACTTCGCCCGCTGGCGCCGGGTCATGGCCAACAACCTCGACGCGCCTTTCCTCTGCAGCCAGGCGCTCACGCCCGCGCTCAAGGAAAGCCGCGGCGCCATCGTGAACATCGGCTCGATCTCGGGCCTGCGCGCCTCCACCCTGCGGGTCGCCTATGGCACCTCGAAGGCGGGGATCATCCAGCTCACCAAGCAGCAGGCCGCCGAGCTGGGCGAGCACGGCGTGCGCGCCAATTGCGTCTGCCCCGGACCGGTGCGCACCAAGCTGGCCATGGCGGTGCACAGCCAGGAGATCATCGACGCCTATCACGACGCCATCCCGCTCAACCGCTACGGCACCGAGCGCGAAATCGCCGAGGCCATCGTCTTCCTCTGCCTGCCCGCGGCCTCTTACATCACCGGCCAGGTGCTGGCCGCCGACGGCGGCTTCGAGTCGACCGGGGTGGGCCTGCCCGCGCTACGCGCGACCTGAGGCCCCGGGGGCGCGGATGTGGATTGACGGCGCCGGGTAGCTGACTAAAGTCAGCGAAATGACCCAGGACCCCGTTGCCCGTATCCGCCGTTTCAACCGCGCCGTCACCGCCGAGGCGCGGGTGCTCGATCACAGCTTTCTCGGGCGCGGGCGGCCGCTTGGCCCCGCGCGGGTGCTCAATGCCATCGGCACCGGGCGCCGTGACCTCGGCGTGATCCGCAGCTACCTCGATCTCGATTCCGGGCTTCTGAGCCGGCTTCTGCGCGAGCTCGAGGCCGAGGGGCTGGTGCGGCTGACCCAGGACCCCGCCGACGGACGGCGGCGGCTGGCCGAGCTGACCGCCGAGGGCGCGGCGGAGTTCGCCGAATACGAGCGCCTCTCCGATCAGCACGCCGCCGAGACGCTGACCCGGCATCCGCGCCACGAGAAGCTATTGGAGGCCATGGACCTCGTGGCGGTGACGCTGGGGCGCGAGCGCATCGAGATCCACCGCGCCGATCCCCGCGACGCCGAGGCGATCTGGTGCCTCGAGGCCTATTTCGGAGAGCTGGCCCGGCGCTTCCCCGGCGGCTTCGACGTCTCGCTCTCCGCCGACCCCGAGGCCGACAGCCTGCGCGCGCCGCGCGGGGCCTTCTATGTCGCCGATTGCGACGGGCTGCCGGTGGCCTGCGGCGGGCTCAAGGGGGACGGATCGGAAACCGGCGAGGTCAAGCGGCTCTGGGTCGCCGAGGCGGCGCGCGGGCTGGGGCTCGCCGGGCGGATGATGGCCGAGATCGAGGCCGAGGCCAGGCGGCTCGGCATGACCCGGCTCCGGCTCGACACCAACAGCGCCCTGCCCGAGGCGGTGGCGCTCTATCGCAACGCCGGCTGGACCGAGATCCCGCGTTTCAACGAGGATCCCTATCCCGACGTCTTCTTCGAGAAGCTCCTGGACGCGGAGGCGCCCGCGTCGCGCTAGGCGCGGCCAGGCGGAGGCGCAAACGCCCCGCTAGACGGGGCGGCGCGGAGGCCTTGGCGTCCCGTTCAGGGCAGCGACACCCGCAGGCAAAGGCGGCCCGCCAGGCGCGGCGACACGCGCAGACAAAGGCGCCGCGCTAGGCACAGCGGCGCGCGAAAGCACCGGAGGGCGGACCCGCCGGCGCCCTCCCCTTACCGGATGCGCTGGCCGTTGGCCGAGACCTGCCCGTCCTCGGTCACGCTGATCGTCGATGTCAGGCTGTCCGGCCCCTCGCCCGGCACCGCGAACATCGACAGCATCATGCGGGCGCCCATGGCGTCCTCGGCCGAGACGAAGCCCATCTCGACCAGCGTGTCGATCAGCGCATTGGCGCCCGAGAGCCGCAGCACCGCCTCGCCCGAGGGCGCGGGCATGCCGCCGAAGGTCTCCAGGTCGCTGTTGTCGAAACTGAAGGCGCCCTCGCCGGTCAGCTCGGCCCCGACCGCCTCGACGCGCAGCTCGTTGATGGTCACGGCGTTCAGCTCGCCCGGCACCTCGCCGGCGCTTTCGGCCGCTTCCATGGCGGCGGGGTCGAGCAGGCTGAGGTAAGGCGTGACCTTGCCGGTCACATCCAGCACCACCGAGGCCGGATCGCGCGGCAGGTTGCCTGCCGGGTCGAAGATCGACCAGAGCATCTCGGTGACCTCGAAGCCCACGAAACGCAGCATCATGTCGACGTCCTGCGGCTCTTCCGAGGCGGTGACCGGCATCGCGATGCCGAAACGCGCCTCGGAGGCGGTGGCCGAGATCGGCAGCGGCATCTCGGCCGAGGTGACCGAGATTTCCAGCGCGTCGGCGCCGAACTGGTAGCCCAGCCCTTCTTCGGAGAGCGCCACCTCGATGTTGCCGCCGCCCGAGGCCGAGGTGAACTCGAAGGGTGCGCCCTCGGAGACCCCGGACATCCGGGTCTCGCCGCCCGCGTAGGTAAAGCTGCCCGCCACCTCGAGGCCCTCTGCGATCATGTCGGCGCCACTCATGCCTTCGGAAAGCTCGGGCAGCATGCCCTCGCCGGTGAGCGAGAGATCCTGCATCCGCCCGGCCAGGTCGACCTTCTCGCCGGTGTCGGGATCGGTGATCGCCATCTCGTAGCTGGCGCTCTCGGCATTGACCGTCTGGGCCAGCTCCATAACCGGGCCCGAGCCCATGCGCATGTCGCCGCTGACGCCTTCGAGGGTGAAGCCGCCGCTGCCGACCTCGGGCGGCATGGCCACCCCGTCGACGCGCAGCTCCTCGAGCGCGATCGACAGCGCCTCGGCGGAATAGTCGTAGAGCATCGCGCTTTCGTCGCCCGAGACCACCATGTCGAGCCCGCGGTGGGTATAGGCCAGGTCGACGGCGACCTCCTCTTCCGCCTCCATGCCGGTGATGCGGATCGGCATCCGCTCGGGGAAGGCCACCCGCACGGTGCCGTCGCCCAGGTCCTCGAAGCGGATGTCGCCGCCCGCGAAGGTCAGCGTGCCCTCGTCCTCGGGGAAGGTGATGACCGCCTCGAGCCCGCCCGCGGTGAGCGTGCCGCCCGCCTCGGTGACATCGGCAGTGACGCTGTAGCCCGAACTTTCGAGGTAATCGCGGAAGCCTTCCCAGACCTGGGTCGGGGTCACATCGGCCAGCGCCGGAGCGGCGGGCAGGACCAGCGCCAGGGCAAGCGCCTGGGATGAAATATTGCGGCGACTGAGTGACATGGACCTATCCTTCCCGGAGCAAGCAAGAACGTGCCGCGCAAGCTTCCTTTCTGTGCCCCCGGGGGTCAAGAGGCTGGACCGTCGGGGATGCGCCCGATACGGCTGGGCCCGAGCCGAAATCCCGGGAGGGCACGACATGGACATGACCGGCAAGACCGTATTGATCACCGGCGCCAGCCGCGGCATCGGCGAGGCCGCCGCGCGGCGCTTTGCCAAGGCCGGGGCGCGGGTCGCGCTGACCGCCCGGGGCGCCGATCACATCGCCCGGATCGCCGGCGAGATCGGCCCCGAGGCGATTGCCATTCCCTGCGACATTTCGCGCTTCTGGGAGGTCGAACAGGCGGTCGAGACCACGGTGCGGACCTTCGGACGGCTCGACGTTCTGGTGAACAACGCCGGGGTGATCGAGCCGATCGCGCATCTGGCCGAGGCCGATCCCGAGGCCTGGGGCAATGTCATCGACATCAACCTCAAGGGGGTCTTCCACGGCATGCGCGCGGCCTTGCCGGTGATGCGCCAGCAGGGCACGGGCACGGTGCTGACCATCGGCTCGGGCGCCGCCCATGGCCCGGTCGAGGCCTGGTCGCATTACTGCGCCTCCAAGGCCGGGGCGCTGATGCTTACCCGCATGGCCGACAAGGAAAACTCCGAGGTCGGCGTGCGGGCGCTGTCGCTCTCGCCCGGGACGGTGGCGACCGAGATGCAGCGCGAGATCAAGGCCTCGGGCATCAACCCGGTGAGCCAGCTCGACTGGTCCGACCACATCCCGCCCGACTGGGTGGCCGAGGCGCTGCTGTGGATGTGCGGCCCGGAGGCCGACGACTTCAAGGGCGGCGAGGTCTCGCTGCGCGACACCGCCATCCGCCAGCGGATCGGCCTGACGTGATCCGCGCCGAGGACCGGGGCGGGCTGCGGGTCCTGACCCTCGACCGGCCCGAGAAGGCCAATGCGCTGACCGGCGCCATGCTCGAGGCGCTCTGCGCCGCGGTCGAGACGGCGCGCGCCGATCTCGAGGCGGGCCGGGGCGCGCGGGTGCTGGTCCTGACCGGCGCGGGCGAGGTGTTCTCCGCCGGCGCCGACATCGCCGAGGCGCGCGCCGGGCTTGCCACATCGCCGCTCTGGGAGCGGCTCTCGGCCGCGGTGGCGGATTTCCCAGGGCTCAGCATCGCGGCGCTGAACGGCTCCTGCGCGGGCGGCGCCATGGGCATGGCGCTGGCCTGCGACTTCCGGCTCGCGGTGCCCGGGGCGCGGCTGTTCTACCCGGTGATGAAGCTCGGCTTCCTGCCGCAGCCCTCGGACCCCGCGCGGCTGCGCGCGCTGGTCGGGCCCGCGCGCGCCAAGCGCCTCCTGATGGCCGGGGAGAAGCTGCCGGTGGAAGAGGCCGAGGGCTGGGGCCTGATCGACGCGCTGGTCCCCGGCGAGGCGCTTCTGGCAACCGCCGAGGGGTTTGCCGCGGACGTGCTGGCGGCCGAGGCGGGGCACGCGCGGGCGATCAAGGAGATGATCGAGGCGGGGTGACGGGGGGCTTTGGGGTTTGGGCTTTGGTGCCTGGGTTCTCGTCTCCCGTCTCTCGTCTCTCGTCTCTCGTCTCTCGTCTCTCGTCTCTCGTCTCTCGTCTCCCGTCTCCCGTCTCCCGTCTCCCGTCTCCCGTCTCCCGTCTCCCGTCTCCCGT
>NZ_JAJSEC010000013.1 GCF_021272185.1 Roseivivax sp. GX 12232
CCGCCCCCCCTCACAACAAGAAACCCGGCCACCCCCAACGCGCCACCGCGCAGGCCTGACCGGGCCTTAAATACTCTCGGGGGGTCCGGGGGGCAGACAGCCCCCCGGCCTCTCAATCAAGCGCAGTCAGTCGAGGTAATCCGACCGCTGCAGGCCGTATTTCGCCATCTTCTCGTTCAGCGTCCGGCGCGGCAGGCAGAGCTCGTCCATCACGCTCGAGATCGAGCCCTTGTGGCGGCGCATGGTGTTGTCGATCAGCATGCGCTCGAAGGCTTCCACGTATTCCTTCAGCGGCTTGCCCTCGGTGGTCATCACCGGCTGCATGTCCTCGTGGTCGTTCATCAGGAGCGAGGAGATCGTCCCCGTCCCGCGGCGCGATTGCAGCACCGCGCGTTCGGCGAGGTTGATGAGCTGGCGCACGTTGCCCGGCCAGGGCGCCTGCAGAAGCTGCGCGGCCTCCTGGGCCGAGACCTGGGGCGCCTCGCAGCCGTATTCCTCGGCGTAGCTTTCCGAGAGCCGGGTGAAGAGCGTCAGGATGTCCTCGCCGCGCTGGCGCAGGGGCGGCACGGTGATGCGCAGCGCCGCGAGCCGGTAGAAGAGGTCCGAGCGCAGCGCCGTCTCGCAGGTCTTGCCCTCGTCCTGGAGGTTGCAGATCGCCACGATCCGGGTCTCGGGCGGGTTGCCCTGGTCGTTGATCACCGACAGGAGCCGCGCCTGGGCGCCGTCCGAGAGGCTTTCGATGTCCTCGAGGACCAGCGTGCCGCCGCGGGCCTCCTCGATGGCCGGCAGGCGGCTGTCGTCGGGGTCCATCGGCCCGAAAAGCCGCTTGGTCAGCGCCGCCTCGTCCATGGCCGCGCAGGGCAGGAGCACGAAACGCTTGCCCGCCCGGCTGCCGACGGCGTGCAGGGCATGGGCCACCAGCGTCTTGCCGGTGCCGGTCTCG
This sequence comes from Roseivivax sp. GX 12232, assembly GCF_021272185.1. Taxonomy (GTDB): domain Bacteria; phylum Pseudomonadota; class Alphaproteobacteria; order Rhodobacterales; family Rhodobacteraceae; genus Roseivivax. The sequence continues at coordinate 944 of NZ_JAJSEC010000013.1, forward strand.
CCCTCGATCAGCACGTGGCCGTCGGCCTGGCCGAGATCGAGGATGTCCTCGCGCAGCCGCTCCATGGCCGGGGCCTGGCCGATGAGCTTCTGCATGATCTGCCCGCCGTCCGAGAGCTCGCGCCGGAGCTGCCGGTTGTCGAGCGTCAGCCGCCGGGCGTTGGTGGCCTTCTTGGCCAGATCCGACATGCGTTCGGGGTTGAAGGGCTTCTCCAGGAAGTCGAAGGCGCCGATGCGCATGGCTTCCACCGCCATGGGCACGTCGCCATGGCCGGTGATCATGATCACCGGCAGCGAGCTGTCGAGCCCCATGAGCTTTTTCAGAAGCTGAATGCCGTCCATGCCCGGCATCTTGATGTCGGTGATGACGATGCCCGGATAATCCGCTCCGACGGTCTTCAGCGCCTCCTCGGCGCTGCCGAAGCTTTCGGTGTCATAGCCCGAGAGCGCCAGCCACTGACTGATCGATTGGCGCATATCCTTCTCGTCGTCGACGATCGCGATTTTCATAGCCTTTGCCATTGTTCTCTTATTCCGCGGCTTGAGTGTCTTCGGTCATGATCGGCAGTTGCATCTCGAAAACGGCCCCACCGCCCTCGGCGTTCCGCGCGGTGAGCCGTCCGCCGAGGTCGCTGACGATCCCCGAGGAAATCGCCAGCCCCAGTCCGGTGCCGTCTCCGGGCTGCTTGGTGGTGTAGAATGGTTCGAACAGCGCATCGAGATCCTCGATGCCATGGCCGTTGTCGCGCACGCTCAGGGTCGCCGTCTCGCCATGGGCGAGCAGGATCTCAATCTCGGGGTTGCGCACCGATTTGGTCGCGTCGAGCGCGTTGCGCAAGAGGTTGATCAGCACCTGTTCGATGCGCATCCGGTCGCCCATGACATGCACCTTCTCGTCGGGCAGCACCCGGCTGATGCGCACCTGGCGGGCGCGGAGCTGCGGCTCCATCATCGCCAGCGCCGAGGTCACCGCCTCGCCCATCTCCACCGGCGAGAACTCCTCCTGGCCCTTGCGGGCATAGGATTTGAGCTGCCGGGTGATGGCGCCCATGCGTTCGATCAGGTCGTCGATGCGGTGGAAGGCGCTGAGTGCCTCGTCGGGGCGGTTGCGGCGCAGCAGAAGCCGGGCGCCGGCGAGATAGGTCTTCATCGCGGCGAGCGGCTGGTTCAGCTCGTGGCTGACCGCCGCCGACATCTCGCCGAGGGCGGCAAGCTTGGAGCTTTGCGCCAGGGTCTGTTCGGCAACCGCGAGGTTTTCCTGCACGCGCTCGCGCTCGGCGATCTCGCGCTGGAGGCGCAGGTTGAGCTGGCGCAGCTCGCGGCTTTCGCGCTGGAAGAGCGCCATGCGCAGCGCGGTCTTTCGGCTGAGCGCGTAGAAGGCCAGCGCCGCGAGGAGCGCGAAGCCCATGATCTCGAGGGCGAGCACGGCGTTCACCCGCTCGCGCACGCTCTGGTAGGTGGTGAAGGAGGTGATCGACCAGCCCCGGAAGGGGATGCGCCCGTCGATCCGCATCACCGCCTGGCCGCCGACATAGGCGTCGGCGGGCAGCGCGGTCCAGTCGGTGGTGGCCTGGATCGCGCGCTCGATGGCGCTGTCGGGAGGCTGGCGCGCCAGCGCCGCCTCGACCGTCAGCCCGCGCCAGCGCGGCTCGGTCGCCAGGATGATCCGGCCTTCGCTGTCGGTGACCAGCACCGCGTCCGAGATGCCTGCCCAGGCGCGTTCGAACTTCGCCAGATCCGCCTCGACCACGATGACGCCAAGGGCGTTGCCCTGGCTCTCGACCCGGCGGGAATAGGTGAAGGTGTAATTGCCCACCTCGTTGGGGATCGAGGTGAAGACCGTCGAGGACGAGCGCATGGCCTCCACGAAATAGGGCGCGTTGCGATGCGCCGCGCCGAGCCGGGCGCGGTCGGTCGCGGCCACGGTCCGGCCTTCCTCGTCGAGCAGCATGAGCGAGGCCGCGCCGATCTCCTCGACGAAGGAGATCAGCCGCTGGGTCGACTGGCTGTAGTCGTCGGTGTTGAGCGCGTTGATCAGTGCGGGGTCGCGCGCCAGAAGCTGCGGCACGATGGCGTTGCGGCGCAGCTCGGACAGGAGGTTGCCGCTGTAGAGCGCCAGGCGCAGCTCGGCGCGGTTGCGCGTGGTCTCGGTGAAACGATCGGTCAGAAGCGCGTTCGTCACCCAGACGGTCGCCACCGCGGCGGCGAACAGGGCGACCAGCGCAGCGCGCACGCGCCACGACAATGGCCCGGGCCCGGGGCGGGATGTGTCTTCGGACGGCGTCTCCGACATGGATATGTCATAGGCCCCGAGAGGCCCCGCCACAAGTCAGGCGGCCGCCAGGGCCCCGCTGAGATGGGCGAAAAGACGCTGACCGTCGGTGCCGCCATGGCCCGGATCGGCGGCGCGCTCGGGATGCGGCATCATGCCGAGCACCCGGCGGTTGGCCGAGAGGATGCCCGCGATGTCGCGCTGCGAGCCGTTGGGATTGCGGCCGTAGCGGAAGGCCACGCGGCCCTCGCCCTCGAGCCGGTCCAGCGTCTCGGCATCGGCGTAATAATTGCCGTCGTGATGGGCGATGGGGATCATGATCTCCTCGCCCGCGCCGTAGCCCCGGGTGAAGACGCTGTCGGTCTCGCCCACCAAAAGCGGCTCGGTGCGGCAGATGTATTTCAGCCCGGCGTTGCGCAGGAGCGCCCCGGGCAGGAGGCCGGTCTCGGTCAGGATCTGGAAGCCGTTGCAGGGTCCGAAGACATAACCGCCCCGGCCCGCGTGATCGACCAGCGCCCGGCAGATCGGCGAATTGGCGGCGATGGCGCCGCAGCGCAGGTAATCGCCGTAGGAGAAGCCGCCCGGCACGCCGACGATGTCGGTGCCCTCGGGCAGCGCGGTCTCCTTGTGCCAGACCATCTGGGTCTCGAAGCCCGCGGCGCGGAAGGCCTGCGCCAGGTCGCGGTCGCAGTTGGAGCCGGGGAAGACCAGGACGGCGGCGCGCATCACAGCACCTCGACCCGGTAGCTTTCGATCACCGTGTTGGCGAGCAGCTTCTCGCACATCTCGCCGACCTGCGCCTCGGTGGTGCCGGGGGCCAGGTCGAGCTCGATCACCTTGCCCTGGCGGACGCCCTCGACGCCCTCGAACCCCAGCGCGCCGAGCGCGTGGCGGACCGCCTCGCCCTGCGGGTCGAGAACGCCGTCCTTCAGCATCACATGAACCCGTGCCTTCATCGCATCTGCCCCTTGTCGTTACCGCGCCGCCCCGGGCCCGGGCTTCTTTCAGTTGATCAGCGTCGGCTTGGTGACCGGCTGGTTGTTCTTGGGCATCACGCCCAGGCGCCGCGCCACCTCTGTGTAGGCATCGGCCAGGTTGCCGAGATCGCGGCGGAACACGTCCTTGTCGAGCTTCTGCCCGGTCTCGATGTCCCAGAGCCGGCAGCTGTCGGGCGAGATCTCGTCGGCCACGATGAGCCGCTGGAAGTCGCCCTCGAAGACGCGGCCGATCTCGATCTTGAAGTCGACGAGCCGGATGCCGACCGCCATCATCACGCCCGAAAGGAAGTCGTTGACCCGGAGCGCGAGGCTCAGGATGTCGTCCATGTCCTGCTGGCTGGCCCAGCCGAAGGCGGCGATATGTTCCTCGGTGACCAGCGGATCGCCGAGCGCATCGTCCTTGTAGTAGTATTCCACCACCGGACGGGTGAGCGGCGTGCCCTCCTCCATGCCGAGGCGCTTGGCCATCGAGCCCGCCACCACGTTGCGCACCACCACCTCGAGGGGGATGATCTCGCAGGAGCGCACCAGCTGCTCGCGCATGTTCAGCCGCTCGATGAAATGGGTCGGCACGCCGATCTGGTTCAGCCCGGACATGAAGAACTCCGACAGGCGGTTGTTCAACACGCCCTTGCCGTCGATCACATCCTTCTTCTCGGCGTTGTAGGCGGTGGCGTCGTCCTTGAAATACTGGACGATCGTGCCCGGGCGCGGGCCTTCGTAGAGAACCTTCGCCTTGCCTTCGTAGATCTTCTTGCGGCGTGCCATGCGGCCCCTTTCCCAAGATACAGGAATCGGCACGGGGGAAGCCCCCGCGCCCGTTGCGCGACCTTTAGTCGAAGCCCCGAAAACCCGCAAGCTGCGCAGGCGCACGCTTGCCCGAAGCCCCTGATTGACCGTATCATAACCGAACAGACGCATTTGTCGGGAGGCCCGGAATGACCACCTTCGACGACCGCGAAGCCGCGTTCGAGAATAAGTTCGCCCACGATCAGGAAATGCTGTTTCGTGCAGAGGCCAGGCGCAACAAGCTTCTGGGGCTCTGGGCGGCGGAGCGCCTGGGCCTCTCGGGGCCCGAGGCGGAAGCCTATGCGCGCGACGTCATCAAGGCCGATTTCGCCCATGCCGGCCACGAGGACGTGTTGCGCAAGGTGGCCGACGATCTCGGCACCGGCTCCAGCGACGACGAGATCCGCGTGAAGATGCATGAGCTGCTGGCGCTGGCCAAGGCGCAGCTGATCGACGAGCATTGAACCGGCCCTCCGGCTCATCATCTTCTTGAACATTATGAATTTGCGTCATGGCGCGCCTTCGGGCATTGCGCGGGGACACCTTTCCCGCGACTCGCACGGAGACCGCCCGACATGTCCAATGCCCTGACCGACCTGCTGCAAAGCCGCGACTGGCTGCTCGCCGACGGGGCCACCGGGACCAATCTGTTCAACATGGGGCTCTCCTCGGGCGATGCGCCGGAGTTCTGGAACATCGACGAGCCCGAGAAGATCCGCGCGCTCTACCGCGGTTCGGTCGACGCGGGATCGGACCTGTTTCTCACCAATTCCTTCGGCGCCAATGCTTCGCGGCTGAAGCTGCACGACGCCGCCCATCGCGCCCGCGAGCTGTCGCGGGTCTCGGCCGAGCTGGGCCGCGAGGTGGCCGATGCCTCGGGCCGCAAGGTCGTTGTCGCGGGCTCGGTCGGCCCCACCGGAGAGATCATGCAGCCCGTGGGCGAGCTGACCCATGAGGCCGCCGTGGAGATGTTCCACGAACAGGCCGAGGGCCTGAAGGAAGGCGGCGCCGACGTGCTCTGGGTCGAGACGATCAGCGCGCCCGAGGAGTTCCGCGCCGCCGCCGAGGCCTTCGCGCTGGCGGACATGCCCTGGTGCGGCACCATGAGCTTCGACACCGCCGGGCGCACCATGATGGGCGTCACCTCCGAGGATATGGTCAAGCTCGTCGAGGGGCTGCCGAACCCGCCGCTGGCCTTCGGGGCGAACTGCGGCGTCGGCGCCTCGGACCTCTTGCGCACCGTCCTGGGCTTCACCGCCGCGGGCCCGACTCGGCCCGTCGTGGCCAAGGGCAACGCCGGCATCCCGCGCTTCGAGGATGGCCACATCCACTACGACGGCACGCCGGACCTCATGGCCGAATACGCCGTGCTGGCCCGCGATTCCGGCGCCACGATCATCGGCGGCTGCTGCGGCACCATGCCCGAGCACCTCGAGAAGATGCGCGCCGCGCTGGAGACCCGCCCCCGGGGCGAGCGTCCCTCGCTCGAGACCATCGCCGAGAAGATCGGCGGTTTCTCCTCCGAGAGCGACGGCACCGGCGAGAACGAAGGCGGCCAGCGCCGCGCCGGCGGACGCCGCCGCCGTCGGGGCTGATGACCCTAGAGAAGCGTCAGCTGATCGCCCGGCCGCGGCGGCGGGCGGAAGAGGTCGCAGCGCAGCGGCGGCACGCTCCGGTCGAGGCCGAGGCGCCGCGCCGCCAGCTTGAAGCGGCTGGCGATGATCTCGGCGTAATGGCCTTCGCCGCGCATCCGGTGGTGCCACTGGGCGGAATACTCCTTGCCGCCGTGCATCTCGCGCAGCCGCGCCATGACGCGGGCCGCGCGGTCGGGGTAATGGGTCTCGAGCCAGTCCTGCCAGAGCGGCGAGACCTCGCGCGGGAGCCGCAGCATGATCCAGCTGGCCGCATCCACGCCCGCCTCGGCGCCGGCCTCGAGGATCGCCTCGAGCTCGGGATCGGTCAGCGCCGGCACCACCGGAGAGACCATGAGCCGCACCGGGATGCCCGCCTCGCTGAGGCGCCGGACCGTCGCCAGCCGCCGCGCGGGCGCCGGCACCCGCGGCTCCATCCGGCGCGAGAGCTGCGCATCGAGCGTGGTCACCGAGATGCCGACGCGGGTCAGCCCCTGGGCGGCCAGGTCGGACAGGATGTCGATGTCGCGCTCGATCAGCGTGCCCTTGGTCACGATGCCCACCGGGTGGCGGAAGTCGCGCAGCACCTCGAGCAGGCCGCGCATGACGCCCTGGTCGCGCTCGATCGGCTGGTAGGGGTCGGTGTTGGTGCCGATGGCGGTGGGCGCCACGCTGTAGCGCCGCGCGCGCAGCTCGCGGGCCAGGACCTCGGGCGCCTCGGGCCGGGCCACCAACCGGGTCTCGAAATCGAGCCCGGGCGAGAGCCCGAGGCAGGCGTGGCTCGGCCGCGCGAAACAATAGATGCAGCCGTGCTCGCAGCCCCGGTAGGGGTTGATCGTGCGGTCGAAGGGCAGATCGGGCGAGCGGGTGTAGTTGATCACGCTGCGCGGCGTCTCGACCGAGACCTCGGTGCGCAGGAGGCGCATCTCCTCGGGGATCTCCCAGCCGTCGTGGTCGTCGGCGCGGGAGAACCGTTCGAACCGCCCCGCGTCGCGGCTGGCGGCGCCGCGCCCGCGGCGGGCCTCGGGGGCGATATCGGTCTGGTGACGGCGCATGCCGTCAGAATAGAACGGAAGAAGAACATTCACAAGCGCCCCCGCAGGGACCCGAGCCGCGCGCATCGCGCGTCGGTCGCGGGACGGCGCATGTCGCAATCCGGCGATTGCTGTGCGGTGAAAAGCCACATAGCTGCCGATCAAGGCGGCGCCCGTGACGGCGCCCGAACCAGAGGACGTGCCTAATGTCTGACGAAGAAGACGATCTGATCCTGTCCGAACTGCCCGACGAGGAGCTCGTGCCGCAGATGCACGACGACCTCTACGACGGGCTCAAGGAAGAGATCGAGGAAGGCGTGAACATCCTGCTCGAGCGCGGATGGCAGCCCTACGAGATCCTGACCGAGGCGCTGGTCGCCGGCATGACCATCGTCGGCCGCGACTTCCGCGACGGGATCCTCTTCGTGCCCGAGGTTCTCCTGGCCGCCAACGCGATGAAGGCCGGCATGGCGATCCTCAAGCCGCTGCTGGCCGAGACCGGCGCGCCGCCGATGGGCAAGATGGTGATCGGCACGGTCAAGGGCGACATCCACGACATCGGCAAGAACCTCGTCTCCATGATGATGGAGGGCGCGGGCTTCGAGGTGGTGGACCTGGGCATCAACAACGCCGTGGAGGCCTATCTCGAGGCGATCGAGCGCGAGAAGCCCGACATCCTCGGCATGTCGGCGCTGCTGACCACCACCATGCCCTACATGAAGGTCGTGATCGACACGCTGAAGGAACAGGGCATCCGCGACGATTTCATCGTGCTGGTGGGCGGCGCGCCCCTGAACGAGGACTTCGGCCGGGCGATCGGTGCCGATGCCTACTGCCGCGACGCCGCGGTCGCGGTCGACACCGCCAAGGAGCTGGTGGCGCGTCGGCACAACCAGGCGGCCGCGCAGTAATCCGCCAAAGGCGGGTGACCTTCCGTCACATCGGGCCCCCTCTCGCGCCGAGGGGGCTTTTTCTTTCCACGACTGTGCCCCATATTATTGGCAGGGAAAGGAGAAATCATGCCCGTGACATCCTTCGCACTCACAATCCTTCTGGTCGTGGCCGCAGCGGCGCTGACCGTCTGGGCCATGAGCGCGTTCGGCGTCCTGGCGGTGATGCCCGTCCTGCTGGTGGTAGCGCTCATCGCGCGCTGGGGGCTTGGACATGTCCCCTATGACGACAGCCACACCTGACGACGCCACGCTTCGCGACAAGGGCTACGCCGAGGACGGCTCCGGCCGCATCCTGCTGATCGCCTGCGGGGCGCTCGCGCGGGAAATCCTCGACCTACGCGCCGCCAATGGCTGGGATCACCTCGATCTCACCTGCCTGCCCGCGATCCTGCACAACACGCCCGAGAAGATCACCCCCGCCGTGCGCCAGGCCGTCGAGAAGGCGCGCGGGGACTACGCGCGCATCTACGTGGTCTACGGCGACTGCGGCACCGGTGGCGGGCTGGCGGCGGCCTGCGCGGAGATGGGCGTGGAGATGGTGCCCGGCCCCCATTGCTACAGCTTCTTCGAGGGCAACGCGGCGTTCGCCGCCCGCGAGGAATGCACCGCCTTCTACCTCACCGATTTCCTCGTGCGCCAGTTCGAGGCCTTCGTCTGGCGCCCGCTCGGCCTCGACCGCCACCCCGAGCTGCGCGAGATGTATTTCGGCAATTACGAGACGCTGGTCTACCAGGCCCAGACCGACGACCCGGCGCTGACCGAGCGCGCCCGCGACTGCGCCGCGCGCCTTGGGCTCGCCTTCGAGCGGCGGATGACCGGCTACGGCGACCTCGGCGCGACGCTGGCCTCCTGGGCGGAAAGCGGCACGGCGCGGGGGTGACTCTGCCGCCTGCTGTGCCGGGAGGCGGCGGGTGAGAGGGGCTGGGAGGCGGTCGGCACGGGGACTCAAGAGCTGAGAAAAGTGCCGCGCGTCCCGAGAGCCCAGGCCTTCGATGACCTCGCGCCCTGCCCCGTTTGTCCGCCTGACCCGCTACTCCCCCTGCGCCGCGAGCACCGCCGAGACCGGCACCAGCGCGAGATCGTTGGTGCGGTCCTGCAGCCCCCAAAGGAGCAGCGCCGAGACGGTGTCCGCCGTCAGCCGGCCAAGCGCGATGACCGCGCCGTCCTGCCGCGCGCGCAGCGCCACGCGGTCGAGCATCCGGCGCTGCATCGTCGGGTCCTGCCCGTCGCCGTCGAAGTCGCGGAAGACCGCGCCCGCGGGCACCCCTCCGCGCCGCGCGAGGTCGGTCGCGGTGTTCAGCCCCTGCCCCTGCATGACCAGCGCATGGCCCGAGGCGGCGAGGTAATCGGCCACCTGTTCGGAGACATCGCGCGAGCCCTGAAGGCCACCCTCGGGAGCCTCGAGCACGCCCACCACCTCGGGCAGCGCGCCAAGCGCGGCCTCCAGCGTGACCTCGACGTCCCGGGCCGCGGCGCCCTCGGGCAGCGCGGTCAGCGCCAGCACCTCGAAGCCGCGTTCGCGGTAGCCCCGCATGCGCGCCGCCGCGTCGGGCGCGGTCGGGTCGACGGCGAAGGAGAGCGGAAAGGGAAAGGCCTCGAGCGCCGCGGGCCCGAGCGGCCCCGTGCCCGGGTCCATCAGGATCACCGCAAGGCGCGGCTGGCCGGCCTCGGCCTCATGCGCGACGGCGTAGCGCTGGTAAGGCGGCGCGTCGGGGTCGAGGCCCTTGGCGCCCTCCGCCGCGCTGGCCGGGGTCTCTTCCGGCGCGGGCGTACTGTCCTCGGGCGTCTCGCCGATGCGCGGCAGGCGGGTGCTGCGCGCGGCATCCGCGCGCTCGGTCGGAGATGTCGCGGGCCGGCCCACCTGCGGGCGGCCGGCCTCGCTGTCGGGCGGGCTGAGCACCGCCACCTCGTCCTGCGCCTGCGGCGCGGGCGCGGGGCGTTCGGGCGGGGTGGTCTCCGCGCTCGGTGCCTCAGGGGCGTCCTCCGGGGCCGCTGCCATGGCGTCGGGGGGCCGGGTGGTCTGAGTGCTGCTCTCTTGGGTGGCGCTCTCTTGGGTGGCGCTCACCCCTGTCTCGGAGGCGTCTTCGTTGGTCGCCGGGTCGGCGGGTTGGCCACTATCGGCGGCGCTGTCTTCGGCGGCGCTGCCAGCAGAGGCGGTCTCGCCCGCGTCACCACCCTTGGCGCTATCAGCCGTCGGACCCGAAGAGCTCCCCTCGACATCATCCGAAGCAGCCTCTGATCCGTCGCCCGCCTCAACCATCGCCCCTTCCGGCGCCTCCGGCACGACATCCGCCCCTTCCGGCGCGGCCAGCGCCATGCCGTCGCCCTCGGGCGCGGCCTCGTCGGCCCGGGTCGGATCCGCCAGCGCGACCTCCATGTCCGGCGCGGAGCCTGCCTCGGGCGCCGCGCCACGGGCGGGTGCCTCGGCGCTCTGCGTCTCGGGCGCCGGACCGCTGTCGGGGCTCTGCGTGGGCAGGCTCTCGGGCCCCGGCGCGGCGCGGGGGGCGTCGCCCGTGACGGGCTGGTCGGGGGCCGCGCCCTCCGAGGGCGCCGCGGCAAAACCGGCCTCGCCGTCGGAGACCTCGGGCCGCGGCGGCTCCGCCGGGGCCTCGGCCGCCTCTGGCGCGCGCTCACTTGCCGGCGCCTCAAGGCCCGCGCTACCCGGCGCGGCGCTCACCGGCGCATCCGCGCCCGGCGCGACCGGACCCGCCGCACCCGGCTCCGGCGCCTCGGAGAGGCCCTCCGCCGGCGCGGTCACCTCGGGGGCCGCCGCCGAACGCCTGTCCGCCCCGTCGGCCAGCGGCGCATCGGGCGCGGGCGCCACCAGCCCGCCGGACGAACGGCCCGGCGCGGGCGCCGCATCGGCCCCGGGCGCCTCGGCCCCGGCCTGTCCCGGCTCGGGCGCGGCCCCGGCCTCGCGATCCTCGCCCGCAACCTGCGGCTCGGGCATCAGCCCCGCCGGCGGCTCGGGATAGCTCTGGGTCAGCGACAGAACCGCCGCGCCCCCCGCCGCGATCACAACGCCCGTCATCGTGCCTGCCAGAAATCCGCGCGCCATCGCCCGTCCTTACCCTTGCGCCCCGGTCCCGGGGCCTGCCTGAAGTCTCGCGGCCTTCTCCCGGCGAGGCGCGCGGGCCGCGGCGCCGCCCTGCGCCCTTGACCTCCTCGGGCCGCTCGGACCATCTATACCGGAATTCGCCCCGCCCGGACCAGCCCCCGCGGCCCCACAAACCGTCGGAAACAGGCCAGAACATGCTGCTGCTCATCGATAATTACGACAGCTTCACCTATAACCTCGTGCACTACCTGGGCGAGCTCGGCACCGAGGTGACCGTGCGCCGCAACGACGCGCTCGACGTGCAGGAGGCCATGGCGATGAAGCCCGCGGGCATCCTGCTCTCGCCCGGGCCCTGCGACCCGGACCAGGCGGGCATCTGCCTCGCGCTGACCGAGGCCGCCGCCGAGACCGGCACGCCGCTCCTGGGCGTCTGCCTCGGCCATCAGACCATCGGCCAGGCCTTCGGCGGCCGGGTCCAGCGCCACAGCGACATCGTGCACGGCAAGATGGGCCAGATCCGCCACGAGGGCGGCGGCGTCTTCGCCGGGCTGCCCTCGCCCTTCGCCGCGACGCGCTACCACAGCCTCGTCGTCGCCCGCGAGGGCCTGCCCGACTGCCTCGAGGTGACCGCCGCGCTCGAGGACCGGACGATCATGGGGCTCTCGCACAAAAGCCTGCCGATCCACGGGGTGCAGTTCCACCCTGAAAGCATCGCCTCGGAACACGGGCACAAGCTTTTGAAAAACTTCACCAACCTGCTTCCGGTGCCGGCATGAGCGAGAGCCTGAAACCGCTGATCTCGGCCGCCGCCGAACGCCCGCTGACCCCTGAGGAGGCCACCCGCGCCTTCACGCTTCTCTTCGAGGGCGAAGCCACGCCGAGCCAGATCGGCGGCTTCCTCATGGCACTGCGCACCCGCGGCGAAAGCGTCGCGGAATATGCCGCCGCGGCCTCGGTCATGCGCGCCAAGTGCCACAAGGTCGCCGCCCCCACGGGCGCCATGGATATCGTCGGCACGGGCGGCGACGGCAAGGGCACGCTGAACATCTCGACCGCGACGGCCTTCGTGGTGGCGGGCGCCGGGGTGACGGTGGCGAAACACGGCAACCGCAACCTCTCGTCGAAGTCCGGCTCGGCCGATGCGCTGACCCAGATGGGCGTCAAGGTGATGATCGAGGCGGGCCGGGTCGAGGCGATCCTGCGCGAGGCGGGCATCTGCTTCATGATGGCGCCGATGCACCATCCGGCCATGGCCCATGTCGGCCCGACGCGCCAGGAGCTCGGGACAAGAACGATCTTCAACATATTGGGGCCGCTCACGAATCCGGCCTCTGTGACGCGGCAGCTTACCGGCGCCTTCTCGCGTGCGATGATCCGGCCCATGGCCGAGACGCTGCAGGCCCTGGGCTCCGAACGGGCCTGGCTGGTGCATGGCGGCGACGGCACCGACGAGCTGTCGATCGCGGGTGTGAGCCATGTCGCGGCGCTCGAAGACGGCGCGATCCGCGAGTTCGAGCTGCACCCCGAGGACGCGGGCCTGCCCGAGCATCCCTTCGAGGCGATCCTCGGCGGCACGCCCGAGGAGAACGGCCGCGCCTTCCGCGCGGTCCTGGGTGGCGCGCCCGGCGCCTACCGCGACGCGGTGTTGCTGAATGCTGCCGCAGCGCTGGTGGTCGCGGGCCGCGCGGGTGAACTGAAGGAAGGCGCGGCGCTCGGCGCCGAAAGCCTCGACAGCGGCGCGGCCATGGCCCGGATCGAGGCGCTGGCGCGGCTGTCCCAGGCGTGACGCCGCCCAACCCGCCCGCCGCTTGGGCGCATCTGCCCTTTTTCGCGACCCATTGGCCGCGCATCGCCGCGCGGCTGGCCGCCGAACAGCGCTTGATCCTGCCGCCCGCGCCGCAGGTCTTCGCCGCGCTCGAAGCGGCGGATCCGGCGGATGTGCGGGTGGTGATCCTGGGCCAGGACCCCTATCCGACGCCCGGGCACGCCAATGGTTTCGCCTTCTCCACCGCCCCGGAGACGCGCCCCCTGCCCCGCAGCTTGTCGAACATATACAAGGAGTTGCAGGCCGACCTTGAGGTGACGCGCAGCGAGGGAGACCTCTCCGACTGGGCCGCGCAGGGGGTGCTTCTGCTGAACACCGCGCTGACTGTTCCGGCCGGCGAGGCCGGCGGCCATGCCCGGCTTGGCTGGCAGCGGCTCACCGAAGAGGTGCTGGACGCGCTCTCGGACCGGCCGCGCGCCTTCCTTTTGTGGGGCGCCAAGGCGCAGGCCTTTCGCCCCTTCATTCGCGGCGCCGACCACCTTATCCTGAGCGCGCCGCATCCGTCGCCCCTGTCGGCGAGCCGGGGGTTTTTCGGCTCCCGGCCCTTTTCGCGGATCAACGCTTGGCTTAGGTCACAGGCTGATTGCGACATCAACTGGTGAGGACATGACAGAGACCATTCTTGACAAGATCAAAGCCTACAAGCTCCAGGAAATCGCCGCGGACAAGGCCACCATGCCGATCGACCTGATCGAGGAGGCCGCGAAGAACGCATCCGACCTGCGCCCCTTCGCCGACAGCCTGAAGCGCGCGCAATCCTCGGGCTACGGGCTGATCGCCGAGGTCAAGAAGGCGTCTCCCTCCAAGGGCATCATCCGCGAGGATTTCGACCCCGCGGGCCTCGCCCAGGCCTATGAGCGCGGCGGCGCGACCTGCCTGTCGATCCTGACCGACATGCCCAGCTTCAAGGGCGCGAAGCCCTACCTCAGCCAGGCGCGCAACGCCACGCGGCTGCCGGCGATCCGCAAGGATTTCATCTACGATCCCTACCAGGTGATCGAGGCCCGGTCGCTGCATGCCGATTGCATCCTGCTGATCATGGCGACCCTCGAGGACGACCAGGCTGCCGAGCTGGAAGCCGTGGCCCATGACTGGGGCATGGATGTGCTGGTCGAGGTCCACAACGAGGCCGAGCTCGAGCGCGCGCTGAAGCTGAAGTCGCGGCTGATCGGGGTGAACAACCGCGACCTGCACAGCTTCGAGACCTCGCTCGAGACCACCAAGCGGCTCGCGGCGCTGATGCCCGACGATGCGCTGGTCGTCTCGGAATCGGGCCTCGCGGCGCCCTCCGACCTGGCGGAGATCGCCGAGGCCGGCGTGCGCAGCTTCCTCATCGGCGAGAGCCTGATGCGCGAGGACAACGTCGAGGCCGCCACGGCCAAGATCCTCGCCGATCCGGTGGCCTGAGCGCATGGCGGGCGGGCTCACCCATTTCGACGCCAAGGGCGACGCGCATATGGTCGATGTCTCCGACAAGGCGGTGACCGCGCGGGTCGCCGTGGCGCGGGGCTGGGTCCGGATGTTGCCCGAGACCCTGGAGATGACCCGCGAGGGCCGCGCCAAGAAGGGCGACGTGATCGGCGTGGCCCGGCTCGCGGGGATCATGGGCGCCAAGAAGACGCCCGAGCTGATCCCGCTCTGCCATCCATTGCCCGTCACCAAGGTCTCGGTCGAGGTGACCCCCGATGCCGAGCTGCCCGGGCTGCGGATCGAGGCCACGGTCAAGACCACGGGCCAAACCGGCGTCGAGATGGAGGCGCTGACCGCCGTCTCGACCACGGCGCTGACCGTCTACGACATGCTCAAGGCCGTGGATAAGGGCATGCAGATCGGCGGCATCGAGGTGGCGCTCAAGGACGGCGGCAAGTCCGGCCGCTACGAGGCGCCGTGATCTCGGTCGAGGCGGCGCTCGAGGCGCTCTTTGCCCTGACGCCCGAGCTCGAGGCCGAGCGCGTGCCGCTGCGGCAGGCCTCAGGGCGGGTGCTGCGCGCGCCGGTCACCGCCCTCCGCGACCAGCCGCCCTTTGCCGCCGCCGCCATGGATGGCTATGCGGTCACCGAGGCCGCGCCGGGCGCCCGGCTGCGGGTTCTCGGCGAAAGCGCCGCCGGCCATCGCTTCGAAGGCCCCGTGGGCCCGGGTCAGGCGGTGCGGATCTTCACCGGCGCGCCGCTGCCCGAAGGCGCGATGCGGGTGGTGATCCAAGAGGATGTGACCCGCGAGGGCGATCAGATCACCCTGGGCGACAACCTCGATGCCGGGACGCATATCCGCGCCGCCGGTGTGGATTTCCGCGCGGGCGATCAGGTCGCGGCGCCGCGGCGCCTCGGGCCGAATGACATCGCGCTTCTGGCGGCGATGAATGCGGCCGAGCTGAGCGTCGCGCGCCGCCCGCGCGTCGCGCTGATCGCCACCGGCGACGAGCTGGTCAGCCCCGGAGAGACGCCAGGCCCGGACCAGATCGTCGCCTCCAACACCTATGGGCTGGCCGCGCTGTTCGAGAGGCTGGGCGCCGAGGTGCGGCTTCTGCCCATCGCGCGCGACAGTCGCGCGGCCCTGGGCGCGGTCCTGGGGCTGGTGGCCGACGCGGACCTGGTGATCACCGTGGGCGGCGCCTCGGTTGGCGATCACGACCTGGTGGGCGAGGTCGCCGAGACCCTTGGGCTCGAGCGCGCCTTCTACAAGGTCGCCATGCGACCGGGCAAACCGCTCATGGCCGGGCGGTTGGGCGCGGCGATGATGATCGGCCTGCCGGGCAACCCGGTCTCGGCCATGGTCTGCGGGCATGTCTTCGTGGCGCCCGTGTTGCGCGCCATGCAGGGGCTCGGCGCCGCGCCCGCGCCGCGGCAGCAAGGACGGCTGGCCCAGGACCTGCCCGCCAACGGGCCGCGCGCGCATTACATGCGGGCGGCGCGCGGGGCCGAAGGGCTGCGCGTCTTCGAGCGCCAGGATTCGAGCCTCCTGTCGGTTCTGGGAGAGGCCGATGCGCTGGTGGTCCGCCCGCCGGAAGACCCCGCGCGCCGCGCGGGCGAGACGGTGGAGTATATCGCGATCTAAGGGGCGCGGCGGGGCGTGCCGGCGCAGAAGCGCGCGGGCAGCTCGCCTTGGAAAGCGGCGAAACGGTTTTGCCATTCCAAACGCGCGGCGCAGCGCAGTTGCGATTTTTCCGAAAAATTGTCCTGCATTTTTCGCAGAAATAATCATGAGGCCGGGGCCTCCCGGGCTTTGGGTTGGGCGCTGCCTCCCTCTGGCGCGTCGGAGCTTCCATGTGCCCCGAACTCACTTGATGGCTCCGCAGCCGCCCCACCCTCTGCTGCCGGATCCGCCGGCGGTTTCGGCTTCCGGCGCGGCAGGTAGGTGTCGATATCAATGCCCAGCGTCTCGTCGACCAGGTCCGTCAACTCGTTGAGTGAAAAGGGTTTCGGCAGGAAGGCGGCGTCGGCCAGCTCGGGGCCGGAGCGGTCGAGCGCCTCTTCGGCATAGCCCGACATGAAAATCACCGGCGTGCCGGGGTGTTTGGCGCGCGCCTCGGTGATCCAGCTGGGCCCGTCGCGGCCGGGCATGATCACGTCGGAGATGAAGAGATCCACCGCCATGCCGCTGCCCGAAAGCAGCTCCAGCGCGGCCTCGGCGCTGGGGGCCTCCCTTACCTTGTAGCCGCGCAAGGTAAGCGCGCGGCTGGCGAAGGCGCGGACCGGGGCCTCGTCCTCGACCAGCAGGATGTTGCCCCGGGCGCGGCCGCGGAGCCGGCCGCGCGGGACCTCGCGCGGAGCGGGATCGGGCTGTGGCAGCGGCCCGTCGTGGGCCGGCACATAGATCGAGAAGGTGGTGCCTGCGCCCGGCGCGCTTTCGACGAAGATGAAGCCGCCGGTCTGTTTCACGATGCCATAGGCGGTCGACAGGCCGAGGCCCGTGCCTTCGCCCTGCCGCTTGGTGGTGAAGAAAGGCTCGAAGACCTTGCCGAGCTGGTCCTGCGGGATGCCCTGCCCGCCGTCGATCACCCGGATCCGCACGTAGGAGCCCGCGGGCAGGCGCGCGCGGTCGCGGCGCAGCGGTTCCTCGAGGGTGACATGTTCGGTCTCGATGCGGATCTCGCCGCCCTCGGGCATGGCGTCGCGGGCGTTGACCACGAGGTTCATCACGACCTGCTCAAGCTGCCTGCGGTCGCCGCGCACCGGCGGCAGACGCGGGTCATGCGTCAGGATCAGCCGCGTGCGTTCGCCGACCAGCCGGTTCAAGAGATGGGTCAGGTCCGAGAGCGTCTCGCGCATGTCGAAGATGCTGGGGCGCAGGGTCTGCTTGCGCGAAAAGGCCAGGAGCTGGCCGACCAAGCTGGCGGCGCGGTTGGCGTTCTGGCTGATCTGCACGAGGTCCGCGTAATTCGGATCGGCGGCGTCGTGGCGCAGCAGCATGAGGTCGCAATGGCCGGTGATGGCGGTCAGCAAGTTGTTGAAATCATGGGCAACGCCGCCGGCGAGCTGGCCGATGGCCTGCATTTTCTGGCTTTGCACGAATTGCGCTTCGAGGGTCTTGAGCTCGGTCGCGTCGTTCAGAACGGCGATCAGAATGCGGCGCCCGGCCTCGGTCGTGGGGGTCAATGTGACCTGCACGAAGGCCTCGCGGTCGTCGCGGACGAGGCGCAGGAATTCCGAGCGGTTGAGACCGCGGCCCTCGGCCGCCTCGGAGAGCCAGTCGGCGATCGAACGGCCCAAGCCTTCCATGTAGCGCGGCAGGCGGGCGCCCTCTAGCTTCTCGGCCCCGAGGAGCTGGCGGGCGGTTTCCGTGGCAAAGAGGATCGTGCCGTCGCCTGCCACCTTCAGGACCGCCACGGGCAGTTCCGAGAGGCTCTGGTCCGCGCCCACCTTCGGCAGTTCGGCGGGGATCACCGCCAGTTCGCGACAGCCCGGCCGGTCCTCGAGCGCGGCGACATGCGCCTCGCGCGGGCCCTGGGCGGTCTTCAGCCGGTAGATCCGGTCCTCGGCGATGGGGCCGTCGGCCACGAGTTGATCGGCCCGGCGCGGGCGCTGGCCGATCAGCCGCCGCCCGGCGGCGTTCATCGACAGGACCTTGCCATCCTGGCCCAGCGTGACCAGCGGGATCGCGGTTTCCGCGTCTGGTCCCAACCGCTCGATCCGCCAGAGCATCCATTTGCCGAGCGGTCTGAGCGACAGGAGATGCGCGGCGCCGGCCAGCCGGGTTTCGCGGGTGGCGTGGCCTTCGGCCCGGGCGCAGGCCAGGAGCATGTCGGGATCGACCGGCGGATCGGCCCCCGCCAGCCCGGTCCGCAGCGGTGTGTCGGCCCCGAGCGCCAGGGCGGCGCAGGCGGCGGGATTGGCGTAGACCAGCCGCCCCGTGCCATCGGTCACGCAGCCCGGCACCGGGTCGTCGCGGATCAGCGCAACGAGGCCTCGCCGCGCCCCGGGCAGGAGCAGCCAGCGCAGGAGAAGCCCCAGCGCCAGCGCGCCGCCAAGCGCCGCAAGCGTCAGCCCCGGGTCGGGATCAAGCGCCGTCAGCCGGGCCAGCGCAAGCCCGGCCAGGATAAGAAGAACGCCCAGGATCGGCAGCCAAAGCTCCCTCCCGCGCCGCGCGCCCTGCCCCGTATCGCCCGTCATGCCGCAAGTTCCCGGACCGTTCGCTCCGGTCAATCTTTAGGGCAAAGACCTTAACAAAGGCTGAAAGGCGGGGATCAGGCCCCGGCGCGCTGCAGGACCGCGTGGTAGAAGCCGTCGCCCTCGGCGTCGGGCAGCGCAAGCGCCTCGCGCGACAGGAAAAACTCCGGGTGCTCCGCCAGGAAGGCCGCGACCTGGGCCGCGTTCTCGCGCGTGAGCACCGAGCAGGTCGCATAGGCCAGCACCCCGCCCGGGCGCACCAGGGGTGCGACCTCGCGCAGGATCGCGGCCTGGGTCGCGCAGAGCCCGGCAAGCGCCTCGGGCGTCAGCTGCCACTTGGCCTCGGGCGCGCGCCGCCAAGTGCCGCTGCCGGAACAGGGCACATCGGTCAAAACCAGGTCGAAAGGCCCCTCGGGGCGGTCGGTCACGCGCAGATCGGCGCCGGCGCGGGCCGCCCGATCCGGCAGGTCGCGCATCCGGCGGGGATCGGCGTCATGGGCCCAGACCGGGCCGCCGCCGAGCCGGGCGGCCAGGGCCAGGCTCTTGCCGCCGCCGCCCGCGCAGTAGTCGAGGACGCGGTCGCCCGGGGAGAGCGGCAGATCCGCCATGGCGGCCTGGCTCGCGGCGTCCTGCAGCTCGACCAGGCCTTCGCGGAAGGCGCGCGAGCCGGCGACGCGGCGGGGGTTCTCGGTGACGCTCAGCGCGGTCTCGGCGCGGGGGTTGGGCGTGGTGGCGATGCCCTCTTCCGCCAGTGCCTCCGCCGCGACATCGCGGTTTGTTTTCAAAAGGTTGACCCGCAGGATGATCGGCGCACGGGCACGCAGGGTCTGGGCGATCTCCCGGGCTTGATCAATCCCGTGATCGGTGCTGAGCGCCTCCAAGAGCCAGTCGGGCAGATCGCGCGCCTCGGCCTCGGGCACCTCGGGCGCCCGGGCTTCCGCGTCGCTCAGCGGCGCGGGCGCATGGCCTTCTCCGGTGAAGAGCTTCTCGGGCGCGAGGCCCTGTTGCCGCAGAAGCCCGATCATCCGGGCCCGGCCGGTGGTCCCGCCGCCCGCCGCCGCCGAGGAGCGCCACATCCGCAGCGCGTCGAAGACGTGATCGCGCACCGCCGCGCGGTCCTTCGAGCCGGCGAAGCGCGCCCCCCGCGCCCAGCGGGTCAGCGCCTGCTCCGCCGCCATGCCCCCGGCCACGCGGTCGAGGATCTCGACCGCCGCCTGCACCCTTGCGCCTGGCGTCATCTTGGGGCTCAGCCGATCCGGTAGTTCGGGCTTTCGCGCGTGATCGCCACGTCGTGCACGTGGCTCTCACGCAGGCCCGCGTTGGTGATCCGCACAAAGCGGCAGCCGCGGCGCATGTCCTCGACGGTGGCGTTGCCGGTGTAGCCCATGGCGGCGCGCAGACCGCCGACGAGCTGGTGCAGCACGGTGCCCGCGGCGCCCTTGTAGGGGACCTGGCCCTCGATGCCTTCGGGGACGAGCTTGTCGGTGGCGGCGTCCTTCTGGAAGTAGCGGTCGGCCGAGCCGCGCGCCATGGCGCCCATGGAGCCCATGCCGCGGTAGGCCTTGAAGGAGCGGCCCTGGTAGAGGATCACTTCGCCCGGGCTTTCGTCGCTGCCCGCCAGCATCGAGCCCACCATGGCGCAGGAGGCGCCGGCGGCGATGGCCTTGGCGAAATCGCCCGAGAACTTGATGCCGCCGTCGGCGATGATCGGCACGTCGCCGGCCGCCTCGGCGCATTCCATGATCGCGGTGAGCTGCGGCACGCCGACGCCGGCGACCATGCGGGTGGTGCAGATCGAGCCCGGCCCGATGCCGACCTTGACCGCATCGGCGCCCGCGTCGATCAGCGCCCGGGTGGCCTCGGCGGTGGCGACATTGCCGGCGATGACCTGGACCTCGTTGGAGAGCCGCTTGGCCCGGCTGACCGCCTCGATCACGCCGCGGCTGTGGCCATGGGCGGTGTCGATCACCACGATGTCGACCTCGGCGTCGACCAGCGCCTCGGTGCGCTCGAAGCCGCTGTCGCCGACCGAGGTGGCCGCGGCGACGCGCAGCCGTCCGAGCCCGTCCTTGCAGGCGGTGGGGTTGACCACGGACTGCTCGGTGTCCTTCAGGGTCAGAAGGCCGGTGAGCTTGCCCTGGGCGTCGGTGACGAGCAGCTTCTCGATCCGCCGCGCCTTCATAAGGTTGATCGCCTCCTGCCGGTCGGCGGGTTCGGTCAGCACCGCCAGCCGCTCCGAGGTCATCATCGCGTGCACCGGCGTGTCGTCGCGCTCGGCGAAGCGCATGTCGCGGTTGGTCACGATGCCGACCAGGCGGTGGGCCTCGTCGACGACGGGGAAGCCGGTGAAGCCGTAGCGCTCGGTCAGGGCGCGGGCATCGCCCAGCGTCTGGTTCGGTGTCAGCGTGATCGGGTTGTAGACGATGCCGCTTTCGAAGCGCTTGACCCGGCGCACCTCGCGGGCCTGTTCCTCGACCGAGAGGTTCTTGTGGATCACCCCGATGCCGCCCGCCTGGGCCATGGTGATCGCCATGCGGCTCTCGGTCACGGTGTCCATGGCCGAGGACAGGAGCGGGATGTTCAGCGACACCGCCCTGGTCACGCGCGTGCGGGTGTCGGCGGTCGAGGGCAGGACCTCGCTTGCGCCGGGCAGAAGCAGAACATCGTCGAAGGTGAGCGCCTCGCGAATCTCCATGAGCAGACCTCTCGGGTTGGAGCCTCGTTTGGCGCTTCCCTATCGCACGCGACCGAAGGATTGGAAAGGCGCATTCGGGGAAAATCTGGCGGGATGGTTGGGGGGTGGTTTTGGGTTGGGGGCGTGGCGAGGTGGCGTGGTGTGGTGGCCTGGTGGTTTTGCAGAGGCAGCGTGGGTTGTGGGCTGGGGTGTGCTCTGTGGTCCAGGTGTGGCCGGGTCGCGCCTAGTCGCCCCCCCACCGTCTCCGGGGTCCGCCCCGCCCCCCCTGGCAACGACACCCCAACCGAGGGCGCGCGCCGGACCGGGGGCCGGCGCTACTGACCTCCGAGCGAGGCGCTTTATCCCAACAAGGTCAGGGCTAGGGGATAGCTGAGCACGTCACCCTAAGGAGCGCCGGCCCATCGGGCCGGTCCGGCGCGCGCCCGGCACCTTCGGTGCTATTCGGGCGCAAGGGGGCGCGAGGGATGGAAATGATGGGCGTAAATTGTGAATGAGGTGCAAAGAAGGCCGCTTCGCTGCGCGCAAAAAAACATAGAAGACAAGGCTGCCTTCAGATTTCGTGATCCGCCCGAGACCAATCGGCCCTCCCGCTCTCAACAAGCGCTTCCAGAGGGCGCGCGCCGGACCGGGGGCCGGCGCTGCTGCCCTCCGAGCGAGGCGCTTTATCCCGGCAAGGTCAGGACTAACGACGATCTAAGCGCGCCATTCCAAGGAGCGCCGGCCCAAGGGGCCGGTCCGGCGCGCGCCCGGCACCTTCGGTGCTGTTCGGGCGCAAGGGGGCGCGTGGGAAGGGAATGATGGGCGTGGATTGTGACGGGGGTTCAGAGGATGCATCTGAACGCGGCACCAAAACTCGGAACACCAGCTCCCTCCGTTCCCCCCCCCCACAGACCAGACGAACCGCCACCTCCTCCGCGCCCGCACGTCCGCGCCCCCACTCCCCCCTTGCCAGCCCCGCCCACCGCGCTCAAAACTCCCTCCCATGACCCATGGCTACGACACCGGCCGGCTGAACCTGCCCTTCACCGGCATCTGCACCTTTGCCAAGAAACCCTTCGAGCCCGACTGGAACCGGCTCGACGCCGATGCGGCGATCCTCGGCGCGCCCTTCGACGGGGGCACCCAGTGGCGGCCGGGCGCGCGCTTCGGGCCGCGGGCGGTGCGCGAGGCCTCGACGCTTTTCTCCTTCGGCCATTCCGGCGCCTACGACCACGAGGACGACGCCACCTACCTCGGGCCCGACGTGCAGATCGTCGACATGGGCGATGCCGACATCATCCACACCGACACCCAGCAGAGCCACGACAACATCGAGACCGGCGTGCGCGCGGCGCTCAATGCCGCGGCCCTGCCGGTGGTGATCGGCGGCGACCACTCGGTCAACATCCCCTGCCTGCGCGCCTTCGACGACCAGGGCGACATCCACATCCTGCAGATCGACGCCCATCTCGACTTCGTCGACGAGCGCCACGGCGTAAGGCACGGGCACGGCAACCCGATGCGGCGGGCGGCGGAGCGGCCCTATGTCTCGGGGCTGACGCAGCTCGGGATCCGCAATGTCTCCTCCACCGCCAAGGAGGGCTACGACGACGCGCGCGGCATGGGCTCGGACATCCTCTCGGTGCGGCAGGTGCGCAAGCTCGGGCCGCGGGCGACGGCGGCGCGGGTGCCGAAGGGCGCGCGGGTCTATGTGACGCTCGACATCGACGCCTTCTGTCCTTCGATCGCGCCGGGCACGGGCACGCCCTCGCATGGCGGCTTTCTCTACTACGAGGTGCTGGAGATCCTGCAGGAGATCGCCCGGCAGAACGAGGTTGTGGGCCTCGACCTCGTGGAGGTCGCCCCGGCCTATGACCCCGCCGGCGTGACCTCGATCCTCGCGGCGCAGGTCTTGATGAACACGCTTGGCTTCATCTTCCACGCCCGCGCGGCGGGCGGCTGAGCGGGACGCACACGCTCAAAGTTTGGGCAGCGGCTCGGATCGTTCGCAGCGATGGCTCGGAGGAGCGAGCCGATCTCCTTTGTTTTGAAAAAGGCGGGCCGCAGATGTTCGCTTCATAGCCGTTCCCACGCACCCCAGCGTCGCCGCCCCTTGTTCACCCACACGCCTTCTCCGCCCAGCCCTTCCTCGAACCAGCACAACGCTTGACCCACACCGCGCCCCTCAATCGCGCCCCCACGACACAACCGAACCCCCCACCCTGCCCCCGCCCCGCCCGCGGCTCGGCGGCAACCCGCCGCCGGACACCGCGCACAAGGGCTTGAACTCCGGCGCCGAGGGGCGTTCAAACGGAGGGGAGACTCCAGCCCCCACCGGACCCTCACCCTCATGCCGCAGCCGCTCAACGGCCTTGTCATCCTCGATCTCACCCAGGCGCGCGGAGGCCCCTTCGCGGCGCTGAGCCTGGGCGAGCTGGGCGCCAAGGTCATCAAGGTCGAACGCCCCGGGACAGGCGACGCCGGCCGCGCCGTGCCGCCCTTCAAGAGCGGCAAGAGCGCGCTGTTCGCCGCCCAGAACCACGGCAAGGCCTCGATCGCGCTGGACCTGCGCTCCGAGACCGACCGCACCACCTTCGAGCGGCTTCTGGCCCGCGCCGACGTGCTTCTGGAGAACTTCCGCCCCGGCGCGCTCGAGCGGCTGGGCTACGGCTGGGAGGCGCTGCACGCGGCCTACCCCGGGCTGATCTACGGCGCCCTTTCGGGCTTCGGCCAGACCGGGCCCGAGGCCACCCGGCCGGGCTACAGCGGCATCGCCGCGGCGCGCGCGGGCCAGATGGGCCAGGGCCGCACCGGCCAGGCCGAGGTCGCGGGGCTCTACCTCGCGCAAGGCGTGCTGGCCGCGCTCTACGACCGCAGCACCACCGGGCGCGGGCGGCGGGTCGATGTCTCGCTCCTCGACACGGAGTTCGCGCTTCTCGGTCCCGCCTTCGCCGCCGCGGCGGCGGGCAGCAAGACCCCCGAGGAAGGCGCCCCGCCGCCCTTCGCCCCGGTCGAGACGCTGGAGGCCGCCGACGGCGCCTTCGTCCTGGCCGCGGCCAGCGACAAGCTCTTCGAGAAACTCTGCATCGCGCTGGCGCTGCCGCTCAGCGAGGATCCCCGCTTTGCCCGCCCCGAGGCGCGTTGCGCCAACGCGCGGCTCCTGAAGCGGCTGATCGAGGCGGTGACGCTCGAGCAGACCCGCAGCCACTGGCTGCAGAAGCTCACCGCCGCCGGCATCCCCGCCGCGCCGATCCAGAGCCTCGACCAGGCGATGAAGGACCCCCAGCTCCTGGCCCGGACCATGGTGGTCGACGTGCTCGACCGCAACGGCCGCAAGGCGCATCTCGCCCCCGGCAACCCGATCAAGATCTCCGGCGCCGAGGACCGCTCGGCCCGGGGCCCGGCGCCCGATCTCGACGGCAACCGCGGCGAGGTGCTGCGCTGGCTCGACGAGGCGTGAGGCCGCAGCCCGCGCGGGCGGCTTTCACTTCCCGCAAAACCTCATATGGTGCGCGCAAAGAATGCGCCCCCGAGAGGAGTCCATGAGCCAAGATCCCCTCGTCGTCTTCACCCCCTCGGGCAAGCGAGGCCGCTTCCCCGTGGGCACCCCCGTCCTGACCGCCGCGCGCAAGCTCGGCGTCGATCTCGATTCGGTCTGCGGCGGCCGCGGAATCTGTTCGAAGTGCCAGGTCGCGCCCTCCTTCGGGGAGTTCTCGAAACACGGGCTGACCTCGCGCGAGGAGGCGCTGTCGGACTGGAACCGGGTCGAGGCGCGCTACGACGAAAAGCGCGGGCTGAAGCCCGGCCGGCGGCTCGGCTGCCAGGCCGAGATCCGCGGCGACGTGGTGATCGACGTGCCGCCCGAAAGCCAGGTGCACCGGCAGATCGTGCGCAAGGCCGCCAGCGCCCGGGCGATCCCCATGGATCCCGCCACGCGGCTGTATTACGTCGAGGTCGCCGAGCCCGACATGCACGAGCCCTCGGGCGATTTGCAGCGGCTGGAGACGGCGCTGCGCCGCGAATGGGGCATCGAGCGGCTCGAGGCGGACCTCTCGGTCATGGCGGGCCTGCAGCCGACCCTGCGCAAGGGCGGCTGGAAGGTCACCGCCGCGCTTTACCGCGACCACGCGGGCGGCGCGCACAAGCTCACCGCGCTGTTCCCGGGCTTCCACGAGGCGGGGCTCTACGGGCTCGCCATCGACCTGGGCTCGACCACAATCGCGGCGCATCTGACCGACCTCGACACCGGCGCGGTGATCGCCTCCTCGGGGCTGATGAACCCGCAGATCCGCTTTGGCGAAGACCTGATGAGCCGGGTCTCCTACGCGATGATGAACCCCGGCGGCGACCAGGAGATGACCCGCGCCGTGCGCGAGGCCATCGACCGGCTCGCGGTCGAGATCGCCGGCGAGGCGGGCATCGACCCGGCGCATATCCTGGAGCTGACCTTCGTCTGCAACCCGGTGATGCATCACCTGCTCCTGGGCCTCGACCCGGTGGAACTGGGCCAGGCGCCCTTCGCGCTGGCGACCTCGGAAAGCGCGCGGCTGACCGCGCGGGATCTCGACCTCGGCCAGCTGCGCGACGCCGCGCGGGTCTACGTCCTGCCCTGTATCGCGGGGCATGTCGGCGCCGATGCGGCGGCGGTGGCGCTTTCCGAGGAGCCCGGCAAATCCGAGGACCTGGTGCTCATGGTCGATGTCGGCACCAACGCCGAAATCCTCCTGGGCGACACCTCGCGGGTGCTGGCCTGTTCCTCGCCCACCGGCCCGGCCTTCGAGGGGGCGCAGATCTCCTCGGGCCAGCGTGCCGCGCCGGGCGCCATCGAGGCGATCCGCATCGACCCCGAGACCAAGGAGCCGCGCTTCCGGGTGATCGGCTGCGAGCTCTGGTCCGACGAGCCGGGCTTCCTCGATGAGGTCGGCGCCTCGGGCATCACCGGCATCTGCGGCTCGGGCATCATCGAGGCGGTGGCGGAGCTGCGCATCGCGGGGCTGATGGACCCCTCGGGGCTGATCGGCTCGGCCGAGCAGACGGGTTCCGCGCGCTGCGTGCCCGAGGGGCGGACGCATGAATACCTGATCTGGGACGCCAGCGCCGAGGGCGGCCCGCGCATCACCGTGACCCAGGGCGACATCCGCGCGATCCAGCTGGCGAAATCGGCGCTTTACGCGGGCGCGCGGCTCCTGATGGACGAACGCGGGGTCGAGAAGGTCGACCGCGTGGTCCTGGCCGGGGCCTTCGGCGCGCATATCTCGCCGCGCCACGCCATGGTGCTGGGGATGATCCCCGACGTGCCGCTCGACAAGGTGACGAGTGCTGGCAACGCCGCGGGCACCGGCGCGCGCATCGCGCTCTGCAACATCGCCCGCCGCGCCGAAATCGAGCGCATGGTGCGCGAGATCACCAAGGTCGAGACTGCGATCGAGCCGCGCTTCCAGGAGCATTTCGTCGCCGCCAACGCGATCCCGCACAAGACCGACGCCTTCCCGGAGCTGTCGCGGCTGGTCACCCTGCCCCAGGTCAGCTTCGGCGCCGGCGCTGACCGCGAAGGCGGCCGCCGGAGACGGCGGCGGGGGTAGGTCTCTGTCGCCAGGCGCCGTGGCACGGCGGACGTGCGGGCTTTGCCGTCATTTGGTCCGGCCCTGTGATGGCTTAGCAGTCGGCTAGTTCGGCGCCGTGGAGTTTCGCTCGGCCCTGCCGCGCCTCAATCCCACAGAGTTAACGAAACCTTTAGGTATCTGCCGTTTAGACGAAAGGCGTGGGTGTCCCCGCGTCCGAAGCCCTCTGGCTTCGGCCCTACGGTTGTCAGTTGACAACCATTTAGCCGGAGGCTACATATTGCGGCGACCGAAACACCCGGACCGGACCATCGAAAAGGCGCTTCGCGCGCTGGAGGGCCTCGGGTGGTCGGTCCGGAAATCCACGGGCCGCAGCGCCCATGCCTGGGGCATGGTGCGCTGTCCCGAAAACGCCAAGGACCTGTGCCGCAACGGGGTGTTCTGCCAGAACCAGGTCTGGAGCACCCCGCGCAACCCGACGTCCCATGCCCGCCAGCTTCTGCGCATGGCGCAGGGCTGCGTCATCGCCCGGGACAAATCGCAGAAGTGAGCCCGTGAGTAAGCCCATGAGTGACGCCACCGAGTTCGAGTTCGACCTGATCTTCGCCCTGCCCCGCAAGGACCTGGACCAGGACGCCCTGACCGATGCGCTTTTCGAGGCCGGCTGCGACGACGCGCTGATCGGCTTCGGTTCGCCGGGGATGCTGGGCCTCGCCTTCACCCGCGCGGGCGACGAGGCCGAGGCGGTGATCTCCGACGCGCTGCAGGCCGCGCTGTCTGCCCTGCCGGAAGGCACGCGGCTGCGCGAGGTGAAGCCCGATCTGGTGAGCCAGGGCGATGTGGCCGCGCGGCTGCGGGTGACGCGCCAGGCGCTGCAGAAGCGCGAGTTGCCGCCGCCCTCGATCGGCGGGCTCTACCGCGCCGCCGAGATGCAAAGCGCGCTCGAGGCGCAGCCCGGCAAGGTGCAGGCGGCGCTTGAGGACGCGCGCGCCTGGTTCGCCGCCGCCCCCGCCGCGCAACGCATCAACGCGCGCCTGAGCCTCGAGGGCTGAGCTGCCTTCTGAGGGAGAAGTGCCCGCGTCGCCAGGCTGTGGCGTGATGATCGGGTCAGAACGGGGCGCCCTTTCTGTCGATCAGGAACGTATCGCGGCGCTGTCCGGTCATATTCTTTCGCGTCGTCGAAAGTCGCACTGCGGCCTGCGCGCCATGCGGTGCCGATCCCGCGAGCCGCATGGCAGCCTGGAACTGGCTCCGTGTTCCCGCTCCACAGGCTAGGTTAGCGGTGATGGGCCATCACGGCCCCAAAACACCCCCCAAAAGGTCAGCCCTGCTTTCCCAATCCGTCGCCCCACCCCGCAGAGACGCAACTATCGCAAAGAAATCCGCCCCCGCGCGGCAACATTTTCTGCGCTTTCGCGGTTGACCACGGCCCGGCGCGACCGTAAACGGATCAGGCACGCAGTCAGGAGCGCCCGGATGACCGGCATTCTCGTACTTATCGTAAGGACATGGCGCATGGGCCGGTAACGGACACCATAACGGTACCCCATGCGCCCTCGGACCCCCGGGGGCTTTTTTATGCGCGCAAGACGAAACGCCTTTAACGGAGTAGATCGATGACCAAGGCGATGACCGGAGCGAAGATGGTTGTTCAGGCCCTCAAGGACCAGGGCGTGGACACGGTATTCGGCTATCCCGGCGGCGCCGTGCTACCGATCTACGACGAGATCTTCCAGCAGAACGACATCCGCCACATCCTGGTGCGCCACGAGCAGGGCGCGGTCCATGCCGCCGAGGGCTACGCCCGCGCGACCGGCAAGCCGGGCGTCTGCCTGGTGACCTCGGGGCCCGGGGCCACCAACGCGGTGACCGGGCTGACGGATGCGCTGATGGATTCGATCCCGATCGTGGTTCTGACCGGCCAGGTGCCGACCTTCATGATCGGCTCGGACGCCTTCCAGGAGGCCGATACCGTCGGCATCACCCGTCCCTGCACCAAGCACAACTGGCTGGTGGACGACACCAACAAGCTCTCGGCGACGATCCACGAGGCCTTCCACGTCGCGACCAACGGCCGGCCCGGGCCGGTGCTCGTGGACATCCCCAAGGATGTCCAGTTCGCCAGCGCCGCCTACCAGCCCAAGGCCCAGGCCAAGACCCGGCGCTACCAGCCGCAGGTCAAGGGCGACATGGAGATGATCACCCGCCTCGTCGAGGCGATCGAGAACGCCGAGCGGCCGGTCTTCTACACCGGCGGCGGGGTGATCAACTCGGGCCCGGCGGCGAGCCAGCTCCTGCGCGAACTGGTCGATGCCACCGGCATTCCGATCACCTCGACGCTGATGGGCCTCGGCGCCTACCCGGCCTCGGGGCGGCACTGGCTGGGCATGCTGGGCATGCACGGGCTCTACGAGGCCAACCTGGCGATGCACGGCTGCGACCTGTTGATCAACGTCGGCGCCCGTTTCGACGACCGGATCACCGGCCGCATCGACGCCTTCTCGCCGAACTCGCAGAAGGCCCATATCGACATCGACCCCTCCTCGATCAACAAGGTGATCCGCACCGACATGCCGATCATCGGCGACGTGGCCCATGTCCTCGAGGACGTGCTCAAGGTCTGGAAGTCGCGCGGCCGCAAGATCAACCGCGAGGGGCTGCAACGCTGGTGGGCCTCGATCGAGGACTGGAAGAAGGTTGACTGCCTGTCCTTCAAGCCCTCGGCCAAGACCATCAAGCCGCAGCACGCGCTGCAGCGGCTCGAGGCGCTGACCAAGGACCGCGACCGCTACATCGCGACCGAGGTCGGCCAGCACCAGATGTGGGCCGCGCAATACCTGGGCTTCGAGGATCCGAACCGCTGGATGACCTCAGGCGGGCTCGGGACCATGGGCTACGGCTTCCCGGCCTCGATCGGGGTGCAGACCGCCCATCCCGAGGCGCTGGTGATCAATGTCGCGGGCGAGGCCTCCTGGCTGATGAACATGCAGGAGATGGGCACCGCGGTGCAGTTCCGCCTGCCGGTCAAGCAGTTCATCCTCAATAACGAGCGCCTGGGAATGGTGCGCCAGTGGCAGGAGCTCCTGCACGGCGAGCGCTATTCGCACTCCTGGTCCGAGGCGCTGCCGGACTTCGTGAAGCTGGCCGAGGCCTTCGGGGCCAAGGGCATCCAGTGCGACGATCCCGCCGATCTCGACGAGGCGATCCTCGAGATGATCAACCACGACGGGCCGGTGATCTTCGACTGCGTGGTCGAGAAGCACGAGAACTGCTTCCCGATGATCCCCTCGGGCGAGCCGCACAACAAGATGCTCTTGGGCGAGGCCTCGACCAAGGACGCCATCGGCGCCTCGGGCGCGGTCATGGTGTGAGCCATTGCAGGGGGGCCCCGCGTCCCCCTGCCGCCCCAAGCGCAACTCCGGCCAGATCCAGACAGAAGACCAGGAACCCACATGTCCGCACTGAAGATCAAGAAGGGCTCGACCAAGCATTCGGCCTACAACCTGCGCCCCACC
This sequence comes from Roseivivax sp. GX 12232, assembly GCF_021272185.1. Classification (GTDB taxonomy): domain Bacteria; phylum Pseudomonadota; class Alphaproteobacteria; order Rhodobacterales; family Rhodobacteraceae; genus Roseivivax. Next base: position 30,859 of record NZ_JAJSEC010000013.1, read on the forward strand.
TTCTCGGAGGTGATCGAGACCCACACCCTCGCGGTCATCGTCGACAACGAGCCGGGCGTTCTGGCGCGGGTGATCGGGCTGTTCTCGGGGCGCGGTTACAACATCGACAGCCTGACCGTGGCCGAGATCGACCACGAGGGGCACCAGTCGCGCATCACCATCGTGACCACCGGCACCCCGCAGGTGATCGAGCAGATCAAGGCGCAGCTCGGGCGCATCGTGCCAGTGCACGAGGTGCATGACCTCACCGTCGAGGGCCGCTCGGTCGAGCGCGAACTGGCGCTCCTGAAGGTCTCGGGCAGCGGCGACAAGCGCGTCGAGGCGCTGCGGCTGGCCGACATCTTCCGCGCCCAGGTGGTCGACTCGACGCTCGAGAGCTTCGTCTTCCAGATCACCGGCACGCCGGAGAAGGTCGACGCCTTCGCCGATCTCATGCGGCCGCTCGGCCTGAACGAGATCGCCCGCACCGGCGTGGCGGCGCTGGCGCGCGGCACCTGATCCTTTCCTGATCTTTCCCGGGGCCCGCGTGGGCCCCAATGCGCCTCAGGCGACCCAGAGCTCGGTTCCGGTGAAGGGGCCGAGCAGCCCCGGCCCGGGCTCCCGCCCGTCGGCCGCATGGCGCACCAGAAGCGCGGCCAGCGTCTCATGCGTGCCGCGGCTCAACAACTTCGGGTTGCGGACCAGACGATAGTCCGGCCGCACCTCCAGCTCGAAGCCGATCAGGTCCCCGGCATCGAGCCGCGCCTCCCCCTCGGGCAAGACCGCCCCCGGCTCCGGCAGGATGAAAGCAAGCTCCGCCTGGTCGTCGCACCAGACGACCGCCCTGCCCGTTTGGTAATCAGCCCATAAAATCACACCAATCATAAAACCGGTCCCTAAGAAAATTACGCGCCCCGAAGTCCCAGTTTTCATTAAGACTTCTGACATGAAAACGCCATTTTTCACATTTCTGTCACCAATTTCGTGTCATTTGACAGAGACAGTGACGCTCATTAGCGTCATTTACATGCGGTTTTCGGGACACCAGGGCGGAGGCTCGATCCGGGCACGGAAGCGGGCCTTCCATGCGTGAGGGGCGTCCCACGCGCGTTTTCACGCGCCCCCAGGACGACCCTTCGGAGTTGCGCGCGCGATTCGGGCGCAACCTCCGAGAGCTGAGCAGCCGGGCGCATTCGATCTCCGCGCTCTGCCGCGAGCTCGGGATCAACCGCACCCAATACAACCGTTACCTGAGTGGCGAGAGCTTCCCCCGGCCCGACATCCTGCATCGCATCTGCACCCATTTCGGCACCGACGCGCGGATCCTTCTCTGCGATGTCTCCGAGATCGAGGCCGAGCGGCGCGAGCTCTCCGCCCTGGCCGAGGTCGCGGGTTTCGTCGGCGCGGCCGAACGGCGCGGGCCTTCCGAGGGCGAACTGCCGAGCGGCTTCTACCGCTTCTCGCGGCGCAGCTACATCACCGAGGAGCTGTTCCTGACGGCGGTGGTGAAGATCTACCGCGCCGCCGGGCGGGTCTTCGTGCGCGGCTACGAGCATCGCCGCATCGCCCGCGAAAAGGGCCTGCCGGTCGATCGCTACACCCGCGAATACCGCGGCGCGGTCCTGCCCCAGAGCCACGGCATCGCCGCGCTGGTCAGCCGCCGGGGCGGCGAGACGGCGAGCCTCAACTTCCTGACCCGCGCCCCGAGCCTGGCCAACAACTTCTGGGTTGGCTTCACCGCCCGCACCGCGGCCGAGAGCGGCACGGGGCGGCTGATCGAACGGCTGGTTTTCGAATACCTGGGTAGCGGCGTCGCGGATGTGCTGCCGGCCGCCCGCGAGGCGGGCCTGCGCGACTTCGCCGAGCTGCCGCCGATCCACCGGCAGCAGCTGCGGATCAACGATCCGATTTCCTGAGCTTCAGTCCTCGCGCGCGTCGGCGCGGCTCTTGCCCGAGACCTTCAGCGCCAGCGTCGCCGCCATGAAGGGATCGAGGTCGCCGTCCAGCACCCCCGAGGTGTCCGAGGTCTCCACGCTGGTGCGCAGGTCCTTCACCATCTGGTAGGGCTGCAGCACGTAGGAGCGGATCTGGTTGCCCCAGCCGGCCTCGCCCTTCTGCTCGTGCTGGGCGTTGATCTCGGCGTGGCGCTTTTCCAGCTCCATCTGGTAGAGCCGCGATTTCAGCGCCTTCATGGCGATGTCGCGGTTCTGGTGCTGCGACTTCTCGGACGAGGTCACGACGATGCCGGTCGGATGGTGGGTGATCCGCACCGCCGAGTCGGTGGTGTTGACGTGCTGGCCGCCCGCCCCCGAGGAGCGATAGGTGTCGACCCGGATGTCGGCGGGGTTCACCTCGATCTCGATGTTGTCGTCGACCACCGGGTAGACCCAGACCGAGGCAAAGGAGGTCTCGCGCGTGCCCTTGCCGAAGGGCGAGATGCGCACCAGCCGGTGCACGCCCGACTCGGTCTTGAGCCAGCCGTAGGCGTTCTTGCCGGAGATCTTGTAGGCCACCGACTTGATGCCCGCCTCGGAGCCCGGCTCCTCGGACTGCAGCTCGACGTCGTAGCCCTTGGACTCGGCCCAGCGGACATACATGCGCTGCAGCATCTGCGCCCAGTCGCAGGCCTCTGTGCCGCCGGCGCCGGCGTTGATCTCGAGGAAGGTGTCGTTGCCGTCGGCCTCGCCGTCCAGGAGCGCCTCGAGCTCCTTCGAGGCGGCGGTCTCGGCCAGGCTGCGCAGCGCGGCTTCGGCCTCGGAGATGATCTCCTCGTCGCCCTCGGCCTCGCCCATCTCGATCAGCTCGACCTGGTCGGCCTTCTCCTGCGAGAGGCTGCGGTAGGTGTCCATGGCGTCGACCAGCAGCTGGCGGTCGCGCATCAGCTTCTGGGCGGCGGCGGGATCGTTCCAGAGGTTGGGATCCTCGACCCGGGCGTTGAACTCCTCGAGCCGGTGTTCGGCGGTCTCCCAGTCCAGCCGCTGGGCGAGAAGCGCCAGGGATTTCTCGATCCGCTCGACATTCTGTTCGGCCTCGGCGCGCATGGGTGCTCCGTCTCAATTCGCTGGGTCAGCGCGTGATAACGCAAGGGGCATGGGCCCACAAGAAGGGTGGTCGCGGCAAGCGGGTGGTGCAGGGGCTTGGGCGCCGGGGGTGCCGGGTGCGGTCGTCGGGGATGCCCGGACGGGCGCGGGAGCGCCCTGCCCTCGGCGTCTTTCTCTGCGCCTTTAGAGCGGGTCAGATGCCCCACGCGGCGCGCTGACATGCTCACCCCTCCGGGCTCAATGCGCAGAGGCAAGCGCCTCGCCTAGCCCGGTGCGCACCGTCGCGAGCGACGCTAAGAGCGCCGCCGCCCCGTCCGGTCTCAGTACAGCCCGCCCGAGGACAGCGTGCCGAAGCTCGCCTTCGGCCCCACCACGGCCTTCTTGCCGGTCGAGGTGGTGACCTCGCGGCTGCCGCCGCCGGGCTGGATGATGTCGAAGCCCGAGCCCATGGCCCAGCCGCCGTCGAACTGGATGCCGAACATCGGCTCCATGCCCTCGCGGAAGCACTCCGAGACCACGTTGTCGCCCGAGGCGCCGTCCCCCAGCCGCGCGCCGGTAAAACGGTCGATGTTGATGAACATGCATTCCTCGGGGATCGCGAAGGCGCCGCCGCCGAATTTCTGCACGGCCTCGGACATGAACTGCTGGAACACCGGGCCGCAGATGCCGCCGCCCGAGGCGCCGCTGCCGAGGCTGCGCGGCTGGTCGTAGCCGATGTAGCAGCCCGCCACGATGTTCGAGGTGAAGCCCACGAACCAGACGTCCTTGGCGTCGTTGGTGGTGCCGGTCTTGCCCGCGGTGGGCACCGACAGGTTCACCGCGCCCGAGGCGGTGCCGCGATCCACCACGCCGCGCATCATCGAGGTGAGCTGATAGGCGGTCACCGGGTCCATGATGCGTTCGCGGTTGTTGGCGATGGTCGGCGCCTCGCCCTCGGGCAGGTTGGCGTCGTAGCAGTTCACGCAGACGCGCTCGTTGCCGCGCTGTTTCTCGTGGTTGTAGACGGTGTTGCCGTAGCGGTCCTGCACCCGGTCGACCAGCGTCGGCTCGACCCGCTCGCCGCCGTTGGCGAACATCGCGTAGGCCGCGACCATCTGGAAGAGCGTCGTCTCCTCGGAGCCGAGCGCATTGGCCAGCACCCGCTGCATGTCCTCGTAGACGCCGAAGCGCTCGGCGTAGCGGGCGACCGTGTCCATGCCGATCTCTTGCGCAAGGCGCACGGTCATCAGGTTCCGCGAGCGTTCGATCCCGGTGCGCAGCGGCGTCGGCCCGTAATACTGGTTCGAGGCGTTCTTCGGCCGCCAGACGCCCTGGGGCGTGTTCACCTCGATCGGGGCGTCGACGACGATGGTCGCCGGGCTGTAACCCGAGTCGAGCGCGGCCGCATAGACGAAGGGCTTGAAGGAGGAGCCCGGCTGCCGCTTGGCCTGGGTGGCGCGGTTGAAGACCGAATGCTGGTAGGAGAAGCCGCCCTGCATGGCGATCACCCGCCCGGTGTTGACGTCCATGGCCATGAAGGCGCCCTCGACGCGGGGGACCTGGCGCAGCGACCAGCGCAGGAAGCTGCCGTCCTCGTCCGAGGTCATGGCACGCACATGCACCACGTCGCCGCGTTCGAAGTTCTCGAAGAAATCGCCGCGCAGCCACTGGATGTCCTCGCGCGGGACTTCGCCTTCGCCTTCGCCCTCGATGCCGAGGGTCAGGCTGTTCTCGGCCACATCCAGCACCACCGCGGGCAGCCAGGGGTTCTCGAGCGTGATGTCGCGGGCCACGGTCACGCCGGAGAGCGCCGACTCCCAGTTCGATAGCGCCTCCTCGGGGATGGTCTCGCCGGTGCCGCGCCAGGTGCCGCGGCTGCGATCGAAGCGCTCGAGCGCGCCGCGCAGCGCACCGGCGGCCTCGCCCTGCATCTCGGGATCGAGCGTCGCGCGGACCGAGAAGCCGCCCGAGAAGAACTCGCCCTCACCGAAGTCGCGGCTGAGCTGACGGCGGATCTCGTCGGTGAAATAGTCGCGCGGCGGCAGCTGCTTCTGGAAGGGCTCGAAATCGCCCGCCTGCACCGAGCGCAGCGGCGTCTCGCGCTCGCGCTCGTAGGTGGCGGCGTCGATATAGCCGTTCTCGTGCATCTCGCGCAGCACGTAGTTGCGCCGCGACATGAGCCGGTCGGCGTTGCGCACCGGGTGGAAGTCGGAAGGCGCCTTGGGCATCGAGGCCAGGAAGGCCGCCTCATGCGGGGCAAGCTGCGACAGGGTCTTGTTGAAATAGGTCTGCGCCGAGGCGGTCACGCCGTAGCTGTTCTGGCCGAGGAAGATCTCGTTCAGATAAAGCTCGAGGATCTCGTCCTTGCTCAGGGTCTCCTCGAGACGGGTCGCGAGGATGATCTCCTTGATCTTGCGCTCGGCCCGGCGGTCGCCGCCCAGAAGGAAGTTCTTCATCACCTGCTGGGTGATCGTCGAGGCGCCGCGCACGTCCTGCCCGCGCGAGCGCACCGCGTCGAAGACCGCCGCGGCGATGCCGCGCGGGTCGTAGCCTTCGTGGGTGTAGAAGTTCTTGTCCTCGGCCGAGATGAAGGCCTGTTTCACCAGGTCCGGGATCTCCTCGGCGGGGGTGAAGAGCCGCCGCTCCTGGGCGAACTCGTCGATGATCTTGCCTTCGGTCGAATAGATCCGGCTGATCGTCGGCGGGGTGTATTGCGCCAGGCTTTCATGGCTCGGCAGGTCACGGCCGTAGATCCAGAAGACCGCGCCGATGGAGATCGCCACGGCAAGGACGCCAAGCGTGACCAGCGAGAAGATCGCGCCGAAGAAGGACAGGATGAACCGGATCATGACAGCTTTCCCACGAGGAACGTCGATCGCATTACAGACTCCGCGCGCAGGCGTCAAAACACGATCTTTTTGAGCTTCGGCGGGGTCCCGCGCAGCGGCACCCCGAATGTCGTCATTTGCGCCGCAGACCTTCGAGCGCGGCATCCTCGATCAGCCAGGCCGACAGCCCGTCGCGGATGCCCGCGGCCATGCCCGCGCGCCAGGCGCCGTCCTGCAGGTTGCGCAGCTCCGCCGGGGTCGACAGGTAGCCCACTTCGATCAGGACGGAAGGGATGTCGGCGCTTTTCAGGACCGAGAAGCCGGCCGAGCGCAGCGGGCGCTTGTGCACGTTGCCGGTGGCGTTGTCGATGCCCGCGACCAGCGCCCGGGCCAGCGCCGCGCTGCGCGGCGCGGTGTCGAGCCGGGCGAGATCCATCAGCACATCGGCCACCCGGTCGTCGGTCCGCGCGAGGTCGAGCCCGGCCAGGATGTCGTCGCGGTCGTGCCGCGCGGCCAGCGCCGCCGAGGCCGCGTCCGAGGCCTCCTCGGAGAGGGTGTAGACCGTGGCACCGCGGGCGATGCCCTCGGCCAGCGCATCGGCATGCAGCGACAGGAAGACGTCGGCCTCGGCCTCCTGGGCGGCGGCGACGCGCGCCTCGAGCGAGACGAAGACATCCTCGTCGCGGGTCATCGCCACCTCGAAGCCGCCGGCGCGCAGAAGCACCTCCTTCAACTCGCGGGCGAAGATCAGCATCAGGTCCGACTCGTCCGCCCCGCCGTGTTCGGCGCCGGGGTCGATGCCGCCGTGGCCGGGATCGAGCATGACCCGCAGGGGCCGCCCTTCGCGGCCGCCGCGCGGGCGGGCGGTCACGGGGGCCGGATCCGGCAGGTCCCAGCGCGGATCGCGCAGGGCGCCCGCCGCGGCGGCGAAGCTTTCGGCGTCTGTGGGTTGCAGCCGGACGGTCAGCCGCGCGGTTCCGCTGTCCTCGGCGATGCGCAGGCCCGCGCGTTCCACCGCCATGGGTTCCTCCAGCAGCGCCACGAGCCGGGTCCAGCCTTCGCGGTACGGGCCGGTGCGCACCTCGCGCACCCGCTCGGAGCGGTCGAGTGCGGGGCCTTCCACGCCGCCCCAATCGACCTCGCGGAAGTCGAGCACCAGCCGCTGCGGCGCGTCGAGGGTGAAGATCCGCCAGGGCACGCCCTGGCTCAGCGCGAGGGTGATCTCGGTGCCCCGGCCCCAGCCCAGGTCCTCGATCCCGCTTTGCGCGGCGTCGAGCCGCGCCAGCGCGCCAAGCGCGGGCTCCTGCGCGCGCGTCTCTTCGGGCGCGCCGAAGCCCGCCAGGGCGAGGCCCAGAAGTAATGCGATCCGCCTGATCATCTGCCCGATCTCTTGCCCGTCTCACGCAAGTATAATGAAGCCCCGCGCCGCCGTCTGCCCTTTGCGGGCGCCCGTGACTTGCCGGGAGTTGGTGGCGCGGGGGGCCTTTTGTCGCGGAGGGGCGTGGCAGGGCGCGGTGTCCGCGCTCAGCTCCGCGCCAGCAATCCGCCCGCTCCGTTCCCCGAGGCGGCGCACCCTAAGCGAACAGCACCAACCCGCCCGCGCAGGCCCCGCCGCCCCTCACTCAGCTCCGCGCCTCCATGAAGGTCTTGAGCCGCGCCAGACCCTCCTCGATGTCCTCGCTCGCCCGGGCGTAGGAGAAGCGCAGCGTCTGCCCGCCCCGCGCGGGGTCGAAATCCAGCCCCGGCGTCACCGCGACCCCGGCTTGCTCCAGGATCTCCGCGGCGAAAGCGCGGCTGTCCGTCGTCAGATGCGACACGTCGGCATAGACGTAGAAGGCCCCGTCGGGCGGCGCGATGCGGTCGAAACCCGCCTTCGGCAGCCCCTCGAGCATCAGCGCGCGGTTGCGGCGGTAGACCGCCATGTTCGCCTCGAGCTCGTCGCGGGCGTCGAGCGCGCCAAGCGCGGCCACCTGCGCCGCATGGGGCGCACAGATGAAGAGGTTCTGCGCCAACCGCTCGACCTGGCGCAGCTGCGCCTCGGGCATGACCATCCAGCCCACGCGCCAGCCGGTCATCGAGAAATACTTCGAGAAGGAGTTGATCACGCAGAGGTCGTCAGAAATCTCCAGCGCCGAGACCGCCCGGCCCTCGTATTCGATGCCGTGGTAGATCTCGTCCGAGATGAAGGCGGCCCCCCGGTCCTGCGCGCAGCCGATCAGGTCCGAGAGCGCGGCGCGGTTCAGCATGGTGCCGGTGGGATTGGCCGGCGAGGCCACCATGAGCCCCTGCCAGTCATGCGGCGCGAGGTCGGCGGGCGTTGGCTGCAGGCGGTTTTCGTCCGAGGATTCCACCTCGCAGGCCTGAAGGTCCAGCGCCCGCAGGATCTGCCGGTAGGAGGGATAACCCGGCCGCCCCAGGGCCACCGTCTCGCCCGCGTCGAACAGCGCGGTGAAGGCCAGGATGAAGGCTCCCGAAGAGCCCGGCGTCACCACCACCCGCGCGGGGTCGAGATCGACGCCGTACCATTCCTTGTAAAGCCCCGCGATCCGCGCCCGGAGCGCCGGCAGACCCAGCGCCACGGTATAGCCAAGCGCGCCGCTCTCCATCTCGCGGGCGAGCGCCTCGCGGGCGGCTTTCGGCGCCGCGGTGCCCGGCTGGCCGACCTCCATGTGGATGATCCGGCGCCCCGCCTCCTCGGCCGCGCGGGCCTGCTCCATGACGTCCATCACAATGAAGGGATCGACATCGCCCCGTCTTGAGTTCCGCATCTTGCCCTCTCTAAAGTCGCGCCATGTCTGAAAGGAGCGGGGCGGACAGTCAATGCGGGCGATCCGGGTCTTGATGCTGAGCCTCTGCCTGGCGCTCGTGGCGGGCACGCCCGCGCGGGCGCTGACGGTGCTGCGCGACGCGGATATCGAATATGCCCTCGACGAGCTGGCGCGCCCGATCCTGAACGCCGCGGGGCTGAGCCCCCGGGCGGTGAAGATCCTGCTGGTCGACGACCCGAGCCTCAATGCCTTCATCGCCGACAACCGGCACATCCTGATCCATTCCGGGCTGGTGCTGAAGCTCGACACCGCCCGCGCGCTGCAGGCGGTGATCGCCCATGAGGCCGCCCATATCGCCAACGGCCATATCCCGCGCCGCGCCGCCAACATGCGCTCGGCGCGGACCGCGGCGGGCTTGGGGCTGGTGCTGGCGGGGGTGGCCGCGACGCAGAACGCCGAGGCCGGGCTGGGCATCGCCATCGGCACCTCCTCCTCGGCGCTGAGGCGGCTCCTGGCCCATACCCGGGCCGAGGAAGCCTCGGCCGATCAAAGCGCGGTGCGCTACATGCTGCGCGCGGGCATCGACCCGGTGGGCGCGGTCGAGGTGATGGAGATATTCCGCGGGCAGGAGGCCCTCTCGGTCTCGCGGCAGGATCCCTACATGCTGACCCATCCGCTGTCGCGCGACCGGCTGCGCACGCTGCAGGCGCTGGCCAAGGCGCATTCCGCCGACATCCCCCAGGACTCCGGCGCGGCCTATTGGTTTGCCCGCGCACAAGGCAAGCTCTCGGCCTTTCAGCGGCATCCCGGCTGGACGCTGAAGCGCGCGGGCGACAGCGCCACGACCGACATCCGCCACATGCGCGAGGCCGTGGCCCACCACCGCCGCGCCGACAAGACCCGGGCCCTGCGCGCGCTCGATGCGGCGCTGGCGCTGCGCCCGAACGATCCCTTCCTGCTGGACCTGAAGGGCCAGATCCTGCTCGAGAGCCGCGAGGCCCGCGCCGCGATCCAGGCCTACCGCCAGGCCACCCGCTTTGCCCCCGGCCATCCGCTGATCCTGGCCGGGCTTGGCCGCGCGCAGCTTGCCGCCGGGGATGCCCGGGGCGCGCTTTCCGCGCTCGAGGCCGCCTATGCGCGCGATCCCCAGGATCCGCGCTTGCTTCGTGACCTCTCGGTCGCCTATGCCCAGACCGGACAGACCGGCATGGCCTCGGTCGCGACCGCCGAACGCTACGCCCTGCAGGGCCGGCTGGCCGACGCCAAGATCCACGCCGACCGCGCCCTGGCGCTGCTGCCGCGCGGAGCCCCCGCCTGGCGCCGCGCCGAGGACGTGGCCCTCATCGCCCAGAGCGCCGCAAGGCGCCGCTGAGCCCGAGACATGACCAAAGGAGCCTTCATGCTGAAACCCGCCCTGACCGCCCTGGCGCTGACCCTCGCCGGCAGCGCCACCGCGCAGACCATCGACGTGACCGACATGTCCGAGGCCGAGCGCGGCGCCTTCCGCGCCGAGGTCCGCGCCTACCTCATGGACAACCCCGAGGTCATCATCGAGGCGGTGAACGCGCTCGAGGCCCGGCAGGCCGAACAGGAGGCCGCCGCCGCCGAACAGGCGCTGACCGCCAATTCCGACGCGATCTTCAACGACGGCATGTCCTGGGTCGGGGGCAACCCCGAGGGCGACATCACCGTGGTCGAATTCATGGACTACCGCTGCGGCTACTGCCGCCGGGCCAAGGACGAGGTCGAGGCGCTGGTGGCCGGCGACGGCAACATCCGCTTCGTGCTGAAGGAGTTCCCGATCCTCGGCGAGGCTTCGGTGATCATGTCGCGCTTCGCCATCGCCACCGGCAATGTCGCGGGCGAGGCCGCCTACAAGCAGGTGCATGACGCGCTGATGGAGATGACGAGCGAGCCCAGCGAGGCGGCGCTGCGCCGGCTTGCCGGGGGTTTCGACCTCGATGCCGACGCGATCCTGGCCGAGATGAACTCCGAGGCGGTGACCCGGCAGATCGCCGAGACCCGGCAGGTCGCCGAACAGCTGGCGATCCGCGGCACCCCGACCTTCGTGATGGGCGACCAGCTGGTGCGCGGCTACGTCAGCCTCGAGGAGATGCAGGAGATCGTCGCCGCCGAACGCCAGGAGGGCTGATGCCGGCACGCCATGGCCTGGCCGCGGCGCTCTGTGCGGGCGTTGCGGCCACCCTGCCCTATGCCGCGCCCGCCGCGGCGCGGGACACCTCCACGATCCCGCAAGACAGCGCCGAACCGCGGGGCCTGTCCTCGATCCCCGAGGCGGCCCCCCGGCGCGGGGCGCAGAACACCCCCGAGAGTGCGCGGCAAAGGCCCGGTTTCGCGACTCCCGAGACCCGCGCGGCCTTCGGCGCTGAGCTGCGCGCTCTGATCCTCGACGAGCCCGAGATCGTCGGCCGGGCGCTGACGCCCACCGTCCCCGAGGCCGCCGACATCTACGCCGAGGAGCGCGAGGCCGACCTCGCGACGCTCACCGAGGCGCGCGCGGCGCTCTTCGATCCCGCCTGGCCCCGGCTCGGGGCCGCCGGGACCGAACCCGCGCTCGCCTTCGTCACCGAAGCGGGCTGCCAAACCTGCGCCGAGGCCCAGGCCGAGCTCGTGACCCTGCTCGACAAGCTGGGCCTCACCGCCACGGAGATCGACGCGGGCAGCCCGCGCGGGGCCGCGCTCATGGACCGGTTGACGCTCGATGCCGTCCCGTCCTACGTGCTGCCCGACATGATGGTGCGCGGGCAGGTCCCCTCTTTCGTTCTCGAGCGATATCTCTCACCCTGAGGTCGCTGCCGCGGCGTGCCATCCGACCCTTTCCACGACGACACCCGCGCGGCGGCCCCGGAGGCTCGATGACCCTGAAGATCGACGTCACGCTCGATTACGCGCTTGATGCGCCCACCGACTGCCTGGTGCAGATCAATGCCGCCGCCCTGCACGACCAGGGCATCCGCGAGGAACAGCTGACCACGCATGGCGCCCAGGCGCGGATCAACCCCGCCGAGGACGAGATCGGCCTGCGGCTCTGGTTCCACGAGGCCGAGGCGCTGACGCTCGACTACACCGCCGAGGTGGCAATCGACCGCGAGGTCGCGGATGTGGCGAGCCTGCGCTCGGACAGCCCGGCGGACCTGCCGCGCGACGTGGTGAAATACCTTCTGCCCTCGCGCTACTGCCCCTCGGACAAGTTCATGAGCTACCTCTCGACGGCCTTCCCGGGCCTCGGCGGCGGCGCGCTGGTGGTCGAGATCGAGGAGTTCGTGCGCCGGAACTTCGCCTATGTGCCCGGCGCCTCGGGGCCCGAGACCTCGGCGCTCGAGACCTTCGTGACCCGCCAGGGGGTCTGCCGCGACTTCGCGCATATGCTGGTGACGCTGGCGCGCGCGGGCACCATCCCGGCGCGGGTGGTGAGCTGCTACGGGCTGAACGTGACACCGCAGGATTTCCACCTGGTGGCCGAGGTCTTCCTCGAGGGGCGCTGGCACATGGTCGATCCGACCGGCATGTGCCGCCCCGACCAGATCGCCCGGATCTGCGTCGGCCGCGACGCCACCGACGTGGCCTTCCTGACAAGCTACGGCCCCACCACGCTGATGCGGCAGAGCGTCATGGTCTCGGAGCTTTGAGACGCGGCGCGGGCCAAGGCGGCCCGCCCCCGCTCACTCGGCCGGTTCGGCCTCTTCGGGGCGCTCGGCCTCGCCGCGCTCGATCGCCTCGGCGCGTTTCTCGACCTCTTCGACGATATGGTCGATCATCTGGTCGTTGGACATCTTGTGGCTGGCCTTGCCCGCCAGGTAGACCATGCCCGAGCCCGCGCCGCCGCCAGTGAAGCCGACGTCGGTCATCAGCGCCTCGCCCGGCCCGTTCACCACGCAGCCGATGATCGAGAGCGACATCGGCGTCTTGATATGGGCCAGCCGGTCTTCCAGCGTCTCGACGGTCTTGATCACGTCAAAGCCCTGCCGCGCGCAGGAGGGGCAGGAGATGATGTTCACACCCCGGTGGCGCAGGCCCAGCGATTTCAGGATCTCGTAGCCGACGCGCACCTCTTCGACCGGATCGGCCGAGAGCGAGACGCGCAGCGTGTCGCCGATACCCATCCATAGGAGGTTGCCGAGGCCGATCGAGCTCTTGATCGTGCCGGACATCAGCCCGCCCGCCTCGGTGATCCCAAGGTGAATGGGCGCGTCGGTCTGTTCGGCCAGCTGCTGGTAAGCGGCGGCGGCCATGAAGACATCCGAGGCCTTGCAGGAAATCTTGAACTCGTGAAAGTCGTTGTCCTGCAGCACCTTGATGTGATCGAGCCCGGATTCGACCATGGCGTCGGGACAGGGCTCGCCGTATTTCTCAAGAAGGTGCTTCTCGAGCGAGCCGGCGTTCACCCCGATGCGCATGGAGCAGCCGTGATCGCGGGCGGCCTGGATCACCTCGCGGACGCGGTCCTGGCTGCCGATGTTGCCGGGGTTGATGCGCAGGCAGGCGGCACCGGCCTCGGCGGCCTCGATCCCGCGGCGGTAGTGGAAGTGGATGTCGGCCACGATCGGCACCGGGCTTTCGCGGCAGATCTCCTTCATCGCCTTGGCCGAAGCCTCGTCGGGCACAGAGACCCGCACGATGTCGGCGCCGGCCTCGGCCGAGGCCTCGATCTGCGCCAGCGTCGCCTTGACGTCGGTCGTGGCGGTGTTGGTCATGGTCTGCACCGAGATCGGCGCATCGCCCCCGACCGGCACCGATCCGACGTGGATCTGGCGGGACTTGCGGCGGTAGATGTTGCGCCAGGGACGGACGTGGTTGAGGCTCATCGCCTGCTCCTTTCACCCGTGCGCCGCGCAGCTGCCGCGGCACCTCTTCAGGATCTAGCTAGTAGGCTGGCGCAGGGCTTGCAAGCCGCGCGGTCACTCCGCCTCGGGAGTGGTGGCGGCGCCCGAGATGTTCAGCTCGGCCACGACCCGGGCGAGATCCGCGTCGGTGTCGATCTCGGCGACCTGGTAGGTCGAAGAGAGGTTGTCGACCGACAGCGCCAGGTCCGAGGTGACCGAACCGCGCGGGCCGACGGGGCCGTAGGTGCGGCCCTGCATGGCGAAATAGACCGCGCCGGACTCGCCCACCCGCAGGGTCGGCGGCTCCTCGGTGCGCGGCACCTCGAAGGTGTCGCCGGCGTTCATGATCGCCTCGTAGATCACCGTACCGTCGGCCGAGCGGACCCGCACCCAGGCAGGGCGCACGGCCAGCATGGTGACGCCGGGGCCCGCCGCCTCGAGGACCTGCGGGCTTTGCGGCGCGGCATCGGCGGCTTCCGCCGCGACGCCGAGCGCCTCGGCCAGGGCGCCCTCGACGCCCGAGGTGGCGGTGTCGCGCTGGGTGCCGAGCGCGGCGAAGTCGCGCGGCGCGCTGTCCGGCGTCTCGCCGCGCGGCAGGCTGCGGCGATCGGCCTCGGCGAAGGCGCCGACGCTGGCGGGATCGAGCGTGGAGATCGGCGCGTCGCGGGCCACCAGGACCGGCACGTCCAGCGCCTGCGGGCGGTAAAGGCGATCGAGCGCCTCGGAGGAGGGCGGCGTGAAGACGCCCGCGCCCCCGGCATCGGCGGTCTCGGTGCCCTCGGCGGGCTCCGCGGTCGCGGCCTCGACGGGGTCGAGATCGGACAGCACCACGGGGGTCTGGTCGACCGGCGTCAGCCGCACGCGCTGGACTTCCTGCAGCACGCTCCAGCCGCCGTAGCCAAGCCCGCCCACCAGCGCCAGAAGCACCAGCGTGGAACCGATGGCCCCCGGCTCGATCCGGCTCAGGAAACTGTCGCCGGTCGGCGCGAAGGAGATCCGCGGATCGGCAAAGGGATCGCGGTCGCCCGAGACCGGCTCGGCCACCACGTCGCGCTTCTTCTTCACCGTCGAGGCGGCATCGGACATGCCGTGGGCGGTGGCGAAGCCGCTTTCGGTGCAGAACTGGGCATAGGCTTCGTCCGGGTCGAGCCCGAGGTAGCGCGAGTAGGAGCGCACGTAGCCGGCGATGAAGCCCGGGGTGTCGAAGGCGGTGGGGTCGCAATTCTCGATCGCGGCGATGTAATTCGCCTTGATCCGCAGCTCGCGTTCCACGTCGAGCAGCGATTTCCCCATGGTCGCGCGTTCGCCGCGCATTACATCTCCGAGGCGCACCTCGAAGTCGTCGTAGCTTTGCGGCACGACCGGGGGGTGTTCTTCATCAATTCGGGATTTGCGCCCGATCATGGCATCTGCCCCACTCTTCCCATGAGCCACCCGGCTGTCCGGTCCGGGAGACTATGCCACGATTCGTGTCGCGGCGTTATTTCCCGTCGTTATACCACAAAGCAACGGGAAACTAAGACTTTTGGGGATCAGGCGCTCAGGTCGGCACGATTCAGCGCACAATGCGACCACAGCTCGTCCATGGCGCGGACGAGGTGATCGATCTCGCGCGGGCCATGCACCGGCGAGGGCGTGAAGCGCAGCCGCTCGGTGCCGCGCGGCACGGTCGGGAAGTTGATCGGCTGCACGTAGATCCCGTAACCCTCAAGAAGCATGTCGGAAAGCTTCTTGGTGTGCACCGGGTCGCCGACGATCACCGGCACGATGTGGCTGCCGTGATCGATGATCGGCAGGCCCATGCCCTTGAGCCGGGTCTTCAGGATCGCCGCCTGGGTCTGGTGCCGCTCGCGCAGCGCCTGGTCCTGTTTCAAATGCGCAACAGAGGCCGCGGCGCCCGCCGCCACCGCTGGCGGCAGCGAGGTGGTGAAGATGAAGCCCGGCGCATAGGAGCGGATCGCGTCGCACATCTTCGCCGAGGCCGCGATATAGCCGCCCATGACGCCGTAAGCCTTGGCCAGCGTGCCGTTGATGATGTCGATCCGGTGGGCCAAGTGGTCGCGCTCGGTCACGCCACCGCCGCGCGGGCCATACATGCCCACGGCATGGACCTCGTCGATATAGGTCAGCGCGCCGAACTCGTCGGCGAGGTCGCAGATCGCCTCGATCGGGCCGAAATCGCCGTCCATCGAATAGACCGACTCGAAGGCGATGAGCTTCGGCGCCGCCGGGTCGTCGGCCTCGAGAAGCGCGCGCAGGTGCTCGACGTCGTTGTGACGGAAGATGCGCTTGGCCCCGCCGTTGCGGCGCACGCCCTCGATCATCGAGGCGTGGTTCAGCTCGTCGGAATAGATGATCAGCCCGGGAAAGAGCTTCGGCAGCGTCGAGAGCGTGGCGTCATTGGCGATATAGGCGGAGGTGAAGAGCAGCGCCGCCTCCTTGCCGTGCAGATCCGCCAGCTCGGCCTCGAGCCGCTTGTGATAGACCGTGGTGCCCGAGATGTTGCGCGTCCCGCCCGAGCCCGCGCCGGTGGCGTCGATGGCCTCGTGCATGGCCGACAGGACCACGGGATGCTGGCCCATGCCCAGATAGTCGTTGCCGCACCAGACGGTGATCGGCGTCTCCTGCCCGTCGGGCCGGGTCCAGGTGGCGTGCGGGAACTGGCCCTGGCGGCGCTCGATGTCGATGAAGGTGCGGTACCGGCCTTCGTCGTGAAGGCGGTCGATCGCTTGGGTCAGTTGCGCGCCGTAGTCCACGCCATGTCTCCTTCTCAGGGCGGGCCGGGCCCGCCGCGTCGCCGGTCCCGGTTCACTAAAGCGCGGATCCGCGCAAGACAACCGCTCCCGACCGCGACCGAGGGGCGCAGCCCGCCCCCGTCATATGGCCGCCCGCGGCCTTTGGGAAAACCCGCGTTCCGATCGGAAACAAGGGCATCCCTTCCAGCCGCAGCCCATCATTTCGCCCGAAACCGCCCCGGGGCAAGCCCGCACGCGCCTGTCGCGACCATTTGGCAGGCGCCCGCGGGCGCCCCGGGGTCGCTCTGGACACCGCCTGCCCGGCTGATACCGTCGCGCCAAATCCGAACAGGAAAGGCCCTCTCCCCATGTCTCTCGACGCCGTTCTCTCTCGTATCGACCAGGATCTCGACGCCGCGCTCGACCGGCTCTTCGACCTCCTGCGGGTGCAATCGATCTCGACCGATCCGGCCTACAAGGCCGAATGCACCAAGGCCGCCGACTGGCTGGTCGAGGACCTGCGCTCCATGGGCATCGCCGCCGAGAAGCGCGAGACGCCGGGCCATCCGATGGTTGTCGCCCATGTCGACGGGCCGGGGCCGCACCTCCTGTTCTACGGCCACTACGACGTGCAGCCGGTCGATCCGCTGGAGCTCTGGCACCGCGACCCCTTCGATCCCGCCATCGAGGAGACCGAGGACGGCCGCGTCATCCGCGCCCGGGGCGCCTCGGACGACAAGGGCCAGCTGATGACCTTTGTCGAGGCCTGCCGCGCCTATATCGCAGAGAACGGCGCCCTGCCCTGCAAGATCACCTTCTTCTTCGAGGGCGAGGAGGAATCCGGCTCGCCCTCGCTGGTGCCCTTCATGAAAGAGCACGCCGAGGAGCTGAAGGCCGATGTGGCGCTGATCTGCGACACCACCATGGCCGCGCCCGGCCTGCCCTCCATCGCCACCCAGCTGCGCGGCATGCTGAAGGAGGAGTTCACCCTCAAGGGCCCGAAGATGGACCTGCATTCGGGGCTTTACGGCGGCCCGGCGCTGAACCCCCTGCGCGAGATTTCCAAGCTGGTGGCCAGCTTCCACGACGAAAGCGGCGCGGTCGCGGTCGAGGGCTTCTACGACGGCGTGCCCGAGCTGTCCGACGAGCTGCGCGCGCAATGGGCCAACGCGGGCTTCGACGAGGGCAGCTTCCTGGGCCGCATCGGCATGAGCCGGGCGCATGGCGAAGAGGCCTTCTCGGCGATGGAGCAGGTCTGGGCCCGCCCGACGCTCGAGGTCAACGGCATGTGGGGCGGCTACACCGGCGCGGGCACCAAGACGGTGATCCCCGCCGAGGCCCACTGCAAGCTGACCTGCCGGCTGGTCGGCGACCAGGACCCCGCGGCGGTGCGCCAGGCGCTGCGCGCCCATGTCGAGGCCCGGCTGCCGACCGATTCCGAGGTGGTCTGGGAAGGCTCGCTCGACGGGGCCAAGGCTTCGGTCATGGACATCACCCGGCCCGAGTTCGAGAAGGCCCGCGGCGCGCTGAGCGCGGAATGGGACCGCGAGGCGGTCTTCGCGGGCATGGGCGGCTCGATCCCGATCGCGGGGTATTTCTCCTCGATCCTGGGCATGGAGAGCATGCTGATCGGCTTCGCCAAGGACGACGACGCGATCCATTCCCCGAACGAGAAATACGACGTGCAGAGCTTCCACAAGGGCATCCGCAGCTGGGCGCGCATCCTCGAGGCGCTGGGGCAAAGCTGAGGGCGTCGAGCCTTGGCGTGCACGTGAAGGCGGCGCGCCAGGGCGCTGATCTTGCATGACAAATCGACCTCGGGCCCTGCGCGGCCCGAGGCATCCCGCCGCCGCCTCCACGCGAGCGCCGCCGGTGCTCTTTCATTGCGCCACATTCCTTCGTGGTAATCGCCTCATGCAGAGGCGTTTCCGAAAACTCGACCAGGCGGATTTCCGGGCCCGCGTGACGCGGCTCGATCCGCATTACGCGCGCCACGGCGTGTCCCGTGCCCGGCCCCGGGCGCAGAGCGAGAGGCCGGCCCTCTGGGCCATGCTGGGTTTCAGCCTGAGCCTCTGCCTGACCGCGCTGGTGCAGAACCGCGCGGCCATCTCCGAGAGCCTGGCGCAGGGCAGCCTCGGCGCCGATCATCGGCTCTGGCTTCTGGGCGGGGTCACGGCGCTGGCGATCTACGGCGTCCTGCGGCTTGCGGCGTTTGCGCTTCAGTGCCTCTTCGCCAAGCGCGCCCGCCGGGGCGCGCCGGGCGGGCTCGTCGTCGGGGCGCTCGGGGCGCTTCTGGTCCTGCAGGTGCCCAGCGAGACCTACCGCGCGGGCCTCGCGCTTCTCGGCGCCGAGGGCGACCGCATCGCCCGCGACGCCTCGCGCGGCGCGCAGGAGCGGCTGAACATCGACGCGGCGGAGCTGCGCTTCGTCTCGCGCACCATCGAGTAAGGGGCGCATGACGGGCGGTTTGGCGTGGAGAGATCGACGTCAGACCAGCAACGCATGAGCTTTCAGTGCCACTGAAAGAGTGCCCTCTATGTCATTGAAATATGCACGATAAGCATGACATCACGCCGCGCCAAAACGATCGCCGCCACGCCCCCGGCGCCGACCTCTCAGATCACCCCGAAGAACCGCTCCGGCAGCTGATACAGCACCCCGTAGTCCTTCCGGTCGAACTGCCAGAACCCGGTCTCCCCGCGCGGGGCCCAGCTTTCCTGCATCTCCCGGCGCAGCCAGTCCAGCTCGAAGCCCGAACGCTCCTCGAGCAGCCGGAAGCTCTCGAAGACGGCGCGGTCCTCGCCGCGCGCCTCGGCGAACCAGTGCCGCCCGATCGAAGTCTCCTTCACGCCCACGCCGATCTCCTCGACCACCGCGTTGCGGCGGTCCATGGCGCGCACATACTGCCCGAAGTCGCAGAATTTCAGGTGGAAGAGATAAAGCCCCTCGGGCGTGTTGAGGTTCTCGGCCTTGGCGTAATGCCCGCCCCGCGACAGCTGCGCGGGCCGGCCGAGGACGCAAGGTTTGGAGTGATAGGGCAGAAGCTTCACGTGCCGGCGCGGGCCGAGGACATGGTCGCCCACCGGCGCCTCTTCGCGGTCGATGCGGTGGATCACGTCGAGCCCGATGGGCGTGTAGACCCGCGGCCGCCGCTTGGTCGCGAGCCAGCTCAGCAGGTCCTGCCCCGTGGCGGGGTCCATCACGACCAGCTCGTCGACATCGCCCACCACGACATGGGCGTAATAGCCCAGGAGCCCGGCCACCATGCCGTTCAGAAGCCGCCAGCGCTTGCGTTCGAACATCGGGTCGGCCTGGCCCGGCAGGCCGATGACATTGCAGCCCGCCGCCATCTCGGCGACCTCCGGGCCGCGCCCGTGGTTGACCACGTAGCAGTTTTCCCGCCCGAAGAGCCCGCCGTAGTAGCGCAGCCATTTGTCGAGGAAGAAGGTGTCGTCCCGCACCATGGTCAGGGCGGCGGCATGGGTCTGCATCTCTGCTCGGGCCTCCTTCGCGGGGTCTGAGGCCCGAGCTTAGCCCCGGCGGCGCGCGGCGTCAGCCCTCCGCGCGCGGATCGAGGAGCCGTTTCAACAGCCCGGTCTCGCTGACCTGGCCGAGAAGCGCGCCGCCCTCTTCCACACCGACCGGCGCATCGGCCTCGGCGCAGCGGCGCATGACGTCGGCCACATGCATGTCGGCGGGCACGCGGACCTCGCAGGCGCCCTCGGCGGGCTCCATGACGTCGCGGGCGGTCAGCACGCCGAGCGGGTTCATATGGGCGACGAACTCGGCCACATAGTCGTTGGCGGGCTTGGAGTAGATCTCCTGCGGGCGCCCGCATTGCACGATCCGGCCGCCTTCCATGATGGCGATGCGGTTGCCGATCTTGAAGGCCTCATCGAGGTCGTGGGAGACGAAGATGATCGTGCGCTTGAGCTCGCGCTGCAGCTCCAGCAGCTCGTCCTGCAGCTTGTTGCGGATCAGCGGGTCGAGCGCCGAGAAGGGCTCGTCCATGAGCAGGATCGGCGCGTCGGTCACGAAGGCCCGCGCCAGGCCCACGCGCTGCTGCATGCCGCCCGAGAGGTCGCCGACCTTGCGGTCGCCCCAGCCGTCGAGCCCGACGAGCCCGAGCTGCCGGTCGGCCTTCTCGAGCCGCTCGTCCTTGCTGAGCCCGCCCAGCTCCAGGCCAAGCGCCACGTTCTCGCGCACCGTGCGCCAGGGCAGCAGGCCGAACTGCTGGAACACCATGGCGACGCGGTTGAGTCGCATCCGGCGCAGCTCGGCCGCGGGGGCATGGGTCACATCGACCATGCTGCCGCCGTCGCTGACCTCGACCTTGCCGCGCACCACCGGGTTCAGCCCGTTGATCGCGCGGAGGAGAGTGGATTTGCCCGAGCCGGAAAGGCCCATGAGCACCAGGATCTCGCCCTCTTCCACGTCGATGGAGCAATCGTGCACGCCCAGCACCTGGCCGGTCTCGCGCTGGATCTCGGGGCGGTCCTTGCCGGCGTCCATCATCGGCAGGGCGGTTTCGGGTTCGTCTCCGAAGACGATGGAGACATTGTCGATCTTCACGGCATGGGTCATTTGCGGTCTCCCATGTTGAGGATGCGGTCGAGCATGATGGCCACGACGACGATGACGAAGCCGGATTCGAAGCCGAGCGAGGTGTTCACCTGGTTCAGCGCGCGCACCACCGGCACGCCCAGCCCGTCGGCGCCCACCAGCGCGGCGATCACCACCATCGACAGCGACAGCATGATGGTCTGGTTCAGCCCCGCCATGATCTGCGGAAAGGCCGAGGGCATCTCGACCTTCCAGAGCAGCTGGCGCGGGGTGGCGCCGAAGGCGGTCGCCGCCTCCTTGAGCGCGGTCGGCGTCGAGGAGATGCCCAGGTAGGTCAGCCGGATCGGCGCGGGCACCACGAAGATCACCGTGGCGATCAGCCCCGGCACCATGCCGATGCCGAAGAAGACGATCGCCGGGATCAGGTAGACGAAGGTCGGCAGCGTCTGCATCAGGTCGAGGATCGGACGCAGCGCGGTGTATAGCTTCGGCCGATGCGCTGCGGCGATGCCGATCGGCACGCCGACGCCCATGCAGACCACGCAGGCCGAGAGGATCAGCGTCAGGCTTTCCAGCGTCTCGGTCCAGTAGTCCTGGTTCAGCACGAAGAGGAAACCCAGCGCCACGAAGAGGCAGATCTTCCAGTTGCGCTGCAGCACCCAGGTGATCGCCACGAAGGCGGCGATGACCACGAAGGGATGCGGGGTCTCCAGGGTCCAGAGGATCCCGTCGATCATCATCTCCATGAGCCAGGAGAGCGCATCGAGCAGGAATCCCAGGTTGCTGCGGATCCAGTCGAACACCGCCTCGGCGGTGTCCCCTACGGGTATCTTGTAATCGGTCAGCGTCTCGAGCATCGCGGGGCGCTCCTGGTTACTGGCGTATTGTTGATTGACGGGTCAATTAATCACGCTTTATGCTTTCATTGCAACCGGAGTCTGGCTCAAAGGGAATATCCACCCGGATGACCAAGGAAATTCGACGCCGCGCCGACCTGATCGAAGCCACCCTGCGCGAGATCGGCGCGGAAGGCACGCTCAATGTCACCGTGGGCAAGATCGCCCGCCGCGCCGGGGTCTCTCCCGGGCTGGCCTTCCATTACTTCGGCGACAAGGAGCAGCTCTTCCTCGCCGCGATGCGGGCGATCCTGCGCGCCTTCCATGGCCAGGTGGTCGCGGCGCTGCACGAAGCCGAGGGCCCCGCCGCCCGGCTCGAGGCGATCCTGCGCGCGAGCTTCGCGCCCAGCCATTTCGAGGATGGCGCGGTGGCGGCCTGGCTGAACTTCTACGTCCTAGCCCAGACCTCGCCCGAGGCCCAGCGGCTGCTGGCGCTCTATCACCGGCGGTTCCATTCCAACCTGGTGCACGACCTGCGCCCGCTGGTCGGCTCCGAGCGCGCCCATGGCGCCGCCGAGCGCATCGCGGGGCTGGTCGACGGGCTTTACCTGCGCTTCGCGCTCGACCGCAACGCCGTCGATCCCGCGCCCGCCATCGCCCAGGTGCTGGCCGCGCTCGAGGCCGAGATCGCGGCCTGAGGCGCGGCGGTCCGGCAGGACGTTTTCAATAGAGTTGGGCTCGGCCCCTTCGTCGGATCGGTCCGCGCCCGCGTCGGTCCGCACGCAGCAGCGCCCCGCCCCCGCGTCGGACCAGCCCGCGCGGGGACCGCGCTCAGTCCTCCGCGCCCTCCTCGGTGGGGGCACCGCGGCGCGGGCGATAGCCCGTCGCCACCACGAATTTCTCCGAGGAATCGCTGCGCGAAGCCGGCGGCTTGACGTTGGCGACCTTGGTGAAGCGCTGCTTCAGAAGCGTCTGCAGCTCGGTCTCCGCCCCGCCGGCCAGCACCTTGGCGACGAAGGTGCCGCCCTCTTCCAGCACGTCGAAGGCGAACTCCGCCGCCGCCTCGCAGAGCGCCACGATGCGCAGATGGTCGGTCTGCTTGTGCCCCGAGGAGGAGGCCGCCATGTCCGACATGACCACATCCGCCGCCCCGCCAAGCCAGTCCTTGACCTTGGCGTCGGCGTCGTCCTCGAGGAAATCGAGCTGGTGGATCTCGGCGCCGGGGATCGGCTCGACCTCCTGCAGGTCGACGCCCAGGACCCGGCCCTGGGCCTTGCCCGGCTTCTCGTTCAGCGCGTTGACCCGGCGCACCGCGACCTGGCACCAGCCGCCGGGGGCACAGCCCAGGTCCACGACCCGCGCACCGGGCACGAGGAAGCGATATTTCTCGTCCAGTTCCAGGATCTTGAAAGCGGCGCGGCCGCGGTAGCCCTCGGCCTTGGCGCGCTTCACGTAAGGATCGTTGAGCTGGCGCTGCAGCCAGCGCGTGGAGGAGAGCTTGCGCCCGCGCGCGGTCTTGACCTTGGTCTTCAGCTCGCGCTGCCCCCGGCCCGAGCTTTTCCGGTCTCCGATCTTCTTCGCCATGGTCCAAGTCTTCCCGTCTGCCAGCCTCGCGAGGGGCCTAGGCCGCGCGCCCCGCAGCCCGCGCCTTCGCACGGCGCCGCGGTTCAGTAAAGCGCGTCCTCGAGCACGCCGTCGGCCGACATCTGCGCGTAGAGCAGCCCCTCGCGCAAGCCCCGGTCGGCCACCGAGAGCCGATCGGTCGGCCAGCAGCGCAGGAGCGCCTGCAGGATCGCCGCGCCCGACATGATCAGCGCGTGGCGGTCCTGGCCGATGCGCGGATCGCGGCGGCGGCCCTCGGGGCCCATGGCCAGGTAGTTCTGGATCACCGCCTCGATCTGGTCGGAACTCATGCGCAGCCCGTCGACCTTGGTGCGGTCGTAGCGCTTGAGCCCGAGGTGCGAGGCCGCGACCGTGGTCACCGTGCCGCTGGTGCCGACGATCTGGAAGCCCTCGCGCGCCTGTTCGTCCTTGTAGGGCGCGAACTCGGCGAGGTTCTCCTCGAAGTACCAGGACATCAGCGCGTAGCGCGCGGCGTCGTCCTCGACGTCCGAGAACTGGTCGCGCAGCGTCGCGACGCCTAGGGGCACCGAGATCCAGTCGACCACCTTGGCCGCCGGAAAGGGGCTCTCGGGGGCGTGGAAGCCCGCGTGCAGCCGCATGATCGCCCGCGGCCGGTCGCGTTTCGGCACCGAGGAGAGGTCGATCCAGACCAGCTCGGTCGAGCCGCCGCCGATGTCCACGACCAGGAGCTGCTCGGTGCGGGTCGAGACCAGCGGCGCGCAGGAGATCACCGCCAGCCGGGCCTCTTCCTCGGGCTGGATGATCTCGAGCGAGAGGCCGCTTTCGCGCTTCACCCGTCGGATGAAATCGCGCGCATTGGCAGCGCGGCGGCAGGCTTCGGTCGCCACCAGCCGCATGCGCTGGACGTTGTGCCGCTTGATCTTCTGCTGGCAGACCCTGAGGGCCGCGACGGTGCGGCCCATCGAGCCGCGCGACAGCCGGCCCGTCCGCTCGAGCCCGTAGCCCAGCTGCACGGAGCGGGAAAAGCTGTCGACCACATGGAACTGACTGCCCTTGGGCTGGGCGATCAGCATACGGCAACTGTTTGTGCCCAAATCCAGCGCGGCATACAGCTCGCCTGGATCCGGGCCTTCTGGCGCGGGGCTCTCGACCGGTTGCAGGAAAGCGCCCGCACCTTTGGGACGCTCTGGCGCCATGATCATGCGCCTTTCCGGATTTCAACTTGAGCCCACGATACGCATTTGGGCAAGGCTCGGCAACACGGATCTGGGTCGCCGGGCGGCCCGCCCGAGGGCCCGCGCATGGCGCGAAAACGCTTGCCGTGCGGGGATTTGGCGGGGATCATCGCGGGAATTTGAGCAAGAGCGGACCCGCGCCCATGCAGATCACCCTGCCCCCCGAGGGGCTCTACCTGCACCTCGGCGCGCATCGCACCGGGACCGGCTCCTTCCAGGAGTTCCTGGCCTCGAACGAGGACGCCTTCGCCGACATGGGGATCAACCTCGCGGTGGCCAATCGCGACGGCTTGAGCCCGGGCTCGCTGCGCCTGCGCCTGCCCGACGCGCGCCACTTCCGGCGCGGCGAGCTGGAAGAGCGCGCGGTCCTGCGCGACGAGGCGCTCTCCGAGGCGCGGGTGAACCGCCGGGCGCGGACCTTGATCTCCGAGGAGAACATCCCCGGCAGTTTCAACGCGATCTTCGCCGATGCCCCCTACCGCGCTGCGCGCGAGCGCATGGGGTTTCTGAAGGCGGCGCTCGCGCGTCCGGTGCGCCGGGTGGTCTTCGTGACGCGCAGCTACGACAGCTTCTACCCTTCCGCCTACCGCAAGCGCTGCGAGTTCCGGAAGATCGCGCCATTTTCCGACTATGCGCCGCGGTTCCTGGCGGCGGCGCGCGGCTGGCCCGAGCTCATCGCCGACATCCAGGCGGCGCTGGCCTCCGAGAGCCTGGTGGTGCTGCGCTACGAGGACCGGCCCGATCACGCGGGGCTCCTGCGGGCGCTGATGCCGGAGTTGTCCCAGGAGGGGCTCACGCCGCTCGCCCGGCGCTACAACGTCTCGGCCAGCGATGCCGCCTGCCACGCGATCCAGGCGGGTTTCTCGGCAGACCCGGGCCAGACGGCCCGCCAGGTCCGGGCGCTGATCCGCGCGCACGCCGAGGACCGGAGCGCGCCGCCCATCGCCGCTTTCACCCCCGAGGAGGTCGGTGTGCTGCGCGAGCGCTACAGCCGCGACCTCGAGGTCGTCGCCGCCATGCCCGGCGTGCGCCTGGTCACCGCGCCGCAGCCCGCGGCGGGGTGAGGGGTTGGGGCGTGGTTGAGGGTGGTTCGGTCGTGGTCGGTGAGGATTGACCTAAGACCGACCGGGGCTGACCTCTGGCACTGAGTGTCCGGCTGCCGCCCTGCCCCCTCACCACCCATCCCAACAGAGGGCGCGCGCCGGACCGGGGGCCGGCGCTTCTGACATCCGAGCAAAGCACTTTATCCCGGCAAGGTCAGGGCTAGGGGGGAGCTATGCGCGCCACCCCAAGGAGCGCCGGCCCAAGGGGCCGGTCCGGCGCGCGCCCGGCATCTTCGATGCTATTCGGGCGCAAGAGGCGCGGGGTGAGAGGGAGCCACACAAGACCAACCGCCGCAACACACCCCTCCACCCCACAACATGAGCCCGGCTCACCAAGACGGTGAGCCTTTTTCCGATCCCCGCCTGTGGCACTCCGCGCCCGCGCCGCTATGCTGCAGGAGGTCGCCCAGTGACCGCCGAGGGTCGAAAATCGACCCTGACGGCGCGCGCTTTCTCGATATGGCTCGACCACCACGGAAGGAACGGCTCATGCCCGACGTCACCATCGTCTATTGGCGCGATATCCCCGCCCAGGTCATCGTCGGCCGGGGCCGCCGCGCCGAGAAACGCCCGCTCGCGGAGCGTTTCGAACAGGCGATCGACCGCGCGGCGATGAAATCCGGCGCGGCCGAGACCGACGCCTATCTCGCCGAATGGCGCAAGGGCGCGCCCTACCCCGTGGATGGCAGCCCCGCCGAGGCCGCTGCGGCAGAGGCCGCGCGGCTCGAGGCGGAATACGATCAGCCGCGTCTGAAGGCGCTGATCGACAACCATGGCCGGGATTAGAAACCCGGTCCGGCGCGCGACGGAGGTCCTCATGGCGCTTCTTCCCTTCCGCAAGACCAAGACCCCGGCCCCCGGCCCCGAGCGCGGCGCGCTCGCCGCCTTCATGGCCGGCCATTCCATCGAGGTCATGCCCCGGACCGCCGCCAAGATCGCGGACTTCCGCGCGCTCCTGGCGCCCGGCACCCGCGTCTACATCGCCCATATCGACGGCACGCCGATCGAGGAGATGGTCGAGACCGCCCGCCGCCTCGCCGCCGAGGGCTTCGAGGTCATGCCGCATTTCCCCGCCCGGATCATCCCCGACCGCGCCACGCTTCAAGACTGGATCGCCCGCTACCAGGGCGAGGCGGGCGTCACCCAGGGGCTGATCCTCGCCGGCGGGGTCGCCTCGCCGAAAGGCGCCTTCGACAGCTCCATGCAGCTTCTGGAAACCGGGCTCTTCGATGCGGCGGGCTTCACCCGGCTGCATGTGGCCGGCCACCCCGAGGGCAACCGCGACATCGACCCCGATGGCGGCGAGCGCATGGTCATGCAGGCCGCGCGCTGGAAACAGGACTTCTCCGAGCGCAGCGACGCGCAGATGGCGCTGGTCACCCAGTTCGCCTTCGAGGCCCAGCCGATCATCGCCTGGACCGAACGGCTCGCCGCCGAGGGCATCCGCCTGCCGGTGCATGTCGGCCTCGCCGGGCCCGCGAAGCTGCAGACGCTCATTCGCTTCGCGGTGGCCTGCGGCGTCGGCCCCTCGCTCCGGGTCTTGCAGAAGCGCGCCATGGATGTGACCAAGCTGGTGCTGCCCTATACCCCCGACGAGGTCGCCCGCGCGCTGGCCGCGCACAAGGCGGCCCATCCCGAAAGCCTCATCGAGGCGGCGCATCTCTTCCCGCTCGGCGGGATCGGCCCGAGCGCCGACTGGCTGCGCGACCTCGAGACCACGGCCCGGGCCCGCGCCCGCGGCGGGTCGTGACGCGCCCCTGACCGGAGACCCGATGCCCGCCCTTCTCTTCGACCTCGACGGCACCCTCCTGGAGACCGATCCGATCCATATGGCGGTGTTCCGCGACATGATGGGATCGCGCGGGCTCGCGGTCGACGAGGCCTTCTACATGCGCCACGTCCACGGAAGGCTGAACGTCGACTTCTTCGCCGAATTCCTGCCCGACGAGCCCGACCCGCAGGCGCTGAGCGACGCCAAGGAGGCCGAGTTCCGCCGCCGCCTGCCGAAGCCCTATCCCGCCATGCCCGGCGCCAAGGCGCTGATCGCCCGGGCCCGGGCCGAAGGCTGGGGCCTGGGCGTGGTGACCAATGCCAACCGGCTCAACGCCGAGGCCATGCTGGAGGCCACGGGGCTCGCCGAGGCCGTCGACACGCTGGTCATCGGCGAGGAATGCGCCCGCGGCAAACCCGACCCCCTGCCCTACCAGGAGGCCATGCGCCGCCTCGGCGTCACCCCGAACCACGCCATGGCCTTCGAGGACAGCCCCTCGGGCACCCGCGCGGCCCGCGCCTCGGGCGCGCTGACCCTGGGCATCCGCTCGAGCCTTTCCGACGCGGCGCTGCGCCAGGCCGGCGCGCATCTGACACTGGCGGATTTCACCGATCCCGCGCTCGAGCCCGCGCTCGCGCGCCTCACCCATCCCAAAGGAGCTTTTGCCACATGACCCGGACCATCCTGGAGTCGCAGACCAAGACCGCGATCATCGGGTTCGACGAGCCGTTCTGCGTGATCGGCGAGAGGATCAACCCCACCGGCCGCAAGAAACTGGCCGCCGAGCTCGAGGCCGGCGATTTCTCGACCGTGGAGAAGGACGCGCTCGCCCAGGTCGCCGCCGGGGCCACGGTGCTCGATGTGAACGCCGGGGTGGTCTACAACTCCAACCCCAACCCCAACGAGACCGAGCCGCCGCTGATGCGCAAGATGATCGAGCTGGTCCAGGGGCTGGTGGACGTGCCGCTCTGCATCGACAGCTCGGTGCCCGGCGCGCTCGAGGCCGGGCTCTCGGTGGCCCATGGCCGCCCGCTGGTCAATTCGGTCACCGGCGAGGAGGAGCGCCTCGAGGAGATCCTGCCGCTGGTGAAGAAATACAACGTGCCGGTGGTGGCGATCTCCAACGACGACACCGGCATCTCCGAGGACCCCGAGGTGCGCTTCGCGGTGGCCAAGAAGATCGTCGAACGCGCGGCGGATTACGGCATCCCGGCGCATGACATCGTGGTCGACCCGCTGGTCATGCCGGTCGGCGCCATGGCGACCGCCGGGCTGCAGGTCTTCGAACTGGTGCGCAAGCTGCGCAGCGAGCTTGGCGTGAACACCACCTGCGGGGCCTCGAACATCTCCTTCGGACTGCCGAACCGCCACGGCATCAACAACGCCTTCCTGCCCATGGCCATCGCCTCGGGCATGACCTCGGCGATCATGAACCCCGTGGCCCTGCCGGTGCCCGCCTCGAAGATCGCCGAGAAGCGCGCCGAGGTCGAGGCCGCTGGCGTCACCCTGCCCGAGGGCATGGACGACGAGACCTTCTGCCAGCTCTTCGGGCTGGGCTCGACCAAGGCGCGCCCGGGCAAGGAGATGGAGGCGATCCGCGCGGCCAACTTCCTGACCGACAACGACGCCTCGGGCGCGGCCTGGATCCAGTTCAACCGCCCCGCGGGCGCGGGCGGCGAAGCGGGCGGCGGCCGCCGCCGGCGCCGCCGCGCCTGAGGCGCGCGGGGCGCGCCTGGCGCGGGTTTTGTGAGGGCCTCTCTGGGTTTTGCTTGTTGGACAATTGATGAGACGGTGCGGGCGCCTTCGGGCGCCCGCGGCATGTCTGGCCCTCGGCGCGCGTTGCGCGTCTCGGGGCGGGGTAGAGGGCGCTGCCCTCTCTTGGCGGCTTCGCCGCCAATTCACTCCCGAGGTATTTTTGCCAAGTTGAAGCAGGGGGGTGGCGCGAGGGGGCCTCGGGCTGGGCTGTGGGGGATTGGCTGCGGGAGCCTTGGGAGGAGAAGGACGGTGCGTCGGGGCCGGGGCTTGGTGGTGCGGATGAGGCTGGGCCGGGTGTGGTGGTTGGTCCGGGCGCGCGGGGGAGCGGGCCGGGCCTGGCCCGGTGTCGGCGCGCGTGGGGGCGGCGCGCGGCCCGGACGGATAGCCGGCAGTAATGGCGGGGATAGACCGCAGTAGTCGCGGCAGCGCCGACCGCCGGCGCGCGGCTTATTCCGCGGCGCTGCGCTTCTTCTCTTTCCGGGCTTTCTTGGCGGCGACGGCTTTCTCGGCCAGGTCGCGGGCGATGGCGAAGGCGCCCTGGATCTTGTCCTTGTCGCTCTTCCAGTCGCGGCGCACCACAATCTTGTTGTCCTTGACCTTGGCCAGGCCCTTCTGCGCCTTGAGATAGGCCACCAAGCCCTCGGGATCGGCGAACTTGTCGTTGTGGAACTGCACCGTCGCGCCCTTGGGGCCGCCGTCGAGCTTGGCGATGCCGGCCTTCTTGCACATTGCCTTGATGCGCACGATCAGCAGGAGCGTGTTGACCTCTTTCGGCAGCTTGCCAAAGCGGTCGATCAGCTCGGCGGCGAAGCCCTCGAGCTCGACCTTGGTGGTCAGCGAGGAGAGCCTCCGGTAGAGCCCCAGCCGCACGTCGAGATCGGGCACATAGGCTTCGGGGATCATCACCGAGACGCCGAGGTTGATCTGCGGCGACCATTGCTCGTCCATGTCGCTGATGCCCTCGACCTCGCCGGAGCGGATCTTGGCGATCGCCTCCTCGAGCATCGACTGGTAAAGCTCGTAGCCCACGTCGCGCATCTGGCCCGACTGCTCCTCGCCGAGGAGGTTGCCGGCGCCGCGGATGTCGAGGTCCTGGCTGGCGAGCGAAAAACCCGCGCCCAGCGTGTCGAGCGAGGAGAGGACGCGCAGGCGCTTCTCGGCGGTGGCGGTCAGCCGCGCGCGCGGCTTGGTGGTCAGATAGGCATAGGCACGCGCCTTGGACCGGCCGACCCGGCCGCGGATCTGGTAGAGCTGCGAGAGCCCGAACATATCGGCGCGATGCACCACCATGGTGTTGGCGGTGGGGATGTCGAGGCCGGATTCCACGATGGTCGTGGCCAGGAGCACGTCGTATTTGCCGTCGTAGAAGGCGTTCATCTTGTCGTCGAGCTCGCCCGCGGGCATCTGACCATGGGCCACCACGAAGGACAGTTCCGGCAGCTGCTCGCGCAGAAACTCCTCGATCTCGGGCAGGTCCTTGATGCGCGGGCAGACGTAGAAGCTTTGCCCGCCGCGGTAGTGCTCGCGCAGGAGCGCCTCGCGGATGGTGACCGCGTCGAACTCCGAGACATAGGTGCGGATCGAGAGCCGGTCGACCGGCGGCGTGCCGATGATCGACAGGTCCCGCACGCCCGAGAGCGAGAGCTGCAGGGTGCGCGGGATCGGCGTGGCGGTCAGGGTCAGCACGTGCACATCGGTGCGCAGCGCCTTCAGGCGCTCCTTGTGGGAGACCCCGAAGTGCTGTTCCTCGTCGACGATCAACAGGCCGAGGTTCTGGAACTTCACGTTTTTCGACAGGAGCGCATGGGTGCCGATGACGATGTCGACGGTGCCCTTGGTGAGCCCCTCGCGGGTCTTCTGCGCCTCCTTGGTGGAGACGAAGCGCGACAGGGCACGGACCTCGAGCGGGAAGCCGCGAAAGCGTTCGGCGAAGCTCTGGTAGTGCTGGCGGGCAAGCAGGGTCGTGGGTGCGATCACCGCCACCTGGACGCCGGACATCGCCGCGATGAAGGCCGCGCGGAGCGCCACCTCGGTCTTGCCGAAGCCCACGTCGCCGCAGATCAGCCGGTCCATCGGGTGGCCGCTGGTCATGTCGGTCAGCACGTCCTCGATGGCGCGCAGCTGGTCGTCGGTCTCGTGGTAGGGGAAGCGCGCGAGGAAGGCGTCCCAGGCGCCCGTCGGCGGATCGAGCACCGGTGCTGTGCGCAGCGCGCGTTCGGCGGCGATGCGGATCAGCCGGTCCGCCATCTCCTTGATGCGTTCCTTGAGCCGGGCCTTCTTGGCCTGCCAGGCGCCGCCGCCGAGCTTGTCGAGAAGCCCCTCCTCGTGGCCGTAGCGCGACAGGAGCTCGATGTTCTCCACCGGCAGGTAGAGCCGCGCGCCCTCGGCGTATTCCAGCGTCAGGCATTCATGCGCGGCGCCTGCGACGGTGATCACCTCCATGCCCTGGAAGCGGCCGATGCCGTGGTCGACATGCACCACGAGGTCGCCGGGGGTGAGCGACTGCGCCTCGGTCAGGAAGTTCTCGGCGCGGCGCTTCTTCTTTGGGGCGCGGATCAGCCGGTCGCCGAGCACGTCCTGTTCGGAGATGACGGTGATATGGCCTTTGCCCTCGGGGCCCCAGGGGCCCTCGAAGCCGTGTTCCAGCGCCCAGACCGCGAGATGCAGCCCGCGCTTGCCGATCCGCGTGCCGTCGCCGATCGGGATCGCCTCGGCCAGGCCCTCGTCCTCGATCAGGCCAGTGAGGCGCTCGCGGGCGCCCTCGGAGTAAGAGGCGATGACCACCGGGCCCGCCTCGAGCTTGGCGGTGACGTGATGGGCGAGGCTGCCGAAGAGGCTGACGCTTTCCTGCTGGCGTTCGGGGGCGAAGTTGCGCCCGAGACGCCCGCCGGCATCGGCGGTATGGGGCCCCGAGGCCTGCGGCAGGGGCGAGAACTGCACCCGCCGGCGGCCCGCGACGGCGGCGTCCCAGCCGGCCTCGTCGAGATAGAGCAGCTCGGGCGGGGCCGGCTTGTAGACGCTGTCGATGCGGGATTTCTCCTGCATGGCGAGGCGCCGGGTCTCGTATTGGTCGGCGATCTGGTCCCAGCGGGCGATCCGCGCCGGGGCGCTCTGGTCGTCCAGAAGGACCGGCGCGCCGGGCAGGAAGTCGAAGAGCGTCTCGAGGCGCTCGTGGAAGAAGGGCAGCCAGTGTTCGATACCCTGGTGCTTGCGCCCGGCGCTGACCGCCTCGTAGAGCGGATCGTCGGTGCCCGCGGCGCCGAACTCGATGCGGTAGTTCTGCCTAAAGCGGGTCACCGCGGCCTCGTCGAGGATCACCTCGGAGACCGGGGCGAACTCCACGACCGAGAGCTTCTCGGTGGTGCGCTGGCTCGCCGGGTCGAAGCGCCGCGCGCCGTCGAGCACGTCGCCGAAGAGATCGAGCCGGACCGGCCCGCCCTCGCCCGGGGGGAAGACGTCGATGATGCCGCCGCGGATCGCGTAGTCGCCGGGCTCCATGACCGTGGGCGCCTGGGAGAAGCCCATGCGCACCAGGAAGGCGCGCAGGGCCTCCTCGTCGATGCGCTGGCCGACCTCGGCGGTGAAGGCGGCCTCGCGCAGGACCTCGCGGGCGGGCAGCCGCTGCGTCGCGGCGTTGAGCGTGGTCAGAAGCACGAAGCGCTCAGGCGCGCCATGCACCAGGGTCGCCAGCGTCGCCATGCGGGCGGCGGAGATATCGGCGTTGGGCGAGACCCTATCGTAGGGCAGGCAGTCCCAGGCCGGGAAGGAGATCACCGGCATCTCGGGCGCGAAGAAGGCCAGGGCGTCGGCCATGCGCTGAAGCCGCTTGTCGTCGCGCGCCACGAAGATGACCGGCCCTTCGGCCCGGGTGATCTCGCGCAGGACCAGGGTCGCGTCGAAGCCCTCGGGCGCGCCGCCGGTCAGGATGTCTCTGTCGCCTGCCATGGCGGGCACATGGCGCGCGATGCGGCCCGCGTCAACCGGGGAAGGGCCCGACCACCATGTTCTGATACATGCCCCAGAGCGCGGTCACGAAGATCGAGACCATGCCGATCGCCTGGACCGCGATCCGGTGCCGCGCGAGCCGCCGCCGGAGCGGGGCCCCGGAGAGCCGCTGGGCGGCCAGGATATGGGCGGTGCGCAGGCTCAGGAGGCCCACGAGCGACATCGGCAGGCCGAGGAGGAAGAGCGCCTGGGCGAACTCCACGTCGAACCAGAAGCCCGAGACCCCGAGGCCGGCGAGCAGGAAGGTGCCGATGGCGGTGATCCAGAGCCCGGCCTCGTGGCCGATCAGCAGGAGGCGGTTGACGTTGACCCGGACCATGTCCTCGAGGTCGGTCTGTGCCTGGCCGCCGCGGCGCGCGGCGCGGCCGACCATGTCGAAGGGCACGCCGAGGACCCAGTGGCTGGCGGTCGACCACATCACCGCGAGCGCGATCCAGAACCAGAGGTTCGAGAAGGACCGCATGTCGATCACTTCGAGGATGGTGAGGTGCCAGTCCAAGCCTGCTCCGTCGCCTGTGGGTCGTCGCGCCTCTGGGTACGCTGGCACGGGGCTCGACCCGCGCCTGTCCCTTATTCCCGCTGCGCGGCGTGATGACAACGGATTTTGGGGGGATGGGACGGTGGTGAGAGGTCGGGGCGGCAGGGATGCCATAGGGGGGGATGGTTGGGGTGGTGGGCGATGGCGGTGACGGCGGCGCGGCGGTGATGGCTCAGGGTCGGTGGGATGGCGGTGGTGATGGATGTGTGTGGGGATGGCCGGTGTGGGCCTTGGCCCAGAGCGGTGGGAAGATGTGAGGGGAGGCAGCGCTTGCAGACTTGGGGCCGTGCCCCTGCTCTTAGCGACTGGCTGCGCGCACTCCGGACTGTGGGCATCCGAGCGGGACGGCGCCCTGCCCTGTGGGGCTTACGCGCCCATACCGCCACCCCATCTTCCGCCCGAGGCTTGGTGCCCCTCCCGCCCCGGCCTCTCGCGCCACGCCAAATTCCCCGCGTGACCCGCGCCCGAACAGCACCGAAGGTGCCGGGCGCGCGCCGGACCGGCCCCTTGGGCCGGCGCTCTTGTGGGCGAAGCGCATAGATTGCCGCTAGCCCTGACCTTGCTGGGATAAAGTGCTTTGCTCGGAGGTCGGCAGCGCCGGCCCCCGGTCCGGCGCGCGCCCTCTGGTGCGAGAGGTGAGAGGGGTGCGGCGCTCGGGTTGTTGCAGTCTCGGCGGAGTGTGATGCCGGGCTGGCGGGCAGGTGGCCGTTTGCGTCTTGGCTGGATGTGGCGGGTTGGCGGCAGAGGGCTGATTACGTCCCGCCTGCGTGTGACGGGCTGGCAGCAGATCACGTTGCGGGCTGCGGGCCAGGTTTCCTGGGCTGACAGGCCAATGCCATTC
Organism: Roseivivax sp. GX 12232; assembly: GCF_021272185.1. GTDB lineage: Bacteria > Pseudomonadota > Alphaproteobacteria > Rhodobacterales > Rhodobacteraceae > Roseivivax. Next base: position 65,264 of record NZ_JAJSEC010000013.1, read on the forward strand.
TCAGGCAACCCGCGTGTCGGTGCAGATGCACAGGCCCCGGCACCACCCACCAGAGCGCCACCCGCAAATGCGGCCGCAGCGTAGAGCACAGCGCCAACGCTCTAGCTCCAGCACCTCCCGCCACAGCGTCACCCCCAACCCCGCCCCCAAGCACTGGACTTCCCGCCCGCCCTTGTGCACCCAATGGCGCAACCCGAGCCACATGAGGTGCCCGTCCCATGACGCCCGTCCAAGCCCCCTACCCCGCCACGCGCTTCCGGCGCACCCGGCAGAGCCCGGCGCTGCGCGCGCTGGTGCAGGAAACCAGCCTCGCGCCCTCGGATTTCATCTGGCCGATCTTCCTGCGCGACGGCGAGGACCTGGCCGAACCGGTGGCCTCGATGCCCGGGGTGCAGAGGCTCTCGGTCGACCGCGCGGTCGCGGCGGCGCGCGAGGCCCGGACGCTCGGCATCCCGGCGATCTGCCTCTTTCCCTATACCGATCCCGCGCTGAAAACGCCGGGCTGCGAGGAGGCCTGGAACCCCGAGAACCTCTCGAACCGGGCGACCCGCGCGATCAAGGAGGCGGTGCCCGAGGTCGCGGTGATGACCGACGTGGCGCTCGATCCCTACAACTCCGAAGGCCACGACGGCTTTGTCGAGAACGGCGAGATCGTCAACGACCGCACCGTCGAGGCGCTGGTCAGACAGGCGCTCTCCCAGGCCGAGGCCGGGGCCGACATCATCGGCCCCTCGGACATGATGGACGGGCGCATCGGCGCGATCCGCGCGGCGCTCGAGGCCGAGGGCCACCAGAAGGTCTGCCTCTTGAGCTATGCCGCGAAATACGCCTCGGCCTTCTACGGGCCCTTCCGCGACGCGGTCGGCGCCTCGGGCGCGCTCAAGGGCGACAAGACCACCTACCAGATGAACCCCGGCAACACCGAGGAGGCGCTGCGGCTCGTCGCCCGTGACCTCGAGGAAGGCGCCGACATGGTCATGGTGAAACCCGGGATGGCCTATCTCGACATCTGCCACCGGGTGAAAGAGGCCTATGGCGCGCCGACCTTCGCCTACCAGGTCTCGGGCGAATACGCGATGCTCGCGGGCGCGGCCGAGCGCGGCTGGCTCGACGGGCCGCGGGTCATGCTCGAGAGCCTCCTGGCCTTCCGCCGGGCGGGCTGCGACGGGATCCTGACCTATTTTGCCCCGGAGGCGGCACGCGCCCTCAACGGCTAGCGGTTTCATGCCGAAAGTGCCCAATATCGGGTGACAACACCCCGCCATAGGCGTAACTTTGCCGCGATCCGGCGCAAGACCGGGCGGGCGCGGCGCCCTTCGGCCCCGCGCGGCAAGAGAGACACAAGGCCGCCCAGAGGCGCGGCCCATCGAGAGGCGAGCAGGACGATGACGAAGATTTCCCGCCGCGGTTTCACCCTCGCGCTCGGCGCGACGGGGCTACTGGCGGCCTGCAACAACGGGGTCGGATCGAACGGGGCCGCGCGCATCGACGCGCGGGTCGATACGACGCTGAACATGCTCTACGCGCAATACCCCGGCACCACGCAGCTGCGCGACAAGGCCGCCGGCATCCTGGTCATGCCGCTGGTCACCGAGGCCGGTCTGGGCTTCGGCGGCGCCTATGGCCGCGGCGCGCTGCGCGTCGGTGGCGGCACGGTGGATTACTACTCCGTGGCGCGCGCCTCGGGTGGCATCCAGATCGGCGCCCAGCAATACGCCCATGTGCTGTTCTTCATGACCCAGGAAGCGCTCATGGGCTTCCGCCGGTCGCCCGGCTGGTCGGCGGGCGCCAACGTGGAATACGCCATCCCCGAGGGCGGCGAGACCCTGGCGGCGGAGACGCTGACCTCCACCGCCCCGGTGATCGCGGTGATCTTCGGCCAGGCGGGCTTCCGCATCGGCGCGACGCTCGAAGGTTCGAAATACACCCGGATCATTCCGTGAGATGATAGGGACGCGGGGGGGGGGGGGGGGCCCCCCGGGGGGGGGGGGGGGGGGGGGGGGGGGGGGGGGGTGGGGGGGGTGTGGTTGGGGCGGGTGTGGTG
>NZ_JAJSEC010000014.1 GCF_021272185.1 Roseivivax sp. GX 12232
CCCTTTCGTGACATCGCAGTGTCCCGCGCTTTTTTCCTTTCCGACCAGCAGAATTATGCCGAGCCATCAAGCGCGTTCTGGACACTACAGCATGCCGAGCCACGTAAGGAGAATAGCTTGAGGAAAAAGATGGTTTGTTTTCCAGGATCATTGAGACCACCAAAGCCGGTCCGACGCTCGGGAGTTGGTGGCGGGGCTCGACGTGTTGGCGAGGTTGATAGGCGGGATGTCGCATCGGAGAAGTCTCCAACGTCAGAGCAACTGGTCCTTACTCAGCGCGTTCTGGTGGTTGGGATCGCCGTTCTGGCGATTTTGGTTACAGCATCGGCCTTCTACGCAGTCTTCTATTTGTAGCGCACTGGATATCCGGCGCAGCCGACAGACGGAGTCGCTTGCTCGCCTTCCTTCCGAGACACGACATACAACCTAAGCGGATTGATGCGTGCGTTGACAGGCGCTGATCTTCTCAGAAGATGAGGTTGGCCAATGTTGCAGCCGCGGTAAGATATCCAAAGCGCCGCGTCCGAATCATCGAGATACACTTATTTAGCCATGGCGCGTGACGCAGCTGACCTTAGACAGCACGCATAGGCATGCTATGATCGCATCAACAGTTCCAAGGTATCTGGAAATTCTGCTCCGAAGCCAAAGCGTCAACTCCGAGCGATGGGTGGCGCGCCAACATGAGGTTGAGTGCAAAAACCACAAGTCACGCGCCACCCTGGGTCGTGTCGTTACCCGTGGATGACCCTCACACAATCGAACCCACAAATAAAGATGGAAATATTGGCATGGCTATATGGTTCACTGCTACTTGTTGGGATACATGTATACCGAATGGTGGCGACAGCAGGGCGATCCCAAAGATAAATGCAACCGCAAGCTACACCCAAACGCGGATGACATTTGCGAAAAACCGTTCCTCGCGATCCAGCGTCTCAAGCTTCTTGGTTAATATCGGGTCATCGATCTCATCGGCGTCCAACAAGAACTAGCTGGATCCGCCCGGAGCGTTTCGAGCGACTGCATGCTTCAGTTGGCTAATTGCAAGGTGCCGAAGCCCGTGCCACTTCCGCGCGCTCCGGCTTTGGCGCTACTGTTCAGTGTTTGAAGCGTTCAGGGGGTGATCGTGTGTCTGCAACTAAGAGATGAGAGGCAGTTGTTTTAGGGGGCACACGCTGAGGTTGAAAGTCTGACTGGCCCAACAATGACCCTTCGAACGCATAGGCTCGTGCGGCCGGACCGGCGGCCACGCTTACCGCAGGACAAGATTCGGAGGAATAGACTTTATAGGTGACCTGTCGCCAAAAAGTGGCGCGCCCGACCTGAAGAGGACTAGGAGCCGGTCGCGCCACTAGTGCACCATCGAACCATGGTGCCTTATCGTCGCACAGCATGAGGCCTCGGGAAAGCCCGTTTTCCTTTTGGGAACTCACAGCCGAGCCTTTGCGTTCACCAACATTGGCGTTCTTGCTAGCAACACGAAAATTGAACACTGCGAGGCAAGAGGCATTCGAGGACTAGGTTGACCCGACGTAGCCTCAATCTAGTTCCGACATCGAAAAATTTGAAGTCTTTCAGTGCGGGCGCAGCTCGTTGCGCCGTTGCTTGTAAATCTACGCTGGGGGTGGCGATGAAGCGCAAGGCAGGCTCGACCTGTGACCAGGGCGAGAACGGGCACGGTCGCGGTGACACAGGCCAAGCGAAGTGGCGGCAAACGCCCAGCCGTGAAACTTGGCACCCGACGGAGAAGCGAACCAAGGATTTCGCGCGGGAAGAACGTGCGTCGGCGCGGTCATTTTGGGCTATGCTTGTGGCTTGCTTCGCCTTGGCTGCAATCTTTATTGCGAGCCTATGAAAGGTGACAGCACCCATTGAAACCGTTTTATTGCACATTTGCCTAAGGATATGAAGCTCCTTAATGGTTCCCGCTTATCCACCGAAGAAAGCAGCGGCGTTACGGCCAGCATAGCCCATATTCCTTCGAGTGGCGGACTTGCTTTCCGACCGCACCTTAAAGCAACACGCGCATCTGGTCGACCACCGGGATCGGCTTCCAGATCGTCGTCGAATTCTCCCGGTCGAAACCGGCCTTTGTAGTCCATTGCTTGACCACTTCCCGAACCGGGTCGCGATGGTTCCACCGCCAGACAATCTCGTCGAGGTATCGCTGAAGGTGTTGTCGACCGAAGTTGTGGTAAACCTCGACCAGAGCGCGCTGCACCTGTGAGATGACTGCTTCGGCCGTGTTGACATGGGCGCCGGTCTCCGGGTTGGCGTATTCGTGCTGGCTGTGGATTACACGATGGTGCTCCTCCATCGTCGCGCCAATGCCGAGGTAGCTCGTGCTCCCATCCGTCATGAGCGTGATGTCCTTGGAGCCAATCCGGCCCGCAATGATTGTCTCCAGCGAGGCGCGCTGGTCATCGGAAACAACCTTGGCGCGCGCCTGTCCGTCGCGAGAGGCCGCTACGAAGATCATCGGCTTTCCGGTGCCCTTACCCCTTGGATTGTAGGCCCCCGAGAGGGATTTAGGGGCTCCGCCGACATAGGCCTCATCCACCTCGACGATGTCCTCCAGCGGCAGCAGCTCCGCGTTCCGGTCGTCCATCATTTCCCGGATGGCATGCCCCATCTTCCACGCGGTCTTTTGGTTCGCGCCGAGCAGCCGCGCCATCACGACCGAGGAGATACCTTTGCTCGATGTGAGCACCAGGAACATCGCGCAGATCCATATACGCAAGTCGAGCTTGGTGCCGTGCATCGGGGTCAGCGTGGTGACCGTGAACTGGCGGCGACAGTCTCGGCACTGGTAGAGCCCCGGTCGGCAGCTCCGGCCGCGCAGCGCCGAAGAGTCCACTGACCCGCAATGCGGACAGTGCCTGCCGGTCGACCATATGATACCCTCCAGGAAGCGGCGCGCGTGCATCTCGCTCGGCATCCGCTTCCAGATGTCAGGGATCGACTTCAGTTCAGTGATCATCAGGGCTCTCCGCTCGTTCCGCCAACCGAGCAATGTTGGCCCGGCGGGTGTTCAGCGAAGAAGAAATCTGGAAAATCGCGCAAAATGCGGCGAGATGGCGGAAAAGCTAAGCCAGGTCAGCGCCTTGCGCTATTAGCTGCTTTTTCTCGTGGATAAGCGGGTAATGGTTTGAGATAAAATTAGAAAGTCGTATTCCTCAAAGAAAGGAAGGGGCACGCTGGATGTAAGCGATCTTGGTGCCGACCGACGGGGCCGAACCTGCCAAGCTCAAGCAACGGATTACCTAACTAGCTTTCAGCATTTTGTATTTCGATGCTCGGGGCGGTCATGGGGCGCTGCCGCAAGGCTGCGCGCCTCGCCAGTTGGCGCGCGTGCCGCTCACGGCCCTTTACAGCCGCCCAGAAATCGGCACCATCAGCAGGGTTGTGAAAGGATCTTTTACGTATGCCTGCAAACCTGCGCGATCTGGACAGTTTCGGTGAAGTAGCGGCAGAAGATGACGCCATCCTACTAAACTACTTCCTTTCAACCGATACTGTCCAACGGGTCGAAGAAGGAGGCGCATTTCTTGTTATTGGTCGAAAAGGAGCGGGCAAGACTGCAATTGTTCGCTACTTTACAGAAGGCAATGAAAGGGACCGATCACGGGCGCTGAACCTTCGCAACTATCCGTGGAATGTCCATGCATCGCGCATAGATCGTGGTGCGGATGCTGTGGATGCATATGTCGCTTCGTGGAGATACTTGATCGCCGTCCAGATTGCTGCTTGGGCCCTCGAGAATTCCCAAGCAACATTCAATGACAACCAGCGCCCTTTGAGGGAATTTCTCGAGGCAAACTATGGCGGGCCCCGACCAAAGCTGTCTGACATCATTCGACCAGCCAAGCTGCGAGTTCGAGGGTTCAATGTTGCGCCTCAGGTCCTGGGCAACGCGCTTGGATCTGTCGATCTTGAACGCGGTGAGGGCGATCATAACCTCGGAATGGAGCTCGAGGCGCTGACGCAAGCATTACTCCAAAGTGCTGTTGCCGTTATGCGGGAGTGCCGGCTTGGAGCGTTCTACCTGCACTTCGATGAACTGGATGCTGGGCTCGAAGAGGTGAACGAGACGCGGAAGCAAATGCTGATCGGTCTCATCTTGGCGATCCGAGGGATGCGGCGCGAAATGGTGGCTCTGGAGGCCGAAGCCAAGCCGGTTCTCTACCTACGAACAGACCTGTGGGACGATCTAACCTTCTCAGACAAGAACAAGATCACTCAAGGGCAATCTGTTTTGATTGAGTGGACCCCGGATCAGCTGAAGGATCTGGTCAACGTGCGCCTCCGGTCGAAGCTCGGCGATGATGTCGCGTGGGGAAATATCATCGACGAAGATCTGATGCGAGGATCGCAGCCGAAATGGAACCATATCGTCGCTCGGACCTTGCGGCGGCCGCGAGATGTCATTCATTTCTTGAACGTCGCTCTGCGTGTTGCCAAGAGGCGAGACGATGCCGAACTCATATTCAGTAATCGCGACATTGTGGAGTCGAGGACCGATTACTCAGCCTACCTGAAGCGGGAACTGGACGACGAGATCTTGCCCCACTGGCGCCGATGGGAGGAAGCGCTTCAGACTCTTTCAGCCATTGCTACGGAGACCTTCAGTGCCGAGGGTTTTGGGGAGGAATACCCACGCAAAAAGTCGGCGGGGAATCCTTGCGACGCTGGGGAAGCGCTGAGGTTGCTGCACAGGTTCTCGGTGATTGGCTACTTGAAACGCAGTGGCTACGGCGGATCAAGTTGGGCGTTCATGTATGAAGAACCTGATCGCGGTTGGGACGCGCATGCAACTCAGTTCAAGGTGCATCCCGGACTGAAGGAGCACGCTGGGTTGCGTGAGGAGCGTAGGTAACCGCTCTGCCCTCTGCCCACCGACACGGGCCCGTTCGACGTTCAAGTTTCCCTACCAGGGAGGTTACCACTGTCTGCTACAAAGCGAACCGCTCTCTCGGCGCCCCTTCGCAGCGAATTTCTGCTTTCCGCCCAAAACGACCGTTCTGGTGGCGGAAAGCTTCGCAGTTGCAGCATGGGCAGGTATGTGATGATCGGCCTGGAGCGGACCCTAAATCGGTCTTAAGGATGCTGCAGTCCCCAGCTCAATGCAGACCTTGACGTAACACGCATAGGCTACTCGCTTTAGTGACTGGGAACCAGACAGGGCTACTGCGGAACATTCGATCCAATTCGGTTTCGTGGCAATGGCATCCGGTGCCCGGTCGCTCCTAACCGCGTCAGCCGCCCACAATGTGAGGTGAAGCGTGTGTGGTTGGTTCGAGCGGAGTTCCGTCGTTCTCGGTCGCATGGCGGTCGAAGGTCTTGAATCCTGTCGGCAAGATCGTCCCTGGCTGCGCCTCGGAGACGAAGATATGTTTAGTGTTTTCCGTTGTTGCCGACACAGCCGAAGGCATATCCAGCGTCCCTGCGTATATGCCGATCCGATCGGGCCAGCGCTCGAAGGTCAAGGCCAGCTTGGTGCCGCAGTCAGAGCAGAAATGCACGCTTATTTCTTTGCCGCTTCCCTCCGAGGGGAGGGTAAAAACAGCGGGCATTGCGTTCTTGAATGCGAATGACGAGCGCTCGAAGATCGGCTCGATCATCCGGTCCGATCCCGTGGCGCGCTGGCAGAACCGGCAATAGCAAACAGTGATCCAAAGCGGGTCATTACCAGTGTCGTAGCTGATTTTGCCGCAAAGACAGCGGCCCTCGTGTCCAGCAGACATGTTTCCCTCCCTTGCCCGCGCGGATCAGATAGATCGAGATCAATATTGGAACGGAAAGACCTGTATCGGCAATACAAAGAGCGGGATGAACGGCAGCTTCTCAACATTCTCTATTGAGGGTGCGCACCCGCAGAGAATGTCTGGTCCCCGCCAAAGGCGATCCAACGGCCGAAAGCGCCCACTGCGTTAGGACACAATATATCATATCGGTAAAATGGTGCCCGGGGGCGGAATCGAACCACCGACACGAGGATTTTCAATCCACTGCTCTACCCCTGAGCTACCCGGGCACGGGTGAGGGCTGACCCTCGGGTGAGGCGGGGTCTAGCCAAAGGGCGCACGGGTGTCCAGAGGCTCCGGGGCAAAAAATTCCGCCGTCGCGGCATCCGCCGCGGAAGACCCGAGGGCAGGGCGCCCGCGCCCCGCGGGCAAGAGGCTTTCCCTCCAACGGGCAAGGGGCTAGATCGGGGATCATGCCCATCGCACCCGACAGCCTTCCGGCGCTTCTCGACCATGGTTTCGACACGGTGATCGACGTGCGCTCGCCCGCCGAATTCGCCGAGGACCACGTGCCGGGCGCGATCAACCTGCCGGTGCTCGACAACGCCGAGCGCGCGCGGGTGGGCACGATCTACAAGCAGGAGTCGCCCTTCAAGGCGCGCAAGATCGGCGCGGCGCTGGTCTTCAAGAACGCCGCGCGGCACATCGAGGGGCCGTTGGCCGGCCACGAGGGCGGCTGGCGTCCGTTGGTCTATTGCTGGCGCGGCGGGCAGCGTTCGGGCTCGCTGGCCTGGATGCTGAAAGAGATCGGCTGGCGCTCGGAGGTGATCCAGGGCGGTTACAAGACCTACCGGCGGCTGGTGACGGCGCGGCTCTACGACCAGGGGCTGGGGCTGCGGCTGGTGCAGCTCGGCGGCTATACCGGCACCGCCAAGACCGACCTTCTGCACCGGCTCGCGGCGCGGGGCGTGCAGGTCATCGACCTCGAGGGGCTGGCGCGGCACCGGGGCTCGCTCCTCGGCGACCGGCCGGGCGGGCAGCCGAGCCAAAAGGCCTTCGAGAGCGCGCTGGCGCGCGAGCTCCTGGCGCTCGATCCGGCGCGGCCAGTGGTGGTCGAGGCGGAATCGAGCAAGATCGGTCAGGTGATCCTGCCGCCGGCGCTCTGGGCCGCGATGAAGGCCGCGCCCTGGATCGAGGTTTCGGCGCCGGTCTCGGCGCGCACGCATTACCTGGTCGAGGCCTACGAGGACGTGCTGGCCGACCCCGAGCGCCTGCGCGACAAGCTTGCGCCGCTGCAGCGGCACCGGGGGCGGGCGCTGATCGAGACCTGGTTCGAGCGCATCACCGAGGGCGACCAACCGGGCCTCGTCGAAAGCCTGATGACCGCGCATTACGACCCGGCCTACGACAAGTCGATGAAGGCCATGGCACCGGAAATTGCGGCGCGGATCGAGATGGCGCGGCTGGACCCGGAGGCGCTGGAGAGGGCGGCGGGCGATATCGCGGCGGCGCTGGAGCGGATGCCGAAGGTCTGGGCTTAGGGCCGGCGGGCTGGTTGCGCCTGTCTTTCCAAACGGCGCATTTATTATTTTAATTCAGTGGATTGCGGGGTGGAGCTCATCCATTGCGGCAAGCCTCAACCATCCACCAGCGGGCCACCGCCCCCACCTCACACCACGTCCACGCGCCCGACGCTCTCGGTCAGCGTGCCGATCTCTTCCGCGGGATAGCCCGCCTCGCGCAGCGCGGCGAGGGCCGGGCCGGTGGCCTCGGGCGGCAGGGCGGCGAGCATCCCTCCGGCGGTCTGCGGATCGAAGAGCAGCGCGTGGCGCGGGCTCTCGGGCAGATGTGGCGCGACGCGGCGGTTCTCGCGGTAGAGCGAGGAGTGATGACCCGCCTGCGCCAGCGCCTCGGCCCCGGGCATGAGCGGCACCGAGGCCAGTTCCAGCCGCAGCCCGCAGCCCGAGGCGGCGGAGATATTCACCGCGTGGCCGATCAGACCGAAGCCCGTCACATCGGTCATCGCACGGGCCTCGCCCAGGCAGGCGGCGGCGCTCCATTGCTCGCGGCACATCATCTGCCAGCACTGCGCCACGGCGCGGCCCGGCGCGGCGCTTAACATCTCGGCGGCGAGGATCGTGCCCGAGCCGATGGGCTTGGTCAGCACCAGCCGGTCGCCGGGCCGGGCCCCGCTCAGCGTGATCGGCGCGCGCTCCAGAAGGCCCGTGACCGAGAAGCCCACCGTCAGCTCGTCGCCGATCGAGGAATGGCCGCCCACGACCTCGGCCCCGGCGGCGGTGATGACCTCGGCGGCGGCGGCGGCGATCTCGGAGAGCGTGCGCCCGGTCAGCGCGTCCGAGGCGCGCGGCAGCACCAGGTTCAATGTCGCGGCCTGCGGCGCGGCGCCCATGGCGAGGATGTCGCCCAGGGCGTGATGCGCGGCGATGCGGGTCATCAGGACCGGGTCCTCGACGAAGGCGCGCAGGTGGTCGGTCGAGAGCACCTGCCGGGTGCCGCCGGTCTCCAGAAGCGCCGCGTCGTCGCCGGGCAGGGCGGTCACATCCCCGCGCCGGGGCGGGCCCAGGACCGAGAGCGCGCGCGACAGCGTGGATTGCCCGACCTTGGCGCCGCAGCCGCCGCAGAGCGGCTTGTCGCCAAGCGCCTCCTCGAGTCCCGCGGCGCGGATCTTCGGCGGCGCGGCGAGCGGCATGGCGGGCAGCTCGCGGAAGCGTTGCATGAACTTCAGGTCGATGTTGGTCTTCCAGCGCCAGACCCAGGCGCCCGAGAAGGTCAGCCCGAAGCGCTCGCCCATGGCCGCCTGACGGCCCAGCGAGACGAGCTTCAGGTAGTCGCGCTGCGGGCGGTAGGGGCGCATCTCCCCGGCGCCGAGCGTGGCGCGCAGGTTGTCGTAAAGGACCGGCGCGGCGCGCACCGCGTAGACGCCTGCCTTGGGGCGCGGGGCGAAGGCCAGATGCGCGCAATCGCCCGCTGCGAAGATCGCCGGATCGCCGCTTTGCAGGTGTTCGGAGACCGAGAGGAACCCCTGGTCGTGCGGCAGGCCCATCTCGGCCACCCAAGGGTGCGGCCGGGCCCCGGCGGCGCCCACGACCAGCGCGGCAGGCAGTTCGCGGCCGTCCGAGAAGACCACGCTTTGCGGCGTGATTTCGGAGATATCCGCGTATTCCGAAACCCTTATGCGGTAGTCCTCAAGTGCCGCGCGAAGCCGCGCGCGGGCCCGGCGCGAGAGCCCCGCGAGCAGCGTCTCGCGTTCGAGCAGCACCACCTCGGCGGGCCTCTGGCGCAGGGCATGGGCCATGGCCAGCGCCAGCTCGACGCCCGCGACCCCGCCGCCGATCACCACCACCCGGGCCGGGCCGCTTTCGGCCAGGAAGCGCTGCCAGCTCTCGCGGTCGGCGGCGCGCGGGCGGCCGGTCTCGGTCTCGGCGAGGAACCGGCGCCAGCGGTCGGCGAAGGGACCGAGCGGCTTGGCGCCCACCGCGTGCTCTCCGAAGCCCTTGAGCCCGGGCATGGCCGAAGTCACGCCCACGTCGAGGGACAAGACGTCGTAGCCGACCGGCGGGCGGCCCGGCACGGTCACCTCTCGCGCCGCGGGCGAGACCGCGGTGGCCGCACCGAGGATCAGCCGGGCGCCCGCGGCGCGCGCCAGCCGCACCAGGTCGATGTCCAGCGCCTCGCGGGTGTAATGGCCCGCCACATGGCCCGGAAGCATGCCCGAATAGGCGGTCACGGGGCCCGGGTCGATCAGCGTCAGCCGCGCGCCCGGCAGCGGGTCCATGGCCCATTTGCGCAGCACCAGCGCATGGGTGTGCCCGCCGCCCACCAGGACGAGGTCACGGGTCTTCGGCAGCGGCGGCTGATGCATCTCGGGTCGACCTCCTGACGGCGGAGCCTGCGGGTTGCGCCGCCTTACGGCAAGCGCAATTGGACCGCAAATTTCGGGCCTTGCGACCCGGATGTTCGGCTGCGAGACCCGGCGCCACGCCGAAAGCATTGCCTTTCCGGCCCGCAGCGTGTGTCCTGACGGGGCAGTGAGGAGTTCGAATGCCAGAGACCTTCAACGAGATGATCGACGGCGGGCAGGTGCGCCCGGCCTACCAAAGCCTGGAGCGGTGGCAGAACGAGATGCCCGCCGACCTGAGGCAGATGAAACAAAGCGAGGCCGAGGCGCTGTTCCGCCGGGTGGGGATCACCTTCGCGGTCTACGGCGAGGGCGGCGACCCCGAGCGGCTCATCCCCTTCGACATGTTCCCGCGGGTCTTCACGGCTGGCGAATGGCGCAAGCTGGAACGCGGGATCAGGCAGCGGGCGGCGGCGCTCAACGCCTTCCTGGCCGATGTCTACGACCAGCGCGAGATCATCCGCGCGGGCAAGATCCCCGAACATCTCGTCACCCATAACGAGGCCTTCGAACGCGCCGTGGTGGGCATGCGCCCGCCGCGCAACGTCTGGAGCCATATCGTCGGCGTCGACCTGGTGCGCACCGGGCCCGACCAGTTCTACGTGCTCGAGGACAACTGCCGCACGCCCTCGGGCGTCTCCTACATGCTGCAGAACCGCGAGATCATGATGCGGATGTTCCCGCATCTCTTCGTGGAGAACCGCATCGCGCCGGTCGACGGCTATGCCGATGCGCTGCGCCACACGCTGGCCTCGGTCGCGCCGAAGAAATGCGACGGCGATCCGACGGTGGTGATCCTCACGCCGGGGCAGTTCAACTCGGCCTATTACGAACATTCCTTCCTCGCGGACCTCATGGGGGTCGAGCTGGTCGAAGGGCAGGACCTCTTCGTGGAGGGCGACTTCTGCTGGATGCGCACCACCGAGGGGCCGAAGAAGGTCGACGTGATCTACCGCCGGATCGACGACGCCTTCCTCGATCCGCTGTGCTTCCGGCCGGACTCGATGCTGGGTGTGCCGGGGCTGATGAACGTCTACCGCTCGGGCGGGGTGTCGATCTGCTCGGCCCCGGGTGCGGGTGTCGCCGACGACAAGGCGATCTACACCTTCGTGCCCGACATGATCCGGTTCTACTTGGGCGAGGCGCCGATCCTCGAGAACGTGCCGACCTGGCAATGCGCCAAGCCCGACGAGTGCAAATACGTGCTCGAACATCTCTCGGAGCTGGTGGTCAAGGAGGTGCACGGCTCGGGCGGCTACGGCATGCTCGTCGGGCCCAAGGCCGACCAGAGCCAGATCGAGGCCTTCCGCCACAAGATCACCGAGAAGCCCTGGAACTACATCGCCCAGCCGACGCTGGCGCTCTCGGCCTGTCCGACCTTCGTGGAAGAAGGCGTGGCGCCGCGCCATGTCGACCTGCGCCCCTATTGCCTGGTCGGCGAACGTATCGAACTCGTGCCCGGCGGCCTGACCCGCGTGGCCCTGAACGAGGGATCGCTTGTCGTGAACTCGAGCCAGGGCGGCGGCGTCAAGGACACCTGGGTCCTGGCGGAGTGACATCATGCTGAGCCGCACCGCATCACACCTTTACTGGATGGCCCGCTACATCGAACGCGCCGAGACCACGGCGCGGCTGTTGCAGATGGGCGCAAGAAACGCGCTTCTGCCGGACATCGGCGGGGGCTTCCGCAACGACTGGGAGGCCGTCCTCCAGGCGCTTGGCCAGCTCGAGGCCTTCCGCGAGAAATACGGCGACCCCGTGCAGCGCAACGTCGAGACCTTCCTGTTCTTCGACGCCTCGAACCCGGCCTCGGTCATGTCCTGCTTCTCGGCGGCGCGCGAGAACGGGCGGGTGGTCCGCACCGCGCTGACGAGCCAGGTCTGGGACGCGATCAACACCACCTTCCAGGAGATGCAGGCGCTGCACCGGATGGAGCGCTCCAAGCTGATCGTGAACGAGCTGGCCGACTGGACGCTGCGCTCGGGCGCGCTGATCCGCGGCGCCATCGAAAGCACGCAGCTGCGCAACGACGGCTTCCGCTTCATGGGGCTCGGCCATTCGATCGAGCGCGGCGACAACACCGCGCGGCTGCTCGACGTGAAGTATTACGTGCTGCTGCCCAGCCTCTCCTACGTCGGCTCGGCGCTCGACCAGTCGCAATGGGCGACGCTTCTGCGCTCGATGCATGCGCATCGCGCCTTCGTCTGGACCTACAAGGGCGAGATCACCGCCGCCAAGATCGCGCATCTGCTGATCCTGAACCGGCAGTTCCCGCGCTCGCTCCTCTCGGCGACCCAGGCGACGGTGGACCACCTCGACGCGCTGGCGCGCGGCTACGGGATCACGCCCAAGGCGACCTCGCTGGCGCGCGGGCACCTGGGCGAACTGGCCGAGGCCCATGTCGAGGACATCTTCGACGAGGGCCTGCACCAGTTCCTCCTGCGCTTCATGGGCCGCAACGGGGAAATCGCCCAGGCCGTGCAATCGAGCTATCTTGTGGGGGTGCCGGAATGAAACTCAGCGTCAGCCATGTCACCCGCTACGTCTTCGAGACCCCGGTCACGCGGTTGATCCAGTCGCACCGGCTCACGCCCTCGCGCTGCGCCAACCAGCGGGTGATCTCCTGGGAGGTCAACATGCTGAAGGCGGTGCGCGGCGCGGCCTTCCGCGACGGCGCCGGCGACTGGACCGAGACGGTCAGCGTCGACGGGCCGCTCGATGCCTTCGAGATCGAGGTCACCGGCGAGATCGAGACCGAGGATTTCGCCGGCGTCCTGCGCGACCACCGCGAGAAGGTGCCGCCCTCGGCCTATCTGACGCCCACCGCGCGGACCTGGCCGAGCCAGCCGCTGCGCGAGCTGGCCGAGGACACTTTGGCCCCGCTCGACGGGCGGCCGGCGATCGAACGCGCCCACGCGCTCTCGAACGCCGTGGCCGATGCGGTGGAATACGTCCCCGGCGAGACCGAGAGCCTGACCACCGCGGCCGAGGCCCTGGAAGGCGGCAAGGGTGTCTGCCAGGACCAGACCCATGTGCTGATGGCCGTGGCGCAGATGTCCGGCGTGCCGGCGCGCTACGTCACGGGCTATCTCTTCAGTGCCATGCCCGACCATATCTCCGAGGCGAGCCACGCCTGGGCGGAGCTTTACGTGGATGACCTGGGCTGGGTCGGCTTCGACCCCTCGAACCGGGTCTGCCCGGATGACCGCTACATCCGCCTGGGCTCGGGCTACGATTCCCAGGACGCGGCCCCGATCCGGGGCGTGGTCTCGGGCGGGGCGGGCGAGCGGCTCGACGTCAGCGTGAAGGTGCGCGACATCGCGGCCAGCGAGCAACAGCAGCAGTAGGACAGGGGCCCCCGGGGCGGGCTGCCGTGGCGGCGGCATTGCGCCCGGGGGCGGCTTGGCAGTATCCCTCGACGGCTGCTGGAATAGGAATGATTCGATGACCTATTGCGTGGGTCTCCTGCTGAACGAAGGCATGGTGCTCCTGGCCGACACGCGCACCAACGCGGGGCTCGACAACATCTCGACCTACCGCAAGATGTTCACCTTCGAGGCGCCGGGCGACCGGGTCGTGGCGATCATGACCGCGGGCAGCCTCTCGGTCACCCAGACCACCATCGCGCGGCTGACCGAGGCGATCGAGACCCAGGACGAAAGCCGCTCGATCATGCATGCGCCTTCGATGCTGGGCGTGGCCGAGATCGTCGGCACCACGCTCGGCGAGGTCACCCACGAGGTGCGCGGCAAGATGCAGCGCCAGGACAGCGTCTCGGCCTCCATGCTGGTGGCCGGCCAGCGCCGCGACGGCGGGATGCGGCTTTTCCTGATCTACTCGCAGGGCAATTTCATCGAGGCCACCGCCGAGACGCCTTACCTGCAGATCGGCGAGCACAAGTACGGCAAGCCGATCCTCGACCGGGTAATCACGCCCGAGACCTCGCTGGCGGATGCCGAGAAGGCGGTGCTTCTGTCGATGGATTCGACGCTGCGCTCGAACCTCTCGGTGGGCATGCCGCTCGACCTCGTGGTGATCGGCAACGATGCGCTGGAGATCACCCGCGCGCGGCGGATCGAAGCCGAGGATCCCTCGTTCCAGCAGATGAGCCAGGCCTGGTCCGAGGCGCTGCGCCGCGCCTTCCAGGAGATCGACGCGGCCTGAGCGTTTCCATTACGGAAAAACTGCGGAGCCGGGCATCAACGTGATTGCCCGACGCGGGGGCATGTGGATAAGATTCTTGCGATCCTGTCGGTTCGCCGCAGCCCCAGCGTGAGGCACGTCTTTTCCCATGTGTATCTACTGCGACAAGTCCGCCGCCATCAATGCCGAGACCAACACGGGCGCGGGGGGCTGGGCCGGGCTGGCCGCGACCTCGCCGCTGCCGACCACCTACACCGACGCCATCGACTGGGGCACCCAGGTGACCTCGGGGCAGGTGAACGGCGACGGCGACATGGTCATCGACTATTACTTCGCCCCCGAGGGCGAGCGCTTCGGCTTCTTCACCTGCGAGGAATGGACCGACTACGAGAAGGCCCAGGTAGAGGCCGCCTTCGACACCTTCGAGGTCTTCCTCGACGTCGAATTCGTCGAGACCACCAACCCCGGTGACGCCGAGTTCGAACTGCACAAGTTTGATGCGAGAGACCTCTTTCTCGGCGTGATGAACCCGCCCGGCCTTTTCAACGAAGGCGACGCGGGCTTCAGCAGCACCGGCATCGGCTGGAACGACCCCGGCGCGCTCGAGCAGGGCGGCTTCAGCTTCGGCATCCTGATCCACGAGTTCGGCCACGGGCTGGGGCTGGCGCATCCGCATGACACCGGCGGCGGCTCCTCGGTCCTGCCGGGGGTCTCCTCTAGCGCGGACACCGGGCTTTTCGACCTCAACCAGGGCGTCTACACGATGATGTCCTATATCGACGGCTGGGCGACCAACCCCGACGGGGCGCTCTCGCCGGTGGTGACGGCGGACTACGGCTACCAGGGCACGCCCATGGCGCTGGACATCGCGGTCCTGCAGGACAAATACGGCGCCAACATGGACCATGCCACGGGCGACGACACCTATACACTGGCCGATGTGAACGCGCCGGGCACCTTCTACAGCTGCATCTGGGACGCGGGCGGCACCGATGAGCTGCGCTACGACGGCAGCGCCGACGCGGTGCTGGACCTGCGGCCCGCCACGCTCGAAGTCGAGGAGGGCGGCGGCGGCTGGATTTCCTACGCCGAGGGCATCTACGGCGGCTACACCATCGCCAACGGCGTGGTGATCGAGAATGCCACCGGCGGCTCGGGCGATGACGCGCTCGTGGGCAATGCCGCCGACAACGTGCTGACCGGCGGGGCGGGGGACGACACCTTCATCTTCGTCGAAGGGCAGGGTGGCTACGACACGATCACCGACTGGGGCAACGGCGACGACCAGCTCGACCTGTCGGACTACGGGCGGATCGGGCTGCGCAACTTCTCCTTCGACCGCACGCCGGAAGGCTTCGAGCTGAGCTTCTTCGACCAGACGATCCTCTTCGAGGGCATCGGCGCTTCGACCACCGCGGCGGAGGCGGAGTATCTGGTCTGAGGCGGGGGCTGGTTGGTGTGTCGGTCTGTCCGGCGGTGGAGTGATCCTGGGCGCGGGCTTGGGCTCACGCTGCGGCGGCCGTGCGAGGGTCGCGCGGTACATCAACTGCACCTTCTAAGGCATTGATTAAAAGGGTAAGCCGCGCCGTCTCACCGGCGCCACCCCCTCAATCAATCAGCCGTTTCAGATACCGTCCGTAGTCATTCTTCCCGAAGGACTCCGCCCGCGCCGCCACCTGCGTGGCATCCACCCAGCCGGCCATATAGGCGATCTCGTCGGGATTGCCGATCTGCAGCCCCTGCCGCTCGACCAGCGTGCGGACGAAGTTGCCCGCGTCGAGAAGCGAGCCATGGGTGCCGGTGTCGAGCCAGGCATAGCCCCGCCCCATGCGCCGCACCTCGAGCTGGCCTTCGTGCAGATAGCTCTCGAGCAGCGTGGTGATCTCCAGCTCGCCCCGGGCCGAGGGGGTGACCGCGCGGGCGCGCTCGGGCGCCGTGCCGTCGAGGAAATAGAGCCCCGTCACTGCGTAGCGCGAGGGCGCGACCTCGGGTTTCTCGACGATCTCGGTGACCCGGCCCTGAGCGTCATAGGCGACCACGCCGTAGCGCTCGGGGTCCGAGACCTGGTAGCCGAAGACCGTGCCGCCCGTGGTCCGCCCGTCGGCCTCGGCCAGAAGCTCCGGCAGCCCGTGGCCGAAGAAGACGTTGTCGCCCAGGACCATGGCCGAGGGCGCGCCGTCGAGGAACTCCTCGGCCAGCAGATAAGCCTGGGCCAGCCCCTCGGGCGCGGGCTGTTCGACGTAGCTCAGGGACAGCCCCCATTGCGCGCCGTCGCCCAACGTCCGGCGGAACTGGTCCTGGTCCTGCGGCGTGGTGATCACGCAGATCTCGCGGATGCCCGCCAGCATCAGCACCGAGAGCGGGTAGTAGATCATCGGCTTGTCGTAGACCGGCAGGAGCTGCTTCGAGACCCCCATAGTGATCGGGTAGAGCCGCGTGCCGCTGCCGCCGGCGAGGATGATGCCCTTGCGCTGGGTCATGTCATCTCCTTCAGGATAAGGCTCAGATGGTGGCGCCAATCGGGCCGGGAGAGGCCGAAGGTCGCCTCGGTCGCGCTGGTGTCGAGCCGCGAGTTGGCGGGCCGCCGCGCCGGGGTCGGATAGGCGCTGGTCGGGATGTCGCTGACCCTGCAGTCGAGCCCGGCCTCGGTGAAGATAGCGCGGGCGAAATCGGCCCAGCTCACGTCGGGTGCGCCCGCGAAATGGTAGGTACCGGCGGTCTCCGGCGAAGCGATCAACGTCTCGGCGATGCCCAGGCAGGCCTCCGCGATGGCCGCCGCCGGGGTCGGCCCGCCGACCTGGTCCGCGACGATGTTCAGCGCCTCGCGCTCGGCCCCGAGCCGCAGCATGGTCTTCACGAAATTCGCGCCGGTCGCCGAGAAGACCCAGGAGGTGCGCAGGATCACATGCACCCCGCCGGCGGCGCGCAGCGCCTCTTCGCCGGCGAGCTTGCTTTGGCCGTAGACATTGAGCGGTCCGGTGGGATCGCCGGGGCCGAAAGGCGCGCTGCCGCTGCCGTCGAAGACGTAATCGGTGGAGATATGCACCAGCGGCAGGCCCCTGGCGGCACAAAGCGCCGCGATCCGGCCCGGGGCCTCGGCGTTGAGGGCGAAGGCGGCCTCGGGCTCCTCCTCGGCGCGGTCGACCGCGGTGTAGGCGGCGGCGTTGATCACTGCGCGCGGAGCCACGGCGTCGAGCGTCGCCTCCAGCGCGCCCGCTTCGGTCACGTCGCA
This sequence comes from Roseivivax sp. GX 12232, assembly GCF_021272185.1. Taxonomy (GTDB): domain Bacteria; phylum Pseudomonadota; class Alphaproteobacteria; order Rhodobacterales; family Rhodobacteraceae; genus Roseivivax. The sequence continues at coordinate 17,042 of NZ_JAJSEC010000014.1, forward strand.
GGCCGCCCGTCCGCGCGTCACCACGCCGGGATGGCGGGCGAGCGCCGTGGCGACCTGGCCGGTCTCTCCGAACACCAGAAGGCTCATGCCCGCGTCCCCAGCCGTTCGCCCACGCCCCCGCGGGTCAGCAGCGGGCGCCACCAGTCCTCATGCGCGAGATACCAGTCGACGGTGCGGGCCAGCCCCTCGGACAGCGTGACCGAGGGCTGCCAGCCCAGCTCCTCGCGGATGCGGCTGGCGTCGATCGCATAGCGCAGGTCGTGGCCGGGGCGGTCGGCCACGAAGGTGATCAGATCGGCATGGGGCGCGCCCCCCGGACGGCGGGCATCGAGCAGCGCGCAGATCTCGCGCACCAGCTCGATATTGCTGCGCTCGTTGTTGCCGCCGATGGCATAGCTGCGTCCCTGTGCGCCGCGCATCAGCACGGTCAGCAGCGCCTCGGCGTGATCCTCGACATAAAGCCAGTCGCGCACATTGGCGCCCGCGCCGTAGACCGGGATCGGCGCGCCGTGCAGGGCGTTCAGGATCACCACGGGGATCAGCTTTTCGGGGAAGTGATAGGGCCCGTAGTTGTTCGAGCAGTTCGAGAGCACCACCGGCAGCCCGTAGGTCTCGCCCCAGGCGCGCACCAGGTGGTCCGAGGCGGCCTTGGAGGCGGAATAGGGCGAGCGCGGGTCGTAAGCCGTGTCCTCGGTGAAATGCCCGGTCGGGCCGAGTGAGCCGAAGACCTCGTCGGTGGAGACGTGGTGGAACCGGAAGTCGTCGGGCCGGCCGCGGGAGACCCAGTAATCCCGCGCGGCCTCGAGCAGGTGGAAGGTGCCGGTGACATTGGTCTCCATGAAGGCCGCGGGCCCGTCGATCGAGCGGTCGACATGGCTTTCGGCGGCCAGGTGCATGACGGCATCGGGGACATGCGCGGCGAAGACCCGGTCGAGCGTCGCGCGGTCTCGGATGTCGGCCTTCTCGAAGGCATAACGCGGGTTCTCGGCGACCTCGGCGACATTGGCGAGGCAGGCCGCATAGGTCAGCGCGTCGAGGTTCACCACCTCATGCCCGCGCGCGATGGCCAGCCGCACCACCGCCGAGCCGATGAACCCCGCGCCGCCGGTGACGAGAATCTTCATGCCGTCCGCCTCCTTCTGTCGCGCGCTCCCGCGCCTCAGCGTTAGCGGGAATATGCGCGCAAGACCATTGAGCGCGGGGCGCGCGCGGTGCGGTTGTGGCCTAATCGCTGCGCGGGGCGAGCAGGTCGAAATAGCCCTCGGCGATCTCGGCCCAGCGGTAGCGGGCCCGCGCCAGCGCCGCGAGGGCCCGGCCCTGGTCGGCGCCCTCGGGAGCCAGAAGGCGCGGGGCCTGGGCGGCGAGGCTCGCGCCGTCCTCGAAGTAGAAGGCCCGCCCCGCCGTGGTCTGCCGGTTCGAGGGCGTGTCGCAGGCCAGGACCGGCACCCCGAAGAACATCATCTCGACCAGCGAGGGATTGGTGCCCCCGGCGGAATGGCCGTGCAGATAGGCCCGCGCGCCCTCGCGGATCCAGCGCAGCGGGCCCGGCGCATAGGTGGCGGGCAGAAGGTGCAGCCGCGGGTCCTCCCGATACCGCGCCAGGAGCGCGCGGCCATGGGCCGTGTCCTGCCAGTTCGAGACCACCACCAGGGGCAGATCGCTGGCCCCGGGCCAGGTCTCGAGGATCAGGGCGAGGTTGTTCTCGGGCTCGGCCCGGCAGATCGCCAGCGCGTAATCTTCGGGGAGGGTCACCCCCGGCAGCGGCTCGGGCGGATGGGCCAGCGCCTGGTCGCCGCCATAGGCCAGCACCTGCGGCGCGCGCCCGTAGCGGGTCAGAAGGCCCTCGGCCACCGCCGGGTTGTCGGCCACGAGGGCATCCGACCAGCGCACCGCCGCCGCCTCGGAAAGCCGCAGGACGATGCGCGCGAGCGGCCCCCATTTCGCCCGCCGCCATTCGCAGCCGTCGACATTGGTGACGATGCGCGCATCGCTCAGTCGCCGCACCAAGGGCAGGGCCCAGGCGCCCGAGACACCCAGCAGCAACACCGCGTCGTCCCCCCGCCGCGCCGCGTCGAGAAGCGCCAGCGCATCGTAAAGCACCGATTCCGCGCCATTGGCCCGCAGCGGCAGGTAGCGCAGCCGGGCGCCTTCGCACTCCGCGCGCCGGGGCATCTGGCGTGCCGAACAATAGACCGCCAGCGCCGCATTGCCGCGCCGCGCCGCATGGTGCCGCGCTAAGGCCTCGGCCAGCGTCTCGAAGCCGCCGTAACAGGCGGGAATGCCGACGGTGCCGACGATGGCATAGCTGGCGGCGCGCATGGCGGGGCCCCTCGGGACATGGGTCAGAGGGCCCATCCTCGCGCCAAGGGATGTGGGTTTGGTTAACGGCGGTGAAGCGCAGCCAACCCGCAAGGCCCGGCGCAGCCCCCCACCTCACGCACAGATGATCCTCGCGCGCGACCAAAGTCGTAGAGCGTCGCGCTCCCCGGAGACGCGATCCGTATTAGGATGAACCACCCAGCGGTGACATGCATAAACAAGAATACGACAGGGAGGACCGTCATGTGCCAGGTATTCGCGGGCCAGGACCCGCAGCGCTACAAATCCGCGACCCGGCGGCTGCGGCTCAACGGGCAAAGCACCAGCATCCGGCTCGAGAACGCCTTCTGGGACATCCTCGACCGCATCGCCGAGCGCGACGGCGTCTCCACGCCGCACTTCCTGTCGCAGCTGCATGCCGAGGTGCTCGAGACCCGGGGCGAGCCCGAGAACTTCTCGTCGCTCCTGCGCACGACGGCGCTGATCTTCGTGGGCCAGACCGCCGCTGAAGGGCCGGGCGACAGGACCATCGCGGCGGAATGAACCCCCGCCCGGGCCGCCCATCGGCCCTGTAGTAAGGGTTTACTACCCGCCGCCCGTGGATCCGGCCGATCCTCTTCCCGACACGATCACCACGGGGAGCAGGCATGGCCAAAGCCATTCACAGCATGATCCGCGTTCTCGACGAGGCGCGGTCGATCGCATTCTACAACACCGCCTTCGGGCTCGAGGTCGCCGACCGGCTCGACTTCGACGATTTCACCCTGGTCTACCTCAGGAACGCCGAGAGCGATTTCGAGGTCGAGCTGACGGTGAACAAGGGGCGCACCGCGCCTTATGACCTGGGCGACGGCTACGGACACCTGGCGGTCTCGGTCGCCGATCTCGATGCCGAACACGCCCGCTTCGAGGCCCAGGGCCTCAACCCCCGGAAACTGGTGGAATTTGCGCCCGGCGGCACGCTGGTCGGGCGGTTCTTCTTCGTGGCCGATCCCGACGGCTACCAGATCGAGGTGCTCGAACGCTCGGGCCGCTTCACGTGAGCTGAGACAGTGGTGCGGGGCGCGCCTGAGGCCGCGGCCCACGCCTTCCATTCGGTCCATCAGAGGGAGGAGAACTCATGACCGAGACCATTCACATCCGGAAGATGACACGCCGTCAGCTTCTGTCGCGCGGCGTTGCGGCGGGGGCGGGGCTGGTCGTCGGCTCGGGCTTCGTCGCCGGTCGCACTGCCGCCTGGGCGACCGAGATGAACGCGCTCAAGCCGGAAACCATGGCGACGCTCATTCAGATGGCGCGCGACATCTACCCTCACGACAAGGTCGGCGACGAATATTACGCCGCCGCGGTCAAGGGTTACGACGTCCCCGAGGAGGCCGAGTTCACCGAGGCCGGGATCCTGGCGCTCGACGAGGCGGCGCAGGCACGGGGCCACGCGGGCTACCTCGCCATCGGCTGGGAGCGCGACCGCGTCGACGTGCTGCGCGCCATGGAGGACACGGCCTTCTTCCAGCGCATCCGCGGCGGGCTGGTGACCGGGCTTTATAACCAGAAGGCGGTCTGGCCGATCTTCGGCTACGAGGGCGAGTCCTATTCCAAGGGCGGCTACATGTACCGCGGCTTCGACGACATCGCGTGGATCTGAGGCAGGGGGAGAAGAACCATGGCTGCACCTTTTGACATGAGCGACGACAACGTCGTCGTCATCATCGGCACGGGCGCCGGCGGCGGCGTCCTGGCCAACGAACTGGCCCAGAAGGGCGTGAGCGTCGTCGCCCTCGAGGCTGGCGGGCGCTACCTGCCCGAGGATTACATCAACGACGAATGGGACAGTTTCGGCCAGCTTGCCTGGCTCGACACGCGCACCACCTCGGGCAGCTGGCGGGTCTCGGACGACTTCCCGAACCTGCCCGCCTGGATCGTGAAGGCGGTGGGCGGCACCACGACCCATTGGGCCGGCGCCTCGATCCGCTTCCAGGAGCACGAGTGGAAGGCGCTGACGAACTACGGCGCGGTGGAGGGCGCGAACCTGCTCGACTGGCCGATCGACGGCAGTGAGATGGCGCCCTGGTACGACCTCGCCGAGAAGAAGCTCGGGGTGACGCGCACCAACGGGCTCGAGGGCCTGCCGGGCTGCAACAACTACAAGGTCTTCGAGGCCGGGGCGAAGAAGCTCGGCTACAAGGAGGTCCACACCGGCCGGATGGCGATCAACAGCCAGGAGTATGACGGCCGCATGGCCTGCCAGCAGACCGGCTTCTGCTTCCAGGGCTGCAAATGGGGTGCCAAGTGGTCGGCGGCCTATACCGACATCCCGCGCGGCGAGGCGACGGGCAACCTCGAGGTGCGCGAGAAGGCCCATGTGGCGCGCATCCTGCACGACGACAGCGGCAAGGTGACGGGGGTCGAGTATTTCGATGCCGAGGGGAATCTGCAGATGCAGCGCGCCCGGGTGGTCTGCGTCGCCGGCAACTCCTTCGAGAGCCCGCGGCTCCTCTTGAACTCGGCCTCCTCGATGTTCCCCGAGGGGCTGGGCAATTCCTCCGGGCAGGTCGGGCGCAACTACATGCGGCACATGACCGGCTCGGTCTACGGCGTCTTCGAGGAGCCGGTGCGGATGTGGCGCGGCACCACCATGGCCGGGATCATCCAGGACGAGGCGCGGCACGACCCCTCGCGCGGCTTCGTCGGCGGTTACGAGCTCGAGACGCTGTCGCTGGGCCTGCCCTTCATGGCGGCCTTCCTCGATCCCGGCGGCTGGGGGCGCGAGTTCACCACCGCGCTCGACGCCTACGAGAACATGGCCGGCATGTGGATCGTCGGCGAGGACATGCCGCAGGAGGGCAATGGCGTCACCCTTTCGGAGGCCGAGGACCAATACGGGCTCAAGGTCGCCAACGTGCATTTCGACGATCACCCCAACGACGTCGCGATGCGCAACCACGCCTATGCCCAGGGCGCCAAGGTCTACGACGCGGTGGGCGCGACCCGGACCTTCCCGACGCCGCCCTATCCCTCGACCCATAACCTCGGCACCAACCGGATGTCCGAACGGCCCGAGGACGGGGTGGTCAACCGCTGGGGGCAGAGCCACGACATCGAGAACCTCTTTGTCTCCGACGGCTCGCAGTTCACCACCGGGGCTGCCGAGAACCCGACGCTGACCATCGTGGCGCTGGCGATCCGCCAGGCCGACCACATCGCCCGGGAGATGTCGGCGCAGAACCTCTGAGCACCCGAGGAGGTTCGCTTAGCGGCGCGGAGGAGGGCTCTCCGCGCCGTTTTTTTGGGGTTTGGGAAGGTGGTTGGGGTGTCAGCTAAGCGGCGCGCTTGGCCACCCGAACCAAATTCGCTGCTGGCTCAGACCGGCGCAAAGTTCGCCGCGCGCGCATCTCCCGCGCAGCGCCACTGAGCGCACCGAAGGCGCGCGACAAAGCCACTGATTTTCCGGGGGGGAAGGTGGAGGCGAGTACCGGAATCGAACCGGTGTACACGGATTTGCAATCCGCTGCGTAACCACTCCGCCAACTCGCCGTCGCTTCGTGCTGGAGAGGGCTTAACGGCTTCCTCGGCTGCCCGCAAGGGGCCTCTGCGCGGTTAATTGCGGCCCGGTGGCGCGGGCCCGAAAGGGCCCTTCAGTGCTCCTCGAAGATCCGCCCGCGGCCGCGCAGCTGGTCGGTGATGCCGGCGCCGCGGAGGGCGTGCCAGGCGCTGACCGTGTTGATCGAGATCACCGGTTTCTCGAGCCAGCGTTCGGCCTCGGCGGCGACCGCGGCACCGGCGAGATTGGTGCCGACCTGCACCAGTGCCTCGACCTCGGGGGCGTCGAGGGCGCGCAGGGCGCTCCGGATCCGCGCCTCGGGCACCTCGGCGATGGCCCGCGGGCTCGCGCATTCGAGCCCGGTCAGGGCCAGCACCTCGAAGCCTGCTTCCTCGAGCCATGTGCGGACCTGCTCGTCGCCCTTGGGCATATGCGGGGTCAGCACGGCGATCTTTGTCGCGCCGAAGGCCCGGAGCCCGGCGGCCACCGCCTCGGAGCCCAGGACCACCGGCACGCCGGCGTGCGCCTCGAGCTTGGCGGAAAGGTCCCGCGAGCCCTCGAGCCCGCCCCAGAAGGCCTCGAGCGCCACGCCCATGATCAGCCGGTCGACCCCGGCGGTCATCACCTGCGAAGCCGCGGTCTCGATGCCCGCCCGCATTGCGGCGACGTGATCGAGAAAGTTGTCCGAGGAGATCGGCTTGTTGCTGATCGGGATGCGGCCGAGGTGATAGGTCACCCCGGGCAGCCGCAGGGCGTCGGTCTCGGGCTGCACGATGGTGTTGGTGGAGGGCACCACCACGCCGATCTTCTGGCGATATCCCAGGGCGTCGGTTCCGGAGGTCATCGGGCAGGGCTCCTTTCTGTGTCGGACAGCGCGGCGAGGCCGGCGATCAGCGAGGCGTTCATCACCCAGGCGCGGTGGCGCTCGGGGTCGGCGCAGGTGGCGCGCAGCTCCTCGGCGGCGGCGCGGCGGGCCTCGGGGGTGCGCGCCTCGAGGCGTTTCTTGTTCTGGATGGTCTGGGCCTGCACGTAGCGGTCGGCCATGCCGCGCCGCTCGCGGTCGTAGGCCTCGAAAAGCGCCTCGGCGTCACCCGGCGCGGCGCGGGCGGCGACCAGCTTTTCCGCGAGGTTGATCGCGTCGTGGATGCCCGAGTTCATGCCCAGCCCGCCGAGCGGGTTGTTTACATGCGCCGCATCCCCGGCCAGGAAGACCCGGCCCTTGCGGAAGGCCGCGGCCACGCGCTGGTTGACCGCGTAGATGTTGCGATGGGCGATGTCGGGCAGGTCGAGCGTGCTGTCGAGCCCCTGGATCTGCGCGCGGACGTAGTCGTCCGAGGTCGGGTCCAGCCCTGCATCGGCGGCGGGCGCGGGAAAGACGATGCGCCAGAGCCCCGGCGGCCCCTCGTGCGGCACCTTGAAGAGCGCGCACCACTGGGTCGGATCCAGCACGTAATTCCGCACCCGGAAGCCCCGGTCGAAGAAGTCGCGCGGGGTGGTCAGCACGAGAAAGCGTTCCTCGTAGGTGAAGCCTTCGAAGGCGATGCCTAGGGTCTTGCGGGTGGCGCTGCGCCCGCCGTCGCAGCCGACCAGGTAGTCGACGCGCTGCTTGTGCGACCCGTCTGGCCCCCGGGCGGTGAGCGTCACGCCCTGGGCGTCCTGGGTGAATCCCGTCACCTCGGTCGCGAGGCGCAGCGTGCCGGGGCGGAGCGCCTCGATGGCGCGGGCATTGGTGTCGGCGACCTTGAACTGCTCGCATTGCACCGCAAAGGGGTAGGGCGTCGCGCCTTCGAGCCGCCCGTAGTCGTATTCGGCGAGGATCTCGTCCGAGGCGCGGTCGCGGAACTGGAAGACCGGCGCCTTCAGCCCCTTCGCGATGATCTCCGCCCCGGTGCCGAGCTCGGAGAGCATCTCCAGCGTCGGGGGTTGCAGCGTCGCGGCGCGGGGATCGGCGGGCAGGCTGGCCTCGCGCTCGTAGAGCGTGACCTCGAAGCCTTGGCGCAGCAGCGCCAGCGCCATGCTGGTGCCCACGGGGCCGGCCCCGATGACGGCGCAGGATGTCATGGCGTCTCCTTTTGGTTGAGGGCCTGCCAGACCCGCGCCGGGGCAGCGGGCATGTCGATGGGCCCCGCGCCGGCCGAGGCCAGGGCGTTGTTGACCGCGTTCATCACCGCCGGCAGCGCGCCGACCGTGCCGCTTTCGCCCGCGCCCTTGGCCCCCAGCGCATTGGCGGTGGTGGGCGTCGGGCAGGGGGTGAGCCCGAGGAAGGGCAGGTCGTTTGCGCGGGGCAGGGCGTAATCCATGAAGGAGCCGCTCAGAAGCGCGCCGGAGGCTCGGTCGAAGACCATCCGTTCGCAGAGCGCCTGGCCCAGCCCCTGGGCGATGCCGCCATGCATCTGGCCCGCGGCGAGAAGCGGGTTGATCACCGTGCCCAGGTCGTCGGCGACCCGGTAGGAGAGCACCGAGACGGCGCCGGTCTCGGGGTCGATCTCGACCTCGGCCAGGTGCACGCCGTTGGGGAAGGTGCCCGCCTCGGTCGCCTCGAAGGCCTCGGCGGCATAGGCGCGTCCGGTGGCGCGGCAGAGCTCCTCGAGGGTGACGAAGCGGTTGCCGCCCTGGGCGTGGAAGCTGCCCTCGCGGAATTGCACCTTGTCCTCAGGGGCTTCGAGAAAGCCCGCCGCATCGGCGCGGGCGGCGCTCAGGATGTCGCGCGCGGCCTTCGCCATGGCGTGGCCGGCCGAGGACATGGTGCGCGAGCCGAAGGTGCCGGTGCCGAGCCGCACCGCGTCGGTGTTCCCGGCGGTGACCTCGAAGGCGCCGGACCAGCCCAGAAGGTCGTGCAGGATCTGGCGGTAGGCGGTGGCATGGCCCTGGCCTGCGTCGCCCGAGCCGATGGAGAGCCGCGCGCCACTCTCGGCGCCGATCTCGAGCCGGGCGAACTCGGGTAGCTGCGCGCCCTTGGGCCCGCCGCCCGCCGGTTCGATCGCCGCGGCGATGCCGAGGCCGCGCAAGCGCCCCAGCGCCTCGGAGCCCGCGCGCCGCTGGGCAAAGCCCGCGCGGTCTCCGGCCCTCAGCGCCAGCTCCAGCGCCGCCGGGAAATCGCCGCTGTCGTAGAGATAGCCGAGCGGCGTGGCATAGGGCATCTCCTCGGGGCCGATCATGTTGCGGCGGCGCAGATCGGCGGGGTCGAGGCCCAGCCGCGCGGCGGCGATGTCGACCATGCGCTCGACGATATAGATCGCCTCGGGCCGCCCGGCGCCGCGATAGGGCGCCATATGCATGGTGTTCACGAAGACGCCGCGCATCACCGTGTGCAGGACCGGCGTGCGGTAGACCCCGGCGAGCCCCGGCAGGTTCGAGGTCATCGGATGCATGGACATCTGCCCGAGCTGCGCGCCGACCGGGGCGTAGCCGTCGACCCCGAGCCCGAGGAAATGCCCCTCGGCATCAAGCGCCAGCGTGGCGTCGACCGACATCTCGCGTGACTGGGTGTCCGACAGGAAACTGTCCGAGCGGGTCGCGCGCCAGCGCACCGGGCGGCCGGTCCTGCGCGCGGCCAAGAGGACCAGCGCATCCTCGGGGTAGGCGCCGTTGCGCATCCCGAAGCTGCCGCCGGTCTCGGAGACCTCGATGCGCAGGTCTTCGGGCGCGAGGCCCAGGACATGCGCCAGCTCGCCGCGCACGCGGTGCGGGGCCTGGGTGCCGGTGCGCAGCGCCAGCCGCCCGTCGGGCAGGGGGCGGGCCAGCGCGTTCCGCGGCTCGAGCGCCACCGCCGCGACGCGGCTGATCTCGAGCCGGGCGGTGACGACGTGATGCGCCTCGTCCAAGACCGCTTGCCAGGCTCCTGGGTCGCCCAGCTCCTGCGTGAAGGCGAGGTTGGGCCGGTCGGCCCAGACGCGCGGGGCCGCGGGGTCGGAGGCGGCGCGGGGCTCGGTCACCGCCGGGGCATCCTCGATCTCGGCGAGGATCAGCTCGGCGGCGTCGAGCGCCTCGGCCTCGCTGTCGGCAATCACTGCCGCGATGGGCTCTCCGGCCCAGCGGACGGCACCCCGGGCGAGCGGGTAAAAGGGCGTGGGCGCCACCTCGCAGCCCGGCGGCACGTAGCGCAGCGCGAAGGGCGCGAGCTCCGCCATGTCCTCGCCGGTCAGGATCAGCCGCACGCCCGGTGCCGCGCGCGCCTCGTCGAGGTCGAGCGCCGCGATCCGCCCGGCGGCATGGTCGCTGCGCAGGACATGCAGCCAGAGCGCGCCCTCCTCGGCGGCGTCATCGGCGTAAAGCCCCGCGCCGCGCAGCAGCCTGTCGTCGGCGGGCCGGGTCTCGGCCCGGCCGATCCGCCGCCAGCCGGCGGGCCGCGGCCCGCTCACAGCCGCACCTCGGGCAGCCAGAGCGCCAGCGCGGGCACCGCGATCAGCAGGATCAGGAGGATCAGATCACACAGCAGGTAGGGCGCCGCCGCCCGGGCGATGGTCCAGTAGCTGGTGCCCGGCGGCGCCACCCCCTGCATGACGAACAGCAAGAGCCCGAAGGGCGGGGTGGTGCCGCTCATCTCGATGGCGAGCAGCATCACCAGCCCGAACCAGATCGGATCGAAGCCGATGGCCTGCGCGATGGGGAAGAAGATCGGGATGGTCAGCAGCATCATCGAGATCGCGTCGACGAACATCCCCAGCACCAGAAGCACCGCGAACATGATCAAAAGCATGGTGATCGCATCGAGCTCGAACCCCGTGGCCCAGCGGATCAGGCCCGAGGTCGCCCCCGAAAAGGCCAGCACCTGCGAGAAGGTCTTGGAGGCGATGATGATGAAGAACACCATGACCGTGACGCGCAGCGTTCCGTCGAGCGATTTCACGATCATCGCGACGTTGAGCCGTCCGTAACAGGCCGAGAGGAAGAGCACCGAGAGCACCCCGAAGGCGGCGGCCTCGGAGGGCGTGGTGATGCCCAGAAGGATCAGCCCGACGACCGAGAAGACCACCAGCGACATCGGCAGGATGTAGACGCAGACCAGGCGCAGCTTCTCCAGCGTGTTCACCGTCTCGACGTCATAGGCCGGGGCGATCTCGGGCCCGCCGCGGCGCAGTTGCAGCCAGATCGTCGCGAGGTAGAGCAGCGCCAGCACCAAGCCCGGCAGCACGCCCGCCAGCAGCAGGTCGGCGATGCTGATCTGCGCGATCGAGCCCAGAAGCACCGCCAGCGTCGAGGGCGGGATCAGCAGCGCCAGCCCGCCCGAGCCGATGATCGGCCCGATCGACATGTGCCGGCGGTAGTTGCGCTTTTCCATCTGCGGCAGGAGCAGGCTGCCCATCATCGCCGTATTGGCCATGTTCGAGCCCGAGAGCGCCGCGAAGATCGTCCCGCAGAGCACCGAGATGTAGCTCAGCCGCCCCGGCGCCTTGCGCAGCGACTTGTCCAGCGTCTCGATGATCTTCAGCGCGATGCCCGAGTGGAAGAAGAGGTTCCCCATCAGGACGAACATCGGCACGGTGACCAGCACGAAGCTGGTGACCGCCTCGCCGGTATTGGCGGCGAGCTGCTCGATGCCGATCCAGCCGCCCATGAAGATATAGGCCCCGATCAGGTTCGCGATCAGGAAGGCGAAGGCCACCGGCACGCAGAGCGCCATGAGGCCGATCACCATGCCGAGCATGACGAAGGCCGCTTCCCACCATTCCATCATCACCATGGCTCAGAGGCTCTCTGCGTCGGGGTCGATGCCGCGGTAGAGCGACTCTCGGGTGATCAGGAAGCGGGCGAATTGCACCGCCGAGAGGCCGAAGCACAGCACGATCGGGGCGTAGAGCAGCCAGCGGGTCAGGAAGTTGGCGCGGATGTCGACCACGCCGATGTTCTGCAGCGTGACCGGCACGGCGGCCCAGGCGACCACCAGGCAGGCGGTCACGCAAAGCAGGATCACCAGGACCTCGATCACCCGGTTGACCCTTGCGGGCAGCATGGCGCGGAAGGCCTCCATCGAGACATGGCCCTTTTCGCGCAGGAGCCAGGGCGTGCCGAGCGCCGCGATATAGAGAAGCGCGTATTCGGTGATCGCCACCGCCCAGTTGATCTGGAACATGCGCAGGCTGCGCGTGGTGACGTCGTAGATGATCGCGGCGAAGACGAAGGGAAGGATCGCCGCCGCGATCAGGGCCAAGGCGTTCAGCACCCGGTCGAATAGGGACCAGAAGGTCTGCATGGAAGTCTCCCGGGGGCTGGCGCCCGTCAGCTGGCGTTGGCCGCGTCGACGATCTTGCGGAACTCCGCGGCGCGCTCTGCGCCGAGCGTCTCGGAGACGCTTTCCCAGAAGGTCTCCTGGAAGGCATTGGTGATCTGCGCCTCGCCCGCGCCCTCGAGCACGATGTCCTCGACCCCGGCCTCGGCCAGTGCGGCGCTGTCCACCTTCTCGAGGTTCTGCGCCGCCTCATAGGCCAGCATCTCGTGCTTCATCACCATCTCCATGAGATAGTTGCGCTGGGCCTCGGTGAGCCCGTCGAAGCTGGCGGCGTTCATCGCCAGGATCGTGTTGCCCTGCCGCCAGGTCGGGAAGATGCGGTACTTCAGGAACTCCTGCCAGCCGCCCGAGCTGACGCCGATGGTGGTGAAGCCGATGCCCTCGACCAGGCCGCGCTCGAGCGCGGTGTAGATGTCGCCCGCCGGAATATCGACGCGGGCGATGTCGAGCGCGGAATACATCGGATCGTAGCTCGAGCCGCCGCGGATCTTCATGTCGGCCAGCGCGATGGTGCCGTCCTCGGCGATCTCGGGCTTCTCGGTGGTGTAGAACTGGAAGGCGTAGCCGGTGCCCATGGCGCCGAGGAAGGCCACGCCCGCGCGTTCGCGCGAGGCGGCGTCGATGGCCTCGTGCAGGCCCGCGGCGCGCAGCTTGTCGGCGGGCACCGAGGCCGCGTCGAGCGGCGTCAGCTCGGGGATCTGGCGCTGGTAGTAACCCGCCGGGCCCATGTACATGTCGATGATCCCGCGCGAGACGGCGTTCATCTGCTCGTTGCGCGGGATGATCTCGGTGCCGCCGCGCAGATCGATCTGCAGCACACCTTCGCCATTGGCGTTCACGTCCTCCACGAAGGCCAGGTAGCTCTTCATCAGGTCGTTGGTGGAGGGCAGCGAATAGACCGCCGAGATGGTCGCCTCTTCGGCGCTGGCGATCCCGGCGGTGACGACAAGCGCGGCGGCCCCCGCCTTCATGCGAGTGATAAACGACATAGTGAGTCCTTGCCTCCTGCTGGCGTGACGGAGCGAAGTCAGGGCCGAGAGGGCGCGCGGCGGCGGCCGGTCCGACGGGTCGGACAAGCCTCGCCCTGACCGCAGCACTCCTGCCTCCGGATGTGGGCGAGCCCGCGCCGAGTTGCGCGGCCTCAATGTATACTAAATTTCCGGGCGTTTGCGATTCGCGCAAGGATTTTCGGTCAGAGATCGCGCGGGCGCAGGAATGTTTCGCGGGGTGGGTGTGGCGGATTTTTTGTGACGGGTCAGGGCGGTCTTACGATAAATCACATTATTTCTGTGGCTTGCGGCGCGTTCTTCAGAGCCTCGTTCGGCGCGCAAAATTCCCCAGCGTGGATGCGGAAAATTTGGGCGCTCAATCAGCGCCTCCGATTTGGGATACAAAATCGCCCCTCTCGGCCCCCTCGCACCACCCCGCCAGACCCGCCGCGCAGCCCCCGATCCGCCCGTGCCGCTCCGCAGCATCGACGCCCGAAAGCCCGTCCGGTCCCGGGAACCTCCGGCGGGGGCGCGGCGTTTTCACCGCGACCCACAGAAGGAGACGCTCGAAAATGGCCCAAAGCCAGTCCAACGCGAACATCAAGGACGTCGAGTCCCAGGCCGCGCGCTCGACCGGCAGCGACACCGAGGCGCTCAAGGCGCAGATCGACTCGCTGAAGGCGGATCTGGCCTCGATCACGGAACTTCTGGGCGACATCGGCGCACGTCGGAAGGACGAGACCGTCGAGGCGGCCCGCAAGCGCTACGATTCCGCCCGCCGGGACGGCGAGCGCATGTATGAGGACGCCCGCGACCGCGCCCAGGAGGCGCAGGACCAGGCGCTCGAGGCGGTGCGCCGCCAGCCGGTCACCGCGCTCGGCATCGCCGTGGCGGCGGGCTTCTTCGCGGGCCTCCTGACCAGCCGGAAGTGACATGGCGCTGATCCCGCAATTCGAACTGGCCGCGCGGCGCAAGCTGCGCGGCGCCGCCTTTTCCATCGTCGGCGTGCTGCTGATCCTGGCGGGCGCCGGCTTTCTTTGCGTCGCACTTTTCATCGTGCTGGCCGAGCTGCGCGACACGCTGTTTGCCACGCAGGTCATCGGCGGCGGGCTCTTTGCCTTCGGGCTGATCTTCCTGGGCATCGGCAAGATCATCTCGCGCCGCCCGCGCTACGTGGCACCGGTCGGCGGGGCGGCCGCCGCGCTGCCCATCGCGCAGCTGATCGAGGGCTTCGTGGTGGGGCTCGAGGCCGGGCGCCGCTCGCGCCGCCGTTAATCCCGCGCCGGACGGCGGGCCGGGGCGTCTGTTCATCTGACTGACCGGCCCCGCTGCCGGGCTGGAGGCTTTCGTGAGGCAACGCAAGGACGGCATGGCGACCGCGCTGGTGATCGTGGCCAGCATCCTGGTCGCCGGGGTGCTTTATGTCTCGCAGGACATCGCGGCGCCGATGACGCTGGCGATCATCACCGGCATCATTTTCGCCCCGGTGATGGAGGCCTTCGACCGGATGGGCCTGCCAAAGGGCCTCGGCGCGGCGCTGATCCTTCTGTTCACCCTCGGCGCGCTGGCCACGGCGGTGGTCTCGCTCGAGCCGGTGTTCTGGCGCTTCGTCGATGCGGTGCCCGCGATCCGGCGCGAGATCGAAGAGATCGTCTTCCTGTTCCGCGACACGCTGCAGAGCCTCGGCAACGTCAACGAGGAGGTGAAGGAAGCCCTCGGCGGCGGCCCCGGCGGCGCCTCGGGCGGCGGCGAGGAGGAAGAGGCCGCGGTCCCCAGCCTGACCGACGCGCTCTTTGCCGCGCCCGCGGTCTTCACCCAGTTCCTGATCTTCGCCGGCACCTTCTACTTCTTCCTGGTCAACCGGCTCTCGGTCTATTCCTTCCTGGCCGGGCGGCTCAGCGCGGCAGGCGAGGGCGAGACCATCAAGACCCGCTTCCGCGTCGCGGAATACCTCGTCTCGCGCTATTTCATCGCCATCACCATCGTGAACTTCGGCCTGGGCTTCGCCACGACCGCGGTGATGACCGCCTTCGGCATGCCGCTGCCTTACGTCTGGGGCTTCGCGGTGGCGATCATGAACTACGTACTCTACCTCGGGCCTGCGCTCATGGTGGTGCTCCTGCTGGTCGCAGGCCTCGTCAACTTCGAGGGCATCATGGTCGCCGCCCCCGCCGCCGCCTTCCTGACGCTCAACATGATCGAGGCGCAGTTCGTCACCCCGGCCTTCGTCGGGCGGCACGTGAAGCTCAACCCGCTGGTGGTCTTCCTCTCGCTGGTCTTCGGGCTGTGGTTCTGGGGCCCGATCGGCGGCATCGTGGCGATTCCCGTCCTGGTTTGCGGGCTGGCCATGGCCGACGACAAGATCATCGCCCGCTACAACCAGACCCGCGGCATCGGCCGCCCGCCCGAGCCCCGGGACGTGTGATCCTGACAACGAAGTGATCGGCATCCGCCCCGAGCGGCGATTTAGGCGGTTCGGTTTGTTGCCGCCTCCGGTAAGCTGTGGCAGAACCGGAGGTGATTTACTGAACGAAAGAGTTTAGCGGATGCAAGACTACGCGACCCTCCGCCGGGTGATGGTGGACACTCAGGTCCGCCCCTCGGATGTCACCAAGTTTCCGATCATCCAGGCCATGCTCACCGTCCCGCGCGAAGCCTTCCTGCCCAACGACAAGGCCGAGGTCGCCTATGCCTCCGAACATGTCGCGCTGACGCCCGACCGCACGGTGCTGGCGCCGCGCACCTTCGCCAAGATGCTCGAGGCGCTGAACGTGACCTCGGACATGCTGGTGCTCGATATCGGCTGCGGCTACGGCTACTCGGCGGCGGTGCTGGCGCATATCGCAGAGGCGGTCGTCGCGGTGGAGGACCTCGAGGAGGTCACCCCCGAGATCGCGCAGCTTCTGTCGGATCATCACGCCGACAACGTCGTCCTGCACCAGGGCCCGCTGACCGAGGGCGCCGCCGAACACGGCCCCTATGACGCGATCATGGTCGAGGGCGGCATCGAGGAGCTGCCCGAGGGGCTCGAGGCGCAACTCAAGGAGGGCGGGCGCATCGTCTGCCTCTTCGTCGAGGGACGGCTCGGCACGGTGCGCGTCGGTCACAAGATCGACGGCCATCTGAACTGGCGCTACTCCTTCAACGCCAGCGCGCCGGTGCTGCCGGGCTTCGCGACCGAACGGGCCTTCGCGCTGTAAGCGCGAGGCAGGGCCCGGGGCGGCCCGCGAGACAACAGGGACAGGGCAGGGACCGCCATGCGCACAGGTGTCATCTTCAAGGCCGCGGCTCTGGCCGCGACGCTGGTTTCGGGCGCGGTGGCCCAGGCCGACACGCTCGCCGACGCGATGGTCGGCGCCTATAACACCAGCGGCCTGCTCGAGCAGAACCGCGCGGTGCTGCGCGCCGCCGACGAGGATGTCGCCCAGGCGGTCTCGGCGCTGCGCCCGGTGCTGAACTGGTCCGCCGATGTGACCCGCAGCTTCAGCGAGAGCCGCACCTCCAGCAGTTTCGGGCAGGTGGTCAACCGCGTGACCGAGGAAGCCTCGATCGGGCTCACCGCCTCGCTCCTGGTCTATGACTTCGGCCGCACCCGGCTGGGTGTCGACGCCGCCAAGGAGGCGGTGCTGGCGACCCGCTCGCAGCTGGTCTCGATCGAGCAGCAGGTGCTCCTGCGCGCCGCCCAGGCCTTCTTCAGCCTCGAGCGCGCCCAGCAGACCCTGCGCCTGCGGCAGAGCAACCTCAACGTCATCAGCCGCGAGCTGCGCGCCGCCCGCGACCGCTTCGAGGTCGGCGAGGTCACCCGCACCGACGTGGCCCTGGCCGAGGCGCGCCTGGCCGAGGCCCGCAGCCAGCTCGCCGTGGCCGAAGGCGATGTCGCCACCGCCAAGCAGGAATACCTGCGCGCCACCGGGCGCCAGCCGGGCGGGGTGAACATGCCCGCCCGGGTGCCCGCGATCCCCTCTTCGCTCGAGACCGCGACGAGCATCGCGCTGCGCACCCATCCCGACCTCGCCGCGGCTCAGCACCAGGTGGCGCTGGCCGAGCTGAACATCGCCATCGCCCGCGCTACGCTGAAGCCCCGGGTCGAGCTGTCGGGCAACTACGGCGTGACCCAGGATCTCGAGGATCACGACAACTACCAGCAGGGCGGCTCGATCTCGCTCGGCGCCTCCGGGCCGATCTACCGCGGCGGCGCGCTGACCTCGGCGCTGCGCCAGTCGGTCGCCAACCGCGACCAGAACCGCGCCAACCTGCATGTCGCCTCGGAGCAGGTCCGCCAGAACGTCGCCAATGCCTATGTGAACCTCCAGGTCGCCCGCTCGGCCATCGAATCGAGCCAGCGCCAGGTCGAGGCCGCCCAGGTCGCCTTCAACGGCGTCCGCGAGGAGGCCCAGCTGGGCGCGCGCACCACGCTCGACGTGCTGAACGCCGAGCAGGACCTTCTGGACGCGCGCACGCTGCTGATCTCGGCCCGGGTCGACGAATATGTCGCCGCCTACAACGTGATCTCGGCCATGGGCCGGCTGACCGTGGGCGAGCTGGGCCTGCCGGTCCAGCAGTACGACCCTTCCGCCTATTACAACCTGGTCAAGGACGCCCCGGCGCTGTCCTCGCAGGGCGAACAGCTCGACCGTGTCCTGCGTGCGATCGGAAAAGACTAAGGTTGTTCCGGTCTGTTGTGCGGACCCCGGCGCGCGGCTACACTTCCCGCCTGAGGCAGAGCGGTGAAGAACATGTCAAAACCAGTCTCGAACGTGGAAATCGAGGATGTGCTGGCGTCGATTCGCCGGCTGGTGGCCGATGACGGACGCCGGCCCGGCGCGCCGGCTGGGGCGTCTACTGGGGCGGTGAATGCGGTGCAGGAGCCGGCACTGGAGGCCGCGCCCGAGCGCGCGACCCTGCCTGCCGGGGGCGAGGCCCCCGCACGGCCCGACCGGCTGATCCTGACCCCCGCACAGCGCGTGCCCGAAGCCGCCGAAAGCGCCGCCTCGCCCGAGGCTGCGGAAGAGGCCGGGCCGATCCTGCTCACCGATCCCGCGCCGGAACTGGCCGAGGCACCCGAGGTGGACCTCTCCGCGGATCTGGAAGATGCGGTGGAGGAGGAGGAGGCGCTTGAGGCCGAGGTTGCGCCCGAGGCCGACGCCGAGGAGCTTTCCGAGGTCGCACCCGTGGAGCAGCCTTCCGAGAACTTCGAGGCCGAGACCAAAGCGGCACGTGAGGCGGGCAGGGCCCAAGCGGAGCCCGACGCGCCGCAGGCCTCCGAGACCGCCGAGGACGCCACCGCGCCCCGCGAGGAGAGCCCCGCCGATCTCGACGCCGATGCGCTGACCCGCGTGGTGCAGGACGAGCTGGCCGCGCTTCTGGCCGCCCATTCCTCCTCCGCAGCCGAGCCGCAGGAGGCACGCGAGGCGGACACCGAGGCCGCCGAACCCGCCGCCACCTTCCGCCCCGACCCCGCGCTGGGAGCCGCCCGCACCGGCGCCGCGGCGCGCAGCGCGGCCGAGATGCTGCGCGCGCTTTCGCCCGCCGAGGACCCGGCGACCGAATCCGAGGCCGACCCCAGCCCTTCGACCATGCCCGGCCAGCGCCGCGCGGCGCCCGAGGTCTCCGAGACCCCCGCCGCGGGCCGCCCGACCGAGGCGCCCAGTGCCGCCGAGGCCGAGGAGATGGCGCGTTTCGACCGCCCCCGCCCGACGGGTCTCAGCCTCGAGGAGAAGATCGCCGAGCTCGAGACCATGATCGGCGGCAAGGCCCAGGGTTGGGGGGAGGGTGCATCCACTGAGACTGCGCCCGAGACCGCGCCCGAAGAGGCCGCGCCCGCCGCCAGCGTGGGCCCGGAGGCCGCCGTGCAAGGCGTGCCCGCCGAGCCGCTCGAATGGGAGGATTCGCCCTACGGCAGCGCGCTCTTCCAGTCGCGCCGCGCGGGCAAGCTCGCCCGCATGGCCGAGGACCTGGGCAGCGACCTGCCCGAGGAGCCCGCGCCCCAGGCGCTGCCCGCCATGGACGAGGCGGCGCTGCGCGAGCTGGTGGCCGAGGTGATCCGCAAGGAGCTGCAGGGTGTCCTCGGCGAGCGCATCACCCGCAACGTCCGCAAGCTCGTGCGCCGCGAGATCCAGCGCACGCTGGCGAGCCAGGACTTCGAGTAAGGCCCGAGGGGCCGCTCAGGCGGGCCGCAGACGGGCAGGGGCTTCCTTGGGGGCTCCGTGGTCAGTGCAGGGCAGGGAAAGCCTGTGTGCGCCTGTGAGAGCCTCTGACCGGCCCCTTAGGAGAGGGGCGCTCTCCTCCGCGACCCGACGCGCCTCAAAACGCCACCCCGCGCCAGCCACCAACAAAAAAGGCGCGCCCCGCAGGACGCGCCAAATCTGAACTCTTGACTGGATGCGCTCAGGCGGCTTCCGCCTGAAGCGCGGCGTTGCGCCGTTCGCTTTCCTCGCGCGACAGCGCCACCGAGGTGCGCACGCCTTTGCCGACGAATTCCATCAGACCTTCGACAACACGCTCGTTGGGGTCGATCCCGGCGCAGCTCAGCACCTCACGACCATCCCGCGAGCGCGCCCAGCGGGCGATCTGCTCGGGACCGTTGCCGTATTTCTTGTCATCGGCGATGGCATCGTCGAGCGCAGCAAGCACAACGGCAGCGAAGAGCTTGCGGGCACGGTTGCCCTGCTCGGAATTGAAGGCCGTTGCGTCAACGAAATCTCGCATGGGTCGTCCTTTAAATTATTGCTCTTGTGTTTCGGGCGTAGGGGGCCTTATGGCGT
This sequence comes from Roseivivax sp. GX 12232, assembly GCF_021272185.1. Classification (GTDB taxonomy): domain Bacteria; phylum Pseudomonadota; class Alphaproteobacteria; order Rhodobacterales; family Rhodobacteraceae; genus Roseivivax. The sequence goes on from NZ_JAJSEC010000014.1 coordinate 36,884, forward strand.
ATTTGGTTCGATTCGGATACAGCATAAACGCATAGCTCGCTTGCATCCGGTGCATATCTCTGGCGCGCCCGTCACAGGATCTGGTGAGGTTGCAGGCGTGCTGATGGCCAGATATAGGGTCGGCCAAGCACCGATCAACCTTTTGCCACGGTTTTGCCATGCCCAAGATCAACGGAAACGAAATCCGCCCCGGGAACGTCCTGGAGCACGCCGGAGGCCTCTGGGCCGCGGTCAAGGTCGACCACGTGAAGCCCGGCAAGGGCGGGGCCTTCGCCCAGGTCGAGCTGCGCAATCTGCGCAACGGCTCGAAGCTGAACGAACGCTTCCGCTCGGCCGACAAGGTCGAACGCGTGCGGCTCGAACAGCGCGACATGCAGTTCCTCTTCGAGGCCGACGGCCAGCTGACCTTCATGGATGCCGAGACCTTCGACCAGGTGACGCTCGACGCCGAGATCCTCGGCGAGCGCCGGCCCTTCCTGCAGGACGGCATGACCATCGTGGTGGAATTCTACGAAAGCGAGGCGCTGAACGCGACGCTGCCCCAGAAGGTCACCTGCACGGTCGTCGAGACCGAGCCGGTGGTGAAGGGCCAGACCGCGGCGAACTCCTTCAAGCCTGCCGTCCTCGACAACGGCGTGAAGGTCCAGGTGCCGCCCTTCGTCGGCCAGGACGAGGCCATCGTGGTGAACACCGAGACGATGGAATACGCCGAGCGGGCGTGAGGTTATCCGGGCGCGTCGGGGGGACCCGGGGCGCCTGATCCGATAGACCGCGCGGGGTGGGACCCCGCACGGGCATCTTTGGCAAAACCCCCGCCCGATTGGGCGGGGGTTTTGCGTGTCAGGGGGCGCTGCCCCCTCTGCGGGCCTTGTCGGCCCGCAATCACCCCCGAGGTATTTTTGCCAAGCTGAAGCCTGTGGGGGTGGTGCATGTTGGGGTGCTGCGCGCCGGGGGCGGGGCGTGTTTGGAGTTGTTGTGTGGGGCGCCTGTGGTGAGGGCTGTGCGCCGTGTGGGCCGGGGGCGCGGTTTTTGGGGGATTGCTGGCGCGCGGGTGAGCGGGGCCGAGTGTGTGTCGGTTGGTGCGCTCATTGTGAGGGCGCGCTGTGCGGGGATCGTGTCGGGCGGTGCCGCCATGGCTGAAGGCGGGCGCCTCAGGGCCCGCTCTGCGGTGCGAGCGGCCCGCGCGCCCCTCCGTGGCGCTCAGGCGCCGGCTTCGGTGAGCAGGCGGTCGACCAAAGGCGCATAGCTCTCGCCGAAGAGGCGCAGGTGCACCAGCGCGGGCCAGAGCTTGTAGATCGGGTCGCGCTCGGAATAGCCGGGCTCGAGCTTGCCGTAGCCGCGCCAGAAGGCGGGGTCGGGCTCGCCGAAGAGCGAGAGCATCGCCAGGTCGACCTCGGAGTGGCCGTAATAGGCGGCGGGGTCGATCATCACCGCGCGCTCGGCGGTGAAAATGAGGTTCCCGGTCCAGAGATCGCCGTGCAGCAGCGCGGGCTTCGGCGCGCGCGGCAGGTGCTCGCCCAGGCCCGCGCAGAGCGCCTCGATCCGGCTGCCGAGCCCGGCGGGCAGATAGGGCAGGAAGGGCAGGAGCCGGCGCTCGGCCCAGAACTCGGGCCAGGTCGGCAGGGTCTCGTTGGGGATGCGCAGGCTGCCGAAGGCGTAGTCCTCGCCCCAGCCGTAGCCCTGGCCGTCCCAGGAGTGCATCCGCGCCAGCGCCTGGCCGAAGTCCGACCAGCGGCGCGGGCCCGGGGCGGCCTCCTCGAGGTATTCCAGGCAGATCAGCCCGTGTTCGGCGTGCAGCACCTCGGGCACCGGCGCGTAGAGCATCGCCATGGTCGAGAGCATCCGCGCCTCGGCATCGACCAGCGGGCCGCGCTTGGCGACCAGCCGCTGGCCGTCGTCGAGGGTGACCAGCGCCACCTCGGAGAGATCGCCGCCGTGCAGCGGCTCGTGGCGCACCACATGGCTGCCGTAGGTGTCGAGGAGCGCCTGGGGAAGGCTCATGCCTGCACCTTGACCCGGGCCGCGCCGGCCTCCATCTCGCCGCCCGCGCGGGCAAAGCGCAGGAAGGCCAGCCCGGCGCCGCCGGCCTGGGTGAAGAGCGTGCCCGCGGGCTTGCCGTCGCGGGTGATCTCGGTGCCGGGCTCGGCGCTGCCCGCGACCTCCACGAGCGCGAGGCCCTTCTTAAGCTCGGTCTTGTGCTTCATCCGGGCGGTGACCTCCTGGCCGACGAAGCAGCCCTTGCGGAAGTCGACGCCGTTCAGCCGCTCGAAGCCCATCTCGAGGATGTAGCTGTCAGGCGTCAGCTCGACGCCCGAGGCGGGCACGCGGGCCTGGACGCGCAGCGCGTCCCAGTCGACGCCCTCTTCGGAGGGGCGGCCGTCGTAGGCGCGCCAGCCCATGCGCGGGTCGCGCGGGTCGGCGAAGGCGCCCTCGGGCGCGGGGCCGGTGCCGCGGGCGACCGCGATCTCGGTGCGCTCGATGGTGACCTTGGCGCGCAGATTGTAGAGCGCCAGCGCCTTCTCGAGGTCGTCGGCCAGGGGCGCGGCCACGTCGAGCAGGATGCCCGCCTCGCCGTCGGAGACCAGCATGAAATCGGCGCGATACTTGCCCTGCGGCGTCAGAAGCGCCGCATAGACCGGCCCTTCGTGCAGGCGGTCGAGGTCGTTGGTCACCAGGTTCTGAAGGAAGTGATGGGCCTCCGCGCCGGAGATGCGGAAGACCCTGCGGTCCGTCTCGCTCATGTCTGCCTCGTGTTGTCGGGGGAACTGTAGCCTTTGTGGCGGCGGGCTCGCAACCGGGCTAGCGGGAGCTGTCGACCTGCAGGCGGTGCAGATCGGCGTAAAGCCCGCCCTCTGCGAGCAGGCTTTCATGGGTGCCCTCCTGCGCGACCCGGCCTTCCTGCAGGACCACGATGCGGTCGGCGTCGCGGATGGTCGAGAGCCGATGCGCGATGACCAGGCTGGTGCGGCCGCGGGCGAGCCGGTCGAGCGCCTCCTGCACCTCGGCCTCGACGCGGGCGTCGAGCGCGGAGGTTGCCTCGTCCAGAAGCAGCACGGGCGTGTCGCGCAGGATCGCGCGGGCGATGGCCACGCGCTGGCGCTGCCCGCCCGAGAGCTTGGAGCCGCGCGGGCCGACCGGCGCGTCGAGCCCGCCCTCGATGTCGGGCAGGAAGCTTGTCACATGGGCGGCGTCGAGCGCGGCCTGCAGGCGCTCCTCGGAGATGTCCTCGCGGCCGAGCAGGATGTTGTCGCGGAGCGATTCGTCGAAGAGCAGCGCATCCTGCGAGACCACCGAGTAGAGCGCGCGCAGGTCGCCGAGCTTCATCTCGTGGGTCGGCACGCCGTCGAGCGTGACCGCGCCGTTTTTGGGGTCGATGAGCCGCGTGAGGAGGTTGAAGACCGTCGATTTGCCCGCCCCGGACGGGCCGACCAGCGCGGTGACCTTGCCGGCCTCGGCGGTGAAACTGGCGCCGCGCAGGACGGCGGTGTCGCCGTAGCCCGCGGTGACCGCCTCGAGCCGGACCTCGGGCATGGAGGCGGGCGCGGGCTTCGGCCGGGCGGGGTCGCGCACCTCGGGCTCGAGGTCGAAGAGCTCGCGCAGCCGCTCCAGCCCCGCCAGCGCGGGCTGCAGCGTGCCCGAAAGCGCGCCGAGCCGGCGCAGCGGCTCGAAGGCCAGGCCTATGGCGGTGAAGAAGGCGACGAAATCGCCGACCGTCTTGTCGCCCGACATGATCTCGGAGCCGCCGAAATAGAGGACCGCGGCGAAACCCATGCCGGACATGATGTCGATGAGGCCGGGCACCGCCGCCGAGGCCGCGGAGCTGCGGATCTTCACCCAGAGCAGCCGGTCGGCCAGGGCCCGGAAGCGGCCCGCCTGGTAGTCTTCCAGCGTGTTGAGCTTGATCGGCACGATGCCGGTGAAGATCTCGTTCAGACGGGTCGAGAGGCCCGCCTGCATGTCGCGCGCCCGCCGCGAGGTGCCGCGCAGGAAACGCTGGATCGCGAAGGCGGGCAGTATCAGCACCGGCGCGCCGACGAGCGCCACCAGCGTCCACTGCCAGTCGATCGCGAAGGCCACGCCGAAAAGCGAGATCAGCGCCACCGCGTCGCGGCCCGCGCCGGTCAGCACCGCCTTCCAGACCGAGTTGATGGTGTTCACGTCGCCGCTCAGCCGCTGCATCAGGTAGCCCGGCCCGTAGGTCTGGTGGAAGCTGCCGTCGAGCCGCATGACGTGGCGCAGAAGGTCCTCGCGCAGCTCGTTCACGCTGATCTGCGAGACCCGGCCGAGGATCGTCTTCTGGGCGATGCCGGCGATGGCGCGGATGGTGAAGATGCCGAAGAAGATCAGCCCCACGAGGCCGATCATATTGGCCTCGCCGCCGACGAAGACCCGGTCGAACATCGGCTTCATCATGTAGGAGAGCGCGCCGAACATGGCGCCCTCGATCGACATGAAGAAGAAGGCCGCGATGAACCAGGCCCAGTGCTTGGCCAGGTAGTCGCGGCCGATCCAGCGCACCAGTGCCAGGCGTTCGCCGAAGGTGTTGTCCTCCGGGGTGATGTCGTCCTCGGTCGAGCGGAGCGGGCCCTTGGTCTGCATCAACTTCCCTTCGCCGCCGTGGCCTCCGCGGGCGGGCGGCCCGCGTCGAACTCGGCCTGCATGGTTTTCGCGTGGTATTCCGTGGCGATCCAGTCCTCGAAGCCGATCACGCCCTTGGCCTGGCGGGCCTCGAAGACGTCGAGGATGTAGTCCTGGATGCCGGTCTTGGTGGACTTCAGGTGCACGTAGCGCAGGCCCAGCTGCTTGCGGGCCTCGGCGATCGAGGCGCCCTCGAAGACCAGCAGGTAGACCGCGCTCATGATCCCGGTGCGGTCGGCGCCGGACTTGCAGTGGAAGACCACCGGCTTCTCGGCCTCGCGCAGCGCGGCGATGGCGGTCAGGAAGCGTTCGCGGCTCGAGGCCTGGCGGGCCCAGAGCTTGGCGTCGATCAGCTTCAGGCCAAGCTCGTCGCAGATTTCCTTCTCGAAGAGGTAGAAGGAATATTTGTCCGGGCCGCGCAGGTTCACCACCGTCTTGATGCCGCGTTGGCGGAAGCGGCGGAAGCGGCGGTGGGTGGGATGGTTCGAGCGGAAGACCCCCGGCGCGATCTCGTAGAAATTGGTCCAGAAGCCGCGCAGGATCGCGTGATCGAAGAGCGAGAAATGCACATGCGCCAGCGCGCGCTGCATCGGGGTCGAGATATCCCGCCCGAAGGAGCGCATGAGGCGGCGTTCGGCCTCGCCGATCCGGGTCCAGAGGGTCTTGATCATGACGTCCGACTTCATCCTGCGTGCGGGGGTCTACCGGCTTACGCCCCGGGGGGAAAGCCTTTCCCCGGGCCTTGGGCGATTTGCCCCGCTCGGGCGTTGACGCGGCAGACCCGGTAGCTAGTCTCCGCCCGACCCCTCTGCAAGTGGCAGGCGGGAGAGGAAAGGAACCCCCCCCCGGATGTCGCTTGCCCACGGCCGCCCCTATCTTGCCATCCCCGGCCCCTCGGTCATGCCCGATGCGGTGCTGCAGGCCATGCATCGCGCCTCGCCCAATATCTACGAGGGCGAGCTGGTCGAGATGGTCGCGGGCATCGCGCCGGACCTCAAGCGGGTGGCCTGCACCGAAGGCCATGTGGCGATCTATATCGCCAATGGCCACGGTACCTGGGAGGCGGCGCTGGCCAATGTCGCCATGCCCGGCGAGCGGGTGCTGGTCTGCGCCACCGGGCGCTTCGGCCACGGCTGGGCCGAGATGGCCGAGCGCATGGGCATCGAGGCCGAGATCCTCGAGTTCGGCCGCCAGGCGCCGATCGACCCCGAGGCGCTGAAGGCCCGGCTGGCCAAGGACGCGGGCCAGGAGATCAAGGCGGTCCTGACGGTCCATACCGACACCTCCAGCTCGGCGCGCTCGGACATCGCCGAATGCCGGCGGGTGCTCGAGGAGGTCGGCCATCCGGCGCTTCTCATGGTGGATTGCATCGCCTCGCTGGGCTGCGACCGCTACGAGATGGACCTCTGGGGCGCGGATGTGACCATCACCGCCTCGCAGAAGGGGCTCATGGTGCCGCCGGGCCTGGGCTTTGTCTTCTTCAACGACCGCGCCGCCGAGGTGCGTCGCGCCATGCCGCGGGTCTCGCGCTACTGGGACTGGAGCGAGCGCGCCGCGCCCGAGATGTTCTACCAGTATTTCGGCGGCACCGCGCCGACGCATCACCTCTACGGGCTGCGCGCCGCGCTGGACCTGATCCACGACGAGGGGCTCGAGGCGGTCTGGGCGCGCCACGCGGTCCTGGCCCGCGCGATCTGGGCCGCGGCCGAGGTCTGGGGCGAAGAGGGGCCCCTGCGGCTCAACATTCCCGATCCCGCGCATCGCAGCCACGCGGTTACCGCGCTGCGGCTCGGGGCGCCGCATGGCGCGCGGCTCCGGGCCTGGACGGCGGAACAGGCGGGCGTGACGCTGGGCATCGGGCTCGGCATGTCCGAGGAGGGCGACCCCAAGGGCGAGGGCTTCTTCCGCTTCGGCCACATGGGCCATGTGAACGCCCATATGATCCTGGGGCTCCTGGGCACGGTCGAGGCCGGGCTTTCGGCGCTTGGCGTGCCGCATGGGCCGGGCGGCGTCTCGGCGGCGGCGCGGGTGATCGCGGGGGGCTGAGGCGCTCAGGCGCGGCGGGCGGCCAGCCGTGAGACCCCGAGGTTCAGAAGCCAGCCCAGCAGCAGCACCACCGGCAGGCCGAAGACAACCTGCACCACGGCGAAGATCCAGAACAGGTTGATCCCGCCCATGATGAGCGCCGCGGTGGTGTAATCCGGTGCCCGGCCGGGCGGCCTGTCGCGCATCGCTCTCTCCCGCGTCTCGACGGGGAAACGATAACGCCACGGCGGAATTTGGGAAGGGGGCGGTCTGCCCCCGGACCGCGCTTAAGGCGCTTCAGCCCTCCGCCGTCTCCCGCACGTCGGCCAGCGCCAAGGGCAGCATCTCGGCCAGCACGTCGAGATCCTCGGGCGTGCCGCAGCTCACCCGGATGCAGCGGTTCTGCGGCGCGTCGAAGGGCATCCGCACGAAGACCCCGCGCGCCACCAGTGCATCCAGCACCGCCTTGGCGAAGGCGCCGTCGCCGCCGCAGTCGATGGTGACGAAATTCGTCGCCGAGGGCAGGGCGGTCAGCCCGTTGGCCGCGGCGATCTTGGCGATCCGCTCCTTGGCCTTGGCGACCCCGGCGCGCACCTCCTCGAGCCAGACCCGGTCGTTGAGCGAGGCCAGTGCCGCCACCTGCGCGGGGCGGTTCATGCCGAAGTGGTCGCGCACCTTGTCGAAGGCCCGGATCAGCCCCGGCGCGCCGCAGGCATAGCCGACCCTGAGCCCCGCCAGCCCATGCGCCTTGGAGAAGGTCCGCATGCGGATTACCCGCGGGTCGTCGGGGTCGATGGCGGGCGCGGTGCCCGCGGGGCCGAACTCCACGTAGGCCTCGTCGAGCAGCAGCAGCGTGCCTTCGGGGATGCGGTCGAGCTGGGCGGCGATCTCCTCGCCGGACCACCAGCTGCCCATCGGATTGTCGGGATTGGCGAAATAGACCAGCTTCGCGCCGGTCTCCCGCGCGCGGTCGAGAAGCGCGGGCAGATCCTCGCGCTCGTCGGCGGCGAAAGGCACCTTGTGCAGCGTCCCGCCGAAGCCGTTCACATGGTAGTTGAAGGTCGGATAGGCGCCGAGGGTGGTCACCACCGGGTCGCCCGGCTCGATCAGGAGCCGCACCAGCACGCCCAGAAGCCCGTCGATGCCGGGGCCGACCACGATGTTCTCGGGCCGGGCACCCATATCCTCTGCGAGCGCGCGGATCAGGTCGTGATTGGCCGAATCGGCGTATTTCCAGACCTCCGCCGCCTCGGCCTTGAGCGCCTCGACCGCGCGGGGCGAAGGGCCGAAGACCGACTCGTTGGCGCCGATGCGGGCGCGGAAGGGCTGGCCCATCTTTCGTTCCTGCGCCTCGGGGCCCACGAAGGGCACATCGGTGGGCAGGGTCTCGGCGAGGCGGGTGAATCTGGGTCCGGTCATGCGCGCGAGTATGCAGTCCCGCGCCGGGGCGGCAAGGGGTCAGCGCCCGCGCAGCCGCGCCTCCTGCGCCATGGCGTGGCGCAGGCCCAGGTCGGCGACCCGGGCGCCCAGCCGGGCACGCTCTTCGGGGTCGGTGGCGCGCGCCAGGTCCGCCCGCGCGTCGCGCAACAGATTGCGCAGCTGCAGCTCCTCGGGCAGGGCGCCGGCCTCGGACATGATGCGATAGCCCGCGCGGGTCACCGGGTCGAGCCCGTCCGAGGTGTTGAGATCGGCGATCGGCCGGCCCGCGCCGGGCAGGTTGTCGAAGGCCCCGTCCTCGAGCGCGTCGAGCATCTTCTGTTCGGCGATGCGCGGGAAAAGCGACATGCGGGGGGTGTCCTTGTCTCGAGAGGGCGGTCCGTCGGGCCGCGCCTCAGCCTAGCGCGATCCGCACCGCCCGCTCAACGGGCCAGAACCGGGTCTTCGCGGATGTGGCTGCCGTCCTCGATGGCATGCACCAGGAAATGCGCCACATCGGCGCGCGAGATCAGCCCCATGCGCCAGTCCTCGGGGCGCGAGAGCACCTTGTAGCGCCCGGTCATCGGGCGCTTGGTCAGGATCACCGGGCGGGCGATGGTCCAGTCGAGATCCGTGGCAGTGACCATCTCTTCCTGGCGGGTCTTGTCCTTGTAGGGCTCGCCCAGAAGGAAGGAATGGCCCATCCGCTCCAGCGTGGACAGCGCCGAGATCGAGCGCCCGGCGCCGATGCCGGTCACGATCAAGAGCCGCTTTGGCCCGGCCTCGCGCATCAGCGGCAGAAGCGCCTCGGTCGCCCGCGAGAACAGGCTGACCGGCTTCCAGAGCATCGAGAGGCTCTCCTTGATGCCGAGCGCGCTGACCACCGCGTCGACGCCTTCGAGCGCGGGCGCCAGGTCCTCCGCCGAGGTGGCATCGCCCGCCCAGGGCAGGAGCCGCTCGTGCTCATAGGTCATCTCGCCCGCGCCGCGCGCGAAGGCGCGCACCTCGTGGCCCCGCTCCAGGGCGTATTTCACCACCTCGAAGCCGATGCCCTTGGTGGCGCCGATCACCAGAATCCGCGTCATGTCCTGCCTCTTCGTCGCTTGCCCCAAAGCTAAGCGCGCGGGCGCCGAAGAAAAGGCGGGGGCGCGCTTGACCCTCGTGGGTTTAGCGATCACCTAGGCCCGAACGGCAGGAGTGGAGTGCCATGGCCCGACGCACCGCGCCCTTCGCGGGCTTCGAATGGATGATCGCCTGGCGCTATCTGCGCGCCAAACGCGCCGAAGGCGGGGTCAGCGTGATGACCTGGATCAGCCTTGTCGGCATCACGCTCGCGGTCTTCGCGCTGATCGCCACGCTGGCGGTGCGCTCGGGTTTCCGGGCCGAGTTCGTCGACACGATCCTGGGCGCCAATGCCCATGTCACGGTCTACACCCAGGGCGAGATCGACGAGGCCGGCAACGCCAGCCGCACCTTCGCGGAGTTCGACGACCGCGCCGCACGGGTGGCCGAGGTCGAGGGTGTCATCCATGCCGCCCCGATCGTGCGCGGCCAGGTCATGGCCAATGCCGGCGGGCGCAACTCCGGCGTCGAGGTCTTCGGGATGCGCGCCGAGGACCTGCAATCGCTGCCCCGGATCGTCGATCCCGAGACCGGGCGCGGGGACATTTCCGACTACGAGAGCGGCATCGCCATCGGCTCGGGCGTGGCCCGCGAGCTGGGCGTCGACCTCGGCGACCAGGTCAAGCTGATCTCGCCCGACGGGGTGAAGACCGCCTTCGGCCAGAGCCCGCGGGTGAAGTCCTACGACGTGGTCTACATCTTCTCGGCCGGGCGCTACGACATCGACCGCACGCGGGTCTACATGCCCTTCTCTGAGGCGCAGCTCTACTTCAACCGCGAGGGCCAGGCCGACGAGATCGAGGTCATGCTCGCCGACCCCGAGGAGGCCGCCGCCTACCGCCCGGCGATCCAGGCCGCCGCGGGCGCGGGCACCTACCTCTGGACCTGGGAGGACGCCTCGGGCGGCTTCCTCTCGGCGCTCGAGGTCGAGGACAACGTGATGTTCGTGATCCTCTCGATCCTGGTGCTGATCGCGGCGATGAACATCACCTCGGGGCTGATCATGCTGGTCAAGAACAAGGGCCGCGACATCGGCATCTTGCGCACCATGGGCCTGACCGAGGGCGCGGTGCTGCGGGTCTTCTTCATCTGCGGCGCCTTCACCGGGATCATCGGCACGGTGGCCGGGGTGATCCTCGGCTGTCTTTTCGCAGTCTACATCGACCCGATCTTCTCAGCGGTGAACTACTTGGCCGGCGGCGGGGTCTGGGACCCCTCGGTGCGCGGGCTCTACCAGCTGCCCGCCAAGCTCGAGGCGGGCGACGTGCTTTCCGCAGTGGCGCTGTCGCTGGGGCTGTCCTTCGTGGTCACGATCTTCCCCGCGCGCCGGGCGGCGCGCATGAACCCGGTGGAGGCCCTGCGCTATGAGTGAGCCGACGCTGAGCCTTGAGGGCATCGTCAAGACCTACAACAAGGGCCTGCCGGGCGAGGTGCAGGTCCTGCGCGAGGTCGACCTGAGTGTCGCCCCCGGCGAGGTCGTGGCGCTGGTCGCGCCCTCGGGCGCGGGCAAGTCCACGCTTCTGCATATGGCGGGGCTTCTCGACACGCCCGACGCGGGCCGGGTCGCCATCGGCGGGGCGGATATGACCGGCGCCAGCGACCGCGCGCGCACCCGGATGCGCCGCGAGGCGGTGGGCTTCGTCTACCAGTTCCATCACCTCTTGCCCGAGTTCACCGCCGCCGAGAACGTGATCCTGCCGCAGCTCGCCAATGGCACCGAACGCAGCGCGGCGCAGGACCGCGCGCGCAGCCTTCTCGACAGCGTCGGCATCGGCGCGCGGGCCGATCACCGCCCGGCGGCGCTGTCGGGCGGCGAGCAGCAGCGCGTCGCCTTCTGCCGCGCCATGGCCAATGGCCCGCGCCTGCTTCTGGCGGACGAGCCGACCGGCAACCTCGACCCCGAGACCTCCGACAAGGTCTTCGACGCGCTCATGCATCTGGTGCGCGAGACCGGCCTCTCGGCGCTGATCGCCACCCACAACCACACGCTGGCGCGGCGCATGGACCGGCAGGTCCGGCTCGACCAGGGGCGGCTCGGCGCCTTCGCCTGAACCGACCCGTCGCGGCGAATTATCGAGGACCCCGCGCCACTTGCGCGGGGTTCTTTCATTGGCCCGCGCAAATTGCTGTAAACCCGAAACATTCCTTCGCATCGGCCCGAACTGGGCAAAGTTCGGCCATATTCAAACCGGATAAACAGGGGGCACGACACCTGCGAGGGCGAGATATGTCGCTTGAACTGATCTTTGCACTGGTGGCTCTCACGCCCCTGGCCCTGGGAACGGGGCTCTTGGGCATTGGCGACGGCGGCGAGGAGGAAGAGGACTTCTCGGGCGATATGGAACCCGAGAGCGACACCTTCCAGGACGTGGGCATGCTCGACATCAACCTCGAGGGCACCGACGAGGCGGATTCCCTTGAAGGCACCGACGACCAGGAGATCGCCAACCTCCTAGCCGACGACGATTTCATCGACGCGCTGGGGGGTGACGACTCGATCCTGGGCGGCCTTGGCGACGACACCATCGAGGGCGGCGAAGGCGACGATCTGCTTTACGGCGAAGAGGGCGACGACGAGATCTTCGGCGCGCTCGGCGACGACACGATCGCCGGCGGCAGCGGCGCGGACCTCCTCTCGGGCGGCGCGGGCAACGACGTGCTGGGCGACGGCGCGGGCCGCGACAGCGACGAGGACGCCGACACGCTCGAGGGCGGCGAGGGCGATGACCTCCTCTACATGGGCGCCGGCGACAGCGGCACCGGCGGCGACGGCGTCGACACCTTCGCGGTCGACGGCTCCGCCGCGATCACCGACTTCGACGCCGAGGAGGACCAGCTGGTCATCCGCTACGACATGGAGCCCGCGCCCGAGGTCGAGAGCCAGCAGGTGACCTCGCAGGGCGTGGTGCTGAACCTCTCGGACGGAACGACGATCACGCTCGACGGTCTGACCGAAGAGGTGCCGCTCGACCGGATCGCCTTCATGGGGCCCGAGGGCGCCGAGGCGCTCTGAGCGCCGGCCCGGAGGCGAACTTGCTTACCCATCGGCCCGCCCATGGCGGGCTTTTCTGTGTCTCGGGCCTGCGGACGGTGGGCTGTCACACGCTCTGACCCGCAGGCACGGGTCTTTGCCCGCAGCCGCCCGCCGAGGGGCGGGCTTCGCACCGGCCCGCCGCGGCTCATCCCGAGCGCCTCTCCGCCCAAGCCAAAGCTTCTCACTCAATCGTTCCTCGCTGAAACAGCTTGCGGCCCTAAGCTCCTGCGCGTCACCGAACTGGAGGAGCATCATGCCGACCCACATCTCCCGCATCCCGGCCCTCGCGGGCCTTCTGGCCGTCCTGGGCCTTGCCGCGCCGCTTCAGGCCGCGCAGGTGCCCTTCAACGACAGCTGGAAGGTGCAGCGCTTCTCGCTCTTCTCGGGCAACGACTACGGCTTCGGCGGCGACAGCCTGTCGGTGGCCTCGGACGGCACCGTCTCGATCGCCTACCGCCCGCTCTCCGAAGGCGCCTGGGGCGCTGAGAGCGCCGGCTGGTCCTGGTCGGTCTCGCAGGGCGTCCCGGCGACGGATCTGACCCAGAAGGGCGGCGACGACCGCAACCTGGCGCTTTACTTCGTCTTCCTGCCCGAGGCCCGCGCCGAGGAGCTGAAGGGCGCCTCGATCACCCGGCTTCTGAACGAGGACGACATCCGCGCGCTGGTCTACGTCTGGGGCGGCGATCACGCCCGTGGTGCTGTGCTGCCGAGCCCCTACCTCGGCGCGCGCGGCAAGACCGTGGTGCTGCGCCCGGCGGGCACCGGCTCGCACCGCGAAAACGTCGATCTCGCGGCGGATTACGCCCGCGCCTTCGGCGGCAGCCCCGAGGCGCTGGTGGGCATCGCGGTCTCGGGCGACAGCGACGATACCGACAGCATGATCCGCGCCGATGTCAGCGGTCTGACGGTGAACTGAGAGGGCAGGGTGCTCAGGCGCGCTGGGTGATCCAGACGCCGAGCGCCATGACCGCGATCCCCGTCGCCCGCGTCAGCGTGAGCGGCGAGGGCCGCGCGCCGAAGAGCCCGAACTGGTCGATCAGCGCCGCCGAGATCAGCTGACCGATCAGCACGAAGAAGACCGCGTTCCCGACCCCGAACTGCGGCGCGATATAGGTGATCGAGAGCACGTAGAAGGCCACGAGGAGCCCGGCGAGGAAGAGGTGCCTCGGCGTGCCCGGCAGCTTCTGAAGTGCTGTCGGGCCGGTGATCAGGGTCACCATGGCCGCGGCCCCGAAGGCCACCACGAAGAGCACCGCCGCGGCCGCCGCGGGCGAGCCGATCCGCACCCCGAGCGCGGCATTGAGCGCGGCGAGGAGCGGGATGCCGATCCCGGCGAGCAGCATGATGGCGGCGTGATGGGCCATGGCGGTCTCCTTTTGCGCGCGACCCTGCCGCGTGGCGGGGCGGTTGTCACGGGGGGATTGTGGTGGGGGGGGTGTTTGGGTCTGGGCGGTTGAACGGAAGCAATGGGCCGATGGGCTGCGCGGGAGAACAATGATGCACTTCGGACCGCGCTCCAACCTTGCCCCCGGAACATGCCCGATTGGCCGGAAACGGCTCAGAAGTTGACGGCCTCGTCTCGCGCCGCGCACCAATTGAGCGCGAACAGCTCTAAAGGTGCCGGGCACAAATTGGGTGGAGAACTTCGAGCCGCACCCCGCGCGCCCTTTGCGCCCGAATAGCATCGAAGATGCCGGGCGCGCGCCGGACCGGCCCTATGGGCCGGCGCTCTTGTGGGTGGCGTGCTTAACTCGCCTCTAGCCCTGACCTTGCTGCCATAAAGCGCCCCGCTCAGAGAACGGCAGCGCCGGCCCCCGGTCCGGCGCGCGCCCTCTGGTGCGCGGGGTGGTGAGGGAGGCGGGACAAGTTGAAAACTGCGGCCCTCCGTGGGCGCTGGTGGTCTGGGTGATGGGCTCGGCTCCGGGTGCGCTTGGATGCAGGGCTCTTGCGCAGGATTGCTCCCAGCCGTGCCACTTATCGCGGGTCCGCCGCCGCAACCGCTCACTCGGACCGCGTCCCTCCGCCAACCTCCCCACTCCGCCCATCCAGCCCCCCCCCCAACCGTCCCACTCAGGCCACGCCCGCACCCATCCGCACCACCCAACCCGATCGAGGCTTGCGCCGCCCACCTCGCCGCGCCAGAGAATTGAACCGGAACAGCACAGGAGGGACCCATGCGCCGCACTATCATCGCCACTTTCGGTCTGGGTCTGAGCCTCGCGGCGCTGGCCGCCTGCGATCCCGGCAGCACCATGACCCCCGCCGCGGGAACCTCCGCCACCACCACGAACGCCGCCATGCCCGGGCCCGCCGAGGGCGCGCGCCTCTACACCCAGTATTGCGCCACCTGTCACGGTGCGGACGGCAAGGGCGACGGACCCATGGCGCGGGCCATGCGGGTGCCGCCGAAGAACCTCACGCTGCTCGCCGTTCGCTCGGGCGACAGCTTCCCCGCCGCGCGGGTGCTCTCGACCGTGGACGGCTACGCGCGTTCGGATCTCGACGGGCCGGGGATGCCGGAGTTCGGAGAGCTGCTCGCGGGCGACCTCGTGCCCTATGACAGCGGCGACGGGGTGGCGACGCCGACCCCGCGCAAGCTGGTCGCGCTGGTGGAATACCTGCGCTCGATCCAGGCCACGCGCTAGGGCTCAGGCGGCGGCGAGCCGGCGGACCATGGCCCAGTAGAGCTCCTCGACCTCGGCCAGGCTCAGCCGCCCGCCGTCGCGATACCAGGTGTTCACCTGGGTCAGCATGCCGATCACCGCGAAGGCGGCGATGCGGGCGTCCTCGATACCGAAGACCCCGGCCTCGCGGCCCTCGCGCAGGATCTCGACCAGCGCTCCCTCGTAGCTGCGGCGCAGCTCCTCGATCTCGGCGAAATGCGCGGGCGTGAGGTTGCGCAGCTCCATGTAGGAAATGAAGACCGCCTGCGGCCGCTCGGAGTTGTAGCGGATGTGGAAGCGGGTGAAGGCCTCGAGCCGTCCCAGCGGATCGGCGGGTTTCGGCCAGTCGTGATAGGCCGCCAGCAGGTCCTCCATATGGGTCTTCAGAAGCGAATAGAGCAGCGTCTGCTTGTCCGGCGTGTAGTTGTAGAGCGCGCCGGCTTGCACGCCGACCCGCGAGGCGATGCGGCGCATGGAGACGGCGGCGAATCCCTCCTTGGCGAAGAGATCCAGCGCCGCGCGTTCCACGCGCGGGCCGGTGATGTCGGAATGCGATCCTCGGGTGCGGGCCATGGGCGGCAGAGTGATATGAACGGATGTTCAGATCAAGCGGCTTCGTCCTTGCCAAGGGGCAGGGGGTCGGGCAAGACAAAGGGAGCTTCGCACCGCAAGGAGAGCGGATGACCCGCGCGCTAGCCCTTCTGGCCTGCACGGCGCTGCTGGCCTGCACCGAGTTTCCCGAGCTCGACGCCACGGCGACGCCGGGGGTGGCCGAGGCCGACTACCCGCGTCTTCTGCCGCTCGACGAGATCCTGAGGGGCGCGCCGCCGCGCGCCACGCCGGACATGCGGGCGAGCCTGGTGTCTCGGGCGGCCGGCCTCCGGGCCCGGGCGGCGGTGCTGCAGGGGCCGGTGATCGACGCCGAGACCCGGGCGCGCATGGCGCGCGGGGTCGCGCGGCCATAGGGCGGGCGCGGGCGGCTTTGCCGGACGCAAGTGGCCGAAGCCTGGACCTGCGCAAACCTGGTGGCGAGATTTCCACGGCACCACGGCACCACGGCACCACGGCACCACGGCACCACGGCACCACAGCAAACGCGGCTGAAGGCCATGCTAACAACCGCCGCCATTGAAAGCGCCGAGGGCAGGGGCCTCCGCCCGTCCCGCAGCACCTCCGCCCAACCGTCCCCCGCGCCCAACATCCCGGCACATAAACCACGCCGCGCCCGCCCGCGTCCCGACAGGGCGCGAGCCCGCGTTGCAGCCCGGCGCCGGACGGGCTAGAGGGGCTCTCGACAGATCACCGCCGGAAGGAGCGCCCTCTCATGTCTGATCCCCTGCGCCTCGGTATTGCAGGTCTCGGCACCGTCGGGGCGGGTGTGGTGAAGATCGTGCGGCAGAAGGCCAACCTCCTGGCCACCCGCACCGGCCGCCCCATCGAGATCGTCGCCGTCTCGGCGCGCAACCGCGACAAGGACCGCGGCGTCCGGCTCTCCGATTACGACTGGGTCGACGACCCGGTGGCCCTGGCCAAGCGCGACGATGTCGACGTGCTGGTCGAGCTCATGGGCGGCTCGGACGGCCCCGCCAAGGCCGCGACCGAGGCGGCGCTGGCCGCCGGCAAGGACGTGGTCACCGCCAACAAGGCCATGCTCGCCCATCACGGCCAGCGGCTCGCCAGCCTCGCTGAGGAAAACGACGCCGTCCTGCGCTTCGAGGCGGCGGTCGCGGGCGGCATCCCGGTCATCAAGGCGCTGACCGAGGGGCTTTCGGGCAACGAGATCACCCGCGTCATGGGCGTGATGAACGGCACCTGCAATTACATCCTGACGCGGATGGAATCGGCGGGGCTGAGCTACCGCGAGGCCTTCGACGAGGCCCATGACCTGGGCTACCTCGAGGCCGATCCCGAGCTCGACGTGGGCGGCATCGACGCCGGCCACAAGCTCGCGCTTCTGGCCTCCATCGCCTATGGCACCCAGGTCGCCTTCTCCGGCGTCACCATGGAGGGCATCGGCAAGGTCTCGATCGACGACATCCGCCAGGCCGCCGACATGGGCTACAAGATCAAGCTCCTGGGCGTGGCGCGGATGACCGGCCGCGGGCTCGAGCAGCGCATGACGCCCTGCCTCGTGCCGCAGACCTCGCCGCTGGGCCAGCTCGAGGGCGGCACCAACATGGTGGTGATCGAAGGCGACATGGTCGGGCAGATCACCCTGCGCGGCCCCGGCGCCGGCGAGGGGCCGACCGCCTCGGCGGTCATGGGCGACGTCATGGACATCGCGCGCGGGCTGCGCATCCCGACCTTCGGCAAGCCCGCGAGCGCGCTGATCGAGGCGCAGCCCGCCAAGATGGTGACGCCCGCGCCCTATTACCTGCGGATGCGGCTACTCGACAAACCCGGCGCGCTGGCGAAGATCGCCACGGCCCTGGGCGAGGCGGGCATCTCGATCAACCGGATGCGCCAGTACGACCATTCCTCGGACACCGCGCCGGTGCTGATCGTCACCCATAAGACCACCCGCGACGCGCTCGACCGCGCGATCGGCGCCATGAGCACCACCGGCGTCCTGTCGAGCGACCCGGTCGCCCTGCGCATCGAGCAGGTCTGAGCGATGATCGAGGCGTCCCTCGCGGTGGTGATCCGCGATGGGCGCGTCCTCCTGGTCCGCCGCGGGCACCGGCCCGACGCCGGGCTCTGGGGCTTTCCCGGCGGCAAGCGCGAGCGGGGTGAAACCGCCCTCGACTGCGCGCTGCGCGAACTTCACGAGGAAACGGGTCTCACGGCGACCGACGGCCAGCGCCTGGGCGCGCTGGAGATTTCCCGCGCCGGGCGCGACTACCGTCTCGACGCCTGGGCCTGCCCAAAGGCCGCGGGCCGCGCCAGCCCCGCCGATGACGCCGAAGAGGCCGCCTGGTTCCCCATCGCCCGGGTCATCGCCGGGGCCCTTTTGATGAGCGCCGATGTCGACCGGCTGACCCTCCGGGCGGCACATCTCGGCCTTGTCGCGCGCCCGGGGGCCCAGACGCGCTTGCGGTGAGCCGCGGCCCCTTGCTAGGAGAGGGCACAACATATTGCCCGAGGATTGGAGCTTTCCGCATGAGCGCGCCCAAGGATTTCAATGACCGTATGCTGTCCCTGGGCCTGGCCCGGGTCGCCGAACAGGCTGCCATCGCCTCGGCCGACTATATCGGCCGGGGGGACGAGAAGGCCGCCGACCAGGCCGCGGTCAACGCCATGCGCGAGCAGCTCAACAAGCTCGACATCCGCGGCACCGTGGTGATCGGCGAAGGCGAGCGCGACGAGGCGCCGATGCTCTACATTGGCGAGGAGGTCGGCGCCGGCCACGGCCCCGAGGTGGACATCGCGCTGGACCCGCTCGAGGGCACGACGCTCACCGCCAAGGACATGCCCAACGCCCTGACCGTGATCGCCATGGGCCCGCGCGGCACCATGCTGCACGCCCCCGACGTCTACATGGACAAGCTCGCCATCGGCCCGGGCTACCCCGAGGGCGTGGTCACCCTGGAGATGTCGCCCAAGGAGCGGGTGGCGGCGCTGGCCAAGGCCAAGGGCTGCCGCGAGGACGAGGTGACGGTCTGCATTCTCGAACGCCCCCGCCACGAGGAGATGATCGCCGAGGTCCGCGCCACCGGCGCCGCGATCCGGCTGATCACCGACGGCGATGTCGCGGGCGTCATGCATACCGCCGACCCGGTGACCACCGGCATCGACATGTACATGGGCTCGGGCGGCGCGCCCGAGGGCGTGCTGGCGGCCTCGGCGCTGAAATGCATGGGCGGCCAGATCTACGGCCGGCTGCTCTTCCGCAACGACGACGAGCGCAAGCGCGCCGAGAAGGCGGGGATCACCGATCTCGACCGGGTCTATACCCGCGACGACATGGTGACCGACAACGTGATCTTTGCGGCGACCGGCGTGACCTCGGGCTCGCTCTTGCCGGGGATCAAGCGCGAGGTCGGCTATCTGACCACCGAGACCATCCTGATGCGCTCCAAGACCGGCTCGGTCCGGCGCATGGTCTACCGCAACCCGACGCGGTGAGCCCCTCGGGCGGCGGGGCCCGGTCTCCGCTGCCTCTCCCGGGACAAGCGTGAAGAAGAAGGGCAGGGCGGTTGAGTTTCCTCGGCATCGAGCAGTCGCTGACGGGCCGGCGCTGGGTCGGACCCGCGCCCGAGGTGCAGCGCCAGGCCGAGGCCCTGGCCCAGGACACCGGGCTTGCGCCCGCGCTCTGCGGCACCCTGGCCCGGCTCGGCGTGACCCCGGGCGCGGCGGAAGCCTTCCTCGAGCCCCGGCTGCGCGACCTGCTGCCCGATCCCCGCAGCCTGCGCGACATGGAGCGCGCCGCCGCCCGGCTGCTCACTGCCGTCTCCCGCCGCGAGCGGATCGCCATCTTCGCCGATTACGACGTGGACGGCGGCGCCTCGGCGGCGCTGCTGATCGACTGGCTGCGGCAGATGGGGCGGCAGGCCACGCTCTATATCCCCGACCGCATCGACGAGGGCTACGGCCCCAATGATGCCGCCATGGCCGAGCTGGCCGCGGGCCATGACCTGATCGTCTGCGTCGACTGCGGCACCCTCAGCCACGGGCCCATCGCGGCCGCGCGCGGGGCGGATGTGGTGGTGCTCGATCACCACCTGGCCGGCGAGACCCTGCCCGAGGCCCATGCGCTGGTGAACCCCAACCGCCAGGACGAGGACGGCGCGCTGGCTCATCTCTGTGCCGCCGCCGTGGTCTTCCTGATGCTGGTCGAATGCGGGCGGCAGCTGCGCGAGGCGGGCGCGGGCGGGCCGGACCTCATGCAGATGCTCGACCTCGTGGCGCTGGCGACCGTGGCCGATGTTGCGCCCCTGCGCGGGGTGAACCGGGCGTTGGTGCGCCAGGGCCTTGCCGTCATGGCCCGGCGCGGGCGTCCGGGGCTGGTGGCCCTGGCCGATGTCTCGCGGCTCGAGACCGCGCCGAGCGCCCATCACCTGGGCTTCGTTTTGGGCCCGCGGGTCAACGCCGGGGGGCGCATCGGGGCCGCCGATCTCGGCGCGCGGCTTCTGGCGACGGAAGATCCGCACGAGGCCGCGGCGATAGCCGAGAAGCTCGACCTTCTCAACACTGAGCGCCGCGAGATCGAGGGCGAGGTCCGCGCCGCGGCGCTCGACCAGGCCGAGGCCCGGGGCCTCGACGCGCCGCTGGTCTGGGCGGCCGGCGCGGGCTGGCATCCGGGCGTCGTGGGCATCGTCGCCTCGCGCCTCAAGGAGATGACCAACCGCCCCTCCGTGGTGATCGGTCTCGACGGCGACGAGGGCAAGGGCTCGGGCCGCTCGGTCGCGGGCGTCGATCTTGGTGCGGCGGTGCAGCGGCTGGCCTCCGAGGGGCTCCTGCTGAAAGGCGGGGGCCACAAGATGGCGGCCGGGCTGACCGTGGCGAAGGATCAGCTCGAACCGGCCATGGCGCGGCTCGCGGAACTTCTGGCTAAGCAGGGCGCGGGGCAGGGCGGCGCCGCCGACCTGGCGCTCGACGGTCTGCTGATGTGCGGCGCGGCCAACCCCGAGCTGATCGAGGCGGTGGAGCGCGCCGGCCCCTTCGGCGCGGGCGCCCCGGCGCCGCGCTACGTCTTTCCCGACGCGCAGATCCTGTTCGCCAAGGAGGTCGGCACCGGCCACCTCAAGCTGACCTTCGGCGACGGGCTCGGCGCGCGCATCGACGCCATCGCCTTCGGGGCCTTCGACGGCCCGCTCGGCCAGGCGCTGAAGGACCACAGGGGGCAGCGCTTCCACCTCGCAGGGCGGCTCGAGATCAACGAATTCCGCGGCCGCCGCAACGTGCAGCTGCGCCTCGAGGATGCCGCGACGCCGGTCGACAAAAATTCCTGAAAATCCCTCTTGCAGGGGCGCGCCGCTTTTTCTAAACACCGCCCACGCCACGGCATGGCCCGTTCGTCTATCGGTTAGGACGCCAGGTTTTCAACCTGGAAAGAGGGGTTCGATTCCCCTACGGGCTGCCACCTTCCCGCGGTGATCCTCGGGCCTTCGGGCCGGTCGGATCGGGGAGGGGCGGCAAACCCGCTTGCCGCGGGCCGCGCGACGGTCTAGGTGGCGGGGCACAGGACGGCCCGTTCGTCTATCGGTTAGGACGCCAGGTTTTCAACCTGGAAAGAGGGGTTCGATTCCCCTACGGGCTGCCACTTCCTTCTTGTGACATTGCGATGAGTGCCGCGCCGCGCCCCATGGGCGTTGGGCGCTGTTTGCGTGGCGGGCGCTTCGGGCTGTGGTCTGTGGCGCAGAGCCGGCGGGGCAGGGGGCTTTGCAGTGAATGGCCACCCCTTCGGGCCGCTCCGTCTTTCCTAAAGTAGTCACCCCTTCAGCGAGTCGCCTGTGCTCTTCTGCTAAGAGGGGCGTGCACCCCTCTCTTCGCAGGGTCGGGCAGGGCCCAAGACGCCCCGAAGGGTAGGGCGCCCGCAGATCCCCAGGCCGTGACTCGCCGCGCCCACCGCCGGGAACCGCACTCCCCAGTCCAGCAAAGCCCCCAAACCCAGCTCCCGCCAAGCTACCACCCGCGAAAAATGCCCCATGCGCAGGCCCTTGGCGGAAATCCG
>NZ_JAJSEC010000015.1 GCF_021272185.1 Roseivivax sp. GX 12232
CACAACACACACGTATCTCTCAAACGATGACACAAACACCACCGCGGGATGGAGCAGTCCGGTAGCTCGTCAGGCTCATAACCTGAAGGTCGCAGGTTCAAATCCTGCTCCCGCAACCAAATCGAAAAAGCCCCGTGGCAAAACGCCCGGGGATTTCTTGCGTTTGGGGGCTGCCAGTCAGAGTGTTTAGCCGGAAGTTCGAACTCCCACCGGTTCTATTCTCATGTAGCAAGGCAATTCGTCCGGGATTTTATTCCGGCCGAGACGTCGCGCTTACCGTCCCAGGCTCTGCATCGTCTGCCGCGTCTCGGAAATCAGCTTTTCGGTGTCGGCGACGCCGTCGGTCATATGCGAGACGGCTTCGGACAGGTGGTTGGCTTTGGAGCCATTGGGGTCGCCCAGTTTCAGGATTTGCTTCAGTTCGTCATTTGTCGATCGGCCGGCCGCTGCGATCTGCGGGATCTGCCGTGGGTCCGAGGCAGAGACAAATTTGCCGGCGCCGATCTGCCGCATAGCAGAGGCATCGGACTTGGCGCGCTCGTCTTCGCTTGGGACGAAGAAGTAGATCAACGTGCCGCTCAGGAGAACCAAGCTGGCGGTGCGCGACAGCAGGGCGGGGCCTCCGATGAGCAGGTGCCCGATGAATATGCAGATCACGCCGATGCCGAAGGCGTTCAGGAACCCGGTGCTGGCGCTGGACAGAAACTCGACCAACAGGCTGTCGGGGTCTACGCCGATGCCAATTATAAGGTTCTGCAGGAAGTCTTTCATTCGGGCCTCGCCGCTGTTGCTCCTCGGCTCGATGACCGATCTCTGTCCCGAGCCGTGACAGTGAAATAAGGCAACCTCTGGGCACCCGACAGGCGCGAAAGGGGGTGGGCTCGGACAACCTTAGGTCCGTCGTGGAATGGTTGTCATCGGAGGGTCGGCTATGGCGAAGAGTTGAGGGGCGGGAGTGCCAGGGGGCGCGCCAGCATTGGTGCAGTGCCCGCGTGCTTCCACGGACGATGAACTGATGAGCGTTCAGGGCGGGTGGCAGCCTTGGGAGGGTCACGGCGTCTCACATGGGCGTTCGTAATTCTCCTGAAATCAATGACCAAGCCGCCTCCTGACTTCACATCGACCCCCCGCCTCCTCGATCCCATCCCCACGGAACCCTAGCTCCAACACCCCCCAAACCTCCCCCCAACCCCCGCCCTCCACGAGAGCTCCTTTCGCGATTTGGCGTGTTCAGTTTCCCGCATTCCGCTCTAAAATGCGAAAGGCAAGGCGCAGCTACGGAGGAGGCAGCCAGGGTGATCGACGCGGATTTCCATGTCCCGCAATGCGCGGTGGGCGATCTCTTGCCCTATCTCGACGACTACTGGCGGGCGCAGGTCGTGGACCGCGAGCTGCCCTCGATGCCGTTCCGGCTCAGCTCTTATCCCGCCGGGTCGCCGCTCACGGTGAACCCGGAGATGCGCGAGCTGGGCGTCTCGGAGGCGCTTGACACCTACGGCGTGAAGCTCGCCGTCAGCTCGATGCTGCACGGGGTGGTCGGGCTGCACAATCCCGACATGCGCGCGGCGCTCATGGCGGCGGTCAACGACCACCTCGCGGCGACCTGGCTCGCGCAGGAGCCGCGGCTCCGGGGCTCGATCTACGTCTCGGGCGAGGATCCCGAGGCCGCCGTGGCCGAGATCGAGCGGCTCGCGGGCGACGCCCGCTTCGTGCAGGTGCTCATGCTGGCGATGCAGGACCTGCCGCAGGGGCATCGGCGCTACTGGCCGATCTACGCGGCGGCGGAACGGCACGGGCTGGCGGTGGCGATCCACGCGGGCGGGCTCTACCGCCTGCCGCCGAGCGTGGCGGGCTGGCCCTCCTACCAGTTCGAGGACTACGTGGCGCAGAGCCAGGTCTTCGAGAACATCCTGGTCTCCTTCCTGGGCGAGGGGGTCTTTCAGAAGTTCCCCGACCTCAAGCTGGTCTTCCTGGAGTCGGGGTTCGGCTGGCTGCCGACGACGCTCTGGCGCACCGACAAGACCTGGCGCGGCACAAGGCAGGAGGTGCCCTGGCTCGACCGGCGGCCCTCGGAAATCGTGAAGGGCCGGGTCTTCCTGTCGCTGCAGCCCGTGGACATGCCCGGGCCCGAGGAGTTGGCGCGGATCCTGGCCCATATCGGCACGACCGAGATGCTGCTCTTCTCCACCGACTACCCGCACCGGCAGTTCGGGCCCGAAGGTCCGCTGCCCGCGGGGCTGCCCGAGGCGGCGCTTCCGGGCATCCGGGGCGAGAACGCGCTCAACGCCTATCCGCGGCTGGCCCGCGACCCCGCGGCCAAGGCTGCCGCCGCATCCCTGGAGGTGACCCCATGACCCTGACCGAGGCTCCGCGCCCGGGCACGCGGGAGGCATCCGCGCGCCAGAAGCTGCGCATCGTCGATTGCGACATCCACCCCGCGCAGGCCTTGCCGAGCGCGCTCTATCCCTATCTCGAGAAGCGCTGGGTCGATCACCTCGAGACCCATGGCACCTTCATCCGCCAGGCGCTGGTGGGCCAGCTCTCCTATCCGCGCATGACCGCCAACGGCATGCGGGTCGACGCCAAGCCCGAGGCGGGGCCGGCGGGCTCCAGCCTGGAGCTCTTGCGCAGCCAGCATCTCGACCGGCTGGGCATCGAGACCGGCCATCTGGTGGCGCTCGGGCGCGGCGGCATGGAAGAGCGCAATCCCGACCTGTCCGCCGCCATGGCCCGCGCGGTCAACGACTGGCAACTGGCCGAATGGGTCGAACCCGAGCCACGGCTGCGCGCCGGGCTGGTGATCCCCCAGGACAACCCCGAGGCCGCGGTGGCAGAGATCGAGCGCCGCGCCGGCGATCCGCGCTTCTGCCAGGTGGTCATGTCGACCCGCCCGAACGAGACGCTGGGCGCGCGGAAATACTGGCCGATCTACCGCGCCATCGCCGAGGCGGGGCTGCCGCTCTGCCTGCATCCGGCGGGCTATTCCTCGGGCAAGCCCTCGACCGGCACCGGCTGGCCGAGCTTCTACTTCCAGGAACACTACAGCTTCGTGCCGGGCAGCCAGGCGCTGGTCACCAGCCTGGTGATCGAGGGCGTCTTCGAGGAGGTGCCCGACCTGAAGATCGCCATCATCGAGGGCGGCTTCTCCTGGGCCCCGGCGCTCGGCTGGCGCATGGACAAGCATTTCGACACCTTCCACCGCGAGGTGCCGCATCTGCGCGAGAAGCCCTCGGACTACATGCAGCGGCACTTCTGGTGGGCGACCCAGCCCATGGAGGAGCCCAAGAACGGCCGCCACATCGAGGAGGTCATCGACTGGATCGGCTGGGACCGGATCCTCTATTCCTCGGACTATCCCCATTGGGACTACGACGACCCCCATCACATCTTCAAGTTTCCGCTCGATGCCGACCGGCGCGAGGCGGTCTTCGGCGGCAACGCCCGCAAACTCTACGGTTACGCATGACACGGCACGTTCTGGCAAAAGTGGATGATTTCGCCGACCGCGAGGTGCGGCGCATCGAGGCGGGCGGCAAGCCGCTCTGCGTGGCGAAGGTCGACGGGCGGTTCTTCGCCCTGATCGACCGCTGCCCGCATGGCGGCGCGCCGCTCTCGGGCGGGCGGCTCACCGGCACGGTGGAAAGCGACGGGCCGGGGGACTACCGGCTCTGCCGCCGCGACGAGATGCTGAAATGCCCCTGGCACGGCTGGGAGTTCGACCTTGCCACCGGCCAAAGCTGGAGCGACCCCAAGGCCACCCGCACAAGGGCGCTCAGCCCCGAGGCCATGCAGGGCGCGGAGGTGGTCAAAGGGCCCTATGTCGCCGAGACCATCCCGGTGGAGATCGACGGAACCTATCTTGTCGTCGATCTGCCCTGACCCCGGGCGCTCAGGCGAGCATCCGGGCGAAGGCGGCGCGCATCTCCTCCATGTCCGGCTGGCCAGGGTAGGACAGGGGCGGCGCGGGGGTGACCGTGACCCAGGCGCGGCGCCGGTCGGTGAAGATCTCCGCGCAGGGGCGCAGCCAGTCCGGGTCGTCGAGCGTGCCGGCCTTGAGGCTCACGAAGGGGCTGCCCTCGGCCCGCACGTGCCAGAGCCGCGTGCCGCAGTCGGGACAATAGAGACAATGCATCGACCGGCCCGAGGCCGCCTGCCGCGCGAAGGTGGCGGGGGCGCCGGTGACGCGCAGGCTCTCGGCATGGACCTGCAGCGACTGCCCGAAGGCGCTTCCCGACTGGCGCTGACAATCCCGGCAATGGCAGATGTAGAAGGCCGCGGGCGCCGCGCCGATCTCGTAGCGGATCGCGCCGCATTGGCAGCCGCCGCCGAGCGGCAAGTGGGGCAGGGCAATCTCGGGCATGGGCGCCTCGTCTCTTGGGGTCTGCCGCGATCATTCCCGCCCGGGGCTTCGGCTGCAAGGGGCGGGGCATGAGCGGCCCCGCGGCGCGGGCGGCGCGCTTCCTCGATCCCGCGACGCCGCCGACGCTCGGCACGCTGATCGCCGTGACCGGCGTCGCCGCCATGTCGATGAACATCTTCCTGCCCTCGCTGCCGCGCATCGCCGAGGATCTGGACGCGGGCTACGGGGCGGTGCAGCTCTCGGTCGCGCTTTATCTTGCCAGCACCGCGGTCATGCAGGTCTTCCTGGGCCCGCTGGCCGATCGCTACGGGCGGCGGCCGGTGCTGCTCGGGGCCTTCGCGCTCTACATCGCGGCGAGCCTCGTCTGCGCCCTGGCCGAAAGCCTCGCGGTCTTTCTGGGCGCGCGCATGGTGCAGGCGGCGGTCTATTCCGGGGTGATCCTGGCGCGCGCCATCGTGCGCGACCTTGCCGGGCCCGACGAGGCGGCGGCGCGCATCGGGGCGGTCACCATGGGCATGGCGCTGGTGCCCATGGTCAGCCCCGCGCTTGGCGGGCTGCTCGAGGACCTTTTGGGCTGGCGCGCCTCCTTCTGGCTGATGACGGTGCTGGGCGCGCTCGCCATGGCGCTCATTTGGCGCGACCTGGGCGAGACCGGCCCGCGCGCCTATGCGAGCCTCGGCGCGCAGCTGCGCGGCTATCCCGAGCTGCTCGCGGCGCCGCGCTTCTGGGCTTACAGCCTCGCGGCGGCCTGCGCGGCGGGCACCTTCTTCGCCTATCTCGGCGGCGCGCCCTTCCTCGGCAGCCATGTCTTCGGGCTGGCGCCGGTGGAGCTGGGGCTGCTCTTCGGCTCGACCTCGCTGGGCTATGTCTGCGGCAGTTTCCTCTCGACCCGGCTGTCGGCGCGGCACGGGGTGCTGCGCATGACGCTGGCGGGCTCGCTGACGACGACGCTGGCCATCGCGCTCTCGCTCGCGCTGTTCCTGCTGGGTCTCGGCAGCGCCTACAGCTTCTTCGGGCTCACCGTGATCGTGGGCGTGGGCTACGGCATGACGCTGCCCAATGCGACCTCGGGCGCGCTGTCGGTGCGCCCACACCTGGCGGGCACTGCCAGCGGGCTGGGCGGGGCTCTGATGATCGGCGGAGGGGCCGCGCTCTCGGCCTTTGCAGGCGCGGTCATGGTGCCCGGCGCCGGGGCCGAGCGGCTGCTGCTGATCCAGGGGGCGGCCTCGCTCACCGGGGTGGTGGCGACGCTCTTCATTGCCCGTCGCGAGGGATTGCGCCGGTGATCCCGCTCACCTTTCGCAAAACGCGAAAGCAGAAGGAATTATTTTCCATATTGTTTCGTGAATCGCGACAGGCGAAGGTCGATGCAAGAGATGAGGCCCGATCACCGGGCAGGGAGGGAACATGGCGCGTCGCCGTCTGAAAGCGTCGGAACTGCGGTCGAACTTCGAGCCGGGAAGCTCCCGTTGGGCGGTCCGCCGGGCGCAATGGCGGGCCCTGGGGCTCAGCGATGCGGATATGGAAAAGCCCAAGATCGCCGTGGTGAACACCTCCTCGGAGATCGCCATCTGCTTTTCCCACCTCGACGGCATCGCCAAGCGCGCGAAAGAGGCGATCCGCGCCGCGGGCGGGCTGCCTTTCGAGATCCGCACCACCGCGCCCTCGGATTTCATCCTCTCGGCGGGGCGGCGGGCGACCTACATCCTGCCGTCGCGCGATCTGATCGCCAATGACGTCGAACTGCAGGTCGAAGGGCCGCAGCTCGACGGGATGCTGATGTTGACCTCCTGCGACAAGACCGTGCCGGGGCAGCTCATGGCCGCCGCGCGGCTCGACATCCCGACGCTCATGGTGGTCTGCGGCTACCAGGCCTCGGGCGAAATCGCGGGCGAGCACGTCGACATCGAGGAGGTCTTCCTGCACGCGGGCTACCACGCCCAGGGCGCGACCAGCTTCGACCGGCTGAAGGAGATGAGCGAACAGGCGATCCGCTCGCCGGGGGTCTGTTCGGGCATGGGCACCGCCAATTCCATGCATTCGGTGACCGAGGCGCTTGGCCTGGCGCTGCCCGGCGCGGCCCCGGTCGCGGCCAATTCGCCCGCCATGTGGGACCAGGTCGACCGCGCCGGCGCGCGGCTCGTCGAGATGATCTGGGAGGACCTGCGCCCGCGTGAGATCCTGACGCCCGCGGCCTTCCGCAACGCCGCGCGGGTGAACCTTGCGCAGGCCGGATCGATCAACTGCATCAAGCACCTGCAGGCCGTGGCGCTGGAGGCGGGCGCGGATGTCGACCTCTACGAGACCTTCGACCGCGAGTCCGACCGCATCCCGGTGCTGACCGCGGTGCGGCCCATCGGCAGCCACAGCATCGAAGCCTTCGAGGCTGCGGGCGGCGCCCGGGGCACGATGAAACGGCTTGAACCGCTGCTCGAGACCGAGGCGCTGACCTGCACCGGCCAGACGCTTGCGGCCAACCTCGAGGGCGTGGAGATCACCGATGACGCGGTGATCCGCCCGCTCGACGATCCCCATGCCAGCGAACCGGCGATCGTGCTTCTGAAAGGCACGCTCGCGCCCAACACCGGCATCGTGAAGGTCGGGCTGCGCACGCCCGACCGCAAGCTGACCTTCCGCGGCCCGGCCCGGGTCTTCGAGACCTCGGCCGACGCCGAGGCGGCGCTCTCGGCCGGGCGCATCAAGCCCGGCGACGTGCTGGTCCTGCGCCGCCAGGGCGTGCGCGGCGGCCCCGGCATGGGCGGCGCCTCGCGGCTGGTCTTCGCGGTCGAGGGCGCGGGGCTCGGCCCCGAGGTGGCGGTGGTCACCGACGGCCAGCTTTCGGGCCTCGTGAACAAGGGGCTGGTGGTCGGCGAGGTGCAGCCCGAATGGGCCGAGGCCGGCCCCATCGCGCTGGTCGAGGACGGCGACACGATCGCCATCGACGTGCGCGAGAAGCGCCTCGACCTCGAGGTTTCGGCCGCCGAACTGGCCCGCCGCCGCGCCGCTTTCATCCCGCCCGAGCCGACCACCGATTCCGGGTGGCTCTCGGTCTACGAACGCACGGTCAGCGATCTGCGCAAGGGCGCCTCGCTGATTCCCGACGCCCGCCGAAAGGAGAAATGAGATGTCCTACGGACGCCCCATAAACCCCGAAACCACCATCGTCCGCCACTCCGGCGAGGTGCCCCACCGCGAGATCGAGGTCGACCTCTGCGTCGTCGGCGCGGGCATCTCCGGCACCACCACCGCGCTTGAGGCGGCGCGGCTCGGCCAAAGCGTGGTCATCGTCGACGGGATGCCGGCGCTTGGCGGCCAGGCGGTCAATTCGATCATCGGCACCTTCTGCGGGCTTTACCGCAACGGCACCCACGG
Organism: Roseivivax sp. GX 12232; assembly: GCF_021272185.1. Taxonomy (GTDB): domain Bacteria; phylum Pseudomonadota; class Alphaproteobacteria; order Rhodobacterales; family Rhodobacteraceae; genus Roseivivax. Next base: position 7,733 of record NZ_JAJSEC010000015.1, read on the forward strand.
CCATCGCTTCACCTTCGGCATCGTCGACGACATGCTCGACTGGCTCGAACGCGACGAGGCGCTGCACTACCGCCATGGGCCGATGACCACGGTGGTGCATTACAACGAGATCTCGCTGTCGCGCTGGGTCGAGACCCGGATCGACCAGGCCGGGGTGATCCCGGTGACCGGCGCCACCCTGCGCGGCGTCACCACCGAGGGCCGGCGCATCACCGCGCTGCATCTGGTGACCCGCTACGGCGACGTGACGATCCGCGCCCAGGGCTTCGCCGATTGCTCGGGCGACGCGGCGCTGACCTATCTCGCCGGTTTCGAATGCCGCGAGCCGGTCGAGAAGATCTACGGCTCCCAGCAGGCGGTGGTCGAGGGCATCAAGGTCGACGTGGAGCCGCCCGCCCGCGAGGAGCTGGCCCAGCGCATCGCCGAGAAGGCCGAGGACTACGGGTTGATCCGCAAGAACGGGCTGATGTTCTACTTCCCCGGCAAGGATGTCGCGGTGATGAACATGACCCACGTGGAGACGCCGCTCGATCCGATCGAGGCCTCGCGCACCGGGCTCATCGGCAAGGACCAGGTCGACCGGGGCATCCAGCTTCTTCGGCGCGAATATCCAGAGATCTTCGGCGAGATCACCGTGCGCTCCTACGGGCTGCCGGGCATCCGCCAGACCCGCTGGATCAAGGCCAAGCACCACATCGTGGTGGACGAGGTGGTCAACCAGGTGAAATTCGACGACGCCATCGCCCGGACCGCCTGGCCGATCGAGCTGCACAACGCCGCCGAGGGCTTCGTCTGGACCACCTTCGACGAGGATCACACCCATTACGTGCCCTTCTCCTCGATGATCTCGCCCGAGGCCGACAACCTTGTCGCCGTGGGCCGCTGCATCGACGGCGATCCGGCGGCGCTGTCCTCGGTCCGGGTCATGGGTCCCTGCATGGCGCAGGGCATGGCCGCGGCCAATGCGCTGGAGCTCGCGGGCAGCGGCTCGGTGCACCAGCTCGACATCGGCGCGCTGCAGGACCGGGTGCGCGACAACCTCGACCGCACCGACGGCGTGGCGCCCTGAGACGGAAAAAAGGCAAGAAGACCATGACATTCCCTCGCGCAGCGCAGATCCTGGAAGACCGGAGCATCCGGGCCCGGCGCTGCCGTGCGCGGGGGATGGGGCAGGACGGCCTTTCGCAAAATGCGAAAGACCTCAACGCAATATCGCTTCTTATCGCACGAGGCGGGGCTGGCTACAGTGAGGGCAGGGAGGACATGACATGCGCTTGAGCGATGCCGAACAGGCCATGCTCGACGGCCAGGAGGGCCAGGCCAAGGCCCGCGCGATGGACCTGCTCCTGCGCTACGGCGAGGCGCTCGGCGCGGAGCGCATGGTCGAGGTCGCCCATGTCGCCGGCACCTGGTCCGCGACCACGCCTTTCGTGCAGGCGGGCCTGAAGCGCCCCGACGATTTCGACAGCATCTTCTCGCGGTTCAACCTCGATTCCGACGCGGTGGTCGAAGTGCCTCGCGCGGTGGTGCCGACCTGCCAGCTGATCCACGGGATCGACACCCGCAACTACGCTGCGCAGGGCTTCTCCGACGACCAGGCCGATCTGCAGCGCGCTTCGGAGCGGTTCTTCGGGTCGCGCGGGGTGCAGTGGAACTCCACCTGCACGCCCTACCAGGTCGGCCAGACCCCGCTTCGGGGCGATCACCTGGCCTGGATGGAAAGCTCCGCCGTGGTCTATGCCAACGCGGTGCTTGGCGCGCGCACCAATGTCGAGGGGCGGGAATCGACCGGCGCCGCCTCGATCACCGGGCGCATTCCCTACTTCGGGCTGCATATCCCCGCGAACCGCTTTGCCACCCATCTCGTGCGGGTCGAGGTTCCGGTCGAGAGCATGATGGACTGGGGCCTCCTGGGCTACGCCCTGGGCGAGATGGTCGCCGAGGACATCCCCGTCCTCGAGGGCATCACGTGTAAGCCCGAACCGGAATGGCTGAAGCATTTCGGCGCGGCGGCGGCCTCTTCGGGCGGGGTGGAGATGTATCACATCCCCGGGCTCACGCCCGAGGCCGACAGCGTCGAAGAGGCGCTCGGCGGCCAGGCCCCGCGCGTCGTGCACCGCTACGGCGCGGCCGAGCGGCGGCGCGCCTGGGAGGCGCTCAACGGGGCCAACACCCGCGACGACGTGAATTTCGTGATGCTCGGCTGTCCGCATAATTCGGCCAAGCAGATGTGGCGCATCGCTGAGCTGCTGGAAGGCAAGCGCCTGCACGACGGCGTGGCGCTCTGGGTGCATACCCCGCGCCAGATCCGCCATCTCTGCGACGAGAGCGGCATCACCGAGATCATCGAGGCCGCGGGCGCGCTGGTCATGTCCGACAGCTGCCCGGCGATCAACCGCATGTTGCCCGAGGGCACCGAGGTCATCGCCACCGACAGCTGCAAGCAGGCCCATTACCTGCCCGCGATCAGCGGCAAGCCGACCTGGTTCGGCGGGCTGGAGCATTGCATCGAGGCGGCGCTGACCGGGCGCTTCCGGGGGAGGCCGGAATGAGCGCACCCGACAAGACCGATCAGACCGACATGACCGATCAGACCGACATGGCCGGCGAAACCCTGGTGATCCAGGGCCGCGGGGTCGTCGGCGGCGTGGCCGAGGGCGAGGCCTTCGTCACCCGCGAGACGGTCTCGGGCTGGGGCGGCATCGACGCGCGCAGCGGCACGATCACCGAGCAGCGCCACGAGAAGCGCGGCGAAAGCTTCGCCGGCAAGGTGCTGGTCTTTCCCGGCGCCAAGGGCAGCTCGGGCTGGTCGCATTATTTCCACGCCACCCGGCGGCTGGGCACCGCGCCCAAGGCGATGCTCTTCACGGTGATGACCACCAAGGTGGCGCTGGGCGCCGTGGTCACGCGGGTGCCCGCGGTGACCGAATTCGACCGCGATCCCTTCGAGGTGATCGAGGACGGCGACTGGGTCCGCGTGGACGGGGACAAGGGACGGGTCGAGGTGGTCAAACGGCCACCCCGGCGCTGATCGGCAGGCGGCGGAGGTTCAAGACCGCAGGCGATCGGCGACGACATGGTAAGTCAAGGAGGAGAAGACCATGAATGCACCTAAGACAAGCGTAGCGGCGCTTGCCGTCCTCGCGCTGAGCGGGCCGGCAATGGCCGACGAGTTCATCTTCGGGTCCTGGTTCGGGGTGAACCACTCGGTGAACGCCAAGGGGCTCGCCCCCTATTTCGAGCTTCTGCGCGAGAAATCCGACGGCGAGATCGACTGGGACCTGGTGCCCGGCGCGCAGCTCGCCTCGGGGCCGGGCACGCCCGAGGCGGTGGCCACCGGGCTCATGGACGCGGGCATCGCCATCGCGCCCTACCAGCCGCGGATGATGCCCAACACCAACTTCGTCTTCTCGCATTCGCTGCCCGGCGACGACGCCCTGGCCGCGACCGGCGCGATGAACGAGACCATCATGCTGGGCTGCTCCGGCTGCCAGGACGAATACCGCAACAACAACGCGGTGGGCTTCGCGGGCTATTCCACGACGCCCTACCGCTTCATGTGCCGCGACATGGTCGACGAGGTCTCCGACCTGCAGGGCAAGAAGGTCCGCGCCTCGGGCGGCGGCGTGAAGATCAGCGAGATCGCCGGCGCCACCCCGGTTTCCATGTCGCCCGCCGAGGCCACCACGGCGCTCGAGCGCGGCACGCTCGACTGCGTCTTGGGCGCGGTCTCCTGGCTGCGCTCCTACGGCTACATGGACGTGGTCGAAAGCGTGGTCGACAGCCCGATGGGCATGGGCGGCCCGCCGATCATGATGTTCGTGAACCGCGACAGCTGGGGCGCCATGACGCCCGAGATGCGCGCCATGCACATCGAGCTGGCCCCCGACCTCGTGGCCGGTGCCGCCTATGACGGCCAGGTCACCTACGACGCGGACATCATCGCCGCCGCCAAGGAGGCCGGCGTGGCCTTCCCCGAAGGCGGAGAGGATTTCGCCGAGGTCATGGCCACCCATGACACCAACCAGCGCGCCGCCAATATCGCGGCGGCCGAGGATGCGGGCGCCAGCGATCCGCAGGCGGTTCTCGACTACTACACCGCCGCCTACGAACGCTGGCAGGGGCTTCTGGACGAGCGCGGCCGCGACCGCGACGCCTTCCGCAGCCTGCTGTGGGACGAGGTCTATGCCAAGGTCGACCCCGAGTCGCTCTGAGCTGGACCACACCGGGCGGGGCGGGCTCCCTGCCGCCCCGCCACAACTCGAATGAGGCATCGCATGAAAGCGGTTAAGGCGCTCTACGACGGCGCGATCACGGTCTCGGCCTGGGTCGCGGGTGTCGCCACCTTCCTGATGATGATCATGGTGACCGCCGATGTGATCGGGCGGAACCTGTTCAACCATCCGATCACCGGCACGGTCGAGATCGTATCGAACTACAACATGGTGATGCTGGCCTTCCTGCCGCTTGCGCTGATCGCCAAGGAGCGGGGCCATATCATCGTGGAGCTTTTCACCGGCTGGATGAAGCGCCGCGCCCGGACCGCGCTGGATGCCGCCATGGCGGTGGTCACCCTGGTCTATGTCAGCGCCTTCACCTGGAAGGCCATAGATATCGCCCAGTCTAAGACGCGGATCCGCGACGCCAAGGAATCCGGCGCCGGCTTCATCGAGATCTGGCCGGCGCGCTGGGTCGTGGTGATCGGCTTCGGGCTCATGGCCGTGGTGGTCGCCGTGGTGCTGGTCAAGGACCTGCGCGCGGTCCTGCGCGACGACGGATACGACGACGGCGACGACGGCGCGGGCCATATCCGCGACGCCCTCGAGGAAGGGGAGGTCAAGCTGTGAGCGATGCACTTCTCGGTTTCGGCAGTCTCGGCCTGATCCTGGTCCTGATCGCCATTCGCATTCCCATCGGGGTCGCGCTGGGCGTGGTCTCCTTCCTGGGCTTCACATTGGTCCGCAACGAGAAGGTCGCCTTCTCGGTGATGATGTCCACGCCTTTCGAGGTGGCCTCGAAATGGGGTCTCTCGGCGATCCCGATGTTCATCCTGATGGGCGCCGTGGCCCATGCCACGGGCATCAGCCAGGCGCTTTTCCGCGCCGCCAGGGTCTGGCTCTCGGGCCTGCCGGGCGGGCTCGCGGTGGCGACCAACCTTTCGGCGGCGGGCTTCGCCGCGGCCTCGGGCTCCTCGGTGGCGACAGCGGCCACCATGGGCCGGATCGCCATCCCAGAGATGCTGCGCGCGGGCTATGCCCCGAGCCTGGCCACCGGGGTCGTGGCCTCGGCCGGCACGCTCGGCGCGCTGATCCCGCCTTCGATCCTCTTCGTGATCTACGGCGTCTTCGCCGAGGTCTCGATCACCAAGCTGCTGATCGCCGGGGTGATCCCGGGCCTGCTGACCGCCGGGGTCTACACCCTGATGCTAATCGGGCGCTGCTACTTCGATCCCAGCGTCGCCCCGCCGCTCGACCGGACCATCGACCGGGCCGAGCTCTGGCGGATGCGCTGGACGTCTCTGGCGCCGGTCTGGCCGCTCCTGGTGCTGATCATCGGCATCATCGGCGGGCTCTACGGCGGCATCGTCACCCCGACCGAAGCCGGGGCCGCCGGGGCCGCGCTGGCCTTCGTGGTCGCCGCGCTGCAGGGCCGGCTCACCCGCGGGGTGGTCACCGAAAGCATCATGGAGGCGGTGAAGACCACCGCGCAGCTCCTCTTCGTGGCCTATGGCGCGGTGATGTACACCCGCTTCCTGGCGCTGATCGGCTTCCCCGATCTGCTGGTCGCCATGATGGGCGACTGGGCGGTCGACCCGGTGCTGATGCTGGTGGCGATCTCGCTGATCTACATCCTCCTGGGGATGTTCCTCGACCCGCTGGGCGTGCTGCTTCTGACGCTGCCCATCGTGCAGCCGATCTTCGCGGCCCTCGGGCTCGATCCGATCTGGCTGGGCGTGATCGTGGTCAAATACATCGAGATCGGGCTTCTGACGCCGCCGGTGGGCTTCAACGCCTATGTGGTCAAGAACGTGGTCGGCGACGCCATCCCGCTCGAGACCATCTTCCGGGGCATCGGCTGGTTCCTGGCCTGCGAGGCGGTGATCATGGTCCTGCTCCTGGGCTTCCCGGAAATCTCGCTCTGGCTGCCGAACTCGATGCAGTAAGCGCGGGGCCTCACCGGTCCCAGGGGGCCGGGTCGAACTCTTGCCTGAGGTGCTCGATCATCGCGAGCACCTCGGGCTTGTTTCGTTTGTGGCGCGGCACCATGGCCTTGAACCAATAGGGTTCGATGGGGAAATCGGGCAGCAGCACCTCGAGGTCGCCGGCCTGGATCGCCGATCGGGCGAGGAACTCGGGCGCGATGGTCAGCCCCTGGCCCTCGACCGCGGCATCGACGAGCAGCCGGCTGTCGTTCACCGTGAAGCGCGCGCGGATGTCCACCGCGACCGGCCCGCTGCCGCTCGAGAAGGTCCAGGAGAGGCCCACCGGCACGAAGGCCAGGCAGTCGTGACCGAGGATGTCGGTGGGGCTTTGCGGCCGGCCCTTGGCCTCGAGGTAGCCCGGCGATGCCACCAGCACGCGCGGGTATTCGCAAAGCGGGATCTCGTCGACGCTGGCGAAGGACTGGGGCAGGGCGCCCAGCGCGATGTCGAGCCCTTCCTCCAGCGGGTTGACCAGCCGGTCCATGAGCAAGAGCTCGGCCGAGACGTCGCGATGCGCCTCGAGGAAGCGCGCGATGGAGCGGCCCACGAACATCGTGCCGATGGTGGTGGGCGACTTGATCCGCAGGCTGCCCGACATGTCCCGCCCCGGCGCGCGAAATTCCGAGATCGCCTCTTCCAGCTCGACGACCAGGAGCTGCAGCTGCGGGCGCAGCCGCTCGCCCTCGGGGGTGAGGCTGAGCTTGCGGGTGGAGCGGTGGAAGAGCGGCTTGCCGACCTCGTGCTCCAGCCGGTTGACGCGCTTGGTGATGACCGAGGGCGCGGTGCCCAGCTCGCGCGCCGCGGCCGAGAAGCCCCCGCTGCGGGCGGTCACGAGGAACGCCTTGATATCAATGAGCATCGTCATGGGATGAGAGCGCCACGCTGGTGTCGCGCGGTCAAGGGGAAAAGGGGGGGGGCTTGAGCGTTGTCTGAGGTGAGACCCTGGGACTGGGAGAGCGGTTCATGTTGAGGACGGTCGGCCCGGATCACGGGCCGTGTGACCACTGAGGACGAGACTTCCAAGAGACGGCACCAGACGCGCCGTGCCAGCGGCGGTTCTAAACAGCTACCCAATCGAGACGACGGTGAACCCACATCGGTTCACTGCCCAAAGGCAGGTGCTTTTCGCCACCATCTCGGATCACCCCTACCACCCCCTCAACCCGTCCCTACAGAGGGCGCGCGCCGGACCGGGGGCCGGCGCTGCTGACATCCGGGCGATGCGCTTTATCCCAGCAAGGTCAGGAAAAGCTGTGAGCTAGGCACGCCACTCCAAGGAGCGCCGGCCCAAGGGGCCGGTCCGGCGCGCGCCCGGCACCTTCGGTGCAATTCGGGCGCAAGAGGGCCGAGGTCAGTGCGCAGGTCGAAGGGACCTGCGGGGGGCGAGGGCAGGGCAGAAAGGCGCGGAATGGGCTGGAGCGCCCCGGAATGACCGCCACTGCGTGGCGTCCGAGACTGAAAATCAGACCCGCATGTCAGTCCGCGCGGCCGCGGTGGATTGAGCCGGTTCACCGCCCTCTAGGCAGATCAATGAACGACCTCGGGCCTTCGCCTCAGTAGGCCTGCGCGCAGAAAGCCCTCATCCCCCCAGCCCTCACGCCCGATACCCGATGTCGATCCGCGCCTTGCCGCCGACGAGGCGCGAGACGCAGGCGCACATCTTGTCGCCGGCCTGCTTCTCGCTCTCGGAGAAGAACACGTCGCGGTGGTCGAGCGTGCCGCTGGCCTCCAGCACATCGACCGAGCAGAGCCCGCATTCGCCGCGCTGGCAGTCGTAGATCATCTCGACCCCGGCCTCGAGCAAGGCGCTCAGGAGCGTCTCGTCCTCGGCCACGGTCACCGTGCGCTCGAGGCCCGCGACCTCGACCTCGAAGGGCCGCTCGGCATGGGCGCCGCTGTCGCCGAAGACCTCGTAGCGCAGCCGGCTGATCGGCCGGCCCGCCGCCGCCCAGGCGGATTTCGCCGCCTCGAGCATGGGCAGGGGCCCGCACATGTAAAGCTCGGCCTCCGGGTGCAGCTCGGCGATCAGCGCGTGCAGATCCGGGCGCTCGCCGTCGGCGTCGCTGTAAAACCGCGCGCGCGGACCCAGAAGCGCCTCGAGCTCGGCGCGATAGGCCATGGCCCCGGGCCGCTCGGCCCCGTAGTGCAGCGCCACATCCGCCCCCCGCGCGGTCAGCGCGCGGGCCATGCCGAGGATCGGGGTGATCCCGATGCCACCCGCGAGAAGCAGATACTGCGGCGCGCGCCAGGACAGGGCAAAGCGGTTCTCGGGCAGGGTCACCCGCACGCGGTCGCCCTCGGAGAGGCTCCAGATATAGGCCGAGCCGCCGCGGCTGTTCACCCGCCGCTTGACCGCCACGCCCAGCGTGCCCTCGGGGCTCGGCACGCAGGTATAGGAGCGCAGCGTCGTACCGCCGCCCAGCGGCACCTCGATCCGCAGGTGGCTGCCGGGGTCGAAGCCCGGCAGCTCCGCCTCGGGGGCGAAACACACCCGGCGCACGTCCTCGGCGATGTCCTCGGTGCTGACGACCCTTGCGTCGACCCAGTGATCGGCCTGTTTCATGGCTCTTACTCCGCCGCGATGTCGGCGGTGTCGCGTTCGCGCGCGACCATCCGGTCGATCAGCTTGCGCGCCCACATCGAGCCGCCGTCGATGTTGAGGTTGTAGAAGACGTGGTCGGGGTTGTCGTCGATGGCCTTCTGCTGGGCTTCGAGGATCTCCTCGTCCTCGCGGAAGATGCCCGAGACACCCTCGACGATGCGCTGGGTGAGGCTCTGTTCCTCGGTGCGGAATGAGCGCGCGAAGCCCCAGAAGTAATGGCAGGTCTTGTCGGTCTCGGGGGTGATCGTGTTCAGGACCATGCCGCGCACGCCCTTGGACAGATCGCCCTCGGGCACGCCGGTGCCGGTCGGCGCCACGCCCACGTCGATGGCGATGGTCGAGGGCGCCTCGAAGTTGATCACCTGCCAGCGGTCCACATGCTCGGCCTGGCCCAGGTTCTCGGCCCAGAAGGGCGGGGCGGTGATGTCCTCCATGATCCGGGTCACCGTGGCGGTGGTGTCGGTATGGGTGACGCTGAAGGGCGCCTCGGCCACCGCGCGGTTGCCAATCGAGGAGCCGTGCACGAAGGTCTCATGGGTCAGGTCCATGAGGTTGTCGACCACCAGCCGATAGTCGCATTTGGCGTGGATCACCCGCCCGTCCGAGACCCACTCGGGGTCGTCGTGCCAATGCAGATCGGGCACCAGCGCGGGATCGGCCAGGGCCGGATCGCCGGGCCAGACCCAGATGAAGCGGTGTTTCTCGACCACCGGGTAGCTGGTCACGCAGGCCGAAGGATTGATGGTGTCCTGGGACGGCATGTATACACAGCGGCCCGTGTCATCAAATTCCAGCCCGTGGTAGGCGCAGATCACATTGTCGCCGTGCAGCTCCCCCTTGGAGAGCGGCAGCAGCCGGTGCCAGCAGGCGTCCGCCAGGGCCGCGGCCTCACCATTTTCTTTTCTGTAAAGGACAATCGGCTTGTTGCAGATGCGGCGGGAAAACAGCTTCCGGCCGATCTCATTGTCGGTGGCGGCAACGTACCAGGCATTCAGAGGGAACATGGCGGTCTCCAGTTCAGTCGTCTTGGGGTCATTTCATGTATACATGAAAATTCGGGTCGAAGCCATGCCTTGCCGCGGTTTTGGCGGCTCACAGAGGTCGCATGGCGGGGTTTTCTTGCGTTTGAGGCCTCTCTGCGGCCTCGGGTGGTCAGGTCGTCACGTGGTCAGCGGTTCGATCCGCTCGGCGCGGAAGCCGTCGGCCAGGCGGGTCAGCGTGTAGCCGGTTACCAGCCCGCCGGTGAAGAAAGGGTCGCCCTCGGCGAAGGCGCGGGCATCCTCGGGGCTCTCGGCCTCGAGGATGCCGAAGTTGCCGATCCCGGTGCCCGCCTCGTTCCAGAGCGCCGAACCGGTCAGCACCTTGGCGCATCCCGCGCCGCCCGAGGCGACCCAGGCGCGGTGCTCGGGGCGCAGCGCGTCGCGGCGGGCGGGCACATCGGCGCCCTCGGCGTGGGTGCAGACCATCAGGAAATACATCAGCCCGCGTTCTCCAGCAGCACCATGCCCGCGCCGGTCATCGAGGCCGGGGCGAAGTAATGTTTGTGCAGGGTCTTCACCTCGGCATCCATGCAGCCGCGCATCACCAGCCACATGATCAGCTCGGCTCCCTCGGAGCCGAACTCCTCGATGTACTCCTCGCGTGTCATGGCGCGGTAGCGTGCCGGATCGGCGCCGATCTTGGCGACCCATTCGCGGTCGGCCTCGGGGTTGATGAAGCCCGCCCGCGCGCCCTGGAGCTGGTGCGACAGCCCGCCGGTGCCCAGGACCACGACCTTTTCGTCGGTCGGATAGCTCTCGATCGCCTGGCGCAGAAGCTCGCCCAGCTCCCACATGCGCTGCGGGGTGGGGATCGGATACTGGATGGTGTTCACCAGGATCGGCACGACCTTGACCGGCCAGGCCTCGGGGCGGCCGAAGACCAGCTCCATCGGCACCTGCATACCGTGATCCACGTCCAGCTCGCGGCAGAGCATCGGGTCGAAATGGCCCTCGACCATGCGGTCGGCGAGATGCCAGGCAAACTCGCTCGCGCCCTCGAAGGTCGGGATCGGGCGCGGGCCCCAGCCCTCGTCGGCGGGGCGGTATTCATCCGCCACCCCCAGCGCCAGGGTCGGCACCCGGTCGAGGAAGAAGGAATTGCCGTGGTCGTTGAAGATCACCACGGCGATGTCGGGCTTCTTCTCGGCGATCCACTCCTGCGCCGGGGTGTAGCCGTCGAAGAAGGGTTTCCACTCTTCGCTCTCGCGCAGGCCCTTGTCGATGGCCATCGCGATGGAGGGCACATGGCTTGTTCCCAAGCCGCCAATCAGTTCAGCCATTGGTCACCTTCCCCAGCCGTGTGTCGAGAAACTCCTGCAGTTCCATGCCCGCCTGCGCGGCGCCGATCTCGCGGATCGGGGTCGGGTCGACGGCGGAAATCTTCAGGATATAGAAGAGGTTGCCCCCAAGGCGCACCATCTCGGCCCAGTCCCGGGCAAGAACGGCGGCGCGCTGCTCGGGGCTCAGGACGAAGCGGTCGAGATAGGCCCCTTCGTCGGCGAGGAAGGCCGCGCGGCCCTCGGGCGTGGAAAGCCCCATGGCCATCTTGTTGAGCTCGTATCCGGCATTGGCGCGCCTGCGGTCGAACAGCGGCGTGTCAGGAATGCGGTCGCCTTGGGACATGGCGGGCTCCTTTCCGGTGGCGGCTTGCGGCAGCCCGGCGGCCCAATCGGCGATCACGCCGGCGGTGGCCCGGGGCTGTTCGACCGGGGCGAAATGCCCGGCCTCCTCGATGATCCGCAGCTCGGCCTGCGGGCAGAGTGCGGCGATTTCCTCGTGCTGGGCGATGGGGCTCCATTGGTCCTGCCGCCCGACGACCAGAAGCATCGGCCCGGCGAAATCGCCGATTGTCGCGGCGGCATCGGGGCGGGCGAGCAGGGCGCGCATCTGGCGGGCGTGGATCTCGGGTGTCATGCGGCGCACCATGGCCTGCAGGCCCGAGAGCACCTCGGGGTCGGGCGCCCGCCCCTCGGCCATCATGCCGGGCAGCCAGCGTTCGGCCAGCGCCTCCATGCCCTCGCGGGCGGAGAGCGCGATCATCGCCTCGCGCTTCTCGGCCTCGCCGGGGCGGGCGGCATGGATGCCGGTGTTCAGAAGCGCCAGCCCCGCGATGCGGTCGGGCGCGATGCGGGCCATCTCCATGGCGACGCGGCCGCCCATGGAATGCCCGACGGGCACCAGCGGGCCCTCATGCGCGGCCAGGAGGTCGCGGGCCATCTCGGGGATGTCACCTTGGGTGGTCACATCGGCCAGGGCGGGTCTCTGCCCGCCCGCCTCGAGCGCGGCCCGCGTCGCGGTCCAGACATGACCGTCGGAGATCAGGCCCGGGATCAGGAGAAATGTGGTCACCTCGGCCTCCTAGTTGAACATCGTGTTGGGCAGGAAGAGCGAGATCTGCGGGAAGGCGATCAGCACGCCCAGGACCGCGATCATCGCCAGCCAGAAGGGCAGGACGCCGCGGAAGATCTGGCCCAGCGGCACCGCCTTGGCGACAGATTTCACGATAAAGACGTTGATCCCCACCGGGGGCGAGATCAGCCCCATCTCCAGCGTCAGCACCACCAGCACGCCGAACCAGATCGGGTCGATGCCCAGTTCGACCACCACCGGGAAGAAGATCGGCAGGGTGAGCACCAGCATGGCGAAGCCTTCGAGGAAGCAGCCCAGCACCAGGTAGACAAGCAGGATGAACAGGAGCGTGCCCAGCACGCTGAGGTCCAGCGCGTCCAGGAAGTTGCCCACCGTCTCGGTGATATGGGTCAGCGCGAAGAAGGGGTTCAGCAGATGCGCCGCGATCAGGATCAGCATGACCGTGGCGGTGGTCACCACCGAGCCGCGCACCGATTGCACCAGCTCGCCCAGCGTCAGCCGGCGGGTGGCGAGGCCGTAGATGATCGCGAGGCCCGCGCCGACGCCGGCGGCCTCCTCGGGCGAGAAGAAGCCGCGGTAGATGCCGCCGATGGTCACCAGAACCAAGACCAGGATCGGCAGGGCACCGGCCACCGCGCGGCGCTTTTCGACGAAGCTGGTGCTCGGGCCCTTGGGGCCGAACTCGGGGCGCAGCAGGCAAAGCGCGAAGACCGTCAGCACGAAGACCAGAAGCAGCAGGAGCCCCGGCAGGACACCGGCCATGAAGAGCCGTCCGATGCTCTGCTCGGTCAGGATCGCGTAGATCACGAAGCCGGTGGAGGGCGGGATCAGGATGCCCAGCGTGCCCCCGGCCGCGACGCTGCCGGTCGAGAGGCGCGGGTCGTAGTTGAAGCGCTCCATCTCCTGCAGGCTCACCTTGCCCATGGTCAGCGCCGAGGCCACCGAGGAGCCCGAGAGCGCCGCGAAGCCGCCGCAGCCGATGATCGTCGCCGAGGCGAGCCCGCCGCGCACATGGCCGATCAGCGCATAGGCGGCGTCATAGAGCTGCCGGCTCATGCCGGTGGCCGAGGCGACATTTCCCATCAGGATGAAGAGCGGGATCACCACCAGTTCGGGCTTGGCGGCGAGCGTGAAGGTCTCCGAGGCCAGGAGCCCGCGCGCCACGGTCCAGCCGTCGATGATCCAGAGCCCGAGGAAGCCCACGAGGAACATCGCGAAGGCCACGGGGATGCGCAGAAGCAGCAGCGCCAGAAGCGCGGCGATGCCGAGGATGCCGATCAAGCCGCTGCTCATGGGGTCTCCTTGCGGATGTCTTTGCGGGTCAGCGTCAGCTCGAGCGCCCGGACCGCCAGCCCCAGCGCGGCGACCAGCGACATGAGCGCGAGGCCCCACTGGAACCAGGCGCGCGGCAGGCGCAGGAGGTTGGTGGACATGTTCAGCATCTGGCTGAGCCGGGCCGCCTCGATCACGGTCAGGGCGATCATCACGAAGATGACGCAGCCGAGGACCGCGGTGAAAATGTCGATGGCGCGGTTGAGCGCCGGGGAGTAGCGCGGCTCGAGAAGGTCGACGGCGATATGCCCGCCCTCGCGGTCGCAAAGCGCCATGCCCCCGAAGACCAGGAGCGCCATGCCCATGGTGATCAGGTCCTGGCTGCCGAAGAGCGGCGCGCCGAAGCTCCGGCCGACGACATCCACCAGGATGACGCCGACCAGGGCCAGGAGGCAGAGCCCCCCGACCAGGGCGGACAGGCCGATGAGCCCGTCCGCGATTTTGCGCAGAAGCGTCACTTACTCGGCCCTCATCGCCGCCAGCGCCTCGGCGCCGCCGACACCCTCGACGTAGCCGTTGACCACCTCGGCCACGGCCTCGGAGAAGGCGGTGATCTCGTCCTCGGAGAGGTCGATCACGGTGTTGTCGCCGCTGGCGCGGGCCTTGCCCATGGCGTCGTCGGCCTGGGCGTTCCAGGCGTCCTCGGCGGATTTCGACAGCGCCATGCCGGCCATCTCGTCAAGCGCCGCGCGGGCCTCGTCGCTAAGCCCGTCATAGGCGCCCTGGTTCATCACCGTGTAGAAGGACAGCCGCCCGAGGTTGGCGCCCAGGGTGTAGCTGTTGGCCACCTCGTCGAGTTTGAAGTCGTTGAGGGTCGAGGCCCCGGTGATCACCCCGTCGATCAGCCCGGTCTGCAGCGCGTTGTAGACCTGGTTGATGGGCATCTGCACGGGCGTGCCGCCCAGGGCTTCCAGCACCTGCGCCGAGGTCGCGCCCGCGACGCGGATCTTCAGCCCCGAGACGTCCGCGGGCGTGCGGATGTCGTGGTCCTTCATGATGAAGATGTTCGGCTCCGATGTCCAAAGCGCCAGCGGCACCGTGCCCGGGAACTCGTCGGAGAGATGCGCGTCGAAGGCCGCCCAGAGCGCCTCGTAGCCGGGCTTCTCCAGCGGGATCGCGTCGGGCAGCTCGACGATCATCGTGGTCTCGAACTGCGAGGAGGTGTAGCCGGGCAGGCCCCAGACCATGTCGGCCACGCCCTGCACGGCGCGCACGTATTGCTCGACCGGGCCCGCGCCCAGCTCGCCGCCGTGGTAGCCGCGCACGCTCCATTCGCTGCCGGTGGCATCGCTGAGCGTGGCGTTCAGCGGCTCGATGACGCTGGGGTTGATGGTGTGGAAGGGCGGCGTGAAGTTGGCGAACTTCAGCTCTTCGGCCTGGGCGGCGCCGGCCAGAAGGCAGGCGGTCGCGGCGAGGCCGGCAAGGCGTCTCTGGATCATGGTGGGTTCCTCCCTGGAATACGGCGGCCCCGCGGGGTCCGCCAGAACGACGGGGGCCGGGCGGCCCCCCGCGATGCGCGTGCCGTCAGGCGCTGACGGTCGACTTGGTGCGCCAGCTGTCGGCGTAGTTCTCGCGCGCCTCCTTGGCGTAGGGGGTCGGCGCGACCCGGACCCGGATCTCGGCCTGCCGGTGGGTCTCGGTCGAGGTCTTCTCGGTCGGCTCGGGCTCGCCCCATTTCAGCGTCAGCACGTCGCCCACCTCGACCGAGGGCGCGACCACGCCGAGGCTCAGGAGGCAGCGTTCGTTGAAGCTGTAGCCGTTGAACATCGACATCCCGACCATCTTGCCGCGCTCGTCGCAGACCATGTCGGCGCTGGAGGACGCGTAGTTCGGCTGCGGGAAGTCGATCCACTTGTAGGGCGTGCCTTCCTCGAAGGAGGAGGCGATGACCTTCAGCACGTCCTCGCGGTTCCACTCAAAGGTGACCTTCTTGCGGTTCGAGGGCTTGCCCTTGAGCGCGGCCAGGGCCTCCTTGCCGATGAAGTCGTCCTTCTTCCAGCCGATGTAGAAGTCGTAGCCCAGCTCGAAGGGATTGACGTAATAGTCCTCGATGTTGTCCGAGACGAAGGAGCCGCCGATCGCGCCGGCCGCCTCGTAGCTGTCGGCGCCAAGCCAGTCGCGATAGGCCGCCAGCATCCCGTCGCCGGTGTAGATCCCCGGCAGGGGCGAGGGAATCCAGCCCGATTCCAGCGTGTTGGTGGAATAGGCGCGGCTGCCGCACTGCACGAGGTTCACGCCCGCGTCGCGTGCCGCCTGCAGGATGGTGGACTGGATGTAGTCCTTGTCCTTGTAGGGGCCCCAGACCTCGAGGCCGGGCGCGCCGGACATGCCGTGGCGCAGGGCCTGCACGCGCTTGGAGCCGATGTTGATCCAGTCGACGTGGAAGAACTTGATCTCCGGCACCGGGCCGCCGTTCATCTTCTCGAAGATCTTCGGCGCGTCGGGGCCCTGGATCTGGAAGCGGTAATGCTCGCGCACCACCCGCTCGCCTTCGGGCCGCGAGGGCGAGCGCGGATCGTAGCGCAGCCGCACGTTCCACTGCCCGTAGGCGGCGGCGAACATCAGCCAGTTCGAGGTCGGCGTGCGGCCCACGAGGATGTATTTGTCCTCGCGCTCGCGGAAGATGATGTGGTCGCCGATGACATGGCCGTTCGGCGTGACCGGCACGAAGTGCTTGGCGCGGTTCAGGTCGAAATTGGCGAAGGAGTTGATGCCGTGGTGCGACAGGAAGGCCGTGGCATCCGGTCCCTCGACGATCAGCTCGTCCATGTGGTGGGTCTGGTCGAAGAGCACCGCGCTCTTGCGCCAGGCCTCCTGTTCGGTGCGCCAGTTCGAGAACTCCGGCGCGACGACGGGATAGACATACATCCCGATCTTCGAGTTGCGCAGCAGGTTCACCGGATTGCCGGCGGCGGCAATGGCAGCAGCTAGGCTGTTGGTCACGTCACTTCCTCCCAATCGTGTCGTGTATACATGGGTAAGCTGTTTTAACGCCGGGGCAAGAAGAATCTTTTGCCCGGGGTCCCGGCGCGGCTGCCGCGCGGGGCGCTCACTTCGAGACCAGCGCGAGCGAGGCCGCGCCCCCCTCGGAGGACTGCCGCTCAGTGACCAGCCGATGGGCGTTGCGGCGGGCGGTGCGGGCGTGTTCGCGGGCCAGGAACTCGGCGCGGGATCCTTCGCGCGCGCCGATGGCGCCGAGGATCGCGCGGTGCTGCTCCTGCGCCATGGTCAGTGTCTTGCGGAACCGGGTCACCTGGCTCTCGTCGTCGAGGAAGGCCGAGGGCGAGGCAAAGGGCAGGGCGGTCACCCGCTCGATCTCGTGGCGGATCACCCGGCTGCCAGCCATCCGCGCCATGAGATCGTGAAACTTTGAATTTTCTTTTGCATACAGGTCCATATCGATCTCCTCGGCCTCGAGGATGCGGTCGATTTCGCGCAGGATGACCTCGCCTTCCTTCTGATGTTCCGGGGTGATCCCGCGCTCTGCCGCGAGCCGTGCGGCGGTGCCCTCCAGGGTGCCCCTGAGCTCGATCGTATCGAGCACGTCGCGCATCTCGAAACGGCGGGCCTTGAAGCCGCCGCCGGCGATGCGTTCCAGCAGCCCTTCCTCGGCCAGTTTCGACAGCGCCGCGCGGACCGGCGTGCGCGAGATTTCGAGGTCGTTCGCCAGCGCCACCTCGTAGAGGCGTTCGCCGCCCGCGATGCTGCCGTTCAGGACCCGCTGACGGAGCGTGATGAGGGCGCGTTCGGTATGGGTTTTGGAGGACATTCTGCTGCCTGTGATGAAACACTTTGTGACGAAGAGGCTAGCATTTTCCCGTCGCCATGTATACATGATACGACATCAGACGCGGCGGAAATCGTCCCATCGGATGTGATTCGCCCCGCCGCGCGGGCCCGTCCGGGCGCCGCGGCACGCCAAGGGAGGAGAGGGCGCGATGACGAAGACGGCTCTGGTGATCTCGGCCCATGCGGCCGATTTCGTGTGGCGCTGCGGCGGCGCCATCGCGCTGCATGCCGCGCAGGGGATCGAGGTGACGGTGGCCTGCCTCAGCTTCGGCGAGCGCGGCGAAAGCGCCCGGCTCTGGAAGGAAGGCAAGAGCCTCGAGGAGGTGAAGGCCTTGCGCAAAAGCGAGGCCGAGGCCGCCGCCGAGGCGCTGGGCGCGCATCGCCTGGTCTGCTTTGACCTCGGCGACTACCCGCTCGAGCTGGACCGCGCCGACAAGATGCGGCTCGTCGACCTGATCCGCGAGGTGCAGCCCGGCTTCATGCTGAGCCACTCGCGTTACGACCCGTATAATACGGACCACAGCTACGCCACGCAGCTCGCGCTCGAGACCCGGATGATCGCCCAGGCCTGGGGCCACAATCCCGGCGAACAGGTGCTCGGCGCGCCGCAGCTCTACCTCTTCGAGCCGCATCAGACCGAACAGATGGGCTGGAAGCCCGACACTTTCCTCGACATCACCCCGGTCTGGGAGCGCAAGGAGGCCGCCATGCGCTGCATGAACGGCCAGCAGCACCTCTGGGAGTATTACACCCGCGTCGCCCAGCAGCGCGCCAACCACTTCAAGCGCAACTCCGGCGGCCAGTCCGGCGGCCGCGACTGCCGCTACGCCGAGGGCTTCGAGTCGGTCTTCCCGCGCACGGTGGACGCGCTGTGACCGGGGGCGGGGCCACACCGCCGCCCGGCTGGGGCGAAATCGCCCACCTCGGCCATGTCGAGCTTCTGACCAACCGCTTCGAGGAGAGCCTCGACTTCTTCACCCGGGTCTACGGGCTCAAGGTCTCGCTTCAGGAGCCGGACTGCGCCTACCTGCGCGCCTGGGACGACTACGAGTTCCATTCCCTGAAGCTCACACGCCACCACACCACCGGCGTCGGCCATATCGGCTACCGCGCCGCCAGCCCCGAGGCGCTGGAGGCCCGGGCCGAGGCCATCGCCGCTGCGGGCCACAAGGTCCTGGGCTGGGACGAGGGCGACGCCGGCCATGGCCGGGCCTTCCGCTTCGAGGATCCCTTCGGCCATGTCTTCGAGATCTACTTCGACACCCGCCGCGCCGAGCCCGCCCCCGAGGACCGCCCGGCGCTGAAGAACATGGCCTCGCGCTTTCACGCGCAGGGGGCCTGCCCGCGCCGGATCGACCACCTGAACCTCCTGGCCTCGGACGTCTCGGTCTTCCGCAACTTCATGCAGGACTGCCTCGGCGCCCGCGTGACCGAGATGATCCAGCTCGACAACGGGCGGATCGGCGGTTGCTGGTTCACCATCAACAACAAGACCTACGACCTGGCCTGCACCGAAGAGCAGGGCGGCGGGACCGCGCGGCTGCACCATGTCACCTATGCCACCGACCAGCGCGAGGACATCCTGCGCGCCGCCGACATCTTCCTGGAGAACGGCGTCCACATCGAGACCGGCCCGCACAAGCACGCGATCCAGGGGACCTTCTTCCTCTACGCCTGGGAGCCCGCCGGAAACCGGGTCGAACTGGCCAATGCCGGGGCGCGGCTGATCCTCGCCCCGGATCACGCCCCCGTCGTCTGGACCGAGGCCGAGCGCCGCAAGGGCCAGGCCTGGGGGCTGAAGACCATCGAGACCTTCCACACCCACGGCACCCCGCCCGTGGAGCAGAGATAGGAGCGCCCGCCATGACCGTTCTGCCGTTTTCCAACCCGAAAGGCCCCGCGCGGGCCTCGCACGAGGCGCGCGAACTGCTCTCGGGCTTCTCGATCGAGGTCATGCCCCGCACCGCGGCGAAGATCCCGGATTTCCGCAAGATCCTGCCGCCCGGCACCCGGGTCTATATCGCCCAGATCGAGGGCACGCCCTTCGACGACATGCTTGCGACCGCCCGGCGCCTGCAGGAGGAAGGCTTCACCGCCATGCCGCATCTGCCCGCCCGGCAGATCCGCGACCGCGCCACGCTGGAGACCTGGCTGAGGCGCTACCGCGAGGAGGCGGGTGTGCGCGAGGCGCTGGTGATCGCGGGCGGCGGGGCGCGGCCCGTCGGCGCCTATGACAGCTCGCTTCAGTTGCTGGAGACCGGGCTTTTCGACGCGTTGGGCTTCACCCGGTTGCATGTGGCGGGCCACCCCGAGGGCAGCCGCGACATCGACCCCGACGGCTCGGACCGCGAGGTCATGGCGGCCCTGCGCTGGAAGGCGGAGTTTGCCGCGCGGACGGACGCGAAGATTGGGCTTGTCACCCAGTTCGCCTTCGATCCCGACCCGGTGCTGTCCTGGGCGCGGAGGCTGGCCGAAGAGGGCGTGGCGCTGCCGGTGCATGTGGGCCTTGCCGGGCCGACCAAGCTGCACACGCTGATCAAGTTCGCCGTGGCCTGCGGGGTGGGCCCCTCGCTCGGCGTCTTGCAGAAGCGCGCGCGCGACCTCACCCGGCTGGCGACCCCCTTCACCCCCGACGCCATGCTCGCGGCGCTTTCCGAGGCGACGGCGGCGCGGGATGCGGGGCATATCGCGGGCGTGCATCTCTTCCCCCTCGGCGGGCTCAAGGCCACCGCGGAATATGCCACGGACACGCTGGCGCAGGCCCCCGCAAGAGCGCGGGGCTGAGCCATGGGAGTTGTTGTCCAGAACATCGACCGCGCCGATCCATCGGTGATCGAAGGTCTCGGCCGCGCCGGCGTCGCCACGGTGCACGAGGCGCAGGGCCGCAAGGGCTGCCTCGCCTCCCACATGCGGCCGATCTACACCGGGGCGCGCATCGCCGGCTCGGCGGTGACCATCAGCGCGCCGCCCGGTGACAACTGGATGCTGCATGTCGCCATCGAACAGCTCCGCGAGGGTGACATCCTGGTGCTCGCCCCGACCTCGCCCTGCGACGCGGGGTATTTCGGCGACCTGCTCGCGACCTCGGCCCGGGCGCGTGGCGCGCTGGGCCTGGTGATCGAGGCCGGGGTGCGCGACATCCGCGAGTTGACCGAGATGGGCTTCCCGGTCTGGTCCCGCGCGATCAGCGCCCAGGGCACCGTGAAGGAGACGCTGGGCTCGGTGAACGTGCCCGTGGTCTGCGGCGGCCAGGCCATCGCGCCGGGCGACGTGATCGTCGCCGATGACGACGGGGTCTGCGTGGTCTCCCGCGCCGAGGCATCCGAGGTGCTGGCCCGCGCCGAGGCCCGCGAGGCCGCCGAGGAGGAGAAGCGCCGCCGCCTCGCGGCGGGCGAGCTGGGCCTCGACATCTACGACATGCGCGGGCGGCTGGCCGAGAAGGGCCTGCGCTATGTCTGACGGTCCGGGCGGTCTGCCCTGCCTCTGGATGCGCGGCGGCACCTCCAAGGCCGCGGTCTTCCTGGCGCGCGATCTGCCCGAGGATCCCGCGGCGCGCGACGCGCTGCTTCTGCGGGTCATGGGCAGCCCCGATCCACGCCAGATCGACGGGCTCGGCGGAGGCGATCCGCTGACCTCCAAGGTGGCGGTGCTGGCGCCCTCGACGCGGCCCGGCGCGGATGTCGACTACCTTTTCCTGCAGGTCTTTCCCGACCGCGCGCTGGTCTCGGACGCCCAGGGCTGCGGCAACATCCTGGCCGCCGTGGGCCCCGCCGCCATCGAGCTGGGGCTGGTCGCCGCCGGAGAAGGCGAGACCCGGGTGGCGATCCACATGGTCAACACCGGCGAAGAGGCCCAGGCCGTGGTCGCCACACCCGGTGGCCGGGTCGGCTACGACGGCACCGCGCGCATCGACGGGGTGCCGGGCGCCCATGCGGCGGTGGCGCTGTCCTTCGGCACGCTGGCGGGCGCGCTCTGCGGGGCGCTTCTGCCGAGCGGCCGGGCCGTCGACCGGATCGAGGGCGTGGACTGCACGCTGATCGACAACGGCATGCCCTGCGTGCTCATGGCCGCCGAGGACTTCGGCCTGACCGGGCGCGAGAGCCCCGAGACGCTCGAGGGCGACGCCGCGCTCAAGGCCCGGATCGAGGCGATCCGCCTGGCCGCCGGGCCGATGATGGGGCTGGGGAATGTCTCGGAGAAAAGCGTGCCGAAGATGACGCTGGTCTCCGCACCGGAAGGCGATGCGCTGATCGCCACGCGCTCTTTCATCCCGCACCGGGTGCACCGTTCGCTGGGCGTCTTCGCGGCGGTCAGCGTGGCGACCGGGGCGCTGCTCCCCGAGGGCCCGGCCCGCCGCGTGGCCCGCCCGACGGGTCAGGAGGCGGGGGCCTATGTCGTGGAGCATCCCGCCGGCGCGCTGACGGTGCTTCTGTCGCAGGACGACAGGGGGGCCGTGACCCGCAGCGGCTTCCTGCGCACCGCGCGAAAGCTGATGGCGGGCGAGGTCTTCCCGGCGCCTGAGGGGTGAGTTGGCTGGTGTATTGCGCTGGGCGGGGCAGTCAGACAGCGGCAGGGTGATTGGGCGATATTGACCGTTCTGAGGGGGCGGTTGTTGGGGCGGCGCTTCGAGGTGCCCTCGCCACCGATGGCCCCCGGACTCAGCGCGCTAAATCAATCATTCTCAGTGATTTGCCCGGCGAAGCTCCAGTGAAGCGAACTCCGGCCGGATCTACCTGATGCCAGTTCCACCCCGCCGCGCCACCCGCTCAAGCGTCGAGCCACATCACCAGCGAGGTGCCCAGCAGCACCGCCAGCGCGAGATAGCCCGCGAGCTTGGCGCCGAAGCCCTGCGGAGGCCCGGGCGGCAGCGGCTCGGCCTCGATGTCCGGGGCGGGCTCGTCGGTCAGGATCAGGTAGGCGAACATCCCGATCAGTGCCAGCCAGGCCAGAGCGACCACCAGCCCCGAGGCCGTCGCGGTCATCGCAGGAATCCCCAGAGCAGCGCCGCGACGCCGAGGCTCAACCCGCAGGAGATCAGCGCGGTGACCTGCACCGCGCCGCTCGCGACCCGCTCGGGGTCGGCGCGCCGTCCGCGCAGCACAGCGCGCAGGAAGCGCGTCTCGACATAGGCGGCGGAGAGCGAAATCGTGAGGTAGACCTGCGCGACCGCGGCGAAGCCGAGAACGACAAGCAAGGAGGCGGACATTTCGGATGCCTTGAAAGCGGGGACAGCCCCCGGGCCGCAGCGGCCAGAGAGGCATCTGTGGCGCCGCCGGGCGCTTTGCCAGAGGGGGTGGGGGAATTATTTTTGGGGGAGGCTGGGAAGCTGGGGCCTTGGTGCTTCAACCAGCAGGCGCGGAGCAGCGGGTTCGGACCTGCGCTGGCTGCGCCGGCTAGAGTGAAATGAAGCGGGGACCGGTGAGCGACGCCACTCCGTTCCGGGAACGCCCCGCGATCTGCTCAAGGGCCTATTGCCAGGGCCCCTGCGGACCGCCGCCCGAGCCCCCACCCAGCCCCGCAAATATTCCCCCGCGCTGACCTTGCGGAACGGCCTCGCGCGCCTGATTTCTCTTCAGCCGTCACGCGACGGTTTTTCCGCAAAGGACACCCGAGAATGTATCTTCTCTATGCCGCGGGGGCGAGCCTGGCCGGGCTCCTCGTCATGGCGGCGCTCTATGCCTGCAAGCGCTATTTCCGGCCCGGTGCGCTCCTGCGCGGGCAGATGGTCGACATGCTCCTGATCTCGCTCCTGGTCGGCGTCCTGCCCTTGGCA
Source organism: Roseivivax sp. GX 12232 (assembly GCF_021272185.1). Classification (GTDB taxonomy): domain Bacteria; phylum Pseudomonadota; class Alphaproteobacteria; order Rhodobacterales; family Rhodobacteraceae; genus Roseivivax. The sequence continues at coordinate 30,841 of NZ_JAJSEC010000015.1, forward strand.
CTCGGGGCGCTGGGGGTCTTCGCCACGCGGCCCCTGGTCGAGATCGCGCCCCTGGGCCTGCCGCTCGCGGCGGCTCTGCTGGCGCTGAGCCTCGCGGGGCTCGGCCTGACCGCGCGGCTCTTCCGGCTGACAATGCTGCTGGTCAAGGCCGAGAGCGCCCCCAAGGCCAGCGTCACGCCCCTGCCGCCGCGCCCGCGCACACCGGTCAGCCCGGCGCCGCGGATGCGGCGGGCGGCCTGAGGGGGGCTTTGCGCGGCGGTTCTGCGGGGCCGCCGCGTTGGTGTTGGGTGTGGGACCTAAGAGGCGGTCCTCGAAGGCTTTCCTTTCACGCCAAAAAAACGCACGCCGGTGCCGCTGGGTCTGCTTTCGCCGTGCGAAAGCCGCGCCGTGGCCGCTGCGCGCGGTTTCGCAAAGCGAAAGCGGATCCGAGGCCGCCGCGCCTGCTTTCGCGATGCGAAAGCACTTCCTCGCAACGGGCTCCACGGAGGGCGCGCGGCGGACCGGGGGCCGGCGCTGCTGCGCTTTGAGCAAGGCGCTTTATCCCGGCAAGGTCAGGGCTAGGGGCATGCTAAGCGCGCCACCCCAAGAAGCGCCGGCCCATCGGGCCGGTCCGGCGCGCGCCCGGCACCTTCGGTGCTGTTCGGGCGCAAGTAGGGGCGGGGGTGCGGTTGAGGGTGCGCGTGCCAATGAGAGGGTTGCTAGGCAGTTTGCCAAGCAGTCTGTTTGCGGACCTTCGGAGCGCAGAAAACATCCCCTCTAGCAGGGTCCGCGCGAGTTGCCATTCTGCTCCAAATTCACTCCCGCCAACACACCCCCAAACCGCCCCGACACCCCCCCAAAACCACCCCGCCCGAATTATTTTCACCGCCCCCCCGCGCGCCATCTTGAAAGCCCCAGGGGGCACACCGATTTGCTTGAGGCTCGGGCGGGCTGTCCGCCCCAGACACTCCACAGGAGAACTCAGACATGCGTCGTGCAGCAGTTGGTGCCATGGTGGTCGCTCTGTTCGCGGCCCCGGCTTTCGCCCTCACCGTGTCGGACGTCGACACCGATGGCGACAGCCTGGTTTCCTTCACCGAAATGGCGGTGGCCTACCCTGACCTGACCGAGGCGCTCTTCGCCGAGATCGACACCAGCGACGACAGCCTCGTCGATGAGGCCGAGCTTGCCGCCGCCCTCGACCAGGGCGTGATCCTGGAGCCCGCCGAGTAACCGCGCAGCCCCGCAAAGGCGCGCGCGCTCGGCGACAGAAGGATCGCTCCCATGGCCATGACCCCCTATGCGCCCAAACAGACCCAAATGTGGGCCTGGGGCGGCGCGGCCGTCGCGGCAATCGTGGTGATTGTCGCGCTCGGCTACGGCTTCGACTGGTTCGGCGGCGCGGCCCCGGAAACGGGGACCCCGGCGGCCGAGGTGGCGGCCCCCGCCGCCCAGTGAGCCCAGAGGCATCGTGACGACAAGGCCCCCGGCGGCGATGCGCCCGGCGGGGGCCACCGCGGCCCCCCCGGACCCCGCAAAACGGCGGGGGCGGAGCAGGACGCGGCCCCCCGGTCCCCGCAAAACGACGGGCACGGGGCTGGACGCGGGCGCCCGGCATGGCACATGGGCGCATAACGGGGCATTGATGCCCTGAGGCCATAGCGCAGGCCGGGGCCCGGGACGGGCCGGGCGGCGCGCAACGCAGGCGCAAGACAGGCACAAGACAGGGGACCAAGCTCATGGATATCTGGCTGCCGCTTCTCGGAGGGCTGGTGCTGCTCGTTGCGGGCGGGGAATTCCTCGTGCGCGGCGCCGTGCAGGTGGCGACCGCGCTCCGGGTCTCGCCCCTGGTCATCGGCCTGACGCTGGTGGGCTTCGGCACCTCGACGCCGGAGCTGGTGACCTCGGTGCAGGCGGCGCTGAGCGACGCGCCGGGCATCGCCTACGGCAATATCGTCGGCTCCAATATCGCCAATATCCTCTTGATCGTCGGCTGCGCGGCGCTGATCAGCCCCATGGTCGTGGCCTCCTCGGCGCTGAAGCGCGACGGGGCGGTGATGCTGGCGGTGGCGCTGATCTTCGCGGGGCTCGCGGCGCTGATGCCCATGGGCCGGCTCATCGGGCTGGCCTTCGTGCTGGCGCTGGCGCTCTACATCTACATGGCCTTCCGGCAGGAGCGCGCGGCCTCCGAGGCGAACCATGGCGCGGTCTACGACAAGAGCCTGGCCCTGCAGGAGACCGACGCGGCGCTCACGCCCGAGGGCACCCCGCGCCGGGCGCTGATGATCTCGGGGCTGATCGCGCTGGCAGGGCTGGTGCTGGTGGTCTTCGGCGGGCGTTTCCTGGTGACAGGCGCGGTGAGCCTCGCCCGCAGTTTCGAGATTTCCGAGACGGTGATCGGGCTGACCATCGTGGCGGTGGGCACCTCGATGCCGGAACTGGTGACCTCGGTGGTGGCGGGTCTGCGCAAGCAGGGCGATGTGGCCTTCGGCAATATCGTGGGCTCGAACATCTACAACATCCTCGGGATCGGCGGGTTCACCGCGCTGATCGCGCCGGGGCCGGTGCCGGTGGAGATCCTGCGCTTCGACAACCTGGTGATGCTGGGCGTGTCGGTGACGCTGGTGGCCTTTGCCTGGACCGGCCTGCGCATCGCGCGCTCCGAAGGGGCAGTGCTCTTGGCGGGCTACGTTGCTTATCTTTGGGTGATCTGGCCCTGAGCGGCTTTTGCAGGGGCTCGCCAGCGCGGGCGGAGAAAGAGGCGAGCGCGCGCCACCTTGCCGTGCGCTCGAGTGCGGGCCGTTGAGGAAGGGTTACCGCTCCCCGCGCGCCCCAGAAAAACAGGGCCTCTCCGCAGATTCTGCCTCCAATCCGCACCCCTGAAACCCGCGCCCCGACACCCCCGCGCCCCGGGGCTAGCCTGCGGTTTTCCCACCGGATTCCCGCAAAACTCCGTAGCACTGGGTATTCCGTGGGCCAGATGTTGCGGCTAGGGTCTGCGCACTCACGATCCGCTTGGGGAGGGCGGTGACGTCTGCGCATCACGCTGCGCCCGCGTCCGAAATGACCCTCCCGAGCCTTAAAAAAACTGGGAGGATATCATGGATCGTCGTTCATTCCTGAGAACGTCCGCACTTGGCGGCAGCGCGGCAGCCGCGTCCACGCTGGCCGCTCCGGCCTATGCGCAGGGCCAGCGGACGCTCACCATGGTCACGTCCTGGCCCCGCGGCTTCGCGGTGCTGGACGATGCGGCCAGCTACCTCGTCGACTACGTCAACAAGCTCTCCGACGGCGAGCTGACCATCGAGAAGAAGGCCCCCGGCGAGCTGGTGGGCGCGCTCGAGGTCTTCGACGCGGTCTCCTCGGGCCAGGCCGACATGTACCACTCGGCCGACTACTACTTCGTCGGCCAGCACCCGGGCTGGGCCTATTTCACCGCCGTGCCCTTCGGCGGCACCGCGCAGGAAGTGACCAACTGGTACTACCACGGCGGCGGCCAGGAGCTGCATGACGAGCTGGGCTCGATCTTCAACCTCAAGGGCCTGATCGCCGGCAACTCCGGCTCGCAGTCGGGCGGCTGGTTCCGCAACGAGATCTCCTCGGCCGAGGACTTCAACGGTCTGAAGTTCCGCATGCCGGGCCTCGGCGGCCAGGTGCTGGGCAAGCTCGGCGCCTCGGTGCAGAACATCCCCGGCGGCGAGCTTTACCAGGCGCTCTCCTCGGGCGCGCTCGACGGTCTGGAGTGGGTCGGCCCGATGGCGGACGAACGCGCCGGCTTCCAGGAAGTCGCGAAGATCTACTACACCGCGGGCTTCCACGAGCCGGGCTCGGCGCTCTCGGCCAACGTCAACCTCGACGTCTGGAACGACCTCACCGAGAAGCAGCGCAACATCCTGTCGATCGCCTCGCAGGCGGTGACGCACTACCAGCTGGCCGAGACCCTGGCCAACAACGGTGCGGCGCTGGCGCGTCTGCAGAGCCAGGGCGTGCAGACCCTGCAGTTCCCCGACGACGTCTGGGATGCCTTCGGCGCGGCCTCCAAGGAGGTCCTCGACGAGAACATGGGCGACGAGCTCTTCGCGAAGATCCGCAACTCCTTCGACGAGAGCCTCGCGGCATCGGCCTCCTGGATCAACAAGTCGGACGGCTACTACGTGCAGCAGCGCGTCCGCGTGCTCGGCCAGGGCTGATCGACAACTCAAACCAACAGGGGGTCCCGCCATCGCGCGGGGCCCTCACGCGTAATCGCTGACAGGCGTCCGGGCCGCGAAGACCCGGCGAGGGGGAGCAATGGAAGAAGAAGCGATCGGCCTTGGCGGGGCCTTCGCGGCACTGGGCTCTGGCATAGTCTGGGTGCTTCAGAACATCGCGATGGCATTCTACAACTTCGGCTACGCGGTGACCCATCCCGGCCTCTGGCTGGACTGGTCCAACCCCGAGGCGATCATGCGGGTCGTCTACTACGGCGGCTCGGTGGAATTCTTCTTCGTCGTCTTCACCTTCTTCCTGGTGCTGACCGCGGTCGGCATGTGGAAGAACAAGATCCTCTGGGGCACGGTGATCGGCCTCGAGGCCCTGGCCAACACGCTGGGGCGGATCTTCTGCTGGGCGGGCCTCCTGATGGTCCTGCAGCAGGTGGTCATCGTCTTCATGCAGCGGATCTTCACCCGGCCCGACATCTCCTTCGGCTTCGGGGTGCCGCTCGAGTTCGACATCTCCTGGTGGGCCGAGGAGCTGAAGCTCTACAACGCGCTCGTTGTGGCGCTCTGCCTGACCTATACCTTCGTGCAGAAGGGCCATGTCCGCGTCGACCTGATCTACGCGGCGGTCAGCTACCGCACCAAGCGGGTGATCGACATGTTCGGCAGCCTGGCCTTCATGCTGCCCATGGCGACGCTGATCTGGATGTATGCCTGGTACTTCCTCTGGCGGCACCTGATCGTGCCCAAGCCCTCGGCCTCCGAACCGCTCGAGCGGCTCGTGATGAAGGCCCGGGTGCTGCGCTGGAACGTCGAGACCATCGGCTTCAGCCCGAACGGCTTCACCGGCTATTTCCTCTTCAAGATCCTCCTTCTGGCCATTGCCGGCCTGATCTTCCTGCACGGCATCGCCTTCTTCTACCGCTCCTACCTCGAGTGGAAGGAAGGGCCCGAGAGCGAGGACAAACATCTCGACATCGACCGCCTCGACGATCCGGTCGAGGAGCACGCCCAGCGCGTCGACATCTAAGGGGCAGGGACAAGAGACATGCTATTCGGACTGGACGGGGTCGAGATCGGCCTGATCATCGTCTTCATCACGCTCTTTTCGGCCATTCTCTCGGGCTTCCCGGTGGCCTTCGCGATCGGCGGGGCGGGGGTCATCTCCTTCGGGATCATCGCCGCGCTCGACAGCGCGGGGCTGTTGATCCACCAGGCGATCGACACCAACACGCAGGCCTTCGCGGATGTGGTCTCGACCGGGATAAACCCCGACGCCATATCGATATTCACCCATCCCGAGCTGCCACGATACGCCACCGGGGTCTTCCCCGACGGCTGGCAGACGGCGCTTGACCGCAACGTCTCCTTCATCGTCAACCGGATCAACGAGCGGGTGCTCGCCGGCCAGTCGATCGAGACGCTCTTGGCGGTGCTGATGTTCGTGCTGATGGGCATCGTGCTCGAGCGCTCGAAGATCGCCAACGACCTTCTGACCACCATGGCGCGGGTCTTCGGCCCGCTGCCGGGCGGCCTCGCGGTCTCCATCGTGGTCGTCGGCGCCTTCCTCGCGGCTTCGACCGGCATCGTCGGCGCAACCGTGGTGACCATGGGCCTCCTGGCCCTGCCGACCATGCTGCGCAACAACTACTCGCCCGAGCTGGCCACCGGCGTGATCGCCGCCTCGGGCACGCTGGGGCAGATCATCCCGCCCTCGATCGTGATCGTGCTTCTGGGCACCTTGGCGGGCGATCTCTATTCCGCCGCGCAGGAATCCCGCGCCCAGCTCGCGGGCTGCACCGACGCGCTGACCTACCTGGGCGAACCGGCCGTGGTCTCGGTCGGCACGCTTTTCCAGGCGGCGCTTCTGCCGGGCATCCTGCTCGCGCTCCTTTATGCGGGCTATGCCTTCGTCTACGCGCTCTTCAATCCCTCCAAGGCCCCGGCCGTGGAGCTGGCGGGCGCCACCGGCGAGGTCATCACCCGCGGCGAGAAGCTGACCTGGTTCCTCTTCGCGCCCATCGCGATCATCGTCGGCACGGTGCTCTTCGCCAATGTCGGCATCGTCGGCTCGCAGGACACCACGGTGAACAGCTTCACCACCAGCGGCGAGGCGGCCTCGCTGCGGACCAATGTCGACGCCCAGTGCCAGGCCTCGATGATCGAGCTGCACGGCCAGGAGGCCTGGGACCGCGCGGTCGAGGAACAGCGGGCCATCGACCAGGGCGATGGCGGCGTCGAAAGCACCCGCCTGAGCGACGAGCAGGTCGCCGAGGCCGAGATCCTCAAGGCGCAGAACGCGGCGCCCATCGGCACCGGCATGAGCATCCTCGCGATGATCTTCGGGCTTATGCTGGTGGTCGGCCGGGGCATCGCGCCCACCGACGAGCCGAAGCCGCTGATCGTGGGCACCGCCGGCGTGCTGCTGCTGCTTCTCCTGGACGTGGTGGTGATCGCGCCGACGACCTCGGCCTCGGCCACGCTCTTCTGGATGGTCGTGCCGGGGGCGATGATGCTCTACGGGGCGAAACACGCCGCCGCCCGCATGGGCCGGAACGAGCTGATCCGCGTGGTCTTCCCGCCGCTCGTGCTGATCGTGGCGGTGCTGGGTTCGATCCTCGGCGGCATCACCAACCCGACGCCCGCCGCGGCGCTGGGGGCCGCGGGGGCGATCATGTTGGCCGCCTACCGCAAGCTGCGCGAGCAGAACCGCGACACTTGGGTCATCGTCTACGCGACGCTGGCGGTGATCGCGACGATCCTGATCGGCATCAACTTCGATCTGAGGATCAACACCGAGGTGGTCTCGGCGGGCAGCTGGTTCGGGTTCTTCCTGGCCTATGGCGCCTATGCCTTCGCCTTCTTCGGGCTGCTCTATGCCTGCTGGGTGCTCTTCACCTCGGGCGTTCTGACGCCCGCGGTGCGCGAGACGGCCAAGGTGACCTCGATGGTCTTCACCATCCTGATCGCCTCGCAGCTTCTGAACCTGGTGGTGATCTCCTTCGGGGGCGAACACTACATCCAGAAGTTCCTCCAGAGCTTCGACAACGAGTTCAAGGTCTTCCTGATCGTGATGCTCGTGCTCTTCGTGCTGGGCTTCGTGCTGGACTTCCTCGAGATCATCTACATCGTCGTGCCGATCGTCGGCCCGGTGATCTACGGGGGCTCCTTCGATCCGAAGTGGGTGACCATCATGATCGCGGTGAACCTGCAGACCTCCTTCCTGACGCCGCCCTTCGGCTTCGCGCTGTTCTACCTTCGCGGGGTGGCCCCGAAGGAGGTGACCACGGGGCATATCTACCGCGGGGTCGCGCCCTTCGTGCTGATCCAGGTGGTGGGGCTGGCGCTCCTGTGGTTCTTCCCGGGCATCGTGACCATCGTGCCGGACCTGATCCCGAACTGATCGGGTCTGGAGAGAGAGTGGAGGCGCCGCGGGGCAGGGTTCCGCGGCGTCTTTTTTGTTTGAGCGGGGAGGGGTTTGGGGGTTGGTCTCTGGTCTCTGGTCTCTGGTCTCTGGTCTCTGGTCTCAGGTCTCAGGTCTCAGGTCTCAGGTCTCAGGTCTCAGGTCTCAGGTCGCGCGAGCGCTGGTCGCTGGTTGCTGCTCGTTGGCCATTGGCCCGGTCGTGACCCGTTGGTCACTTGTCGTTGGCCGTTGGCCGTTGGCCGTTGGCCGTTGGTTACCGGTTGCCGGTCATGGCTCGTCGGTCCCGCAAGCGCCGATCCGCGGGCGACGCCAACAGACAAACCACTGCACAACCCGAAACAGCCGCCCCAAACCCCCTTCTCAACCCACCCCACCAGAGGGCGCGCGCCGGACCGGGGGCCGGCGCTGCCGACGACTGAGCTATGCGCTTTATCCCACCAAGGTCAGGACTAGCGGCGATCTATTCGCTTCGCCCACAAGAGCGCCGGCCCATCGGGCCGGTCCGGCGCGCGCCCGGCACCTTCGGTGCTGTTCGGGCGCAAGAGGCGCGGCGTCA
>NZ_JAJSEC010000016.1 GCF_021272185.1 Roseivivax sp. GX 12232
CATCGAGGTCTGGCAGGAGGGAACGGTCGTCGGCGAGCACGCGCGGGCCTTCGGGCGTGGCAAGGACCTCTACGATCCGCTGCACTACATCCCGGTGCTGGCCCGCAAGCCCGGCGCTCTGAGGAACGGTGCGCCCTTCAAGGAGTGGGACCTGCCTCCGGCCATGCGACGGGTCCAGCGCAAGCTGGGACGGGCGCCCAATGGCGACCGCCAGATGGTCGACGTGCTGAGCGCGGTGCTGACCGACGGGCTGAACGCGGTCGAGGCGGCCTGTGCCGAGGCGCTCACCGAGGGCGTCCACTCCTCCGCCGTCGTTCTCAATATCCTGGCGCGCCGCCGCGAACCGGCGCCGCCTCTGACCATCGCCACGCCGGACGCGCTGCGCCTGAGCTGTGAGCCGGTCGCCGATTGCAGCCGCTATGACAGCCTCAGGAGACCCGACCATGGAGAGATCACAGGTGCTGGACGCGATGGGCCAGCTCAAGCTCTACGGAATGAAGGCGGCCTATGACGAGATCATCGCCACCGCCGTGAAGCGCCAGCATGAGCCGCAACAGATCATTGGCGATCTGCTGCATGCCGAGATCAGCGAGAAGCAGGCCCGCTCGATCAAATACCAAATGACCATCGCCAGGCTGCCGTTGGCCAAGGAGGTCGAAGAGTTCGACTTCAACGAGACACCGGTCAACGAGACCCTGGTGCGCGACCTCACCGGCGGCGACTTCCTCGAGCAGCAGCGCAACGTGGTGCTGATCGGCGGGACAGGGACGGGCAAGTCCCACCTCGCCGTCGGCATCGCACGGGCCTGCATCCGGCGCGGCAAGCGCGGTCGCTTCTTCAACGTCGTCGACCTCGTGAACAAGCTCGATGCCGAGGCGCGAGCCGATCGCCAGGGCCGGACGGCGGACCTGCTCTGCCGCCTCGACTTCCTGATCCTCGACGAGCTCGGCTATCTGCCCTTCGCGCAGACCGGCGGCCAGCTCCTCTTCCACCTCATCAGCCGCCTCTACGAGCGCACCTCGATCATCGTGACAACCAATCTCGACTTCGGAGAATGGCCTTCGGTCTTTGGCGACGCGAAGATGACCACCGCGCTCCTCGATCGTCTTACCCACCACTGCGACATCGTCGAGACCGGCAACGAGAGTTGGCGCTTCAAGACCCGAGCCTGAGCACGTCAGACCCGCTGGCCCGATCCGGCTGCGCGACTTGGAGGCTACGCCGCCTCGGGCCAGCTACCCGAGCTCGAGGGAGTCATTATTGGACGCCGAAAGGGGGTCAAACTTGAGGGCCGATTGACAGCCATCTGTCGGAAGCGTCGGAAACAGCTATGACAACGCTCTCGCGGAGACCATCAACGGCCTGTTCAAGGCGGAGGTCATTCACCGCCGCGGCCCTTGGCGCAGTTTCGAGGCTGCCGAATACGCGACGCTCGAATGGGTCGACTGGTTCAATACCCGCCGCCTGCTCGAGCCCATCGGGAACATCCCGCCCGCCGAAGCCGAAGAAGATTATTACGCAGCTCTGGCAGCCGATGCCGTCGCCGCGTAACTAACGAAAACCAGCCTCCGACAGACCCGGCGCGGTTCACTATCCGGCATCCAGGCGGTTCAGAACTAGGGAATCTATCTGGTTGATACGCAGTGTGTGCGCATGGACCCTCCGCTAGAATGGGTAAAGGACACATCCACATTTTAGGTGCGCAGTACGTCCACTATAAAGCCATGAAATGCGCGGTACATAATCGCCCCTGACCCTGATCTCATGATCTTGCAGGCCAGATGTACCAAAGCTGATCAGGCAGCGCGGCGCTCCGCCGTTTCAGAAGCACGGGCCCCTTCCCGGATGAGGGGCTTAGGCGCTCCATATTACCGCGGTTTTATCTGTCAACGTTGGGCGCCGGTGGCGGAGGATACCGGTCAGGATGGGACAGCCAGGACTTCATATAACCGCGGTTGTATCTGTCAACGAGGTCCGCCGGAGGCCGAGGATACCGGTCAGGATGGGACACCAGGACTCCATATAACCGCGGTTATATCTGTCAACGAAGGCCGCCGGTGGCCGAGGATACCGGTCAGGATGGGCCGGCGAGGATTCCATATAACCGCGGTTATATCTGTAAACGGAGACACAATTTCTGCCATGAAGATGATCGAGGATCCATCCTTGCGAACAGCAGCCGATCAGCCGAACGGTACGCGCCTTGGGGGTGTTTAAACTGTCAGTTTAAAAGGTGGATAGGAGACGTGGGTGCCCCCATCTTGCTCTTGGTCATTTGAACGCATGCCGCGGAGCTCCGCGCAGACATCAGATACGACTATTGAGTTGTGGCGGCCTCATAGATCTCTGACCGCTCCACTGACCTTGCACCTATCCGCGGTTAAGCTCGCGGATCTCGAGCCTCTAGAACACAGGAAACACAAAGAAAGCAGCCTCAAGTAAACCGATTCGCCTCGGAACTACGCAGCCCGCCATGCTCTGAGAATGATGCCTGGTCCAATCCCAGGCTACTATGCCCAACTTCCTACCCGCACTCACCGAGATGGAACTGGTTGGAAGAAGCCACACCGAGATTGACCTGAGACCCGACTACCGTCCCGCCTTACGGAGAGTCCGCCGGCTGATTGCGCTGCGCCCCAACCTTTGACTGCCGGAAGCTGGATTTTTCCGGCAGTCTCACGATGACGGGCTGCTGGCGCCATCGGGATAGTGAACTGCAATCGGAACGTTGTATCCGAACGCGCTGTGGGGTCGGTTTTCGTTGTCGTGTCTACGCCAATCTTCCAGCTTTTACCGGGCGTCGGCAAGGCTCATGAACCATGGAGGACCTCAAACGGCGAGCTTAGGGCCAAGTCTCCACTGGATCGTTTTCCGAGCGCTGACCTACTCTGGAACGCTGCCGGCCCGACTCGCCTAAAAATACGTTCGAGCCGAGAGAATCGGTTCAGCCGTCGACGGTGCACGGAGGAACTTAACCGGAGATCCTTAGATGCGTTACATTCAGGGTGTCCTCGAGCACCGCGTTGGCCAGTTGACGAGCCCCATCCCACGACACGACTTTTTTTGTTACTTTTCAGTACCTTCAACGCAAACCTGAATGCACAACCTCAAGGCTGAACAACATGTAGCGCAGGTGTGTCTACGTGATCACCAGATAGTGGGTGTACATTTTTTCTTGAGTTTTTGGCTGCTTGGGAGGTAGATGGAACGCAAAAAGGCAATCACTCGCCCTGGTTAGCGTTCCGAAACTCACCTCTCCAACTATGGGGCCAAGGAACGCTAACAGGCGAGGTAACAGTACACGGCGGGCAGAGCATGAACAAACCCCTACTGCACGAGAAGCTTCGCAATGACGCATTGCGCCTTTCGGGCGCGTTAGAGCACATGTCCAAGATCATGCTCGCGCCGGAGGAGCGGAAGACCCTCAGATTGTTCGGTGCTGGCGAGGTGGCGGAGCTGCTACGTGTCGGGGATGGCTATTTGCGAAAAGCGCACTTCGACGGCCGGATTCCAGAAGTGAAGCAGGTCAATGGCAACAAGCGCCTCTACAGTGCGGAAGAGATCATCGCACTGCGCAAAAGGCTAGCAGGGACAGCAAAAGATCCGTCGCATTTTCTCCCGGGTCGCGGCGCCGGAGACAAACTTCAGATCTGGTCCACAGTGAACTTCAAAGGTGGCTCTGCGAAAACGACAACAACCGTAACGCTAGGTATGCGTCTTGCCCTTCGCGGTTACCGGGTTCTTCTCGTTGACGCAGACCCTCAAGCTTCATTGACGACGTTCTTCGGAATTCAGCCGGAGCTCGAGCTGCGAGATGGTGGCACGCTATACGATGCAATTCGGTACAACGACGGCGACGCTACTCGCGTACCGATCACCGACGTTTTGAAGAAAACCTACTTCCCGAACGTGGACCTCGTTCCTGGCGGCATCATGCTGTCGGAATTCGAAACTGAAACACCAACTGCTCTCAGTCGCGGTGAGCAACCGGTCTTCTTCCAACGCATCAGGGATTCGATTAGAGAAGTCGAAGATGACTATGACATTGTTTTGATCGACTGCCCTCCCCAGCTCGGCTATCTCACAATGTCTGCCGTTTGCGCATCCACTTCGTTGTTGATGACGATAATTCCAGAGCGGGTCGACTTGGCTTCGGGCAGCCAATTTTTGACCATGGCGTCGGACCTGATCGAAGTGCTCCACTCGAACGGAGGCATCGGGGCATATGATCACTTCGTATATCTTCTGACACGGTTTGATACTTCAATCAGCGCGCAGCAGGATTTTGCGGAATGGGTCCGAGAAGTCCTTGGGGATAGCGTAATCAGCACTCCATTCTTGAAGTCTTCGGCGGTCAGTGACGCCGGGGTGTCTCAGAATACGATTTTTGAGCAGGACTTATCGGGCTCGAAAAACCGCAAGACTTACGCCCGCGCACTAGAATCTGTCATCGGCTATTCGAATGATATCGAGATGCTCATCCAGTCCGCGTGGGGGAGAGGTGAAGGTGATGAAACGTAGCGCACTTTCAAAGAGCCTTGAGTTCGTAAACAGAGAGCATCAAGAGCGATCGCAGGAGTCGGGCGATACAGCCAGCGCAACCACGACATCTACGCGAAAACCATCCACCCGCGCCGTACAAGATATCTCAAAAACGCTTTCCAAGTTTTCTGCTGAAAGCGCCCAGGAAGTTGATGTCGCTGACATCGCCGATTCCGAGGTTTCGGACCGGTTTGACGTGCTAGACGGCATCGAAGACTTGAAACGCTCCATCGAGGTTTCCGGCCAGAAGCTCCCTGCCCTTCTCAGGTACCGAACCGGCCCTGGTAAACGCTACGAGGTCGTCTACGGTCGTCGCCGTGTCGCCGCATGCCGCGAACTTGGTATCAAAGTTCGGGCCTTCATCCGAGAGATGGACGGACGCGAAGCCCTTCTTTCTCAAGCGCTGGAAAACGCGGCGCGGCTGGAGCGGAGCTTCATCGAACAGGCGATCTTTGCTAACAAGTTGAAAGACCAGGAGTTCACGCGAGCCGAGATCCAGGATGCGCTTGCCGTCGACAAAGGCACGCTTAGCAAAATGCTCGGCGTAACAAGAGACATCCCTGACGAGATTATCTACCGGATCGGAGCTGCTCACGACGTCGGTAGGCGGCCGTGGTTTGAATTACGTGAGCTTGTGTCCGAGCTGTCGGCCGACGAGAAGGCCCGTGTCGTAGATCTTGTTCCCGACACCGGAAAGGCAGCTGAGAAGTTGACCGCGGTCATCAATACTCTCGCCGCCAAACTGCGCCAGCCCAGCGACAGCAACCAGGCACAAAAGCACAAAGCCTCGAAAATGTTAAGCTTGGGCAACACACCGGTCTCTTACAAGAACGCCGGTAAACGCATCGTCGTGGAAGTTTCCGGAAAACAAGAGCAGGCATTTTTGGAGTTCTTGGAAGACAACCTGGCTGAGCTCTATGACAGCTGGAAGACAGAACAAGGGCGCCGTGATGGCTAAGTCGTTGAACTCGTTGAGTTGGCCATGGCCAACTTTGTACTTGCGCCCCCATCGCGATTCCATTCTCTGGAACGGCGGCAAGCCGAGTTCGGGCCCTAAGTCACTGATTTTGTTGAGTTGGCCATGGCCAACTTTGCCCAAGTCGTCTGGTAGCTTTCCTTTTGGAGGCCGCAGGGAACCCAGTGAAATGAACTAAGCATCTGTTTTCATGGAGTTTCCACGTGGAAACTCATCCGCCCCCAACTCCCTAGAGCGAGCAGTAACAAGGAGCAGGAACAGGCACACAAAGACCCGCCAAGAAGAGTTTCTTCAAGCGCGGTCAAAAGACCTAAGCATCTGTTTTCATAGAGTTTCCACGTGGAAACTCATCCACCCCGACACCCTAGAACGAGCAGCAAAAAGGAGCAGGAACAGGCACAAAAAAGACCCGCCCAAACCGAAGTCTGAACGGGCCCTCTTAAGACTGAACACCTTTTAGGTAGCCCCAAAAACAGACCGAATCAAGCTTGGATCGCATTTCCCGCGTTCCGAGGGCAGGATTTTTGCGGCCTTCTGAAATTCAGGCATGACACAGAGCATCGATGAAATCCTCGCAGGCCTTCCTGCGAGAACGACGGCGTGCGCCCAGACAACTAAATTCGACACACCCGCCCTGCCCCATCCAGCGGACAGATCTACGGCGCGTGGCGTTGACCGTGGGCAACAGGACGGCCAGGACATTTTCCCTCCAGTTCAGAACCGCTACCAAGTACTGGATCTGCTCGATGAAGTCCGAAGCTACATCAAGCCAAAGATCACCGACAGTGCGATGGCCGTGCTGAAAGCGCATCTCAGCGTGCTCCCAGAGGGACCGATTACGCATGACATGCTGCTGATTTCCTACGCGAAGACCGAGACCATCCAGCGGCGTGCAAAAATTAGTTGCCCGCGGACACGTCATCGCTGCGAGCAGCGACTAGCAGGTGTCGGAGTGATCGAGCTAAAGCGCAGCAATAACTGCAAACGAAGACCCTCACAGAAGCGCCGAAGCCAGGTCGTAGATGCGTACGGCGTTGACCTGAGGCCGTTGTTTCGTCGGCTCCCGGAGTTCCAAAAGCTAAAGCAAGAGATCGAACTGGAAGAAGAGGCGAAGCAGAATATCGCAGACGAGATCAAGCACCAGATCTGCGAACTCCAGCAAACCGCATGCGAGTTGTTTGGGAGCTTGCCAAAGCGCTTATCTGAATTCGTGCGCCTTGTCGCGAATGCCCTTCGCCGCGTCTCGCTGACCTCATCGGACATGGGCAAGCTCAAGGAAGCCATCGAAGACGAGTGTAGCGCCCTGTTTGTGCATGAAGAACCTCAGGAGATGGCCCCTGCCCCAGACGAGTTGACCGCGGGCAACGATGCTGAGTCGAAGACATCTCAGGAGCACATTTTGGCGGACAAAACGTCTGTTCCTGGCGGACAAAATGTCCGTCACAAAGAGTCTAGTAAAACAAACACTGAATCATGCGCGCGCTTGTCAGACGCTCAGCGCACATTCACCCAAGTTTGGCATAGCTGCTCTTCAATCGTATCGATGTATGAACATCCACCGAGCTCATCCAAGAGCCTAGCGGGGGTCATTTTGGAGTTTTCAGGATTTTTAGGACTAAGACATAACCAAGCTCTCACGACTCTCCAGGCCTGGGGCCCGTGCAACATGCTTTTGGCCCTCGACTATATCGCCTCTCGCATCGATCGGATCGCCCAGCCAGCCGGGTATCTCTCTTCGATGCTGCGAAAATGGCGGAACGGTGAGCCGGTAGCTGCTGGCCGGATCCGTCCGGGCAAATTCTAACGACGAGGTGTCCTCAATGGATGAGAAAAGCGTTTCCCGCGGTCAACAAACCGCCTGGAGAGGCTGTAGAAGCCATCCCAACACTCGCGCAGAGAACCGTCCCACACCTAGTAGTCCAGGTGCTCAGAGCGCATGAAGAAGGCTACTCACTTCAAGAGCTAATCTTGATGACGAGCACTAAAGGCAGTCAGTTTAGGCCGTTCCGGATGCTGGAGTGGAGCGCTCAAAATACCCGGATACAGCAAGTTGAGCTCGAAGATATTCGGATAGGCCCATACCAACTCAGTGCCGCTTTCTCGGCTTGATAGCCGTAGCGGGAATTCCAGAAACCTGCGGTGTCTTAGAGCCCGGAAGCCTTCGTGAGGTTCACCCGGAAGCGGTCCCGGCGACGTTGATATCGACGTGTCATCTCAGCCGAGGCGTGGCCAAGTTGCTTTTGGACATAGCGCTCATCCACCTCGGCAAAGCTTGCTAGCCCCGATCGTAGAGAGTGCCCACTGAACAACGACAAGCGGTCTTTCTCGGGCAAGTCAGGCCGCACGCCGGCAGCCAGGACAGTGCGCTTTATGAGCCGCGCGACGTGTTTGTCATTCAAGCGAGAGGGCAGGGCGCGTTTGCCGTCTCGCGAAGTCCGCACAAAGACTGGACCAAACTCGATCCTGGCGAAATGCAACCACTTTTCCAGCGCGTGCACCGGACAGCTCTGGTCCGAGGACCCCCGGCCGATCTCCACAGTGCGCCAACCGTTCTTGGCATTGAGGTAGAGCAGACAGCCGTCGTCATAGATCTCGACCCAGCCGCCGCTGTCGTCGGTCTCGTCTTGACCGCGGTCAACACTCACAATCTCGGAGCGTCTTAGACCGCCGGCATATCCCAGGAGCACGATCGCCCGATCCCGCAAACCGCGGAGATCGAAACCCAGGGTGTCGACCATCGCCAGGACATCCTCCGGCATGATCGCTTCTTTTTGCTTTGGCGGCTGCGCGTGTTGGCGGCGAATACCATCGAGCACGGCCGTGATGTGCCGATCACTCCGATCCAGTGTGAGGCCTCGCTGCTTGTAGCCCCAGCCAATGCCAGCGAGGCGGCGTTCGATTGTCGCCACGGACAACGGTTTTGCGCGGTCCGAGGCCATGTCCGCCAGGTAGAGCCCGATCAGCTCAGGAGACGGGGGCAGGGGGTCTGTGCCTTTTATCCGGCACCATCGAGAAAAGTGTTTCCAGTCTGAGAGATACGCCGTCTGCGTATTCTTGGCCTTCGACGCCTTGGCGTAGTCGCGTGCGGTGTTCGCTAGGCGATCGAGGGTACCGGAGCCCGCGACATGGCAGGGGAGGATCACCACGTGATCGCTGGCGCCGCCCTCGTGACCGTTGTCCGCGGGGAACGCTTCTGAGGTCGACTTCTCGTCCGTTTCGGAGCCGTTTTCGGGGGATTTGGGCATGCTCGTAAGCCTACGGTTGCTATGTCCGATAAGTCAACATTATTGGACATCACTCTATCGGCCAATCCCCGGCGGTTTTGGGCAAAAAAGATGGCTAAAAGCGCCGCGTTCAGATAGGGTCGCGGTATGTCTTACGCCCGTTTGGTGCCCCCAGACCCCCTCGAAGCCCTTCCCAGACTGCCGTCTTGGGTGACCTCCGGACGTGCCGAAAGTCTTACAGACATGGCGTTTCAGGCAGGGGCGGCGCTTTCGCATCTGCACATTTGGCTGGCGCGAGACGAGGTGCCGCGCGAGCTTCTTCGACAACGCCTCGCGCTGCAGGCCGCTGAGCGCTGTGTCATGGATGCCGGGCGTCCGGAGCGGACGTCTGACATCCGGGACGAGGTGCACTTGCTGCGAGCGGGCGAGCAGCCGGGGCCGGCTGGCGCAGTTTTCCTAACATGGTCCCATATGATCCGACGTCCGATCTCGGTGGGATCCCTGTCCAAAGCCTTGCCGATGCTCGAGGCCGAGCAAATCGCCGAACATCTGGACGCGGGGCAGGGGGCTCCGATCGCGCGGGCCACCCAGATCCTTGAAGCGGTCATGGGGACCCGTCCACGGGAGACGATGGCCGCCCGGTTGCTGGCAGATGCCGCGTTGGCGCAGGCTTTGGGTTGGACACATGTTGTCCCTCTCCTGTCCATCGGTCTGCCACGAAAGGCCTTGCGGGGGGAGGGGGGCGAGCTGATCTCCGCGTGCTACGAAGCGGTCTGGCGGTCGTCTCAGGTGATCGTGCAGATGTCCGATGACTTGGCCAGGCGGGCTGCCAAGCTACAGGCAGTGGCGCCGAAGCTCCGCTCGAAAGGTGCGGATCAAGCCGTGCAGCTCTTGCTGACCCGGGACGCGATTTCACCGACTGTGAGTATGGCAGGCATCATGAGTGATCGATCCGCGCGACGGTTCTGTGACCGGCTGCTCGAACTGGGCATCGCGCGCGAGCTGACCGGCCGAGACGCCTTCAGGATCTACGGTGTCTGAGATGCCAAAAGATACCAAGAAAGACACCGACATCGATCGCGAGCTGGACGACCTGCCCGCCGAGCTGCGGTGGCGCGAATGGATGCGCCGAATCGAAGCTGTGCTCTTTGCCTCTGCCTCGCCGGTTCCCCGAGATGACCTCGCGCGCGTGGTGGGGCAGGGGGCTTCGGTCGATCTCCTCATCGAGGACCTGGCTGCCGACCTGGAAACACGGCCCTACGAGGTCGTCAAAGTATCCGATGGCTGGATGATGCGGACACGATCTGCGTATGGCTCGGTGATCCGAGCGGCGGCTGATGTGAGCGCCCAGACCCTCGATCTGCGGGAGCGGGACCTCGCGGTGTTGGCGGCGATCGCCTACCACCAGCCGGTGACCCGAGATGGTCTCGCCGAGATCTTCGGCAAGGAGGTGAGCCGGGATCTGATCGGGCGACTGCACGCCCAAGGCCTCATCGGAACAGGGCCCCGATCACCGCGGCGTGGAGCTCCATATACATACGTAACGACCGACGGCTTCCTGGCGGCCATGGGGTTAGAGAGCTTGTCGGATTTGCCGGAGCAGGAAGCGCTCATGGACGCGGGTTTGAGTACGGAGCATTAGTCCACATCAGATCCCTTCCGTCATGCCGCCACGGCGCCCGCTGATGTGCTTGATGTCACATCGAATTACCGATCTCTGGGTGCTAAATAACAAGCTGTAGACACATCGCCGCGATCTGACACACTGATCGCACAGGGAGAGGCGCAAATACGCGAGATGGCAAGAGCCACCACGATAAATCCAGAGATGCTCGTGTGGGCGCGAGAAGCGGCAGGGCTATCCGCTGCTGAGGCAGCGGATAGGATCGGTCTGTCCACGTCCGCGCGCGCGACTGCGGAGCAGAAACTAGAGGCTCTCGAAAGTGGCGAAACGAGCCCGACGCGAAATCAGCTGCTCAAGATCGCTTCTGTCTATCATCGTCCACTGACCACGTTTTACCTGCAGTCCCCGCCGCGTGCCGCAGACCGCGGTGAGGACTATCGCACGTTTGATGCTCCCGTAGAGCAACATGACGCCGCAAATCTCGATGCTCTGGTACGAGACATCCGGGCGCGCCAGGCGACGATTTCTGAGCTGATTGCCGAGGAGGAGACGGGTCATCGCTTGGATTTTGTCGGCTCTCTGTCTGTGGAAAGCCCGGTTAGGCACGCGGTGCGCTTGGTCAGCGTGCAGCTCGATATCGAGGATGATCGCGCGCTTCGCAAAGGGATGAACGCGCCAAAGGATTTGTTTGATGAACTCAGACGCCGCGTGGAGGCCCTTGGTGTTTTCGTGATCCTGGCCGGAAACCTCGGGACCCACCATACGAATATTAGCGAGCGAGTGTTCCGCGGGTTCGCGGTTGCCGACCCCTACGCGCCCATGATCGTCATCAACGACGGCGATGCCCGCGCCGCCTGGGCATTCACGCTGCTCCATGAGCTGGTCCACATTCTCACTGGCTCAACCGGCATCAGCGGTGCACCGACGACTGTCGCGGACGGAACATCCAAAGCTCGGGTCGAGCGCTTCTGCAATGACGTTGCCGGCCGGATTCTGCTCCCGGACAGCGCTCTCGCCGGTATTGATCGGATGACCGAGACCTCTGCCGCCCTCGAGGTGGCCGCCAATATCGCCGACATCTGGAAAGTCAGCGAGGGCATGGTTGCGTACCGGATGTGGCGAACGGATCGCCTCGACACAGCGACCTACCAATCTGTGCATGCCGCCTACGGTGCACGCTGGCGTCAATTCCGCGACAGCGAGAAAGCCAAGGCTCGGAATTCCGCAGGTGGACCCAGCTATTACGTCGTACGTCGGCACCGCGTCGGTGATGCCATGCTCCAGTTCGTCGGCCGCTCTCTGCGATCCGACGTGATCACGCACACCAAAGCTGCAAAGCTCCTGGGGGTCCGGCCGACCGGCGTGGAGCCGATGCTCGCGGGTATGCGCTCGCTCGGCTCAGCATAGTATTCGGGTAGTCGACTGTTTTGCTTTACTTGATTGATGCCAATACGTTGATCCGCGCAGACGCCGACTATTACCCCATCGACCGCGTGCCGCAATTCTGGGATTGGCTCCAGGAACGGGCCGAAGGTGGTGACATCAAGATGCCATTCGAGATCTTTTCCGAGGTCTGCCGCGGTAAAGGGGCGCTTCCCGACTGGCTGTCTGACAAGAACGTTGAAGAGGCTCTCGTACTCGATGAGGAGGTCGACGCGACGCATTTTCAGAAGGTTGTCGAACAAGGGTATGCTTCCGATCTGACGGACGAGGAAATTGAGCAGATCGGTGCGGACCCTTTCCTAGCGGCCTATGCTCTCACGGCGCCAAGCAATAGAACCGTGGTTACGAAAGAAACGTCAAGACCACGCGCAAAACGGCAGAATCGAAAACTACCGGATGTATGTTCCGATTTCGGTGTACGGTGGATAACCGACTTTGTTCTCTACAAAGAGCTAGACTTCAGGATTGGCGCAACCTGACCTGGTCTTAGACCCTTCTCTGGCCCAGAAAGTCGCATGAACGATGGCCAGAAAAGGGTAAAGCCCAAATGGGAACTTCCTATCTCCAGCGAGAGCTCTGTTGCGCAAACCGGCCGAGGATTCATCTCGTGAATCCAGCATGGTAGCCGGAGCGGCATGAACAGACCTACACCGCCGAGCTACAAGACCAAGAACTGGCCGGCCTACAACGATGCGCTGAAGCAGCGTGGCTCCCTTACGATTTGTTTCGACCCGGGCATGGCCTGGAAGCCGCCACCGACCGGCAAGCGGGGTCGGCAACCGTGCTACAGCGACGCTGCCATCCAGACCTGCCTGACGATGAAGGTGCTGTTCGACTTGCCGCTCAGGCAGACGACTGGCTTCGTCGGGAGCCTTCTGCGCCTGATGGAGTTGGACTGGGAGGTGCCAGACTACAGCACCCTCTGCCGCCGCCAGAAATCGCTGGCGGTCGACATCCCGTATCGAGGCTCCCATGGCCCTCTGCACCTCCTGATCGATAGCACCGGCATCAAGGCGGAAGGCGAAGGGGAATGGCACGCCCGCAAGCACGGCGGTCCCAAGCGGCGCCTGTGGCGCAAGATCCACCTCGGGATCGATGAGCAAACGCTGGAGGTTCGTGCCGTCGAGATCACGGGGAGCCACATCGGCGACGCGCCCATGCTGCCGGAGCTGGTCACCAATATCCCGGCCGATGAAGAGATAGGGTCTGTAGCGGCTGACGGTGCTTACGACACCCGCAAGTGCCAGGACGTGATTGCGAAACGGGGCGCTCATGCTGTGATACCGCCACGCGGGAACGCCAAGCCCTGGAAGCCTTCCAGCGCTGGCGCCGTCACCCGCAACGAAGCGCTGCGGGCCTCAAAATATCTCGGTCGAGCGCTCTGGAGATGCTGGAGCGGATACCACCGCCGGAGCTTCGTCGAGACAAAGATGCATTGTGTGAAGCTACTGGGTCAGGGCCTGATGGCACGAGACTTCGACCGCCAGGTCGCGGAACTGCACGTCCGGATCGCCGTGCTCAATGGCTTCACCGCGCTCGGCATCCTGATCACAGAGGCCGTAGGATAAGTCTGTCCGGGGAAAGGCGCATTCCGTCTACCGCCGGCTTTGCGCACCAGAGCCCATCCATGGCCGAAAATTTCTGAAGCCGGAGCCTGTGCGCCTTCCCGCTGGGCGTTACGAAGTCCATTTCCGATCGGCACCCCTCGTCGGATGGAATGCTGCCTCGAAGACCAGTAACTTCGTCATCGAGTATCGCCAACCGGGCCAGCACGGCTGGGAGAAGGTGTCAGGCATCCTGGAGTCTGAGAAGGCCGTGAATTCCGCCGATCTCGACGATTGGTCGCCTGTCTCGGGCGATATCGAGGTCACTCGCTAAGGGGCATATTCACAGAAATGCGAGTACAATGTGCTGCCCGACGTGTATGTGAACCCCGAGACCGCGGCAAAGGGCTCTGAAATCGCGCGCCCGATCCAAACGTGCCAGCTTGTCACCGTGGAAATGGACTACAATGCGGTCGAAGCAGGGGACCACCACGCCATGCCGTACCTGTCGTCCGATCGCTGTATGGTAGCGATGACGCATTTCGTTGGTGGCGCCGCCACTGCGAAGCAGATCATACCGAGCCCCGCAGCGAAGGCCCAGGGTTACCACGGCACCTTCACTGACTATTCAGACGCTATCGCGCACTTGCCGGTCACGAAGCCGGGACACCAGCGGGTCGAGGTGCCGCTCGGACGCTGAAATGACGGTCTATTTCAAGACGCCTGGTAAGCCGAAAATGTTGCCATGGTAAAAGGAAGAGGGGCGTCCTAGGGCAAGCCGTGTTTTGATAAGGTGAGAAAACTGTATTATAGAAGACAGCTCTCATATGGAGCTCGCGATGAGCGCTCAATTCGCCACCGATACGGGCATCCAGCCCCTCAGTGATCGCGACAAGGTCGCGACACTAGTCAAGGCCGTGGCCCGGGCCACCAGCTCCTGGGGTCTCACCAGCACCCAATCGGCGGCGCTCTTCGATGTGCCGCCTGCCACCTGGGCCCGCATGAAGTCGGCTACCTTTATCGGGACGCTTGATCGCGACAAGGTTACCCGCGCCAGCCTGATTATCGGCATTTACAAGGGGCTGAGGCTTCTCTTCAACGGACCGCTGATCACCGACTGGCCAACGCTTCCAAACAAGGGGCCTTTCTACGAAGGGCGCAGTCCCATCGACCTGATGATTGCCCAGGGAATCCCCGGCATGGTTGGCGTGCGTCAGCACATCGACGCGATGCGTGTGGGCGTCTAAGCCGTGCAGGACGGCCTTCGGCACAGAACTGGGGCCGACTGCTTGGGCGGCCCTAGTTTTGTCACCTGTAAATTGCGTATCATTCGCCGCCAGTGGAAGCGCTGAATCCTGATGAGAATTTCATCGTTTTCGTGTCGTCCGCGCCCAAACTGACCGTAGTCACACCAATAATCGCCGGAAGTGCAACCAAAGCTGCGCCGAGACCAAGCCGCCAGAGGCCTACACCGTATTTAGTCTGGTGACCTTGCGTATCGGCTTCCGATTTCAGGCGCATGAGGCCGATGCCTGAAAGCGCGAGCCCTGCGACGAAGGCACCGCTCACGATGAGAGTGCCGACATTATTGAGTTGCTTGTCGACGGTATCGGCAACGCCTCCTCTGAGTCGACGCCCAGGATCTCAATGACTTGATAGTCCATCAGCTTGCTTGTTCTCGGTGCCTCAATCACATTCATTCCTATGTCTTTTTCCTGAAATTGCGGGGCTTCACTGCACTTTTATTCAGTGTCTCATTGTAAACCAAGGGATATATGCAATCCCCGAGTTCTGATGTTGCTTTTACTATAATTGCTAAATATGCTATATAAAAACATGAAAACATTAATCTATGGCGACCCACACGGCAGATGGGAGCCACTCCTCAATCATCCAATGCACGATGTCGAGGCGGTCATCGTTCTCGGAGACCTGGCTGAGGGCAAGCTCGATCCGGGCGGCCCTGATCGAGCGCGCGAGGCATTCCAGGAAATCCTTAACCGCGGCATCGATCTAAGATTCATCGTCGGAAATCATGATAATGGCACGCCGGATCTTTGGAGCGTGATTGATGAATCCGACGACCGCCGCATTGACGGACGTGTTGTTGAGGTTGGTGATCTTCGGATCGCCGGCCTGGGTGGCGTCATCCGCGGTAAAGTTTGGTCTGGAGATGCTGTGCCAAAATACCATTCCGAAGCGGAATTCGTCGCCCAAACACCACCGCAGGAGCGTCACAAAGGCGGCCGGCCGTGGCGGCATCTCACGACCATCATGCCCTGGACGGTGGAAGAGCTCAGAGCGCAAAAAGCTGACGTTCTGATCACGCATGAAGCGCCGTCAAATCACCAACACGGCTGGGAGTTCATCGATGACCTGGCGGCGGATATGGGCGCGCGGCTGATCGTGCACGGGCATCATCATCGTTCGTATTCGGATGTTCTAGAAAGCGGGATCCGTGTGCGCGGCGTAGGTCTCGCACGGGTATGGGAGCTCGAGATCTGATTGTCAGACACCGCGTTCCGCGTTCAGCCAGTCTCGCAGTGCAAGCAAGTCTGTCATCTCGCCGCGGAGCATGACATCGAGTGCCGAGAGGCCCTCGAAAGCAGCGTTCGGCTTGCGGATCCAAGCGTAACCACGTCCTGGCTCGCGAAACATGTGTCGCAGTCCCTTATGGATCCCGATGAGCAGCGCCAGCCGCAACCGCAAGTCGCGCTCTATGCGACCGATTTGGCCATCTTTCCAGCGCGCCCATGTCCGCTTTGCTATGCCGCCCAGGAGCGTGCAGGACTCGGCGTCACTGAGCTCCCATGCCTGGAACAGGTTGACTGTCGACCTTGCGAGTGCGGCCGCTTCATCGTCAGTGATCGGGGGTGTGGCCGCCGTCGGGGTGCCGCGGTGCAGTTCCATGAGGCAGACTCCAAAACAAGTGAAGATCGTATTGGACCAAGGGAAATTTCGCAAACCGGGCACGCCTCATGACTGGCACCGCGTAGTTGCGGGGTCATCCGACCTCAAGTATCTGTTTTGACGAAGGGTTTTAGAGATGACCCCACAACTACGCGCAGCTTTCAAATTAAGAGATCTTGGGGAGATCGATTTGAGGACCGCAAGCATGCGCGTCCTTGCTCTAGAGAATGCAACTTCGTACACACCAAATTTATTCTATAATATCAGAGGCCTATGTGATGACGGCCCCGCAAATACGCGGCGGACGATATTTAACCTCCGAGTTTCCGAGGAAACCGCGCTGTCGGCTCGACGACCCCACAACTACGCGCAATTTTGCCTCCGACGACCCCGCTACTACGCGGGATCGGTCACGGTTCGTGCTGGATGACCCCACAACTACGCGGGCTCGGCCCAAGTTGACCCCACAACTACGCGAGAGCGGTTCAGGCTGTGGCGAGAAGAAAATATGCCGGCTCGGCGCGCGATGCCTCTGCAGCAGGAACGGATGAAGAAGGCATCGCACTGTGCCGCGTCCGACGCTTTTATGGCCGCCGCCCAAAACGTATGTCTATCTGATTATCTGGCGCAGCTAAGACAGCTCAGTCTATGATCTTGCTACAGATGTAGGTGCCTACGTCTGTAGCAAGCCAATTGGCTTTCCGTCCTGCTCTATGGCGCCCTTATCCTATCCTTGGAGACGCTGCCCTGATCCTGAAAGGATAAGGGATCTTTTCCTCTGCTGAAAGCGGTTGCTGATCCGCAAAGCGGGAGGGCGCCCCACACCCCAAAGGGGGCGGGATGCCTTTTTGTCTTCAGTCTAGGGCTTCTGACAGCTGAGCTCGATCGAGACGGGCCAGGCGGTCGAGGGCCCCCATCTTCATCGTTCTGGCAGGATCGCCTGATGCCGGGCATGCAGGAAGCCTGTAGTCGACGAAATAAGGGGCCTCAGGACCACGTTCGGCGTCCTGGCGCAGTGTAAAGCCGGCCTCGTCCAGAGCGGCGGGGAGGGCGCCTATATCCTGGCGGCAGGAGGCCACGATCTCGCGCAGGCGGGCATGGAGACCGGGCAGGGTTTCGGTGATGACCTCCGAGCGTATGCGGGGCAGGGCGTCTTTCAGGGCGCGCTGGGCGGTGTCCTCATCCGTCCCCTGATCCAGGAGCCCTTGCAGATGGGCTTTGGAGGCCCGATCTAGACGGGTTTTCAGAACCCTTTTGAAGGCCTGGAAGGAGGCATCCTGGTACGCGGATCGCGCGCAGTATTTTTCAGGATCGACGCCCACCAGAGCCGCGGCCTCTTCGATGGCCTCTACCAGGGGTGTGGGGTCCAGATCGGGGCGTTCCTCGCGCAGACGCCTGAGAGCATACTGGTTGAAGCGACCCGGAATGCTGGGGTGTCCGAATTCCAACTCGCAAATGCGGGATATGAACTCGTTCCCCATGTAGTTGGGCGCCTTCAGTGTTCGCGTGGAGAAAGGATCGTTTTCTTCCATAGCAAAATGGCGATGAATTCTGGCCCCGCCGGTGTTGTCCGCGCGTGCTTTTTCGTGCTCCACGATGGCCATCCTGTCTTCGATACCATCAGGGGCGTCGATTTCGTTCAGGAAGAGTGACAGGACCCGGCTCCACTCTTGTTCAGAAAGCTTTTCGCCCGGCGAGATCATCTGGTGCCGGACCGCGTAAGCTTTGTGGTACCCCTGCGCCAGCGATTGCATGTAATCGAACAGCTCTGGAAAACCGATGACCCATGTTGCCGCCTCGTTTTCACCGGGATCGATAAAGTAGGCTTTGAGGTTCCCCACGTCCTCGGGAACAAAGCGCTCGGTCTTCAGCATCATTGCAGAGGCTCCCCGTTTTCAGAATATCCGGGACCCGTTTTCATGCCCGTTTTCATGCCGGGCAGCCTTGGGTGCGGGGTCTCTTCACTGCCTTCGGTAGTGGGCACCAACCCATCAAGAACGGATCGCAGACCTTGCAGCTCTCGGAGTACTTCGGCGCAGGCCTGTTGGACGCCCTCCACAGCCGTGTGAGGCGCCGCCTCAGATGGGGCAGGGGTGCCATCCCCCTTTGCCCGTGAGAGACCAGAAAGCCTGCGCTCCAGGTCCCTTTTGCTGCGCTCTAGAAGCGAGGAGGCCGCCATCAGGGACGCCATGAGGGCCCCTGTTTGCCATCGGGCAGGAGACACCTTCTTACGTCCTTGAGCCGCCCGTGCAGTTGGCCTCTCAGACACCTTGACCTCTGGCGCATCGGTCACCTCACCGCCCGGGGCCGAAACTCGGCTCAGGTCCTGCGCAATCAGGCGCCTGACATATGACGTGGGGGAGGTCCCCAACCCCTGGGCCCGCTCGTTCAAAGCATCATAGGTCTCATCCGTCATCCGAAGATTGATGCTCGCCTTCATCTTCCTGCTTTCAGATTTCGGCTTTCCTGGCATTTTATGCTCCCTGCCTGTTTATCAGCCAGTAGCGGTGCCAAATTCAGAATCCGTTCAGGCGCCTCTTCCATCAGCCGGAATGGTCTCCGGGAATGAAAAGAAACGGGGAGCCGATTGGCTTGCTACCAAGAGTCAGATTGCGAAGCGGAGCCCAGTGTCAAGTGGGCTACCTGAGAATCATATTCATAGTCTGAATCCAGGCGCAAGGGTTGGATGAAGCTTCTTCACTGAAGTCCTTCTATTGCTGTTTGCCGCAATCTTATCCGCACGATGTTGTCCCAAGCTAACCACAATGCCGCATAGATTGCGCGTTGCAATTTATGGTGGCGCAGGGCGACGCGTTGACGCGCATGGGTCGAGCGACTATCCTTCGTGCATTACTGCGTAGCTCCTTGGCCGGGCCGCGACACCTGCGGGACAGCTCTGTCTTTCTGATTTCAAAGTACACTTTTCAACCTCTTCATTTTACACCCTGTGTCCGGATGACCTCCTCAGCCCCTGACAAAGCGATCGCTCCCAATGCGCTGGCGGAACGCTCTGCTCCGGGCCAGGGGCGAGCCGTCGCTCGAGGGCGAATGATGTGACTGTCCGCGGCGTCATCTCCATCGATGTAGCGCTGGTCCAAGACGGGCGGACGGTAAGTTCCGAAGTTCATGTCAACGCCTCTGATGCCGCTGACATGCTCGCCCGAATTTCAAAACAGACGGGCGGCGTCGACGCGGCGGAGATCCCTGCGTGATCGTGGAGAAGCCGCTCGACTACGGCGCCATCGGACTTCCACGGCCAAATCCCGATGACCCCAGGCTCGCGCTGATGCGGCCCTTTCCCAAGTTCGTCGAGGATGCGGTCTACCTCTTGGGTGTCATCATCGACCCCTGCGTCCTTCGGGGGGGTATGGAAGATGACTACTTGGTGGTTTCCAGCATTGATACGCACCCGTTATTGGAAACAAGGACTGTGCTGGAGATGGTCGGGCTTTTGGAGGCGCTGAACCAAACCGTGCATTACCACGGCTTCGAGGGGACGATCACGGTCGAGATCCCTGTGAGACTGAGCGTGCTCTTGGAGATGATGGCCCGCGGTGAGCTTGTAATTGATCACGGGTCCCATCTCAGAGTTCGCCACGAAGGCGATCCTTGGAAAGATCACGACCTGGACCGAGACATAGCGCGCCAACCATAGTCGACTGAGGGGCGACAATCCCTGCATTGCATGACCACTTGCGGCATTCTACGTGGTTGACGCTCGTGCAAAAGCGATCTTGCAGATGATTACCTTGTGGGTGAAGTGCCGCTGTGTCAGCTAAACCCTAGGTGTAGTTGACATTGCTGGTTTGGTTCGAAGCGAAACACGCATTCAGGATCACCTAATGCCGCACAAGCAAGCGATCCTCGACCTGGGGCACTCCCGCTTTCATGAACGTCATGAGCCTCGTGGCGTCTGTTGCAGGGAATGTGGAGAGCGCTTCACTCTCCTGGCCCGGCATCTTCAGCTCGAGCACGGTCTCTCAAAGGAGGAATATCGAGAGCGTTGGAACCTCGATCCTCACGACCCCCTCGTCGCCCCGGGATATGCGGCTCGCAGTGCACGCACCGCCGGCGCGCCCTGCACTAGGAGCTCCACCGCGGTGCGTGCACTGCGACGCAATCCAATTCTGGAATATTTGCTTTCATCCCCGCCGCGAGGTGCGCTATCAGCCCTGCCGCGGCAAGTCGTACTGGTTGGTTTCGGATGGATGACGAAAACAACGGAGGGGAAGCGCCCTGTTTCGCGCATGTCTTGGTCGGCAAGCACCCGGTCGACCCGGACACCGCGCGGGATGTTGCTCGCTTCCGACGTGCTGAGCGGTCACGGCTTGTCGCAACACGTGCCCTGTCATCTGAAGAGCGAGCACGGTCCACCAGAGCTTTGATCGAAGGGCTCAACCGCGTCCTCTCACCAGAGCCTGGTTTGACGATAGCGGTCTACTGGCCAATCCGTGGTGAACCAGATCTGCGAGGATGGATGGAAGACGCTCATCAGGCCGGGGCCCGGATACTCCTTCCTGTCGTCACCGAAAGACATGCGCCGCTCGAGTTCCATGCCTGGCATCCCGGGGTCCGCATGACGCGCGGCCATTGGAATATCATGGTGCCGGCCGACCGCGACCCCGCCGTTCCGGACGTCGTCATCGCGCCGCTGGTAGGAATAGACACCGAGCTTTACCGATTGGGCAACGGCGGGGGATACTACGATCGCACGCTCGCTGAATTTGATCTACGCCCCCGCATCATCGGCGTGGGCTTCGCCGGCTGCCTTGTGCGAACGATCTTCCCGATGCCCTGGGACATCCCGATGACCGAAGCGGTCCTCTCGGATGGCACGCACCTCGTGTGATAGTCGTCTCTGAGCTTCTTGACGCCAGACGTTCTGGGTGTGCCTAGCAATATATTAAATTGCTTGATACATTTGTGCCTAGCAAAACGGCAAAGTGATAGGCATGATCAGTCTCAGTAGCATTGCAACAAGCGCATACACGGACCTGGTGCGCCTTCTGCGCGACGATGCGCTCTCTGGCGTCGAAGGAAAGCCCATCCTGAAGCAGCGCGGAAACAAGGGCTACTGGTACGCGGCGCGCCGTGTCGGCAAGGACATGCGGTTTGTCTATGTGGGGGAAGACAGCGAGGACACCCGCGCGCGAATCGAGCGGATTGAACAAATCCGTGAGACCGCCAAAGCACGCAAGTCAGAGCGCTCACGCCTCGTCCGCATTCTCCGAGCTGAAGGCATGACGTCCACTGATCGGGCAACAGGATCCATCCTCTCTGCGATGGAGGCGGCCGGGACGTTCCGACTTGGCGGCACGATCGTGGGCACGAATGCGTTTCGGCTGTATGAGGGTGAGCTCGGCATCCGTCTTCCCATCGGCGGGATGGCCACTACGAGAGATATCGACATCACCCAGTTCGAAAAGCTCTGCGTCGCGCTTGAGGATCAAGTTGCCCCTGGCCTTGCCGAGACGTTCTCCGCTCTGAAGTTCGAGCCCATTCCGAGCTTGGACAAGCCTCGGACCTGGAGGTGGACCCAAGGCGGCAGCGGGCAGCTGGTGGAGTTCCTGACTCCGGCCTTCGGCGAGGAGAGCCTTCGAAAGCTCCCTGCGCTTGGCGTAGACGCGCAAGGTCTGAATTATCTGAATTTCCTGATCGCCGAGCCCATCCATGCAGTCGCGATATATCGGTCAGGAGTCCTGGTTCAGATCCCGCGGCCGGAGCGGTTTGCGATCCACAAGCTGATCATTGCTGATCGCCGCAGAGATGGTGCAGGTAGCCTGAAATCCACCAAGGACCGAGAGCAGGCCGCCTTCCTGATTGCGGCCATGTCCGAGGATCGCCCTGACGATCTACTTGAGGCCTACACCGCGGCGATGGAGACCGGGCCACGCTGGCGCGAGCACATTTCCAGGGCCCTTGATCGAATTCCGGAAACGCGTGCGATCCTTGAGGGCTTGGAGATCTGACGGGGCGCGGATGGATCATCGGCCCTATACGCCCTAACTGATAAATGCATTTTATTCGTAGCGACGCATAAGTAATGATTATCCGCTACGCCGCATATTGACAGTTTATGCGCCGTAGCGTACATTGCCCCAATGAATGATCTAGCCCGTACACCCAGACAGATCGGCGCCATCATCCAGCGTGCCCGCAAGAAGCGCAACTGGACACAAATGCAGCTTGCCGAACGGGCAGGCCTGCGCCAGGCGACGATCTCGATGATCGAGAGCGGTGAAAAGCCTGCGAAACTCGAATCCATCCTGGCCATCCTTGGCGCGCTCGACCTTGAACTCAGGATCGGTGAGCGATCCAAGGGCCACGAACGCGATATCGAGGAGCTGTTCTGATGGGACGGCGCCCGGCCTACGCACCCTTGCGCGTATATCTGAACAACCGCCGGGTTGGCACACTGAGCCGCGAGGCCAGCGGTGCGATTGGCTTTGCGTATCATCAGAACTGGCTAAGCTGGAAGCACGCCCTGCCGGTCTCTCTATCACTGCCGCTACGAGAGACCCCATATCGCGGCGAACCCGTTGCCGCCGTCTTCGAAAACCTGCTTCCGGACTCGGACAAACTGCGCCGTCTGGTAGCCGAAAAGGTCGGCGCACGCGGCACGGACGCCTACAGCATGCTGACCAAGATTGGTCATGACTGCGTGGGCGCGCTGCAATTCATCGCAGGGGATGATGATGCACCTGACGCCACTGGGAAGCTGGAAGGCGAAAAGGTCGATGAAGCCGCCATCGAAAAAATCCTCAAAGGCCTGAGCCAGGCACCGCTCGGTTTGACCAGCGATGATGCGTTCCGGATTTCTGTCGCGGGCGCGCAGGAAAAGACGGCGCTGCTTTGGCACGACGGACAATGGATCAAGCCACACGGTACGACACCGACCACGCATTTAATCAAGACACAAATTGGCGAACTGCCTGGCGGCATCGACCTCTCGGACAGCGTCGAGAACGAATATTACTGCCTGAAGCTCACCAAAGCCTTGGGTCTGCCGGTGAACACCGCTACCATTGAAACCTTCGGTGACACCAAAGCTCTTGCCATTGAGCGCTTTGACCGCCGCTGGACGAAGGATGGCCGTTTGCTGCGCCTGCCGCAGGAGGATTGCTGTCAGGCCCTATCCGTGCCGCCAACGCTCAAGTACCAAAATGAAGGCGGGCCGGGCATGGTAGATGTGCTTGACTTGCTAAAGGGCAGCGACACGCCGATGGAAGATCAGGAAAGCTTCCTGAAAGCCCAGCTTGTGTTTTGGCTGATGGGTGCAACGGATGGCCACGCAAAGAACTTTAGCGTGTTTCTGAGCCCCGGCGGCAGTTACCGCATGACACCGCTCTATGACATCGTAACGGCGCAGCCTGCGCTGAATGCCCGCCAGATCGAGCGCAAACAGATGAAGATGGCGATGTCGGTCGGCAATAGCCGCCACTATCGCTTTGATCAGATTCACGGGCGTCATTTTGTGCAGACGGCCATGCGCGCCGGTCTTTCAAAAAAGCGCGCAACGGCCATTGTCGAAGAGGTCGCTGCACTAGCCCCGAAAGCGCTAGAAACATCAGAAAATGCGCTGCCAAAGGGTTTTCCCATGGCGGTTGTCGATGCCGTCAGCGCAGCCGTCACAGAAAGGGTGCGTGGGCTCAAGCTGACGAGCGCTGTGTAGTCCGATCAATCCCCGCGCCGATAACCATAGCCGCCACGACCCCGCCCTTGCTTCAGGCCTGATTGATCGCGCGGATCTCAGCCGTGGTTGGAGCCCCTGGGGCCAGCTTCACGCTGTTCCCACTCTACGCAGTTTTCCATCTCTGAGCAAAGCTCGGCATAGGTGAGTGCTGCCGCCTGACCTCCTGGCGCCGGCAATTATGAGTTGACTTGGGTATGCGGCCAGTATCTCGTTGAGGGAGTTTTCCCTGCCGAGATTGCAAGTGTCCATTCGTTTCTCACTTTCCCAGAAAGCGGCTCAATTGGTCGGGTTGCAGGTTCCGTGGATTGTGGGGTTCGGGATCGATCTGTGCATCCTTGGTGCTGGCACGCTCTTCGGACCCAATATTGCCGACTACCTGGGCCCGTTCGATTGGCCCGAGACCTTCCAAGCAAGCGTGAGAGACGACGGCCTCGTCATCGAGAAATTCAGAACCCAGGAAGAAGGCTTCGCGGAGGTCTGGTTCTGTCAGCGCGGTCAGGGGCGTCGGATCATCATGACACAAGTGCATTCTGGGTTGTTCTCCGAGCGGGAGGAGACGCTCAGGCTTCGCGGGGGCGAGATTACCTACCTGGACGAGGACAAGCCGCTTCTGGTGCTGACGAACCTCAGCGTCGACGGAGACGAGATCAGCTTCTACGAACTCATTGATCCGACCCTTGGGACGCGCCTGGCGCGCGGAGATGGTGGTGGCAGCCACAGGGACTGCTCCTGGGAGACGGTCAAAGAGATGCTCTAAGGCAGCGCGATTGGGAGATAGTGATTTGCACAGACGCACGCTGATGAAGTCGCTGGTATCGCTGCCTTTCGCGGGCGCAGTCGCCACGCCGACCAACCTTCTAGCATATCAAAACTGCGGCGCGGTTTATTCTGACGATGTCTGGCGAGGGCTTCAGGCAGCATTTTCTGTCCCGGTGGGTCCCCAGGACCGCGAAGGACAGATCTACGCCATTGTCGCGCCCTGGTGCCCTTTCTGTGCCAGGATGAAGGAAGATACCCTGGCGGGCCGCATCCCCGCGAGTGTCAGATTGATCCCGTCCGAACCCCGGGACAGTTTTGATCGAGGTCGGATCGCGTATTTCCTTGAAGCCGGCGCCGACGGCCTGGACGAGTTCTTCGACCGATCATCTGCGGCTCCGTCAACGAGCATGAGTGATGCCGCCAAGGAGCTGCTGCTTCAGACCCAGCAGGCAACGCAATGGAACATGCGCCGCGTCTTTGAAGTCAGCGGTGCTCGCCCCGGATTCCCCATGTGGTCTGCCTACTCTGAGGAAAGTGCCTGGACCAATGGGGAGATGGTGTTCTGCTTTGGCGGTTGGATAGACGATCCCGCGGCCAAGATTTCAGAAAACCTCAATATCGTCCCGTCGGCGCACCCTGCAGACTCTGGAAACTGGCGGGTCCTGGAAGAAATTTCCAGAACCTGGCGGCCGTTCAACAAGATGGTCTATGCGAACTCCGATGATGTTGTCATGCGGGTCTTCCCCACGGAGAGCTCGCTCCCATCCTACTGCTACAAAGCAAATACCGGTTTCGTGCACCCTGGTATCGTGACAGCGCAAGGTGAGGACTGGATCGTCATGGATGCAGGCGGGTCGCCTGCTTACACTCGGCTCAGCGACGTCTGGATGGAGTAGTCCTGCGGGAACCGAGCGCAGGCGAGCCTCAATACAGAAGATCGGCGGCATAACCTTTCAGGATCCATTCCGGCAGGATCGGGACAGCAAGAATCAGACGTCCGCTGGCAAAGACGAGCATCTGCCGCGACGCTGTATTGAGATGAGAGTTGTCGAAGACCATGCACCTGTCTGCCAGCAGTACCGCCTCGTGGATCAGCGGTTGCCCGCGCTCGTATCGCGCAAGGATCTTTTCTTCATGAACGTCATATCCGCCTTCCTCGGTGCGACACCTCACACGTCCCACAGACAGATCGGCGCCGTCGACGCCCACATGCATCACAACGACTAGGTATCCTCGCGCCCGTGCCGCTTCGAAGACCTCCAGCTTTGACGGGTGCGAGAAGAGGGCCTCGGTGACGAAGCTGCAGCCCGCTATTATCAGTTCCCCCCCGTCGCGCTTCGGCAATCCTGGCAGCCAGATGGCTCTGCCAGCCGTCATCGAGAGGCAGCCGGAAAATTCCAGATTCCGGCGGTCCAATGGTGGAGAGCAGTGCATCGGCCCACAGAACCTCCGGGAATTCGGAGGAAAGGCGGATCTCAGATCATCTGAGAGCTGGAACTCTAGCGTTTGACCATCTCGATCAAATTCACGGCAATGATAACACCAGCCGCCACGGGGCTATACGTAAGCCGCGTCGAGGCGCAGCGATGAGGCGGCACGCACTTTCCTCTTCTGCGCTACCAAAGCCGAGCCTGATGCGGAGTTCACCATCCATCGGCTCAGTGTCGCGTGATAAACATGCGCTCCGCGCTCAGCTTGGATCTTCTCCAGATCTCGTTACGAGACGCCTTACTGAAAGAAAAAGAAGACGGCATGCAGGATGTGTTCCTTAGGGAGCCAAGCACCCTGCATGAAGACAATCGGACAGATCTCATTGCGAGGCATCCTAGGCTCTGATGGACTATGGCGGCGAAGTTTGTGTCAGAACCGCTAGATAACAC
Source organism: Roseivivax sp. GX 12232 (assembly GCF_021272185.1). Classification (GTDB taxonomy): domain Bacteria; phylum Pseudomonadota; class Alphaproteobacteria; order Rhodobacterales; family Rhodobacteraceae; genus Roseivivax. Next base: position 26,596 of record NZ_JAJSEC010000016.1, read on the forward strand.
GCGGCAATCTCGGACCGCGCGTGAGCGCCTTAATGATATACAGTGGAGAAGTGCTTAAATTACAAGCCAATTTATGTTCTTTGCACCATTTGAAAATCTTCTGTTAACTTTTCAAATCCAAGGTTTTTGGGGCGAAAACTTGAGATTAACGAGTGTCTGACAACCTGCCTAGCACGCACCAAGCTTTGGCCGGCTTGGGGCGTGAGATTACTAGGTAGATGGAAGATGAATTCTGAAATTAGTACATACTCGGCAATTCTGCCTCGCAACCGAACGTGCTCTCGTGCGCCTGGCCGAAAGGCCGGGTTTGTGTGCCAGTAGGATTCAAGAAACAGCAGTATAGAGGCGAAAACGGCAAATGGGAGCAGATTATTCTCAACGGGAACAAGTCTAATCAAGACAGTGCCCTTGGCTGGAAGCCCTGCAAGCTGCCTGTCGGCGAGCATGACTATCTCAGACTTCATAGAATACCAGCGGTTGGTCGCTGCGCTGACACAGACAAAAAGATACTCTCGAACAACGTTCGAGAGTATCTTGCATGCATGCCATACCTTGAGCTCGACCGTCGCGACATCAGTGACGAAAAGCAAGATCGCAGAGACGTCATTACTATTGATGTTGATAGTGACGTTGATGCCACCCGGTTCGAATCTGCAAATATCCCGCCACCGCGCTATCTATGTGGGCGGCGTGGGTCGACCCTAGAGTGTGTGCGCCGCCCACACATTGTCTGGTGGCTCAAGTATCCGATCTATACGAGCAACACTCAGGCCATCATTTTTTTTGATGTTGTTCGCAACGAGCTAATTCGGCTGCTCCGCGGCATCGGATGTGTTGTCGATGAGAAAAGTCCGCTTGTCTCGAAGAACCCGCACAACGACGCGCACGACGTAGTTCCGGGGACGAACGAAGAATGGACGCTAACTGAACTGCGCGAGTGGATGTCGCGTGAACCCCTGAGACAGGCCCAGCCGATCTCGGACGATCGGAGTAGCTCTCATACATCACAGGAAGAGCGTACCCGAGAAACCTATGCCCGTGCGCAAACTAACTATTTCGACGAAAGTCACGCGCTCGCCGGCCGCAATTCCAAGGCATTTGAGAGCGTCCGGGGGCTCGTCTACGCAGCTAAGTCACAATGCAATACTGAGTACGAGCTCCGCGAGTATGCCCTCAACGAGCTCGAACTGTTCAATGCGCTCAATAATTGGCATGATCCTCTACCAGACAAAGAGCTCAGGTACCTTGCTCGATCCATGGCTAGTTGGACCTGGCGCAAGTACACAGCGCCCGGTGGCCACATAGATCGCGGCGTCTGTCGTAGAGAGGGGCTCATGCCGCATGTCGCGACAAATAAAACCAAGCAAGCCGTCGGCGGAGTTTATGGTGCCAAAAAAAACGCTCAAAACAAGCTCGAGCTGATCAAAGAGGCCCGTCTTCAGATGATCGATCGTGGCGAAGAGGTCACTGTCTCCGCACTCGCGCGTGATGTGAGCATGTCTCGAAACACTGTCCGAAAGCACCTGCGAGCGATCGACGACGATGCCCAGAATCAGGCGATAGCGGAGTGCAAACAGCTGCTCGAGACGCATAACTGGGTGGTCAAAACAGTGGCTATCAGGAAACGATATATAGAAAACAGCTTTGGAAACGGGCCTGAACTGCATCGCTCAGCATCTCAACGCGCTGAGCAGTCACTCTGGGATCACATCGATGCAGAAGAAAACGGATCTCCTGCGGTCAGCTGTGTCAGCGGAGAGGAGATGATGGCTGAATTTGAAGCGATGGACTCTGTTACTCAAGGGACTCTCTTAAAGAAGTGGACCCTGTCAGATGAAGAGGCTGTCTGACTTCCCGGCAGGGTCTCCCAATTTGTACGCTATTAACCGTGACCTGAACCCCGTTCTTCCTCCAGTTTGAGGTAGAGGCCGCTCCAGCGAGGAGCCGGACAATAAGGCGATCGAGGTTCAGCGAAGAGCAGAACCTCGGGGTGCTGAAGGAGCAGGAGGCCGGGATGTCGACTGCCGAGGTGTGCCGGAAGCACGGGGTCAGCAGCGCCACGTTTTACAAATGGAAGGCGCGCTATGGCGGGCTCGAGGTGTCGGACGCGCGGCGGCTGAAGACGCTCGAACAGGAGAACGGCTGGCTGAAGAAGCGGCGCGCTGAAGCCATGCTCGAGCGAGCCATTGAAAGCGCCGTTGGTTCGAGCTCAATGGCGAGCGGGATCCTGAAGGATGTCGCCGCAGAAAATGGTAGTACCCGGTTTGAAGCGGGATGCGGTGGCGCATGTCGTGGAGGTCCACGGGGCGAGCCAGCGCCGGGCGTGACAGGGTCCTGGCCGTGGATCGCTCTAGCGTACGCTATCGTGGCGTGCGGCCGGACGATGCCGAAGCTCGGGTGTCGATGAAGGCGGTGGCCGCCGAGCGGCGGCGGTTCGGCTATCGGCGCATCCACGTGATGGTCGAGCGCCAAGGGATCGTGATCAACCTGAAGAAGCTCAGGCGGCTCTACCGCGAGGAGAAGCTCCAGGTGCGCCGCCGGAGCGGGCGCTAGCGCGCCCAGGGGACGCGGCGGCCGATGTTGGTGCCGGAGGCACCAAACATGCGCTGGAGCCTGGACTTCGTCAGCGATGCACTGACCGACAGGCGGAGGTTCCGGGTCTTGGCAGTGGTCGATGACTACGGCCGGGAATGCCTGGCACTGGTGGTCGACACCTCCCTCTCCAGGCTACGGGTTGTCCGGGAACTGGAGACCCTGGTCGCCCAGCGGGGGCCTCCTGCCATGATGGTTTCCAACAATGGCACCGAACTCACCTCGATGGCCGTCCTGGCGTGGTGCGTGAGCACCGGCGTCGACTGGCTGTCAATCGGCAGCCAATCGTGACCCCCTATCGGCATCCAAAAATGACCCCCTTGGAGTGCCCGGGTAGCTGGCCCGATGCGGTGTAGCCCTCACACAGCGCAGCTGTATCGGGCCAGCGGGTTCTTGGTCATTCACAGGTCTTGAAGCGCCAACTCTCGTTGCCGGTTTCGACGATGTCGCAGTGATGTGTCAGGCGGTCGAGCAGTGCAGTGGTCATTTTCGCGTCGCCAAAGACCGAAGGCCATTCTCCGAAGTCGAGATTGGTTGTCACGATGATCGAGGTGCGCTCGTAGAGGCGGCTGATGAGATGGAACAGCAGCTGGCCACCGGTCTGAGCGAAGGGAAGATAGCCGAGCTCGTCAAGGATCAGGAAGTCGAGGCGGCACAGCAGGTCTGCCGTGCGCCCCTGTCGGTCGGCACGGGCTTCGGCATCGAGCTTGTTTACCAGGTCTACGACATTGAAGAAGCGCCCCCGCTTGCCGCGCCGGATGCAGGCCCGGGCGATGCTGACGGCCAGGTGCGATTTACCAGTCCCGGTGCCACCGATGAGCACGACATTGCGCTGCTGTTCGAGGAACTCCCCGGCGGCCAGATCGCGCACCAGCGTCTCGTTGACTGGCGTCTCTTCAAAGCTGAACTCGTCGACCTCTTTCGCCAGAGGCAGCTTGGCGATCGTCATCTGGTATTTGATCGAGCGCGCCTGCTTCTCACTGATCTCGGCATTTAGCAGGTCGCCGACGATCTGTTGTGGTTCGTGCTGACGCTTCACCGCCGTGGTGATGATCTCATCGTAGGCGGCCTTCATGCCGTAGAGCTTCAGCTGGCTCATCGCGTCCAGCACCTGTGATCTTTCCATGGTTGGGTCTCCTGAGACTGTCGTAGCGTTTGCAATCGGCGACGGGCTCGCAGGTCAGTCGCAACGCGGCCGGCGTGTCGATGGTCAGCGGCGGTGACGGCTCCCGATGCCGGGCCAAGATGTTGATGACGACCGAGGCTGCGGGGACCCTTTCGCTTAGGGCCTCGGCACAGGCAGCATCCACCGCATCCAGTCCATCGATCGGGATCATGCTCAGGATCTGAACCATCTGCCGGTCGCCGTTCGGCACCTTGCCAAGCTTGCGCTGCACGCGCCTGATCGCCGGCGGCAGGTCCCAGTCCTTGAAGGGGGCGCCATTCCGGAGGGCGCCGGGCTTACGAGCCAGAACCGGAATGTAGTGCAACGGGTCGTAGATGGCCTTGTCACGGCCGAAGGCTCGAGCGTGCTGCCCCACGATCTTGCCGTCCTGCCAGAACTCGACC
>NZ_JAJSEC010000017.1 GCF_021272185.1 Roseivivax sp. GX 12232
ACTCGGGTATCTTGCCTGGCGCGATCTGACCGACCACCGGCTGCCGGATGCGGTCACCCTGCCGCTACTCGCGGCGGGCCTCGCGTTGGCCGCGCTCATGCCCGGGCTGGAGCTGCGCGCAGCGGTGCTGGGCGCTGGAGGCGGCTTCGCGGTTTTCTGGGCAATCGGGGCGTGGTTTTTCGCACGCCACGGGCGCGAGGGCCTCGGGCTGGGCGATGCGAAGCTCTTCGCAGGGGCGGGCGCCTGGCTCGGCTGGCAGGCGTTACCGAGCCTCTTGCTGATCGCCTCGCTCGGCGGCCTGGCCGCCGCTCTGCTGCGGCGCGGGGGGCGGGGGACGGAGCTGGCCTTCGGCCCCTGGTTGTGCCTGGGTTTTGCGCTGCTCTGGGGGGCGCGGCTGGCGGGCTGAGCGCAGACCTTGGCCGGCCCTGGGGCGCCTCCGGGCCACCCAACTTGGGCTTTTCAGGCAGTAAGTTTGACCTGCTTCCGGGAAACTGGACCGCCGAAACTGGGAATTTTCTCGTCATGTCCCCGGCAGGCAGAGCGTGGAAGATCGATAAAGAAATCGAGGTTCAGCAAACAGCAGATTGCATTCATTTTGGAGCAGGCTGATGACGGACTCAGCGTTGAGGAGGTTTGCCGGAAGGCCGGAATTTCGCAACAGACATATTTCAGTTGGCGTAAGAAATACGGCGGGTTGATGCCGTCGCAAGTGCGACGACTGAAGCTGCTGGAGGAGGAGAACGCACGCCTGAAGCGGAAGGTCGCGGACCTCTCGCTCGACAAGGCCATCCCAGCATAGACCTTCTTCCAGCGGTAGAACGTGGCTTCCGCCACGCCCATCTACCGGCAGATCTCGCCAACGTTCGTGCCGGCTTCCGCCTGCCTCAGCGCGAACACGATCTGCTCAACAGTGAATCGTTTCTTCGGCATCTGGGCACTCCTCTCGCTTCCGAAGTGTGCCCAAAAATTCGCAGTCGGAACGGACCAGTTTCAGGGGTCAAGACCAAGCGCCATTCATACTTTGCACAGACACTACGCCAACCCGCAGCGCCAGCCGGGAAGCACGAGTTCGACCCACGAGCTGCCCGCGTTGCGACCGCGTTGCAGTCTACCGCCATGAAGCTGGGTGATCTTCCTCGCCAAGGGCAGTCCCAAACCGAGCCCGCTAGTTTTGCGTGTGCTCAGGTCTTGGTAGATAGCGAAGGGTCGGTCTGATCGATTGAGTTGTTCCTCGGAGGGGCCTTCCCCTTCATCTGAACAGACGATGCGGAGCGTCTGGTCTTCACCTCGCGTCGCAAAGAGCTTGATATCGCCCCTTCCATGGGTCACGGCGTTCGTCACAAGGGATGACAGGGCGACGCACAACTGCTCTCCGTCCCCTTTAATCGTCTGGACCTCATCCGAACAATCCGTTCGAACGTTGCGATGCGACGCCGTGATTATCGGGCTGATTGGAGCCACGACGGCATCGAGCAGGTCCCGGCATTGGATAGTTTCTTCAGCGATCATTAGTTCACCGCTCTGAAGATCGGAGAAGCGCATGACATGTTCGATCAGTCGTTGCAGATGCTCGCCAGACGCGATGACCGCGGAGATTGCCTGGTCTGACAGATGCGTAAGTTTCTGAGGGTCGATCTCGATCTCACCAGTGGCGCTCGCACGGAGAAGCCGGGCATTCCCGAGGAGCACTGTGAGCGGCGTACGAAACTCGTGGCCGATTAAGTTCAGAAATTCCTGTCGCGCGTCGCTGACGATTTTCTGGCGGCTCACCGATTTGTCGCCCGAGCGCCTCTGGTGCTGGGTCTCGATATGCTGGGCAACCTCGGCTGCCAGGTTTTGGAGCGCGGTGATCTTCTCTTGCGACGGCGCCTCGTGGGGCGAGACGTCGAGGGCGCAAACGCTACCAACGCGGAACCCCGATCTGAGCACGATCGGCGCGCCGGCGTAGAACCGAACATTAGGCGCCTGCATGACGGCGGGGTGGGCGCTGAACTCTTCATGTTTGAGCGTGTCAGGTAGAATTAGAGGTCGGTCCGACATGATCGTCCGCGAGCAGATCGAATAGTCGCGTGGCGTCATCTCCAAATTGATCCCGGTCTTCCCAAGAAACCACTGATGGTCGGCTTCGACGATCGATACCAGGGCGGCTGGCGTGCCGAACATATCGGCGGCACGCTCCGCGATATCCTGAACGTACGCGTTGCTGCTTCGTTCAGGATCGACGACTTCACGTAGTTCCCGTAGACGCGCGTGTTCGTTCGAAGCAAAGGGGAAGGTAATGGCTGAGCGCGTCATCGGACATACCTCAAACATAGGTGCTCAGAGCGGAAAACGCGAAGATGCGTTTTCGAGTTCCTGAGGCGCCTGTGCACATTGAGAAATCATCAAACGAGCTCAAATTTAACGGGCGCGTTCGCTGTGGACAGCCACTTGAGACCTCATTCTGCCGGCTGGCAACATTGCAAGATTTTCTCAGAGACAGCGGTCAAGTTTTCCAGGAGCAGGTCATATTCGAGATGACAGGTGGTTTTCAGCGGCTAGCCTGAGCGGCAGCTTCCATCGTCAGTCGAGAAGTGTTTGGCCTACACGGCGAAGTTCCGGTTTCGCCCGAAGTGACCATAGTGGCTTCCGGCCGATTGTGTTGAAAAATCCCGTCTGCGGAATGTGACGCTTTCGACGTTGATATTGGCCGCGGTCGTCCCTCACGCCGGGGCGAGCGGCGTGTCTTCGTTTGCGCCACTTAAGCGCCTTTAAGGTGCTAATCGAGTTCTAGGATCGCGTGCTCCGCCTGTTCGGCCCACGACTTGGGAGATTATTCTGGGATGCTTAGGAAGAATGCAGAGGAAGGTGAGGATCGCTATCCATTCACAGCGAGTAGAAGGTTATCGCAGACAACCTGATTGACACTGAATGCCCGAAGATGCGCAGGTCATGAGCGGGCACAGGCGATGCCTGCGCCTACGACCGGAAGGAGGCGTTCATGAAGCAGATGCTGTCTGGGGTCTGGGCGCTCCTCCTCGGAATAGTGCTGATCATGCTCGGTAATGGCATGCACTTTACCCTGCTCGGCCTCCGTGGCGGCATCGAAGGGTTTTCCTCGACCGAGCTCGCCATCGTCACCTCGGGCTACTTCGCTGGCTTTCTGTCGGGCGCGCGGCTGAGTCCAGTGATGATCCGGCGCGTAGGGCACGTCCGCGTCTTCGCGGCGCTCGGCAGCTTCATGTCGGCCGGCCTGATCGCATTCCCCCTGCTGACCGAGCCCTGGGCCTGGACAATCCTGCGAATCCTGATCGGCTTCTGCATGTCTGGGATCTACGTCACAGCCGAGAGCTGGTTGAACGACGCCTCAACTAACGAGACCCGCGGCAAGGTGCTGGCCGCCTATATGATCGCGCAGACACTAGGGATTATCGGGGCACAGGGCCTTCTGACGCTGGGCGACGCGGCCTCCTCGGCACTGTTCATCGGCGCCTCGATCCTGGTTTCGGTGTCCTTCGCGCCGATCCTCCTCACTGTGACGCCGGTGCCGGCGGGCCAGGTCACCCGGCCGATGTCGCTGGCCGCACTCTTTCGCGGCTCACCTCTCGGGACGGCGGGGATCTTTCTGCTCGGTGGGGTCTACGCCACGCAGTCTGGTATGGGCGCGGTCTTCGGCACCCAAATCGAGATGAGCGCTGCGCAGATCTCGCTTTTCGTGGCGATGCTCTTTGCCGGCGCACTGGTGCTGCAATACCCGATCGGCTGGCTTTCTGACCGCATGGACCGGCGTAAGTTGATCTTCGTCGCTTCGGTGCTCGGCACGGCCTTCTGCGCGGCGGGCTGGATGGCTGGCACCGACCTCTGGGCCTTGATGGCCGCAGCCTTCCTGGCCGGAGGCGTGACGACGCCGCTCTACGCGCTGTTCCTCGCATATACCAATGACGCGCTCGCGCCCGAGGATATGCCGGCGGCGTCAGGCGGGCTGGTCCTGACCTTCGGGATCGGCGCGATCCTCGGGCCTCTAATCGCAGGCTGGACGATGGAAAGCTTCGGCCCCTTCGCCTTTTGGCTCACCCTCGGCACGCTCTTCGCGGCCATCGCACTTTATGCACTCTACCGGATGACCCAACGTGCGACAGTGCCGAGCGAGGAGACCGAGAGCTACCTTGGCGTCGTCCCCACTGCCTCTCCTGTCGCGGTAGAGGCGGCCGGCGCCTGGTCTGCGGAACAGGCCGAAGCCGAGCGCGAGAGAGAAAGTGGATCAGACCCGAGCACTCGTTGATCTTGCGCGATACAATTCAATGGATCAGGAACCTGTGGTCGATCCGGCGCCTTCGCCCCGAGAGACAGGAGGCTGCCCATGCACTCCCTCACGCGCATCGCCTCGGCCGGTTCGGCCGCCACCGCCATCGCTTTCGGCCCTGCGCGGATCGGCTTCGGCCTCTTCCTACCACAGTTCCGCGAGGCCTTCTCACTCTCGACACCCACCGCGGGGGTCATCTCGAGCCTCGGCTTCGCGGCCTTCTTCATCGGCCTTGCCTGCTCCTATCGACTAATCGCCCGTTCTGGGCCGCGCGTTCCCATCGTCTGTGGCATGGTCGCCGCCGCGATCGGTCTTGGCACTGTCGCCGCAGCGCCGAACGCAATCGCCCTCGCCTTGGGTGTCTTTCTCGCAAGCGCCAGCGCCGGGTTCTCGTGGACGCCGTTCAACAACGCCGCGCAACGCATCCTCTATGATGGTGACCGACCCGGGGCGCTGACCGCCATCAGTTCTGGCACCGCCGTCGGCGTACTGCTCGCAGGCCTTCTTGCATTGTCGCTCGCGGTTTTCGACTTCGGCTGGCGGATCGCTTGGACGGTTTTCGCCCTGGCCGCGGCGATCGCTGCGCTGGCCAACCTCTTCGCACTCTTCGACACCGTGGAGCCCGCGGGTGAAGCGCCCCCACGCAAATGGGGCGAACTTGCCACGCGGTCGGCGCTCCCGCTTTACATCGTCGCTTTCTCCTTCGGTCTGACCAACGGGGTTTACGTTACCTTCGCCGCCGACCGGGTGGCGGACCACGGAGGCCTGGTCAGCCTCCCCTCACAGGCCAGCGGTGCGGTCGTCTTTTGTGCTTACGGGGCGATGGGGCTCCTCGGCCTTCTGACCGCGCGGCTCAAGTCCGCGATCGGCCTGTCGTGGCTCCTGCGCGCGCTCAACATAGGCGCAGCTCTGTCCATCGCGATCATAGCCTGGGCACCAACCTCATAGCTCGGCGTGATCGTCTCGGCGGGTCTTCAGGGCGTTTTCGTGATAATGGTCAGTGCGGTCCTTTCGCTGTGGTCTGAACGACTCTTTCCCGATTTGCCAGCGCTCAGCTTCACCGTGGCGCTGCTGCTGACGGGCGCAGGCAACATCGTAGGTCCAGCGGTCGCGGGCGCGGCATCGTCGAGCTTCGGTCCTGCTCCAATGCTGCTCGGCACGGCAGCGCTGGCTCTCGCGACCTCGTTCGTGATGAAGTCTGGCATCATCCGAGAAAAGGCCACGCCTGCGGTTGCCGGATGACGAAGAGTAAATGGCCTCGCGTTGAAGGTTGTGACGTGGCGATGACTTGTCGCGAATGGCAGCCCCAGGGATTATTTCGTATCGGTCGGGCGAAAATCGGCCAGAAAACTGGTCTGTTCATGACGCCTCAGATATTGCGGAATATCATCTCTCGAAACGACACGGATCGATGTTTGCAATGCGGTTCAAGCAAGAAGAAAGACTGAAAAATCGAACGCCAGTTATCAGTTACTGCATCTCAGAGTGAAGAGGTCGAACATTAGGCCTGTTGATACTCGTCCGCACCGCCCAGAGACTCACCGGAAGTGCGACGACAAGCCCTGCGAACTCGCCCCAGACACCAGCCCGATCACCGTAACCCGATAATCCATCGACAATTCCAATGATAAACTCGGCAATAAAACCGGTAACCAGCCCGCTTAATAGGCGGCGCCAAATCATGCTCCACTAGATTGGCGAAATTTCACTATACGCCACGAGCAGTCTTCGCTGAGTCTTGACATTCCAAATTCTCTGCCGATCCAAAAGTGTAGGTGGGCTGCCACTCGCCCTTCGCCGCGATTATGGTGTCGGACCGTCTAACGAACCTCAATACACTACCAGTGACCGTCAGCTCAGGGCCGATCGTCTTAGCGTGCCGCCATGCCGCGAGACAGGTGATAAAGACCAGCCATCGGCCGGGCTCCAACGACCTTTCCGGATTGTCTAAACACCATTGCCGAGCGGATCCGCTCATACCGGAATAACGCGAGCGCACCGAAGCCGGCGTCAGCCCCTCTCATGCACTCACCTCTTTGAACACATCCGATATCACCCGTCGCAGCCATTTCTGGCCGGGCTCGCGCTCGGTTCTCAGGTCCCAGCAAAGGTCAAAAGAGAACACGACCTCTTCGAGCGGCAGCGGCGCAGACCGGAGCTGACCGAGCCGCGGATCGAGCGAGAAAAGCCGTCTCGGCGCAATGGCGATCAGGTCGGAATTGGCCACGATGTCGGGAATTTCGAACCAGCTCGCGACTGTCATGGACATGTGGCGCCTGAGCCCGCGTGCGGCGAGAGCGTCCTCGATAACCGTAGTGCCCGTGGCAGATTGCGAGAGCTTCACATGCGGCAGCTCGGCATAGAGCTCGGCGTTCATAGGTTCCGCCGCGCGGGGATGGTCGCGGCGCATCAGAACCACGATCTCATCCGCCAGCAAGCGCTGGGAGCGGACCATCTCGGGTTGCAGACGCCCCGGAGTCAAGCGGACCTGCATGTCGACGCGGTCCCAGACGCTGTCGGTCGAAATAGAGAACGGCAGGATCTCGAACGAGATGCCAGGAGCCTCGGTCTGAAGTCGCTCGGCCAGGCGCGGCAGGAGGAACCCGGCGACGTAGTCGGCGACCTGCAGGGTGAAGACACGTTCCGCCTTGCGAGGTTCGAACTGGTGCTGAAGCGAGATCGCCGATGAGATGAACCCAAGGCCGTGCTCGATATCGACATAGAGCTCCCGCGCCCGGTCGGTCGGGCTAACCCCGTCGGCCGTGCGGAAGAACAATTCATCGTTCAGCATCACTCGCAGCCGAGCCAACGCATGACTCACCGCAGATGGGGACAGTCCGATCTCCTCCGCCGCGCCCGCAATAGAACCGCGGTTCATGATCGCGCGAAATATGACCAGGAGGTTCAGGTCGAATTTGCGAAGGTTCACCATGGCCTCACCGCAGAAGACCGACTATCGAAAGCGTTACCTGCGGGACGAAGGCGACGAGCAGCAGCACCGCGATCATGACCCCCAACATCGGCATCAAGGGTCGGGCTATCTGGCCGATCCGGAGACCGCTGATCGCAGCCCCCACAAAGATCGTGTAGCCGAAAGGCGGAGTGGCCATACCGATGGTGAAGTTGATCGCCACCATCGCGCCGAATTGCACTGGGTCCATGCCGAGCTGTTCCCCGATTGGCACCAGGAAGGACGCCAGGATGATCATCGCAGCAAGATTGTCCATGACGCAGCCGATCACCAGAAGGAGCACGTTGATCATCAAGAGATAAAGCGCAGGCGTGCCGGCAAACCCCTCGAGGGCCTGGGTCACCTGCCCGGGGATGCGCTCGAAGGCCATGACCCAGCCGAATCCGTTCGCGAGGGCAATGACGAACATCACGATGGTCATCGTCTTGAGCGACCCGAGCGTGACCGGCAGGATGTTTGCCAGCGTGAGCTCGCGATAGACGCCGAAGCCCAGAATAAGGGCGAAGACGGCAGCGACGATGGCCGCCTCCGTTGGAGTGACAATGCCGCCGTAGATGCCACCCAGCACGATGATCGGCCCGCACAACGCCCATTTCGCGGCATTGAACGCAGCCCAGACCTCGGCGCGGCTTGCCTTGGCCTGGGCCGGGATGCCGTGCTGGCGCGCGTGCAGCCAGCACAGCGCCATGAGCCCCAGAGCCAGCAGCAGCCCCGGCAAGATCCCGGCGAGGAAGAGCTGGCTGATCGAGGTTTCCGACATCACGCCCCAGACGACCATCGGGATTGATGGCGGTAGCATCGGTCCGATAATCCCGCCCGCGACCGCAAGCGCGGTCGCGAAAGGCCGCGAATAACCACGCTTCTCCATCTCCGGGATCATGATCGCGCCGATTGCGGCGGTCGTCGCCGGGGCGGAACCCGAAAGCGCGGCGAAGAAGGCCGCGGCAAGGACCGCAACCATGCCCAAGCCCCCTTTACGGTGGCGCACCAGCACATCGGCAAAGCCGACAAGACGCCGCGAAATCCCGCCCGCGGTCATAAGATCACCTGCAAGGATGAAAAACGGGATCGCCAGAAGCGAGAAGGACTGCGTGCCCGAAACCATCCGTTGGGCGAAAATCACCATGTCGATATCGGCTGTCCAAAGCGCGCCGATAGTCGCCAGCCCGATGGCGAAGGCGAGCGGCACGCGCATGATTAGCATGAGCGGCAGCCCCAGTGACAAGACGAGAAGCGTGGCGTTCATCTGGAGCCCTCACAGGGTGCGATGAGCCGGGCGACACCGTGCAGGACAAATAGAGCGCCGCAAATCGGCACCGACAGGTAGAGCGTTTCGATCGGTATCTGCAGCGCCGCGGTCTTCTGTCCGCTGGTGCGCTCGACATAGGCGATGCCCGCAAAAAGCGTGACCCAGCCGAAGAGGATCGCAAGCGCCGCAACCCAGCGATCGGCCCAGAGATTCAGCCGTTCAAACCGGCTGGGAATGGAGTCGATGGCGACATGAAAGCCCTCGTGCAGTCCGACCGTCGCGTAGAGTAGGACAAGCCAGGCGAAGAGGATGATGGCCAGCTCCTCGGTCCAGCTGGGCGGAGCACCAAGAAAGTAGCGCATGAGAACCTGGGTCACCAGCAGCCCCAGCATGACGAAGATGATCGCGGCGCAGAGATAGGCCACAAGCCGCGCAGTAACGCGGCTTGTGGTGGAGACCAGGGCGGCTCCCTGGTGAAAGACAGAGATCCAGAAGCTCACTTCGTCGAGACGGCCTGAAGCGCGCTGTCCAGGAGCTCTTGGCCAATGGTCGGCGCGAAGCGCTCGTAGACCGGGGCGACCTTGGCGCGGAAGGCGCTGACGTCGTCGATATCGTTGATCTCCATGCCCTTGTCCTTGAGCGCCGCAACCACATCGGCCTCTGCAGCCGCCACGGTGCGGCGCTGCTCGGCAATGGCCGAGCGGCCAGCGTCGACAACGGCCTGCTGTAGGTCTTCGGGCAGGCCGTCGAAGGTGCGTTCGGACATCAACAGGTGGATCGCCGAATATGTGTGGCGGGTGAAGCTGAGATACCTCGTCACTTCGGCGTAGTTGTTGGAATTGACGACAGAGGCCGGGATCTCCAGTCCATCGACCGTGCCTTGCTGCATCGCGGTAAAGACCTCCCCCCAGGCCATTGGCACCGGGCTCCCGCCGAGCGAGGAGAACATCTCGATAAAGACCGGGTTCTGCATGGTGCGATATTTCACGCCTTCCACGTCTTCGGGGCCGCGCACAGGGCGGGTGTTGTTGATCATGTTGCGAAAGCCGCCCTCAGCAGCGCCGAGCGACACGACCCCCTCATCGCGTAGGTTTGCGGCCAGCTCCTGGCCCACGGGGCCGTCGAGAACTTCATGGGCCTGTTCGGCGCTGCCAAACAGGAAGGGCAAGTCCACCAGCTGGTAGGTTGGCTCCAGGTTGGCCACGACCGCGTTGGTGATGATTCCGAGATCGATCGTACCGAACTGCAAACCTTCGAGGATTTCCTTGTCGTCGCCGAGCTGGCGATTAGGAAAGAGCTGCACCTCGACGCGACCGTTCGTGGCTTCTTCGAGCTCTTTCTTGAAGGCATGGGCCGTGATCGCATAGGGGTCGCTCGGGCTGTCAGCGGTCAGCCAGGCAAGCTTCAGTTCGATTTCTGCGGCATGGGCCGCGCCGGCAAGCGCGACTGAGGCAAGCGCCGCGCCGAACACTCTGCGCGTGAAGGTCGTGGTCATCAGGTATCCTCCCTTGGATTGCGCCTTGAGGCCCCGAAACGTCACCGGCCCAGGCGTCCCTATGGAGCCTAACTGCGCGCACCGCGATGCAAACAGTGCATAGTTCGCATCATAACCTGCACATGGTGCAGCATGTCATCTGCAATCCGTGCAGCATGCCTTGAAAGAAATGAAATTCTCTCTTTGCCCTCGGCGCCTTAGTCTCTCCTGCCACACGCCGGACACAAGCGCACCGGCACAGCGGAGGGGCGACATGCCAGCAAACAGGATCGACACCCAGCCATTTGGAGACGACCTCGTCTGGCCCGAAGGTCGCCGCATCGCAGTGATCTTCAACCTGGCCTATGAAGCCTGGTCGGAGGGGGCGACCTCAGGTGTCGGTCCGATGGGAAATCTCCTCGCGGACGGGCTATTCGACCCCAACGCCGACTGCTACGGACGCTACAATGCGACCCATGGCATCCCGCGTCTTGTCTCGATCCTCGAACGGCACGGCATTCCCGCATCACTCATGACTTCTGGTCTCGTCGCCTCGGACCATCCACAGACGCTGCGCGACTTCGCGGCGGCCGGCCATGATATCGTGGCGCATGGCTTCGCGCAGGACATGGTCTTCCCAACTCTATCCGCTGGCGAGGCAGAGCATTCCATCGTCGAGACCACGGCTCGGATCGAGGCTGCTCTCGGCCAGCGGCCCGCGGGCTGGATCAGTCCGCGCGTTACCTCGGGACCCTCGGTGCAACATAGACTGGCCGAGCTGGGTTATGCCTGGCATGGCGACGTGATCGACGACGATCGTCCTTATGTCCAGCGCTTCGGTGCAAGCAACATCCTGGCCATACCGATGTCGGTCGAGTTCAACGACTTACCACATGCGATGCGCTTCGGTCGAACGCCCGGGCAGTTCGTGGAATTATTTGGAACAGCGCTCGAGGGGATCAAGCGTCAGCCGCCGGAAACGATCATCCTCGACGTATTCGCGCATGGCCATTGTTACGGCCGTCCCGCCGCGGCCTGGGCCATCGACGAGATCGCCCGGCTTTGCAATGCGGACCGGGACCTCTGGCTCACCACGCGGAGCGAGATCGCGGCACATTGCGTTGATGTGCGCCGGAATGCGGCCTGAAGGAGGCTCGCAATCTGCTCCTCCGGAGGCTTTCTGAAATCGGCGCCGCGATCTTGCACTATTGCCAGACCACAGGTTGCGATCCATCCGTCGATCATGGATCTTCTAAATAAGTGCCTGTCGGCTTTAGCGCCAGTCGCGCGTGTGACTTGCAGTCGGCGCTGAAGGCCGCCATGTATGTCTGGAGTGCGCCCCTGCGGGTGGACAGGATCAGGCGGCAGTTTTGACCCTCGCGCGGGCGTGGCGGTCCTCTTACTTGGCGGGACTGAGATACCCCAGTGCTGAGTGTAGGCGGCGGGTGTTATAGGCTTCGATGAAGCGCGGAACACCTGCGGCGACCTCCTCGAAGGTTTCATACTCCATCAGGTAGGCACCCTCCACCTTCAACGTCTTCATGAAGCTCCCGGCTTGAGCGTTGTCGTATGGATTGCCGCGGCGGCTCATCGACCCGTAGAATCCGCGTTTAGCGAGAGCCCCGCGATGGAGTTCCGACGCGTACTGAGATCCGCGGTTCGTGTGGAACACGCAGCCGGGCAAGGGGTGCCGTTCCGATATTGCGTTCTGGAGCGCTCTTACCGCGAGGCGCGCATCGATCCCGCGGCCGACAGCATGGCCGACAACGCGGCGGGACCATGCGTCGAGTATAAGCGCGGCGTAGACGAACCCTCCAGGGATGGCGATATAGGTCAGGTCGGCGACCCAGAGCTGGTCGGGGCCGTACGCCTGGAACGCTTTGGCGATGAACGGAAAGATCGGCCAGCCATGGTCGCTGTAGGTCGTGCGCACGAAGCGTCAGCGCCGCCGCGGGTTCAGGTCGTTCTCCCGCATAAGTCGGCGCACTTTCTTTGCGTTGACGACAAGCCCCCTGTGGCGGAGTTCGGCACCGACACGACGGTAACCGTAGCCCTCGAACTCGTCGGTGATCGCCTGGATTTCCGCGATTATCGCCGCGTCGCCAGGCTTGGGACTAGGGTCGGCGTAGAAGCTGGACCGGGCGACACCCATCAGCTCGCACCTCCGCCGGATTGAGAGCCCGCTCGATCGGCGATCCCTGACGTATGCCCGCTTTTCTGCGAGCGTCCTGAGTGCTGAACCCCCTTTAAAAACTCGATCTCGAGCGCCTGGCGTCCGGCCAGCCGCTCGAGCGCGGCGATCCGCGCTTCGTATTCCGCCATCAGCTCGGCCGCCGCAACGTCCTCGTCGAGAGCGCCAGCCTCGGTCTTCTCGATCCAGATACGGATAAGGTTGCAGGACAGGTCGTGGTGCCGGCCGAGCGCATGGAGCGTCTCGCCGCCATGATACTCGGCGACGAATTGGCGTTTGAATTCAGTGCTGTGACTGCGGTGGCGTCTGGGCATGGGCCTTCATCCTCTGAAAGCCCGCGAGGGGTCAATTCAACCGATCCGGCTGGTCCACCCGCAGGGGCGCACACCAATAGGGGGGTGAAGAATGCGTGCCGATTGACAGCTTGATAGCATTTCGTAGGACTGCAGTGCGGTATTTGCGAAGCTTTAACAAATATGGCGATAGGCGGCTTCGTCCGCGGTTCGGTCGCTGCTCCCGATGGTTTTGCTGTGCGGCGTACGAACCTACCAGATCCACAGCTGCCATGCGCATGAAAAATGGCCGCGCCACAGTGAAGATTCCGCAACGGGCTCAATTCGGCCCTCCGGCGCCGCGACGAGGGCGCGCGCCTTGTAATTTCGCGCGCGTGTTGCTCCCGGCCCAGAGCGGTCTTTTTCGGAAAGGTCGGTTGCTAATATGCAGAACGCCAAGGCTGACTTGATGCCGTCGCAGAATGTGGCGTCGTCGACGGGTGAATTCAGTTTAGACGTCCGAGAGCGCTATTTGCCTCCGCCCCCGAGATACGACCGTCTAGGCGATAATTCTTTTCAGAAATGTTTGAAGGCCCGACATGTATTGCGCCTTCGTTCATCAAGAAGGCTGTCCGTCATGTGCATGTCTGAGGTCTGCGGGCAACTCTGACAACTGGAAGGATAGCAGGGCGGGCAAGGTAAGCGTCGAAAGGTCGGACACGCGCGCCCCGGTGTAGTAACCTGCTTCGTGTAACAGGTTCACTGTCCCGATGAATTGGCCGCAAACGACTACAGGTAGGTTCACGACAGAACCGAGGCCCATACTCTCGATCTTCACGTGGTCCGCCAGAACATCCGAGAACTGCTCTACAGAGTTCGCGACAAAAGTCTTGCCCTGGGAAATGACTAGCTCGGTCCAGCGAGTCGGAACTATCTCTTTCAGGCCCGAGGTGGGATAGTTTTTTTCGTCGTTTGAGTATACTCGCGCGGCGACCCAATTCGCGCCAGGTGCTTTCCGGAAGACAGAGCAGGAAAAGAGGATATGCCCGATTGTGGCCTGAGAGTGCTTTTCCAAGGCAGGGAAAAGGCTGGTCCAGCCTTTCCCGGCGACGACATCTGCAAATTGGGTCAGTGGGTCGACGGCGTTAAGCAAGGGTCAGAAGCTCCTTCGTATAGGATGTCAGGCATTCGTGGCCATCTTCGGTGATAAGGATGTTGTCTTCGATGCGGATTCCGACCTCAGCCTCGCGGTAAAGACCCGGTTCGACCGTGAAGACCATACCCGGTCTTTGCGGGGCGCCGTTCGCTCGCGCGACCTGCGGCGCTTCATGTACTTCCCGGCCAAGTCCATGTCCGGTCTTGTGCAAGATCAGTTCGGAATAACCTGCGGCCGAAAGTACATCGGTCGCCGCGGCATCAACGTCGCCTATTTTGTTTGCCGGCATTGCGGCCGCTTTTCCGGCGGCATTGGCGGTAGCGATGGTTTCGTACAGGCGTGCATGGTCGTCTGAGGCATGCGCGCAAAAAACCGTGCGGGTGATGTCTGCATGCATGTTCCCGAAGCTCGCCCCGAAATCTATCAGTAGGGCATCGCCGGGCTGCACGACGCGATCGCCTGGGCTGCCATGGGGGTTGGCTGAATTCGCGCCGGTCAGGACGATGGGATCGAAGGCGAAGCCGGTGGCGCCATGGGCCAGCATCGCGGACTTGAGGCGGGCGGTGATTTCAGCCTCACTGCGTCCACCTATACCGGCGTGGTGGACCTCGCCCAAAGCGGATTCGCTGATCCCGATAGCGCGGCGCAGCTCTGAGATCTCGGTGGCATCCTTGAGCAGTCGAAGCTCCGCCAGAACGAGGTCAGCGTCGATTATCGCCGCCGCGTCCCAGTGGCGTAGCAGGGCGAGATACTCGGCGGCGCGCATCCGTAACCCTTCGATCCCGAGGGGCGTGTCAGTGCCGATCGCCTTGGCCAGCGCCGCAATCGCGTTCGAGGGGCCTTCCGCATCGGTCCAGTAGAAGGTTTCTGCCTCTGGCATGGCGGCGGACCATTTCTGGCGTTCGAGCGACGGCATGACGGCAAGGCAGCCGCCCTCGCATGTGAGCACGAAGAGTGTTGCCCGCTCCATAAGGTGCAAATGCACGCCGGTCAGGTAGGAGAAGTTCGGGCCGGGCACGAAGGCCAGTGCGCCAATGCCGGCATCGGCCATGATCGACCGGGCGCGCGTCATGCGGGTCGAAAGGAGTGTCATGCTCCTTCCTCTTCCGATCGGGTGCTCGGGCCAAGCGTCATTTCGTGTCCGAAGCGCGGTCCGAGGCCGCGCTGGATCACGTCGACCTCAAATAGTATCGCGTCGCGGGTCGCGGCATCGCTTTCGTCTGCTTCACCAGCCAGCACCGCGTTAGAGATGGACTGGAGCCGGCGGATCGCCTCAAGCCGGTCTTTGCCGGAGAGGTGCGGGAAGAAATACAGCAACTTCGTGCGGACGGAGGCGTCTTGGGCTTCCAAGAAATATTTCTCGAGGAAGCGATTCCGCGCCAGGGAGGCAATGTGGCGGAAGAATTCCAGCTGCACATGGAACGCGGCCTCGTCCTCTCCCTGTTCCAAGGCGTTTGAATAGTCAGCGACGAAGGCGTCGAGGGTGCTTTTGTCTGCTTGCCCTTGAAGCGTCGCCGCCCGAACCATGCCGCGCGAAAGTAGGATCAGCGTGTCGGTGAAGGCAGAAAGATTGAAGAGAGAGAGCGGCGCAACAATGGTCGTTCGGTTCTGCAGAAATTGGACGAACCCTTCGTTCGACAAGAGCAGCAACGCCTCGCGAATCGGGGTGCGCGACACCTCAAACTGTCGGGCCAACGCAACCTCATCGAGGGCGGAGCCCGGCTCGATCCGCAGCCACTGAATGTCTTCGCGCAGCCTTTCGTGCACCAGCAATGCCCCTCGTTTTTTCTTGGCGGGGGAGTGCTCGGTCGTTGCTTTTTTTGCCGTCGGTTGAGCCATCTTCACGTCCTGCATAAAGTTTGCATAATTTTATCTTGCATTAAGTTTGCATAAACCGCAACATCGAGGTGAACGGAGTAACCGAAAAAGTCCAGGGAGACCCACAATGACTGTCCTGAGGAAGACCCTTCTCGCCAGCGCCGCCGCCGCCGCAATGGCGGGCTCTGCCTCCGCTGAGGGCATGATCGCCTATTTCGCTTCGACCTCTCAGAACGGGTTCAACCAGGCGACCTTCGAAGGCGTACAGGAGGTGGCGGAGGCCCGTGGATACGGTGCCGAAATGATCGATGGTCAGTTCGACGCGGCAGTGCAATACGGCCAGATTGAAGATGCACTCGCTTCTGACAAGTATGTCGGGATGATCGTAGCGCCCAATGACTCGGTCGGGATCGCGGGTGCTTTCGAACAGGTCGTCGCCGAAGGTATCCCGATCGGTGCGGTCCTTTTCCCCATCGGTCCGGACCTCAACACGCTCGAACCTCAGGTCGACGGGATCACGGTGACCGCCGCCTCCCCGCCCGTGCCCGGCGCCACGTCGCAGGCCGAGGATGTGGTCGAGCATTGTGCCGACAAGGCCCCCTGCAACGTGGTCATCATCATCGGTGCCAAGATTTTCCCCTTCGACAACCTGCGCCTGGAAACTTTCCAGCGAGTCCTTGGTGAAGAAGATAACATCGACGTGGTCGCAGTCGGCGAGGGCTGGTACGCGCCCGATCCCAGTCTGCAGGCGATGACCGACATCCTGCAGGCCAGCCCTGACGTGGACGTTGTGCTGTC
The DNA here is from genome assembly GCF_021272185.1 of Roseivivax sp. GX 12232. Lineage (GTDB taxonomy): Bacteria > Pseudomonadota > Alphaproteobacteria > Rhodobacterales > Rhodobacteraceae > Roseivivax. The sequence goes on from NZ_JAJSEC010000017.1 coordinate 16,212, forward strand.
CAATGCGGATCAGCATCTCGTCGGAGTTGAAATCGCTCTCGAAGCAGCCGGGATGGACGTCTCCGACGTCTACCTCTCGGGCGGCGGGGCGGCGGCCATCGCCATCGACGCAATCCGCGAAGGACGCTGGGACGCGACGCTGGCTTATTTCCCCAAGACCATGGGGGCCCTCGCGATGGAGCAAATCGCCAACGCCATCGAAGGCAAGCCGGTCAACAGCATGATCAACATGGACGAATCCGGCCCCATCGAAGCGATGATCGACGCCGAGGTCCTTGAAGCCAATCCGGACTTTTCCGGCGAGTGGGAACAATAAGACGCGAAACCGGCCAGCGCGGCATTCGTGCCGCGCTGGCCTGACAGTTGAAAGGGCCGCCACCGTGAGCAAGAATTACCGCGTTTCCGCCGACATCGGCGGTACATTCACCGACATCGTCTACCAGGACGTCGAAACCGGGCGCTGCGGCGCCGCCAAGGTTCTATCGACCCCTGACAACCCCGCTCTGGCCGTCCTTCAAGGCATCGATACGGTGCTGAATGACGGCGATGGCCTGACCTTCTTCGTGCATGGCACGACCGTCGGCTTAAACGCCCTCCTGACCCGCCGCGGGTCCAAGGTGGCGCTGGTAACCAACGAGAATTTTCGCGACATCTACACGATCCAAGGCAATGACCGGGGCGAGATATTCTCCATCCGCTGGAACAAGCCTGCCCCGCTCGTGCCGCTGGAGCACACCTACACGGTCGGCGGCCGAATCGCCGCATCCGGCGAAGAGCTTGAGCCGCTGCGCACCTCCGACCTCGATGCGGTGGTCGACGCCTGCAAGGCCGAGAAATACGAGGCCATCGCTGTCTCGCTGCTGTTTTCCTTCAACAATTCGGCCCACGAGATCGCGGTGCGCGACTACTTGCAGGAGCGTCTCCCGGACGTGCAGATCGTCCTGTCACACCAGGTATCGCCCGAGTGGCGGGAATTCGAGCGGACTTCCACAACCGTCACCGACGCCTACCTCGCGCCGGTCGTGCGCAAATATATCCGCACGCTGCTGGACGAGATGGGCGTCAAGTTGCCTGACGACGGCACACTGCACGTGATGGAATCGAACGGCGGTGTGATGACCGCGGCCACGGCCTCTGAAACGCCACTTCAGACGCTGCTGTCCGGGCCCGTCGGCGGCGCGATCGGGGGCAAGGCACTTTCAGCGCTCACAGGGCGCGGCAACCTCATCTGCGTGGACATGGGAGGCACCTCCTTCGATGCCTCGCTGGTCATTGATGGGCTGCCCTCCGCTTCCAACGAAGCCATGCTTGAAGGCCTGCCGATTCAGATGTCCGTGGTTGATATCCATGTCATCGGTGCGGGCGGCGGCTCTGTCGCATGGAAAGAAGCGGGCGCGGTGCGCGTCGGCCCGCAATCGGCGGGCTCCACCCCCGGCCCGGTCTGCTACGGACGGGGCGGAACGGAGCCAACGGTCTCCGATGCGAACCTGGTTCTCGGCCGGCTCGACGGCGCGAACTTCTCGGGCGGGGACATGGCGCTCGACCGAGATGCTGCGGCGGCGGCTCTCGCCAAGCTGGGCCAGGACTTCGGCATGGACGCCGAGCAGATGGCGCATGGCGTAATCGACATCGTCAACGCGAAGATGGCGGACGCGATCCGCACCATCACCATCCAGCGTGGCATCGACCCGCGCGAGTTCTCTCTCGTTGCCTTCGGTGGCGCGGGCCCTGCACAGGCGGCAGCCCTCGCAGAAGAGCTCGAAATTTCCGAGGTCGTCATTCCCGTCCATCCCGGGGCATTTTCCGCCTGGGGCATGCTCCAGACGGATGTCCGCCACGACTTCAAGGAAACCCATTACAACTTCTGGGACCTGGTCGACGTTGGAGATCTCGAAACCGCCTTTGCGCGGCTTCAGGACAAGGGCCGCGATTTCCTGGTCGAGGAAGGCATCGAGAAGGGTCGCATCAGCTACGAGCGGGCGATCGACTTCCGCTATCACGGACAGGAATACGTGCTGACCATCCAGCTGGATGACGGCCCCATCGACATGGACAAAATTCGCGCCGATTTCGACGCCGCTTATGAAAGGCAATATGGTCACAACAGCCCCGAGAACCGGGTCGAGATGGCCAACATCCGCCTCGCGGCGCTCGGTCAGCTTGAACGGCCCGAGAATGCGCCGCCGGCACGCGAAACGGCGCGCCCGGTGCGCGAGCGCGATGTATGGTTCGCCGGCTCCGCCCGACCGACCGCAATCATCGACCGCAACAGTATCGGCGAAGGAGACCGCATCAGCGGCCCCGCAATCATCGAAGAGGTCACTTCGACCACGCTCCTGCCCCCGGGCTGGACAGCACAGTTGATCGAAGGTGGCCACATGAGCCTCGTGAAGGAGGGCAAGGCATGAGCTCCGCAGACCCGATCACAACAGAAGTCGTACGCAATTTCGTCATTTCTTGTGCGCAGGACATGAATGCGTCGCTCTGGCGCTCGGCCCATTCGGCGATCATCTATGAAGGCAAGGACAGCGCAGTGGCGCTCATGGACGAGCACGGCAACATGCTGGGCCAGTCCACCGGCGTGCCGCTCTTCATCGGTGCGATCGACGTCTGTGTCCGCCAAGTGAAGGACTACTACGGGGACGACATCCACGAGGGTGACATCTTCATCATGAACGACAGCTACATGCAGGGCACGCACCTGCATGACGTCACCGCCATCGGTCCCATCTTCCACGAAGGAGAACTCGTCGGCTTCGGCGCGGCGCGGGCGCACTGGAACGACATCGGGGCGATGGATCCCGGCTCGACCATGTCCTCGACCAACATCTACCAGGAAGGCTTGCGTCTCGGGCCGACCCGGATTGTGAGCCAGGGCAAGCGCATCCGCGAATGGTATGACCACCTGAAGCTCAACACCCGTCTGGAGGGCGCAACCATCGGCGACCTGGGCGCGCAGATCGCGGCGATCCGCACGGGCGAACGCCGGCTCGGCCAGCTTCTGTCCAAGATCGGCACGGAGACCTATCGCGCCGCCTGCCAGAACATCTTCGAACAAGCCCGTCGTCTCGACCGCGAGGCCATTGCAGCAATCAAGGACGGCACCTGGAGCCGAGAAGGTTTCCTCGACAACGACGGTGTCGACAATGAGCCGGTGAAGGTCGCCCTGACCCTGACGGTGAAAGGCGAGGAACTGATCGTCGATCTGACCGGCACGTCCGGTCCGGTCGCGGGATCCGTCAATTGCGGGGCGAGCCAGACGGAGTCGCTCCTGCGCCTGGCCTACAAGACGATGATCTCTCCCGAGCGGGCAATCACCGGCGGCTCCTTCGAGACGATGAAGGTAGTCCTGCCGGACGAATGCATGTTCAACGCCCGCGAACCGGCCGCCTGCGAGTGGTATTTCACCGGACTTGGCCTCTTGGCGGATCTCTTCATATCGTGCCTGAGCGAAGCGATGCCGGAGCGCTCGACCGCTGCGCATTACGGCGACTCCATGGTGGTCGGCTTCTTCTCGGTCGATCCCAAGCGGGGCCAGTGGATCTCGATCGAGCCGACGGCCGGTGGCTGGGGCGGCCGGGCCGACAGCGACGGGGAGAGCGCGCTCATCAATCTTGTCAACGGCGGCTTCCGCAACATCCCCGCCGAGGTGATGGAGACGAAGTTCCCCGTGCGGCTGGAAGAGTTCTCTCTTCGCGCCGACAGTGCTGGGCCGGGCAGGAACCGTGGTGGTCTTGGCGTCAAGCGGCGCTACCGGATGCTCGACGACAATTACGGGGCGCTCTGGTTCGAACGTTCGAAAACTCCGGCATGGGGTTTGAACGGCGGCAAGGAGGGCAAGGGGCCGGAAATCACCATCACCTTCCCCGACGGTGAAGTGGAGCACGGGCTGAAGATGCGCGCCCGCGCGCTGCCCTCCGACACCGTGATCGAATGCCAGACCGGCGGCGGCGGCGGCAACGGCGACCCGACAAATCGGCCCTTCGACGCGGTCATGCGGGACGTGCGTCAGGGCCTCGTCAGTCGCGAGGCGGCGCAGCGGGAGTATGGCGTGGTCATTCGCGATGACGGAACCGTCGACGAGGCGGCTTCGGTCGCACGATGATCGGTGCGCCAGTCATATCGGTCCGAGGCGTCGGCGTCCGCTTCGGCGACGTGACGGTGCTCTCCGGGGTGGACCTCGATATCCGCCCCGGAGAGGTGCACGGCCTGATCGGTGAGAACGGCGCCGGCAAGTCGACGCTCGGCAAGGTACTTGGCGGCTACTACGGCTCGAGCGAGGGCGAGATTTTCATCGACGACCGCAAGCAGTCCCACTGGGATACGCCGACCGCGCTCGAAAATGGCGTCGCCATCATGCACCAGGAACTTCAGCTGGTGCCCGGCCTGACCGTGGCGCAGAACGTCTACCTCGGCATCGAGGAGAACCATTACGGCGTGCTGAGCGGAACCGAGGGAAAGCGCCTCGAACGCCTGATGGCCGAATGCGGCCTGCAACTCGACCCTGATGCCGTGACCTCGGACCTTACGATCGCCGAGCAGCAGAAGATCGAGATCCTGCGTTCGCTTGCGCGGGAGGCGCGGGTAATCGTCATGGACGAGCCCACTGCCTCGCTCTCCAAGACGGAGGTCGATCAGCTTCATCGCATCATGCGAGGGCTGCGCGACGAGGGCCGGTCCGTCATCTACGTGACCCATTTCCTCAACGATATCCTCGACGTGACCGATCGCGTCACCGTGCTGCGCAACGGCACGATGGTGCACACACGCGATACAAGTGACGAGACCAAGGAAACGCTTGTCTCGGCCATGCTGGGCGGCGCTAAGTCCGAAACTCTCTACCCGCCCAAGGCGCGCAACCCCGGCAAGGTCGTGCTGTCCGTGCGCGACCTGTCCTCTTCAATGGGCGCGCGGGTCGAAAGGCTCGAGCTGCGGGCCGGGGAAGTCGTGGGTTTCGCAGGCCTCGTCGGGGCCGGCCGGACGGAGATCGCCCGCGCTATAGTCGGCGCGGATCACGCCACCGGCACGGTCGAGTTGGACGGCGCCCCGCTGGTGGTACGCACGATCCGCGACGCGACCGAGGCCGGCATCGTCATGGTCCCCGAGGACCGTCGCGGCCAGGGCTTGGTCATGTCACAGACCGTCGCTGCCAACGTATCCCTTCCCCATCTCGCCAACATCGCCCGCGCCGGCGTGGTCCGGCGGGGCGAGGAACGGAGCCTCGCCCAGCGCGTCATCGAACGGTTCGGTGTGCGCCCCGCAGCGGTGGACGGCGATATCTCGAATTATTCCGGCGGCAACCAGCAGAAGGTGCTGATCGGCAAGTGGCTCGCAGGAAATCCGCGGGTTGTGATCCTCGATGAGCCGAGCCGTGGTGTCGATGTCGGCGCGCGTGAAGCGATCCACCAGGAGATCGCGCGGCTCGCCTCCGAAGGTGTCGCGGTCCTGGTGATATCGAGCGAAATCGAGGAGGTGCTGGGGCTCGCGACGCGGGTCTACCTCGTCGACAGCGGGCGGCTTGTGGACGAGATCGACCCCGACGAGGTCGGGGAGGCCGAGGTGCTGGCCGCGCTCTTCAAACACCAGACAACCAAGGACTCCGTGGCATGACACGCGCACAGACACTGAAATTCCTTCAATCCTATGCCGTGCTCATCCTGATCGGGCTGCTGATCGTCGTGCTGTCGCTGATGTCGGACAGTTTCCTGACCGCACGCAATCTGCTCAACATTCTCAACCAGAACGCCCCGCTGGCAATCATCGCCTCTGCCATGACGCTGGTCATCATCGTGGGCGGGTTCGACCTGTCAGTCGGCGCGACCTTTGCCATGGGCTCGGTCGCGGCCGCCTGGCTGGCGGTCAACGTCGACCCCTACTTGGGCCTCGCGCTCGCGCCCTTCGTGGGCATCGCCTTCGGCTTCGCCAACGGGCTGGCGATTACGCAACTACGGGTGCATTCCTTCCTCGCCACCATTGCGACAGCCCTCATTTTCCGGGGCATAGCGGTCGCCGTGTCGGACGGCCGCCTTATCTCGGCCCGGCTGGACGAGTTCACGTGGCTCGGTCGGGGACAGTTCCTGGGCGTCTTCAACGCCATCTGGATCATGGCCATCTTCGCGCTTCTGCTGACGTTCCTTCTGACCAGCACGACCTTCGGGCGCCGCATCTATTCGGTCGGCGGGAACGAACAAGCAGCGATCCTTTCCGGCATTCGCACCAACCGCGTCAAGATTGCGGCATTCGCGATCACCGGGTTCGCCGCCGGCCTTGCGTCGATCATCACAACCTCCCGCGTCGCACTCGGCCAGGCCTCTGCCGGGCAGGGCATGGAACTTGAGGCGATCGCCGCGGTGATCCTCGGCGGCACGAGCATCTACGGTGGCCAAGGCGCGGTGTGGCGATCGCTTGCCGGGGTTTTCCTGCTGGCACTGGTCAATAACGGCTTCAACATACTCAACATCGATCCGTTCTTCCGCGACCTCACGATGGGTCTGATCATTCTCGCGGCGGTCGGTATCTCTGCCATGGGAAATCGGCGCTGAGAGCGGCGACGTGGTCGAAACCAAGGATCAAAAGCTGACATCAGGGAGAAAACCATGTCGAATACGAACCGCGAATGGGTGCTTTGTGAATACAAGGGTATCGACGGGCTGGCACTGCGGGATTACTCGCCCGAGGATGCCGGCCCCGGCGAGGTCAGGCTGAAGGTTGAAGCCTTCGCGCTCAACTGGGGCGATATGGACCTCATGCAGGGCCGCTATTCGTTCAATTTCAGCACATTGCCCGCACGTATCGGCTGCGAAGCGGTTGGCATCGTCGACCAGGTCGGGGAGGGCGTCACCGGTATCGAAGTCGGCGAGCGCTACTGCACGCTGCCCTATTTCTACGACATGAATGGTACAAGCGGCGGCACAGTGATCCGTGAGCCGCGCTACCTGACCAAAGCGCCTGAGGGCCTGGACGCGGTCGAAGCCGGATCGATCTGGATGCAGTTCATGACGGCGTATTATCCGATTGCGGAACTGGCCAAGGCGGGACCCGGCGTCAATATCCTCGTGACTGCCGCGACCAGCACGGCGGGGCGCGCCGCACTCGAGATCGGTGCCATGAAAGGGGCCACGATGATCGGGACCTCCCGGCACGACTACAACCGCGACTACCTATATGATGGTGGAGCAAGCCATGTCTATTTCGGTAGTGGAGAAGGCCTTGCGGAGACGATCAAGGAGGCAACGAACGGTGTCGGCGTCCATGCTGTCTTCGACTCCGTAGGTGCCGGCATGATCGGGCACTATAGCAAGGCATTGGCCAAGGACGCGCAGATCTTCTTTTATGGCACGCTGGACGAGAACCTACCGATTCTTCCGATGATGGAGCTCTATCAGGCCAACGCGACCTTCAAACCCTATTCGCTCTTTCATTACATCGAGGATGCCGATTGGAAGCAAAAGGGGCTTGATTTTGTGTACCGCGCGCTGGATTCGGGCAAGATTGCCCCCACGGTCGACCGCGTGTTCCCTATGGAGGAGTATCGAGAGGCCTGGGAATACATGCGGGCTCCTCGAAAGTCGCACGGCAAGGTGGTCGTAAAGCTATAACCGATACCAATGGCAATTGGGCGCCGCTACTCGGCTGAGATTTGGGCATTGGCGATGCTGAGTGGTTCTTATACGGATACTGGTAAGATTTCTGGAAGAATCAACAAAAAGTGGATCATCATTATTCCAGCATTGGTGCCGTGTTCTTTCGTGTCCCGCCTCCATCGGACGCAGCCACGCATTCAACGGCGAGAAGGTCCGGATAGAGTGATTTCGCTTATGCTTCGACCTGACAACCGCGGCGAATGGCCTGTCAAGGGTAGCGGCGCAGCACCGGTTGATGAAAAGGGTAAGTGTCAGAAATGGGCCGAAACCAAATTAACTCGACGAAACGCTTTTTCTGCTCTTGATGCCGTCAGCCAGCTTGTATCGTCTGTGTTGTTGCAGGGCCGCGATCATCGGGCCCCCCCAAAGTGTACTTTGCTCAGCTCCTTTCGGGCATCAAAATAGCTACTCTGAGCAATTGAGTGATGATGGAGAGGGCAGCGCCATCCCTCGTGGTTAGCCAGTGCATCCCGTATGGGCCGAGCGTCCTCTCGTTGGCCCACCGCTCCTCGGCTGTGGTGTTCTCTTGCTCGACCCTTCGTTGGACAAGCAAGAGCATATCACGGCAGGCGCCCATACGATCTTCGTCTGAACTGCTCGGATTGAGCAGAGCTTTCGCCGGATGACGTCCCGCAACATCTCCCGATCGAGCGTCAGGTCGGCGACGATCTTCTTCAGCCGGCTGTTCTCATCCACGAGCGCCTTCAGCCGCCGCATCTCGTCCGGCAGCAGCCCGCCGTATCGCTTCTTCCAGTTGAAGTAGGTCGCCTGGCTGATCCCTGCCTTCCGGCAGATCTCCGCGACCGGCGTGCTTTCCTCGCCCTGCTTCAGGATGAACGCCTTCTGCGCCTCCGTGAACTTCGATGCCTTCATGCGATTCCGCTCCTCTCCCAGCCAGGAAGGCTTAGTCGAATACTCCAGCTGAAAACGGTCCAGGATTCAGGGGGCAGAGCACTTTGTCGCCCCAAATCAGCATCGAACCCCGCTTTCGCAACGACGCATTCTCGTCGGAACAGTGCGTAGTGCGATAGTGAGTGGGAGCCGGCGAAGTAGCCCGAGGTGACGATGGCGAGCTCGGTCGAGGGAAACCCTTCGATGCCGCCACGGAGGCCGATCAGGGTAAAGTGCATGCCATTGCCGAGCATGATCAGCACTATTCCGAGGAGGAGCGCCCAGACCCCAGACAGCATCTGCTTCATCAACGCCTCCTTCCGGTCGTGGGCGCAGGCATCGCCTTCCAGCCGCGCTGGATCGCCACCGCGCACTCGGAACTGATCATCGTGGCGCGCGACGAGATCAGGATCTTGCAGAAATACTCCTTCATCCAGTCGCGACCATCTATCGTCATCTGGCCAACCACGAATGGGGTCATACCGAACCTCCCTTGAACGGCGCTTAGGTGGATAAAAACGAAAGCGTCACAGTAGCTGCACGCGATGGCGCTAGCCCCCCATGTCTTGATGAATGCAAGACACGGCCCGTGGACTATTGTTCTGAAAGAAGCGCTTCGAAGTCTCGCAGGACATCGAGGTAATCGGGATCATGTTCCCAGGAGGGGAGACCATCGAGCAGGATCTCGGTCGAAAGGCCCGGATGGGCGGCCAGCCACTTGTGTCCGGCATCAATTGCCCTGTCCCGGTCTCCCATCAGCCAAAGCGTTCCAAAAAGCATTCGATACGCCCAATGTGCTTTTGGTGCCGCGCGCATGCCTTTCTCGATATGGGCGAGCGCCTCATCGAGGCGCCCGAGTGCACGCTTCGCGGCAGAGCGACCGAAGTCGATATTGAAGAGGAAAGGATCGAGCGGACTGAGATCTTCCGCACGGTCAAAGTGGCACAGGCCCTCTTCCTGCCGGCCACGATAGACCGCAACCCATCCAAGGCGCAGCCAACCCCACGCATTGTTCGGATCAAGATCGAGGGCCCTGCGCGCAAGATCTTCGGAGGTTGCGAAATCCCGTAAGCCGAGCGCGGCTGTTGCACTGAGCGCTGTGATCGTCGCCGAATGGTCCTGGGCCAGCGGTAGCGCGCGCTCGAAGGCGGCGCGACTCGCAGCCCTCGCGCGCTCAGGGGTTAGCGACCACAGGTAGCAGCATTCCTGTGCATGGCACCACGACTTCATTGCAAGCGCATGTGCCGCATCGGGATCCCGCGCAATCGCTTGGTCAAGAAGCGCCAGTGCGCGGCGATTTTCATCGGGATCGTGGACCCAGAAATGCGGCAAGGCCGTCAGCACGAGATCATATGCGCTGCGCACTTCAGGCGGTTGCCGGCGTGCGCGCAGGATCTCGGCGGCACGAAGATTCGGTGAAAGTTGTCCTGCAACATGGGTAGCGACACGATCTTGCAGTTCGAACAGATCGTCCAGCCGGTCATCGAACCGTTTGGACCAGCGAGTGTGCCCATCCTTGCCATAGACCAATTGCACTGAGATCCGGACGCGGTCTCCTGCGCGTTGTGCAGACCCTTCTAGCAAATATTGCGCACCAAGCTGTTCTGCAATGGCGGGCAACGCCAAAGGTGTCCTTTGCAGCATGAAGACCGATTGCCGTGCGATCACATCGAAATCGCGGCACCGGCTGAGCGCGCCTGTGATCTCTTCGACGATACCGTCCGCGAACATGTCGGGAGCTGATGCGCCGATTTCTTCAAAGCGCAAGACGGCCAGCGATGGCCGGCCTCCATTGAACGCCTCGCCGGAACGCACAGGTGCAAGCGCTTCCCTTTGCCGCATCATGCGCAGCCAGTCCTCGAAGGCTTCGGATGACAGATCGAAGCCTTGTAGGAATTCGTCCGCCCCCTCGGCGCACCTAGTCGCATCCGGATCGAGCCAGACCATATGCCTGTCGGCGGCGATCACATCGCCCAGCGACTTTCGAAGTACCGACAATTCCTGTCGCAGCGACGCGCGGGCTTGTGCATCACCGCGATCAGACCACAAGAGATCCGCAAGGGTCCCGCGTTCTGCGCGCATCCCCGGCTGACAGGACAGATATGCCAAAAGCCCCTGCGCGCGCCGGCTGAGGCCAGTCAGAACCGCGCCCCCGCTCTCGGCGCGGAAAGGACCTCTGAGATGTAGTACAAGGTGGGCCATTGCCGATCCGACTGTGGAGATGTCGGCTTTACGCTCCGAATGCGAATTTTGACGGAAGTATTGCATGTCATCCGCGTCGTAGCAGCCTGAAATTATGCTGGTTTTGCGGTGGCGGGCGAAGGTGCCTTATCGAAACCTCAGAATGGAGACCCCGATGAGCCGCATCTTCGCCGCACCCCGCACCGAGTTCCGCAATCCCCTGCCGGCCCTTTTGCGCAGGATCGCTTGCCATCTCCGGATGCGAAAGGCGATCCAGGAGCTGGAAGAATTGCCTTCCGACCAATTGGAGGATCTGGGCATCGCGCCGCGCACTACGGCCAATCGTCGGACTAGCGGCGAGACTGGAAAGCTTCCGCAAGCGCCCCTTTGGTGAGTGGATGGTGTTGAGACCTACACGACCTCTTCGCATCTTGCTCCCAATGTGCCTGCAGGAAGTTGCAGATCAATAATCCCACAGACTGTGCAGCTCGCCTGAGCGCAGCATGCTGATAACGCTCTATCTAGGGAAACCGACTTCTTCCACGAGCTCGCGCTGGTTTTTCCCGAAGCAGCGACGGCTCTTGAGATCCGGCGGGCGGAGGGACTGCCGGTCATGTGATCCTCGGCACCAAATGTGTCGATGCTAAATCAAATGAGTATCGAGCACGTCCTTTCCCGACGTCTCCCGGCGCGTAAGCTATCCGCCGGACGGCCTCCCGCATCCTTCGGTCGGGCAGAAGCGGCTTGAACGGTGTGGCCGAATGCGTAGCACTGGTGCCTTGAGCGGCCCGCCCGTGTCCGGCCCCCGACAAGGCGCCGGCTCGGTGGGGCCAATTCAGGAGGAGGACCCCATGAGACTACCACTGCTTCTGGCGGCGCTGACCGCCTTCGGCGGGGGCGCGGCCCTGGCCGGCGACACATCCGACACCGCCGGGGCGGAAGGCGCAGCCACCGGCGCGGAGACCGCCGAAATTCGGGACATCGACGTCTCCGAAGCCGATACCGCCCAAGGCGAGAAGGCCTACCAGGCGGTCTGCCGCAACTGTCACGGCCCCAAGGCCCAGGGCGTCGCCAGCTATCCGCGCCTGTCGGACAAGGAGGTCGCCTATCTGGTCGATCGGCTCGAAACTTATCGCTCGGGCGAGAAGATCGGCCCGAACTCGATGCTCATGATCCCGCATGCAAAGGAGCTATCGGACGAGGAGATCCTCAACATCGCGGTCTATGTGACCACCGCCTTCGAGTGAGACGCGGACCCGCCGCCCCCCCTACTTTGGTCGGGTGAGCCGGGTTTCACATGCAGATTTCGTTTACGGGACCCGGGACATCTGCCTAGCCTCCAGTGGTGCCGGTTGACCTTGCGTCCGCTTGGCGGATCGGGGCCGCCGGCCCATAAAGCAAAGGGAGGATACGATGCTTTATAGATCTCTCCGGACAACCGCCGCCTATATCATTCCGGTCGCCGCAGGATGCGCCCTGACCGCCGCGCCGGCCGTCGCC
>NZ_JAJSEC010000018.1 GCF_021272185.1 Roseivivax sp. GX 12232
CGCCAACGTCCAGGGTGCCGCCGATCTGATCACCAACCGCCGGGTGATCGAGACCACGGTCCAGTCGCGCGACGGCGGCACCGTGGTGCTGGGCGGGCTGATCACCGACGACTCGCAGAGCTCCACCTCGAAGGTGCCCGGGCTCGGAGACGTGCCGGTGGTGGGCAACCTTTTCCGCTCGCGGTCGCGCGACGAGACCCAGCGCACGCTCTTTGTCTTCATGCGCCCGACCGTCCTCGACAGCGCCCACGAGGCCCGCGCCATCGCCGAACGCCGCTACCAGCGCCTGCGCAAGGCCGACGCCGCCGAACAACCGCGCAGCCTGTTGAAGGAGCGCAAGGTCGAAAAGCTGCCGCTGGAGCTGAACGGGCTGTATTGAGCCGGCGGGCGGCGCGGTTGACGCTGGGGGGGCCGATTGGCGGTCCGCACCGATGGGGCAAGTCCACAACCAGCCCGGAAGGTCGCATGAAGGCCGGATCAGAGACAGTATCAAGACTAGCAAGACCAAAACGAGATCATTCTATACCTGTGAGCGGACCACTCCAGCGGGGCACTCCAAAACCTCATCTCCAAAATCCACTCCCTGCCGTCAAGTCGAAGCGACGGCCCTGGAACCGGGGTCGGCTTGTAGGTCAGGACCCACGCCTACTCCATGAATCGGTGTCGGCGATCGGTCTCTCGCTAGGCGGCTACGGCACGCACTCGCTGAGGCGCATCGAGCCTGTGCAGATCTGCCGAAAGACCGGCAATCTCCGCGGGTGCAGCTCCTGCTCGGCTACACGAAGGTGGACTGCGCTATCCGCCACCGCGGCGGCGCCTTCCATGATGCCCAAGGCATCGCTGAATCGCTCGAACTTTGATGGCTGGGATGGACGGCGCATGCCGTTTGCTTTTCAGGTAAGGACGCGGGCGGGACGTCGACCGGCGACTGGACCGAGCACACTACGGGCGCGACCAGTTTTAGCTGCACACACTCCCGGCAAAAGCTGCGCCGTATAGCTGCAAGATTTCACGTCATAGCGCAGCCACACGGCGGGCCGTTTGTGCCTGGCACGGCGAAATCCGAAAGAGCAACGGCCAGGTGGCGAGAGGCTCCGCAACGGATCATTGCGCCAAATCAACCTTTGCCTGCGCCAGTCGGAGGATCATTGCGCCAGCCGCCTGCCCACCCGCCTCCGACGTTTCGTTCCACGCAATCCATACGTCTGCGCCTGACGCCACCATGCGCGGAAAGCCAATCGTACGGCCCGTGCTTACGAGGGTCAGCGCAACCGGTGTGCCGCAGCCGTTCGTCGGTGTGGCACGGCACACAAGGACGACTTCGCCCGCTGCGGTTCGTTCGACCCAGCTGAAGAGCGCCGAACCGTCAAGCAATTGCACCACGTCCACCCCGCCAAAAGGCGAACCGAGGTCGATGCCTTTCGGTTTGCCAAAATTGGCCCCCCGGTCATCGGAAAAAGCCATCCTTACGGCGGGTATGCCGTTTGCCGCCGTGAACCACACCAGGGCGACCCGGCTGCCTTGGGCGTCGATGGCAGGGCCATTCACAGGGCAGCCGGATATATTCCAGCCGTCGCCACTGACCCCGAGGGGGTCAGACCAAGCGCCATCGACCTGGCGCACCAACGAGATATCCCTGATCTCGTCTTCGGTCCGGTCTCGATAGGCCAGCAGGACTGTCCCATCGTCCAGGGACACCGCGCTGGTCTGGCAGCAAGTGCAAGTCCGGGGGTCGAGCAGGATCTCCTCTGAAAGCTCACCGTCACGGCCAATTGTCGTGGCACGCAGTTGCATGGCGTCTCCCTTAGCCTCGGCGGCCCTCTGACTATCACTGATCTCGTGATTCCGTCCATCGAGCCACATCGCCATGACGCCATCGTACGCACCTGAGTCTTTGAAAGCCGGCACCATCGACACGAACCCGTGCTGCCGAACCGTGCCGTCGCGATGCGGGACAATCCCCGCGTCCCACGTTGCCCCATCATCATGCGACAGGGAAATGTAGGTATCGTAGGCGAAGTAACTGTCTCCGTTCGCTCGCATCCAGTTGATGGCGAGCGTTCCATCCGGCATCGCTGCGACCGAAGGAAAATCGGCGTAATTGATGAACAGGTCGTCACCCTCCGCGACCACAACCGGTCCCGACCATTCCGATCCATCAAAGACCGCCGTCCTGACCGATCCGTAGACAGGTCCGTCCGTCTGGACCCAGGACATCAGAACTCGGCCATCTGGCATGATGGCGAGGGACGGATTTTCTGCACTTGGTGTGGCTGGAGTGTCGATCTCCTCAAGCGAAGCGAACACCTGCGCAATGGCTGGCACACCAGAAAGGGTCGAAAGAAAGAGTCCTAGCACGCCGGGGATGAAAAAATGATGCATTGGGCCACGCTTTCCTGTTGATGCAGCACACACAATCCGTACCACTTTCCCTCATCGTCTGTCTCGTTTCTCGGCGAACAGGCTCGTATCTGCGGCGCTCTGATCCCCGAAACGTGGACCGTTCATTCTGAAGTTGGGCAGAAATACGAGGCGCTATAAAGTGACGAAGGGTATGAAAATCGGCCAGGCCGCAAATGCCGCTGGCGTGAACGTGGAGACGGTGCGCTACTACGAGCGGAGAGGCCTGATTGCCCGGCCGCCAAAGCCTACCACTGGCGGATTTCGCCAGTATGCGCCAAGCACGGTGCGCTGCATCCGCTTCGTCAAGGATGCGCAGAAGATCGGTTTTTCCCTGGCCGAGATCTCGGAGCTGCTGTCCTTGCGGGTTCAGCCGGGTGCGACCTGTCGCGAGGTGCGATCGCTGGCTGAACAGAGGCGTGCCGAGGTACAGGAGCGCCTGAATGATCTACAGCGGATCGCCGACGTTCTTGACGAACTGATCGACACATGCCCCGACAAAGAGAGCCTCGGCGCCTGCTCGATCCTTGAAGCAATCGAGCGAGAGGCCTGACCGAGAGGCCTGTTGACTCAGTACCTTGGTACGGCGGCTAGTATGCGGTGGAATCGGCAGCGTACGGAGATCCGCATGGACAGAAAGAACCGAAATCAACCGCCCTCGTCATGGCAATCATCGGGCTCGCCACCGGGGCCGCGGTTGTGCGGATTGATCTTACGACAGGGCCGAAATGCGGGCGATGATGGCTATGTCGGCAGCAGGCACATCTAATTCAAGTGCAGGAATGGCGCCGGCTCTAGGAGCCCCGGCGATTTTTCAGAGATGAAGGGCTGTTCCAGCACGTGACCCAAGAGGACCCGGCGACTGTGCTCCCGTCTTCCAGAAAAAGCCGCTCCCCAAAAGGCGCGGTGCGCCGCCTTCTCTCGCGCTGGCTGCCTCCGCTTCTCGGCGGCATCGTCGCGCTGGCACTGGTCTTCTGGCTCTACCGCGACCTCGATTTCAAGCGCTTCGTCTCCGGCCTCGGGGAGGCGCGGATCGGATGGATCGCGGTTCTCACGGCGACCATTCTCCTGGAGCAGCTCGTCAACGGTTGGAAATGGCGGCAGATCCTGCACGATGTGAAGCCGGTCCGAACGCTGCGGCTGACGGGCGCGCTGCTAGCGGGCTACGGCGCCAACATCCTTGTGCCGCTTGGGATCAGTCCGCTGGTGCGCTCTTGGCTGATCGCCCGCATGGAAGGCTTGAAGATGGGCACCGTGCTAACCACGACTATCATCGCGCGGTTCATCGATGGTGTTATCTTTGCGCTCTTCGCCGGGCTCGTTGCGATGGCAGGCAGGGTGCCGCAGATCGCAGGCAATCTGGAGCTGGGCCTCGCCGTTGCGGGGGCGCTGAACTTCGCGCTGTTCGGCGCGGCCCTCTGGGCGATGTACCGCTTCCGCACGCTGTTCGCTCATGAAGGACCGCTGATCTGCCGCCTCTTTGACTGGGTGGCCACGTGGTTCCGGGCGAACGGCGCCGCCCTGCGCGGATCGCTCTGCGCGGGCGTGGTCTGGCCGCGCAGCCGCTGGCACCGTGCGGGCATCCTGGTCGGGGCGGTCGCGGCCAAGCTGGTCGCCGCCACGCACTATATTTGGGCGGGCCTCGCCGTGGGGGTCGTGCTCGCGCCCTTCGACTACCTTTTCCTGATGGTCTTTGCCGGCTTTTCTCTGGTGCTGACGCGCTTCGTGCGCGTTCCGGGCGGCTTCGTCATCGGCTCGGCGCTGGCCTTCGAACTCCTCGGCGTGCCCGAGGAGCAGGCGCTTCAGATGATCCTCTTCAACTGGATGCTGTCGATCATCATCGTCGTGGGCGTCGGGCTCCTGGTGCTCTGGCAATCGGGTATCGACATCCGGCGGGCACAGATGGAGGCGACGGATGTCCGCGTCTGACGCCCATGCGCTGCCCGACGAACGCGGCCGGTTCTGGCGGATCGCCGGTGCCGGCGCGGCGTTCCAGGCAGGCGCCGCGGCGATCGATTCAGCCACCGTGGTGGCGAGCCTCGTCCTCCAGCTCACCGGCAGCGCTTTCGCCGTTGGCTTCGCCAGCGCCATCCTTCGGCTCGGCTGGCTGTTGCCGCAGCTCGTTGTCGGCTTCCTTGCTGAGAAGGCCGAGCGGCGCATGCCGTTCTATGTCTTCGGCGCTTATGGCCGGGCGCTCCTCGCGGGGTTGATCGCCCTCCTGCTCTGGTTCGGTGATGACCTGTCTCCTACTGTCTTGAGAGCGGCGTTCCTGGCGCTCTGGACGATTTACGCCTTCGTCAGCGGCGTTGTCGCAGTTCCCTACAACGATATTGTTGGCCGCTCGATCCGGTCGGAAACGCGCAGCCGGATGCTGGCCTGGCGGTTCTTCGGCGGTGGCCTTTTCGCACTCGGCGTCGCCGGCGTCGTGCGCCTGAGCCTGGACATCTTTCCTGACCTTCAGGCCTACGGCCTGATCTTCGCCCTCGCCGCTGTTCTGCTGGTCCTGTCGTCGTCGCTCTTCGTTTCAGCCGGTGAGCCGCCAGTGCCGCCGCGCCGGGGTAGGAGAGAGGCGCCGCAGGGCGTGCGAGCGTTCCTCGCGGGCGGCTGGCACGTGCTGACAGGCGACAGCCGCTTCCGGCTGTTTCTCTACTCGCAATGGCTCGGCGGGGCGACACTGATGGCCCTGCCTTTCTACGTCGTTGCAGCGGACAGGAGCGGCGTCACACCGGCCGATGTCGGGCTATTGCTCGGCGCCCAGACGGCCGGGGCGCTCGCCTCCAACCCGCTCTGGGGCAAGCTCGGTGACGGCGCAGGCAAGCTTCGAATGCTGCAGACCGTGGCGGCAGTCAGGATGCTGCCGCCGCTCTTCGTTCTGATCCTGCTGGTGCTGGAGGCGGGCCTCGTCGGCTACATGGCCCTGTTCGTCGTGATCGGGGCGATGATGAACGGTGTGACCATCGGCTATCTCGGCTATCTGATGGAGATCTCGCCCGACGACCGTCGCCCGGCCTATTCGGCCTATTTCAACGCACTGGCCTCGCCTGCCGCGCTGCTGCCGCTCATCGGCGCGGGCCTCGTCTCGCTCATCTCGATCCAGGCGGTATTTGTCGCCGCCATTCTCGCGGCGCTGCTCCAGGTCCTGCTGCTGTTTTGCATCTCACGTCTCACACCGGAAGAGGCCTCATGATCGCGCTGCGACGCTTTCTGAAACGGCTCTGGGTTCCGATCATCCTGCGTGTCTGGCCGCTGGCTCGCCTGTGTTATCGCTGCTCGGGCCTTCAGCTTGACGGCAGGCCAACCGACGAGCTCTGGTACTTCGCCTTCGGCGCCAACATGAACGACAGCGTGTTCCTGGGTCGCAGGCGCATGAATTCCCTGGAGTGGCGGGTCGAACGCGTGCCAGGCTACCGGTTGTGCTTCAACCTTCACGGTCGCCGGCGCGGATAGTCCGCGCCGGCCAATATCGCACCGGACCGGGAAGAGGAGGTCTGGGGCGTGCTCTATCGCATGACCCGCCGCGACATGGTTTGGCTGCACTCGACGGAGGGCGTGCCGGGGTGGCGCTACTACCCAGTCTGGCTCGATGCAGAGGATCAGCAGGGCGACAGGCTCCAAGCCTTCAGCCTCATCGCCAATGGGCTACCCGAGGACGGCAATCCATCCCTACGCTACATTACCCTTCTCCGGGAGGGCGCCGCTCAACACGGTTTGCCAGATCATTGGGTCGAGACATTGAACGCAGTGCAACATGCCGGGGCCGCGCATCGGTCGGTGCAGGCGTGCAGCTGATTATCGACTCGCCATTGGGAGGCCACTGTGGGGCCGTTCAGCAACCAGAACCCACCGTTTTTGCCCACCTTGCAATCATTGCTCCGATGGAACGCTGAACGCATATAAACCCAATCTGGCTCTTGAACGCTCAAACCATATACCCCAACTGACCGTCAGAACATTCTTAGAGAGCCGTGCTCCGGAGCCTATCTCCGCAGGTTCGTACGCCAGTACTGAATCAAAGAGTCGTCCTAAAAGCGCCGCGGCCGCTTGGACGCACTTCTTTCACCCCAAACGGGGCTGGAAAGGTGCGTTCGACCTGCCAGCCTCAGAAAGGAGAGCTGGCATGGGTAAAGCAGAGATTGTTCTGATCCTGACCATCGGCATCGCAGTGCTTCAGTACTACTGGGACATATAATTAAGTTGGCAAAGGCACTCGCTGAGCCTTTGCCAATAACCATTACTAATGGGCAGTAGATACGCCCACCAAAGGACAATAATTTAATATCCTAAATATCCCAATGGAGTCATGACGTCATTCGCCGCACAATCTCAGTAAGACCATCTGTCGTAGTTCCACCGGATGACCACCCCTCTGCAAATGAGATGTCGTGGGAATCTGGGAGCTGGGCGCGAGTGAGAGTGCGTAGTTTAATTCTGGCCGGAATAGCGGCAGCTTCTCCAACAAACAACGCTTCTTGCCTCGGAAGAGAGGATAGGATCTTCGTCATTCCAGCAAGGCTATCAGGCAGTATCCTCGATACATGCTCTTGATCGCTGCTATTAGCCAACCTAAGAACAATCCACGAGTTACACTGCGATATCACGGTATCCTCGATATCTGAGGGCCTTTGCGACACAAGCATTAAACCTAGGCCATACTTCCTTCCCTCGCGAGCGAACCGGCGCACGGCTGTCTGAGCCACTTCGTACTGGGCATCACCAAGATTTGGAACATAGCGGTGGGCCTCCTCACACACAAATAGTACCGGATCCCGCTCGCGCTCCTCTCGCGTTTGGTGGAGCTTATACTGAAATAGAAGCCGCGCAATTGCGCCGGTCAGAGGCCCGGCAACTTCGTTGGGTAATCCTGATATATCAATAATCTTAAGATGCGAATCTTCCGCATCATCTACATTAAGAAATTGTGCCACAATCTCTACAAGAGACGGCGATTCCTCACCAAACTCATCCATTAGAAACCGAATTCGAGGATCACTCTCCATGACTCTAAATTTATTCAGTATAGAGGCGTAATCTTTCTGAAAATCTGATGCAGTAATATCATTCCAATTGTTGCCTTGCTGTCGCTTCGCTTGCCTTCCTGTAATGTGCGCTCGAAATTCTTCAAGTTTGAACGGGCGTGGCTTGTCCCGATCAAACGCGGCAATTTGCTCGCCGGTCACACCTTCTAGCGGAATAGGTTGCTCTGGATGCTGGCCGGCAGGCAAGTCTTCAGGAATATCCCCTATGGCGCTCCTAACCATCCCCGCCGCAACCATGCGCGCATGAGTCAAAGCCTTATAAACAACGTTAGCTTGCGACGTCGCTTCAAACTCTGTCTTGCCAATGATCAATGATCGGAACTCGTCGCTCGACATCAACCAGTAAGGAAGACTAAGCGTCGATACTCCCTCTGGATTTTGCCCCAACGCATCATACGCGCGAAAAACCTTCGCCTTTCCATGAAAGGCTGATGTGTACTCACCATGAGGGTCAATAAGAATAATGCAAGGGCGAGTATCTGTGTTTGGCTCACACTGATGCTCAAGTATGGAATGTATTACGGCCGCAACAGCACTAGATTTTCCCGACCCCGTTGAACCAAGTATTGCACTATGGTGCCCGAACAATTTATCCATATTAGCACGGCAGGGAACTCTAGTTGAGCCCACATAACTTCCAATTGGAACTAACTTATCGGGGCTTTCGTCCACGGCCCCTTCGGCGCTAGCAAATAACTTATCCGTTTCTTCTTTAGTAATTAGATGAACCGCTTGAAGCGGAAGGGGATACGTGGAAACTCCGCGCTTAAAAGAAAGCTCATGCTCTGCAGCGTCAAACCATGCCTCACCTAACAGGTCGGCTTCAATAACGCGACGATCCTGATCTACAGCACCCCGCACACTCTCTGAAAACGCCGCCGTCTCCTCGTCAGATTGCAACCGCAGCAGCCTAACAGTAGCAAATATAACCCTCCGGCCAAGATGCATCTTAACAATGCTACCAATTTGCCCAACATCATATACCCGCCCATTATGATTGCGAGTAAGTTCCGTTATGTCTCTCTTCAAGGCAATTTTAATTGAGCTACCAGCCACCTCAAAAACAGTACCAATTTCCAGATCTGGGTCTAAGATGAACGCGCTCATACCATCGCCTCCTGAATATCCTTCGGAAGCCCTACAGCGAACAGCTTTGTAGCGCCGTCAAATCGCCACCAGTCACGGCTATCGTTTTCCAGCGGAAATACCGGGCCAGTAAGCCCCTGGTATATGCCTTTTGGGCTTGCAACGAAAAGGCGTTGACCCCACGCCTTTGAAAGCCACCTTTGAAGTGTGCTTGGCAGCTGACCACCTGGCTCATCGGAGAAGGCAATTATAGTGAGCTGGCTTTCACCAGACGACATTGCCATCTCGATATCATCGTTAATGTGCTCATCTCCAAAGGAGTACCCACAAACAAACAATACATGATCGCTACCTTGGACCAACCTCCTCCGGAACCTTTGAAAGATCTCGGAAAACGGGTCTCGCTGCGTGTTAACGTACTTTGTCGCTTGCGGATATATCATAACCGCGCCGCCTTCGTCTGGGTAGGTGTCGCCATGCCGAACTCTCAAAAGGCTTCCCGATCCTTCGGCATGCCGATACCAATCAATTGACCCGTGAAGCTTAGAAACTATTGCGCGCGTGCTATCACTTTCCGCATAGTTTCTAATATTCCAGAAACCCACCCCACCACCAATAAAACCATCCTTAAAATCGATACCCTCTAGAGCCAGCGCATCTTCGATGAGGGTATCGTAGTTCGTGGTGAAAATCTCGACAGGGGATCGGACGAAATCCAAACCAGCGCGATTGCTTCTGAAGATCGCTTCTACGAACTGTCGGTGTTGAGATATGTCGACTATCGATCTTCCTGCGCGGCCCTCTCTGACTTCCTGAATCACCTCGCCAGCTTGGTTCCTTCTTTCTGGCCGAAATCCCCATCGAACTGTATCTGCAATTGTCTCAATTAATACGTGGTGCACCTCAATAAGTGTATTCTTCAACACCTTCTCACCGGTTATTTCCACAGCCCCAGTGCGGGAGCGCTCAGCGATTGATATTAGATCGCCTAGATGGGTAAGATGATGCTCGATGTGAGAACTTTCACCGCAATCTGCCACAACAAAATCTAGAACCTTGGCCCCATCGGTTCCTTCTCCGAAAGGATTTTCGCGGGCCAGCGTCATAACGCGATCTGTCAGAGGGTACATCAAGGGAATATTTGCTGGAAAACTTACACCAGCCCCCAATAACCAGGTCTGCTGTGGGCTATTTAAGTGTTTTTCAAATTGCTCCGCAATATCGGCACTATTTTCCATAAATCCCCCTTGTCGACGTCACCTCCAATGAACATAAGTTTCTCCCCTTTCGCAATAACTTATTATCGCCCCACTTCAAGTTAGGCTATCTGGATTGTGCTTGTGCGACCCCCTTCGGATGGTTAGACGACTATAAAATAGAGGAGTGCTGCCGTGCATAACGCCAACCTTGAGAACATGGATCTCAACGAGCTTAAGCAGCTCCGGAAGGACGTTGACCGAGCTACCGAGAGCTATGAAAGCGGAAAAAGCAGGAAGCTCTTGCCGCTGCCGAAGCCGCTGCAAAAGAGTCAGGGTACACCCTGTCTGAACTCCTTGGAACGACAGCCAAGGGGAAAGGCAAGGTGAACCCGCCGAAGTATCGCCATCCAGAAAACCCTGAGTTGACCTGGACAGGGCGCGGCAGGCAGCCAGACTGGATCAAGGAAGGCCTTCAGGCGGGAAAATCGCTGGAAGACTTCCTCATCGTGAAGTGACGCCGAGTGTGAGGGGCTTAAACGCGCCCCTCCTCTGGTCGGATCAAGATTCCCTGACGGTCGTCTTCGGGTTCCGCTTGGCGGTTGTCCCGCTCACGAAGCGTCCGCTCTTGGCGCTCCGCGCGGAGCCGGTCGAGCCTCCGCCGGTCTGTTCGAAAACGGTCGTGTTCGGGCTGCGCTTGCCATGCCCGCTCGTCACGTAACGGCCGCTGATCACGCTGCGTTAGTGACCGCCAGATTTTCCTTTTGCCATCGCCTCGTCCTTTCGGTGGAGCTGCCGGCTGCGCTCAGCAGTCCGGCAGGTTGTCCAGGTTGTTCTGCGAGCTGGCGTCGGCGTCCGTCCGCAGGTGCTTCTTCCCGCCACGCTCCACGACGTGGACATCCGTGCGGTGCCCGGCACGATCCACGTAGTAGCTGTGCGCCTTGGTCTCGATGTCGCGGACTGCGTCCGCCTTCGTGCGCGGCGACCACCACTCGCCGCCATTACAGAGCTTGGTGATATCGCCGTCGGTGTCTTTGCCCGTCGCGGTGGCTCTTCGATCTGCCATTTGGCACCTTCTACTATAATGAGCGCCCGAGTCGGCGCAGGGCACAACATATCAGATCGGCACCTTCGGACAAAATGAGAACTTACGTTGACGTCAGAACCGATCGTTGGCGGCACGGCAACGCTGGTTTAGAGCGACCACCCCTCCCCTCTGTCGCGCTCGCAGTGCTGGTCCTTCTCGTGCTCCTCGCGCTCGTTCTCCGGATCGCGCCCAGCCAGTCCCTGACACTTTCGCGCCCCTGCGCCGGAGTCTCGCGTCCGCGCGCCTCCTCTCCGGCCTCGCGCCCGACGATCCGTGACAGCCGCTCGCGGATATCCCCCTGCTCCTGAGCCTCGCCTTCGCTCTCCCTGCCACGGTCCTTCTCGGCGGCTGCTCGAAGCGCCGTGAGACCGGCAGAGACGCGACCCTGTCCGGCCTCCCGCTCCGCGCCGTAGGTCTCCCGCGCCAGCTCCACCCGTTCGCGCAGCTCGCGCACCATGGCCCGCGCCTGCCGCGCCCCGTGAACGGCGCGGCCGCGCTCGGTGACGGGCTCGTACTCCCTGCCCTCGGCCTCGGCCTCCCGCATGGCGCGGCGCTCCATCGCGTTGGCAGCCGGCCCCAGCTTCACCTCCGGGGCCCGATCCAGCTCCTCGGCCGAGAGCGCGTCCCCGCGTTCCTGGGCGCTCTCCCGTTGCGCGTCGAGCGAGCGGTGATCGACGCGTTCACGCTCCCCTGCCCGCTCCAGCGCCCGGTTCTGAAGCTCCGCCCAGGCCCCGCGCGTCGCCTCGATCTCGATGCCGCCGGTCTTCGCGGCATCGAGCACCCGGGTCTTGTCGGTGAAGCCCTCCGCTTCCAGCCGACGGGTCGATGTCAGGACGTGGGCGTGGTGGTTACGCTGGTCGCCCTCGCGGTGCGGGGCGTGGATCGCGACATCCACCGCCACGCCGTAGCGCTCGACCAGCTGCTCCGCGAAAGCGCGCGTGATCTCCGCCCGCTCCTCCGTGAAGACCATCAAACGCAGCGCCAGCTCCCACTCACGGGCGGTGACGGAGTTCCTGCGGGTTTCCCGCTCCTCGGCGGCGTTCCAGAGCGCGGCGCGGTCCTGCGCCCAGGCGGGGGCATGCTCCGGCGCGACGATGAAGCTGTCCTCGATGCCCTGCTTGGCGGTGTAGTCGTGGACGCGCCCCTCGCGCTGGCAGTCGATGCGTTCGCCGGAACGGTACGCCGCCGCCGCCGTGGCGGAGCGCCCGGCGCCGCGTTTGATGGTCTTCACGGAGAGGTGGTAGCTCGCCAACTGCCCTACCCTCCGACAGCCAGAGCACCCGGACGCCGCGTCCTGCCACGGAGAACCCAGCGGACAGCCGCTTGCCTGCTGGCAGGGCCGGTCGCGGGGGCATAGGTCGGTCGAAGGCCCACCCCTCCGGTTCCCCTTGGCAGAGGGTGGGTCTTGCTCCCTGTTGGTCTCCAGCAGCCGGCCCCGGACACCTCCTCCCGTCCGGGGCCGGACCTGAAGGGGACTGTTGCACAAATCAGGGCGGCTGAAGCGCGCCTGCCACGTGACCATTGGTCAGGCAGCCGGTTCGAACAAGTCGGCGATGAACGCGATCTCGGCCTGAACGCCCGGTTGTTTGTAATGGACATGACCGCGTTTGATTGCTCGGATTGTTTCGAATCCGCTCAGAGCCGTTTTGGCCGTTCGGAGCGAACGGAAGCTCTGACGGTAGCCCAAGAGGCGCTTCATGGCCGCGTGATCGTTTTCGATCAGGTTGTTGCGCCATTTTCTGTCGATGTACTGGATGCTGTCGAATTGCGGATCATAGCGATGATTGATTTCGCGGATGACACGCCGATAGGCATGCGCCTTGTCTGTGCAGATCGTGACCGGCCGATGCAGCCGCACGCGCTCAATTGCCTTGTTCAGAAAGGCTCTGGCCGCCTTCGCGTCCCGACGCGTTCTCAGACGGAAGTCGACCAGCTGACTGTTCGCATCGGTCGCGCGCCAGAGGCAACGCCATTTGCCGCCCACACGGATGTATGTCTCGTCCAAGTGCCAATCGACACTCGCCCGTCGCAGGTGCCGCTCGGTGCGCTTTGTCAACTCAGGACCGAATTTCTGAACCCAGCGATAGACGGTCGACCGATCAACAGCGATCCTGCGCTCCGCGAGCAAGTCGACCACGTCCTGTTAGGACAGGGGATAACGCAGGGACCAGCGAACCGCGCAGAGGATGACATCACGTGGGAAGCGATGATGCTTGAACGGCGATTGACCTGAGACCCGCTTCTTCCTCCAGTTTGAGGTAGAGTCCGCCCAACCCAGGAGACGGACAATGAAGAGATCGAAGTTCAGCGAAGAGCAGATCATCGCGATCCTGCGGGAGCAGGAAGCGGGCGTGAAGACCGCCGACGTCTGCCGCAGGCACGGGATCAGCAGCGCGACGTTCTATTCCTGGAAGAGCCGCTATGGCGGGATGGAGGTATCCGACGTGAAGCGGCTGAAGGCGCTCGAGGACGAGAACGCCAAGCTCAAGCGGCTCTACGCGGATGCGATGCTCGACAACACGGCATTGAAGGACCTGCTCGGCCGAAAGTGGTGACGCCCGCCGCGAAGCGGCTCGCAATCGCTTGTCTCGTGGAGTGCCATGAGATGAGCGAGCGGCGGGCGTGTCACCTCATCGGCGCTGACCGGTCAATGATCCGGTATTGCGCCCGGCGCCCGGACGATGACCTGCTGCGGGAGCGGATGCGCGAGCTTGCCGGGGAACGCCGGCGGTTCGGCTATCGGCGGCTCCACGTCCTGCTGCGCCAGGAAGGGCTGGTGGAGAACCGCAAGAAGACCGAGCGCATCTATCGCGAGGAGAGACTGTCGGTGAAGCGCAGGCGGGGACGCAAGAAGGCCACCGGCACGCGGGCACCGATCCTCGTGGAAGCGGTGCCGAACGCCCGCTGGTCGGTGGATTTCGTGCATGACCAGCTCATGTCCGGGCGGCGCCTGCGCATCCTGAACGTGATCGACGACGTCACCAAGGAATGCCTGGCGGCCGTCGTCGATACCTCCATCAGCGGGCGCAGAGTGGCTCGGGAGTTGTCTGGCCTCATTGCCACCCGCGGCTCGCCCGGCATGATCGTCAGCGACCACGGCACTGAGTTCACTTCGAACGCCATGCTCGAATGGACGCAGAAGACTGGCGTGCCCTGGCATTTCATTGCGCCGGGAAAGCCGATGCAGAACGGGATCTGCGAAGCTTTCAATGGCAGAATGCGTGACGAACTCCTCAACGAAACCCTGTTCGTCAGCCTCCATCACGCTCGCGATGCCACCGCCCGTTGGGTCATCGATTACAACTCGTGCCGGCCACATTCAGCGCTCGGCTACATGCCACCGAAGGCCTATGCCGCCAACCTCACCGCAATGGATGATCCGCTCCGCGCACCTGAAACGCTGCGCGGATCGCCCATTGCTCCACCGGCGCACCCGCGCCAATCTGACCGCCGGGCTCCGGCTTCGGGTGGATGAAGATTGGGGGTCACAGCACGGTGTGAAACGGGAGGCGGTGGCGTATGTCGTGGAAATCCACGGGGTGAGCCAGCACCGGGCGTGCAAGGCACTGGCCGTGGATCGGTCGAGCGTGCGCTATCGCAGCGTGCGGCCGGACGATGCCAAAGCGAGGGCCGCCATGAAGGCTGTCGCGGCTGAGAGGCGGCGGTTTGGCTCTCGCCGCATCCACGTGATGCTGGAACGGCAGGGGATCACGATGAACCTGAAGAAGCTCAGGCGGCTCTATCGCGAGGAGAAGCTCCAGGTGCGCCGCCGGGGCGGTCGAAAGCGGGCTCTGGGGACACGCCGGCCGATGCTGGTGCCAGATGCCCCCAACCAGCGCTGGAGCCTGGACTTCGTCAGCGATGCGCTGACGGATGGCAGACGGTTCCGCGTTCTGGCCGTGGTCGACGACTACAGCCGGGAGTGCCTGGCCCTGGTGGCGGACACGTCGCTCTCTGGCCTGCGCGTCGTGCGCGAGCTCGATGCGTTGATGTTGCGCCGCGGCCAGCCTGCAATGGTGGTTTCGGACAATGGAACGGAACTGACCTCGGTGGCTGTACTGAGCTGGTGCCAGCGCACGGGCATCGAGTGGCACTACATCGCGCCAGGAAAGCCCATGCAGAATGGCTTCGTCGAAAGCTTCAACGGACGCTTCCGGGACGAGCTCCTCAACGAGTCGCTATTCTCGTCCCTGGCCGATGCCCGCGAGCAGATCCGGGCATGGCAACACGACTACAACCACCATCGCCCTCACTCAGGACTGGGGAACATTCCACCCGTCGAGTTCGTGGCAAAGAAGGGGCTGGCAATGTGCGCCGCGTAGCCTCAGAGATCAACCTGCGGACTCTCCGAAAATCCGGAGGAGAGTCGGGTCTCAGGTCACCTGTCGTGGCCTAAATAACCTTTATCAAGTGATCGCAACCTGCTCGCAAGTCTTCTAAAACTGCCGGCAAGTCACTCTAAAGTGGCGCCAACCTGCCCCAGGTCACCATCACTTGCCCATTTGCGATACTAAACTGTTGGTTTGCGATACTTTTCTTGTAGTTTGCGATACCTAATCCAACTTTTCTCTTACGTGCACCTAACCTTGGCCGAAAAGAACAAGGCTTCGAGCGAGAAAAGATGGACTCTGAAACAAGAAAATACCTGCAGGCAAGTAGCGCACTCAATGTTTCCCGTGCCCGACGCCGCCCAGGGCGCCCTCCCGTCCAGGCCGGCATGCGTTACCGACGCTGTAGCGAATTGCATAAGTCGATGTCAGCTCGCCGCGGCAGAGTGTGTCGGTCGACATCCCGTCTCCGCCCAGAGGCGGCCTCATGCAACCGCTCGAGACCCCATCCCGGGCGAATCGGAACGCACCCGGCCAAGTCCTTGAAAACAGGGGCTGGACGTGGATCGCGTAAGCATTTTGCGAGGTTTCGTAACCATTTTGGGGAAAAGAGGCCCGTCGACCTGTCGTCCTTCATGAAATCGAAACGGGTTTCTACAAATGTCTTACGAAACTGTTTTTCGGCGATACTTTTTTAAGGAGTAATGGGGAGAGACCTCAAAAAATTGCTTTTCGAGACCATCAAGAAAATTCACATGATTTCTTCATGCTGTTTCTCAGAAAACCTCTCTCGCCCCATCCCTTCTCATGACAGGTGTCCTGAAAAAGGATGAAACGATTTCTGACCGAGGAGCCCAGACGATGTCTGACCCCCACGACCAAGACGGAACCCGCCGCAGCAGCCCCGAGGGCAGCGAGGGCAGCCACCGACACCAGGCGCCCAAGGCCCCCGACAAGCCGGGCAAAGGCCCCCTAGGCCTCAACCTCCGGCCGGCCTCTTCCAATGTTGACAAAGGTCACCACCCCACCGGCCAGGCCCGGCCCCCTCACGGCTCCGCCAATGTTGACAACAACCAAGCCCCGCGGCCAGGTCCCCAAGGCTCCGCCAATGTTGACACCCAATCCCAGGAGGGCTCAGGCCCCCTGCCCGCCTCCGGCACCAAGGACGCCTCCAATGTTGACAACAAGAAGCCTGCACGCCCGAAGCTGAAGGCACCCAAGCCCCAGCTGACCCGGCCACCTCACTCCGAAAATGATCAGGCCCCCAATTCCCAAAGTGGCAAGAAGCCTCTTCCCAAGGAGCTTCAGTTCCCTGGCAGCAGCTCGGAAGGCAAACCGAAAACCTCGAGACTGGACCCCTCCAAGCCCCCGGGCCCGGATCCCGAAATCCTCAAGCGCGTTCGGGCCGCCAAGAAAGGTCTGGCAGAAGCCAACAAGGATCTCGATCAGAACGTGGGAGCCACGCCCTCGCTCAAGTCCCCGAGCGCCTATGCACGCGAACACACCACGGTGTCCAACCGGACATCCTCGCAATACCTCGACCGCGGCCGGATGCTAATCACGCGCTACAAACGCGAACAAGGGATCCCACAGGACTACGATGACTTCTCGGCCACCGAGTTCGTGGCATGGCTCCTGAGCCGCAAGCCGGATCTGAAATCCTCCACCTGGCGCGTCTACCGGCAGGCCGCCTACCACACCCTCATGGGCAAGCCCGACCCGGACATCGATGATGCCCTCGACATCCTGGACAACGACATCGTCGAAGGCGACGACCGCGCTGGGCGCTCCCAGCCGAAATCAGACCGCACTGCGATCAGGACATCCTCACTCAAGGAGAAGAAGTTCCCCAAGAAGGACTTCGACACGGTGATGGCATACCTGAAATACAGGTCCCGATCGAAGATGGCGCCCATCCTGATGGACTGGCTCACCTCGACCCTGGCAACAGGGCTGCGTCCCGTGGAGTGGCGTGCGACCGCCTTCCAGAGCTACCTGCACCCGGACACCGGACAGGAGTATGTCTGGCTCTACGTGCTGAATGCCAAGGCCACCAACGCCCGCGGCAATGGCGTCGTCCGTACCCTGGACCTGTCAGGGCTCCCTTCTGAAATCACGGCAGCGATCAAACGCATGAGCGATCGAGGTCTCGAGTGGCATGAGACAGGCGACTTCAACACCGTGAAGTCTCAGGTTGGACAGCTGCTCTACCACGTGGGTGAAGCCCTCTTCCCACGGCGCAAGAAGCACTTCTCGCTCTACAGCTCCCGGCACCAGTTCATCGCGAACATGAAAACGCTCCTCTCCCCCTCTGAGGTCTCCGCGCTTTCAGGACATGTGGTGACCAAGACCGCCAGGGAAGCTTACGGCCGAGCCCATTCCGCCTGGGAGCCAGAAGACATCTGGCCGAACCCGATCCCTCTCGCAGAGGAAGTGGCCACCGTCAGGCAGTCCGCCGATTTCTACCGCGATCGCGTCGAAAAGCTGAAGCTGGCCGGGGTGTACCACGGAAACACGAGCTCTGAATTCCCGACATGATGGGTTCCCAGTGTCAGAAACCATCAATGAGGATATCGAGGCCTCTCTTGAGCGCATCTCGCTCCTCGATCAGACTCCCAACCTTGTTGGTCAGTTCAGCGCCTGGAATAGAGGCTAATTCCTGAATGCGCACGATCCATTGGGCGTCGACCACTTGAACGATTGGCGTGAGGCCCGGGAAAGCCGTGTAGCGACCGGCATCACGCAGCGGTGCAACGATGCGAGATGCGTCCATTCCAATGAGATCTGTCTGGAGATCGACTACGAGCTGCCCGTCATGCAGGCGAAAAACATCGAACTGAGCCATGATCTTATTCAGAAGCTTCGGAAGCGAGCCAGCGCGAGGCCCTCTCGATCGACCTCTTCCGCGTAAGTCTCCAGCGCTGCTTTGTTTTCTTCTCGCCACCGTCGGTTTCGCTCTGCCTTGGCAGCATCGGCGATAGCGATCTCGGCGAGACGAGACATGTTCAGGCCAAGTTCTCGCGCCGTAGATGCAACATCAGCATCCAGTGTTAAATTTACTTTCACTCTGGCCATCGATTTCCCATGCTCCGAGTCTATACGCACACTTAAGGAGTATCTCATGAGCCCTCAATGTAGGCAAGTTTGGTCTTTACGGCATTATTGAACAGACTCACGACACCCCAAGGTGTTGTGCTCTGCGTCAACATTTCCGGTTCTTCCTCGAAGAGCCTTTCGAGTAGAGTTTCGTCGAAGCCCCTTTCCCTTGCGGGTTGGGCCTCCGGCCAGAGCTCCACTCTCCCCGGACGTAACTTTCGGCGTGCCTCGCCGTAGTGCCTTTTTGAGCCCCCAGGCTTTGTTGCGCAAAGGCGGATGTAGGATTCATCTCGTGAATCCAGCGTGGTAGCTGGGGCGGCATGAGCAGACCTCTCCCGCCGAGCTACAAAACCAAGAACTGGCCGTCCTACAACGAAGCGCTGAAGCAGCGGGGTTCGCTGACGATCTGGTTTGATCCGGATATGATCTGGGTGCCGCCGCCCAAAGGCAAGCAAGGCCGTCAGCCGCAGTATAGCGACGCCGCGATCCAGACCTGCCTGACGATGAAGGTCTTGTTCGGCATGCCACTCCGGCAGACAACAGGTTTCGTCGAGAGCCTCTTGCGTCTGGTCGGTCTCGACTGGAGCGTGCCGGATTTCAGCACGCTCAGCAGGCGCCAGAAAACCATGGCGGTGGACATTCCCTACCGTGGCTCGAAGGGGCCACTGAACATGCTCATCGACAGCACAGGCATAAAGGCAGAGGGCGAAGGTGAGTGGAACACCCGCAAGCATGGGGGCACGAAGCGCCGCTTGTGGCGCAAGATCCATATCGGTGTCGATGAGCAGACGCTGGAAATCCGGGCCATCGAGGTCACCGGTAGCAGGGTCGGCGATGCGCCGATGCTACCCGAGTTGCTGGATCAGATCCCGGCAGATGAGGAAGTCGCGTCAGTCACCGCGGACGGAGCATACGACACGCGCAAATGCCACGACGCGGTCGCAGATCGAGGCGCACACGCGGTCATTCCGCCGCGTAAAAACGCCAAGCCGTGGAAGCTGTGAACCGGCATGG
>NZ_JAJSEC010000019.1 GCF_021272185.1 Roseivivax sp. GX 12232
GTTTGCGGACTTTCGCTGCGGCGCGGTGCGACGGCCGCTGTTGGCCCTATCTGCCGCAACACTCGGCGAGCTCATCGCTGATCGGACCCGACAAACCGTTCCCGCCTCTCTCCAACCATGAGGGCATGCAGTCGCGCATCGCCGCTGCGAACTGAGATCGGTTCGATCTTCATGATCATCGGGTGGCCGCCAGGGCGATCAGAAGGCGGAGCTCGATCAATCTGGCTCGCTCGGACGGGTCGTGGAATTTCTCGGAATGAGCGTTGGCGTCGCGACCCTGATCCGATCGTCGGTGGAAATTTCTTCGGCGGTCAGCAAATCCATAGCCGCAGAAGCGATCTGGTCGAACGGCACGCGGACTGATGTCAGTGGCACCGACAGTCGACTAACGATCGGGATGTCGTTGTAGCCGACCAGCGAAATGTCCTCTGGCACCGAGAGCCCTTGGTGGGCGATAGCGGACAGCGCACCGATAGCGGTGTTGTCGTTCACCGCGAAGATCGCGGTCGGTTGTGGACTACGACGCAGCAGCAGCTCCGCCGCC
Source organism: Roseivivax sp. GX 12232 (assembly GCF_021272185.1). Classification (GTDB taxonomy): domain Bacteria; phylum Pseudomonadota; class Alphaproteobacteria; order Rhodobacterales; family Rhodobacteraceae; genus Roseivivax. Next base: position 545 of record NZ_JAJSEC010000019.1, read on the forward strand.
TCAGCTCCAGACTCGATGCTGAACGTTGAGGGCACGACCAGCGAGGGGTCAAACTCGAGCCCTATCTCCCGCAGGGCATCTCGATAACCTTCGACGCGGCCGCGCGCCGAAGTGGCGAAGTCTGGGCCGGTCAGAATTCCGATCTGACGGTGGCCGAGATCGGTCAGGTGCCGGGTGGCAAGGTAGCCGCCGAGGCGGTCGTCCCCGACCGAGGCGAGGCTACTGCCGTTGTGGCGTAGCGCCAAGACGAAGGGCACGTCGCGCTTCGCCAATTCCTTTGTGAAGTCGTCACCCTCTCGCGCCGTCGACAGAACGAGACCGTCCACACCGCGGCGGAGCAACATGTCGGCCGCTCGTCGGTCGGCGTCGGGCTCGTCGCCCGTCGTCGCCACGATGGTGAAGTTGCCGGTCCGCGCGGCGGCCTTGGCCAACGATTCGTAGAGCATCGCCATGACCGTGTCGGTGAGGCGCGGCACGATGACACCGATCATTCCGGTTTTGCCGCGCCGCAGGCTCGCGGCGGAGACGTCGCGCACATAGCCAAGATCCGCCGCGACCTGTCGGACCCGGCGCGCCTTATCACTGTCAGAGCGGGGAAGACGTTCGTCTAACATTCTGGAAACGGTGGATTTCGAAACACCTGCCGCCCGCGCGACGTCATGCAGTGTCACCCGCCCCCTGTCCTTCTGACCCTCATCTGCTTGGTCCATCGTCGTCCTCCTGCGATCCGGAAGGGCCGCCTTTGAAATCTATCACTTGACTCGCCGTTCCTGCAACGGCAAATTGGGAACGTTCCCACAATCGTTCCCATCCACACTGTGGCGAGAGGCTCGTGGGTCAGACATCGGCTTGCAATAGGAGGAACTCGACAATGCAACCCATGGATCTTCGCGGTCTTAACCCAGCCCCGGTCACCGCGTTCAACAAGGACGGTTCGCTCGACATCGAGGCCAACGTGCGCCTCGCCAAGTGGCTCGCCAGCTTCGACGAGGTGAAGTCGCTTGTGATCCTCGGTCACGCCGGCGAAGGCACCTTCCTGACCACCGAGGAGCGGCTGGAGCTGATCCGGGCCTACCGCGACGCGGTCGACGTGCCGATCATCGCGGGCATCACCGGCGAGGGCACCAAAGTCGCGGCCGACGAGGCCAAGCGCTCCTTCGACGCCGGTGCCACTGGCGCGCTGGTCTACCCGAACCACGGCTGGCTCCGCTTCGGCTTCCAGAAGGGGGCTCCGCAGGACCGCTACAAGGCGATCTACGAGGAAGGCGGCCTCCAGACCATCCTGTTCCAGTATCCGGCGGCTACAAAGGCGAACTACGACCTCGACACCCAGCTCGAGATCGCAGCGCAGGAAGGCTGTGTCGCGACCAAGAACGGCGTCCGCGATATGAAGCGCTGGTATGTGGAGATTCCGGCGCTGAAGGAGGCCCAGCCCGACCTCCAGGTGCTGTCCTGCCACGACGAATGGCTGCTGCCAACGATGTTCGACGTCGACGGCCTGCTGGTGGGCTACGGCAACATCGCACCCGAGCTGCTGATCGACCTGATCAAGGCCGGCAAGGCGCAGGACTACCCGGAAGCACGCAAGATCTTCGAACGCCTGCTGCCGGTGACCCGCGCGGTCTACCACCGGGGCAGCCACATGGAGGGCACCGTCGCCCTGAAGATCGGCCTGCGCCATCGCGGCCTGCTCGACCACGCCACTATCCGCGAGCCGCTCAAGGACCTCGGCGCAGATGCCGAGCGCGAGATCGAGGCTGCCTGCGAGGCCGCCGGGATCGGCCGCGTTGAAAATCTGATGGCAGCAGAGTGATCGATTGCCCCCGCGCGATCTGCGGGGGCATCCTGACCAAGGGAGGAAGAGACATGCTTGATTTTATTCGGAGTAAGGCACGCGCAGCTGCGTTGGGAGCCACTGTTCTGGCACTCGGTGTCAGCGCAGCGGCGGCTCAGGAGGTGCGGATTGGAGCGATGCGCGAAGGCTCGGCGTGGTATGTGTTTGCGGCGACGCTCGAGCAGATCATTGAGCCGATCATCGGCGCGAACTCGGTGGAGGTAATCGCCCGCGGCGGCGGTGTCGCCAACCCGATGGTTGTTCAGGGCGGCAAGGCCGAGATCGCGCTCTCGAACGTCGCCTCGGCGGTCTGGGCGCAGAGCGGATCGGACGTCTACCAGGGGATGGCCGCTCCGGACATTCGCGCCCTCGTCGGCGGTCTTAACGACGTCTATGTCGGCGTCATCGCCCGAGAGGACTTCGTCGAGAACCGCGGCACAAGTGACCTCGCGGAGCTCCTGACCTCGGACGAGCCGGTGCGCGTCCTGATGAAACCGGTGGGCTCATCTGCGGTGCCCGTTGCCGTGATGCTGTTCGAGAGCCTCGGCACCAGCGCCGAGAAAATCCGCAAGAACGGCGGCGACGTCATCCAGGTCGATACCGGCCAAATCGCCGACCAGATGCGCAACGGCAACGCCGACATCTACATCGACACGATGATCAAGGGCCATCCAACGATCACCGAGGTCGCGCTGACAGTCGACGTGGCGTTCCTCGACATTCCCGAAGAGTCGGTTGCCCTGCTCGAGGAAAACGGCCTGGAGATCGGCCAATACGGTCCCTGGTTCGACGGGCAGGACGCGGCAACCGCCGGTGCCAACCTCGGCACAGTGCTAATCGCAAGCGCCTCACTCGACGACGAGAGAGCCTATCAAATCACCAAAGCGATCGTTGAGAACGCCGAGGCCCTGAAGTCCTCGCACGGGGCCTGGTCGCAGTTCGACCCGGCCGCTGCGATGCTGCCCGAGAACACTGGCATTGCCCTTCACCCCGGCGCGCAGCGCTACTACGAGGAAGCCGGGCTGATGTAAGCCAACCCGGCGGCCGCGCTCGGATGCGCGGCCCCCCCATTCTTTCGTTATCCCGTTCCCGTCATTCGCTCCAAGGGAGGAGATCATGTCCGAAGGAACCCGCTCAAGCCCTGTCCAGATGCTGGCGTTCTGCACCGGCATCGCGTTCATCGCCTTCCAGGCCTGGTTGTTGTTCGAACCGCAGCAACCGTTGGTGGAGCGCCCGATCCACCTGGTTTTCGCCCTTGTGCTGCTGTTTCTCTACAAACCGCTCTCCACGCAGACCCTGCCCCGCTGGCTCCGGATGGGCATAGATGTCGCGCTGATCGGCGCTGCACTCGGCGTCCTCGCCTACTACCTTCTTGGCTTCGGTCGTTTGACTACCCGTATGGAGAACGTCTCACCGATCTTCACCATCGACATCGTCATGGGCGCGACGCTGGTATTCCTGCTCCTTGAGGGCGCGCGGCGCGCGGTGGGCTGGATACTGGTCTGGGTGATCCTCACCTTCATCGCCTACGCGTTCTGGGGCAATCTCCTGCCGGGCTGGCTGAATTTCCGCGGCTTCGGCCTCGAGGCGGCAACCGAGATCACCACCATGACCACGGCCGGCGTGCTCGGCATCACCACGTCCACCTCGGTCAGCTTCATTTTCTACTTCATCCTGTTCGGTTCGTTCTACGGCGCGGTCGGCGGCGGCCAGCTCTTCATCGACCTCGCCATCCGGGCCGCGGGGCGCGCCACGGGTGGCACGGCGAAGGCCGCGATCATCGGCTCGTCCCTGATGGGGTCGATCAGCGGCTCGGCCGTCGCCAACGTGGTTTCGACCGGTGTCTTCACCATCCCGCTGATGAAGCGCACCGGCCTGCCGGCACACCGCGCGGCCGGCGTCGAGGCCATCGCGTCCACCGGTGGCCAGCTCATGCCACCGATCATGGGCGTCGCCGCCTTCATCATGGCCGAGCTCCTCGGGGTTCCCTACGCCCAGATTGCGCTCGCAGGCCTGATCCCGGCTGTGGCATTCTACGTCGCGCTCATCATCGTGGTCGATCTCGGAGCACGTCGTGACGGCATCCGCGCCCTGACCGCGGAAGAGGTCGCCGACACGGCCGCGATCGGTCCGCGACTGCACCTGATCCTGCCTCCGCTGGTGCTGATCTCCCTCCTGATCTCCGGCTATTCTGCGGCCTATGCCGCGGTGTTGGCCTCGATCTCGTGCCTCGTGGTGCCGTTCCTGCGCCCTGCCACCCGGATCGGTTGGAAGGAGATTGCCGAGGGTCTCCGGGATGCCCCCCGCCAGGCCGCTGATGTCGCAGTCCCGATTGCCGCGATCGGTTTGATCATCGCCGTCGCGGTCCAATCCAACCTGGCACTGAAGTTTGCCAGCTCGCTGCTGACGCTGTCTGAAGGGTCAATCTATGCCTCCCTGGCGCTCGCCATGTTCGGCTGCATCATCATGGGCATGGGCCTGCCCACAGTCGCCGCCTACATCATCGGTGCCGTGCTCTTCGTCCCGGCGCTCGAGGATCTCGGCATCGCGCCGCTCGCAGCGCACTTCTTCATCTTCTACTACTGCGTGCTGTCGATGGTGACCCCGCCGGTCGCGCTGGCCTCCTTCGCGGCAGCGGCCGTCGGCAACGCTTCGACCGTTAAGACAAGCCTCTCGGCCTTCGGCTTTAGCCTGGTCGCCTTCTTCGTGCCGTTCGGCTTCGTCTTCGATCCGGGTGTCCTCGCCCAGGGCGGTGCCCTCCAGATCATGCTGAGCGCATTTGCATTGCTTATTTCGACCGCACTCTGGGCGGTGGCCTTCGGCGGCTGGTGCGGTCGGCCGCTCTCCTGGAGCGCTCGCGCACCAATCGGCCTGGCCGGCCTGATCGCCGTGATTGCTCCCTCAGGCAGCCTCGTCTGGTTCGTCGCTGTCATGGTCGGTTGGCTGATTGTCGGGGCGATTGCCGCACTCTCTCGGCGTGGACCGCTGCCAATCGTGTTCACGGGCTCGCCGCGAAAGGGGCACGGCCCGGCGGTCAGCTGATCGGATCGAAAGACTTGCGGCGCAGCTTGGTCGCCCTGCGCCCTCGCGCCGAGACCAGCAATAAGGACCCGCTTTACGAGGCGGGTCCTTTCGCCATTCCGGCCCCCGTGAACGACAGCAGTGGCGTTCCTGCGACCACCGAGCCATTCCATGCTCTGTGACTGACGGGTCCCGATCCGGACGTTACTCGCCTTCACAGGGGAGTTCCGCTTAGGGCCGAGAGCGACGTCCGGCGACCGCGCCCGGCGATCTTGTCCGCTGCACTGCCGCATGTCTGCTCCGAGCCCTTTCTGACCACGATACGGCGGCTCTTATTCGCGGATGCGGCGATGCGCTTCCCGTCGTGACCGGCCCTTCCACGCCATTCGAAGCCCCGCTTCGCCGATGCGATTAGCCCAAGGCGCAGTGCCTTGTTGTCAGGTGTTCGCGGCTATACATCTGGCCTTCCCTTGTCGCGGGAGGGCTTAATGTCCACGACCATCCGGCTCGCTATCGGCAGCATCTTCATTGGTGCGCTTGTTCTTGCCATCAAGATGCTGGCATGGTGGCTTACTGGGTCGGTTGCCCTCTTCTCCGACGCTCTCGAGAGCACCGTAAACGTCGCGACTGCCATCGCGGCGCTCGTGGCGATCAGGATCGCCGCGCGGCCGGCCGACGCCTCCCACCCCTACGGCCACCACAAGGCCGAGTTCTTCAGCGCCGTGCTTGAAGGCGTGATGATCATCGTGGCTGCGCTGCTGATCTTGCGCGAGGCGTACCAAGGCTTCCTGAATCCCGAGGCGCTGGACCTTCCCATCGAAGGGTTGCTGATCAATGGCGCGGCGACGGCGATCAACGCGATCTGGGCCTGGGTATTGGTCAACCGGGGGCGCGGCGCCCGTTCGCCGGCACTGGTCGCTGACGGCAAGCACCTCTTCACCGACGTCGTCACCTCAGCGGGCGTGGCGCTCGGCGTGCTTCTCGCCATCGTCACGGGTTGGTGGGTTCTGGACCCACTCATGGCTGCGCTCGTCGCTATCAACATCCTTTGGTCGGGCTCGAAGGTGGTCCGAGAGTCGCTGAGCGGGCTGATGGACGAAGCGGCTCCTCAGGAGACGCTCGACACCGTGCGTGATGTTATCTCGACCGAGGCGGGAGGCGCCGTCGAGGCTCATGACCTGAGAACCAGGCACGCGGGCCAGGCAACATTTATCGACTTCCATCTCGTCGTTCCCGGGGAGACAACTGTCTTCGATGCGCATGAGATCTGCGATCGCGTGGAGGGCGCCCTGCGCGAGGCGATCGAGGGTGCTCGGATCACCATCCACGTCGAGCCAGAGCATAAGCAGAAGCACACCGGGATCGTCGTGCTCGACTGAACTCCTCCGGGCGACAAGTGCCATGACCCAGGCGAATGGCCGCTTCGTCCACAGTGCGGACGTTCGGGCGCCAGATCATGCTGCGCGACGCCATGGATGGCCGGTTTGGGGAAGCTGCGGCGCAGCGACGGATCGACCTACGAACGGCGGCACAGGGCCGGTTGCGTCACGATGCGGTACTCAGATACCTTGGCATTCTGCCGCAGAACCGCATGACTGTGTCGAACCGTTTTGCAGAAGTACCGAAATCCCACTGCGCGGGCTCGCTTCGGAACTTTCTCTGTGGTGCGACCAATCTTCAAATCGCATCGCAGCTGTTGATCGGATCGTTCGTTGGCCGCACAACGAAATCCGTGGGAGCGACGACTACACCGCTGGCCTTCTCGACCTTGGCAACAGGACGTGACTAGGGGCGCCTCCGCGGGTGGCGTGTTTCATATTGACAACGACGTGGGCATCAAAGACGGGCACGGTCTCCGCCTCATTCTTTTTAAGATTTCGGTCGCTCGTCGGTCTGCCCCCGGTTCGAGATTCTTCGAACCGAAGCCGTGCAGTCGCGCACTAATCCAAAACGCGCGCAACAGCTCCAATCAAATCCAATACCACGCTTGTGTCTTTGTCCACGCGGTAGACATAGTTACCCACGCGGTAGTAGGTCTGGTTGCGATCGAGCCCATACCGCTCCGGATCACCAATGATCCTGTAATCTCGATAGATCACGTTTCCGGGCCCGTACTTGTGGGCTTGGCCGGGCGGCACGCACGGCGGATTTTTCTTAGCCAGACCGGGTGGGCAATCGGTAGCTTTGTACGCTCCGCCTGACCCTCCTTTTCCGGCTTTGTGATTTCCCGCCTCTGCAGCCGCCCCGAGAAAGGCCGCCGCCGCCGCGATAAGAACCAGCAATTGTCTCATAATGAACTCCGCTTCTTTTCTATGTGACTCAGATAACCATTTATGCTGAATAGAGTTGCTCTCCGAAAAGAGAGTCGGCGAAACTTTGCCTAGAATATGTCGCTACGTACGGGGATTTGGATGTCGGCAGCTAGGCGAAACGTCTGCAGCGGACGACGTGATCAAAGCGGGCGCCGCGGTGGGCAGTTACCGGTAAGGATCTCGGAGCGGACTTGCGGCGGTTCGGCAGGCTATGCCCGTCGTATTCGCACCGCCGCGCAGCGGATCTGGTATGTTCGGCCATCGGCATGATGCCGAATACGTGGCGGACCGGAGGAACCACCATGCCTGCCACAAATCTGCCCTCTCGTCGGCGCTTGCAGCCCCGCTTGGAACCAGGCCCGCCTCGTCGGTCGGAAGCGTACGCTCAAACCGGAATATGTTTGGGCAATCTGGGTCCGCCTCGAGATCGCTCAGCGGCCCCACGAACTGACTCTCTTCAATCTTGCGATCGACAGCAAGTTGCGAGGATGCGATCATGGAGGTCGCTGACGTGTATGCGTCCGGAGAGGTCAAACACCGCGCTTCGATCGTTCAAAGCAAAACCCGGAGGCTGGTCAGTTTCGAGATCACCGTGGGGACGCGAAAAGCCATCGTGACTTGGCTCGAAGCTCCGCTCACCGCCGGCTCGGAACATCTCTGGTTTTGTTCCCAGCACGAACGTCGGCATATTTTAACAAGGCAATACGCCCGTGTCGCGCGAACTGGGTGAACTCGATTGGTCACCAGAAAAGCCCCTAGGGCATCCACTCGACGCGTGGGACCAAGGAAGCTCAGATATATATCAAAATCGACAATCTCCGCGCGGTGCAGCTTCTGCTCGACCACGCCAAGAAGGATGGCTCAGTGCGCTACCATCGGCGTCGAGCTGGAAGACGCGCTCAGCATCGCGCAGGCGTTGGAACTCTGAGAAGTCGGGTCGGTCGGTAGCAGCCGACATGGAGCGGACCTTGGATCAATCTTCAGGATGCTGCAGTCGCCACCCTCAGTGCGGCCTTTGCCTAACTCGGATAGGCTACTCGCCAAAATGGCTGGGAACCGGACAGCGCTACTGTGAAGCATTCGATCCAATCCAGTTTCGTTGCGCCCACATCCGGTGACCGACCGGTCCTAACTGCTTCAGGCGCCCACGATGTAAGGTGAAGCATGCTTGACTGGTTCGAGTGGAGTTCCATCGTTTTCAGTAGCATGGCGGTCAAAGGTCTTGAATCCTGCCGGCAAGATGGTCCCTGGCCGGGCCTCGGAGACGAAGATATGTTTGGTATTTTCTGTTGTTGACGACACAGCCGAAGGCATATCCAGCGTTCCTGCATAGATACCGATCCGATCGGGCCAGCGCTCGAAGGTCAAGGCTAGCTTGGTGCCGCAGTCAGGACAGAAATGAACGTTTATTTCCTTGCCGCTTCCCTCCGAAGGGGAGGGAAAAAACAGCTGGCTGGGCGTTTTTGAATGCGAATGAAGAGCGCTCGAAGATCGGCTCGATCATCCGGTCCGATCCCGTGGCGCGCTGGCAGAATCGGCAATAGCAAACAGTGATCCAAAGCGGGTCATTACCCGTGTCGTAACTGATTTCGCCACAAAGACAGCGGCCCTCGTGTCCAGCAGACATGTTTCTCTCCCTTGCCCGCGCGGTGCGGATAGATCTTGGTCAATATTAGGCCGGAAAGATCTTTATCAGCAATACGGAGTGCAGGTCGAATGGTGGGCTCTCAACACTCTCTATGAAAGTACCCACCAGTAGAGAATGTCCGCCCCCCGCTCCCCCCCTAACGCCTTGAAAATTGTCGAGCAATTGTAGCTAAAGCGGAACCTTTCAGCGTAGACAAAGACCGTTGGCGTGTCCCAGTTTGTAGGCTTGGGAAGGCCGTTTGGCAGCCTGCTTGTGCCGACGGAACTAGGGGATCCCGTCCAGAACAACGCCGCGTTGCTCAGCTGCGCGCCAGAGCCAGAACGTCTTCCCGCAAATCTTCCCAACGACTTGGTCAAGATGCCAGATGTCGCCAATGCGGCGCTTACACCGCCGCAGGGTTTGCGCGCTCTGTGGCCCAAATTTGGCCGTTCAACGCCGAACCGTTGCATAGGAGACGTCGATGCCACGTTTGAGCAGCATTTCCTTAATCTCTCGCAGGTTCAAATTGATCCGGACGTCCGGCCAGACTGCTTGGGCAATGATCAATGGCGGGAGCCATTGCCGCTTGTAGCTGGTGGAAAGTGCCTGCATCTCAACGACCTAGGTAGCAAATTGCTAGCAGGCAATCGCCAACCATTTAAAGTAGCAACTCTCCAGACACCGAAGCACCCGGGGATTTTTCCGCTCACAGGGTCACGGAATTGCAGGCCGGGCAAGCAACTGCCTCGGAGAGCGGGGTTGAGCTCAAAACTTGTACAAAACAAAACTGGGCCGCCCCGACAACTCGGAGCGACCCTCTTCCTAACACTGCTTCCTTGAGCTTAGCTACGGCCCGTGCCGTTCCCGCCAGCGTTGCTGTTGCCGCCACCGTTACCGTTTCCGCCAGAATTGCCGTTTCCGTTCCCACCAGCGTTGCCATTGCCCCCAGAGTTTCCGGGGCCGTTGTCCGCGTTGGAGGCGGAATTCTGACTGTTGCCGGGACCAGCTTCGCCCCACTTTGCATTCCCACGCTCACCAAGCGGATCGTCCGAAGACCTGACCTCGTCGAGCGTCACTGTGCCGTCCCCGTCTTGGTCGAACTTTGCCAAGGCGACCTGCGCCTCCGGGCCGAAGTGCACCTCAAGCTCGTCCTCGGTGACGACGCCATCTCCATTCTGATCCAAGTCGGCGAAGGTCAGGCCATCTTCCGTGTCTTCGGCACCTGCGGCAGATGCTTCGTCGCGGGTCACCATCCCGTTTCCGTCGGCATCATAGTCGGCAAACGCATCGGTCCCTGCATCCCCGAAGGCGGCTTCAAATTCTGACAGGCTGAGCGTCCCGTTGTCGTCGGCGTCAATCGAAGAGAACGTCATGCTTTGAGCAGCGGCACCGGTTGCCAGGAGCGAGAGTGCGGTGAGAGTTAGCGTGGTTCGAAAGAGCATAGTGCCTCCTTTGCTGTGATGCCGTAGAACCCTCAGTTGGGTGGCGGGCCTCGCGCAATCTTCGACATCTAAAGGGCTAAAATACGGCAACATCCCGCCACTGAGCGAACGTTTTCAAGACCCACTGCTTGGGCTACTTGGGACCCAAAACGCCTGCGGGGTCGCCTGCATACGCGCCGAATGGGGAAACACGAAGGGGAGGACGCGTCAGTCGAACAGCGTCCCAAAGCGCATCTATGAGGCTCTTGTGCCTGCATGTGCACCGGCGACAAGCGGGACGTGGAAAATTGGGGTCAGTCCACATCCCGCCCGTCGTTGGGTGCTTCGCAAGAAACTACACACTGACAACTGCAGCGCCAAGGCTATTCAAATACCCGCGCGAACATATTTTGCAGAAGAGACGAGAGGAGCATCATAGTAGTTCAGTCGCCTCTTCGTCGGCCTCTTCTTCAGAAAACTCAGTATCTTCTTGCTCACGCGCGTGGTCCGAAATCAGCGCAGACAGAAGGTCACTTCCCGAACCGTCAACTTCGGCAGAGGTGACATTCGAAGCAGACTGGTCCTCAGTTTCCATCTCTTCAAGGGCTGCATCGTAGGCATCCAGGAGTTCCATCGAGTCTTCGAAACCGCCTTCCGGTGCATCGATGCGAAACAGCTCCTCGAGGTTTCCTGCGTCATCGATATCGTAGAATGCAACCGTCTCAATGCTCGTGATGTCGCCGTTGAGCTCATTCTCAAAATAGCTCACGTAGTTCTCGAAGGTTGGTTCGGTATCCTCGGGTAGGAACAAGTTCCCAAAAGTGTTCGGCTGCGGCTCTTCGCTCAGCAGCGCAATGCCGGACGACGGCACGCCATCGTCGCTGACGGCATCTGCAAAGAATACCTTTTCGTACAACTGGTCTTGCGGATCCTCAGGCTCCTCTGGCTCTCCGGAAACGCCCTTGATGGAACCACCTTCTGTCGAAGTCGAAGTCGCACGCACGCCGACGAACTCCACTTCATCAAGACTGTCGATGTCCAGTGGCACTGAATAGGTCTCACCTTCGGTCAAATACGTCTCTTTGCTTTCTCCTTCGCGCCCAAGCCCCGGATCGCTCAACTCGATTGCACTGTCCCACTGGACTTCTTCACCCTGGTAGGTGCCCCCTCCACCATTCATGTTGAGCGGACCTGAAAGGCTTTCACTTTCGCCTTCATGGGAGGCGTCCGCCATGTAGAGCGCGTTCACATCCATCGCACCGGATGTGACTGTTATGTCAGCAAAGAACTCACCGCCCTCACAATAGACCGTTACGGTGTAGGCGAGGTCGCCTTCCTGATAGGTAAAGACCTTTGAAACTTCACTCATGCTACGCACCCCGCGCAAAAATGGCCTTGATGGATTGAGCTCATCACTCTTCGACACCAGCGAATACGGCACCACCCAAGATGCTGCCTGCCGGCCGGGCTACCTTGCAGGAAGTCGACAGCTTTTTGCCATATTTTTTCCAACTTTTTGCCACTCGCCAGGCGGCTCACGCAAGGCACGGCCTAGTTAGCGCGCCTGATGTGATGAAGCCGGCACCCAAAGCCTCGCTTCAGAACGCTTCTATTTCAGCGGCTTAAAATCCAATTCCGATGTCAGGAGATCCTTGGCGCGCGGCGCAACGACTGGTCCACAGACGGCGCGTGTCTCGCCCAACTCTTCTCACACGCAAAGTTCTGGCAAGGCCGCATTCACGCACAGTACTTACGTTAAAGCCAAACTGTTTCCGTTTCAGAGGCGGCGGGATGACACGCGCCCGAGGAATCACGCGATGAGGTAAAGCTCCCGCACTGCATGATACCGGTCGATGCGACTGGCTTGGCAAGCGATCGAGACAGCTTTACCGGGCCACGGAGGCGGCAGCGACGTTGCGGCACTTTTTTGGCAGATTGGAAGCTACATGCGCGTTAGATGGGCCACCGACCAACGATCCACTCGCTGAAAGGCCTGAGCAAACACTAACGGACAACGCTACTGATGGTCGCTTCGCAGGAAAAATAGTCCCCAGCTCGTTGGCGCGTGACAGCAGCACCTGGCCCCATGTCACTTACGGCGCTTCGACGTCGAAGGTGTCGACCACGGTCCAGTTGTCCTCGACGACAGTGCCATCCTTGGCTTTGATCGGATCATACGCGAGCTCAACCCCAAAGTATTCGCCTGAGGAGCAAGCCGTGAGAGCAAGCGAACCCAACAGGATGAATGCAGATTTGCCAATGCGCATAGTCATCTCCATGAAAATTAAACAGATTCGGACGACTTGAGCCTCAAAAATATTCTTGGTGAGAACCAGAAAAATTTCGTGGCTGATACGGTGTGTGCCCTAAATGATACGGCGGTCTATGACTTTCAGATGCAGTAAGCGGCGCCAGGTTTAGGTGTCGGAAGGCTAGTTTTTTCGATCTGCGAGGGGGCGCGCAGGTCGGAAACACACGGCGGAGCTACTACCGTCGGCGCTGGCAGTATCGGCGGCATATACCGTGATCGGCTGAAGCGGCTCAAAACGCTCGAAGCGGAGTATACGCGGCACTGGCGTTCTATCTCCGACCTGCCCCTCGACCAAGTAATCCTGAGCAAGGTGGCGCGGGGAGTGAAGGCCGTCACGGAAACGATCCGGCGGAACCATTTTAGTCCCGAACGGGCGCCCCCCCCCAAGCTCCTCGCGCCGACGAAAGTGCATCGACCACGTGCGGCAGTCGCTCGGCTTATTCGGGCCACGCGCCCGTCGCGTGCTCGAACGACATCGCTCCACCCAAGCCGGAAGGGGCCGCAGGACGATCAGACGAAGTGCAGCTTACGGCGGATATTATCGAACTCGCGGCTAGTATGGCCGCTACGGATATCGTCCCATCACGGCGCTGCTGGAGCAAGTTGGCTGCCAAATGAACCGCAAGCGGGTCAAGGCATATGGAGACGCAAGGGGCTGAAGGTCCCGCACAAGCAGAAGAAGCGAAACCGCCTCTCTCTTCCTCACCAACGGGTCCTGCGTCCGTTTGCGGTCGGAACGCGCCAACCGTGTCTGGTCCCGCGACTTTGGTCAGGACTGCACCCATGACGGCCGCGCCTACCGCATACTCAATAACAAATCCTTGTCCGCAATCGGTCCAAGGACGATGGCGCGTAATGTGTTCGCCGAGGTGGCGCTGATTATCCGGGTCGACAGGAATCTCAACTGAACAGACGTAGTCGATGCCCTAACGGATCTCTTCATCTTGCGCGGGCAGTCGATGTGAAGACTGCCATTATTGAACCGGCGTCTCCTTGTAAGAACGTTAGTTTCGAGCGCTTGGACGTCCGGTCCCGCAACGAGCTGCTCGACGGAGAAGTCTTCCACCCGATCCGCGACGCACAGATTCGCATCAAGAGTTGGCACGGTCACTACAATATTGTCCGACCTCGCAGCGCACGGGCTTACAGGCCACCGGCACCTGAGAGCATCCTGGTCGTCCTCCCGCAGCCCACGACACACGGACTATCAAAACGGACTGCTCAGGTTGAACCGATCACCAACCACCTTGACCGCAGACGTCATTTTTTTCACCCATAACCATACTCTTCCCGACTTGGGAACGAGTAAGTACCGGAATTAATGATTGTGGCATCGATTGGCAGAAGCGAACTGCCAAGTTCTCTCCTAGCACACCTCCATACGCACTAATTATGACTTTATCTTTATGCCTTGTGGACAATTCGAGGCGCTGGGGAAACGCTCAAGAAAGCGGCTTATTGGGTGCAGTACCTTTCAGAGGTTCATAATGAACACCGCTGCCAAGGCAAAGCAGGCCATCAACATTGCCCAAAATGATCTCGCCGCCGTACGCTCTTCTCGCGCGAAATCTTTCGTCTGTTTCGGTGCTGAGTGCCAAGTCACCCGATTGGGCGTCCGTCGCCACTTCGCTTGGCCTAAGTTACTACGGCCCTGCCCGTTCTCGCCCCGGCCACTAGTCGAGCCTGCCTTGCGCTTCATCGCCACCCCCAGCGTAGACTTACAAGCAACGGTGCAATGAGCTGCGCCCACGTTGCCCGACTTCAAATTTTCACGATGGCTGAAATAGGCTTAGATTACCTAAGGTCAAGCACATCCTCGGGCGCACCTGCCTCGCAGTTTTCAAGTCACGCTGAGCTAGAAAGAAACTACTGCATACCTACGTACAGACACGGCAGTTGGTTCCCGAGAGGAAAACAGGCTTTCCCAAGGCCTGATGCTGTGCGACCATAGGTCACCATGGTTCGATGGTGCACTAGTGGCGCGACCGGCCCCTAGTCCTCTTCAGGTCGGGCGCGCCACTTTTTGACGCCAGGTCACTTATCAAGTCTATTCCGCCAAATCTTGTCCCGTAGTAAACAAGGACGCTAGCCCGGCCGCGCGAGCCTATGCGCTCGAAGTGCTTTTGTTGGTCCGACCAATTCACACCCGCAGCGTGCGATCAATGCATCAACCGCTTCTCATTTCTTAGCTGCATACACACGATTATCTCATGAAAAAATCAGATACTGAACAGCGCCGTCAAATCTGGAGCGCGCGGAAGCCCCACGGGCTTGGGCACCCTGCCGTTGGCCAAATGAAGCATGCCGTCACTTCAAATGCGCCGGGCGCGGCCAGGACGTTCTTGCTGGAAGCCGATGAGACAGATGACCCAATTTTGATCAAAGAACTCGAGCACCTGGATCGCACGGAACGTATTGTCGCAAGTGTCATCCGCGTTTGTGTCTTACTCTCGGTTGTGTTGATTATAGCCGTGACGCTTATGCCATAGCCCAATCTGTATACATGTATTCACTCAAGAAACAGCGGCTGACTTAACCTTGTTAACACTTCCATCTTTCATGGTAGGTTTGTTTATGTCACGCTGATCCAATGGGTAACGACGCGACCCAGGGTGGCGCGCGGCTTGTGGTTCCCGCACTCAACTTCAAGTTGGCGCGCCACCCATCGCTCGAAGTAGGAGCATCGGCTGCCGGGCAGACACTTTCAAATGTTATGAAAACATGGACGCGACCGTAGCGTGACTGTGTGTGCTGACCAAGGACTTTTCCGGCACCCGCCGTCGATACAAGAATGCATTTTGATGAGTTGGTTGCGGCGCCGTAGGTTTCATGCCTCAGCCGCAACATGACCAAATGCATATACAGTGAAGCTCACAGCCGAAGGCTAGCGCTTGCGAAGGCAAGCATTAATCCGCATAGGTTGTATGTCGTGTCTCGGAAGGAAGGCGAGCAAGCGGCTCCTTCTATCGGCTGCGCCGGATATCCAGTGCGCTACAAATAGAAGACTGCGTAGAAGGCCGATGCTGTAACCAAAATCGCCAGAACGGCGATCCCAACCACCAGAACGTGCTGAGTAAGCACCAGTTGCTCTGACGTTGGAGACTTCTCCGATGCGACATCCCGCCTATCAACCTCACCAACAAGTCGAGCCCCGCCACCAACTCCCGAGCGTCGGACCGGCTTTGGTGGTCTCAATGATCCTGGAAAACAAACCATCTTTTTCCTCAAATTATTCTCCTTACGTGGCTCGGCATGCTGTAGTGTCCAGAACGCGCTTGATGGCTCGGCATAATTCTGCTGGTCGGAAAGGAAAAAAGCGCGGGACACTGCGATGTTACGAAAGGT
>NZ_JAJSEC010000002.1 GCF_021272185.1 Roseivivax sp. GX 12232
GGGCGCAAGAGGGCGTGGGTGCCAGCCGAAGGCCCAGGCACCGGCGGTCTATTCAGAGAAAACGGGGTTGAGATCGCGGCTCCCCAACCCATCAGCAAGCCTCGACAGAGGGCGCGCACCGGACCGGGGGTCGGCGCCGCTGAGTTCTGAGCGAGGCGCTTTATGGCAGAAAGGTCAGGACTAGGGGTGAGCTAAGCGCGCCATCCCAAGGAGCGCCGGCCCAAGGGGCCGGTCCGGCGCGCGCCCGGCACCTTCGGTGCTATTCGGGCGCAAGTAGGCGCGGGGTGTTGCCGAACACCCAGGCACCGGCGGTCTGTTCGGCGGAAATCGGGGTGAGGTCGCGGCTCCCCAACTCATCAGCAAGCCTCAACAGAGGGCGCGCACCGGACCGGGGGCCGGCGCTGCTGACCTTTGAGCGAGGTGCTTTATCCCAGCAAGGTCAGGACCAGGGGTGAGCTAAGCACGCCATCCCAAGGAGCGCCGGCCCAAGGGGCCGGTCCGGCGCGCGCCCGGCATCTTCGATGCAATTCGGGCGCAAGAAGGCGCGGGGCTATAGGGCGTTCCTCTAAAGGGGATCCGATCACTTTCGCGCCCTCAGCCCCAGCCGCCCCTCTCACCCCACCGTATCCGGCAGCGAGATATTCGCCACCTGCTCGGCGATCGGGTCGGTATGCCCGGGGTCCATGTCGCGCGAGAAATCCTCGCTGCCGTCCAGCGCCACCCAGCCGCCGTCGCGGAAGACCTCGAGGCCCTTGAAGTTGCGCTTGTAGCCCATCTTCGGGCTGCCCGGCACCCAGTAGCCCAGGTAGACGTAAGGCAGCTTCGCCTCCCGCGCGATCTCGATGTGATCGAGGATCATGTAGCCGCCGAGCGACTGCCGGGGCGTGTCGGGCTCGTAGAAGGAATAGACCATCGACAGCCCGTCATCGAGCACATCGGTCAGGCAGACCGCGGTCAGATGGTCGTCGGCGCCGTCGACATATTCGATCACCCGGCTGCGGATCGGGGTCTCTTCGATCATCGCGGCGAACTCGAAGATGTCCATGTCGGCCATGCCGCCATCGGCGTGGCGGGTGTCGAGGTAGCGGCGGAAGAGGCCGTATTGCTCCTCGGTGGCCCAGGGGCTGGTGGCGCGGCGCAGCAGGTGGGCGTTGCGCTTCAGCGTGCGGCGCTGGCTTTTCGACGGGGCGAATTTCGACACGTCGATCCGCGCCGAAAGGCAGGCCGTGCATTCCGAGCACGACGGCCGGTAGAGCACGTTCTGCGAGCGCCGGAAGCCCTGTTTCGACAGCGAGTCGTTCAGCCGCTCGGCCTGCGGCCCCTGCAGGGCGGTGAACAGCTTCCGTTCCATCCGCCCCTCGAGATAGGGGCAGGGCTGCGGCGCCGTCACGTAGAATTGCGGGGCAAGGGGCAGCGTGTGGCGCATGTCGTGAAAGGTTCCGTCCTGCTCAGCCTGTAATCCGGGAAGGTAGCAACGAAACCGGCGCGCGCCAAGGTCTGACGCGCGCCTGCAGGGGACCCTTCAACCCGGGCCCGAAGCTCAGGCCCGGCGGTTGATCATCACCGTGCCCAGGACCAGGTCGGTCAGGCCCTGGCGGCGCTCGCTGGTGAGCATCAGGACGATCGAGCCGACCTGCACGATCGCGGTCGAGACCGAGAGCGCGTAGCCCAGCGTGTGGAAGAAGGCGAGCCCGGCGTCGAGCCGCTGGCCGTAGGCGTCGCGCAGCTCGATCGCCATGGCGCGCATGCCCCAGGTGGCCGAGCCGTGGGCGATGGTGATCCAGCGGTAGAGGAAGCTGACCATCAGCCAGACGAGCGGCAGGAAGAACAGCGCGATGCCCAGGGTGAAGACCACCGCCGGGATCACCAGGATCGCCACCAGGATCATGTCGATCACCCAGGCCAGGAGGCGCTTGGTGGTCACGCTGTCATAGAACTCCGGCTGCGTCACCGGGTCGGGAAGATGGGAGGTTGCGGCGTGCATGGGTCTGTCTCTCGGTCGGTCACTGTCCGGGCGGGCGGGGTCACGGGGCCCATATGGGCCCCGCGGGCGGCATTGTCAGGAGGCGGTCTCGCCCTCGTCGTCGCGGGCGCGGGTGTCGCGCTCCTTCATGAACTCGTCGAACTCGGCCTTGTCGCGGGCCTCGCGCAGGCGGCGCAGGAAGCTCTCGAACTCGGCCTGTTCATGCTCGAGCCGGCGGAGGGTCTCCTCCTTGTAGGCGTCGAAGGCGCTGTTGCCCGAGGGCTTCATGGCCGAGAAGGCGCGGCGCGAGGCCGAGGAACGGCGGGACGAACAGGAAAACATGCGTTTGCTCCAGATCATATAGGCGAGAAGCGCGAGCCCGAGGGGCCAGAAAAGGACGAAACCTGCGATCATGGCGACGATCCAGGCGCCTTTGCCCCTGGCGTCGAGCCAGGCTTCCGCGCGGCTCAGCCAGCCTGCGGTGGCGGGCAGGGTGCTTGATTGGGCGACGGTGCTCATTTGGGTCTCCTTGGGTTGCGGCGGTATCGCGGGGACGTGATGTGAATGTCTTTCACATTACTTCAGATCGGAACGCGAACCCGCGCTTTCAAGGGGCGATGTGAATGAGCTTTACATTTTTTCGGTGCAGGTCGCGCCCGGGGCCGGAAAACCCCGGAAAATAAACCCCGGAAAACCGCGCCCCGGGCCGCTCAGAGGGTGAAATCCGCCTCCTCGGCGCCTGTCAGTTCGGGCAGGCGGGCGCTTTCGATGCGCACCACGTGGCGCGGGGTGCCGGCGGCGGCCCAGGCGGCCTCGAACTCCAGGAGCCGCGGGTCGATCCAGGCCCGGATCGGGTTCAGATGCCCCACCGGGGCGACGCCGCCGATGGCAAAGCCGGTCTGCGCCCGGATCAGCGCCGCATCGGCCTTGCCCAGGGGCTCGCCCGCCAGGCCTGAGGCCTTCTCGGCGTCGACCCGGTTGCCGCCCGCGGTCAGGAACAGCACCGCCGCGCCGCTTTCCTCGGCGCGGAAGATGATCGACTTGGCGATCTGGTCGATCTCGCAGCCCACCGAAGAGGCCGCCTCGGCCGCCGTTCGGGCCTGGCCGACCTCGCGAATCTCGGGCTCCAGTCCCGCCGCTTCCAAGGCCGCGCGCACGCGCTTGAGGCTCTTGCTCATCTGCCGATGCCCTCCCGTCCTGTCCGTTCCGATGGCTGGCGCGGACGAGACAGGATCGCCGCGGGATGTGCAAGCCGGGGGCGCTTCGGGCCATTGCGCTCGGGCCGGTCTCGTGACCAGATCGGCCCATGTCCTTCGATGCCCGCATGACCCGCTGTCCCCGACCCTATGACCCCGAACAGGGCGCCGAGGCGCGCGCCGCCGCGCCCTGGGCCGCGGGCGGCATGGGTGAGCTGATCGCCGGGGCGGGCGGCACCGCGCCTTACCTCGGCACGCTGATCCAGCGCGAGGGCGCCTGGCTCGAAGGCGCGGCCGAAAACCCCGAGGCGGCGATCGAGACGCTCTTCGAGGCGCTGCGCGCCGGGCCCGTCGAGAGCCGCCCGAGCGATTTGCGCGAGGCCAAGCGGCGGGTGGCGCTCTTGACCGCGCTGGCCGACCTCGGCGGGGTCTGGCCGCTCGAGACGGTGACCGCGACGCTGACGCGCTTTGCCGATCTCTCGGTGCAGCTCGCGCTCGAGGCCACGGTCGGCGCCGAGATCCGGCGGGGCAAGCTGCCCGGCGCGACCGAGGAGGACATCCCCGAGGCCGGCGGCATGGTGGCGCTGGCCATGGGCAAGATGGGCGCGCATGAGCTGAACTATTCCTCGGACATCGACCTGATCTGCCTTTTCGACGAGACCCGCTTTGCGCCCGAGGATTTCCACGAGGCGCGGGCCAGCCTGGTGCGGGCGACGCGCAAGATGTGCCAGATGCTCTCGGATCTGACTGGCGAGGGCTATGTCTTCCGCACCGACCTGCGGCTTCGTCCCGACCCGGCGGTGACGCCGGTCTGCATGGCCATGGAGGCGGCGGAACATTACTACGAGAGCCTCGGCCGCACCTGGGAACGCGCGGCCTATATCAAGGCCCGGCCCGCGGCGGGCGACCTCAAGGCGGGCGCGACATTCCTCGAGACGCTGCGCCCCTTCGTCTGGCGGCGGCACCTCGATTTCGCGGCGATCCAGGACGCCCACGACATGCGGCTCAGGATCCGCAAGCACAAGGGGCAGGGCAAGCGCATCGCGCTCGAGGGCCACGACATGAAGCTGGGCCGCGGCGGCATCCGCGAGATCGAGTTCTTCACCCAGACCCAGCAGATCATCGCCGGGGGCCGCGACCCGGACCTGCGCGTGCAGGGCACCGTCGCGGGCATGGCACGGCTCGCCGAAAAGGGCTGGATTCCCGAGGCCAGCGCCGAGACGCTCACCGGCCATTACCGCGCCCATCGCGAGATCGAGCACCGGGTGCAGATGATGAACGACGCGCAGACGCATCTCCTGCCGACGAACGACGAGGGATTCGGGCGGCTTGCGGCGCTTTGTGACAAGGATGTCAGTGAGTTGCGGAGTGATATTCGTGCGAGACTCGAAGAGACCCACGCCACGACCGAGGGCTTCTTCGCCCCCGATGCGCCCAGCGAAGGCGTGGTGGAGCCGGACTTCGGCGCGGGCATCACGGAGCGCTGGCCCAGCTATCCGGCGCTGCGCTCCTCGCGCGCGGTGGCGATCTTCAACCGGCTGAAGCCGGACATCCTCGCCCGGCTGCAATGCGCCGCGCGCCCCGAAGAGGCGCTGGCGGCTTTCGACGGCTTCCTCGAGGGGCTTCCGGCGGGCGTGCAGCTTTTCTCGCTGTTTGAGGCCAACCCCCAGCTCATCGACCTTCTGGTCGATATTGTCGCGACTTCCCCGGACCTTGCGCGGTATCTTTCACGTAACGCTGGAGTTTTCGACGCGGTGATCGGCGGGGATTTCTTTGCAGATTGGCCGGGGCTCGAGGCGCTGAAAGCCTCGCTGCAGGAGACGCTGGAGCGCGAGGGCGACTACGAGCGGCGGCTCGACGCGGCGCGGCGCTGGGGCAAGGAATGGCACTTCCGCACCGGCGTGCATCTGCTGCGGGGCCTCGCCACCGCCGAGGAGGCCGCCGCGCAATATGCCGAGATCGCCGAGGCCTCGCTCTCGGGGCTCATGCCCTATGTGGTCGAGGATTTCGCCCGCCGCTACGGCCAGCCGCCGGGCAAGGGCGCGGTGGTCCTGGGCATGGGCTCGCTCGGTGCCGGGCGGCTGCATGCGCGGTCGGACCTCGATGTGATCGTCATCTACGACCCCGACGGCATCGAGGCCTCGGACGGCAAAAAGTCCCTGTCCTCAAGGGCCTATTACGCGCGGCTCACCCAGGCGCTGGTGGCCGCCGTGACCGCGCCCATGGCCGAGGGGCGGCTCTACGAGATGGACATGCGGCTGCGCCCCTCGGGCAACCAGGGGCCGGTCGCGACCTCGCTGGCCTCCTTCCGCAGCTACCAGACCGAGGAGGCCTGGACCTGGGAACACCTGGCGCTGACCCGCGCCCGCCCGGTTGCGGGCGAGCCGGCGCTGGCCCAAGAGGTCTCGGAGTTCCGCCAGGCGCTCCTGGCCGAGCCGCGCGACCGCGCCAAGGTGCTGGGCGAGCTGGCCGAGATGCGCAGCCGCATCGCCGCGGCCAAGGGCACCGGCGCCACCTGGGACGTGAAGATCGGCCGTGGCCGGATGCAGGAGATCGAGCTTCTGGCCCAGGCCGCGGCGCTTCTGTCGGAACACACGCCCGAGCGCATCGACGCGGCCCTCTCGGAGGCCGAGCGCATCGGCATGATCGCCCCGGGTGAGGGCGACACGCTTTGCGCGGCCTATGACCTGTTCTGGGCGCTCCAGATCGGCGGGCGGCTGGTCTCGGACGGGGCCTTCGACCCCGAGGAGGCCGGCGGCGGCGCGCGGGCCTTGCTGTCGCGGCTGACCGGGGCCGAGGACATGGCCGCGCTCGGCGCGCTTCTGGAAGAGAAAGGCGCCGAGGCCGGAGCGATCATCGACCGGGCACTCGGACAGGAGGAGGGCGCATGAGCCAGGAGATGGACCCCAAGGGCCTCATCCGCGAGGCCTATCGCATCGAGGGCATCACGCTCGAGGATTGCCGGACGATCTTCCTCGACTGGGCGCTCGGCCTGCCGCTCGAGGCCGACAACGGCGCCGCCATCAGGGCCATGCTGGAGCGCTACGGCGACCCGGAACACCCGATGACGCAGGTCTTGCGGGAAGGGCTCAGCGGGCTGCAGAGCCCCCGTCGCCGGGGCGGCTGGCGGGGCCGCAGCCGCTCACGGCACTAGCGCGCCAGCGCCGCCGCTTCGCGGGCCAGTTCGGTGATCCCGGCCCAGTCGCCGGCCTCCATCTTGTCCTTCGGCGCCACCCAGGAGCCGCCGACGCAGAGCGTGTTCGACAGGCCCAGGTAGTCCGGCGCATTGGCCAGCGAGACGCCGCCCGTGGGGCAGAACCGCACCTGCGGCAGGGGCGCGCCGATGGCCTTCAGCGCCTTGGCGCCGCCGTTGGCCTCGGCGGGGAAGAACTTCTGCACGGTGTAGCCGCGTTCGAGAAGCCGCATGACCTCGGTCGAGGTGGCCGCGCCGGGCAGGAGCGGCAGGTCGCGCGCCTCGCAGGCGTCGAGGATCGCCTCGGTCGCGCCGGGCGAGACGCCGAAGCGCGCCCCGGCGGTCACCGCGGCCTCCACGTCGGTCGGCGACAGGAGCGTGCCCGCGCCCACGACGCCGCCTTCGACCTGGGCCATCTCGGTGATCGCCTCGAGCGCCACGGGCGTGCGCAGCGTCACCTCGAGGACCGGCAGGCCGCCGGCGACCAGCGCCTCGGCCAGGGGCTTGGCATGGGCCAGGTCGTCGATCACCAGGACCGGGATGACGGGGGCCAGGCGGCAGAGGTCTTCGGAGGCGGCGCTGGCATCGGCGGGTGTGATCATGGGTCAGTCGCTTTTCTGGGTGTCGTCAGGATAGAGGGCGGAGGGCGGCGTGGGTCAGACCACTACGGCCGCGCCGTTCGAGGAAAGCCCGCAGTTCTCGCGGAAGGCGGCGAAGAGCTCGCGCCCGACGCCATGGCCGTTGTCGGAGAGGTCCGGCGTCGCGGCCTCGCGGCTGTCGAAATCGGGCGCCAGGCAGGTGATCTCGCCATTGGTGGCATCGACGCGGATCATGTCGCCGTCGCGCACCCGCGCCAGGGGGCCGCCCTTGGCCGCCTCGGGGGCGATATGGATGCAGGAGGGCACCTTGCCCGAGGCGCCGGACATGCGCCCGTCGGTGACCAGCGCCACCTTGAGCCCGCGGTCCTGCAGGACCGCCAGCGTCGGCGTCAGCGAATGCAGCTCGGGCATGCCGTTGGCCGAGGGGCCCTGGAAGCGCACCACGACGATCGTGTCCTCGGTGAACTCGCCGGCCTTGAAGGCGTCCTTGACCTGCTGCTGGTCCTGGAAGACCCGGGCCTTGGCCTCGATCACGTGGCGCGAGGGGTCGACCGCCGAGGTCTTCATCATTCCGTGGCCGAGATTGCCGCGGAGCTGCTGCAGCCCGCCGGTCTTCTGGAAGGGATCGGTGGCGGGGCGCAGGATCTTGTCGTTCTGCGTCGTCCCGGCGCCGGGGGCATAGACCACGCGGCCTTCCTCGAGCTTCGGCTCCTGGGTGTAGAGCGACAGCCCGTCGCCCGCGACGGTCTTGACCTCGTCGTGCAGGAGCCCCGCCGAGAGCAGCTCTCCGATCATGTAGGACAGCCCGCCCGCGGCGTGGAAATGGTTCACGTCCGCCAGGCCGTTCGGATAGACCTTCGCCATGAGCGGCACGACGTTGGAAATCTCGTCGAAGTCGTCGAGCTCGAGCTCGATCCCCGCCGCGCGGGCCATGGCGGGCAGGTGCAGCACCAGGTTGGTCGAGCCGCCGGTGGCCATCAGCCCGACGATGCCGTTCACGAAGGCCTTGGCGTCCAGCACGTCGCAGACCGGGCGGTAGTCGTTGCCAAGCGCGGTGATCTCGGCGGCGCGTTCGGTGCCCGCCACGGTCAGCGCCTCGCGGAGCGGCGTGCCCGGGTTCACGAAGGAGGCGCCGGGCAGGTGCAGGCCCATGAACTCCATTAGCATCTGGTTGGAGTTCGCGGTGCCGTAGAAGGTGCAGGTCCCGGGCCCATGATAAGAGGCCATCTCGGCCTCCATCAGCTTGTCGCGGCCGACTTCGCCCGCGGCGAACTGCTGGCGCACCTTGGCTTTCTCGTCGTTGGGCAGGCCCGAGGTCATCGGCCCGGCGGGCAGGAAGATGCCCGGGATGTAGCCGAAGGTGGCCGCGGCCATGACGAGGCCCGGCACGATCTTGTCGCAGACCCCGAGGTAAAGCGCGCTGTCGAAGGTGTTGTGCGAGAGCGCCACGCCCGCGGCCAGCGCGATCACGTCGCGGGAGAAGAGCGACAGCTCCATGCCGACCTGGCCCTGGGTGACGCCGTCGCACATCGCGGGCACGCCGCCGGCGACCTGGGCGGTGGCACCGGCCTCGCGGGCGGCGGCGCGGATCACGTCGGGGAAGCGCTCGAAGGGCTGATGCGCCGAGAGCATGTCGTTGTAGGCGGTCACGATGCCGATGTTGGGGCTGCGGCCGCTCGCCAGCGCGTCCTTGTCGCCGGCCATGGCGGCATAGGCATGGGCCTGGTTGCCGCAAGACAGATGCGCCCGGCGCGGGCCTTCCTCGGCGGCGCGGCGCATGCGGTCGAGATAGGTGGCGCGGCGCGTCTCGGAGCGTTCCTCGATGCGGTCGGTGACCTTGGCGATGGTGGCGTTGAGAGCCATGGCGCGTCCTTTCCCGTCGTCTCTGGGAGCTGTGGTCCTTGCCGGTGACATAGCGCGGTTAGCGCTAACGGTAAAGCCCTGTTCGGTGGTCTCATCGGGGCGCGCGCGCCCTCTGTGGCGGGCGTGTCGGCGGCAGGGCGCGCGGGGCCGGGCAGGGCGGTCGGAGAGGCCCGCGCGGGGGCCGCCGCGCACCCCACTTCCCGGGCTTTCCGCGGCGCGCGGAAGCCAGTATGAGGGCGCCATGACATCGCCTTCCTCCGACATGCCGACCCTGCGCATGAAGCCCAAATCCAACGCCCGCGCGATCCGCCGGGGGTTCCCTTGGGTGTTTTCCAACGAGCTTGTCCTCGACCGCCGCGCCAAGGCGCTGGCCCCGGGCACCATCGCCCGGCTCGAGGATGCCGACCGCAAGCCCATGGGCCTCGTCGGCTTCACGCCCGCCTCGAAGATCGCCGCGCGGATGCTCGACCGCGACGCCGAGGCCGAGATCGGCCCCGACTGGCTGCGCGCGCGGCTGGCGCGGGCGCTGGCGCATCGCGAGACACTTTATGACGCGCCTTATTACCGGCTGGTCCATGCCGAGGCCGACGGGCTGCCGGGCGTGATCATCGACCGTTTCGGCGACCTCGCGGTCATGCAGCCCAACGCCGCCTGGGCCGACCGGCTCTGCGACGAGATCGCTGCGGCGCTGCGCGAGGTGGCGGGCGTCACCACGGTCCTGAAGAACGCCGGCGGGCGCGGACGGCAACTCGAGGGGCTGGACGACGAGGACCGCGTGCTCTCTGGCACGGCGCCCGAGGCGCCGCTCACGGTCGAGATGAACGGCGCCAGCTACCTCGCCGATGTGACCGGCGGGCAGAAGACCGGGCTGTTCTTCGACCAGCGCCCGAACCACGCCTTTGCCCAACGGCTCGCCAAGGGCGCGCGGGTGCTCGACGTCTTCAGCCATGTCGGCGGCTTCGGGCTGGCGGCGCTGGCGGGCGGGGCGCAGTCGGCGCTGGCGGTCGACGGCTCGGCCCCGGCGCTGGAGCTCGCGACACGCGGGGCCGAGGCCATGGGTGCCGAGGCGCGCTTTGCCACCCGCACGGGCGATGCCTTCGAGGTGCTGACCGCGCTTGGAGAGGAACAGGCGCGCTTCGAGCTGGTGATCTGCGATCCCCCGGCCTTCGCGCCTGCAAAACCCGCGCTCGAGGCGGGGCTGCGGGCCTATGAGCGCGTCGCGCGGCTCTCCGCACCCCTGGTGGCCGAGGGCGGCTACCTGGTTCTCTGCTCCTGCTCCCATGCGGCGGATCTGAGCGCCTTCCAAGGCGCCTGCCTGCGCGGCATCGGGCGCGCGGGGCGGCGGGCGCAGCTGATCCATACCGGCGGCGCCGGGCCGGACCATCCGCTCTTGCCGCAACTGGCCGAGAGCGGCTACCTCAAGGCGCTGTTCTTCCGGCTGTGAAGGTCCTGATCGACACCAACGTCCTGTACCCCACGGTGCTGCGCGAGGTGGTGCTGGGGGTGGCGGGGACCGGCGCCTTCCGGCCGCTCTGGTCGGCGCGCATCCTCGAGGAATGGGCCCGGGCGGCGCGCAAGATCGGCCCCGACGGCGAGGCCCAGGCCCGGGCCGAGATCGCCGCGCTTTCCGCCGATTGGCCGGGCCGCGAGGTCGCCGTGCCCGAGGCGCTGGCCGCGCGGCTCTGGCTGCCGGACCCGGCGGATGTGCATGTGCTGGCGGCCGCAATCGCGGGTTCGGCGGATGTCATCCTGACCCTCAACGCCAAGGATTTCCCGCGCGGCACCCTGGCCGAGGAGGGCCTGTCGCGCGCCGATCCCGACAGCTTCCTGCTGGGGCATTTCAAGGCCGACCCCGAGGCCGTCGCCCGCGCCGCGGAGGCGGTCCTGGCCGAGGCCCGGCGGCTCTCGGATTCCGGCTGGCGGATGCGCCCGCTTCTGAAGAAGGCCGGGCTGCCGCGGCTCGGCAAGGCGCTTGCCGCGCATCTCGGCGACGGCTGAGCCTTGAACCCCGGGGGGCACGCTGCTAGCTGCCTGCGGGTCCGAGGCTTTTCATCGGTCTTTCAGGAGGCTCCGGCGGTGAGCGACGCGCCCAGGCTCGAGATCCGCAATCTGACCCGCCGCTTCGAGGGGAAGACGGTGGTCGACGACGTCTCGCTGCGCATCGCGCCGGGCGAGGTGACCTGCCTGCTCGGCCCCTCGGGCTGCGGCAAGTCGACGACGCTGCGGATCATCGCCGGCGTCGACATGCAGGATTCGGGCGAGATTTACGTCGACGGGCAGCTCATCTGCGATACGATCTACCGGCTGCCGCCCGAGCGGCGCTCGATCGGGCTGATGTTCCAGGACTTCGCGCTGTTCCCGCATCTCTCGGTGGCGCAGAACGTGGCCTTCGGGCTCAGCGGCTCGCGCGAGGCCAACCGCGCCCGCGTCGAGCAACTGCTCGACCGGGTGGGGCTGCTGCATTACCTCGAGGCCTTCCCGCACGAGCTTTCGGGCGGCGAACAGCAGCGCGTGGCGCTGGCCCGGGCGCTGGCGCCGCGGCCGCGGGTGATGCTCATGGACGAGCCTTTCTCGGGGCTCGACAACCGCCTGCGCGACGGCATCCGCGACGAGACCCTGGCGCTTCTGAAGGAAGAGGGCACCAGCGTCCTCCTGGTCACCCATGAGCCCGAAGAGGCCATGCGCATGGCCGACGAGATTGCGCTGATGCGCGCGGGCCGGATCGTGCAGCAGGGCGCGCCCTACAACATCTACAACGCCCCCGCCGACAAGGCCGCCGTGGCCTTCTTCTCGGACATCAACGTGCTCTCCGGCACGGTGCAGGGGGCGCTGACCGACACGCCCTTCGGGCAGTTCCTGGCCCCCGGCGTGCCCGACGGCGGCCGGGTGGAGATCGTCTTCCGCCCGCAGCATGTCGCCATCGACTTCGACCGCCAGGGCCGGGGCCCGAACCCGACCTCGATGCAGGGCACGCCCGCGCGCGGGCTGGTCGAACGGGCGCGCTTCATGGGCTCGGAGAGCCTCGTGGAGTTCCGCATGGACCACGACAAGGAGGTGCTGCGCGCCACGGTGCCCAATGTCTTCCTGCCGAAACCCGGCACGCCGATGTGGCTTTCGGTGCGGCGCGACCGCTGCTTCGTCTTTCCCGCCCAGGACGGATGAACCGGGCAGTCGAGAAATGCGCTTGACGCCAAGTCAGCATATTTTTCTCATCTTTTTTAGAAACTTGGCGGCCAGGTCGTCCGTGACTACGCGCGGGACGTCCGGTGGGCCCCTATGGGGATGGTTATCTGTGCTTCGTTTGGCGAGTGCTCCGCCGGACGTTCCACGGTCTTGGCCCGGCGCCGCACGGGGCCGGTCAGCCTGTGTCGAGGGCGTGGAAATCCTCGAGCCGCTTGCCCGGCTCGTCGACGAAAAGCCCCGCGATCGGGGTCAGCGTCGCCACCCGGTCGATGCGGAAGGTGTCGAAGGCCTCGGCGCCCTCGTCCCAGACCACCGCCGTCCAGATCCGCCCCCAGTAGTCCAAGTGCAGCGGCCGCACGTCGCGCCGCCGGGGATCGTCGCTCAGGGTGATGCGCAGCTTCTGCCGCGCGCGGATCGCCTTGCGGAAAGCCGGCATGTGCCGGAAGCCTGCGGCGGCCTCGGCAAAAGGGTAGGTGGCGAAGCCGAAGCGTTGCGCGGCCATGCCGGTGTCCTCGGGCAGCACCGCCTCGATCTTGCGCGAGAGCCCCTGCGCGGCCTCGGAGATCTCGTCCATCTCGGCAGCCCCCACGGCGGCGAGCCCGAGGTGCAGCGCCTCCATCTCGGCATCGGTGAGGTTCAGGGGCGGCAGGGTGGTCATCGCCCGGGCGGCATAGCCGCGCCCGCGCTCGCCCTCGACGGGCACGCCCGAGGCGGCGAGCGTCTCCATGTCGCGATAGACCGTGCGCAGCGACACGCCCAGCTCGCGGGCGAGGTCCTCGGCGCGGTGCAGCCGCCCGTCCTTCAGGCGGGTCATCAGGGCATAGAGTCGGTCGGCGCGGGGCATGGTGATTCCGGGGCTTTGACGGCAGGTTTTGCCAAAAAACTGACAACTGACAGATTAATGACAAAGAAAGCGACAAATCCACCCCCTCGGGCGGGTGATTTCCCCGCATTGGCGCTTTCGTGAGGGCCCGCGAGACGTTATTCCGGGGGCCGGTATTCTGACCGGGGACGGGCTGCGACGGAGCCCGCGCCGGACCTTTGGGAGACGTGAACCATGCTCAACAACATCGGCCTGCCGGGCCTCCTGCTGATCGCCGTCGTCGTGCTCGTCCTGTTCGGGCGCGGCAAGATCTCGAGCCTGATGGGCGAGGTCGGCAAGGGCATCACCGCCTTCAAGAAAGGCGTGAAGGACGGCTCTGAAGAGCTCGAGAAGGACGACGAGGCCGAGGGCGCGCGCGACGTGACGCCCGAGGAAGAGAAAGACAAAGCCTGAGGCGCCCCTGAATGTTCGACCTCGGCTGGACCGAGCTACTGGTCATCGGGATCGTCGCGCTTATCGTCGTCGGCCCGAAGGACCTGCCGGTGCTCTTTCGCAACGTCGGCCGCTTCGTCGGCAAGGCCAAGGGCATGGCCCGCGAGTTCTCGCGCGCCATGAACGACGCCGCCGACGAGTCGGGCATGCGCGACGTGCAGAAAACATTCAAATCCGCGACCAACCCGATGTCCTCGGCGATGGACGGGGTCAAGGACGCCGCCAAGGACCTGACCTCCTTCAAGGAGGGCGGCACCTCCAAGACCGCCAAGACCTCGGAGGCGCAGAAGCCCGAGAAGGACGCCGCGCGCCGCAAGATCGAGGCCGCCTCGGCCCGCAAGGCCGCCGAGCGCAAGGCCCGCGAGGCCGACGAAGCCCGCAGCCGCGCCGACGAGCTGGAACGTGACCTCGCCTCGGACGAAGGAGACAAGGCGTGAGCGTCGAGGACGAGATCGAGGACAGCTCCGCCCCGCTGATCGAGCATCTGGCGGAGCTGCGGAACCGGCTGATCCACTCGGTGGTGGCCTTCATCATCGGCATGGTGATCTGCTTCACCGTGGCGACGCCGATCTTCAACTTCCTGACCGCGCCGCTCTGCCAGGTGCTCTCGGAGCGCGGGCAGAACTGCGACCTAATCTTCATCAGCCCGCAGGAAGGCTTCTTCGTGGCGATCAAGGTGTCGCTGCTGGGCGGCTTCATCCTGGCCTTTCCCTATATCGCCAACCAGATGTGGCGCTTCGTGGCGCCGGGGCTCTACAAGTCCGAAAAGGGCGCCTTCCTGCCCTTCCTCGTGGCCTCGCCCTTCATGTTCTTCCTGGGCGCCTCCTTCGCCTTCTACGTGGTCACGCCGCTGGCCTATGACTTCTTCCTGGGCTTCCAGCAGTTCGGCAACGACGGCGAGGCGGTGGTCGGCGAAGAGGTGAACCAGGGCCTCTCGGTGGTCTTCCAGGGCTCGGCGCAGGAATATCTGAACCTGACCATCAAGTTCATCGTGGCCTTCGGCCTCTGCTTCCAGCTGCCGGTGCTGCTGACGCTCATGGGCAAGGCCGGGCTGGTCTCGGCCAAGGGGCTCGGCAACGTCCGCAAATACGCGGTGGTGGCAATCCTGGTGCTGGCCGCGCTGGTGACGCCGCCGGACGTGATTACCCAGGTGATCCTCTTCGTGGTGGTCTACGGCCTCTACGAGATCTCGATCTTCCTGGTGGCCCGGGTGGAGCGCAAGCGCATCGCCGAGCTGAAGGCCCAGGGTCTCTGGTTCGAGGACGACGAGGAAGAGGAAGACTTCGACGCCGCGGATGACGACGGGGATGCGCGGAAGTGACCGATGAGGCCGTGACGCGCATCGCCGCCGCGCTCGAGCGGATGGCCCCGGCGCCGCTCGAGACGCCGGATTTCGACGGCGCCGAGGCTTTCGTCTGGCATGTCTCGCCGGACCGGCTCGACCCGGTGGCCCAGGTGAACCGGGTCGAGATCGACCTGCTCCTGGGCCTCGACCGGACCCGCGACACGCTTCTGCGCAACACCCGGCAGTTCGCCCAGGGGCTCTCGGCCAACAACGCGCTCCTCTGGGGCGCGCGGGGTATGGGCAAGAGCTCCATCGTGAAGGCCGTGCATGCGGCGATCCGGGCCGAGGGGCACGATCTGAAGATCGTCGAGCTGCACCGCGAGGACCTGCCCAGCGTGGCGCGGCTCCTGGGGCACCTGCGCGGCGCGCCCTACCGCTTCCTGCTGTTCTGCGACGACCTGTCGTTCAGCCATGACGACGAGCATTACAAATCGCTGAAGGCGGTGCTCGACGGCGGCATCGAGGGCCGGCCCGAAAACGTGCTGTTCTACGCCACCTCGAACCGCCGCCACCTGATGCCGCGCGACATGATCGAGAACGAGCGTTCGAGCGCCATCAACCCCTCCGAGGCGGTGGAGGAGAAGGTCTCGCTCTCCGACCGTTTCGGGCTCTGGCTGGGCTTCCACCCCTGCAGCCAGGACGAATACCTCGAGATGATCCGCGGCTACTGCCGGGCCTATCGCGTGCCTTTCGAGGAAGAGGCGCTGCGCGCCGAGGCGATCGAATGGCAGGCCACGCGCGGCGCGCGCTCCGGCCGGGTTGCCTGGCAGTTCTTCACCGACCTCGCCGGCCGCGCCGGGATCTCCGTCGGCTGAGGCGCGGCCCTTCGCGGAGGTGCTGGCGTCGCGGGGCTCTCGCGCTTTGCGGTCAATATCGGGAACCGGGGCCCGCACCAGAGCGCCTCGCTCGCGCTCGACAGAGCACGTGGTGGATGTCTTCCAGCAGCCGCAGAGGCGGCCTGACGCCCGGCAGGCGACCCCCATGGCCCAGCCAACTGACCGCTCCACCAGAGCGCCCAGCCCCCACCTTCAGCTTGGCAAAAATACCTCGGGGGGTCCGGGGGGCTGGCCCCCCGGCCTCACCTCACATCCCCGCGCGACGGCCCGAAACAAAGCCCCCGCGCGAAAGGCCCAACAACTCAGTTCAGATAAAGCCCCGGATCGACGGAATCGAACCCGTCGCGCACCTCGAAGTGCATCCGCGCCGGGTCGCCCGCGCGGACCTGGGCGATGGCCTGGCCGCGGCTGACCGCATCGCCCTTGGCGACCGAGACGCCGTCGATATGGGTGTAGACGGTCAGGATGTTGTCGGGATGCTTGATCACCAGGATCGGGATCCCGTCGGTGTTGGTGGTGATCGCCGCGACGGTGCCGCTGGCGGCGGCGCGGACCGGCGTGCCGGCGGGGGCGGCGATGTCGATGCCGTCATTGGTGCCGGGCGCGTATTCGCGGATGATCGTGCCGTCGACGGGCATCCGGAAGGCGGCGTCGGAGCTTTGCGACGCGCTGACCTCGCCCACGTCCGGCGCGGGCGTGGCGGCGGCCTCTTCCTCGGCCGCGGCGGTCTCGGTCGGCGCGTCGGGCAGGGGCTGCGAGGCCGAGGGCGGCGTCGGCGTGGGCGAGCCCTGGCCCGGCTCGGTCACATCCGAGGCCGACGCCGAGGCGCTGGCCTCGGCCTTGCCCGAAGCGGCGGCATTGGCGCCCACGGGGATCAGCAGGTACTGGCCTTCGCGCACGGCGTAATTCTCGTCCAGCCCGTTCCATTCCGCCAGCGCGCGGGGGGTGACGTTGTAGAGCCGCGCGATGGTATAGGCGGTCTCCCCGCGCGAGACCTGGTGGCGCACCGGCTCGATCCCGCCCGGGGCGGGGGCCAGGGTGCCGCTGGTGATCGGCGTGGGCGAGGCGGAATCGATGGCGTTGGAGGCCAGGACCGCGATGTCATTGGCCTCGCCCGCAGCGGGGCCTTCGGAGACCCGGCTCGGCAGGGCCACGACCTCGCCGCCGCGCAGCGGGTCGTTCGCGCCGATGCCGTTGTAGCGGGCCAGCGCACCGGCATCGACGCCGATGCGCTGCGCGAGGGTCGCCAGCGTGTCGCCCTGGCGGGCCACGGCGACCTGGTAGGTCGGATAGGAGATCACCCCGCGCGCATCGGGCTGCGGGCGGTCGGCGGTGGCATTGACCGCGGCCTCTGCGGTGCTCGAGGGCCCGGGGCGCAGGTCGAGGTCGATCGGCCCCTCCCCGCAGGCAGTCAGGGCCAGGAGGCTCCCGGTCATCAGCATGGTAAAACCTGCGCGTGCGCGGAGCGGGCGGGTCGCTTCGACCATCTCGACTTCCCTCAACTTTCGCCGCCCCTTGTCTCCGGGGCGTGTGGTTCCTGTCCCGGCGTGCCCGTGTCGGCGCGCCCTAGCTGTCCTTTCCGAGCCCTTCGACCAGCGGCACGAAGCGCACGGGACGAAGCTCGTCGTATTCGAAGCCGGTCTCCGTGCGCGTCACACGGATCAGGCTCTGCACCGCGTCCGACTGCCCGACCGGCAGCACCATGATACCGCCGATCTTCAGCTGGGCCAAGAGCGGCCCCGGCGGGTCCTCGGCCGCGGCGGTCACGATTATGCGGTCGAAGGGCGCCTGGTCGGGCAGCCCGTGGCTGCCGTCGGCGGTGAAGGCGGTGATATTGGCGAGCCCCAGCGCCTCGAAGACCTCGCGGGCCTCGCGCACCAGCCGCATGTGGCGGTCGACGGTGTAGATCCGCCGGGCGAGCTGACTGAGGATCGCCGCCTGGTAGCCCGAGCCGGTGCCCACCTCGAGCACCTTGTCGCGCTGGCTGACCTGCAGCGCCTGGGTCATCAGCCCGACCACCGAGGGCTGCGAGATCGTCTGCCCGCAGGCGATCGGCAGGGGCATGTCCTCATAGGCGCGGTCGGGAAAGTAGTGGCGGATGAAGCGGCCCCGGTCGATGGTCTCCATCGCCTGCAGGACGCGCGCGTTGGTCACCCCGCGCGAGCGGAGCGCGAAGAGGAACTGCATCTTGCGTTCCGCCTCGTCGGTCATCCGAACAGCTCTTCGGTGGCGCTCAGCTCGGCGTGGTCGGTGAGGTCCGCGCGCATCGGCGTGACCGAGATATAGCCGTCGAGGTTGGTCTCGGCGTCCGAGCCGGGCGCCGTGCGCACCCGCTGGTCGCCGCCCTTGATCCAGAGGTAGCGCCGCCCGGCGGGCGAAAGCTGCGGGGCGACCGAGAAGCCGGTGCCCTCGCGGCGGCCCTGCACGGCGGCGCGGGTGCCCTTGACCGCTGCGGCGGGGACGGGCGGGAAATTCACGTTGTAGAACAGCCGGTAATTGGCCGCACCTCGGGTCTCGAGCCGGGGCAGGAGGCGGCGGACGACCGCGGCGCCATGCACGCGGGCGGCCTCGAACATGTCCGGCGCGTCCCAGATCTCGGGGCCGAGGAACTGCGAGAGCGCGATTGCCGGCAGCTCCTGCAGGGCGGCCTCCATGGCCGCGCCGAGGGTGCCGGAATAGAGCGTGTTCTCGGCCGAGTTGTTGCCCCGGTTCACGCCCGAGAGCACGAGGTCCGGCGGGGCGGATTTCATCACGTCGTGCACGGCGGCCAGCACGCAGTCGGCGGGGCTGCCCTCGGCGGCGAAGGTACGCGGGCCAAGCTCGGAGACCATGAAGGGGCTCGAATAGGAGATCGTGTGACCGACGCCCGATTGCTCGAAGGCCGGCGCGACGGTCCAGACCTCGCCGGCCTCGCCTGCGATCTCGGTCGCGATGTCGCGCAGGACCGCGAGCCCCGGCGCGTTGATACCGTCGTCATTGGTGATGAGGATGCGCATGAAACCGCCTGTTTGCCTTGCCATGTTCTCTAGGCAATGGGGCGATGCGGGGCAAGGTCCGCGGGTGTTTTCGCCCGGGCTGGCCCGGGGTGCGGCCCGGGAAGCACGGGTTTGCGGCAGGGGGCGGAGGTGTGTGGGACGGGCTGGGCCAGACGGGCGTGTGTCAGGGAGCGGTGGGCGTTCCGCGTCGCGGCCTACTGGGAGCCGAAGCCGCTCTCGCGCAAGGCTTTCGGGATGCTGACGGCCCGCCGCCGTTCCAGAGGTCGGACCCGCCAAACCTCGCGCTCGCGCCCAACGAAAAAGGGGCCCGCCCGGGCCCCCTCACGTCACTCCGTGGCGCGCGGCCCGGTGATCTGCGGCAGGAGCCGCTCCGCGGCCTCCTGCGGCGAAAGCAGCGCCTCGCGGTCCTCGCCGGGATAGAACCGCGCGCGGGTCGCGCCGCTGAAGGCCTCGGGCGTCAGGATGCGCACATCCGGCCCGGTCTTGTCGCTCTCGGCCGCCCAGGAGCGGGCCAGCGCGATCTGCGCCGCCTTGGTCGAGCCGTAGAGGCCGAAGAACTTCTGGCCGCCTTGGGCATCGTCGAAGAAGACCGCGCGGCCTTCGCGCCCGATCAGCGCCGAGACATAGGGCACGAGGTGCCCCATGGCGGTGACATTGGTCTCGACCGACTTGGCCCAGTCCTTCTCGGTGATGTGGTCGGCGGGGGTCAGCGGGCCAGTATGCACCGCCGTATGCACCCAGAGCGCCGCGCCGCCCCAGCGGTCGTGCACCGAGCGGCAGAGATGCGCCATGGCATCGCGGTTGGTGACATCCATGGGCGCCAGGGTGGCCTCGCCGCCCCTGGCCTGGATGCGGTCGTCGAGATCCTCGAGCCCGCCCACGGTGCGGGCGACGGCGACGATGTGATACTGGTCTGAAAGCGCTTCGGCGAGGGCAAAGCCCAGGCCTCGGGATGCACCGGTGATGAGGGCGGCGGGTTTGGTCATGGCCCGGGCATGTCACCCGTCAGCGCGGCGGTGTCAACTCCCGCGCGCGACGGATGGGCTTGGGCGTGGGGGGCTGGACGAGCGGGGCCGCATCGGGCCCGAGGGTGGCGCACGCCACGACCCCAATTATCACGCCTGCTGTTCACTTGGGCGGACCGTGCCGCCCCGCCGCCTTCAACCGCCGTTCGTGCCGGGGATGCGGATCCAGGTCGTGCGGCCGTCGCCCTCGACCAGCGCCAGCCGGTCGGCGTCGATCGCCGCCACCACGCGCCGTCCGACCCGGGTGCCCGGCGCGACCTTGGCGACCGTGCCCGAGGGCAGGCGCAGAAGCGCGGTGGGCTGGGCCTCGGTGCCCATGACCCCCAGGAGGGAGATCCCGTTCATGTCGATATTGGCGTGTGTCGTCGCCTGGTCCGCGACGTTGCGGGGCGTTGCTGCGTTGGCCATTCCTTGCCTCGAATTTCCGAAGAGAGGCCGCAGATATGGTCTCTGCCGCAGCGCAGCAAGGGGGTGTGGAGGGATCGGCGGGCGCCCGCCAGCGCGCCCCGGACGATCGGCGGATCAGCGCCCGGTCAGATGCGGCCTGATGTCCTCTCCGAGCCCGGCGTAAAGATCGAGGAGCGCGTCGAAGGAAAGCCCCTCGCGCAGTGCCTCGGCCAGCGGCCCGGCCTCGGGGAAAAAGCCCGGCCGCGCCTCGGGGGCGCCGAGGACCAGGGTGCCCGGCTGCGGCCCGTCGAATGGCGCGGGCAGGGCATTGGCGAGGGTTGTGGGCACCTCGACCGTCTCGGTCGCGCCGCTCTCGATGCGGTCGAGCGCGGCGTAGAAGTGCTCGGGCGCGACCTCGACCCAGGGGGCCAGATGCGCGGCGTCTTCAGCACCGCGCACCGCGAGCGGCAGATGCGCCCGCAGGAAGCGCCGGTCGCCGAGCCGGCAGAGCTCCTCGGAGAGCTTGTCCTCCCCCTCGGCCACCACGCCGCCCTCCTCGGGCAGGGCGAAAGGCCAGTCGTCCGGCGCGCCGAAGCCGAAGTCGATCAGCCCGCCGAAGCTGCGTCCGCAGCAGGGGCAGGCATATTCGGGGTCGTTCAGCCGCCGCCAGCGGTCGTCGAGTGCCAGAAGGTTCACTCGGCCGCCTTGAGCTGGAAGCCCTTTTCGATCTGGTCCGAGGGCGCCACCGGGTATTCGCCCGAGAAGCAGGCGTCGCAATACTGCGGGCTGGCGTTGTCGCGGCCCTTCGATTCCCCGACCGCGCGATAGAGCCCGTTCAGCGAGATGAAGCGCAGCGAATCCACCGAGAGGTGGTCGCGCATCTCGTCCTCGCTCATCGAGGCGGCCAGGAGCTTCTCGCGCTGGGGCGTGTCGACACCGTAGAAACAGGGCCAGGCGGTCGGCGGCGAGGCGATGCGGAAGTGCACCTCCTTGGCGCCGGCATCGAGGACCATCTCCTTGATCTTGCGGCTGGTGGTGCCGCGCACCACCGAGTCGTCGACCAGGATGACCCGCTTGCCCTTGATCAGCGCGCGGTTGACGTTGAGCTTCAGCCGCACGCCCATGTTGCGGATCTGCTCGGTCGGCTCGATGAAGGTGCGCCCCATGTACTGGTTGCGGGTGATCCCCATGGAGAAGGGGATGCCGCTTTCATGCGCGAAGCCGATGGCCGCGGGCGTGCCGCTGTCGGGCACCGGGCAGACGAGATCCGCATCGACCGGCGCCTCGCGGGCCAGTTCCACGCCGATCTGGCGGCGCGTCTCGTAGACCGAGCGCCCGCCGATCAGGCTGTCGGGGCGCGAGAAATAGACGTGTTCGAAAATGCAGAAGCGCGGGCGCTGCGGGCGGAAGGGGCGGTGGCTCTCGACGCCCTTGGCCTCGGTGATGACGACCATCTCGCCCGGCTCGATCTCGCGGATGAACTCCGCCCCGATGATGTCGAGCGCGCAGGTCTCGGAGGCCAGGCACCAGGCGCCGCCGACGCGGCCGAGGACCAGCGGGCGCACGCCCAGGGGGTCGCGCACGCCGATCAGCTTGGTGCGGGTCATGGCGATGACCGAGAAGGCGCCCTCGACCCGGCGCAGCGCATCCTCCATCCGGGCCGGGATGTCGCGCTGCAGCGAGCGCGCCATGAGGTGGATGATGCATTCGCTGTCCGAGGAGGACTGGAAGATCGAGCCGCGCTCGATCAGCTCGCGGCGGAGCGCATCGGCATTGGTGATATTGCCGTTATGCGCGATGGCGACGCCGCCGACCGAGAACTCCCCGAAGAAGGGCTGCACGTCGCGGATCTGCGTCGGGCCTTTCGAGCCCGAGGTCGAATAGCGCACATGCCCGATGGCGAGGCTGCCGGGCAGGGTCTGCATCAACGACTGCGAGGTGAAGTTGTCGCGCACGTAGCCGAAGCGCCGCGCGGAGTTGAAGCCCTGCTCGGGCTCGTAGGAGACGATGCCGCCCGCCTCCTGTCCCCGGTGCTGAAGGGCGTGCAGCCCGAGGGCCACGAAATTCGCCGCATCCGAGGCGCCGACGAGGCCGAAGATGCCGCATTCCTCGCGCAGCTTGTCGTCGTCGAAAGGATGGGCGGGGGGCATTTGGGCGTCGGACAAGGAGTGTCGCTCCGATTCCAGCTTCGCTTACGGGGGTGTCTTAGTGGCTCCGCGCGGCGCTGTCACGGAACTATCACAGAAGATTTCCACATGGAGAGCAGAAGGCTGGTGCAGAGGACACGCAGGGCGCGAAATCCGGGCGGGCAGGGTGCCTTATTAGGCGCCTCGGGAGGTGCCGGGGCAGGGCGCGGCGCATGTGCGTGCGCGCCCCACGTCCACTTGGCTTAGGCGTCGTTGCCCGCGGGCAGTTCGCAGATGCCGACCAGCTCTTCGTACTGGCGGGTGACCCAGCCGAGCGCCTGGTCGGGGTTGCGGCTCGCGATCTCGTCGGTGAAGCGCGAGAAGACCGCCGCGGCGCGGCTGTCGTTGACCATGGCGATGTCCTGCGAGGTGATCACCGTGTCGTAGACGAAGAAGGCAATCGCCACGAGCAGGATGCCGCGCGCCACCCCGAAGAGGAAGCCGAGCCCCTGGTCGAGCCCGCCCAATGCCGAGCGCTGCACGATCGAGGAGAAGAGCGGCGTGAAGAAGGAGACCACGATCAACGCCACCGCGAAGACCGCCGCGAAGGCCGCGATGATCGACAATTCGCAGCTGTCGGCCAGAAACTCGCCGATCACCGGCAGTTCCTTGACCAGGGGCTGCGCCTGCGGGGCGAAGATGAAGGCCAGGAAGGCCGCCGCGACCCAGCCCGCGATGGCCATGACCTCGCGCACGAGACCGCGCGAATAGGCCAGGAGCGCCGAGAGCACGATGACGATCGCCACGACGCCGTCGATGATGGTGAACCCTTCCATAGGCCTGCTCTTTCCTCGTCT
Source organism: Roseivivax sp. GX 12232 (assembly GCF_021272185.1). GTDB lineage: Bacteria > Pseudomonadota > Alphaproteobacteria > Rhodobacterales > Rhodobacteraceae > Roseivivax. The sequence continues at coordinate 22,885 of NZ_JAJSEC010000002.1, forward strand.
TAACGAGCGTTATCCCGCCCCGAACACGTCACCGACGAAGGCTGCGAGATCGCTCATGCGGTTCAGCTTCAGCCCGGACGGGTCCACGGCCTTGCCGCCTTCCGGCGCAATCGCTGCGGAGAAACCAAGTTTCTGCGCCTCTTTCAACCGGTTTTCGGTTTGCGACACCGGGCGCAGCGCCCCCGAGAGGCTGATTTCGCCGAAAACCACCGTCTCTGGCGGCAGGCCTGCGTCCTCGCGCGCCGACAGAAGCGCCGCGGCGACGGCAAGGTCGGCGGCGGGCTCCGAGATCTTCATGCCGCCCGCGACGTTGAGGTAGACGTCGAGCCCCGCGAAGGGGATGCCGCAGCGCGCCTCGAGCACGGCGAGGATCATCGCCAGCCGCCCGCCGTCCCAGCCGACCGTGGTCCGGCGCGGCTGCGCCAGCGGTGTCGGCGCCACAAGTGCTTGAAATTCGCAGAGAACCGGCCGCGTGCCCTCGATGCCCGCGAAGACCACCGAGCCCGGCGCCGGCTGCCCACGTTCGGACAGGAAAAGCGCCGAGGGGTTCGGCACTTCCGACAGCCCGCCGCCGGTCATCTCGAAGACGCCGATCTCGTCGGCAGGGCCGAAGCGGTTCTTCACCGCGCGCAGGATGCGGAACTGGTGGCCGCGCTCGCCCTCGAAATAAAGCACGGTGTCGACCATGTGCTCGACCACGCGGGGGCCCGCGATCTGGCCTTCCTTGGTGACATGGCCGACCAGGATCACGGCGGTATTCCGCCGCTTGGCGAAGGCGGTCAGCTCATGGGCCGCGGCGCGCACCTGGCTGACCGAGCCCGGGGCGCTTTCGACGTGATCGGCCCACATGGTCTGCACCGAGTCGATGATCGCCAGGTCCGGCTTCTCGGCCTCGAGCGTGGTGAGGATGTCGCGCAGGTTGGTCTCGGCCCCGAGCATCACCGGCGCCGCCCCGAGCCCCAGCCTTTGCGCCCGCATGCGGATCTGCGCCGAGGCTTCCTCGCCGGAGATATAGACCACCTTCAGCCCTTCGGCCGCGAAGGCCGCGGCGGCCTGCAGCAGAAGGGTGGACTTGCCGATGCCCGGATCGCCGCCGACCAGGATCGCCGAGGCGGGCACCAGCCCGCCGCCCAGCACCCGGTCGAACTCCGCGATGCCCGAGGAGGTGCGCGGCGGCGGCGCCTCCTCGGCGGCCAGGTCGCTCAGCGTGACCCGGCGCCCGCGCGCCGCGCCGATGGTCTTGGAGGCCGGCCCGGTGCCGAGCGGGGCCTCTTCCTGGATGGAATTCCATTCGCCGCAGGCCTCGCAGCGGCCGGACCACTTGGTGGTGACATTGCCGCAATTGGCGCAGACGAAATTGCTCTTGGAGGCTTTGGCCATGGCGGCGGTTTTCACCGATCAGCCGCCCCGTGACAAGCCGCCTGGATCATTGCGCCGCGCGCCGCGAATTGAGCGCCACGATGTCCGGCGCGGTCGGGCCCTCGGTGTCCTCGTCCTCGCCGTAACCCTCGGAGACCTCGAGCCAATCGCGCTCGTGCGCCGGGCCCGCGACCGCCGCGCGCTCGGGCAGAGGCGCGATCTCCTCGATCTCGCGCGCCTGCAGTTCGGGCAAAAGCTCCGACAGCTCCTCGCGCAGCCGCGACAGCTGGCTCTGCGCCACCGCCTCGTCCATCTCCACCGCCTCCGTCCAGGAGCGCAGCTCCACGGCCATGGCCTTGGCCTCGCCCAGGCGGCGGTTGAAATCCTCGAGCTCGTTCTGGCGCTGGGTCAGGAAATCCCGCGCGCGGGTGACCGCGTCCACGGAATAGACCCGCGCGAGGTCGCGCGAGAGATGGCTCATCTGGGCCGCCACCTCGATCACCGGCGCCTCGAGCTCGGCCAGGTCGGGGTGGTCGCGCAGATAGGCGATGCGCTCGCGGACCGAATCGAACTCGGACTTGAGATTGAAATTGCCCTGCCGGTCGGCGGCATGGGCCAGCCGATAGGCGCGGGTCACATCCTGCATGGTCAGGTGAAAGCGGCGGTGGCTGTTTTCCAGCGCCAGCACCCGCGCATTTCCCGGCAGATAGGCCAGAAGCCCCACGATCAACACGGTCCCGGCGATCTGCGCGGCCATGCCGGCCTGGGGGAAATCGAAGCCGCCGAAGCTCAGCGGCATGTCGAGCCAGGCGATATATCCCGCCGCCGCCGCGATGCAGGCGGCCACCGCGCCGGCACCCAGGACCAGGAGAAGGGCCATGGTCAGAAATTGAAATGACACGCGAATGGCCCACGCGATCGTCGCGGCAGGTTTCATGAAAATAGCCCCCGAGCCCAAAAACGAATCGTTAATCACTGCCCGCATCGGCAATGTTACGCCGACAACGTCCGAATTCGAAAAAAGATGCAGAAAAATTTCAGTGTTCGGGAGGCATCTTTACAATGCGGCGGAAATGCCACGTTTGTCCCTCAGCCGGAAACCTTCGGGAATGGCTCAGGCCAGACTGGCCGCCCAGAGCCCCAGAAAGCCCGTCAGAAGCGCCATATGTGCCAGGTCGATCCAGCCCCGCGCGCGGCTCGGCAGAAGCGCCGAAAGGAAGAACAGCGCCGAGAGCCCAAACAGAAGCCGCAGCCCCTGTCCCGCCGCCATGAGGCGCGAGAGCTCGCCGTAAAACGGCAGGCCCTGCAGCCCGAGCGCCGGCGCGAAGCTCACCAGGATGAACAGCGCACAGAGAAGCGCCACCCCCAGCGCGACAAGCCGCGCGGCGCCTTCGGCGAGGGCAAAGCGCAGCACCGCCAGCACCAGGAGCACCTCGAGGAAGACGAAGCGCTTCACGAAGATCAGCGTCAGGAGCAGCGGATCGGGGCTGAAGGCGTTTTCCATCTCAGCCGCCGGTGTAGCGCCGCGCGTAGCGCGCGCCGAGCGCGGTCAGGATCTCGTAGCCGATGCTGCCGGCGGCATCGGCCAGCGTGTCGATCGACTGGTGGCGACCCAGAAGCTCGACATGGTCGGGCAGGGTCTCGGCCTCGGTGACATCGACGCCGATGAGATCCATGGAGATCCGCCCCAGCACCTTGCAGCGGGTCTCGCCGGCAAAGGCGTAAAGCTCGGGCCCCATGCCGCGCAGCACCCCGTCGGCATAACCCGCCGCGATGGTGGCGACCCGGGTCGGGCGCTTGGCCACCCAGGTGTTGCCGTAGCCCACGCTTTCGCCCGGCGCGACCTCGCGGACCTGGATCACCGGCACGTCGAGATAGGCCACCGGCTGGGCGTCGATGAAGGGCAGCCCGCCGTAAAGCCCGATGCCCGGCCGCGCCAGGTCGAAGTGATACTCGGGGCCAAGCAGGATGCCGCCCGTCGCCGCCAGGGACAGCGGCGCCTCGAGCCCCGCGGCCATCTCTCGGAAGCTCTGCAACTGGCGCGGGTTCATCTCGTGGGCGGGCTCGTCGGCGCAGGCCAGGTGGCTCATCACCAGCCGCGGCTTCTGCGCCAGGGCGATCTCGCGCAGCGCGGCCCATTCGGCGGGCTCCATGCCGAGCCGGTTCATGCCCGAATCGAGCTGCACGCCGAAGGGATGGCCGGGCAGGGTCTCCACATGCATGAGCATCTGGTCGATGCTGTTCAGCATGGGCACCAGGTCGGCCTCGCGGATCAGCTCGGCATCGCCGGGCATATGGCCGGAGAAGACGCTGATCTCGGGGCCCGGCCCGAGGATGCGGCGCAGCGCGACGCCTTCCTCGGCGAGAGCCACGAAGAACTTGCGCACGCCTTCCTCGGCCAGCGCCGGGGCCACGCGGTCGGCGCCCAGACCATAGGCATTGGCCTTGACCACCGCCGCCGTTTCCCCGGTGTTCTGCCGGTCGAGATCGCGCCAGTTGGTCTTGAGCGCGGCGAGGTCGATGGTCAGGGTCGGTTGCATGCCCCGTGTCATGGCACGGCGGGCCGCAGCGTCAAGCCGCAAATTGCCCCGCCAGGCCGCCCGGAACGCGCCCGGCGCAGCATTCCGCTGCCGCCTCGGGCAGGGGCCGAACCCCTGGGCCTGGGCGCGCATTGGACCGCCGCTTCACAGGGACCGTCGGCGCCGCGCCCCCCTCTCGGCAACAGACGCGCCCGCAGATCCCGCGCGCCGCCGCGCCACCGGGCGCGCCCGCCCCCGGGCCCCCGAAAGCCGCCCAACCCGGCGCGCCGCCCGCCGGACACCCCCTCCGCCGCCACCAACAAGCACCCAGCGCAATCCCCCCGGGCGCACCGCCCCCAAACCGCACCCCCGGCCAGCCACAAGCGCTCACCGAGACCCACCAAGGTGCCCCGCCCGCAAGGCCGCGCACCCTTCCACCCTTCATCTTGGCAAAAATACCCTCGGGGTGAATTGGCGGCGCCAGCCGCCAAGAGGGGCAGAGCCCCTGCACACACCAAGAAAACGCCCAGAACCCCCCCGAAGCGCCCCGCCTCAGAAGCCGCCCTGATCCTGCTGCCAGGGCTTCACCAGGTTGCCGAAGCGGGTGAACTGGCCCTCGAAGGACAGTTCCACCGAGCCGATCGGCCCGTGGCGCTGCTTGCCGATGATCACCTCGGCCTTGGCGTGCAGGCGCTCCATGCGCTCCTGCCATTCGGCCATCTTCTCGAGGTTGTCGTCCGAGGGCTTCTCGCGTTCGGCGTAATATTCCTCGCGGAAGACGAACATTACCACGTCGGCGTCCTGCTCGATCGAGCCCGATTCCCGCAGGTCCGAGAGCTGCGGGCGCTTGTCGTCGCGGCTCTCCACGGTCCGCGAGAGCTGCGAGAGCGCGATCACCGGGATGTCGAGTTCCTTGGCGATGGCCTTCAGGCCCATGGAGATCTCGGCGATCTCCTGCACCCGGTTGTCGCCCTTGCCGGAGCCGCGCACCAGCTGCAGGTAGTCGACCATCAGCACGTCGAGCCCATGGGTCCGCTTCAGCCGCCGCGCCCGGGCGGCGAGCTGGGCGATCGGGATCGCGGCGGTGTCGTCGATGTAGAGCGGGCAGGCCTCGAGCGATTTCGCGGCCTCGACGAAGCGGCGGAATTCCTCTTCGGTCATGTCGCCGCGGCGGATCTGCTCCGAGGGCACCTCGGCGGCCTCGGACAGGATCCGCGCGGCCAGCTGTTCGGCCGACATCTCGAGCGAGTAGAAGCCCACGACGCCGCCTTCGATCGCGCCCTCGGTGCCGTCGGGGCGGGTGCCGCGCTTGTAGGCCTTGGCGACGTTGAAGGCGATGTTGGTCGCGAGCGAGGTCTTGCCCATCGAGGGGCGCCCGGCGAGGATCAGAAGGTCCGACTTGTGCAGACCGCCGAGCTTCTTGTCGAGGTCGATGAGCCCGGTGGAGATCCCCGCCAGCCCGCCGTCGCGCTGGTAGGCGGCATTGGCGACGTTCACCGCGTCGGTGACCGCGCGCAGGAAGGAGACGAAGCCCTGTTCGGCCTGGCCCTGTTCGGCCATCCGGTAGAGCGCCTGTTCGGCCTCGATGATCTGTTCCTTGGGCTCGGAGGCCACGTCCACCTTGGCGGCCTTCTCCGAGATTTCCCGCCCGAGGCCGATCAGGTCGCGGCGCACCGCGAGGTCGTAGATCATCTGCGCGTAGTCGCGCACCGCGAAGGACGAGACCGCCGCGCCCGCGAGCCGCACCAGGTAGTTCGGCCCGCCCAGTTCCTTCAGCCCCTCGTCGTCCTGCATGAAGGCCTTGAGGGTGACCGGCGAGGCGAGGTTGTTCTTGGCGATCCGCGCGGCGGCGACCTCGAAGATGCGCGCATGCACCGGGTCGTAGAAATGCTTCGACGAGATCACCGAGGCGACCCGGTCGTAGATGTCGTTGTTGGTCAACACCGCGCCAAGCAGCTGCTGCTCGGCCTCGATGGAATGCGGCATCGTGTCGGGAGACTGGATCTCGGCGCCGGTGGCGTTGAAGGAGGTGATCTCGTTCATTCCTGCCCCTCGGAGGTCACATCGGTCAGGAGTGAGGGAATAGATTCCGGCGGCATTTCAATCAACTTGTATCTTTCTGGGGATAGCTTGTGGACAACCCCGATTGGGGTTCATCTTGCGGTCAGGGCAGGGGCTGCGTCAACATCTGGTCGGGGCGGGGCCTTTGTCTTGGCGTCATCCTGCCGGGAAACATAGCGTTCCGCCTGGCGCGACCCGGCACGCATTGCGGTGGGTCACTGCGAGGCGCGCGCGGTGAGCGGTGCGGGTCGGTGGTCGGTTTCGGCAAGAGCCCGAGCGGGGTTTTCAGGTCGAGTTGGGCATGGATTCGGAGCGGCTGAAGGTGTCGGGCACCCTATGCCTTTAAGGGAATAACGCGCCCCGAGGTTGGCCCGTCGGGACAGGTCTCGGACACCGCCTCTAGGCGCCCAGAGCCTCTCGGGCCGCGGCCCGTCCCGCGTTCCCGCCCCCGGGCCTCAGCCCTGCGCGCGGGCGGCCTGCCAGGCGCGGGGATCGTTCAGGAAGCTCTCGACCTCGGCCAGGGTCTCGGCGTCGAAGGCCTCGCGCCGGCGCGCTTCGGCCAGCACGTCCCACCAGGTGCAGAGGTGGTGCAGTTCCACGCCGTGATCAGCCAGGGTCTTCGGCGTCTCGGGGAAAATGTCGTAGTAGAAGATCACCGCCGTATGCCCGCAGCTCGCCCCGGTCTCGCGGATCGCGTCGACGAAGGAGAGCTTCGAGCCGCCGTCGGTGGTCAGGTCCTCGACCAGGAGCACCCGCTGCCCCTCGCTCATCGCCCCCTCGATTCGCGCATTGCGCCCGTAGCCCTTGGGCTTCTTGCGCACATAGGTCATCGGCAGTTCCATCCGCTCGGCGACCAGGGCGGCGAAGGGGATGCCCGCGGTCTCCCCGCCGGCGACGTTGTCGAAGGCCTCGAGCCCGGCGTTGCGCATCACCGTCATGGTCAGGAAGTCCATCAGCGTGGCGCGGATGCGCGGGAAGGAGATCAGCTTCCGGCAGTCGATATAGGACGGCGAGGGCAGGCCCGAGGCCAGCGTGTAGGGCTCGCGCGTGTTGAAGTTCACCGCCTCGATGTCGAGCAGCATCGCCGCGGTCAGACGGGCGATTTCCTCGGCTGCGGGATAGCTCGTGGGGATCATGTCGGGCCTCGTATCAAGTCGCGCGTTTCCGTCCGGTTAGCCCGAAAGCTCCGGCGGGGGAAGGGTGCGGTTCAGCTCACCCGCCAATGCAGCGGGAAGCCCGGGTCGAAGACCGTCACCGGCCCGTCGCCGCTCTCGATCTTGGCGGGGTAGTCGACCGGCTCGCCCTTCTGCAGCGTGATGCGCGCCTCGTTGGGCGGCAGCCCGTAGAAGCCCGGCCCGTTGAGCGACGCGAAGGCCTCGAGCCGGTCGAGCGCGTCCTCCTGTTCGAAGACCTCGGCCAGGATCGACAGCGTGTTGGTGGCGGTGAAACAGCCCGCGCAGCCGCAGCCGGTCTCTTTCGCGGCATCCACATGCGGGGCGCTGTCGGTGCCGAGGAAAAAGCAGCTCTCGCCGCTCGTGGCCGCAGAGCGCAGCGCCAGGCGGTGGATCTCGCGCTTGGCCACGGGCAGGCAGTAGTAATGCGGGCGGATGCCGCCGACGAGCAGGTTGTTGCGGTTGATCACCAGGTGATGCGTGGTGATCGTCGCCGCGAGGTCGGGCCCGCCGGCGCGCACATAGGCCACGCCGTCGCGGGTGGTGATATGCTCCATGACCACCCGCAGCCCCGGGGTCGCCTCGCGCAGCGGCGCCAGCACCTGGTCGATGAAGACCTTCTCGCGGTCGAAGATGTCGACCGCGGGGTCGGTGACCTCGCCGTGCACGCAGAGCGGCAGGCCGATCTCGGCCATGGTCTCGAGCGTGCCGCGCACCAGGTCAAAATCCTTCACCCCTGAGGCGGAATTGGTCGTGGCGCCCGCCGGGTAGAGCTTCACCGCCTTGATCAGCCCGCTCTCATGCGCAGCGCGGACGTCGGCGGGGTCGGTGTCCTCGGTGAGGTAGAGCGTCATCAGCGGCTCGAAATCCGCACCCTCGGGCAGGGCGGCCAGGATGCGGTCGCGGTAGGCCGCGGCCTCGGCGCCGGTGACCACCGGGGGCACCAGGTTCGGCATGATGATCGCGCGGGCGAAATGCCGGGAGGTTTCGGGCAGGACGGCCTTCAGCATCGCGCCGTCGCGCAGATGCAGGTGCCAGTCGTCGGGGCGGCGGAGGGTCAGCGTGCTCATGGCGCTGGCGTTAGCACGCGCCCCGCCGCCGCGCCAGCGTCATGCCCGGCCCGCGCGAACGCGATTGAGCGGGCGGGACGGATCGGGCACAACCGGGGCAGAGATCCCCAGCCAGGAGGCGCGCCGAAGATGATCCTGACCCTGCTTGTCGCCGCCGCCGCGGGCTACGCGGTCGAGCCGCTCCTGCCCCGCCTGACCGAGTTCCTCTGGCGCAACCTGCCCGAGGAACGCCTGCCCGACGAGGCCGGGCGCCGGGTGCTGGGCTTCGCGCTGGCCCTGGCGGCGGCCTCGGCGCTTCTGTGGGTGCTGCGCGCCGACCAGCACCCGCTGCCGCTGATCGCGGGCGGTCTGGTGGGCTATTTCCACGAAGAGCTGCGCGCCGCCATCGCCGCCCGGCGGAACTGAGGCGAAGCCCCGCTCAGCGCGCGGCGGCGACCTCGGGGTCGCCCGGACCGGCGGGCGCGCCGGGGCCCGAGCCCTCGGGGTCCTCGCCTTCGCCGCTCTCGCCCTCGATCCGGCGCAGGGCGCGCAGCCTGCGGCGGAAACGCGGCGCGGTCTTCCGGGCGGTCACGAACTCGCAGAGGATGCGCACCAGTTCCAGCCTCTGGTCCATCTCCAGCCGCGCGAGCAGACGCCGCAGGTAGGGACCGTAGTCGCGCCGGGCGCGCAGGAAGCGGGCGAAGCTCAGCCGTGTCAGGTCGCCCTCGGCGGCGGCGGTGAGGATCTCGTCCAGCACCTCCATCTCGATCAGCGCGGCCTGCAGCGTGGTGCCGAGGAAGGGCACCCGGTGGCGCATCACGTTGGGCCGGTGAAAGAGCGCCGCATGCATCGCGTCGAGCGGCTCGCGGCTGTCGTAAATCACATGGCCGCGCTCGGCGCCTTCGATCATGTCGGGCGCATAGCCGTAGCGGTCGGTGAAGGTCATCCGCCGCTGCTCGGTGAAGCGTTCGTCCCATTCGGTCACCCGGGGATCGAGCGTCGCCTGCGGCTGCAGCGCCACCACCACCGCACCCGGGGCGGCGACCGAATAGGCCGCGGCGGCATAGCCGCAGGGGCCCGCGCCGTAGAACAGCACCCGGTCGAAATCGTCGAAGAAGCCGTCGTCGGTGAGCTGGTCGAAGAAGGCGTAGACCTCTTCGGCGCGGAACCAGGTGTCGTTCTTGGAGACCACCGAGAGAAGCGACCAGCCGTTGGTCTCGGCCACTTCGAGCCCGAGCGGGCGGCAGCTCTCGCTGAGCGCGCCGATGCCCGCGAAACTCTCGAAGCTCACGAGCAGCGTGTCGCCCTCCTCGTGGAACAGCGCGTGGTGCTTCGACCCCAAAGGCTCGAAGAATCCCAAGGCCTCGCCCACGGTCTCGAGCCGCGACCGCCAGGTCGGATAATCGAGACCGGTCAGCTCGACGTTCCAGGGATGTCCTTCGGGCATGGGGCCACTCGTCCTCATTCGCGGGCGTTCTTCGGGCGACGCTTTCGAAGCGGGACATTCGCCCGTCAATTTGTTCAAAATGCGCCTGTTGCGCGGAAATTCAAAGGGGGCGCTGCCTAGTCGCGGCCCAATTCGCGCGCCTTGAGGCCATAGGCTTTCAGCGTGCGCGCGCTTTCGGCGCTGACCTCGCGGCTGAGGGGCGCCATGAGGAGCCGCCCCATGAGCGCGCGGTAGGGCTCCTGCAGCATGAGCGCCTCGAAGTGCGCGCGGCGCCAGGCGACGGCCTCCGCGTGCAGCCGGGCCAGCGTCGGATCCTCCGCCAGCTCGGCGCGGATCTCGGCGGCGCGGGGGGCGAGACGGTCGAGGCTGCGGTCCTCTTCGGCGGCGAAGTTGCGTTCGACCCAGTAATCAAGCCCCAGGAGGTCATCGGAATGCACCGCCCGCCCGCGGTCTGCCTTGAGCACGTATTCCTCCATCGAGGCCAGCGGGTAGTGGTTGAGCTGCGCCAGCGCGTGGTTGTCCTGCCCGAAGTCCGAGAAGATCCGCCGCTCGGCGAACTGCGCGTCGAGCGCCCGTCCGCTGCCGTCGAACCAGCGCGCCTCGGCGATCCGGTCGGGTTTCGGCCCGCGCGGCCGGTGCACGCCGGGGCCGCGATAGACGCCGTCGTTGCGGTAGAGCGTCTTGAACATCGCCGCGCGCCAGGGCCAGTGCAGCACCCGGGGCGCGGCGCGGGTGAAGCGGGCGGGCAGGGGGCGATCCTCGTAGCGCACCGTTCCGGCATTGCCGAAGAGCCGCCAGGTCAGGGTGATCGCCGTGGCCTCGGGCAGCGCCTCGATCAGGTCGGGCAGGGTGCCCGCGCCCATGTGGACGTTGATGTATTCGTCGATGTCGAGCGGCAGGATCCAGTCGGCGCGCTTCAGCTCGGCCCGCCGCGCGGCGTCCTTGAGCGCGGTGAACTGGATGCCGCCCTTGTCGTAGGGCCCGGGGTTCGGGACATGGGTGAGATGCCCCAGCTCCGCCAGCCGGTCGAGCATGGCCTCGGTGCCATCGGCGCAATCGTTGGAATAGGCCAGCACATGGGTGATGCCCGCTGCCCGGACATGGGAGAGCCAGTCGAGCAGATAGGCCGCCTCGTTGCGGACACAGAGAATACCCAGGATATGCAAAGGCTTAGAAGTCCCTCTTGAAGCTGACGACCTTGCCCTGCGAGACCCGGGGGAAATAGCTCAGCCCGGCGCGGGCCATGGCGTCGAAGACCGCCTGCACCCCGGGCTGGCCGATCCACTGGGGGTGCAGCTCGATCACCGCGGCGCGCAGGCCCGAGAGGTCGGCCGCGGGCAGAAGCTGGGCCTCGGCGCCTTCGATGTCGCAGACCAGGAAGGTCGGGCGCAGCCGCGCGATGACCTCGGAGATGGGCTGCTGGGGCACCTCGCAGGTCTCGGTGATCTGATCTTCGTCGACCCCGCGATCGAGCGAGGAGGCCAGGAGGTTGCCGCGCAGGTAGAAGGGCACCGAGCCCGTCGCTCCGGTGCTGAGGACCGCGTTGACCGCCTCGGCGGGGGCGGCGGCGTTCAGCGCGTGCACCTGCCGGATGTAGGGCAGGAGCCGGGGGTTCGCCTCAAAGGTCTCGAGCGCCTCGAGCGGGCGGCGGGTGGCCATGAGCGTCGACATGAAGCCGATGCCGCCGCCGAGCTCCAGCACCCGGTCGCCGCGCCGCACCAGGCGGCCCACGGCCTCAGCCTCGCGGGCCTCGTAGCTGCCCGCCCGCAGTCGCTTCTCGAGCCCCGGGGTCAGCACCTCGGTGCGGGGAAAGCGCAGCCCCTGCGGGGTCTCGATGATCTCGCGGGTCTCCGGCATCAGCTCTCCAGGTCCAGGGCGAGCGCATAGGCGACGCGCTCCATCTCGGTCAGCTCGAGCCGCAGCGCGCGCTGGTAGAGCTCTTCGAACTCGGGGATGGCGTGCAGCTCGCGCGCCTTGGCCCGGTGCCAGTCGAGCCCTTCGCTATGCAGCCGCGCCAGCGCCGGGTCGGCCAGGAGCCTCTCCCGCTCGGCCCGGAGCCGCGGCAGGTTGCGCTGGATGGTGATGTCGCGCGCGCCGGACCAATCCATACGGATCCAGTAGTTCAGCCCGATCGAGCGGTCGACATGCAGCGCCCGCCCGCGCTGGCGCTTGATCAGGAAGCTCTCGGCCGAGCGCAGCGCGTAGTGGTTGAGCTGCAGAAGGTCGTAGCCGATGGATTTCTTCGAGGACCGCCAGCCGTTCCGCAGCGCCTCCTGGGTCATGTCCTGGCCCGAGCCGTTGACCCAGCGCACCCGCGCCTCGGCGCCCTCGGCCAGCTTGTTGGGCCGGTGGCAGGACAGCTTGGCATAGGCCCCGATGTTGCGCGACATGGTCTTGTAACCCCAGACCGTGTGCGGCTTCGGGCAGAAGCGCGGGGCGCATTGGTCGAATTCTTCGGTGACCAGCCCGTCCGAGAGATGCGCCACGCCGGAATGGCCGAAGAGCCGCCAGGTCATCGCCACATGGGTCGCCTCGGGCGCCCGGGCGAAGAAGGCGTCGAGCGTGCCGTCGCCGCAGCGCACGTTGATGAACTCGTCCACGTCGATGTGGATGATCCACTCCGAGCGGCAGATCACCTCCTCTTTCAGCGCCTGGTTCAGCGCGTGCTGCTGGGGGGAATTGCCCTTCCAGGCGTCGTTGCGGCGGTGGGTGACGATCCCCAGCGCGTCCAGCCGGTCGAGCAGGTCATCGGTGCCGTCGCTGCAGTCATTGGTGTAGATCAGGAAGTGATCGACCCCGATGGCGCGGTGATGGGCGATCCATTCGAGGATATAGGGCGCCTCGTTCTTCATGCAGCCGACGATCACCCGGCCGGTGGAGCCTTCGGGCAGGACGCGGGGCGGGACGTGCGGATAGGGTGCGGCGAGCGCCTCCTCGTCGACCGCGCCCAGCCGGTTGTGCGGGGCAAAGGGCGAGCCCTGGAGCTGGACGAACTTCTGCCGTGCGAGCGGCGGGAGGGGGCTGGTGGTGTCGGAGGCGCCGGGCGCGATGCCGTTCATGGTGTCCCCACCATTGGTGGGCGTGGTGACGGTCCCTTTGCCCTTTGTCCTGTCGCCGTCACCCGCAGGCACCGCGCTGGGCCCGGGGTCCTTTGTCCCGTCACCGACAGGCAGCCCCTCGGAAAGCGCGGAAAGCTCCGCCGCCTTGGCCGCCCGTTCCTCGCGCGCCGCCTTCTCGATACGCCAGCGCGCGGCCAGGAGGTATTGCGTCGCGCGGAAGCCGAAGCCCGGGTCGGCCTCCTGCCAAAGGGGCGCGGGGGGCGGCGGGGTGAGCGCCGGGCCCGCCAACAGCGGATGCGCCTCGGCGAGCCGCGCGAGGTCCGGCGCGAAACGCTCCGAGACCGGGGAGAGCGCGCCGGGGTCGAGCCCCGGGCCGGGGAGCTTCATCTCCATCACGAGCTTGCGCCAGAGCGGGCGGGCGAGGATTGTCTCGGGGTTTTCCAAGAGCCGCAGCACCAGCGCGTTGAAGGCCCGCGCGCGGCTCAGCCAGGCCTCGGGCGGGGGCGCGGGCGGCGCGGCGGGCTCGGCCTTGCCGAAGCTCGGCGCGAGGTCCAGCGCCGCGCGCAGCGCCTCGGGCGCCGCCTCGGACCAGAGCGCCTCTGGGTCGAGCCCCCAGAGCCGCGTCGCGCCTTTCCCGAAGACCGCGTCCCATTCCGCCACGAGCCGCGCCGTGTCGATCCAGAAGGGCGCCGATTGCACCTCGGCGAAGCGCCCGCGCTCGGGCGCGGGGGCGGGCCGGTCGGCAAGCGCGGCGTCCCACCAGCTTTCCGCCTGCAGAAGCGCCAGGTCGGCATCGAGCGGCCGCGCCCGACCCTCGATCACCTGCGCCGCATAGGCCCGTGCCAGCATCCGCGCCGGGTCGTCGATCTGGGCCAGAACGGTGATGTCGTCCGACAGCGGCGCGAGGAGCGCCTGCAGCCGCGCCCGCTCGCTCTGCCGCGCCAGCGCCGAGCCAAGCTGGTGACAGGAGAGCACCAGCACCTCGGGCTGGACCCGCGCCACCTCGGCGGCGAGGCCGGCGGCGACCTCGGCGCAGAGCGCGGCCTGTTTCTCGGGCAGGGTGAAGCCCCGGTTGAAGCGCAGGCTGTCCACCGCCTCGGGGTCGGAGACCGCCATGAAGAGCCGCGTGTGGTTCCGCGCCCCGGGCGAGCGGGCGTAGAGCACACCCTTGCCCGCGAGCTGCGCGCGCTTGGCGTCGAAGACGCGCTGCAGCCGGTCGGCGGGCCCGGCCTCGGGGCCGATGTGCAGCACGATCCTCACCGCGCCGCCTCGCTGCGCTCGTTGGCATGGCCCCACCAGGGCAGCTCGCGCCCGAGGAAGGCGCCGATCTTCGCGGGCGCCTCCGGGTCGGTGATCTCGTATTCGAGGAAATCCGCCCGCCCGCCGAAGGCCGCCCGCAGGTAGGCGTAATGCCCTGCCACCCAGCGTTCGAGATGCGCGGGCTCGGTGCCGAAACCGGCCGGCAGCCCCGGGACCGCGTGTTTCGGCAGCCGCGCCGTGCCGAGATTGCGCCAGGCCATCATGCTTTCCACGATGGCGCCGGGCGCGCGGTGCGAGAGCAGGAAGCGGGTGCCCGGGTGGTGCCGGGCGATGGCCATGAGCAGCCCGTAGTCGAACTGCGGCCAGAAGCTCTCGCCGCCGCCGACGGCGCTGATCTCGGAGAAGGCGTCGAACTCGGCGCTGCGCGCCAGCGGGTCGCCGGTGGCGAAGTAATCCTCGTAGAGAAGCCGCCCGACAAGCTGGTCCTGCAGCTCGGGCGCGCTGCCCTGACCGGGGCGGATCTTCCAGTCGGCGACCAGGAGCCCCGCCCGGCTCAGCGCCTTGCCAAGCGTCGTGGTGCCGGATTTCGGCAGCCCGAGGTTGATCACCCGCAGCCGGCTCATGCGGTGAGCCCCAGTTCGGCGATCAGCTCTTCCTCGCCCGGCGGCAGCGCCGGGGCGGTCCGCAGCGCGTCGCGGAGCGCGCGATACTCCGGGTCCTGCAGGAGCGCGTCGCGCCGCGCGCGGTGGCGGGCCACGCAGTCGGCATGCAGCGCGCCGATCTCGGGGTCGGATTTCAGCGCCGCCAATGCCTCTTCAAGCGCCGGCAGGTATCGCTGGATCGAGAGGTCCTGCCAGGCCGGGTCGTTGCGCTCGCGCCAGTAGGTGTCGTCGAAGGCCCTGTGCACGCGGTTCACGTCGCCCCGGTCGTTCTTGACCAGGTAGCTGTCGAGCGAGCGCAGCGCGTAGTGGTTGAGCGTCGCGAGGCTGCGGGCACCTTGGGCCGGGAAGCGCCGGATGCGGCGGGGATTGGCGGCCAGCAGGAATTTCTCGGGCACGGCGCGCCCGGCGCCATCGGTCCAGCGCGGGCGCTTGTGCTCGGGCAGGCCCTTGCGGAAGAACGGCCGATGCGCGCCGTAGTATTGCAGCGGGAAGTCGCGCCGGGTCAGGGTCTTCACCTCGATCGCGGTCTCGGCGCACCAGAGGTCGGGATTGTGGCTGCGGGTGAACTGCGCGATGACCGGGCGGTCCTCGAAGCTCTCCACGCCGTCATTGGCGAAGAACTGGAAGCTGACCGAGATCGCCTGCGGGTCGCCGGCCTCCGCGATCAGCGCGGGGATGCTGTGGTCGCCGGCGTGGATGTTCAGGAACTCGTCGACATCGGCGATCCAGACCCAGTCGGCCTCCTGCACCTCGGGGCGATGGGCCGCGGCCTTGAGCGCCTCCATCTGGTAGTTGCGCCCCTCGGCGGGGTTCGGCAGATGGGTGAGCCCGCCGCGCGCGGCCAGCGCGTCGAGCAGCGCGTCGGTGCCATCGGTGCAATCGTTGGAATAGATCAGGAAGTCGGTGACCCCGATCAGGCGGTTGAACGCGATCCATTCCAGCAGGAACGGCCCTTCGTTCTTCACGCAGGTCACGGCGGTTATCCGCATGACTGCGCTCCTCTGCCCGCGCGGCTCATCTGCCCGGCCCCTCGTGCCCCTTGTGCGGCGGGCGGTCAGGCCCGCCCGTCTCGTTGCGCGAGAGCTTCGCATGGCGCCGCGCGCGGCGTCAATTGCGGGGGGGGGGGGGCGTGGTTGGCTTGGGGCGTAAAGTGGCGTGATGCTGTGGGGTGGCATGTGGTCGGCGCTGACTTGCCCTCGGAGACGAGGCGCTGCGATACGACGCGATGCGCTGGGCGCAGGGGGCGGCTGCGGTCAGGCTTCCAGCGGTCCCCCAACGCGTGTCGCGCTTACCATTCCAATCCGCCCAATCACCCGGTCATCACTATCCCCACGGGTCGGCCTGACGCACGCCGCTCCACGTCACGCTACACCCCGGTTGCCACATGCACCAACAGAGGGTGCGCACCGGACCGGGGGCCGGCGCTACTGCCCTCCGAGCGAGGCGCTTTATCCCAACAAGGTCAGGGCTAGAGGAGAATTAAGCGCTTCGCCCACAAGAGCGCCGGCCCAAGGGGCCGGTCCGGCGCGCGCCCGGCATCTTCGATGCTATTCGGGCGCAAGAGGCGCGGGGTGAGCGGGGTTGGGCTTCTGGACAATCGTCTGGGATTGAAGTGCCCGGCTTCTAGGCTTCTAGGCTTCTAGGCTTCTAGGCTTCTAGGCTTCTGGTCTTCTGGTCTTCTGGGCTTCTGGGCTTCTAGGTTTCCAGGCTCCAACGCCTCTACGCCGCTCCGCCAATCAACCCATCCCCAATCCCTCAGCCCGACCACCCGCTCACCCCATCCAACCCCAAACCGCATCTCCAACCCCCAACCGCCCCCCTCCGACCTATGCCCTATTGATTCCCGGCGCCGGAGCAGGCCCTCTGGCCCGAAGCGACGCAAGGAGAGACCATGACTGCCGCCAATTCGATCGACGACGTCCAGGCGCTCCTGTCCGGCACGGGCTATGTCTGCGGACGGGCGCTGGCCACCGTGGTCTTCCTCTCGCTGAAGCTCGGCCGGCCGCTCTTCCTCGAGGGCGCCGCGGGCGTCGGCAAGACCGAGATCGCCAAGGCGCTCTCCGCGGCACTCGGGCGCAAGCTCATCCGGCTGCAATGCTACGAGGGGCTCGACGCCGCCTCGGCGGTCTATGAGTGGAACTTCCCCGCCCAGATGATCGCAATCCGCACCGCCGAGGCCGCGGGCGGGGCCGACCGCGCGGCGCTGCAGACCCAGCTCTTCGGGCCCGAATACCTGATCGAACGCCCGCTCCTCGAGGCGATGCGCCCCGACGAGAGCGGCGCGCCGATCCTGCTGATCGACGAGTTGGACCGCACCGACGAGCCCTTCGAGGCCTTCCTGCTCGAGGCGCTCTCGGACTTCCAGGTCACCATCCCCGAGCTCGGCACCATCAAGGCGCCGGAGCCGCCGATCGTGATCCTGACCTCGAACCGCACCCGCGAGGTGCATGATGCGCTGAAGCGGCGCTGCCTCTACCACTGGGTCGACTACCCCGATTTCGACCGCGAGGTGGAGATCCTCTCGGCCCGCGCCCCCGAAGCCGCCGAGACGCTCTCGCGGCAGGTGGTGGCCTTCGTGCAGCGGCTCAGGACCGAGGACATCTTCAAGAAGCCCGGCGTCGCCGAGACCATCGACTGGGCCAAATGCCTGCTCGCGCTCGACGTGGTGGACCTCTCGCCCGAGGTGATCTCGGACACGCTCGGGGCGATCCTGAAATACCAGGACGACATCCAGAAGATCGAGGGCGGCGAGGCCAAGCGCATCCTCGACGAAGCCCGCGCCCAGCTCGCCTGATGCGCCACCCAGCCCTTCATCTTGGCCCAAATACCTCGGGGGTGCGGGGGCAGAGCCCCCGTGCGCTCCCCGACCCCGGCGCGCGCGACGCCGGGATGCCGCGCAAGGCAGGCGACCCCGCGCCCCCAGCCACGACGCGCGTCGCCAGTCTCGCGCCGCACACCACCCAAACACCCCCCGCCTGAGATGCCCGAATACGCCCCTCTCAACCTGCCCGATCACCCCAAGCTCGCCCAGAACGTGGTGCATTTCGCCCGCGCGCTGCGCAAGGCCGGGCTGCCGGTGGGCACCGGGCGGGTGATCGACGCGATCCGCGCGGTCGAGGCCGCGGGTTTCACCGAGCGGCAGGACTTCTACTGGACCCTGCACGCCTGTTTCGTCTCCCGGCCCGAGCACCGGGCGGTCTTCCACCAGATCTTCCGGCTCTACTGGCGCGACCCGCGCTACCTCGAGCACATGATGTCGATGATGCTGCCCGCTGTGCGCGGCGTGCAGGAGGACAAGCCCGCCCAGGCCGCCGAGAAACGCGCCGCCGAGGCGCTTCTCGAAGGCACCGCGCCCGAGCTGCCGGACCAGCCCGATCCCCCCGAGGAGGAGCTGCCGATCGAGATCGACGCCTCGCAGACCGCCTCGGAGGAGCAACGCCTGCGCAGCCTCGACTTCGAACAGATGTCGACCGCCGAGATCGCCGCGGCCAAGCGCATGCTGGCGCGGCTGCGGCTGCCGGTGAAGCCGATCCTGTCGCGCCGGCGCATGGCCTCGCCGCGGGGGCACCGGGCCGACTGGGGCCGCACCCTGCGCAAGGCCATGCGCCAGGGCGGCGAGGTCACGAGTTTCGCGCGCAGCCGCGCCCGTCCGCGCTGGCCGAACCTGGTGGTCCTTTGCGACATCTCGGGCTCGATGAGCCAATACAGCCGGATGGTGCTGCACTTCCTGCATGCGGTGGCCAACGAGAAGGGCGACGGCTGGGCCCGGGTGCATGCCTTCACCTTCGGCACCGAGCTGACCAACATCACCCGGCATCTCGCGACCCGCGACGTCGACCAGGCGCTGAAGGCGGCGGGCTCCGAGGCCCGCGACTGGGAGGGCGGCACCCGCATCGGGCAATGCCTGCACGCCTTCAACCGCGACTGGTCGCGGCGGGTCATGGGGCAGGGGGCGGTGGTGCTTCTGATCACCGACGGGCTCGACCGCGACCCCGAGGCCGGGCTCGGGCGCGAGATGGAGCGGCTGAAGCTCTCGGCCCGGCGGCTGATCTGGCTGAACCCGCTCCTGCGCTGGGACGGCTTCGCGCCCAAGGCCCAGGGGATCCGCGCCATGCTGCCCCATGTCGACAGCTTCCGCGCCGGCCATTCGGTGCAGACGCTCGAGGACCTGGCGCTGGCGATCTCGCAGCCCGACGACCCGGGCGAGAAGACCCGGCTGATGCGGGCGCTGTCCGAGGGCTGAGGGGGCGGTGGGACGGCCCGGGGTGGCCGTCCTCGCGTGGAGGCGCTCTGGGGCCGGACACGGAGAGCTGAGAGAGCCAAGAACGGGGCGGACACGCGGTCATCCTCCGGGTGACCTAGCGGAAGCGCCGCGGTCTCTGCACACGACGGCGCACCGCGGTGGAACGCCCCGGCGCGCACCCCTCCCGCCCATAATTTCCGCTTGCGTCCCAGCCGCTTGCGCCACGCGCGCCCCGCCGCGCCGGGCGCTCCCGCAAAGCCCCTCCGCCCCCGCGCATCCGGCAATTTCCCGCCGATCGCGCCGGGCCCCGCAACCCCGGCGCTCCTGCCGCGTTTTGAGCCAGATTGTCCCGGTGCGAAGCGCGCCGGGGCGGAATGACAGGAGTGTTGCGAATGACACCGCGTTTTCTGAAGACCACCACGGCGCTGGCGCTGAGCGCCGCGCTGGCCATGCCCATGGCGCTGCCCGCCCAGGAGCAGGGCGGCATGTCCACCGCCGAGGTGATCGCCGAGCTCGAGGCCGCGCTGGAGCTGCCCGAGGTGCAGAACGACGAAGAGGCCCGGGCCGAGATCCGCGCCGAGCTGGAGCGCCTGCGCGCCCAGCTCGAGGCCGAGGAAGGCGCCGAGGCCGCCCCCGCAGAGCCTAGTGAGCCCGCCGAACCGGCGGAGCCCGCCACACCCGAGACCCCCGCAGAGCCGACGGAGCCTGCCGAGCCGACGGAGCCGGCCGAGCCCACGGAGCCGGCCGAGCCGACGGAGCCCGGCGCCGAGACCCCGGCCGAGCCCCAGGGTGAAGCCCCCGCCGACGCCGGAGCGGAGCCGCAGGAGGCCCCCGCCGAAGAACCCCAGGACGCGCCCGCCGAAGCCGCCCAGGGTGAGGCCAACGTAGAGGCCGAGGCTGGCGCGGAAGCTGGCGCCGATGCGGAACCGCAGAACGCCGAGCCGAACGCCGAACCGCAGGACGCGCCCGCAGAGGCCGCTGAAGGCGATGCCGGTGCAGAGGCCCAGTCCGCGCCCGCAGAAGGCACCGGCGAGACCGCCGAACCGACCGACGCCCCCGCAGAAGGCGACGCGGCTGCGACCTCCGAGACCCAGGCCGAAGGTCAGGCCTCCGAGGGCAGCGAAGAACCTGCCGAGACCGGCAACGCGGAGCCCGAAGCGTCGGAAAGTGCCGAACCGGCTGAGGCCAGCGAACCCGCCGAGGGCAGCGAACCCGCCGATGCCGGTGCGCCCGCCGACGGCAATGAGCCCGCGGAGGCAAGCGAGCCCGCTGATGGTGGTGACACCGCCGCAGAGGGCACTGCCGAGGCGAATGCGGAACCGACGGACGGCAATGCCGAGCCGACCGGCGAGAACGCCGAGGCACCCGCCGAAGGCGAGGCACAGACCTCCGGTGAGGCAGAGACCTCGGGTGAAGCCGATGCCGAACCCGCTGACGCCGGCACCGAGGCAGAAGCCGACGCCACCGCCGAGCCCACCCCCGAGGAGCAGCAGTCCCAGGCGGATGCCGTCTCCGAGGAAGACGCCGAGGCCGCCTCGGCCGCCGCGGCCAGCGCCGAAGGCACCGAGGGCGCCGAAGTGGTCGAAGAGACCGTGACCGAGGAGAACGCCCGTTCCTCGAACGAGGAGTTCGACACCGAGGTCAACGCCCAGGCGCAGAGCCAGGCGCGTTCCGAGGAAGAGGACGACGACGAGGACGCCCGGAACGACGAGGCACTGCGCGGCGCCGGCGCGGCGCTCCTGGGGCTCGGCGCGCTGGCCCTCGACGACATCCTGCGCCCGAACGAGGACGTGGTCTCGAACTCCGGCGACCGCATCGTCGTGCAGCGGGACAGCCAGTACCGGGTGCTGCGCAACGACGACGCGCTGCTGCGTCAGCCGGGCTCGGATGTGACCACCTACCGCTACGATGACGGCTCGACCCGCACCGTGGTGACCCGCGGCGACGGCTCGGAGATCGAGACCATCCGCTCGCGCGATGGCCGGGTGCTGCGCCGGGTGCGCAACCTGCCGAGCGGCGAGAGCGTGGTGCTCTTCGACGACACCCGCGCCAGCCAGCAGGTCGAGGTCAACGAGCTGCCGCAGACCCGCGACCGCCGGGTGACCAACTTCCGCGACGTGGAAGAGGACCAGCTGGCCAATGCGCTGGCGGCGATCGAGGCGGAAGGCGTGGAGCGCAGCTTCTCGCTCAACCAGATCCGCAGCATCGACCCGGTGCGCAAGCTGGTGCCCGAGATCAACGTCGACACGATCAACTTCGCCACCGGCTCGGCGGTGATCCAGCCCGAGGAGGCCCAGGAGCTGCGCGCGCTGGGCAACGCCATCTCCGAGCTGATCGCCGAGAACCCCGGCGAGGTATTCCTGATCGAAGGCCACACTGACGCCGTGGGCGGCGCGGGCTACAACCTCGCGCTCTCCGACCGGCGGGCGGAATCGGTGGCCCTGGCGCTGACCGAGTATTTCGACGTGCCGCCGGAGAACCTGGTGATCCAGGGCTACGGCGAGAGCGACCTTCTGGTCTCGACCACCGAAGCCGAGATCAAGAACCGCCGCGCGGCGGTGCGGCGGATCACGCCGCTCCTGACGGCGCGGCAGTGACGCGGCGCGTCACGGGTTAATACAGTTGAAGAAAACGGGCGCCCCGCGGCTTCGCGGGGCGTCTTTTTTTGTTTTTTTGGTTTAGGGGCTCTGCCCCTCTTGGCGGCTGCGCCGCCAATTCACCCCGAGGGTATTTGAGCCAAGCTGAAGGGGGGAAGGGGGCGCGCGCGGGTGGGCGGCGTGGCGCGTCGGGGGATTTTTTGGGTGGTGCTGGTGGAGGTGGCGCGCGCCGGGCCGAGCCGGGGATTGGCGGGTGTGTGGCTGGCGGTGGCGCGCGTTAAGGTGGGCGGGCCTCAGGAGGCGCGGGCCGCGCGCGGGGCGCGCCGGCGGCGCCGACTATGCTGTGACGCGCCGACGGCGCTGGAGCCGCGGTGGCGCGCGCCCCAAGGGAGCGGGCGCGCGACGTGTTTGGGTGGCGCGCGCCGCGCCGGGCGGCGGCGGCGCGTCCGGGCCTTACGCGAAGGTCTCGGCGAAGGCGCGGCGGTAGAGCGCGGAGAGCTCGGCCAGCGGCGCCTCGGAGCTGCCGATGCGCAGGCTTTCGCCGTGGAAGCGGCCGACCGAGGCGATCTCCACGCCGGCTGCGGTGGCCCGCGACATCAGCGCCTCGGCCATGTCGAAGTTGCAGGCGACGAGGTAGCGCGCCTGGTCCTCGCCGAAGAGGAAAGGCGTGTCCTCCTCGTCGATCGTCAGGCCCACGCCGCCGGCCTCGGCCAGGGTGAAGGCGGCCAGCGCCAGCCCGCCGTCGGAGATATCGGTGCAGGCGCGGATCAGGTCGCGGTTGTCGCGGATGAAGCTGCCATTCCGGCGCTCGGCCTCGAGGTCCACCGCGGGCGCGTCGCCGTCGGTGCGGTTGAAGACCTCGGCCAGGAGCGCGGAGGAGCCGAGATGGCTGCCACGCGCGCCGATCATCAGGAGCACATGGCCCTCGCGCGGGCGGTCGAGGATCGGCGTCTCGCCCGAGGCGATCAGCCCCACCGCGCCGATCGTCGGCGTCGGCAGGATCGCGGTGCCGTCGGTCTCGTTGTAAAGCGAGACATTGCCCGAGACGATCGGCATGTCGAGCGCCTCGCAGGCCGCGCCGATGCCGCTCAGGGCGCCGACGAACTGGCCCATGATCTCGGGCTTCTCGGGGTTGCCGAAGTTCAGGTTGTCGGTGGTGGCCAGCGGCAGCGCGCCCACCGCCGAGAGGTTGCGGTAGGCCTCGGCCACCGCCTGGGCGCCGCCCGCCTCGGGGTTGGCCTTGACGTAGCGCGGCGTCACATCCGAGGTGAAGGCCAGCATCTTGTCGGTGCCATGCACCCGGATGACGCCGGCGCCATAGCCCGGGCCCTCGACGGTGTCGGCCATGACCTGGCTGTCGTATTGCTCGAAGAGCCAGTTCTTGGCAGCGTGGTTGGGGCAGGCCAGGAGCGCCTTCAGCCCGTCGATCGGGTCGATCTGCGGCACGTCGGCCAGCGGCTCGGCCGCGGGGGTCGGCACCCAGGGGCGGTCGTATTCGGGCGCGGTGCCCGAGAGCGCCTTCAGCGGCAGGTCGGCCATCACCTTTCCGCCCTGTTCGATCAGGAAGCGGTCCTCGGCGATGGTCTCGCCGACGATGGCGAAATCGAGGTCCCATTTCTCGAAGACCGCGCGGGCCTCGGCCTCCTTGGCGGGGTCGAGCACCATGAGCATCCGCTCCTGGCTTTCCGAGAGCATCATCTCGTAGGCGGTCATGCCGGGCTCGCGGCAGGGCACGCGGTCGAGCTCGAGCCGGACCCCGAGGTTGCCCTTGTCGCCCATCTCGACCGCCGAACAGGTCAGCCCCGCGGCGCCCATGTCCTGGATCGAGATCACCGCGCCGGTCTGCATCAGCTCGAGGCAGGCCTCCATCAGGCGCTTCTCGGTGAAGGGATCGCCGACCTGCACCGTGGGGCGCTTTTCCTCGATGGTCTCGTCGAACTCGGCCGAGGCCATGGTCGCGCCGCCGACGCCGTCACGGCCGGTCTTGGCGCCCAGGTAGACCACCGGGCGGCCGACGCCCGAGGCGGCGGAGTAAAAGATCTTGTCGGCATCGGCGAGGCCCGCGGCGAAGGCGTTGACCAGGCAGTTGCCGTTGTAGGCGGGGTCGAAGCGGGTCTCGCCGCCGACCGTGGGCACGCCGAAGGCGTTGCCGTAGCCGCCGATGCCCTCGACCACGCCATGTACGAGCTGCCGGGTCTTGGGATGCTCCGGCGCGCCGAAGCTCAGCGCGTTCATCGCGGCCACGGGCCGGGCGCCCATGGTGAAGACGTCGCGCAGGATGCCGCCGACGCCGGTCGCGGCACCCTGGTAGGGCTCGATGTAGGAGGGGTGGTTGTGGCTCTCCATCTTGAAGACCACCGCCTGGCCGTCGCCGATGTCGACGACGCCCGCGTTCTCGCCCGGGCCGCAGATCACCTGCGGGCCCTTGGTCGGCAGCTTGCGCAGGTGGATCTTCGAGGACTTGTAGGAGCAATGCTCGTTCCACATCGCCGAGAAGATGCCCAGTTCGGTGAAGGAGGGCGCGCGGCCGATGATCTCGAGGATCCGGTCGTATTCCTCGGGATTGATGCCGTGGGCGTCGATCAGCTCGGGGGTGATGTCGGGCTCTTGCATGGGTCTCGGCGCATCCTCGCTACTGGTGATGCGCTCTTTAGGGCAGGGCCGGGGCGGTGTGAAGGGGGCGGCGGACCGGGGCCGGGCGCTGCGTGGTGCCTGGGGGGGCGGCGTGAGGTGGTGCGGCGCGCGAGTGCGGCTTGGCACACGGCGGGGCTTTGGGGCAGGGCGCGGTGCTTGATGTGCGCCGCCCGGCGCAACGTCCAGAGCATCCCGAAAATCCCAAACCACCACGAAAAAAGGGCCGCCCGAAGGCGGCCCAACAGGGAGAGGTCTCCGCGCGCCCAGGGATACAGGAGGGCGCCCGGAGGTCCTGGAGGGCTCAGCCCTGCCAGAAGGGGCGGGCGGCTTCGCGCGCGGCCTCGGCGCGGTCCAGCCCGACGTCACGGAGGAGATGGGCGTCGAGCCCGGCCAGATGTTTCCGGCTGCGGGCGCGGTCGGTCCAGAGCGTCAGCACCACCGCGGCCTTGAGGGCGATCTCGGCCGGCGCGGTCAGGCGCGGCGCCCGGGCAAGCGTGTCGAGAAGTGCGGCGTGAGGGGCTGCGGCGGACATCTGGAGGTCTCCTTGAATGCGATCTCTTGGGTTATTTGCGGTTGTCTGCGTTCGTGTCGATACAATATGGCGCTGTTGCCATGCAATGAGTGATACAATAAGGTGCGTGTATTGGTCGAGGGAAACATTGTCATGGATACAATATTGTCCGCCTATGCCGAGGGCGCCGCGGATCTGCCGAAATACCGACGGCTGGCCGATGCCATCCGGGGCGCCATCGCGGCGGGGCAGCTGGCGGCCGGGGACAAGCTGCCGCCGGTGCGCGACCTGGCCTTCGACCTCGGGATCACGCCCGGCACGGTGGCGCGGGCCTATACGATCCTGACCGACGGCGGCGCGGCCCGGGCCGAGGTCGGGCGCGGCACATTCGTCGCCGGGGGCGAGGCGGGCGGCATGCGCAAGCTCCTGCCCGATGCGCCCTGGCCGCAGACCGAGGCGCCGCAATCGGGCCGTTTCGTGAGCTTCGTGGCGCCGAAACTGCCCGACTGCGGGCAGATCGCGCTGATCCGCGAGGGCTTTGCCCGGCTCTCCCGGCACCCGTTCGAATCGCTGATCAACTATCCCTCGCGCGCGGCCTTCAAACCGGCGCGCGAGGCGGTGCTGGACTGGCTCTCCGACACGCCGCTGGGACCGGTCAGCGAAGAGGATCTGACGCTCTGCCACGGCGGGCAGAACGGCATCGGCATCGTCATGCAGACGGTGCTGCGCGGCGCCCGGCCGGTGGTGCTGGTCGAGGAGCTGTCCTATCCGGGCTTCCGCCGCGCGGCGGAACTGCTGCGCGCCGAGGTGGTCTCGGTCCCGATGGACGAGGACGGCATCCTGCCCGAGGCGCTGGACGAGCTCGCCCGGCGGCACGACGCGCAGCTTCTTTGCACCTCGCCCGAGATTCACAACCCGACCGGCCGCCAGACCCCGGACCGCCGCCGCAAGGAGATCGCCGCCGTCGCCCAGCGGCGCGGCTTCCACGTGCTCGAGGACGATTGCTACCGGCTGGGCCCGCGGGCGGGGCTGGGCTACCGGGCGCTTTTGCCGGAGCAGGGCTGGCTGGTGGCCTCGATCTCGAAGTCGATAACCCCGGCGCTGCGCGTGGGCTTTGTTGTGGCGCCGCAGGCGCGGCGGGCGGACCTGCGCCGCTCGGTCGAACACGGGTTCTTCGGGCTGGCCCAGCCGCTGGGCGATCTTGTGGCCGACCTGCTGCGCCGGCCCGAGCTGCCCGCGATCCTCGACGAGGTGCGGCGCGAATACGACCGCTACATCCGCGCGGCGGTGAACCTTCTGGGCGGGCACGACGTGGGCTGGCGCGAGGGCGTGCCTTTCCTCTGGCTGCGGCTGCCGGCGGGCTGGCGGGCGGCGACCTTCGTGCAGGCCGCCGAGTTCGAGGGCGTGCAGCTGCGCGCCGCCGACGAGTTCGCCCTGCGCGACGGCTTCGCCCCCCACGCGGTGCGCATCGCGATCAACGCCCAGGTCGGGTTGCCGGCCTTCGAGGCGGCGCTGGGGCGGGTGCGCGGGCTTCTGGAGAACCCGCCCGAGCGGATCGCGGTCTGAGGGGCGCGATTTTGTGGGGTATATAGATACCTATTTTGCAAGGCACTGAAAACACGCCGTTTTATCGGATTTCCCGCGCTTGACTGTCGGTTCGCGATGCTTATAACCCGCCCATCGGATCGCGCCGGTCCGGGCCTCTGCCCGGCTCCCGGCCTGAACAGTCAAGAACCAGGGGTCACCCGCCATGAAAACCTTCTCGGCAAAGCCGGCCGATATCGAGAAGAAATGGATCGTGATCGACGCGGAAGGCGTCGTTCTCGGTCGTCTCGCCTCGATCGTCGCCAACCGGCTGCGCGGCAAGCACAAGCCGTCCTTCACCCCCCATATGGATATGGGCGACAACGTCATCATCGTGAACGCGGACAAGGTCCAGCTGACCGGCAAGAAGCGCCAGGAGCACTTCTACTGGCACACTGGCTATCCGGGCGGGATCAAGTCGCGCACGAAGGAGCAGATCCTCGAAGGCGCGCACCCCGAGCGGGTGGTCTTCCAGGCCGTCAAGCGCATGGTTCCGGGCAACCGCCTGGGCCGCAAGCAACTGGGCAACCTGCGCATCTACGCGGGTGCTGAGCACCCCCACGAGGCGCAATCGCCCGAAGTGATCGACGTCAAGTCGCTGAACTCCAAGAACACCCGGGTGGCGAAGTAATGGCTGAGCAAATCAATTCCCTCGAAGAACTGGGCCAGGCCGCAGGCGTCGACGCTGCCGGCACGCCCGAGACCGAGATCGCGATCACCCGCGAGCCCGTCCGCGACGAGTTCGGCCGCTCCTATGCGACCGGCCGCCGCAAGGACGCCACCGCGCGGGTCTGGATCAAGCCGGGCTCCGGCAAGGTCACCGTCAACGGCCGCGAGCTGAACGTCTACTTCGCGCGCCCGGTGCTGCAGATGATCCTGCGCCAGCCCTTCACCGTCGCCGGTGTCGAGGACCAGTTCGACGTCATGGCCACCGTCAAGGGCGGCGGCCTCTCCGGCCAGGCGGGCGCCGTGAAGCACGGCATCAGCCGCGCGCTGCAGCTCTACGATCCCGCGCTGCGTCCGGCCCTGAAGGCCGCGGGCTTCCTGACCCGCGACAGCCGCGTCGTCGAGCGCAAGAAGTACGGCCGCGCGAAAGCCCGCCGCAGCTTCCAGTTCTCGAAGCGCTGATCCCCTTCGGGATTGCGAGATACCGGAAAAGGCCGTCCCCAGGGGGCGGCCTTTTTCATGTGCGCGGGGCAGGGTAGGACTTCCGATATGGCAGACAGCGGCAAACGGCTTGGCTTGGAGGATCTGTGGGACGAGGTGCGCCGCGTGCAGGGCGCGCCCCGGCCCGGCGCGCGCAAGCTCTTCGTCATCCTGCGCGACGAAATGGCCTTTCTGCCCGCCTTCCTCGCGCATTACCGCGCCATCGGCTTCGAGCAGTTCCTGGTCTTCGACGACGGCTCCGAGGACGGCGGCGGCGCTTATCTGGAAGCGCAGGAGGACGTGGTCCTCTACCGCGCGGGCATGGGATTCGGCGCGCCGGTCGAGATTGCCTTTCCCGACGGCAGCACGCGGGCAGACCGTTTCGGCACCTGGGTCAAGGCGGCGCTGCCGCATGTCGAGGCCCCGGGCGAGGTGGTCGCCTATTTCGATGCCGACGAGTTCCTGATCCTGCCGCCCGGCGTGACCTCGGTCGCCGAGGTCTACGCCCGCATGGAGGCCCGCGCCACGCCCGCGACCTGCGCCTCGCTGGTGGAGTTCTTCCCCGAGGATCTGGCCGCGCTCGCGGCGCCGATGCCCGACACGCCCGAGGGGCTTTTCGCCGCTTACCCCTATTTCGAGGCCGAGCCGCTGGTGGCGTTGAGCCCCGGCGCGCAGCCCGATCCCTTCGGCACCTCCAAGACCAACCGGCTGTTTGCGGCCCATGGCATCGGCGCGCCGAAGCGCCGGCTCTCCGACCGGCTGCTCGGGCGCAAGGGCAAGGCGCCCTTCAACCGCTCGGCCCGGCACAAGCTGCCCTTCCTGCGCCGCGACGGTGAGAGTTGGCAGGTGGGCTCGCATTACGCCAGCCTGCCGCCCGACTCCGAGATGCTGCTTACCATCGCGCATTTCGTCTTCACCGCCGAGTTCGCGGCGAAGATCGAGCGTGCGCGGCACTGGAAGGCGCATACCCAGGGGGCGGCGAAATACACCTTCTACGCGGAACTTCTGGAGAAGATGGCGGCGGGCTCGGGCAGCTTTCTCGGCCCCCGGTCAGAGCGCTACCGCGCGCCCGAGCAGCTCGTGGCGGCGGGGCTCATGGCCTGGTGAAGACCGGCTCGGCACTGGGCCAGAGGCTGCGGACCTGCGGGCAGACCCGGGCGGCGGCCTCGTAGACCGGCGCGTAATGCAGCGCGATCTCGGTCGCCAGCGCCTCGGAGACGGCGAGCCCGCGGCCCCGTGCATTGACCTTCTGCCCGCCGGCCTCGGCCTCGATGGGGACGCCCGCGAACTCGGCCAGCGCCCGGATGCCCGGCGCGGTGAAGAGTTCCTCGAAAAGCGCCACATGCCGCTCCTCGGGCGCGAAGACCGCCTCCAGCGCCGCAAGCGTGTGGTCGTAGCGGCTGCGTGCCTCGGCCTCGGAGCCGGCGTAGAAGGCGCGGAGCGGCGCCTCGTTCTCGTCGGAATAGGGCAGGCGGCCCTTCTCCATCTCCATGCGCATCTGTGAACGCAGCCGCTCCACCGGGTCGCGCATGACGAAGATCGCGCGGGTCTCGATGCCGCGCTTGGCCATGCCCTCGCGGATGCGCGCCAGGGTCTCGGGCGGCAGGGCCGCGTAAGACGGAGTGATGTCGCCGGTGCGGGTCACGCCGGGGCGGTCGAGGAGGCCCGCGAAATAGTCGAAATAAGCCTCGGGATCGGATTGCAGCCGCCAGCGCAGGTGCTGCGCGGGTTCCGCGCCGCCGACAAGCGTCTTGGCGCGGGCGCGCAGGCGCTCGGCAGGGCCGGGCGGAGCGACCCGGTAGCGCGCGAAGGCGCCGCCTACTGCATGCTCCCAGATCTGGTATTCGCCGAGCCGTCCGAAGTCCGAGCCCGCGGCGCGCGCCAGGTAGGCCTGCACCCAGGAGGAGCCGCATTTCTGCCCGCCGAGGCCCAGGTAGAAGACCCGCTCCGGCATCACTCGGTGTCCGTGCCGCGCAGCGCCAGGATCGCCACGATGCCGAGGACCGCGAGGCCCGCCACCGCGATGTTGAAGGGCTGCGCGTTGGAGACGATCACCGCGACCAGCGCCCAGATCACCGTCATCCCGTATTCCGGCGCGCGGTGCAGCCGGTATTGCACCACCAGCGCGATGGCGAGCCCGATGGTCAGCGCTACAAGGGCCGCGGGCGTGCCGGGCAGGAAGTCGTAGCCGCCAAGGACCAGCCCCAGCGACACCGCCGAGGCGGCGGTCAGCCAGCCCGCGTAGACCGCGATGGGCGAGAGCTGCCAGCCGCGATCCTCGTCGCCGGCGCGGAAGAGCGCCAGCAGCGCCGCGGCCAGCATCATCCAGATCATCACCGTGGCCGCCAGCACCGAGAGGTTGGCGACGGGAATCCAGAGCGTGCCGACAGCGAGGCTCAGGAACAGCCAGGGCCGGGCCGGGGCCCAGTCCTCCTCGTCGCGGCGGCGCAAGAGGCCGAAGCCCGCCCCGGCGATGAGCCAGAGGTAGATCAGCCCCCAGATCGAGAAGGCATAGCCCGCGGGCTGCACCGGCGGGTCCTCCTGCGGGACCGGGAACTGGCCCGGCTCGAAGCCGTTGAAGCCGGCCGAGACGAGCGGCGAGAGCGCGAAGCTCAGCGCCGCGAGAAGGACGGCACCCGCCCAGAGCGTGCTGGCCGTCTCCTGCCTCATTCCAGGCCACCCTCCGCGGTCAGGCGGCTGCGGCCGCCGAGATAGGGATGCAGCACCTCGGGCAGGGTGACGGACCCGTCTTCCTCCTGGCCGTTCTCGAGGACCGCGATCAGCGCGCGGCCCACGGCCAGGCCCGAGCCGTTCAGCGTGTGCAGGAAGCCGGGCTTGCCGCCGCCCTTGGGCTTGAAGCGGGCGTTCATCCGGCGGGCCTGGAAGTCGCCGCAAGTCGAGACCGAGGAGATCTCGCGGTAGCTGTCCTGACCGGGCAGCCAGACCTCGATGTCATGGGTGCGCCGCGCGCCGAAGCCGATGTCGCCGGAACAGAGCGTCACCGTCCGGTAGGGCAGGCCCAGCTTTTCCAGGATGCCCTCGGCGCAGGCGGTCATGCGGGCGTGTTCGGCCTCGCTTTCCTCGGGGTGGGTGACCGAGACCATCTCGACCTTCTCGAACTGGTGCTGGCGCAGCATGCCCGCGGTGTCGCGGCCCGCGCTGCCCGCCTCGGAGCGGAAGCACTGGGTATGCGCCACGTAGCGGCGGGGCAGGTAGTCCTCCTCGACGGTCAGCCCGTTGACGATATTGGTCAGCGTCACCTCGGCGGTGGGCACGAGCCACCAGCCGTTGGTGGTGCGGTAGCTGTCCTCGCCGAACTTCGGCAGCTGGCCGGTGCCATACATCATCTCGTCGCGCACCAGCACCGGGGTCCAGGTCTCGGTGAGGCCGTTCTCCTCGACATGGGTGTCGATCATGAACTGCGCCAGCGCCCGGTGCAGCCGCGCCACGGCGCCCGACATGACCACGAAGCGCGAGCCCGACAGCTTGGCCGCGGTCTCGAAGTCCATGCCGTCGCGCACGGCGGGCAGGTCGAAATGTTCCTTCGGGGCGAACGCGAAGCTGCGGGGCGTGCCCCAGCGCTTGATCTCGACGTTGTCCTCCTCGTCGGCGCCCTCGGGGACGTCGTCGTACACGAGGTTCGGCAGTTCCATCAGCCGGGCCTCGAGCTCGGCGTCCAGATCCTTGGCGCGCGCCTGCATGGCGGCGACCTCGTCCTTCTTCTCGCCAACGAGCGCGCGCAGGCGCTCGAATTCGGCCTCGTCGCCCTTGGCCTTGGCCTGGCCGACCTCCTTGGAGGCGCGCTTCTGCTCGGCCTGGGCGGTCTCGGCGGCGTGGATCGCGGCGCGGCGCTCCTCGTCGAGCTTCAGAAGCGGCGCCGATGCCTGCGACAGCCCGCGCCGCGACATGACCTTGTCGAAGGCCTCGGGGGTCTCGCGGATGAAGCGGATGTCGTGCATCGCCGGGGCTCCTTATTGGCTTGCGTCTGTCGGTTCTCGGCCCGAGTCGCGACGCTTATGCCTCAAGTCTTTCAGGGTGTGTAGGGGCGCGCCAGCTCCCGCAGGACCCAAGGGTCGACGCGGGCGGCGACGGCTTCCTCGCCCGAGATCGCCGAGATCACGCCCGCCACCCGCCGCGCGGTGCCGCCGCCGGCCAGCACCGGGCCGCCCGACATGCCCTGCGAGACCGGGCAGGAGAGATACCAGCGCGGGCCCTTGAGCCGGCCCGCGCAGCCCTCCTGCAGGGCCTGATGCGCGGTGTCCTCGCGGCCGTAGCCGATGATCGAGAAACCGCCCTCGGGGCCCGAACGCCCGACCCGGATGGGGGCCATGGGCAGGGCCCGGTCGAGCCGCAGGATGGCGATGTCATAGGCGACCACGATGCCCTCGGCGTCGCTGGCGCGGGGATGCAGGAGAATCTCCTCGACGCTGGCGGCGCCCGCATGGCGGCCCTCTTCCCAGCCCGCCACGAAGCCCAGGCCCCGCGTGCCGCGCTTGCGTCCGTCGGGGAAGGTTACGCAATGGGCCGCGGTCAGCACCGTCGCCGGGCCCACCAGCGTGCCCGAACAGATCCGCAGCGCCGAGAATCCGCCGCCGAAGAGCCGCCCCACCGCCGGTTCGGTGGCGCGGGCGGGCAGGGCGAAGGCCAGGCACAGAAGCAGGATCAGGGCGGCGCGCATGGAGCCGAGATTAGGCGCGGGCCGCGGGGGGTCAAACGCCCCGTCACACCGGCGCCAAGCCCGCTTGCATCGGCCCCCTGCCTTCCATAGGTTCCGCGCAACCTCGCCCGGGCGGATTGCCGCCCTGCGTCTCACTGACAAGGAGAGCCTCCGATGGATGGCAATGCGATTGCGCAGTTCGTGCCCCTGATCCTCATTTTCGCGATCATGTATTTCCTGCTGATCCGCCCGCAGCAGAAGAAGATGAAGGAACATCAGAAGATGGTCGAGGGCCTGCGCCGCGGCGACCAGGTGGTCACCCAGGGCGGCCTCATCGGCAAGGTCGTGAAGGTCAAGGAGAACAACGAGCTCGAGGTCGAACTGGCCGAGGGCGTGAAGGTCCGCGTGGTGCAGAACACCGTCGCCCAGGTCCTCTCCAAGACCGAGCCCGCGAACTCCTGATCCCTGACCGGGCGCGCGGTGCCCCGCGCCCGCGCCCTCGATGCACGAAGGCCCCGCCATGCTGCAGATCGACACCTGGAAGCGCGTCCTCATCTGGCTTGTCGTGGCCTTCGGGATCGTCTTCTCCGCGCCGAACCTCTTCTACGACCGCGTCGAGACCCATAACGACGCGGTGACCGCCATCGAGCGGCAGGGCGAGACCGAGGACCGGCTGGCCGAGAAGTCGGTCTGGCCCGACTGGCTGCCCGCGACGCTGGTCAACCTCGGGCTGGACCTGCGCGGCGGCGCGCATCTCTTGGCCGAGGTCGAGGTCGAGGACGTCTACGACGCCCGTCTCGAGGCGCTCTGGCCCGAGGTCCGCGACACGCTGCGCCCGCTGCGCGACACCGTGGGCACGGTGCGGCTCCAGGCCGACACGCCGGGCGAGCTGCGCGTGCGCCTGGGCGAGCCTTCGGGCATGCAGGAGGCGCTATCCGCGGTGCGCGAGCTGGCCCAGCCGGTGGCCTCTGTGGCCTCCGCCGGGGCGCAGGATCTCGCCGTCTCGGGCGAGGGCGACACCCTGGTGGTGCGCCTTTCGGACGCCGAACAGGCGGCCACCGATGATCGCACCGTGCGCCAGGCGCTCGAGATCATCCGCCGCCGCATCGACGAGGTCGGCACCCGCGAGCCGACGATCCAGCGCCAGGGCGCCGACCGCATCCTGATCCAGGTGCCGGGCATCGGCTCGGCCTCGGAGCTGAAGGAGATCATCGGCACCACCGCGCAGCTGACCTTCCAGCCGGTCGTCTCGCGCGGGGTGTCTGACAGCACCGACCCGGGCATCGGCAACGAGGTGGTGCCGTCGCTCGACGAGGAGGGCGTCTTCTACGAGCTCGAACGCGCCCCCGTCGTCACCGGCGAGGAGCTGGTCGACGCGCAGCCCGCCTTCGACCAGAACGGCAACCCGGCGGTGAACTTCCGGTTCAACTCCTCGGGCGCGCGCAAGTTCGGCGATTACACCGCCGAGAACATCGGCAACCCCTTCGCCATCGTGCTCGACGACGAGGTGATCTCGGCCCCGGTGATCCAGAGCCATATCCCGGGCGGCTCTGGCATCATCACCGGCCGTTTCACGGTCGAGGAATCGACCCAGCTTGCGGTGCTGCTGCGCGCCGGTGCGCTGCCCGCCGGGCTGACCTTCCTCGAGGAACGCACCATCGGCCCCGAGCTCGGGCAGGATTCGATCGAGGCCGGGCAGGTGGCCACGCTGGTGGCCTTCGCGCTGGTCCTGGCCTTCATGTTCGCCTCCTACGGGCTCTTCGGGCTCTTCGCCAACGTGGCGCTGATCATCAATATTTCGCTGCTCTTCGCGATCCTGTCGGTGATCGGGGCGACGCTGACGCTGCCCGGCATCGCCGGCATCGTGCTGACCGTCGGCATGGCGGTGGACGCCAACGTGCTGATCTTCGAGCGCATCCGGGAAGAGCTGAAGACCGCGCGCGGGCCCGCCCGGGCCATCGAACGCGGCTACGAGAAGGCGCTTTCGGCCATCGTCGACGCCAATATCACCACGATCATCACCGCGATCATCCTGTTCGCCATGGGCTCGGGCCCGGTTCGCGGCTTCGCGATCACCCTGGGCTTCGGCATCGTGACCTCGGTCTTCACCGCGATCTACGTCACCCGGCTTTTCGTCACCATGTGGTTCGAGCGCACGCGCCCGAAGACCATCACCGTCTGAGAGGATAGAAGATGCGTCGTCTGAAACTCATCCGCGAAGACACCTCTCTGGACTTCTTCTCGCGCAGCAAGCTCTGGCTCGGGATCTCGGCGGTGATGATGGTCGTGGCCTTCGTCTCCTTCATCTTCCAGGGGCTGAACTTCGGCATCGACTTCCGGGGCGGCACCACGATCCGCACCGAGAGCGCCCAGCCCGTCGACGTCGGCGCCTACCGCGCGGCGCTGCGCGAGCTGGAACTGGGCGACATCGTGATCTCCGAGGTCTTCGACCCCAGCTTCGGCCCCGAGCAGAACGTCGCCATGGTCCGCATCGCGCCCCAGGGCGACGAGGAGGCGGTCACCCAGGACACCATCGCCTCGGTCGAGACCGCGCTGCAGGCGGTGGCGCCCGACATCAGCTTCACCTCGGTGGAAAGCGTCGGGCCCAAGGTCTCGGGCGAGCTGATCCAGGCCGCGGTGATCGCGGTGCTGCTCGCCATCGGGGCGGTGCTGATCTACATCTGGCTGCGCTTCGAATGGCAGTTCGCCCTCGGCGCGGTGGCCGCGCTGGTGCACGACGTGCTGCTGACCATCGGGATCTTCTCGGAGCTGCGCATCCAGTTCGACCTGTCGATCATCGCCGCGCTCCTCACCATCGTCGGCTATTCGCTGAACGACACCGTGGTGGTCTTCGACCGGGTCCGCGAGAACCTGATCAAATACAAGAAGCGGCCGCTGAAGGAGGTGCTCAACATCTCCATCAACGAGACCCTGAGCCGGACCATCATGACCTCGATGACCACGCTGATCGCGCTGGTGACGCTGTTCATCCTGGGCGGCGACGTGATCCGCGGCTTCGTCTTCGCGATGATCTGGGGCGTGATCGTGGGCACCTATTCCTCGATCTTCGTGGCCACCGCGCTGCTGTTCCGGCTCGGCGTGAAGCGCGACTGGGACAAGCCCGACAGCGGCGCCGGCACGCAGTTCGCCAACGTGGATGCCTGAGGCGCTCGCCGCCACGCTCGATCCCGCGGGGCTGGCCGCGCTCCTGGCCCTGACCTTCGCCGCCGGCGCGGTCTACGGCTTTGCGGGCTTCGGCGCGGCGCTGGTCTTCATGCCGCCCGCCGCGGCGCTCATGCCGCTCGAGATGGCGGTCGCCGCCTTCAACGTGGCGGCACTCGCCTCCTTCGTGACGGTGCTGCCGCGGGCGCTGCCGCAGGTCGACAGGCAGGGGCTCGGGGTGATGATCCTCTGCGCCGCCGCCAGCGCCTCGCTGGGGCTCTGGGTGCTGCGGGTCGCCGATCTGACCTGGCTGCGCTGGGGCGTGACAGGGGTGACCGCGCTGACGCTCCTGGCGCTGGTCGCGGGCTGGCGCCGCCCGATCCCGCCGAGCCCCGCCGCCCATGCCTCGATCGGGGCCGCCACCGGATTTGTCGGCGGGGCCACCGGGCTTCTTGGCCCGATCATGGTGCTGTTCCAGCTCGCGAGCGGCGCCCGGGTCGCCCAGAGCCGCGCCACCGCGCTTGTCTTCCTGACCGTGACCTCGGCGCTGCTCCTGCCGCTCATGGCCCTGCAGGGGTTGCTCGGGCTCGAGGCGCTGGCGCTCGGGGCGGCGCTGCTTCTGCCCTACGGGCTTGGCGCGCGGCTCGGCCAGGCCTGGTTCGACCCCGCCCGCGAGGGACTTTACCGGCTGATCGCCTATCTGGTGATCCTGAGCGCCGTGATCGCGGGCTTGCCCCTCTGGGACGGATAAGCTGAAATGAGGACATCATGCGCCTGAACGAAGTGACATATACCGACGCCCTGCCGGTCGATGGCTACGGTCCGGGCTTCTTCCGCGTCGACGGCGAGATCCGCGAGGGCGCGCTCTGCCTCGGCCCGCAGGGCGTCAGCGCCTGGGGCGGCTTCGAGGACGCCGAGACGCTGCTGGCCCTCGCCGAGGAGGTCGACGTGCTGTTCGTCGGCACCGGCCCCGAGATCGCCTTCCTGCCGAAACCCCTGCGGCTGCGCCTCGAGGAGGCGGGCCTCGGCGTCGAGGTCATGGCCTCGCCCTCGGCCTGCCGGACCTACAACGTGCTGCTCTCCGAGGGGCGGCGCGTGGCCCTGGCGGTGTTGCCGACCTGAGGGTTTGGGTCGGGGCGCTTTATCGAAATCTTGCGCTTGTTGAACCTGTGGGAGCGAGGGGGCTGTCTGCCCCCTCGCGCTCCCCCGAGAGGTATTTTTGGCCCGGTCAGGCCGGGGGGCTGGTGCTGGGTGATATTGGGCGCGTCGGGGTGAGGTGTCTGCGCTTGTTGCGGGTTCGGGAACGAGGGGGCTGTCTGCCCCCTCGCGCTCCCCCGAGAGGTATTTTTGGCCCGGTCAGGCCGAGGGGCTGGCGCTGGGTGATGTGGGGGCGCGTCGCGGGTGAGGTGGCGTGCCTGGCGCGGCGGCGGGCACTATGCGCTTTTGTCGGCGGGCGGGGCGGGATAGACCTCGGGGCGATGTTGACGGTGTCGGATCTGTCTGTGGCGCGCGGCGGTTTGCCGGTTCTCGACGGGGTGAGCTTCGCGCTCGGGCCCGGCGAGGCGCTGGTGCTGCGCGGGCCGAACGGATCGGGCAAGACCACGCTGCTGCGCACGCTTGCGGGGCTGCAGCCGCCACTGTCCGGGACCGTCGAGGGCGGCGAGGCGCTGGCCTATGCGGGCCATCTCGACGGGCTGAAATCGGCGCTGAGCGTGACCGAGAACCTGCGCTTCTGGGCCCGGGTCTTCGGCACCGGTGAGATCGGGCCGGCGCTTGCGGCTTTTGACCTCGCGGGGCTCGAGGACCGGCTGGCGGGCAATCTCTCGGCCGGGCAGAAGCGGCGGCTGGGGCTGGCCCGGCTCCTGGTGACCGGCCGCGCGGTCTGGGCGCTTGACGAGCCGACCGTGTCGCTCGACGCCGGCGCCGTGGCGCTTTTCGCGGGCGCCGTGCGGCGCCACCTCGAGGGCGGCGGCGCGGCGGTGATCGCCACCCATATCGACCTTGGCCTGCCCGAGGCGCGGGTGCTGGACCTCGGGCCCTACAAGGCCCGGCGGCCCGCGCCGGGCAGCGCCGAGGAGGCCTTTCTGTGAGGGCGCTTCTGACCCGCGACCTGGCGCTGGCGGTGCGCGCCGGAGGCGGCTTCGGACTGGGGCTCGCCTTCTTCCTGATCGTCACCGTGCTGGTGGCCTTCGGGGTCGGGCCGGAGGCGGCGCTCCTGTCGGAGATCGCGCCGGGCATTCTCTGGATCGGGGCGCTCCTGGCCTGCCTGCTGTCGCTCGACCGGATCTTCGCGCTCGACCAGGAGGACGGCTCGCTCGACCTCCTGGCCACCGCGCCGCTGCCGCTCGAAGGCATCGTCACGGTCAAGGCCCTCGCGCATTGGCTGACCACCGGGCTGCCGCTGGTCCTGGCCGCGCCCTTCCTCGGCGTGCTGCTGAGCCTGCCGGGGCCGGGCTATGCCTGGCTTTTCCTGTCGCTCCTGATCGGCACGCCGGCGCTCTCGGTGATCGGCACTTTCGGGGCGGCGCTGACCGTGGGGCTGAAGCGCGGCGGGCTGCTCCTGTCGCTCCTGGTGCTGCCGCTCTACGTGCCGACGCTGATCTTCGGCGCCGAGGTGGCCCGGCGCGGCGCCGCGGGGCTGACGGTGGAGACGCCGCTTCTGCTGCTGGCGGGGCTTTCCTTCGGGGCGCTGGCGCTCTTGCCCTTCGCCTCGGCGGCGGTGCTGCGCGTCAATCTGCGCTAGGGCGCGCCGCGGACCGGGCCTTGGCCGCGGACCGGGCCTTGCCCCGGCGCGACCAGATGTGAATTGTGAGCGCCGAGGGAAGGCACTAGAGAACCGCCATGTCGCTTTGGGAATACGCAAATCCGGTCAAGTTCATCCGCGCCACGGACAGGGTGCTGCCCTGGCTCGCGGGGCTCGCGGGGGCCTGCCTGGTGGTCGGGCTGATCTGGGGGTTCTTCTTCACCCCCGACGACTTCCGCCAGGGCTCGACGGTGAAGATCATCTACCTGCATGTGCCCTCGGCGCTGATGGCGATCAACGGCTGGCTGATGATGCTGGTGGCCTCGCTGGTCTGGATCGTGCGGCGTCACCATGTCAGCGCGCTGGCGGCCCGGGCGGCGGCGCCGGTCGGCGCGGTGATGACGGTGATCGCGCTGGCCACCGGGGCAATCTGGGGCCAGCCGATGTGGGGCACCTATTGGGCCTGGGATCCGCGGCTGACCTCCTTCCTGATCCTGTTCCTCTTCTACCTGGGCTATATCGCGCTTTGGGCGGCGGTGGAGAACGACGACACCGCGGCGGATCTGACCTCGATCCTCTGCCTCGTGGGCTCGGTCTTCGCGGTGCTCTCGCGCTATGCGGTCAACTTCTGGAACCAGGGGCTGCACCAGGGCGCCTCGCTGTCGCTCGACAAGGAGGAGAACGTGGCGGATGTCTTCTACCTGCCGCTCCTCGTCTGCATGGGTGGCTTCATCCTTCTGTTCATCGCGCTTGTCTTCCTGCGCACCCAGACCGAGATCCGGGCGCGGCGGATGCGGGTGCTGCTCGCGCGGGAGCGCATGGCCTGATGCCCGATCTTGGAAAATACGCCGATACGGTCCTCTCCGCCTATGCGGTGACTTTGGTGCTGCTGGCTTTGCTGGTGCTGGCCAGCGTGCTGCGCGCGCGCCAGGTCAAGCGCCAGCTCGAACGGGTGGAGGCGCGCAATGGCTAGGATCTCGCCGCTCATGGTGCTGCCGCCCCTGATCTTCGCGGCCTTCGCGGGGCTCGCCTATGTCGGCATGCAGCGCGAGGACCCCGACGGGCTGCCCTCGACGCGGGTTGGCCAGGAGGCGCCGCCGGTGACTGAGGCGCGGCTGGCGGACTACCCGGGCCTCGTGGAGGGCGATCTGACCGAGGGGCAGGTGACGCTGGTGAACTTCTGGGCGAGCTGGTGTCCGCCCTGCCGCGCGGAGCATCCGAAGCTTCTGGAGCTGGCCGAGGCGGGCGTGCGGATCGTCGGCGTGAACATCAAGGACAAGCCCGGCGCGGCCGAGAGCTACCTGGTCGACGAGGAGAACCCCTTTGCCGCGGTGGCCTTCGACCCGCAGGGGCGGACGGCGATCGACTGGGGGGTGACCGCGCCGCCGGAGACCTTCATCCTCGATGCCGAGGGCACGGTGCTCTACCGCTTCATCGGCCCGCTGATCGGGGCGGATTACGAGAACCGATTCAAGCCCGAGCTCGAGGCGGCGCAGGGCGCGGAGCTGGCCGCGGGCGGCTGAGCGCGGGCGCTGTTTTCTGACTTTCGGGGTTGAGAGCCGGGCAGGGCGCGCTTTGGGCGCGCCTGCTGCGGCATGGCCCTTATGACGGCCGTCCGGCCTCGCGCAGCGCGGGCAGGGGCGCCTCGGGGCGCTCTGCCTCCATGTCGGCGCTGGCGGTCAGGCAGGCCGCCTCGGCGGGGCCGCAAAGCGGGGCCTGGTTGGCATGCTCGTCGGCGCCGCTCGCGCCGTAGACGGTCAGGCCGATCAGCGCGGCGGCCTGCAGGATGGTCAGGATCTTCATGTCTTCCCGTGGGGTTATTCTTGCCTCGGCGGGAGATGGGGCTGCGGGGGGCGCTTCGCCAGAGGGCGCGGTGTGCGGGGCGGGGCCGTCGGCGGGATGCCGCACAGAGGCGGGCGGGAAGCCGCCCGAGGAGGGGCGCTGCTACGGGCTGGCGGTCGATCAATTGCACGGCGCCCTGGAACAAAAACCGGCCCGCGCCTGAGGCCCGGGCCGGTCTTGTTTGTCAGCTAGGGTCCCGCAGGCTCAGAGGAAACTGAGCCCCAGCGCGATGATCGCGCCAGAGAGCACCAGGTGCACGATGCAGAAGCCCATGATGTCCTTGGCGCGCAGACCCGCGATGCCGAGGATCGGCAGCGCCCAGAAGGGCTGCACCATGTTGGTCCAGGCATCGCCCCAGGCCACCGCCATGGCGGCGCGGGCCGCGTCGGTGCCGAGCGCCTCGGCCGCGGGCAGGATCACCGGGGCCTGCACCGCCCATTGGCCGCCGCCCGAGGGCACGAAGAAGTTCACCACGCCCGCCGAGAGGAAGGTCCAGAACGGCAGGGTCGCCGCGCTGGCGAAGCCGATCAGCCCCTCGGAGATCGAGGCTGCCAGCCCCGAATCGACCATGATCGCCATGATGCCCGCGTAGAAGGGGAACTGGATGACGATGCCGGCGCCGCCCTTGACCGCTTCGGTCAGCGCGTCGAGCAGGTTGCGCGGGGTGCCGTGCAGCAGGATCGCCAGCGTCAGGAAGAGGAAGTTGATGACGTTGAGCGAGAGCCCGCCGCCGGCGGCGAAATGGCTCGCCACCCAGGCCAGCCCGCCGATGCCGATCAGCACCGAGAGGAGCGGGCTGTTCTCGATCCATTCCGCTGGGGTCGGCGAGGCGGGTTTTTCGCGCGGGGTCTCCTTCAGGAGTTCGGGGTCGACGAAGACCTCCTCGCCGGATTTCGGCATCATCGCGCGGTTGATCAGCGGCACCGCGATGAAGAGCGCGATGACGATCACCAGGTTGTAGGCCGAGAAGATCGTCTCGCCGGTGGGCACCACGCCGATCTGGTCGGCGAAGGGATGGCCTTCGGTCGCGATCGAAAGCGGCACCGAGCCCGCGAGCCCGCCGTGCCAGACGATGAAGCCCGAATAGGCCGAGGCGACCAGGAGCCGGTAGTCGACCTTGACCGCGCGGGCGAGCTCCTTGGCGAAGAGCGCGCCGACGACGAGGCCGAAGCCCCAGTTGATCCAGCTCGCCGCGAGCGAGACCAGGCTGACGAGCAGGATCGCCCCCGAGGCGCCCTTGGCCAGGCCCGCGAGCCGCGCGAGCAGCCCGCGCACCAGGGGCGTCGAGGCCATCATGTAGCCGGTGACCAGCACCAG
This sequence comes from Roseivivax sp. GX 12232, assembly GCF_021272185.1. GTDB lineage: Bacteria > Pseudomonadota > Alphaproteobacteria > Rhodobacterales > Rhodobacteraceae > Roseivivax. Next base: position 63,909 of record NZ_JAJSEC010000002.1, read on the forward strand.
GAGCATCTGCATGGAGAAGCTCAAGAGCGACCAGAATCCGTCGCCCCAGATTTCCACCACCTCGAGCGGGGTGGTGCCCTGGGTCAGGATCGCCGCCAGCGCCGCGATAAGCGTCAGCACCAGGACGAAGACGAAGGGATCGGGAAGGTATCTGTCGACCACCCGGACGAGCGGCCGCGAGACGGCGTTGAGCATGTCGTGCCTCCTTTCACGTGTCCCGCGAGCCCCTATCAAGCGACGTGGCGGAACCCAACGGAGAGCCGGGATTGCGTTTCCGCAAGGGCGGGGTGGGGTGGTTGGTTGGTGCTTCGTGACGTGGGCGTCGGTGATCCGGGCGCGCCAGTTCTGGCCGCGCCCCCTTGCGCCCGAATAGCACCGAAGGTGCCGGGCGCGCGCCGGACCGGCCCTATGGGCCGGCGCTCCATGGGATGGCGTGCTTAGCTCGCCTCTCGTCCTGACCTTGCGTGGATAAAGTGCCTCGCTCAGCCGTCGGCAGCGCCGGCCCCCGGTCCGGCGCGCGCCCTCTGTTGCGGCGGCTTGGGGGTGGTCAGGGCTGGTTTTAGAGGGCGGGTTTCCGTCCGTCAGGAGGACTTGGTGGTTAGGTGTTCTGTGATCTGGCGACTAAGTTTCCGCGTCGCGTCCTTGCGTGCGGCTTCCTCACACGAGTTGGCTAGGGTGCCTATTTAAATCTCCTTCGGACGGTCGGGCGTCGGGCGGTGCTAGTTGCCACTTGTAGCCTCCAGCGCTCGGCTAGACGCACCCCCACCAAACCCCACAAAAAAACGCGCCGCCCAACCAAGGGCGGCGCGCATCGTCATCCTAGAAGCCCGGAGGCAAGGCCCCCCGATCAGGCCGCCTTCGCCAGGTTGCGCAGCACGTAGTGCAGCACGCCGCCGTGCTTGACGTAATCCACCTCGATCGCCGTATCGATGCGGCACTTGAGGGTGATCTCCTTCTCCGCGCCGTCCTCGAAGGTGATCTTGCAGGGCAGCTCCGCCCCCGGGGTCACCGCGTCGAGGCCGGAGATCGAGACGGTCTCCTTGCCGGTCAGCCCGAGGCTCTTGCGGGTCTCGCCGCCGGTGAACTCGAAGGGCACCACGCCGAAGCCGACGAGGTTGGAGCGGTGGATCCGCTCGAAGCTCTCCGCGATCACCGCCTTGACGCCGAGCAGCGCCGTGCCCTTGGCCGCCCAGTCGCGCGAGGAGCCCGCGCCATACTGCTCGCCGCCGAAGATGACGAGCGGCGTGCCCTGCTTCTGGAAGGCCATGGCCGCGTCGAAGATCGCCGCCTGGTTGCCCTCAGGGTCAAGCGTGTAGCCGCCCTCGACGCCATCCAGCATCTCGTTCTTGATGCGGATGTTGGCAAAGGTGCCGCGCATCATCACCTCGTGGTTGCCGCGGCGCGAGCCGTAGGAGTTGAACTCCCGCGGCGGCACCTGGCGGTCGACCAGGTATTGCCCGGCCGGGGTGGTCTCCTTGAAGGAGCCCGCCGGCGAGATGTGGTCGGTGGTGATCATGTCGCCCAGGACCGCCAGCACGCGGGCGCCCTCGACGTTCTCGATCTCGCCCGGCTCCTTGGACATGCCCTGGAAATACGGCGGGTTCTGCACGTAGGTCGAGGTCGCCGGCCAGTCGTAGGTCTCGGCGTCGGTGGTCTCGACCTCCTGCCACTTCTCGTCGCCCTTGAAGACGTCGGCGTATTTCTCCTGGAAGCTCTCGCGGGTGACGGTCTTCTCGACCAGCTCGGAGATCTCGGCCTGGGTCGGCCAGATGTCCTTGAGGTAGACGTCGTTGCCGTCGTGGTCCTGGCCGATCGGGTCGTTGGCCACGTCGATGTTCATGTCACCGGCGATGGCATAGGCGACCACCAGCGGCGGCGAGGCCAGGTAGTTGGCGCGCACGTCGGGGCTGATCCGGCCCTCGAAGTTGCGGTTGCCCGAAAGCACGGAGACCCCGATCAGGTCGTTGTCGGAGATGCACTTGGAAATCTCAGGCGCCAGCGGGCCGGAGTTGCCGATGCAGGTGGTGCAGCCGTAGCCGACGAGGTTGAAGCCGATGGCGTCGAGCTCTTCCTGCAGGCCCGAGGCCTCGAGGTAGGCCGAGACCACCTGCGAGCCGGGGGCCAGCGAGGTCTTCACCCAGGGCTGACGGTCGAGGCCCTTCTCGCGCGCCTTCTTGGCGACGAGGCCCGCGCCGATCATCACATAGGGGTTCGAGGTGTTGGTGCAGGAGGTGATCGAGGCGATCACCACCGAGCCGTCATGCAGCTGGAACTCGACCTCGTCGCCGTCGATGTCCTTCATCTTGACGAAGCCGCGCTTGTGCTTGCCGCTGTCGCCGGGGATGTCGCGGGGCTCGGGCATGCCGCCTTCGCCTTCCCAGCGGACCTCTTCCTTGGCGGTGGCGTCCTTGGCCTCGCGCTGGCCCTCGACATACTTGTGGAAGGTCTCGGCGGCGGCGTCGAGGTTGACGTGATCCTGCGGGCGCTTCGGGCCCGAGATCGCGGGCTTCACGGTGCCCATGTCCAGCTCGAGCGTATCCGAGAAGACCGGCTCGGACCCGGTCTCGCGCCACATGCCCTGCTCCTTGGCATAGGCTTCGACCAGCGCGATGCGGTCCTCGTCGCGGCCGGTGGTGCGCAGGTAGCGCAGGGTCTCGTCGTCGATCGGGAAGAAGGCGCAGGTGGCGCCGAACTCAGGGGACATGTTGCCGATGGTGGCGCGGTCCGCGAGCGTCACGTTGTCGAGCCCGTCGCCGTAGAATTCGACGAACTTGCCGACCACGCCCTTCTCGCGCAGCATCTGGCAGACGCGCAGCACCAGGTCGGTGGCGGTGGTGCCCTCGACCATCTCGCCGGTCAGCTTGAAGCCGATGACCTCGGGGATCAGCATGGAGATCGGCTGGCCCAGCATGGCCGCCTCGGCCTCGATGCCGCCGACGCCCCAGCCCAGGACCGCCGCGCCGTTCACCATGGTGGTGTGGCTGTCGGTGCCGACCAGCGTGTCGGGATAGGCCACGGTCTCGCCGTTCTGGTCCTCGTCGGTCCAGATCACCTGGCTCAGGTACTCGAGGTTGACCTGGTGGCAGATGCCGGTGCCCGGCGGCACCACGCGGAAGTTGTTGAAGGCCTTCTGGCCCCACTTGAGGAAGGTGTAGCGCTCGATGTTGCGCTCGTATTCCCGGTCCACGTTCATCTGGAAGGCGCGCGGGTTGCCGAACTCGTCGATCATCACCGAGTGGTCGATGACCAGGTCGACGGGGTTCAGCGGGTTGATCTTCTGGGCGTCGCCGCCAAGCGCCTGGATGCCGTCGCGCATCGCCGCGAGGTCGACCACCGCGGGCACGCCGGTGAAGTCCTGCATCAGCACGCGGGCCGGCCGGTAGGCCAGTTCGCGGTTGGCGCGGCCGCCGTTCGCGGCCCAGTCCGAGAAGGCCTTGATGTCATCGGTCTCGACGGTCTTGCCGTCCTCGAAGCGCAGCATGTTCTCGAGCACCACCTTCAGCGACTTGGGCAGTTTCGAGAAATCTCCGAGCCCCGCCTTCTCGGCGGCGGCGATCGAGTAGAACGAGACGGAATTGCCGCCCGCGGTCAACGTCTGGCGGGTCTTGGCCGTGTCCTGGCCAACGGTGATGGGCATAGGAAGCCTCCATGCTTGACGTGAGAAGTGAGGACTTGGGCGCTATCTGCATCAAGCCCGGTGCCCGATCAAGGGGCTGTCATCAAAATTGTATACCATTGTGCACGAAAGCGGCTGGCGGGGGCGCGGCAGGGCGCCCTCGCGGGCTCTCGCAATTCCTTGATTGTTCATTACACCAGCCTGACGGTAGACCTTTCAAGGTTCGAAGATCGCGGGGAAGCATGCGTCTCACTGACCTTTTGCGGGCGGCCGTCCTGGCCGCGGGCCTTACCACAGGCGCAGCAGCCCAAGCCGGCGACGCGCCGGTGGTGGTCGAGCTTTACACCTCGCAGGGCTGTTCCTCCTGTCCGCCCGCCGATGCGCTCCTGAGCGAGCTGGCGGGCCGCGAGGGCGTCATCGCGCTGGCGCTGCACGTCGATTACTGGGACTACATCGGCTGGAAGGACAGCTTTGCCCGGCCCGCCTTCACCGCCCGCCAGAAGGGCTATGCCGAGGCCGCGGGCCGTCGTTCGATCTACACCCCGCAGATGATCATCGACGGCACCCATGACGTGGTGGGCAACCGCGCCAAGGATGTGACCGCGCTCATCGCCCGCGAAGAGGGGCAGGGCACGCCGGTGGACCTGACGCTCGACCGCCAGGGCGACCGGCTGAGCATCGCGCTCTCGGCCGATGCGCCGGTCGGGCCGCTCGAGCTGCACCTGGTGCGCTACCGCCCCAAGGCGCAGGTCGCCATCGCCCGCGGCGAGAACGCCGGCCACAAGCTTAGCTATTCGCATATCGTGACCGATTGGGACGTGGTCGCGCGCTGGGACGGCGAGGGCGAGTTCGAGGCCGACGTGCTGGTGAGCGGCGACAGCCCGATCGTGGTGCTGGCGCAGACGCCGGGCTACGGCCCGATCGTGACGGCGGCGGAGCTGCGCTAAGAGGAATGGGCGCGGGTCGCGCGGGCTGCGCGGACGGCTGAGGGTCGATTTTTGCCATGAAGATGGGGCAGGGTGCGCGGGGCGTGCTCTGGGGCCGAGGGCTTCGCGGTTGTGCCTTATGATGTGCGCTAGTCAGCGTCGCGACACGTCATCGCCGGACCGCGCGGTTTCTCTGCATCCATTTTCGGGTCAGCTTTTGACGTCACCGGCGCTTGCGCTGCCCGCTTCCAAGGCCCACAGCCGCGCTCTCAGCCGCCCTTCTTCGCCGCCGCTTCCGCCGCCCGGCGGGCGCGTTTCTTCGCCTGCTTGCTCTGCCGGCGCGGCTTCCAGCGGCGGTGGATCCAGAACCACTGCGCCGGGTCCTCTTCGATCCGCGCCTCGAGACGGCGGGTCATCTCGCGGGTCATCTCGACCGGGTCACCGTGGGGAATGGAGCCCTCGAAGACGCAGGCGAAGCTCACCCCGTCGGGCTGGCGGATGCCGAAGAAGGGCACCAGCAGGGCCCCGGTCTTCACCGCGATCTCCGCCGCGGAGGTCAGCGTCGGCGCGGGCTTGCCGAGAAAGTCGATCTTCGCGCCCGAGCTGTCGTAGACATCGAAGAGCAGCACCCCCATGCCGCCCTGCCGGATGTGCCGGATCAGCCCCATGGTCCCGCGCCGTCCCTGCTCGAAGACCGGCCCCGAGAGGGCATGCATGTTCCGCGCGTAATGGGCGTTGAAGAAGGGGTTGGTCATCGGCCGGTAGAGCCCGCCGATCTGGTAGCCCCGCGCCACCAGCGCCGCGCGCGGGGCTTCGAAATTGCCGTAATGCCCGGTGACGAAGAGCACCGGCCGGCCCTCGGCGCGGGCGGCCTCGATCTCCGGGAGGCCCGCGCCCGAGAGCGGCGCCTCGGCCATGCGGTCGCGCAGCCCGGTGACGTCGTAGTTCTCGATCATGGTGCGCCCGGCGTTGCGCGCGGCGCCGCGCGCGATCTCGCGGCGGCGGTCGGCGGGCAGGTCGGGCCAGACATAGTCGAGGTTGGCCTCGGCGCGCTCGCGGTAGCCCGCCAGCGGTGCCACGACCTGCGAGACCACGCCGCCCATGAGCGCCAGCCGCGCCCGGAGCGGGATCCGCAGCGCCAGCGCGATCAACCCGCGCAAGAGGCGGTCGGTGATCCAGTCGGCGCGGCTGCCCTCGAGGGGCTCCGCGAGCTCTGGCGGCTCGGCGGGCGCGGTCCGGGGTTGGCTCTCGGAGCTCTGGGGGCTCTGGTCGGGGGGCTTGGTCATCCCGCCCGTCTTAGGGGCGCGCCGGGGAGGCGGCAAGGGCGGGGTGGTCGGTGGAGGTGGCGGGGCGCGGTTCCGGCCCGCGGGCCTCCGCGCAATGAGAAAGGGCGGCCCCGTAATTGGGCCGCCCTGACATAAGAGAGCCTACGCTCGGGATCAGCCGGTCACGACCTTACAACTCTGACTCGCTGCGTCATAGACGGTGCCCTCGGCGCAGGTGATGCTGGCCTGTCCGTGTCCGCAGGCGGCATAGGCCGTCAGGGTGGAACAGACCGTCAGGGCGAAAGCCGCGAATGCCGTCTTGATCATCTCTTCTGTCTCCATGCTGGATAGGGCGATGATACCACGGGTTGACGTTACGTCAAAACGGGGAATCTGGCCGGGAGACGGGCGGTTGGGGGTTTGGGGTGTGGTGGCGGCGCTGAGGGGCAGGGCGCGGCCATGGACTCGGGGCGCATCGCCGGTCGGTGGCGGCTCGAAGCGCGGCGCTCCGTGGTGCCGTTCAAGCGGCCTCACCTCGCCCCGCCTCAGCAACACCGCCAAACTCAACCACCCTCGCGCCCCCTTGCGCCCGAACAGCACCAAAGGTGCCACGCCGGAACCAAGGCGCCCTCTTGCGCCCGAACAGCATCGAAGATGCCGGGCGCGCGCCGGACCGGCCCCTTGGGCCGGCGCTCCTCGGAGTGGCGTGCATAGCTTGTCGCTAGCCCTGACCTTGTTGGGATAAAGAGTATAGCCCAGCCGTCAGCAGCGCCGGCCCCCGGTCCGGCGCGCGCCCTCTGTCTAGCTGGTGGAGAGGGTGGTGGGGTGGTCCAAGGCGACAGCGCGTTTATCGGACCTCTCGGTTGGACGCCATGCCGGGGGTAAGCCTCCCCCTTGCGCCCGAACAGCATCGAAGATGCCGGGCGCGCGCCGGACCGGCCCCTTGGGCCGGCGCTCCTTGGGGTGGCGTGCCTAGCTCACAGCTATTCCTGACCTTGCTGGGATTAAGCGTATAGCCCAGCCGTCGGCAGCGCCGGCCCCCGGTCCGGCGCGCGCCCTCTGTCTAGCTGGTGGAGAGGATGGTGGGGCGGTCCAAGGCGACAGCGCGGTGATCACACCTCTCAGTTGGACGCCACGCCGGAGCCAAGCCGCCCCCTTGCGCCCGAACAGGACCTTAGGTGCCGGACCGCCGCCCCCTCAGCTCTCGCCGAAGACCCGCTGGAAGATCGTGTCGACGTACTTGGTGTGATACCCGAGGTCGAACTTCTCCTCGATCTCGCCGGCGCTCAGCGCCGCGGTCACCTCGCCGTCCTTCAGCAGCTCCTCCTTGAAGTCCGCGCCTTCCTCCCAGACCTTCATCGCGTTGCGCTGCACCAGGCGGTAGGCGTCCTCGCGGCTCACCCCGGCCTGGGTCAGCGCCAAGAGCACCCGCTGGGACATCACCAGCCCGCGGAACTTGTGCATGTTGGCCAGCATGGTCTCGGGGTAGACGACCAGGTTCTCGATCACCCCGGTCAGCCGCGCCAGCGCGAAATCGAGCGTCACCGTCGTGTCGGGCCCGATGTTCCGCTCGACCGAGGAATGCGAGATGTCGCGCTCGTGCCAGAGCGCCACGTTCTCCATCGCCGGCACCACCGCCATGCGCACCAACCGCGCCAGCCCGGTGAGGTTCTCGGTCAGGACCGGGTTGCGCTTGTGCGGCATCGCCGAAGAGCCCTTCTGGCCCTTGGAGAAGAACTCCTCCGCCTCCAGCACCTCGGTGCGCTGCATGTGGCGGATCTCGGTGGCGATGTTCTCGATCGAGGAGGCGACGACGCCCATGGCCGCGAAGAAGGCGGCGTGGCGGTCGCGCGGGATCACCTGGGTCGAGATCGGCTCGGGCTTGAGGCCGAGCTTGGCGCAGACGTGCTCCTCGACCGAAGGGTCGATATTGGCGAAGGTGCCGACCGCGCCCGAGATCGCGCCGGTCGCCACCTCCTCGCGGGCGGTCTTCATGCGCGCGAGGTTGCGGTCCATCTCGGCGTAGAAGCGCGCGAAGGTCAGGCCCATGGTGGTGGGCTCGGCATGGATGCCGTGGCTGCGCCCGATGCGGACGGTCTCGCGGTGCTCGAAGGCGCGGGTCTTGAGCGCGGCAAGAAGCTTCTCCAGATCGGCGATCAGGATGTCGGCGGCGCGCACCAGCTGGATGTTGAAGGTCGTGTCGAGCACGTCCGAAGAGGTCATCCCCTGGTGCACGAAGCGCGCCTCGTCGGCGCCCACGATCTCGGAGAGATGGGTGAGGAAGGCGATCACGTCATGTTTGGTCACCGCCTCGATCTCGTCGATGCGGGCGACGTCGAAGTCGACGCCGTCGGCCTTCCAGACCGCCTCGGCATTGGCCTTGGGGATCACCCCCAGCGCGGCCTGGGCGTCGCAGGCATGGGCCTCGATCTCGAACCAGATGCGGAATTTCGTCTCGGGCGCCCAGATCGCGACCATGTCGGGGCGGGAATAGCGAGGGATCATGCGGGGCAGCCTTTCCTGACTTGTAACGGCATCGCGCGCGGTCTTAGACTGAACCCCACACATTGGACAAGGGAAGGGAGGCGCGCATGACGATCCACCTCTCGACCCGCCCCGCGCCCGATCTGCCCCGAGAGCTCGATGATTTCACTGGCGCCTGGCGGTTCCGCAGAAAGATTTACGACCGCAAGCTCGGGCAGGAAAGCGACGGGCAGGGCGTCCTGACCTTCGCCCCCGAGGGCGACGGGCTGATCTACCACGAGGTGCTGACGCTCTCGATGCCCGGCCAGCCGCCGATCGAGGGCAGCCGCCGCTACCGCTGGCGTCCGGGCCCGCGCGGCATCGAGGTGCTGTTCGAGGACGGGCGGCCCTTCCACCAGCTGGGCCTCGGCGAAAGCCGCCCCTGCGACCTGCACCCCTGCGGCGAGGACCGCTACGAGGTGACCTATGATTTCGGCGACTGGCCGATCTGGGGCGCGACCTGGGAAGTGCGCGGACCGCGCAAGGACTACCGCATGGACACGCTCTACGTGCGCGAGAAATCCTGCCGCTGAGCTTCGGGGTTGCGCGCCGCGCCGCGGCACGGCATGAAGTCCCGAAGGGTTCAATGACACGAGGGAGACCCCGATGACGGAAGCGCTCAACCGCAACGTGCTGGTGGAGATGTTCGGCGCCACCGAAGGTGCCGCTCTGCGGGCGAAACAGGCCGCCTTGGTGGTCGTGGGGATCGCCTTCCTGGCGCTTGCCGCCAAGATCAAGGTGCCGATGTGGCCCGTGCCGATCACCATGGGCACCTTCGCGGTGCTGACCGTGGGCGCCGCCTATGGCCCGCGCCTCGGCCTGGCGACGATCCTGGGCTACATGATCATCGGCGCGCTCGGCTTCGACGTCTTCGCGGGTTCTAGCGCGGAAAGCGCCGGCCTCACCTACATGATGGGCGGCACCGGCGGCTACCTGGTGGGCTACGTGCTGGCGACGCTGGCGCTGGGTGTCGCGGCCCGCGCGGGCTGGGACCGCTCGATGCCGAAGATGGCGGGCGCCATGCTGCTCGGCAACGTGATCATCTACGTCCCGGGCCTGGTCTGGCTCGGCATGCTCTACGGCTGGGACAAGCCGATCCTGCAGTGGGGCCTGACGCCCTTCCTGATCGGTGACGCGCTGAAGCTGGCGCTGGCCGCGGGCCTTCTCCCGCTGGTCTGGAAGCTGGTCGGCGACGCCCGCCGGTGAGCGTGAGACAGGACGGACAGAACGCGGCGCGCCGGGAGACCGGCGCGCCGTTTGCGTTTGAGGAAGGCCCCCCGGTCCTGCAGCGGCATCTGCCCTATGACCCCGGCGCCGGCGCGCGGCTGCCGGGCACGCGGCCTCTGGGCGATGCGCCCTGGCTCATCGCCGACGAGGCCTATGCCGGCCAGATGGCCCTGCGCGACCGGCTCTTGGCCGACTGCCCCGAGGTGGTGCTGGCCCTCGATCCCGGCGCCCGGCCCGCCGCGCAGGAGCTGCTGGACGAGGTGCTGGCGGATCTGCCCGAGGGCTTCGCGCAGGCGGGTGATCGGGTCACCCGGCCCGACGGCGTGGTGGTCGCGATCGACCCAGCGCGCCCGATGGAAACGCTCTGCCGCCTGGTGCAGGAAGACCTCTGCATTCTTGAAAAAACCGAGGGGGCGGAGGAACACGTCCTGACCGCCGCGACGCTGTGCTTTCCCGCGCGCTGGCGGCTCTCGGAGAAATTCATGCGCCCGCTGGTGGCGATCCACGCGCCGGTGCCGGAATACGACGAAGGCGTCGCGCGCCGGGTGCAGCGGATGTTCGACGGGCTGCGCCCCGGGTTGCCGATCTGGCGCTTCAACGTGCTCTGGCACGACGATCCGACGCTGCATCAGCCGGGCCCGCCCGCCGCGCGGCCAAAATGGGCGCCCGAGCGCGCGGCCTACCTGCGCACCGAGCGGCAGGTGCTGCGTCGGCTGCCGAAGACCCGCGCGGTGGTCTTTTCGATCCATACCTACATGCTGGCGGCGGAGGATGTGCCCGAGGGGCCGGGATCAGCTGCCGATGATGTTCAGAAGCGGGTCGAATAGCCCGTTCTTCCAGAACACCACCGCGACACCGCCCAGGGCCAGCATATGGCCGAAGGTCCGAAGCGGCAGCGCCGCGGCGAGGCTCCGCAGGAGCGAGCGGCGGCGCGGGGCTTCGCCCGCCTCTTCGGCCTCGCGGGCCTCGGCCTTCTCGGCAATCGCGGCGATCCGGGCAAAATCGGCATCCTGGAACTCGTCGACCTGGTCCTCGTCGAAGACCTGGGGCGCGCGGGCCTCGATGTCGCGGCGCGCGGCGGCGCGGCGGCGGGCGACCTCGGCCTGGCGTTCCTCGCCGTGGCCGGGCTCGCTGACCACGGGAATGTCCTCGAACATCCGCGCCAGGCTCTTCTCGATGTCCTCGGTCGACTGGGTGCTCTCGGGCGTCTCGGCCATCTCGCGGCGCTGCCGCTTCGGCGAGACGTAGGAGCAGGAAATCTGGAACTCCTCGGGCGAGAGCTTGGTGCGCGGGTCGAGCCATTCGACGTGCCGCGCGTCCACCCGCTGCAGCGCCTTCAGCACGATGTCCGAGAGGATCTCGACGGTGCGGTCCATGGGCAGCGCCTCGGCATTGGCGCGCGGGGCGATGCGGAAGACGATGCGGCCGCCCGCGCCGGGCGAGACCTGGGTGGTCAGCTTCACGATCAGCCGGTCCGAGGCGACCGCCCCGTGCTTCAGCGAGACCTTGGGCTCGCCGCCGCCCGCCATGTCCTGGCGGGCAAGGCTCTGGGCCACGAGACGCAGGAACCGATCCTGCTCGACACTGACGGCATGGGCGATGGCGATGGCAGCATAAGGGCGCAAGATGAGGCTCACGAATTCTGGTTTGTCGGGCGAGTCCCGACCTGTGCCCAAGCTAGCCGGACATTGGGGTCAAACTTGGGCCAAAGACGCACAGTTCTGCGCAATTTCGGCCCCGGGTCCGACCCCCGGCGGCATCCCGCTCAGCCGTCGATCTGCCGCGCCATGATCGCGATGGCCTGCTGGTAGACCGTGGCCGCGTTCCAGGCCTCGATCACCCGGAAATTCGGCTGGCCCTGCTGGTAGCCCTGGCCCGGGCGCCAGCCTTTCTGGCGCAGGAAGTTCGCGGTCGAGGCCAGGGCATCGGTTTCATTGTAGAAATCGACCCGGCCGTCGCCGTTGCCGTCGACCCCGTAGCGCAAGGCATTGCCGGGCAGGAACTGGGTGTGGCCCAGTTCTCCGTGCTTGGCGCCGCGGGTCTGGCGGGTGATCGAGCCGCGGTCGACCAGCTTCAGCGCGCCCAGGGCATGCGGCTTGAAGAACTCCGAGCGGCGGCAGTCGAAGGCCAGGGTGGTGATCGCCGAGACCACCTCGCTGTCGCCCATGAAGCGGCCGAAGCCGGTCTCCATGCCGTGGATCGCGATCAGCACGCCCGCGGGCACCCCGTAGGCGCGTTCCAGCGAGGCGTAGAAATTGGCGTTGCGCGCCTTGCGGTCGCGGCCCTGGCGCACGATGGTCGCCGATCCGCGGATCTCCATGAACTTGTCGAGCGAGTAGCGAAAGCTCTTCTGGTTGCGGTCGGCGCTGATGGTGGACTGCGAATAACGCGTGTTCGACAGTGCCTCGAGGCCGCGCTGCCCGACGCCAGCGGCCGAGGCCTGGCGGGCGAAATCGGCCTTCCAGGCCTCGAAGCCCGAAGAGGTGTTCGAACAAGAGGCCGCGCTGGCGCTGCCCGCGGCAAGGGCCGCGCCAAGCGCGGCGGTCAGGCCGACGACGGCCAGGGAAATGCGACGTTGCATGGATGTCCTCGTTCCGGCGAAATGACTGCCGCAGGAGCCTAGCCTCGAATGCGCGCAAGACAAAGGTGACTCTGCGGCAGAGCAAACGCCGGGGCGCGGGCCCGGGGCCTCGCGCCTAGAGGTTCGTCACGATGTCGGCCATGGCCCCGGTGGTGTCGAGCGCCACGAAGAGCCCGCTCAGCCCCATGGCCAGCGAGGCGAAGCGGAAGTCCTCGCCCTTGACCAGGTTGTGCACGATGACCGGCGCGGCGACCGGCAGCGAGATCGAGGCCACCGCCAGCGACATCGCCCAGGTCGAGAGCCGCACCGTGGTCGGCTGGATGCCCGCGGCCTCGCGCAGCTCTTCCAGTTCCTCGGGCGTGGCGGGGCGGCGCAGCACCTCGCGCAGGTGTTTCTCGTAGGCGCGGACATGGGCGTCGGCGCGCAGCGCGCGCGGCGGGGCGCCGGTATTGGCGATCTCGGGCAGGGCATGCCGCGGCTCCATGGGCACCTCGGCATGATCGACGCGGCGCGGGCGCACCGGGCGGCAGGGCGCGGCATCGGGCGCGAAGGCTTCGAGGAAGGCGTCCCGTGGCAGCGGCACCTCGGTTTCGAGCCAGACCACCGAGCCCGGCGCCTGGTTCAGCGCGAAGGTGCGGGTAATCCCGGCCAGGAGCTTCTTGACCGGCTGGGCCTCGGGCCCGGGCCGGAAGACGCCGATCACCAGGTAGGTCGCGGTCGCGTCGCGCTGGATGTCCAGCGTGATCGCATGCGCCCCGGCGCTGGCTTCAAGGCCGCTCGAGCGCGCCTCGATCTCTGACGGGCCGAGGCCCTGCTGGCCGATCGCCACCGCCAGGCTTCTGCCCAGCTCGTCGATCGGAAATTCCGCCTCCGCTTCGAAGACGAGTTTCGCCTGACATTTCATTGTCGGTCCCCAAGACATTCTGTCCCAAAGGATAGGGTGATGGGGAATAAGGGTGGGTTTTGGTGCTGATCTGGAAATTATTGCGGCGGCTTCGGTAAAATGCTGCAAAGCCGCTTTTGCGGCGCCACAATCCCGCCGCGATCCGCGCAATTTGCCACGCTTTGGGCGCATTTCCAGGGGCCCACGTGTGTCGTGGCGGGGCGTTCTACATAAAATTGTAGCGGAATCAGGGCGATGGCGGCGGGGCGCGCGGGCCGGTGTGGCAGAGGCCCCGGACACCCGGGACCAGGCAGGCAAAACCCCAAAAGGAAAGGGCGCCCCGAAGGGCGCCCAAACCGGTCTTCCTGTCCCTCGGAAGGCCTTAGCAGCTGTAGTAGAGCTGGAATTCGACCGGATGGGGGGTGTGCTCGTAAAGCTCGAGCTCTTCCATCTTCAGGTCGATGTAGCCGTCGATCTGGTCCTTGGTGAAGACGTCACCGGCCAGCAGGAAGGCGTGATCGGCCTTCAGCGCGTCCAGCGCCTCGCGCAGCGAGCCACAGACGGTCGGGATGCCCTCGAGCTCTTCGGCCGGCAGGTCGTAGAGGTTCTTGTCCATCGCCTCGCCCGGGTCGATCTTGTTCTTGATGCCGTCGAGACCGGCCATCAGGAGCGCGGCGAAGCACAGGTAGGGGTTCGCCGAGGGGTCGGGGAAGCGGGCCTCGACGCGCTTGGCCTTGGGGCTCTCGGTCCAGGGGATCCGCACGCAGCCCGAGCGGTTGCGGGCCGAATAGGCGCGCAGCACGGGGGCTTCGAAGCCCGGGATCAGGCGCTTGTAGGAGTTGGTCGAGGGGTTGGTGAAGGCGTTCAGCGTCTTGGCGTGCTTCAGGATGCCGCCGATGAAGTAGAGCGCCTCCTGGCTGAGGTCAGCGTATTTGTCGCCCGCGAAGAGCGGCTTGCCATCCTTCCAGATCGACATGTTGACGTGCATGCCGGTGCCGTTGTCGCCGTAGATCGGCTTCGGCATGAAGGTCGCCGACTTGCCGTAGGCGTCCGCCACGTTGTGGATGACGTACTTGTACTTCTGTAGCTGGTCGCCCTGGTCGGTCAGCGAGGAGAAGATCAGGCCCAGCTCGTGCTGGCAGGACGCCACCTCGTGGTGGTGCTTGTCGACCTTCATGCCCATGCGCTTCATGGTCGAGAGCATTTCCGAACGGATGTCCTGGCCGTGGTCGACCGGGTTCACCGGGAAGTAGCCGCCCTTGACGCCCGGGCGGTGGCCCATGTTGCCCATCTCGTAGTCGCTGTCGGTGTTCCAGGAGGCGTCGAGCGCGTCGACCTCGTAGGAGACCTTGTTCATCGCGTTGGAGAACTTGACGTTGTCGAAGAGGAAGAACTCCGCTTCGGGGCCGAAGTAGGCCGCGTCACCGATGCCCGAGGACTTGAGGTAGGCCTCGGCCTTCTCGGCGGTGCCGCGCGGGTCGCGCTCATAGGGTTCGCCGGTGTCGGGCTCGACCACGGTGCAATGCAGGCAGAGCGTCTTCTCGGCGTAGAAGGGGTCGATATAGGCCGAGGTGGTGTCGGGGATCAGCTTCATGTCGGAAGCCTCGATCGACTTCCAGCCGGCGATCGAGGAGCCGTCGAACATGAAACCTTCGTCGAGGAAATCCTCGTCGACCTGGTCGTGCATCAGCGTGACGTGCTGCAGCTTGCCGCGCGGGTCGGTGAAGCGGATGTCGACATACTCGACGTCCTCGTCCTTCATCAGCTTGAGAACGGTGTCCTTGCTCATTCCCTGAGTTCCCTTTCTTGATATGGGGTCTGGCCGGGGGCCGGAGTTACAGCGCGTCGGCGCCGGTCTCTCCGGTCCGGATGCGGATGGCTTGCTCGACGGGGCTCACGAAGATCTTGCCGTCGCCGATCTTGTCGGTCTTGGCGGCCGAGACGATGGCCTCGATGGCGCCGTCGACCTGGTCGTCCTCGAGGACAACCTCGATTTTGACCTTGGGCAGGAAATCCACGACGTATTCCGCGCCGCGGTAGAGCTCGGTATGGCCCTTCTGCCGCCCGAAACCTTTCACCTCGACGACCGAGAGGCCCTGGATGCCCGCATCCTGGAGCGCCTCTTTCACCTCGTCGAGTTTGAAAGGCTTGATGATCGCCTCGATCTTTTTCATGCCTTGCCTCCTCGCAAACCGTTTGGAACGCTGCAGACCACGTCCGCCGGGGCGGGACAATTGCAGCTGCCGAAGAAAGCGGCAAGCGCCTGGATGTGCGGCGGGACGCGGTGAAAAAATGGGCGGGATGCCCGAAAAAGCATCAGTTTTGAATCGCGAGGAGGCGCAATGCGGCAAGAGAGCGGACCCGGGGGCGCGGTTCTCAGCGCCGAGGAGATGCGCGGCGCCGAGGCGGCCTGGATCGCGGCGGGGCACGGCAGCGGCGCCGAGCTCATGGAGCGCGCGGGGCAGGGGGCCATCGCGGCGATATTCGCCGAGCGCCCCGATCTTGCCCGCGCGCCCCATGCCGCGCTGGTCCTGGCCGGGCCGGGCAACAACGGCGGCGACGGCTTCGTCATGGCGCGGCGTCTCGCGCATGAGGGCTGGGATGTGCGCGTCCTGGCCATGGCGACGCCCGAGGCCATGCCGCCCGACGCCCGCGCCGCGGCCCTGGCCTGGCAGGAGATGGGTGGCGCGGTGGAGTCCTTGACCCCCGGCAATGTCGCCGCGCAACGCGGGGCGCCCTGTCACCTGGTGATCGACGCGGTCTTCGGCATCGGCCTCAACCGCCCGGTGGCGGGGGAATTGTCCGAGGCGCTGGGGCGCTCGGCCCTGCCGGGGGCTTTTCGCGTCGCGGTGGACCTGCCCAGCGGCTTCTGCGCCGAGAGCGGGCGGCTGCTCGGTCCCGAGGGCGCGGCGCATGACTTGCCCGTCGATCTGACCGTGACCTGCCACCGCCCGAAGCGCGGCCACCTGCTCGCGCCGCTGGCGTCCCGGCAAGTCGCGCTGCGGGTGGTCGACATCGGGTTGGAGGCGCGGGCTGAGGTGGCCGGTGTCGAGCCACGTTCGGCTGAGTCAGCTTTGGAGCGCACAGACGGCGTGCACCCCAAGCAGGCGCACGCCGGTGACGGCCCCGCGGGCGGTGCCGACTCCAAACCGGCTCACCCGGGCGCGGTGCGCGCGATCTCCGCGCCGGGGCGCTCGGTCCTGAAGCTTGCCGGGCACAAATACGACCACGGCCATGCGCTGGTGCTCTCGGGCGGATTCGGCAAAAGCGGCGCGGCGCGGCTGGCCGCACGGGCGGCGCTGCGAGTCGGGGCGGGGCTGGTGAGCCTCGGAGCCCCGGGCAATGCCCAGGCCGAGATCGCCGCCCAGATCACCGCGCTGATGCTGCGCCGGATCGACGACGCGCCGGACCTCGCCGATGCGCTGGCCGATCCGCGGCTTTCGGCGCTCTGCCTCGGACCGGGGCTCGGCCTCTCCCGCGCGGCAGAGTTGGTGCCCGAGGCGCTGGCCCCTGGCCGGGCGGTGGTGCTCGACGCCGATGCGCTGACCGCCTTCGAGGAGGCGCCCGACCAGCTCTTCGCGGCCCTGCACGATGGCGCCGTGCTGACCCCGCATGGCGGCGAGTTCGCGCGGCTGTTCCCCGACCTCGCGGCGCGTCTTTCAGGCGAGGCGCCGCGCGGCCCGGCCTTCTCCAAGATCGAGGCCGCGCAGATGGCCGCCGCACGATCCGGCGCGGTGGTGCTTCTGAAAGGCCCCGACACGGTGGTGGCCGCGCCCGACGGGACGGCGCGGGTCGTGGCCTCTTTCGGGGCGCGCGCGGTGCCCTGGCTGGCCACGGCGGGTGCGGGGGACGTCTTGAGCGGGCTGATCCTGGGGCTCCTGGCGCGCGGGCTGGCGCCGCTGGAGGCGGCTTCTCAGGGTGCGGCGCTGCATGTGGCCTGCGCGCGCGCGGCGGGGCCGGGGATGATCGCAGAGGATCTCGCGGAGAAACTGCCGGAGGTGCTGGCGGCGGTGGAGTGAATGCACGGCGGAGTGGGGCGGCTGTCCGGGGTGTTGGCGGGCGCGCTCAACTACGCTCAGCCACCCGTCATCAGGCTTCGAAACTGGATGCACCGCCCGTCACAACGAAACCCGATGCACCCTCCGTCACGGCACGCCAACTTTAGCCGAAGCATCTGCCGCGCGCAGTCTTAGGTCGCGCTCGTCTCCCGCACGGCGGCGGCCAGCTCCAGCCCTTCGGCGTAGATCACATGCGGCTCCGAGAAGACCAGCGCCACCAGCGTCACCTCCCGCAGGCCCGCGGGGCGGATGAACTCCCCGTCGACCAGCCGTTCGGCGGGCACCATGGCGCGGGCGCGCCCGTAGAGCGCCTGCGCGCGCCAGTCGCGGATCAGCACCTCCTGGCTGGCCGGCAGATCGGCGTCCGCCTCGGGGCGCATATGGCCCAGGCTGCCGGCGCGAATGGTGATCACCGGCACCTTTCCGCGCATGATCCGCAGGTCGTCCAGCGTGACCATGCCGCGGTCGCGGGTGATGATCCGGTCGCCGGGGGAGAGGTATTCCACCGGCATCTCGCCTTCGAGCGTCAGCACCCGGGTGCCCGCCAGAAGCGCGTTCGGCATGTCGTCACGAGAAAAATGGCGCAAGGGGACCACGTCCCCGCCTGCGCGCCGGACCGTTTTCGGTTCCATGGGCGCTACCCTGCTTGTTCCTGCCTCTTATTGTTCGGCAGAATATGGCAACAAGCGGTTAAAGTCGCGCTTTTTCTGAGCCCATTTTTCCTCTCGCATCCGGTTTCGCGCTTTGCTAGAGACCACCCCGATCAGGGGTCGGGCGCCGCTCGGCCCCGTCCCGGTATTGGCGGGTGTGGCGGAATTGGTAGACGCACCAGATTTAGGTTCTGGCGCCGCGAGGCGTGGGGGTTCAAGTCCCTCCACCCGCACCAGAGGATGAGGAAAAGGACACCGAGATGCAGGTCACCGAGACCCTGAACGAAGGCCTGAAGCGCGAATATGCGATCACCGTGACGGCCGATGAACTTGAGGCCAAGGTCAACGAGAAGCTCGCCGAGGCGCAGCCCGAGATCGAGATGAAGGGCTTCCGCAAGGGCAAGGTGCCGATGGCGCTCCTGAAGAAGCAGTTCGGCCAGCGGCTCCTGGGCGAGTCGATGCAGGAAGCCGTCGACGGCGCCATGAACCAGCATTTCGAGGACAGCGGCGACCGTCCCGCGATGCAGCCCGAGGTCAAGATGACCAACGAGGACTGGCAAGAGGGCGACGACGTCAAGGTCGAGATGAAGTACGAGAAGCTTCCCGACGTCCCCGAGGTCGATCTCGCCGGTCTGAAGCTCGAGAAGCTGGTCGCCAAGGCGCAGGACGCCGATGTCGACGAGGCGCTGGCGAACCTCGCCGAGAGCGCGCAGAACTTCGAGGACCGCAAGAAGGGCACCAAGGCCAAGGACGGCGACCAGGTGGTCATCGACTTCCTGGGCAAGGTCGACGGCGAGCCCTTCGAAGGCGGCGCCGCCGAGGACTACCCGCTGGTCCTGGGCTCGAACTCCTTCATCCCGGGCTTCGAAGAGCAGCTCGTGGGCGTGAAGGAAGGCGATGAGACCTCGGTCGAGGTCACCTTCCCCGAGGAATACGGCGCCGAGAACCTGGCCGGCAAGCCGGCGGTCTTCGACGTGACCGTGAAGGCCGTGAAGAAGCCCGTCGCCGCCGAGATCAACGACGAGCTGGCGCAGAAATACGGTGCCGAGGACCTCGAGGCGCTGAAAGGCCAGATCCGCGAGCGGCTCGAGGCCGAATACGAAGGCGCCGCGCGCCAGGTGATGAAGCGCCAGGTGCTCGATGCGCTCGACGACCAGGTGCAGTTCGACCTGCCGCCGAGCCTCGTCGACGCCGAGGCCAAGCAGATCGCGCATCAGCTCTGGCACGAGGAAAACCCCGAGCACCAGGGCCATGACCACGGCGAGATCGAGCCCAGCGACGAGCAGATCAAGCTCGCCGAGCGCCGCGTGCGCCTGGGCCTCCTGCTCGCCGAGCTGGGCCAGAAGGCCGAGGTCCAGGTGACCGATGCCGAGATGACCCAGGCGATCATGAACCAGGCCCGCCAGTATCCGGGCCAGGAGCGCGCCTTCTTCGACTTCGTGCGCCAGAACCCGCAGATGCAGCAGCAGATGCGCGCGCCGATCTTCGAGGACAAGGTCATCGACCACATCGCCGAGCAGGCGGAAGTCACCGAGAAGGAGATCTCCAAGGAAGACCTCCAGAAAGAGGTCGAGAAGCTCGACGACGAGTGATCCGCGCCGCATGAGCGCGCCGTGCGCCGCGGAGCCCCAGGGCTCCGCGGCGTTTATTTTTTGAGGGCAAGGGCAGGGCGCAGGGCCCTCGGGCTGGCGCAGTCAGGGTCAGCGCTTTTTGCCTGAAGACCCCAAGGTCCGCTATTTGCGGTGCTGCGCTTGGCCCGCCGCGCCCGGCCTCCCCGCGCCGCACGCCCGGCGGAGCCCGCGCCACACCATACCCAAGCCTCCCACTCCCAGCTCCCGCGACAGCGTCCCCCTGCGCCCCCCGCCTGACGTCGGGTGCGGCTCCGACGGATTTTCATTGTCTCGTCACGCGTCTCGGCTTCAGATGGGCCTGCGCTGACCCCCATTTAGAGGAGCGATCCCATGACCAGCCGATTTTCCCTCTCGCGCCGCGGATTTCTCGCCACCGGCACTTCCGCTGCCGCGCTGACCCTTCTGCATCCCTATTCCGCCCGCGCCCAGGCCGGGCAGGTGCACCTGCGCCTGATGGAGACCACGGACCTGCACGTCCATGTCTTCCCCTATGACTACTACGGCGACCGCGAGGTCGACACGATGGGCCTCGCCCGCACCGCGGCCCATGTCGAGGCGATCCGCGCCGAGGCCACCAACAGCCTCTTGCTCGACAACGGCGACTTCCTCCAGGGCAACCCGATGGGCGATTACATCGCCTATGAGCGCGGCATGAAGGAGGGTGACATGCACCCGGTGATCTCGGCGATGAACACGCTGGGATTCGACGCCTCCACGCTCGGCAACCACGAGTTCAACTACGGGCTCGACTTCCTGATGAAGTCGCTCGCGGGCACCGATTTCCCGGTGGTCTCGGCCAATGTGGTCAAGGAGAAGGGCGGCGATCCGACCAAGGACACCACCCTGGTCAAACCCTACGTGATCCTCGACCGCGAGGTCACCGACGGCGCGGGCGAGACCCATCCGCTGCGCGTCGGCGTGATCGGCTTCGTGCCGCCGCAGATCATGAACTGGGACCGCCAGCACCTCGAGGGCAGCGTCCAGGCCCGCGACATCGTCGCCACCGCCGAGGCTTACGTGCCGCAGATGCGCGAGGAGGGCGCCGATATCATCATCGCGCTCAGCCATTCGGGCATCGGCGCGGCCGAGCACGAGGAAGGCATGGAGAACGCAGCGGTGCCGCTCGCCCGGGTTTCGGGCATCGACGGGCTGATGACCGGCCACAGCCACCTGGTCTTCCCCTCGCCCGACTACGAGGGTTTCGCGGGCACCGACCTTGGCGCCGGCACCATCGAGGGCAAGCCCGCGGTCATGGGCGGCTACTGGGGCAGCCACCTCGGCGTGATCGACCTGATGCTGTCCCGCGAGGGCGGGGAATGGCGCGTGGTCTCGACCGAAAGCGCCACACGGCCGATCTACGAGCGCGGCGAGGACCGCAAGATCACCCCGCTGGTCGAAAGCGTCGACGCGGTGCTCGAGAGCGTCGAGGCGGAACACGAGGCGACGCTGGCCTATGTGCGCCGCGCCGTGGGCAAGACCGAGGCGCCGCTCTATTCCTATTTCGCGCTGGTGGCGGATGACCCCTCGGTGCAGATCGTCTCCAACGCGCAGCTCTGGTACGTGCGCCAGATGATGCAGGGCACCGCGCACGAGGGGCTGCCGATCCTCTCGGCGGCGGCGCCTTTCAAGGCCGGCGGCCGGGGCGGGCCGGAGTATTACACCGATGTGCCCAAGGGCGACGTGGCGATCAAGAACGTGGCGGACCTATACCTCTATCCCAACACCGTCCGCGCGGTGAAGATCACCGGCGCGCAGGTGAAGGACTGGCTCGAGCGTTCCGCGGGGATGTTCAACCAGATCGAGCCCGGGGCCACGGATGCGACGCTGTTGAACCCCGATTTCCCCTCCTACAACTTCGACGTGATGGATGGGGTCACCTACCAGATCGACCTCTCGCAGCCCTCGAAGTTCGACCGCGACGGCAATGTGGTGAACCCCGAGGCCAACCGGATCGTGAACCTGGAGTTCGAGGGCGCGCCGATCGATCCCGGGCAGGAGTTCATCGTGGCGACCAACAACTACCGCGCGGGTGGCGGCGGCAGCTTCCCCGGTGCCAGCCCGGAGACCACGGTCTTCGAGGCGCCGGACACCAACCGCGACGTGATCGTCCGCTACATCGTCGACCAGGGCACGATCTCGCCCGCGGCGGATGCCAACTGGACCTTCGCGCCGATGCCGGAGACGACGGTCTTGTTCGACACCGGCCCTGCGGCGGCGCAATACGTGGGCGACGTGAAGGGCGTCGAGATCGAGGAGACCGCCGAGGTCGTCGAGGGCTTCCAGCGGTTCCGCATCTCGCTCTGAGCGGGGTGCGGGGGCCGGGGTGTGCCCTGGTCTTTAGGTGATGGATGGAGGGCGGCCTGTGGTGGGCCGCCCATTTTGCTGGGCGGTGTTGGAGGGCGGTCCTGCGCTGGGGTTTGTGGGCGGGTGTCGGTCTGGGCAGCCGAAGAACGACGCGGCCCTTCAGCACCGAGAAACCGCGCCACCCGCCCCAACAGAGGGCGCGCGCCGGACCGGGGGCCGGCGCTGCTGCCCTCCGAGCGAGGCGCTTTATCCCAATAAGGTCAGGGCTAACGACGAACTAAGAACGCCACCCCAAGGAGCGCCGGCCCAAGGGGCCGGTCCGGCGCGCGCCCGGCACCTTCGGTGCTATTCGGGCGCAAGAAGGGCGTGTCGCGTCGAAATCGAAGGGAGCGCCTGTGTGAGGCGCTGCTGAAGGCTGAAACCGCCCACGGCACCTTGCACCGGAGAACACCGCAAAGGCGCTCACTAACCCCCACACCCCCAGCACAAAAAAAACCGCGGGAAGGCGCGCCCCCCGCGGTCAATTCTTTCACCAAACGCCCGAAGCCTCAGGCCTGGGTGTCTTCCTCGTCCGAGGTCTCGGCTTCGGCGCCGCGCGGGCTGTCGCCCTCGTCGCCATCGTCGAGCTGTGCCGCGCCGATGTCGTCGAAGAGCTCGGAGATCTCGAACTCCGCCTGCGCTTCTTCCTCGGCGGCCGCGTCCTGGATGGTCTTGCCCGAAGCCTGCAGCTCGGCCTCTTCGGGCGAGCGCGCGACGTTCAGCGTGATGGTGATCATCACCTCGGGGTGCAGGTGCAGCTCGACCTCGTGCAGGCCCAGCTCCTTGATCGGCTCGCGGATGATGACCTGCTTGCGGTCGACCTCGAAGCCCTCTTCCTTGCAGACCAGCGCCGCGTCGCGGGTGGTCACGGAGCCGTAGAGGTTGCCGCCGTCGGAGGCCTGGCGAATCACGACGAACTGCTGGCCGCCCAGCTTGTCGCCGACCGCTTCGGCCTCTTTCTTGGTCTCGAGGTTCTGCGCCTCGAGATGGGCCTTCTCGGCCTCGAAGCGGGCGATGTTCTCCTGCGAGGCGGTCAGGGCCTTGCCCTGAAGCAGGAGGTAGTTGCGCGCGTAGCCGGGCTTGACGTCGACGACATCGCCCATCTGGCCCAGCTTGGCCACGCGTTCGAGCAGAATGACTTGCATCTCTCTCTCCTTACTTCACGGCGTAGGGCAGAAGCGCCAGGAACCGCGCGCGCTTGATGGCGCGGGCCAGCTCACGCTGCTTCTTGGAGCTCACGGCGGTGATGCGCGAGGGCACGATCTTGCCACGCTCGGAGATGTAGCGCTGCAGCAGCTTGGTGTCCTTGTAGTCGATCTTCGGCGCGTTCTCGCCGGAGAACGGGCAGACCTTGCGGCGGCGGAAAAACGGTTTTGCAGCCATGGTTTACGTCCTTTCTCTCAGGCGATCAGTTGCGGCGGTCGCGACGGTTGTCACGCTCGTCTTTCTTCTGCATCTGGATCGACGGGCCTTCGCCGTGCACGTCGACCTTGATGGTCATCACGCGCATCACGTCGTCATGCAGGCGCATCAGGCGCTCCATCTCCTGCACGGCCGTCGCGGGGGCGTCGGTGCGCAGGAAGGCGTAGTGGCCCTTGCGGTTCTTGTTGATCTTGTAGGCCAGGGTCTTCACGCCCCAGTACTCGCTTTCGACAAGGCTGCCGCCATTGTCGCCGAGGACGGTGGAGAAGTGTTCGATCAGACCTTCGGCCTGCGCGTTGGAAAGGTCCTGACGCGCGATAAAGACATGCTCGTACAGCGGCATGTGGTCTCCGTTCATGTTCAGGCGCATTTCATAGGACAGGGCTAGGGTCCTTTCGCCCCTGTCCACGAGAGGCTGCGCACGGGTTTCGTCCATGCGAAAGGAGCGCCCCATATACACCCATGGGCCCGTGACGCAAGGGGGCGCGGGCGGCGCGGTGGGGCCGGGCAGGGCGTGGTGTGGGCGTGACGCGGAGCGGTGCCGGACAGGGTGTTGTTTCGGGCGAGGCAGGGCGGTGCCGGGCGTGGGGTGCCGGCAGGTCCCGATGGTCTGGGTCCGTTGGGCGCGGCGACACGGAGTGCGGCGCCGACCGGACGGGAGGCGCGCTCGACGGAGACGGCGGGTGGCAGGTGTCGGGCTATCGGCAATTCGAGGCGCTGCTGAACGCAAGTGACGCCTCTCGCGCGTCTGTCTGAGCGGCATCGTCTCAGCCACCCCAAGACCCCCGGCACATCGGCCAGCCCGCCGCGCTTCGCACACCTCTCCCGGCTCGCTGAACCACCCCGCACAACCCCCTCTCGTTCGCTAAGTGCCTAAAATTTCAGCATATCCGCGCCCATCCCGGCACATCCCCGCGTCTCGACCCGGCATGCGCGGCCCGCAGGGCTGGGCTGTGTGTTTCTCAACAGGGTCTGTGAGCCGCGCCCCCCTTGGCCCCGGCGCTCTTGCTGCCATCTCTACCTCCACGTCGATATTATCCGAAATCATGGAGAGACCCGGATGAAGACCTTCGCCTATGCCGCCGCACTTGCGACGCTGCCCCTTGCCGCCTTCGCCGCGCCCGAGGAATGGACCCTCGACCCGAGCCACAGCCAGGTCGTGTTCAACTACAACCACCTCGGCTTCTCGACGACCTACGGCATGTTCTCGGGCTTTGACGGCACGATCATGTTCGACGCGGAAGACCCGGCGAACTCCTCGGTCGAGGTCGCCTTCCCGGTGCGCTCGATGCTGACCGGCTGGGAAGAGCGCTTCCAGCACTTCATGTCGGACGACTTCTTCGGTGCCGAGGAAGGTGACATGGTCACCTTCTCCTCGACCGGCATCGAGGTGACCGGCGAGAACACCGCCAACATCACCGGCGATCTGACCATGAACGGCGTGACCCAGGAGGTCGTGCTGGACGCCACGATGACCCAGCAGATGGACCACCCCATGGAGAACGCCCCCTGGGTCGGCTTCAACGCCTCCACCACGCTGCTGCGCTCGGACTTCGAGGTCGGCATGTTCGCGCCCTACGTTTCGGACGAGGTCGAGGTCTTCATCTCGATCGAAGCCCAGAAGGCCGGCAGCGACTCCGCCGAAGCCCAGTAAGCGCGGGCAATAATGCGCTGAGAAACGCGCCCGGTCCTGAGTGGCCGGGCACGTTTTCTTTTGTGCGGGGTGGGGGCGTGAGGGGTGGTGCTGGGGGAGCGGAGGGGCTGCGGACAGGAGCCGCGTGTATGGAGCGCCTGCGTGCTGGGTAGGCCGTTGCGCCACGCGTGGAATGGGTTGGGCCCTTGGGGTTTGGAACTGCCGGGCGAGCTGTCCAGACACGCTGGGCACGCCCCTCGCTCACGCCTCCACCATGGCATGCACCTGAGCGCCTCACAGCGCCCGCACTGAAGTATCTGCCTTGCAGGAGCCCCCAACGGCCCCACCACACCGGGCACGCGCTCACCGCCCACGCCACAGCCCTCGGGGTGCACCTCCGCGCCAGCCACCACAGCGGCCCAAACAAAAGACGCGGCCCCGAGGGAGCCGCGTCTTTCTCTCTGCGTGTCCTATACGCTGGCGTCGAACCCCGCGCCCTCAGCCCTCCGAGGCCGAGGTCTCCGCCGCCGCCTCGGGCGCCTCACCGCCACGCAGCGCCGTCAGCTTCACCCGCACCTCCACGGCGAACTCGAGCTGCCCGGGGTCGGAGATGTTGTCGCCGACACCGAAGTCGCGGCGGTCGAGGGTCAGCCGGCCCTCCATCTCCGCGCGGTCGCCCTCGAGCCGCATGGCGAAGGGCAGGGTCACCGGCACCGTGGTCTCGCGGATCGTCAGGTCGCCGCGCGCCTCGTAGCCGTCGGCGACCTTGTGGATCTCGGCCGCGAAGACCGCGGTGGGATGCGCCTCGGCGGCGAGGAAATCCGCGCCCTTGGCCTGCTGGGTCACGCCCCCGAGGCTCAGAGAGCCGATCGCCACCTCGACGCGCACATCGCCCCAGACGCCCGGGGCCACGCCCTCGGTGAAGTCGATCTCGGCGGTCCAGTCGGCGAACTGGCCCTCGACCTCCTGGCCGTTCTGCACGATGGCGATGGCGAGCGAGCCCTCCTGCACCTGCCAGTCCGACTCGACCTCGGCGAGCTCCGAGGCCCCGGCCCCCGCCGGGGCGGGCGAGAACCAGCCCGCGGCTCCGCCGCCGCCAAGCGCCACCGCCCAGACGGTTAGCGCGGCAAAGGCGGGCAGCGCATGGGCCCGGGCCCGGCGCGGGGCGCCCGCCTCGGTCCGGCCCGGCAGCATCCGCGCCAGCGTGCGGTCGCGGTCGAGGAAATGGTGCTTCAGCGCCCCCAGCACATGCGCCGCCAGCGTCACCCAGAGCACCAGGTTCAGGATGTAGTGCAGGCTGCCGAAGGTGCTGGCCAGCGCCTCGGACTTCGGCACGAAGGGCAGGGACTGCCCGAAAGGCCACCAGATCAGCGCAAAGCCTTCGGTCGCGGCATGGTGCAGCCAGCCGCTCAAAGGGATCAGCACGATCGAGCCGTAGAGCAGCCAATGCGCGGCCTCGGCGGCGAAATGCTCGGCCCGGCGCTCGGGGTGCAGGGGCGCGGGCTTGGGCTGCGAGAGCGCCCAGAGGATGCGCAGGATGGCGGTGAAGAGCACCACCAGCCCCAGCGTCTTGTGGATCGAGAAGGCGGTGGTCTTGCGGGCGATCTCGCTGGCGTCGCCCATCGGCAGCCAGTCGGCCAGAAGCCCCAGCGCGATATTGGCGATCATGCCGAAGGCGACGATCCAGTGAAAGCTCTTGGCGACCCAGCCGTAGCGGGTCTCGGAATTGGTGGCGGGCATCACGCGGGGCCTTTGTCCTCGGGTCAGCGGTGTGACATGCAGGTGCAGACCTAGCGGGTCCGGCGCGCTTCGCAATCGCGCCCGGACGCACAGCCGATGCGCGCGCCGTTGCGTCATCGCGCCCGCGCCGCTACACCCGCGCGACAATGCCGCAGCCCGGAGGGGCGCAACTTGGGAGCAGTGGACACCATGAGCCGAGCATTCATCTTTCCCGGTCAGGGCAGCCAGTCCATCGGAATGGGCCGCGAGCTGGCCGAGGCCTATCCCGCCGCGCGGGCGGTCTTCGACGAGGTCGACGCCGCGCTCGGCGAGAAGCTGAGCACTCTGATCTGGGAGGGCGAGGCCGACAAGCTCACCCTGACCGAGAACGCCCAGCCGGCGCTCATGGCGACCTCGCTGGCGGCGATGCGCGCGCTCGAGGCCGAGGGCCTGAAGATCACCGATGCGGCCTATGTCGCGGGCCATTCGCTGGGCGAATATTCCGCGCTGGCCGCCGCCGGGGCGCTGAGCATCACCGATTGCGCGCAGCTTCTGCGGACCCGCGGCCGCGCCATGCAGGAGGCCGTGCCGGTGGGCGAGGGCGCCATGGCGGCGATCCTGGGCCTCGACATCGAGGCGGTGCGGGCGCTGGCCGAGGAGGCCGCCGAGGGCGCGGTCTGCCAGGCCGCCAACGACAACGACCCCGCGCAGGTGGTGATCTCGGGCGAGAAGGCCGCGGTGGAACGCGCCGCGGCGCTGGCCAAGGAGAAAGGCGCCAAGCGGGCGCTGATGCTGCCGGTCTCGGCGCCCTTCCACTCGGCGCTGATGACCCCGGCCGCCGCGGTCATGGAAGAGGCCCTGGGCAAGGTGAACATCTCGGCCCCCGCGGTGCCGCTGGTGGCCAATGTCTCCGCCGAGGCGGTGAGCGAGCCCGACCGTATCCGCGCGCTCCTGGTCGAGCAGGTGACCGGCGCCGTGCGCTGGCGCGAAAGCGTCGCCTGGATGGCCGGGCAGGGCGTCGACGACTTCTGGGAGGTCGGCGCGGGCAAGGCGCTCTCGGGCATGGTCAAGCGCATCAGCCGCGAGGCCGCGACCCGCAACATCGGCACCCCCGCCGACGTCGAGGCGGCGCGCGCCGGCTGAGCGGCGCGCCTACCACATCAGGCTCTCAACAGGAAAGGCCAGACATGTTCGATCTGACGGGAAAATCCGCGCTCATCACCGGTGCCTCGGGCGGCATCGGCGGCGCCATCGCGCGGGCGCTGCACGGCGCCGGCGCCCAGGTGGGGCTTTCGGGCACCCGCGAGGCGCCGCTGCAGGAGCTGGCGGGCGAGCTGGGCGAGCGCGCCTTCGTGCTGCCCTGCAACCTCTCGGACGCCGAGGCGGTCGCCGCCCTGCCGAAACAGGCCAGTGAGGCCATGGGCAGCGTCGACATCCTGGTGAACAACGCCGGCATCACCCGCGACAACATCTTCATGCGGATGTCGGACGAGGAATGGCAGAGCGTCCTGGACGTGAACCTCACCTCGACCTTCCGGCTCTGCAAGGGCGTGATGCGGGGCATGATGAAGGCGCGCTGGGGCCGGATCGTGAACATCTCCTCGATCGTGGGCGCCACCGGCAACCCCGGCCAGGCGAACTATGCCGCCGCCAAGGCGGGCATGGTCGGCATGTCGAAGAGCCTCGCCTATGAGGTCGCGACCCGCGGCATCACCGTGAACGCCGTGGCCCCCGGCTTCATCGAGACGGCGATGACCGAGAAGCTCAACGACGACCAGAAATCCCAGATCATGGAGCAGATTCCCATGGGCCGCATGGGCAGCCCCGAGGAGATCGCCGCGGGCGTTCTGTTCCTGGCCAGCCCCGGCGCGGGCTACGTGACCGGGACGACACTGCACGTCAACGGCGGCATGGCGATGCTCTGAGCCAAGGCTTGACGCGCGGCCCGGAAAGCGTTTGCCATGCCATCGTGCTGTGCTATAGGCGCACGCAGTTTGGAGCCGGGACAGGATCCGGGCCCGAGAACCCGTGAAACGCCCCGGAATAGGGGCAACCGCACTGCGCGACCTGCGCGGGGCACATTGGGCCAAGTCGCCCGGAAAACGATGAGGAATAGGAAATGAGCGACATCGAAGATCGCGTGCGCAAGATTGTGGTCGAGCATCTTGGCGTCGAGGAAGAGAAAGTGACCGAGAACGCCTCGTTCATCGACGACCTGGGCGCGGACAGCCTCGACACCGTCGAGCTGGTCATGGCCTTCGAAGAGGAGTTCGGCATCGAGATTCCGGACGACGCGGCCGAGACCATCCAGACCTTCGGCGACGCGGTGAAGTTCATCAAGGACGCCGCCTGAGCGTCTCCTGCACCGCATTGAATTCTGAAACGGCGTCCGGGTTCGGGCGCCGTTTTGTTTTGGGGGTGGGGGCTCGGCGGGGTCTCGGACAAGGTGGGGTCCGCTTGCTGCCTTGGCGACCAGACAGCTGGGAAAGGGCGAACCGGCCCGCTCCCTCGGCTCACACTGCGCCACGACGCAAAAAACCCTCGCGCCCCCTTGCGCCCGAACAGCACCGAAGGTGCCGGGCGCGCGCCGGACCGGCCCCTTGGGCCGGCGCTCCTTTGGATGGCGTGCCTAGCCCACATCCAGCAATGACCTTGCAGACATAAAGCGCATAGCCCGGAGGTCGGCAGCGCCGGCCCCCGGTCCGGCGCGCGCCCTCTGATGCGATCAAGGCCCGGCGTTGGGGTGTGCGGTGAGGGGACTGGAGAGGAGCGGGGAGAAGTGCTGCGCTGGATCAGCGTTCCGCTGAACCCCGCGCCGCACCCCCATCCAAGCGGCATTCACCCCTCAATGCGCCGCGTAACGCTCCGGGTAGCGATCCGCCTTCGCCG
The DNA here is from genome assembly GCF_021272185.1 of Roseivivax sp. GX 12232. Lineage (GTDB taxonomy): Bacteria > Pseudomonadota > Alphaproteobacteria > Rhodobacterales > Rhodobacteraceae > Roseivivax. Next base: position 93,275 of record NZ_JAJSEC010000002.1, read on the forward strand.
CCCCGCGCTTGCCCTCGGGGCGGTCGCGGCCGCGGGTCGAATCCCGGCGCGTCTGGTATTCCAGCTCCGCGTTCACCTCGGCGCCGAGCAGGATGATGAAGGCCGAAAGCCACATCCAGGTCAGCAGGATGATCACCCCGCCAAGCGCGCCGTAGGTCTCGTTGTAGCTCGCGAAGTTCTGCGCGTAGACCGAGAAGCCGCTGGTGCCCAGCATCCACAGGAAGGTCGAGAGCACCGCCCCCGGCAGCACCCAGCGCCATTTCGCCGCCCGTCGCGAGGGCGCGTAGCGGTAAAGGAAGGCCAGCCCGCCCACCGACATCGCCGCCAGAAGGCTGAACTGCGCCAGGAAGACCAGCGTCTCGGCGTGGCGCGAGAGGCCCAGGAAGGCCAGCGCCGCGGGCGTGCCGATCATCATGGCCAGCGACACCAGCACCCCGAAGATCAGCACCACCGTCAGCACATAGGCGGTCAGGTTCAGCCGCAGGAAGCCGCGCCGCTCGCGCTCGCCGTAGGCCACGTTGATCCCGGCCATAAGCGTCTTCACCCCGCGCGTGGCGCCGTAGATCGCCAGGAGCAGCGAGAAAAGCGACAAAAGGCCATTGGCGGTCTCCGAGGCGCCGGTCACCTGGATCACCTGGTCCTGGATGATCAGCGCGGCGTTCTCGGGCAGCAGCGTCGCCAGCTCGTCGAGCTCGTTGGCCACATCCGTGGGATCGAGCGCGTAACCCGCCACCGAGATCAGCGCGGTCACGGCGGGAAAGATCGCCAGGAGCCCGAAGAAGGCCACACCGGCGGCGATGACCAGCACGTTGTCGTCGATCGTGTCGGCATAGACCCGCCGCAGGATCTGCCACCAGCCGCGGCTCGGCATTTGCAGGGGCGTCGCGGCGTCGGAGCCGGGATGCTTGGTCATTCTGAAACCCTTGTCGTTGCCTGCGAAAGTATAGCGCCTGAGCGGAAAGCCGCCAGTTGCGCGCGGCGTCACGGGGGAGGAAGGGGCAGAAAAAAGGGCCCCGGCGTCACGTCTCGCCGAGGCCCAGATCGACGAAACGGAGGGAACCGAAGACGCCGAAACCATGGCCCGAGCCGGGAGCCGGGGCGATCCCTGACTTCTTGCCCGACAAAAATACTCGGGTCAAGCGCGGCGGTGCAGCGAAAGGGCGGAAAGATGCTTTTGGGCGGGCTAGGCGTCTCGGGCGCGGTGTTTTGACGGCAGGCAGCCGGACCCGTTGCCTCGGTCTCACAGGGCTGAGAAAGACGGCTGCACACCCCTGCCTACCCCCAAACTGCTCACAGCAATCCCGCCTGTGGCTGAAAACGACCGACGGCAAGCCCCTACCGCGCCGCCTTCTCCCGCAGCTTCGCGGCGTCCCAGAGCGCATCCATCTCCGCCAGGTCGCTCTCGGCGGGGCTCTTGCCGCGCGCCCGCAGCCCGGCCTCGACCGCGCCGAAGCGGCGCTCGAACTTGGCGTTGGCCGCGCGCAGCGCCGCCTCGGGGTCGATCTTCAGGTGCCGCGCGAGATTGGCCATGACGAACATCAGGTCGCCGAACTCCTCCTCGCGGTGGGCGGCATCCTCGGCCTCGCGCAGCTCCTGGGCCTCCTCGATCATCTTGTCGATGACCTCCTCGGTCGAGGGCCAGTCGAAGCCCACCCGCGCCGCGCGGTTCTGCAGCTTCACCGCGCGGGTCAGGGCCGGCAGCCCGCGGGCCACGCCCTCCAGCACGCCGGTCTCGGCGCGCGCCGCGCGTTCGGCGGCCTTCACCGCCTCCCAGTCGCGGGTCTGCTGCTCGGCGCTCTTCGCGTTCGATTCCGCCCCGAAGACATGCGGATGCCGCGCCACCATCTTGTCGGCGATGGCATTGGCCACATCGTCGAAGTCAAAAAGCCCGCGGTCCTGGGCGATCTGGGCGTGGAAGACCGACTGGAAGAGCAGATCCCCGAGCTCGCCCTTGAGGTCGCCCCAATCGGCGCGCTCGATGGCATCGGCGACCTCATAGGCCTCCTCGATCGTATAGGGCGCGATCGTGTCGAAGTCCTGCTCGACGTCCCAGGGGCAGCCCGCCTCGGGGTCGCGCAGGGCGGCCATGATGGCCAGGAGCCGCGGCATCCCGCCCTCGGGGTTGTGGATCAGCGCGTCGTCCATTGTGCTCGGCCTCCGGATCGGGTTCTGTGCCGAGGCATGGCCCAAGCCCGAGAAGGAGTCCAGCAATGCCCCCCGTGAACCGGATCGCCGAGTTCGCCGCCGAGATGGCGGAATGGCGCCACCACCTGCACGCCAACCCCGAGCTCTCGCTCGACTGCCACGAGACCGGCGCCTTCGTCGCCGAGAAGCTGCGCGGTTTCGGCCTCGACGAGGTGCACGAGGGCATCGCGCGCACCGGCGTCGTGGGGCTGATCCGAGGGCAGGGCGCGGGGCCGGTGACCGGGCTCCGGGCCGACATGGACGCCCTGCCGATGACCGAGGAGACCGGCGCGCCGCATGCCTCCAAGGTGCCGGGGCGGATGCATGCCTGCGGGCACGACGGCCATACCGCCATGCTGCTGGGCGCGGCGCGCTACCTGGCCGAGACGCGCAACTTCGCGGGCACCGTGGCGGTGATCTTCCAGCCGGCCGAGGAATCCGGCGGCGGCGGCGGCATCATGGTCGAAGAGGGCATCATGGAGCGCTTCGGCATCGAGGAGGTCTATGCCATCCACACCGACCCCGCGAACCCCGAGGGGCGCTTCTCGACGCGGCCCGGGCCGATCATGGCGGCGGTGGATGATTTTACCATCACGCTCAAGGGGCAGGGCGGTCACGCGGCGCGCCCGCATGGCACCCGCGACCCGATCCCCGCGGCCATGGGGCTGGGCCTGCAGATGCAGACCATCGCGGCGCGCAACACCGACCCGATGAAGCAGCTGGTGGTCTCGATCACCCAGATCCATTCCGGCTCGGCCTGGAACGTAATCCCGGACAGCGCGATGATCGCGGGCACGGTGCGCAGCTTCGACCCCGAGGTGCGCGACATGGCCGAGCGGCGCATCCGCGCGCTGGCCGAGGCGGCGGCGGCGGGCGGCGATCTCGAGGTCGAGATCGACTACGACCGCTCCTATCCGCCGACGGTGAACCACGCCGACCAAACAGCCTTCGCCGCGAGGATCGCCGCTGAGGTGGCCGGCGACGCAGGCGTCGACGAGGACACGCCGCCGGTCATGGGGGCCGAGGATTTCTCCTACATGCTGGAGGCGCGGCCGGGGGCCTACGTCAAGCTCGGCCAGGGCGTCGGTCCGGGCGTGCACAACGCCAAGTTCGACTTCAACGACGCCGTGGCGCCGCTTGGAGCCTCGTTCTTCGTGAAGCTGATCGAAACCCGCCACGGCCGCGCGGCCTGAGAACGGCTCTCAAGCGGCGCGCCACTACGCGCGCCGCCTTGGCAAAACGCCCCGCGACCGCGCAATTTGCGCCCACGGCCGGGCCCAACGCCCGGCCATCACAATCCCCGCCCGCTGCATGACCGGGCCAAAAATACCTCTCGGGGGAGCGCGAGGGGGCAGACAGCCCCCTCGCTCCCGTCCCCGCCACCAGGCCGGCCCGCCGAGACGACAGACCGACGCGACCAAACCAGCCCCGACAGGAGCCCCGCCCATGGCCCTCGAAGACGCCAAGACCCAGATCGACCACGCCTTCACCCGCGAGGGCGCGCGCGGGCTCTCCTACGAGAACGCCTTTGCGGGCGCCACGAGCTTCCTGCGCCGGCGCTACACCAAGGACCTCGCGGGCGTGGACCTTGCCGTAACCGGCATGCCCTTCGACCAGGCGGTGACCAACCGCCCCGGCTGCCGCTTCGGGCCGCGGGCGATCCGCGAGGCCTCGACGCTGCAGCCCTATGACCCGCCCTACGGCTGGGACGGCTTCGACCCGCTCTCGGAGTTCGCCATCGCGGACTACGGCGACATGGCCTTCGACTACGCCAAGACCGCCGAGGTGCCGGCCATGGCCGAGGCCCATATCGGCGCGATTCTCGATCAGGGGGCGGCGGCGCTGACCCTCGGGGGTGACCATTTCCTGACCCTGCCGATCCTGCGCGCCCATGTGGCGCGGCACGGGCCCTTGGCGCTGGTGCAGTTCGACGCCCATTCCGACAGCTGGGTCGACGACGACCCCGAGCGGATCGACCATGGCACCTTTGTCTACAAGGCGGTGAAGGAAGGGCTCATCAAGCCCGAGAACTCGGTCGCCGTGGGCATCCGCACCACCAATCCCGACACCCTTGGCGTCGAGGTGCTGGACGCGCGCTTCGTGCACGAAGAGGGCCCCGCCGTCACCGCCCGGCGCATCCGCGAGATCGTCGGCGAGACCCCGGCCTATCTGACCTTCGACATCGACTGCCTCGACCCGGCCTTCGCGCCGGGCACCGGCACGCCGGTCTGGGGCGGGCTCAGTTCCGGGCAGGCGGCGATCTGTCTGCGGGATCTTGCCGGTCTGCCGCTTGTCGGCGGCGATGTGGTTGAGATCTCGCCGCCCTACGATACCACGGGGGCGACCGCGGTCGCGGGCGCGCATGTCGCGATGGAGATCATTTGCCTCTGGGGCTGGACCCGCAGGGCCCGCTGATGCGTTCGGCGGTGGTAAAAGCCAAGGAGGCAAGCGGAACGTGCTGAAATATATCCTTATTCTCCTGGTGCTCCTGGCGATCGGTGGGGCGGCCTTCATCCGCTTCGCGCCCTCGGACCCGGCGGTCTGGCACGTCGATCCGCAGGTCAGCGCCGACCAGGACCTTGCCTCCGGCGTGCGCCGCCGCATCCCGGGCGGCGAAGAGGCCATGGCCACGCTCGACCGGATCATCCTGTCCACGCCGCGCACCGAGCTTCTGGCCGGCAGCGTCGAAGAGGGACGCATCACCTATGTCACCCGCTCGAAGTGGATGGGCTTTCCCGATTACACCACGCTCGAGCTCGACGGCGAGGTGATCGAGCTTTACGCCCGGCTGCGCTTCGGCCAGGCGGACCTCGGGGTCAACCGTGCGCGGGTCGAGGGCTGGCTTCAGGAGCTGCGGGCGCAGGAGGCGGGCTGACCCGGCTCGACAGGCAGCCCTCGTGGAGCTCGCGCCACATCGGGTTGTTGAGCGACATCTGGCATTGCGCGGTGAAGCTGCGGCCGTCGACGCTGAGGCAGATCACCTCGCCCAGCTCGACCCGGTCGCCCTGGCTGTCGGTGCAGTAGCAGGGGATCGCCCGACCGCCGGGAACCGGCACATCGGCGAGGGCAGGGCCGCCGAGGGCGGCGATCATCAAGGCCCGACGGAACATCCCTCAAGCCTGCGGCCAAGCGGGGTTTCGATCAAGTCTTTCGTCGTGCCGGGCCTTCGCGCAGCATCCTTTCGCCGGGCGCGCGGGCGGGCTTGACCCCGCCGGGCCGATGGGCAACCACCGCGACATGATTCCGGAAGAACGCCTGTCCCAGATCACCGAACGGTTCGAATATCTCGAGGCCCGCATGGCCGAGGGATCGGGGGATATCGCGGCGCTCGGGCGCGAATACGCCGAGCTGAAGCCGGTGGTCGACGTGATCGCCGAGTGGCGCGCGCTCGAGGCGGGCATCGCCGAGGCCCGGGCGCTGACCGAGGACCCCGAGATGCGCGAGCTGGCCGCGGCGGAACTGGCCGAGCTGACCGAGAAGCGCCCCGGGGTCGAAGAGGCGCTGCAGATCGCGCTCCTGCCCAAGGATGCCGCCGACGCGCGGCCCGCGGTCCTCGAGATCCGCCCCGGCACCGGCGGCGAGGAGGCGGCGCTTTTCGCGGGCGACTTGCTGCGCATGTATCAGCGCTACGCCGAGGCGCGCGGCTGGCGCTTCGAGCTGATCGAGGAACAGCTGACCGAGCTCGGCGGCGTGAAGGAGGTCGTCGCCCGGATCGAGGGCGCCGAGGTCTTCGCCCGGCTGAAGTTCGAATCCGGCGTGCACCGGGTTCAGCGCGTGCCCGCGACCGAATCCGGCGGCCGCATCCATACCTCGGCCGCCACCGTCGCGGTGCTGCCCGAGGCCGCCGAGGTCGACATCGAGATCGACCCCGGCGAGATCCGCGTCGACACCATGCGCGCCTCGGGGGCGGGCGGCCAGCACGTCAACACCACCGACAGCGCGGTGCGCATCACCCATGTGCCCACCGGCATCGTGGTGACCTCCTCGGAGAAGTCCCAGCACCGCAACCGCGAGATCGCCATGCAGGTGCTGCGCACCCGGCTGTTCGACGCCGAGCGGCAGAAGGCGGCCTCGGAACGCTCGGACCTGCGGCGGGCGCAGGTGGGCTCGGGCGACCGCTCCGAGCGCATCCGCACCTACAACTTCCCGCAGGGAAGGCTCACCGACCACCGCATCAACCTCACGCTCTACAAGCTCGACCAGGTCATGGCGGGCGACCTCGACGAGGTGACCGATGCGCTGATCCAGGACGCCCAGGCGACGCTCCTGGCCGAGATGGGCGGATGAAGGGCTCCGAGCTTCTCGCCGAGGCCACAGCCACGCTGACCGGCGCGGGGGTGCCCGACGGGGGTCGTGACGCCCGGCGGCTCCTGGCGCATGTGCTGCGGGTGCCGCCGGCGCGGCTGACGCTGTTCCTGCCCGAAGAGGTCGACCCGGACCTGACGGTGATCTTCCGGGTGCTGATCGAGCGCCGCTGCGAGCGCATCCCGATCTCGCATCTGATCGGGCGGCGGCTGTTCTACGGCCGCGAGTTCCTGGTCAGCCGCGACGTCCTTGATCCGCGCCCCGAGACCGAGACCCTGATCGAGGCGGCGCTGTCCGAGCCGGTGAGCCGGTTCCTCGACCTCGGCACCGGCTCGGGCTGCATCGCGCTGACGCTGGCCGCCGAGCTGCCGAATGCCACGGGCATCGCCACCGACCTGTCGCACAAGGCGCTCGACGTGGCCTTCTGGAACCGCAATTCGCTGGGGCTGACCGACCGGGTGGCCTTCCTCGAGGGCTCCTGGTTCGTGCCGCTCGCGCGCGGGCAGCGCTTCGACCTGATCGTCTCGAACCCGCCTTACATCGCCTATGACGAGATGGACGGCCTGACCCGCGAGGTGCGCGATCACGAGCCGCGCATGGCGCTGACCGACGAGGCCGACGGGCTCAACGCCTACCGCCAGATCGGCGCGAGCGCGGGGCGCCACCTGACGCCGGGCGGGCGGCTTCTCCTCGAGACCGGGCCGACCCAGGCCGAGGCGGTCAGCGCCATCCTGCGGGCCGCGGGCCTGGGCGAGGTGAGCGTGATCCGCGACCTCGACGGCCGCGACCGGGTGGTCTCGGCGCGGCGCACCTGAGGGACAAAACCCGCGGAAATCCGCGTTTCCCGCCCTGCAAGAGCCCTCTTGCGCCGCAAAACACCGCTTTTTTGGCGATTGCCCCTTGTTTAATCGCACCTTGCGTGTTTACTCATAGGCACCGGGAGTTGGCTCGGACGGTTGTTCCGTCGTGCCCGGTATCAAGCCAGACAAAATGGTGATCCAGTGCAGCGGGCACACCTGTCCCGCAGGGATCACTGGCCACAGTCAGAGACAGGACTGACCTGAGTTATGAGATCATCGAAATCACGGTCCCGGTCGAAGAACAATCGTAACCGGAACGCGATGGGGAACGTCGTCAACCGGGTGTTCGACTCCAGCGGCCCCGACGGCAAGGTGCGCGGCACGCCGCAGCAGATCATCGACAAATACAACCTGCTGGCCCGCGACGCGCAGCTCGCCAACGACCGCGTGGCGACCGAGAACTTCCAGCAGCACGCCGAACATTACCAGCGGCTCCTGAGCGAGGCGCAGCGCGAGCAGGAACAGCGCCGCGAGCAGCAGGAACGCGAGAACCGCGAACGCCAGTCGCAGCGCGACCGCGAACGCGCCGAGCGCGACGGCGACGACCAGAAGTCCGGCGACGACCAGGACGACGGCAGCGCCAACTCCGGCAATGACACCCGCGCCCAGGACGGTCAGTCCGGCGGCGGCAAGGGCGGCAACGGCAACGACGGCCAGAACGCCTCGGGCGGGCAGCCGCGCAAGAAGCGCGCGAAGTCCTCGGGCGGCGGCGGCCAGGGCGGCCAGTCCGAGAAATCCGGCACCCGCGAGGGCGGCGAGGGCGAAGGCTTCGCCGAGGTCGTGGACTTCAACAACTCGGACGGCGACTCCAACCTCGTGGAGACCCCCGAGAACGCCGAGAAGCCCAAGCGCAAGCCGCGCAAGAAACCCGCGGCCGAGCAGCCCGCGGAAGGCTCCGAACAGGCCACCGCCTCGGGCGGCGACTGAGCGCAGGGCTTGCCTAAAGAGACGCGAGAAGCCGGCCCGGAGTGGCCGGCTTTTTCGTGTTTGGGGGGCGGGGGCGTGGGGTGGCCGCGTAGCGGGTTGGCCGAGTGACCAAGTATCTGCCGCAGTGTCGGGGGTAGGTCTCCGGTAGAAGGCACGCGCTTTCAGGAGACGTGGGCGCAGTCCCATGGGGCCGGACGCTCAGCTCTCACCGACTTCCTGCTTCAATGGCGAGGTAAACGGTGAGAAAGCGGTCCAGCCACACTCACGCAACGCGCTCCCCGAGCCCGCCGCCCCGCTACCTCTGCCGCGCGGCCTTCACCGCGCGGGCCAGCGCGCAGAACTGCTCCAGAGACACTTGCTCGGCGCGCTCGGTGGGCACAATGCCCGCCGTCTCCAACAGGCCCTCCAGCTCCGGGTGCAGCCCCTTCAGGCTCGCCCGCAGCATCTTGCGGCGCTGGTTGAAGGCCTTGGCCACGACCTCCTCCAGCACCTTGGCATCGGCGGGAAAGCGCGGCTCGGGCAGGGCGGTCAGATGCACCACCGCCGACGACACCTTCGGCGGCGGCGTGAAGGCCCCCGGCGGCAGGGTCATCACGATCCGCGCCTCGGCCCGCCACTGCGCCAGGATCGCCAGCCGCCCGTAGGTCTTGGAGCCGGGCTGCGCCACGATGCGCTCGGCGACCTCCTTCTGGAACATCAGCGTCAGGCTGTCCCAGAAGGGCGGCCAGTCGGCGGGCGTCAGCCAGCGCACCAGAAGCTCGGTGCCGACGTTGTAGGGCAGGTTCGCCGCCACCGCGATCGGCGGGGTGAGATGGGCCAGCGGGTCGACCTCGAGCGCGTCGCCCTCGATCACCTCGAGCCGGTCGGGATAGGCCGCGCCGATCTCGGCCAGGGCGGGCAGGCAGCGGCGGTCCTTCTCGATGGCGAGCACCCGGCGCGCGCCCTCGGCCAGAAGCCCGCGCGTCAGCCCGCCGGGGCCCGGGCCGACCTCGAGCACGTCCTTTTGGCTGAGGTCCCCCGCCGCCCGCGCGATCCGCGCGGTCAGGTTCAGGTCCAAAAGGAAGTTCTGGCCCAGCGACTTCCGCGCGCGCAGCTCGTGGGCTGCGATGACATCGCGCAGGGGCGGCAGCCCGTCGATCCCGCTCATGCCCGCGCTCCGGCCATGCGCCAGGCCAGGCGCAGCGCCTCGATGGTGGAGCCGGGGTTGGCGCTGCCGCTGCCGGCGATGTCGAAGGCGGTGCCGTGGTCGGGCGAGGTGCGCACGAAGGGCAGGCCGAGGGTGACATTCACGCCGCGGTCGAAAGCCAGCGTCTTGATCGGGATCAGCGCCTGGTCGTGATACATGGTCACCGCCACGTCGTAGCGCGCCCGGGCGGCCTCGTGGAACATCGTGTCCGCCGATAGGGGCCCGGCGATGTCGAAGCCCTCGGCGCGCAGCTTGTCGAGCACCGGGGTGATCACCTCGATCTCCTCGCGGCCCATCTTGCCGCCTTCGCCCGCATGCGGGTTGAGCCCGGCCACGGCGATGCGCGGCGCGGCGATGCCGAAGTCGCGGATCAGCCCGGCGCGGGTGATGCGCAGGCGCGCCTCCAGAAGTTCGGCGGTCAGCGCGCCGGGCACCTCCGACAGCGCGATATGGATGGTCGCGGGCACCACGCGCAGCCGCTCCGAGGCGAGCATCATCACCACCTCGGAGACCTCGGCCAGGTGACCCAGGAACTCGGTATGGCCGGGGAAGGCGAAGCCCGCGCCCTCGGCCAGGGCCTGCTTGTGGATCGGCAGGGTGCAGAGCCCCCCGGCCTTGCCCGCAGAGACCAGCGACACCGCCCGTTCGATCGCCGCGATGACCCCGCGCGCCTGGGCCGCGTCGGGGCGTCCGGGCACCCGCGGGCCCGCCATGCGTTCGGGCAGGACCGGCAGCCCGCGCGCGGCGGCGGCGGGCGCCTCCTGCGGCTGGGTGATCTCGACCACCGGGGTGCCCTCGGGCAGATGCGCCGGATCGCCGATCAGGAAGAAGGGCAGCTCGTCCTTCAGCGCCGCCCAGGCCTTGGGCGCGAGTTCGGGGCCGATGCCCGCGGGCTCGCCGCAGGTCAGCGCGATGGGGGCCGGGCTCATTGGGTGACGATGTAGGCGTCGGCCTTGAGCTGGGCCAGGTAGCCCTCGGAGAGCGCGTCGAGCCGGCGGTTGCGGATGCCCATGGCCAGGTCCTCGCGGTCGGCGTCCTGGTTCACCTCCTGGGTGCGGCCGCAGAGCATCAGCACCATGAGGTTGCCCGAGCGCGTCAGCGCGGTCGAGATCTCGCCGGGGTCGAGCTTCGACAGCTCCAGCGCCACGTCGGTCGGCAGGTCGCCCGGTGCCGCGCTTTCGCGGTCGAGCCGCGAGGCCGGCTGGCCCTTGGCGATGCCGTAGAGGTCGTCGCAGCGGTCGGTCTGGGTGGCGATCACCCGCGCCCGCGCCAGGTTCTCGGGCGTGCGCCCGCCGGGCAGGTAGTAGGCGGCATATTCGATGGCGGCATATTCCGGCGCGTCATAACCCGTCTCCTCGATGCCGCGCAGCTGGAAGAGCGCGATGGCATTGGGGATCGGCAGCGGGTCGGAGACCTCGCCGGGGGCGAGGCCGAGCACGATCGGCCGCAGCTGCGGCGGCAGCTCCGAGAGGTCCTGCCAGGGCAGGCGGCCGCCCGACTGCCGCGTTGCGGTGGCCGAGAACTGCCGCGCGAAGGCCGAGAACTCGCCCTCGGACTGCGACTGCGCGATGCGGTTGGCGCGGGCGCGCACGGCGGCGCGCTCCTGCGGGGGGGCGGGCATGATGATCTCGGAGAGCAGCACCCGCACGTTGGAGCCGGTGCCGCCGCTGCCGAGCGCGCGCTCGACCTCGTCGGCCGAGACATTGGCCCGGCCCGCGAAACGCTGACGCACCACCTGCCGCCAGGCCACGCCGGCGCGCACGAAGTCGCGGAAGGTTTCCTCGGCCACGCCGTCCTGCGCCAGCGCCTGGATGAACTCCTCGCGGCTGAGGTTGGCGCGGCTGGCGAACTCGTCCATGCCTTCGACGATCTCTTCTTCCGAGGGGGTCAGCCCCAGGCGGGCCGCCGCCTCGATCCGCAGCCGGTCGTTGATCAGCGCCTCGCGCGCCTGTTCTTCGGGGTCGCCCGGCGCGCTCAGCACCTCGAGCATCCGTGCCCGCTGCTGGATCTCGTAGTTGGTGATGACCGCGTCATTGACCCGGATCGCCGGGGCAAAGAGGTTCTGCGCCTCCGCCGTGCCGCCGGGCAGCGTCAGGGCTGCGGCCAGAAGCGCGGCGCCGAGCGCGGGTTTCAACGTGGTCTTCAGAAGGTCGAGCATGTGCGGCGGTACTCCTTGGCGCTGCCGCCCGTGCTGAAGCCTTTCAGCGAGACGGTCAGGCCGAAATCTGTGGACGGTTCGAGGTTAGTGGATGAGGCGAAGCGGCGCGAGACCGAAAACTCGGCCAGCACGCATTCGTTCTGCCAGGTCACGCCCAGCCCGGCGCGGTCGGACCGGTTGTCGCCGAGGTCGTAGCGCCAGTAGCCGTCGGCCGACCAGTCGGGCGTGAATTCATAGGCCCCGTCGAGGGTCCATTCGGACTGCGTCTCGTCGCGGTCCTCGGCGGGATCGGCCTTGAGCAGAAGGTAGGAGGCGCCCAGCTCGAAGCGCCGGGTCTCCCAGTCGACGCGGGCCTCGGCCTTGGAGAAATCCGCGGCATCAAGGTCCAGAAGCCCCCGGCCCGAGACCTGGAAGCCAAGCGCCGTGGCAAAATGTGTGGCGATCAGGATGTCGGAATCGGTCTCGCTCAGGCCCGAGGACTTGGTGAAGGCGGGGTCGCGCTCCTCGCGCCAGACCTGGCCCATGGTCAGCCCCGCGCTCCAGCCCAGGGGGTCGCTGTGGCGCCAGCGTATGCCCGCGACGCCGACCACCCCGCGTTCGCGCCGGTCGGGCGCCGGGAAGCGCGAGATCGACAGGAGGTTGCCCTCGTCGAACTCTTGCCGGGTGCTCTCGTCGGCGGCGGTGGTGGGCCGTTCGCCACCCGACCAGGCGATCTGCGCGAGCGGTTCGATCAGCGTCCGCGCGCCCGAGGCGCCGCGCCGGACCCAGGGCCAGCGCAGCTCGGCCGAGGCGGCGGGCGTCAGCACCGAGGCCTCGGGCTCAGAGGTGTCGTCCTGGGCGATGCGGATGCGGTCGCCCGAGACCTGGCCCACGAGGCCCAACCGCAGCCCGCCGGGCAGCGTGTAACGGTCGCGCCAGGAGACCGTCGCGGAGAGCTGGCTGACGTCACGCCCGTCGACCACGCTGTCGGCGTCCGAGCCGTCGAAGGGCTGGTCGGAGGGGCGGAAATGCGCGTGGGAATCCACACTCAGCCGCAGCTCGCCGCCGATGGCCGCCGGGAAATAACGCCGCTCGTAGGTGAAATCGAGGATCGCCGAGGGCCGGGTCTCGGTGGTGTCCTCGTCGCGCAGCGTCTCGTAGAAGCTCACCGCCGAAGAGAAGGCGCTGTCGCGCTTGTAGCGGGTGATCTCGGCGAAGTTCTTCAGCCGGTCGCTCGAGGAAAAGCCGTAGACGTCGAGATAGGCCGCGTCGCTGGTGGTCTCGATGCCGAAGTCGAGGACGAAGTCGCGCGGCAGGTCGAAATTGCCGGAGACGAAGGCATAGGCGCGCAGGTCCTCGACCAGGCTGTCGCTGCTGACCGCGCTGTCGATCTGGATGTCGCCATTGGTGAAGGCGCGGCGGTAGCGCATCTCGAGGGTGCGCCCTTCGGTCGAGAGATAGGGCGTGAGCGTCACGTCCTGATGCGGCCCGAGCGGGATGAAATAGGGCAGCTTGATCCCGAAGCCGAGAAGCGTCGAGGTGCGCACCTGCGGCGGCAGGAAGCCGCGCGCGCGCTTCAGGGTCGGATCGGGGATGCGCAGCCGGGGGAAGTAGAAGATCGGCACGTCGAGCACGCGGAAGGTGGCGTTCTCGAAGTAGATCTGCCGCGCCTCCTGGTCGTGCACCACCCGGCCGGCGCGGATCTGCCAGAGCGGTTTCTCGTTCTTGCCGCAGACCTGGCAGGAGGTCACCGCGACCTTCGACAGCTCGGTGTAGCGCCCGCCGACGCGCCGCGCCTCGACCGCCGCGAGCTGCAGCTGTTCGTCGAGCACGATGCGCGCCCCGGCGAGGATGCCGCTGCGGAAGCCTTCATCCAGCGAGGCCGAACTGGCCGTCAGCACGTCGCCATTGGCCTCGGTGATGCGGATCGGGCCTTCGATCGACAGGGTGCCCGCGCCGTCGTCGTAGACCACCCGGCTCGCGGTCAGGCGGCGGCCGTCGTAGACCGCCTCGACGTTGCCCTCGGCGACCAGGACGTCCTCGCTTTCGACATAGACCATATCCGCCACAAGCAGCGCCGGGGGCGTTGCGCCGCCGGCCTCCTGGGCGGAGGCGGAGAGAGGCCAGATCAGGGCCGCGAGAAGACAGAGAAGGCGCCGCATCAGCCGTCTTCCTTCTGCAAAAGCAGCCCGAGCGCAAGCAGAAGGGAGGCCGCGGGCGGCACCCAGGCGGCCACGAGCGGTCCAAGCTGGCCGCTTTCCCCGAGGATCTGCGCAAAGTTCCGCACGTAGAAGAGCCCGAAGCCGATCAGCACCGCCGACATGACCGCGATGCCGGTGCGGGCGAGGCGCGCGTGCTCCATGGTGAAGGCCGCGCCGACGAGAACCAGCGCCACCAGGAAGATCGGGCGGGCCAGCTCCATCTGCAGCCAGACCGCGTGCCGTCGCGCCGAGAAGCCCGAGCGTTCGAGATCGGCGATAAAGGTCGGCAGCGCCCAGATCGAGATCGCCGAGGGCTGGCCGAAGCGGTCGCGGATGCGGTCGCGGGTCAGGGTCGAGGGGATCTCCATCTGCGAGAGCTGTTCGGCATTGGCCTCGGAGTTGATCTCCGGGCCAAGCGGCCAGGCCTTCACGTCGCGAAGCCGCCAGGCGCCCTCGGCCAACTCCGCCTCGCCCGCGAGCAGCCTGCGCGTCGGGCCGACGCCGCTTTGGTAGCGCAGGAAGGAGACGTCGTAGAGCAGCGTCGCATCGGCGTTCGAGCGTGCCGCCCGGATCACCGTCTGGCCGCTCTCGTCGCCCTGGCGCAGCCAGAGCCCGTCGGCGCCGATCGAGATCACGCTTTGCCGCCCGTCCTCGTAGAGCTCGCGCAGCTCGCTGAAGCGCTGGGTGCTGGCCGCCACGATCGGGTTGAAGACCGCGACCGAGACCATGCCGACCACGAGCGCCACCAGCGCCGGGCCCGCCAGCGCGCTCATGCCCGAGCGGCCCGTGGCCCGCGTCACCACCAGCTCCGAGGAGCGCGCCAGCGCCAGGAACAGCGCCACCGAGGACAGGATCATCACCAGCGGCATCATCTCGTAGAGCGAGGCCGGCGCGTTCAGGAGCGTCAGATGCGCGAGCCCCCCGAAGGAGACGTTGTCATCGTCGAAACGGCGGATCTGTTCCACGAAATCAAGGACATAGACGAAGGCCGCCACCCCGCCGAGGATCGACAGGAAGGTGAATAGGAAGCGCCGCGCGAAGTAGAGATGCAGCATCATGCCGGCGCCTCCTGGCCCTGGGCCGCCCCGCGTTTCGGCCGTCGCGGCCTTGCGGCGAGATGCAGGAGCCCCGCGGCGATGCCGAGGCCCACGATACTGGGCAGGAAGATCAGCCCGGTGCTCGCCATGCTGACCTCGGCGGCGCCCGCCACCGCGGTTTCGAGGAAATAGACCAGCACCACCAGCCCGACCGCCAGGAACATCTGCCGCCCGACGCCGAAGCGCGAGAACTCGCCGGTCAGGAGCGCCGCGAAGCCGATAGACGCGCCCACCAGCGCCAGGAGCGGCTGCTGCACCCGCGAGAAGAGCGCCACCAGAAGCTCCGCCGGGCGTTCGCGGGTGCGCTCCATCACGCCGGTGAAATCGGCGAGGATCTCCCAGCTCGGGGTGGATTCGAGCTTCTGTTTCCCGAGCCCCGATTCCTCGATCAGGCTCGAGACCGAATAGGTCAGATCAGCGAAGGTCGTGGTCGAGAGCCGGTTGGTCTGCAGCTCCAGCGTTTGCGCCAGCCCGCTCAGCATCACCAGGTTGGCCTCGTCGGCGCCGTCACCCACCACGAAGGCGCGTTCGGCGGTATAGGTGACCTCGCGCCCCGGCTGGCGGCGGTCGGTCAGGAAGACGTCGCGCAGCTCGCCGTCCTCGGTGATCTCGCGGATGTAGAAGGTCACATCCGAGGCGGGGCTGAGGAAGACCCCCTCGCGCAGGAGCCGCGCCGAGGCGGCGTTGGAGATCTCGGCCTCGCGCAGGCGCAGCTGTTCGAGCGACTGCGGCACCAGCACATGCGCCAGGATCAGCATCATCGCGGCGACCAGCCCGCCGAAGGCCAGGACCGGCCGCGCCAGCCGCCAGGGCGAATAGCCGGTGGCCTGCATGACCGTCAGCTCGGAATCGCCGATCAGGCGCTGGGTGAAATAGAGCGCGGAGACGAAGGCCGCGAGCGGCAGCACCCGCACGATGGTCGTGGGCAGCGACAGCGCGGTGAACTCCAGCACGATGCCGACCGAATGGCCGTCCGAGACCAGCTGCTCGAACAGGATCACGGCCTGGTTGACCCAGTAGACCGAGACCAGGACGAGCGCGAAGAAGCCGAAAAGCACCATGAGGCGCGACAGCATGTACCTGTCGAATTTGGCCACCGATCCCCCCAGACCGACCGTCAGTTCCGCGCGACCCTAGCCCATCGGGAAGGGCCGGGAAAGGTGCCTCTGGTCAAGCCTTCCCTGCCTCGCTACCTCTGGGACAACCCGCGGCGCCCGCGGCTCCTTCAGGGGGGATCCGGTGACGCCCGAGATGACATTCTGAGAGTTGCGAAGGAGACAGGCATGACCGATTTGCGCGCGATCACGGTGACGGCGACGGACCTCGAGGCGCTGAAGGAGGCCGAGGGCCGCGTCGCGGTCTGCGTCACGCCCGAGGGCAAGCTGAGCCCCGGCGCGCGGCGGCTCAACCGCCTCAGCAAGGGCGCGCTGGCCCGCGCCGTGGAGAGCGCGGGCTTCGAGAAGGCCAAGACCGGTGATGTGATGAGCCTCGCCTGGCCCGCCGGCATGGCCGCCGAGGCCATCGACGTCGTGAAACTGCCGCGCCGCCCCTCGGTCGCCGAGGCGCGCAAGGCCGGGGCGGCGCTGGCCAAGGTCTCGACCAAGCCGGCGCTGGTCCTGGCCGAATCCCTGACCCGCCCCGAGGACCTGGCCGCGGGCCTGGCGCTGCGCGCCTACGGCTTCACCGACCACAAGACCGAGAAGGGCGAGGCCCCGGGCGCGGTGACGCTCATGGTCTCGAAGCCCGATGAGGTGGGCCCGCGCGTCGAGACCGCGCTGGCGGTGGCCGAGGGCGTGGTCTTCACCCGCGACCTGGTCTCCGAGCCCGCCAATGTGCTGACCACCACCGAGTTCGCCACCCGCCTCGAGGCGCTGCGCGATCTCGGCGTCGAGGTCGAGGTGATCGAGGAGGACCGCATGGCCGAGCTGGGCATGGGCGCCTATCTCTCGGTCAGCCAGGGCTCCGAGAGCCCGGCGAAATTCGTCATCATGCGCTGGAAGGGCGGCGAGGCCGACGCCGCGCCGCTGGCGCTGGTCGGCAAGGGCGTGGTCTTCGACACCGGCGGCATCTCGCTGAAGCCCGCAGCCGGCATGGAGGACATGACCATGGACATGGGCGGCGCGGGCACCGTCGCGGGCGTGATGAAGGCGCTCGCCCGGCGCAAGGCGCGGGCCAATGTCACCGGCCTCGTCGGCATCGTCGAGAACATGCCCGACGGCCGCGCCTCGCGCCCCGGCGACATCGTGCGCAGCATGAAGGGCGAGACCATCGAGATCATCAACACCGACGCCGAGGGCCGGCTCGTCCTGGCCGATGTGCTCTGGTACGCGCAGGAATACGAAAAGCCCGCCGCGATGATCGATCTCGCCACGCTGACCGGCGCCTGCATCATCGCGCTCGGCCATGAGAACGCCGCCTATTTCGCCAATGACGAGGACCTCTCGGGCGCCTTCTCCAAGGCCGCCGCGGCGGAAGGCGAGGGCGTCTGGCGGCTGCCCTTCGGCCCGGGCTACGCCGAGCAGATCAAGACCCCGCTCGCCGACATCAAGAACACCGGCGGGCGCGCCGCGGGCACGATCACCGCGGCGGAGTTCCTCAAGGTCTTCGTCAAGGAAGAGACGCCCTGGATCCACATCGACATCGCCGGCATGGCCAAGACCGCCAAGGAGACGCCGCTGGCGCCGAAAGGCGCCTCGGGCTGGGGCGTCATGGCGCTCAACCGCCTGGTCGCGGACCGCTACGAGGGCTGAGCACCATGGGCGCGGCCTATTTCTACCACCTGACCCGCCGCCCGCTCGAGGAGACACTGCCCATGCTCCTCGGAAAGGCGCGCGGGGCGGGCTGGCGGGTCGCGGTCCGGGGCCGGGATGCCGCGCGGCTCGACTGGCTCGACCAGCGGCTCTGGCTCGGTGAGGCGGAGGAGTTCCTGCCGCACGGCCGGGCCGGGGGCAAGGCCGATGCGCGCCAGCCGATCCTGCTGACCGAGACCCGCGCCGCGCCCAACGAGCCGCAATGCGTCATGGCGATCGACGGCGCCGAGGTCTGCCCCGAGGAGGTCGCGGCGCTGGAGCGGGTCTGCGTGCTCTTCGACGGCACCGATCCCGCCGCGGTGCAGGCCGCGCGGGTGCAGTGGAAGGCGCTCACCGACGCGGGCTGCGCGGCGCAATACTGGTCCGAGGAAAGCGGGCGCTGGGAGAAGAAGGCGGAACGCTAGGGGGGCTGCTGCGGGGCGTGGCAGGACTTTTGCCAAAAGTCCTGGTGCGGATCTTCACGAAGATCCTGGGGCCGGGCGCCCCGGACTTTTCCCAAAAGTCCGAACCGGATCTTCCGCGAAGATCCGCCCGCGCCAGACCCAACACCCCGCGCACCTCGGGACTTTTCCCAAAAGTCCCACCCGGATCTTCCGCGAAGATCCGACTTCGCCACCCCCGACAACCCATGCACCACAGGGACTTTTCCTAAAAGTCCCACCCGGATCTTCCGTGAAGATCCGCGCCTCAACGCTCCAGGATCAGCTCGTCGCCCGCGATCTCCAGCCGCCCGAAGCGCTGCAGGTAGCTCATCCCCAGGAGCGATTGCTCCAGCGCGCCCTCGGTCACATAGGCCGGCACGTTTTGATCCTCGAAGGGCCCGAGCGCGACGCTGTCGAGCGTCACCCGCGCGGTCCGGACCGAGCCGTTCGCCGTCTCCGCCACGCCGGTATGTGCCAGCTCCTCGGGCGCAAATCCCAGCCGCGCCGCGTCGCGCTGCCCCAGCACCGTGCCGCTTGCCCCGGTGTCGACCAGGAAGGAGACCGGCGTGCCGTTCACCTCGAGCCGCGCGTGGTAATGCCCGTCGGCCTGGCGCGGCAGCACGATGCGTGCCTCCTCGGCCAGGTAGCTCTGCTGCGGGCGTACCGTGCCACGGATGTCGTCCCAGAGGCCGATCACCGCGATGGCGCCGAGGAAGATGAAGACCCAGGCCGCCAGCGCCTTGACCTTGGTGCCGAGATTGGCCCGGTCCTGCACGAAGAACCAGAAGACCAGCACCGCGCCCAGAAGCGCGAGATAGGCGAATTGTCCGTAATCCATGGCGTCCATGGGCCTGAGATAGGCACGGCGGCCGGGATTGGAAAGATCCTCAGCCGGGCGGCGTGCCGAAGCCGAAGGCCAGGAGCCCGTCGGCCACGAATTGCACCGAGAGCGCGGCGAGCAGGAGGCCCAGGAGCCGTGTGACCACGGTGATGCCGATCTTGCCGAGCACCCGCTCGATGAAGCCCGAGGTCAGAAGCAGCACCAGTGCGATGGCCAGGACGCCGAACATCACCGCGAAGACCGTGGCCAGCTCGGCGGGATCGCCGGCGCGGCTCACCAGGAGGATGACCGAGGTGATCGCGCCGGGGCCCGCGAGAAGCGGGATCGCCATGGGGAAGACCGAGGGGTCGGGCACGTCGTCCTCGGCTTCCTCGGCCTTGTCCTCGCGGCGCTTGGTGCGGCGCTCGAAGAGCATGTCGAGCGCGGTCAGGAACAGCAGGAGGCCGCCTGCGATGCGGAAGGCGGGCATGGTGATGCCGACGAAGCCCAGGACCGCCTCGCCCGCGACCGCGAAAAGACAGAGGATCGCCGCGGCGATCAGGCAGGAGCGCAGCGCGATGGCGCGCCGCCGTGCCGGGCTCATGCCGCGGGTCAGCGCGATGAAGACCGGCGTGGTGCCGATCGGGTCGATCACCACGAAGAGCGTCGTGAAGGCGGAGATGAGAAGCGCGAGGTCCATGCCTTCGCGCTTAAGGGGCGCGGCGGCATGGGGCAAGGGGGCGTGCGCCGATGGGGCGCGCTAGGCTCATCCTGCGAAGGTCACGGGGCAGGGGCCCCGCCCCCGAGCCTCAGGCGCTTTCCGCGGCCTCCAGCTTTTCCTGCGCGCTCAGCCACAGAGCCTCGGCGCGTTCGAGGCCTTCCATGATCTCGGCGTATTTGCGGTTCCAGGTCTCCAGCTCGCCCGCCCGCGCGGTCTCGTAGAGGTCGGGATCGGCGAGCTTTGCGGCGAGCTTCTCGCGCATCTCCTCGATCTTCTCGACCCGGGCCTCGCATTTGCGCACGTCCGAGCGCAGCGCCAGGATCGCATCGCGCGAGGGTTTCTCGGGCTTGGCCGCCCGCTGCTTGCCCGGTTTCTGCGGCTTCTGGTCCTGGCCCAGCAGGAGCTTGCGGTAGCTCTCGAGGTCGCCCTCGTAGGGCTCCACCGTGCCGCCGCCCACGAGCCAGAGCCGGTCGGCCACGAGGCTCAGCAAATGCATGTCGTGGCTGACCAGGATCACCGCGCCGGTATAGGCGTTCAGCGCCTCGATCAGCGCCTCGCGGCTCTCGATGTCGAGGTGGTTGGTCGGCTCGTCGAGGATTAGCATATGCGGCGCGTCGAGCGTCGCGAGGAGGAGCGACAGCCGCGCCTTCTGCCCGCCCGAGAGCCGGCCCACCACGGTGTCGGCCTGGGCCGCCTGCAGCCCGAAGCCCGCGAGCCTCGCGCGCAGCTTGGCCGGGGCCTCGCCCGGACGCTCGCGCCCGAGATGCTCCAGCGGCGTCTCCTCGAGGCGCAGCTCGTCGACCTGGTGCTGGGCGAAATAGCCGATCCGCAGCTTCGAGGCGCGGGTCTGCTTGCCCTCGAAGAGCGGCAGCCGGTCCGAGAGGAGCTTCGACAGCGTCGACTTGCCCTCGCCGTTCTTGCCCAGAAGCGCGATCCGGTCGTCCTGGTCGATGCGCAGGTTCAGCCGGCCCAGCACCTGGGTCTCGCCGTAGCCGGTGGCGCCGCCCTCGAGATGCACGATCGGCGGCGACAGCTCCTCGGGCGCGGGGAAGGTGAAGACCCGCCGCTCGGCATCCTCGGGCAGGGTGATGCTCTCCATCTTCTCGATCATCTTGATCCGCGACTGCGCCTGCCGGGCCTTGTCGGCCTTGTAGCGGAAGCGGTCGACATAGGATTGCAGATGCGCGCGCCGGGCCTCCTGCTTCTTGGCGGCGGCTTCGAGATGGGCGCGCTTCTCGGCGCGCTGGCGGGCGAACTGGTCGTAGGGGCCCTGGTAGAAAGTGAGCCGCTTCTCCGAGAGATGCAGGATCGCGCCGACCGCGCGGTTCAGAAGCCCGCGGTCGTGGCTGATCACGATGACCGTGTGCGGATAGCGCGCGAGGTAGCTTTCGAGCCAGAGCGCGCCTTCGAGGTCGAGGTAGTTCGTCGGCTCGTCGAGCAGCAGAAGATCCGGCGCGGCAAAGAGCACCCCGGCCAGCGCCACGCGCATCCGCCAGCCGCCCGAGAAGGCCGAACAGGGCATCTGTTGCTGGTCCTCGTCGAAGCCCAGGCCCTTGAGGATGGTGGCGGCGCGGGCCTCGGCGGACCACGCGTCGATATCGGCAAGCCGGGTCTGCACCTCGGCGATGCGGCGGCCGTCGGTGGCGGTCTCGGCCTCGGCCATGAGCGCGGCGCGCTCGCTGTCGGCGGCCAGCACGGTGTCGATCAGGCTTTCCTCGGTGGCCGGGGCCTCCTGGGCGACACCGCCGATGCGGGCGCCGCGCGGCAGCTCGATCTCGCCGCCGTCGGCGGTCAGCTCGCCCCGGATCAGCCGGAAGAGCGTGGTCTTGCCGGTGCCGTTGGCCCCCACGAGGCCGACCTTGTGGCCGGCGGGAATCGTCGCGGTCGCGCCCTCGAAAAGCGGGCGGCCGTCCATGGCGAAAGAAAGATCGGTCAGGCTGAGCATGCGCGGGCCTTAACAAAGGCCGCGCGGCTGGGGAAGCGGGCTTTCGCGGGGTCTTCGCGTCAGGGGGCCTTGGGGTCGGCGCGAGAGGCCCGGGCCCGCCCGCGCGCCCACCCGACGCGCGCCGCCGCGCGGGCGCGCGACATGTTTGCAAGCCCTCCCGCCCGTGATAAGCGCAGCCTCGATTTTTAGATTCCCGCGCGGATCCGCCGCCGGGACAGACCCCAGAGAGGCGATCATGGCTATCGAACGTACCCTGTCGATCATCAAACCCGACGCGACCAAGCGCAACCTCACCGGCAAGATCAATGCCAAGTTCGAGGAAGCGGGCCTGACCATCGTGGCGCAGAAGCGCATCCAGCTGTCCAAGGCGCAGGCCGGCACCTTCTACGCCGTGCACAAGGAGCGCCCCTTCTACGACGAGCTCTGCGAATTCATGGCCTCCGCGCCGGTTGTCGTGCAGGTGCTCGAAGGGGAAGGCGCGATCGCCAAGAACCGCGAAGTCATGGGTGCGACCAACCCCGCGGATGCCGAGCCCGGCACCATCCGCGCCGAGTTCGCCGAAAGCGTCGGCGAGAACTCGGTGCACGGCTCGGACGCCCCCGAGACCGCGGCCGAAGAGATCGCCTTCTTCTTCGCGGGCCTCGAGATCGTCGGCTGAACCAGCCGTCCGTTATCGGACCGGAGATACGAAAAGGAGCGCCCCGGTGGCGCTCCTTTTTTGTTTTTGGGGGATGGGTGAGGGCAGGGGGCTCCGGCGCGGGCGTGGCGCGGCGCGGACCTCAGCGCGCCGCTTCCGGCGCCTGCGCCATCCGCGCTTCGTCGCGGCGGTCGAGGAAGTCCCGCAGGGCCCGCGCGTTTCGGGTGTTGGCCTTGTAGCCAACGTCCAGCAGGTCGCCCGCCAGCGGCACCAGGCCGATCAGCCAGTCGATGCCGAGGTTCACGCTCATCTTCAGAAGCAGCGGCCAAGGCGCGCCGAGCCGCCGGGCAGCGGCGATGATGTAAAGCGCCGGCGCCAGGGCCAGCGTGTCGCCGATGCCGGGGATCAGGCCGACGATGGAATCCCAGCCCAGCCGGATGCGCGTGCCGGGCAGGCGGAAGGCGCGGTCCATCCTGTGGGCCACCGCCTCCACCCGCGCCAGCGTCGCGCGTTCGGCCTCGGGGTCGATGCGCGGCAGGGGGCTCATGCGCTGCGCGGGCCGGTCCGGGCGATGATCCAGACCGCGTGTACGATGCCGGGGATATAGCCCAGGATCGTGAGCAGGATGTTCAGCCAGAAATGCTTGCCGAGGCCAACCTGCAGGAAGACGCCGAGCGGCGGCAGGATGACCGAGAGGATGATGCGGATCAGGTCCATGAGAGCCTCCGGGGGTTGCGGTTCCTTTGGTCTCGAAAACGCGAGGCCCGGGGCGGCGGTTCCCGTGGGCCGGGCAAGGGCGCGGGGCGCCTAGCCGCCCTTGCCGCCCCGCACGCCGATCTGGTCGAGCGCCCGGGCCAGCGTCTCGGGCAGCCCGTCGGGGTCGGCGGGCCGCGCCGCGCGCAGCGCGTCGAAACGGGCCCTCAGCGCCTCTTTCTCGGCGCCCCGGCAGTCGTTCCAGGGCCGCCCCATGAGCACCATGGTCAGCGCGTAATAACCGATGAAATGCGGCCGCGTGCCGGCCCGGACCATGCGGGCATAGGCCTCGTGGGCGCCAAGCGCGCGCAGCTCCTCGGCGGTCTCGATCCCGGCGCGGGCGCATTCGGCCTCGAAGGCCGGGCCCAGGCCCTTGATCGAGGAGACCCGCGCCATCAGGCCACCGCTGCGGCCCGCGCCTCGGCGAAGCGCGCCAGCCGGGTCAGCGCGGCGCGGAACTGCGCGTCGGGCACCGTCATGGCGACGCGGATGTGCCCGCGCGCGGCTTCGCCGAAGCTCTCGCCCGGCATGACGGCGATCTCCTCCTCCTCGAGGAGCGCCGAGGCGAAGCCCTCGCCCGAGAGCCCCGTCGGCCGCACGTCGAGCATCAGGTACATCGCCCCCTCGGGCGGCAGGAGCCTGAGCCCCGGCGCGTCCTCGAGGATCTCGCGGGCGATCTCGCGGCGGCGGGCGAAGGGGGCGGCGATTCCGCGCTCGAACGCCGGCCCGGCCTCGAGCGCCGCCAGCGCCGCCTTCTGGATGAAGCCCGCCACGCCGTAGGTGGTGACCGTGGCCAGGTCGATCAGATGCGAGATGGCCCGCGCGGGGCCGGCGATCCAGCCGATCCGGGAGCCGGTCATGGCGAAGGATTTGGACATCGAGCCCACGACCAGCGTGCGCTCCTCCATGCCGGGCAGGGCGCGCGGGCTGAGATGGGCGCCCTGCCAGACCTGGGTGTCATAGACCTCGTCCGAGATCATCCAGAGGTCGCGGGCGCGGGCGACCTCGGCGAGCCCCTCCAGCACGGCCTCGGGGTAGACCCGCCCGGTGGGGTTGTTGGGCGTGTTGATCAGGAGCGAGCGCGCGGCGTGGTCCCGGGCGGCCCGGGCGACGGCCTCGGGGTCGGGCAGGAAGCCGCGGGCGGGATCGGTCGGGACCCGCACCGCCCGGGCCGAGGCGGCGCGGATCGTGCCGGGGTAGGTGGCGTAATGCGGATCGAGGTAGAGCGCCGCGTCGCCCGGCGCGCAGGCCAGGAGATGCGCGGCGAAGAGCGCCGATTGCCCGCCCGGGGTGACCAGCACGTTCTCGGGTCCGGTGGGCACGCCGCTTTGCGCGGCGAGGCGCCGGGCGATGGCCGTGCGCAGCGCGTCATGGCCCGGCACCATGGCATAGCCCGTGTGCCCGCCCCGCGCCGCGGCATCCATCGCGTCGAGGATCGCGGGATCGGTCGGCACGTCGTGCTCGCCGATGGTCAGCTCGATCACCGGGCGCCCCGCGGCGACCATCTCCCGGGCCCTGAGGAACAGCTCCCAGCCGTCCGAGCCGGAGGCGTTCATCTGGGCGATGCGGGGCGCGATGGGCGGCATGGGCGATCCTTCTCTGCGGCGGGCTGGTGGCGGGCCTAGCGTCGGGGCGGAGCTTGCCCAAGCCGCGGGCCGGGCACAACAGGCTTGCCAAGGCCCCGGCGAAGGTCTACCGAAGCGCCATGACGCAAGCGGCAACCATCATTATCTGCTGCATTTCCTGCTGATCCATCGGCGGGCCGTCTTTTCGTTCCTTTCGCAAAACGAAGCTGCTAGAGCCCGCCTCCGAGGAGACGCCCGAGGCTTGAGGCACGCATGGACCTGACTTTCCACAACACCCGCACCCGCACGAAGGAACCCTTCGTCCCGATCGACCCGAAGAACGTGCGCATGTATGTCTGCGGGCCGACGGTCTACGACCGGGCGCATCTCGGCAATGCCCGCCCGGTGGTGGTCTTCGACGTGCTCTACCGGCTCCTGCGCCATGTCTACGGCGCCGAGCATGTGACCTACGTGCGGAATTTCACCGACGTGGACGACAAGATCAACGCCCGCGCCCAGGAGAGCGGCCGCGAGATCGGCGCGATCACCGAGGAGACGATCGGCTGGTATCTCGAGGACATGGGCGCGCTCGGCGCGCTCGAGCCCGGCCATGCGCCGCGCGCCACCGGCTATATCGCCGAGATGGTCGCCATGATCGAGGACCTGATCGCCAAGGGCCACGCCTATGAGGCCGAGGGCCATGTGCTGTTTGCCGTCGAGAGCTACGCGCAATACGGCAAGCTCTCGGGCCGGTCGGTCGACGACATGATCGCCGGCGCCCGGGTCGAGGTGGCGCCCTACAAGAAGAACCCGATGGATTTCGTGCTCTGGAAGCCCTCCGAGGAGGGCCTGCCGGGCTGGGACAGCCCCTGGGGCCGCGGCCGCCCCGGCTGGCACATCGAGTGCTCGGCCATGGCCGGCGCGCTTCTGGGCGAGAGCTTCGACATCCACGGCGGCGGCAACGACCTGATGTTCCCGCACCACGAGAACGAGATCGCGCAATCCGCCTGCGCCCACCCCGAGGGCCATTTCGCCAACGTCTGGCTGCACAACGAGATGCTGCAGGTCGAAGGCAAGAAGATGTCGAAATCGCTCGGCAATTTCTTCACCGTGCGGGATCTGCTCGACGAGGGCATCCCCGGCGAGGTGGTGCGCTTTGTGCTGCTCTCGGCGCATTACCGCAAGCCGATGGATTGGACGGCGCAGAAGCGGCGCGAGGCGGAGGCGACGCTTCGCGACTGGTTTGCGAAAGTGGCTGACGTCGACAGCGACGCTCAAGGTGCGTGGGCAGTTCTGCCGTACCTTTCGAACGACTTGGATACCTGGGGCGCTTTGGACCAAATGCGGCATCTTGCATCCGACAAGAACCGTTGGCCCGAATTGCGTTATGCTATGGAAATGATGGGATTTCTTGAGCCTGCCGGAGAAATCCCGAAGGAATTTCGCCAAGCTGAGGAATCCAAGAGTGATGGGCATCACAGGGTCCGGGTAAGTTGGTCCGGTGAAATCGGAGAAGATACCGCAGACGCCTTGATGAAGATCGGTTTCGAGCTGTCGCACGCGCGAGAAAGAGCCATGCAGACCAAGGACTTTTCCGAGGTCGACCGGCTCAAGGCCCAGCTCAAGGAGGCCGGCGTCGAGGTCCGCATGTCCAAGGCGGGCGTCGAGCTGCTGCCCGGCGCGGAGTTCGACGCGGGCAAGCTCTCCGAGGTGGGCTCATGACCGAACGTCTCTACCTCTTCGACACCACCCTGCGCGACGGGCAGCAGACACAGGGCGTGCAGTTCTCCACGCCCGAGAAGCAGAAGATCGCCGCGGCGCTCGACGGGCTCGGGCTCGACTACATCGAGGGCGGCTGGCCCGGGGCGAACCCCACGGATTCGGCCTTCTTCGAGGTCGCGGAAAGCGCCCATGCGACCATGACCGCCTTCGGCATGACCAAGCGCGCGGGCCGCTCGGCGGCCAATGACGACGTGCTGGCGGCGGTCCTGAACGCCCGCACGCCCGCCGTCTGCCTGGTCGGCAAGAGCCACGTCTACCACGTCGAGGCGGCGCTCGGGATCAGCCGCGAGGAGAACCTCGAGAACATCCGCGCCTCCTTCGCCCATGTGGTCGCTGAGGGCCGCGAGGCGATCTTCGACGCCGAGCATTTCTTCGACGGCTATGCCGCGGACCCCGGCTATGCCCGCGCCTGTCTCGAGGCCGCGCTCGAGGGCGGGGCGCGCTGGGTGGTGCTGTGCGACACCAATGGCGGCACGCTGCCGGTGGTGATCGGAGAGGTGGTCTCGGAGCTGATCGCCACCGGCATCCCCGGCGAAAGGCTGGGCATCCACACCCACAACGACACCGGCATGGCCGAGGCCGGGGCGCTGGCCGCCGTCGACGCCGGCGCGCGGCAGATCCAGGGCACGCTGAACGGGCTCGGCGAGCGCTGCGGCAACGCCAACCTCGTCTCGCTCCTGCCGACGCTCCTGATGAAGGAGCCCTATGCCAGCCGTTTCGAGACCGGGGTCAGCCGCGAGGCGCTGACCGGGCTCACCCGGATCAGCCGGATGCTCGACGACGTGCTGAACCGGGTGCCGATGAAGCAGCTGCCCTACGTGGGGGCCTCGGCCTTTGCGCATAAGGCCGGGCTGCATGCCTCGGCGGTGGTCAAGGCGCCGGACCTCTACGAGCATGTCGCGCCCGAGAGCGTCGGCAATGCCCGGGTGGTGCCGATGTCGAACCAGGCCGGGCGGTCGAACCTCAAGCGGCGGCTCTCCGAGGCCGGGCTCGAGGTGGCGGGCGACGATCCCGCGCTCGGGCGCATCCTCGACCGGGTCAAGGCGCGCGAGGACCAGGGCTATGCCTATGACACCGCGCAGGGCTCCTTCGAGATGCTCGCCCGCGAGGAGCTGGGCCTGATGCCCGACTTCTTCGAGGTCAAGCGCTACCGGGTCACCGTCGAGCGCCGCAAGAACAAGCGCAACGAGATGGTGTCGCTGTCCGAGGCGGTCGTGGTGGTGAAGATCGACGGCGAGAAGAAGCTCTCGGTCAGCGAGTCGATGGACGAGCTGGGCTCGGACCGGGGGCCCCTGAATGCGCTGGCCAAGGCGCTGGCCAAGGACCTCGGGCCTTACCAGTCGGTGATCGAGGACATGCGGCTCATCGACTACAAGGTGCGGATCACCCAGGGCGGCACCGAGGCGGTGACCCGGGTGGTGATCGACAGCGAGGACGGCGAGGGCCGGCGCTGGTCGACCGTGGGGGTCTCGGCGAATATCGTCGACGCCTCCTTCGAGGCGCTGCTCGACGCGGTGCGCTGGAAGCTCGCGCGGGACGTGGTGCAGGGGTAAGGCGGTTTTTGGGGGCTCGGCGGCCCCCCTTGCGCCCGAATAGCACCGAAGGTGCCGGGCGCGCGCCGGACCGGCCCCTTGGGCCGGCGCTTGTTGGGGTGGCGTGCTTAGTTTGTCGCTAGTCCTGACCTTGCCGGGATAAAGTGCTCAGCTCAGAGGGCAGCAGCGCCGGCCCCCGGTCCGGCGCGCGCCCTCGCTGAGAGGCGGGAGCACCGCTCCAACGTTGCCTTCAGAGCATGTGATCAACCATTTTGCACAACAACAATCCGAAGATCCCCGCCCAAACCCGCGCGACCGCACCGGTCTCCTTGATCCCATTGAAGCACGCCGCGCAGCTTTCCACGCAACATCTCCATTCCACGCCCCCCTTGCGCCCGAATAGCACCGAAGGTGCCGGGCGCGCGCCGGACCGGCCCCTTGGGCCGGCGCTCCTTGGGGTGGCGTGCTTAGCTTGCCTCTAGTCCTGACCTTGTGGGGATAAAGTGCGTAGCCCCGAGTGCAGCAGCGCCGGCCCCCGGTCCGGCGCGCGCCCTCGCTGAGGGGTGGGAGACAGACGGACCGACCGCTGCCCGACACTCATCCCCGCGCCAAATCGCCCCGTCCCAGCGCGCGCCCCACGCAAACCCCCTTTTCGCCGGGCGCCCGCGGGGCTAGGTGCCCCGCATGGACTTCGATGACGATCTCACGGCCTGCGCCCAGGCGGTCGAAAAGGGCGATCCGCCGCGCTTCCGGGCGGTCATGGCGGCGCCGGTCGCCGCGCGCCGGGTGCTCTTCCCGATCTATGCCTTCAACCTCGAGGTCGCCCGGGCGCCCTGGGTGACCTCGGAGCCGATGATCGGCGAGATGCGGCTGCAATGGTGGCGCGACGCGCTGGCCGAGATCGAGGCCGGCGGCGTGGTGCGGCGTCACGACGTGGTCACGCCCTTGGCGCTGGCGCTCGGGCCGGGGCTGGCGGAGCGGCTCGACCGGCTGGTCGGCGCGCGGCGCTGGGATCTCTACCCCGAGCCCTTCGAGGACCGCGAACATTTCGACCGCTACATCGAGGAGACCGGCGGCCTCCTGCTTCTCGCTGCGGCGCGCAGCCTCGGCGAGGTGGACGAGGAGGCCGCCCTCGGGGCGGGCTATGCGGCGGGGCTCGCGGCCTTCCTGCGCGCGGTGCCGGAGCTGCGCGCGAAGAACCGCCAGCCGCTCCTTTCCGAGGAGCATGGGCAACTCGCCGAGCTGGCCGAGCAGGGCCTCAAACGGCTCGCCGAGGCGCGGCGGGCGAAGGTCTCGAAAGCGGCGCGCCCGGCGTTTCTCGCGACCTGGGAGGCCGAGCCGGTGCTGAAGACGGTGCGGAAGGACCCCGCGGCGGTCCTCGAGGGACGGCTGGAGCCGAACCCCGCGAAAAGCGCGGCGCGGCTGGCTTATCTCAAGGCGCTGGGGCGGTTCTGAGCGCCCCGGCCGGGGCGCAAATCAGCGCCCCTCGCGCGACCACACACCCTTAGCCTCACTCCGCCGCCTGCGTGCGCGGCCGCAGCGTCCGCCACAAGAGCGCCCCGCCCGCCAGCGCCAGGAGCGGCAGCATCGCCAGGTTCACCGCCGCCCAGCCGGCGCCGACGCTGCCGCCCGAGCAGTTCATCAGCCCGCCCGAGGCCAGCGAGGCCACCGCCACGCCGCCGAAGACGATCACGTCGTTCAGACCCTGCACGCGGCCACGCTCCTCGGGGCGGTGGGCGCCCGCCAGAAGCGTCGTCGCGCCGATGAAGCCGAAGTTCCAGCCGACACCCAGGAGCACCAGCGCCAGGTAGAAATTGCCGAGCTCCATGCCCGCCAGCGCCACGATGCCCGCGCCCGCGAGGATCGCGAGGCCGAGCCCGATGACCTTCTCGACCCCGAAGCGCGCGATCACATGGCCGGTGAAGAAGGACGGCACATACATCGCAAGCACATGCGCCGAGACGATGTTGGCGGCATCGGACTGGGCGAAGCCGCAGCCCACCACCGCAAGCGGCGTCGAGGTCATCACCAGGTTCATCAGCGCGTAGGAGACCATGGCGCAGATGATCGCCACGGCGATGCGCGGGGTGCGCAACAGCTCGCCCCGGCTGCGCCCGGCGGGCGTCTCGGCGCTCGGCGCGGCGGGCTTGGGGATGTCGAGGAAGGCAAAGAGCCCCGCGCCCAACACGTTCACCGCGATCACCGCGCCATAGGTGCCGAGGAAGGGCACCACGAAGGCCTCGGAGGTCAGCTTGACGATCTGCGGCCCGATCAGCGCCGAAATCAGCCCGCCCGCCAGCACGTAGGAGATGGCCTTGGGCCGGAAGGCCTCGGAGGCGGTATCGGCGGCGGCGAAGCGGTAGAAGTTATGCGCGGCGAAATAGATCCCGGTCATGAAGGAGCCGAGCAGGAACAGCGGGAAGGAGGCGAACCAGAGCCCCGCGGCCCCGATCACCCCACCCAGCGCGCCGCCGGTGGCCCCGACGAAAAAGCCCGCCCGGCGCCCGTGGCTCTGCATGAAGCTCGCCAGCGGCGAGGCCGAGACCATGGAGCCGATGATGATCAGCGAGATCGGCAGCGTCGCGAAGCAGGGGTTACCCGCGAGCGACTGGCCGGCCAGCCCGCCGACGATGAAAATCATGGGCATCTGCGCGCCCAGGATCGCTTGGGCCGCGACGAGGACGGCGACGTTTTTCTTGGCGCGCTGATCGGTCATGCGGCATTGCTATCCCTCGCGCGGGGCGGCGGCAAGGCGTGGTCTTTGCCGCCTCAGGGGGATATGTCTTGCGCCATGAGGCAGGCCGTCGGGATCGTCACGGGCAGCGCGGAGGCGCGGGCGCTTCTGGCGCAGCTGCCGGAGGCCCGCGCGCTGGCGCCCGGGGCGCGGCTGCCCGAGGATCTGACGGCGGTGATCGACGCCCGCCACCCCTGCGACCGCGCGGGCCACTGGGCGCTCTGGCGCGCTGCCCGCGCCCGGGCGCTGCCGCTCCTGCGGCTCGAGCGGCCGGGCTATGTCCCGCGCCCCGGCGCGCGCTGGATCCGCGTCCGCGACATGGCCCAAGCGCTGCGGCATCTGCCGCAGGGCGCCCGCGTCTTCGCCACCACCGGGGGCGAGGATTACGCCACGCTCGCGCGCTGGCGGGGCCATCTGGTCCTGCGCCGGCGCGGCGGGGCAGGGGGCCGCCCCCCGGTCCGGGGCGCGCGCGTCCTGACCGCGCCGGGCCCCTTCGACGTGGCCGGAGAGCGGGCGCTGATGCAAAGGCTCGGCGTCACACATCTCATCACCCGCGACGCCGGCGGCAGCGGCAGCTGGCCCAAGATCGAGGCCGCCCGCCGCCTCGGCGTCACGGTCATCCTGATGTCCCGCGGCCCGGCGCCCCCGGGCCCCCGCGCAAGAACCCCCGAGGAGGCGCTTTCATGGCTGAGATCGGCCGCATCATCCTGACCGACGCCTGCGTCGCCGAGGGCGCGGCCTGGCTCGCCGAGGCCGAGCCGCGCTTTGCCCGCGCCATGGCGGCGACCGGGCCCCTGCCGCTGAGGCGGACACCCGACGGCTTCGGCCAGCTTCTGAACGCCATCGTCAGCCAGCAGGTCTCGGTCGCCTCGGCGCGAGCGATCCGCGGCCGGCTCGAGGCGGCGGGCTTCACCGAGGAGAGCGCGATCCGCGCGGTCTCGGAGGAGGAGCTGCGCGAGCATGGGTTGTCGCGGCAGAAGGCGCGCTACGCCAAGGCGCTGGCCGAGGCGCGGATCGACTACGCCGCCCTGCGCGCCACGCCCACCCAGGAGGTCGTCGCAACGCTGACCGAGGTGAAGGGCATCGGCGTCTGGACCGCCGAGATCTACGCGATGTTCGCGCTTGGCCGGGCGGATGTCTTCGCGCCCGGGGACCTGGCGCTACAGGAGGCCGCGCGGGTCCTCTTCGAGCTGCCCGAGCGCCCGCGCGAGAAACCCCTGCGCGAGATGGCCCGCGCCTGGTCGCCCTGGCGATCGGTTGCAGCCCGGGCGCTCTGGGCCTACTACCACGTGGCAAAGGATCGAGAGGGCATCGCATGACGCGCGTATTGCAAGCCGGACGCAAGGAGCCCAAATCGGGCGACATCCGCTCCGTCGTGGTCTTCCTGCATGGCTATGGCGCCAATGGCGCGGACCTTCTGGGCCTCGCCGATCCCCTGGCCGAACATCTGCCCGACACGCTTTTCGTGGCGCCCGACGCGCCCGAGGCCTGCGCCGGGGCGCCCTTCGGCTTCCAGTGGTTCCCGATCCCCTGGATCGACGGCTCCAGCCAGGAGGACAGCGAAGAGGGCATGCGCGCCGCGGCCCAGGACCTCGACGCCTTCCTCGACAGCCTGATGGTCGACGAGGACGTCATGCCCGAGCAGGTGGCGCTTTTCGGCTTCTCGCAGGGCACCATGATGAGCCTTCAGGTCGCCCCCCGGCGCGAGGATGCGCTGGCGGGCATCGCGGGCTTCTCGGGGCGGCTTCTGAACCCCGAGCTCCTGGTCGACGAGGTAGTGTCCCGCCCGCCGGTGCTGCTGGTCCATGGCGACCAGGACGACGTGGTGCCGCCTCAAAGCCTGCCCGAGGCCGCCGAGGCCCTGCAGAAGGCCGGCTGGACCGACGTCTACGCCCATGTGATGAAGGGCACCGCCCATGGCATCGACCCCGAGGGCCTGGGCGTGGCGCTGGCCTTCCTGCGCGACAAATGCGGCTTCTGATCCCGCGCTGAGGTCTCTGCCTGTTACGCAGGCGTTACCGACTCGCCTTACTTGTCCACAGCGACACCGTATATTGCGAGGCTTGCCAGGTGGCGAACGCGATATATAGTGGAGATGTGGCTGGGGCGGGGCGTCCCGCCCTGGTGCTTGAGACGAGCAGACAGGGCGAAGGACGACTCCGCAGATGGACGGCGATTTCAGAACCAGCTTCGTACGGGAACCGGGGAGCCTCAGGCAGCATCCCGCGCTCGTGCTCAACGCGGATTACAGGCCGCTTTCCTATTACCCATTGAGCCTCTGGCCCTGGCAGGAGGCGGTGAAGGCGGCCTTCCTCGACCGGGTGGACATCATCGCCGAATACGACGAGGTCGTCCGAAGCCCCTCGATGAGCCTCAGGATCCCCAGCGTCGTCGTCCTCAAGGATTTCGTCAAACTCCAGAAGCGCGTGGCCTTCACGCGCTTCAATCTTTTTCTGAGGGATGAATTCCGCTGCCAATACTGCGGATCGAAGGGCGATCTGACCTTCGACCATGTTGTGCCGCGCGCCTCGGGCGGGATCACCAGCTGGGAAAACGTCGTCGCGGCCTGCGCGCCCTGCAACCTGCGCAAGGGCTCGAAGAGCCTGCGCCGCTCGGGCCTGACGCTGCGCAAGCCGCCGCGCCAGCCCGGCGCGGAGGAGCTGCGCAACATGGGCCGGAAGTTCCCGCCGAACCACCTGCACGACAGCTGGATCGACTTCCTCTACTGGGACGCCGAGCTCGAGGCCTGAGGTTTCAGCCCCAGCCAGGCGACCAGCGCGCTCGCGGCCGACAGCGCCGCGGCGGTTGCCGCAACCGCCTGGAAACCCGCGTTGGTGGCGCTCACGTGGTCCGCGCCGCTGCTCGCGGCGGCAAAGCTCTCGGTCCCGCCTGAGAACGCATAGACCGCCCCGGCCAAGGCCCCGGCCAGTGCCACGGCGATCAGCCCCGCGACCCGCGTCACCGCGTTGTTGATGCCCGAGGCGATGCCGGTCTCACCCTCGGCCACCGCCCCCATGACCGCCGTCGAGAGGGGCGCCACCACCAGCGCCATGCCGAGGCCCGCCAGCGCCATGCAGGGCAGCACGACGCGCCAGAACTCCTGCAGCGGCACCGTCAGCGCCAGCGCGCCATAGGCCAGGGCGACCAGCCCCGAGCCCGCCGCGATCGGCAGGCGCGGGCCGATCCGGTCGGCCAGCCGCCCGACCCAGGGCGAGAGCGTCGAGATGAAGACCGAGAGCGGCGCGAAGGCCAGCGCCGCGGTCAGCGGGCTGATGCCCCAGGTCGCGATCAGCGTCATCGGCAGGTAGAAGAGCATCGCCGTCAGCGCGAAATACAGGAAGAACGACAGAAGGTTGGCCGCCGCGAAGACGCGGTTGGCAAAGAGCCCCAGCGGCACCATGGGCGCGCGCACCCGGGCCTGGGAATAAAGAAAGACCGCGAAGATCGCGGCGCCGGCGCCGGCGAGGTCCCAGCGCAGCCGCCCGCCGTGGCCCGCGCCTTCGCCGCCCGAGAGCCCCCAGGCGATCAGCAAAAGCCCCAGCGTCGCGAGGCCCGCGCCCAGGACATCGAGCGGGCGGTCCTCCTGGGTGCGCCCGCCCGAGGCGAAGCGCCAGAGCAGCCAGAGCGCCAGCCCCCCGAGCGGCAGGTTCACCGCGAAGATCCAGCGCCAGGCCGCATCGCCGAAAGTGTCGAGCGCCAGCCCGCCCACCACCGGCCCGAGCGCGGTGGTCAGCGCCGAGGCGGCGGCCCAGGTGCCGATCGCCTGGCCGCGCTCCTCGCGCGGGTAGGCCTGGCTGATCAGCGCCAGCGAGCCCGGCACCATGAGCGCCGCGCCGATGCCCTGGATCGCCCGCGCGCCGATCAGCAGCTCGGGGCTCGGCGCGACCGCGCAGACCATGGAGGCCAGGACGAAGACCGCGATGCCAAGCCCGAAGACCCGCGCCACGCCGAAGCGGTCGCCAAGCGCGCCGCCCAGGAGGATCAGCGCCGAGAGCGTCAGCAGGTAGGCATTGCCGATCCACTGCGCCTCGACCAGCGAGGCGTCGAGCGTGGCGCGCATGGCGGGCAGGGCGATGGCCACCACGCTGCCGTCGATGAAGCCCAGGGCCGAGGCCAGGATCGCCGCGGCCAGCAGGTATTTCCGCGCCCCCGCCGTGCAGAGGGCGGAATCGAAAACGGGCCCCCGCGTGGCGGAGGCCCGTCCGTCATCTGTCCCGGTGTCCGTCATGGCGCGGACACCCCGGGGCGCATCAGCTGGTCTGCTGCGCGGGCTTCTGCGCCGGCGCGGCGGATTGCGACTGGCCGCCCGCGGCCTGGCCCTGCGCGGCGGCGGGCTTGCCCTTGTTGGTCGACAGCGGGTCGTCCTGGCGCTGCACCGAGCCCTCGAAATGCGCGCCGCTCTCGATCGCGATGGTCTTGTGAATGATGTCGCCCTCGACGCGGGCGGTGGCGGTCAGGCGGACCTTCAGGCCGCGCACGCGGCCGACGATGCGGCCGTTGATCACCACGTCGTCGGCGATGACCTCGCCCTTGATGGTGGCGCTTTCGCCGATGGTCAGCAGATGCGCGCGGATGTCGCCCTCGACGGTGCCCTCGACCTGGATGTCGCCCGAGGTCTTCAGGTTGCCCTCGACGTGCAGATCGGCCGAAAGGATCGAGGCCGGCGGCTTGGCCTTGGGCGCGGAGGGCTTGAAGTCCGACTTGTAGTCCGGGGCGGCGGGCTTGGCGCTATCAGAGGCGGACGACGGTTTCGGCTCGTCCGCCTTCGGTGCGGGGTCGTTGATCTTGCTCTTAGAAAACATCGTTCGCAGCCTTGATATAGGTCATGGGATTCACGGGCTTACCGCCGACGCGCACCTCGTAATGCAGATGGGTGCCGGTCGAACGTCCGGTATTCCCCATAGCAGCAATCTGCTGCCCGCGCGAGACCCTTTGACCCACCTTGACCAGGAGCTTGGAATTATGGGCGTAGCGGGTCTCGATCCCGAACTCGTGCTTGATCTTCACCAGGCGGCCGTATCCCGACTGCCAGCCGGCATGCACAACGGTGCCGTCGGCGGTGGCATAGATCGGCGTCCCATGCGGCGCGGCGAAGTCGGTGCCGGCGTGCAACCGGCCCCAGCGGTAGCCGAAGCCCGAGGTGAAGCGGAAGGGATCGCGCAGCGGCGAGGCGAAGGGCGCCTTCTGCGCGGCGATCCGGTAGAGGTTCAGCCGGTCCATCTGGTTGAGGATGCGGTTGGCGCGTTCGGCATCGGCGCCCAGATCCTCGCCGCGGGTCGAGAAGGACAGCGGCGTCAGCGGGCCGCCCTGGCCGGAATAGCCGCGGCGCACCTGGCTGATGATCTGGTCGGGGTCCATGCCCGCGGCCTCGAACATCTTGTCGAGCGGCTTGACCGAGACGGTCATCGCCTCTTCGAGCTGGCGGAAGATCATGTCGTTCTTCTCTTCCATCAGCCGGATCTCGGTGCGCATCTCGTCGGCGCGCACAAAGGCGTCCTCGGCGTCGGCGACCACCTGGTCGCGCTCGGCGGCGGTGCGCGACAGCGCGTCGGTCAGAAGCGCCACGGTCTCGTTCTCGCCCGAGCCCGAGGCGGGCATTCCGCCCTCGGCCTCGAGATCGCCCTTCAGCGCGGCGTATTGCTCGCGGGCGGCCTCGCGCTCCTTCATGGTCTTGCCGAGGGTCGATTGCACCACGTCGAGCCCGGTCTCCAGCTCGCGCACCTTGTTCTGCGCGGCCAGAAGCTCGGACTGCATCATCGAGACCTCGTCGAGCGCGGCGTTGAAGCGCTCCTGCGCGGCCACGGCCTCGGCGGCGCGGGCGTCGCGTTCCTCGGAGAGCGCGTTCAACCGTTGCTGATAAGTCACCTGATCGCGCAGAGCCTGATCGCGGAAGTTTCCAGCGCCGATCGAATCCATCAGAAGAACGGCAGTGGCGATGATCGTCCATCCGACCACCACGGTGCCGCCCAGCGTTGCGATGGCCTGGGTTTCCGGTCTCAGCCGGATGAAGCGGGTATCCGTGTCGGATTTCAGAAACAGTCGACGTTCAGGAAAGTACCGCTCCAGCGTCGAGTGGAGCTTGATGACAAGCTGCGTCCGCAAGTGTCCGTGTCCTCTTCCCGTCCCAATCACGGCGCTCGTTTCCCCTCACGGCACCTTGAGGCAAGGGGTTACAAAGACATTTCCGATAGCGCAACTTTTTCGGGCTTTGGAGCTGGCCAGACGGGCGGTTTCATGCCGTGTGGGCGAAAATCCGCCGATTCTGCGTGCCGTCTGGCGGAATTTTCGCGGTGTGCAGCGCGGGGCTACTGCGCCAGCGGCCAGTAGAAATCCGGCGCGAGCCCGGCCTCGGCGCGCTTTTCCTCGTTGAACGGCGGCTTCAGGGCGCCCTTGAAATAGCGCCGGACGAGGCGGTGAAACTCGGGCGTCGGGTCGGTCTCATGGCGCCCGCAAAGGTAGTGGAACCACTTCGAGCCATAGGCCACATGGCCCACTTCCTCGGCGTAGATGGTCTCGAGCGCGGCGACCGCGCTGTCGGCCCCGGCCTTGCGGAAGATCTCGATCATGCCCGGTGTCACGTCGAGCCCGCGCGCCTCGAGGACCATGGGCACCACGGCCAGCCGGCCGGGCAGGTCGTCCACCGTGTCCTCGGCGGCGCGCCACATGCCGGCATGGGCGGGCAGGGCGCCATAGTGGCTGCCCGCCTCCTCGAGGCAGTCGCACATCAGGTTGAAATGCTTGGATTCCTCGTCCGCCGCCCGGACCCAGTCGTCGTAGAAACCCAGCGGCATCGGCGTGCCGGTGAAGCGCGGGATGATGTCCCAGTGCAGGTCGACGGCGTTGAGCTCGATGTGGGCGACCGCGTGCAGAAGCGCGATGCGCCCGGCCTCGGAGCCGGGCTTGCGCTTGGGCACGTCGCGGGGGTCGCGCAGCTCGGGCGCCTCGGGGCGCGCGGGCCGCAGCGGCGGCTGGGCCGCGCCCAGCGGGACTTCCTTGCCCTCGGCCCGGGCGGCCTGCCACTCCGCCGCGTATCTACGCGACTTGGCGGTCTTCTCGCGTCCGTCGGCGGTGGTCAGCACGTCCACCGCCATCTCTGCCAGGCTCATCTGCATCAGGCGCCTTCTCCCGCGTCTTCTTCGATGCGGGCGGGCCTATCAGAGCTCTTTGACGCGCTCCAGCACCGCGTCGGCATGGCCCGGCACCTTCACCTTGCGCCAGACCTCGGCGAGCCGCCCCTCGGCGTCGATCAGGAAGGTCGCGCGCTCGATACCCATGAAGGTCTTGCCGTACATCTTCTTCTCGACCCAGACGCCGAAATCCTCCGAGGTCGAGCCCGCCTCGTCGGAGAGAAGCGGCACGGTGAGCGACTTCTTGGCCATGAACTTGTCATGGCTCGCGAGGCTGTCCTTGGAGATGCCGTAGACCTTCACGCCGGCGGCTTCGAACTCGGGCAGGAGGCGGGTGAAATCCTCGTTCTCCTTGGTGCAGCCCGAGGTGTCGTCGCGGGGGTAGAAGAACAGCACCACCGGCGCGCCGCGCAGCGCCGAGAGCGTCACCTCGGCGCCGCCGGTCACCGGCAGGGTAAAGTCGGGGGCCATCTCGCCGCGCTCGGGCATCCTGTCATCCTCTTGATCGTGACCGCGCTGCCCCGTTCCCAAAGTGGTCGGTTTCGCGCTAGTGAATGTATCGCAGGCGCGAGGATAAACCGGCGGGGCGTGGCTTCCAGTGGCGGAGAGCAAAAAATCGAAAGCGGGATGGCTGGGCCGCTTGGGCCGGGTCAGCGGCTGGAGCCTGGGGCTGATCCTCTCGGTCGGGGCCATGGCGGGGCTGATCCTCTATGCGCTGCTCGGCCGGCCGATCGACGCGCCGGGCTGGCTGAGCGAGCGTATCGAGACCCGGCTCGAGGAGGCGCTGCCGGGCTTCGACCTCGAGTTCAGCGCGCTGCGGCTGCAGCTTCTCTCCGAAGGGCTGGTGCGGGTCGGGCTGACCGATGTGCGGCTCCGGGCCGAGGCCACGGGCGCCGAGGTCGCGAGCCTGGGCGAGCTGCGCGCGGGGCTCTCGGCGCGGGCGCTCCTGTCGCGCGAGATCGCGCTGGAAGAGGCCGAGGCCTCGGGGCTTCTCCTGACCATGGAGCGCGACGAGGCCGGCGCGCTCAGCCTCGGGCTGACGCTCGGGCAGGGCGGCGCGCGCCCCGATTTGCCCACGGTGATTGCCCGGATCGACGAGGCGCTCGGCACGCCGAGGCTAGACGGGCTCGACCGGGTCGGCATCGACGGCATCACGCTCCGCTACGAGGACGCCCGCGCCCGCCGCGGCTGGACCGCCGACGGCGGCACGCTGGTCGCCGAACGGGTGGCCGGCGCGCTGCGGCTTAGGGGCGAGATCGCGCTTCTGGGCGGCGAGACGGGCCTCGGCCTTGTCGAGATCGACGCCGAAAGCGACATCGGCGCGCAGGACGTGAGCTTCGGGCTGAGCCTCGACACGCTGGCCTCGGGCGACATCGCCACGCAAAGCCCGGCGCTGGCCTGGCTCGAGGCGATCCGCGCGCCGATCTCGGGCGACCTGCGCGGCTATCTCGACGAAAGCGGCGCGCTTGGCGGGCTCGACGTGACGCTGGCCATCGGCGAGGGCGCGCTGCAGCCGACGCCGGGGGCGACGCCCGTGGCCTTCGCCGGGGCCCGCACCGCCTTCGGCTACATCCCGCAGACCGGGCAGCTCCGCTTTACCGAGATCTCGGTCGACAGCGCCTTCGGCCGGGCCGAGGCCGAGGGCCGCGTCTCGCTGACCGAAGAGGGCGCCTTCGTCGGGCAGTTCACCCTGGCCGACCTCTCGACCAACCCGCAGGACATCTTCGGCGCGCCGCTCGAGATCGACCGCGCCGAGGCCGACATGCGGCTGAGCCTCGATCCCTTCCGGCTGGAACTGGGCCGCTTCCGGGTGGTGGACCCCGAGATGCCGCTGCGCGCCTCGGGCCGGGCCGAGGCCGGGCAGGACGGCTGGCGCGTCGCGCTCGACGCCGAGATCGCCGAGACCACGCCGGGCATCGTGACCACCTATTGGCCCGCGCGGCTGGCGCCCCAGACCCGCAACTGGGTGCTCGCCAATGTCGAGACCGGGCGGCTCCGCGACGCCAGGATCGCGCTGCGTTTCGCGCCCGACCGCGCGGCGCCCCTGCGCTACATCGACCTGCGCTTCGAGGAGGCGCGGGTGCGTTTCGCCGAGACCCTGCCGCCGGTCGAATCCGCCGAAGGGCAGCTGGTGATCCACGGCGACCGGCTGGCGGTCATGGTCGATCGCGGCACCGCCCATCCCGCCGAGGGCGGGCCGATCGATTTGGGCGGCAGCACCTTCGTGATCGCCGACGGCTCGCAGAAACCCGCGACCGGCGAGCTGCGGCTCGACACGCGCTCCTCGGTGACGGCGCTTCTGTCCTTTCTCGACGCCGACCCGATGCGGGTCATGCAGCGCGCCAACCGCCCCGTGGCGCTGATCGACGGGGAGATCGCGGCGACCGGCACCCTGCGGCTGCCGCTCCGCAGCGGCATCCGGCTGCGCGACATGCAGATCGACCTCACCGGCACCGTGGCGAACGCCACGAGCGAGAGCCTGGTGCCGAACCGAACACTCACCGCCGAGCGGCTCGACGTGGCGGTCACCGAGACCGGGCTGACCGTCTCTGGGCAGGCGGCGCTCTCAGACGTGCCGCTCCGGAGCCGCTTCGCGCTGCCCTTCGGCGAGGCACAGGGCGAGCCCGCCCGGGTCG
The DNA here is from genome assembly GCF_021272185.1 of Roseivivax sp. GX 12232. Taxonomy (GTDB): domain Bacteria; phylum Pseudomonadota; class Alphaproteobacteria; order Rhodobacterales; family Rhodobacteraceae; genus Roseivivax. The sequence goes on from NZ_JAJSEC010000002.1 coordinate 133,656, forward strand.
AGGCCGAGGTGACGCTGTCCGACAGCGCCGCGCGGGCCTTCGGCGTGACCCTGCCCGAGGGCTTCCTGCGCGGCAGCGGGCCCGGGCGCTTCACCCTGACGCTGGCCCCCGAGACGCCGCCGCGCTTCGAGCTGACCTCGGAGCTGGCGGGCCTTGCCCTCTCGATCCCGGCGATCAACTGGGGCCTCTCGCGCGAGGCGACGGGCCGCTTCGAGCTTGCGGGCAGCCTTGGCGAGCGCGTCAGCCTCGAGGGCCTCCGGCTGTCCGGCGCGGGATTGCAGGCGCGGGGCAACGTGGCGCTCTCAGACGAAGGCGGCTTCCAGCGGCTCGACCTGCCGGAAGTCTCGGTGGGCGGCTGGTTCGACGGGGCGGTGACGCTCAGCGCGCGCGGCGCCGGGCGCCCGCCCGCCATCGCGATCAACGGCGGCACGCTGGACCTGCGCCGGGCCGAGCTGGGCGGCAGCGGCGGTGCGGTCGGCGGGGGCGGCGCGCCGATCCCGCTCTCGGTATCGCTCGACCGGCTCTATGTGACCGAGGGCATCATCCTGCGCGGCCTCTCGGGCGACTTCCAGGTCGCGGGCGGGCTCAACGGCCGCTTCACCTCGGGGCTCGAGGGCGACGGCGTGCGGATCAGCGGCGCGGCGGTGCCGCAGAACGGCGGCACGGCGATCCGGCTGGAATCCGACAACGCCGGCGCGGTGCTCGAAGCCGCGGGGCTCTTCCGGCAGGTCGACGACGGGACGCTCGACATGACGCTGGTGCCGGTCCGGGGCGCGCGCGGCACCTATGACGGGCGGCTCAAGGTCAGCGACGCGCGGCTGCGCGACGCGCCGATCCTGGGCGCGCTGCTCGACGCGGTCTCCATCGTCGGCATCATCGACCAGCTCGAGGGGCCGGGGATCTATTTCTCCGACGTGGACGCGCAGTTCCGCCTGACCCCGCGCCAGCTGGTGATCGAACGCGCCGCGGCGGTCGGCCCCTCGATGGGCATTTCGGTCGACGGCTACCTCGACCTCGCCAACCGGCGGATCGACGTGCAGGGGGTCTTCTCGCCGATCTACTTCCTGAACGGGGTGGGCCAGCTTCTGACCCGCCCGGGCGAGGGGCTCTTCGGCTTCAACTTCAACGTGACCGGCGCGATGGCCGAGCCCCGGGTTGCGGTCAATCCGCTTTCGGTGTTCACACCCGGCATGTTCCGCGAGATCTTCCGGCGCCCGCCGCCGAGCCCGGGGAACTGATCCCGAGACCGCACCGAAGACCACCCGAGGCCCGCCCGAGATGCTGCTTTCCGATTTCGATTTCGACCTGCCCGAGGACCGGATCGCGACCCGGCCCGCGCGGCCGCGCTCCTCCGCGCGGCTCCTGGTGGCCGAGGGCCCTGCCACCCATGACGCGGTGGTGCGCGATCTGCCCGACTGGCTGCGTCCCGGCGACCGGCTGGTGCTGAACGACACTCGGGTGATCCCGGCGCGACTCTCCGGCACCCGGCGGCGCGATGGCCCCGAAGGCCCGACCGAGGCGCGGATCGAGGTGACGCTCCTCGAGCCGCAGGCCGACGGCAGCTGGGGCGCGCTGGTCAAGCCACTGAAGAAGCTGCGCGAGGGCGAGGAGGTGATTTTCTCCGAGGATCTCTCCGCCACGCTCGAGGGCAAGGAGGACGGCCAGGCGCGGCTGCGCTTCAACCTCTCGGGCGAGGATTTCGACGCCGCCCTGGCCGAGGCCGGGGCCATGCCGCTGCCGCCCTATATCGCCGCCAAGCGCCCCGCCGACGCCCGCGACAAGGAGGACTACCAGACCATCTGGGCCCGCCGCTCGGGCGCGGTCGCGGCGCCCACGGCGTCCCTGCATTTCGACGCGCCGCTCCTTGAGGCGTTAAAGGCCCGCGGCGTCACCTTCAGCCATGTCACCCTGCACGTGGGGGCGGGCACCTTCCTGCCGGTCAAGGTCGAGGATGTGACCACCCACAAGATGCACGCCGAATGGGGCGAGGTCAGCGCCGAGGCCGCGGAGGAGATCGCCGCGACCCGCGCCGCGGGCGGGCGGATCATCCCCGTCGGCACCACCGCCCTGCGCCTGATCGAAAGTGCTGCGCGCGAGACCGGCGCCATCGCGCCTTTCGCGGGCGAGACCGACATCTTCATCTATCCCGGCTTCACCTTCCGGGTGACGGACGCGCTGATGACCAATTTCCACCTGCCGAAATCGACGCTGATGATGCTGGTGGCGGCCCTCATGGGGCGCGAGCGGATCCTGGAAATCTACGGCCACGCCATCGCCGAGCGCTACCGGTTCTTCTCCTACGGGGACGCCTCGCTGCTGATCCCCTGAGCCGAAAGTGCCGTTTGCGACAGACCCCTGTCGCGGGCCCGTTGTGACCCCCCGGAGAATCGCGCTAAGGCGGCGGCGAAACGACAGGGGACACCCGCCATGATCCAGGTATTCAACAGCTCCTGGGCCCTGCTTCTGGGCATGACGCTCTTGATGGTCGGCAACGGCCTTCAGGGCTCGCTCCTGGGTGTCAGGGGCTCGGCGCAGGGCTTTTCGCCCTTCATGATGTCGATCGTCATGGCGGCCTATTTCCTGGGCTTCATCATCGCCTCGCAGATGACCCCGCGAATGATCCAGCGGGTCGGCCATGTGCGGGTCTTCGCGGCCCTCGGCTCGATCGTCTCGGCGGTGCTGATCCTGTTCCCCGCGCTGCCCTATGCGCCCTTCTGGGTCGCGGGCCGGGTGGTCCTGGGCTTTGCCTTCTGCGGTCTCTACGTCACCGCCGAGAGCTGGCTGAACAACTCCTCGACCAACGAGACCCGGGGCCAGGCGCTGTCGCTCTACATGATCGTGCAGATGGTCGGCATCATCGCCGCCCAGGCGATCCTGAACCTGCCGGACCAGTCGGGCTTCCTGCTTTTCGTGATCCCCTCGGTGCTGGTCTCGCTGGCCTTCGCGCCGATCCTTCTGAGCATCTCTCCGACGCCGGCCTTCGAGTCGACCAAGCGGATGACGCTGGGCCAGCTCTTCCAGTCCTCGCCCCTGGGCTGCGTCGGCATGGCGCTCATGGGCTCGGTCTTCGCGGCGCAGTTCGGCATGGCGGCGGTCTTCGCCACCGAGGCCGGGCTGAGCCTGGCGCAGACCTCGATCTTCGTGGCGGCCTTCTACACCGGCGCGCTGATCTTGCAGTATCCCTTGGGCTATGTCTCCGACCGCATGGACCGGCGCCTGCTGATCTCCATCGTGGCGGGCGTCGGCGGCGCCGCGGCCGTGGTGGCCTCGCTTTTCTCCGAGCAGTTCCTGGTGCTGGTCGGCGCGGCCTTCATGATCGGCGGCGCGGCCAACCCGCTTTATTCGCTGCTGATCGCCCATACCAACGACTTCCTCGAGTTCGAGGACATGGCGGCGGCCTCGGCGGGGCTGCAGTTCCTGAACGGCGTCTTCGCGGTCATGGGCCCGATCCTGACCGGTTTCCTGATGACCACTTCGGGGCCCGCGGCCTTCTTCGTGCTGATCGCCATCCCGATGCTGATGCTCATGGGCTACGCGCTCTGGCGCGCCTCGCGCCGTCCGACCGCCGATGACACCAACGACTACATCCCGGTGATGCCGACCGCCTCGATGGTGGCCATGGGCGCCGCGCAGGACTGGGCGATCGAGACCGCCGAGGCCGAGGCCGACGACGAGGAGGACGCGGATCCCGCGTCCCCCGCCGCCCGCCCGGGTGCTGCGGGCTGAGGCGCAACCCTGTCACATCGTTGACATAAAAGGTGATTGTGCCCTCCGGCGCGCGCGTGATTACCCTTGGGGAAGGGTAGTGATGTTGGACGAGGGAGCGGAGCCATGACCGCCGGACCCGAGGAGATATTGGCCTTCTGGCTCGACGAGGTCGGACCGGAAGGATGGTACAAGCAGGAGGACGCGCTCGACGCCGAGATCGCCCGGCGCTTCGGGCCCAGCTACGAGGCGGCTATGGAGGGCCATCACGCGCTCTGGCTGACCTATCCCTCGGGGGTGCTGGCCTATGTGATCCTGATCGACCAGTTCGCCCGCAACATGTTCCGCGGCTCGGCCCGGGCCTTCGCCGGCGACCAGATCGCGCTCGCGGCGGCGAAACAGGCGATCCGCAAGCAGTGGGACCTGAGGATCGATCCGCCGGCGCGGCAGTTCTTCTACCTGCCCTTGATGCATTCGGAGAACCTCTGCGACCAGGAGCAATGCGTGCGCCTGATGAAGGAGCGGATGCCCGAGGCCGAGAGCAACCTGCTGCACGCCCGCGTGCACCGCGAGGTGATCCGGCTCTTCGGGCGGTTCCCCTACCGCAATGGCGCGCTCGGCCGGAAGACGACCTCGCAGGAGGAGCGCTTCGCCGAGGACGGCGGCTACGGCGCGCTCCTGCGCGAGATGCAGGCGGAGAAGGCGGCGTAGGGGGGGGCTTGTTGGGACAAAAGCCGCTCACGCCGAACGACCGCTTCTTGCGCCCGAATAGCATCGAAGATGCCGGGCGCGCGCCGGCCCGGCCCGATGGGCCGGCGCTCCTGGGGATGGCGCGCTTAGCCTGCCTCTAGCCCTGACCTTGTTGGGATAAAGCGCTTAGCTTTGAGGTCAGCAGCGCCGACCCCCGGTCCGGCGCGCGCCCTTTGTTCGGGATGGGTGGTAGGGCGGTAGGGCGCGTCTTGGGGCGCGGCGTCCATGACAAGCGTTCGCACTGAGATACTCGGGCCAAATCAAGGCTCTTCTTGCGCCCGAATAGCACCGAAGGTGCCGGGCGCACGCCGGACCGGCCCGATGGGCCGGCGCTCCTTGGGGTGGCGTGCTTAGCCTGCCTCTGGTCCTGACCTTGCCGGGATAAAGCGCCTTGCTCAGAGGTCGGCAGCGCCGGCCCCCGGTCCGGCGCGCGCCCTCTGTTGGGGGGGGGTGGAGAGGGCGGTAGGGCGCAGGTTTGAGTGGTGTCGCTCGAGGCAGGCGCTCGCGCTGAAGCGCAGGGTTTCAGCCTCACCCCTACCTGCGCCCTCTCTTGCGCGGGGTGGCGCCGCGTCCCAGACCAACCGTCACAAAAAAAAGGGCCGCCCCTCACGGACGGCCCCGTCACTCTCCGCAAAGGCGCGGCAAACACCACGCCCGGCAGCACCTCACCCGCTCTTCGCCCCGATTCCCAGCTCCGCGATCCGGCGCTCGAGGAACGACCGCCCGCGGCGTTCGGCGAGGCGGACGCGCATGCAGGTGAGATATTCCTCCTCGAGCGTCGTCGAGGCGGCGGCGAGAACCTCGGCCACCTCGACGTGCAGCCGGTCCTCGCCCGAGGCGTCCATCGCCGCCAGGGTGTCCCGGGCGAGCCGGTCGGCGAGCTCGGTGATATAGGAGGCCATCGCCGCCGCCTTACCGCGTCGTCTCGGTCAGGCGCCGCTTCACGTAGCCGGTGACCGTGTCGATCATGGTCTCCATATGCGGCTCCTCGAAGAAATGGCCGGAGCCCTCGATCTCTTCGTGGGTGATGGTGATGCCCTTCTGGTCCTGCAGCTTGCCCACCAGCTGGCGAGTGTCGCCGGGGGTCGCCACGCGGTCGGCGGTGCCGTTCACGATCAGGCCCGAAGAGGGGCAGGGCGCCAGGAAGGAGAAGTCATACATGTTGGCCGGCGGGCTCGCCGAGATGAAGCCGGTGATCTCGGGCCGGCGCATCAGGAGCTGCATGCCGATCCAGGCCCCGAAGGAGAAACCCGCGACCCAGCAATGCTTCGAATTGGCGTTGAGCGACTGCAGGTAATCGAGCGCGGCGGCCGCATCGGACAGCTCGCCCACCCCCTGGTCGTATTCGCCCTGGCTGCGCCCGACCCCGCGGAAATTGAACCGCATGACGGTGAAGCCCATGTTGTAGAAGGCGTAATGCAGGTTGTAGACAACCTTGTTGTTCATCGTGCCGCCGAACTGCGGATGCGGATGCAGCACGATGGCGATCGGCGCGTCGCGGTCCTTTTGCGGGTGGTAACGGCCTTCGAGGCGGCCTTCGGGTCCGGGAAAAATAACCTCGGGCATGAGGCGCGAAGCTCCTTTGGATACGGGAAATCTTGACGACTTCCCTCAACCTATTTAGAACAATTCTAAATCCGGGGCTGCGCCCCTTTTGACTCCGTGCGAGATAGGCAAACCGGGGATTGAGGTCAATCGCCGCATGGGGCAAACCGGCTTGGCCGCGAAGGAGCGACGCGATGAAACTCAGCACCAAGGGCCGTTACGCGATGGTCGCGCTTGTCGATATCGCGATGCAGCCCGAGGGGGACCTCGTGACCCTCTCGGATATCGCGCGGCGGCAGGACATTTCGCTGGCCTATCTCGAACAGCTCTTCGTGAAGCTGCGCCGGGCGGAGCTGGTGACCTCGGTCCGCGGCCCCGGCGGCGGCTACCGGCTGTCGCGGCCCTCGACCGAGATCCGCGTGGTCGACGTGCTTTCCGCCGTCGACGAGACGGTGGACGCCATGCACAAGGGCGCCGGCGCCTCGGGCGGGCTCTCTGGGTCGAAGGCGCAGTCGCTGTCGAACCGGCTCTGGCAGGGGCTCTCGGCGCATGTCTATGTCTTCCTGCACCAGACCCGGCTTTCCGACGTGGTGGGCAACGCGCTGGTGCCATGCCCGGCGGTGCCCTCGCTCTTTGCCGTGGTGGACGACAGCTGATGCCCGGCAGCGCTTCACCGATCCGCAGGGCGGGCGCCGCCGTATTCCCGGAAAGCCACGCTTTGCCAAGACAAGGGGGCCGGCCGTGAGCCAGAGGGTCTATCTTGACTGGAACGCCACCGCGCCGCTGCGGCGCGAGGCGCGCGACGCGATGATCGCGGCCATGGACCAGGTCGGCAATCCCTCCTCGGTGCATGCCGAAGGCCGCGCCGCCAAGTCCATCCTCGAGACCGCGCGCCGCCAGGTGGCGACCGCGCTCGGGGCCGACGGGGCGGATGTGATCTTCCTCTCGGGCGCCACCGAGGCTGCGGCGCTGGGGCTCGCGGGGCGCGCGCTCAAGGGCGGCGACATCGAACATGACGCCGTGGCGGCCTGGATCGAGCCAAGCCTGCCGGTCGACGGCGATGGCCGGGTCACGGTGGACGATCCGGGCGACAGCGTTCTGCAGGCCGCCAACAGCGAGACCGGCGTGATCCAGCGCCTGCCCGAGGGGCTGGCCCTGACCGATGCCACCCAGGTCTTCGGCAAACGGCCCTTCGCATTCAACTGGACCGGCGCGCGCATGGCCATCGTCTCGGCGCACAAGCTCGGCGGGCCCAAGGGCGTCGGCGCGCTGGTCATGCCGCGCGGCACCGATCTCGCGGCGCAGATCCGCGGCGGCGGCCAGGAGATGGGGCGCCGCTCGGGCACCGAGAACCTGATCGGCATCGCCGGCTTCGGCGCCGCGGCCCAGGCCGCCGCCGCCGATCTGGACGCGGATCGCTGGGCGGAGATCGAAAAACTTAGAAACATTCTAGAAGAAGCCGTTGCAGAGGCCGCGCCCGAGGTTAAGTTCATGGGCAAGGCGGCGCCGCGCCTGCCCAACACCAGTTGTTTCTCGGTGCCGGGCTGGAAAGGCGAGACGCAGGTCATGCAGATGGACCTCGCCGGCTTCGCGATCAGCGCGGGCTCGGCCTGTTCCTCGGGCAAGGTCCGCGAGAGCCGCGTGCTGAGGGCGATGGGCGCGGATGCCGCGACCGCCTCCGGCGCGATCAGGGTCAGCCTCGGGCTCGAGACGACGGAAGAAGACGTGATGCGCTTTGCCCAGACCTGGGCGCGGCACAGGGACAAACACCGGGCGCGGGCGGCCTGACAGGGCCGGTACGCGCGACAGAAGCAGGATTAGGAAAGGTCGGACGATGACAGCTCTCGACACTCCCGAAGTGAAGGAAGGCGTCGACCAGGAAACGGTCGACAAGGTCCGCAACCTCGGCGGCAAGTACAAATACGGCTGGGAAACCGACATCGAGATGGAATACGCGCCGAAAGGGCTGACGCCCGACATCGTGCGCCTCATCTCCGAGAAAAACGAAGAGCCCGAGTGGATGACCGAATGGCGTCTGCAGGCCTATGAGCGCTGGCTCCAGAAGGAAGAGCCGAACTGGGCGATGGTCGACTATCCCCAGATCGACTTCCAGAACCAGTATTACTACGCCCGCCCGAAGAGCATGGAAGAGAAGCCGAAGTCGCTCGACGAGGTGGATCCGAAGCTCCTCGAGACCTACGAGAAGCTGGGCATCCCGCTGCGCGAGCAGATGATCCTCGCCGGCGTCGAGGGCGCCGAAGAGACGGCTCCCGCCGAGGGCCGCGAGAGCGAGCGCAAGGTCGCCGTGGACGCGGTCTTCGACAGCGTGTCGGTCGGCACCACCTTCCAGAAGGAACTGGAAAAGGCCGGCGTGATCTTCTGCTCGATCTCCGAGGCGATCCGCAATCACCCCGAACTGGTGAAGAAATACCTCGGATCGGTCGTGCCGGTCTCGGACAACTTCTACGCCACGCTGAACTCGGCGGTCTTCTCGGACGGCTCCTTCGTCTACGTGCCGCCGGGCGTGCGCTGCCCGATGGAGCTCTCGACCTATTTCCGTATCAACGCCGAGAACACCGGCCAGTTCGAGCGGACGCTGATCATCGCCGACAAGGGCTCCTACGTGTCCTACCTCGAAGGCTGCACCGCGCCCCAGCGCGACCAGGCGCAGTTGCACGCCGCGGTGGTCGAGATCATCGCCGAGGAAGACGCCGAGGTGAAGTATTCCACCGTGCAGAACTGGTTCCCCGGGGACGAGGAAGGCCGCGGCGGCATCTACAACTTCGTGACCAAGCGCGCCGATTGCCGGGGTGACCGCTCCAAGGTGATGTGGACCCAGGTCGAGACCGGCTCCGCGGTGACCTGGAAGTATCCCTCCTGCATCCTGCGCGGCAACGAGAGCCAGGGCGAGTTCTACTCGATCGCGATCACCAACAACCATCAGCAGGCCGACACCGGCACCAAGATGGTGCACCTGGGCAAGAACACCCGCTCGCGGATCGTCTCCAAGGGCATCTCGGCGGGGCAGGCGCAGAACACCTACCGCGGGCTTGTCTCGATGCACCCCAAGGCGGTGAACTCGCGCAACTACACCCAGTGCGACAGCCTGTTGATCGGCGACAAATGCGGGGCCCACACGGTTCCCTACATCGAGGTCAAGAACAACTCGAGCCGGGTGGAGCACGAGGCCACGACCTCCAAGGTCGATGACGACCAGATGTTCTACTGCCGCCAGCGCGGCATGGACGAGGAAGAGGCCGTGGCGCTGATCGTCAACGGTTTCGCCAAGGAGGTGCTGCAGGCCCTGCCCATGGAGTTTGCCATGGAAGCCCAGCAGCTCGTGGCGATCTCGCTCGAAGGCTCCGTCGGCTAAGCCGGCGCGCGGGGAGCGGGCCTTGGGCGGCGCGGCAAAGGGCCCTCAGCGGGCCAAGGGGCAGGGGGCGCACCCCCCGGCCACCGCGGCCCGCCGGGCCCTGACGGGAGCGGCGAGATGCTGAAGTTCGCCCTCCTGCCCGCCTTTCTGACCGGGGTTTTCTGCCTGGGCTTCTCGGTCGTGGTGAACGCCGTGGCCGGGGCCCTCGACCTCGGGGTCTTCCTGGGGATCTCGTTCCTCTCGGGGTTCCTCGGCAATATCTTCGCCCAGCTCGTCACCGGCAGGAGAAAGAAATGAGCGCCGAACTTCTGGCCTATCTGCTGCTGAAAAGCGCGGGCGCAGGCATCGGGGCGGCCATCGGCGCCTTCATCGGGCTGATGATCCGCGCCCGCCGGGGCAACCGGCAGGGCCTAATCATGGGCTCGATCACGCTGACCTCCATGGTGGCCGGCCTGGCCGCGCTGCTGTTCCTGATGATCATCAACTACGCGATGCTGCCGTCATGATCCTGTCGACCACGCATACCCTCGAGGGCCGCCCGATCCGCGACTACCGCGGCATCGTCGTTGGTGAGGCGATCATGGGCGCCAATGTCTTCCGGGACTTCTTCGCCCAGGTCACCGATATCGTCGGCGGCCGCTCGGGCGCCTATGAGGCCAAGCTCGAGGATGCCCGCGACACCGCCATGCGCGAGCTGGAAGCCCGCGCGCGGCAGGCCGGGGCCAATGCCGTGGTCGGCATCGATATCGACTACGAGGTCGTGGGCGAGTCGATGCTCATGGTCTCGGTCTCCGGCACCGCCGTCCTGGTGGAGGACATCTGAGCCATGGCCAAGGACCGCATCGAGGACAGCACCGAGGCCGAGATCCGCCGCCTGGCGGAGATCCTCGCGCCTGCGCGGCTGACCGAGATCGTGGACATCGGCGCCAATCCGACCGAACTGCCGGTCTACATGCCGCTGGTCGCGGCGGGGGCGGCCCGGGTCACCGGCTTCGAGCCGCAGCCCTCGGCCTTCGCGGAGCTGGCCGACCGGCAGGGCCCGCATGAGCGCTACCTGCCGCATGCGGTGGGCGACGGCACCGAAGGCACGCTGAACGTCTGCCGCTCGGGCGGCTTCACCTCGCTTTTCACGCCGGACCGTCGCGCGCAGGACTACCTGAACAAGCCGCGCTGGTCGCGCATGACCGAGGTCCGCGAGCGGATCGGGATCGAGACCCGGCGGCTCGACGACATCGCCGAGATCGAGCGGCTCGACCTCCTGAAGATCGACATCCAGGGCGGCGAGCTGGCGGTTTTCGAGAACGGCCGGAGCCGGCTGGCGCGGACGCTGGCGGTGATCACCGAGGTGGCTTTCATGCCGCTTTACGAGGATCAGCCGCTCCTGCACGACCAGATGCGCGAGCTGACGGGGCAGGGCTTCCAGCTGCACAGCTTCCTGAGCAGCGCGGGCGCGCAGATGCGCGAGGCGGCGGAGCTGCCGCTGAAGCCGCGCAGTCTTTCGCCGCAGCTTCTGGACGGCGACGCGCTGTTCCTGCGCGACCCGCGCGACATGCAGGACTTCTCGGAAGAGGAGCTGAAGCACTACGCGCTGATCGCCGCGGGCGCGCTGCGGCTGCCCGACCTGGTGGCGCGCTGCCTGCGCGCGCTGATCGGGCGCGGCGCGCTGCCCGAGACGGCCTTTGCCGCCTATACCGAGATCCTGCAGGGGGCCGCGCGGCGATGACCGGCACCGAGGTCATATCCCGCCCCGAGCTCACCATGCCCGAGGCCGAGGCCGCGCTTCTGCGCGCCGAATACGCCCGCGCCGAGGTGATCCTCGAATACGGCTCGGGCGGCTCCACGGTGCTGGCGGGCGAGATGCCCGGCAAGCAGGTGACCTCGGTCGAATCCGACCCCGACTGGGCGCGGATGATGCAGGGCTGGTTCGCCGCCCATCCGCCCGCCGAGGGGACCCAGGTCGAGGTGCTCTGGTCCGACATCGGCGCCACCCGCGAATGGGGGCACCCGGTCGATGACACCGAATGGAAGCGCTACCCGCGCTACCCGCTCGAGGTCTGGACCAAGGAAGGCTTTCGCCAGCCGCAGGTGGTGCTGGTGGACGGCCGATTCCGGCAGGGCTGCGCGCTCGCCGCGAAATTCCTGGCCCGGACCCCTCTCACGCTGCTCTTCGATGATTACGTGCAGCGCAGGCATTACCACCAGGTCGAGGAATTCCTCGGCCCCCCAGAGATCACGGGCCGCATGGCCCGGTTCGAGATCATCCCGGAGCCCATCCCGCCCGCGCGGCTGCTCCGGATCATGCAGTTGATGGTGCGCCCCTGAGGCCTGGCACCGAAGGACAAGGACAAAGGACGAAGAGATGCTGAACATCGAGAACCTGCACGTGAAGCTCGAAGAGGAGGACAAGCAGATCCTCAAGGGCGTCAACCTCGAGGTCGAGGCCGGCAAGGTCCACGCGATCATGGGCCCGAACGGCTCGGGCAAGTCGACGCTGTCCTACGTGCTCTCGGGCCGGGACGGCTACGAGGTCACCGAGGGATCGGCGAACCTTCTGGGCGAGGACATCCTCGAGATGGACCCCGAAGAGCGCGCCGCCGCGGGCCTCTTCCTGGCCTTCCAATACCCCGTCGAGATCCCGGGCGTCGGCAACATGACCTTCCTGCGCACCGCGGTGAACGCGCAGCGCAAGGCGCGCGGCCAGGAGGAGATGTCCTCCACCGACTTCCTCAAGGAGGTCCGCGCCAAGGCCAAGGAGCTGGAGATCGACGCCGAGATGCTGAAGCGTCCGGTCAACGTCGGCTTCTCCGGCGGTGAGAAGAAGCGCAACGAGATCCTGCAGATGGCGATGATCGCGCCGAAGCTCTGCATCCTCGACGAGACCGACTCCGGCCTCGACGTGGACGCGATGAAGCTGGTGGCCGATGGCGTGAACAAGCTGCGTTCGCCCGACCGCGGCTTCCTGGTCATCACCCACTACCAGCGGCTTCTGAACCACATCAAACCCGACGTCGTGCACATCATGTCCGACGGCCGGATCGTGAAGACCGGCGGCCCCGAGCTGGCGCTCGAGGTCGAGGAAAACGGCTACGCAGACATCGTGACGGAGGGCGCGTAATGGCTCAACCGCAGGTGAAATTCGACGCGACCGAGGAACGGCTCGCGGCGCTCTCGCTGCCCGAGGGCGGCTGGAGCGAGGCGGCCCGCCGGGACGCCCTGGCGCGGGTCCGCGCCATAGGGCTGCCGCATGCCCGCGACGAATACTGGAAGTACACCAAACCCGCGACGCTGGTCGCCCCCGAGGCGCCCCATGCGGCGCTCTTCGACAGCGGCGAGGCGCCGCTCTTTGACGCGGTGGACCGGCTGAAGGTGGTCTTCGTGGACGGCGTCTTCGATGCCGAGGCCTCGGACGACCTCTCGCTCGCCGGGATCGAGATCGAGCGTCTCGGCACCAGCGGCGCCGACATCCACTGGGCCAAGGACCTCTACGGCCGGCTCGAGCTGGCCGGCCAGGACCCGGTCGCCCGGCCGCTGGCGGCGCTCAACACCGCTTTCGCGACCGACGGCGTGCTGATCCGCGCCACCGGCAAGGCGGCGAAGCCCGTGAACCTGGTTTATCGCCATAAATCCGAGACTTCGGATGCGATCCTGCATCACTGCATCAAGGTCGAAGAGGGCGCGGAGCTGACCGTTCTGGAGAATGGCCCGGCGGCAGCGCGCTTCAACAAGGCGATGGAGGTCGAGGTCGCGGACAACGCCACCTTCCACCACATCCGCGCCCAGGGCCGCGACCACGAGCGCCGCGCCGCGACGCATCTTTTCGCGCGCCTCGGGCAGGAGTCGGTCTTCAAGTCCTTCACCCTGACCGCCAACGGCAAGCTGACCCGCAACGAGGTGGTGATCGAGCTGACCGGCGACGACGCGGTGGCCCATGTCGCTGGCGCCTGCATGGGCGACGGCGACTTCCACCACGACGACACGGTCTTCGTCACCCATGACGCGGTGAACTGCGAAAGCCGGCAGGTCTTCAAGAAGGTGCTGCGCAACGGCGCGCGCGGGGTCTTCCAGGGCAAGATCCTGGTGAAGCCCGGCGCCCAGCAGACCGACGGCTACCAGATCAGCCAGTCGCTGCTGCTCGACGAGGACAGCGAGTTCGACGCCAAGCCCGAGCTCGAGATCTACGCTGACGACGTGGCCTGCTCGCATGGCTCGACCTCCGGCGCGATCGACGAGGAGGCGCTGTTCTACCTGCGTTCGCGCGGGGTGCCGGTGGGCCATGCCGAGGACCTTCTGACCCTGGCCTTCCTCGCCGAGGCGGTGCTCGAGATCGAGGACCACGACCTCCAGGACGAGATCAACGGCCGGATCGAGGCCTGGCTCCTGAGACGCCGGGCCGCCTGATCCCGTGGCTGTCTCGACGGATATCCTGGCGAGCTATCGCGGGCCGGGGGCGGTGTTTCGTCGCCGCCTCGCCGCGGGCCCGCGCGAGGACCGGGCGCTGGCGCTGCTCATGGCGGCCTGCCTGCTCTACTTCCTCTCGCGGCTGCCGGCGCTGGCCCGCCAGGCGCATCTGGCCGGCGAAGAGCTGAACCCGCTTCTGGGCGGGGCGCTCTTCGGCTGGATCTTCATCGCGCCCCTGGTCTTCTACGGGCTGGCGGCGCTGAGCCATATCGTGCTGCGCGCCCTGGGCGGCCGCGGCAGCTGGTATGGCGCGCGGCTGGCGCTGTTCTGGAGCCTTCTTGCGGCAAGCCCGCTGGTGCTCCTGAACGGGCTGGTCGCGGGCTTCATCGCCGAGGGTCCGGCGCTGACGCTGGTCGGTCTGCTCTGGATCGGGGTCTTCCTCTGGTTCTGGATCACCGGCCTCAAGGTCGCCGAATACGGCGAGGCCGTGGCATGAGCGTCGCGGGCTTCCTCCAGCTCGCCTGGCAGAGCGTCGTGACCCCCCGCGAGGTGGCGCGCTGGCTCCTGTCGCTCCGGCTCGGGACCGAGGCGCTGCTCCATTCGGGCGCGCTGGCGCTGGTCCTGAACACGCTCTTCGTGCGCGCCGCGGCGCTGCAGGTGGCACCCGATCCCGCCATCGCGGCGTTCGTCGAACAGCCGCTGATCTTTTTCGGCGGGCTCGTGGGCATGCTGGCGCTCGGCACCCTGGCGCTGACCTGGGCGGGCCGGGCGATCGGCGGCACAGGGCAGATGCGCGACGTGGCGCTGCTCCTGATCTGGCTGCAGGCGCTTCGGGCGCTGGTCCAGGCGCTGATGCTGGTGCTGATGCCGATCCTTCCGGCGCTGGCGCTTCTGGTCTCCTTTGGGGCCGGGCTCATCGGGATCTGGCTCCTGATCAACTTCCTTGCCGAGGCCCATGGCTTCGCCTCGCGCGGCAAGGCCGCCTTCCTGCTGCTGATCGCGGTGGCCGGGCTGGCCGTGGGGCTGTCTTTTCTCTTCTCGCTCTTCGGGGCGACAGCAACCGGGATGAACGCGAATGTATGACGTGACCGAGATCCGCCGGGATTTTCCGATCCTGTCGCGGCAGGTGAACGGCAAGCCGCTGGTCTATCTCGACAACGGCGCCTCCGCGCAGAAGCCGCAGGTGGTGATCGACGCGGTGACGCGCGGCTATGCCGAGGAATATTCCAACGTCCACAGGGGCTTGCATTACCTTTCGAACCTCGCGACCGAGAAGTACGAGGGTGTGCGCGGGATCATCGCGCGCTTCCTCGGGGTCAGCGACGAAAGCCAGATCCTGCTCAACACCGGCACCACCCAGGGCATCAATACCGTCGCCTACGGCTGGGCCATGCCGCGCATGGAAGCGGGCGACGAGATCGTCCTGTCGGTCATGGAACACCACGCCAACATCGTGCCCTGGCACTTCCTGCGCGAACGCCAGGGCGTGGCGCTGAAATGGGTCGATGTGGACAGCCGCGGCGCGCTCGATCCGCAGGCGGTGATCGACGCCATCACCCCCAGGACCAAGCTCGTGGCGATCAGCCATCTGTCAAACGTGCTGGGCACCGTGGTCGACGTGAAGACGGTGATCGAGGCCGCCCATGCCAAGGGTGTGCCGGTCCTGGTCGACGGCAGCCAGGCGGCGGTGCATATGCCCGTGAACCTCGACGAGCTGGGCGCGGATTTCTACGCGATCACCGGGCATAAGCTATACGGACCAAGCGGTTCCGGGGCGATCTTCATCCATCGCGACAGGTTGGCCGAGATGCGGCCTTTCCTCGGCGGCGGCGACATGATCCGCGAGGTGCACAAGGACAGCGTGACCTATGCCGAGCCGCCGATGAAGTTCGAGGCGGGCACCCCCGGCATCGTGCAGACCATCGGGCTGGGCGTGGCGCTCGAATACCTCATGGATCTCGGCATGCAGAATGTCGCCAAGCACGAGGCGCAGCTGCGCGACTATGCCCGCGACAGGCTCGACGGGCTGAACTGGCTGAGCGTGCAGGGCACCACCGAGGACAAGGCGGCGATCTTCTCCTTTACCATGAACGGCGCCGCGCATGCCCATGATATCTCGACCATTCTCGACAAGAAGGGCGTGGCCGTCCGGGCCGGGCATCACTGCGCCGGACCACTCATGGATTTCCTCGGCGTGACAGGCACTTGCCGGGCGTCCTTCGGTCTTTACAACACCGAGGCCGAGGTCGACGCGCTGATCGATGCGCTGGAACTGGCACACGACCTTTTCGGCTGAGCCGGTTGTATCCTGAGGGGGGCTCCTTAAGGTAGCGCGCGATTGCCACAGACCTTGGAGCCGCCCATGCCCGCGCCCGCGCCGCTGACCGACGCCGACCAAATCTCCGACATCGCCTTTGGCTTCATGGGGTCCAAGGCCTTGTTCACGGCGCTCGATCTGGGGCTCTTCACGGCGCTGGCCGACGGCCCGCTCGACGCCGAAGGGGCGGGCCGCGCGGCGGGGATCCATCCCGACCGGGCCGCGACGCTCCTGACCGCGCTGGCGGGCCTCGGCCTCGTCACCGTCGAGAACGGGCGTTTCGCCAATGCGCCTGCCGCGGATGCTTTCCTCGTGAAAGGGGCGAAATACGACTTCGGCGACTACCTGCGCCTGCAGGTGGGCCGGCAGATGTATCGCCTGCTCGACCAGCTTGGCCCGGCGCTGACCGGCGCGCTGCCCGAGGGCGCCACCGACAGTTACGAGAGCTGGTTCAGCGACCCCGAGGAGGCGCGGCTTTACTCCGAAAGCCAGCACGCGGGCTCGGCTGGCCCCGCGCGGCAGCTCGCCAAGAAGGTCGACCTTTCCGAGGCGCGGCACCTGCTCGACGTGGGCGGCGGCACCGGGGCCTTCGCGATCGGGCTCTGCAAGGCTTATCCCGAGCTGCGCGTGACGATCCTCGATTTCCCCAATGTCGCCAAGCTCGGCCGTGCCTATATCGCCGACGCGGGCCTGTCGGACCGGATCGACTACGTGGAGGGCAACGCCATCGAGGCGGCCTGGCCCGAGGGGCTCGACGCCGTGCTGATGTCCTATCTCTTCTCGGGCGTGCCGGGCGAGGCGCAGCCGCGGCTGCTCGACAAGGCGCGCGCGGCGCTGAACCCCGGCGGGCTGGTCATGGTGCACGACTTCATCGTGAACGCGAACCGCGAGGGCCCGCGGCTGGCCGCGCTCTGGCAGCTCCAGCACACTGCCTTCACTCCCGAGGCGCGGTCGAACGACACCGACAGCCTGGCGGCGCTGATCAGCGAGGCGGGCTTCGAGACGCCCGAGATCGGGCCGATGATCCCCGAGATGACCATGCTCGCCCTGGCCCGGAAGGCCGGCTGAGCGCGCGGGCGCGGGAATTTTTTCCCGCGCCGGTGATCCGCCTTGCGTCCGCCCGGCCAAGCCGTTACCTAGCGCGCAACGCACCCGTAGCTCAGCTGGATAGAGCGCTGCCCTCCGAAGGCAGAGGCCCAAGGTTCGAATCCTTGCGGGTGCGCCACTTACTTCCCTGAAAGTTTAGCGATTTTTCGGTCGTGATTTTTTACGGTGCGGCTTTGGTGCGGTTTCGGTGCGGAAACGATTACTGATCGTCGCCCATCGCGAGAAGCTTGGCGCTTTTCGGAACGGTCATCACAGCGGGGCGTCGACAGGGACGCGTTAGCTCCCTTCTGGACCGAGCTTCAGGCTCCAAAATGTGCCCTTCGCCGAAGCTCACGCCCGCGACGCATTAGCCCTGGACCCCCACCGGGCCTCCAAATTTGCACAATCTTCCGGTAAGACATCCGCAAATCCCGGGGTCTCCCGGGGAGAGTTGCGAGGCAGAGATGAACGCGAACCAGATCGTCAACATGGTCGTCCGCATGGTCATGCGGAAGCTGATCGGCCGAGGCGTGAACGCCGGGATGGACCGCGCCTTCGGCAAGGGCAAGAGCCCCGAGGAGATGACCCCCGAAGAGCGGCGCCGTGCCAAGACCGCCAAGCGCCAGACCCGGCAGGCCGGCAAGGCCATGCGCGCCGCGCGCCGCATCGGGCGGTTCTGAGCGGGTCGGATTTGCGCTGAGAGATTGGAGAGACCCCGGCGGCGGAGGCGCAGCCGGGGTCTTTGTATGCGTCTGAGGGGGCCGCGCGCGCGGCGCGACGCCAGCAGGCCAGATGGCGCGAGACCGGACTCCCTGTGAGCGTCAGACCCGGTGCAGCTTCAGCCCAGCGAGCGTCAGGGCAGGGCGCCCGGGGGCCTGAACCGGCCCCCGGGGCTCCAAGCCCACCGCTCAATAGGCCTCGACGTAGACCACCTGGCGCGTCGCTGGCTCGACCACCACGAGCTGGTCGTTCACCGGCACGTAGCGATAGGCGCTCTCGGGCACCTCGTAGAGCAGCACGTCCTGCGGGATCACCGCGCCCGATTCGATCACCAGTTCGCGCTCGACCGGGCTTACCGGGTTGGCGCGCGCATAGGCCAGGACCGGGGTATAGGCCGGGTCGACGACCACATCGGCCTCCTCGTCGGCCTTGATCACGGCGATGACCCGGGCGTTGCTCCAGTCGTAGCGGGTGACGGAGACGCGGTCGAAGTTGACGTCGAGCGTCGCCTTCTGCACCCAGCCCTGCGCGCCGTTGTAGCTGACGCGGCACCAGTCGACGGCCTCGAGGCAGGTCTCGACGGTGAACTCCGCCTCGGCGGGGATGGTCGCGGCCACGGCGGCGCCGCTTTCGGGCGTGACCTGGATCTCGAGGGCGTAATCCTCGGAGGTGGTCACCGCCTGGGCCGCGATCGGGGCGGCGATGGCGGCGGACAGGGCGGTGCCGGCGATCAGGAACTTGGCGTTGGTCAGCATTTCTCTGCTCCCATGATGACAGTCGCGACCCGATGCGGGCCGGATGCGGTGCCAATCCGCGAGCCATGAGCGGCGTTCCCTCGGGGGTGGGGGGAGGCGTGGTGCCGGGCGGAAAGTCGCCGATAGGAGGAGATTGTCGCGGGCGGGTTCCCGCTTGGGTTGCCGGTTTGTCGGGCGCTGTGGCGCGGGGGACAGCAAGGTTCAGCGCAGAGTGGGGGGAGAGAGCTGCCGTCGAACCCTTAATTCAGCCGGCCCGCCCGAGGATCAGCGCGCCACAGACCGGCCGCGCCGCCCCGCCTCAGGCCCGGAAATGCTTGGAGAGCTTCAGCCCCTGGCCCTGGTAGTTCGAGGCGATCCCCGCGCCGTAAAGCTGCGCCGGGGGCGCGTCCATGCGCTCGTAGACCAGCCGCCCGACGATCTGCCCGTGCTCCAGCACGAAGGGCGCCTCGTGGCAGCGCACCTCCAGCACCCCGCGCGAGCCCGCGCCGCCGGCGGCGGAATGGCCGAAGCCCGGGTCGAAGAAACCCGCGTAATGCACCCGGAACTCGCCCACCATGGCGAGATAGGGCGCCATTTCGGCGGCATAGCCGGGCGGGATATGCACCGCCTCGCGGCTGACGAGGATGTAGAAGGCATCGGGATCGAGGATGATCCGCCCGGCGCGGGTGCGCAGCTCTTCCCAGTAATCCGCCGGGTCGTAATGGCCGAGACGATCGAGGTCGATCACCCCGGTGTGCGGCTTGGCGCGGTAGCCGACAAGGTCGTCCTGGCCCTCGGGCTGCAGGTCCACCGAGAAGCCCAGCCCGTCGCGGATCAGGGCCTCGCCGCCGTTCACAAGTTTCTCGGCCTCGTGCAGCGCGGTCAGCTCGGCGTCGTCCAGAACCGAGCGGCCCCGGCGAAAGCGGATCTGGTTCAGTCGCATGCCCGGGCGCACCAGCACCGAGAAGGAGCGCGGGCAGATCTCGGCATAAAGCGGGCCGCGGTAGCCGGGGGGAATTCGGTCGAACTCGGTGCCGTCGTCGGTGATCGTGCGGGTCAGAAGGTCGAGCCGCCCGGTGGAGCTCTTGGCGTTGGCGATGGCGGCGACGCCGTCTTCGAGGTCGAGGCTTTCCATCAGCGGCACGACGTAGACGCAGCCTTTCTCGAGCACCGCGCCGCCGGAGAGGTCGACCCGGTGCATTTCGAACTCGGCGATGCGGTCGGCGACGCTGCGGCCCTGGCCGGCCAGGAAAGAGGCCCGGACGCGGATCGCCTCATGGCCGAGCCGCAAATCCAGGCTCGCGGGCTGGATCTGGCCTTCGACCAGCGGCGCGCCGGGGGTGATGGCGCCCCGGTCGATCAATGCCTCGATCTGCTGGCTTGCAAGCACGCCCGTCATACCGGCCTGTCCCTCCTGTCGCTTCGCAATCCTTAACAAGCGGGCAGGGGGCAGGGAACGCCAAAGCGTTCATTTGGTGCAGAAATCGGTGAATTGGTCGGGCTAGCAGGACTCGAACCTGCGACCTTCCGTCCCCCAGACGGACGCGCTACCAGGCTGCGCCATAGCCCGACTTCTGGAGACGGTTCATACCCTTTTTGCGCGCCGTCGCAACCCCAACAAAGCGGAAAATTTACGAAGCCTGCCGGGTCAGGTCGCGCAGGCGGTCGACCAGCGGGGTCAGCGCCGCGGCCTCGTCGCGGGTCAGGGCGCGGAGCCCGCCGAGATGCGCCAGCGGGCCCTTCGGGGGCGTGCCGGGCAGGGTCTCGGTGGTGGCGGTGGCGCCTGGGTCGGGCAGATCGGAGGTCTCGGGCACCTCGGGCGCGGGCTCCGCGGGGGGCTGCCCGGAGAGGCCCAGGCCGGACTTGGCCTCGGGCGCGCGCACGCCCTCGCCGCGTTCGGTCAGCGGCTTGGCGAGGAACTCCGGCGTCTCGCCGAAGAGCCCGCCCTCGGGCAGGGGCGTGTCGCTTGGCACGCTGCGCTCGGGCGCGGGCGGCTTGGCGGTGGTGTCTTCGGCGGGGTGATCCGCTGCGCTCTCGGCGGAGGCCGAGGCGGCGGTCTTGTCTGTGCCTTCTGCGGCGTCACCGCCAAGAGGCGCGGGGGCATCGGTCGGGGCGACCTCCTGGGTCTCGGGGAGCTCGGGCTGCGCGGCCTCGGTCGTGTGCCGGGCGTCGGTCGTGTGCCGGGCCTCGGTCGCGTGTTGCGTGTCGGTCGCGTGCTGCCCCTCGGACGCGCGCGCCGCGTCGGGCGTGTGTTGCTCCTCGGCCGTATGCGCGGCGTCGGACGTGTGCTGGGCCTCGGATGTGCGCGCGAGGTCCGGCGCCTGCTGCGCCTTACCCGCCTCGGGCCGCGCCGCCTCGGCGGTCTTGCCGGTAAAGGGCACCACGGTCGGCTGCGCGGGTTCGGCCTCGGTGAAGGGTGCCTCCTCGCCGGCGCTATCAGCGCCTTCTGGAGCGGGCGCTTCGGCCGCCGCCTCGGGCTCGGCCTCGATCCATTCCTCGCCGGGCAGGGGCTGCGACAGGTTCGCCACCGCGCGCAGACCCTTCTCGGAGAGGATCTTCTGCACGCCCTTGATGGTCATCCCGTCGTCATGCAGGAGCCGCTTGATCCCGCCCAGAAGCAGCATGTCGTTCGGGCGGTAATAGCGCCGCCCGCCCGCGCGCTTGACGGGTTTCACCTGGGCGAACTTGCTTTCCCAGAAGCGGAGGACATGGGCCGGGGTCTCGAGCCACTCCGCCACCTCGCTGATCGTGCGGAAGGCGTCGGGGGATTTACTCATCGGGCCTCTCAGCTCTTGTTGCCGACCGCGACGCGTTCCTTCATCAGGTGCGAGGGCCGGAAGGTCAGGACGCGCCGGGGCTGGATCGGCACCTCTTCGCCGGTCTTGGGGTTGCGCCCCACCCGGGCCGCCTTGTCGCGCACGGAAAAGGTCCCGAAGGACGAGATCTTCACCTGTTCGCCCGCGACCAGCGCGTCGGACATATGCTGCAGCACCGCCTCCACCAGATCGGCGCTTTCGTTGCGCGACAGGCCGACCTCGCGGAAGACGGCTTCGCTCAGATCCATACGGGTGAGAGTATTGTCCCCCATAGCCACCTCCCGGCTGACATTTCGGCGAGTTTAGGCGCGGCGGATTTTCCGAGTCAATATCAAGGGCTTGCAGAGGCGGCCACAGGGGCCGCCGCGGGCTACCAGCGCAGCACCACCGCGCCCCAGGCCAGGCCGCCGCCGATCGCCTCGGTGACGACCAGATCGCCGGTCTTGATCTTGCCCTCGGCCTTGCCGACCGAGAGCGCCAGCGGGATCGAGGCAGCCGAGGTATTGCCGTGGTCCTGCACGGTCACCACGACGTTCTCCATCGGCAGGCCGAGCTTCTTCGCGGTGCCCGCGATGATGCGGATATTGGCCTGGTGCGGCACCACCCAGTCGACATCCGCGCCGGTCAGCCCGAGCTTGCCGAGCGCGGTGGTCGCGGTCTGGGCGAGCTTCTCGACCGCGTGGCGGAAGACCTCCTTGCCCTCCATGCGCAGATGGCCGGTGTTGCGGGTCGAGACGCCGCCGTCGACATAGAGGATGTCCTTGTGGCGCCCGTCCGAGTTGAGATCGGTGGAAAGTACCCCGCGGTCCTCGACGGTGCCGTCACCCTCCTGCGCCTCGAGGATCAGCGCGCCTGCGCCGTCGCCGAAGAGCACGCAGGTCGAGCGGTCGTTCCAGTCGAGAATCCGCGAAAAGGTCTCCGAGCCGATGACCAGCACCCGGCTGGCCTGGCCCGAGACGATCAGCGCATTGGCATTGGCCAGCGCGTAGATGAAACCCGCGCAGACCGCCTGCACGTCGAAGGCAAAGCCCTTCTCCATGCCGAGCCCGGCCTGCACCATGGTCGCGGCGGAGGGGAAGGTCAGATCGGCGGTCGAGGTGGCGACGATCACCGCGTCGATGTCTTGCGCCGTCAGCCCGGCGTCGGCCAGGGCCGCGCGGGAGGCGTTCACCGCCATCTGCGAGGTGGTCTCGTCCTCGGCGGCGAAATGCCGGCGCTCGATGCCGGAGCGGGTGCGAATCCAGGAATCCGAGGTATCGAGCGTCTTTTCGAACTCGGCGTTCTCCACCACCCGTTCAGGAAGATAGTGGCCGCATCCGGCGACCACAGCGCGCGTCGTCATGTATCCGTTCCATCTGTTCCGGCAGAGGTCGCGGCATCCTCGGCAAGCTCCGCGGCGGATGCAACCCGTGCCTTGAGGCGATCGGTGAAGCCCGACTCGGCCAGCCGGAAGGCCAGTTTCACCGCGGCCGACACGCCGGTGGCGTCGGCCGCGCCGTGGGATTTTACCACAGTGCCGTTGAGACCGAGAAACACCCCGCCGTTGACCCGGCGCGGATCGGTGCGCTTGGAGAGCCGCTTGAGCGAGGTGAAGGCCAGGAGCGAGGCGATCCGCGACAGCGGCGAATAGGCGAAGGCCTCGCGCAGGAGGTCGCGGATGAGGCTCGCCGTGCCCTCGCCGGTCTTCAGCGCGACATTGCCGGTGAAGCCGTCGGTCACGATGACATCGGCCTTGTTGCCGGGAATGTCGCCGCCCTCGACGAATCCCACGAAGTCGAACTCCGCGTCGTCGCAGGTCTGGCCGATCATCCGGTGGGCGTCATGCAGCTCGGAGCGGCCCTTGTGCTCCTCGGTGCCGACGTTCAGGAGGCCCACCCGCGGCCGGGCCAGGGCCAGGCCGTTGCGGGCGTAGGAGACGCCCATCAGCGCGTATTGCAGAAGGTCTTTGGCGTCGGCCCGGATGTCGGCGCCGACGTCCAGCATCACGTTGAAGCCCTGGGCGTTGCGGGACGGCCAGAGAATCGCGATGGCCGGTCGGTTCACGCCCGGCAGCTTGCGCAGCCGCACCATCGACAGCGCCATGAGCGCGCCGGTATTGCCGCAGGAGACGGCCACCGTCGCCTCGCCCTCGCGCACCGATTCCAGCGCCGACCACATCGAGGTGCCCTTGCCACGGCGCATGACCTGGCTGGGCTTGTCGTCCATGGAGACGACATCCTCGGCATGGCGGATCTCGCAGCGGCCCTCGAGCTCGCGGGTCTTGGCCACGAGCTTCTCGAGCACCGGCTTGTCGCCATGCAGGATGAAGCGGACGCGCGGGTTTTTCTGCGCGGACAAAGCGATGCCGGCGACAACCGCCGCCGGCCCCTGATCTCCGCCCATCGCGTCGATGGAAAGCACTACCCCCGCGTCGCCCGTCGCCCTCTGATCCTGCTCGGAGGTCATGGAGATGGGCCTCGCGCGGCTGATGCTTAGGCGGCGTCTTCGTCCAGATCGACCTCATCGGCCACGGCGACCACTTCGCGGTCGGCGTAGTTGCCGCAGGAGGGGCAGACGTGGTGCGGGCGCTTCAGCTCGCCGCAGCTGGTGCATTCGTTCGGGTTCGACGCGACCAGGGCATCATGGGCCCGGCGGTTGTTGCGGCGCGATTTCGAAACCTTGTTCTGTTGGACGGCCATGTCTCAACCTCAATCTCATCTGGGGCGGGCGCTCCGCCCGTCGGTGTCGGTAAACTGGCGGGCTGATAGTCCCTATCGCGTCCCGCTGGCAACCCTGAATTCATGTGAAGGCGCGAACATAGTCAGGGCGCGCGAAAACGCAAGCCCCTTCTGCGGTTACTCGCCCTCGGTTCCGCCCAGTTTCTGCTTGAGCGCCTCGAGCCCGGCAAAGGGCTTGGTCTCTTCCTCGCGGATCGGCTCGGCGCCCTCGGGGCGGGCCTCGGCGGCGACCGGCGGGGCATCCTCGGCGCGCGGGTAGTCGGGGGCGGCCAGCGACAGCGCCTCGATCATCGCGGCCTCGGGGGCGATGCTCTCGCCCAGGGGCTCGATGCTGTCGTCCTCGGGCATCTCCACCTCGGAGCCGGGCTCCGGCGTCTCGAGCTGGCGCTCGGGCGTATAGGTGCGGCTCACCTTCTGGTCGATGCGGGTGGTCACCGGGGCCAGCGTGACCACGCAGGTCTGCACGATGGTCGCGCCCAGAAGCCCCTCGAGCCGCCAGCCATGTTTGCCGAGCGGCTTCAGCTCGCCCGAGAAGGTCAGCTTGCGGATCGCCTCGAAGCCCAGCTCGCGGGCGATCTCGGCGCGGGCCTCGGGGCCGGAGGTCAGCGCAAAGGGCGTCGGCGCGCTGTTGTCGAGTTTCGCGACCCGGAAGGGTCCGGGGCTGGCGTCGGTCTCGGCCATGGTCTTGCGGGCTCCTTGCCTTGGGGCGCGCGGGCGAGGGCGGGCGGTACCGGGGCGGCGCTGCTGCCCCGCTGCCTCGCCACGGGCCCCACCCGCGCGATTCTGCCTGTCGCCGCATCGGCTTGATTGCCGGGGCGTCCTTCTGTAATCGGGATAAAAGGCCGATGGGCCCCAAGGCAAGAGGGACGCGATGAGCGGCAGTCACAAGCGGGCGACGGGCAAGGCCAGCGCCCTTCTTTCGGCAGCCATGCTGATGCTTGCCGCCTGTAGCGCGGATTTCCGCAACCACGGCTATGTGCCCCCCGAGGAAGACCTGCAGGCCATCGTGCCCGGCATCGACACCCGCGCCACCGTCGAGGAGACCGTGGGCGTGCCCACCGCCTCGGGCGTGTTGTCGGACAGCGCCTACTACTGGGTCGGCTCGACCATGCGCCATTTCGCCTGGCAGCGGCCCGAGGTCGTGGAGCGCGAGGTGGTGGCGATCTCCTTCAGCGAGGCAGGCGTGGTCTCCAACATCGAGCGTTACGGGCTCGAGGATGGCCGCGTGGTGCCGATCTCGCGCCGGGTCACCGCCAGCTCGGGCGGCGACATCAGCTTCATCCGCAAGCTCTTCGGCAATATCGGCTCGCTGAACCCGGCGGGACTCGTCGGGGAATAAGCCCATGCGCCCCGGTCCGGTTCAGGCTTGGCGCGGGGCGGGTCAGGGCCGGGCGGCATGAGCGGCACAGGCTTTTCCCTCGAACGTGGGCGCTACCGGGCGCGGCTGGCCGAGGGGGTCTCCGACCGCGAGGCGCTGGCGCGGTTGCGTCATCAAGCCTTCTTCGGTGGCCCGGGCCGCGATCGTGATTCCTTCGACGACATCTGCCGGCATCTCCTGGTCGAGCCCCGCGAGGGGGGCGCGCCGCTGGCCTGTTTCCGGCTGTTGCAGCTCTCGGGCGGAGCCGAGGTCTCGCGGTCTTATGCGGCGCAGTTCTACGACCTCTCCGGGCTTTCGGGATTCGCCGGGCCGCTCATCGAGATCGGCCGGTTCTGCCTCGCGCCCGGCCTGCGGGACCCGGATGTGGCGCGCCTCGCCTGGGGCGCGCTGACCGCGCTGGTCGATGCCGCCGGGGTCGAGATGCTCTTCGGCTGCGCCTCCTTTCCGGGCACCGACCCCGAGGCCCATCGCGCCGCCTTCGCCCGGCTCGGCGCGCACCACCTCGGCCCCGAGGTGTGGCGGCCCCGGGTGAAGGCGGCGCGGGTGGTGTCTTTGGGTGGTTTTTCAGGCGAGGAGGGTGCGGCGCCCGACCCCCGCGCGGCGCTGAAGGGCATGCCGCCGCTTCTCAAGAGCTACCTCGCCATGGGCGGCTGGGTCAGCGACCACGCGGTGGTGGACGTCGAGATGAACACGCTGCACGTCTTCACCGGCGTCGAGATCGGCCGCATCCCCGCCGCGCGCAAGCGCGCCTTGCGGGCGGTGGCGGGGTGAAGGGGGAGGTCTGACGGGGCGAGGCGCTGTCGGGAGCAGTCGTGCACGCGACGGGCTGACCTTCTGAGCGAACGTTGGTTCCGCCCACACCGCGCGCCTAACCACCCACACCGCACATCCAACCGCCCCTCACCACACTCCCCACCCACACCAAGAGTGCCGCGCCCGACCCTGGGTGGGCGCAGGCGTCCCCGTCTGAGCTGATCGCTTTATCTCAAAAGCCCCGGACGACCGCTGAATTCCGCATGACATCGCCAAAGCGCCCTCCCGGGGGGAGGGTCGGGCGCGGCACGGGCTGGTCGCCCGCGCCTTGGCGGGTTGTGAGGACGGCGAGTCGGGGGCATTCGCGAGGTCTGGGGCAGGGCGAGAGCACCTTCCGAAGTTAGTGCCCGCTGTTCCGTCCCGGGTGAAGGCAAGCGCCTCTTTCACCGAACCAGGTGGGCTTCCTCCACCAGCCCCTCACCACGCGCCCCGCCCAAAACCAAAGTGCCGCGCCCGACCCTGCGTGGGCGCAAGCGTCCCCGTCCGAGCTGCACGCTTTATCTCAAAAGCCCCGGACGACCGCTGAATTGGGAAGGACTTCGCCAAAGCGCCCTCCCGGGGGGAGGGTCGGGCGCGGCACGGGCTGGTCGCCCGCGCCGAGGCGGGGTGTGAGGACGGCGAACAGGGGGGAGGGTCGGGCGCATTGGGGCGACAGACCTGCGTCTGTCCTTCTCGCAGGAGGCTTGGCCTTGGGCCGCCAGGTATTCGGGGCGGAGTGCCACCCCCCCCCCCCGGTGCTGTCGGCAGTTACTCCGATCTCCGCACCAAGCGCCCACCGTCGAAATTGACCCAGCCGCCCGCATGCGCCCCCGCCGCCTCCACCGCTTACCCTCCGCGCCCCGGCACCCCCACACCCCGCCCCTTGCGGGTTCTCCGCTGCACTGCCATAGCCCGGCCATGGCACAGGCACCGCTTCTCCAGCTCTCCGACATCTCGCTGACCTACGGGGGCGAGCCCGTCTTCGCCGATCTCAACCTCGTCGTGCAGCCCGGCGACCGGGTGGCGCTGGTGGGGCGCAACGGCTCGGGCAAATCCACCCTGATGAAGGTCATGGCCGATCTCGTGGAGGCCGACGAGGGCCTGCGCGTCGTGCCGCCCGGCACCTCGGTGGGCTACATGGAGCAGGAGCCCGACCTCTCGGGCTACGAGACCCTGGGCGAGTTTGCCGCCTCCGAGCTCGGCCCCGCCGAGATGTACCGCGTCGAGGCCGCCGCCGAAGGGCTGAAGTTCGACCCTGCGCGCCCCGTGGCCACCGCCTCGGGCGGCGAGAAGCGCCGCGCGGCGCTGGCCAAGCTCATGGCCGAGGACCCCGAGCTGCTGCTTCTCGACGAGCCGACCAACCACCTCGACATCGAGGCCATCGGCTGGCTCGAACGCGAGCTGAAGTCCACCCGCAAGGCCTTCGTGCTGATCAGCCACGACCGCCGCTTCCTGTCGGAGCTGACCCGCGCGACGCTCTGGATCGACCGGGGCGCGGTGCGCCGCCAGGAAGAGGGCTTCGCCTCCTT
The DNA here is from genome assembly GCF_021272185.1 of Roseivivax sp. GX 12232. Lineage (GTDB taxonomy): Bacteria > Pseudomonadota > Alphaproteobacteria > Rhodobacterales > Rhodobacteraceae > Roseivivax. The sequence goes on from NZ_JAJSEC010000002.1 coordinate 161,516, forward strand.
CGAGGCCTGGCGCGACAAGGTCTGGGAAGAAGAGGACCAGCAGCGCCACAAGATGGATCGCAAGATCAAGGCCGAGGCCCGTTGGGCGGTCGAGGGCATCTCGGCGCGGCGCAAGCGCAACCAGGGCCGGGTGCGGGCGCTGCAGGACCTGCGCCAGGAGCGCGCCGCGATGATCCGCCGCCAGGGCACCGCGGCCATGGACCTCGCCTCCGGGCCCGCCTCGGGCAAGAAGGTGATCGAGGCCGAGGCACTGACCAAGGGCTTCGACGGCAAGCGCATCGTCTCGGACTTCTCGATCAAGATCGAACGCGGCGACCGGGTGGCCTTCGTGGGCCCGAACGGCGTCGGCAAGACCACCCTCATTCGCATGCTCACCGGTGAGGAAGAGCCCGACGCGGGCGCGGTCAAGCTCGGCACCAACCTGGTGCCCGCGGTCTTCGACCAGAGCCGCGCGCGGCTCGCCCCGGAGATGAGCCTCTGGGAGAACCTGACCGGCGATCCCGAGATGCGGGTCTCGGGCAAGGCCGACCAGATCCTGGTGCGCGGCGAGCCCAAGCACGTGGTGGGCTACCTCAAGGAGTTCCTCTTCGACGAACGCCGGGTGCGCGCGCCGGTGCGCTCGCTCTCGGGCGGGGAGAAGGCGCGGCTCCTGCTCGCCAAGATCATGGCGCGGGAATCGAACCTGCTGGTTCTCGACGAGCCGACCAACGATCTCGACGTCGAGACGCTGGACCTCTTGCAGGACCTGCTTGGCGACTACCAGGGCACGGTGCTCCTGGTCAGCCACGACCGCGACTTCCTCGACCGCGTGGCGACCACCACCGTGGCCATGGAGGGCGACGGCCGGGCGACGCTTTATGCCGGGGGCTGGTCGGACTACCAGAGCCAGCGCCCGAAGGCGCGCGGTGCCGCCGAGACCGCGAAGCCCGCGCCCCAGAAGGACAGCGCGGCCAAGCCCAAGCCCAAGGGGTCGGCGAAACCCAAGGGGCTGAGCTTTTCCGAGAAGCACCGGCTCGAGGAGCTGCCCGCCGAGATCGAGCGGCTCGAGGCCGAGATCGCCAAGCTCAACGAGCTTCTGACCGATCCCGAGCTCTATTCCCGCGAGCCGGTGAAGTTCCGCAAGGCGACCGAGGCGCTGGCCGAGCGCCAGGACCGGCTCTCGGGCGTCGAGGAGGAATGGCTGACCCTGGAAGAGAAGGCCGGCGGCTGATCCCGGGCCCGCGCGGCTTACCGCGCGTAGCCCAGCCGCCGCGCGGCGACCATCAGGACGCCCACGGTCATCAGGATCCTGAGCACGTGAAACAGGCTCACGAGCGCGGGATTGACCGCCAGAGAAAGCGCGATCAGCGACATCTCGGTGACCCCGCCCGGGGCGAAGCTGAGGATCAGCTGCATGACCTCCATGCCGGTCACCCGCGCCAGCAGGACCGACAGCGCCGCGCCGAGCCCCAGCATGAACAGCACCGAGAGGATCGACAGCACGATCCCCTTGCGCACATGCGCCGCGGTGATGCCGAGAAACCGCAGGCCGAGGCTCGTGCCGACCACCACCTGCGCCACGGCGATGGGCCAGAAGGGCAGGTGCAGCTCGATCAGCCCGGCGAGGCTCAGGACCGCGGTGATCAGGAGCGGGCCGATGATATGGCCCGCGGGGATCTTCACCACCCGCGCCAGCGCCAGGCCCGCCGCGGCCGCGGCGCCCATCAGGACGAAATCCTTGAGCTGCGGCGGCACGCCGCCGTTCATCGAGACGCCCGCCGCGCTGCCCACCGGCGCGCCGATCCAGATCGAGATCGCCGCCGGCACCAGGGTCACCACCATGATGATCCGCAGGAACTGCTGCAGCGTCAGGATGCGCACATCCGCGCCCGAGCTCTCGCCAAGCGCGATCGATTCCAGTAGCCCCCCGGGCGTGCCCGAGAAGAAGGCCGTCGCCCGGTCGTAGCCGCCGAGGCGCCGGAAGATCAGCGTGTTGCCGGCGTGGGCGACCACGGTGAAGACCAGGATCGCCACCAGCGCCACCGGCACCGCGCGCAGGTCGCGCAGCAGCTCGGGCCCGGCCTGGGTGCCGATCATCACGCCGATCAGCGCGATGAAGGTGATCCGCAGCCGGTTGGGAAAGACATAGGATTTCAGCGCCCCGTCCTGGAACAGGAGCACCGCCAGCGCCGAGGCCGCCAGCGAGCCGATCATCCAGGGCATCGGCACATGCGCCCAGGCCGCCAGCGCGCCGCCAAGCGTGCCCGCCAGGAGCAGAAGCGCGGTCAGACGCAGGGTGCGGGCATCGGGACGGGGGAGCATGCCCCGGGCTTATGCCCGTTTCGCGGGAGCCGCAAGTGAGCCTCGCCAAGGGCTTGGCGCGGGGCCTGGGCGGCTTAGCTCCCGGCCCATGACAGGGGCGCTTTTCATCGGGTCGAACATTTACCGGGGCTCGCGGTACGGGCGGCTGCACCCGCTCTCGATCGAGCGGGTGCCGGCGGTGATCGACCTTTGCCGGGCGCTCGGCTGGCTGCCCGAGGCTGAGTATCGCGTGAGCCCGCGCGCCAAGCCCGCCGCGCTCACCGGCTTTCACACCGAGGACTACGTGGCGGCGCTGGCCCGCGCCGAGGCCGCCCAGGCGGTCAGCGGTGAGGACCAGCGGCGCCACGGGCTCGGGACGCTCTCGAACCCGGTCTTCCCCGAGATGTATCGCCGCCCCGCCACGGCAGTGGGCGGCGGCATGCTTGCTGCCGAGCTCGTGGCCGGGGGCGGGGTGGTGCACAACCCCGGCGGCGGCACGCATCACGGCTTTCCCGATCACGCGGCGGGCTTCTGCTATCTCAACGAGCCGGTGCTGACGATCCGGCGGCTGCTCGACATGGGGCTGAGCCGTGTGGCCTATGTCGACATCGACGCCCATCACGGCGACGGGGTCGAGGCGGCCTTCGCGGGCTCCGAGGCGGTGCGGCTGTTCTCCTGTCACGAAGAGGGTCGCTGGCCCTTCACCGGCGCGCTCGAGGATGACGCCGGGGGCGCGGCCTTCAACCTGCCCTTGCCGCGCGGGGCGCATGACGGCGACTTCCGGCTGTTCCTCGAGGAGGTGGTCCTGCCCGGCGTCGAAGCCTTCCGGCCCGACGCGATCTACCTGCAATGCGGGGCGGATGCGGTGCTCGAAGACCCGCTGTCGCGGCTTGGGCTGTCGAACAACGCGCATTTTGCGGCGGCGGCGGCGCTGCGCGGGCTCTCGCCCCGGCTGATCGTCTCGGGCGGGGGCGGCTACAACCCCTGGACCGTGGCGCGGCTCTGGAGCGGGATCTGGGCGACGCTCTCGGGCCGCGAGATCCCCGAGGCGCTGCCGCCCGCCGCCCGGGGCGTGCTTGAGGCTTTACGCTGGTCGCGCCGGGGGCGGCCGGGGGAGACGCTGCTGTCCACCCTGCGCGACGCGCCCAGGGACGGCGCCGCGAGCGCCGACGTGCGGGCGCGGGTGGCAGTGCTGAAGGGGCGGATTTGAGGGGGTTTTGGTGTGCTCGCGCTACGTCCATAGCCCGTGCTACCTGCGCCCGAAAAGCACCGAAGGTGCCGGGCGCGCGCCGGACCGGCCCGATGGGCCGGCGCTTCTTGGGATGGCGCGCATAGTTCTTCGCTAGCCCTGACCATTTTGGGAAAAAGCGCCTCGCTCAGAGGTCGGCAGCGCCGGCCCCCGGTCCGGTGCGCGCCCTCTGGTGTGCGGGGTGAGAGGGAGGCGGGTGCGGGTGTCGGCGGTGCGCTGTTGGGCTTCGACGGTGGGCTGACGGGGGCGGCAGGGAAACGTCACGCCCGCAAGCTGCGTGCTTGGGCCTGATGTCTATTGCGGTGAGGCTTAGCACCAAGCTTCCTTGCACCACAGCCGCTCAGATCACCCCGTCAGACAGGCCAAACCTCTCGGCGCCACCCCACCGCCCGAGGCCCATACGCCCCAATCACACCCATGTCGGAAAATCTTGGAGCGGGTGAAGGGAATCGAACCCTCGTCGTCAGCTTGGGAAGCTGCTGCTCTACCATTGAGCTACACCCGCATGCGGAGCCATCTAGCACCGCCCGCGGACCACGTTCAAGCGCCTTTGCACGCCCCTTGTGCGCGGATGTTGCAAAGAGGCGCAGAGACGTGACTTGCGTGAAACGCCGCTCCGGGGCATGATCTAAACCAATCGGTTCAGTTTCTGACCTGCGCAGCGAAGGAGGCCTGCCATGTCGTATATCGCAATGCCCCAGGGCCGCGTTCTGCCCAGGCTCTCGCGTCGGGATTTCACCCTCTGCAAGGCGGCGGTGCTGGTGGCGCTGATCGCGCTCGGGCATATGACCGGCCACCTCGAGGCCGCCGAAGCCGGCGAGGGCCTCAAGGCCTTCAAGACCGCCTTCTGCGACAATGTTGCCGGAATCGGCGAGGCCTGACCGGCAAGGCCTGAGCCTCAGACGTTCACCCCGGTGCCCTGCAGGACCCCGTGCTCGAGCGCGTAGCGCGTGAGGCCGGCGGTCGAGGAAATCCCCAGCTTGCGCTTGATGTTCTTGCGGTGGGTCTCGACCGTGCGCACCGAAATGTCGAGCGCCAGCGCCACTTCCTTGTTCGACTTGCCCTGGGCGAGCTGCAGCAGGATCGTCTGCTCGCGGTTCGTGAGCTGCTCGCGGCCCTGGCTGCCGACAGGCGCGATGGCGCCCTCGGCGCCGACGCAGAGATAGCGCTCGCCCGCCTGCACCCGGTCGATGGCGGTCTTGATCTCCTCGGTGGAGACATCCTTCAGCACGTAGCCCATGGCGCCGTGCCCCAGCGCCGTGCGGATGTATTCCGGGCTGTCGTGCATCGACAGGATCAGGATCCGCGTCTCCGGGCGCTTCTCCAGCACCATCTCGGTAGCCGAGAGCCCCGAGAGCCCGGGCATGTTGAGATCCATCAGGATCACGTCGGGGGCCAGCTCCTCGAGCCGGGCGATCATCGCCCCTGCGTCCGAAAGCGTGGCCAGCACGGAGATGTCGTCATAGGTCTCGAGGATCGCGGTGATCCCCTCGGCGACCATCGGATGGTCGTCGACCACCACGACGCGGGTCGGAGCGCTCATGCCTGCTTCCTTTCCTGCGCGGTCTGATCGTTGCTGTCCTCGGGCGGCAGCAGGTGGGTCAGCGGCACCTGCGCCTCGATCACCGTGCCGGTCTTGGCCGACATGACGCGCAGCGTGCCGCCGAGGTGGTCCATGCGCTCCTGCATGTTGCGCAGCCCGATGCCGCGGGCGCCCGGGGCCTCGCCGGTCTCGGCGTTGCCCGCCGCCGCCAGCCCCCGGCCATTGTCGGAGATCCGCAGCGTCGCGCCGCGGGTATGGCCGCGCAGGTCGATCTCGACCCGGGTGGCGCCGGAATGGCGCTCGACATTGGTCAGCGCCTCCTGGGCGATGCGGTAAAGCGCGATCTTGGCGTCCTGGTCGAGCCGGTTGCGGAAGACCACCGTGTCGAACATCACGTCGAGCCCGGTGCGGCTGCGGAAATCCTCGCAGAGCGCCTTGATCGCGGGGCCGAGGCCCAGGTCATCGAGCACCCCGGGCCGCAGGTCGCGGCTGATCCGGCGCACCTCCTGGATGGCGCCGGCCAGGTGCTCCACCCCGCGCTCCAGCGTCTCGCTGGCGCGGGCGTCGCCGGTCTCGACCCGCCGGCGGGCGATGTCGAGGGCGTATTTCACCCCCACGAGGATCTGGCTGATGCCGTCGTGCAGCTCGCGGGCGACGCGGCCGCGCTCGTCCTCCTGGGCGTCGAGCACCCGCTGGGTGAGCTGGCGCAGCCGGGTGTCCGCCAGCCGCCGCTCGCGCAGGTTCAGCGCCAGGCCCGAGACGAAGACCAGGAGCAGCGCCGCCAGGGTGATGCCGCCGATATAGAGGAAGGTCCGCTCGACCCGGCGCTCGACCTCGGCACGGGCGGCGGCCACGGTCTGCACCACGTCGTCGATGAAGACACCCGTGCCCACCGCCCACTGCCAGGAGGGAAAGGAGGTCACATAGGTGATCATCCGCGCCTCTTCCCCGGTCGAGGGCTTGGGCCAGAGGTATTCGTGGTAGCCCGCGCCCGAGCGCGCGATGCGGATCAGCTCGTCGGTGATCGGCGTGCCCTCGCTGTCGGTCAGCCCCGACCAGTCCTGGTTGATCATCTCGGTCTGGCGCGGCGAGACCAGGTTGGTGCCGTCGTAATCGTAGACGAAGAAGAAGCCCTCGTCGCCGTAGATCATCGCCGCGAGGATCTGCGCCACCTGGTCGCGCGCTGCCTGGTCGTCGGGCGCCGCCGAGCCGTAGATGAAGTAGAAGCCGTTCCGCGCCTGGGTGACGTAGTTCTTCAGCTCGGCCTTCTTGGCCTCGATCAGCTGGGTCTCGAGGCTGCGGATCTCGCGGTCGGCCAGCGCCCGGGACTGATGCGCCACCAGGAGCGCGATGGCCGAGACGGCGAGGATGAGCGGCAGCGCGGCCAGAAGGAACAGCTTCTGGGTATAGCTCAGGTTCAGCCTGTCGCGCAGCGCTCTCATGGGCCGCTCTCCTAGCGCGGATGGCAGGCGCTTGGGAAGCGGCAAGTTGCCCCCGCTGCCCGTCATGGGGGTGGCATCGCCCCGCGGTTTCACCCAAGGTGGCGGAGCGGACAACGAGGAGAGGCCGACTATGATCCTGAGCGACACGATCTGCCGACTGGGCGAGGGGCCGCTCTGGCACCCCGAGGAAGGCGCGCTCTACTGGTTCGACATTCTCGGCAAGAAGCTGTTCCGCCATGACGGGCAGCGCCAGCGCCACTGGACGTTCGACGAGCATGTCTCGGCGGCGGGCTGGCTGGCCGAGGGGCGGCTGCTGATCGCCTCGGAAAGCCGGCTCTTCACCTTCGACACCGTGACCGAGGCCGAGGAGGAGGTGATCCCGCTCGAGGCCGACCGCCCGGAGATGCGCTCCAACGACGGCCGCGCCGACCCCTGGGGCGGCTTCTGGATCGGCACCATGCGCAAGGACGAGACCGGCGCCGAGGGGCGGATCTACCGCTACTACCAGGGCGCGCTGACGGTGCTCTATGAAGGGCTGCGCATCCCCAATGCCATCGCCTTCGCGCCCGGCGGGGCCTATGCCTATTTCACCGACACGCCGAGCCGGAAGATCCTGCGGGTGACGCTCGATGCCGATGGCTGGCCCGCCGCGGAACCCGAGCTTTTCGTCGACCTCGGCCCCGAGGGGCTGAACCCCGACGGCGCGGTGGTCGACGCCCAGGGCAACCTCTGGAACGCGCAATGGGGCGCGGGGCGGGTGGCCTGCTACGCCCCCGACGGGCGCTTCATGACCGCCATCGGGCTCGCCGCGGGGCAGGTCAGCTGCCCGGCCTTTGGCGGCCCGGGGCTCGCGACGCTTTATGTCACCTCGGCGGCCAAGGATGCCCCCGAGGACGACCAGCTCGCGGGCATGACCTTCAACGTGCCGACCGGGTTCAAGGGGCAGGAGGCGCATCGCGTCCGTCTTTGAGGCGGGTTGGGCGCGCTTTGTTGTTTCCGTTGTGTGACCCGTTGCGCCCCTGACGGGGCGCCCGGGGCGAGAGGCTCTGCCTCTCGCGCTCTCCGGAGTATTTCCGGCCCGGTCATGCTGGGGAGGGGGTTGCGCGGGGAGGCCGGTTGCGGCGCCCGGAGATGAGAGCTGGGGACCGCGCGCCTTTTTGGGCGCGCGGGGGGTAGGGTGAGGTCTCCGGGGCGTCAACCTTGCCGCGTGAAGACAAGGGCCATGGAGTCCTTCAGGATGATCGGGCCGGAGATGTAATCATCGCCGATGCCGGGCGATTGCAGCGCCAGCTCCCAGCCGAAACCCTCGATGCCCGGCACCGGCAGGCGCAGCGGGTCGAGGTCCGGGGTCTCTTTGCCCTCCATGTGGATCACCGTGTAGACCTGTTCGCCGTCCGGGCCGTGGCGCAGCGCGGTGAAGACCGTGCGGCCCTCGATCGGCTGCAGGTAGGAGAAGTGGTCCTTGCCCGAGTAGTTCTCGCGCAGCCAGGGCCGGGCGGCGCGGAACTCGCGCAGCGCATGGGCGAAGTCGCATTGCACCGGGTCGAGCGCGCCCAGCGAATGGGTGATGTTGCAGTATTCCTGCATGTCATCCATCCAGGCCCGCGCCACCGCCTTCAGGCTGTCGACGGTGTAATGCGGGCCCGCAAGCCGCGGCTCGGTGGTGTTCAGAAGCCGCGCGATGTCCTCGAGGTCGTAGTCGGTCACCTCGACCAGCGCCGGCAGGAAGGTCAGGAACCGCGCGAGATCGGCGCGGGTCTCGAAGCCCAGCTCCTTCAGGCGGGTGAAATTGCCCGGGATCGAGTAGGAATATTCGTCCACCTGCCAGCGCAGCGAGATTGCCTCTTCGGCCACGACCTTCACGCCGTAGCGGTCGTCCTGGTTGCGCACGAAGCCCCAGGAGGCCCGCGCCATGGCGTTCAGGAAGTCCATCGGCACGCCCGGCAGCGCCACATAGGTCAGCGTGTGGGCGGCGGGATTGTCATAGGCCTTGTCGAGGATCTCCATCCGGGTCTGGCCGAGCCGGGTGTTCACGTTGAGCTTGGGGTTCACCTGGGTGCCCCGGCGCAGCGTGTCGTGGTTCGAGGTGCCCGAGATCCAATTCGCGCCGACCTCGAGGCATTCGCGGATGCGCCAGTATTTGCCCAGCCAGAAGGTGTAGAGGAAGGGCGTGTTGTGGGCGAAGGTCAGCGGGCCCCACTGGAAGACGTCGTCGTCGCGCTGGCTCTCGATCACCGAGCGGTAGGTCGAGGAAAGCTCCCAGTCCTCCTCGGGCCAGGGGCGGCCGTCCTCGAAGATGAACCAGGGGCGGTAGCTCGTGCCGCCGACCTCCTGCACGATGTCGGCCATGCTTTGCAGGTAGTCGTCGTCATGGCGCAGCACCTGCGCCGAGGCATCCCAGAACTTGAAGTCCTGCGCGCCGTCGACCCGCACCCCGTCGGCGCCGAAGTTCACCTTGCGGCGCTGCATCTCCAGGAGGATCGCCCGCACCGCGGGGTTCTGGTAGTCGAGGTTCTGGCCATACATGTTGGGCCCGGCGAAGAAATGCCCGTTCAGCACCCGCAGGCCCTGGTTGTCGGAATGGCCGTAGACCACGTCGAAGATCAGCCGCTTGGGCTGGCCGGGGAAATTGTGCAGCGCCGCGGCGAGGTCGACGAGTTCGTCGGGCCGGCCGGTCTCGAGCAGGACGGGGTTCACCGTGGCCATGCCCGCGATGACGTTGTCGTAGCCCCAGTTGGTGGTGTCGGGACGCAGGAGCGAAACGGTCACCGCGCTGTCGTCACCCTCGCTTTCCTGCCAGAACTCCGGGCCGGTCTCGTAGACCGTGGTCGGTTCCACCGGCAGGAGCTGCACCGCCTCGTAGCCCGCGAAGAGCTTGTCGGAGGGTTCGAGCGGCAGCCCCGCCTCGACCCGCGCGGCGAGCCGCTCGAACTGCCGGGTGAGCGAGGCCAGCGTGCCGCCGCCGGTCGCGGTGGGCACATGGATCTGCAGGATATTGGAGACCGGGCCGAACTTGTGCGGCTCGGCCCCCGCAAGACCCGTCCAATAGGCGCCGTCGCCGCGGGCGGCGAGCATCGCCTCGGTGTCGTAGAGCTCGGCCGGGGCCATGGCGCCGAAGGGCAGGGACATGGCCAGCGGGTCGAGGATCCGGTGCCAGGCGTCCTCGGCGTCGCGCCAGCAGAGCGCGTAGAAATCGCCGATCTCCTCGCGGCTGCCGGCGCGCATGCCGGTGAGGGCCACGAAGCAATGCGTCTCGGTGCGGATCACCGGGATATAGGCGCGCTCGAAGCGTACGTCCTGGTGGGCGCGGGTCAGATCCAGCGGCACCTCGGGGCGCAGCACCTCGAGGAAGATGTCCCCCGAGGGCACCCGCGCGTCCTGCAGCTCGGGCACCCAGAAGCCGAAGCGCGCCAGCCCGCCGGCGGCCACCTGGCCGCCGAGCATCCGGGCGATGATCTGTTCGGCGTCGAAGCGCGTCTCGGAGGTCATCAGCGCGGCCTCGGCGGCCTCGGCCATCTCCTGGGACAGGGCGTCGTCGCGGCGGATCTCGTCTTGCAGGGCCATGCGGGCTCCTTCGTCGTCTCTCAGGTGGTCACGTCGGGGGCGGTGCGGCCTGTGCGCTCGGCGATGCCGGCCAGCGCGTCGGCGGCCTCGATCACCGGGGCCAGCGCCTCCTCGGGGGCCATGTCGAGCCGCGCGGGGTCGGTCTCGGCGTGTTCGAGGTAGACCCGCAGCGTCGCGCCCGCGGTGCCGGTGCCCGAGAGCCGGTAGACGATGCGGCCTTGGTCGGCCAGCGCGATGCGGATGCCCTGGCCCTCGGCGCGGCTCTTGTCGACCGGGTCGTGATAGGAGAACTCGTCGGCCTTCTCGATCCTGAGGCCCGCGACCTCGGTTCCGCGCAGCGCGTCGAGCTTGCCGCGCAGGTCGGACATGAGGCCCTCGGCGGCCTTGGCGTCGACGCCCTCGTAGTCGTGGCGGCTGTAGTAGTTCCGCCCGTAGGCGCGCCAATGCGCGGCCATGAGGTCGGCGACCGACATCTCCTTGACCGCCAGGATGTTGAGCCAGGCGAGCACCGCCCAGAGGCCGTCCTTCTCGCGGACGTGGTCGGAGCCGGTGCCGGCGCTTTCCTCGCCGCAGATCGTGGCGCGGCCGGCGTCCAGAAGGTTGCCGAAGAACTTCCAGCCGGTCGGGGTCTCGTAGCAGTCGACGTTGAGCCGCAGCGCCACCCGGTCGAGCGCCCGCGAGGTCGGCATGGAGCGCGCCACGCCCTTCAACCCGCCCGCATAGGCCGGGATCAGCGTCGCATTGGCGGCGATCACCGCGACGCTGTCGGAGGGCGTGACGTAGCAGTTCCGCCCGACGATCATGTTGCGGTCGCCGTCGCCGTCCGAGGCGGCGCCGAAGTCCGGCGCCTCGGGGCCGTGCATCTCGTCCATCAGCGCCTTGGCCCAGATCGGGTTGGGGTCAGGATGGCCGCCGCCGAAATCGGGCTTGGGCTCGGCGTTGATGACGCTGCCGGGCGCCGCGCCCAGGGCCTCTTCGAAGAGCGCCTTGGCATAGGGGCCGGTGACCGCATGCATGGCGTCGAAGCGCATCCTAAAGCCGCCCTCGAAGAGCGCGCGGATGGCGTCGAAGTCGAAGATCTTCTCCATCATGGCGCGGTAGTCGGCGACCGGGTCGACCACCTCGATCTCGGTCTCGGCAAGCTTGGTGGTGCCGGGGGTGGAGAGGTCGATGTCCTGGGTTTCGGCGATGAAGTAGCGCACGCAGCTGCGGGTCGCCTCGAAGATCTTGGCGGTCACGCTTTCGGGCGCCGGCCCGCCGTTGGCGGTGTTGAACTTGACGCCGAAGTCCTCCTCGGGGCCGCCGGGGTTGTGGCTGGCCGAGAGGATGATGCCGCCGTCGGCGCCGCGGGTGCGGATCAGGTTCGAGGCGGCGGGCGTGGAGAGAAGCGCGTCCTGGCCGACGATCACCCGTTCGGCGCCGCTGGCCGCGGCCATGCGCAGGACCACCTGCGCGGCGCGGTCGTTGAAGTAGCGGCCGTCGCCGCCCAGGACGAGGGTCTTGCCCTCGACGCCGCCGATGGCGTCCCAGACCGACTGGATGAAGTTCTCCAGGTAGTGGCGCTGCATGAAGACGGGGGTCTTCTTGCGCAGGCCCGAGGTTCCGGGTTTCTGGCCTTCGATCGGGGTCGTGTCGACGGTCAGGATCTCCATGGTGTCTCCTTCACTGTCTCGGGGCGCGCATTTGCGCCGGGGGCGCCGCGCGGCGTTTCCCCAAGCATGTCGCAGGCGTCGGGAATGGCAAGGGGTCCGGGGGGAAAAGGGCAGGGGCGGGACCTGGGCCCCGCTCCTAAGCTTTCTGCCTGAGCGGGCCTCAGCCCGCCTCTTCGGGCTCCAGCACGAAGGCCAGGACGGCGGGGCCTTCGAGCTGGCAGGGGCCCTCCTGCCGGGCGGGCTCGGCCTCGGGGCGGCGGCTGTCGAGGTGGCAGATCCAGACCCGGCCCTCGGGCGGCTCGGGCAGCGTCACCTCGCAGCCGTCGCCCGCGTTGAAGGCCAGGTAGACGGCCTCCTCGCGCTGCGCGTAGGCGGGCGTGCCCGAGGCCATGCGCATCTCGGCGGCGCAGAAGAGCCGCCCTGGCTCCTCCCAGTCGGCGGGGGTCATCTCGGCGCCGTCCTCGCGCCACCAGAAGAGGTCGGGCAGCCCGTCGACGATGCGCTCGCGCGAGTGCAGGAAGCGCTTCTGGCGCAGGATCGGATGCGCCTTGCGGAAGGCGATGAGCCGCTTTGTGAAGGCCAGGAGCGCGCCGTCGGCGCTGGCCCAGTCGAGCCAGCCGGTCTCGTTGTCCTGGGCATAGGCGTTGTTGTTGCCGCCCTGGCTGTTGGCGAACTCGTCACCCGCCAGCAGCATCGGCGTGCCCTGGCTGAGAAAGAGCGTGGCCAGCATGTTGCGCCGCCGGAGCGCGCGGGCGGCGTTCACCTCGGGGTCGTCGCTCGGGCCCTCGGTGCCGAAGTTGTCGGAGTAGTTCTCGCCGTGGCCGTCGCGGTTGTCCTCGCCGTTGGCCTCGTTGTGGCGCTCGAGATAGGCGGTCACATCGGCCAGGGTGAAGCCGTCATGGGCGGTCAGCAGGTTGACGCTCGAGGTTGCGGGGCGGCCCGAGTGGTCGAACTCCGCCGCCGAGCCGGTGATCCGCGCGGCGAGATCCGGGGCCGAGCCCGCGTCGCCCCGCCAGAACCGCCGCACCCCGTCGCGGTAGCGGTCGTTCCACTCGGCGAAGGGCGGCGGGAAGGCGCCCAGCTGGTAGCCTCCGGGGCCGATGTCCCAGGGCTCGGCGATCAGCTTGGTGCGGGTCAGGACCGGGTCCTGGCGCAGCGCGTCGAAGAAGGCGGCGCCGGGGTCGAAACCCTCGGCGGTGCGGCCCAGCGTGGCGCAGAGATCGAAGCGGAAGCCGTCGATGCGGAAGGTCTCGACCCAGTAGCGCAGGCTGTCCATGACCATGCGCATGACCATCGGGTGCTCGATGTTCAGCGTGTTGCCGGTGCCGGTGTCGTTGACGTAGTAGCGCGGATCCTCGGCGAGCCGGTAATAGGCGGCGTTGTCGAGCCCGCGGAAGGCCAGCGTCGGGCCCAGGTGGTCGGCCTCGCCGGTGTGGTTGTAGACCACGTCGAGATAGACCTCGATGCCCGCCGCATGCAGTCGCGCGACGGCGTGCTGGGCCTCGGCGATGCCGTCCTCGGAGAGGTAGCGCGGATCGAGGGCGAAGAAGCCGATGCTCTGGTAGCCCCAGTAGTTCGTCAGCCCCTTGTCGATCAGGAAGCGGTCGTTGATGAAGGCATGCACCGGCAGCAACTCGACCGCGGTGACGCCGAGCTCGGTCAGATGCCGGATCATCGCGTCCGAGGCCAGCGCCAGGAAGCCGCCCTTGGGGTCGGCGTCCGGGTGGGTCTGGGTCAGCCCCTTCAGATGCGCCTCGTAGACGATGGTCTCTTCCATCGGGCGGCGCGGGGCCTCGACCTCGCCCCAGGCGAAGCTCGGATCGGTGACGATGCACTTCGGCATGAAGGCCGCGCTGTCGCGGGTGTCGAAGGAGAGGTCCTCCTGCTTGTGCCCGCGGGTGAAGCCGTAGACCGCGTCATCCCAGGTGGGATGCCCGGTCAGCCGCTTGGCATAGGGGTCGATCAGCAGCTTGTGCGGGTTGAAGCGGTGGCCCTCCTCGGGGGCATAGGGCCCCTCGGCGCGCAGCCCGTAAAGCTGGCCCGGCCGGATGCCCGGCAGGTAGCCGTGCCAGACATCGCCGTCCCGCTCGGGCAGGCGGATGCGCTGGGTTTCGGTGGGTCCGTCCTCGGAGAAGAGACAGACGTGGATCGCCGTGGCGTGTTGCGAGAAGACGGCGAAATTCGTGCCGTCGCCGTCGAAACAGGCGCCGAGCGGCGCGGCATGCCCCGGCAGGGGCGCTGTGGAAGCGGTCATGGCGCGGATATGAGATCCCGGTAGAGTGTGGCATAGGCTTGGGCGGAAACGTCCCAGCCGACATCTAGTGCCATGGCATTCTTCATCATCCTTTGCCAGTGCCCCGGCGCGCGCCAAAGCGCATGGAGCCGCGCGAAGGCGCCCGCGAGCCCCGAGGCGGTCACGGGATGGAACTGCAGCCCCGTCGCCGCGCCGGCCTGCAGGGCCATGGGGTTGGCGTCGATCACCGTGTCGTTGAGCCCGCCGGTGCGGGCGACCAGCGGCAGGGTGCCGTGGCTCAGCCCGTAAAGCTGGGTGAGCCCGCAGGGCTCGAAGCGCGAGGGCACCAGGATCGCGTCGCCGCCCGCGACCATGCGCTTGGAGAGCGCCTCGTCATAGCCGATGCGGGTTGCGACATTGGGGTGTTCGGCGGCTTGGCGGAAGGCCGATTCCAGCGCCGGGTCGCCCGAGCCCAGAAGCGCGAGCTGCCCGCCGTGGTCGATCAGCGCGGGCAGCGCATCGAGCAGCACGTCCAGCCCTTTCTGGTGGCTCAGCCGTGAGATCACCACGCAAAGCGGGCCCTCGGCCTCGGGCAGGCCCATCTCGTGGCGGAGCCGCGCGCGGTGCCGGGGCTTGCCGCGCGGGGTGCGGTAGGGCGGCGCCCAGGCGGCGGTGTCGATGCCGTTCAGGATGCCCGAGAGCGCGTCGCGCCGGGCGGTCAGCAGCCCGTCGAGCCCCATGCCGAACTCCGGCGTCAGCAGCTCCTCGGCATAGGTCGGGCTGACCGTGGTGATCCGGTCGGACCAGACCAGCCCCGCCTTCAGCGCGCTGACCTGGCCCCAGAACTCGTAGCCCTCGGGGCCGAAGTCCGCCTCGGGCAGGCCCAGGGGGCCGATCTCCGAGGGCGGCGCCATGCCCTGGAAGGCGATGTTGTGGATGGTCAGAAGCGTGCCGACGCGGCGCTTCGGCGCCATCTGCGAGAGGTAAAGCGGCGCGAGCCCGGCCTGCCAGTCGTGCACATGCAGCACCTCGGGGTGCCAGTCGCCGATGCCCTCGGCGGCGAGCCGCGCGGCGACCTGGCTCAGCGCGGCGAAGCGGCGCGGGTTGTCGGGGAAGTCGTGGCCACCCTCGTCGAGATAGGGCCCGCCCGGCCGGTCGAAGAGATGCGGCGCGTCCAGCGCATAGAGCACCGCCTCGCCGAGCTGCCCCTCGATCAGCGCCGCGGGCCCGCCGAAGACCTCGCCCAGCTCGTGCCGGGGGCCTTCGCCGAGCGCCGCCCGCACCTTGGGATAGGCGGGCAGCAGCGTGCGCATCTCGACGCCCAGCGGCGCCAGCGCGCCGGGCAGGGCACCGGCGACATCCGCCAGCCCCCCGGTCTTGATCAGCGGCACGCATTCCGAGGCGACCGAGAGGACGCGCGTCATTCCGCGGCGGCCCGCGCGTTCAGCATCTTCTGGGTGATCAGCGTCACGCCGCCCTCGCTGACGCGGAACCACTTGGCGTCCTCTTCGGGGTCTTCGCCGACGACGAGCCCCTCGGGAATATGCACGCCCCGGTCGATCACCACGTTCTTCAGCCGGGCGTGGCGCGAGATATAGGCCCGCGGCAGCACCACGGCGCGGTCGAGCGTGGAGTAGGAATTGGTGTGCACATTGGTGAAGAGCAGCGATTCGCGCACCTCGGTGCCCGAGATGATGCAGCCGCCCGAGATCAGCGAGGAGACCGCCAGTCCGCGGCGCTTCTCCTCGTCGTGGATGAACTTCGCCGGGGGCACGCTTTCGGAATAGGTCCAGATCGGCCAGTCCTTGTCCCAGAGGTCGAGGTCCGGCGAGAAATTGGTGAGGTCGAGGTTGGCCTTCCAGAAGGCGTCCACCGTGCCCACGTCGCGCCAGTAGGCCGGGGCCTCGGAGGAGGCGCGCACGCAGCTCTCGGTGAAGCGGTGGGCCTGTGCCTTGCCCTTCTGGACGATCTCGGGGATCAGGTCGTTGCCGAAGTCGTGGCTCGAGTTGCTGTCCTCCATGTCGCGCAGCAGGAGGTCGCGCAGGAAGTCCCACTTGAAGACGTAGATGCCCATCGAGGCCAGCGTCACCTCGGGGTCGTCGGGCGTGCCCGGCGGGTCCTTCGGCTTCTCCAGGAAGGAGGTGATCACGTCGTTCTCGTCGATCGCCATGACCCCGAAGGCCGAGGCCTCGGCGCGGGGCACCGTCAGGCAGCCGATGGTCACATCCGCGCCGCTCTCGACGTGGTGCTCGATCATCCGCTCGTAGTCCATCTTGTAGATGTGGTCCCCGGCGAGGATCAGCACGTAGTCAACGCCGTAGCTGTCCACGATGTCGATGTTCTGGGCCACCGCGTCGGCGGTGCCGCGGTACCACATGCTCTCGTCGTAGCGCTGGCTCGCGGGCAGGATGTCGAGGAACTCGTTGCGCTCGGCGCGGAAGAAGTTCCAGCCGCGCTGGCAATGGCGGATCAGGCTGTGGGCCTTGTATTGGGTGGCCACCGCCATCTTGCGGATGCCGGAGTTGAGCGCGTTGGACAGCGCGAAGTCGATGATCCGCGTCTTGCCGCCGAAATAGACGGCGGGCTTCACGCGCCGGTCGGTCAGCTCGCGCAGCCGCGATCCGCGCCCGCCGGCCAGCACGAAGGCCATGGAGCGGTGGGCGAGGCGTGTGGTCGATGGCATGGTGTCTCCTCCCTCTGGGTCTGGGGCCCTTTGGGGTGAGTGTGGCAGCGCGCGGCGGGAGTGGCTAGGGGGTGGATGGGATTGGGCGCGGCTGGGGGTGACTTGGCTGGCTTGTAGAACCTGCGAGTGAAGGCGCGGGAGCGGCACCTGCGAGGGGTCCCTTAGGCCCGACCAGCTTTGCCGATTGCAGGGAAACCGGACCTGCCTGCTTTCGGTCAAACGCACGGTCCCAAGCGACAAGTCCTGTTCGGCCCGCGGCGCCAGCCGGGGCAGGGTGCTCGCGTGGATGCCCGACCAACACGCGCTGAGGTCCAATCCGTTAGCCTCACCCCAACCTTCCGCCTATGGCGCGGAATCAAGGGCCGCAGGCCCGCCGCGCCAGCGCCGGACCGGCCCCGTGGGCCGGCGCTCTTGCGGGTGGTGCGCATCGCTCGTCGTCAGGAGGAACATGGCCGGGATAAAGCGCGCCGCTCATCCGTTGCGGCGCCGGCCCCCGGTCCGGCGCTGGCGCTCCGTTCGGGCGGGGTGAGAGGGCGCGGCAGGCCAAGCACCAGCCAGCCGACCGCCCGTCACCGCCAGCCGCAAAGACGCCCCAGGATCACCCCCGGAGCGCCCCCGTCATTCCTTCACGAAATACACCGCCGAGAGCGGCGGCAGGTAGATCTCCGCCGAGGCCGCCTGGCCGTGGCTCGGCGTGCCACCCGCCTCGATGCCGCCCAAGTTGCCGCGGCCGCCGCCGCCGTAGATCTCGGCGTCGGAGTTCAGCGCCTCGCGCCAGCGGCCGGCGCTGGGGAAGCCCAGGCGGTAGCCCGGCTGCTCCATCGGGGTGAAGTTCACGGCCACCACCACCTCGGGATCGCCAGGGCGCCCGCGGCGGATCCAGGCGAAGACCGAGCGGTCGGCGTCATCGGCCTCGATCCACTGGAAACCCTCGGGCTCGCAGTCCCGCACGTGCAGCGCGGGCGTCGCGGCGTAGAGCCGGTTCAGATCGCCCACCAGCCGCTGCACCCCGCCATGGCCGGGACGCTCAAGCGCCGGCCAGTCGAGCTCGCGGTTGTGGTCCCATTCGGCCTCCTGGGCGAACTCCTGGCCCATGAAGAGCAGCTTCTTGCCCGGGTGGCCCCACATGAAGCCGTAATAGGCCCGCAGGTTGGCGAAACGCTCGAGCCCCTGGCCGGGCATCCGGGTCAGCATCGAGCCCTTGCCGTGCACCACCTCGTCGTGGCTGATCGGCAGGATGAAATTCTCCGAGAAGGCATAGGCCAGCCCGAAGGTCATCTGGTCGTGGTGGTGCTTGCGGTGGATCGGGTCCTTCTTGATGTACTCGAGCGTGTCGTTCATCCAGCCCATGTTCCACTTGAAGCCGAAGCCCAGGCCGCCGTCGTCCACCGGGCGCGAGACCTTGGGGAAGGAGGTCGATTCCTCGGCCACCGTCATGATCCCCGGCGCCTCGCCGTAGCTCAGGGTGTTCATGGTCTTCAGGACGTCGATCGCCTCGTAGTTCTCGCGGCCGCCGTCCTTGTTCGGCACCCATTCGCCGTCCTTGCGGGAATAGTCGCGGTAGAGCATCGAGGCGACCGCATCCACGCGCAGCCCGTCGGCGTGGTATTCCTTCAGCCAGTAAAGCGCGTTCGAGGTGAGGAAGTTCTTCACCTCGGTCCGGCCGTAGTTGTAGATCAGCGTGTTCCAGTCCTGGTGGAAGCCCTCGCGCGGGTCGGCGTGCTCGTAAAGCGCGGTGCCGTCGAACTGGCCGAGCCCATGCGGGTCGGTGGGGAAATGCCCCGGCACCCAGTCGAGGATCACCCCGATCCCGGCCTTATGCGCGGCGTTCACCAGGTCGCGGAACTCATGCGGGGGCCCGTGCCGCACGGTCGGCGCGAAAAGCCCGACCGGCTGGTAGCCCCAGGAGCCGTCGAAGGGGAACTCGGAGATCGGCAGCAGCTCGATATGGGTGAAGCCCATGTCGGAGACATAGCCGACCAGCTCCTCGGCGGCCTCCACGTAGGAGATCCGCCGCCCCTGGGCCTTGTGGCGCCAGGAGCCCAGGTGCACCTCGTAGACCGAGATCGGCGCCTCGCGGGAGTTGCGCGCTTCGCGGCTGCGCATCCAGGCCTCGTCCGACCAGCCGTAGCCCGAGATGTCGCGCACCACCGAGGCATTGGCCGGCGCGTGTTCCGAGCCGAAGCCCACCGGGTCGGACTTCAGCGGCAGAAGCTGCCCCTCGTGGCCGATGATCTCGTATTTGTAGGCGTCGCCCTCGCCGACGCCGGGCAGGAAGGTC
Source organism: Roseivivax sp. GX 12232 (assembly GCF_021272185.1). Taxonomy (GTDB): domain Bacteria; phylum Pseudomonadota; class Alphaproteobacteria; order Rhodobacterales; family Rhodobacteraceae; genus Roseivivax. The sequence goes on from NZ_JAJSEC010000002.1 coordinate 180,443, forward strand.
TCCCAGACGCCCTGGCCGCGGCGGCGCAACACGTGGCGGCGGCCGTCCCAGGAGTTGAAGGGCCCGACCACCGAGACCCGGCGGGCATTGGGCGCCCAGACCGCGAAATGCGTGCCATGCACGCCCTCGTGGGTCATCACATGGGCGCCGAGCGCCTCCCAGAGGGCGTGATGCGTGCCTTCGCCGAGCAGGTATTCGTCCAGCTCGCCCATGACCGGGCCGAAGCGGTAGGGATCTTCCATGTCCCAGTAGACGCCCTTGGCGTCGTAGCCGCGCAGCCCGTAGGGATCGGCGCCCGGCACCGGACCCGAGAAGCCGCCGGGCTGGCCGGGCAGCGGCTCGAGCGGGTGTTCGGTCTTGCCGATCACCGCCACCATCCGGGCCGCGCCGGGGTCGAAGGCGGTCACCACGCGGGTGCCGTTTTCCTCGTGCGGGCCGAGGATCGCGAAGGGGTCCTCGCCGGAGCCGTTGAAGACGCGGGCGAGGGCGGAGCTCTTGGGGTCGGTATCGCTTGCCATGTGCACCACCTTAGCCGTCTTGCGCTCCGCTTCAACGGAGCGCGGGGGATCAATCCTCCAGATGCGAGCGCGCCGCCCAGATATCCCGCATGTAGCCGCGGATCGTCCGGTCCGAGGAGAACCAGCCCGAACGCGCGGTGTTCAGCGCGGCGCGGCGGATCCAACCGGCGCGGTCGGCGAAGGCGGCGTCGGCCTCGCGGCTGGCGCGCCAGTAGTCGCTGAAATCCGAGGCCACGAGGAAGTAATCCGCGCCCGAGAGGTTCTCGGTGATATGGGCGTAGCGGTCGGGCTCGTCGGGCGAGAAGGCGCCGGAGCCCACCGCCTGCAGCGCGCGGGCGAGCCGCGGATCGGCGGCGATGGCCTGCTGCGCGTGATCCTCGACGGCGCGGCGCTCTTCGACCTCGGAGGCAGTCATGCCGAAGAGGAAGAAGTTCTCCGCGCCGACATGTTCGCGGATCTCGACGTTGGCGCCGTCGAGCGTGCCGATGGTCATCGCGCCGTTCAGCGCGAATTTCATGTTGCCGGTGCCCGAGGCTTCCTTGCCCGCCGTCGAGATCTGTTCCGACAGGTCGGCCGCCGGGATCAGCCGCTCGGCCAGCGTCACGTTGTAGTTCGGAAGGAACAGCACCCGCAGCTTGTCGCGGGTCGCGGGGTCGGCGTTGATCACCTCGGCGGCGTCGTTGATCAGCCGGATGATGTCCTTGGCGAAGGCATAGCCCGGGGCCGCCTTGCCCGCGAAGAGCGTCACCCGCGGCGTCCAGTCGGCGTTGGGGTTGTCCTTCATCTCCTGCCAGAGCGCGATGGTCTCGAGGATGTTCAGGTGCTGGCGCTTGTATTCATGCATGCGCTTGATCTGCACGTCGAACATCGCATCGGGATCGAGGCTGACGCCCTGGGTCTGCGAGATGTACTCCGCCAGCTCGGCCTTGTTGGCGCGCTTGGCCTCGGCGAAGCGCTGGCGCCAGCCGGCGTCCTCGATCGCGGGCTCGAGCTCGCGCAGCCGCTCGAGGTCGTCGACCCAGCCGTCGCCGATGGTCTCGGTGATCAGGCCGGAGAGCCGCGGGTTGCAGGCCAGGAGCCAGCGCCGCGGGGTCACGCCGTTGGTCTGGTTCACGATCCGCTCGGGGTGCAGGTGGTGCAGCTCGGCGAAGACGGTTTCCTTCATCAGCTCGGTGTGCAGCGCCGAGACGCCGTTGACCTTATGCGCCATGACGAAGGAGAGCTGGCCCATCTTCACCTGGCCGTCCGCGCGCATCGACTGGGTGCGATTGGGGTTGGCCTCGTAATGGGCGTTGTCGATCAGGTCCGCGATCTCGAGGTGGCGCGGCAGGAGCCGGCCGAAGAGATCCTCGCCCCAGCTTTCCAGCGCCTCGGGCAGGAGCGTGTGGTTGGTATAGGACAGGCAGGCCCGCGCGGTCTGCATCGCCTCGTCCAGCGGCAGCCCGCGTTCGTCGTGCAGGATGCGCACCAGCTCCGGCCCCGCCACCGCGGGGTGGGTGTCGTTGAGCTGGATCGCCACATACTGCGGCAGCTTGCGGATGTCGCTCTCTTCCTTGTCGAACCGCGCGAGGATGTCGCGCAGCGCCGCGGCGGTCAGGAAGAACTCCTGCTTGAGGCGCAGCTCGCGGCCCTGTTCGGTGGTGTCGTCGGGATAGAGCACCCGCGAGATCGTCCGCGCCAGCGCCTCGGGCTGGGCGGCGGCGGTGAAATCGCCGCGGTTGAAGGCGGGCAGGTCGAAGGGGTCGCAGGCCTTGGCCGACCAGAGCCGCAGCGTGTTGGCCCAGCGGCCCTGCCAGCCGACGATCGGCGTGTCATAGGCCTCGGCGTCGACATGTTCGCCGGGCAGCCAGAGCTTGCGGCCCTCGCGTTCCTCGACATGGCCGCCGAAGCCGATGCGGAAGCGCGCCTCGGGGCGCTCGAACTCCCAGGCGTGGCGCTGGAGAAGCCAGGTCTCGGGCGCCTCGACCTGGCGGCCGCCCTGGAAGCTTTGCCGGAAGAGCCCGTGCTCGTAGCGGATGCCGTAGCCATAGGCCGGGCAGCCCAGCGTCGAGAGGCTTTCGAGGAAACAGGCGGCCAGCCGTCCCAGCCCGCCGTTGCCGAGCGCGGCGTCGGGCTCGTCGGCCAGCACCTCGTCGTAGTCCTGGCCCAGGGCGGCCAGCGCCTCGCGGGCCTGGTCGACCAGCCCGAGGTTGACGATGCCGTCTTCCAGAAGGCGCCCGATCAGGAATTCCATCGACAGGTAGTAGACGCGCTTGGCGCCCTGGTTGCGGGCGGTGCCCGCGGCCTTGAACCAGCTGTCGGCGATCTGGTCGCGGATGGCGTAGGACAGCGCCATGCGCCAGTCCTCGAGCCCGGCGAACTCGGGCTCGCGGCCGAAGGAATAGCGCAGGTGGCGCGTGATGGCGTCGCTCAGGCCGCGGGTGGTCACGCGGGGCGGTGTCGCGATGTTCATGACGGGACGTCTCCTGGTATCGCTAACGGGTCACGCTGGGAACAAGCGCGATCCCTGTCGTTTGGCAAGACCCCACCGGCGATATTTCGCGGGTTGTGGGGACCGGCTGCCGCAGCGTCGCGGGATCAGCCGGGCAGCCGCGCGAGCTCGTCGAGGTGGCAGGCGCAGCCCGTGAGCGCAGCGTAGTCGTCGGTTACGATATGCACCGGAAACTGCCGCATGAACTCGGAAAAACGGCCCTTGTCGCAGAAGGCCTCGGCGAAGCCGGGGCCGGTCAGATGCGGGGCGAAATGCTGGGTGACGCCGCCGCAGAGGAAGACGCCGCCGAAGGGCAGGGTGATGAGCGCCAAATCGCCGACATAGGCGCCGAGGAGCCGGGTGAAGGTGTCGACGGTGCGCCTCGCGCGCGGGTCGCTGTCGAGGTCGGCCATGATCGCATCGGCCGATTTCGGATCGCCCGCGCCCTCGGCATGGCAGAAATAGGCGTAGATCCTCTCGAAGCCGCGGCCCGAGAGCACGTCCTCGAAGCCCGGCATGGGATGCCTTTCGGCCACCCAGTCGCGCAGGGCCAGGTCCTCGGGCGTGGTGGCGCGCAGCGAGACATGGCCGGTCTCGGACGGCGGCACCAGGGTCTGGCCGCCCAGGTGATAGACCGGCGCGGCGTTGAGCCCGGTGCCCACGCCCACCACCAGCTTGGCCGCGCGGGCGCTGGCGGGCTGGCCGGGGCGCACCGGGGTCAGCACCTCGGGCGCCAGCGCGTCGAGCGCATGGCCCTGGGCCTGCAGGTCGTTCAGCACCGCCACTGTGCCCGCGCCGGTCGCCTCGGCGATCGAGGCACGGTTCACCACCCAGTCGAGGTTGGTCAGCTTGCCGACCCCGTCGCGCACCGGGCCGGCCATGGCCACGCAGGCGGCCTCGGGCCGGGCCGAAACCTCGGAGAGGTAATGGACCAGCACCGCGTCGAGCCCGGTTTCCTGGGCGTTGCGGTAGCGGCGGATGGTCTCGGTGCGCACCTTGCCCGCCTCGGCCAGCGCCACGCGGGTGTTGGTGCCGCCGATATCGGCCACGACGGCGAGTTGGGGGGTGGCTGCGGTCATCTGTCCTCAGGCAAGTGCGCGTTTGAGGGCGTGGTAAGAGGCTTTCGGCGTCCGTTCAAGGCTGTCGAAATCGACATGCACCAGTCCGAAGCGTTTCTCGTAGCCGAGCGCCCATTCGTAATTGTCCATCAAGGACCAGACGAAATAGCCCGCCAGCGGCACGCCCTCGTCGATGGCGCGGCGGGCGGCGGCGAAATGCGCCTCGAGGTAGTCGATGCGCGGCTGGTCGTCGACCGCGCCGTCCTTGACCACATCCGGCGAGGCCAGCCCGTTCTCGGTGATGTAAAGCGGGATGTCGCCGGCATATTCGTGCAGGCGCTTCAGCGACTGGTAGAGGCCCTCGGGGTAGATCTCCCAGCCCATGAGGGTCTTCGGCAGCGGGCCCTCGACCTCGGTCTGATGCGGCCAGGCCCCGTCGGTCGGCGCGCAGAGCTTGCGGGTGTAGTAGTTCAGCCCGCACCAGTCGAGCTTCTGGGTGATCAGCGGGAAATCGTCCTGGTAATTCTCCGGCAGATGCGGCGCGAAGCCTTCCAGCACGCTGTCAGGATAGCGCCCGCGGAAGACGCCCTCGACGAAGAAACGGTTGAGGTAGCCGTCGAAGGTCTGGGCCGCGCGGGCCGCCTCGGGGCTGTCGTCGGCGGGTTCGGCCCATTCGAAGTTGAAGACCGCACCGAGGTTCTCCTGGCCCTTGCCGCGCATCACCTCGATCGAGCGGCCATGGGCCAGAAGCACGTGGTGCATGGCCCGCGCCGTCGCCCGGATGTCGCGCAGCCCCGGCGCGTGATGGCCGAGGAAATGGCTCATCCAGCCGACGCACCAGGGCTCGTTGATCGGCGCCACGGACCAGAGCCGGTCGCCGAGCCGGTCGGTGATCACCTCGGTGAACTCGGCGAACCAGGAGGCCACGTCGCGGTTCATCCAGCCGCCGCGGTCCGCCAGCGCCGAGGGCATCTCCCAGTGATAGAGGGTCGCGGCGGGCTTCAGCCCGCGTTCCAGCATGGCGTCGACCAGCCGGTCGTAGAAATCCAGGCCCTCGGCGTTCACCTGGCCGGTGCCCTCGGGCAGGACCCGCGCCCAGGAGGTCGAGAAGCGGTAGACATCGAAGCCGCCCGCGGCCACCAGGTCCAGGTCCTCGCGGTAGCGGTGGTAATGGTCGCAGGCCCGCCCGCCGTGCTCGGCGCGCACCACGTTGCCCGGGGTCGCGGCGAAAGTGTCCCAATGGGTCGGGCCGGCGCCGCCGAAGTCATGGCCTTCGATCTGGTAGCTCGAGGTCGAGACGCCGAAGTCGAAGCCTTCGGGAAACTGGCTGCGGGAGAAGTTCATGCGCTGTCCTTTTTGGGCGCCGGTCCGGTCGAGCGCCCGAGTATGAGATCGGCTTCGACAAGTTCCTGCGGGGGCGGCCCGCCGGGGTTGGCGACGCGGCCGAGCAACATCTCGGCGCAGCGCCGCCCGGCCTCCCTGACCGAGGAGCGCGTCGCCGTAAAGAGCGGTTCGTCCCGGCCGTTGGGCAGGTAGCTCAGCTCGTCGTCATGGGTGATGATCGACAGGTCGCGCCCGACGGTCAGCCCGCGCGCCCGGGCGGCGCGCTCGACGCCGAGCGCGATGACGATCGAGGAGGCCAGCACCGCGGTCGGCGGGTCGGGCGCATCGAGCATCCGCGCGACGCTTTCGGCGCCGAGGCTCTCGGTCATGTCGCCCGAGACCATGAGCCAGGGGTCCGGCTCGATCGCCGAGGCCGCCAGCGCCGCCTCGTAGCCCAGCCGGCGGCGGTGGGCGAAGTCCATCTCCTCGCGGCCGTTGACGAAGGCGATGCGGCGGTGGCCCAGCTCGATCAGGTGGCGGGTGGCGCGCTCGAAGGCGCGGCGGTTGTTCATGTCGAAATAGGCGTAATCCTCGGGCCAGCCCGAGGCCCGGCCATGCACCAGGAAGGGCAGGTCGAGGTCCTGCAGCAGCGGGATGCGCGAATCGTTCACCATCGGCCCGTGCAGGATCAGCCCGTCGACGTTGTTCTTGGCGCCGAGGCTGCGGTAATGCGCGGCCTGGTCGTCGTCGGGCACCAGGCTCAGCACCAGGTCGTAGCCCGCCGCGACATAGGCTTCCGAGGCGCCGGTGATGAAGTCACCGAAGATCGGGTTCAGGATCTCGTGCTTCTTCGACAGGGGAATCACATGGCCAATGGACATGGAGCGGCCCGTCGCGAGCCCCTTGGCGCGGGTGTTGGGCATGTAGTTGTGCCGCTCGGCCGCCTCGATCACCCGCCGCCGCGTTTCGTCGCGCACCTCGGGATAGCCGTTCAGCGCGCGGCTGACGGTGGTCTGAGAGAGGTTCAGAAGCTCGGAAAGTTCCTTCAGGTTCATGTCGGCACGGCTCAAAGCGCTTTGGATTTCCTCGCACTTTAGACATCTAAAGACGGGCATGGGAAGGGCATCTCTGCCACGAGCCTAGCTGCAGTGCAGCAAGAATCGCTTATGTTCATAAGGGTTTCTTTGCATGCCCAGCATTGACAGGGTGACGCGGCTGCGCGAGTTTGGCCGCGTCAAAGCGCTTTGGAAAGTTTTTCCTTGCGCGGCGTCGGGCAACCTTGCTCACATGATCCACGGGAGGACATGAATATGAAAACATCGCTTTACGTTAGCGCTGCAACCCTGGCCCTGGTGGCCGGTGCGGCGCAGGCCCAGGACTTGCCCTTCGCCATCGGCGAAGGCGATTTCGCCTGGGACAGCTACAATGAATTTGCCGAAGCCAACGACCTCTCCGGCCAGACGGTGACCATCACCGGCCCCTGGACCGGCCGCGAAAAGGAAAAGGTCGACGCGGTCTTCCGTTATTTCACCGAAGCCACCGGCGCCGAGGTCAACTACTCGGGCTCCGACAGCTTCGAGCAGGACATCGTGATCTCCTCGCGCGCGGGCACCGCGCCGAACCTCGCGGTCTTCCCGCAGCCGGGCCTGGCCTCCGACATGGCGAGCCAGGGCGCGCTGACGCCGCTGCCCGAGGGCACCGCCGACTGGGTCGCCGAGAACTTCGCCGCCGGTGAAAGCTGGGTCGACCTCGGCACCTACACAGGGCCCGACGGCAACGACAACCTCTATGGCCTGTTCTACCGCGTCGATGTGAAGTCGCTGGTCTGGTACAACCCGATCGCCTTCGACGAGGCGGGCTACGACATCCCCGAGACCATGGAAGAGCTCAAGGAGCTGACCGAGGACATCGTCGACGACGGCGGCACGCCCTGGTGCATCGGCCTCGGCTCGGGGGCCGCGACCGGCTGGCCCGCGACCGACTGGGTCGAGGACCTGATGCTGCGCACCCAGGAGCCCGCGGTCTACGACCAGTGGGTCAACAACGAGATCCCCTTCGACGATCCCGCCGTGATCGGCGCGATCGAGGAGTTCGGCTGGTTCGCGCGCAACGACGACTACGTCCAGGGCGGCGCCGAGGCGGTGGCCACCACCGACTTCCGAGACAGCCCCGCGGGCCTCTTCGCGATCCCGCCGGATTGCTACATGCACCGCCAGGCCTCCTTCATCCCGGCCTTCTTCCCCGAGGATGCGGAGCAGGGCGAGAACGTCGACTTCTTCTACTTCCCGGCGATCGAGGAAAACGACCTCGGCACCCCGGTGCTCGGCGCGGGCACGCTCTTCGGGATCACCAATCCCTCCGAAGGCGCCAACGCGATGATCGAGTTCCTGAAGCTGCCGGTCGCGCATGAGCTCTGGATGGCCCAGGGCGGCTTCCTGACGGCGCATGGCGGGGTGAACCTCGACCTCTACGCCGACGACAGCCTGCGCGCCCAGGGCGAGATCCTGGCCGGGGCGACCACCTTCCGCTTCGACGCTTCGGACCTGATGCCCTCCGAGATCGGCGCGGGCGCCTTCTGGACCGGCATGGTCGACTATGTGACCGGCGCAGAGGCGGGCACCGTCGCCTCCGAGATCCAGACCCGCTGGGACTCGATCAAGTAAGCGGCCCAGAAACACACCCGCGCGGCGCCCCGGCCTGAGGTCGGGGCGCCGTCTTCGCCGCCCGGCACCGGCCCAATCGGGTCCGGCAGGGGCGCGGCGCATGCCGAAGGGAGGGGAGACCGATGTCGCCAATACTGCAAGGGATCATCACGATCATTCTCGGGGTAGGGGGCTGTGCCGGCTACTTCTACGCCTCGAACCTCGTGCTCGACCGGTTCATCTTTCCGGCGCGCGACGACGATCACGGACGCAACATCAACCGCGCCACCATGGTCCGGCCCTGGCTGTTCCTGGCGCCGGCGATCTTCTTCCTGGGGCTCTACCTGGTCTACCCGGTGATCGGCTCCTTCATCCGGTCGCTCTACAACCGCTCGGGCGACACTTTCATCGGGCTGTCGAACTACCTGCAGATGTTCTCCGAAGAGGGCTTCCGGGTGGCGCTCTTCAACAACATCCTCTGGGTGATCTTCGTGCCTGCCGCCTCGACCTTCATGGGGCTTCTGGTGGCGCAGCTCACCGATCGGCTGAAATGGGGCAATGTCGCCAAGTCGCTGATCTTCATGCCCATGGCGATCTCCTTTGTCGGCGCCTCGCTGATCTGGAAGTTCGTCTACGCCAACAACCCCGACATCGGCATCATCAACGCGGTGCGCGACATCTTCGGCATGGATCCGATCGACGTGCTCCAGCTGCAATTCTGGAACAACTTCTTCATCATGTTCATCATGGTCTGGATGCAGACCGGCTTTGCCATGGTGATCCTCTCGGCGGCGCTGCGCGGCATCCCCGAGGAGACCATCGAGGCCGCGATCATCGACGGCGCCAACCCCTTCCAGATCTTCTTCAAGATCAAGGTGCCGCAGATCATGCCGACCATCGTGGTGGTCTGGACGACGATCACCATCCTGGTCCTGAAGGTCTTCGACATCGTCTACGCGATGACCGGGGGCAACTTCGATACGGAAATCCTGCCGTCCTACATGATGGATTTCATGTTCCGCGACGACGGGCGCGCCACCGCGGTCGCCTTCGTCATCATGGTCATCGTCACGCCTGTCATGGTCTGGAACATCGTCCAGGCCCGCAGGGAAATGCGCTGAGGAGGTAAGGGACATGGACAATATCGCAGGACAGAAGTCGGGCCTTTCCCTCGTCACCAATCTCAGCGTGATCGCGCTGGTGCTGATCTGGCTCATTCCCACCATCGGGCTCGCGGTCTCCTCGTTCCGCGAACGCGCGCAGATCTCGGAATCCGGCTGGTGGCGCGCGCCCTTCTCGGTCGAGCAGGCCTACCGCGTCTCGCCCGATGCCGATGGCGCGGTGCAGGACGGCGACACCTGGGTGCTCGAGGGCAATGTCTTCGACAGCTCCGAGGACGCCTCGGGCGAGGGCAGCGTCTCGGGCTTCGGGATCACCTCGCGTGCCCCAGGCGCCGCCGAGCCCGGCATGATCTACGCCCGCTACGAGGTGCAGGTCATCGAGGACGACGGCGAACAGGACGACACCAACATCGAGATCGCCTACGAGGAGGGCAGCGAGCCTGTCTTCCCCGAGACCGACGAGGACGGACAGGAGATCGTGCAGGACATACCGCCGATCTTCGACCGCTCTCTGCAGGTGATGCGCAACGGTGATTTCGTCTACCGCGACGCCGACGAGATCACCCGCGGCCCCTCGATCTACATCACCGCGGCGCAGCCACCCGAGTTCACGATGGACAACTACGAGACCATCCTGACCTCGGACAACATGGACCGGGCCTTCATCAACACGCTCACCGTGTCGATCCCGGCGACGGTCATCCCCATCGTTGTGGCGGCCTTCGCGGCCTATGCCCTGGCCTGGATGGATTTCGCCGCCCGCGGCTTCTTCATCGCCATGGTGGTGGGCCTCTTGGTCGTTCCGCTACAGATCGCGCTGGTGCCTCTGTTGACCTTCCACCAGACGGTGGGCATCGGGCAGAGCTTCCTGGGCGTATGGTTGGCGCATACGGCCTTCGGGATGCCACTCGCGATATATCTCTTGCGCAACTACATGATCGGCCTGCCACGGGACATCATCGAAAGCGCCAAGGTCGACGGCGCGACGGACTTCCAGGTCTTCACCAAGATCGTCCTGCCGCTCTCCTTCCCGGCCCTCGCCTCCTTCGCGATCTTCCAGTTCCTCTGGACCTGGAACGACCTGCTGGTCGCCAAGGTCTTCCTGCCGTCGAACTCGGAAAGCTGGGTGATGACGGTGAAGATCGCCGACGACCTGCTGGGCTCGCGCGGCGGTGACTGGGGCATCCTTGCCGCGGCGGCCTTCGTGTCCATCGCGGTCCCGCTCGCGGTCTTCTTCGCGATGCAGAAATACCTCGTGCGCGGCCTGCTGGCCGGCTCGGTCAAGTAACAAGAGGCACTATGAACAAACCGGCGGACCTTCAGGCCCAGAGCAAGCGGGTGGACACCGATTGGTGGCGTGGCGCGGTGATCTACCAGATCTACCCGCGCAGCTTCCAGGACTCCAACGGCGACGGGATCGGCGATCTTCTGGGCATCGCGCAGCGCATGCCGCATATCGCCTCCCTCGGGGTGGACGCGGTGTGGATCTCGCCGTTCTTCACTTCGCCGATGAAGGACTTCGGCTACGACGTGGCGGATTACTGCGACGTCGACCCGATGTTCGGCACCCTGGCGGATTTCGACGTGCTGATCGCCACCGCGCATCGGCTGGGTCTGAAGGTCCTGATCGACCTGGTGCTGAGCCACACCTCCGAGGACCATCCCTGGTTCAAGGAAAGCCGGGCCTCCAAGGACAACCCGCGCGCCGACTGGTATGTCTGGGCGGACGCCAAGCCCGACGGCACGCCGCCCAACAACTGGCTGTCGATCTTCGGCGGCTCGGCCTGGCAGTGGGAGCCGACGCGCTGCCAGTACTACCTGCACAACTTCCTGCAGGAGCAGCCGGACCTGAACTTCCACGAACCCAAGGTGCAGGAGGCGCTGCTGGACGTGGCGACCTTCTGGCTCGACCGGGGCGTCGATGGCTTCCGGCTCGACACGATCAACTTCTACGTCCACGACAAGCAGCTGCGGGACAATCCTCCGCTGCCCGAGGAAGAGCGCAACCCGATCACCGCGCCCGCGGTGAATCCCTATACCTGGCAGAACCACCTCTACGACAAGACCCAGCCCGAGAACCTGGACTTCCTGCGCAAGCTCCGGTCGCTGATGAACAAATACAACGCCGCGGCGGTGGGCGAGGTCGGCGACGACCAGCGCGGGCTCGAGATCCTCGGGCAATACACCGGCGGTGATGACCTCATCCACATGAGCTACGCCTTCGAGCTGCTCTCGGGGCACATGCCGACGGCGAAATACATCGACACCGTCTTCGAGGCGGTGGAGCGGGTGGCGGCCAATGGCTGGGCCTGCTGGGCCTTCTCGAACCACGACGTGCCGCGGCACCTGTCGCGCTGGCAGCTCTCGGAGGCGGGCGCGCGCTGCTTCGCCACGCTGATGCAATGCCTGCGCGGCTCGACCTGCATCTACCAGGGCGAGGAACTGGGCCTGCCCGAGGCCGAGGTCGCCTTCGAGGACCTCCAGGACCCCTATGGCATCCGCTTCTGGCCGGCCTTCAAGGGCCGCGACGGCTGCCGGACGCCGATGGTCTGGGAGCCCTCGAACCAGAACGGCGGCTTCTCCGCGGGCAACCCCTGGCTGCCGGTGAGCCACGACCACCTCAACCGCGCGGTCTCCACCCAGGAGCAGGACCCCGCCGCGATCCTGCATCACTACCGCCGCGCCATCGCCTTCCGTCACGCCCACCAGGCGCTGATGAAGGGCACCCAGGAAGAGGTCTCGGCCGATGGCACGGTCCTGCGCTTCATCCGCAAAGGCGAGGGCGAGGAGATCTTCTGCGCCTTCAATCTCAGCCACGACCCCGCGGCCACCGACATGCCCGAGGGACGCTGGCGGCAGATCGGCATCGAGCTCGGCTCCACCGGCCCCGCGCCGGATGGCCGTCTGCATCTCGGGCCCTGGCAACCGGCGCTGCTGATGCGGCTCGAGGACAACGAATAAGGGAGGACGAAATGGCCAATCTGAAGCTGACCGATGTCGAGAAGACCTATGGCGGCACCGTGCAGGTGCTGCGTGACATCAACCTCGACATCGAGCAGGGCGAGCTTGTCGTCTTCGTCGGCCCCTCGGGCTGCGGCAAGTCCACGCTGCTGCGGATGATCGCGGGGCTGGAGAAGATCACCGGCGGCACGCTCGAGATCGACGGCCAGATGGTCAACGACGTGCCGCCCGCGCAGCGCGGCATCGCCATGGTGTTCCAGAGCTACGCGCTCTATCCGCATATGACCGTGCGGGACAACATGTCCTTCGCGCTGAAGATCGCCAAGAAAAGCCCCGAGGAGATCAACGCCTCGGTCGAGCGCGCCGCCAAGATGCTGCAGCTCGAGCCTTACCTCGACCGCCTGCCCAAGGCGCTCTCGGGTGGTCAGCGGCAGCGGGTGGCGATCGGCCGGTCGATCGTGCGCGACCCCAAGGTCTATCTCTTCGACGAGCCGCTCTCGAACCTCGACGCGGCGCTGCGCGTCGCCACCCGGATCGAGATTGCCCAGCTCAAGGAGAAGATGCCGAACTCGACGATGATCTACGTCACCCACGACCAGGTCGAGGCGATGACGCTGGCGAGCCGGATCGTGGTCCTGGCCAACAAGGGCATCGCCCAGGTCGGCTCTCCGCTGGAGCTTTATGAGACGCCCAACAGCGAGTTCGTGGCGCAGTTCATCGGTTCGCCCGCGATGAACCTCCTGCCCGGCGAAGTGGTGGAGACGGGCGAGACCACGGTGATCAAGATGGGCGGCGGCGGCACCGCGCGCTCGAAGATCGCGACCCGTCCCGAGGACAAGGGCCTGAAGGTCAATGTCGGCGTCCGCCCCGAGGATTTCATCGAGAGCGACGGCGGCGACTACATCTACGAGGGCCGCGTCGACATCACCGAGGCGCTCGGCGAGGTGACGCTGCTCTACTTCGAGGCGCAGGACGGCGACCCGGTGATCGGCAAGCTGCAGGGCATCCACAAGGACCTGCGCGGCCGCTCGGTGAAGATGACCGCGGAGCCCGAGAAGGTGCATCTCTTCGCCGACGGCACCTCGCTTCTCTACCGCTAAGACCACCCCCGGGGGCGCGACAAAAGCGCCGCGCCCCCGGCGCCGGGCCCCGCCGTGGCGTCGCAGGGCTTCACGTTCCTGAAATGTTCTCACATTCCCGTTGGCGAAGCGCGGAGGATCTCCTATCTGTTGAGCATCCGTTAACGGGGGACTCATGGCCGAGCTCAAGCACATCGAGGTACGCGGCGCGCGCGAGCATAATCTGAAGGGGATCGACGTCGATATCCCCCGCGATCAGCTCGTCGTCATCACCGGGCTGTCGGGCTCGGGCAAGTCGTCGCTGGCCTTCGACACGATCTACGCCGAGGGGCAGCGCCGCTACGTCGAGAGCCTCTCGGCCTATGCGCGGCAGTTCCTCGACATGATGGAAAAGCCCGATGTCGATCACATCGCGGGGCTCAGCCCGGCGATCTCCATCGAGCAGAAGACCACGTCGAAGAACCCGCGCTCCACCGTCGGCACGGTGACCGAGATCTACGACTACCTGCGGCTGCTCTTCGCGCGCGCAGGCACGCCCTACAGCCCCGCGACCGGCCTGCCGATCGAGGCGCAGCAGGTGCAGGACATGGTCGACCGCGTGATGACCATGGAAGAGGGCACCCGCGGCTACCTGCTGGCGCCGATGATCCGCGACCGGAAGGGCGAATACCGCAAGGAGTTCCTCGAACTGCGCAAGCAGGGCTTCCAGCGGGTCAAGGTCGACGGGCAGTTCTACGAGCTCGACGAGCCGCCGACGCTCGACAAGAAATACCGCCATGACATCGACGTGGTGGTCGACCGGATCGTCGTCCGCGAGGGCATGGAGACGCGGCTGGCCGACAGTTTCCGCACCGCGCTGGACCTCGCCGACGGGATCGCCGTGCTGGAGACCGCGCCGCGCGAAGGCGAGGGCGAGCCCGAGCGCATCACCTTCTCGGAGAACTTCGCCTGCCCGGTCTCGGGTTTCACCATCCCCGAGATCGAGCCGCGGCTCTTCTCCTTCAACGCGCCCTTCGGGGCCTGCCCGGACTGCGACGGGCTCGGCGTCGAACTGTTCTTCGACGAACGGCTCATGGTGCCGGACCAGAACCTGACGCTTTACGACGGCGCCATCGCGCCCTGGCGCAAGGGCAAGAGCCCGTATTTTCTCCAGACAATTCAGGCGATTGCGAAGCACTATGAATTCGATGCGTCAACCATGTGGAAGGACCTTCCGGCGCATGTGAAACAGGTGCTTCTCTATGGCTCCGGCGACGAGGAGATCCCCTTCCGCTACGACGAGGGCGGGCGCGTCTACAACGTGACGCGCAGCTTCGAAGGCGTGATCCCCAACATGCAGCGGCGCTACCGCGAGACGGATTCCAGCTGGATCCGCGAGGAGTTCGAGCGCTACCAGAACAACCGCCCCTGCGGCGCCTGCGGCGGCTACCGGCTGCGCGAAGAGGCGCTGGCGGTGCGGGTCGCCGGCCTGCACATCGGCGAGGTGGTCGAGAAGTCGATCAAGGAAGCCTACGCCTGGATCGAGTCGGCCCCCGAGGAGCTGACCCAGCAGAAGAACGAGATTGCCCGCGCCATCTTCAAGGAGATCCGCGAGCGGCTCGGCTTCCTGAACAACGTCGGTCTCGAGTACCTGACGCTCAGCCGCGCGGCGGGCACTTTGTCGGGCGGCGAGAGCCAGCGCATCCGGCTCGCGAGCCAGATCGGTTCGGGGCTGACCGGGGTGCTCTACGTGCTCGACGAGCCTTCGATCGGCCTGCACCAGCGCGACAACGACCGGCTGCTGGCGACGCTGAAGAACCTGCGCAACCAGGGCAACACGGTGATCGTGGTCGAACACGACGAGGACGCCATCCGCGAAGCCGACTACGTGCTCGACATCGGCCCCGGCGCCGGCGTCCACGGCGGCCATGTGGTCAGCCGCGGCACGCCCGAGGAGATCGCCGCCGACCAGGGCTCGATCACCGGGCAATACCTCGCCGGCACGCGCGAGATCCCGGTCCCGGCCAAGCGCCGCAAGGGCAACAAGAAGTCGGTCTCGGTGGTCAAGGCGACGGGCAACAACCTCAAGGAGGTCACCGCCGATTTCCCGCTGGGCAAATTCGTCTGCGTGACCGGCGTCTCGGGCGGCGGCAAGTCGACGCTGACCATCGAGACGCTGTTCAAATCGGCCTCCATGCGGCTCAACGGCGCGCGGCAGACCCCGGCGCCCTGCGAGACGATCAAGGGGCTGCACCACCTCGACAAGGTGATCGACATCGACCAGCGCCCGATCGGGCGCACGCCGCGCTCGAACCCGGCGACCTATACCGGCGCCTTCACCCCGATCCGCGACTGGTTCGCGGGCCTGCCCGAGGCCAAGGCGCGGGGCTACAAGCCCGGCCGCTTCTCCTTCAACGTGAAGGGCGGCCGCTGCGAGGCCTGCCAGGGCGACGGGGTCATCAAGATCGAGATGCACTTCCTGCCGGATGTCTATGTGACCTGCGAGACCTGCCAGGGCGCGCGCTACAACCGCGAGACGCTGGAGATCAGGTTCAAGGGCAAGAGCATCGCCGATGTGCTTGATATGACTGTGGAAGACGCGCAGGAGTTCTTCGCCGCCGTGCCCTCGATCCGCGAGAAGATGGATGCGCTGGTGCAGGTGGGCCTGGGCTACATCAAGGTCGGCCAGCAGGCGACGACGCTCTCGGGCGGCGAGGCGCAGCGGGTGAAGCTGTCGAAGGAGCTGGCGAAACGTTCGACCGGGCGGACGCTCTACATCCTCGACGAGCCAACCACGGGTCTGCATTTCGAGGACGTGAAGAAGCTCCTGGAAGTGCTTCATTCGCTGGTGGAAGCGGGCAATACGGTCATCGTGATCGAGCACAACCTCGATGTCATCAAGACCGCCGACCACATCATCGACATCGGCCCCGAGGGCGGTGACGGCGGCGGACGCATCGTGGCCACGGGCACGCCCGAAGAGGTCGCCGAGGTCGGCGAGAGCCACACCGGCTATTACCTCAAGGACATGCTGCGCCCGCGCAAGGTGGCTGCGGAGTAAGATTAAGAAAGGCGAAAGTCATCGCGATTTCAAAGCGTTGACGGCCTGGCTTAAGTCGATGCGTGAACAGCATCAGTGGGCGCCTCGCGCCCGCTGGCCCTGAGCGCGGCGCAGAGATCGCCATAGGTCGTCACCCCGCGCCCCTCGAGCATCTGCAGGAGCCGCAGCGTCACCGAGACCCGCGCGGCGAGCTGGCCCTCGCGCGGGCTGACGCCGAGCCGCTCGCGCAGGCTGGCGAA
The DNA here is from genome assembly GCF_021272185.1 of Roseivivax sp. GX 12232. Classification (GTDB taxonomy): domain Bacteria; phylum Pseudomonadota; class Alphaproteobacteria; order Rhodobacterales; family Rhodobacteraceae; genus Roseivivax. Next base: position 196,894 of record NZ_JAJSEC010000002.1, read on the forward strand.
GCTCATGCGCGGGCCCGGCCCGAAGACCAGCGCCGCCAGCGCCACGATGTCGAGCACCGGCAGGTCCCAGTCGAGCCCCGTCTCGGCCCGGCGGGCGCGCAGGAAGGCCATCTCCAGCGGGGCGTTCTGCGCGACGATCACCGCGCCTTGGGCGAACTCCGCCAGCCCCCGCGCCGCGGGCCCCAGCGTCCCGGCCTCCACCCGGCTTTTGTAGCTCTCGCCCGCGCGGGCCGCGCCCCGGCAAAGCATCTGCGCCTCGATGCAGGTCAGCGTGTCGCGATGCGGGAGCGGCCCCGTGGTCTCGAGGTGCAGGACGCAGAGCCGCAGCTCGGACAGCGGGCGGTCGGCAAGCGGCACCTCCGGGGCGGGCGCGCAGAGCGCGAAGTCATGCACCAGCGGACGGCAGCCCTCGGTGTCGGCGGGCGCGGCCTGTTCGAAGGCCAGGAGGTAGCCGCCATCCGCCATGTGCTGCAGCCGCGCGTTCAGGGGTGCGCCCTCGGCCCGGTCGAGCCTTGCGCTGGTGGTGAGCCCCGAGCGGTCGGCCTTGGCCTGAGCCGCGGCGAGCGAGGCGGGGGTCACGAGCCCGTCGAGCCGCGTCCCGAGCCGCAGCCCGGGGCCCTGCGCAAACAGCCCCGCCGCCTGGCCGTTGAACAGCACCACCCGCCCGTCGGGGCCGGTCAGAAGAAGCGGCAGCGGCAGGTCGGCCAGAAGCTCCTCGAAGCGGGCGGCCTCAGAGCCGGTGCCACCGGAGCCGCCGCGCGCCTCGCGCAGGGCGGCCTCAAGCGCCGCGGCGGCGGGGCCGAGGTCTCCCAGCTCGGGCGCGATGCGGGGATCGAGCGGCGGCGCCTCGCGCCCATGCGCCCGGCGCTGCAATTCACCCGCGAGCCGTTCCAGCGGCCGCGCCACGCCGTGGTCGACCAGGAGCCCGACGCAGAGGAAAATCACCAGCAGCAAGAGCGGCCCGGCCCAGAGCGCCCAGCCGCCCGCCTCGCCGCGCGCGAGCTGCGTCAGGGTCAGCGCGCCCGCCGCCAGCGCCGCGACGAAAAGCGCGAGCAGCAGGGCCAGCAGTTTCACGCGAAGGGACAGATGCATCGCTCAGAGCCTCTGGCACAGGGTGGAGAGCAGCGGATCGGCGCGGTCGACCTCGCGCCAGGCGGGCGTATCCGAGCCGGGCAGGGCGCGGCGGCCCTCGACGCAATCGACCATGACCTCGGTGCGTTCCGGCGCGCGCCAGCGCTCGAAGACATAGAGGTCGGCCAGGTAGACCGAGGGGCGCACCTGGTGTTCCCGCCGCCCGCCGACGTCGATGGCGACAAGCCGCGTAGTGACCGGCACGAAATAGGCCCAGGGGCGGTGCGGCGCGGGCGTGGCGGCGCGGTCGGCGACGACCACGCCTTCGGGCAGGGCGGCGGCGGTGCGCGCGCTCCAGCCGTAGTCCGAGGAGATCAGCGCCGCGATCAGCGCCAGCGCCGCGCCGAAGGGCACGAGCCAAAGCGGCAGCGCCCGGGGCCAGCTCCGGTGCAGGATCCACATGGCCGCCGCGCCCGCGAAGCCGGCGAGGCCGAGTGAGACCAGATCCATGCCCATGCGCCCGTCCTTTCCCGCGGCACCTCTGCCGCGAAGGTGAGGCTAGGGCCTCACGCGGGCGGGTGGAAGCAGGAATGGGCGTGGCGCCGGGGTTGACCGGGGGGCGGGGCGGCTGGCTGGCAATTTGCGCGGCGCCTCAGGGCGCGCTCAAGGTCGCGTGGCGGCCGCGCGCCAGGGGCCGGACGGGCAGGGCGGGGCCGCGCGGCACCCGGCGCCAACCGTGGGACGGGCAGGGCGGTCCCGCCCGCCAAGCAACTGGAATCGCCAGCAAACCCCGGTCGCGCGCGCCGCTGCCCCAGCAGACCCTCCGCGTCAACCCGACATTCCTGCAGCTTCGGCCTTGCACCGGGGCGGTCATCGTCTAGGCTCTCGGGTCACAGGGCGAGCAACGCCCGGACAAGGGAGGATAATCTGATGACATCACTGAGCGTGAAGCTGACGGCGGGCGCCCTGGCGCTGACCTTCGCCACCGAGGCGGCGGCGACGGAATGGAACGTCTCGGTCTGGGGCAAGCGCCGCGCCTTCACCGAGCACATCCACAAGCTCGCCGAGCTGGTCGAGGAAAAGACCGACGGCGGGTTCACCATGAACATCTCCTACGGGGGCCTGTCGAACAACCGCGAGAACCTCGACGGGATCTCCATCGGGGCCTTCGAGATGGCGCAGTTCTGCGCCGGCTATCACCCCGACAAGAACCGCGCGATCACGGTGCTCGAGCTGCCCTTCATGGGGGTGTCGAACCTCGACGAGGAAGTGGCCGTCAGCCATGCGATCTACGACCACCCCGCGGTGGCCGAGGAGATGGCCCAGTGGAACGCGCGCATGGTGATGACCTCGCCGATGCCGCAGTACAACATCGTCGGCACCGGCGAGCCGCGCGACGAGCTGGCCGAGTTCGACGGCATGCGGGTGCGCGCCACCGGCGGCCTGGGCGAGGCCTTCTCGGCGGTGGGCGGCGTGCCGACCTCGGTGACCGCGACGGAAGCCTACCAGGCGATGGAATCCGGCGTCGTCGACACCGTGGCCTTTGCCCAGCACGCGCATCTCTCCTTCGGCACGATCAACCAGGCCGACTGGTGGACCGCGAACCTCAACCCCGGCACGGTGAACTGCCCGGTGGTGGCCAATATCGACGCTTATGAGGCGCTCTCCGATGCCGAGCGCGAGGCTTTCGACAGCTCGGTCTCCGAGGCCATCGACCACTACCTGGCCAACTACGGCGAGCTGCTCGACCGCTGGGACAGCGTGCTCGAGGAGAAGGGCGTCCAGAAGGTCACCATCTCGGACGACCAGCTGGCGCAGTTCGAAGAGGTCGCGGGCGAGCCCATCCAGCAGGCCTGGATCGAGGAAATGAGCGCCCAGGGCCTGCCGGCCCAGGAACTCTACGACCTGATGAAGTCGACCCTGGAAGAAGCCCAGGCGACGAACTGATCGCGGGGGCCCGGCCCGGCGGCGCCTGAGCGCGTCGCCGGGACACCGCGCGGCCCCTTGCCAAGAACAAGACCAGACGAGCGACGGAGGGGGAGATGGCCGGAACCGCCAAGGTGCTTGCCGACGACAGCCTGTTGAGCCGGCTCGACCGGCGGCTGGCGGGGCTCGAATGGAGCTTCGCGTTGATCTCCGGGATTTTCGCCTTCGGGCTGATGATGCTGGCGGTGATCTCGGTCACCGGCCGCAACGGCTTCAACGAGCCGCTGCCGGGCTACGTCGACTGGATCGAGGCCTTCATGCCGCTGATCGCGATCCTCGGCATCTCCTACGTGCAGCGCACCGGCGGGCACATCCGCATGGACATCGTGATCGGCCTGTTGCGGGGCCGGGCGCTCTGGATCGCGGAGTTCATCACCACCTTCGGCATCCTGCTTCTGATGATCGCGCTGGTCTGGGGCTCCTGGGCGCATTTCGACCGCAGCTTCGACATGGGCGCGCCGCTCTGGAGCCGCGACAGCTCCATCGACATCGGCCTGCCGATCTGGCCGGCCAAGCTGGTGGTGCCGGTGGCCTTCGCGGTGATGTGCCTGCGGCTGGTGCTGCAGCTCTGGGGCTACGGGCGGGCCATCCTGCTGGGGCTTGAGAGCCCGGTGGCGGTGCCGCTGATCCAGTCCGCCGCCGAGATCGCCGCCGAAGAGGCCGAAACCCTGAGCCGGAAGGACTGAACGGATGGAACCCATCGATATCGGCCTCTGGGTCACCGGCGGCCTTCTGGTCATGGTCGTCCTGGGCATGCGCGTGGCCTTCGCGGCGGCGCTGGCGGGCCTCATCGGCCTGATCTGGATCTTCTGGGAAAAGCGCGACTACGACTTCGAGCAACTGGGCTGGGCCCTGACCGTGGCGATCAAGACCGCCGGGCAGGTGCCGCATTCCAAGGTCTCGAACCAGGCGCTCTCGCTGATCCCGACCTTCATCCTGATCGGCTACCTGGCCTATTACGCAGGCCTGACGCGGGCGCTTTTCGAGGCCGCCAAACGCTGGATCGCCTGGGTGCCGGGCGGGCTCGCGGTCTCGACGGTCTTCGCCACGGCGGGTTTCGCCGCGGTCTCGGGCGCGAGCGTGGCGACCGCGGCGGTCTTCGCGCGCATCGCCATCCCCGAGATGCTCAAGGTCGGCTACGACAAGCGTTTCGCCGCGGGTGTGGTCGCCGCGGGCGGCACGCTGGCCTCGCTGATCCCGCCCTCGGCGATCCTGGTGATCTACGCGATCATCGTGGAGCAGGACGTGGGCCGGCTGCTGCTCGCGGGTTTCATCCCGGGCGTCTTCTCGGCCTTCGTCTATGCCACGCTGATCGTGATCATGGCGCTGACCCTGCGCAACTTCGGCCCGCCGGTCAGCGGCTTCACCTGGCGCGAGCGGCTGGTCGCCCTGCCGCCGGCGCTGCCCATCGTGGCGGTCGTGGTGATCATCATCTTCTTCGTCTACAACCCCTTCGGCGGCGACGCCTGGGGCACGCCGACCGAAGGCGGGGCCATCGGCGCCTTCATCGTCTTCTGCATGGCCATCGCCCGGGGGATGCGCCTGAAAGAGCTGAAGGACGCCCTGGTCGAGACCGCCAAGCTGTCGATCATGATCTTCTCGATTATCTGGGGCGTGCTGATCTACGTGCGCTTCCTGGGCTTCGCCGATCTGCCGACCGCCTTCTCGGACTGGATCACCAGCCTCGAGTATTCGCCGATGCTGATCCTGGTCTGCATCCTCCTGGCCTATGCGGTCCTGGGGATGTTCATGGATGCCATCGGGATGCTGCTCCTGACGCTGCCGGTGGTCTACCCGGCGGTCATGGCGCTGAACGGGGGCGAGTTCGTCAGCGCGGAAGAGGCGACCTTCGGCATGTCCGGGCCGATGTGCGCGGTCTGGTTCGGGATCCTGGTGGTGAAGATGGCGGAGTTCTGTCTGATCACCCCGCCGATCGGGCTCAACTGCTTCGTGGTGGCGGGCGTGCGGCCGGATCTGTCGGTGCAGGACGTGTTCCGGGGCGTGACGCCCTTCTTCATCGCCGACGGCATCACCATTGCGCTTCTGGTGAGCTTCCCGGCGATCGTGCTCTGGCTGCCCTCGCTCGCGTGAGGGCCGGCCCGGCCCGGGTCTGAGTGCCCGCGCTCGCGTGGGGGGCGTCCGGGGCTGGGTCTAACTGCCCGCGCTCGCGTGAGGGTCGCCCGGGCCCGTGCCTAACGGCCTGCGCTCGCGTGGGGCCACCCGGGGCTGGGTCTTGCCCCACGCCTGAGCGCGCATCCGGGCCCCATCTGACCGCGCGGAACCCGCGCCCCCGCTTCGGGGTTATCTGGCCATCGACCGGCAGGGTGCCGGTTCCCGTTCAGATAACCCGGCAGCCCCGGGGGAAAGGACCGTCATGCTTGGGTGGGCTCTCACCTTCCTCGTTGTCGCGATCATCGCGGGTGTTCTCGGTTTCGGCGGCATCGCCACCGCCTCGGCCGGGATCGCGAAGATCCTGTTCTTCGTCTTCCTGATCCTCTTCGCCGCCGCCGCGATCATGCGGCTGGTGCGCTAGGGCAAGGCACGAAAAAGGGCGCCGGAGCCATCACGGCCCCGGCGCCCCCGGTATTTTTACATCTCCTCGCGGGAGCGGCGCCTCAGGCGCGCAGCGTCTCGGTCGAGGAGAAGAACATCGCCTGGCTGATCGCGGAGCGCACCTGCTCCTCGGAGTAGGGCTTGGAGATCAGGAAGGCCGGTTCCGGCTTGTCCCCGGTCAGGAGCCGCTCGGGGAAGGCGGTGATGAAGATCACCGGACGTTCGCCGAGATCGCGCAACAGGTCGTTCACCGCGTCGACGCCCGAGGAATTGTCCGCAAGCTGGATGTCGGCGAGGATCAGATCGGGCACCTCCTTGGCACCAAGCGACACCGCACCGTCGCGGGTGCGCGCCACGCCGGTCACACGGTGACCGAGGTCGGCCACGATGCTCTCGAGGTCCATGGCAATGATCGCCTCGTCCTCGATGATCAGGACGCGGCCCGACATGCCGTCGGCCATCTCCTGGCGGGCGGTCTCGACCAGGGCCTCGGCCTCTTCGATGCTGACGTTCATGATCTCGCCCACCTGCGAGATGGTGAACTCTTCGATGGTGTGCAGCAGAAGCGCCTCGCGGCTGTTGGTGGTCAGGCGCGAGAGATGCTTCTGGGCGGCCTTGCGCGGGCCCTCGGCCTCTTCGGTCACCGGCGCGCCGGTGGTGACCCAGATGCCGTGGAACATCGCGAACAAGCCCACCTTGGCGGTGGAGGCGCCCTCGACCGTGTCGCGGTCGGCCAGAACCGCCTCGAGCGTGGCGGCGGCATATTGGTCGCCGGATGTCTGCGACCCCGTCAGAGCGCGCGCATAGCGCCGCAGGTAGGGAAGCGCGGCGCCGATCTCGCTGCTGAGGTCTGCCTGAGCCATATTTCTTTATCCTTCCTCGTGACTTTTTCGGGAACCAAACGTGGCGGGTGGCTGTTGGTTCCCGAATTGGGGCCTGAATTTGGTGCGCACAAGGTAAAGAATGGCTCAGACCGCACGAAAAAATAAGCGAGATGACGTGATCGACGAGAACCTGAAACGGGTCTACGAGGACATGCTTGACCAGGATGTCCCGGACCGCTTTCTCGATCTCTTGACCCAGCTCAAGGATCAGGATCAGGCGAAGAAGACATCGAGCGAGAGCGACGAATGAGTTCAGATCCCCGCGATGAGATCGTGGAGCATCTGCCGGCGCTCCGCGCGTTTGCCTTGTCCCTGACGCGCAACGGCGCGCTGGCCGACGACATGGTGCAGGATGCCCTGGTGAAGGCCTGGACGAAGATCCACACCTTCGAGCCCGGGACCAACATGCGGGCCTGGCTCTTCACCATCCTGCGCAACACCTACTATTCGAACCGCCGCAAGGCGGGCCGGGAGGTGGGCGACGCGGATGGGCTGCTGACCGAAAGCCTGTCGGAGAAGCCGGCGCATGACGGACGGCTGCAGCTGTCGGACTTCCTGCGCGCCTTCGAGAAGCTGAACGACGAACAGCGCGAGGCGCTGATCCTGGTAGGGGCCTCGGGCTTTTCCTACGAGGAGGCCGCCGACATGTGCGGCGTCGCCGTCGGCACCATCAAGAGCCGCACGAACCGCGCCCGCGCCCGTCTGGCCGAGCTTCTGTCGCTCAGCGACGACGAGGCCTTCGAGCTGACCGACCAGGCCACCATGGCGGTGGTTTCCGGCAACAAACCGGCCAACGCGAGGTAACGGATGATCGCCGCGCCCGGACCCCGTCCGATCCCGAGTGGATTGGGTGCCCGGATTATCGCCTTTCTGTCCATCGCGCTGATCCCGATCGGCCTGGTCGCCTATGTGCAGACCACCGAGCTCGACAGCGAGACCCGCGCGCGCACGCAGCTCAACCTCACCGACATCACCGAAGCCGCCGTGGAGGCCGAGCGGGCCATGCTGACCCGCTCCTTCGGGGCGGCCGAGGCGCTGGGGGCGATCACCCGCGTCTCGATCTCGGACGAGGCGACCTGCGAGGCCTCCTTGCGCGAATACCAGCGGCTCGCGGGGCATGTGAGCTTCGTCGGTTTCCTCGGCATCGACGGGCGGGTCTTCTGCTCGACCGCGAACCAGCCCTTTGACGTCAGCCAGTATCCCGGCGCGCTCGAGGCGCTTGGCCGGCCCACGCCGGAAGTGCTGCGCTTCGATCACGCGCCGGTCAGCGGCGAGCCGGTGGTCACGGTCTATTACCCGGTGCTGCGCGCGGGCCAGCACGTCGGTCATATCATCATCTCGACCCCGGTCCGCGTCCTGCGCGAGATCGACACGCTCTCGGACGACAGCGAGGCGGGCTATGTCGACGCGATCCTGATGAACGCCGAGGGCGAGGTCCTAAAAAGCGCCAGCCCCTTCGCGCGGCTGCCCGACATCATGCCCGCCGATCTCGACCTCGAGACGCTGACCGCGGGCGAGGAATATAGCTTCCTCGCGCGGTCGGGCTCGGGGCAGGACTACATCTACGCCATCGTCAACATCGTGCCGGACCTCGCTTATGCGATGAGCGTCTGGCCGACCGACAGCCCCAAGGTCAACGCGCTGCAGGCCGGCGCCTATACCAAGGCGCTGCCGCTCCTGATGTGGGCGGCGAGCGTGATCGTCGCCTATCTCGCCGTGAACCGGCTGGTGATCCGCCACATCCGTACCCTGCGTTACCAGATGCGCAGCTTCGCCCGCGACCGCCGCCTGCCGGCGCAGTCGAGCGGCCAGGACATGGCGCTGGAGCTGCGCGACATGGAAAACGACTTCCTGCAGATGTCGGATTCGATCCTGCAGGACGAGGCGCAGCTGGAAAACGCGCTCCGCGAGAAGACTATCCTTCTCAAGGAGGTGCACCACCGGGTGAAGAACAACCTGCAGCTCATCTCCTCGATCATGAACATGCAGATCCGCCAGAGCGAGACGCAGGAGACCAAGCGCGTGCTGCGCCGCCTGCAGGAGCGCATCCGCGGGCTCGCCGCGATTCACCGGCAGCTCTACCGCACCGCGGATCTCGGCCATGTCGACGTGAAGGAGCTGCTCGAGGAGCTGGTCGGCCAGATCGCGCTGATCAACGACCGCGACCGCGACGGCATCGTGATCGTCAAGGACCTCGACCCGGTGGAGATTTACCCCGACCAGGCCATGCCGCTGTCGCTCCTGACCGCCGAGGCGCTGGCCAATGCCGAGAAATACATCCAGGCCGACAGCAGCGGCCACCGCGAGATCGCCGTGCGGCTGAAGCGCAGCGAGGACCGGGGCGTGCTGCTCGAGGTCGAGAACACCTCGAACCCCGAGAAGCTGCCCGAGGTCGACCCGATGGGCGGGCTGGGGCTGCGGCTGATCCAGGCCTTCTCGACCCAGCTCGGCGGCACGCTCGAACACGGCATGGACGGCGAACGCTTCCGCATCTCGGTGCGCTTCCACATGTCCGACTTCAAACCGGAAGTGGTGGACTACTAACATGCCGCTGGATCCCAAACCCCTGCCGGAGCCCCTGACGGGCGCGGGCGAGCCCCGCCGCGTCGGCGTCGAGATCGAGTTCGGCGCGCTTGGCGAGGAACGCGTGACCTCCATCGTCGAGGAGGTCCTGGGCGGGCGCACCGAGCGGCGCGGCGACAAGGGCTTCGTGGTCAGCGGCACCGAGGTCGGCGACCTCGAGGTCTATCTCGACACCCAGTATCTCAAGCGCGCCGAGACCGCCTTCGAGAAGCGCATCCACGACATCGCCCGCGCGGTCGTCCCGGTCGAGATCGTCTCGGCCCCGATCCGCCCGGAACAGATCGCCCGGCTCGACGCGCTCTGCGTCGCCCTGCGCGAGGCCGGGGCGACGGGCACGGCGGCGGGCACCTTCCTGGGCTTCGGCGTGCATTTCAATCCCGAGGTGCCGGCGCAGGAGCTGGCCGCGATCCTGCCGGTGCTGCGCGCCTATGCCTTCCTCGAGAACAGCTTCCGCGACGCCGCCGGCATCGACTTCGCGCGCCGGGTGCTGCCTTTTGTCGATCCCTATCCGCGCGCGCTCCTCGACGGGCTCGCCGAGGAGGTGCCCGACATGGGCGCGCTCATCGACCTTTACCTCGACCGCGCGCCCTCGCGGAACCACGGGCTCGACATGCTCTGCCTCTTCGCCGAGATCGACGGCGACCGGGTGGCGCGGGCCATGGATCTTGGTCTCGTCTCGGCGCGGCCGACCTATCACTACCGGCTGCCCGACTGCCGCATCAACGAGGCCGACTGGTCGCTGGCGCTGGAATGGAACCGCTGGGTCCGGGTCGAGGAGATCGCCCGCGACCCCGGCACCATCGCCGATCTGCGCGCCGCCTGGAAGGATCACCGGGGCCAGCTCACCAGCACCCGGGCCGACTGGGTGCGCCGCTCGGCGGAGATCGTGGGCGGGCTGGCATGAGCGACCGGCCGACCATCGGGGTCACCGTCTCGCGGCGTTCGGGCTGGCGGATCTTCCCGCTCATGGCGCTGAACATCTGGCTCGCCGGCGGCAAGGCGATCCGCTGGCAAAGCGGGCGCGAGATCGCGCTCGAGGCGGTCGACGGCGTGGTGATCGGCGGCGGCGACGACATTGCGCCCACGCTCTACGGCGGCGAGCTGCGCCTCGGCGTGCGGCTCGATCCCGACCGCGACCGGCTCGAGAGCGAGGTGATCGAGGGCGCCTTCGCCCGGAACCTGCCGATCCTCGGCATCTGCCGGGGCGCGCAGATGCTGAACGTGGTGCTGGGCGGCACGCTCGACCAAGACGCCTATGACACCTATGGCTCGCGCTATTATTACACCATCCTGCCGCGCAAGCGCGTCGACGTGGAGGGCGGCACGCTCCTTGGCCGGGTGACAGGCCAGGCCTGTCTCAAGGTCAACGCGCTGCACAGCCAGGCGGTGCGCGACCTGGGCCGCGGCCTGCGCGTCGCGGCGCGCGACGACGGCGGCATGATCCAGGCGATCGAACGGGTGCGCGACCCCATGGCCATCGGCGTGCAATGGCACCCCGAGCATATCTTCTACCGCCGCGCCCACCGGCGGCTCTTCAAGGCGCTGATCGAGGCCGCCCGCGCCGGCGCCAGCCGCGCCGCACAGATCGGCGCCGCCGAAGAGGAGGCCCGCGCCGCCGAGGCCCGCCGCGCGCGCCTGCCGCTTTAAGCTCCGTTTCCCGGCCATTTCGAAGAAAGCGCGGCCCCGCCGCGTGAGGTGACCTTTCGGTCACAGCTTTGCGAGGCCCCGGATTTGGGCTTCCCGCGCGGGAACCCATCGGGGGGAGGCGTCGTTGGGCAGTCAACAAACGAGCAGAAAAGCAGGAAACGCAAATGCTAGACACATTCCTCATGGGACTGTTTGCGCTTTCCTTGGTGACCGCAGTTATCTACGCGCTGACGGCCGGGAAGCGCGACAGGGATGAAAAAGTGACGTCCCGCCGTTCGGGAGGCGATGCCCTCCGCTGACGGCGACGCGACAATGCAACGAACAAGGGCGGCCCTCCGGGGCCGCCCTTGTTTTGTGAACCATCTGAACTGTCTTGGATAATGCCGCTCAGGCGCCGTCCGGGTCGCCTTCGAACTCGGCCATGTCGACGGGCCCCGGGGTCGGGCGCGGCAGGGAGGTCTTGCCCGTGTCGCCTTCGGTCAGCGCGATGCCGGGTGTCTCCTCGACGGGTTCGGCGTCGAAATCCTGGACCATCCGGGCCGCCGCATCCGGGGCGATCTGGATCTTGGGCTCGCGCGGGTCAGGATAGACCGGCCGCTCGGCCGGGCGGAAAATCTTCATGTCAGCCCCCAAAGTCGGTGCCATCTCTGGCACGGGTCAACGCATGACATGAATATCGGGTTCCAAAGACCCTCGCGCAATATTCCTTCGCGCAGGGTCACTGCGCTTTTTCGCTCAGATCAGCGGCAGGAGGAGCTGCGCAGCAATCACCATGACGGCGCTGCCGGCCAGGAGCTCCAGAAGCGGCGCCAGCACCGTCAGCCGCCCGTCACTCACGAGGCTCGCAAGCGCCGCCCGGCGCGAGGTGACCGAGATCGCCGCCACTGCCACGGTCACCGCCGCGGTGCCGAGCGCCATGGCAAAGGTGCCGAGGACGCCGATCCAGACCAGGTCGATGTACCAGGCGATGACCAAGAGGAAGAGCGCCCCGGTGCAGGGCCGGATCGCGATGCTGCCGATCAGGGCTGCGACGTCGCGGGGCCGGGTGGCGCGGGCGATCTCCTCGGCGCTTGGCATATGGGCGTGGCCGCAGTGTCCGCCGTGGTCATGGCCATGCGCCTGCGCGGCCTCGGCGCCCCGTAGCGCCCAGAGCCCGCGCAGGCCCCGAAACGCCAGCCAAAGCCCGATCAGCCCGATCGCCGAGAAGCTCACCAGCGCCAGCGCCCCGTCGGCGAGGCCGGTCATCTGCACGCGGGTCAGGCTCAGCAGTCCGAAGCCCGCGCCGACCAGCGCCAGCGCGGTCAGCGCCTGGCCGAGCGAGGCCGCCAGCGCGATCAGCGACAGGGGGCCGATCGCCACGCTGCGCCCGACGCCGTAGCCGCCGATCAGCACCTTGCCGTGGCCGGGCCCGATGGCATGCACCACGCCATAGGCGAAGCACAGCCCGAGGATCGCCGCGCTGGCGCCCCGGTCGCCGCCCTGCAGCGCACGCAGCGCGCCCGCGAGGTCGTTCTGGAAATCCCGCTGCCAGGCCGCGATCTCGCCGCTGGCCCCGCCCGCGAGCGCCAGCACGACGGCGGTGACCGCCAGGGCCAGGAGGCTCAGCTTGAGGGCGCGCATGTGAACCGGAAGCTGTCTGCGAAAAGGATGCCGATGTCGGGCAGGTCGACCGCCTCGAAGGGGTCGCCGGTCTCGTCGACCTCGGCCAGGAGGTCGCCGTATTTGGCCTCGGCCGCCTGGGTGTCGGCCTCGCTGCGGCTGACCTCGCAGGTGGCGGGGCCCTCCGCGGTGGGCATCTCGGGCACGTCGTAGGCCACGAAATAGGTCGGGTCATAGGCCCGCGCGAGCACCTCGCGGCCCTCGAGCGCCAGGGGCTCGGGCAGGGGGCGGATGTGGCGGGTCACGAGCTGGCCCTGAACATAGCCCGCCTCATGGGCTTGAGCGGTCCCCAGCGCCAGGTCCTCGCCGCCGAGCAGGAGCTGGAAGTCGCCCGGAAAGCCGCCCTCCCAGTCGACGTCCTGGCCCGCGAAATCGCTCAGCGCGGCGTCCTCGGGCGTGCCGTCGCCGTCGCTGTCGAGGCCGTTCTCCTCGATCACCAGCATCGAGTAGAAGGCGTCGTAGCGCCATTCCACCGCCACGGCGGTCAGCCGCCCCTCGGCGTCGAACTGCAGCGCGAACTGCGTGTCGATGAAGATATGCGGATGCGCGCCCGCGCCCCCGGCCCAGAGGCCCGCGGCGCAGAGGACGGCGGGAAGGCGGTATCGGCGCATCTGGCGTCTCACGTCTCGGCTGACCCCTTTGGATGGCTTATGTCGCACAGGCCCGCGCGCTCCGCAATCGGGTGGGCGCGGCGGCTCAGGCCCTGCGCGCGCCCACGCCGAGAAGCGAGGTGGTCAGGAAGGCCAGCGCCGCGACGCAGACGATCGAGGGGCCGGCGGGCGTGTCGAAGAGATAGGCCGCCCGCAGCCCCAGGACCGCCGCACCCGCGCCGATCAGAGCGGCGATGACCGCCATGGCCTCGGGCGTGCGCGCCAGGGGCCGCGCGGCGGCGGCGGGGATGATCAGCAGCGCGGCAATGAGAAGGACGCCGACCACCTTGATCGCCACCGCCACGGTGATCGCGAGGGCCAGCGTCAGCACGAGCTGCTCGCGGCGCGGGTCGATGCCGTTGGCGAAGGCCAGGTCGGTGTTGAGCGTTGCGGTCAGAAGCGCCGACCAGCGCCAGGCGATCAGCGCGACGACGGCCAGCGCCCCGCTCCAGATCACCGCGAGGTCGAGCCGCGAGACCGCGAGGATGTCGCCGAAGAGATAGGCCATGAGGTCGATGCGGATGCCCTCGAGGAAGGAGACCGCGACCAGCCCGAAGGCCAGCGCGGAATGCGCGAGCACGCCCAGGAGCGTGTCCATGGCGAAGCCGCGCCCTGTCAGCGCGTTGACCGCCAGCGCCATGATCAGCGCCACGGCCAGGGCGCCCGCGAAGACCGAGACCGAAAGCGCCAGCGACAGCGCCACGCCGAGGATCGCCGCATGGGCGGTGGCATCGCCGAAATAGGCCATGCGCCGCCAGACCACGAAGCAGCCCAGAGGGGCGGCGGCCAGCGCCACGCCGATGCCCGCCAGCGTGGCGCGCAGCATGAAATCGTCGAGCATCATTCCGCCGCCTCGTTCCGGTTCTGCCTGTGTTGGCCGTCCTGGGCGTGATCGTGGCCGTGCCCATGCCCATGTTCGTGCCCGTGATCATGCGGATGATCGGGGTGGTGGTGATGGTCGTGATCGTGGCGATAGAGCGCCAGCGCGCCGCCGGTGCCCGGCCCGAAGAGCGCGCGGTATTCCGGCGCCGAGGCCACCACAGCCGGGGTGCCCTCACAGCAGACATGGCCGTTCAGGCAGACCACCCGGTCCGAGGCGCTCATCACCACGTGCAGCTCGTGGCTGACCATGAGGACCGCCGTGCCGGTCTCGGCGCGGACCGCCTCGATCTGGCGATAGAAGGCGGCCGAGCCCGGCTGGTCGAGCCCCTGCGTCGCCTCGTCGAGGATCAGGAGGTCCGGCGTCTCGATCAGCGCCCGCGCCAGCAGGACGCGCTGGAACTGCCCGCCCGAGAGCCCCGACATCTGCCGCTCGGAGAGGCCGGGCACCCCGGCCGTCTCCAGCGCGCGGTGCACCTGGGCGCGGCTCACCCGCCCGGCGAGCCGCAGGAAGCGCGCCACGGTCATCGGCAGCGTCGGGTCGATGTGCAGGCGCTGCGGCACATAGCCGATCTTCAGCCCGGGCCTGCGCCGAACCTGTCCCGCGCTTGGCGCGACGGCCCCGATGAGCGCCCGCAGGAGCGAGGTCTTGCCCGAGCCGTTCGGCCCGACGATGGTGACGATCTCGCCCGGGTCGAGCGTGAGGTCGACCTGCGACAGCACCGTCTGGCCGCCGTAGGCGAGGCTCAGGCGTTCGGCGGAGACAAGGCTCATGAGGCCTCCGGGGCGCAGGCGGGGCAGAGGCCCTCGGCCTCGATCACCGCGCGTTCGACCTGGAAGCCGGTGGCCCGGGCGGCGGCGCCGAAGGCCCCGTCGGAGGGCCGCATGTGGGTCTCGGCGACGCTGTCGCAGCCGCGGCAGATCAGGAAGGCCGGTGCGTGGTCGTCGCCGGGGCTGGCGCAGGCGATGAAGGCGTTGAGCCGCTCGATCCGGTGGGCGAAGCCCTGGGTGACCAGGAATTCCAGCGCCCTGTAGGCCACCGGCGGCTGCGAGGCGAAGCCCGCCTCGCGCAGGTTGTCGAGGATCTCGTAGGCGCCCACGGCGCGGTGTTCGCGCAGGAGGATCTCCAGCACCTTGCGGCGCACCGGGGTGAAGCGCAGGCCCGCCGCCCGGGACCGCTCTTCGGCCGCGGCGAGGCCCTGATCGACGCATTTGGCGTGATCGTGGCGGGCGAAGCCCAGCGGCGTCTCCTCGGGGGTGGGGCGGTCGTTTTGGTGGCTGGACATGTTATGATATATCATTTAGCTCGGGTCTCGACGTTATAAGATCACAGTTGGAGAATGTCCATGACCCGTCTCGCCGCGCCCCTGGCGCTTGCCTGCCTCGCCTCTCCGGTTCTGGCCGATTCGCCAAGCGTCGCCGTCGACATCGCGCCCGCCCATGCGCTGGTCGCGCGCGTGATGGAGGGCGTCGGGCGCCCGGACCTGGTGATTCCCTCGGGCGCGAGCCCGCATGGCTACAACCTGCGCCCCTCCGAGGCCCGCGCCCTGCAGGAGGCCGACCTGGTGGTCTGGACCGGCCCGGCGCTGACGCCCTGGCTTTCCGAGGCGCTGGGAACGCTGGCCGGCGACGCGCGGCGGCTGGAGCTCTTCGAGGTGGCGGGGACGCTCAGGCTCGAGACCCGCTCAGGGGCGCTTTTCGAGGCGCATGAGCACGGCGAGCATGGCGAGGAGGGCCACGAGGAGCACGGTCACGATGACCATGATGCGCATGACGCGCATGACGATCACAGTGACCATGACGGGCATGAGCACGAAGAGCATGCCGACCATGAGGACCACGCCGACCACGGGGACGGGCACGACCACGAGGGGCATGACGACCATGCCGAGGGCGAAGCGGGGCATGAGGACCACGCCGCGCAGGACGACCACGGGCACGATGACCACGCCGAAGCCGAGGGCCACGATCACGACGCCCATGCCGAGGCCGAAGACCACGGCCACGACCACGCGCCGGGCAGCCTCGACCCGCACGGCTGGCTCGCGCCGGAGAACGCCGCGCTCTGGCTCGGCGCCATCGCCGAGGCGCTCGCTGAAGTCGACCCGGAGAACGCCGAAATCTACCGCGCCAATGCCGAGGCCGGGCAGTCCGAGCTGGCCGCGCTCGAGACCGAGATCGCAGAGATCCTTGCGTCCCGCGACGGCGCGCCGGTGATCGTCTTCCACGATGCCTACCAGTATTTCGAGGAGAGCTTCGGCCTCAACGTCGTCGGCGCCATCTCGATTTCGGACGCCACCCCGCCGAGCCCCGCACGCATCGCCGAGATCCAGGCGCGGATCACCGAGGCGGATGTGACCTGCGTCCTCTCCGAGCCACAGTTCAACCCCGGCATCGTCTCCACCGTGCTGGAAGGCACCGAGGCGGGCACGGCGGTGCTGGACCCGCTCGGCGCGCATCTCGACGCGGGCGCGGCGCTCTATCCGGCGCTCCTGCGCGACATGGCGCGGTCTCTGGCGGACTGCGGCTGAGGCACAAGTCGCGCGCTTGCGGCCTTGTCTAATGTGAACGCGCGGGCCGCCTTCGGGTGGCCCGCTGTCGTTTGGGGCAGGGTGGGGCGCCCGGAGTTGGCGGAGGGCACAGCGCGACGTCGCCGCCCGCAACCCGCCCGGCCAGCGCGGCCCCCCGGCCACGCGCGGTGCCTTCCGCGGGCGCGTCCCGCGCAACCGCGTGGACAGCGCCGCTCGCCCCCGGCATAGGGAGGGTCCGCGCCCCCGGGCGCGCCGTCTCCGTTTCCCGATGAGGTGCCCCTTGTCCCTGCGCCGCCTGCCGCAAAAGACCTTCAGTGCCGAGGCCGGCGACGCCGCCGTCCTGCATGTCGATACCGCCAAGGTCTGCTGGCATGCGGGCAGCCGCTACGTCGTCTCGAAAGGGCGCTTGAAGCGGCTCGAACGGGTCTTCCCTTCGCGGCTGGTGCAGCCGCTCCGGCCCTGGCTCAAGGCGCGCGAACCCTTCGTCATCCCGGCCCGCGACTTCCGCAAACCGCGCCCCATCGAGGACGAACAGCGGGTGCGGCTGGCGGCGGATTTTGTCGCCAAGCGCGGCGCGCCGCGCGAGACGCTCTGGTTCGCCATGCTCTCGGATGCGCTCGCGCACGAAGGGCTGGCGCGGCACAAGGGCATCGAGATGCGGAGCGAGGCCGAGATCCTGGAGTTCCTCGAGGGCTACGTGGGCGGCATCGTCCACAGCCTCGAGACCGAGGGCTTCTCGCGCGATGTGGCGACCTACGAGTCGAGCGCGCTGGTCGACGCCGAAGGGCGGGTGCTGAAGTCCAGCTCGGGCAACCACCGCTTCGCCATCGCGCGGGCGCTGGGGCTGACGCGGTTCCCCCTGCGCATCGTGGGCGTGCACGAGCATTGGCTGGCGGGTCTGGAGCCCGCGCCGCGCGACCTGCCGAGGCTGATCGCGGCGCTGCGCGAGGTGGAGCGGGCGCACGCCTGAGGGCGTGGGGGCAGGGCGCGGGTAACGGCATCACGCGCCCGGCGAGATACCGGTCGACGCATCGCCCAGATCCGCCGCCCGCGCTACCCGACCCGCCGCAGGAAGCGCTGCAACCGGGGGTCCTGCGGCGCGTCGAGCACCTGGCTCGGCGGGCCTTGTTCAACCACGCGGCCGCCCTCCATGAAGACCACGCGGTCGGCGATCTCGCGGGCGAACTGCATCTCGTGGGTCACGATCAGCATGGTCTGGCGGCGCTCGGCGACCCGGCGCATGAGGTCCAGAACCTCGCCCACCCATTCGGGATCGAGCGCCGAGGTCGGCTCGTCAAAGAGCATCAGCTCCGCGCCGATGGCCATGGCCCGGCCGATGCCGACGCGCTGCTGCTGGCCGCCGGAAAGAGCTGCCGGGAAGCTGTCGGCCTTCTCGGCGAGGCCGGTCTCGGCCAGCACCTCGAGCGCCTTTGCCTCGGCCTCGGCGCGGGGCCGGCCCTGCACCGTGACCAGCGCCTCCATGATGTTTTCCTTCGCCGTCTTGTTGGCGAAAAGCGCGTAGTTCTGGAAGACGAAGGCGGTCGCCCGGCGCAGCGCCAGCACGTCGCGCTTGGAGGCGCGGGCCGCGTCGACGGAGACATCGCCCACGGTGATCGTCCCGGCCTCGGGCCGGTCGAGGAAGTTCAGGCAGCGCAGCAGCGTCGACTTGCCGGTGCCCGAGGGGCCGATCACCACGACGCGCTCGCCGTCGGCGATGTCGAGGTCGATGCCGTCGAGCACCGCCGAGGCGCCGAAGCTCTTGCTGAGACCACGGAGGGAAATCATCGCGCGTAGGCCCTGTTCAGTTGCGTCTCGAGCCGTTTCTGGCCCTGGTTCAGAAGCTCGACCATGATCCAGTAGATCAGCGCCACCACCAGGAAGGCCTCGAAGTAGAGGAAGCTGCCCGAGGCCTCCTTCTGGGTCGCGCCCATCATCTCGGTCACGCCGAGGGTGAAGGCCAGCGAGGTGCCCTTGATCATGTCGATGAAGTAATTGACCAGCGTCGGCGCAGCGATGCGGCCCGCCTGCGGCAGGATGATCCGCCGCATCATCTGGCCCTGGGTCATGCCGATCGACTGCGCGGCCTCCCACTGGCTGCGGTCGACGCCGGTGATCGCGGCGCGGATCGCCTCGGCCATATAGGCCGAGAAATGCAGCGTGAGACCCATGATCGCCGCCGTGACCCCGTTGATCTGGGTCAGGAAGGACAGGACCTGCGGCAGCCCGTAGTAAAACAGGAACAGCTGCACCAGGAGCGGCGTGCCGCGGAAGAAGCTGATGAAGAGCACCACCAGCCAGTCGAGGCCGGGCACCTTGATCACCCGCTCGACTGCCAGCAGCGAGGCCAGCACCAGCGCGCAGGCCATGGCCGCCACCGCCATGAAGAGCGTCAGCGGCACATAGCCCAGGATCACGGGCACGAGCCCGAGCATGTAGTCGAGGTCGAGCCCGCGCATCGCTCAGTTCACTCCGTGGCTGCCGTGGTGATGTCGCTGTCGAACCACTTCTGCGAGATCTCGGCCAGGGTGCCGTCCTCCTTCAGGGTGGTCAGCGCGGCGTCGACGCGGTCGCGCAGGGCGCGGCCGTCCTCGGTGTCGCGGAAGGGCAGGGCGTTGCGAATCTCCGAGAAGGGCTGGCCGGCGAGTTCCAGCGGCAGCGGGCTTTCCTGGATCACCTGCGCCGAGGAGACCCGGTCCATCACGAAGGCATCAACGCGGCCCAGCGCGGTGTCCTGCTCGATGTTGGTCTCATAGGTGCGGATCTCGATCTCGTCGGCATAAGGCAGGTCGCGCAGGAGCTGCTCGAAGTTCGAACCGAGGTTGACCGCGACGGTGCGGCCCTTGAGGTCCTCGACGCCCGCGATCTCCGTGTTGCCGGCCTTGGTCACCACCTGCGCGCCGTCGATCACGTAGGGCTGGGTGAAGGCGAAGGCCTCCTGCCGCTCGGGCGTGATGGTGATCTGGTTGGCGATCGTGTCGATCCGGCCCGCCTCGAGCGCGCCGATCAGCCCGGAAAAGGACATGGTCTCGAAGGTGATCTCGAGGCCCGCTTCCTCGCCGACGGCTTCCATGACGTCGACCTCGAAGCCCTGCAGCTCGTCCTGGCGCACGAAGGTGAAGGGGAAGTAGCCGCCCGACATGCCGACGCGCAGGCTGTCGGCCTCTTGCGCGGTGGCGGCCCCGGCAAGGCCCGCGGCGGTGACGGCGGCGGCGAGAATGGGTTTCAGCATTTGGTGGCTCCTTTGGGAGGGGGCATTGTGTCGGGCGTCAGACCTGTCCCCGGGCGCGCCGGGGATCAACGGGGCGGCCGAAATAAGGCCGCGCGTCCGGGCCTTAACCGCAAGCGGCGAACAGTGTTCCGGGGCGCGGGACATTCCCCGGGACGGATGTTCCAAGGCCCCGCCGGAGATACCGACGGGGCCTTGTCAGCCCTCGTGCCGAGGGCAGCGTCAAAGGCGTTAAGCGATCAGGCCGCCTTGTCCTGCGCCTTGGTCCATTCGAACTTCTGGAACGGCTTGTCGACCGGGGTCTCGGCCAGGTGGTTGACGTAGTTCGACATCACCTTCTGCGAGACGCCCAGCACCACTTCGAGCACTTGGCGCTTGGTGAAGCCCGCGTCGAGGAAGGCTTTCATGGCCGCGTCATCGACATTGCCGCGGCCGCGGACGACGGCCAGGGTGAAGTCGCGCAGCGCCTCGAGGCGGTCGTTCGGCAGCTTGGTCTCGTTGCGCAGCGCCTCGGTGATCTCGTCGTCGACGCCCATGTTCTTGGCAATGCCGGTGTGGGCGGGGACGCAATAGTGGCAGGCGTGCTCGACGTTGATCGACTGCCAGACCACGGTCAGCTCGTCCTTGTCGAAGGAGGAGTCCTGGAACAGCGCGTGCAGCCGCTGGTAGCCCTCGAGGAGGCCCGGCGCCTCGGCCATGACCGCGTGCAGGCTGGGGATCATCCCGAAGGCCTTCTGCGAGTTCTCGAGCAGCGGCTTGCTGTCTTCGGGGGCGCTGTCCTGATCGTGAAGCGTGAAGTCGGTCATTGCTGTGCCTTTCCGCGTTGTGTGTCGTGCCGCCTCTCGGGCGGCCTGCCCAAGACATCGGTCTTTTGAGCGATCACTCAAGGGGCGGGTTTGAGTAATCACTCAAACGTGAGGCGACCCCTTGCCCCCGCGACAGTCGCGGGCAGCGCCCCTATATTGGCGCCATGACACGCGCCCGCCCCTATGACCGCGAGACCGCCCTGGCCGCCGCGATGGAGCTTTTCTGGTCGAAGGGCTTCCACGCGACCTCGCTGCGCGACCTCGAGGCGGCGCTGCAGATGAAGCCCGGCAGCATCTACGCGGCGTTTTCCAGCAAGGAGGCGCTCTTCCGGGCGGCGCTCGAGCGGTATTTCACCGCCCAGCGCGCCGGTCTGGCCGAGAGCCTGGCCCAGGAGGGCGCGCCCCTGGCCGCGCTCGCCGCGCATCTGCGCGAGACCGCGCGGCGGGCCGCCGAGGACCGCGCCTGCATGCTGGTCAAGACGGTGCTGGAATGCGCCGGCAGCGCCGCGCCGCTGGGTGTCCTGGCGCGCGATTACCTCGACGCGCTGCAGGAGGATTTCGCCGCTGCCTTCGCGCGGGCGCAGGCACAGGGCGAACTGCCCGAGGGGGCCTCGGTCAACCGCCTCGCGCGGCGCTACCAGGCCGATGTGGTCGCGCTCAAGGTCGAGGGCCAGCGCGGCACCCCGGCGGCGGAGCTGGTGGCGCTGGGGGAAGACATGGCGCGCGAGGTCGAGGCGCTGCGGCGGCCGGTGTGAGCAGGGTTGAGGACCTCCGGGTCTGACCTCTGAGGTCTGTGCGGGCACGGGCTTTTTTGGTCTGTCCCCTCCGCCCCTCAGCTCTCGACCAACCCCTCCGCCACCCGCGCGCCGATGGCGAGCGAGGCGGTCAGGCCGGGGCTCTCGATACCGAAGAGATTGACCAGTCCCGGCAGCCCATGCGCGCCCTCGGTCTGGATCTCGAAGTCGAAGGTGCCGCCGCCTGGACCGCGCAGCTTCGGGCGCACACCGCTGTAATCCGGTTCGAGCCGCCCTTCGGGCAGGCCGGGCCAGTAGCGCCGGATCGCGGTCTCGAAAGCCCCCGCCCGCGCGGGATCGACGCGGTAATCGATACCCTCGGGCCCCGTGCCCTCGGGCAGCCAGTCCACGTCCGGCCCGAAGCGCAGCGCGCCGCCGAGGTCCAGCGTCGCATGTATGCCGAGCCCGCCGTCGACCGGCACCGGGTAGATCAGGCAGTCGAAGGGCGAGCGCCCGGTGAAGCGGAAATAACACCCCTTGGCGAGCCATTGCCGGGGCCGGGCCTCCGCGGGCAGCCCGGCGATCTTCTCGGCCAGCCCCGGCGCCCAGAGGCCCGCCGCATTGACCAGCCGCCGCGCGGTGATGCGCGTGGGCTCGGCGCCGCCGGTCTCGACCGCGTAGCCACCTTGGATCGGCGTGACCCCGGTGACCGGCGTGCGCAGCACCAGGAGCCCGCCGCGCGCCTCGAGCCAGGCGATCAGCTGCACGAGATAGCCGTGGCTGTCAAAGATCCCGGTCTCGGGCGACCAGAGCGCGGCGCTGGCGCGCAGCTCGGGCGCGCGGGCGGCGACTTCGCGGCGCGAGAGGAGCCGCAGCCCCTCGACCCCGTTCTCGCGCCCGCGCTCGAGGATCTCGGAGAGGCGCTCTTCCTCGGCGGCATCGCTGGCCACGACCAGCTTGCCGCATTTGGCATGGGCGACGTTCTGGTCGCGCAGGAAGTCGTAGAGCCGCCGCCGGCCGGTGACGCAGAGCGCGTGTTTGAGACTGCCCGTCGGGTAGTAGAGGCCCGCGTGGATCACCTCGCTGTTGCGCGCTGTGGTGCCTTCGCCGGGCTGTGGGCCGGCTTCGAGCACCAGGACGCTCTGCCCCCGCTCGGCCAATTCCGCCGCCGTCGCGAGGCCGACGGCGCCCGCGCCGATCACCAGGCTGTCGAAGTCTGTCTGCGGCACGCGGGGCCTCCGTGCTGAGGGGTGGCGTGGTGCAGGAGTAACGTGCGGTGCGGGGAATGGCGAGCGTGCGGGTGATGTGTGGCGCGACCCGATGCCTGTGGCTGTGGCCTGCGCTCGGGCCGGGCGCTTCGGCACTTGAAGACCTCGCGCGGTCCGGCACGGATTTCAGTGGACAGAGCGCCCCAAGTGCGCTGACACCTCCCAAGCCCAAGCCCAAGCCCAAGCCCAAGCCCAAGCCCAAGCCCAAGCCCAAGCCCAAGCCCAAGCCCAAGCCCAAGCCCAAGCCCAAGCCCAAGCCCAAGCCTGCAACCCAGCCCCACCCACAAACTGCCCATTCTTTGGGCACAGCGCCTCCGCCATCCCCCCCGCCGCCGCTTCTCTTTTGCCAAGCGCCGCGCGCTGTGCTGGGTGGAGCTCATGTCCTCCGTGCTCACCATCGTGATCGTCGAAGCGGACCCGGACCGCGCCAAGCTCATCGTCGATGCGCTGCGCGAGGCCGGGGACTACGACATCCACATCATCGGCGAGCGCGCCGCCCTGCAGCGGCAGATCCAGCTGCACAGCCCCGACGTGGTGCTGGTCGACGAGGCCGATCCCTCGCGCGACACGCTCGAGGAGCTGGCGCTGGCCTCGGGGCCGCTCGACCGGCCGGTGGCGCTCTTCGTCGACCGGACCGACCAGGCGCTCTCGACCGCGGCGATCGAGGCGGGGCTTTCGGCCTATGTGGTCGACGGGCTCACGCGGGCGCGGGTCAAACCGGTGCTCGACGCGGCCATCGCGCGGTTCCAGATGGTCAAGCGCATGCGCACCGAGCTGGCCGAGACCAAGAAGGCGCTCGAGGAGCGCAAGGTCATCGACCGCGCCAAGGGGCTGGTCATGCGCGCCCGCGGCATCGACGAGGAAGAGGCCTATGCCCTCCTGCGCCGCACCGCGATGGAGCAGAACCGGCGCATCGCCGATGTGGCGCAGGCGCTGGTGACCTCGGCGAGGCTCCTGGGATGAGGACAACGCCGATCTCGCTGGGCTATGTGCCGCTGGTCGACGCGGCGCCGCTGATTGTCGCCGAGGAGATGGGCTTTGCCGCCGCCGAAGGGCTGAGCCTCGACCTGGTGCAGGCGCCCTCCTGGTCGCGGCTGCGCGACGCGCTCTCGGTGGGGCAGGTCGATGCGGCGCATATGCTGGCGCCGGTGCCGGTCGCGACCGCGCTGGGGCTCGGCGGCGGGGCGACGGGTTTCGACGTGGTCTCGGTCCTGTCGGTCAACGGCACCATGGTGGGCCTCAGCGCGCCCCTGGCCGAGAAGATGCGCGCGGCGGGCCATGACTTCGACCTCATGGCGGCGGAAAGGGCGGGCCGGCTGCTGATCTCCGGGGCGCCGAAACCGCTGCGCTTCGGGGTGCCCTTTCCCTTCTCGATGCATGCCGAGCTGGTCTTTCACTGGCTCTCGGCCCTGGGTCTGCCGAGCCCGCAAAGCCTGGTGGTGCGCACCGTGCCGCCGCCGCTGATGGCCGATGCGATCCAGACCGGCGAGATCGACGCCTTCTGCGTGGGCGAGCCCTGGGCCTCGCAGGTCGCGGCCAAGGACGGGGGGGTCCTGTTGCTGGCGGGCAAGGCGATCTGGTCCTGGGCGCCCGAGAAGGTGCTGGCCACCCGCGCGTGCTGGGCGGACGGCGAGCCGGAGCTTTCCGCGCGGCTGATCCGGGCGGTCTGGCGCGCGAGCCGCTGGCTCGAGGCCGCCGATGCGCGCTCGCTGGCGGCCGAACTGCTGGCGCGGCGGGAATACCTCGACGTCGGGGCCGAGCTGATCGAACGGGCCTTCACCGGGCAGTTCGACCTGGGCGGTGGGCTCGGCATGCGCGAGGTCCAGCCCTTTCTCAGCTTCCACGAAGGCGCCGCGCATTTCCCCTGGCGCAGCCAGGCGGCCTGGATCGGCAGCCAGCTTGCCGCGCGGACCGGGCTCGACCGCGCCAGTGCCATGCGGAGCGCCGAGCGCACCTTCCGCAGCGACATCCACCGCGCGGCCCTGGCGCAGACCAGTGCGATCCTGCCGCCGGCCTCCTCGCGGGTCGAGGGCGCCTTCGCGGGCGATTCCCAGGTCACCGGCGTGCACGGGGTGCTGAGATCCCCCGGAAACACCTTCTTCGACGGCGCCAGGTTCGATCCGGCGTCCTTTTGATGCTGCATTTTTCGGCAGGCGCGGGAAATTTTGCTGCAATGCAGAACATCCGCGCGCTCAAGGGCTCGCGAGGCTTGCCGGGCTGACCCCGGGCACCGCATGGTGGTCTCACGAAGGCGCAACGGGGCGCTTTCCGACCTGAATTTCCCGAACGTCCGGGTTGTCTGAGCAAAGCCGCTCGACCCTCTGTCTCCTTTCCGAAGGGGCAGGGCGCGTCAGCGGCTTTTTTCGCGTTTCCGGCCATCTCCTCCGGCCTCACCAACAGGATGCGACATGAAGAATATCCTCCTTGGCCTCGCGGCCACCACTGCGCTCACCAGCCCGGCCCTGGCCGAGATGCTGCCCCTCGAGAAAGACGAGCTGACCTTCGGCTTCATCAAGCTGACCGACATGGCGCCGCTCGCGGTGGCCTACGAGCAGGGCTATTTCCTCGACGAAGGGCTCTTCGTGACGCTCGAGGCGCAGGCCAACTGGAAGGTGCTGCTGGATGGCGTGATCGACGGCACGCTCGACGGGGCGCATATGCTCGCCGGGCAGCCCCTGGCGGCGACCATCGGCTACGGCACAGAGGCGCATATCGTCACGCCCTTCTCCATGGACCTCAACGGCAATGGCATCACCGTGTCGAACGAGGTCTGGGAGATGATGAAACCCAACATCCCCGTCATGGAGGACGGACGGCCCCAGCACCCGATCTCGGCCGAGGCCCTGGCGCCGGTGGTCGAGAGCTTCCGCGACAACGGCGAGGCCTTCAACATGGGCATGGTCTTTCCGGTCTCCACCCATAATTACGAGCTGCGCTACTGGCTCGCCGCCGGCGGGCTGAACCCGGGCTTCTACGGCGAGGGCGACGCCACCGGCCAGGTCAACGCCGATGTCTTCCTCTCGGTGACCCCGCCGCCGCAGATGCCCGCGACGCTCGAGGCGGGCACGATCCACGGCTATTGCGTGGGCGAGCCCTGGAACCAGCAGGCGGTCTTCAAGGGCATCGGCGTGCCGGTCGTGACCGACTACGAGATCTGGAAGAACAACCCCGAGAAGGTCTTCGGCCTGACCGCGGAGTTCACCGAGGAGAACCCCAACACCACGCTGGCCGTCACCAAGGCGCTGATCCGCGCGGCCATGTGGCTCGACGAGAACGGCAACGCCAACCGCGAGGAGGCGGTCGAGATCCTGTCGCGGCCCGAATACGTGGGCGCCGACTACGAGGTGATCGCCAACTCGATGACCGGCACCTTCGAATACGAGAAGGGCGACGTGCGCGAGGTCCCCGACTTCAACGTCTTCTTCCGCTACAACGCGACCTATCCCTTCTATTCGGACGCGGTCTGGTATCTGACCCAGATGCGCCGCTGGGGGCAGATCTCCGAGGCCAAGCCCGACAGCTGGTACGACGAGATCGCGCGCTCGGTCTACAAGCCCGCGATCTACCTCGAGGCCGCGGAGCTCCTGGTCGACGAGGGGCTGGCCGACCCGGCGGATTTCCCCTGGGAGAGCGACGGCTACAAGGCCGCCACGCCCGCCGAGGACGTCATCGACGGCGTGCCCTACGACGGCCGGACGCCCAATGCCTACCTCGAGAGCCTCTCGATCGGGCTGAAGGGCGCGCAGGTGGTCGTCGGCAACGACATCCAGGGCTGAGCCCTTCCCACATCCATGCCGCCTTCCGGCCCCCGGCGCGTCCCACGACGGGCACGCTTGCACCGGGCCGGGAGGCGGACCCCCGACACTTCCCGTCCCACGGAGCGTTCCATGACCGCCGTTGACCCCACCACCCTCGAAGAGAACGACCGCGCGGCCCGCCGCGCCCGGCTCTTCACCCGCATCACCAAGGCCGACGCCTGGTTCAAGGTCCTGGGCCTGGCCTGGATCACGCCGCTTCTGCGCGCCGCCGCCGGCGACAATCCCCGCGCCCAGGGCCGCGAGGTCTGGCGCCTTCTGGGCGTGCCGCTTGTGGCGATCCTGGGCTTCCTCGCGCTCTGGGCGACGCTCGCCCCGCAGGTGCAGACCTCGCTCGGCGCCGTGCCGGGGCCCGCGGCGGTCTGGCAAGAGGCCACGGGCCTGCACGCGGACGCCGTGCGCACCGGCGAGAAGCGCGAGAAGTTCGAGGCCATGGTCGCCCGGCGCAACGAGCGCCTGATCGCCGCGGGCCGCGAGGACGAGGTGAAAACCGTCGCCTTCACCGGCGCGCCCTCGTTCTACCAGCAGATCGCCACCTCGATCCGCACGGTGTTCTTCGGCTTCCTGATCGCCACCGCTGTGGCGGTGCCGCTCGGCATCCTCGCGGGGCTCTCGGCCACCGCCAATGCCGCGCTGAACCCGATCATCCAGATCTTCAAGCCGGTCTCGCCGCTGGCCTGGCTGCCGATCGTGACCATGGTGGTCTCGGCGGTCTATGTCACCGACGACGGGCTTTTCGAGAAGAGCTTCCTGGTCTCGGCAATCACCGTGACGCTTTGTTCGCTCTGGCCGACGCTGATCAACACCGCGCTCGGCGTGGCCTCGATCGACCGCGACCTGGTGAATGTCTCCAAGGTGCTGAAGATGAGCACCCGGACCAAGATCACCAAGCTGGTCCTGCCTTCCGCGCTGCCGCTGATCTTTACCGGCCTGCGGCTCAGCCTCGGGGTCGGATGGATGGTGCTGATCGCCGCCGAGATGCTGGCGCAGAACCCTGGGCTTGGAAAGTTCGTCTGGGACGAGTTCCAGAACGGCTCCTCCTCCAGCCTCGCGCGGATCATGGTCGCGGTCTTCACCATCGGCATCATCGGCTTCCTGCTCGACCGGCTGATGTTCGCGATCCAGGCCGCCTTCACCTTCTCGAACCAGCGGTAAGCGGCGCTCAAGCAGCGACGCGATAGCGCAGCAAGGAGATATCATGGGTATCCTGACTTTCGAGACCGTCACCAAGCGCTACGGCGAAGATGAGGTGCTCTCGGGCATCGAGCTCGACGTAGCCGAGGGCGAGTTCGTGGTGATCCTGGGCTTCTCGGGCACCGGCAAGACCACCCTCATCAACCTCATGGCCGGGCTCGAGCAGCCCTCGGCGGGCGGGGTCCTCTTCAAGGGCCAGCCCGTCGCGGGGCCCGGCCCCGAACGCGGCGTGGTGTTCCAGAACTACTCGCTGATGCCCTGGCTGACCGTCACCGGCAACGTGCGGCTGGCGGTCGACACGGTCTTCCCGGGGCTCTCGGCCGCCGAGAAGGCCGAGAAGACGGCGCATTACGTCGAGATGGTGGGGCTGTCCCACGCCGCCACGCGGCGGCCGGCGGAGCTCTCGGGCGGCATGCGCCAGCGGGTCAACGTGGCCCGCGCGCTGGCGATGGACCCCGAGATGCTGCTTCTCGACGAGCCGCTTTCGGCGCTCGACGCGCTGACGCGGGCCAATCTCGCCGACGAGATCGAGGCGATCTGGCAGGCCGACCGGAAGACCTGCGTGCTGATCACCAATGACGTCGACGAGGCCATCGTGCTGGCCGACCGGATCATCGCGCTCAACCCCGACGGCACGCTGGGCGAGGAGTTCGCCGTCTCCATACCGCGCCCGCGCGAACGGGGCGAGATGAACCATCACGAGGGCTTCAAGGCGCTGCGTGCCCGGATCACCGGCTACCTGATGGACGTGGGCATCGCCGCCCGCGCCGAGGGCAGCCGGACCCTGCCGAACGTCACGCCGATCCACGGGTTGCCCAAGGCCGTGGCCGAGGCCGGCGCCGGGGCGATCACCGACCGCTTCCTCGACTTCTCGCAGCTGCACAAGGTCTATCCGACCCCCAAGGGCCCGCTGACCGTGGTCGAGGATTTCGACCTCAAGATGAACAAGGGCGAGTTCGTCTCGCTGATCGGCCATTCGGGCTGCGGCAAGTCCACGGTGCTGACCATGGCGGCCGGGCTGAACGAGATCAGCCAGGGCGCGATCAAGCTCGACGGCCGCCACGTCGAGGGCGCGGACCCCGAACGCGCGGTGGTCTTCCAGTCGCCCTCGCTCTTTCCCTGGCTCACCGCGCGCGAGAACGTCGCCATCGGCGTCGACAAGGTCTACCCGCGCGCCAGCCGGGGCGAGCGGCAGGACGTGGTGGACTACTACCTAGAACGGGTGGGCCTCGCCGAGGCGATGGACCGCCCGGCGGCGGATCTGTCGAACGGCATGAAGCAGCGCGTGGGCATCGCGCGGGCCTTCGCGCTCAGCCCCAAGCTGCTGCTCCTCGACGAGCCCTTCGGCATGCTCGACAGCCTCACCCGCTGGGAGCTGCAGGAGGTGCTGATGGAGGTCTGGGACCGCACCAAGGTCACCGCGATCTGCGTCACCCATGACGTCGACGAGGCGATCCTGCTGGCCGACCGCGTGGTGATGATGACCAACGGCCCGCAGGCCACCATCGGCAAGATCGTCGACGTCGACCTGCCGCGCCCGCGCTCGCGCAAGGAGCTGCTCGAACACCCCGACTACTACGCCTACCGGCAGGAGGTGCTCGACTTCCTCGAGGACTACGAGCACGGCGCGACGCCGAAATCCGCCCCCAAACCCCAAGCCATGGCCGCGGAGTGACACAATGAGCCAGAAACTGATCGTCATCGGCGCGGGCATGGCCTCGGGCCGCCTGCTCGAACATCTCCTGGAGGCGCGGGGTGACTGGGAGGTCACCCTGATCAACGCCGAGCCGCGCGGCTGCTACAACCGGATCATGCTCTCGCCGGTGCTCTCGGGCGAGAAGACCTTCGAAGAGATCGTGACCCATGATGCCGAGTGGTATGCCGAGCGCGGCGTGACCTGCCGCTTCGGCGAGCGGGTGACGGGCATCGACCGCGCCGCCCGGCGCGTGACCACCGACGCGGGCGTGACGCTGGACTACGACCGGCTGGTGATCGCCACCGGCTCGCAGCCCTTCATCATCCCGCTGCCCGGCCACGACCTCGAGGGGGTCATCGCCTACCGAGACCTCGAGGATACCGAGCGCATGATGGCGCTGCGCCCCGGCCAGAAGGCCGTGGTGATCGGCGGCGGGCTCCTTGGCCTCGAGGCGGCGGCGGGGCTGCACGCGCGGGGCATCGAGACCACCGTGGTGCACCTCATGGGCCACCTGATGGAGCGCCAGCTCGATGAGGCGGCGGGCTACCTCTTGCGCAAGGAGTTGAGCGACCGCGGCATCACGATCCGCTGCGCGACCAATTCCAAGCAGATCCTCGGGCAGGACGGGCAGGTCCGGGCGCTGGAGCTCGACAGCGGCGAGGAGATCCCCTGCGACCTCCTGGTCATGGCCGTGGGCATCCGCCCGAACGTGGCGCTGGCGCAGGAGGCGGGGCTGGCCGTCGGGCGCGGCATCCATGTCGACGACCAGATGGGCACCTCGGACGGCTCGATCTTTGCGCTCGGGGAATGTGTCGAACACCAGGGCGCGGTCTTCGGGCTTGTTGCGCCGCTCTATGACCAGGCCAAGGTGCTGGCCGAGACGCTCTCGGGCGGGCAGGCGGGCTTCGCGCAGAAGGAGCTTTCGACCAAGCTCAAGGTCACCGGCGTCGATCTTTTCTCGGCGGGCGATTTCGCCGAGGGCGAGGGCCGCGAGGACATCGTTTTCCGCGACCCCGCGCGCGGCGTCTACAAGCGCCTGGTGATCGAGGGCGACCGCCTGATTGGCGCGGTGATGTATGGCGACACCGCCGACGGCAACTGGTTCTTCGGCCTGATCAAGGACCGCACCGACATCTCGGAGATGCGCGAGACGCTGATCTTCGGGCCCGCCTACCAGGGAGGGGCCGCCGCGGACCCTTTGGCCGCCGTTGCAGCCTTGCCGGCTGACGCAGAGATCTGCGGCTGCAACGGCGTCTGCAAGGGCCAGATCACCGCGGCGATCGGCGCGGGCGCGACCGACCTCGGCGCGCTTCGGGCGACCACCAAGGCCTCGGCCTCCTGCGGGACCTGCACGGGGCTCGTGGAACAGGTGCTGGCCGTGGAGCTGGGCGCGGAGTTCGTCGCGCCCACCGCGCAGCCCGTCTGCACCTGCACCGATCTCACCCACGAGGACCTGCGCCGGCTGATCAAGTCGCAGGAGCTGAAAAGCCAGGAGGC
Organism: Roseivivax sp. GX 12232; assembly: GCF_021272185.1. Lineage (GTDB taxonomy): Bacteria > Pseudomonadota > Alphaproteobacteria > Rhodobacterales > Rhodobacteraceae > Roseivivax. The sequence continues at coordinate 227,573 of NZ_JAJSEC010000002.1, forward strand.
GGTCTGGCAGGAGCTGGGCTGGACCACCCGCAACGGCTGCCATGTCTGCCGGCCGGCGGTGAACTACTACCTGCTCGCCGACTGGCCGCTGGAATACCGCGACGACCCGCAGTCGCGCTTCGTCAACGAGCGCAAGCACGCCAACATCCAGAAGGACGGCACCTTCTCTGTCGTGCCGCGCATGTGGGGCGGGCTGACCACGCCCGGAGAGCTGCGCGCCATCGCCGATGCCGCCGAGAAATACGCCGTGCCGACGGTCAAGGTCACCGGCGGGCAGCGCATCGACCTTCTGGGCGTGCGGGGCGAGGATCTGCCCGCGATCTGGGCCGATCTGAACCGCGCGGGGCTGGTCTCGGGGCATGCCTATTCCAAGGGGCTGCGGACCGTGAAGACCTGCGTGGGCTCGGAACACTGCCGCTTCGGGACGCAGGATTCGACCGGCCTCGGGGTGAAGCTCGAACAGCGGCTCTGGGGCTCCTGGACGCCGCACAAGGTCAAGCTGGGGGTCTCGGGCTGCCCGAGGAACTGCGCCGAGGCGACCTGCAAGGACGTGGGCATCGTCTGCGTCGACAGCGGTTACCAGGTCGGCGTCGCGGGCGCCGCGGGCATGGACGTGAAAGAGACCGAGCGGCTGGTCGATGTGGCCTCTGAGCAGGAGGCCATCGACTGGACGGTGGCCTTTGTCCAGCTCTACCGCGAGCACGCCAAGTATCTGGACCGGCCTTACAAATGGGTCGCGAAGGTGGGGCTCGACTGGGTGCAGGAGACGCTCGGTGACGCGGCCACCCGCGCCGCGCTGATCGCGCGCTTCGACCTGAGCCAGGAGGTCTACCAGAAGGACCCCTGGGCCGAACGCGCCACGCCCGAGGCCGCCCGGCGCTTCGCGCCGCTGGCCGATATGACGCTGGAGGCGGCGGAATGAGCGGGGCCGTTTCATCCCTTCGCGCGGGGTGCGGCCACCGGGCGCCCGTGTCCCAAGGCGTCGCTTGCGGCCTCGGAGCCCACGCCCATCGCGGCCCCCAGACCCGCGCGCGCACCGCGCCCCGCGACCCCGGCGCGCGCCAATCCCCCCGAGCTGACGGAGCAGAGACATGAGCTGGATCGACCTTGGCGCCCTCGAGGACATCCCCCTGCGCGGCGCGCGCATCGTGAAGACGCCGCTTGGCTGCCTCGCGCTTTTCCGCACCGCCGAGGCCGAGGTCTTCGCGACCTCCAACAGCTGCCCGCACAAGGGCGGGCCGCTCTCCGAGGGCATCGTGCACGACCGCAAGGTGACCTGTCCGCTGCACAACTGGGTCTTCTCGCTCGAAACCGGTGAGGCGCAGGGCGCCGACGCGGGCCGGATCGCGACCTACCCGGTGCGCGTCGCCCAAGGCCGCGTCCTGATCGAGGCGGAGGCCATCGGCCGGCGGAGCGCGGCGTGACAGGCATCCGCTCCACCTGTCCCTACTGTGGCGTCGGCTGCGGGGTGCTCCTGTCGCGGGATGCGCAGGGCGGGCTCGCGGTCAGCGGCGACCCGGCGCATCCGGCCAACCGCGGCAGGCTCTGCTCCAAGGGCGCTGCCCTGGGTGAGACGCTGGACTTGGGCGGCCGGCTGCTGACCCCGCGGATCGGGGGCCGGGCGGCGGATTGGGACAGCGCCATGGGCCTTGTCGCCCAGAAGTTCCGCACCGCCATCGCCGAGCACGGGCCCGACAGCGTGGCCTTCTACGTCTCGGGCCAGATGCTGACCGAGGATTATTACGTCGCCAACAAGCTGATGAAGGGCTTCATCGGCTCGGCCAATATCGACACCAACTCGCGGCTCTGCATGGCCTCGACCGTGGCGGGCCACCGCCGCGCCTTCGGGACCGACACGGTGCCCGGCACCTACGAGGATCTGGACGAGGCGGACCTGGTGGTGCTGGTCGGCTCGAACCTCGCCTGGTGCCACCCGGTGCTCTACCGCAGGGTGCTGGAGGCCAAGGCCGCGCGGGGCACGAAGATCGTGGTGGTCGACCCGCGCCGCACCGCCTCTTGCGACAAGGCGGACCTGCATCTGCCGCTCAGGATCGGCTCGGACGTGGCGCTCTTCAACCTGCTCCTGGCGGAGATCGCCGCGCGGGGCGCGCTCGACGCGGACTACCTGGCCGAGGTCGCGGGCCTGCCCGAGGCGCTGGCCGCCGCCCGCGAGGCCAGCGCCGATCCGACCGGGCTCGATCCGGCGCTGCTGGCGCGCTTCTGCGAGATGTGGATCGGCCACAGGAAGGTGGTCACCGTCTTCAGCCAGGGGGTGAACCAATCCTCTTCGGGCTCCGACAAGGTCAACGCGATCCTGAACTGCCACCTCGCGACCGGCCGCATAGGGCGGCCCGGCATGGGGCCCTTCTCGGTCACCGGCCAGCCCAACGCCATGGGCGGGCGCGAGGTCGGCGGGCTGGCCAATATGCTCGCCTGCCACATGGTGCTCGAGAACCCCGCGCATCGCGCCGCCGTGCGGCAGTTCTGGGACGCGCCCGCCATGCCCGAGGCGCCGGGGCTGAAGGCGGTGGAGATGTTCGACGCCGTGGCCGACGGCCGGATCAAGGCGCTTTGGGTGATGCATTCGAACCCCGCCGTGACCCTGCCCGAGGCCGATGCCGTGCGCGAGGCGATCCGCGCCTCGAGCTTCGCCGTGGTCTCGGACATCACCGCCGAGACCGACACCGCGCGGCTCGCAAGCGTGCTTCTTCCCGCTGCCGCCTGGTCGGAGAAGTCCGGCACGGTGACCAATTCCGACCGCATGATCTCGCGCCAGCGGGCGGTGCGCGATGCGCCCGGCATGGCGCGCCCCGACTGGCAGCAGATGGCCGAGCTGGGCCGGCGCCTCGGCTGGCAAGACGCCTTCGACTACGCCGGCCCGGCCGAAATCTTCCGCGAACATGCCGCCCTTTCTGGGATCGCGGGCGGCTTCGGGCTCGACTTCGACATCTCGGGCCTCGCGGGCCTGTCGGACGCCGATTACGACGCCTTCACCCCGCAGCGCTGGCCCATCGCAGCGCGCCGGGGCGGGCGGTTCTTCGCGGAGGGCGCCTCCTTCCACCCGGACGGCAAGATGCGGATGGTGCCGGTGCGCCACCGCCCGCCCGCCGCACGGCGCGAGAGGCGCTTTCCCTTCCGGCTGAACACCGGGCGGATCCGCGACCAGTGGCACACGATGACGCGCACGGCGCTTTCGCCCCGGCTCTCGGCGCATCTGGCCGAACCCTTCGCCGAGATCCACCCGGAGGACGCGCGCCGCTTGGGGCTTGGCCCCGACAGCCTCGTCGAACTGACCAGCCCCACCGGCCGCGCGATCCTGCGCGCGCAGATCACCGATGCGGTGCGCCCGGGCGAGGTCTTCGCGCCCATGCATTGGACCGGTGAGACCGCGCCCTCGGCCCGGATCGACGCGCTGGTGGCCGCCGTCACCGATCCGCTCTCGGGCCAGCCGGAAAGCAAGGCCTCGGTCTGCGCGCTGGCGCCCTTCGCGGCGGGGTTTCACGCCTTCGCGGTCTCGGCGCGGGCGCTGACCCCGGACACCGCCTATTGGGCCCGCGCCCGGACCGAGGCGGGCTGGCGCGCGGAGCTGGCGGGGCTTGCCCCGCCCGAGGATTGGGAGGCCTGGGCCCGGGGGCTCTTCGGCTCGCCCGAGGCCGGGGCCCAGACGGTGATCGACCGCGAAGGGGGGCGCGCGCGCATCGCCTTTCGTGATCCCCAGGGCCGGCTCATTGCCGCGGTCTTCGCCGGGCCCGAGCCGCTGGCGCTGCAGCGCGACCACCTGGCGCAGCTCCCGGGCGACCCGGCGGAGCACGCGCTGACGGGCCGCGCGCCGGCGGATCTGCCGGACCCCGGGCCGACGCTATGCTCCTGCTTCAGCCTCGGCGTGAACACCATCCTGACCGCGATCGAGACCGACGGTCTCGCCAGCGTGACCGAGGTCGGCGCGGCGCTTGGCGCGGGCACCAACTGCGGCTCCTGCCAGCCGGAGATCGCCGCGCTTCTCACCGCCAGCCGCCGCGCCAGCAGGGAGGCCGCGGAATGAGCCTTGCGCCTTATGTCCGCATCCTCGCGCGCGGCCCCGGCCGGTCGCGCGGGCTGACCCAGGCCGAGGCGCGGGAGGCGATGACGCTGATGCTTGGCGACGACGCCGACCCCGAGGCCATCGGCGCGATCCTCATGGTCCTGCGCATGAAGGGCGAGACCGCGGCGGAAATCGCCGGTTTCGCCGAAGCCGCGCGGGCCGCCATTCCGCCCTGGCTGGGCCCGCGCCCCGGGCTCGACTGGCCGAGCTATGCCGCCGGGCGCAGCCGTGGGCTGCCCTGGTTCCTGCTCTCCGCGCGGCTCGTGGCCGAGGCGGGCGTCCCGGTGCTCCTGCACGGCTGGAACTCGCACCAGCGCGAAGCCGCCTCGGTCCGCGCCGCGCTGCCGGGGCTGGGCATCCCGGTCGCGCGGTCGGTGCCCGAGGCAGGGCAGGCGCTCGGGGCAGGGGGCATCGCCTATCTGCCGCTCGAGGCGCTGTCGCCCCGGCTCTTCGCGCTTCTGACCCTGCGCGACAGGCTCGGGTTGCGCTCCTGCCTGAACACGGTCGTCCGCATGCTCAACCCCGGGCGCGCCGCGGCGGCGGTGCAGGGTGTCTTCCACCCCGCCTACCGGAGGCTTCAGGCGGATGCGGCAGAGCGCATGGGGCTCGCCGACCTGACCGTCCTGAAGGGCGGCGGCGGCGAGTTCGAGCATCACCCGACCAAGGACATCTCGACCTACGGGCTGCGCGGAGGGCGCGCCTGGCAGGGCCAGAGCGGCCAGCCGCTGGAGGGCCACCAGCGGCTCGCGGATGCGCCGGGCGACCCCGCCGCGCTGGCCGCGCTCTGGGAGGGGGGGCTGCGGGATCCCTTCGCCGAGGCGATCGTGCTCTCGACCGCGCAACTGGCCCTCGACACGCTCGGGCATCACGCCCGGGCCCGCGACCACTGGGCGGCCCGGCCACGCCGCCTGCCTGAGCCACAGCTTGCAGGAGCGCCGACATGAAGAGCTTTCCGATGTTCATCCGCACCACCGGGCGGCGCGTCGTCATCGCGGGCGGCGGCGAGGAAGCGGCGCAGAAGGCGCGGCTGATGCTGAAGACCGACGCGGCGCTGGTCCTTGCCGCGGGGGAACTCGACCCCGAGCTGGCCGACCTCGTGGCGCGGGGCCGCGCCAGCCACCACGCGGGCCCCATGACCGCCGCGCTTTTCGAGGGCGCAGCCATGGGCTTCATCGCGACCGGCTGCGCCGGGGCCGACGCCTGCCTGCAGGCGCTCGCCCGGGCCGCGCGCTGTCCGGTCAATGTCGTCGACCGGCCCGAGCTTTGCGACCTGACCACGCCTTCGCTCGTCGACCGCGACCCGGTGGTCGTCGCGATCGGCACCGAGGGCACGGCGCCGGTCCTCGCCCGGCAGATCAAGACCCGGGTGGAGGAAATGCTCGCGCCGAACCTCGGCGGGCTGGCCGCGCTCGCGGGCCGGATGCGCGGGGCCGTCGCGGCGCGCGTGCCCAAGGCTGCCCGGCGCGCCTTCTGGCGCTGGGTCTTCGCCGAGGCCCCCCGCGCGCTTTGGGAGGCCGGGCGCGAACGCGAGGCCGCCGCCGCGCTCAAATCCGCCATCGCCGCGGGCGCCGCGCCCGAGGGTGCCAGCCCAGGCCGCATCGCGCTGGTCGGCGCGGGGCCCGGAGCGCGCGACCTCCTGACCCTGCGCGCGGTCGCCCGGCTGCAGGAGGCGGACGTGATCTTCTACGACCGGCTGGTCGAGCCGGAGGTCCTGGAGCTCGCCCGCCGCGACGCCGAACGGGTCTTCGTCGGCAAGCTTGTCGGCGCCAATAGCTGGCCGCAGGACCGCATCAACCAGGTCATGCTGGCTGAGGCCCGGAAGGGCCGCCGGGTGGTGCGGCTGAAGTCCGGCGATCCCGGCATCTTCGGCCGGCTCGAGGAGGAGCTCTCCGCCGCCCGCGAGGCCGGCGTGCCCTGCGAGGTGATCCCCGGCGTGACCGCCGCCAGCGGCGCCGCGGCGAGCCTCGGGGTGCCGCTGACCTGCCGGGGGGCGACGGACACGCTGGTCCTGACCACCGGCCAGCTGCAGGAGGAGGGCCGCCTGCCCGAGATCGCGGACCACGTCCGCCCGGGCGCGCGGCTCTGCATCTATATGGGCGTGCGCAATTCAGGCGCGCTGGCCCGGGTGCTGCTGGCCCGCGGCGCGCCGCCCGAGACGCCGGTGGAGGTCGTGGTGGAGGCGACCAAGCCCGGCCAGCGGGTGATCCGCACGGCGCTGGCGGACATGGCGGCCAAGATCCGCGCCGAGGACGTGACGGGCTGCGCGATGATCCTGGTGGCGCTCGACAAAACCCGCCGCGCGGATTGGGGGGAGGCGGTTGGTGTGGCTGGCGGGGAGGCGCGCGAGGAGGGCGCCGAGCTGCGCGATCTGCGGCTGCGGGCCTAGAGGGCAGGGGGCTTGGTGGCCTCGGTCGGCCAGGCAGTTTGATGCAGTCGGCTTGATAGTGACGGCGGCTGACAGCGCCCGCGTCCGAGGCGTTGTCTTTCTCAGAAACACAATGCTTTCAGCAGCCAATTGCGGGCTCTTCCCTCACAGGACAGCCGAAAAAAAACCGATGTGGGACCCGCGCCCAGTCACCCCGCCGCGCGCCACCTCATCCGCCGAGACCAAGGCCTCCGACCGCGGCATCGCCGCGCATGACGCCGGGGCAGGCCCACATCCGACGGTTGAATGCGCACGGATCAACAGCAAAGCTGGCGCCGAAGAAGGAGGACCCCCATGAAACGCCTGTTCTTTTCGCTCATTGCAGCCGCCGTCGTCGCGCCGCCCGTTGCCGCCGAGAACCCGATCGACCGGGTGCGGCCCGACGCCCCGGAGCGCGCGGCCTATGGCAGCTACCCGGTGGGCGTCGTCACGCGCAGCTTCACCGACACCGGCCGCGCGGATGTCATCGCCGCGCAGGAGGCCGAGGGCGAGATCCCCCGCGCCGACCGGACCCTGACCACGGAAATCTGGTATCCCGCCGCCGAGGGCACCGTCCCGGGCACGACCTATGAGACCGTGTTGCGCGACGGCGAGACGCCGGTGCGCCTCTCGGGCCGGGCGGCGCGCGATGCCGCACCCGCCTCGGGGTCCTTCCCGCTGGTGCTTATCTCGCACGGCTATCCCGGCAACCGCTTCCTGATGAGCCACCTGGGCGAAAACCTGTCGTCCAAGGGCTACGTGGTGGTCTCCACCGACCATCCCGACAGCACCTATGACGACATGGCGCTCTTTGCCTCGACCCTGGTCAACCGGCCGCTGGACCAGGCCTTCCTCTTCGATGCGCTGGCCGAAATGGAGGGCGAGATCGGCGCGATCATCGACGCCGAAAACGCCGGGCTCGTCGGCTACTCGATGGGCGGCTACGGCGCGCTGATCTTCGGCGGCGCCGGGCTGTCACAGACCGCCGTGACCCGCGAGGCGCCCGGGGCCTTCGTCGCACCCCGCGACCTCCTGGACCAGCACGCCGCAGGCAGCGAGAGCCACGCCGCTCTGATCGATCCGCGCGTCAAGGCGGTGATCGCCATCGGCCCCTGGGGGCGCAACCGCGATTTCTGGGACGCCGAGGGGCTCGCGGGCTTCGAGAAGCCGCTCCTGCTGGTCGCGGGCGACCAGGACGACGTCTCGGGCTACGATCACATCCGCAACATCTTCGAGGAGACCAGCGGCACCGACCGCTACCTCTTGAGCTTCGAGGGCGCGAACCACAACGCCGCCGCGCCGATGCCCGCGCCTGACAACGCCTGGGAGGTCTCCGAGACGCTGGGCTGGGCGCCCTTCGAGCATTACGCCGACGCGGTCTGGGACACGACGCGCATGAACAACGTGCTGCAGCATTTCGCGACCGCCTGGTTCGATCAGCACCTCAAGGGCGCGGAGGACGCGGGGCGGTTCTTTGACCTGGTGGAGAATTCCGAAGAGGGCGTCTGGTCGATGGGTGATGACGGCGCGCCGGACGCGGACCACAGCTACTGGGCGGGGTTCCCGGAGCGGACGGCCAAGGGCTTGCGGATGGAGGTCCGGCAGGCCGAGTGAGGGGAGTTTGCTTGGGTCTTTTGTGTGGCCTGGGGGCGGGCGATCTGTGGAGGTCGCCCGTTTTGCGGTGTGGGATTGGAATTGGAGGTCGTGCGCTGCCCCGAGGAACTGGAGAAGCGGGCCGGGGAAGAGCGTATGTCTCTCCAAGCTGTTGGAGAGTAACTTCCGCAATCTCTAGGCGAACAAAAACATGCACTCAGGCCGAGACGACATGTGTTTCCAGGCGCTAGTTGGCTCTGATCTTGTCAAAAAACACACCATGTTTCGGCTTCCAATCGGCCGTCATGGCGACATTTCCCAAGAGCATCCCCGCCTCCAGACTGAGCAAAGCCTCCTCGTTGATCACCTCGCCCTTGTTCCTCACGATGCTCGTGCGAACGACCATCACGGGATAGGTGCAACTGTCGATCACGAGGTTCCTCTTGCGGATTGGTCTGATCTCGAAGAATCCGCGGTCCACTTCTTTTCCGTCTATCAGGATGACGGTTGGTATCTTATACGTCCTGCCGCGCGCGCTGAGGTCCAGTGACTTTGCCTCTTCAGACATTTTCAACCGGGCACGGCTGCGCGCTGTCTTTCTGTCGACGGGTATGACGCCTTGCCAATAGGTCAGTGTCACTCTTAGCGTCGATCCATCAACCTTTGACACGCGTTTTTCTTCGAGCGTCCCATCGTTCATCACGCGGTTCGTCACCTCGAAAAACGGATTCGTGCGCGTCAATGTGAAATTATTGCCCTTGGACAGGTCAACACAGGCTGCGAAGGCGATTGAGGATGAAAAGATGGCTAAGAGAAAAGTGCCCAGTAAAGAATTACGAAACAAGGCATGATGTCCTTTTCTATCCGCTGCCAGTGCAGTCGGGGCTGATGTTGAACGTCTCTGCATGTGAGAAAATTTCAGCGCGAGACGAAAGGCAAGATAATTCCTTCACCGGGCTCTGAGCGGGTTTGCGACGCGAGGGCGCCCGCCTGCATGACGACGACCGCCACGGCCGGGGAGGCGTTTCAGGCGTGCGGGAACGCATCACGCAGGAGGCGTCCATCCGCCGGGTTTGTCACGGAAAACCGTTTCGGCACCGGCCAAGCTCCGGTGCCGAAGACACGGGTCAACGCAGCGCGTAGCGCTCGCCTTTCCAGGGGCCGGCGACATAGACGACGGAGGTCGCATTCGCCGCTTCGTCGAAATAGAAGCTGAAGGTCTGCCCGCTTTTGGCGTCGTTCAGATCCACCTGGCCGTTGGAATAAAGCGTATAGGTCCCTTGCTGGGAGGATCCGTTTCCGTGCCGGAAGCTGAAGGTTCCGTCGCCGCGGATCGTGAGCACGCTCCCAGCCACGAACTGCAGTGTGCCCTGGGACATGACCGAGGCGGCCTCTTGCCCGGACAGCCGGTCCGCATGAGCCAGCGTCGCCGAAAGCGAAAACAGGGTCGCCATAAAAATCAAACGCACGATATTTCCTTTCAATGATTGCAGTATTGGCCGGCGTTTTTTTTGAGATGAAAAGCCGGCCGGTCCACCTTGTCGCCACTTCGCGTGCCGATCAAGATTCATGTGCGCAATTTGCGATATTTCCGGAATTTGGAATTTTGGGAAGGGCAGGCGTTATGGTCTCGGAAATTGTGGTTGATCATTTTCGGCAAGTAGTCGTGGCTCGGACAAGGACCCGTGCCGCTGTCCCCAGCAAAAGGTCTTTCAGCGGCGGTTGGGCGCCTTAAAGCGGGTGCCAACACCTCACCCGAGGCCCAAACCCGCTGCCGCCACCTAGCTCAACACGCCACCCTCAGAGCCGCGCCCCCGCATACCGCTCTGCCGCGACCGAGCCGCAGAGCGAGGCCCATTCGCATCCCGTGCAGGCCGACCTCACGCGCTTGGCGGCGAAAGCGTCGCGCAGCGCGGTGAGCGCCGCCGCATCCAGGACCAGCCGCGCGCCCGGCCTGATGGTCAACCCCAGGAGCCCGCCGACCTCCTCCGAGGCGGCATGATCCCGGGCGCGCACGCTGTCGCGGTGGCAATGCGCCTCCTCTCCGCCGAGCAGGGGCGCGCAAATGTCGTCGGGGCCGGTGACGATCTCGATTTCCTCGCCCGCGCCGATCCGGGCGATGACCTCGGCCATATTCGCGGTGAAGGCAGGGGAATATCCCCTGCCCACATGGGTGAGAACGCACAACAGGTGGTGCGGACGCAGCCGGACCGTCATGCGCCGGACCGCGTCATCCGGCCTGCGATCAGTTTCAGCACCATCGCGCCGAGCGCGGATTTCAGGACGGCGCCCAGCAGGAAGGGAACGACGCCCGCCATGATGGCCTGTTCGACCCCGATGAGGACTGCCAGCCAGGCCGCGCCGAGACCCAGGCAGACCAAGTTGCTGATGAGCATGCCGAGGAAGGCCAGCCCGACGCGTTTACCGCTCCAGCCGCGTTCGGCGAGCCAGCCCACGATCATGCCGGCGATGGGGAAGGCAAAAAGATAGCCGCCGGTGGGCCCGACGAAGTGCTGCGCGCCCGCGGCGCCGCCGGCGAGGACCGGCAGGCCCAGGGCGCCCTCGATCAGCCAGGCACTGATCGTGACGCCGCCGAGCCGCCATCCGTAGAGCGCGCCGATGAGCGCGACCGCGAAGGTCTGCATGGTCACCGGCACCGGGACCATGGGCACCTCGATGTAAGACGAGAGCGCGAGGAACATCGTGCCGAGGATCACCGCGCCGATCTGCCAGGGGAGCGAGCGGTTGTGCAGGTCGAGGGGCGCGCGGGCGATTGCGGAGAGGGCGGGTGACGGGCTCATGGAGGCGTCCTTTCTAAATAATAGATAGAATCTTGGTTTGATACTTAATGATTGCCGCGCGCATGCACGGAAGGCAAGGCCACCCGGCAAAGGCGCGGCCCTGCAATCAAGATTTGGCCTGGAATTGGTTACCGCGCCGGTGTGCGCATCGCCTGCGGGCGCGCCTGCGCCTCGGTCTTCCCGACGTGCTGCGCGAGAAGCGCTGCGGCCCGGTCGATGTTGCCGGCGCGCAGCGCCACGAGGATCGCGCGGTGGTCGCGGTCGGTGGGCGTTTCCCAGTCGGCGCTCCAGCGCGCGAAGAGGATGCGCGCGCTCGCCAGGTGCAGATCGTCGATCGTCCGCAACAGGCGCGGCATGCCGCAGGGCGTCAGGATCGCCCGGTGAAACCTGCGGTTCTCGGCCTCCCAGCCGTAGACGTCTCCGGCGCAATCCCCTGCACGCGTTGCCTCTTCCGCCTCATCGAGAATGGCCGGCGTCAGATGCGGCGCGGCATTGCGCAGCGCCAGAACTTCGAGGGAGGCCCGCATCTGGGCGACCTCCCGGATTTCCTCGGCGCCGAAAGCCGCCACCCGCACGCCCCGGCGCGGCTCGCTCTCGACCAGCCCCTGGGCTTCGAGCCGCCGGAAGGCTTCCCTGACCGGCACATGGCTGGTGCTGAACTCCAGAGCGATGTGATCCTGCCGTAGCCGCGCCCCCGCGGCGAGCTGCCCGGAGACGATGCGCTGCGCCAGCTCGCGCGTGATGCGCGCCGCGTGGGATTCAGATTTGGTGTCCGCCATAGATTATAGATAATCGAGGGCGGGGCGGAGGTCTAGGTGGGGAATCGCGGCGCGTGGGTTGCGGCGCGCGTGGACGCGGCAACATGGTTTGCGATCACCGGCGCAACGCATGCGCACTATTTTCGCAGAACGCACCCGTAACGGTGGGAGACAATCTCCACCCGCGAGCGGTTTCAGTAGCTAAGGGAAGTTTTGGCTCCGGCGGTAGGGATCGAACCTACGACCAATTGATTAACAGTCAACTGCTCTACCGCTGAGCTACGCCGGAACACTGGGAGGGCGTATAACAACGCCGATTCAGGGCGTCCAGAGGGTCCGGCAAATTTTTTGCCGGAAATTTCACCGCGGCTCGAAGATCGCCTCGGCGCCCAGGGGACCGCGCGGGCGCGCTTGGGATTTCTCATGCATGTCAATGAGATGCGCGAGGACATTGCGGGCGGCCGCGGGCAGGAGAGCCTCGGGCACATCGGTGTAGATGCGTGCCGCGAGCTGGCGGGCGCTGCCGGGGGCCTCCTCCAGGGCGGCGCGGATCTGGGCGTGGCGGGCGCGGCGGTGGGCGGCGAGCTCCTCCAGCCGAGCGCGCGGCGCGGTCACGGGCGCGCCATGGCCCGAATGCAGGACCGCCCAGTCGCGCGCGGCCAAGCGGTCGAGCGAGGTCAGGAAGGCCGTCAGGTCTCCGTCCGGCGGTGAGACAAGCGAGGTCGCCCAGCTCATCACCAGGTCGCCGACGAAGAGCGTGTCGCCAAGCGCGAAGGAGAGGTGGTTGCCGGTGTGGCCGGGGGTGTGCAGCACCTCGAGCGCCTGGGGCAGGTCTCCGGCGGTGATCTGCTCGCCGTCGGTCAGCAGGCGGTCGGGCGCAAACCCGAGGTCCTGGCCCTCGCCGCCGCCAATCGCGCCCTCGGTGGCGAGGCGCTGCATGACCGCGCTGCGGCCGGCCTCGGCGGTGCCGAAGGCCAGGACCTCGGCGCCGGTCTCGCGCTTGAGGGCGGGCACCCCGGCGGAATGGTCGAGATGCGCATGGGTCACCAGGATCCGCGTGATCCGGCCGCCCGCGGGCACCGCCGCCAGGATCGCCTGCAGATGCGCGGGGTCTTCGGGGCCGGGGTCGATCACCGCGATCTCGCGCTCGCCCAGGAGGTAGGTATTGGTGCCCCGGAAGGTCATCGGCGAGGCATTCGGCGCGAGGATCCGCGCCATCCCGGGGCCAAGCGTCTCGGGCACGCCCGGGCGGGGCGCGAAATCTGGGTCGGGATCGGTCAGGGGAGGCTCCTTTCGCGATGGCTCCTGGGGCGGACCTGCGCTAGCACTATGGCATGTCCTTCGACTGGCTGAAACGCTACATGCCCCGCGGTCTTTACGGCCGGGCCTTCCTGATCCTGGTCCTGCCGGTGGTGACACTGCAGCTGGTGGTCTCGGTGGTCTTCATCCAGCGGCATTTCGAAGGGGTGACCCGGCAGCTCACCGAAGAGGTCGCCCAGGCGCTGAACGTCGCGATGATCTATGACACCGGCTTCCGGCGCGCGCTGCTGCAGTTCGAGTTCCGCCCGATCACCGAAGAGGAGATCCCCGCCGAGACCGACCGGCGCTGGTACGACTTCTCGGCCATCGTGGTGGTCGACGAGCTTATGCAGAGGGTGCGCGGCATCCGGCACGTGCAGGTGCCCGACGACACCGATGTCTTCGTCTACCTCAAGCACGGCGAGCAGTTCTACAAGGTGCGCTTCGCGCGGACCCGGGCCTCGGCCTCGAACCCGCACCAGCTTCTGGTGAACATGGTGGTCTTCGGGGTGCTGATGACCGCTATTGCCTATCTTTACCTGCGCAACCAGCTCAGGCCGATCACGCGGCTCGCGGATGCGGCCCAGGCATTCGGGCGCGGGCGGCATCTGCCCTACAGCCCGGCGGGCGCCAACGAGGTGCGGATCGCGGGCCATGCCTTCCTCGACATGCGGGCCCGGATCGAGCGGCAGATCGAACAGCGCACCATGATGCTCTCGGGCGTGAGCCACGACCTGCGCACGCCGCTGACCCGGATGAAGCTGGGGCTGTCGCTTCTCGACGACGAGGACCGCGCGCCGCTCGAGGAGGACGTGCAGGAGATGGAGCGGCTGATCGATGCCTTCCTCGAGTTCGCCCGCGGCGACGCCGAGGCGGGCCCGGCGGAGCCGACCGACCCGGTGGCGCTGGTGACACGCATCGTCGAGGACGCGCAGCGCGCGGGCACGGCGGTCAGCCTCGGCCCTCTCGAGGGGCAGGGCGAGGTTCCCTTGCGCCCGGTGGCGCTGCGCCGCGCGCTCGAGAACCTGATCGGCAACGCGGTGCGCTACGGCACCCGCTGCGAGGTCAGCCTGCGGCTCAGCCGCAACGCCCTCAGGCTGCGGGTCGAGGATGACGGGCCGGGCATCGCGCCCGAGGACCGCGAGGATGCGCTGCGGCCCTTCGTGCGGCTCGATCCGGCGCGCAACCAGAACCGCGGCTCCGGCGTGGGGCTGGGGCTGGCCATTGCCGCGGACATCGCGCGGGCGCATGGCGGGGTTCTGCGGCTGGGGCGCAGCGACCGGCTGGGCGGGCTTTCGGCGGATATCGTCATCGCGCGCTGATCGGCTCAATTGCGCCCAATCGCCATGCTCCTGCCCCGATCGCGCCATCCCGCCGCCCGGGCCGGCATGGCATTCGGGGCCTCTCGTTAATCCATGCCTGATCACTCGGAGGCCCGCATGACCGTTCGTATCGCATCCCTCGCCGCATTGGCCCTGGCGCTTGCCGCCGCGCCGCTCCAGGCCCAGGTCCAGAAGCCCAGGGCCACGGCGCCCGAGGCGCAAGGCGCGTCGGTGACGCCGCCCGCGAGCTATGAGGGGCAGTGGTTCACCACGCCCGACGGCTGCACCTACAGCCGCGCCGGCGCGCCGGGGCAGGCGCCGATCTGGATCATCGTCAAGAACCCGCGCCATATCGGCAAACCCAACGCGCATCGCGGCTGCCAGGCGATGCTGCAGGGGTAGGGCGCGGAGAGCGCCCTCGGGGTTGGGGGTTGCGCATTGGCGGGACGTCCGGTGGCCCGTTGCTTCGTTGGGGCTTGCCGTAAAACCTCGACGGTCCTGCAAACCTGATCCGCGGACCTCGGGCCCAGGCCCCGCTTACGGCAGACTCTGCGCCGCCTCGGTCAGGAAGGCGCCGAGTCGCCCTCGGTCGAGCGGTTTCAACATCCGCTCGACGCCCTGCGCCTCGCAGGCGCGCGCCACCGTCTCGGAGCGATCGGCGGTCAGGATCAGCGCCGGGCGCGGCCCGAAGCGGCGTGTCAGCTCGGAGAGAAGCTCGGTGCCCGTCAGCCCGGCCCCGAGCTGGTAGTCCAGCACCATGACATCCGGCGTGATGCCCAGGTCCTCGATCAGCGCCAGCGCCGCCTCGGCGGTATCGGCGTCGATCACGTCGACGCCCCAGCTTTCCATCAGAAGCTGGATCGCCCGGCGCAGCTCGGGTTCGTTCTCGACCAGAAGGACGATCAGCCCGCTGCGGCCCAGGTCCACCCGGTCGCGGCGCGGCGGCGGGATCTTCAGCGCCTTGGCGCGGCCCGCCACGGGCACGCTGACCCGGAAGCAGGAGCCGCGCCCGACCTCGGACCAGAGCCCGAGGGGATGGCCCAGCCGGGCGCAGGCGCGCTCCACGATGGCGAGGCCCAGGCCCAGCCCGTCGTTGCGGCTGGCGGTGGCGTCGAGGCGGTGGAACTCCTCGAAGATGCTGTCCTGGTCGTCCTCGGCGATGCCGGGGCCGCTGTCGTGCACCTCGATGCGCAGGGCGTTGCCCTGGCGGCGGGCGCCGATCAGCACCCGGCCCCTGTCGGTGTAGCGGATCGCGTTGGCGGCGAGGTTCTGGATGATCCGCCGCAGGTAGGTCGGATCGCTTTCCACCGTGACCCCGCAGGGCACGATGCGGAAATCGAGGCCCTTTTCGGCGGCCAGCACCTCCATCTCGTCGCGCAGGGGGCCGAAGACCTCGTTCAGCGCCACGGGGCGGATGTCGAAACGCTGCTTGTCGCTGTCGAGCCGCGAGATGTCGAGGAGCGCGTCGATCAGCCCGACGGCGCTCTTGATCGCGGAGCCCGCCTTGTTCAGCACCTGGCGGTCGGTTTCCTCGGGCAGCCGGTCGGCGAGCGAGGCGATGAAGAGCTCGGCGGCAGACAGCGGCTGCAACAGGTCGTGCGAGGCCGCGGCGACAAAGCGGTTCTTCGAGGCATTGGCCCGTTCGGCGGCCGAGAGCGCGTCTTCCAGTTCCAGCGTGCGCTCCATCACCCGCTGTTCCAGCATCTCGTTGATCTCGAAGAGCCGCTGCGCCGCCTCGCGTTCGGCGGTGACATCGGTGACCGAGACCAGGAAGCCGCCGTCGGGCAGGCCGCTGCCGAAGACATGCAGCACGTCGCGCCGCCCGTGGCGGACCTCGAAGTCGATCTCCTCGCTCTTGTGGCGGGCGGCGGCCCAGGCGCGGAAGGTGGCGCGGTCGACCCCGCCCAGGAAGTCGAAGGCATGGCCGAGCTGGCCGATGATGGCGTCGAAGGTCACGCCCAGTTGCATCAGCCGCGCGGGCACCGACAGAAGCGTGCCGATGCGCCGGTTCCAGCCCAGGAGCCGCCCGGCCTCGTCGAAGATCGCCACGCCCTGGTTTATGTGGTCGAGCGTCGCCTGGATCATCCGGGTCTGGGCGCTTTCGAGCCGCGCGCGCTCCTGCCGTTCGATGCGCACGAGGTCGGTCACATCGGTCTGCAGGACCACCGTGCCGCCCTTGGAGGTGCGCTGTTCGGAGACCTGCAGCCAGCGATCATGGGTCAGCTCGACGTTGAACATGACGTTGCGGTCGGCGTGGCGCGCAAGCCGGCGCACCCGCCAGCCCTCGGGGCTGTCGCTCTCGGGCAGGGCGAGGCAGCGGCTCTGGGCGATATGGTCGATGTAATCGACAAAGGACATGCCGCGGGTCAGCCGGGGCGCCACGTCGCGGAAATCCCGGCAGAAGCGCGAGTTGAACATCACCAGCCGGTCGTCGGGATCAAAAAGGGCAAAGCCCTCCTGCACGGTCTCGATGGCATCGGCGAGGTCGCGGCGGGCGTCCTGCGCCTCGGCATTGGCGCGGGCGAGCTGGGCGTTGGATTCCTGCAGAAGGTCCAGCGTGCGCTCGAGCTCCTCGGTGCGCTGGCGCACCCGCTTTTCCAGAAGCGCCGCGCGTTCGAACTGCGCATAGGCCGCGCCCGACTGCGCGGTCTGGTTCTCGATCCGACGCATCAGCGCATCGGCGATATGCAGGAGCTTCTCGTTCTGGCGCTCGACGGAATCGGCGGGGTTGATCAGCGAGGCCGAGCTCATCGCCCGGACCCGGCGGGATAGAAGGCGACGCCGGTCAGGGTCTGGTTCACATGCATCGCGCCCACCTGTTCGCCGTAGGTCGAGAAGCCGGTGACGTTGTGGCGGCGCAGGATGTCCGAGATGGTGCGCGCCTTCTGGCTCTGCTCGGCCTCGATGCGACGCAGGATGCAGTCGCAGGCGAGGATCTGCACCGGGGCGAAATCCTCCTGCATGTCGCCGAGCCGCGCGTCGAGATGGGCGGCGATGTCGTCGTGATCGGCCAGCGTGAGCACCATGCCCTCGTTGATGGCGGAGAAGAAGACCAGCTCGCCCGCGTCGTTCACGCGCTGGATCGCGCGGACGTGGTGGCTGTCGCCCAGCCGCACGACCACCGGATGCGCCGCGAAGGTGAAGGGATCGAGCTGGTGCGGGTCCTTGCCCAGGAGCCGCGCGTATTCCTGCGCGGCCGGTTCGGCGTTGATCTCGGTGACGATGCGCTCTTCGGGCCGGGCGCCGGTCACCACCATGCGGGTGTCGGTGGGTTGGAGGTGGTCGAGGGTGAAGACCTTGACCTGCGCGCGCGAGCGGATGAGCGCGGCCACGGCGGCGTTGCGCCGCTCGGCCCCGTCGAAATAGAGACGCGTCTCGGAGAACCGCGCGCCATCGCCCGAGGAGCCGCCGAAGAGCGGCATGGAGCCGAGCCCGGTCGCCAGGAGCGAGGCCAGCCGTTCCTCGGCGAGCGACAGCCCGTCGACCATGAGGAAGGCGAACTCCGACCAGCCCTTGGGTGCTGCGGCGCCAAGCGCCAGCCGGGTCTGGATCACCTTGTCGATGAGTGGCTGGTCTTTCACGCCGCCCAAGTCGGGGATCTTCACCAGCTGCACCCGGAAGTCGGCCTCGCCGAAACCGGCGGCCACGATCTGCCCGGTCTCGTAGCCCGCCCGGCCGATCTCTCCGGCGGTGGTGCAGGCCATGATCTGGGCGTGCGGGTAGCGTTCCTCGATCCGCTTCATCAAGGGGCCGAAGGCGGCCTCGGGCGAGACGAAGAGGCAGATCAGCGCGAAGGGGCCGGGCCCCAGCGCCTCGGCGATGCCGGCCGCGGCCTCGGGGTCGCGCGCGGCGACCTGGGCCGTCCGCAGGACCGGGCCCGCGGCTCGCGCGTCGTCGCGATCAGAGCTGTCGATGGCTCCGTCCAAGCTGGAAGTCCTCCCTCGAGGGGCGAGGTTATTGGGCCTCCTCGCCGCTTGGCAAGACCTGGTTGAAGCTTGCCTTCTGGGCGATGAGCACGGCCTGTGTGCGGCTGTGCACGCCGAGCTTGCGCATGATCGCGGTGACATGCGCCTTGACCGTCGTCTCGGCGATCGAGAGCTCATAGGCGATCTGCTTGTTGAGCTTGCCCTCGCAGATCAGCGCGAGGATGCGGGCCTGCTGGTTGGTCAGCGTGGCCAGCCGTTCGACCGCGTCGAGGGGGCCGGTCTCCGAGGGGCCGCCCTCGGGGTCGATATAGCCGTCGGGCAGGTAATCCTCGCCGCGGGCGACGGTCTCATAGGCGCGGGCGAAGACCGCCCGCTGGGAATGTTTCGGCACAAAGCCGTTGGCCCCGGCCTTCAGGGCATGGCTGATCATCCGGTTGTCGGCCATGGAGGAGGCGATCAGGATCGCCGCCTCGGGCACCGCCTTGCGCAGCCGGACCAGCCCGTCGAGCCCGTTCACATCCGGCAGGTTGAGGTCGAGCACGACAAAATCCGCGCCCTCGCTGTCGATCTTGCCCAGGGCCTCCTGCAGGGTGCCAGCGGTGGCGACGCTGTCGAAATCGCTGATCGAGGTCAGCGTGAGCGTCAGCGCGTCGCAGAACAGCGGGTGATCGTCGACCACCAGCGCCCGGGTGAAACGCGGCGGTCCCTGGTCATGCATGGCTTGGATCATGGCGTGACGCACTTCTCCTTCGCATCCCTCTGGCAAAAGCCTACGCGCGGCCCGCGCGTCCTGTCACCTGCCGAAAGGTCTTAGCCTTACGCGGGCAGGGCAGGTCGCGCGGGGCGCGGGGGGCTGCCCGCGTGTCGGGCAGGCGCGTGCCTCAGCGTTCGGGCAGCAGCCCGCGCGGGCTGAAGCGCAGCACCAGGAGCAGGATCACCCCCATGGTCAGGAGCCGCATGTGCTGCACGCTGTCCAGGAGGTGCCGCTTCAGCTCGCCCTCGGCCATGCCCGAGGTCACCAGCCCCATGATCGCCTGGCCCAGGGGCTCGACCTGCACCCAGGCGAACCAGATGAAGAAGCCACCCAGCACCGCGCCCAGGTTGTTGCCCGAGCCGCCGACGATCACCATGACCCAGATCAGGAAGGTGTAGCGCAGCGGCTGGTAGGAGGTCGGCGTCAGCTGGCCGTCGAGCGTGGTCATCATCGCGCCTGCGATGCCGCAGATAGCCGAGCCCAGGATGAAGACCTGCAGGTGCCGCCCGGTGACGTTCTTGCCCATGGCCCGCGCCGCGGTCTCGTTGTCGCGGATCGCCCGCATCATCCGGCCCCAGGGGCTTTTCAGCGCGAGCTGTGCAAGGATCAGCACGATGACCAGCACCACGGTGAAGAGGAGCGCATAGCCCGCCTTGACCCAGAGCGTCGATGCGGTGGTCGGATCGAGCCCGAAGCCCGCCGCGCGCTCCACGAAGGCCGGGTCGGCCTGCAGGTCGATCTCGTACGGGACCGGGCGCGGCAGGCCGTTCACGTTCTTCACCCCGCGCGCCATCCAGTCCTCGTTCTTGAGGATCGCGATGACGATCTCGGCGATGCCCAGCGTTGCGATGGCCAGGTAGTCCGAGCGCAGGCCAAGCGCGGTCTTGCCGATGATCCAGGCCGCGCCCGCGGCCAGGAGCCCGCCGACCGGCCAGGCCAGCAGGACCGGCAGGCCCAGCCCGCCGAGGTAGCCCGAGGTCGCCGCGTCCACGGCCTCCACGGCCTCGACGCCGGCGTCGAAGACCGCGCGGTAGAGGAAGAAACCCACGAGCAGGATCGCCGCGACGATCCAGCCGCGCATCTTTCCCGAGGTCCGCCGCCAGGCCAGGACCGCCGCCACCACCGAGGCCGCGCCAAGCGCGAGGCCCGCGAGGATGCGCAGCCCGCCGGCCTGCCAGGCCGCGCCCACGGGCGGCATGGAGGTCAGCACCACCGCCAGCCCGCCAAGCGCCACGAAGCCCATGACGCCCACGTTGAAGAGTCCGGCAAAGCCCCATTGCAGGTTGACCCCCAGCGCCATGAGCGCGCTGACGAGCCCCATGTTCAGGATCAGAAGCGCCGAGTTCCAGCTTTGCAGAACCCCGGTGCCGAGGATCAGAAGCGCCACCAGCGCGAAGAGCGAAACAGCCCGCAGCCTGTCGGTCATACCGCTTTCCCCCTGAAAAGACCCGTCGGGCGGAAGAGCAGGACGATCACCAGGATCACGAAGCTCACCGCGAATTTGTAGTCGGTGGACAGAAGCTGCACGAGGCCCTCGGGCGCGAGGCTCTCGGGCAGGGAATATTCCAGCACCTTCTTCCAGGCATAGGTGATCGCCACCTCCGAGAAGGCGATGACGAAGCCGCCCGCGATGGCGCCGAGCGGCGAGCCGAGCCCGCCAACAATGGCGGCGGCGAAGATCGGCAGCAGCAGCTGGAAGTAGGTGAAGGGCTTGTAGCTCTTGTCGAGCCCGTAAAGCACCCCCGCGATGGTCGCCAGCGCGGCGACGATCAGCCAGGTCACCCGGACCACCCGCTCGGGGTCGATGCCCGACAGGAGCGCCAGGTCCTCGTTGTCGGAATAGGCCCGCATCGACTTGCCGGTGCGCGTGCGGTTCAGGAACCAGAACAGAAGCGCCACGACGATCACCGCGGTCACCAGCGTGATGCCCTGGGTGGTGCGGATCGCCAGGCCCTCCTCGAGGCCGGTCATCTCCTTGAAGTCGCGCGCGCTGATGATGAAGCGCTCGCCGTCGGCGAAGCGCTGGTCGTCTGGGCCGAGGATAATCCGCGTGATGCCGTTGTAGATGAACATCACCCCGATGGAGACGATCACCAGGATCACCGGCACCACCTTTTGGGCGCGGTAGAAGCGGAAGACCACCCGGTCGGTGGCGAGCACCAGCGCCGCGCAGGCCGCGATGCCCACCGGGATCGCCAGGAGCGCCGTCGGCAGCGGCCCGAGCGAGACGCCCATGGACTGCAGCCCCCAGGTCGCGATGATCGTGGCCATGGTGCCGAAGGCCATGGTGTCGCCATGGGCGAAGTTGGAAAACCGCAGGATGCCGTAGACCATGGTGACCCCCAGCGCCCCGATGGCCAGCTGGCTGCCGTAGGCGATGGCCGGGATCAGCACGAAGTTCGAAAGCGCCACGAAGGCGTTCAGAAGATCCATCAGCAGAAGCCCCCCGTGCGGGCCGCTCCGGGCGCCATGCGCGCCGGGCCTCCCGTCGTTGTGTCGTGATATGTCATGCCGCGTGCCATGCCCTGCATCATCCGCCCAGGAAGGAGGCGCGCACCTCCGGGTCTTCGAGAAGCTCGCGGCCGGTGCCGGTATGGGCGTTGCGGCCCTGGACCAGCACGTAGCCCTTGTCGGCGATGGCCAGCGCCTGGCGGGCGTTCTGTTCGACCATGAGGATCGGGATGCCGGTGCGGGCGACCTCGATGATCCGGTCGAAAAGCTCGTCCATGACGATCGGCGAGACGCCGGCGGTGGGCTCGTCGAGCATCAGCACCTTGGGCTTGGTCATCAGCGCCCGGCCCACGGCCACCTGCTGGCGCTGGCCGCCCGAGAGCTCGCCCGCCGCCTGGCGGCGCTTTTCCTTCAGGATCGGGAAGAGGTCGTAGACCTGCGCCATGGTGTCCGAGAAATCGTCGGTGCGGATGAAGGCGCCCATCTCGAGGTTCTCCTCCACCGTCATCGAGGTGAAGATGTTCGAGGTCTGGGGCACGAAGCCCATGCCCTTCAGCACCCGATCCTGGGGGCTGAGCTGGGTGATCTCCTCGCCGTCGAGCCGCACCGCGCCCTCGCGCAGGTTCAGCATGCCGAATACGGCCTTCATCGCGGTCGACTTGCCGGCGCCGTTGGGACCGACGATCACCGCGATCTCGCCGCGCTCCACGGCGATGGTGCAGGAATGCAGGATGTCGGCGCCGCGGCCGTAACCGCCGGTCATCGCCTCGCCGATCAGGAAGGGGCCCTCGGGGGCGGGGCGGGCCTTGCCGCCGGCGGGCACCGGGTCGCCCGAGCGCGCCGCCGGTTCGCGCCCGATCGAGCGGTCCTTGTTGCCGCGGCCGGAATAGGCGCTGTCGCTCATCCCGCGGTCTCCTTGTTCTTGAGCCCGGTGCCGAGATAGGCCTCGATCACCTCGTCGTTGGCCTTGATCTCCGCGATGGTGCCGCGGGCCAGGACCTTGCCCTCGGCCATGACGATCACCGGGTCGCAAAGACGGCCGATGAAATCCATGTCGTGTTCGATCATGCAGAAGGTGTAGCCGCGCTCTTCGTTCAGCCGCTTGATCGCGTCGCCGATGGTATTGAGCAGCGTGCGGTTCACCCCGGCGCCGACCTCGTCGAGAAAGACCACCTTGGCGTCGACCATCATGGTGCGGCCCAGCTCGAGCAGCTTCTTCTGACCGCCCGAGAGATTGCCGGCCTTCTCGTCCTTGAGATGGCTGATGGTCAGGAAGTCCAGGACCTCGTCGGCCTTCTTCAGAAGCGCGGCCTCTTCCTGGGCGATGCGCCCGCGCCCGAACCAGGCGTTCCAGAGCGTCTCGCCCGACTGGGCGCCCGGGACCATCATCAGGTTCTCGCGGCACGACATGGAGGAGAACTCATGCGCGATCTGGAAGGTGCGCAACAGGCCCTTGTGGAACAGTTCGTGCGGCGCCAGCCCGGTGATGTCTTCACCGTCCATGAAGACCGACCCGCTGGTCGGCGGCAGCGCGCCCGCAATGACGTTGAACAGCGTCGACTTGCCGGCCCCGTTCGGCCCGACGAGGCCGGTGATCGACCCCGTGGCGATCTCGAGAGAGGCGCCGTCGACGGCCCGGAATCCGCCGAAATGGCGGTGGAGGTTCTCGACCCGGATCACTGGAATATCCCTTCGATGCGCCGGCTTCTTTGGCCGGCTGATCCGGCCTTTTAACGAAAACGGCCCGGGATGGAACCCCCGGGCCGCCTGTTAGCGCAACACCACGATCAGCGGTAGCCGACCACCTTCAGCTCGCCGCCTTCGACGGTGTATTCGGCATAGGAGCCGGCCGCTTCGCCCGAGCCCACCAGCTCGACGCCCGAGGCGCCCTGGTAGTCGATCTCGCCGCCGTCGGCGATGATCTGGAGGGCCTTCTGCAGCTCGCCCGGCAGGATCGGCTCGCCGGGGGCGTTGGCGATGTCCATGATCGCGCCCGAATATTCGGTCGAGTCGGTCGAGCCCGAGGCCGCCATGGCCAGCAGGATCAGCGCCGCCGCGTCATAGCTCTCGCCCGCGTAGACCGAGGTGCCGTCGATGCCGGCTTCGGCTGCCATCTCGGCGAAGAGGGCGCCGCCCTCGTTCTCGCTGCCCGGCGCGGTGCCGAAGGAGCCGTCGATGTCGCTGCCGAAGGCATCGGTCAGCGCGTCGCCGATCATCCCGTCGCCGAAGGCGAAGGTGTCGAAGGCGCCGGTGTCGAGCGCGCCCTGGATGACGCCCGCGCCACCCTGATCGACGTAGCCCAGCACGACCAGCGCATCGCCGCCCGCGGAGGCCAGCGCGCCGACCTCGGCCGAGTAGTCGGCCTTGCCGTCCTCATGCGCGGCGACCAGGGTCACCTCGCCGCCGGTCTCCTCGAAGGCGGCCGAGAAGGCATCGGCGAAGCCCTTGCCGTAGTCGTTGTTGGTATAGGTCACGGCGACCGAGGAGATGCCCTTTTCGTTCAGCACGTTGGCCAGCACCTGGCCCTGGCGCGCGTCGGAGGGCGCGGTGCGGAAGAACAACCCGTTGTCCTCGGCCGAGGACAGCGCCGGCGAGGTCGCGGCGGGCGAGATCATCACCACGCCGTTCGGCACGGCGACGTTGGCCAGGACGGCGGTGGTCACGCCCGAGCAGTCGGCGCCCATGATGCCCATGACGCCTTCCGAGGTGATCATGCGCTCGGCCGCGGCGGTGGCCGCTGCCGCGTCGACGCAGGTCGCATCGCCGCGCACCGGGGTCACCGAGGCGCCGCCCAGGAAGTTCTCGTTGCCGGTCACTTCACCCACGGCCAGTTCCGCGCCGGAACCCATGGCGGGCGTCAGGCTTTCGATCGGGCCGGTGAAGCTGAGCAGGATGCCGAGGCGCACGTCGCTCGCGTGGCTTTCGGCGAAGGCGGCCCCCGCGGTCAGAGCGGAGGCGGCGGTCGCCATAAGCAGTTTTTTCATAATGGTCTCCCTGTGTTCGGATCTCAGTCCTGGGGCGAGGTTAGGCGCGGGTTTTGGAAAAGGAAAGGGTGACATTGCGGTGACGCAAGCGGCGCTGCGGCGGGCCGGGCAGGGGGCTCGGGCAGGGCGAGGCAGCGACGTCACGCGGGCTCGCTTGCGCGTCGGGCGCGGGGCGGTTGGTGGTGCGATTGCGCTGGATCTCTGGCCTATGCGCGAGGGCGTTTGGCCCGTCTCAGGCGGGCTTTCAGGCTCAAATCGCGCGGCGTGTAGAGACGCTCACGGCCTCCTCGGAGACACCGGGCGTTAAGCCGCTCTCACCCAATCCAAATAGAGCCCCCGCTACTTCGCCCGCGTCTCGGCGTGGCTGCCGCGCTCGCGGTAAGGCGTGGTGCGGTAATGCGAGCGGTAGCACTTGGAGAAATGCGACGGCGAGGTGAAGCCGCAGGCCAGGGCCACGTTGATCACCGTCATGTCGGTCTGCATCAGGAGGTTCCGCGCCTTCTGCAGCCGCAGCTCCATGTAATACCGCTTCGGGCTGCGGTTGAGGTAGCGGCGGAACAGCCGTTCGAGCTGCCGGGTCGACATGCCCACGTCGCGCGCCAGCGCCGCCGGGCTGATCGGCTCCTCGATATTGGCCTCCATCATGCGGATGACCTCGGCGAGCTTGGGGTGGCGCACGCCGATCCGGGTCGGCACCGAGAGCCGCTGCACGTCCTGGTCGGTGCGGATCGCCGAGTAGATCAGCTGATCGGCGACCGCATTGGCGAGCCCCTCGCCGTAGTCGTCGGCCAGGAGCTTCAGCATCAGGTCGAGCGAGGCGGTGCCCCCGGCGGTGGTGAAGCGGTTGCCGTCGACCGCGAAGACCGCCTTGGTCAGCGTCACCTCGTCGAACTCCTCGGCGAAACTGTCCTGGTTCTCCCAGTGGATCGTCGCGCGCTTGCCGTCGAGCAGCCCCGCGCGCGCCAGCACATGCGCCGCGGTGCAGAGCCCGCCGATGCGGTGGCCGTTCCGGGCCTCGCGGCGCAGCCAGTTCAACAGCGGCTTGGTGGTGCCCGCCTGGATGTCGAGCCCGCCGCAGACCACCACGGTGTCGTCGCGGCCCAGCTGGCCCAGGTCGCCGTCGAGTTCGAAGGTGGTGCCGGCCGAACAGGTGATCTTGCCGCCGCCCTCGCCGAGGATCGCCCAGCTGTACAGGGTCTCTCCGGCCATGCGGTTGGCCAGCCGCAGCGTCTCGAGCGCGGCGGCAAAGGAGATCAGCGTGAAATTGGGCAGAAGCACAAAGACGAAATGCTTGCGCCGCGCCTCTCCTGCGCCGGCGGTGACCGCTGCATCCTGCGTCATCGGATCCTCCCTCGCGCGACTCAAATCCGCCCGATCCGCCCAGAGTCCCGAACCGAGCACCGGCGTCAAGCGACGGGGGAAAAATCGGGGAAATGGGTTATGGCGCCGGGCCCTGCGATGGGCTACACCCGGACCCCGACGCGCGGGCAAGCGCGGCAGACTGGAGAGATGCGATGAGTGATTGGCAGAAAAACACGTGGCGGCAGAAGCCTCGGGTGCAAATGCCGGATTATACCGACGCGGCAGAACTGAGCGCCGTCGAGGCGCAGCTTTCGAAGTATCCGCCGCTGGTCTTTGCGGGCGAGAGCCGTGCGCTGAAGCGCCAGCTCGGTGCGGCCGGCCGGGGCGAGGCCTTCCTGTTGCAGGGCGGCGACTGCGCCGAGGCCTTCGACCAGTTCTCGGCCGATGCGATCCGCGACACCTTCAAGGTGATGCTGCAGATGGCCATGGTGCTGACCTATGGCGCCAAGGTGCCGGTGGTGAAGGTCGGCCGGATGGCGGGCCAGTTCGCCAAGCCCCGCTCGGCCCCGACCGAGACGGTGGACGGCCAGGAGCTGCCCTCCTACCGCGGCGACATCATCAACGACCTGGCCTTCACGCCTGAGGCGCGGACGCCCAACCCGCAGAAGATGCTGCAGGGCTACACCCAGGCGGCGGCGACGCTGAACCTCCTGCGCGCCTTCTCGACGGGCGGTTACGCGGACATCCACCAGGTGCACCAGTGGACGCTTGGCTTCATCGAGAGCGAGAAGGCCGCGCGCTACCGCGACATGGCCAACCGCATCTCGGACACGCTGGACTTCATGAAGGCGGCGGGCCTCGAGAGCGAGAGCAACCACAACCTCAAGACCGTGGACTTCTACACCAGCCACGAGTCGCTCCTGCTGGAATACGAAGAGGCGCTTTGCCGTCTTGATTCCACCTCGGGCAAATGGCTCGCGGGCTCGGGCCACATGATCTGGATCGGCGACCGCACGCGGCAGCCGGACGGCGCGCATGTGGAGTTCGCCCGTGGCGTGTTGAATCCGATCGGGCTGAAGTGCGGGCCGACCACCGACCCCGAGGACCTCAAGGTGCTGATGCGCAAGCTCAACCCCGAAAACGAGGAGGGCAAGCTGACCCTCATCGCGCGCTTCGGCGCGGGCAAGGTGGGCGAGAAGCTGCCGCCGCTCGTCCAGGCGGTGCGCGAGGAAGGCGCCAAGGTGACCTGGGTCTGCGACCCGATGCATGGCAACACCATCAAGTCGCCCTCGGGCTACAAGACCCGGCCCTTCGACGCGGTGCTGCGCGAGGTCCGCGACTTCTTCGCGGTGCACAAGGCCGAGGGCTCGATCCCCGGCGGCGTGCACTTCGAGATGACCGGCCAGGACGTGACCGAATGCACCGGCGGGGTGCATGCGATCTCCGACGAGAACCTCTCGGACCGCTACCACACCGCCTGCGACCCGCGCCTGAACGCGACGCAATCGCTGGAGCTGGCCTTCCTCGTCGCCGAGGAGCTGACCGCTCACCGCGAGACCCGCGCGGCCGAGGCGAGCTGATCGAGACCACCGCCGGGCGGGGCCGTTTGCGCCTCGCCCGGGGGGCTTTCCGGCGGGCTGGGGCCGTCGTGCCGCGCCCGGTTGGGCAGAACGCGCGGTGAGGCCGCGCCGCCGTTTCTCACCCCGAACAGCTTTGAGTGATCTGAACCGCGACGCGGGGCGCATGGCCGTGTGCGACCTCTGAGCGGCTCACCTCTGCTTCGGGGCCGCCCCGCGCATCACCCGGACCGTCACGCCCAGCGCCAGCAGGCAGGCCAGGCCCACGCCCGCGTAAACCCCCAGGATCGCGGAGATTTCCGGCTGGCTCATCCGGTCGACCCCGCCGGTCCCGAACGAGGCCACCCAGAGCGAGGCCGCGAAGATCAGCCGCCCGACCAGCGCCTGGATCGACAGGTAGGTGGCCCGCGCCTCGCCCTTGAGCCGCGGCTGGATCGCCGCCAGGAGGAAGGGCCGCGAGAAGGCATCGGGCACCATCCGCAGGGCCAGCGCCAGGATCGCCAGCGCCGAGGCGCTGAGCGCCAGTACCGCGACCAGCGCCACCTGCATGGCAAAAGCCAGGACCAGCATGGGTCCGAGCCCGATCCGCGCCCGCAGCCCCGGCGCCGCCAGCGAGGCCAGAAGCGAGACCGCCATCATCACCGCCGTGATCCCGCCCGAGACCAGCGGCGCATCGGCGGCTAGGCCCAAGGGCTCCAGCGCCTCGAGGATGAAGGGCTGGCCGAAGATGAAGGGCAGGTGGCTGAAGCCATACATCAGCACCGCCAGCGCGAAGAGCCAGAGCAGCACCCGGTCGCGCAGCGCCTGGCCCAGGGCGCCCAGCTGCGAGAGCTGCACCTCGCCCGAGCTGCGGATGCGCTGCGGCTCGGTGAAGGACAGCGCCAGTCCCAGCGCCACCGCCGAGGAGAGCGCCGAGAGCCAGAACGGCAGGGGCAGGCTCCAGAGCGCCGCGGCCCCGCCCAGGGGCGCCGCCACCAGGAGGGCGGCGAAGGAGAAGCGCCAGGCGCGCAGCTCCTCGGCCTCGATGCGCTCGGTCTCGCCGGTCTCGGCGAGGCTCTCATAGAGAAACGCGCTGTCGGTGCCCGAGGTGAAGGCCATGCCCGCGCCCAGAAGCGCCTGGCCCAGCGCGAAGACCCAGAAGGCCCCGCCAAGCGCCAGGAGCACCGAGCCCGCCACCAGCGCAAGCGCCGAAGCGATCAGCGTCACCCGCCGCCCGAGCCGGTCGGACATGGCGCCCGAGGGCACTTCGACCAGCGTGCTCGAGAGGTCATAGACCGCGTAAAGCAGGATCGCCTGCGCCGGGGTCAGCGCCTCCTGGAAATACAGAAACCAGGTCGCCTGCCAGAACAGCAGGTTCTGGGCGGCGCGAAACCAGGGATAGCGCGCGACATTGCCCATGGCCCCTCGCGGCGGCTCAGCCCTCCGCCGCGAAATCCTCGGGCGAGAGCAGCGCGAGCTGATCCTGCGCCCAGCGGGCGGTGTTGTAGGTCCAGACCTTGCGGCGCGCTTCGGTCATGCGGCTCTTGCGGTTCTCGGCGCTCATGTTCAGCGCCGTCTCGATGGCGTGGTCCATGTTCTTGTTGCTGTAGGGATTGGTCAGGATCGCCGAGCCCAGCTCGATCGCGGCCCCGGCAAACTCCGACAGGACCAGCACCCCGTCCTCGTCGTCGCGGGCGGCGGCGAACTCCTTGCAGACCAGGTTCATCCCGTCGGCGAGCGGCGTGATCCAGGCCACGTCCGCGGCGCGGTAATAGGCGACCAGCTCCTCGAAGGGGATGGCGCGCGAGATCAGCGCCACCGGCGTCGAGGTGAAGGTGCCGAAGCGCCCGTTGATGCGGCCCGCGATCTGTTCGATCTCCTGCTGGATATCGGCATAGACCTTCATGTTGCGGTTGGCCGAGACCGAGACATGCAGAAGCCGCGTGGTGCCGCGCAGGTGCTCGTGTTTCTCCAGGAGCCGCTCGTAGGTCAGAAGCTGCTCGGCCCCGCCCTTGGTGTAATCGGTGCGCCCGACCGACAGGATCAGCCGGTCGCCGCCCAGCTCCTCCTTGATGGCCTTGGCGCGGGCCTTGGTCTCGTCGGACTTGGTGACCCGGGCGATGTAATCGGTGTCGACGCCGACCGGCGTGACGCCCAGCTTGACCGCGCGGTCCTCGGTCTGGATCTGCACCGGCTGGGTGCGGTCCGAGAGCGCCGAGCCCTCGGAGATGAAATCCTCCGAGACCTTCACCCGCGGCACCTCGCCCACGTCGCGCAGCGAGCGCACCACCGAGACGAAGTTCGAGGCGTAACGCGGGATGTGGAAGCCCACCACGTCGCAGGCCAGGAGCGAGTCGATGATCTCGCCGCGCCAGGGCAGCACGTTGAAGATGTCCGCCGCCGGGAAGGGCGTGTGGTGGAAGAAGGAGATGCGCAGGTCGGGGCGCATCTTGCGCAGGTAGCCCGGCACCAGCCAGAGGTTGTAGTCATGCACCCAGATCGCGGCGTTCTTGGCGGCCTCGGCGGCGGCGGCCTCGGCAAAGGCCTGGTTCACCTTGCGGAAGGTGCCCCAGTCCACCGGGTCGTAGTTATACTTCTCCTTGAAGCCGTGCAGGATCGGCCAGAAGGCCTCCTTCGAGGTGACATGGTAGAAGCTCGAGACGTCCGAGGCGGTCAGCGGCAGCCGCGAGACGGTGTATTTGCCGAAGCTGTCCTCGATCTGGACGACGCGCTCGAAGCCCGGGTCGGTGACGTCCTCGGCCTCTTTCCAGGCCACCCAGGCGGCGTTCTCGACGCGGCCGAAGAAGCTTTTCAGCGTCGGCACGATGCCGTTGGGGCTCTTGTTCTCCTTGAAGACGGTTTTGCCGTTCTCGACCACCTCCTCGTAGGGTTGGCGGTGATAGACGATGACCAGATCGCTTCCCATTCAGACGCCCTCCGGGACAGGATGGAGTTCAAGTGCGGCGACGGCCTCGAGGATGCCGCCCGCGCCCACGGCTTCGGCCTTGTGCACATGCGGCAGATGCGCCACCCGTTCGAGCAGCGCCGCCTCGGACCCGCCGACGGCCACGGCGGGCAGGCCGCATTCCAGCATCGAGGCATCGTTGAGCGTGTCGCCCGCCGCCAAGACCCGGGCCGCGTCCAGCGCCATGGCGCTGGCGAAGCGTTGGAGCGAGGGGCCTTTCGAGACCCCGGCGGGCAGCACGTCGAAATAGCGGTTGTCCGAGATCAGCCAGTCGAGGCCCAGCGCCTCGACGCGCGCCTTGGCGCTGTCATCGAAGGTCTCGGGGTCGAGGTCGTAGCTCACCCGGTGGCGGAAGCCCGTGGGCTGCAGCCTCAGCCCCGGGTGACCGTCGAGCGTGGCGCGCACCCGCTCGCCGGCGTCGCCCCAAGCGGCGGTGATCTCGGTTTCGAGCTCGGGGATCGGGGTAATCTCGCGGCCCTCGACCTTCGCGATGGTCGTGCCGACGTCGCCGATCACATATTCCGGCCAGGGCACGCCGCCGTCGCAAAGCTCGACGATGAACCCCGGGTCGCGGCCGGTGACGAAGACCAGGCCGATGGTCTCGCGGTGGGCCTCGATCCAGTCGTAGAGCCGGCGCCGGTCGGCCTGGCTGCCGCCCAGGAAGGTGCCGTCGAGATCGGTCGCCAGCACGAAGCGGCGCGCGTCGAGCGGGGTGGTGATCGCGGGCCTCTGGCTCATTGGGCGGGATCCCTTCTTGCCTTGGGGTGGACCAGTTCGATCGAGAGCGCCCGCGGCTCGGATTCGAGCGGCCGGGCCCAGAGGTCGGTGAAGCTTTCGTCCAGCGCCGCGCCCTCGTGCAGGATCGCGTGCACCGTCTCGCAGATCGGCATATGCACCCCGATCCGCCGCGCCAGGTCCACGACCGAGATGGCGTTGACCTCGCCCTCGACCACGACCTTCTTGCCGTCGAAACACTCCGAGCGCGCCTTGCCCTGGCCGAGCTGCACGCCCAGCGACATGTTGCGCGAGGTGGTGGACGAGCAGGTCAGCGTCAGGTCGCCCGCGCCCGAAAGCCCGGTGATCGTCTCGCGGCGGCCGCCCAGCGCCTCGGCGAGGAACTTCATCTCGTCCATGCCGCGGGCGATCAGCGCCGCGCGGGTGTTCTCGGCGAAACCCGCGCCGGTCATCATCCCGCAGGCGATGGCGATCACGTTCTTCACCGCGCCGCCGATCTCCACGCCCACGAGGTCGTCCGAGATATAAGGCCGGAAGGCCGAGGAGGACATCGAGACCGAGAGCCGCGCGGCGGGGCTGTCCTCGGGGCGGAGTCGGTCGGTGTAGCGGAACTCGAAGGCGATGGTCGCGGCGGTCGGATGGCCCAGCACCGTCTCCTTGGCGAAGGTCGGGCCCGACAGCGCGCCGACCGGATGGCCCGGCAACTCTTCCTCGACCAGGTGGCTCAGGAGGTAGCCGGTGCCCTGTTCGATGCCCTTGCAACACAGCACCAGCGGCACGCCCTGGGGCAGATAGGGCCGCAGCTCGGCGCAGACCTTGCGCAACGTCCGCGAGGGGGTGACCAGCAGGACCGCCTCGCTGTGCTCGAGCGCGGCGGGCAGGTCGGTCAGGGCCAGGATGCCCTCGGGCAGATGCGCGTCCGGCAGGTGGCGGGTGTTCACCCGGGTCTCGTTGATGTCGCGGGCAAGATCCGCGCGCCGGCCCCAGAGCCGCACCTCGCGGCCGGCGGAGGCGGCGACGGCGGCCAGGGCGGTGCCCCAGGCCCCCATGCCGATCACCGTGATCCGGTCGTAGGGGCGGGCCGATCTGCGGATGCGTCCGTCTGTGTCGCTGCGAAGGGTCAGGGTCTGTCCGTCCATGCTCGGGGCCTGGGGCCTCTGGTTGTTTGCGTTGATCCTGCGGGCCGCGAAGGGCCGCGCCTAGGAAAAAGGCTAGGGGGTGCGGCGGAATCGTCCAGACCGCGGGCCCCGATCCGGGCCGGGCAGGGGCCCGGGCGCCGCTCTGCCCCTTCTTTAGGCAATTTTTCGCGGCCACGCACAGGAATTCAGCGGCGGGCTGCCGATTTCGAAGGGTGAGCCGCCGCATTGCAGCGAAACGGCGCGAAATGCGGCAGGTCTCGGCCCGAATGGACCTGGGGCCGATGACGCGAAATCAAGGGGTTAGCCGACGTCACCCCGGGCCCGCCGGGCACTCGAGGGAACGGGGCGCGGCGCTTTTGACTTAAGCTGAGGCATCCATACCCTTTTTCTCAGAAGGCCGGGCGCCGCCCGACCGCAGACCCGCAAGGAGCATTGAACATGGACCGCACGCCAACCGCCAGAGACCGCCGGGTCAGAACCGCGATCTTCCCCGTGGCGGGGCTCGGAACCCGCTTTCTTCCCGCCACCAAGGCGACGCCGAAGGAGCTCTTGCCGGTTCTCGACACGCCGCTGATCCAGTTCGCCATCGACGAGGCCCGCGAGGCCGGGATCGAGCGGATGATCTTCGTCAGCCACCCCTCGAAGGAGGCGATCGAGCGCTACGTGCGCGCCGATGCCGAGCTCGAGGCCACCCTGCGCGAGCGCGGCAAGGCGCGGCTGGCGGAGATGCTGCACGACAATGCCGTCGACGAGGACGCCATGCAGGTGCGCTTCGTCATGCAGCCCGAGCCGCTGGGCCTGGGCCACGCGGTGCTTTGCGCCCGCGACGAGGTGCTGCCGGGGCCGGTGGCGGTGGTGCTGCCCGACGACCTGATCCTAGGCGGCGAGGGCTGCCTGAAGGAGATGATCGACGCCTATGACCCCGCGCGGGCCGGCCATATGGTCGCCACCATGCAGGTCGGCGCCGAGGAGGTCTCTTCCTACGGCGTGCTCGATGCGACCGGCCGCGAAGGCGGGCTGATCCTCGCGCGCGGCATGGTCGAGAAACCGGCGCCCGAGGCGGCGCCCTCGCGCCAGGCGGTGGTCGGGCGCTACCTGCTCGACGCGAGCATCTTCGAGGCGCTGGACGGGCTGCCGCCGGGCGCGGGTGGAGAGATCCAGCTCACCGATGCCATCGCCGCGGGCGTCGAGACCGTGGGCCTCTGCGGCTTCCGCTTCTCGGGTGTGCGCTACGACTGCGGCTCGAAGGCGGGCATGCTGGCGGCGACCATGGCCTATGCGGGCGGGCAGGCGGCCTATGCCTCGGTCCTCGCCGCACCGCCGGGCGGTCTGACGACTGCGGCGGAGTGAGGGCGATAATCCTTGGGGCGGGCCGGGGCGACCCTTGGACGGACCGCCGGAGCGCCGGATTGTGACTGTCTCTAAAGCAAGAGGCAGGCCGTGAGCGTTCCGAGCCACAGCTGACCGCATTTTCTGAGAAAAAACGCGCCCCGAGATCAAACCGGGGCGCGTTTTTCGTTGCGTTCTCAGTAGTCTAAGTCTGCGCCCGCCCCCTCAGGACGCCAGGCAGCTCAGCCCCTCAGTCGTTGGAAATCACCAACCGCAGATGCTGGCCCGAGAGCGGCGCGGGCTCCCAGGTCGCGGCGGGTTCGGCGAAACCCTGGCGGGGCGCGGGCAGGGGGGCGAGCCCCTCGATGGGGGTGATCTCCAACTCCTCGATCGCGAAGCGGCGCGGCGTCTGGCCGATCGGCCCCGAGGTCACCACCCCGCCGATGGCCCGATCGGCCTGTCCGCGCTCGCCGCGGAGCGGCAGCACCGTCATCTCGCCCAGGAGCGCGTCCTGGCCGAAGCCCTCGGGCGCGCTCAGCCGGAGGCTTAGCGCGGCGGGCCCGGAAAAGACCGCCGCGAGCCCGCGCGCCAGTTCCTCGCGCGCCTCGGGGTGGAAGAGATCCCCCAGGGGCCGGCCCGCGACCTCTTTGCCGGCAAGATCGTTCAGATGCAGCCCCGCCACCCGCACCCGGGTCACGCCCTCGGGCAGGTGGTGCAGCAGGAAGGCGTTGTCGAGCGCATCCTCGATCGCCCTGGGGTCGATCTGCGCTCGCGCCGGCACCTCGCCCGAGACCTCGGCCAAGCCGTGCCAATAGGCGTCGATGATCGCCAGCGGCGCGCGTTGCAGCGCCTGGCTGTGGGTCAGCATGGAAATCACTCCAGTCTCGGTCCGGGTCGGGCGGGTCATGCGCGGGTCCTCACTTGCAACGGCACCGCCAGCCCCTTGGCGGATCCTGTGTCAACGTCGTTACCAAAGCCTTAACTAGGCGGATTTTCCTGAAATTGCCGCAAGTTTCGTTACCGCTGGTTAACAGCGGCCCGCGCTTGCCTTGCCCCCCGGGCTCACGTAACCCGGGAGCGAGACGACGTGCGGGAGGGTCGCGCCACATGCGGCATTCGATGACCGGATTTGCCTCGGCGGAGGGGGCGACCGAGGGGCTGTCCTGGGCCTGGGACATCCGCGGCGTGAACGGCAAGGGGCTGGACCTGCGCCTGCGCGTGCCCGACTGGATCGAGGGGCTCGAGCCCGCGCTGCGCGCCCGGGCCCAGGCGCGGCTGGCCCGCGGTTCGGTCTCGGTCTCGCTGAAGCTCGCCCCGGGCACCGCCACGGCGCGGCAGTCGGTCAACGACGCGGCGCTCTCGGACGTGCTGGCGGCGCTGACCCGCGTCGAGGCCGCCGCCCGGACCGAGGGGTTGAGCCTCACGCCCGCCAGCGCCGCCGAGGTGCTGGGCCTGCGGGGTGTCATGGAAGAGGTCCAGACCCGCCACGACCCCGAGGTGCTGCGCGGCCAGCTGGTCTACGAGTTCGACGCCCTGCTCGAGGCCTTCATCGCCGCCCGCGCCGAAGAGGGCGCGGCGCTGAGCGAGATCCTGAAAGGCCAGCTCGACCGGATGGCCACGCTGATCGACACCGCCGAGGCCCGCGCCGAGGCGCGCCGGCCCGAACAGGCCGAGCGGCTGAAGGCGCAGCTCGCGCGCGTCATGGACAACACCGAGGGGCTCGACGCGGCCCGCATCGCCCAGGAGCTGGCGCTGATCGCGGTGAAATCCGACGTCACCGAAGAGATCGACCGGCTGCGCGCCCATATCGCCGCGGCGCGGGGCATGCTCGCGGCGGAAGGCGCGGTGGGGCGCAAGCTCGACTTCCTGATGCAGGAGTTCAACCGCGAGGCGAACACGCTTTGCTCGAAGGCCGGCTCGGCGCCGCTGACCGAGGTGGGGCTCGAGCTGAAGACGCTCATCGAGCAGATGCGCGAACAGGTACAGAACGTGGAGTGAGCGGCATGGAGGCATCCCGGCGCGGGCTTCTGATCATCCTTTCCTCGCCTTCGGGCGCGGGCAAATCCACCCTGGCGCGGCGGCTCCGGGCCTGGGACGAGAGCATCGTCTTCTCGGTCTCGGCCACCACGCGCGCCCCGCGTCCCGGCGAGGTCGACGGCACGGATTACCGCTTCACCTCGGAGACCGAGTTCAAGCGGCTCGTGGCCGAGGGCGAGATGCTGGAACACGCCCATGTCTTCGGCAATTTCTACGGCTCGCCGCGCGGGCCCGTGGCCGAGGCCATCGAGGCCGGGCACGACGTGCTTTTCGACATCGACTGGCAGGGCGCGCAGCAGATCCGCAACTCCTCGCTCGGCATGCACACGCTGTCGATCTTCCTGCTGCCGCCCTCCATCGCCGAGCTGAAGCGCCGGCTCGAGGGGCGCGGCCAGGACGGCCCCGAGGTGATCGCCAAGCGGATGCAGAAAAGCTGGGACGAGATCAGCCACTGGGACGGCTACGACTTCGTGCTGGTCAACCAGGACCTCGACGAGACCGAGGCGCGGCTCAAGTCCATCGTCACCGCCACGCGGCTGCGGCGCAGCCAGCAGCCCGGGCTGACCGATCACGTCCGTCACCTGCAATCGGAGTTCGAGGAGGGACAGCCATGACGCTTTACGCACTGGACGGGGTTTCGCCCAAGCTGGCTGGGGATGCCTGGGTGGCGCCGGACGCCAATGTCATCGGCCAGGTCACGCTGGGGCAGGGCGCCTCGGTCTGGTTCGGCGCGACGCTGCGCGGCGACAACGAGCCGATCACCATCGGCGACGGCACCAACATCCAGGAAAACGTGGTGGGCCACACCGATCCCGGCTTTCCGCTGACGGTGGGCGCGGGCTGCACCATCGGCCACAAGGTCATGCTGCATGGCTGCGTGATCGGCGAGAACAGCCTGATCGGCATGGGCGCGACAATCCTGAACGGCGCCAGGATCGGCAAGAACTGCCTGATCGGCGCGGGCGCGCTGATCACCGAGGGCAAGGAGATCCCCGACGGCAGCCTGGTCATGGGCATGCCCGGCAAGGTGGTCCGCGAGCTCGACGCCGAGGCCATCGAGAGTCTGCGCCTCTCGGCCCGGAAATACCAGGAGAACGCCCGGCGGTTCCGCGAGGGGCTGACCGCGCTTTAAGCGCGGCGCCCCCGACGGCCGCCCGACGGTTTTTGACGATGATCCGCGGCGCGCATGGCGCCCGCCCTGAGGAGAGATGTGCATGAGCACCAAACGCACCCTGCAACGCCCCGACGGTTTCGAGGAAGGCGCCTCGCGCCCGGTGGTCCCGCCGATCCAGCCTTCGGTGGTCTATGCCTCCGAGACGCCGGATTCGCTCGACGATCAATACGAGGGCCGGGTCCAGGGCTATACCTACGCCCGCGAGGGCCATCCCAACGCCGTCTCCCTGGCCCGCGCCGTGGCCCGGCGCGAGGGCATGGAGCAGGGGCTGACGCTGGGCTCGGGCATGGCGGCGGTGACCGCGGCGCTCCTGGGCCTGACGCGGGCGGGCGACCACGTGGTCGGCGGCGACCAGCTTTACGGCCGCTCGCTGCGGCTCCTGGCCGAGGATCTGCCGCGCCTCGGCATCGCCACCTCGCGCGCCGATCCGACCGACGCCGAGGCCTTCGCCGCCGCCTTCCGCCCGGAGACCAAGCTGGCGCTGATCGAGGTGGTCTCGAACCCGACGCTGCGGGTCGCGGACCTTGACGGCATCGCCGAGCTCTGCCGCGCGCGCGGCGTCACGCTGGTCGTCGACAACACCTTCACCACCCCCTCCGCGATCCGGCCCGCCGAGCACGGCGCCGACGTGGTGATCCACTCGGTGACCAAGCTTCTCGCCGGGCATTCCGACGTGACGCTGGGCTGGGTCGCCGCCAAGGATCCCGCCCAGCAGAAGGCGATGAGCGATTTCGCCGTGACGACGGGCATGACGCCCTCGCCCTTCGACTGCTGGCTGGCCGAGCGCGGCATGATGACCTTCGACCTGCGCTTCGCCCGCACCCAGGACAGCGCCGAGCGGCTGGCCGCGCATCTCGCGGGCCAGGAGGGCGTCACCAAGGTGCTCTACCCGACCCGCGCCGATCACCCCGACCGCAACCGCGCGCAGGGGCTCCTGGCCGGGCAGGGCTGCAACATGGTCAGCTTCGAGATCGAGGGCGGCCGCGCCGCGGCCAATGCCTTCACCAAGGGCGCGGAGTCGCTGGCCTTCGCGCCGACGCTGGGCGACGTGGGCACCACGCTGTCGCATCCCGCCTCCTCCTCGCATCGCGCGCTGACGCCCGAGGGCCGCGCGGCGCTCGGGATCTCCGAGGGCATGTTCCGCGTCTCCGTCGGCCTCGAGGAGCCCGAGGCGCTGCTTGGCGCCTTCGACGCGGGGCTCGCCGCGGCCCGGGCGGCGCGGGGATGACCTCCGAGGCCTTCCTCGAGGCGATGCCGCTGGCCGCGCTCCTGATCCGGCGCGACGAGCGCATCGAGGCGGCCAACGACAAGGCCCGGCAGATGCTGGGCCGGGGCCTCGTGGGGCGGCATTTCATCACCGCGCTGCGCCAGCCGGTGGTGCTGGACGCCGTCGAGGCGGTGATGCGCGACGCCCAGCCGCGCGAGGCGCGCTACCTGACCAACGACGGCCAGCAGGACACCACCTTCCGGGTCAGCGTGAAGGCGGTGCCCGGCACCGGCGTGCTGGTCAGCTTCGAGGACGAGACCTCGCTCGAACGCGCCATGCAGATGCGCCGCGACTTCGTGGCCAATGTCAGCCACGAGCTGAAGACGCCGCTCACCGCGCTGATTTCCTTCATCGAGACGCTGAAGGGCCCCGCCAAGGAGGATCCCGCCGCGCGCGAGCGCTTCCTGGGCGTCATGGAGGCTGAGGCCGAGCGCATGAACCGGCTGATCGCGGACCTTCTGTCGCTGAGCCGCGTCGAGGCCGAGGAACGGGTGCGCCCGACCGCGCGGCTCGACCTGGCGAAACTGGTGAAATCCGTGGCGCTCGGGCTCTCGCGCATCGCCGAGGACGCGGGCATCGAGATCGTCACCGAACTGCCCGAGAGCGTCGAGGTCCGGGGCGATTCCGACCAGCTGCGGCAGGTGCTGGTGAACCTCACCGAGAACGCGCTGAAATACGCCGGGAAAGGCGCGCGGGTGACCATCGCGGTGACCCGGCCGGGCTACGAGGCGCCGGTCCGCGACGAGGGCGTGCGCATCATCGTGCGCGACACCGGCGCGGGCATGGACCCGGTGCACCTGCCGCGGCTGACCGAACGCTTCTACCGCGTCGATTCCCACCGCTCGCGCGAGAAGGGCGGCACCGGGTTGGGGCTCGCCATCGTCAAGCACATCGTGAACCGCCACCGCGGCCGCGTGCGGATCGATTCCACCCCCGGCCAGGGCACCGAGGTGCAGGTCATCCTGCCGCGCTAGGCGATTGCCAAGGGCGTCCCGCGCGGGGCAGTCTTTCCGCCGGGACAGGACGGGGGAGGATGACCAGATGGACCGACGGATATTCCTGGCGGGCGCGGGCGCGCTTGTGCTTGCGGGCTGCGCGGGGCCGGGGCCCCAGGCGCGGCTGGCGCCGGGCACCACGCTTTACGTCGTGCGCCACGGCGAGAAGGACGGCGACGCGCTGACCAAGGCTGGCGTCGCCCGCGCCGAGGCGCTGGCGCTGGCCCTGGCCGAGGCGCCGATCGACCGGATCTATTCCACGAGCTACGCCCGGAACCGCGCCACCGCCGCGCCGGTCGCCGCGGTGCAGGACCTCGAGATCGAGACGGTGCCCGACTCGCGCATCGCCGCGCGCATCCTGCCGGGGAACGAGGCGCGGGCGCTGCTCTGGGTCGGCAACAAGGGCAATATCGCGCCGCTCTGGGAGGCGCTGTCGCTGCCCGGGCCCGCGCCTCTGAACTACGGCGACCTGGCGGTCGTGCGCGCTGATGCCTCGGGCGTGGTGACGGTGGAGATGCGGCGCTTCG
The DNA here is from genome assembly GCF_021272185.1 of Roseivivax sp. GX 12232. Lineage (GTDB taxonomy): Bacteria > Pseudomonadota > Alphaproteobacteria > Rhodobacterales > Rhodobacteraceae > Roseivivax. Next base: position 266,972 of record NZ_JAJSEC010000002.1, read on the forward strand.
GCAAGTGAGATTTGGCCGGGGCGGCGGGTCTCTCCACTGACTTAAGTGGGGCGGTGAGGGACAAGCCGGCGGGCGCAGGCCCCGCCCTCTCCGCTCAGAACAGCCGGCCCGGCGCGCCGAGGATCACCGCGGCGTAGAACGCGCTCGCGGCGGCCAGCACGCAGATGTGCCAGAGCGCCCGCGCATAGGGCCAGTCGTGGCGCATGTAGAAATAGACCCCGCCGGTGTAGATCAGCCCGCCCGCGAGCATCAGCCACATGGTCGCCTGCGGCACCAGCCCCGGCAGCGCCACCATGGGCAGCGCCGAGAACCAGGCCAGGCCCAGGTAGACGAAGGGGTCGAAACGCCCGGGCTTCCACCAGAAGAACAGCTTCCGCGAGGCGCCGTAGAGCGCCAGCACCCAGACCAGCGACATCATCGACAGCGCGAAGGGCGAGGCCACGATCACCGCGAAGGGCGTCGCGGTGCCCGCGATCTTGATGTAGATCGCCGCGTGGTCGAGCCGCCGCAGGAGCGGCCGCTGCGCGTGCCAGGGCCCGGAGTTGTAGACCAGCGAGGCCAGGAAGCTCGCCACCAGCGCCGCGGCATAAAGCGACAGCGCCATGAGCACCGGCCCCGAGGCGCCCGAAACCGTGGCCCAGCCCATCAGGAAGGCGGCCCCCCCGAGGGCCAGAATCAGCCCGGCGAGATTGACGATCGCATCGGTCAGCCAGGCCCGGAAACTCAGCGGTGGGCCATTGTGCAGGGCTGCGCCCCAATATGTCAGATCTCGGACCATTATTTTATCTTACCCCGCGAAGGCGGCGGAATTCCGGGCGATTGCGGACGAGATTGCGGCCCAATCCCGCCGACAAAAAGGTATTCCGGGGTAGGGGCCCGGCTAGGGCGCTGGCTTTATCGTGATGCCTCGGGGCGAATTCGGGAAGATTCCCCGGGGCGCTGTCATGAAACTGTTACATCCCCGTCACAAAAGCTTCAGCGGTGATCTTTAGGCGTCGCGCCGAGTTCGCTTCCTCGGGAGCGCTCGTCCGATAGGAAAACACACACTCGAATGGAGTGATTCATGACCAAGACCCTCACCGTCTCCGCACTGGCGCTGGCCGTCGCGGCTCCGGCCTTCGCGCAGTCGCGCGACAACGTCCAGGTGGCCGGTTCCTCGACCGTTCTGCCCTATGCCTCGATCGTCGCCGAAGCCTTCGGCGAGAACTTCGACTTCCCGACCCCGGTCGTGGAATCGGGCGGGTCCTCGGCGGGCCTGAAGCGCTTCTGCGAAGGCGTGGGCGAGAACACCATCGACATCGCCAATGCATCGCGCGCCATCCGCAGCGGCGAGGTCGAGACCTGCGCCGCCAACGGCGTCGAGGAGATCATCGAGGTCCGCATCGGCTATGACGGCATCGTCTTCGCCAGCCAGATCGACGGCCCGGCCTTCACCGCCTTCGAGCCCTCCGACTGGTTCAACGCGCTCGGCGAACAGATCCTCGTCGACGGCGAGCTGGTCGAGAACCCGAACACCACCTGGGCCGATGCCAACGCCGATCTGCCGGCGGTCGACATCGCGGCCTTCATCCCGGGCACCAAGCACGGCACCCGCGAGGTCTTCGAAGAGAAGGTCCTGCTGCAGGGCTGCGAAGACACCGGCGCGATGCAGGCTATGCTCGACGGCGGCATGTCCGAGGACGACGCCGAGGACGCCTGCATGGCGGTCCGCACCGATGGCGCCTCGGTCGACATCGACGGCGACTATACCGAGACCCTGGCCCGCATCGACAGCAACCCCGAGGGTGTCGGCGTCTTCGGCCTGGCCTTCTACGAGAACAACACCGACAAGCTGAAGGTCGCCACCATGGGCGGCGTCGAGCCGACCACCGAGTCGATCGCAGCCGGTGAATACCCGGTCTCGCGCCCGCTGTTCTTCTACATCAAGAAGGCCCACATCGGCGTCATCCCCGGCCTGAAGGAATTCGCCTCCTTCTTCGTCGCCGACGAGATCGCCGGCCCCGGCGGACCGCTGGCCAACTACGGCCTGGTGCCCGACCCGGAACTGGCCGAGACCCAGGCCAAGATCGAGAACGAAACCGTCATGGGCACCGGCTCCTAACCGGCCCGCAATGATTGACGGGAAGGGGCGGCCGCTATATCGCCGCCCCTTCCCTTTTTGACTGCCCAAGACAGCGGAGCCACAGACCATGCCGTCATCCTGGCTGATCCTCATCGTTCTGGCGCTGGCCGTGATCGGCTATGTCGGCGGACGCCAGCGGGCGCTTGCCGGGGCCGGCGGAGACGCCCGCCGCCTGCATTCGCTGCCCTCCTATTACGGGACCAACGTGGCGATGAAGGTCGCCGTGCCGGCGCTTCTGATGATGGCGCTCTGGCTGGTGCTGCAGCCCTTCGCGGTCGAGCAGATGATCCGCAGCGACATCGCCGAGGAAGCCTCGCGCTCGGACCGGGCGACGAGCCTGGTGATGGCCGATGTGCGCCGGGTGGCCAACGGGCTCGACGTGGCCGTGGCGCGCGGCAGCATGACCTTCGACGAGGCCGAGACCATGCGGGTCGAGACCTCGGACGTGCGCGCGCGGCTCGCCGACGCGGGCGTGGCGCTTGGCTCCGACGTGACCGCTCAGGTGCTGATCTCGGCGCAGGACTACCGCGCGCTCAGCGCCACCGCGGGCACGCTGCGCACCGTGGTCGTGCTGGCCCTGGCGCTCGCCGGCCTGATCTACGGTATCGCCGAGTCCCGCAAGGACTTCCGCGCCCGCAACACCGTGGAGCAGGGCATCCGCGCGCTCCTGATCCTGGCCGCCTCGATCGCGATCCTGACCACCATCGGCATCGTCCTGAGCCTGGTCTTCAACACCATCGAGTTCTTCCGCCTCTATCCCGCCAGCGACTTCTTCTTCTCGACCACCTGGTCGCCCTCCTTCGGCGGCGGCTCGGAGCTGGGCATTCTGCCGCTCCTCTGGGGCACGCTCTACATCTCTTTCATCGCGCTGCTGGTGGCGGTGCCGATCGGGCTCTTCGCGGCGGTCTACCTGTCGGAATACGCCACCAGGCAGGTGCGCGCCGTGGCCAAGCCCGCGATCGAGATCCTCGCCGGCATCCCGACCATCGTCTACGGCCTCTTCGCGCTGCTGACCGTCGGGCCGCTTCTGATGAAGGTCTTCGGCGACGGCGGCATCGGCATCATGCCCGCGGGCACCGCGGTGATGACCGCCGGTCTGGTCATGGGCATCATGCTCATCCCCTTTGTCTCCTCGCTCTCCGATGACATCATCAACGCCGTGCCGCAGTCGCTGCGCGACGGCTCCTACGGGCTGGGCGCCACCCAGTCCGAGACCATCAAGCAGGTGATCCTGCCCGCCGCGCTTCCGGGCATCGTCGGCGCGGTGCTGCTGGCCGCCTCGCGCGCCATCGGCGAGACCATGATCGTGGTGCTGGGCGCCGGTGCCGCCGCGCGGATCTCGGGCAATCCCTTCGAGGCGATGACCACGGTGACCGCCAAGATCGTCAGCCAGCTGACCGGCGACGCCGATTTCGCCTCGCCCGAGGCGCTGGTGGCCTTCGCGCTCGGCATGACGCTCTTCGTGCTGACGCTCGCGCTCAACGTCTTCGCCCTCTACATCGTCCGCAAGTACCGGGAGCAGTACGAATGACCGACGCCAACGCCTCTGCCAGCCCGGCCGCCGCCTCCGGTCAGGGCCGGTCGATCATCTCGGCCGATGCCAACACCCGCAAGCGCAACGCCGCCGAGGGCCGCTTCCGCGCCTATGGCATCGCCGCCATCGCGACCGGGGTCTTCTTCCTGGTGGTGCTCCTGAGCTCGATCCTCTGGAACGGCGTCTCGGCCTTCCAGCAGACCTTCATCGAGGTGCCGGTCTATCTCGATCCCGAGAAGCTCGACCGCGAGGAACCCTCCAAGGCGACGACCTTCACCTACAAGCCCCTGATCCAGGAGGCGGTCTGGGAACAGGCGCGCGAGCTGGGCTTCGAGGAGAGCTTCGGCGGCGCCGGCGACATGGGGCCGCTGATCTCGGCCTCGGCGGCCGCACAGGTGCGCGACCGGGTGATCGAAAACCCCGAACTGATCGGAGAGCGGCTCGAGGTGCGCATCCTCGCGGGCTCGCGCACCGATGGCTACCTCAAGGGCCGGGTCGACCGCGCCAGCGCCGAGCGCGACCGCAACATCGACCCCGAGCACCTCGACCTGATCGACGCCATGCGCGCCGAGCGTCTGGTCCAGAAATCCTTCAACTGGGACTTCATCACCGGCACCGACGCCTCGGAAAGCCGCGCCGAACAGGCCGGCATCGGGGTCGCCATGCTGGGCTCCTTCTTCATGATGCTGGTGGTGCTGGGGCTGTCGCTGCCGATCGGCGTCGCCGCCTCGATCTACCTCGAGGAATTCGCGCCGAAGAACCGTTTCACCGACCTGATCGAGGTGAACATCTCGAACCTCGCGGCGGTGCCCTCGATCGTCTTCGGCATCCTCGGGCTCGCGGTCTTCATCCAGGTCGTGGAGCTGCCGCAGTCGGCGCCCATCGTGGGCGGGCTGACGCTGACGCTGATGACCCTGCCGACCATCGTGATCTCGACCCGCGCGGCGCTGAAGGCGGTGCCGCCCTCGATCCGCGCCGCGGCGCTGGGGGTGGGCGCCTCGCAGACCCAGGCGGTCTTCCACCACGTGCTGCCGCTGGCTCTGCCCGGCATCCTGACCGGCACGATCATCGGCCTCGCGCAGGCCCTGGGCGAGACCGCGCCGCTGCTGCTGATCGGCATGGTGGGCTATATCGCGACCAACTATCCCGACGGCCTCGCCTCGGGGTTCCTCGACCCCAACTCGGCCATGCCCGCGCAGATCTACGAATGGGCCAAACGCGCCGATCCGGCCTATTACGAGCGCGCCTGGGGCGGGATCATCATCCTGCTGGTCTTCCTCTTCGCGATGAATGCCATCGCGATCATCCTGCGCCGCAAGTTTGAGCGCCGCTGGTAAGGAGTTATCATCATGTACGACAATCCAACCCGAGCGGAGAGAGAAGTGAGCGCCAAAGACGTCAAGATCGCCGCGAAGGACGTGCAGGTCTATTACGCCGACACCCACGCCATCAAGGACGTCTCGGTCGACATCCTCGACAAGACGGTGACGGCCTTCATCGGCCCGTCGGGCTGCGGCAAGTCGACCTTCCTGCGCTGCCTGAACCGCATGAACGACACCATCGACATCGCCCGCATCGAAGGCTCGATCCGCATCGACGGAGAGGACATCTACGACAAGCGCGTCGACCCGGTGCAGCTGCGCGCCAAGGTCGGCATGGTGTTCCAGAAGCCGAACCCCTTCCCGAAGTCGATCTACGACAATGTGGCCTACGGGCCGAAGATCCACGGGCTGGCCAAGAACAAGGCCGAGCTCGACGAGATCGTCGAGCGGGCGCTGCGCCGCGGGGCGCTCTGGGACGAGGTGAAGGACCGGCTCGACGCGCCGGGCACCGGGCTCTCGGGCGGCCAGCAGCAGCGGCTCTGCATCGCCCGCGCGGTGGCCACCGAGCCCGAGATCCTGCTCATGGACGAGCCCTGTTCGGCGCTCGACCCGATCGCCACCGGCCAGGTCGAGGAGCTGATCGACGAGCTGCGCCAGGATTACTCCGTGGTGATCGTCACCCACTCCATGCAGCAGGCCGCGCGGGTCAGCCAGAAGACCGCCTTCTTCCACCTCGGCAATCTCGTGGAATACGGGGAGACCGACAAGATCTTCACCAACCCCCAGGACAGCCGGACCGAAAGCTACATCACCGGACGGATCGGATAAGACATGAGTGACATGACGCCCCACATCAGCTCGGCCTTCGACCGCGACCTCGAAGGCATCCAGGCCCAGATCATGAAGATGGGCGGCCTGGTGGAGACCCAGATCCGGGATGCCGCCCAGAGCCTGGCGACCCGCGACGAGGAGCTGGCCGAACAGGTGCGCGCCAGCGACCGGGCGGTCGACGCGCTGGAAGACAGCCTCAACGACGAGGCGGCGCGGGTGCTGGCCCTGCGCGCGCCCACCGCGTCGGACCTGCGGCTGGTGCTTTCGGTGATGCGGATGTCGGCCAACCTCGAGCGCATCGGCGATCTGTCGAAGAACATGGCCAAGCGCACCGGGGTCCTGGCGCAGCTCCAGCCCGTCGCCGGGGTCGGCGCCTCGCTGAAGCGCATGGCGCGCGAGGTCGAGCTGATGCTGAAGGACGCGCTCGACGCCTATATCCAGCGCGACGCCGAGCTCGCCCGCGACGTGATCGCGCGCGACGAAGAGCTCGACCGGATGTACAACACCATCTTCCGCGAGATCCTGACCTTCATGCTCGAGGACCCGCGCAACATCACCGCCTGCATGCACCTGCATTTCATCGCCAAGAACGTGGAGCGCATGGGCGACCACGTGACCTCGATCTGCGAACAGGTGGTCTTCGTGGTCTCCGGCGAACGCGGCGACCTGCCGCGCGAGAAAGCCGACAAGACCTCGTCGGACGCGACCTATTCGCTGGATCCCAAGGAAGGGTAACGAGGCATGTCCGGGGCGAAACCGATCGTGCTGGTGGTCGAGGACGAGGCCGCGCAGCGCGAGGTTCTGAGCTACAACCTGGAGGCCGAGGGCTTCCGCGTGGCCCGGGCCGAGGACGGCGAGGAGGCGATGCTGCTCTTCGACGAGGAGCAGCCCGACATCGTGATCCTCGACTGGATGCTGCCCAAGCTCTCGGGCATCGAGGTCTGCCGCCAGATCAAGATCCGCCCCGAGACGCGGGGCGTGCCGGTGATCATGCTCTCGGCCCGCTCCGAAGAGGTCGACCGCGTGCGCGGCCTCGAGACCGGCGCCGACGACTACGTGGTGAAACCCTATTCGGTGATCGAGCTCATGGCCCGGGTGCGCGCGCAGCTGCGCCGGACCCGGCCCGCGGCGGCGGGCCAGCAGCTCGAATACCAGGACATCCTGCTCGACGCCGAGACCCACCGCGTGACCCGCGACGGCCAGCCCCTGAAGCTCGGGCCGACCGAGTTCCGGCTGCTTTCGACCTTCATGGAGAAGCCGGGGCGGGTCTGGAGCCGCGAGCAGCTGCTCGACCGGGTCTGGGGGCGCGACGTCTATGTCGACACCCGCACCGTCGACGTGCATGTCGGACGGCTGCGCAAGGCGCTGTCCCAGCACGGCGGCGAAGACGTGCTGCGCACCGTGCGCGGGGCGGGCTACGCCCTCGGCTGAACCTTGCAATGCCGCGCTGCGGCATTAGCTCCCGTTCCAGCAGGCAGGAAGGGGCGACGCCATGACCAAACGCATCAACCTGGCCCTGCAGGGCGGCGGCGCGCATGGCGCCTACACCTGGGGCGTGCTCGACCGGATCCTCGAGGACGAGGAGGTCGAGATCGCCGCGATCTCGGGCACCTCGGCGGGGGCGCTGAACGGCGCGGCGCTGAAATGCGGCTGGCAGGCCGGCGGCCGCGAAGGCGCCCGCGAGAGGCTCGCCTGGCTTTGGAACGAGGTCACCCAGGTCAAGACGCTGGGCCTGCCGGACTGGATGAACGCCTGGCTGCCGCATCCCGGCATCACCTCGCTGGCGCTGGAATATTCGCCGGGCTACGCGATCGGCGACACCGCGAACCGCGTGATCTCGCCCTATGCCTGGGGGCCGTATTACCGCAATCCGCTGGCGCCGGTGGTCGATCAGCTCGACTTCGGCGGGGTCTGCGGGGCAGGGGGGCCGCGCCTCTTTGTCGGGGCCACCAGCGTGCGCGACGGAAAGATCCGGGTCTTCACCGGCGAGGCGATCACCCGCGAGGCGATCCTGGCCTCGGCCTGCCTGCCGACGCTCTTCCAGGCGGTCGAGGTGACCTGCCCGATCTCGGGCAAGCCGGAATACTGCTGGGACGGCGGCTATTCCGGCAATCCCGCGCTCTTCCCGCTTTACGCCAAGGATCTGCCCGACGACGTGGTGATCGTGAACATCAACCCGCTGATCCGCGAGACGCTGCCCACCACCGCGCCCGAGATCCACAACCGGATCAACGAGATCAGCTTCAACTCCGCGCTCCTGAAGGAGCTGCGCGCGGTGGAATTCGTGCAGCGACTCCTGGCCGACGGCTCGGTGCTGCCGGGGCGGATGAAGAACGTGCTGGTGCATATGATCGCCGACGACGACCTGATGACGGATCTCTCGGTCGCGACGAAGATGGTGCCGGTGCCGACGCTGATCGGCCAGCTGCGCGACGCCGGCCGCGCGGCGGCGGACCGGTTCCTGAGTGAGCACCGCGACGACCTGGGCCATCGGCAGACCGCGGACCTGGTGGCCATGTTCAACTGAAGGACAGGGCGCGGGGCCGGGTGATCCGGTGTGTCTGAGACAAGAGGTGCGCCTCGGCAGTCGGCGCGGCGTTTGTGAGGGCAAATCTCGGCCTTCGAGGAAACGGTCTCAGCAGGCCCCAGAAGCCTCCAAGCGTCGCCTCAAAAGCCCCAGCCTCCGCCCGTCACTCCGCCGCGCGGGCGGGCGGCTCGACCTGCTGGGCGGGCGGCTGCGTCGGATCCTTGGAGTTCGGATAGACCAGCCCCGCCGAGATCACCAGCTTGGCCGCCTCCTCGAGCGTCATGTCGAGCTCGATCACGTCCTCCTTGGGGAAGAACAGCAGGAATCCCGAGGTCGGGTTCGGCGTCGTCGGCACGAAGACCGACACCAGCCCGCCGCTTGTCACCGCTTTGTCGGCCACCTCGCCGCGGGTGTCGGTCGAGATGAAACCGATCGCCCAGATGCCCTTGCGCGGATATTCGATCAGGCAGGCCTTCTCGAAGCTGCGTTCGGACTGCACGAAGACCGTCTCGGCGATCTGCTTCACGCCGGAATAGACCGAGCGCACGATCGGCATGCGCAGGACCAGGCTTTCGCCCCAGCGGATCAGCGAGCGGCCGATCAGCCCCTTGGCGACCCAGCCCACGAGGATCGTGAACAGCAACAGGAAGATGACCCCGATGCCGCGCAGGTTGATGCCGATGTATTCCTCGGGATTGAAGCGGGCCGGCACCAGCGGCAGCACGAAGGCGTCGATCCAGCCGATCACCGTCCAGATCAGCCAGATGGTCAGCCCGACCGGCGCGATGACCACGATCCCGGTCAGGAAGGACGCGCGCAGCCGCGACAGAAGTCCCGGCTTCGGCGGTTTGGTGTCAAAAGGCTCGGTCATGTTCCCAAATTACCCCTGTCCCCGGGACAGAGCTAAGACGCCGCCGCGCGAACTACAACGGCTTTCCGGCGCGGAAGGCCCCTCAGGGACGCTCTGCGACCAATTCCGCGGCAATCCGGGCCCCGAGGGCGGCGTTGTTGAGGACCAGCGCCACGTTCGCCTCGAGCGAGCGGCCCTCGGACAGCTCATAGATGCGCTGGAGGAGGTAGGGCGTGACCTCCTTGCCGGTGATGCCGTGATCGGCGGCGTCCTGCATGGCGCGACTGATCATCGGCGTCATCTCGGCGCGCGGGATCTCGGCCGTCTCGGGGATCGGGTTGGCCACGAGCTGCCCGCCATCAAGCGCCATCTCGCGGCGCATCCTATGGGCCCGGGCGATTACCCCGGGGCTGTCCATGCGCAAGGGCGCCCGCAGGCCCGCCGAGCGCGACCAGAAGGCCGGCAGCATGTCCTGCCCATAGGCCATGACCGGCACGCCGAGGGTTTCCAGCACCTCGAGCGTCTTCGGCAGGTCGAGGATCGCCTTGGCCCCGGCGGCCACCACGGTCACCGGCGAGCGCGCCAGCTCCTGCAGGTCGGCAGAGACGTCGAAGCTTTGCTCGGCGCCGCGGTGCACGCCGCCGATCCCGCCGGTGGCGAAGACCTCGATGCCCGCCATGCGCGCGGCGATCATGGTCGCGGCCACGGTGGTCGCCCCGGTGCGCCCCTCGGCCATGCAGACCGCCATGTCGGCGCGGCTGAGCTTGGCCACCCGTTCGGCATCGGCGAGCCACTCAAGCTGCGCGTCCTCGAGCCCGACGCAGAGCTTCCCTTCGAGGACCGCGATGGTCGCGGGCTCGGCGCCGTTCTCGCGCACGGTGGTCTCGATCCGGCGCGCCACCTCGAGGTTCTGCGGGCGCGGCAGCCCATGGGTGATGATCGTCGATTCCAGCGCCACCACCGGCTTTCCGGCCTCTAGCGCGGCGGCGACGGGGGCGGACAGATGCACAAGGCTCATGAGGGGGTGTCTCCGGATACATATTGCGCGGCGGCGTTCAGCGCCCGGCTCAGCGCGGCCTCGCGGTCCGCGCCGCCCGCTTCGGTCGCGATATGCGCCGCCATGAAGGTGTCGCCCGCGCCGGTCACCCGTGTGACCAGCACGCGCGGTGGCTCGCGGGTCAGGACCTGGTGGGCATCGGCATCGGCGGCCAGCGCCGAACCGTCGGTGACGAGCGCGCGTTCCGCGCCGCGCGCGATCAGCGCCCGCGCGGCCTCGGAGGCCTCGGCAAAGCGGGTCTGGCAGAGGATGCCCGCCTCTTCGAGGTTGACGTAAAGCGTGCCCCGGCCCGCGCGCAGGAAGGGCAGGAGCCGCTCGGCCTTGCCCGGCGAGGCCGGCGCGATGCGCAGGTCGGCCGCCGCCATCAGCGGGTCATGCGCGATCTCCTCGAGCAGCGTGCTGGTCAGGTTGCCGTCCAGCGCCACGGGCCCGGAGTAGGGCGCATTCCCATCCCCGAGCGGCCCCTCGCGCAGCGGGCGCAGGATCTTCGCCCCGGCTGCTTCCAGCGAATGGGCGTCGGCGATGGCGGCGATCAGCCCGTTGGCCCCCTCGACCGCCATGTAGCGGTCGGTCGGCAGGTCGTCGGAGCGGTAGAGATGCGCCGTCTCGAGGCCCAGCCCCGCGCATTGGCGCACCAGGTCCTCGCCCTCGGCGTCGCGGCCCACCGCGCTCAGAAGCGCGGGCCGCATGCCGAAGCGTACCAGCGTCATGGCGATGTTCAGCGCCACGCCGCCCGGCAGCCGGATGATCCGGCCCGGCACGTCCGAGCCCTTCTCCATATGCGAGGGCGACCGTCCGATCACGTCCCAGAGGACCGATCCGATGCACAGAATGTCGGGTGTCTGGCTCATACCCGGGTTTTGGCCAAAGCCGCGCCGCGCCGCAAGCGCGATTCCGGGCAATTCCGGCGGGCCCCTGCCGCCTGCGCTATTGACAATGCAGCCCCAGCCCCAAGTCTTGGCGCAGGCAATTTTTTTTGAACAGGTTCTTGCGTCATGCTTCGGTGTCTCAGCCTTCTCTTCTTCCTTCTGACAGCGGGGCTCGCCGGAGCCCATGAGGTGCGCCCGGCGGTGGGCGATCTGACCACCACCCCCGAGGGCCTGAGCCTCGAGGTGACGCTGAACGCCGAGGCCATCCTGGCGGGCGCCGACCTCGAAGGGGTGGCCGATACCGACACCCTGGACGAGACCGACCGGATCGACGCGCTGCGGGCGCTGGAGCCACAGGCGCTGACCGAGGAGATCGAGGCCCGCGCGGCTGAGATCGCGGATCGGATCGAGATCACCGCCGGCGGCGAGGCGGTGGCGCTGGAGCTCACGGAAATCGCCCCGGGCCCGGTCGGCAACACCGAGCTGCCGCGCGACACGGCGCTGAGCTTCTCCGCGCCGCTGCCGGAGGGTGCCCAGAGCCTGACCGTCACCTGGCCCGCCGACTGGGGCATGCTGGTCCTGCGCCAGCAGGGCGTCGAGGCGCCTTTCACTGGCTACCTCGAAGGCGGCACACCCTCCGAGCCCATCGCGCTCGCGGGCGGCGGCGCACAAAGCGGGCTCGGCGCCTTCCTGAGCTACATTCCCGTGGGCTTCGAACACATCCTGCCCATGGGCCTCGACCATATCCTCTTTGTCCTGGGCCTCTTCTTCCTGACGCCGAAATTCGGCCCGCTGCTCTGGCAGGTCTCGGCCTTCACCCTGGCCCATACGGTGACGCTGGCGCTTGGCGCGCTCGGCATCGTCAATGTGCCCGGCAGCATCGTCGAGCCGATCATCGCGGCCTCGATCGTCTTCGTCGCCTTCGAGAACATCTTCTCGCGCGGGTTCTCGCGCTGGCGACCGCTGGTGGTCTTCATCTTCGGGCTGTTGCACGGGCTGGGCTTCGCCAGCGTCCTGGGCGAGTTCGGCCTGCCGCCAGGCCAGTTCATCCCGGCGCTCCTGGGCTTCAACATCGGCGTGGAGCTGGGCCAGCTCACGGTGATCGCCGTGGCCTTCCTGGTGGTCTGGGTGGCGCTGCGCGTCGATGCGCTGGATTTCAACGACCGCACCGGGCAGGTCTTCTACGGGGTGCTGGCGCTGGTCTTCGTGGCGCTGAGCGTGCTTCTGAACAACACCGAGGTGCTGGCCGCCTTCGAGGTCTCCGCGCCGCTCTTCCTGGTGCCGCTGGCGGCGCTGTCGCTCCTGTGCCTCCTGGCGGCGACCAATGTCGACAAGCTGAACGCCTACCAGACCTTCGTGGCGGTGCCGGCCTCCGCCGCCATCGGCCTCGTCGGGGCCTATTGGTTCGTCGAGCGGGTGTTCCTGTAAGAGGCTTGAGGGCAGGGGGCCCGGGTGGCCCCTTGCGCCCCTTCCGGCAGCCTGCCGCCTTGAGCGGCGAAAACCACCCCCGGCCCCTTGCCAAGCCGTGCCGGGCGGTGTAAGCGCGCATCCATTCAATCCCGCAGGCGGGGTCGGGCCTTTGGGGGAGACATCCCCAGGTGTCCACCGGTTGGCGCACTCCGCGCCCTCTTGCCCCGCCAAGGCGTAAACCGGAAAGGAAAACGGCATGGCTCTTCCCGAGTTCTCCATGCGTCAGCTGCTCGAAGCTGGCGTTCACTTCGGCCACCAGACGCAGCGCTGGAACCCCCGCATGGGCGAGTTCATCTACGGCGAGCGCAACAGCATCCACATCGTCGACCTGACGCAGACCGTGCCCATGCTGGACGCGGCGCTGAACGTCATCCGCGAGACCGTCGCCAAGGGCGGCTCGGTGCTCTTCGTCGGCACCAAGCGCCAGGCACAGGCGCCGATCGCCGAGGCGGCCGAGAAATGCGCGCAGTTCTACATGAACCACCGCTGGCTCGGCGGCACGCTGACCAACTGGCAGACCGTCTCGCAGTCGATCAACCGTCTGAAGTCGATCGACGAGCAGATGGAAGGCGGCGCCGAGGGCCTCACCAAGAAAGAGCGCCTGGGCATGGAGCGCGAGCAGGAAAAGCTGACCCTCTCGCTCGGCGGCATCCGCGAAATGGGCGGCCTGCCGGACCTGCTCTTCGTCATCGACGTCAAGAAAGAGCAGCTCGCCGTGGCGGAAGCCAAGAAGCTCGGCATCCCGGTCGTGGCCGTGGTCGACACCAACTGCTCGCCCGAGGGCGTGGACTACATCATCCCCGGCAACGATGACGCCGCGCGCGCGATCTCGCTCTACTGCGATCTCGCCAGCCGCGCCGCGCTCGACGGCATGTCCGGCCAGATGGAGGCCGCAGGCGTCGACCTGGGCGCGCTTGAAGAAGCGCCCGCCGAAGAGGCCGCCGCCGAGGCCCCCGCGGAATCCTGATCCCTGCACGGCGCCGTCACGGCGCTGTCACGGACCGATTGCATTGACCGGGCGGCACACCCCAGGGGGAGCCGCCCGGAAACTGATCCGAGATTGAGGAGAGCCGACATGGCGATCACTGCTGCACAGGTGAAAGAACTGCGCGAAATGACCGGCGCAGGCATGATGGATGCCAAGAAGGCGCTGACCGAGGCCGATGGCGACATGGACACCGCCGTTGACTGGCTGCGCACCAAGGGCCTGGCCAAGGCCGCGAAGAAGTCGGGCCGCACCGCGGCCGAGGGCCTCGTCGCCGTGGCCGTCGAGGGTGGCACCGGCGTCGCCGTCGAGATCAACGCCGAAACCGACTTCGTCGCCAAGAACGGCGAGTTCCAGTCGATGGTGGCCGACATCTCCAAGGCCGCCCTGAACCAGGACAGCGTCGAGGCGCTGGCCGAGGCCGAGGTCGGCGGCAAGAAGGTCTCCGAGGTCATCACCGACAAGATCGCCAAGATCGGCGAGAACATGACCCTGCGCCGGATGCAGAAGATCGAGGGCGGCGCCGTCGCCTCCTACATCCACAACGCCGCGACCGAGGGCATGGGCAACATCGGCGTGCTGGTCGCCACGACCGGCGGTGACGAGGCCTTCGGCCGCCAGGTGGCGATGCATATCGCCGCGGCGAACCCCGCCTCGCTCTCCGAGGCCGATCTGGACCCCGCCATCGTCGAGAAGGAGCGCCAGATCCAGATCGACATCGCGCGCGAATCCGGCAAGCCCGAGCAGGTCATCGAGAAGATGATCGAGGGCCGCATGAAGAAGTTCCTCGCCGAGGTCACGCTGCTCGGCCAGGCCTTTGTCATCGACCCCGACAAGACCGTCGGCGAAGCGGCCAAGGACGCCGGCGCCGAGATCACCGGCTTCATCCGGATGCAGGTCGGCGAAGGCATCGAGAAGAAGGAAGAGGACTTCGCAGCCGAGGTCGCGAAAGCGGCCCAGGGCGGCTAAGTCCGCGCCACCCGCGAGGGTTGTGAGATGAAGAAAGGCCGCCGGGGATGCCCGGCGGCCTTTTCGCGTGTCGTGGTCAACGATCGCGCCCAACCCTTTGGTTGAACAAGTGGTTTCCCCGACCGGCCCAAGACATTGGGGATGAGAGTAAGGCCGGTCGGGCCCCGCGCATGCCCGGAAATTCGAGCCTGCGACGGGAAAGCTTTCGCCTCTAGAAGCATCGTAGAGCCCTGAAATTACAGGGGTATTTACGCACCTCCTGTCCCTGGCCAAAGGGCCATCACTCACGGGACACGTATAAGTTGCCAGATTAACCGCGATTCCCGATAGTCTGGAATTCCTGACCTTTAGGTCTGGTGCGCGTCCAGATCGACGACAAACATCTGATTCTGAAAGGCGGCCTTGAGAACCGCCTGGGCCGTGGTCTCCACGTTCAGCGCCGCGCGGGCGAGCCGCAGGTGCTTTTCCACCGTCGCCGAGGTCAGCCCCATGATGGTCGCGATATCGGCCGTGGTCTTGCCGTCGCCGACCCATTCCAGCGCCTCGCGCTGGCGCGGCGTCAGCATCTGGTTGGGCGGCGTGTAGGGCAGGGTGAGCACCTTGAGATGCAGGATGTTGTTGAACAGCTGGATCTCGTCGCCATGGGCCTCCCAGACCGCGTCGACCTCGGCCTGGCTCATGCCGTCGCGCGCCATGAGCGCGATCGCGCCCTTGGAGCGGCGCGAGACCGAGCGGAAGGAAATCGAATAGCCCGCGGTCAGACCATGCGTGCGGTTGAACTCGATGATCTTGCGCTCGGTGTCGCTGAGCACGCCGGCATCGCTCATCTGTTGCAGCACGCTCCAGGAACAGGCGCCTTCGTTGTGCAGCGCCCAGCGGGCCATGGGCGCTTCGCGATACATGCCTTCGCCGATGAAGCGCTCGGTATAGGCCGGGTCGAGATTGGTCAGCACCAGGAAGTCGTCGGGATCGCCGAAGCTGTAGCCGGACCAGAAGCGCGTGAAGCCGTAGAGCAGCCGGTCGAAGCCATAAAGCGCCATGGCCTCGAGATGCGCGGTCCAGACTTCCTCGATCCGGTCGCAATGGGTCAGGCGCAGAAGGCGCGTCTCCAGCGAGTCCGCTGGCTGCTCCACGGTCGGTTTCGAAGTCATCCTGTCTCCCCAAGGCTCGGCCCCAGAGTTGTAGCGAAGGGCGGAAAAAGGAGTCCAGTTATTCCGCCATATGCGGGCCGCTCAGGGTGACGCCGGGGGAGTTCCGTTGCACAGTCGCAAGAAATTCAGGCCATTATCGGAGGTTCTGGATTCTGTATTTAACATAATACTGATTATACGAATCAAGCCAGGGTGGAAACGGACCCCCGTGTCGCGCCGCCGCGAAGGCCCCCTGTCGGGTCGCGGCGGCGGATTTCGTGCGCGTGGACCTGCGCGTCTGCCGAAGGTCAGCCCAGAAGCGCCCGCGCGGCTTCGACGATGCCCTCGCGCGACGGCAGCGTCGCGGCATAGGCCGGCCCGGTGGCGATGAAGCAATCCTCGGCCGTCACCCGCGCCCGCGGCAGCGCGCTCTGTTCAGAGAGCAAGGTCATCAGCGCCTCGGACTGAGAGCCCGTCCGGCGGCATTCGTCGACCACCAGCACCGCGCCGCAGCCCTCGATCTCGCGCAGGATCGCTTCCTCGTTCAGCGGCGCCAGCCAGCGCAGGTCCACCACGCGCGCCGAGACGCCGGAAGCCTCCAGATCGTGGCGCGCCTGTTCGGACAGATACGTGCCGTTGCCATAGGTCACGATGGCAAGGTCCGTGCCGTCCCCCAGCCGCCGCGGCTCGGACAGCGGCGCGGTCTCGCCGGCCTCCGGGTAGTCCCGCATCCAGAGGCCGTCGCCATCCTCCAGAAGATCGCGCATGGGATAAAGCGCGATGGGCTCGACCATGACCACCACGCGGGCCTCCTCGCGCGCCAGGCGCACTGCCTCGCGATACATGCGCACCGCGTCGGCGCCGTCCGAGGGACAGCCGATCACGATGCCCGGCACGTCGCGCAGCACCGCCAGCGAGTTGTCGTTGTGGAAATGCCCGCCGAAGCCCTTCTGGTAGCCCAGCCCCGCGATGCGCAGCACCATGGGGTTGGCGTATTGGCCCTTGGAGAAGAACGGCAGCGTCGCCGCCTCGCCGCGGATCTGGTCCTCGGCGTTGTGCAGGTAAGCCAGGAACTGGATCTCCGGGATCGGCAGATAGCCCTGCTGGCCGAGCCCGATGGCCAGCCCCAGGATCGACTGTTCGTCGAGAAGCGTGTCCATGACCCGCATCGCGCCGAAGCGCGCCTGAAGGCCCCGGGTGATGCCGTAGACGCCGCCCTTCTTGCCGACATCCTCGCCGGCCATGACGATCTCGGGGTGCTCCAGCATCAGGTCCGAAAGACCGAGGTTGATGAGCTTGTTCATCGGCTGCCGCTCGCCGAGCGCGCGCATGTCGGCGGGCCCGAAAGCGGCCTTGCGGTCCTCGGGCGTCGGCGTGTTGGACTTCGGCAGTGTGCGCTTCGGCGGCAGCAAGGCGGCTTTCACATCGGCCGCCGAGGTGAGCCGCGGCCGCGTCGCGGCGCTTTCAGCGGCGCTGAAGCATTGGCCTTCAACGTCCTCGTAAGACTGAACAATATCTCTTTCTTCAAGTCCTGCGTGAAGCAGCCGCCGCGCGGTGAAGAGCAAGGGATCGCGGGCCTCTTCGGCGAGGATCTCGGCCTCGGGGCGATAGGCTTTCTCGACATCCGCCCCGGCGTGCCCATAGAGCCGCACGCAGGTCAGATGCAGGAGCCCCGGCCGCCGGCCGCGCCGGATCTCGCCCGCCATGCGCTGCGCCGCTTCATAGGCCGCGACCACGTCGCAGCCGTCGGCCTGGGCGTAGCTCAGCCCCGGACGGCCGCGCAGCACCGCCTCGACCCAGCCTTCGGGCGATTTCACCGAGATGCCGATGCCATTGTCCTCGCAGACGAACATCAGCGGCAGCGGCGCGCCCTGCCAGGCGGTCCATCCGGCGGTGTTGAGCGCGCCGAGCGCGGTCGAATGGTTCATCGAGGCATCGCCGAAAGAGCAGAAGGCCAGCCGGTTCTCCGCGCGTCCCTGCCGCTTGTTCAGCCCCAGCGCGAAGGCACTGCCCACCGCCTTCGGCAGGTGGCTCGCGATGGTCGAGGTCTGTGGCGGGATGTTCAGCGCGCGCGAGCCCAGCACCTTGTGCCGCCCGCCGGAGATCGGATCCTCGGAGGAGGCCGCGAAGGAGAGCGCGAAATCCATGATCGGATCATGACCCGCCTGCAGCGCCCGGGCCGCCTGGAAGGCGCCGTCGCGGTAATGCAGGAAGGCCGGGTCCTCGACCGACAGCGCCAGGGCCACGCCGGCCATGCCCTCGTGCCCCGAGGAGCCGATGGTGTAGAACCCCTGCCCCCGCGATTGCAGCCAGCGCCCGGCGCGGTCCATGTGACGCGAGATGAGCTGGGCGCGCCAGAGCGTCAGCAGCGTGTCGCGGTCGATCTGCGCCTCGGGCAGATCCGGCAGCCCGCCCGATCGCACCCGCTCCAGAAATCCCTCGTGCACCCGCGTCGCTGCATCCATGCCTTTGATCTCCTTCATGAAAACGGCGCGAGGTTTTCACCCCGCGCCGCCAAGATGTCGCCGCGGCCCGCGGACCGCAACCCAGGGCCTCAGAAGAAGGCCTGCAGTCCGGTCTGCGCCCGGCCCAGGATCAGCGCGTGCACGTCATGGGTGCCCTCGTAGGTGTTCACCGTCTCGAGGTTGACCATGTGGCGGATCACCTGGAATTCGGCCGAGATGCCGTTGCCGCCGTGCATGTCGCGGGCCATGCGCGCGATGTCGAGCGCCTTGCCGCAGTTGTTGCGCTTGATGATCGAGATCATCTCGGGCGCGGCTTTGGCCTCGTCCATGAGCCTGCCGACGCGCAGGCTGGCCTGCAGCCCCAGCGCGATCTCGGTCTGCATGTCGGCGAGCTTCTTCTGGAACAGCTGCGTCTGGGCGATCGGCTTGCCGAACTGCTTGCGGTCGAGCCCGTAGCCGCGCGCCGCCTGCCAGCAGAACTCCGAGGCGCCCATGACGCCCCAGGCGATGCCGTAGCGCGCCCGGTTGAGGCAGCCGAAGGGGCCCTTGAGGCCTTCGACATTGGGCAGGAGCGCATCTTCGCCGACCTCGACGCCCTCCATGACGATCTCGCCGGTGACCGAGGCGCGCAGCGAGATCTTGTTGCCGACCTTCGGGGCCGACAGGCCCTTCATGCCCTTTTCCAGCACGAAGCCGCGGATCTTGCCGCCGTGTTCCTCGGATTTCGCCCAGACCACGAAGACATCCGCGATCGGCGAGTTGGAGATCCACATCTTCGAGCCGGTCAGCTTGTAGCCATTGGCGGTCTTCTCGGCGCGGGTCTTCATGCCCGCGGGGTCCGAGCCCGCGTCCGGTTCGGTCAGGCCGAAACAGCCGATCCATTCGCCCGAGGCGAGCTTCGGCAGGTATTTCTTGCGCTGCGCCTCGGTGCCATAGGCGTAGATCGGATACATCACCAGCGAGCTCTGCACCGACATCATCGAGCGGTAGCCCGAGTCCACGCGCTCGATCTCGCGGGCGACAAGCCCGTAAGAGACATAGCCCGCACCCAGCCCGCCGTATTCCTCGGGGACGGTGGTGCCCAGAAGGCCCATCTCGCCCATCTCACGGAAGATTCCGGGCTCGACGGTCTCCTTCTCGAAGGCCTCCAGCACGCGCGGCTGCAGCTTCTCCTGGGCGAAGGTGCGCGCGCTTTCGGCGATCATGCGCTCGTCTTCTTCGAGCTGGTCCACCAGGCGGAACGGATCTTCCCAATCGAACGAGCCCAGGTTCGGCGCGTCCTTGGCCTTGAGCTCGGGGGTTTGTTCGAGGTCTTTCATATCGACTCCTCCGACAATTTGCGCGAAGGCTATCTTGCGTGCACGGCAATAAAAAGCGACTATCCCGCAAGTAAAGATGCAGGAAACGCAAGCATCCCCCCTCTCGCGGCGGCTTCTGCCGCCCCTGCCCGCGCTGCGCGCGCTCGAGGCGCTGGACCGGCTCGGCACCGCGGCGGCGGTCGCGCGCGAGCTCGACCTGAGCCAGAGCGCGATCTCGCGGCAGATCCGCACCCTCGAGGACCAGCTGGGCGTCAGCCTGGTCAGCCGCGAAGGCCGGGCGCTGGCGCTCACCCCCGAGGCGCGCGGCTATGCGACCGAGGTGCGCGCCGCGCTGAACCGCATCGCGCAAGCCTCGCTCAGCCTGCGGATGCCCTCGCGGGCGGGCTCGCTGTCGCTGGCGATCCTGCCGTCCTTCGGGATGCGCTGGCTGGTGCCCCGGCTGCCGGATTTCACCCGCCGCCACCCGGAAGTGACGATCAATTTCACCACCCGGCTGCGGCCGCCCGATTTCGACGCCGAGGGCTTCGACGCGGCGATCGAATACGGCACCGATGCGCGCCCCGGCACCCAGCGGCTGATGCTGCGCCCCGAGCGGGTGATGCCCGTGGCCGCGCCCGGCGTGCTGCCGCAGGGGCCGGTGAGCCTGCGGGTGCTGGCGACCCTGCCGCTTCTGCATATCGACACGCGCCCCAAGGCCTGGGAGAGCTGGTTCGCGGCGCAGGGCATGCAGACCGGCGCTCTGCCCGGCACCTCCTTCGACCAGTTCACCACGATCCTCGAGGCGGCGCTGCACGGGCTCGGTGTGGCACTTCTGCCGGACTACCTGAGCGAGGAGGACCGCGCGCGCGGCCGGCTGGTGCTGGCCGCCGAGGCCGAGCCCGCGAGCCTCGGGGCCTATCACCTGGCCTGGCCCGACAGCCGGCCCGTGACCCCTGCCCTCGCCGCCTTCCGCGACTGGCTGGCCAATGCCGGTCAGCCCGAGGACGACCCGCTGCCGAGGTAGGGTGTTTGTGGTGTGGTGATCTGAAGGCGTGCCGCAGCGCCCTCGACCCGCTTGCTGACGTCCCGTGTGTGTAGAGCTCCAACGCCTAAGCTGGCCGCGGGCTTACCGCCAGCGCGCAGCCTCCCCCCATCCCGCGCCGCCTACTCCGGCAGCGCGAAGACCTGCCCGGGGTAGATCAGGTCCGGGTCGCGGATCTGCCCGCGGTTGGCCTCGAAGACCTTCACGTAGAGGATGCCCTCGCCGTAGCGCTCCCGCGAGATACCCCAGAGGGTGTTGCCGGGCTGCACGGTCACCGCGTAGACCGGCGCGTCCTCGCCCGGCGATGCCGCCTCGAGCGCCGCGCGGCTCTCGCGTTGGAAGGGGCTTTCGATGCGCGCCAGCACCCGGCCCTCTCCGTCGACCCGGTCGAGCCGCAGCGTATAGGTGCCCGCGCCGGTCTCGGGCAGTTTGCTGCGCCAGCGGCCCGCCTCGCCCACATCGGTCAGCGCGATCTCGCGGTTGTCGAGGTAGATGCGCACGCTGCCCCCCGGCGTCGCGCGCCCCGCAAGCGAGACGGCGCCGCTGTCGTCGTAGGAAATCGCGTCGAGCGCCACGAACTCGCCCTCGGGCGGCAGGGCGGGTTCGGTGGCGGGCTGGACCACCTCGACGCCCTCGGGGCCCGAGAGGAGAACGGCGGTCGGCGCCGCCCCCGGTGCCGGGGCGTCATCCGCGACAGGCGCGCTGCCGGCGGAGGCCTGCGGGGCCTCCGGGGCGGATAGCGCGACCTGGGGCTGGGCCTCGGTTGGCTGGGGCTGGCCGGGGGTGGTGTCGGTTGTGGTGTTGGTATTGGCGGCGGTGTCGGTGGTGGTGTCTGTCTCGGCGGTGGTGCCCGGCGAGACCGTGGCGGCGTCGTCGCCCGTGCTTGCAGCGGTGGCTTCTGCGGTCTCGCCCGTCCCGCTCTGGGCGCTGTCATCCCCCGCCTCGGCGTTCTGCGCCGGGCCGTCGCCGGTCGTTTGGGGTGCTTCGGCCGTGACTTGGGCGTCCTCGCCTGTCGCGCGGTCTTCGCTGCCAGTGGGCGCTTTAGCGGTTTGGGTCGCGTCGCTCGCGTCAGGCGTTTGAGTTGTCTGAGAACCGGTGGTGTCCCCGTCGCTCGCAGCACTCTGCTCCGACGCCGTGCTACCGTTGATGTCCGCTTCCGATCCTGCAGCGGCCGTTTCGGTTTCGGAAGTGGTCTCGTCAGTCTCAGCTTTCGAGGTCGCGTCCTGAACGTCCGCCGCAGCCATAGCGTCGGCCTGCTCCGTCTCGCCATCCCCCGTCGTCGAAACGCCCGGCGTCGTGGCCGCTGCACCGGTCTGCGCGTTCTGCGTCGAGATCGCTCCGGCGGCCTGAGCATCATCCGCCGCGGCCACCTGCTCGGAGGTCTCGGGGCTCTCGGCCTCAGGTGTCGCCTCCTCCGTCATCTCGGTCGTGCCGCCGTCCGCAGCCGCACCGTCGGTAGGTATCTCATCGCCCGCCTCGGCACTTTCCAGCGCCGCGACCTCTTCCGCCTCCTCCGGGGTCTCCGGGGCCTCGGCCACTTGGGCGGCGGGGGCAAGGATGACCTCGGCCTCGGCGAAGCGTTCCTCCTCGGCGCCCTCGGGGCGCTCGGAGAGGGTCAGCACGCGCGGCGCCGCGCTGGTGCCGAGGTCGGTCAGGAAGACGAAGCTGCCCGAGGCATCCGCCTCGGCCTCGCCCACGTGCGCGCCGCCGAGGTAGAGCGTGACCAGCGCCCCCGGCGTCGCGCGCCCGGCGATCACCGCGTTGCCGTCGGGCGAGACGCGGACGAGATCGAAGCTGGGCGGGGTCTCGGTGCTGGCGCTGTCGTCGGCGGCGGGGTCTTCGTCGGTCGCGGCCTCTTCGGTGGTGTCCGGGGTCGCGTCTTCGGTGGGTGTGTCTTGTGCGTCCGTGTCCGCGTCAGCTTCGGCGCTCTCCGCCCCCTCTGCTGCGGGGGCCTCCGCCGGGCTCTCAGGCGTGGCTGCGGTCTCCGTCTCAGGCGCGGGCGCGTCCTCTGCACCCGTCGCAGACCCGTCCGCCGCGCCAACTTCGGCCCCGGCCTCGCGCTCCAGAAGCGGGTCCAGCTGCCCTGTCGCGTAAAGCCCGCCAAGCGCCAGCGCCAGCACGCCGGCCACCAGGAAGACGGCACCACCCGGTCCGGAAAGGCCCGCTTTTGTTGTCATTTTCGTCCCATCCCCAAGACATGTCGGCGCATGCCGAAAGACCCTGAAAGACAGCCAAGGTCAGTTGAGCGTGTATAGCAACGCCGTTATAGCCGGTCAAAAGCCTCGCAATCCCGGAGTCACTGCAATGCAACAAGCCTCGATCTGCGTCTATTGCGGGGCCCGCGACGGCGCCCGCCCGGCCTATGCGGAAGCCGCCGAGGCGCTGGGACGCGCCATCGGCCAGACCGGCTGGCGGCTGGTCTACGGCGCCGGCGACGTGGGGCTCATGGGCCGCGTGGCGCGCGCCGCGCAATCGGCTGGCGCCGAAACCTTCGGGGTGATCCCCGAGCACCTCGTGCGCTGGGAAGTCGGCAAGCGGGACCTGACCCATTTCGTCGTCACCGAGACCATGCACGAGCGCAAGAAGGTCATGGTGATGAACGCCGATGCCATCGTGGTGCTGCCCGGCGGCGCGGGCTCGCTCGACGAGTTCTTCGAGGTGCTGACCTGGCGCCAGCTCGGGCTGCACGACAAGCCGATCGTGCTGATGAACGTCGCGGGATACTGGGATCCGCTGGTGGCGCTGCTCGACCACGTGGTGGCCGAGGGCTTCGCGGGCGCCGAGACCCGCGCCTCGGTTCAGGTCTCGGACGATGTGGAGAGCACCGTCGCGGCCCTGCGCCGCGCCCTCTCGGAGCGCCAGCTCGCGGTCGAATAGATCGCCAGCGCGGTCCAGATCAGCGCGAAGGCCAGGGCCTGCGACAGGCCGAAGGGTTCGCGGAAAATCAGCGTGGCCACAAGGAATTGCAGCGTGGGGTTCAGGTATTGGATGAGCCCCACGGTCGAGAGCGCCACGCGCCGCGAGGCGACGCTGAAGAGGATCAGCGGCAGCGCCGTCAGCGGCCCGGAAAAGATCAGCAGGATCGAGGTCTTGAGGTCCGCGCCGAAGGTGCCGCCTTCAGGGCCCGCGTGCAGGACCCAGAGCCAGGCCAGCGCCAGCGGGGTCAGAAGCAGCACCTCGGCGGTGACCGAGACCACCGGCCCCACGTCCAGCCGTTTCTTCGCAACGGTATAGAGCCCGAAGCTGAAGGACAGGATGAGCGACAGCCAGGGCGGCGCGCCAAGCCGGACCGACAGGAAGATCACCGCCAGCGCCGCGAGACCCACCGCCAGGATCTGCGCCGGGCCCAGCCTCTCGCGGAAGAAGACCACGCCCATCAGCACGGCCACCAGCGGGAAGATGTAATAGCCCAGGCTCGCCTCGGTCGCCCGGCCGATCTGGATCGCGTAGATGAAAAGGAACCAGTTGTTCGAGATGACCACCGCGGCGAAGGCGATGGTCAGGAAGCGCGTCCGGTCCGAAAGCGCCGCGCGGATCGCGCCGAGCCGCCCCTGCACCGCCAGCACCGCGGCGAAGAAGACGAAGGACCAGAGCGTGCGATGGGCCAGCACCTCGTCGGGCGGCACATCGGCCAGGAGCTTGTAGTAGATCGGCGACAGGCCCCAGATCACGCAGGCGGCCACAACGGCCGCGATCCCGGTTTGCCTGTCCTGCATGTCGTCTCCTCGCCCGGCCCTGCCCGAGCGGTGTGGCAGAGCCAGGCGGCGAAGGCAATCGGCGCCCGGCTGTCACACCGGGCGCCGCGCAGGCCTCAGGCCGCTTCCAGCTCGTCGTGCAGGAGCTGCTCGATCTTGTCGAGCGGGTGGTTGGTCAGGGTCTTGTCGACCTCGGCCACCACCTTCTCGCGGACCTCCTGGTGCAGCTTGTCGCGCATCTCGCCCAGCACCACCGGCGGGGCCACCAGCACGATGCGCTCGAAGCGCTTGGCATGGGCCTGCTTGTAGAGGATCTCGGAAAGCTCGTCGGCGAACCGCTCCTTCGCCAGCTCGTGCCAGTCGGTGTCATCCAAGGCCGAGCGCTGGCCGACGCCGGTGTCGCCCATGCGGCCCGGGCGGTTGGCCGACTGGTCGTAGTCCGAGGGGTTGTCCTGCTCTTCGAGCCGGACGACGTTCAGATCGGGGTTCATCGCGTCCACGTCGTTGCGCAGGAACATCGCCTTCTCGCCGTCTGCGATCAGAACCCAGGTGCCATTCGTCAGCGTTGCCATCACACGTTCTCCTTGTCGCCGCTTCCGTCCTGATCCTGTGCCTTGGGCCGCGTCGGGCCGTTCGATGTGGCATCGCGGCGCTTTTCCTCGTCGCGGGTGCCGACCTTGCGGCTGATCTCGCCGCCGGCGCGTCCGGCCTGGTCGGGCGCCTCGGGCAGGTCCTCGGGTTTCTCGCCGAGCACCTTCTCCGTTTCGCGGTCGCCGTCCTTGGATCTGATGCGTTCTGCCATGACCTGTCTCCTTTGACCGTTGCTGGAATAAAAACGCGTAACCAGAAGTCACGTTCCGAACCCGGCCATAAAAAACGCCCCGGCCGAGGGGCCGAGGCGCTTGCAAGTCAATGACTTACGCGGCGTCGCTTAGGCTTTGGACAAACGCTCCGCGACGTTCTCCCAGTTGACCAGGTTCTCGAGGAAGTTCGAGAGATAGGCCGGGCGCTTGTTGCGGAAGTCGATGTAGTAGGAGTGCTCCCAGACGTCGACGCCGAGCAGCGCGGTCTGGTCGAAGCACAGCGGGTTCACGCCGTTCTCGGTCTTGGTGACCTTCAGCCCGCCGTCGGTGTCCTTCACCAGCCAGGCCCAGCCCGAGCCGAACTGGCCCGCGCCCGCGGCGGCGAAGTCTTCCTTGAACTTGTCGACCGAGCCGAAGCTCTCGACCAGGGCCTTTTCCAGCTCGCCGGGCATGCCGACGTTGTCGGGGGTCATCATTTCCCAGAACTGGTTGTGGTTCCAGTACTGCGAGGCGTTGTTGAAGATGCCCGACTGCGCGACGGCCTTCGGGTCATAGGTGCCCTTGATGATCTCTTCGACGGATTTGTTTTCCCACTCGGTGCCGGCGATCGCCTTGTTGCCGTTGTCGACATAGGCCTTGTGGTGAATGTCGTGGTGAAACTCGAGCGTCTCCTGCGACATGCCCTTCGAGGCGAGCGCGTCGTGGGGATAGGGAAGATCGGGAAGTTCAAATGCCATGACAGTCCTCGTTCGATGAAACGTTAATCTGCGACGTAGTGCCGTTCGTGCGCCGACAAGAGGACGGGGTCAATAGCCGGCGCCTGCGGTCACGGGATCAACGCCAGGCGCGCGCCGTGGTTCCGGCGGGTGGAAGCCTGGTTCGGGGCCCCGGGGTGTCGCCTCAGAGGTGGCCCACCCGCGCGCCGCTGCGGCCCGCGTAGGCCAGCGCGCCGAAGACGTAATCGGCGCCCGAGCGGAAGGCCAGAACATGGGCGGCGCCCGCCTCGAACCAGATCGCGGCGGCGACCTGGGCCAGCCTTGTGCGCCGCACGCAGCCCTCGGGCATGGCCTCGGGGCGCATGTCGGCGGGCGTCAGCTTGGCCAGGGTCTCGCGCAAAAGCGCCTCTTCGCCGGTGAGCCTGAAGGCCGCGCGGGCGTCGGAGACCACGGCCACCAGCGCATGGGTGCCGGAGAGCGCCTCGGAGAGCCGGGCGCAAAGCGCGGGCGCTTCGTCGTAGGGGCAGAGCAGCATCAACTCGTCCGGCGACATCCAGAGGACGGCCCGCGCGCCTTCGCGGGTGAGCGACAGGGGCGCGGGCAGCGCCAGCCCCTCACCCGCGAGCGCGGTCTTCAGTGCCGCCGCCCCGAGGTCGCAGCGCAAGGAGATCATGCCCTGCGGACCCTGCCCTTCGACCAGCACCTCGCCCTCGGCCCGGGCGCCGTCGCGCGCGATGTTAGACATTCTGCTTCTCCCCCTCGGGATCAAAGAAAACCGTGCCGGTGATCTTCGCCGGCACCCGCCGGCCGTCGGTCATGGCGAACTCCAGCACCTCGCCCATGCGCTCGGGGCCATTGTGCACCAGCGCCATGGCGATGCCGCGCCCCAGCGTCGGCGAATGGTAGCTCGAGGTGACCCGGCCTTGGGTGTTCACCTGGCCGTTGTCGTTCTTGCCGGGCGCCACCGCATAGGCGCCGTCCGGCAGGACGCCGCCGTCCAGCGTCTCGAGGCCGACGAGCTGCCAGCGGTCGGGATTGTCCATGAAGCTGCGGGCCTGGGCGCGCTTGCCGATGTAATCGGTCTTCTTCTTGGAGATCGCCCAGTTGAGGCCCAGGTCCTGCGGGATCACCGTGCCGTCGGTTTCCTCGCCAATCATGATGAAGCCCTTCTCGGCGCGCAGCACGTGCATTGCCTCGGTGCCATAAGGGGTTACGCCGAACTCCTCACCCGCCGCGACAAGTTTGTCCCAAAGCTCGCGGCCGTGATGCGCGGGCGTCGCCAGCTCGAAGGACAGCTCGCCCGAGAAGGAGATGCGGAAGATCCGCACCGGCAGCCCTCCGATCTCTCCGTCGCACCAGCGCATGAAGGGCAGCGCCTCCGCCGAGACATCCGTGCCGCCGAGCTTTTCCAGCACCGCGCGCGACTTCGGGCCGACCACGCCGATCTGGGTGTATTGCTCGGTCAGGTTCAGCACCCAGACCTGCCAGTCCCACCATTCGGTCTGCAGCCATTCCTCCATATGGGCATGGATGCGCTCGGCCCCGCCGGTGGTGGTGTGGCAAAGGAAGGTCTCCTCGTCGAGCCGCGCCACCACGCCGTCGTCGGAGAGAAAGCCGTTCTCACTGCACATCAGCCCGTAGCGGCAGGCGCCGGGTTTCAGGCTCGACATCATGTTGGTGTAGAGCATGTCCATGAAGCGTCCCGCGTCGGGGCCCTTCACCAGGATCTTGCCCAGGGTCGAGGCGTCGAGCAGGCCGAGGCCCTCGCGCACCGCCGTGACCTCGCGGTTGACCGCATCCTCGACGCTTTCGCCGGGGCGCGGGTAGGCATAGGGGCGGCGCCAGTGGCCCACCGGTTCCCAGGTGGCGCCATGGGCCTCGTGCCAGCCGTGCAGCGCGGTCTTGCGGACCGGCTGGAACAGCGCACCCTTGGCCTCGCCGGCGATGGAGGCCAGCGAGATCGGGGTGTAGGGCGGCCGGAAGGTGGTCGTGCCAACCTGCGGAATGCCTTCACCCAGCGCCTGAGAAAGCACGGCGAGACCGTTGATATTGCTCAGTTTGCCCTGATCCGTGGCCATGCCGAGCGTGGTGTAGCGCTTGGTGTGTTCGACCGAGGTGAAGCCCTCCTGCGCGGCGAGCTGCACGTCGGTCACCTTCACGTCGTTCTGGAAGTCGAGCCAGGCCTTGGCGCGCAGCGCCTGTTTCGCGCCCTGCGGCATCAGCCAGACCGGCGCCATGGGCGCCTCGTCGCGGGGGCTGGCCTCGGGGGCCTCGGGCACCGCGCTGCCGAAAAGCCGCGCCGCTGCGCTGCCCGCATCCTCGAGGATCTCCGACAGGCCCAGGTGGCCGTTGGCCGCGCCCGCCACGGCGACATGCGCGTTGCCGTCGTGGTTGACCGGCCCGCGCTGCGGGTCGGGGCGGAAGAAGTTCTCGCTCTCGTCCCAATTGAGCTTGCCGCCGACATGGGACCAGAGGTGCACCACCGGCGACCAGCCGCCCGACATCGCCAGGGCGTCGCAGGTGATCGTCTCTTCGCAGGCGCCCTCGCCCGCCTGGGCGCAGACCTCGACCGCGGTGATCCGCGCGCCGCCCGTCGCCTTGGCGATGCCCTTGCCCTTAAGCACCCGGATGCCGCGCGCCTCGGCCTCGGCCATGAGCGCGCCGCCGCCCGCGGGCCGGGCGTCGATGATGGCGGGCAAGCTGAGGCCCGCGTCCAGAAGCGCCAGCGCCGTGCGATAAGCGTCGTCGTTGTTGGTGACCACGACCGTCCGGTCGCCCGGCGAGACGGCGTAGTTCACCAGGTAGTCGCGCACCGCCGAGGCCAGCATGACCCCGGGCAGATCGTTGCCCGCGAAGGACAGCGGCCGCTCGATCGCGCCGGTCGCGGTGACGATGCGCTCGGCGCGGATGCGCCAGAGCCGGTGTCGCGGCCCCTGCGCGCCCGGCGCGTGGTCCGAGACCCGCTCCTGCGCGATGGCATAGCCGTGGTCGTAAAGCCCCGCGCCCAGCGTCCGCGCGCGCAGCCGCACGTTGGGCATGGCGGTGAGTTCCTCGAGCGTGCGGTCGACCCATTCCTCGGCCGGAAGCCCCTCGATCTCGCCGCCGTCGACGGGCGCGCGGCCGCCCCAGACGGGCCCCTGTTCGATCAGCAGAACCGAGCGGCCCGCCTGCCCCGCGATGCGCGCGGCCTGCAGTCCCGCGACGCCGCCGCCGATCACCAGGAGGTCCACATGGGCGTAGTAATGCTCGTAATCATCGGGGTCGCGCGCCTCGGCGGCGGGCGCCTTGCCGAGCCCCGCCGAGCGGCGGATGAAAGGCTCGTAGACATGCTTCCAAAAGGCCCGAGGCTGCATGAAGGTCTTGTAGTAGAAGCCCGCCGGCAGGAAGCGCGCCAGCTTGGTGTTGATCGCGCCGATGTCGTATTCGAGGCTCGGCCAATGGTTCTGCGACCCCGCCGAGAGCCCCTCGAAAAGCTCGGTCACCGTGGCGCGCTGGTTCGGCTCGAAGCGGTCGCCGGTGCCGAGGCCCACGAGCGCGTTGGGCTCCTCGGCGCCCGAGGCCAGGATGCCGCGCGGGCGGTGATACTTGAAGCTGCGCCCCACCAGCATCTGGTCGCCCGCCAGGAGGGCGGCGGCCAGCGTGTCGCCGGCATAGCCCTTCATCTGGCGGCCGTTGAAGGTGAAACGCAGGGTCTTGGCGCGGTCGATCAGGCGGCCGCCCTGGGCCAGACGGGTGCTCATGCCTTTGCCTCCTGGTCCCAGCCGGGACGGCGCGCGGTGAGGATCTCGCGGATCTCCTGCGGGGGTTCCGTGGTCTGGGCGGCATAGGAGCCGAAGACCTCGAGCGTGACGGTGCAGCGCGCGGCGTGGAACCACTTGCCGCAGCCATGGGAATGGCGCCAGCGCTCGAAATGCACGCCCTTGGGGTTCTTGCGGTGGAAAAGGTAGCCCTCGAAGGCGGCGTCATCGCTTTCGGGGCCCTCGCGCGTCAGATGCGCCTCGCCGCCGGGATGCAGCTCGGTCTCGTCGGCGGCGACGCCGCAATAGGGACAGGTCAGGATCAGCACGGGGACCTCCGGGCACGCAAAGCGCCCCGGCCGCGCGGAGCGGTCGGGGCGTGGTCAGGGGTGCGCGGCGGGACAACCCCGCACGCGGTCTTAGTTCTGCTGGGCGTCCGCGCCTGCGGCCGCGCCACCGTCGCCGGCTGTCGCGTCGGCTTCGGCCTCGGCAGCGCCCGAACTTTCGGCAGCAGTGCCACCCGAGGCCGCGGCCCCGGCTTCGGCGCCTTCACCGGCGCCGGCGCTGCCTTCGGCGGCGGCATCCCCGCCGTCGACCGAGATCGAGACGTCGCCATTGCCGTTCGCGGCGCTGCCGCCCTCGGGCGCGTTGCCGGTGAGGGCCCAGGCCAGGACGCCGACGGCGACGACGAGGCCGCCGACGATGAAGACGATCGGCCCGCTCGCGCCGGACTTCTCGACGTGGGTTTCGCGGGTGTGATGGCTGTGGTTCGTGTCGGACATCTGGATGCCTCCGTGACTGCGATATTTGCGCAGACAACGAGAGCCACCCCCCGCGCCGTTCCCGCCGCGCCGGCCTGGCGCGCGGATCGGCGAAGGCTTGCCAAAGACGGCAGGTGCGCCTCGGCGGGTTCCCGCCCGAGGCTCAATGCGCCACCCCTGCCGCGACCGACTCGTCGACGAAGCGGCCTTCGCGGAAGCGGTCGAGCCCGAAGGCCTCGGTCAGCGGCGAATGGCCCTTGGCCATCAGCTCGGCGAAGCCCCAGCCCGAGCCCGGGATCGCCTTGAACCCGCCGGTGCCCCAGCCGCAGTTGATGAAGCAGTTCTCCACCGGGGTCTTCGACAGGATCGGCGAGCGGTCGCCGGTCATGTCCACGATGCCGCCCCATTGCCGCAGCATCTTCAGCCGCGAGATCATCGGGAAGGTCTCGCAAAGCGCGCGCACCGTCTCCTCGATGTGGTGGAAGGAGCCGCGCTGGGTGTAGTTGTTGTAGCCGTCCGCGCCGCCGCCGATCACCATCTCGCCCTTGTCGGACTGGCTCATGTAGCCGTGCACGGTATTGGCCATGACCACCACGTCCATGCAGGGTTTGATCGGCTCGGACACCAGCGCCTGCAGCGCCACGCTTTCCACCGGCAGCCGGAAGCCCGCCATGTCGGCCAGGTGCCCCGAATGGCCCGCGACCACGAGGCCGAGCTTGTCGCAGCCGATCTCGCCGCGGGTGGTGGAGACGCCGGTGACGCGGCCGCCCTCGGTGCGCACGCCGGTGACCTCGCATTTCTGGACGATGTCCATGCCCATGTCGGAACAGGCGCGCGCATAGCCCCAGGCCACCGCGTCGTGCCGCGCGGTGCCCGCCCGCGGCTGCCAGAGCGCGCCGAGGACCGGGTAGCGCGGGCCCTTCAGCTCGATGATCGGCACCAGGCGCTTGACCTCCTCGGGGCCGATGAAGCGGGTCTCGACGTCCTGCAGCGCATTGGCATGGGCGGTGCGCCGGTAGCCCCGCACCTCGTGTTCGGTCTGCGCCAGCATCATCACGCCGCGCGGGCTGTACATGATGTTGTAGTTCAGGTCCTGGCTCAGCGTCTCGTAGAGGCTGCGCGACTTCTCGTAGATCGCCGCCGAGGGGTCCTGCAGGTAGTTCGACCGGATGATCGTGGTGTTGCGCCCGGTGTTGCCGCCGCCGAGCCAGCCCTTCTCGAGGATCGCGACATTGCGGATGCCGTGGTTCTTGCCGAGGTAATAGGCCGTCGCCAGCCCGTGGCCGCCGGCCCCGACGATCACCGCGTCGTAATGCCCCTTGGGCGTGGCATCGCGCCAGGCGCGGCCCCAGCCCTGGTGGTTGCGGAAGGCCTCGCGGGCCAGCGCGAAGGCGGAGTAGCGTGTCATGGAGTGGCGATTCCCGGCTCGATGTCCCCTTGCCTGCCCTCCTCGCATGGGTGCGGGCGCCGCGCCATGCCGGGACCCGTCATATTTCGGCGCAGTTGCGACATCGCCCGCGGCGCTTTGCGACATGGGCGCGCCCCGGGGGTTTTTTGCCTTTTGGTCGGAAGGGCGCGCGGATATGTCAGGCCAAACGTCTGAGGAGACCCCATGATCGCCTTCTGGATCGTAGCCGGTGCCATGGCGCTGCTGGTCGCGGCGCTGATCGGGCTTGCGCTTCTGCGCGGCCACGGGCGCACGCGCGACGCCGCGCAGTCGGACATCGAGGTCTATCGCCAGCAGCTCACCGAGGTCGATCGCGACGCCGAACGCGGCATCATCGCGCCCGAGGAGGCCGAGCGGCTGCGCACCGAGGTCTCGCGCCGGCTTCTGGCCGCCGACGCGCGGTCCGGTTCCGCGCCCGGTCCGGGAGGCGAGGCGCGCGGGCTCTCGCGGCTGACCCTGGCGGCGCTGGCGCTGTTCCTGCTGGTGGGTTCCATCGGGATCTACCTCAGCCTCGGCGCGCCGGGCTACGGCGACCTCGGCCTCGAGGCGCGCATCGCCCAGGCCGAGGAGGCCCGCCGCAACCGCCCCGACCAGGCCGCCGCCGAGGCCGAGGTGCCCGCCGCGTCCCCCGAGGAGGCCCCGACCGAGGAGTATCTCGCGCTGGTCAACCGGCTCCGCCAGGCGGTCGCCGAGCGGCAGGACGACCTGCGCGGCTTCCAGCTTCTGGCGCGCTCCGAGGCCGCGCTTGGCAATTACCGCGCGGCCTATGCGGCGCAGGAGCGGATCATCGCGCTCAAGGGCGAGGAGGCCACCGCCAAGGATTACGCCGATCTCGCCGACATGATGGTGCTGGCCGCGGGTGGCTATGTCTCGCCCGAGGCCGAGATCGCGGTCCAGGAGGCGCTGCGCCGCGACCCCGAAAGCGGCGTCGGCAATTATTACGCCGGGCTGACCATGGCCCAGACCGGCCGCCCCGACCGCGCCTTCCGCATCTGGGACGCGCTTTTGCGCCGCTCGTCCGAGACCGACCCCTGGGTGCCGCCGGTCATGGCGCAGATCCCCGAGATCGCCTGGCGCGCGGGCGTCAACGACTACCAGCCGCCGGTGCCCGCCTCGGCCCTCTCCGGCCCCAGCGCCGAGGACATCGAGGCCGCGGGCGAGATGAGCGCCGAGGACCGCCAGGGCATGATCGCCGGCATGGTCGCGCGGCTCTCGGACCGGCTCGCCAACCAGGGCGGCTCGCCCGAGGAATGGGCCCGGTTGATCGCCGCCTATGGCGTCCTCGGCGAGACTGACCAGGCCCGCGAGATCTGGCGCAACGCGCAGGAGGTCTTCCTGGGCAACGAGGAGGCGCTCGAGACTGTGCGCGCCGGGGCCCGCGAGGCGGGGGTGGTCCAATGATCCACGAAAGCATCGAAGAGGCCGTCGCGGAACTGCCGCCCATGGCGGCGCTGGCCGGGCTCGACCTCGGCGACAAGACCATCGGCGTGGCGGTCTCGGACCGGCTCCTGTCGGTCGCCACCCCGCTCGAGACGATCCGCCGGAAGAAGTTCACCCAGGACGCCGAGCGGCTCATGGCGATCCTCGCGGAGCGCGAGATCGGCGGCGTGGTCCTCGGCCTGCCGCGCAACATGGACGGCACCGAGGGGCCCCGCTGCCAATCGACCCGCGCCTTCGCGCGCAACCTGACCCGGCTCTGGCCGGGGGTGATCACCTACTGGGACGAGCGCCTCTCGACCGTGGCCGCGGAGCGCGCGCTGCTCGAGGCGGACACCTCGCGCGCCAAGCGCGCCGAGCGCATCGATCACGTCGCGGCGAGCTACATCTTGCAGGGCGCGCTCGACCGGATTAGGCATCTCCGCCAGGGCTGAGACGAGGCTTTCATGGGCAAGAGCAGGACAGGCGGCGCGACCGGCGGGGCGATCGAGAGCCCCTGCGTGCAGACCTGCGTCGTGCACCCCGAGGAACGCATCTGCGTGGGCTGTTTCCGCAGCATCGAGGAGATCACCTCCTGGGCGCGGATGAGCCCCGAGGAGCGGCGCGAGGTCATGGAGGCCCTGCCCGCCCGCGCTCCCCGCCTGCAGAAGCGCCGCGGTGGCCGTCGCGCCCGGATGGCCCGGCAGGGCTGAGGGGGTGCGGGGCGGTTTTGTGCCAGGTTTTCAGAGAGTTGAGGTCAACGCGGCTGCTGTTCGGCAGAGCGAATCGAAGGCCGCGCGCGTCTTTGCAGGCAAGCCAATGAAGGCTCCACAGGCCGCTTAGACCGGAGACACCGCCTAAACCGGCCCTCCCGCCTCCCGCTCAGGCCGCCGCCCGCGCCGCCGTCATTTCGTCCAGCGCCCGCAGCACCAGCCCCGAGTCCATGCCCGGCTTGGTGGCGTTCTCGGACAGCACCCGCCGCCAGATCCGCGCGCCGGGCCGGCCCGCGAAGAGCCCCAGCATGTGCCGCGTGACCTGGTGCACCTTGCCGCCCGAGGCCACATGGGCGTCGATGTAGTCGAGCATCCCCCGCGCCGCCTCTTCCGGCGCCACCGGCGCGCGGTCGGCGCCGTAGATCTCCGCATCCGCCCCAGCCAGCACGTCCCAGGGCTGGTGATAGGCCGCGCGGCCCACCATGACCCCGTCGAGCCCCGCCTCCAGGAAGCCCCGCGCCTGTTCGAGCGAGGTGATGCCCCCGTTGATCGAGAGGTGCAGCTCGGGAAACCGCCGCTTCATCTCCATCACGAGCTCGTAGTCGAGCGGCGGGATGTCGCGGTTCTCCTTGGGCGACAGCCCCTGCAGCCAGGCCTTGCGCGCATGCACGATGAGCCGCGTGGCGCCCGCCTCGGCCACGGCCTCGAGGAAGGCCGGCAGCACCTCCGCGGGCTCCTGGTCGTCGACCCCGATCCGGCATTTCACCGTGACCGGCACCGAGACCGCCCGGCGCATCGCCGCGACGCCGCGCGCCACCAACGCCGGGTCGCGCATCAGGACCGCCCCGAAGGTGCCCGATTGCACCCGGTCTGAGGGGCAGCCGCAGTTGAGGTTGATCTCATCGTAGCCCGCCTCTTCCCCGAGCCGCGCCGCTTCGGCCAGCTCCTCGGGATCGCTGCCGCCAAGCTGCAGCGCCAGCGGATGCTCCGCGGCGTCGTGGTCGAGGAGATGCAGCGCCCCGCCCCGGACCAGCGCCGGCGCGGTGACCATCTCGGTATAAAGCAGCGCCTCGCGGCTGAGCTGGCGATGGAAGACCCGGCAATGCCGGTCGGTCCATTCCATCATCGGCGCCACGCTCAGGCGGGCGGCACTGCGAAGGGCGTCAGAGGGCATGGCAAAGCTCCCTAGGGCGCGTTTGGGTCGGAGTGGCGGCTCTCATACGCGCAATCTAGGCGCGGGGCCAGCCCGGAACCAGGTGGGGGCGGTGGCTAGGCGTGGCCTGGGACGCGTTTTGATGCGCTTGAGAGCGCCTAGAGAGGCGGCTGCATTGACGACCGAAAAGCTACCGCGTCCAGGCTTTCTTAGCCGCTATGGGATCGTCGGCCGCCGGATGCCCTCTGAAATCAGGACAGCTTCTCATCCAGCGACTTCTCCAACTCCGCAACATACGCCGCGTTCCTGCGCATCACGTCGGTATCGAGACGCTCCAGAACACTCTGGGGCAGCTTGTACTTCTTGTAGGGGTAGATCCTGTCGAAGACATTCTGCATCCACCAGCGCCAGGGCTTGAGCAGACCCTTGTTGCTGCGTCCAGACCGGGGGTCTCTGCGTGTCTTCTTCCGGGCGTTCGGATCTTTCGGGACACCCGTCGTGCTTTCGAGAAACGCGTTTGTCTCCGGGTAGTCCTCCGACCCCAAGGACTTCAATCCTAGCCTATTCAAACCCCTTTCCCGAATGAAGGTGAGATTCAATGCGGCTTGGGAATACGACCTGTTTTCTCTTGGCGCGGTGCTCAACAGGGTGCGCAGAGCTTCAACTTGGCGATCGCTCAGATCAATCAATTGGGTGAAGGGATAAAGCGTTTTCATCCTGCTCAAGGGAACAGGGAAGACATTGGAGAACCGGTCCTTGTACGTCTTTTCGAGGAATTGGTAATCCAGCCTGTCATGGTCGTATCTTAACATGCTTTTTTCCGGCAGGAATTCATCCAGGTTCTCGTAATCCTCTGACGAGACGAAGAAGTCTTCCGCCGCGATCACATTGCCTTCGTGCACTTTCTGAACATAGAGCGAGGTCAGGTAGTCGATCGGATCCCGATAGGTGATGATGATGCGGGCCTCGGGGCCGAACAAGTCCAGAACCTTGTCTGCCGCGCTCTCGCAGTTGCGTGGGTTCCAGTCGACAAGACCCTCCTGGCTGACAAGGACGCTGCGGGTGTTGAGAACCTCGTGCAGACGCGCTTTGTCATCCGCGCTGTAGGTAAATCTCTGCTTCTTGATCTTCCTGAATTCCGCCGGGTTATACAGGAAGTCCTTCTCCTCGCAGATTTTCGGAAGGAGGTGCTTTTGCAGAGACGTCGTGCCGGTCTTGGGCAAGCCGATATGCACGATGGGGGCTTGGCGGCTCATGGGCTAGGCTCCGATCGCGCCTGGAAAGCCGGCGCCTTTCTCCGGATTGTGACCGCTCTCGGTAGCGACAGTCTTGAACGCGTGGGACGCCACACATCCGATGGCAGGGGAATGAAAAATGGTTCCGAGGGCTCGGGCGCGAGCACCGCCGACGGCGGCTAGGCGCTCCGGAACCACGGTTTTCCTGCTCCCTAAGTTCACCGCACGGTCTCCTCGGCTTCCGCTGGTCTCACGCAATGCCGATACAACCTTTGCGCCGGGGAAGACAATCCGGGCCCGCAGGACGCAAAGAGTGCCCGTGTCCGGGAGAGGTCTCGACCACACGGCGTGCCAGTCGAGAAGCCTGCAACGGCTCGAGCCGAGAAAACCTTGTTGGTCGAGCTTCCAGCAAGACCACCGCCAGCCGAGGCAAGCCCCCTCACCCGCCCTGCGCCAGGTCATCCAGGATCGGGCAATCCGGCCGGTCGTCGCCGTGGCAGGAGCGCACCAGCCGGGCCAGGGTCTCGCGCATGGCTTGCAGGCCGGCGATCCGGGCGTCGACCTCGGCGAGGTGCTCCTCGGCCAGGGCCTTGACCTGGGCGCTCTCGCGGTTGTCGTCCTCGTAGAGCGCCAGGAGCCGCCGGCATTCCTCGATCGAGAAGCCCAGCGTCCGGGCGCGGCCCAGGAAGGCCAGCTTGTGCAGCTCGGTCTCGGCGAAGGCGCGGTAGCCGTTGGCGCTGCGGGCCGGGCGCACCAGGCCGATCTCCTCGTAGTAGCGGATGGTCTTGGCGGGCACGCCCGAGCGGTCGGCCACTTCTCCGATATTCATGCAGGGGTTCCTTTCGCTTCACTGGAGGGCGCGCCGGCGGGGGTGAGCCGGCGCAGGCGCAGGGCGTTCGTCAGGACCGAGACCGAGGAGAGCGCCATGGCCCCGGCGGCGAAGACCGGCGAGAGCAGGAGCCCGAAGGCCGGATAGAGCACCCCCGCCGCAACCGGGATCAGCGCGGCGTTGTAGCCGAAGGCCCAGCCGAGGTTCTGGCGGATGTTGGCCATGGTCCGGCGCGAGACCTCGACGGCGGTCAGGACGCCGCGCGGATCGCCGGACATCAGCACCACGTCGGCGCTTTCGATGGCAACGTCCGTGCCGGTGCCGATGGCCAGCCCGATGTCGGCGCGGGCGAGCGCCGGGGCGTCGTTGATGCCGTCGCCGACAAAGCCGGTGCGGCGGCCTTGGGCCAGCTCTTCCAGGGCGGCGACCTTGCCTTCGGGGCGGACCTCGGCGACCAGCCGGTCGATGCCGAGGCTCTGCGCGATGGCGGCGCCGGTCTCCTCGCGGTCGCCGGTGATCAGCGCGACCTCGATGCCGCGGGCCTTGAGCCCGGCGATGACCTCGGCGCTGCCGGGCTTCAGCGGGTCTGACACCGCGATCAGCGCGGCGATCCTGCCGTCGACGGCGGCGTAAAGCACCGTCCGGCCCTCGCGGGCCAGCGCGCTGGCGCGGGCCTCGAAGGGGGCGGTCTCGGCGCGCTCCTCGGCCATCAGCGCGGCATTGCCGAGAGCTAGGGCAAAGCCGTCCACCTCGGCGCGGACGCCCTGCCCCGGCACAGCGGTGAACCCTTGGGCCGGCGCGGGCGTCAGGCCCTCGGCCTCCGCCGCCTCGGTCAGGGCGCGGGCCACGGGGTGTTCCGAGCCCGCCTCGGCGCCCGCGACAAGCTGCAGGAGCGCCGTGCGGTCCCAGCCCTCGGCGAGCTCGAAGGCCGTCAGCTTCGGGCGCCCCTCGGTCAGCGTGCCGGTCTTGTCGAAGGCCAGAAGCTCCACGCCCGCCAGCGACTGCAGAGCCTCGCCCCGGCGGAAGAGCACGCCCAGTTCCGCCGCGCGCCCGGTGCCCACCATGATCGAGGTCGGCGTCGCCAGCCCCATGGCGCAGGGGCAGGCGATGATCAGCACCGAGACCCCGGCCACCAGCGCATGGGTCAGCGTCGGATCGGGGCCGAGCACCAGCCAGACCAGCACCGTCAGCGCCGCCAGCGCCATGACCGCGGGCACGAACCAGAGCGTGACCCGGTCGACCAGCCCCTGGATCGGCAGCTTGGCGCCCTGGGCCTCTTCGACCATGCGGACGATCTGTGCCAGCGCGGTGTCCGCGCCAACCCGTTCGGCGCGCAACATCAGCCCGCCCGCGCCGTTGACCGTGCCGCCGGTGACGCTGTCGCCGGGGCCCTTGGCGACCGGCGCGGGCTCGCCGGTCAGCATGCTTTCGTCGAGCCGGCTTTGGCCTTCGGTCACGACGCCGTCGACGGGGATGCGCTCACCCGGGCGGATCTGCAGGAGATCGCCCACCGCCAGCGCCTCGACCGGGACCTCGCGCGGGGTGCCGTCTTCGATCCGGCGCGCCATGGCCGGGCGCAGGTCCAGAAGCGCGCGGATCGCGGCGCCGGTGCGGCCCTTGGCGCGGGCCTCGAGCCAGCGGCCAATGAGGATCAGGAGGACGATCACCGCGGCGGCCTCGAAGTAGACCGCGCGCATGGCATCGGGCAGGAGCCCGGGCAGGAAGGTCGCGACCGTGGAATAGCCCCAGGCCGCCGCGGTGCCGAGCGCCACGAGGCTGTTCATGTCCGGCGCGCCCTTGGCGAGCGCCGGCAGGCCGCGCCGGAAGAAGATCCGCCCCGGACCGAAGAGGACAAGGCTCGTCAGCGCGAACTGGATCAGCCAGGAGGCCTGCGTGCCGATCGACGCCTCGATGAGCGCGCCCGCGCCGGGCACCATATGCGGCCCCATGGCCAGGAGGACCACCGGCAGCGCCAGCACCGCCGCGCCGATCGCCCGCCGCTTCAGAGAGCGGGCTTCGAGCGCGCGGCGGGTCTCGGCGTCCTCGGCCACGGCGCCCTGCGGGCGGGCCGGATAGCCCGCCTCTCCGGCGGCGCGGGCCAGCGCCTCGGGGCTGGTCACCCCGTCAAGGTAGCGGATCTGCGCGGTCTCGCTCGCGAGGTTCACCGCGGCGCTTTCGACCCCGGGCACGGCACTCAGCGCCGCCTCGACCCGCGCCGTGCAGGAGGCGCAGGTCATGCCCTCGACCGCCAGCGTGAGCTGCGCGCGGCGGGCGGGATAGCCCGCGGCATCAAGCGCCCGGGCGGCCACCAGCGCGCCTTCGGGACCCGGGGCCTCGAAGCGGGCCTCCTCGCGGGCGAGGTTGACCGAGACGCCGCTCAGCCCATCGGCGCCCTGCAGCGCACGCTCCACCCGTCCGGCGCATCCGGCGCAGGTCATGTTCTCGACCGAGAGCGTATGTGCGGCGGTCTGGGTCATCGGGCCTCCGGTGGGAATCCAAGCGTCAGAGCTCACATAAGGGTTCCAGCAACGGGAAGCTCAAGCCCAGCCTGCGGCTTTTTCACCCTCTTGCGCTCGGGGCGCTGAAACGCGACTGTCTGCGCTCCCGAAACACCCCCCCTCCGAAGCAAGGGAACGTCCCCCGTGAGCCAGAGCTGGTCCCTGCCCCGTCCCCGCAAGGACACCGCCGCGGCGCCCTTCACGCTGGTCAGTCTCGGGGTGGCCGCGCTGGTTCTGCTGCCGATGCTGGCGGTGGCGCTGGCGGCGGCGGGCGGCAGTTTCGACACGCTGGCGCATCTCTGGGCCACGGTCCTGCCGCGCTATGTCTCGACGACGCTGGTGCTTCTGGTCGTGGTGGCCAGCGGCACCTGCGTGATCGGCGCGGGCACCGCCTGGCTGGTGACGGCCTGCGCCTTTCCCGGGCGGCGGCTTCTCGAGGTGGCGCTGGTCCTGCCGCTGGCCTTCCCGGCCTATGTGCTGGCCTATGCCTATACCGACCTTCTGGACCATCCCGGCGCGGTGCAGACAGCGCTGCGGGCGGTGACCGGCTGGGGGCCGCGCGACTACTGGTTCCCCGAGATCCGCTCGACCGGGGGCGCGGCGGCCATGCTGACGCTGGTGCTTTATCCTTACGTCTACCTGCTGGCGCGGGCGGCCTTCCTGGCGCAGGGCGCGCGGCCCTTCAACATCGCCCGCACGCTGGGTCTCGGCCCCGGGCGGGCTTTCCTGCGCGCCGCCCTGCCGCTGGCGCGGCCCTCGATCGCGGCGGGGGTGCTCTTGGCCTGCATGGAGACGCTGGCCGACTACGGCACCGCCGCCTATTTCGGCGTGCAGACCTTCGCCACGGGCATCTACCAGAGCTGGTTCAGCATGGCCGACCGCGCGGCGGCGGCGCAGCTGGCGCTGGGGCTTCTGAGCGCCGCGCTGCTGCTCGCACTGCTCGAGCGCAAGACGCGGGGTGCCGCGCGCTTTCATTCCAACGCCGGGCCGGGCGCCCTGCCCCGGATCACCCTGACCGGCTGGCGGGGCCTGGCCGCGATGCTGGCCTGCGCCCTGCCCATGGCGCTTGGCGCGCTGGTGCCGGCGGTGACGCTTGCGACCATGGCTGTGGGCTCGGGGCAGTCGCTTTTGTCCGAGCGCTACCTCGATTTCGCGCAGAACTCGGTGACGCTGGCCGCCGTGGCCGCGGGGCTCACGGTGCTCGCGGCCATCGCACTTGGGTATTACGACCGGCTGCGGCCGGGGCGGCTCTCGCACGGGGTGCTGCAGGTCGGGCGGATCGGCTACGCGGTGCCCGGCGGGGTGATCGCCGTGGGCCTCCTGGTGCCCTTCGCGGCCTTCGACAACGCGCTCGACGCCTTCATGGAGGCGCGCTTCGGCATTTCCACCGGCCTTCTGGTCACCGGCTCGATCTGGCTCATGGTGGCGGCATACATGATCCGCTTCCTCGCCGCGGCGATCGGCGCCTACGAGGGCGGCCAGGCGGCGATGAACCCCAATTACGACGCCGCCGCCCGGGCGCTTGGTAAAGGCCCTTACAAGACGCTGATGCGGGTGCACCTGCCGATCCTCTCGCCGAGCCTTCTGACCGCGCTGCTGATCGTTTTCGTCGACGTGATGAAGGAGCTGCCCGCGACGCTGATCCTGCGGCCCTTCAACTACGACACGCTGGCGGTGCAGGCGCATCGGCTGGCCGCCGACGAGCGGCTCGACGGGGCGGCGGTGCCAAGCCTGGTGATCGCGGCGATCGGGCTTCTGCCGGTGATCCTGCTGATCCGCCGGATCGGGCGGCAATAGCGCCATGCGGCTCACCCGCGCCCACCGCGAGGCCCTGGCCGAGGTGCTGCACTGGCGCCGCGACGTGCGCCATTTCCGCCCCGACCCGGTGGCGCCCGAGGTACTTTCGCGGCTGCGGACCGCCATGGACCGGGCGCCCTCGGTGGGCAATTCGCGGCCCTGGCGGGTGCTGCAGGTCGAGAGCCCCGAGGCGCGTTCCCGGGTGATCGAGAGCTTCGAGCGCTGCAACGCTGTGGCCGCCTCGGGCTACGGCGCCGAGGCCCGGGCCGACTACCTGGCGCTGAAGCTCGCCGGGCTGCGCGAGGCGCCGGTGCATCTGGCGGTCTTCACCGAGACCGACCCCGCCGAGGGCCGCGGGCTTGGCCGGCAGACCATGCCCGAGACGCTGGCCTATTCGACGGTCATGGCGATCCACACGCTCTGGCTCGCAGCGCGGGCCGAGAACCTGGGGCTCGGCTGGGTGTCGATCCTCGACCCCGAGGAGGTGACGGCGATCTTCGAGGTGCCGGGAAGCTGGGTGCTGACGGGGTATCTCTGCCTCGGGGTGGCCGAAGAGGACCGCGACGCGCCGCTTCTGCACGAGAGCGGGTGGCAGGAGAACAGTCCGACGCGCTGGCAGGTGGTGTGACCGGGGTGAGGCTGACGGGGCGCCTGAGGGGTTTGGCGGGTGGTGTTGCTTGCGGCTTATGTGGGTGAGCGTTGTGCGGCTGAGGGTGGATGGGCTCGGGATCGCCGAAGGGAAATCGAGGTTCGGACTAGCTGGGTTGGCTCAAGTGTTCTGCGCCACTGACGTTCGGTTTCTTTGAGCCGTCCTGCACGCTTCCGAGAAAGACTGTCCTGGCCCACCTGTGCTGGCCCATCTTTTTCTATGAAGCGAAGCGAGGGGCACCAGCTCTTCTGAAGCTTTCAACCCGACAGCCCGGCGTCTCCGAGACCCGACATCCCCACAAGCCGCCTCACAACCCGCCCCACCAGAGGGCGCGCGCCGGACCGGGGGCCGGCGCTGCCGACAGTCGAACGGCGCGCTTTATCCATGCAAGGTCAGGATGATCTGCGATCTAAGCGCGCCAACCAAACGAGCGCCGGCCCATCGGGCCGGTCCGGCGCGCGCCCGGCATCTTCGATGCTATTCGGGCGCAAGGGGGTGCGCGTTGGGGTATTGCGGTGCTGAATTTGGAGCGGTGTAATCGCCATGCTCTGAGCGGCGTTCTTTGTCGGGCCTAATCCAACAGAGCCACCTGCCAGCGGCCACTTCCTCCAGCCCAGCCAAAAACCACGCAAACACCCCGCCCCCACACACAAAAAAGACCCGGACGTCTCCGCCCGGGCCTCCTTCACATCTCAGGTCATCTCCAACCCGGCTTCGGGATCACTCCCAGCCGACCTCGTTGAAGATCTCCTGGGCGGTCGGCAGCTGCTTGGCCACCGCCGAGAGGTCCACCGTGTCGGCCTGGAACTCGCCCAGCTCGTCGACGGCCTCGGTGGTCTCGACGCCCTCGACCACCGGGTACTCGTTGTTGCCCGCGGCGAAATACTGCTGCGCGCTGTCCGAGGCGAGATACTCCAGGAAGGCCACCGCGTTCTCGCGGTTCGGCGCATTGGCCGCGATGCCGCCGCCCGAGAGGTTCACGTGCG
This sequence comes from Roseivivax sp. GX 12232, assembly GCF_021272185.1. Taxonomy (GTDB): domain Bacteria; phylum Pseudomonadota; class Alphaproteobacteria; order Rhodobacterales; family Rhodobacteraceae; genus Roseivivax. Next base: position 309,878 of record NZ_JAJSEC010000002.1, read on the forward strand.
CGCCGTAGCTGTCCTGGTTCGGGAAGACCCAGCCGATCTGGTCGAGCGAGCCGGACACGCCGTCCACGTCGCTCGCGATGGCGCGGGCGAAGTAATAGGTGTTGGAGACCGCGAGGTCACATTCACCCGAGACGATGCCGCGCAGCTGGTCGGTGTCGCCGCCCTGGGGCGCGCGGGCCATGTTGTCGACCACGCCCTGCGCCCAGGTGCGCGCCGCCTCTGCACCCTCGTTCTCGATGATCGAGGCCAGCAGCGTCTGGTTGTAGGTGTTGGTCGAGGAGCGGATGCAGACCTGGCCTTCGTAATCGTCGCTGGCGAGATCCATGTAGGTCGCCGGCGGGTTCTCCACGTCGGTCTTGTCGTAGAAGATGATGCGGCCGCGCAGCGAGAAGCCGAACCACTGGTTGTCGCTGTCCTGGTACTGGCCGGGCACGCGCTCTTCGAGCAGGTCGCTCTCGACCGCCTGCAGGATGCCGGCGTCCTTGGCCCGCTCGAGCCGCGAGGTGTCGACGGTCAGGAAGACGTCGGCGGGCGAGTTCTCGCCCTCGGCCTGGAGCCGCGCGATCAGCTCGTCGGCATTGCCTTCGATGCGGTTGATGGTGATGCCGGTCTGGTCCTCGAAGTCGGAATAGAGCCGTTCGTCGGTGTCATAGTGCCGCGAGGAATAAAGGTTCAGTTCGCCATTGTCCTGCGCCAGTGCCGGCGCTGCGACGGCCAGCGCGGCCACCGAGGCGAGCGTTGCGCGGATGCTCAATGCGTTCATTGTATCGCTCCCATCTCTGATACTTTTGCTCGGGTATCACGCGGTCGCGGGAAAGCAAAGTGAAATTGTCGGATTAATGCGCGGCGGCCAGCGCGAGCCATCCGGCAAGCCCCGTCAGCACCTGCACGGCGCCCAGGATGTCGCCGGTCTGCCCGCCGATCTTGGCCCGGGCGAGCCGCGCCACCCCGAGGGTCAGCGCCGCCATGACACCCAGCGCCCAGAGCGCGCCCGGGCCTGTCGCCAGTGCAGCGACCAGTAGGGCCAGCGCCCCCGGCCACCAGACCTCAAGCCCTCCGGCCCCGCGCGCCGAGGCACCGAGCCCGTCACCCCGCGCCAGCGGCACCAGGTCCGAGACCAGCAGCATCGCCAGCCGGCTCGCCACGCCGACAAGCAGGAAGCCCGGAAACCCCACCACCGCGCCCGCCGCGCCGAGCGCCTGCCATTCGAGCCCCAGCGTCAGGATCAACGCCAGCACGCCGTAACTGCCGATCCGGCTGTCGCGCATGATCTCGAGCCGGCGCTCGGGGCTCTGCCCGCCCCAGAGCCCATCGGCGCTGTCGGCCAGCCCGTCGTGGTGCAGCCCGCCGGTCAGCAGAACGCCCGCGCCGATCACCAGAAGCGCCGCGATGCCGGGCGCCAGCCCCAGCGCACCCGCGAGGGCGAAGACACCCCAGCTCGACGCGCCTGTGACCAGCCCGACCAGCGGCCAGGCCCAGCGGCTCTCGGGGAGCGCGGGCGGATCCTCGGGGAAACTCCCGGCCGGCAGCCGGGTCAGCAGCATCAGCGCCAGCCGCGCCTCGCGGATGCGCCGGACGGCCCTCATGCCCCGGCGACGCCCGCCTCGGCGAAGGTCGCCATGCCGCTGTGGCAGGCCACCGCGCCTTTGACCACCGAAAGCGCCAGCGCCGCGCCCGAACCCTCGCCAAGCGCCATGCCCAGGTCGAGGATCGGCTGTTTCTCCAAAGCCGCGCAGAGCCGGGCGTGGCCGGGCTCGGCGCTCGCGTGGCCGATCATGCAATGATCCAGAAGCGCGGGGTCCGCCGCGGCCAGCGGCGCCACCGCGGCGCTGCAGATATAGCCGTCGAGCAGCACCGGGATCCGCGCCGCTCGCGCCGCCAGGACCGCGCCGCACAGGGCCGCCTGTTCGCGCCCGCCGAGCGCCGCCAGCCGCTGCATCGGTGAGAGCCCCCTGTGCCGCGCCAGCCCTGCCTCGATCACCCGCGCCTTGAGCGAGATGCCGGCGCTGTCCGAGCCGGTGCCGCGCCCGACCCAGGTCTCGGCCGCGCCGCCGAGGGAGACCGCCGCCAGGGCCGCCGCGATGGTGGAATTGCCGATGCCCATCTCGCCCAGCACCAGGATCTGCGCGTCCGGGTCGACCGCGCCCGCGCCGCGCGCCATGGCGGCCAGGCAGTCGGCCTCGCTCATCGCCGGGCCTTCGGTGAAATCCGCCGTGGGCCGGTCGAGCTCCAGCGCCACCACCGACAGCTCCGCCCCCGAGACCCGGCAGAGTTGGTTGATCGCGGCGCCCCCGGCCTCGAAATTACCGACCATCTGGGCGGTCACCTCCTGCGGGAAGGGGTTCACCCCCTGGGCGCAGATCCCGTGGTTGCCCGCGAAGACCAGCGCCTGCGCCCGGTCGAGCGCGGGCTTTGCCTCGCCCTGCCAGCCGGCGATCCAGACCGCGATCTCCTCGAGCCGGCCCAGCGAGCCCGGCGGCTTGGTCAACTCACCCTGGCGCGCGCGGGCGGCCTGCGCGGCGGCCTCGTCGAAGGCGGGAAGCTCCCCGGCCCAGCGGGCGATGGCGTCGAGGTCGTCGAATTCGGGCAGGCTGGTCATTTCACTCTCATCGGGTAGCCCGCGACACACAGATGCACCTCGTCGACCGCCCGGGCGATCTCCTGGTTGAGCCGCCCGGCCGCGTCGCGGAACCGCCGGGCCAGCGCGTTTTCGGGCACGATGCCGCTGCCGACCTCGTTGGTGACCAGTACCACGGGGGCCTGCTGCGCGGCCAGCACCTCGGCCAGTTTCGCGCCCTCTGCGGTCAGGTCCGCCTCGGCGAAGGTCAGGTTCGACAGCCAGAGCGTCAGGCAGTCGACCAGCCGGGGCTGGCCGCGCGCGTCGCTCTCGCGGAGCGCCTCGGCCAGGTCGCGCGGGGCGTTCAGCGTCTCCCATTCCGCACCGCGCCGGGCCTGGTGTTCGGCGATCCGCGCGGCCATCTCGGCGTCATGCGCCTCGGCCGTGGCGATGTAGATCGCCGGGCGCCCAAGCTCGAGCGTGAGCCGCTCGGCCAGGCCGCTTTTGCCCGAACGGGCGCCTCCGGTGATCAGGATCGACTTTCCCATGGCGACGTGAGAAAGCAGACTTTCCGCACGGAGGGAACCCCCGATGACCGCCATCGGCGCATCTGAACTTGTGCTGATTCGACATGCCCCCGCCGACCACGGCGGGCGGCTCGTCGGGCGCACCGATGTGCCCGCGCTGCTGCCCGAACCCGGGGCGCTGGCGCCGCTGGTGCGGCTCCTTTCCGGGGCGCGCGTGGTCACAAGCCCGGCCCTGCGCTGCCGCCAGACCGCCGAGGCGCTGTTTCCCGGCGCCGAGGCGCCCCAGGACGCGCGGCTCTGGGAGCAGGATTTCGGCGCCGAGGACGGTCTGCCCTTTGCCGAGCTGCCGGACCTCGGCCCTCTGAGCCGGGGCGCGCTTGCCACCCGCCGCCCGCCCGGCGGCGAAAGCTTCACCGATCTCGTCTCCCGCTGCCGCCCCGCTCTCGAAGAGCTGGCCGGCGAGGCCGCAAAGGGCCAGGGCCCCATCGCGGTTGTCGCCCATGCGGGCGTGGCGCGCGCCGGGCTCTCGCTGGCGCTCGGGCTGCCCGACGCGGGCCTCGCCTTCGAGATCGCACCGCTCTCGCTCACCCGGCTCCGGGCCTATGACGGCGGGCTCTCGGTGATCGCCTGCAATGTGACCGGACAGCTTTCCGCATGATCCGCGTGGCGGGGCATTTCGGGGAATGGCTGCAGGGGCGGCTCGGGCCCGAGGGGCCGGTGGTCCTGGTGACCTGCGCCTGCGCGCGGCTCGGGGTGAGTGCGACCCGGCGCGGACCCGGGCCGCTGCGGCTCGACGGGCCGCTCGAGCCCGGCCCGGCGCGCGCGCTTCTTACCGCGCTCGACCTGCCCGAGGGCCATTTCGAGATCCGCGCCGAGATGCCATTGGGCGCCGGGGCCGGTGCCTCGACCGCCGCGCTGGTGGCGCTGGCACGGGCGGCGGGTTTCGCCGGCACGCCCGAGATGCTGGCCGCCGCCTGCCTTGCCGCCGAGGGCGCGAGCGACCCCTTGATGCGCGCCACGCCCGACGGCTGTCTCTGGGCCTCGCGCGAGGCCCGCGCGCTGCACCCGCTGCCGCCGCCGCCCGAGGCCGAGATCCTCGGCGGCTTCTTCGGCGCACCCAGCCGCACCGACCCCGAGGACGCGCGTTTCCCCGACATCGCCGATCTCGCCGAGGCCTGGAGCCGCGCGCCGGATCTGCCCGAGGCCGCCCGCCTCGCGAGCCTCTCGGCGACCCGCACCAGTGCGCTGCGCGGCCCCGGCGGTGACCCGACCGAGGCACTGGCGCAAGAGCTTGGCGCGCTTGGGCATCTCCGCGCCCACACAGGCTCCGCCCGGGGGCTGATCTTCGCCCCCGGAACCCTGCCCGAGGAGGGCCCCGCGCGGCTCGCCGAGGCCGGCTTCGCGCGCGTTTTCACCTTCCGCACCGGGGGGCGGGCATGAGTTTTGCCGCGATGATGCTGGTCGCGCTGGTGATCGACGCGAGCCTGGGCTGGCCCGCCTGGCTGTTCGCCCGGATCGGCCATCCGGTGACCTGGATCGGGGCGCTGATCGCCCGGCTCGACGCGGGCCTCAACCGCGAGGGCGAGAGCCCGGCCCGCCGCCGCGCGCGGGGGCACATGGCGGTCGCGCTGGTGCTTCTCGCCGTGCTCCTGCCCGCGCTGGCGCTACAGCTCCTGCTGCCCGAGGGCCCGCTTGGCTGGCTCCTCGGCGGGGTGCTCGCCTGGCCGCTCCTGGCGCTGCGCTCCATGCACGACCATGTCGCCGCCGTCGCCCGCCCGCTTGTCGCCGGGGAGACCGAGGCCGCCCGCGCCGCCGTGGCGATGATCGTCGGCCGCGACCCGGCGCAGCTCGATCCGCCCGGCATCGCCCGCGCCGGGCTCGAAAGCCTGGCCGAGAACACCTCGGACGGGATCGTCGCGCCGCTTTTCTGGGGTCTGATCGCCGGGCTGCCGGGGATCGCGGCCTACAAGGCGGTGAACACGCTCGATTCGATGATCGGCCACCGCACGCCCCGGCACGAGGATTTCGGCCGCGCGGCGGCGCGGCTCGACGACCTGGTGAACCTGCCGGCTTCGCGGCTGACGGGCGGGCTCTTCGCGCTGGTCTCGGCCCGCCCGCGCGCCGCCTTTGCGGTCATGCTGCGCGACGCGCCCGGCCATCGCTCGCCCAATGCCGGCTGGCCCGAGGGCGCCATGGCGGGCGCGCTTGGCGTCCGGCTCTCGGGCCCGCGGGTCTATGCCACGCGCGTCGCCGAGGAGCCCTGGATCAACCCCGGCGCCCCCGACCCGGCCCCGCGGGACCTGGCGCGGGGGCTTGCGCTTTACGCCCGGGCGATGCTCTGCATGGCGGGCGCGCTGGCCCTGCTGGCGCTGCCCGCGTTTCTCGCGGCGGGCTAGGATCGGAGGTCTCATGCGCGATCACGGCGGCGATCTGGACCAGGCGCGGGCGCGCCACGGGGCGGGCGACTGGCTCGACCTCTCGACCGGCATCAACGCCCGGCCCTACCCGGTGCCCGAGCTGCCCGCGCGCGCCTTCGCCGCGCTGCCCGAGGCGGGCGAGATCGCTGCGCTCGAAGCGGCGGCGGCCCGCGCCTATGGGACCGCGCTGACGCCGGTGGCGCTCGCCGGGGCGCAGGCGGCGATCCAGCTTGTGCCCCGGCTCGGCCCGGACGGCCCGGCGCGGGTGCTGGGGCCGACCTACAACGAACACGCGGCGGCTTTGGCGGCGCAGGGCCGCGCGGTCACGGAAGTCACGACGCTCGAGGCACTCGCCGGCGCGGCGGTGGCCGTGGTGGTGAACCCCAACAACCCCGACGGGCGGCGTCATGCGCCCGAGGCATTGGAGGCGCTGGCGGCTCAGGTCGGTCTCCTCGTCATCGACGAGAGCTTCTGCGACCCCGAGCCCGCTTTGTCGCTCGCCCCGCGCTTCGGGGCGTCGGCCTCGGGCGCGGCCCGCGAGAACCTCCTGATCCTGCGCTCCTTCGGCAAGTTCTACGGTCTCGCGGGCCTTCGCCTGGGCTTCACCCTGAGCGGCCCCGAGCTGGCCCGCACGATCCGGGCCGCCGCCGGCCCCTGGGCGGTCAGCGGCCCGTCCATCGCGACCGGCCGCGCGGCGCTGGAGGACCGCGCCTGGCAGCAGGCCACCACCACGCGCCTCGGCCGCGACGCGGCGCGGCTCGACGGGCTCGCCGCGCGCGCGGGCTGGACGCTGGTCGGCGGCACGCCGCTCTTCCGCACCTATGAGACCGGCGATGCGCAAAAGGCCCGGGACCACCTCGCCCGCGCGCATATCTGGAGCCGGGCCTTCCCTTATTCCACCGGCTGGCTGCGCCTCGGGTTGCCCGGCGACCGCACCGGCTGGCAGCGGCTGGAGGCGGCGCTGGTCGGGGCGGAAGGCGCGCGCTGACGCGGGTGGAGCCGGGGCGGGTCCAAGAGGACGCAGCCGAAGCCAGTCGAGGCGGGAAACGGCCGTTATCGAAGCGACGACGCACCCAGCCCTGCCGCTCTCAACGTCACCTCCGGCCTCCCGCCTGCCCGCCTACCGCGCCACGCCCAGCAATCCCGCCACGTCGAGATGTGCCTCGAGATGTTCGGCCAGCGCATCGAGCGCCGCGTCTACCCCCGCCTCATAGCCTCCGGTCGACCGCGCACCGAAGCCCGCCAGATAGGCCGCGCGGAAGGCGTCATCGGCGAACATCCCGTGCAGGTAGCTGCCCGCGACGCGGCCGTTGGCGCTGACCGCGCCTTCCGGCGCGCCGCGCACATGGGCGAAGGGCCGCGCGCGGTCGGGGCCTTCCGTCACACCGATGTGGATCTCGTAGCCCCGGAAGTCCGCGCCGCTGGCGGCATGCCGGGCGGCGACCTCGGTCAGATGCTTGTCCGGCGTCATCCGCGTCTCGACGTCGAGGAGCCCCAGCCCCGCATCCTCGCCCGGCGCGCCCTCGAGCCCCTCGGGGTCCGCGATGACCCGCCCGAGCATCTGGTAGCCGCCGCAGATCCCCAGCACATGGCCGCCGCGCCGCAGATGCGCGGCAAGGTCGATGTCCCAGCCCTGGGCGCGCAGGAAGGCCAGGTCGGCGCGGGTCGCCTTGCTGCCGGGCAGGATCACCAGGTCCGCGTCGCCGGGCAGCGCCTCGCCCGGGCCGAGCATGGTCAGCCGCACGCCGGGCTCCTGCGCCAAGGGGTCGAGATCGTCGAAATTCGCGATCCGCGAGAGCCGCAGGCACACGGCGTGCAGCCCCTCCGCCCCGGGGCCCGAGCGGATGTCGAGCGCATCCTCGGCGGGCAGCTTCCAGGCCTCGGGGAACCAGGGCAGGACGCCGAAGCCCCGCCAGCCGGTGCGCGCCTCGATCAGCGCGTAACCCTCGTCGAAGAGCCGCGGGTCGCCGCGGAACTTGTTCACCAGGAAGCCCGCGACCATCGCCCGGTCGCCGGGCTCGAGCAGCGCCTCGGTGCCGACGATCTGCGCGATCACCCCGCCCCGGTCGATGTCGCCGGCCAGCACCACCGGCACATCCGCGGCCCGGGCGAAGCCCATGTTGGCGATATCGCCGGACCGGAGATTGACCTCGGCGGGGCTGCCCGCACCTTCGACTACCACCAGGTCATGCGCGGCCCGGAGCCGGGCAAAGCTCTCCTGCACCGCGCCCATGAGCTTGGGCTTCAGCGCCGCGTAGTCCCGCGCCCGGGCGGTGGTCAGGCGCTTGCCCTGGACCACCACCTGCGCGCCGGTGTCGGTCTCGGGCTTCAGAAGCACCGGGTTCATGTCGACCCGCGGCGCAAGCCCCGCCGCCCGCGCCTGCAGCGCCTGGGCGCGGCCGATCTCGCCGCCATCCGAGGTCACCGCGGCGTTGTTCGACATGTTCTGCGGCTTGAAGGGCGCCACCGAAAGCCCGCGCCGCCGCGCTGCCCGGATCAGCCCCGCCACCAGCATGGACTTGCCGACATTGCTGCCGGTGCCCTGGATCATCAGCGCCCGGCTCATGCGCGGACACCCGGACCGGCACCCGCGCCATTAACCTTAACGCCGCCGCCGCCAACGCTCAAAACACCGCGCGACACCTCCACAAACGCGCCCCAAACCAAACCAACCGCCTCGCGTGCCCCGCCGGACCCACGCCACACACTAACAAACCAACCCGCACCGCCGCCCGCCCGGCGCGCGACCAACCCAAACTTGCCATCCAGCGCCGCACGCGCCCCTTTTGCAGATGGGTCGCGCGCGGCGCCTTCAGCTTGGGCGGCGATCGGGACCTCTCCCTCCACCGCGACGCCAGGGTAGCGCGCGAAGTGTAAAGAAACCCTTGCTTCAGGTTGGCGACAATACCTTGGGGGAACCGCCCGGAGGGCGGTGGGGGCAAAGCCCCCGGAGCGTCGCGCAGCGGCGCTGGCGTCCCCCGAGGCCGCACCTAAGAACATCAGAACTCCACGCCCGCCTGGGCGCGCACCCCCTCGCGGAAAGGATGTTTCACCAGCTCGAACTCGGTCACCAGGTCGGCGGCCTCGATCAGCTCGGGCTTGGCGTTGCGCCCGGTCAGCACGACATGGGTCATCTCGGGCTTCTCGGTCAGCAGGAAGTCCACCACCTCGTCGATGTCGAGGTAGTCGTAGCGCAGCGCGATGTTGATCTCGTCGAGCAGCACGAAGGAGATCTCCGGGTCGCGGATCTGCTCCTTCGCGGTCTCCCAGCCGGCGCGGGCGGCGGCGATGTCGCGGTCGCGGTCCTGGGTCTCCCAGGTGAAGCCCTCGCCCGAGACGAAGAACCGGCACTCCTCGGCGAAGCGCTCGCGCAGGAAGGTCCGCTCGCCGGTCTCCCAGTCGCCCTTGATGAACTGCACCACCGCGCAGGGCATGCCATGGGCGATGCAGCGCATGATCATCCCGAAGGCCGAGGAGCTCTTGCCCTTGCCCTTGCCGGTGTGCACGACGATCAGACCCTTCTCCTCGGTCTTGGTCTTCATCATCTCGTCACGTGCGGCCTTGATGCGCTTCATCTTGGCGTTGTGGCGGGCGGTGGCGTCGTCCATGGCGGGGCTCCTTCGCGGCTTTGGCAACTGACTGGCAGGCGCCGCCCGGCCCGTCAATCGCCGGGGTGTCTCTGGCCGCTTGACAGCGCGTGGGTCGCGGCGCAACAAGGCATATGCGCAAGGTGCCCCGGCGCGTCCGGGGTGAAAAGGGAATGCGGACCGCCCGGCCCCCCGGGAGGCAGCCGCAGCCGCCCCCGCGACCGTGACCCGGAGAGGTCGCCCCTCCGCCACTGGCCCCATGACGGGTCGGGAAGGCAGGGCGCCCGAGAGGCCCGCGCCTCACATCCGGAAAGCCGGGAGACCTGCCTCGCGCCGAGGAAGTGCAACCGGACGGGGTGTGCCGGTGGCCGCGGGCTCAGAGCCTTCGTGCCATCTTTCATGCCCCTTCCCCCGATCAGAATGGGACCGTCCCGTTGAAAGACCTGCCCGACCGCCCGCCCGCGGAGCTCTTGATCTGCACCACCTGCCGCCGTGGCCAGGAGGTCGCCGAGGACGGCACCCGGCCCGGCGCCGCGCTTTACGAGGCGCTCGAGGGCTCGATGCCCGAGGGCGTCACCCTGCGCGCGGTGGAATGCCTGCAGAACTGCGAGGGCGGCTGCACCGTGGCGCTGCGCGGCGCGGGCCGCTGGACCTATGTCTTCGGCAACCTGCACGAGGCCTCTGACCTCGAGGTCCTGCGCGAGGGCGCCGCGAAATACCACGCCAGCGCCAACGGGCTGATCCCCTGGCGCGAGCGTCCGCAACACTTCAAGAAAAACTGCGTGGCCCGCGTGCCGCCAATGGAGGGCTGACATGGCCGATCTCGAGAAACTTCCCGTCACCATCGTCACCGGCTTCCTGGGCTCGGGCAAGACCACGCTGATCTCGGAGCTGATGAAGAACCCCGGCGGCAAGCGCCTGGCCGTGGTCGTGAACGAGTTCGGCGACGTCGGCGTCGACGGCGAGATCCTGAAGGGCTGCGCGATCCCCGACTGCCCGGCGGAAAACGTGGTGGAACTGGCCAATGGCTGCATCTGCTGCACCGTGGCCGACGACTTCATCCCGACCATCGAGGCGCTCCTGAAGCTCGACCCGCGCCCCGAGCACATCCTGATCGAGACCTCGGGCCTGGCGTTGCCGAAGCCGCTCCTGAAGGCCTTCGACTGGCCGGACATCCGCTCGAAGATCACCGTCGACGGCGTGGTCGCCCTCGCCGATGCCGAGGCCGTGGCCGCGGGCCGGTTCGCTCCCGACGTGGCCGCCGTCGACGCCCAGCGTCAGGCCGACGACAGCATCGACCACGAGACCCCGCTGTCCGAGGTCTTCGAGGACCAGATCTCCTGCGCCGACATCGTGCTTCTGACCAAGCCCGACCTCGCCGGCCCCGAGGGCGTGACCCGCGCCCGCGAGGTCATCGCCGCCGAGGCGCCGCGCAGCCTGCCGGTGGTCGAGGTCGCCGAGGGCCGCGTCGATCCCCGGGTGATCCTGGGCCTCGGCGCCGCCGCCGAGGACGACATCGAGGCGCGCCCCTCGCATCACGACGGGGTGCCCGAGCACGACCACGACGACTTCGAAAGCATCGTGGTCGCCCTGCCCGAGCTCACCGCCCCCGCCGATCTGGCCGCGCGCATCGAACGTCTCGCGCGCGAGCAGAACATCCTGCGGGTCAAGGGCTACGCCAGCGTCGCGGGCAAGCCGATGCGGCTTCTCGTGCAGGCGGTGGGTGCGCGGGTGCGCCACCAGTTCGACCGGCCCTGGGGCGCGGGCGAGGCCCGCGAGGGGCGCCTGGTGGTCATCGCCGAGCATGACGACATCGACCGCGCCGCGATCACCCGCATTCTGACCGCGGCGGAAGAGACCGCCTGAGACCATGCATGTCGTCTTCCGCGAAAGCCACGGGCTCGACGAGACCGACACGCCGACCGACCTGGGCCAGAGCCCGGCCGAGATCGTGGCGCTGTCCTTCTCGGATTCGGATCTCGGGGCCTTTGCGGCGGGCTGGGAGCGCGGCGGCGGGCGGCAGGGCAAGCTGCCGAGCCTGCGGCTGGCCAATATCGCCGCGCTGCGCCACCCGCTCTCGGTCGACACCTATGTCGAACAGACGCTCGAGGGCGCCCAGGGCATCCTGATCCGGCTGATCGGCGGGCAGCCCTATTGGCCCTATGGGCTGCAGCAGATCGAGGCGCTCGCCCGGCAGAAGGGCATCGCGCTGGCGGTCCTGCCGGCGGACGGGCGCGAGGATCCCCGGCTCGACGAAATATCTACGGTGCCGGTCTCGACCCTGCGGCGGCTGGCGCATCTCTGCGACACCGGCGGCGCGGTGGCCGCCCAGGCGGCGCTGGCGCAGATGGCGCTGGCGGCGGGGCTCTACGCGGGGCCGGTGCGCGGCGTGAAGGCGCTGCCGCTGGTCGGCGCCTGGACGCCGGAGCATGGCGTGACCTGCCCGGCCTTGGCGGCTCTCGGCGGGCTGCCGGAGGCGGCGGCTTCCGATCCGGGCGACTCGGAGCCCGCGCGCGCCCCCGAGGCACCCGACAAACCCCTGGTCCTCGTCGTCTTCTACCGATCCTTCCTCGCCGCCGCCGACCTCGCCCCGGTCGAGGCGCTTTTTACCGCGCTCAGGCACCGCGGCTTCTCCGTCCTCGGCCTTTTCGCCCCCTCGCTCAAGGCGCCCGACGCATCGGGCTGGCTCGAGCGGCAGGTGGCGGGGCTCGGGCCGGTCGCGGTGGTCAATGCCACGGCCTTTTCCGGCAAGGGCAGCGCGGGCAGCTCGCCGCTCGATGCGGGCGGCGTGCCGGTCTTCCAGGTGGCGCTCGCCACCTCGACCCGGAAAGCCTGGGCCGAGGCCGAGCGCGGTCTCTCGCCCGCGGACCTCGCCATGCATGTCGTGCTGCCCGAGGTCGACGGACGGCTCTTCGCGGGTGTCGCGAGCTTCAAGGAGCCCGAGCCCCGCGACCCCGACCTGCAATTCGCCCGCCTGCGCCATATGCCCGAGCCCGACCGCATCGCCGCGCTCGCCGACCGGGTGGCGGGCTGGCACCGGCTCGCCGCCTGCCCCACGGCCCGGCGGCGGGTGGCGCTGGTCCTCTCGACCTATCCCGGGCGGGACTGGAACATGGCCCATGCGGTGGGCCTCGACGCGCTGGCCTCGGGCGAGGCGATCCTCGGCGACCTGGCCGAGGCGGGCTATGCCCTCGCCCCCGGTGCGCCGCTCGCCGAGGCGCTCGAGACCGCCGAGATCACCTGGCCGCTCGCCGACTACGAGGCCGCGCTGGCCCGGCTGCCGCAGGCGCTGCGCGACGACCTCGAAGCCGCCTGGGGGCCGGCCAGCGATGCCGCGGACAACGGCGCGCTGCGCTTCCGCGCGCTCCGCCGCGGCCAGGCGCTGATCGCGCTGCAGCCCGACCGCGGGCACCGGGCAGAGCGCGAGGACGACTACCACGACCTCGGTCGCACGCCCTGCCATGCCTATGTCGCCTTCTACCTCTGGCTCCGCGAACAGGCCGACGCGCTGGTGCATGTCGGCGCCCATGGCACGCTGGAATGGCTGCCGGGGAAATCGGTGGCGCTGTCTTCGGCTTGCTGGCCCGAAGCGCTGACCGGCGCGCTGCCGGTTATCTATCCCTTCATCGTCAACGACCCCGGCGAGGCCGCCCAGGCCAAGCGCCGGATCGGCGCCGTGACGCTGGGCCATGTCCCGCCGCCGCTGGCCGACAGCAAGACGCCGGACCGGCTCCTGCGGCTCGAGGCGCTGCTCGACGAGTTCTCCAACGCCGACGGGCTCGACCCGCGCCGCCGCGACCGGCTGATCGACGACATCCGCATGGAGGCCCGCGCCGAGGGCGTCGAAGAGGACCTCGGCATCGACGGCGCCATGTGCGAGGCCGAGGCGGTGACCCGCATCGACCGCTTCGTCTGCGATGTGAAGGAAAGCCGCTACGGCGACGGGCTGCACGTCTGGGGCCGCACCCGGGACGACCACCCGGACGACATGGCCGAAGCCGCCCGCGCCGAGCGGCAGGGGCTGCTCGATGCGCTTTCCGGGCGGCGCATCGCGCCCGGGCCTTCGGGCTCGCCCTGGCGGGGCCGGCGCGACGTGCTGCCGACGGGGCGCAACCTCTTCACCACAGACCCCCGCGCGGTGCCGAGCCGGGCGGCCTACGCCCAGGGCGGCCGCCTCGCCGAGGAGCTGGTCCGCCGCCACCTGCAGGACGAGGGCGACTGGCCAAAAAGCGTGGTCGTGGACCTCTGGGGCTCGGCCACCATGCGCACGGCGGGCGAGGAGTTCGCCATGGCGCTGGCGCTTCTGGGCGTGCGCCCGGTCTGGGACGAGGGCACCGAGCGGGTCTCGGGCATCGAGGTCCTGCCCATCGCCGAACTGGAGCGCCCGCGCATCGACGTCACCCTGCGGGTCTCGGGCCTCTTCCGCGATGTCTTCCCGGTGCTGACCGCGCTTTTCCAGCAGGCGGTGCGCGCGCTGGCCGCCCGCGACGAGGCGGCGGACTGGAACCCCTATGTCGGCCACGACGGCGCGCGGGTCTTCGGGCCCGCGCCCGGCTCCTTCGGCCTCGCCATGGGGCCCGAGCTCACCGACTACAGCGAGGAAGCCCGGGTCCGGGCGGGCGAGGCCTGGCTGGCGGCCTCGGCCTGGGCGCTCGACGGCGAGGCGGCGGTCGAGGACCGATCCGCGATCCGCGACCGGGTGGCGGGCGCCGAGGCTTTCGTGCACCTTCAGGACTTGCCCGAGACCGACATTCTTCTGGCCGAGGATTACGCCAGCCACGAGGCGGGCTTTGCCGCCGCCCAGGGCGTCGCGGGCGGCGCGGCGCGGCTCTGGCATCTCGATGCGACCAACCCCGAGGCGCCGCGCGCCCGGGCGCTTTCCGAGGAGGTCGCCCGCGTGGTCCGCGCCCGCGCCACCCATCCCGGCTGGATCGCGGGCATGGCGCGGCACGGCTTCCGGGGTGCCGCCGAGATCGCCGCCACGCTCGAGAACATGGCCGCCTTCGCGCATCTGGCCGACGCGGTCGCGCCGCATCTCTTCGACGCCTTCCACGCCGCGACGCTCGGGGACGCCGAGGTGCGCGACTTCCTGGCCGAGGCCAACCCCGAGGCGCTCGAGGCCATGCGCGCCCGCTTCGAGGCGCTGCGCGCGGCGGGCCTCTGGCAGAGCCGCCGCAACGCCACCGGTCCCGCGCTCGAGGCCGAGGCATGAGCGGCGCGGTGCGCGGCTGGTGCCCCGGGGCGCTGCGGCCCATGGCTTCGGGCGACGGCTACGTGCTGCGGGTGCGCCCGCGCGCGGGGCACCTGTCGCCCGAACAGGTCGCGGGGCTGGGTGCGGCGGCGGAGGCGTTTGGCAATGGCGAGATCGCCCTGACGCGCCGCGCCAATCTGCAGATCCGGGGCGTCGCCGAGGATGCGCTCGCGCCGCTGCGCGCGCGTCTTGCCGCGCTCGATCTGCTGGACATCGACCCGGCGGTCGAGGCCCGGCGCAACCTCGTCAGCGATCCCTTCGGCGGCTCCGAGACCCGCGCGCTCTCCAAGGCTCTGGAAGTGGCTCTGGCCGAGGCTGAGGACCTCGCCCCCCTGCCCTCGAAATTCGGCTTCGCGCTCGATCCCGGGCCGTCCCGCATGCTCTCGGGCATCAGCGGCGACATACGGATCGAGGGTTCGGCGGAGGGCGGCCTCCTGGTCCGCGCCGAGGGCGCCCCCACGGGCCGCACCGTCAGTGATGCCCCCGCCGCGATCCGCGCCGCGCTGGAGTTGGCGCGCTGGTTCCTCGCCTCGGGCGGCGTCGGTCCCGACGGGCGCGGCCGCATGGCGCGGCACCTGGAGAGCGGCGCGGCGCTGCTGCCCGAGCTCGCCGGAGACGCAGAGCCGGCCCCCGAGGCCCCGCGCCCGGAGCCCGGCGACACGGCAGGCGGCGCGCTCCTCGCCGCCGCCTTCGGACGCTTCCCCGCCAGCAGTTTCGCCGCCCTCCCCGAAGGTCCGCTCGCGATCACCCCCTGGCGCATGGTCTTCACGCCGGGCCGCAGCGCCGCCGATTGCGCCACCCTCCCCGGTCTCATCACCACGCCTGACGATCCGCTCCTGCGCGTCGAGGCCTGCCCCGGCGCGCCCGCCTGTCCGCAGGGCGAGATGCCGACCGAAGACACCGCCCGCCGCCTCGCCGCGCGCCTGCCGACCCACAAAAGCCTGCATGTCTCGGGCTGCGCCAAGGGCTGCGCGGGCAGCGGCAGCGCCGATCTCACCCTGACCGGCCGCGCCGGGCGCTTCGACCTTGTGCAGGGCGGGGCGGCATGGGATGAGCCCTTCCGCCGGGGCCTCGCGCCCGACGACCTCACTGATCTCTGGGACGACTGACATGCCTTACGCCTACGAAAAGGACGGCGCGGCGATCTATGCCGAAAGCTTCGCCACCATCCGGGCCGAGGCCGACCTCGCCGGGCTCGCGCCCGATGCCGAACAGGTGGTGGTGCGGATGATCCATGCCGCGGGCATGGTCGGGCTCGAGGCGCATGTGCGGATCTCCGACGGCGCGGTCGCCGCCGCCCGCCGGGCGCTCGAGGGCGGCGCGCCGATCCTCTGCGATGCGCGCATGGTCAGCGAGGGCGTGACCCGCAAGCGCCTGCCTGCCGAGAACGAGGTGATCTGCACCCTGCAGGATCCGCGCGTGCCGGGGCTGGCCCAGGAGCTGGGCACCACCCGCTCGGCCGCGGCGCTGGAGCTTTGGCGCGACAAGCTGGAGGGCGCGCTGGTCGCCATCGGCAACGCGCCGACGGCGCTGTTCCACCTGCTCGAGATGCTGGAAGACCCGGCCTGCCCGCGCCCCGCGGCGATCATCGGCTGCCCCGTCGGCTTCGTCGGCGCGCGCGAGTCGAAGGATGCGCTCTGGGCCGCCCAGCCGGTGCCCGCGATCATCGTCGAGGGCCGGCTCGGCGGCAGCGCCATCACGGTCGCCGCGATCAACGCCATCGCGAGCCGCGCCGAATGACCGCGCCGGGCACCATCCACGGCGTCGGCCTCGGCCCCGGCGATCCCGACCTCATGTCGGTGCGCGCCGACCGGCTGGTGCGCGGCGCGCGGCACGTCGCCTTCTTCCGCAAGGCCGGGCGGCGCGGCCAGTCCCGCGCCATCGTCGAGGGCATGCTGCACCCCGAGGCCCGCGAGATCGCCATGGAATACCCGGTTACGACCGAGATCCCGCTGTCCGATCCGCGCTACAACCAGTGCCTCTCGGCCTTCTACGAAGAGGTCACCGCCAAGCTGCGCGCCATCGCGGAAGGCGGCGAGGACGTGGTGGTCCTCTGCGAGGGCGACCCCTTCTTCTACGGCTCCTTCATGCATCTCTACACGCGGCTTTCGCCGCATGTGCCGGTGCGGGTGGTGCCCGCGATCACCGGCATGTCGGCGGCCTGGACGGCGACCGGCGCGCCGATCACCTGGGGCGACGACGTGCTTTCGGTGCTGATGGGCACGCTGGACGAAGAGGTGCTGGCGACCCGCGCCCGCGAGGCCGACGCGCTGGTCGTGATGAAGGTCGGGCGCAACCTGCCGAAGATCGCCCGCGCGCTTCAGGCCGCGGGCAAGGCCGCGCGCGCCCAGGTCATCGAATACGCCAGCATGGAGCGCCAGGCGGTCACGCCGCTCGATCAGATCGGCGACCGGGCGCTGCCCTATTTCTCCATTGTCGTGGTGCATGGCGAGGGACGCCGGCCATGAGCGGCTGGGTGCGGATCGCGGGCCTCGGGCCGGGCGCCGAGGCGCTGGTGACCCCTGAGGTGCAGGCGGCTCTGGCGGAGGCGACGGATGTGGTGGGCTACATCCCCTATGTCCGCCGCGTGGCCCCGCGCCCCGACCTGCGCCTGCACGAAAGCGACAACCGGGTCGAGATCGACCGCGCGCGCCATGCGCTCGAGATGGCCTCTGAAGGCCGCCGCGTGGTGGTGGTCAGCTCGGGTGATCCCGGGGTCTTCGCCATGGCCTCGGCGGTCTTCGAGGCGGTGGAGGACGGGCCCGCGGCATGGCGCGCGCTGGAGATCGGCGTCCTGCCCGGGATCACCGCCATGCTCGCCGCCGCGGCCCGCGCGGGCGCGCCCCTGGGGCATGACTTCTGCGCCATCAACCTCTCGGACAACCTCAAGCCCTGGGCGCTGATCGAGAAACGGCTGCGGCTCGCCGCCGAGGCGGATTTTGCCATGGCCTTCTACAACCCGCGCTCCAAGTCGCGGCCCGAGGGCTTCGCCCGCACGCTGGAGGTGCTGCGCGAAGGCTGCGAGCCGTCCCGGGTCATCATCTTCGCCCGCGCCGTCTCGACCCCGGACGAGGCGCTCCGCGTCACCACCCTGGCCGAGGCCACCCCGGAGATGGCCGACATGCGCACCGCGGTCCTGGTCGGCTCCTCGGCGACCCGGGTGATCAACCGGCCCGAAGGCGCGCCCTTCGTCTATACGCCCCGCTCGGTGCCCGCATGAACCCAGGCCAGCGCCGCCTCGATGTCATGGACCTCGTCTCGCGCGGGCAGCGCCGGGCGGTCGATCATCACGACCGGCAGGCCAAGCGCGCGGGCGGCGGCGATCTTCGCATAGGCCCCGCTGCCCCCGGCGTTCTTGGAGACCACGAGGTCGATCCCGTGCGCCTCCATCAGCGCCCGGTCGGCGGCTTCGTCGAAAGGCCCGCGGTCGACCACCACGGCATGATCGGGAAAGGGCGGCGGCGCCTCGGGCGGATCGACGAGCCGCAGCAGGTAGAAATGCTGCGGGTTCGGCGCAAACTCCGCGAGGTGCATCCGCCCCACCGCCAGCATGACCCGCGCCGCCGGACGGGAAAGCGCCGCGACCGCGCCCGCGATGTCGGGCACATGCTGCCAGGCGTCGCCCGCCAAGGCCTGCCAGGGCGGACGGGTCAGCGCCACGAGCGGCACGCCGGTGACCCGGGCCGCTTCCACGGCGTTGCGGCTCATCTGCGAGGCGAAGGGATGGGTCGCATCAACGAGGTGCGTAATCTTCTCCGCGCGCAGGTAGTCGGCCAGCCCCTCAGACCCGCCGAAGCCGCCGATCCGCTGCGGCAAGGGCTGGCGCAGGGGCCGCGCGACGCGGCCCGCGAAGGACACCGTGCCGGCGAGCCCGGCATCGGCGGCGCGGCGCGCAAAGGCGGTGGCCTCGCTTGTGCCCGCGAGGATCAGGAGGTTCGGCGTCATGGCTGATCGACCCTGGCTTACCATTCTCGGTCTCGGCGAAGATGGACCGGAAGGGCTGCCGCCTGCAAGCCGCGCCGCTCTGGAAGCTGCCGACTGCGTGATCGGCCCGGCGCGCCACCTGGCGCTGCTGCCCGATCTCTCCGCCCATCGCATCGAGTGGCCGGTGCCCTTCGCCGAAGGGCTGCCGCTGATCCTCGCCCGGCGCGGGACACCCACCGTGGCGCTGGCCTCGGGCGATCCCTTCTGGTTCGGCGCGGGCCGGGTCCTGGCCGAGGCGCTGGAGCCCGGCGAATGGCGCGCCCTGCCCGGGCCTTCGACCTTCTCGCTGGCCGCCGCACGGCTGGGCTGGGGGTTGGAGCGGACCACCTGCCTGGGCCTGCATGCGGCACCGCTGACCCGGTTGCGCCCACATCTCGCGCCGGGCGCCCGGATCCTGGCGCTGCTGCGCGACGGCGCGGCGGTGGATGCCGTGGCGGAGCTCCTGTGCGAGCTGGGCTTCGGTGAGAGCAGCCTGACGCTTTGCGAGGCGCTTGGCGGTCCGCGCGAACGGGTCCTGCAGGTCAGGGCCTGCGACTGGACGGGCGGCGCCAGTCACCCGGTCGCTGTGGGCCTCGAAATCGCGGGCCAAGGCACGGTGATGACCTGCGCCAGCGGCCGCGAGGATGCGCTGTTCGCCAGCGACGGGCAGATGACCAAGCGGCCGGTGCGGGCGCTGGCGCTCTCGGCGCTCGCGCCCCGGCCCGGAGAGCGGCTCTGGGACATCGGCGGCGGCTCGGGCTCGATCGCCATCGAATGGCTGCTGGCCCACCACACGACCCAAGCCACCTCGATCGAACCCCGCCCGGCGCGCGCCGCGAACATCCGCGCCAATGCCACGGCCCTTGGCGTCGACCGCTTGCAGGTCGTCGAGGGCACGGCCCCCGAGGCGCTCATGGAGCTGCCCGCACCGGAGGTCGTCTTCATCGGCGGCGGGCTGTCGCGCGCGCTTCTTGACGCGCTGACAGAACAGGCCCCCGGCGCGCGGCTCGTGGCCCATGCGGTGACGCTCGAAAGCGAGGCGCTGCTTGCCGATTGGCAGGCCACGCAGGGCGGAGAGCTCCTGCGGATCGAGCTGGCCGAGGCCCGCCCGCTCGGCAGCCGGCGCGGCTGGGCCGCCGCCTATCCGGTGGTGCAATACCGGGGGCGGCTGTGATCGTCGCGGGCTTCGGCTTCCGCGCGGGCGCCAGCGCCGCGAGCCTCGCCGATGCCTTCGAGAAGGCCGGCGGGGCGGCCCGCGCGCAGATCCTCGCAACGGCCGAGGACAAGGCCCGCGCCCCGGCCTTCACCGCCTTCGCCCGAGAGGCGGGCCTGCCCGCGCGGGGCGTTGACAGCGCCGCGCTCGCCCGCCAACAGACCGCCACGCAATCGCCCGCCGCGCGGGCCGCGCGCGGCACCGGAAGCCTCGCCGAGGCGGCCGCCCTGGCCGCCGCCGGCCCCGGGGCCCGTCTGATCGGCCCGCGTGTGATCTCGGGCGACCGCATGGCAACCTGTGCCCTGGCTATGGGAGAGACCTTGTGACGGTGCATTTCATCGGCGCCGGCCCCGGCGCGCCGGACCTTCTGACCCTGCGCGGGCGCGACCTGATCGCGGCCTGCCCGGTCTGCCTCTACGCGGGCTCGCTGGTGCCCGAGGCGGTGCTGGGCCATTGCCCCGAGGGCGCCCGGGTGGTGAACACCGCGCCCATGGACCTCGACGGCATCATCGCCGAGATCGAGGCCGCCGAGGCCCGCGGGCAGGACGTGGCGCGGCTGCATTCGGGCGACCTCTCGGTCTGGTCGGCCATGGGCGAGCAGATCCGCCGGCTCGAGGCGCTTGGCATCGCCTATACGGTGACGCCGGGCGTGCCGGCCTTCTCGGCCAGCGCCGCGGCGCTTGGCGCCGAGCTGACCCTGCCGGGCCTCGCGCAATCGGTGGTGCTGACCCGGACGCCGGGGCGCGCGAGCTCCATGCCCGAGGGCGAGACGCTGACCGCCTTCGCCCGCACCGGGGCGACGCTGGCCATCCATCTCTCGATCCAGAACCTCGCGCAGGTGGTCGCGGACCTGACCCCGCATTACGGCGCCGATTGCCCCACCGCCGTGGTCTGGCGCGCGAGCTGGCCCGACGAGCGGGTGCTGCGCGGCACGCTGGGCGACATCGCGGCGCAACTGCCCGAAGGCATCTCGCGCACCGCGCTGATCCTCGTGGGCCCCGCGCTCGGGCGCGAGGGCTTTGCCGAGAGCCGCCTCTACGCCACCGACTACGACCGCCGCTACCGCCCGCAATCGGCCGACAGCCCCTGGGCAGACTGGAGCGCCGGCGATGACTGATCCCGCACTGCTGCCGCCGGGGCTTCTGGTCTCGGCCCCCGCCTCGGGCACCGGCAAGACCACGGTCATGCTGGGCCTCCTGCGCGCGCTCGCCGAGGACGGCCTGTCGGTCCAGCCCTTCAAGTCGGGGCCGGATTACATCGACCCGGCCTTTCACCTCGCCGCCGCCGGGCGGGCAAGCTTCAACCTCGACACCTGGGCGATGGACGGCGGGCTTCTCGGCGCCATCGCGGGCCAAAGCGCGGGCGCCGACATCTGCCTCGGCGAGGGCTCCATGGGGCTCTACGACGGGGTCGCGACGCAAGGCCAGACGGGCTTCGGCTCCTCGGCCGAGACCGCGCGGCGCATGGGCTGGCCGGTGGTGCTGGTCGTCGATGCGGGCGGCCAGGCGCAATCCGCCGCCGCCACGGCCATGGGCTTTGCCGCCTATCAGCCCGACCTGCCTTTCGCCGGGGTCATCCTGAACCGCGTCGCGAGCCCGCGCCACGAGCGGCTGATCCGGCTCGGGATGGAGCGCGCGGGCCTGCCGGTCCTGGGCGTGCTGCCGCGCCGGGGCGACCTGGCCCTGCCCGAGCGGCACCTGGGGCTGATCCAGGCGGTGGAACATCCCGACCTCGAGGCCGCCATCGCGGGTTACGCGGCCTTCCTGCGTGAGCACGTCGATCTGCCCGCGATCCGCGCCGCGGCGCTTGGCGGGGCCCGGCCCGAGGCGGGCCGCCTGCCGGCCCCGCCCGCGCAGCGCATCGCGATTGCCCGCGACGCGGCCTTCTCCTTCACCTATCCGCATCTCCTCGAGGGCTGGCGCGCGGCGGGGGCCGAGATCCTGCCCTTCTCGCCGCTGGCCGACGAGGCGCCGGACCCGCAGGCGGACCTCGTATGGCTGCCGGGCGGCTACCCGGAGCTCTACGCCGGGCAGCTCGCCGCCGCCGCGAAATTCCGGGCGGGCCTGTGCCGCCACGCCGAGACGCGCCCCGTGCACGGCGAATGCGGGGGCTACATGGCGCTTGGCGCGGCGCTGATCGACAAGGAGGGCAGGCGCCACGAGATGGCGGGGCTCCTGGGGCTCGTGACCTCCTACGAGAAGCGCAAGTTCCACCTCGGCTACCGCCGCGCGCGGCTGGTCGCGGAGATGCCGGGCCATGCGCCGGGCGCCGCGCTCAGGGGCCATGAGTTCCACTATTCCACCATCCTCGAGCAGCCCGACGCCCCGCTGGCCGAGGTCGCCGACGCCGATGGCAACGCTGTGCCGGAGACCGGCTCGCGCCGGGGCCATGTCTCGGGCACCTTCTTCCACCTGATCGCGGCGGAGGAGGCGGCATGACCGGGTTTGTCAGCTTCGTCGGCAGCGGGCCGGGCGACCCGGAGCTTCTGACCCTGAAGGCGGTGGACCGGCTGAAGCGCGCCGATGCGGTGCTCTTCGACGACCTCTCCTCGGGGCCGATCCTGTCCTACGCGCGGCCCGGAGCGGACCTGGTGGGCGTCGGCAAACGCGCCGGGCGGCCTTCACCGAAACAGGGTCATGTCTCGCAGCTCCTGGTGGATTACGCGCTGGAAGGCGGGCGCATCGTGCGGCTGAAATCCGGCGACGGCGGGCTTTTCGGGCGGCTCGAGGAAGAGCTTGTGGCGCTGCGCGCCGCTGGCGTGGCCTACGAGATCGTGCCCGGCCTGCCCTCGGCCTTCGCAGCTGCCGCCGCGGCGGGCATCCCGCTGACCCGGCGGCTGACCGCGCGGCGGGTGCAATTCGTGACCGGTCATGACGTCACCGGCGAGCTGCCGCGCGACCTGGACCTCACGGCGCTGGCCGATCCCCGCGCCTGCACGGTGGTCTACATGGGCAAGCGCACCTTCCCGGCGCTGGCTTCCATGCTGATCGAGCGCGGACTGCCACCCGAGACGCCCGCGCTTCTGGCCGAGGCCGTCTCGACCCCCGACCAGCGGCTGACCCGCACCACGGTGGGCGGGCTCGCCACGGCGCTCGAAGGGGCGACAAGCCCGCTGCCCGCGCTGATCCTCTACGGTCCCCTGGCCGAGGAGACGGCGGTGTGAGGGACCTCTGGCTCATCGGCATCGGCACCGGCAGCCCCGATCACGTGACCCGCGAAGGCCTGCGCGCGCTCTCCGAGGCGGGGCTGATCCTGGTGCCGCGCAAAGGCCCCGGGAAGGACGACCTGGCCGAGCTGCGCCTGCGGATCATCGAAGAGGCCGGGGCCACGGCCCGCGTCGTGCCCTTCGACATGCCGGTCCGCGACGAAAGCCTGCCTTACCAGACCCGCGTCGCGCGCTGGCACGACGAGATCGCGGCGCGCTGGCAGGACGCGATCGCGGGCGCCGAGGTCGACGGGCCGGTGGCGCTTCTGGTCTGGGGGGACCCGGGGCTCTACGACAGCACGCTGCGCATCGCGGAACGTCTCTCGCCCGCGCCGCGCCTGCGGGTCGTGCCCGGCGTCACCGCGCTGCAGGCGCTGACCTCGGCCCACGCGATCCCCTTCAACACGGTGAACGGCGCGGTGACTGTGACCACCGGGCGGCGGCTGCGCGACCACGGCTGGCCCGAGGGCGCCGAGAGTGTGGTGGTCATGCTCGACGGGGAGTGCAGCTTCCAGGGGCTCGCGCCCGAGGGGCTGCACCTCTGGTGGGGCGCCTACCTCGGGATGGAGAACCAGTTGCTCGACGCCGGGCCGCTGGCCGAGGCCGGCCCGCGCGTGGTGGAGGCCCGGGCCAAGGCGCGCGCGGCGCATGGCTGGATCATGGACACCTACCTCTTGCGCCGCGAGGCGCCATGACGGCGGTGCTGCGCCTTTGCCGGACCTGCGAGGGGCCGGGCTGGGACGCGCTCCGGGCCGAGATCGCGGCGGCGGGGCTCGAGGTGCGGATCGCCGCGCAGGACTGCATGAACGGCTGCGGCGCGCCGGTCTCCATGGCGCTGCAGGCGCCCGGGCGGGCGACCTATTTCTTCGCGGGCGTCGACCCGGAGGCCGACCGCGCCGACATCATCGGCACGCTGCGCGCCTACCTCGACGCGCCCGGGGGTTGGATCGAGGATGCGCGCCCCTGCGGGCGGCTTCGGCATTGCCTGAAAGGCCGGGTGCCCGCGCTGCCCGAGTGAGGCGACAGGGGCCGCCGCGCGGCCCCTCGGGCGCTCAGTTCTGCAGCGTCACGACTTCACGCAGTGCCTCACCTTCGACCGCCAGAAGCCGGTGATCATTGGCGTTCAGCGTCACCGTCAGTTCGACCGGGCCGTCAGGCATATCGGCCAAGTGCACCCAGGGGCCGTAGAGCCGCGCGCGCTTTTCGCCGTTCACGTAGAGATGAGCGTGACCCTCTCCGGGCACATGCGCGGTGCTGGCGTTTCCGGGCGCGAAGGTGAAGTTCTGCGTCTCGATCCGCAGGTTCCAGCCCGAGACCGGATCCTCGCTCAGCGCAAGCGCAAGCGCCGGGGCTTCGGGCCCTGCAGGCAGCTCCAGCATCTCGCCGTGGTCGTGGGCCGCACCCTGGCCGCCGCCCGCGCCGCCCGCATGGGCGCCGTGATGGGCGGGGTCGGAATGGTCGTGGCCGTCCAGCGTGATGCCCTGGCCGGCCGCGAAGGTGAAGCCGAGCCCGCCCCCGAGGACGAGCCCGATCACCAGAAGCGGAATGGATCGGTCCATGCCGGTGCTCTCCTGTCAGGCGGGGCTCAGGCGGTCTGCGCCGCGCCCCGCCCTTGCGTCTCGCGGGCCCAGAAGAACCCGGCGAAACCGCCCAGCAGCACCCAGGCCGCGAGCCCGATGCCAAGCGCCCGCGCCGCGAAAAGCGCGCCCAGCTCGGTCGGGACCGGCCCCGAGAAGACCTCGGGCGACGGCGCGCCGACGAGATGCGGCGCGAGCAGCAGCACCACGGCGCCGCCCCAGGCCGCCCAGCTCCGCCCGAAGGCCGCGAGCCAGAGGCCGATGCCGGTCGCCAGCACCGTCGCGCCCCACCAAAGCTGCCGCGCCATAAGGTCCGCGGCGGCGACGCCCGGCACCTCGGGCGGCAGGCCGAAGGCCGGCGCCATGTGCACGGTCACGAAGCCCGCCGCGCCCCAGAGAAGGCCGGTCCGCGCGTTGATCGTGGCGCCGCGCTCCTGCGCCAGCGCCATGAGCGGGATCAGCACCAGCGCGTAGCCCGCGTAGATCAGCATGGTGAAGATGATGCTCAGGCCGTCGCGCAGTGCGTCGAAGCCGCCAAGCGCGGGCGTGGCCGAATTGGCCTCGCCGCCGGGGCCGAAATGCACCAGGTCCCCGCCCTCGTAGAGCTCCGCGTGCAGCAGCACCGGCTGCACGAAAACAAGCTGCAGCAGGGCGGCAATCAGCCCCGCGGCAGCCCCAGCGAACAGCGCGCTGGTCAGAATCCGGGTGAACATGGGGTCAGTGGCAGGGGAAGCCGGTGGCGTGGCGCACGTCATGCGCCGCGTCATGCAGGGCACCCGCCTGCGCGTGGCCGGCCATCCACAGGATGCCGAGCCCGAGGACTGCCGCCGACAGCGCCGCGAGGATGCTGCGCGAACCGCTCTGGCCTGCCGTGAGGGTCGTGGTGGTCATGGTCGTTCTCCTTTCCCTCTCACCCGAGGGGGTTCGTGGTGTCGCCCGTGACAGGCAGGTCTCCTGGCTCGCGGGTCTTTGCTTCGGCCGACCTTCCCGGATTGCTCCAGTGGTATCCCGGCCTGCGCTCGCCGCTCACAGTTGCGGGGGCAGCTGCAGGTTTGACGCTTGGGGCGCGCCGCACTGCATTCCCTCTTTCCTCCGGCGGGCTGCCGGAACCGATCACATCTTCCTCGCTACAGAAGGCCGCACCCTCGGTCAATCGCAATGCTTGGCGATCTGACGCGGTGTGGCCCCCTCAGGGCGAGCCGCCCAGGCTGAAGGCATTGTTCCAGATCGAGAACAGCCCCTCGCGGGTGTTGGCATCGAGTGCCACCAGAAGCGACGGCGAGAGCGCGATCAGCCGCCGGGCGCTCGGCACCAGCCCGTGTTCGTCGGCATCCGCACTCATTACGAGGCCGATCTCGGCCAGCATGCCCTGCGCTTCCGCCGACAGGAGGAAATCCAGCAGCCGCGTCGCACCCTCCTTCTGGCGGGCGCCGCGCGGGATCATGTAGCTGCGCGAGAGGATCAGCGTGTAATCCTCGGGCAGGATGACGCCCACGTCGGGCTCCGCGACGCTGGCCACGTAAGAGCCCAGCACGTTGTAGGCGAAATCGTACTGCCCATCGGCCACGCCGCGGATGATCTCGGTCGAGCAGCAGGTGGCCACCGCGT
Source organism: Roseivivax sp. GX 12232 (assembly GCF_021272185.1). Classification (GTDB taxonomy): domain Bacteria; phylum Pseudomonadota; class Alphaproteobacteria; order Rhodobacterales; family Rhodobacteraceae; genus Roseivivax. The sequence continues at coordinate 335,783 of NZ_JAJSEC010000002.1, forward strand.
CGACCCGGGCGAAACCTTCGAGCATGGCGCCGAAGGTGCTGGCCTCGAGGCTGTCGCTATGGGCGAAGAGATAGCCCAGCCCCGAGGCCGCGATGTCATAGGTGGCGATCCGGCCGCGCAGCGCCTCGGGGGCCTCGCGCATCAGGTCGAGCAGCGCGAAACGGCTGCGCGGCACCTCGGCCCCGCCAAGCGCGCGCTTGTTGTAGATGATGACGGCCGGTTCCTCGGTCAGGCCCCAGACCTCGTCGCGCCAGCGCCGCACCGGCGGCAGCGCCGAGGTGCGCGGTGAGACGTAGCGATGCGCGCAGGCGGCGTTCACCAGCCAGACCATGTGATGCACCGCCGAAGAGAGGATCGCATCGGCGGGCGCGCCCTGCCCTCCGCCCTCGCAGGCGGCACGGCTGCGGGCGAAGAGCGCGTTCGAGCCCCATTGCTCGTAGCGCAGGAGCAGGTCGGGGTTGAGATCGGCGAAGCGCTGCATGACCGGCGCGATGATGGCGATGTCGGTGGTCGACATGAGCGTCATCTCGGTCGCCCCGCTGCCGAACTCGGCGATGTCCTCCTGCGCCGCGCCGGGGACGGGAAGCAGCGCCAGAAGGGTGGCGAGGGCGTAGCGCAGCAGGGTCATGGGGCCTCCTCGCCGGGGGCGGCGGGCAGGATCAGCGCCACCCGGAAGCCCGTCGCCTCCTGGGTCATCTCAACCCGCCCGCCGAAGGCTTCGGCCACGGATTTCACGATGGCGAGGCCGAGGCCCGCGCTTTGCTCCTGGCTCTGGGCGGTGCGCTCGAAGCGCCCGCCGAGCCGCGCCAGCAGCTCCGGCGCCGGCCCCGGCCCCGCGTCGGCGACCCAGAGTGCGGCCTGCCCGTCGCGCTCCTCGGCGCCCAGCACCACCGGCGGCACGCCGTGGCGCAGCGCATTGGCCAGAAGGTTCTTCGCCGCCTCCTCGAGCGAGAAGACCTCGGCCATGACCATGACCGGCTCGGGCCCGATCTCGAGCCGCATCTCGGCACCGGGGGCCAGAAGCTCGTGGTCGCGCCGCTCGACGATCTCGAGAGCGATCTCGCGCAGGTCGACGGGCACCCGGGGCGCGCTGTCGGTCCGGTGGATCACCAGCGCCCGGCTGAGGAGCTGGTCGAGAAGCCGCCCCAGAGACCGGGTCCGCGCCAGGAGCCGCTCGCCCGCCCGCGCGCGGCCGGGCGGGCTGTCCTCCTCCAGGAGCGTCTCGGCCTGCACCCTTATCGCCGCAACCGGGGTCCTAAGCTGGTGGGCGGTGTCCGAGATCAGGTTGCGCATCGAGCCCATCTGCCGGTCGAGCCGCCCCATGAAGCGGTTCATCGCGTCGAGCATGACCCGCAGCTCCTGCGGCACGCCTTCGGTCGGCATGGGCGTGAGGTCGTAGGGGTCGCGGAACGCGAGATCCTGCGAGAGCGCGCCGAGCGGGCGCACCGCGCCCCGGATCACCACCCAGGAAATACCCATGAGCGCGATCCCCGCCAGCACCATGGGCAGCAGCGCATCGACCATGAGCGCCAACGCCATGGCGCGCCGCGCGCGCAGGGTCTGGCCCACGGTCACCGTGACCTCGCCCGAGAAATCCCGCTCGGCGAAGCGCCGGGTCACGGTGACGAAGCGCGCGGCCTCGCCCTGCAGGTCGGCGTCGAAGAACTCCGGCGCGATGCGGCCGGGGGCGTGTTCGGGATGGCCGGGCAGGACGCCGAAACCGGTCACCGGCTCGCCGCCAGGCCCGGTCACCGCGTAGTGGATGCGGTCGTCGGGGGCCTGGGCCAGAAGCTCGAAGGCCGAGACCGGCAGGTCCACGAAAGGCCCGCCGTCCTGGATGCGGATCGATTCGGCGATGTCGTTGGCGGCCCCCACCAGGATCCGGTCGTAGGCCTGCCGCGCCGCCTGCCGCCCGTTGAACCAGGTCGAGCCCGCGACCAGGAGCCCGCCCGCGAGTAGGATCACCAGGACCGCGCCCAGGACGCGGTAGGCCAGGCTCGGGGCCGCGGGCGCGGGCCTAGGCATGCAGCCCAATCCGGTAGCCGACGCCGCGCCGGGTCTCGATCACCACCGGGGTGCCCGCGAGCTTCTTGCGCAGCCGCGCGATGTAAAGCTCGATGGCGTTCACGCCGACGTCGGTGTCGTCAAAGCCGAAGAGCGAATCGTAGAGCCGCTGCTTGGTCAGGAAGTGCCCTTCCTGCCGCAGGAGCACGTCGAGAAGCGCCGCCTCGCGGCGGGTCAGCTCCAGGTGGCGGCCCTGCAGCGTGGCGCTGCGCTCGGCCGGCAGGTAGCAAAGGGGTCCGAGGGTGATCGCCTCGCCCTTCTGTGGCTGGGCGGCGTTGCGGCGCACGAGCGCCCGCAGCCGCGCCTCAAGCTCGCGCTGGTCGAAGGGTTTGCCCAGGTAGTCGTCCGCACCCCGATCGAGCGCGCCGACCCGGTCGTCGATCGAGGCCAGCGCCGTCAGCATCAGGACCGGCGTGGCATCGCCCGCGGCGCGCACCTCGCGCAAAAAGTCGATGCCCGAGCCGTCGGGCAGGTTGATGTCGACGATCATCGCGTCGAATCCCTGCACCGCCCGGCAGTCGCGCGCCTCTTCGAGGCTGGCGGCCAGGTCGCAGGTGATTCCCACCCGGGCGAAGCGCGCGACCACGCCCTCGGCCAGGTCGGTGGCATCCTCGACCATCAGAACCCGCATCGCCGAATCTCCTCCCAAAGCGCCGGCGCGGCCCAGTGACAGGTTCACGACAGCTTTATCGGCTATCCCCTCTCGTAACCCGCAACCCGGGAGGCTGAAAAGCCGCCTTGGACCCCGCGGGGGACTTTCGGTCGCGGCGCGGAGGGCGCCAGGCGGCCACCAAGTGGAGGAAACCATGATCAAATCGGCAACCCGCGGCCTGATGACGGCCGCGATCCTCGGCCTGTCCGCCGTTGCGGCGCAGGCGCAGGACTACACCCCGGAAAACCCCGAGTGCATCGCCCCGGCCAACCCGGGCGGCGGCTGGGACTTCACCTGCCGCCAGGTCGGCAAATCGCTGCAGGACCAGGGCCTCATCGACAAGACCATGCAGGTCGTGAACCTCGCCGGCGGCGGCGGCGGCGTGGCCTTCGCGGAGGTCGTGAACAAGCGCGGCGACGACAACGACCTGATCGTCGCGGCCTCCTCGGCCACCGCGACGCGGTTGGCGCAGGGCGCCTACCCGGGCAATTCCATGGACCAGGTGCGCTGGCTCGCCACCATCGGCGCGGATTACGGCGTGATCGCCGTGGCCGCCGACAGCGAGGTCGAGACGCTTCCCGAACTGCTGGACCAGATCAAGGCCGATCCGACCAGCGTGTCGGTCGCGGGCGGTTCCGCCGTGGGCGGTTGGGACCACCTCAAGGTGCTGATCGCGGCCAATGCCTATGGCATCGATGACGTCCGTTCGGTGAAATACATCGCCTTCGACGGCGGCGGCGAGGCGGTGACCCAGCTTCTCGCGGGCTCGGTCCAGGCCTTCACCGGCGACATCTCCGAGGCCAAGGGCTTCGTCGATTCGGGCGACATCAAGGTGATCGCGGTGCTCGCACCCGAGCGCCTGCCGGGCGAGTTTGCCGACTTCCCGACCGCCAAGGAGCAGGGCGTGGACGCCATCGGCGCCAACTGGCGCGGCTTCTACGCGCCGGGCGACATGTCGGACGCGGCCTATGACACCTGGGTCTCGAAGCTCTCCGAGCTTTACGCCACCGACGAGTGGAAAGCCGTCATGGACGCCAACGGCCTCGCGCCGCTCGACCTACAGGGCGAAGAGTTCGAGACCTTCGTCTCGGAATCGGTGGCCCGCATCGAGGGCATCTCGAAAGAGATCGGCATCATCAAGTGAGGCTCCGCGCGGGGTGGCTTGAGGCAGCCGCCCCGCCCCGGCCTCCCCGGGGCCGCCGCCCGCCCTCCCGCGCGTGGCGGCCCCCCTTTCCCCTCACCCTTTCACTCAGGAGATCCCCCATGAGCGATCGTATCTTCGGGGTCTTCGGCATCCTTCTGGCTTTCGCCTACGCCATGGCGGCGCTGGCGATCGAGGAAAGCTTCCTCTCCGATGCCGTCGGACCGAAGGCCTTTCCGCTGATCCTGGCCGCCATCCTCGGCCTGTCCTCGCTGGCCATCATCCTCAAGCCCGACGCGGAACCGCGCTGGCCCGCGCTCGGGCGGCTCGCGGAAATCGCCGCCGCGGTGATCGTGATGATCGCCTATGCGCAGCTTCTGCCCGAGGCAGGCTTTGTCATCGCCACCGCCTTCGCCGCCGGCTACCTGGCCTGGCGCCTGGGCTCGCGCCCGCTCGAGGCCGTGGCCACCGGCGTCGGCACCTCGGTCGGCATCTACGTCATCTTTCACCTGGTGCTCGGGCTTTCGCTGGCCCGCGGCCCCTGGGGCTTCTGAGGGGGCACCATGGATATCTTCGCATCCCTCGGCGACGGCTTTGCCATCGCGCTCACCTGGCAGAACCTGGCGCTGGCGCTGCTCGGCTGCTTTCTCGGCACCGTCATGGGCGCCATGCCGGGGCTCGGCCCCTCGAACGGCGTGGCGATCCTGATCCCGCTGGCCTTCACCATGGGCCTCGGCGCAACGCCGTCGCTGATCCTGCTGACCTCGGTCTATTACGGGGCCATGTACGGCGGGCGGATCTCGTCGATCCTTCTGAACATTCCCGGTGACGAGCCCGCGATGATGACCTGTCTCGACGGCCATCCGATGGCCAAGAAGGGGCTCGCCGGCGAGGCGCTGTCGCTTTCGGGCATCGCGAGCTTCGTCGGCGCCTTCTTCGCCACCTGGGGGCTGATCTTCCTGGCCCCGCAGCTGGTGAAGATCGCGCTGCTCTTTGGTCCGGCGGAATATTTCGCGCTCTTCGCGCTGGCCTTCATGACGCTCGGCGGGGTCTCCTCGACCAACCAGGCGAAATCGGCCTTTGCCGCCGCACTGGGCATCGGGCTCGCCATGATCGGCGTCGACACCCAGACCGGCGTGCCGCGCTTCACCTTCGGGGAGGTGCACCTCTACGACGGCATCGACTTCCTGGTCGCCATCGTCGGGCTCTTCGCGCTCTCCGAGGTCTTGATCTTCCTCGAGCATCGCCACGGCGGCTCGGACGCCTCGGGCAAGAAGATGGAGATCGGCCGGCTCTACCCGCCGCTCTCGATGATCAAGCGCTGCACGCCGACCATGCTGCGGACCAGCGTCTTGGGCTTCATCGCGGGCGTCCTGCCCGGCGCGGGGGCCTCGCTCGGCTCCTTCATCTCCTACTCGATGGAGAAGCGCCTGGTCGACCGCGAGAACACCTTCGGCACCGGCGATCCGCGCGGCGTCGCGGCCCCCGAGACCGGCAACAACGCCGCCGCCGGGGGCGCGCTGGTGCCGATGCTGGCGCTCGGCGTGCCGGGTTCGGGCACCACGGCGGTACTGCTGGCGGTGCTTCTGGCGCTGAACATCACGCCGGGGCCGCTTCTGTTCACGCAGAACCCCGACGTGGTCTGGGGCCTGATCGCGGCGCTCTTCATCGCCAACTTCATGCTGCTGGCGATGAACATCCCGATGGTGGGGCTCTTTACCCGGGTGCTCATGGTGCCCTCGCGGATCCTCATGCCGATCGTGGCCATGGTGAGCTTCGTGGGCATCTACGGGATCTCGGGCTCGAGCTTCGATCTGATGGTGATGATCGGCTTCGGGGTCATGGGCTGGGGGCTGCGCAAGCTCGACGTGCCGCTGGTGCCGATCATCCTCGGCACGCTTCTGGGCAACGCGATGGAGAGCAACCTGCGCCGGGCGATCACCATCGACAACGGCAACTGGTGGACGCTGGTCGACAGCCCGCTGTCGATCGGGCTCTGGGCCGTCGCCATCGTGGGCTTCGTGCTGCCGGTGATCGTCGGCCGCCGGGTGAAGGCCAAGATGCAGCAGCGCCGGGACGAGGAAGGCGCGCTCCGCGACTGAGCGGGCGGAGCCTTCGGACGGCGGAAGCGCCGCGCCCCGACCGGGGTGCGGCGTTTTCTTTTGGTGTGACGTGTTTGGGGGGGCCTTGGGCCGTGGCGCGGGCGGGCCGCGCCTGTTCTCAGCGGGTGGTCGCCACAACCGAAAACGCGGAAGGTGCGCTTCCCGGCTAGGCCGCAGGCGGCCCCGCCTCAGTCCTCGAACAGCTCGCTCTGCCCCTCGTCGGTCTCTTCCTCGGCGTCGAGGTCGCCCTCGCCCGACTGTGGCAGCGTGCCCGGCGGCGGGCGGCTCTCCAGAAGCCCCGCGGCGCGCAGCTCCTTCAGGCCCGGCAGGTCCCGCGCGCTTTCGAGGCCGAAGTGGTCGAGGAACTCCTGCGTCACCACGAAGGTCACCGGGCGGCCCGGCGTCATGCGGCGGCGGCCGAAGCGGATCCACTCCATCTCGAGCAGCTGGTCGACGGTGCCCCGGCTGACCGAGACGCCGCGGATCTCCTCGATCTCGGCGCGGGTGACGGGCTGGTGATAGGCGACGATGGCCAGGGTCTCGATCGCCGCGCGCGAGAGCTTGCGGGTCTCGACGGTTTCCTTCTGCATCAGGAAGCCGAGGTCCGGCGCGGTGCGGATCGCCCAGGCGTCGCCGACGCGGGTGACGCGCACGCCCCGGCCCTCGTAGCGCTTTTGCAGGTGCACCAGCGCCTCGGCGGCATCAGCCCCATGCGGCATCCGGTCGTCGAGCTCGCGCACGGTGACGGGTTCGGCCGAGGCGAAGAGGATGGCCTCGACCATGCGCTCCTGCTCGCCGATGGGCGGGGCCTCGAAGAGGGTCTCTTGCGGGGCCTCGTCCTCGGGGGGCTCGGCGTCGGCTTCGGGGGCTTGCGCATCGCCCGCGCCAACAGGCGCGGCAGAGGCGTCCCCGCTCTCTGCGCCCGCCCCGAGCGGACCGGCCGCCTCACCCGAAGCTCCCTCGGACCCCTCGGCCTGCGCATCCTGCATCGCATCCGCCTCCGCGCGGCGCAGCGGCGTCTCGCCGCCCTCCGGCGTCTCGGGCATCGGGGTCTCGTCTTCGGGAATCGGATCGTCGGCCATGGCGCTCATGTCTCGCGCCCGTCGCGGCGGCGCAACTCGATCGGGGCGAACATCTCGGATTGGCGCAATTCCGCCCGGCCCTCCTTCACCAGTTCCAGCGAGGCGGCAAAGGTCGCCGCGGTGGCCGAGCGCAACCGCATCGGGTCACGGTCCCAGCCCTCGGGCAGATAGGAGGAAATATCCGTCCAGGTGCCCGCGAAGCCGATCATGCCGCGCATCCGGTCCAGCGCCATCTCCAGCGTGAAGACATGGTCGCGGTCCATCACGAAGGGGCGGAAATCGTCGCGGGTGCGGATCCGCGCATAGGCCTGCATCAGGTCGAGGATCGAGGCCGAATAGCGCACCCGGCGCACGCGCTCCATTTTTTCGGGGATGCCGCGCACGAAGAAATCGCGGCCGAGCTGGTCGCGGCCCATGAGCCGGGCGGCGACCTCGCGCATGGCCTGCAGCCGTTCGAGCTGGAAGGCCAGATGCGCGGCCAGTTCCTCGCCCGAGGGGCCTTCCTCGGTGGGATCGGGCGGCAAGAGGAGCCGCGACTTCAGGAAGGCCAGCCAGGCCGCCATCACCAGGTAGTCCGCCGCCAACTCTATGCGCAGCGCGCGGGCCTTTTCGACGAAGGCCAGGTATTGCCGCGAGAGCTGCAGGACCGAGATCTTGCGCAGGTCGACCTTCTGCGTCCGCGACAGCGTCAGAAGCAGGTCGAGCGGCCCCTCGAAGCCGTCCACGTCGACGATCAGCGCCTCCGCTTCGAGGCGGTCGGCGACAGAGATCGGCTGGATGTCGAATTCGGGTTGGTCGTCTGTCATCCCGCGCGCCCGGAGCCAAGCGCCTCCAGCTTGGCGGTGAGAGCTTCGATGTCAACCTCGCCGGGGTCGCGGCGGGCGGTCAGCGCGGCAACCGCGCGGACGTGGCTTTCGGCGCTCATCTCGCCGACCTCTTCCATCAGCGGGGCCATTTCCTCGTAATCGCCGTTGCAGTGCAAGACGCAGTCGCAGCCCGCCGCCATGGCCGCGGCGCCGCGCTCGGGCACGCTGCCCGAAAGCGCCTCCATGGAGATGTCGTCGGTCATCAGGAAGCCGCGGAAGCCCAGTTCGGCGCGGATCAGCTCGATCATGCGCGGCGAGACGGTGGCCGGGTTCGCGGGGTCGAAGGCCTCGAAGACCAGATGCGCCGACATGCCGAGCGGCAGGTCCGCGAAGGCCCGGAAAACCGCGAAATCGGTGCCCATGAGCACATCCGGCGCCTCGGAGATGCGCGGCAGCGCCAGGTGGCTGTCGAGCTGCGCGAGCCCGTGGCCCGGCATGTGCTTCATCACCGGCAGGACGCCGCCGTCGAAATGCGCCTGCGCCACGGCGCGGCCCCGCTCGGTCACCTCGGTGACGCCGTTGCCGAGGCAGCGGTCGCGCAGGATCGCATGGGTGCCCGGGCGCGCCACGTCGAGGGTCGGCGCGCAATTGCCGTCGATGCCGTAGCTGCGCAGCTCCGCGGCGATGATCCGGTAGCGCAGGTAAAGCGCCTTGGCCGCGACATCGCCATGCGCCCCGGCGAAATCGAGCGGCGGGGCCCAGTCGCGCGCCAGCGGCGGGCGCAGGCGCTGGACGCGGCCGCCCTCCTGGTCGATGAAGACCGGTGCGTCGCGGCCCACGGCGTCGCGCAGCTCGGCGGTCAGCGCGCGGATCTGGTCCGGCGTCTCGAGGTTGCGCGCGAAGAGGATGAAGCCGAAGGGGTTGCTGCGGGCGAACAGCCGCCGCTCCTCCTCGGTGATCCGCGGCCCCAGGGGGGCGAGGATCGCCGCCCCGAACCGGCTCACCGGGCCACCACCGGGATGCAGTCGCTGCCCTCGGCCACCAGCGCCGCGCAGAAGCGCCGCGCGTCGGAGAGATCGGTGAAGCCATGGGCGCGCAGCCGGTAGAAGGTCTTGCCGCCGGATTGCGCCTGCTGGATCACCCGCGACTTCGGGCCGAGGTAATCCTCGAAGCGGGTCGAGAGCTTGGCCCATTCCTGCCGCGCGGTCTCGGCGCTGTCGAAGGCGCCGAGCTGCACCAGCCGGGTGCCGGAGGCGAGGTCTTCGGGGGCGATCTCGCGGGCGGCCTCGGCCTCTTCGGGGGTGACCGGGCTCAGTGCGGCGGTGCGCAGCCCGCCGGGCCGGGCGCGCGGCTTCAGCGAGCGGGCCATGCCGTCCTCGCCGCCAAGCGCCATGGCGATGGTCGCGTCGATGGCGGCGCGCTCCATCTCCTCCTTGCCGGAGGCGGGGCGCTCGGCCTCGACCTGATCGGCGGCCCCCTCGCCCGCCTCACCGGGGGCGAGCGGCGACAGGGGCTTGGCCCCGGCGGTGACCTCTTCGACCAGCGCGGCGAGCGTCAGCTCTTCCTCGCCATCCGCCTCGGCCGCGCCGGCCTCGGGTTTCGGCTGCGGCACCACCGGATCGGCGGCGGCCACCTCCTGCGGGGTGTCCTCATCCGAGAGGCGCGCGTCCTCGGGGGCGAGCGTCAGGGTCTCGGGCGGCGGCGGGGCCACGCCCTGCCCGGCCACGTCGTTGACCGCGAGCCCCTGGTGATCGGCGGGCTGGCCGCCGGGGTTCTCGGGCTGAACGCGCATCGGCCCTTCGGCCGCGCGCACCACCGGGATGCCCGAGACGTCGCGCATCACCAGCTTCGTGCCCCAGACGCCGACGCCGACGATCAGCGCAAGCGATACCGCGGCGCCGGTCAGATGCGTCAGGGTCGCAAATGGATTCTTGGGATGGCCCCCCTCGTCGGGACCGGAGCGATAGGTCTCCGCCATGCCTGCCTCTCGTTCCGGCGGACATCCCGCCGGTCTGCTGCTCTGCCAGTCCGGCGGGCGCGTTTTGTATCAGCGCATTTCTTCTGCCGGTTCGACGCCCAAGATACCCAATCCCGCTGCCAAAACAACCGAGACAGCCCGCGCCAGGGCGATTTTCGACTGGCTTGTTGCGGGGTTGTCTTCCTGCAGGAAGCGCAGCTCGGGCTCGTCGTTGCCGCGGTTCCAGAGCGCGTGCAGTTCCGAGGCCAGCTCGTAGAGGTAGAAGGCCACCCGATGCGGCTCGGATGTGCGCGCGGCGATCTCCACGAGGCGCGGCCATTCGGCCAGCTTCTTGGCCAGCGCCAGCTCGGAGGGATGCGCCGCGTCGGTGGCGTCGATGCCCGCCAGCGTGGCGTCGCTCACGTCGATGCCCGCGGCCTGGGCCTTGCGCAGCACCGAGGAAATCCGCGCATGGGCGTATTGCACGTAGAAGACCGGGTTGTCCTTGGACTGCTCCAGCACCTTGTCGAAGTCGAAGTCCAGCGGCGCGTCGTTCTTGCGGGTCAGCATGACGAAGCGGGTCACATCGGAGCCCACCTCTTCGACCACGTCGCGCAGGGTGACGAAGGTGCCGGCGCGCTTCGACATCTTGAAGGGTTCGCCGTTCTTGTAGAGCTTCACCAGCTGCGTCAGCTTGATGTCGAGCGGCGTCTTCTCCTGCGAGAGCGCCGCGACCGCCGCCTTCATCCGCTTCACGTAGCCGCCGTGATCGGCGCCGAAGACGTCGATCAGCAGGTCGAAGCCGCGTTCCACCTTGTCGTAGTGATAGGCGATGTCGGGGGCGAAATAGGTCCAGGCGCCGTCCGATTTCATGATCGGCCGGTCGACGTCATCGCCGTATTCGGTCGACTTGAAGAGCGTCTGTTCGCGCGGCTCCCAGTCCTCGGGGGTCTTGCCCTTCGGCGGCTCCAGCACGCCCTTGTAGATCAGGCCCTTGTCGCGCAGGCTCTCGATCGCCGCCTCGATCCGGCCGGTGCCGTAGAGCGACTTCTCCGAGAAGAAGACATCCATCTTCACGCCCAGAAGCGCGAGGTCCTCGCGGATCAGGTCGAGCATCCGCTCGGTCGCGAAGAGGCGCACCTTCTCGAGCCAGACCTCCTCGGGCTGATCGAGATAAGCCTCGCCGACCTCTTCCTTCAGCGCCGCGCCGACCGCGATCAGGTAGTCGCCGGGATAGGTGCCCTCGGCGAACTCCACCTCGTGGCCATGCGCCTCGAGGTAGCGCAGGTAGACCGACCGTGCGAGCACGTCGACCTGGGCGCCGCCGTCGTTGATGTAATATTCCCGCGTGACCTCGTAGCCCGCATAATCCAGAAGCGCCGCCAGCGCGTCGCCGAAGACCGCGCCGCGGGTGTGGCCGACGTGCAGCGGGCCGGTGGGATTGGCCGAGACATATTCCACGTTGACCCGCTGGCCCTGCCCCATGGCCGAGCGGCCATAGGCCTCGCCGGCCTTCAGGACGGCGGCGGGCAGCGCCTGCCAGACGGCGCCCGAGAGCCGCAGGTTGATGAAGCCCGGGCCCGCCACGCTGGCCTCGGCCACGCGCGGATCGGCGGAGAGATGCGGCACCAGCGCCTCGGCGATGTCGCGCGGCTTCTGCCCGGCGGGCTTGGCCAGAACCATGGCCGCATTGGTCGCCATGTCGCCATGCGCGGGGTCGCGCGGCGGCTCGACGGTGACCGGGCCGAGGTTCAGCTCGCCCGGCAGGCGGCCTTCGGTCTGCAGCTTGCCGATGGCGTCGGTGACAAGGGTTCCGATCTCGGAAAAGAGGTTCATGACGGCGTGCTCCTGACTTCGGGGCTCCGTCTACCATGCCGGCAAGGGGCGTCAATGCAGCCGCCGGGCCCGCGTCTTCTTACGCTTGGGCCGCCTTACGCTTGGCCCTCCCCGCGCTCAGGCCTCCTTGCGCTCGGCCCGCTTCGGCGCCAGCACCAGGATGCAGGTGCCGGGCTGCTCGCGCGGGCTCTCCTCGGGACCGAGGAAGCGCAGCGTGCCTGCCGCGTCGAGATCGGCCACCAGAACCGCCTCGGGGTTGCGGCTGCGCCAATCCTCGAGGTCGAACTCCTCGGTCAGGCGCGTGGTGCGGAACTCCCAGCCCTCGGAGATGCGGCGGTTGGCCTCGAGGTAGGTCTCGTTCGGGGCCACGGGCCGCCCGCCCAGCGTCGCGGGCAGCGTGTGCCGCGCCGAGGTCTCGCGCGAGCGCTTGAGCTGGAAGACCTTCTCGCGGCCGAACTCCGGCCCGAGGTCGGTGGTCACAAGCGTGTTGTAGGCATCGTTATCGGTGGCCGCGATGACATGTTCATAGCGCACGAGGTCGAGCCTATGCTCGGCGTCCTCGGAGAGAAGATCCCCGAAATAGGTCTCAATCTCGGCCTCGCGCGCACCGCGCAGCCGCATGTAGTTCGGATCGACCACGATGACCGGCAGGTCCAGCCCCTTGAGCGCGCGCGCCAGCGCCACCGACCAGGGCGAGCCGCCGACGATCATCACCCCCGGCCTCTCCGCCGCGGTCAGCCCCAGGAGCCGCGCCAGCGGCGAGAGGGTGAAGCCGTGCAGCACCACCGTCGCGGCCACCAGCGCGAAGGCCAGGGGCGCGATCTGCGCACCGTCCTCGATGCCGATCCCCGCGAGCCGTTCGCCGAAAAGCCCCGCCACCGCGACCAGCACCACCCCGCGCGGGCCGGTCAGCGCGATCAGGAGCCGCTCGGCCCATGGCACATCCGAAAACGCCAGCGACAGAAGCACCGCCGCGGGGCGCGCCAGCAGGATCACCGCCAGCACGAAGAGAAGCGCGCGGATGTCGAGCGCCGCCAGCGTCGCGCGGTCCATATTGGCGGCCAGCAGGATGAAGACGCCCGAGACCAGCATGACGGTCGCCTGTTCCTTGAAGCGCCGCAACTCGGTGTAGGAGGGCAGCTCGACATTGGCGATCACCAGCCCCATGAGCGTCACCGCCAGGAGCCCCGCCTCGTGCAGCACCCAGTCCGAGACGCCGAAGACGCCGAGGACGAGCACGAACAGGACGGGCACCTTCATGTATTCCGGCACCATGCCGCGTGCGAAGGCCCGCGCCATGCCCCAGCCCGCGGAAAGCCCCAGGAAGGCCGCGAGCGCGATGCCGCTTGCCACGTCGAGCGCCGCATGGCCGGCGCTGCCCGCGCTTTGGGTGACGACCACCACTTCGAAGGCGAGGACCGCCGCCAGCGCGCCGACGGGATCGTTGACGATGGCTTCCCATTGTAGGAGTGCGGCGGGCCGCCGCCTGAGCCGCGCCTGCCGCAGGAGCGGCGCGATCACCGTCGGACCGGTGACGATCATGATGCCGCCGAAGACCGCCGAGGTCGCCCAGCTCAGCCCCGCCACGTAGTGCAGCGCCGCCGCCGAGGCGATCCATCCCAGCGGCGCGCCCAGCACCACCAGCCGCTTCACCCCGGTCGCCGCGTCGCGCAGCCCCCCGAGGTTCAGCGTCAGCCCGCCCTCGAAAAGGATGATCGCCACGGCGATGGCCACCATGGGCTGGAGAAGCGCACCGAAATCGCGCCCGGGATCGAGAATGCCCAGCCCCGGCCCCACGGCGAGGCCCGCGACCAGCATCAGCACGATGGCCGGCATCCTCAGCCGCCAGGCGATCCATTGCGAGCCCACGCCAAGCGCGCCCACCAGCGCGAAGGCCATGACCGGGGCGAGCCCCGCGGTCTCTGCTGTCGCCATGCTGCCCTCTCTGCCCGTGACCCGCCCGAGTGTAGCGGGGTCACGCGGGGTTTCGAGGGAAATTCGCGCTGTCTGCGCAGAGGCTTGCGGCACAGATGCGCAGGCGCCGCTGGGGCTGCCTCGAAACCGGGCAAAAGGGGTGTCGCGCCACGGTCAGCCCGGCGCGGTCAAGCCCCCTGCCACGCTCAGGTCTGGTCGGCCAGCACGTGTTCGCCGGTCAGCCGCGCGTGTTCCTGCAGCGCGAAGCGGTCGGTCATGCCCGCGATGTAATCGGCCACCAGCCGCGCCAGCGCGGCCTCGTCGGCGGCGCTCTCGATGTCGCCCTGCCAGCGGCGCGGCAGCAGCGCCGGATCGCCGAGGTAGATCGGAAACAGCTCGTGCACCGCGCGGGTGACCTTGGCGCGCTGCGCCATGACCGAGGGCGCGCGATACATCCGCGTGAAGAGGAAGGCGCGGATCTCTTTCAGGTCGGCCCAGAGCCCGTCGGAGAAGGAGATGACCGGCCGGCCGAGCTCGCGGATCTCCTGCGGGTGGTTTGCCCCCGAGGCCAGCAGCGCCGCCCGCGAGGTGTCGATCAGGTCGCCCACCATGTAGCCGAAGACCCGCCGCAGCGCCTCGTGCCGCCGCCGCGTGGCGTCGGTCGCGGGATAGGCGCAGTCGACCTCGGCATAGGCCTCGCGCACCAGCGGCAGCTCGGCGATGTCCGCCTCGGTGAAGAGCCCCGCCCGGAGCCCGTCGTGCAGGTCGTGGTTGTTGTAGGCGATGTCGTCCGAGAGTGCCGCCACCTGCGCCTCGGCGCTGGCATGGGTGTGCAGCTCGAGGTCCTGCACCGCGTCGTATTCGGCCAGCGCGTGAGGCAATTCGCCGGTCACCGGGCCGTTGTGCTTGGCGATGCCCTCGAGCGTGTCCCAGGTCAGGTTCAGCCCGTCGAACTCGGCGTAATGGCGTTCCAGCGTGGTCACGATGCGCAGGGTCTGGGCGTTGTGGTCGAAGCCGCCGTAGGGCTGCATCAGCGCGTCGAGCGCATCCTCGCCGGTATGGCCGAAGGGCGTGTGGCCGAGGTCATGGGCCAGCGCCACCGCCTCGGTCAGGTCGATGTCGAGCCCGATGGCGTTGGAGATCGTCCGCGCCACCTGCGCCACCTCGATCGAATGGGTGAGCCTGGTGCGGTAGAAATCGCCCTCGTGTTCCACGAAGACCTGGGTCTTGTGCTTCAGGCGGCGAAAGGCCGAGGCATGGATGATGCGGTCCCGGTCCCGCTGGAAGCAGGAGCGGAAGGCGCTTTCCTCCTCGGGGTGGAGCCGCCCGCGCGCGAAGGCGGGCGAGCATGCATAGGCGGCAGTCATTCCGGTCCTGTCCTTGTCGGCTGTCCCGGACCTTCATATATTGGGGTCTGCGCGGGATGAAAACGCCCAGAGACAGCTCAACCCCCCTGTTTTGCGAGGATTATCGATGCAACTGCCCCCGAAAGTGACCGAGCGCGCCTTTGCCCGCCTGGCCGAGATCGGCGCGGGCGACCAGGGACAGGCCCTGCGCGTGGCCGTCGAGGGCGGCGGCTGCTCGGGGTTCCAATACGACATCAAGCTCGATGCGCCCGAGGACGAGGACCTGGTGCTCGAGGGCCAGGGCCAGAAGGTGGTGGTCGACCAGGTGTCGCTGCAGTTCCTTGAGAACGCCGTGATCGACTTTTCCGACGAGCTGATCGGCGCGCGATTCGTGATCGAGAACCCGAATGTGGCGAGCTCCTGCGGCTGCGGGACGAGTTTCGCGATGTGATTGTGGTGCGCCGGGTGGCCTGATTGGTGGGCGCCGGTGTTGTTCGTATGGAGAGCGCCCGTGTCGGATGACGCGGGCGTTTTTGGTTTGGTTGAGGGGGGGGATAGTCGTGTGGTCGGCCGCGCAGGTGTTTGGCTCGGCTGGACCGCTATTTGGCTTGGCAGGCGGATCGTTTCACAAGGCTCGACGGCTAGACGCCCGGCAAGGTCTCCGTGGATACACCGTGAGATTAACCACGAACCACCTCTCGGCACTCCCGCGTCTCCCCCCCCTCACCACCCAGCACACCCCAGCGGGCAAAGGGCGCGCGCCGGACCGGGGGCCGGCGCTTCTTACCTTTGAGCGGTGCACTTTATCCCAACAAGGTCAGGACGAACGACGAACCAGGCGCACCATCCCAAGAAGCGCCGGCCCAAGGGGCCGGTCCGGCGCGCGCCCTGCGCCTGCGGCGCGGTCCGGGCGCAAAGGGGCTGCGCTGAGTGTTGGGTGTGGTCGGTAGATCAAGCAGGGGCTCGGACGCGGGCTGGCTGGCCTGTGATTGCTGTAAGTGCAGTGGATGGCCCAATACGACTTCCACGCCTTGTGCCCGAGCCACCCTCCAGCCCCACAATCCGTCTCCAGCCGCACCTCACCCCCCCACCGCTTGCAATGCGTCGCGGCCTCGCCCAGAAACGGCGCAGCGCAACGCCACCGGAGGCCCCTGCCCCATGAAGATCGCGACCTTCAACATCAACGGCATCAAGGCCCGGTTCGAGGCGCTCTCGGCCTGGCTCTCCGAGGCCCAGCCCGACGTCGCGCTGCTCCAGGAGATCAAGTCGGTCGACGAGAACTTCCCCCGCGAGCACTTCGAGGACATGGGCTACAACGTCGAGACCCACGGCCAGAAAAGCTTCAACGGGGTTGCGATCCTCTCCAAGCGCCCGCTCGAGGACGTGCGCCGAGGCCTGCCCGGGGACGACAGCGACGAACAGGCGCGCTGGATCGAGGCCACGGTCATGGGCGACAGCCTGCCCTTGCGGATCTGCGGGCTCTATCTGCCCAACGGCAACCCCGCGCCGGGGCCGAAATACGACTACAAGCTGGCCTGGATGGAGCGCCTCAAGGCCCGCGCCGAGGAACTCATCGCGAGCGAGGAACCCGCGCTCATGGCGGGCGATTACAACATCATCCCCCAGGCCGAGGACGCCGCCAAGCCAGAGAGCTGGCGCGAGGACGCGCTTTTCCTGCCTGAGAGCCGCGCGGCCTTCCGGCGGATCCTGAACCTGGGCTTCACAGAGGCCTTCCGCGCCCGCCACCCCGGGCCCGGGCACTACTCCTTCTGGGACTACCAGGCCGGGGCCTGGAACCGGAACAACGGCATCCGCATCGACCACCTGCTCCTGACCCCCGCCTGCGCCGACCTCCTGGTCGAAGCGGGCATCGACCGGGAGCAGCGCGGACGCGAAAAACCTTCGGACCACGTGCCGGTCTGGGCCGAGATCGCGGCCTGAGCCCGCTTGCGTGGCCCGCAAGCCCCCCTTACATCTGGACCAATACGACACATCGGAGCCCCTATTCATGGCTATGCAGGCCCACGAAATCGAAGCGCTGATCCGCGCAGAGTTTCCCGACGCCAAGGTCACGATCACCGATCTGGCTGGCGACGGGAACCACTATGCCGCCGAGGTCATCGACGAGAGCTTCCGGGGCAAGAACCGCGTGCAGCAGCAACGCGCGGTCTACTCGGCGCTGAAAGGCAAGATGGACGGCAGCCAGGGCGAGCTGCACGCCCTGGCGCTGACCACCAAGGTGCCGGACTGACGGCCCCAAGGCGGGCACCTCCGGCAAACACGAACTTCCGAAGGGAACGGACATGAGCACCACCGACGCGCAGACCCAGATCGACGAGACGGTCAAATCCCACGACGTGGTCCTGTACATGAAGGGCACCAAGTCGATGCCCCAATGCGGCTTCTCGAGCCGCGTGGCCGGCGTCCTGAACTACATGGGCGTGGACTACACCGACGTGAACGTCCTCTCCGACGAGGCGATCCGCCAGGGCATCAAGGATTACTCCGACTGGCCGACCATCCCGCAGCTCTACGTGAAGGGCGAGTTCGTCGGCGGCTGCGACATCATCACCGAGATGACCCTCTCGGGCGAGCTGGACCAGCTCTTCTCCGACAACGGCGTGAGCTACGACAAGGACGCCGCCGAGAAGATCCGCGAAGCCAACGGCTGAGGCCGGGCGCGCCGGTGAGGTGAGCCAGCGGCGGGTCCAAGCGGCAAGTCGCTGGACCTGCCACGCAAGCTGACCGTCACAGGCGCTGTTGGACTGATTGGCAGGCGCGCCGCGACACCAGAGCGCGCGCGGGCCGCATCACACAGAAAAGGCCGGTGCCCCAGGTGGGCGCCGGCCTTTTTGCTCAGCACTGACTGGCCTGGACGGCTTAGATCACCCCTCGGCCTTCTCCTCGACCTCCTCGGCCACCGCCTCGGCGCGGGCGGCCAGCTCGGCCATGCTTTCCAGCACGCCCTCGGGCAGCACCGGCACCTCGACCTTCTGCGGGCTGGGCTGGGGCCGCTGCGCCTCCTGCTTGATCCGCGTCTCGAGCTCGGCCACCCGGGCCTCGGCCACCGCCAGCTTGTCCTCGAGACCCGCGGTCTTGTCGGCCAGCATCAGCCCGGCCATCAGCAGCATCCGCGTCTCGGGCAGCCGCCCGATCTGGCTGACCAGCGATTGCGCCTCCTGGTCGAGCATCTCGGCGGCGGTGATCAGGAACTGCTCCTCGCCGTCCTGGCAGGCGACGGCGAAAGAGCGGTTGCCGATGGAAATGTCGATCTCGGGCATCAGGAGACCTCCTCTTCGCTGGCGCGCGCCTCGGCCTCGGCCAGAAGCGGGGTGAGCGCGGAGAGGACCGCGCGGCTCTCGGCGCCCTCGGCGCTGCGCGCGGCGCGCAGGGCCTCGAGCTCGGCCAGCATGGCCTGGTTGATCAGATGCGGCTCGCCGAGGTTGTCCTGCAGCGCCTCGCGCATCTCGGCATTGGTGCGGGTCAGCATGTCGTTGGCGTGGCGCAGGCGCTGCAGCTCGGCGTCGAGATCGGCCAGCGCCTGGCGGGTGGTCTCGGCCTCGCCGCGCAGGCCCGAGACCTCGCCGTCCTGCTTGTCGCGGATGGCGCGCACCCGCGCCTCGAGCTGGGCATTGGCGGTGCGCTCGTCCTCGAGCGCGGCCTCGAGCCGGGCGATCTCGGCGCGGGCCGCGCCCGCCTCGGCGTCGTCCCCGGCCGCGGGCGCCTCATGGCCCAGCCCTTCGACCCCGCGCGAGATGCGGTCCAATGCGGCGGCGATGCGCCGCTCAAGCTCCGATAGATCGCTCATTCTGTCTGCCTCTTGCCCGGTCCGCCACGGGCCGCGGGCGGCCCGAATCGTGTCTTTGGCGTCGTGTCAGATGAATTTAACAAGTCAAAGGGGAAAGCGCCCCCCGTTTGATGTCAAGGCCTTGGCGCCCGAGCTTGATCTTGCCGCAGGCGCTGATTAGACGCAGGTTGATCCCTTTTTGCTCAGACAGGACAGTGACCCGTGGACATCGACGCGCTCAAGGCGAAACACCCCGAACACTGGCAGCGGGCGGCGGCGATCCGCGCCCTGGCACTCGACGCCGTGGCGGGAGCGAACTCCGGGCATTCGGGCATGCCGATCGGCATGGCGGATGTTGCCACCGTGCTCTGGGGCCAGCACCTGAAATATGACGCCAGCGCCCCGAACTGGGCCGACCGCGACCGCTTCATCCTTTCCGCCGGTCACGGCTCGATGCTGCTTTATGCGCTGCTCTACCTTGCCGGCGACAGCGAGATCACGCTCGACCAGCTGCGCAACTTCCGCCAGCTCGGCGCCCGGACCGCGGGCCACCCCGAGAACTTCCTGGCCAGCGCCATCGAGACCACCACCGGCCCGCTCGGCCAGGGCATCGCCATGTCCGTGGGCTTCGCCATCGCCGAGGAATCGCTGCGCGCGCGCTTCGGCAAGAAGCTGATCGACCACCACACCTATGTCATCGCCGGTGACGGCTGCCTGATGGAGGGCGTCAGCCAGGAGGCCATCGCGCTGGCCGGCCGGCAGGAGCTGGGCCACCTGGTCGTCTTCTGGGACAACAACGCCATCACCATCGACGGCGCGGTCTCGATCGCCGACAAGACCGACCAGCCGCAGCGCTTCGCCGCCTCCGGCTGGCACGTCCAGGAGATCGACGGCCACGACCCCGAGGCCATCGACGCCGCGATCCGCGCCGCCAAGGCCGACAAGCGGCCCTCGATGATCGCCTGCAAGACGCATATCGCGCTGGGCCATGCCGCGCAGGACACCGCCAAGGGCCATGGTGCGCTGACCGATGCAGACCAGAACACCGCCGCCCGCGCGGTCTGGGGCTGGGAGGCCGCGCCCTTCGACATTCCCGCCGAGATCAAGAGCTGGTGGGAAGAGGCCGGCCGCCGCGGCGGTGCTGACCGCGAGGCCTGGGAGGCCCGCGCCGAGAAGCTCTCCGCCGCCAAGCGCCGCGAGTTCGACCGCACGCTCGCCGGCGAGGCGCCGAAGAAGCTCTCGGCCACTATCAAGGCGCTGAAGAAGCAGCTGGTCGAGACCCAGCCCAAGGTCGCCACGCGGAAATCCTCCGAGATGGTGCTCGAGGTGGTGAACCCGATCATGCCCGAGACGCTCGGCGGGTCGGCGGACCTGACCGGTTCGAACAACACCAAGACCGCCGATCTGGGCGTCTTCGACGTCGAGAGCCGCGAGGGCCGCTACGTCTACTACGGTATCCGCGAGCACGGCATGGCCGCGGCGATGAACGGCATGGCGCTACACGGCGGCGTGCGGCCCTACGGCGGGACCTTCTTCTGCTTCACCGATTACGCCCGCCCCGCGATGCGGCTCGCGGCGCTGCAGAAGGTGCCGACGGTCTTCGTGATGACCCATGACAGCATCGGTCTCGGCGAGGACGGCCCGACGCACCAGCCGGTCGAGCACCTGGCGATCTGCCGGGCCACGCCCAACACCCTGACCTTCCGGCCCGCCGACACGGTGGAGACCGCCGAGGCCTGGGAACTGGCGCTGACCCAGAGCGACCGCCCCTCGGTCATGGTGCTGTCGCGCCAGGGCCTGCCGGCGGTGCGCAAGGAGGTGAAGACCAAGAACCTCGTCTCGCAGGGCGCCTATGTGCTGGCCGAGGCCGAGGGCAAGCGCCAGGCGATCCTGCTGGCGACCGGCTCGGAGGTCTCGGTGGCCATGGCCGCGCGCGAGGCGCTGCAGGCCGAGGGCATCGGCACCCGGGTGGTCTCCATGCCGTCCTGGGAGCTGTTTGCCGAGCAGGACGAGAGCTACCGCAAGCGCGTGCTGCCCGCGGGCCCGGTGCGGGTCGGCGTCGAGGCGGCGGTCGAGCTGGGCTGGGACCGCTGGCTGATCGGCGAGCGCGGCCGCGAGAAGAAGGCCGGCTTCGTGGGGATGTCCGGCTTCGGCGCCTCGGCGCCGGCGGGCGAGCTTTACGAGCACTTCGGCATCACCGCCGAGGCCGTGGTCGAGAAGGTGAAGTCGCTGCTGTAAGGCTTGCGGGTTTGATTTGAGAGAAGGCGCTCCGCTGGTGACGCGGGGCGCTTTTTTGTTTGGGGGGGCGATACCCGATGGCGCGACCGGGTGGTGGCGCGCCCGGATGGAGCCGGGTCCGGGTTGCGCCCGGCCTGTGCGGGTTCCGGGAGGCGCCCAGCTTGTGCGGGTGTCGGTTTCTACGGGCCTGTGCGGATGTGGTTTTGCATGAGGGATTTTCCATGAAGGAAAGGACCGGCTCGGCTCCCTTGGGCCGGTTCTCATGTAAAGGCTCGGCAGATCCCGGGCCGCAAGGGCAAGCCCTCCCTGCCCAAGCCCACAATCCACCTCCCAAATCCACCTTTGCACCAGCGCCGCCCGTTCGACCCCGCGCCCTCCTTGCGCCCGAATAGCGCCGCAGGCGCCGGGCGCGCGCCGGACCGGCCCCTTGGGCCGGCGCTCTTGTGGGTGGCGTGCTTAGATCATCGCTAGCCCTGACCTTGTTGGGATAAAGTGCCTCGCTCAGAGCACAGCAGCGCCGGCCCCCGGTCCGGCGCGCGCCCTCTGCCCGCTGGGGTGGGTTTGGGGTGTGATGTTGCAGGGGCCTTAAGGGGGGCGTGGTGCGGTTTGCTGGGCTTGGCGGGCCCGTTGGTGGCGTGGTTCGTCGAGGTTCGAACGATTTGCGCAGAACTCCAAGCGTTCTTCGGGTGTCACCAGTCCCTGCCCCAAGCTCGGCAAACCAGCCTGCCAACGCCCGCTGTCGTCCCCGCTGCCCCGCCTCTCTGCCTTTCTGCCCCACTCACCTCACCCAACCACCTCCCCCCACGCCCCTGTGATGCAACTTTCCCCACCCCTGCGCGTAGCATCCCGAACAACCGTCCAAAGGGAGAGCTCCATGACCCAGACCCCGCTCCGCGCGCTCGGCCTCTCGGCCCTCGCGCTGACCCTCGCCGCCCCGGCCTTCGGCCAGGGCTTCGAGCGCGGCCCGCGCAACACCGATTTCCCGCCCGCCCGAGAGGACCAGTTCCGCGCGCCGCTCGTGCAAAGCGAGGTCACGCTCGCCACCGAAACCCTCGCCGAGGGGCTCACCCATCCCTGGGGCATCGCGGTCCTGCCCGAGGGCGCGGGCTACCTGGTGAGCGAACGGCCCGGGGCGCTCCGCTTCGTCGATCCCGAGGGGGCGATCTCCGAGCCCATCGGCAACGTGCCCAAGGTCCGCGCCCAGGGCCAGGGCGGGCTTCTCGACGTGGCGCTCGCGCCCGATTTCGCCGAAAGCCGGCGGGTCTACCTGACCTATGCAAAACCCATCGGGCTGCGGAAGAACGCCACGGCGGCGGCCTATGGCAGGCTCTCCGACGACCTCTCGCGCCTCGAGGATGTGACCGAGTTCTTCGTGCAGGAGCCTTCCTCCTTCTCGCCCGCGCATTTCGGCAGCCGGGTGGTCTTCGACGGCGCGGGCCATGTCTTCGTCACCACCGGCGAGCATTCTACCGAGGAAGAGCGCGTCTTTGCCCAGGACCTCGACAAGACCTACGGAAAGATCGTGCGCTTCACCGAGGACGGTGCCGTGCCCGAGGACAATCCCTTCGTGGACGACCCCGAGGCGGTGCCCTCGATCTGGTCTTACGGCCACCGCAACGTGCAGGGCGCGCACGTCCGCGACGGCCAGCTCTGGACCATCGAACACGGGCCCCGGGGCGGCGACGAGCTGAACCTGCCGGAACCCGGCAAGAACTACGGCTGGCCGGTGATCTCCTACGGCGAGACCTACGGCGGCAGCCCGATCGGCTCGGGCGAAGCCCAGGCCGAGGGCATGGAGCAGCCGGTCTATTTCTGGGACCCGGTGATCGCGCCGGGCGACCTGACGATCTACGAAGGCGATCTCTTCCCCGAGTGGCAGGGCGACATGTTCATCGGCTCGCTCAATCCCGGCGGCATCGTGCGGCTGGGGCTCGAGGGCGACCGGGTCGGCGAGGAAGAGCGGATGCTGATGCAGCTCGGCCGGGTGCGCGACGTGACCGTGGATGCCGACGGCAGCCTGCTGGCGATCACCGATGCGGACAACGGGCGGATCGTGCGGATTACCCCGCAGGGCTCGAGCTGAAGCGCGGGGGCGCCCTAAAGCCCGAAAGAACCGCGAAAGGCCGCCTGCCCGCTCAGGCGGCCTTTTTCTTGGCCCCGAAGGTCGCCCGCCAGAGCGGCGTGATGAAGCGCTGCCCCACCGGGATCAGCGCCAGACCAAGCGCCAGGCCCAAAACGCCGTCGATCCCCGCCGTGACGATCCATTCCACCGCGCCGTGCAGCCCCTCGGGCGTCACGCCCGCCACGGCGACCGCCACCGCGTGGATCACCTCTTCCGGCCCGTGCCAGCCCATCTGGCCCAGCCCGTGCACGATGATCGAGCCGCCGACCCAGAGCATCGCGCCGGTGCCGATCACCGCCAGGGCCTTCATCAGGAACGGCATGAACTTCACGATGCCGCGCCCGAGCCCCCGGCCAAGCCCGGTCCGCGCGGTCTGGGTCATCCAGAGCCCGATGTCGTCCATCTTCACGATCAGCGCCACCGAGCCATAGACCGCGAGCGTGATCATCACCGCCACGGTTGCCAGCGTCGCGGCCTCCATCCAGAAGGTGCTGGCCGGAATCGCCGCCAGCGCGATGGTCATGATCTCGGCGGAAAGGATGAAATCGGTCTTGATCGCGCCTTCGACCTTTTCCTCTTCGAGGTGCTGGGGGTCGTCGATGACCTTGGTGCGGCCGGCCTCTTCCTGGACGTCATGATGCCCCAGCGCATGGGCGATCTTCTCGGCGCCCTCGAAACAGAGGTAGCCCCCGCCCAGCATCAGGAGCGGCGCGATGGCCCAGGGCGCGAAGGCCGACAGCAAGAGCCCCGCCGGCAACAGGAACACCAGCTTGTTGAACAAAGAGCCCCGCGCGATCTTCCAGATGATCGGCAGCTCGCGGGCGGGCTCGAAGCCCTGCACGTATTTCGGGGTCACCGCCGCGTCGTCGATCACCGCCCCCGCGGCCTTGGAGCCGGCCTTGGCCGCCTGCCCCGCGATGTCGTCGACCGAGGCCGCCGCCACCTTGGCGATGCCCGCCACGTCGTCGAGAAGCGCCAGAAGACCGCTCATGTCTCACCTCTGCCTGAACCGAGCGCCAAGGTAAGCCCGCGTGCCCTCAACGCAAGGGCGCAAGCGCGAAACGGCCGGGACCATGGGCGGAAAGCACCAGGCAGCCGCCGGCCACGGCCCAGTTCTTCACGAAGATCGACATCTGCCAGGGGTCCTCGGGCAGGAAGTGGAAGTAGCTGGTGACCATGCAATAGGCCGCGAGCGCCGCCGCCACGGGCCGGGTCCAGAGCCCCAGGATCAGCGCCAGCGCCGCCGCCCCGTTGAAGAGCGTCGCGGGCCAGATCAGCAATTCGGGCCAGCCGCGATCGGTCAGCAGCGCCATGGCGGGCCCCGGATCGGCCAGTTTCTGCACGGTGCCCGCGGCGAAGAGCGCCGCGATCAGCAGCCGCCCGACAAGCGCGGCAAGATCGGAAAGGATCATCTGGAGCCCCCGGCCCATTGTGTTAGCGCGACCATGCCAGAAGGGTTAGCGCAACCATGGGTCCGCGACCAGATGTTAACGCCAACATATTGGAAAAACACGGTTTTCCGGATTGCGGCGCCCCCGCTCCCCTCCGTATACGAAGGTTCACAAACGCTGTGACGGAGGCATTTCATGACGGTGACGGTCGGGATCAACGGGTTCGGACGGATCGGGCGGTCGACGCTCGCCCATATCGCGGAAAGCGCGCGCAACGATGTGCAGGTGGTCAAGATCAACGCCACCGGCCCGATCGAGACCTCGGCGCATCTTCTGCGCTACGACAGCGTGCACGGCCGCTACCCCGGCGAGGTCCGGGTCTCGGGGGACACCATGGACCTCGGGCGCGGGCCGATGAAGATGTTCTCGACCTATGACCCCGAGGAGCTTGACTGGGAGGGCTGCGACGTCGTCCTGGAGTGCACCGGCAAATACAACGACGGGCTGAAGGCGCAGGTCCACAAGGCGCGCGGCGCCAAGTCGGTGCTGATCTCGGCGCCCGCCAAGAACGTCGAGCGCACCGTGGTCTACGGGGTGAACCACCGCGACCTGGCCGAAGGCGAGACGCTGATCTCGAACGGCTCCTGCACGACGAATTGCCTCGCGCCCCTCGCCAAGGTGCTGGACGAGGCCATCGGCATCGAGTCGGGCATCATGACCACAATCCATTCCTACACCGGCGACCAGCCGACGCTCGACCGGCGGCACGACGACCTTTACCGCGCCCGCGCGGCGGCCATGGCGATGATCCCGACCTCGACCGGCGCGGCCAAGGCCCTGGGCGAGGTGTTGCCGAACCTGCGCGGCAAGCTCGACGGCTCGGCGATCCGGGTGCCGACGCCCAATGTCTCGGCGGTGGACCTGACCTTCGTGGCGGGCCGCGACGTGACGGTCGCGGATGTGAACGAGGTGGTCTCCGAGGCCGCCGCGGGCCGCATGGGCTCGGTCCTGGCCTATGACCCCGAGCCCAAGGTCTCGGTGGATTTCAACCACACCACGCAAAGCTCGATCTTCGCGCCGGACCAGACCAAGGTGACCGGCAAGCGGCTGGTGCGGGTGCTGGCCTGGTATGACAACGAATGGGGCTTCTCGGCGCGCATGGCCGATGTGGCCGCCGCCATGGGGCGGATGCTGCACTGAGGGGTGGCGCTGGCCGGGAGCTTGGCGGAGCCTTTCTGCGCGCGCTGAGGCGTCCTGCAGGCAGAGAGTAGAAACGCCCGGATCGTGCGGTCCGGGCATTTTTTTCTGTCTAAGCAGCGATCGTTGCCGCGGAGCGGCATCCGGCGGCCTTTTGGCCCCTGGGCCCCTGCCCCGCGCCCACCGAGGATCGGAAAGCCACAGCCCCGCCCCGCCATGACCTCCGCGACGCGGCGCGGGCGTGATCCCCGCCCCGCAGCCTGCTAGGCTGGGCCCGCCCGATGCCGCGCGCCCGCCGCGCATTCACCCCCAGGAGCGCACACCATGACCAATTCTGTCGCGCTGTCCCTCGGCCTCCTGATCCTGGGCGCCGTGGTCCTGGACCTCGCGCTCTTCGGCCCTGAGCACCTGGTCTTCCTCGGGCAGAAGTTCTTCGAACTCCTGGAATGGCTGGCCTTCTGGCGCTGATCTCTCTTCGCTCTTGACCCGACCGCGGGCTCCGTCACCTTGACAGGCGCGGGCCGCTTTGCTTGTTAGCGGTAACGAATTGGATCCAGACCACTCCGCCCCAGGCGCAAAGGAGAACCTCCATGACCACCAAAGTCGCGATCAATGGCTTCGGACGGATCGGCCGCAACGTGCTGCGCGCGATCATCGAGCAGAACCGCACCGACATCGAGGTCGTCGCGATCAACGATCTCGGCCCGGTCGAGACCAACGCGCATCTTCTGCAGTACGACAGCGTGCACGGCCGCTTCCCGGTCGCGGTCACCACTGGAGACGACTGGATCGACGTGGGCCGCGGCAAGATCCGCGTGACCGCGATCCGCGACCCCAAGGAGCTGCCCTGGTCGGACGTGGACGTGGTGCTGGAATGCACCGGCATCTTCACCAGCCGCGAGAAGGCCGCGCTGCACCTCGAGAACGGCTCCAAGCGCGTGCTGGTCTCGGCGCCCTGCTCCGAGGCGCATAAGACCATCGTCTACGGCGTGAACCACGAGACGCTGACCGCCGACGACCTGGTGGTCTCCAACGCCTCCTGCACCACCAACTGCCTGTCGCCGGTGGCCAAGGTGCTGAACGACACCATGGGCATCACCCGCGGCTTCATGACCACCATCCACTCCTACACCGGCGACCAGCCGACGCTGGACACGATGCACAAGGATCTCTACCGCGCCCGCGCCGCGGCGCTGAACATGATTCCGACCTCGACCGGTGCGGCCAAGGCCGTGGGCCTGGTGCTGCCCGACCTCGCCGGCAAGCTCGACGGCGTGGCGATCCGGGTGCCGACGCCCAACGTCTCGGTTGTCGACCTGACCTTCGAGGCCGGCCGCGACACCACCGCCGAGGAGGTCAACGAGGCGATCCGCAAGGCCGCCGCCAGCGGTCCCTTGGAGGGCATCCTCGGCGTGACCGACCACAAGCTGGTGAGCCAGGACTTCAACCACGACTCGCATTCCTCGATCTTCGCGACCGACCAGACCAAGGTCATGGACGGCAACTTCGTGCGGGTGCTGAGCTGGTATGACAACGAATGGGGCTTCTCGAGCCGCATGGTCGACACCGCGGTGGAACTGGGCAAGTTCGTCTGAGGTGGTTTGATTTGGGGCGTGCCTTTGAGGGTGCGCGCCGGGACGCCGGGCCGAGGGATCGGTCCGGCGTTTTTTTGTGTGTGGGGTGGTGGTTTGGTGGGCTGGGTTTGCTGGGCTTTCTCAGGCTCAGGCTCAGGCTCAGGCTCAGGCTCAGGCTCAGGCCTAGGCTCGGGTGCACCGAGCGCGTGACCCCTGAAAGCCTGAGAAGCCGCAAAGGCCCTCAAGCCCAGAACAGCACCAGGCACCACGCCGCTGCTGCGCCCGCGCAAAAAGCCCCACGCCTGACGCTCCGGGCAACCCCTCACCAAAGGCGTCTGCCCCCCTCACAGCCCTCGCAACAGAGGGCGCGCGCCGGACCGGG
Organism: Roseivivax sp. GX 12232; assembly: GCF_021272185.1. Lineage (GTDB taxonomy): Bacteria > Pseudomonadota > Alphaproteobacteria > Rhodobacterales > Rhodobacteraceae > Roseivivax. Next base: position 363,374 of record NZ_JAJSEC010000002.1, read on the forward strand.
GGCCGGCGCTGCCGACCTCCGAGCGGGGCGCTTTATCCCAGCAATGTCAGGGCTAGCGGCGATTTACGCGCTTCGCCCACAGGAGCGCCGGCCCAAGGGGCCGGTCCGGCGCGCGCCCGGCATCTTCGATGCTATTCGGGCGCAAGGTGAGCGGGGTTTGAGAGTGGTGCGTCGGTGGCTGCGGGGGGGCTTTGGCTGGGCGAGTCAGGCCGGGGCCAAGGCGATTCAAGTTAACCCCGAAGCCGGGGGCAGGTCGCGGCTCACTGTCAGCCAATCCCGCCTTTCAAGGCCCCGGAGCACCGCCCAAATCCCTCCCGCCCCACCAGCCCGCATAAATTAACCCAACAAAACCAACACCCTACGCCCTTTCCCCGCCATGCACTTTTTGCATGGCGGCTTCCGCCTCAGCGAAGTTGTGCTGCGACGCAGCACGCATAAGTTAGCGCCAACAGAGACGAAGACTTCGAAGGAGATGCGAGATGGCATTTTTCGAAACGCTGAACGACCGCCTGCGCAAGCGCGCCGCTTTCCGCCGCACCCGCCACGAGCTGGAGGGCCTGCCGCTGGAGACCCGCGTTGACCTCAACATCAACGGTCGCGAACGCGACGTCGCGCGCAGCGCCGTCTACGGCTAAGCGCCGAACTTGCCCACCAGGGCGGTTCGGACCTCGGGGGTGACGAACTTGGTGACGTCGCCCCCGAGACGCGCGATTTCCTTCACCAGCTTCGAGGCGATGGCCTGGTGCCGGGCCTCGGCCATGAGGAACACGGTCTCGACGCTCGAATCGAGCGCCCGGTTCATCCCCACCATCTGATATTCGTATTCGAAATCCGCCACCGCGCGCAGACCGCGCACGATGATCCCCGCGCCCACGTCGTTGGCGCAGTCGATCAGCAGGTTTTCGAAGGGATGCACGACGATCTCGGTGCCGGTCTCCTCCGACAGCGGGCCGCATTCGGCGTGGATCATCGCGACCCGCTCCTCGAGATCGAAGAGCGGGCCCTTGTCGCGGTTGATCGCCACGCCGATCACCAGCTTGTCGCAGAGCCGCGCCGCGCGGCGGATGATGTCGATATGCCCGAGCGTGATCGGATCGAAAGTCCCGGGATAGAGCGCCGTCCGCATGGCCATGGCATTCCCTCGCGCCTGTCAGTTGTTCCGCGCACGCAACAATATTGCGCCGCGCATTGCAAGCAGGTCGCGCCCGGGCGCCCCTTTCAGTAGCCCATGATCATGCCCTCGAGGGCGTTTTTCTCCATTTCCAGCTCGGAGAGCAGCGCCTTGACCACGTCGCCGAGGGTGATCAGCCCGACCATCTTGCCGTTCTCGATCACCGGCATGTGGCGGAAGCGGCCCTCGGTCATCCGGCCCAGCACCTCGCGGGCGCTGTCGCCGCGGCTGCAGGTCTCGAGCTTGCGGGTCATGTAACGCTCCACCGGCTCCTCCATGCAGCCGGGGCCCTGAACGCCCAGCTCGCGGACGATGTCGCGCTCGGACAGGATGCCGAGCGCGGTCTCGCCGTCCTCCGAGATGACCACCGTGCCGATGCGCCGCTCGGACAGGATCTTCGCCACGTCCTGCACCGGGCGATCGGGCCCGAGGGTGACGACGCCGTCATCGGCCTTGAGTTTGAGGATCTGCTGGACCTGCATGGGAGACCTCCCTCTCCGGGTAAGTTGGACCTTGAGCGTCCACGCGGCGCCCCCCGGCTGTCAAGTCAGACTTTCCAACCGGGCGACCTCGGCGCGAATCCCCTCGCTGAGGATCCGGGCGAAGCGGTTCAGCCGTTCCAGCCGCCGGTCGTCGGCGTGGCGCACCAGGTAGAAGGACCGCGTGAGGCTCAGCGTCTCGGGCAGGATGCGCGTCATCCCCGGCGCCGTGGGCATGGCGAAGTCGTGCACGATGCCCAGGCCCGCGCCCTGCGCCACCCATTGGAACTGCACCGAGGCCGAGTTCGAGGCCAGCGCCACCTGCTCGACCCCGAGCGCGCCGAGGTAGTCCAGCTCCTTGTCGAAGATCATGTCGGGGATATAGCCGACCACCCGATGCCCGCGCAGGTCCGAGAGCGCCGCGATGGCAGGCGCCTCGGCCAGGTAGCCCCGCGTCGCCGCGAGGTGCAGGCGGTAGTCGCAGATCTTCTGCACCGTCAGCCGCCCCGCCGAGGGGGCCGAGACGGTGATCGCCATGTCGGCCTCGCGCTTGGAGAGGTTCACCACCCGCGGCAGCGCCACGATCTGCACCTCGAGGTCGGGATTCTCCTCGACGATGCGCGCGCAGACCTGCGGCAGGAGGTAGTTCGCGCAGCCGTCCGGCGCGCCGATGCGGATCTGGCCCGACATGCCCTCGGAGCGGCCCGCGACGGTCTCGACGGCGGCCTGCATGGCCTGTTCGGCCTCCTCGGCATGGGCCAGAAGCCGGGTGCCCGCCTCGGTCAGCGCGTAGCCCTGCGGGCTCTTGGCAAACAGCGGCGCGCCCAGGTCTTCCTCGAGCCGGCCGATCCGCCGCCCGACGGTCGCGGGGTCCATGCGCAGGCTGCGCCCGGCGGCCGAGAGGCTCTCGCCCCGCGCGGTGGCGAGGAATATCCGCATGTCGTCCCAGCTGAACATCGTGCCTCCGCGCGCCGGGGCGCCCGCCCCTGCATTTTCGCAAATCCTTTTTGATGAGATGCCCCTTCTGCCCGCAAATTTGCAAGGCTAATCTCCCGCCAAACGAATCCCGGAGGACGGAAGATGAGCGCAGAACTGACCCATTACATCGACGGCGCGCATGTCAAAGGCGGCTCGGGCCGCTTCTCGGACGTGATGAACCCCGCCACCGGCGAGGTCTCGGGCCGCACGCCGCTGGCCACCAAGGCCGAGCTGGACGACGCCGTGGCCCGCGCCGCCGAGGCCCAGAAGGGCTGGGGTGCCACCAACCCGCAGCGCCGCGCGCGGGTGATGATGAAGTTCGCCCAGCTCATCAACGAGCATATGGACGAGCTGGCCGAGCTGGTCTCCAAGGAACACGGCAAGACCCTGCCCGACGGGCGCGGCGACGTGCAGCGCGGGCTCGAAGTGGTCGAGGTCTGCATGGGCGCGCCGCATATGCTCAAGGGTGAATACACCAACGACGGCGGCCCCGGCATCGACCTTTATTCCATGCGCCAGCCGCTGGGCGTCGTGGCCGGCATCACGCCCTTCAACTTCCCGGCGATGATCCCGCTCTGGAAGATGGCCCCGGCGCTGGTCGCGGGCAACGCGATGATCCTCAAGCCCTCCGAGCGCTGCCCCTCGACCTCGCTGCGTCTGGCCGAGCTGCTGAAGGAAGCGGGCCTGCCCGACGGCGTCTTGCAGGTGGTCAACGGCGACAAGGAGGTGGTCGACGCCATCCTCGACAACGAGACCGTGCAGGCGGTGGGCTTCGTCGGCTCGACCCCGATCGCGCAGTACATCTACGGCCGCGCCGCGAACAACGGCAAGCGCGCCCAGTGCTTCGGCGGCGCCAAGAACCACATGATCGTCATGCCGGATGCCGACATGGACAAGGCCGCCGACGCGCTGGTCGGCGCGGGCTTCGGCGCGGCGGGCGAACGCTGCATGGCGATCTCGGTCGCCGTCCCGGTCGGCGAGGAGACCGCCGAGGCGCTGCGCGAGCGGCTGGTGCCGCGCATCGAGAAGCTGCGCGTCGGCCCCTATACCTCCGAGGACGAGGTCGACTACGGCCCGGTGATCACCGCCGCCGCCAAGGAGCGCATCGAGAAGCTGATCGGCTCGGGCGTGGACGCGGGCGCCGACCTTGTGGTCGACGGGCGCGGCTTCAAGCTGCAGGGCTACGAGGACGGCTTCTTCGTCGGCCCCTCCTACTTCGACCACGTCACCCCGGAGATGGAGATTTACAAGGAAGAGATCTTCGGCCCGGTCCTGAGCCAGGTCCGCGCCGGCTCCTACGAGGAGGCGCTGAAGATCACCATGGACAACCCCTATGGCAACGGCTGCGCGATCTTCACCGCCGACGGCGACACCGCGCGCGACTTCGCGCACCGGGTCAACGTCGGCATGGTCGGCATCAACTTCCCGATCCCGGTGCCGCTGAGCTACCACACCTTCGGCGGCTGGAAGAAATCGGCCTTCGGCGACCTCAACCAGTACGGCCCCGACGCCTTCCGCTTCTACACCAAGACCAAGACCGTCACCTCGCGGTGGTTCTCGGGCATCAAGGAAGGCGGCGAGTTCAACTTCAAGGCCATGGACTGAGCCTGAGGGTGCGGCGCCCGGCTTGTCCGGGCGTCGTCTCTCGGCCGCCCGGGCGCGGAGCACCCGCCGCGCCCGGAGGGCCGGGTGGCGGCCCAGCCGTGGTCCGGCGGCGGCCCAGAATGCCGCTTGCGCCCTTCGGGGCGGGCTGCCACAACAATTAAACACTTGTTCATTTACCGGAAGGGAGGCCGATAATGGACTTCACGCTCTCCGAGGAAGCGCAGGCCATCTTCGACATGGCCCAGAGCTTCGGCGCCGACCGCATCGCCCCCAATGCCCTGGCCTGGGAGAAGGACGGCACCATCCCCAAGGAGCTCTGGCCCGAACTGGGCGAGCTGGGCCTGGGCGGGCTCTATGTCTCCGAGGAGGCCGGCGGCGCGGGGCTCTCGCGGCTCGACGCCACGCTGGTCTTCGAGGCGCTGAGCCAGTCCTGCGCCTCGGTCGCGGCCTTCCTGTCGATCCACAACATGTGCGCGGCGATGATCGACCGCTACGGCTCGGACGAGATGAAGGCCCGCGTCCTGCCCGACGCGGTGGCGATGAAGACCGTGCTCTCCTACTGCCTGACCGAACCGGGCTCGGGCTCGGACGCGGCGGCGATGAAGTCCAAGGCCGAGCGCACAAATGAAGGCTACAGCCTGACCGGCACCAAGGCCTTCATCTCGGGCGGCGGCTATTCCGACGCCTATATCGTCATGGCGCGCTCGGGCGAGGACGGCCCGCGCGGCGTCTCGGCCTTCCTGGTCGAGGACGGCACCGAGGGGCTGAGCTTCGGCGCGCTCGAGGACAAGATGGGCTGGCGCTCGCAGCCCACCCGCCAGGTGCAGATGGACGGCTGCAAGATTGGTGCCGAGAACCTTCTGGGCGAAGAGGGCCAGGGCTTCAAATACGCCATGGCCGGGCTCGACGGCGGGCGGCTCAACATCGCCGCCTGTTCGCTGGGGGCCGCGCAGGCGGCGCTGGACGCGACGCTCTCCTACATGGGCGAGCGCAAGGCCTTCGGGCAGACCATCGACCAGTTCCAGGCGCTGCAGTTCCGCCTCGCCGATATGGAGATCGAGCTCGAGGCCGCGCGGGTCTTCCTGCGCCAGGCCGCCTGGTCGCTCGACCAGAAGCACCCCGAGGCGACCAAGCGCTGCGCCATGGCGAAGAAATTCGTCACCGAAGCGGGCTCGCGCATCGCCGACCAATGCCTGCAGCTGCACGGCGGCTACGGCTACCTGGCCGATTACGGGATCGAGAAGATCGTCCGCGACCTGCGGGTGCACCAGATCCTGGAAGGCACCAACGAAATCATGCGCCTGATCGTGGCGCGCAAGATGCTGGAGGCTCGGGGATGAGCGAGGTTTCGATCCGCAAGGAAGGCCGCGCGGGCCGCATCACGCTGACCCGCGAGAAGTCGCTGAACGCGCTGAGCCACAAGATGTGCCTGCAGATCGAGGCGGCGCTTCTGGACTGGCTCGCCGACGAGGCGGTGTCCCTGGTGATCCTGGATGCGGCGGGCGAAAAGGCCTTCTGCGCCGGTGGTGACATCGCCGCGATGTATCACGAGGGCATCAAGGGCAATTACGACGCCGCCCGCGCCTTTTGGCGCGACGAATACCGGATGAACGCGCTTCTGGCGGAATATCCCAAGCCGATCCTCTCCTTCGCGCAGGGCTTCGTCATGGGCGGCGGCGTGGGCCTGGGCGGCCATGTCTCGCACCGGATCGTCGGCGAAAGCACCCAGGTCGCCATGCCGGAATGCGGCATCGGGCTGGTGCCCGACGTGGGCGGCTCGCTGCTCCTGTCCCGGGCGCCGGGGCGGCTGGGGGAATACCTCGGGCTGACCGGCGCGCGCATGGGCGCGGGCGACGCGATCCATTGCGGCTTTGCCGACCGTTTCGTGCCCGAGGCCCGCTGGGAGGCGCTGAAGACCTCGCTGTCCGAGACCGGCGACCTGGCCGCGCTCGAGGCCGCGACGGCGCCCGCGCCCGAGAGCCCGCTGGCCGCCGAGCAGGACCGGCTCGACACGCTCTTCGGATCGGGCGATCTGGCGGGCATCCTCGAGACCCTGCGCGCCGATGGCTCGGAGACCTCGGCCAAGGCGCTCAAGGGCCTGTCGCGGGGCTCGCCCCTGTCGCTGGCCGTCACGCTCGAGCTGATCCGCCGCCACCGCGCCGAGGCGCAGGACATCCGCGCCGCTCTGGCGCTGGAATACCGCGCCACGCATCGGGCCATGGACCAGGGCGATTTCCTCGAGGGCGTCCGCGCCCAGGTCATCGACAAGGACCGCAGCCCGAACTGGCAGCACGACCTCGCGGCGCTGCCGTTCGAGGAGGCCCGCGCCATGCTGGCGCCGGTGCCGGGGGTGGCGCTCGACTTTCACGCGCTCACTGAGGAGGCAGGAACATGAAGATCGCATTCATCGGGCTCGGCAACATGGGCGGGCCGATGGCCCAGAACCTGGCCCGCGCGGGCCACGAGGTGACCGGCTTCGACACCGCCACGGTCTCGCTCCAGGGGATCACCACCGCGACCAGCGCCACCGAGGCGGTCGCGGGCGCCGAGGTGGTCATCACCATGCTGCCCAACGGCGACATTCTGCGCCGCGTCGCCGACGAGGCGATCCCGGCCATGGCCGCGGGCGCGGTCTTCCTCGACTGCTCCACCGTCGACGTGGACAGCGCCCGGGCCGTGGCCGAGAAGGCCAGCGCCGCGGGGCTCCTGCCGCTCGACGCGCCGGTCTCGGGCGGGGTCGGCGGCGCCCAGGGCGGCACGCTGACCTTCATGGTCGGCGGCGATGAGCAGGGCTTCGAGAAGGCCAAGCCGCTTTTCGACATCATGGGCCAGAAGGCGGTGCATTGCGGCGCCTCGGGCAACGGCCAGGCGGCGAAGATCTGCAACAACATGATCCTCGGGATCACCATGATCGGCACCTGCGAGGCCTTCGCGCTGGCCGACAAGCTGGGCCTCGACCGGCAGGCGATGTTCGACGTGGTCTCGACCTCGAGCGGCTCGAGCTGGTCGATGAACACCTATTGCCCGGCGCCCGGCGTGGGGCCCAAGTCCCCCGCCGACAACGACTACAAGCCGGGCTTCGCCGCCGACCTCATGCTGAAGGACCTGCGGCTCGCCCAGGACGCGGCCAGCTCCGCCGATGCGGACACGCCGCTCGGGGCCGCCGCCATGGCGCTTTACGCCACCTTCGTCGAGGGTGAGGACGGCGCGGGCCGGGACTTCTCGGCCATGCTGCCGCGCTTCGAGAAGCGCGGGCACGACAAGGGCTGACCCACTGCCTCGGCCCGGGACCGCTACGCGCGGTGCCGGGCCGGGCCACTTGTCCCGCAGTGGCCCGGGCGCGTGGCGCGCCCCCGCCTGACCCGGCGTCATCACGAAAGCGTTGCTTTCCTGAAACGGAAGCTCCGCCCTAGGCTTCCCGCACCGCTTGCCGCTTTCGGGAGATTTTCCATGAAGACCTTTGTTCTTGCCGCCGCGATCGCCGGGCTGGCTATGCCCGCCGTCGCCCAGGACTTCGACGCGCAGCTCAAGGCGCGCCAGGGCCAGTTCCGGATCCTCGCGATCAACCTCGGCATCCTCGGCGACATGGCCAAGGGCGAGGTCGACTACAGCGCCGAGGCCGCCCAGGACGCGGCGGATTCGATCCAGGCGATCTCCATGGTGAACCAGCCGCCGCTCTGGCCCGAGGGCTCGGGCGCGGATTCCCGCGACGGCACCCGCGCCAAGGCCGAGATCTGGGGCGATTTCGACGATTTCACCTCCAAATGGGCGGCGCTCGGCGAACAGGCCACGGCGCTTCAGGCCAGCGCCGGCGATGGCCGCGAGGCGGTGGGCGCGGGGCTCCGCGAGCTGGGCGGCGCCTGCAAGGCCTGCCACGACAGCTACCGCGCCTCGCCCAACTGATCGGCCGGCGATGCTGCGCAAGGCGCTGGCCGCGGGCGCGACGCTCATCGTGCTGGCCGGGGTGGGCCTCTGGGTCACCCAGCCGCGCGCGGTGGAGCCCGCGCGCTACGCCGATCTGACCCCGGATGCCACGGCCGGAGAGGCGGTCTTCACCGCCGCCGGCTGCGCCTCCTGCCACCATGCGCCCAAGGCCGAGGGCGCGGACAAGCTGGTCCTGGCCGGCGGGCAGAGCTTCGAGACCGAGTTCGGCACCTTCCGCGCGCCCAATATCTCGCCGCATCCCGAGGCGGGGATCGGCGCCTGGACGCTCGAGGACTTCGCCGGCGCCGTGACCCGGGGCACCACGCCCGGGGGCAGCCATTATTATCCCGCCTTCCCCTATGCCGCCTATGCGCGGATGGCGCCCCAGGACGTGGCCGACCTCTGGGCCTACATGCAGGAGCTGCCGGAAAGCGCGGAAACCTCCGCGCCGCACGATCTGGGCTTTCCCTTCTCGATCCGGGCGAGCCTCGGCGGCTGGAAGATGCTTTATCTCTCGGACGACTGGGTGGTCACCGACCTCGCCGAGGGGGCCGAGACGCGCGGGCGTTACCTGGTCGAGGCGCTGGCCCATTGCGGCGAATGCCACACGCCAAGAAACGCCCTGGGCGGGCTCGATCTTTCGGCCTGGCTGACCGGCGCGCCGAACCCCTCGGGCGAGGGGCGGATCCCGGGGATCACGCCCGGCACGCTGGACTGGTCCGCGACCGACATCGCCTATTACCTCGAGACCGGCTTCACGCCGGATTACGACAGCGCCGGGGGTCATATGGTCGCGGTGATCGAAAACTTCGCCAAGCTGCCCGCTTCGGACCGCGAGGCGGTGGCGGCCTATCTCAAGGCGCTGCCGGACGGATCGTAAAGGCCGAGACGAAAAACGCCCGGGACCAAGCGGCCCCGGGCGTTTTCGCGTTACTCTCGGACAGGCGCGCTCAGGCGCGGGCCAGCTGCGCCTCCCGGGCGGCGCGCAGCCGGGCGAAATCCTCGCCCGCGTGGTAGGACGACCGCGTCAGCGGCGTCGCGGAGACCATCAGGAAGCCCTTGCCCCAGGCCGCCTTTTCGTAGCTCTGGAACTCTTCCGGGGTCACGAAGCGGTCGACCGCGTGGTGCTTGCGGGTCGGCTGCAGGTATTGGCCGATGGTCAGGAAATCGACATTGGCCGAACGCATGTCGTCCATGACCTGGTGCACCTCGGCGCGGCCCTCGCCGAGGCCCGCCATGATGCCCGACTTGGTGAAGACCGAAGGGTCGATTTCCTTCACCCGCTGCAGAAGCCGCAGCGAGTGGAAATAGCGCGCGCCCGGACGCACTGAGGGATAAAGCGCCGGCACCGTCTCGAGGTTGTGGTTGAAGACATCCGGCTTGGCACGGACCACCACTTCCAGCGCCTCGGGGCCGCATTTCAGGAAGTCCGGGGTCAGGATCTCGATGGTGGTGCCCGGCGCGCGGTGGCGCACGGCGCGGATGGTCTGGGCGAAATGCTCGGCCCCGCCGTCGTCGAGGTCGTCGCGGTCGACCGAGGTGATGACCACGTGGTTCAGCCCCAGCTTCTGCACCGCGTCGGCGACCCGGCCCGGCTCGAAGACATCGAGCGCATCGGGCCGGCCGGTGGCGACGTTGCAGAAGGTGCAGCCGCGGGTGCAGACCTCGCCCATGATCATCATGGTGGCATGGCCCGCCGACCAGCATTCGCCCACGTTGGGGCAGCCCGCCTCTTCGCAGACCGTGGTGAGGTTGTTGTCGCGCATGATCTTGCGGGTGTCGGCATAGCCCTTGCCGCCGGGCGCGCGCACGCGGATCCAGTCCGGTTTCTTCGGCTGGGGATTGTCGGGGCGATGGGCCTTTTCCGGGTGACGCTCTCCGGGGATCTTGAGGTCGCGCATCTTGAGGGTCCACGCAATTTCTTAATGGTTGTGGCGCAACATAAAGCCCAGCGGGCCGATTTGCCAGTGCTGCCGGCCGCATAACGGACATGCGACGCACCCGAGCGCCGTGACGAGTTCGGCTCGCGCCTCAGGCGGTTTCGCGGCGCTTGCGGGCCTCGCGCGGCTCTGGACGGCCCCTGCGTCACTTCCGCGCCGCGCGCCGCCGGGCGGGCCGCGCGCCCTGCCCCGGCTCAGCCGATCATCTCCGCCGCCTGCCCTTCGTCCGACCGGTAGAACTGCGCCAGCCGCTCCAGCGCGATGCGCAGCACCACCTTGCCCGAGCGCGCCGACCAGCCGAGCCGCTTCTCGATGGTCTCGATCCCCTCGAGCAGGCAGCAGCAGCGCAGCGCCACGTCGCCGAGCCCCGGGCCGAGCCGCTCCAGCACCGCGAGGAACCGCGCCCGCGCCGGGCCGTGGCCGGGCCCGGCCTGGGCCAGCGCGCGCTCGGCCGGGGTGCCGCGCAGGATCGCCAGGGCCGCGCGCGGCGGCACGCCCGAAAGCTCGAAATCCTCGCGCAGGAGCCGCCCGGCCGTGACATGGCGTTCCTGCAGGAACGGCCGCCCGTCCGGGCTGCGCCGCCGCGCCAGAAGCGTCAGCGGCGCCTCGGCGGCGCAGAACCGCGGGCCCGGCGCGGGGTCGTCCTGCGCACAAGGTCGACAGGGCGCGCCCGGCGCCTCCGGCACCTGCCGCGCCAGCGCCTGCCGGCCCGCGGCGGTGATCCGGTAGCGCGAGATCCGCCCGGGGCTCGCGCAGGCGATCCAGTCGCGCAGCGCCATGGCCTCGGCCTCCTCGGCGCGCAGGACCGCGAGCCGCGCGCTACCGCCGCCCGCCTCGTCGCGGACCACCACCGCCTTGTCCATGTCGCGCGCCACGGCCAGGACCGCGCCCGGTTCGGCCAGCCGCGCCAGCGCGCCGATCATGGCCTGTTCCGCCGCCTCACCGCCGCCGCCCGCGCTTTTCGTCTCGAGCGCCGGCATCTCTCCGAGCCGGGTCAGCGCGGCATCGACCAGCGGGTCGTCGCGGCGCATCTCGAGCCGCCGGATCTGCCGCAGGATCGTCGAGGCATGCACGCCCGAGCGCCGCGCCAGGGCCCGGAGCGAGATCCCGCCCTCGGTGTGTTCCAGGTAGTGCAGCGCCGCCGCGGGCACCCCGCCCGGAAAGCGCGTCCCGCGCGTCTGTTCTGTGACCGGCATCCAATTCCCCTCGCTCAAAAGGCCCGGACCGCGAAAGCCGCTCAACCCAGGCGCGTTTCTCCACCCACGCGGCAAGGATGCCACATTCGAAAAAGTGTTTGTTTCCTGATCGTAAACAATTCTTAACCAACCGCGCGCTGCGGGATGCGCGCAACGCAACACCCGCTTGGGTTGACTAGACTTTCCGGGATGCAGCGGCGGATCGGGAGGTGAAGATGGGACAGGACATGGGGCCGGGCACGGCGGAAGGCACAGGGCTGAAGCGCCCGCGGCTCCTGGTAGAGACGGCGCGGATCAGCGCCGCGCGCTACCGGCGCGAGCGGCACCTGCGCGGGCTTCTGGGCGGAGAGAGCGCCGAGGATACCGCCCCGCTGGGCGTCCTGCGCGCGCTCGAAGAGGCCGAGGAGACCAGCCGCCGCGCCGGCGCGGCGGGCTACCGCGCCACCCGGCACGTCGCACTTCTGGGCGCGCTTCTCGGCGAGATGCGGCGCGCGGCGCAGGAGGCGCCCCGCGCGCCCGGGGGTCAGGAATAGGCGTCGGACATCTCGGATTTGCGGCGCGCGACGAAGTCCGACAGCGCCTCTGCGATGCCGGGATCGAGCGTCGGCGTCACATAGGCGTCGAGCTTCTGGCGCACCTTGATCTGCGCCAGGCTCGCGCTGTCGCGGGCGCCTTCCTCGGACCAGGTCTCGAAGGGTTTGTAGTCCAGCACCTCGGAGCGCCAGAAGGCGGTCTTGAAGTTGCGCTGGGTATGCGCGCAGCCCAGGTAGTGCCCGCCGGGCCCGACCTCGCGGATGGCGTCCATCGCCTGGTGCTCCTCGTCGATCATCACGCCCTTGGCGAGCTGGTGCAGCGCGCCCAGCTGATCGGCGTCGAGCACGAATTTCTCGTAGGAGGACACCAGCCCGCCCTCGAGCCAGCCGCAGGCGTGCAGCATGAAGTTCACCCCCGACAAGAGCCCCATGTTGAGCGAATTCGCCGTCTCATAGGCGGCCTGGGCGTCGGGGATCTTCGAGCCGCAGAAACTGCCCGAGGAGCGGTAGGGCAGCCCCAGCCGCCGGGCGAGCTGCCCCGCACCATAGGTGATATGCGCGGCCTCGGGCGTGCCGAAGGTCGGCGCCCCGGAGTTCATGTCGATCGAGGTCACGAAGGCGCCCATGATCACCGGCGCGCCGGGGCGCACGAGCTGCGAATAGGCGACGCCCGCCAGCACCTCGGCCAGCACCTGGGTCAGCGTGCCTGCGACCGAGACCGGCGCCATGGCCCCGCCGACGATGAAGGGCGAGATGATCGCCGCCTGGTTCGCCGCGGCATAGGTCTCGAGCGCGCCCATCATCACGTCGTCGAAGGTCAGGGGCGAGTTGATGTTGATCAGGCTGGTCATCACCGTGTTCTCGGCGATGAAATCCGCCCCGAAGAGCAGCTTGCACATCTCGACCGAGTCGGCGGCGCGACCGGGGTCGGTGACCGAGCCCATGAAGGGCTTGTCGGTCAGCGTCATGTGGGCGTGCAGCATGTCGAGGTGGCGCTTGTTCACCGGCACGTCGGTCGGCTCGCAGACCGTGCCGCCGGAATGGTGCAGCCATTTCGACATATGGCCGAGCTTCACGAAGTTGCGGAAATCCTCGATGGTGGCGTAGCGCCGCCCGCCTTCGAGGTCATGCACGAAGGGCGGGCCGTAGACCGGGGCCAGCACCAGGTTGCGGCCGCCGATCTCGACGTTCTTCTCGGGGTTGCGGGCGTGCTGGGTGAACTGGCTGGGTGCTGTGGCGCAAAGCTGGCGCGCCAGCCCGCGCGGGATGCGCACCCGTTCACCTGTGACATCGGCGCCCGCGGCGCGCCAACGCTCCAGCGCGGCGGGGTTGTTCACGAAGTTGACGCCGATCTCCTGCAGGACCGTTTCGGCGTTCTCCTCGATGACGGCGAGGGCTTCTTCGTTCAGCACCTCGAAATTGGGGATGTTGCGCTCGATGTAGCGGGCGGTCTCGATGGTGGTGGCGGTCCGTTCCGCCCGGCGCGCCGCGCCACCGCCGCCTCCCCGTCCGCGCCTGCGTGCCGCTGCTTCGCTCATGACCCCAGCTCTCCGATCTGTCCCGGGGCGGTCGTCCCGCCCGTTTTGCTGCTGTCTAGCCCAGCCGGAGCGCCCTGCCCTGTCCCGATTGCGCCGCTCCAGGTGGAAAAGCGACATTCAGCGTCCCGGGCCGCCTTAAGGGATCGGATCGCGCCGCGCCGCCCCGGGAAGGGCCACAGCAGCGCACCGCGGCACAGAGCGGCCCTTGCGGAGCGGGATTGTCGGGCTTAAGCGACAGACATGGAAGAACATGCCCGCCACCACGAGCGCCTGCTCATCGTCGACTTCGGCAGCCAGGTCACGCAGCTCATCGCGCGCCGCCTGCGCGAGCTGAAGGTCTATTGCGAGATCCACCCCTACCAGAAGGTGACCGATGCCTTTCTCGAGGACTTCGCGCCCAAGGCGGTGATCTTCTCGGGCGGGCCCGACTCGGTGACCCGCGAGGGCTCTCCGCGCCCGCCGGCCCGGGTCTACGACCTCGGCGTGCCGATCCTTGGCATCTGCTACGGCCAGCAGGTGATGATGCAGGACCTCGGCGGCGCGGTAAAAGGCGGCGAGGGCACTTCGGAGTTCGGGCGCGCCTTCGTGGAGCCCACCGAAGAGCGCATCGACCTTCTGAACGGCTGGTTCCTCGACGGCTCACACCGCGAGCAGGTCTGGATGAGCCACGGCGACCACGTCGCGGCCATCGCGCCCGGCTTCAAGCCTTACGGCACCTCGCCCGGCGCGCCCTTCGCGGTGACCGCCGACCTCGAGCGGCGCTTCTACGCGGTGCAGTTCCACCCCGAGGTGCACCACACCCCGAACGGCCGGACGCTCTACGAGAACTTCGTGCGCGACGCGGGCTTCTCGGGCGACTGGACCATGGGCGCCTACCGCGAAGAGGCGATCCGCAAGATCCGCGAACAGGTCGGCGACGCCAAGGTGATCTGCGGGCTCTCGGGCGGGGTCGACAGTTCGGTCGCGGCGATCCTCATCCACGAGGCCATCGGCGACCAGCTGACCTGTGTCTTCGTCGACCACGGGCTGCTGCGCCTGAACGAGGCCGACGAGGTGGTCTCGATGTTCCGCGACCACTACAACATCCCGCTGATCCACGCCGACGAGAGCGACCTGTTCCTGGGCGAGCTCGAAGGCGTCAGCGACCCCGAGGAGAAGCGCAAGACCATCGGGCGGCTCTTCATCGACGTCTTCCAGAAGCACGCGGGCGAGGTCGGCGGCGCCGAGTTCCTGGCCCAGGGCACGCTTTATCCCGACGTGATCGAAAGCGTCAGCTTCTCGGGCGGCCCCTCGGTCACGATCAAGTCGCACCACAACGTCGGCGGCCTGCCCGAGAAGATGGGCCTGAAGCTGGTGGAGCCGCTGCGCGAGCTCTTCAAGGACGAGGTCCGCGCGCTCGGCCGCGAGCTGGGCCTGCCCGACAGCTTCATCGGCCGCCATCCCTTCCCCGGGCCCGGCCTCGCGATCCGCTGCCCCGGCGAGATCAGCACCGACAAGCTCGAGATCCTGCGCAAGGCCGACGCGGTCTATATCGACCAGATCCGCAAGCACGGCCTTTATGACGAGATCTGGCAGGCCTTCGTGGCGATCCTGCCGGTGCGCACCGTGGGCGTCATGGGCGACGGCCGGACCTACGACTACGCCTGCGCCCTGCGCGCGGTGACCTCGGTCGACGGTATGACGGCGGATTACTACCCCTTCAGCCACGATTTCCTGGGCGAGACCGCCACGCGGATCATCAACGAGGTGAAGGGCATCAACCGCGTCACCTACGACGTGACCTCGAAACCTCCGGGCACCATCGAGTGGGAGTGAGGGCGCCATGCCGCACGCGCTTTTGCTCAATCTCAGGGACACCCAGCGCCTGGCCGGCGGGTCGGAGCGCCACGTCTTCCGCATCGAGGGGCGGACCGACGTGGTGGTCAAGGTCATGCGGTCGAAATACCTGCGCAGCCTGCGCATGGCCGACGACCGGACGCTGCTGGGCTGGCTGAAGGTGCGCCGCGCCTATGCGCTTTTCCGGCGCGAGCAGAAGGCGCTGGGCGACGTGATGCTGCGCGCCGCCATCCGCGAGGAGATGCCGCCGGTCATGGGGTTCCGCGGCTACATCCTGACCGAAAAGGGCCTGGGCCAGATTGTCGAGATGATCGCAGACGAAAACGGCGGCGTCGCCCCGAGCCTGCACGACCAGCTGCAGGACGGCAGGGTGACCGAGGCGCAGATCGGAGCGCTCAATACCTTCGTGGCGCAGCTCTACGACTGGCACGTCGTGGCCCATGACCTCAGCCCCAAGAACATCGTCTGGAACGGCCCGCAGGCGCGTTACGTGCTGGTCGACGGCTTCGGCGACCGCGCACTCCTGCCGCTCAAATCCTGGAACCGGCGCCTGAACAACCGCCGCCTCGACCGCGCCTTCAAGGAGATGGGCGAGAAGTCTGGGCTGACCTGGATGCGCGAGAAGCGGGCCTTCGCGCGTGACTGACCAGAGCCGCCCCCTGCCCGCCCAGCCCCGGAGCGACACGATCCGCGCGGCGATCTGGATGATCGGGGCGATCGTGTCCTTCATCTCCATGGCGATCGCCGGACGCGCGGTCAGCATCGAGCTCGACACCTTCGAGATCATGCTTTTCCGCAGCCTGATCGGCATTTTCATCGTCTGGGCTCTGGCGGGTCTCTTCGGCCGCGCCCACGAGATCCGCCGGGCCCGCATGGGGCTGCACCTGGTGCGCAACATCAGCCATTTCGCGGGCCAGAACTTCTGGTTCTACGCGATCACGGTGATCCCGCTCGCGCAGGTCTTCGCGCTGGAGTTCACCTCGCCGATCTGGGTGATGCTGCTCTCGCCGCTGATCCTGGGCGAAAGGCTCACCAAGACGCGCGGCATCGCGGCCTTCGCGGGCTTCATCGGGGTGCTGGTAGTGACCCGCCCCTCGCCCGAGACGTTCCACTTTGGGTTGATCGCCGCGGCGCTGGCGGCTCTGGGCTTCGCGGGCTCGGCGGTCTTCACCCGGCGGCTGACGCGCAGCGAGAGCATCGTCTCGATCCTGTTCTGGCTGACGGTCATGCAGGCGGGCCTCGGGCTGATCTGCGCGGGCGCCGACCTCGACATCGCGCTGCCCTCGGCGGCGAGCTGGCCCTGGGTGGCATTGATCGCTTTCGCGGGACTCGTGGCGCATTTCTGCCTGACGACCGCGCTCAGCCTCGCGCCCGCGACCGTGGTCATGCCGATCGATTTCACCCGCCTGCCGCTGATCGCCGTGGTCGGCATGCTGCTTTACGCCGAACCGCTCGATCCCTTCGTGCTTCTGGGGGCGGCGGTGATCTTCGCGGCCAATTACTTCAACATCTGGTCCGAGACCCGCGGCGGCGCTCGCGCAAAAGCTGTGACAGAAAAGTGACGTTACGACCCTCCCCCGGTAGCTGACGCCGGGTCAAAATTGCTGCGACGCACCCCCTGGCGGTATTGAGGCGCCAGGAGGAGTTACCCAGGGAAGAGGGACACCATGAAATACGCACTACTCGGCGCCTCGGCTCTCGCCATGGCCGCCGCATCGGCGCAGGCCGGCGGTGTTGATCGCTCGGGCCAAAGCCTCGATCCGATCTTCGAAGACGGAAACTACGTCGAACTGAGCTTCGGCTCGGTGAACCCGAGCGTTTCGGGTTCGGAACTGCCTGGCCTCGGCCAGGGCGGCTCCGGCTCGGACGACATGGCCACCGGCTATCTCCAGCTCGGCCTGGCCTACAAGCGCCAGATCACCGAGGATTTCTCGCTCAGCCTGATCTACGACCAGCCCTTCGGCGCGGACGTCGATTACCCGACCGGCACCGGCTACTACGCCGCCGGCTCGAACGCCGAGCTGAACTCGCACGCGATGTCGCTGATCGGCCGCTACATGCTGAACGAGAACTTCAGCGTGCACGGCGGCGTGCGCTACCAGACGCTCGCGGGCAAGGTCGAGATCGACAACTTCGTCGGCCCGGCACAGGTCCTGAACTACGAGGGCGACCTCGAGAAGGACGGGGCCTTCGGCTACTCGGTGGGCGCGGCCTACGAGATCCCCGACATCGCCCTGCGCCTGGCGCTGACCTACAACTCCGAGATCACCACCGACCACGAGTCGCCGGAGAACGTGAACGGCGCGGCGGTGAGCTCCTCGACCGAGATCACCACCCCGCAGTCGGTCAACCTGACCTTCCAGTCGGGCGTGGCCAAGGACACGCTGGTCTTCGGCGGTGTGCGCTGGGTCGACTGGAGCGAGTTCGACATCACGCCCATCGGCTACCAGAACGCGACCGGTGCCTCGCTCGTCTCCTATGACGACGACACCTACAGCTACACGCTGGGCGTCGGCCGCCGCTTCTCGGAAGCCTGGGCCGGGTCCATCTCGGTTGGCTACGAAGAGCAGCAGGGCGGCATCGCCTCCAACCTCGGCCCGACCGACGGTTACTGGTCGCTCGGCCTGGGCGGCGCCTATACCTACGAGGGCGTCGAGATCTCGGCCGGCATGCGCTACGTCTGGATCGGCGACGCCGAGACCCAGAACGCCGTGGCGAACCCCGCCGCCGAGTTCGAGGACAACAACGCCCTTGGCGTGGGTGTGAAGGTCGGCGTGACCTTCTGATCCGACGCGGGTCTTGCGAGATTTAGACGGCCCGGTTGCCTTGGTGGTGACCGGGCCGTTTTCTTTGGTTTTGCGCGGGGTAGAGCGGACCGAGGGGCTCTGCCTGAGGTGGGCGGAGCGCGACCGCGTTTCTTCGCAGCTTCGGCCACACCCCCGGAAGCCAGCCACAACGGCTCCGCAGCCCCAGGGCCCGCCCACAAGCCGCCACCCTCACCACGCCCACCCCCACCAACCCGCAGGATTCGGATCGCGCGCCCCCGCGCCCTCGGCTAAGCCTGTGCCATGGCACCGCAAACCAGCATCTCCGCCCGCGCCTGGATCGAGCTCACGCTGCTCGCGATCATCTGGGGCGCCTCCTTCCTGGCGATCCGCACCGCGCTTGACGAGATCGGGCCGCTGACCGTCGTCTTCTTCCGCGTCGGCATCGCGGCCGTGGTCCTCTGGGGCTGGATCTGGCTGCGCGGCCTGCCGCTGCCCAAGGGGGCCGCGCTCTGGCGGGCGGGGCTGGTCATGGGACTTCTGAACAACGTCCTGCCCTTCACGCTCATGGCCTGGGGGCAGCTGCATATCACCACCGGGCTGACCTCGATCTTGAACGCCACCACGGCGATCTGGGGCGCGCTGGTGGCGAGCCTCGCCTTCGCCGACGAGCGGCTGACCCCGCGCCGGGCCCTGGGCATCGCCCTGGGCTTCGGAGGCGTCGCCATGGCGATCGGGCCAGCGGCGCTTGGCGGGTTGGAGCTGGCCAACCTCGGGCAGTTCGCGGTGATCGCGGGGACGCTCTCCTACGCGCTGGCGGGCGTCTGGGGGCGGCGGCACCTGTCGAACCTGCGCCCCGAGGTGGCGGCCGCCTTGATGCTCACCGGCGCCAGCGCGCTGATCCTGCCCTTGATGCTGGCTGTCGAGGGCCTGCCGCCGCTGCAACTCGCCCCCATCACCCTGACGGCGGTCCTCTACTACGCGGTGATCGCCACGGCCTTTGCCTATCTGCTCTATTACCGCATCCTCGCCATGGCGGGCGCCTCGAACCTGATGCTGGTCACGCTGATGATCCCGCCCATTGCCATTGCGCTTGGCGCGCTGGTCCGTGGCGAGACGCTGCCGCCCAACGCCTGGGCCGGTTTCGGGCTCCTGGCGCTGGGGCTGCTGGTGCTCGACGGTCGCGTCTGGGCCCGGCTCGCGCGGCGGGGCGTCACAAGGGTTTGACGCCGATGCGCGCTCTGGCTAGGCCTCCGGAACGCAAGGGGGCGAGGCAGATGCGACGGATCTACGAGACAGCGGAAGACTGGCGCCAGGCGCCTGAGAAGCGGGTGCTGCTCTTTGCCATGTCGGGCCTGGGCAAGACCCATGTGGGCAACATGCTGCGGGCCGGCGGCGGCTGGTTCCACTACTCGATCGATTACCGCATCGGCACCCGCTACATGGGCGAATACATCGCCGACAACGCCAAGCGCGAGGCGATGAAGAACCCCTTCCTGCGCGACCTGCTGCTGTCCGACTCGATCTACATCGGCTCGAACATCACCTTCGACAACCTCGCGCCGGTCTCCACCTACCTCGGCAAGCCCGGCGATCCCGAGCAGGGCGGCATGGAGATCGCCACCTACCGCCAGCGCCAGAAGCAGTTCCGCCGCGCCGAGATGCAGGCGCTGCTCGACACCGGCTATTTCATCGATCGGGCGCAGGACCTTTACGGCTACCCGCATTTCCTCTGCGATACCGGCGGATCGATCTGCGAATGGGTCGACCCGGAAGATCCCGAGGACCCGATCCTCTCGGCGCTGTCGCGGCGCTGCCTGATGGTCTGGATCGAGGGCAGCGAGGCCCATACCGAAGAGCTGGTCCGCCGCTTCGACCGGGCGCCGAAGCCCATGGCCTACCAGCCGGAGTTTCTCGAGACGGTCTGGGCCGACTATCTCGCCGAGATGCAGATCGCGCCCGACAAGGTGAACCCCGACGCCTTCATCCGCTGGACCTATGCCCGCGCCCTGGCGCACCGCCAGCCGCTCTATGCGGCCATGGCGCGGAACTGGGGCGTCACCGTCACCGCCGAGGAGATGGCCAGCGTCACCAGCGAGGCGGGCTTCACCGAGGTCATCGCCGCGGCGCTCGACCGCGCGGCACCCTCGGGCTGAGGCGAACACAGTCGCATGAGCCGCCCGCCCGGGCGGCTTGAGACCGGTCCGGCCATGGCCTATCTCTGGCCCTCGCCCGCATCCCCCCTGAAGGTGATCCCATGCCGATCAAGCTGCCCCGCACCCTGCCCGCCTACGAGGTTCTCGACCGCGAGGGCGTCATGGTCATGGGCGAGGATGCGGCGGACCAGCAGGACATCCGGCCCTTGCGCATCGGGCTTCTGAACCTGATGCCGAAGAAGATCGCCACCGAGAACCAGTTTGCCCGGCTGATCGGCGCGACGCCGCTGCAGATCGAGCTGTCGCTGATCCGCATGACCGAGCACCAGACGCGCAACACCGCCGCCGACCACATGGAGAGCTTCTATCGCCCCTTCGCCGAGGTCGAAGCCTCGGGCGAGAAGTTCGACGGGCTGATCATCACCGGCGCCCCGATCGAGCACCTGGAGTTTCCCGAGGTCACCTATTGGGACGAGCTGCAGCGCGTCTTCGACTGGACCCAGAGCCATGTGCACTCGACCTTCGGCGTCTGCTGGGGCGGCATGGCGATGATCAACCACTTCCACGGGGTGCCGAAGCACCTCCTGAACCAAAAGGCCTTCGGCTGCATCCGGCACCGCAACTGCGCGCCGGCCTCGCCCTACCTGCGCGGCTTCTCCGACGACATGGTGATCCCGGTGTCGCGCTGGACCGAGCTCAAGCGCGAGGAGATCGAGGACGTGGGCCTGCGCATCCTGATCGACAGCTCCGAGACCGGCCCCTGCCTCGTCGAGGACATCGATCACCGTGCGGTCTACATCTTCAACCACCTGGAATACGACAGCCACACCCTGAAAGAGGAATACGACCGCGACGTCGCCGCGGGCCAGCCGATCAACGTGCCGGCCAATTACTACCCCGGCGACGACCCGGCCGAGCCGCCGCAGAACCGCTGGCGCAGCCACGCGCATCTTCTTTATGGAAACTGGATCTCCGAGATTTACCTGACCACGCCGTATGACATGGCCGAGATCGGCCGCTCCTCGACCGACCTGCGGAAAAAGGGTCTCTGACGTGGCGATGATGGGAAAACTGGCACTGGCGTTTGGGCTGGTGGCGCTGGCGGGCTGCGCGGCGGGCGGGCTCGGCACCGCGCGGTCGGCCAAGACGCAAGAGACCTGGCCGCCGATCGGGCGCTTCGTGACGCTCGACGACGGGCGGCGGGTGCATGCCTTCGTGACCGGCGAGGGCCCGGACCTCGTGCTGATCCACGGCGCCAGCGGCAACGTGCGGGATTTCACCTTCTCCTTCCTCGAGGAGGTGAAGGACGACTACCGCGTGATCATCTTCGACCGGCCCGGGCTGGGCTATACCGACCGCGCCAGCCCCGAGGTCGCGGGCGCCTTCACCACCGAGGCCGAGACGCCCTTCGAGCAGGCCGCCATGCTGAAGGAAGCCGCCGACAAGCTCGGGGTCGAACGCCCGGTCGTGCTGGGCCATTCCTACGGCGGCGCGGTGGCCATGGCCTGGGGGCTCAATCACGATCCGGCGGCCCTGGTGGTGGTCTCGGGGGCGACGATCCCCTGGTCGGGCGGGCTTGGTCCGCAATACCGGGTGCTGGGCTCGGCGGTCGGCGGGGCCATCGTGCCTTACATCGCCCGGCCCTTCGCCACGCGCGGGCGCATCGAGACCGTGACCGAGGCGATCTTCGAGCCGCAGCCGATCCCCGAGGGCTACCTCGACTACGTGGGCCCGGGCCTGACGCTGGAGCTGGGCGCGATCCGGGCCAACGCGCGGCAGGTGAACACCCTGCATGCCGCCGTCTCGGAGATGGCGCCGCGCTACCGCGAGGTCACCGTCCCGATCGAGATCCTGCATGGCGCCGAGGACGAGGTGGTCCCCCCGCAGGTCCATGCCGAACCGCTCATGTCCCTGGTTCCCAACGGCAATCTGACCCTGGTCGAGGGCATCGGACACATGCCGCACCACTGGGCCCCGGGCGCGGTCCGCGCCGCCATCGACCGCGCCGCGGCGCGCGCCGGGCTGCGCTGAGCGTTTGCGTTAATCCTTTTCACATCCCATATTCGCGAGACCCCGAGGCCCGCGAGGAACCCGCCATGTCCAAGCCCTTCGACGGCGCCATCAGCGCCTTCTACCAAGACGGCGCCCCCGAAGAGATCCGCCGCGCCATCGCCGGGGCCGACCGCAAGGACATGCTCGATCCCGACTATCCGCACGCCCGCCGACTGGGTCGCGACACCTACGAGGACCAGCTCGCCGCGCTGCAGATCGAGCTGGTCAAGATGCAGGCCTGGGTGAAAGTAACGGGCGCGCGGGTCGTGGTGGTCTTCGAGGGCCGGGACGCGGCGGGAAAAGGCGGCACGATCAAGCGCTTCCGCGAGAACCTGAACCCCCGCGGCGCGCGGGTGGCGGCCCTGCCCAAACCCTCGGACACCGAGGCCTCGCAGTGGTATTTCCAGCGCTACATCCAGCATCTACCGGCCGCCGGAGAGATCGTCTTCTTCGACCGCTCCTGGTACAATCGCGGCGTGGTCGAACATGTCTTCGGCTTCTGCACGCCAGAGGAGCGCGAGCTCTTCTTTGCCCAGGTCGCGGATTTCGAACGGATGTTGGTCAACGACGGCATCCGGCTCACCAAGTTCTGGCTGAACGTCGGCCGGGCCGAGCAGCTGCGCCGTTTCCTCGCCCGCGAGGGCGATCCGTTGAAACACTGGAAGCTGTCCTGGATCGACGTCGAAGGGCTGAAGAAATGGGACGCCTATGGCGCCGCCATCAGCGAGACGCTGGAGCGTTCCGACAGCCCGCATGCGCCCTGGACGGTGATCCGCAGCGACGACAAGCGCCGCGCGCGGCTCGCCGCGATCCGGCACGTGCTGACCGGGCTCGACTACGATCAGAAGGACCCCGCCGCCCTGGGCACGCCCGACGGCGCGATCTGCGGAGGGCGCGACATCTGGCATGTCTAAACGCGGCTATCATCACGGCAACCTCAAGCAGGCGCTGATCGACGCGGCGCTCGAGCTGATCGAGGAGCGCGGCCCCACCGGCTTCACCCTGTCCGAGGCAGCCAAGCGCGCGGGCGTGACCCCGGCGGCGATCTACCGGCATTTCGACGGCCGCGAAGCGCTGATCGCCGAGGCCGCCCGGCAGGGCTACGAGATCTTCGTCGACGTCATGGAATACGCCTACGAGTCGCGCCAGCCCTCGGCGCTGGCGGCCTTTGAAGCCACCGGCGAGGCATACCTCGCCTTCGCGCGGCGCTACCCGGGCCATTACATCGCGATGTTCGAATCCGGGGTCTCGGTGAACCACAGTCCTGCGCTCGCCAGCGTCGCCAACCGCGCCTGGTCGGTGCTGGAGCGCGCGGCGGCGGATCTCTCCAAGCACATCCCCGAGGACCGGCGCCCGCCGGCGCAGATGTTCTCGGCCCATATCTGGGCGATGTGCCACGGGGTGGTGGAGCTGTTCGCGCGGAACTCGCCGGGCAACAAGTCGCCCTTTCCGGCCGATCAGCTGCTCGAGACCGGCATCGGCGTCTACCTGCGCGGCCTCGGGCTGATCCCGCCGGACAATTGAGCCATCACGCGAGGAACGCGCGCCAGCCCCTTGTTCCGCCGCGCTTTCCCGGCGCGGCGCAAAGCGCCTAGCCGGTGTTCTTCTTCAGGTGCTTCTTCAGCGCGCCGGCGTTCTTCTGGCGCCGCGCCCGGTAGGGGTTCTTGTCGCCCTGTCCGCGCATCACGAGCCGGATCGGCGTGCCGGGCATGTCGAAATCCGCGCGCAGCCCGTTCACCAGGTAGCGGGTGTAGCTGTCGGGGATGCGGTCGGGATGCGAGCACATCACCACGAAATGCGGCGGCCGGGTCTTGGCCTGGGTCATGTAGCGCAGCTTGATCCGGCGGCCCTGCGGCGCGGGCGGCGGATGCGCCTCGACCATGGCGCCGAGCCAGCGGTTGAGCTGCGCCGTCGGCACCCGGCGGTTCCAGACCTCATGGGCGCGGATCACCGCTGCCTGCAGCCGGTCGAGCCCGCGCCCGGTCTTGGCCGAGACGGTCACCAGGGGCGCGCCCCTGAGCTGCGGCAGGAGCCGCTCGAAGGCCTCGCGCAGCGAGGACAGCTTGGCGTTTTTCTCGGGCTCGAGGTCCCATTTGTTCACCGCCACGACCACCGCACGGCCCTCGCGCTCGGCCAGGTCGGCGATGCGCAGGTCCTGCTGCTCGAAGGGGATCGCGGCGTCGAGCAGGACCACCACGACCTCGGCGAACTTGACCGCGCGCAGCCCGTCGGAGACCGACATGCGCTCGAGCTTGTCCTGCACCTTGGACTTCTTGCGCATGCCTGCGGTGTCGAAGATCCGCGTCGGCGTGCCACCCCAGTCGAGGCTGAGCGAGATCGCGTCGCGGGTGATGCCCGCCTCGGGGCCGGTGAGCAGCCGGTCCTCGCCCAGAAGCGCGTTGATCAGTGTCGACTTGCCGGCGTTCGGGCGGCCCACCACGGCGACCTGCAGGGGCTTGTCCTCGGTCGGCACCGGCATGGCCTCGTCGGCCTCCTCGGAGACCGGCAGGCTCAGCTCGGGCATGGCCGCCTCGGCTTCGGCCTCGACCTCGGCGAAGCGGTCCGAGATCGGCAGCAGCGCGGAATAGAGGTCCGGCATGCCTTCGCCGTGTTCCGAGGACAGCGCCAGCGGCTCGCCGAGCCCGAGGTTCCAGGCCTCGATCACGCCGGCCTCGGCGGCGCGGCCCTCGGCCTTGTTGGCGACCAGGATCACCTCGCCCGCGCGCTTGCGCAGGATGTCGGCGAAGATCTCGTCGGTGGGGGTGATTCCGGTCCGCGCGTCGACCATGAACAGGCAGACGTCGGCCTCGTCCACGGCGCGTTCGGTCAGCCGCCGCATCCGCCCCTCGAGCGAGTCGTCGGTGGCATCCTCGAGGCCCGCGGTATCGACCACGGTGAAGTTCAGGTCGCCCAGCCGCGCCTCGCCCTCGCGCAGGTCGCGGGTCACGCCCGGCTGGTCGTCGACAAGCGCCAGCCGCTTGCCCACCAGGCGGTTGAACAGCGTGGACTTGCCCACGTTGGGGCGGCCGACAATGGCTAGTTTGAAGGACATGGGCGCACCGGCCTTTCGGATCGCGTCAGAGCCACGCGACCTAATCGATTTGTCCTGCCGTGAAAAGGGGCCTCAGCGGAAGGCGTGCAGCCGGCCCCGCTTGGAGACCACGTAAAGCGTGCCATTGGCCACGATCGGCCGCGTGGTCGCCCCGCCCGGCACCTCCACCGAGCCCGCCAGCGCCCCGTCCGAGGGCCGGAAGAAGCGGATCAGCCCATCCGAGGAGGCCACCGCCAGGTGGCCGCCCACGAGGATCGGCCCGTGGTTGGCATAGGCCCGGTCGCGGCGCCGCATGGGGCGGCGGCTCTCGACCCAGCCGGGCAGTTCCACCGCCCAGATGCGCTCGCCGGTCTCGGCGTCGATGCGCACCAGTTCGTGCAGGTCGGAGACCACATAGACCGAGCCGCCAGCGGCCCAGGGCATGTCGAAGGCGCCCATGGGCACGGTCCAGCGGCGTTCGCCGGAATAGAGATCGAAGGCCGCGAAGCGCCCCGAGTGGCTGCCCGCGTAGACGGTCTCGCCCGCGATCAGCGGATCGCCCGAGATGTCGTCCACGGTCGAGAGCGCCCGGCCCGTGCGCCGCCCGGCGAGATCCGCCGACCAGAGCGACAGCCCGCCCTGCTGGAAGGTCGACTGCATGGTGCCCGCGCCGAAGGAGAAGATCACCCGGTCGCCGCCAAGCGCCGGGGCCGGCGCGCCCGCGACGTTGTTCACGTCGCCCGCGGCCCCGTCGAACTGCCAGCGCACGCGGCCGTTGCCGGTCTCGATGGCCCAGGCGATATTGTCGCCCGAGGTCACATAGACCAGCCCGCCCGAGACGGTGGGCGCCCCGGTCGCCGTGGCGTCGAGCTCCTGGCGCCAGATCGGCGCACCGCTCGAGGCATCAAGCGCGGTCAGCACGCCGAAGCCCGAGGAGACGTAAAGCACCCCGTCGGCCACCGCGAGCCCGCCGCCCTGCGCCTGGCGCGCGCCGTCGCGCGGCGGCACGACCGAATGGCTCCAGGCCTGCGCGCCGTCGGGCGTGGTGGCGGTGACGGTGAAATCCGAGGACATCGTGTAGATCGCCCGGCCATCGGTCACCGGGTCGACGTTCAGCCGGACCTTGCGGCCGTCGCCGTCGCCGATGTTCGCCGACCAGAGCGGCGCGACCGGCAGCGACAGGTCCGCATGGGTGGTCCGCAGGGCCTGGGTGACCGGGCTTTGCGCCCATTGGGCGTTGCGCTGCGCGGCGGGCAGCGCCGCGGGCAGGCTCTGGTTCTCGGTCTCGGCGTAGCGATAGGGATCGGCCGCACCTTCGGTGGTGAGCACCTCGCGCAGGCCCATGCGTTCGCCCGGAAGGATCGCCTCCGGTCCGCCGCAGGCCGCAAGCAGCGTCAGGCCCGCGAGCCCTGCCAGTATCGTCCCGTTCCGCACGCTATCGCCCCCGTTCGCCCGTGTTCGTCGTGCCGTCCCTGCCCCTCGGGGCGCGCCGGGATCAGCCGGTCTGCAGCTCTCCGCCGAGCGCAACAATCAACTGAGACGCCCGCTGGCGCAAGCCCTGCGTCACCTCCGAATCCGACAGGATCGCGGTCAGCCGCTCAAGCGCCGCCTCGCGGTTGCCGGTTTCGATCTCGATCAGCGCGAGCTGCTCGCTGGCCAGCAGTCTCAGCGGGTTACCGGGCTGGGACAGCGCCTCGAAGCCCTGGCGGCGTTCTTCGGGGGCCATGGTGGCCGCGCCCTCGGTCAGCGCCTTGAAGCTCGCGATGTTGCGGTAGATCTCGGCCACCTCGCCATTGGTGGCGACCTGTTCCAGCGCGGCGACGGCGGCGTCGCTTTCGCCCGCCTCGGCGCTCTGGCCGGCCTCGATCAGGCGCAGCATGGCCGCGGCGCTGTCGTTCGGCGGGGTGATCTCGGAGAGCGCCGCGCGGCGGTCGGCCAGTTCCTCGGCCTCCAGCGCGGCGAGGATCGCCGAGCCGAAGCTCTGCGCCTCGGCGCGGGCCGTGGCCGCCTGGTATTCCCGCCAGGCCGCGCCGCCGACGATCAGAAGGACCACGAGGACCGCGATCCAGCCGTAGCGCCGCAGATAGCCGTAAAGCCGGTCGCGGCGGACTTCCTCGGTCACTTCGTTGATGAAGCTGTCGGTGTCGGTATTGCTCAAAGCCGGCTCCCTGCTCGCCCGCGTTTCGGCCCCTCTTACACGCAGCTTCCGGGCCTCACAAGCGGGCCGCCCGGGGGCGATTTGCCCAATTTTCGTGCTTTTCCCGCGACAGAGCGCGCAAAACCCGGGGGTGGGCGGCATTTTGCGCCTTGCATGGTGGGGCCTCTGACTTGAAGGCCAATGGCGCGACACTTAATCTAAACGGAACGGTTCAGCGTATCTCACGCAGACGTTGCCAACCACAGGCGGTGCGCCCCCGGCGCCTGCCGAGATCCAGGACGACCCGATGCGCCTCTTGCCCCTCCTGACCGCGCTCCTCGTCGCTGCCGCGCTTTATGGCATCGTCATCGAACGGGACCGCCTTCTGAACTTTGCCCGCGACATCGCGCCTTCGGCGCTGTCGGGCGAGGCGCCCGCCGCCCCCGAGGAGACCGCCGCCGAGGCCGCGCCGGAGCCCGAAGCCCAACCCGAGGCCGAGACCGAGGGCGCGGTGAAGGTCATGGCGCGCGCCAGCACCGCGCAGGAGATTGACGCCCAGGTGCTGCTGCGCGGCGAGACCGAGGCCGCCCGCATGGTCGAGGTCATGGCCGAGACCACTGGCCGTGTGATTTCGGACCCGCTGCGCAAGGGCGCTTTCGTCGAGGCCGGAGAGGCGCTCTGCGTGCTCGACCCCGGCACCCGCGAGGTCTCGCTGGCCGAGGCCGAGGCCTCGCTTGCCGATGCGCGCTCGCGCGTGCCCGAGGCCGAGGCCCGCATCCCCGAGGCCGAGGCCCGGGTCGCCGAGGCCGAAGCCGCACTCGAGGAAGCCAATATCAACGCCAATGCCGCCAACCGCCTGTCGGAAAGCGGTTTCGCCTCCGACACCCGGGTTGCGGCGACCACCGCGGGGGTGCGCTCGGCGGAGGCGGCGGTCAGCTCGGCCCGCGCCGGGCTCGAAAGCGCCCGCGCCGGGGTGGAAAGCACCAAGGCCGCGATTGAGAGCGCCGAGGCCGCCGTGGCCCGCGCCGAGGACGAACTGGCCAAGACCACCATCAAGGCGCCCTTCGCAGGGCTTCTGGAAAGCGACACCGCCGAGCTTGGCGCGCTGATGCAGTCGGGCGGCATGGGCGGCGCGCCCTGCGCCACGATCCTGCAGCTCGACCCGATCAAGCTGGTCGGCTTCGTCCCCGAGACCGAGGTGGGCCGCATCGAGGTCGGTGCCCCCGCCGGCGCGCGGCTGACCGAGGGCGGCGAGATCGCGGGCCGGGTGACCTTCGTCTCGCGCTCCGCCGATCCGGTGACCCGCACCTTCCGCGTCGAGGTCACCGCCGACAACGCGGGCCTCGCCATCTCCGCCGGGCAGACCGCCGAGATCGTGATCGAGGCCGAGGGCGAGCCCGCGCATCTCTTGCCGCAATCGGCGCTGACGCTGAACGACGAAGGCCAGATCGGCGTGCGCACGGTCACCGAGGAGCGGACCGCGCTGTTCCTGCCGGTCGAGATCCTGCGCGACACCGCCCGCGGCATCTTCGTCGGCGGGCTGCCCGATGAGGTCGACGTGATCCTTCTGGGGCAGGAATACGTGACCGACGGCGTGCCCGTGGCACCCTCCTACGAGGAGATCCTGCAATGACGGGAATCGTCGACTGGGCCGCGGGCCGCGCCCGGATGGTGCTGGCCTTCATCGCCCTGTCGCTGGCCGTCGGCGCCTTTGCCTATATCACCCTGCCGAAAGAGGGCGAGCCGGACATCGAGATCCCGGCGCTTTTCGTCTCGGTGCCCTTCCCCGGCATCTCCGCCGAGGACGCCGAGACGCTGCTGGTGAAGCCGATGGAGACCGAGCTGGCCGATCTCGACGGTCTCGACCGGATGTCGGCCACCGCCGCCGAGGGCTATGCCGGCGTGGCGCTGGAGTTCGAGTTCGGCTGGAACAAGACCCAGATCATGGCCGATGTGCGCGACGCCATGTCGAACGCCGAGGCCAAGTTCCCGGCTGGCGCCGAGCAATATTCGATCAACGAGATCAACTTCTCGGAATTCCCCATCGTCATCGTGAACCTCACCGGCGACCTGCCCGAACGCACCATCGTGCGCGTTGCGCAGGACCTGCAGGACCGGCTCGAGGCGCTGGACCCGATCCTCGAGGCCGCCATCGCGGGCAACCGCGACGAGATGCTCGAGGTGATCATCGATCCGCTGAAGCTCGAAAGCTACAACGTCACCGCGGGCGACCTGATCAACGTGGTGCAGAACAACAACCAGCTGATCGCCGCGGGCGAGGTCGAGACCGAGACCGGCGCCTTCGCGGTGAAGATTCCGTCCAGCTTCGACGACGCCCGCGACGTCTATGACCTGCCGGTCAAGGTAAACGGCGACCGGGTGGTGACGCTGGGCGATCTGGCGACGATCAACCTCACCTTCGAGGACCGCGCCTCCACGGCGCGTTTCGACGGCCAGCCCTCGGTCGCGTTGCAGGTGGTCAAGCGCAAGGGCTTCAACATCATCGACACCGTCGACCAGGTCGAGGCGGTCATCGCCGAAGCCGAGGCCGGCTGGCCCGACGAGCTGCGCGCCGCGGTCGACCTCGGCACCTCGAACGATCAGTCGCGGCAGGTGGCGTCCATGGTCAGCCAGCTCGAGGGTTCGGTGCTGACCGCCATCGCGCTGGTGATGATCGTGGTGCTGGCCGCGCTCGGCACCCGGCCCGCCTTCCTGGTGGGTTTCGCCATCCCGACCTCCTTCCTTCTGTGCTTCGTGCTGCTTGCCGTCATGGGGGTCGCGGTCTCCAACATCGTGATGTTCGGGCTGATCCTCGCGGTCGGCATGCTGGTCGACGGCGCCATCGTGGTGGTCGAATACGCCGACAAGCGCATCTCCGAGGGCTCGGGCCCGATGCGCGCCTATGTCGAGGCCGCCAAGCGCATGTTCTGGCCGGTGGTCTCTTCCACGGCGACGACGCTCTGCGCCTTCCTGCCGATGCTCTTCTGGCCCGGCGTGCCGGGCGAGTTCATGGGCATGCTGCCGGTGACGCTGATCTTCGTCCTCTCAGCCTCGCTGGTGGTGGCGCTGGTCTATCTGCCGGTCATGGGCGGGGTCACGGGCCGCTTCTCGCGCACGCTGGAGAACGCCAGCCAGGGGCTGCGCGCCGCCCTGCCCTGGGTGGTCCGCGCCGCACTGGTGCCGGTGGTCCTTTTCGGGCTGTTCCTCGGCGCCATGATGGTGCTGAACCCGGCCTATCTTTTCCCGCCGGTGGCCGAGGGCTGGGCGGGCCGTCTGCCCGGCGCCCTGGTCTTCGTCCTCTCGGCCGTGGCCGCCTCCATCGTCCTCGACGCCGCCGCGATCCGCCGCCAGCAGAAGCGCGTCCGCGCGGGTTACCGCCGCTCGCCCTTCGGCTGGTTCGTCGCCGCCATCGTCGCCAACCCGGTGGGCCCGATCGTCGCCATCGCCACGGTCGGCTTCTTCGTGGTCTCGACCTT
Organism: Roseivivax sp. GX 12232; assembly: GCF_021272185.1. GTDB lineage: Bacteria > Pseudomonadota > Alphaproteobacteria > Rhodobacterales > Rhodobacteraceae > Roseivivax. The sequence continues at coordinate 394,191 of NZ_JAJSEC010000002.1, forward strand.
CAGCTACTTCGGCGAGAACAACAACGGCGTGGAGTTCTTCGTCGAGAGCGAGCCCGAGCAGGCGCTCCTCTACGTCCGCGCCCGCGGCAACCTGAGCCTCGCCGAGAAGGACGCGCTGGTGCGCCGCGCCGAGGCCATCGTCATGGCCCATCCCGGCACCCGCAACGCATTCGCCTTCGCCGGCGACGGCGGGCTGACCTCGAACACCGGCGGCGCCGAGGCGCCCAAGGACACCATCGGCCAGATCCAGTTCGAGACCATCCCCTGGGAGGACCGCAAGGACGACCCATCGCTCGACGGCGACCGGGTCATCGCGGAGCTCTCCGAGGCGCTGCAGGTGATCCCCGGCATCCAGACCGAGGTGCTGAACCTCGCCATGGGCCCGGCCTCGGCCAAGCCCGTGCACCTGCGCATCAGCGGCGACAGCTGGACCGACCTTCTGGAGGCCGCGACCCGCGTCCGCGGCCAGTTCGACGCCACTCCGGGGCTGCGCCTGATCGAAGACAGCCGCCCCCTGCCCGGCATCGACTGGCAGATCGACGTCGACGTCGAGAAGGCCGGCCGCTACGGCGCCGATGTGGCCACCGTGGGCGCCATGGTGCAGCTCGTCACCCGCGGGCTCCTGCTCGACACCATGCGGGTCGACAGCTCCGACGAGGAGATCGACATCCGCGTGCGCCTGCCCGAGGAGGACCGGGTCCTCTCAACCCTCGACACGCTGAAGGTGCGCACCGCCGAGGGGCTGATCCCGCTGTCCAACTTCACCACCCGCGAGCCGGTCGCCAAGCTCGCCGAAATCAGCCGCGTCGGGCAGAAGCGTTATTTCGACGTGAAGGCCGATGTGGCGCCGAACCTCTTCAAGGCCGTCACCCCGGGCCCCGAGGGCACCACCGAGGCCACGCTGCGCCTTCTCGAGGGCGCGGCCAGCGCCGAGGACGCCCCCGTGGTGACGGCCCAGGGCGGCGCGCGCTACGCGGTCCTCGACATTGGCGCCGAAACCACCCCCGAGGCGGTCTCCGACGCGCTCCAGGCCGGCGATCTGAGCCTCGTGCCGGTCACCCCCAACGAGCGCATCGCCACGCTGACCGCCTGGCTCGAGGCCAACCCGCTGGCTCCGGGGCTCGACTGGGAATGGACCGGCGACCAGGAGGACCAGGCCGAGAGCCAGGCCTTCCTCGGCCAGGCCTTCGCGGCGGCGCTGGGGCTGATGTTCATCATCCTGCTGGCGCAGTTCAATTCCTTCTACAACGCCGTGCTGGTGCTGCTGGCGGTGGTCTTGTCCACCACCGGGGTGCTGATCGGCATGCTGGTCATGGACCAGACCTTCTCGATCATCATGACCGGCACGGGGATCGTCGCGCTCGCGGGGATCGTGGTGAACAACAACATCGTGCTGATCGACACCTACCAGGAATACGAGCGATACATGCCGCGCACCCAGGCGATCATCCGAACCGCCGAGGACCGCATCCGCCCGGTGCTCCTGACCACGATCACCACCATGGCGGGCCTCGCGCCGATGATGTTTGGTCTCTCGCTCGACTTCTTCGGCGGCGGCTATTCGATCGACAGCCCGACCGCGCTCTGGTGGAAGCAGCTGGCCACCGCGGTGGTCTTCGGGCTCGGCATCGCGACCTTCCTGACGCTGCTCTTCACGCCCTCGATGCTGGCGCTGCGGGTCTGGGTGACCACCTATGCCCGCTGGATCGCCCGCGCCTTCGCACGGCTCTCCATGGGCCGCTCGAGCCGGGTCGCCCGCGACTGGGCGCTCAACCGCGAGGCCCGGCGGGTGCGCGCGCCGACCATCCTCTGGGAAGAGGCCGCCCCGGTCCCCGCCGAGGCCCGCGCGGCACCCTTGCGCGCCGCCGAGTGAGCGCCGCCCCTCTGGCATCCCGGGCCGTCAGGGATTAAGCCGTCGCCAAGAGCGTGACAGGAGAGCCGATGCCCAGCGACGCCCGTGCCGAAGCCGGCCCCGAGGCCCGTCAGATCGCCCGCGAGGAACGCCGCTCGGGGCTGCGCACCATCCGCAAGGCGGCGCCGCATCTCTGGCCCGCCGACAAGCCCTGGGTGAAGCGCCGCGTCTCGGTGGCGCTGGGGCTCCTGGTGCTGGCCAAGCTGATCGCCGTGGTCACGCCCTTCTTCTACAAGGCCGCCGTCGACGCGCTCTCGAACGAGCCCAGTGCCGCCTGGACGCTCGGCGCGGGCGCGGTGGCGCTGACCGTGGCCTACGGCATGTCGCGGCTGCTCAACACCGGCTTCCAGCAACTCCGCGACGCGGTCTTCGCCAGGGTCGGGCAGAACGCGCTCAGAAAGCTCGCACTCGACACCTTCCGCCACATCCACGCGCTCTCGCTGCGCTATCACCTGACCCGGCGCACCGGCGGGCTCAGCCGGATCATCGAGCGCGGGGTCAAGGGCGTCGACTTCCTCTTGCGCTTCCTGGTCTTCTCCATCGGCCCGCTGATCCTCGAGCTGACGCTGGTCGGGCTGGTGCTGCTCTTCCTCTTCGACGTCTGGTACCTGGTGGTCGTGGCCGCCACCATCGGCGCCTATGTCTGGTTCACCTTCAAGGTGACCGAATGGCGGGTGAAGCTGCGCCGCCAGATGAACGACCAGGACACCGACGCCAACCAGAAGGCGATCGATTCGCTCCTGAACTACGAGACGGTGAAATACTTCGGCGCCGAGGACCGCGAGGCGCGGCGCTACGATGGCGCCATGGAGGGCTACGAGCGGGCCGCGGTGAAAACCGCCACCTCGCTGGCCTTCCTGAACTTCGGCCAGGCGCTGATCATCACCACCGGGCTGGTGCTGGTCATGGTCATGGCCGCACGGGGCGTCGCCGCGGGCGCCATGACCGTGGGCGATTTCGTCATGGTCAACGCCTATATGATCCAGATCATCACGCCTCTGAACTTCCTCGGCACGGTCTACCGCGAGATCCGCCAGGCGCTGGTCGACATGGGCGAGATGTTCGACCTGCTCGAACAGCCCGCCGATGTCTCCGAGGCCCCCGACGCGCGCCCCCTCGCGGTCAAGGGCGGCGCGGTCAGCTTCGAGGACGTGCGCTTTTCCTACGACGGCGACCGCGACATCCTGAAAGGCGTCTCGATCTCCGTCGGCGCGGGCGAAAGCGTGGCGCTGGTCGGGCCTTCGGGCTCGGGCAAATCCACCATCGGGCGGCTGCTCTTCCGCTTCTACGACGTGACCGGCGGGGCGATCCGCATCGACGGGCAGGACCTGCGCGATCTGACCCTCGACAGCCTGCACGGCGCCATCGGCGTGGTCCCCCAGGACACGGTGCTCTTCAACGACACGATCCGCTACAACATCGCCTACGGCCGCGAGGAAGCCAGCGAGGCCGAGGTGATCGAGGCCGCCCGCGCCGCGCAGATCCACGACTTCATCCTCTCCCTGCCCGAGGGCTACGACACCCAGGTCGGCGAACGCGGGCTGAAGCTCTCGGGCGGCGAGAAACAGCGCGTCGGCATCGCCCGGACGCTCCTGAAGAACCCGCCGATCCTGCTTCTGGACGAGGCCACCTCGGCGCTCGACACCGACACCGAGGCGGGCATCCAGGGCGCGCTCGCCCGCGCCGGCGAGGGCCGCACCGTGCTGACCATCGCGCACAGGCTCTCGACCATCGCCGATGCCGACCGGATCGTGGTCCTGCAGGACGGCCAGGTGATCGAGGAAGGCAGCCATGCCGCGCTCCTCGATGAGGGCGGGCGTTACGCCCAGCTCTGGCACCGCCAGCAGGCCGAGGACGACGCCGCCTGATGGCGCGCAAGGGACACCCGGAAACCCCGGATGGCCGCTATTTCGTCGCCAAATCGCGGCTCTGGCGCAAAACCAACCCCGGCCTCGACGCGGCGACCCGCCGCGCGGAAGTCAAATCCCTGATGCAGGCCCGCCGCGCCGTGGGCCAGGCGCAAACCCCCGAGGCAGAGACCGAGGCCCGCGCCGCCGTCGATGCCGCCAAACGCGCGCTCGGCGAACGCGGCCCGGTCTGGTGGCAGGACGGCGCCCCCGACGAAGGCGGCAAACACCCGCAGAACTCCAGCTACGCAAGCTGGTGGCAGACCCTCCCGCCCGAGGCCCGCGCCGCCGGCGAAAGCTGACGCCTCCACCCTCACAGCGCCTGGGCGCAGCCCCTCAAGAAGCGCCACCCCTTGAGGCATGGCCGGGCCCAAAATACTCCCGGAGCGCGAGGGCAGCGCCCTCGCCCGCGGGCCGATCGGCACGATCGGCCTGCCAGAGAAGACGGCCCCGCCACTTGGGCGGGGCCGACCTTCAAATCAGCGACCAGTCACCAACCAACCCACCGGCAAACCCTCACCGGCACACCCATATTCACAAGGCCGTCCAGCCCCCGTCGACCGAGATCGTCGTCCCGGTGATCTGGTCCGCCGCCGGCGAGCAGAGGAACACCGCCGTGCCGCCGATCTGGTCGACCGTGGCGAACTCCTTCGAGGGCTGGCGGTCGAGGATGACCTTCTCGGTCACCTCCTCCTCGGTCATGTCGTATTTCTTCGCGGTGTCGGGGATCTGCGCCTCGACCAGCGGCGTGCGCACGTAGCCCGGGCAGATCGCATTGGCGGTGATCGGCTCGCGCGCGGTCTCGAGCGCGACGGTCTTGGTCATGCCCACCACCCCGTGTTTGGCCGCGATATAGGCGGATTTGTAGGGCGAGGCGGTCAGCCCGTGCGCCGAGGCGACGTTGACCACCCGGCCCCAGCCCGCCTTGCGCATCAGGGGCAGCGCCGCGGCGGTGCAATGGAAGGCCGAGGACATGTTGATCGCGATGATCGCGTCCCATTTCTCGACCGGGAACTCGTCGATCGGCGCGACATGCTGGATGCCGGCGTTGTTGACCAGGATGTCGCAGGCCCCGGCCTCCTCGATCAGCCGGCGGCAGTCCTCGCCCTTCGACATGTCGGCCGAGATGTAGCGCGCGGTGACGCCGAACTCGGCGCCGATCTCCTCGGCCAGCTTGTGGTCCTCGTCCCGATCGGTGAAGGAGTTCAGCACCACGTCGGCGCCGGCGCCCGCCAGCGCCCGCGCGACGCCCAGCCCGATGCCGGAATTGGAGCCGGTGATGACGGCGGTCTTGCCCTTGAGGTTCATCTGGTAGGTCTCTCCTGCTCTCTCGCGGCGCCGGGCGTCCCGGCGCGATGCTGCAACTGCGAGACTATCACCCGAGACCGGGGGCGGCTTCCACCCGCCGGGGAAGCGCGCGACCAAAAAAAAACGCCGGCACGAGGCCGGCGTTCAGTTATTGAGGCAGGTTTCATACAGGCAAGAAACCTATCGAGCAGTGCCTTAGTGATAAGCGAGAATGACCTGACTGCCAAGCTAAAAGTTTGATAACCCTCCGGCCCCCCGTTACTTTTGCATCACAAGCACGCGGGCAGAAAAGGACCGGGCAGATCATGGCAGCACTTCACTTCCACAATTTCGCCCGGGGCGCGGCGCTGGCGCTTCTCGCCGGGCTGGCCGGGCCGGCCTTTGCCGAGCCGCAGCATGGCATCGCTATGTATGGCGATCCCGCGCTCCCACCGGATTTTGTGGCCCTGCCCTATGCCAACCCCGAGGCGCCCCAGGGCGGGCGCATCATCACCGCCGAGGTCGGCAGCTTCGACAGCCTCAACCCGCATATCCTCAAGGGCTCCACCCCCTGGGCGCTGCGCTTCCTGGCCTACGAGAGCCTGATGGGGCGGAACTGGAACGAACCCTTCTCGCTCTACGGTCTGCTGGCCGAATCGATCGAGGTGCCCGAGGACCGCTCCTGGGTCGAATTCACCCTGCGCGAGGAGGCCGCCTTCTCGGACGGCAGCCCGGTCACCGTCGAGGATGTCATGTGGTCCTACGAGACCCTCGGCACCGAGGGCCACCCGCGCTACCGCGGCGCCTGGGCCAAGGTCGAGACCATGGAGCAGACCGGCCCGCGCTCGCTGCGCTTCACCTTCAACGTCGAGGACCGCGAGCTGCCTCTGATCCTCGGGCTGCGCCCGATCCTGAAGAAGGCGCAATGGGCGGAGGCGGAGTTCACCGAATCGGGGCTCGACACCATCCCGCTCGGCACCGCGCCCTATGTGGTCTCGGATTTCGAGGCCGGACGGCATGTCACCCTGACCCGCAACCGCGACTACTGGGGCGACGATCTGCCCTTCATGAACGGCCAGGCCAATCTCGACGAGATCCGCATGGAGTTCTTCGGCGACGCCCAGGCGATGTTCGAGGCGCTGAAGGGCGGCATCATCAACTCTCACCGCGAGACCAACGCCGACAAATGGGAGACGCAATACGACTTCCCCGCCGTCGAGCGCGGCGAGATCGTGAAATCGGTGATCCCGCACCAGCGCCCCTCGGGCATGATCGGCTTCGTGATGAACACCCGCCGCGACCAGTTCGACGACTGGCGGGTGCGCTCGGCCATGCTGCATGCCTTCAACTTCGAGTTCATCAACGACGCCATGACCGGCGGCCGGCAGGAGCGCATCACCTCCTATTTCTCGAACTCGATCCTGGGCATGACCCCGGGGCCCGCCGAGGGCCGGGTGCGGGAGTATCTCGAACCCTATGCGGATGAGCTGCTGCCCGGCGCGCTCGAGGGCTACGAGCTGCCCAAGGGCGACGGCTCGGCGCGCAACCGCGGCAATATCCGCAAGGCCATCGGGCTCATGGAAGAGGCCGGCTATACCATCGAGGACGGCGTGATGACCGGCCCCGACGGCCAGCCCTTCAGCTTCGAGATCCTGCTCGCCCAGGGCAGCCAGGAGAACCAGGCGGTGATCGACATCTACGTCCAGGCGCTCGAGCGCATGGGCATCACGCCGAAGATCACCGCCATCGACCCCGCCCAGCACACCGAGCGGCTCAATGCCTTCGACTTCGACATGGCCTATTACCAGCGCGGCCTGTCGCTCTCGCCCGGCAACGAGCAGAAGCTCTATTTCGGCGCCGAGGCGGCCGACCAGGAGGGCTCGCGCAACCTCATGGGCGTGAAGAGCGCCGCGGTCGACGGGCTGATCGACGAGATGCTGAACGCCGGCTCGACCGATGATTTCATCGCCGCGACCCAGGCGCTCGACCGGGTGCTGACGACGGGGCGCTACGTGATCCCGGTCTACCAGTGGAACGTCAGCCGCATCGCCCATGCCAAGGAGCTGAGCTACCCCGAGACGGTGCCGATCTACGGCGACTGGTTCACCTGGCAGACCGACGTCTGGTGGTGGGACGAGAGCAAGTGAGCCTGCCGCCGGGGGTGATCCCGCGGAGGGTGAGAGCGTGGCGCGCCGGGCCGGCCTGGGAGGGGTGGCCCGGCGTGGTTCGTTTGGGGGGTGCGCGCGGGTGCGGCGGCGGCGTAATTCGACGCGCCGGAACATCATTCTCGGGGACGCTGACGCCTAACCTTGCGGGTGGGCGCCGAATTACCGAGAGTCCGGTGTTCCATACCGTGTCATCCAGAGACGCCTTCGGTGCAACAGACCACAGGTCACCGCCAAGCCCCCTCACACCCCGCACCAACAGAGGGCGCGCGCCGGACCGGGGGCCGGCGCTGCTGACCTCCGAGCGAGGCGCTTAATCCCAGCAAGGTCAGGACTAGAGGCAAACTAGGCGCGCCATCCCAAGGAGCGCCGGCCCAAGGGGCCGGTCCGGCGCGCGCCCGGCACCTTCGGTGCTATTCGGGCGCAAGGAGGTGCGCGGGGTGATTGGGTTCGGGAGACCTTAGAGGGCATGGGCGGTAAGGCGCGGTGCCGGGGCGTGGCGCCGGCCCCCCTCACAACTCGCACCAACAGAGGGCGCGCGCCGGGCCGGGGGCCGGCGCTGCCGACATCCGAGCAATGAGATTTATCTCGCAAGGTCAGGACTAACGGCGAACTAAGCACGCCACACCAAGGAGCGCCGGCCCATCGGGCCGGTCCGGCGCGCGCCCGGCACCTTCGGTGCTATTCGGGCGCAAGGAGGCGCGTGGGGTGATTGGGTTCGGGAGACCTCGGAGGGCATGGGCGGTAAGGCGCGATGCCGGAGCCTGCGAGCCCGCTTATTGTCTCAAAAAAGGCAGCATTTCCTTGGCTCTCAGGGTTTGGCCGGTGATCTGGATCAGTCACCCGATTACGCGCCTCCGTAGCCCCGGTGGGCCGCATCACCGACGGCAACGCTCCACCCGAACAACCCCGGCGCCCGCCCCCCCGCCTCACGCCAGCGCCGTCACCCAAAGGATCGTCGCATCGTCCTCGGAGACCGAGATCACGTTGTGCCCCATGGTCGCGTCGTAATAGGCGCTGTCGCCCCGGCGCATCTCGATCGGCTCGTAGAACTCGGTGTAAAGCCGGATCACCCCGGTCAGCACGTAGAGGAACTCTTCCCCGTCGTGGCGCACCCAGCCGTCGAACTCCTCCATGGAGCGCGCCCGGATCCGCGCCTGGTAAGGCAGCATGGCCTTCTTGGTCAGCCCCTCGGCCAGCAGCACGTGCTCGTAGGTGGCCGTCGCCTGCGCCAGCCCCTGCCCGGCCTTGGCGCTCACCAGCCGGCCGTTGATCTGGTCGCGCTTCGGCGGCGTGAAGAGCTGCGGCACCGAGATCTGCAACCCCGTCGCCAGCTTCTTCAGCGCGTCGTAGGTCGGCGACATCTGCCCGTTCTCGATCTTCGAGAGCGTCGACCGCGCGAGCCCCGCCTGCCGGGCCGCCTGTTCCAGCGTCCAGTCGCGGGCCTTGCGCAGCTCGCGCACCCGCTCGCCAAGGTTCAGCGGCTCGCCGAAGGCATCGGCGCCGTTCTCCCGGGCGATCCGGATCAGGGTCCTGGGGTCTCTGTCGGACATGACAAGGCTTCTATGGCGGCCACGGGAGGCTTGCAAGCGCGGCCGCATATCGCCTAGGGGCGCTCTATGCTGGCGATCCGTGACACCTGCGCGCCCGGCGCGACGTCGATGCCTGTCCCCGGCCAAGCCGAGGCCCCTGCTCCCTGCATGGCCGCAGCACCGCGGCGGCCGCGGTGCTGCGGCCCCGCACCCGCGCCAAAACGGCCCGCGCCCAAAGCGTCACCACGCCACCCCAAACCCACCACCCCGCCGCCCAATCCCGGCACAAACCTTGTGCCCGCGGCCCCGGGGCCCATCTAATCGTCAAACCCCACGCCTGAAACGCGCGGGCCCGAGGGCCTGCCCGATCCCCCGAAAGGAGCCCTTTTGGCCAAGCTCGACATCTTCTCCGATCCGATCTGCCCCTGGTGCTACATCGGCAAGGCCTTTCTCGACCGCGCGCTCGAGGCCAACCACGACCACCCCTTCGAGATCGCCTGGCACCCCTTCCAGCTGAACCCCGACATGCCCGCCGAGGGCATGGACCGCCGCGCCTATCTCGAAGGCAAGTTCGGCGGCGAGGAAGGCGCGGTCCAGGCCTATATGCCGGTCGTCGAACGCGCCAAGGACGCCGGGCTCGACATCGACTTCGAGGCCATCGAGCGCACGCCCAACACGCTGGACGCGCATCGGCTGATCCACTGGGCCGGCATCGAGGGCCGCCAGACCGCGGCGGTCTCGGCGCTGTTCCGGGCCTATTTCAAGGAAGGCCGCGACATCGGCGCCCATGACGTGCTGGCCGATATCGCCGACCAGATCGAGATGGACGCCGCGGTGATCCACCGGCTCCTGGCCAGCGAGGCCGACCGCGAGGAGATCCAGAACCGCGACAAGGCCGCGCGCGACATGGGGCTGAGCTCGGTGCCGACCTTCATCGTCGCGGGCCGCCACGCGGTGCCCGGCGCGCAGCCGCCGGAGCTCTGGGAAAAGGTCATCAGCGAGATCAAGTCCGGGGCGCTCGACGCCGCCGAGTGAGCCTCGGCGCATCGGGCGGTCGCCCCGCCCGTCGCCCAACCTTGTCTCTACGAATTTCGGTATACCGCCGCATACAACACTTCCCGTAGCGCCCGCGATGCGCTAGGGGAGGCCCCAGGCGATTCAGGCCCCACACCCGGCCCAGCGGAGCGAACCCATGTCCAAGATCAAGGTAGAGAACCCCATCGTCGAGATGGATGGCGACGAGATGACCCGCATCATGTGGGCCTTCATCAAGGACAAGCTGATCACGCCCTACCTCGACCTCGACCTGCTCTATTACGACCTCGGCATCGAGGAACGCGACCGCACCGAGGACCAGGTGACCGTCGAGGCCGCCGAGAAGACCAAGGAGGTCGGCTGCGCGGTCAAATGCGCCACGATCACCCCCGACGAGGCCCGGGTCGAGGAGTTCGGCCTGAAGAAGATGTGGCGCTCGCCCAACGGAACGATCCGCAACATCCTCGGCGGCGTGGTCTTCCGCGCGCCGATCATCTGCCGCAACGTGCCGCGCCTCGTGCCGGGCTGGACCCAGCCCATCGTGATCGGCCGCCACGCCTTCGGCGACCAGTATCGCGCCACCGACTTCAAGTTCCCCGGCAAGGGCAAGCTCTCGATGAAATTCGTGGGCGAGGACGGCACGGTGATCGAGGAAGAGGTCTACGACGCCCCCGACGCCGGGGTCTTCATGGGCATGTACAACCTCGACGCCTCGATCCGCGACTTCGCGCGCGCCTCGCTGAACTACGGGCTGAACCTCGGCTGGCCGGTCTACCTCTCGACCAAGAACACCATCCTGAAGCAATACGACGGCCGCTTCATGGAGATCTTCCAGGAGGTCTATGAAGCCGAGTTCCGCGAGGCCTTCGAGGCCAAGGGCATCGAGTACCAGCACCGCCTGATCGACGACATGGTGGCCTGCGCGATGAAGTGGAACGGCGGCTTTGTCTGGGCAACCAAGAACTACGACGGCGACGTGCAGTCCGACACCGTGGCGCAGGGCTTCGGCTCGCTGGGGCTGATGACCTCGCAGCTGATGACGCCCGACGGCCAGATCGTCGAGGCCGAGGCCGCCCATGGCACCGTCACCCGCCACTACCGCCAGCACCAGGCGGGCGAGCAGACCTCGACCAACTCGATCGCCTCGATCTACGCCTGGACCGGCGGGCTGAAGCACCGCGCCAAGCTCGACGGCAACGCCGCGCTGCAGACCTTCGCCGAGACGCTGGAGCGGGTCGTGGTCGAGACCGTCGAGGCCGGCCATATGACCAAGGACCTGGCGCTGCTCGTCGGCCCCGACCAGGGCTGGCTGACCACCATGGGCTTCCTCGAGAAGGTCGACGAGAACCTGAACAATGCGCTGACGCTCTGAGGCTGTGACGCGCGGCACCCCGGGCCGGAGGTCGGGCCGGGGTGGCGTGGTGCGTGTGGTTTAAGGGCGTGCTGAGGGGCACCTCGGTGTGAGTTGTGGGGCGTCCGGCTGTCGGGCGCTGTGATGGCTCTGGTGGCTGTGAGCGCGGCGCTTGCGCGGTGTCCCGAGGGAGCACCGAAGCCCGCGCTTTCACCGTCCCTGAGAGCCGCCCCTCTCCGCCAAAACCCAAGCGCCCGCCCTGCCCGGCTCCGCCGCACGCGCCCCGCACCGCCCAATTTCCGGGCGAATGCTGCGGCGCAGCGACGCGGGACCCCGGGGAATTGCCCCCGGGCCCTTGCCTTCTGAGCCCCGAGGCCCAGAACAGCGCCTATGATCCTGCTCGAGACACCCCCCGCCGACCGGCACACGCTGGCCGAAGACATCCAGGGCATGATGATCGGCTGCACGCTGGTCGCGCTCTCGATCCAGTTCCTGCGCGCCTCGGAGCTGATCACCGGCCAGATCGCCGGCCTTGCGCTGGTGGTCTCCTATCCGACCGGCTGGTCCTTCGGCATGGTCTTCTTCGTGCTGAACCTGCCCTTCTACGTGCTGGCGATCCGCAAGATGGGCTGGATCTTCACGGTGAAGAACTTCATCGCGGTGACCACCATGTCGGTCATGGCCGACCTGATGCCGCTGGTGCTGACAATCGAGCCGCTGCACCCGGCGGTCGGCGCGAGCCTCTTCGGGCTCTGCGCGGGCATGGGGCTTCTGGGGCTCTTCCGCCACGGCGCGACGCTGGGCGGCGTGGGCATCGTGGCGCTCTGGCTGCAGGACCGGCGCGGCATCCCGGCAGGCAACACGCAGCTCGCCTTCGACCTTTGCGTCTTCACGCTGGCGATCTTCCTCTTCTCCTACGCCCAGGTGCTCTGGTCGCTCCTCGGCGCGGTGATCCTGAACGCGATCATCACCATCAACCACCGCCGCGACCGCTACATCGCCCGCTCCTGAGCGGGCCGCGCGGGGGATTTTTCCTCCCCGAGGGGTGAGAATTTTTTTGAAGCGCGTGGGGCCGAAGGCGCTCCGCGCGCTTCATTCTTTGCGCGAATTATGAACCGCAAATAACTGAAATAAATACCTTTTATGCGACACCTCATCCACCACAGAGCCACGCAATCCCGCGCCCAAAATCCACGCATTGACACCGGCGCGCTGCCGTCCCAACCTGCCGCCCACAACCAGGGGTGCCCCGACGAGGGGCTGAGATGCGCGGGTCCCGCGCGAACCCTTCAAAGCTGATCTGGGTCATGCCAGCGGAGCGAGGTACAGCATGTTCATAGGCGCGCAGGTGTCGCTTTATCCGATGACGTCCGATTTCGTCGGCGTCATCGAAACCGGGCTCGAGGGCCTGTCCCCCTATCGCGAGAAACTGAGGATCGAGACCGACGACATGTCGACGCTCATGGTCGGCGCGCCGGAGCCGCTCCTCGATGCGATCCGCGATCTTTTTGCCGCCGCCGCGCGCCGGCCGGAACATGTGACCATGCATGTCACCCTCTCGCGCGGCTGCCCCGGAGAGCCCGACGACCCCAGTTGCCGCTGCGAGACGCTGACCGAGGCGCAGCACTTGCCGCTCGCCACCCGACAGACCCGCGCCCTGGAGGCCGTCGCCGCGGCGCCCGAGACCGGGGTCACCATCGACGTGCAGTTCTCGCTCTACGTGCTGGGCCAGGACGGCCATATGGACGAGATCTACGGCTGCATCGACTTTCTGAAGTCCTCGGGCACCTTCCTGAAGGCCAAGAACTTCTGCACCCGGCTCCGGGGCGACGCGGGCGCGGTCTTCGAGACGCTGCGCCAGGCTTTCCTGCGCTTCGGCCCGGCCGAGGGGCATGTGACCATCGACCTCACCGCCTCGGCCAATTCGCCCAGCCTGAGCTGATCCGCGCCGCATAAGCCCCCGGGCCCCGTCGCGGGCCCCGGGAGGCCCTGCCGCGCGGCCCGGAGGTCGCCCATGTCGCTTGTCCACCGCATCGCCCCGGCGCTGTTCTGCGCCGCGCTCCTGCTTCTCGGCTGGGAGGTTTATTGCACCCGCGCCGGGGTCTCGCCCTTGGTGCTGCCGCCGCCGAGCGGGGTCCTGCGCGCGCTGCAGGTCGAACGCGCCGAGATCCTGCGCCACGCGCAGAGCACGCTGACCGTGGCGGCCTTGGGCTTCATCCTCTCGGTGAGCTTCGCCTTCCTGACCTCCGTCGCGCTTTATTTCACACCGCTCCTGCGGCGCGGGCTCATGCCGCTTCTGGTGGCGAGCCAGACCGTGCCGCTGGTGGCGCTGGCGCCCCTGATGATCCTCTGGTTCGGCTTCGGGCTCCTGCCCAAGGTGCTGCTGGTCATCCTGGTGACCTTCTTCCCGATCCTGGTGAGCCTTCTTTCGGGCTATCGCGCCGCCCCCCGGCCCTTCACCGAGCTTCTGACCGCCATGGGCGCGGGCCGGCTCTCGGTCTTCCGCCGGGGGATCCTGCCCGCCGCCCGGCCCAGCTTTTTCGCCGGGCTCCGCATCTCGGCGACCTATGCCATCGTGGCGACGATCTTCGCGGAATACGCAGGCGCCCGCAGCGGCATCGGGATCTACATCCTGACCGCCAAGAACACCTTCCGCGCCGACCTGGTGCTGGCCGGCGTTGTGGTCTCGGCCTGCCTGACGCTGATGCTTCTGGGCACGCTGGCGGGGATCGACCGGCTGACCGCGCGGCGCTTCCGGGAGGCCCCGCATGCTGCGCATTGAGGGTCTGACGATCACCGCAGGCACCGCGCCCCTGGTCGAGGGTCTGGGCGTCGATCTGCCCGAGGGCCAGCTCTGTTGCCTGATCGGCCCCTCGGGCTGCGGCAAGACCTCGGTCATCAAGTGGCTCGCGGGCATCCTGCCGCCGGGGCTTGGCGCCCAAGGCCGGGTCACCCGCGACGGCGCGCCCATGGCGCGGCCCGATCCGGCGCTGGCCTATCAGCCGCAGGCCGATGCGCTCTTTCCCTGGCTGACCGTAGCCGAGAACGCCGGGCTCGGCCTCGAGATCGCGGGCCGGAGCCGCCGCGCCGCCCGCGCAGCCGTGGCACCGCTTTTCGCGCCCTTCGGGCTTGCCGGGACCGAGGATCTCTTTCCCGGCCAGCTCTCGGGCGGGATGCGCCAGCGCGCGGCCTTCCTGCGCACCATCGTGCAGGACAGCCGCTACGTGCTTCTCGACGAACCCTTCTCGGCGCTCGACGCGGTGACCCGGCTGCGCATGCAGGACTGGCTCTGCGCGCGGCTCGCCGAGACGCCGCGCGGCGTGCTCATGGTCACCCATGACCTGCACGAGTCCACCCAGATGGCCGACCGCATCCTCGTCATGTCGGCCCGGCCCGGCCGGATTGTCGCCGACATCCCCCTGACCACCCCGCGCGCCGCGCGCAGCGAGGCTGCCCTGGCCGAGACGCGCATGACGCTGAAATCCCTGCTATTGGAGGACTGACCCCATGATCCGATCCCTGATGACCAGCGCGCTTCTGGCCCTGCCCGCGAGCGCCAGCGCCGAAGACCTGAGCATCGCGCTCGACTGGACGCTCAACACCAACCACGTCGGCCTGATCGCCGCCCGCGACCGGGGCCTTTACGAGGCCGCGGGCCTCGAGGTCGAGATCCTGCCTTATTCCGACACCAGCTCGACCGCGCTTCTGGCCGCGGGGGTGGCGGATTTTGCCTATATGACCTCGCTCGGGTTCATGAGCGCGCGGGCCTCGGGCGCCGGGATCACCGCGCTCTGGGCGACCATGCAGCAGGAGACCGGGCGGCTGGTCTACAACAGCGACAACCGCGAGATTTCCACGCCCGCCGATCTTGAGGGCAAGACCTACGCGGGCTTCGGCAGCGCCTGGGAGGACGCGCTGATCTCGACCATGATCGAACACGACGGCGGCACGGCGGAGTATGACACGGTGACGCTTGGCACCGGCGCCTACGAGGCGCTGGCCACGGGTGCGGTGGATTTCACCCTCGAAGTCGCCACCTGGGAAGGCGTGAACAGCGAGCTTCTGGGCCGCGATCAGTCGTCCTTTGCCTATGCCGATTACGGTATCCCCGAGCAGCAGGGCGGCTATATCGGCACGCGGTCGGACTATCTGGCCGAGGCGCCCGCGCTGGTGGCACGCTTCATGCGCGCGACGCAGGAGGGTTATGCCTGGGCGGCGCGGCACCCCGAGGAGGCGGCGGAGCTGCTCCTGGCGGCGGGCGATTTCCCCAACCCCGCGCTGGTGCGGGGCTCCATGCAGGCCATCGTCGCGGGAGACTACCTGACCGACGGAGAGACCCCGGTGGGGTCGATCGACCGCGAGCGGTTCTCGGGCATGGCGCAGTTTCTCTACCAGAGCGGGGTGCTGAAGGACGGCTCGGGCGAGGTCTTGGGCTGGCCCGGGGATGTGTCGGGCTGGGTGGACCAGGGGTGGATGGAATAGTGAGGGGGGTGGCCCCGCGCTCAGGCGGCGATGCGCGTTGCTGGTAACCGCTCCGACGCGGCGGTGCTCGGACGGCGGTAGGCTATGGTTCGTCGCCGGTTCGGTCGCCCCTTTTGCCACGGTCCGACCAGCGCTTGCCTTCCTGTCTCACGCAGCCCGTGCCACCACCCACGTCGCAACCCCTCACAGCAGAGGGCGCGCGCCGGACCGGGGGCCTGCGCTGCTGACTGCTGAGCGAGGCGCTTTATCCATGCAAGGTCAGGACTAGGGTTGATCTATGCACGCCACCACAAGGAGCGCCGGCCCATCGGGCCGGTCCGGCGCGCGCCCGGCACCTTCGGTGCTATTCGGGCGCAAGAGGGTGCGGGGTGGAGAGCGGGGGGTCGCAACCCCAACGGATCGGCGTCGCGCTGCCACCCACACACCCTCCCCCTCAGCCCCATCCCGCCGCCGCCTCGGCTTCGCTCTTTCGCCACGCTCGCGCGGCCAGTAAGGAGAGCGGACCACGACAACACGAGGGGTTCCATGGATCGCGCCACCCGCATCAACACCACGATCGGCTCGGATATCGGCGCCAGCGCGGCGCAGGTCGCAGCGGCGGTGAAACTCTTGGACGAAGGCGCCACGGTGCCCTTCGTGGCGCGCTACCGCAAGGAGGCCACGGGCGGGCTCGACGACACCCAGCTGCGGCGGCTCGCCGACCGGCTGGGCTACCTGCGCGAGATGGACGAGCGCCGCGACGCCATCGTGAAATCCATCCGCGAGCAGGACAAGCTGACCGAGGAGCTCTCGCGCGCGATCGCCAAGGCCGAGACCAAGGCCGAGCTCGAGGACATCTACCTGCCCTACAAGCCCAAGCGCCGCACCAAGGCGATGATCGCGCGGGAAAACGGGCTGGAACCCTTGCGCGACGCGATCCTCGCCAACCGCGGCACCCCGCCCGAGACCCTGGCCGAGGGCTATCTCTCCGAGGCCGTGCCGAGCGTGAAGGAGGCGCTCGCCGGGGCCCGCGACATCATCGCCGAGGAGCTGGCGGAAAACGCGGGCCTCGTGGGCGACCTGCGCGGCTTCCTGCAGAAAGAGGCGCTGGTCAGTGCCAAGGTGGTCAAGGGCCAGGAAGAGGCTGGCGCCAAGTTCTCGGATTATTTCGACCATGCCGAGCCCTGGGCACGGGTGCCCTCGCACCGGGCGCTGGCGATGATGCGCGCCTGGAAGGAAGGCGTCGTGCAGCTCGAGATCGGCCCCGAGCCCGAGACCGGCCAGCCGCGCTGCGAGGCGATGATCGCCGCGCGGCTCGACCTCAAGGGCGGCGGGCCGGGCGACGCTTGGCTGCGCGAGGTGGCGGCCTGGGTCTGGCGGGTGAAGCTCTCCTCGACGATGATGCTGGACCTCATGGCCGAGCTGCGCGCCCGCGCCCACGAGGAGGCCATCGCGGTCTTCGCCCGCAACCTGCGCGACCTCCTGCTGGCCGCGCCCGCGGGCGCCCGACCGACGCTGGGGCTCGACCCGGGCATCCGCACCGGGGTCAAGGCGGCGGTGGTCGACGCCACGGGCAAGCTGGTGGCGACCGAGACGCTTTATCCCTTCCAGCCGAAACGCGACATGCGGGGCGCCCAGGCGGCGATCCTCGACATGATCGCGCGGCACGGCATCCAGCTCATCGCCATCGGCAACGGCACCGCCTCGCGGGAGACCGAGAAGATGGTCGCCGACACGCTGGCGATGCTGCCGCGCGACGTGCAGAAGCCCACCAAGGTGGTGGTCAGCGAGGCCGGCGCTTCGGTCTATTCCGCCTCGGAGCTTGCGGCGCGGGAGTTTCCCGATCTCGACGTCTCGCTGCGTGGCGCGGTCTCCATCGCGCGGCGGCTGCAGGATCCCCTGGCCGAACTGGTGAAGATCGAGCCCAAGAGCATCGGCGTCGGCCAGTATCAGCACGACGTCGACCAGCACCGGCTGGCGCGCTCGCTGGCCGCCGTGGTCGAGGACGCGGTGAACGCGGTGGGCGTCGATCTCAACACCGCCTCGGCGCCGCTTCTGGCGCATGTCTCGGGGCTGGGCCCCGGGCTCGCCGAGGCCATCGTCGCCCATCGCGACAGCCATGGCGCCTTTGCCGCGCGCAAGGACCTGCTGAAGGTGACGCGGCTCGGGCCTCGCGCCTTCGAGCAATGCGCGGGCTTCCTGCGCATCCGCGACGGCGGCGAGCCGCTCGACGCCTCGGCGGTGCACCCGGAAGCCTATGACCTTGCCCGCCGGATCGTCGCCGCCTGCGGCCGCGACCTGCGCGCGATCCAGTCCGACCCGAAGGCGCTGCAGGCGCTGTCGCCCGAGGAGTTCGCCGACGACCGCTTCGGCCTGCCGACGGTGCGCGACATCCTCTCGGAGCTGGAAAAGCCCGGCCGCGACCCGCGCCCCTCGTTCAAGACCGCGACCTTCGCCGAGGGCGTGGAAGAGATCACCGACCTCAAGCCCGGGATGCGGCTCGAGGGCACGGTGACCAACGTCGCGGCCTTCGGGGCCTTCGTCGATGTGGGCGTGCACCAGGACGGGCTGGTGCATGTCAGCCAGCTCGCCGACCGCTTCGTGAAGGACCCCCACGAGGTGGTGAAGGCCGGCGACGTGGTGCAGGTCCGGGTGACCGAGGTCGACGTGCCGCGCAAGCGCATCGGGCTCTCGATGCGCAAGGACGGCGGCGCCTCGGCGCGCGAGGACCGCACCGCCCGCGAGGCGCAGCGTCCCGGTGGCGGCAAGCCTGGGCCCGGCAAGGGCAAGGGCGCGCGCGGTCCCAAGGGCGGCGGCAAATCCGGCGGCCAGCCGCGCGGCGGGTCGGATCAGACCGGTTCGCTGGGTGCGGCGCTGATGGATGCGATGAAGAAGCGCTGAGGCTTGGCCGGGCGGCGTGACGCGGCGCCGCCCGGTGGGTCTCCCGGGCAGCGGCGCGCTTCATGTATTGCGCGAGAAAGCACCCTTAACGCGTTGATTTTGAATTATTAGCCAAAGAATCGCGCTCTCACCGCGCTCTTCTTTGGCCTCTTATTCGGCCCTTCCAAAGCGACCGCTCCGCGCCAACCCGGGCGCTCCATTCCACATCCCAACCCACGAAAAAAGGGCCCCCGCGGGGGCCCTGTTCAGTCGTGCCGGTCGGGCTCACTCTTGGTCACCGCCCAAAGTTCTCTGCCTGCGGCCCGGCCGGGGTCCGAGGGCAGGGTCACCCGCCCCCGGAGAGTATGATCAGCTACAGCCCGAGGTGCCGCCGCAGGTGTTGCACTTCATGCAGGTGCCGTTGCGGACCAGCGTGTAGTTGCCGCATTCGCCGCAGGGATCGCCCTCGAAGCCCTGCATCCGGGCCTTGGTCGAGGCGTCGATCTGCCCCGCGCCTTCGCTGCGGCTCGCGACCGTGGTCGCCCCGCCGGTCTCGGGCGCCAGCGTCGCCAAGGCCGCCGAGCGGCCCTCGGGTGCGGCGAAGCCCATGGGCTGGCCGCCACCCTGCAGCACCACCAGTTCCTGCGGCACCCGCTTGCGCAGGTAGCCGGTGGAGCTGATCTGCTTCAGCACCTCGAGCGATTTCGACGCGGCGCTTTCGGTCACCTCCTGGATGTTCGAGGCGCTCTCGGCCTCGCCGCGGCCAATGTCGTCGAAGGTCGCGCCCTCGGGCTTCACATGCGCCAGGTCCGTGCGGTCGAGATAGGAGACCGCCAGTTCCCGGAAGATGTAGTCGAGGATCGAGGTCGCGTTCTTGATCGAGTCGTTGCCCTGCACCATGCCCGCGGGCTCGAACTTGGTGAAGGTGAAGGCGTCGACGAACTCCTCGAGCGGCACCCCGTATTGCAGGCCGACCGAGACCGCGATGGCGAAGTTGTTCATCATCGCCCGGAAGCCCGCGCCTTCCTTGTGCATGTCGATGAAGATCTCGCCCAGCGAGCCGTCGGAATATTCGCCTGTCCGCAGGTAGACCTTGTGGCCGCCGACAACCGCCTTCTGGGTGTAACCCTTGCGGCGCTCGGGCATCTTCTCCCGCGCGGCGGCGCGTTCGACCTCCTTGACGATGATCTTCTCGACCACCTTCTCGGCCAGGACCGCGGCCTTCTCGTGGGTCGAGCCGGTCTCGAGCACCTCGGCGGCCTCGTCGTCGTCCTCGACCAGGGCGGCGGCCAGCGGCTGGCTCAGTTTCGAGCCGTCGCGATAAAGCGCATTGGCCTTCACCCCCAGCGACCAGCTCAGCTCATAGGCTTTCTGGCAATCCTCGATGGTGGCGTCATTGGGCATGTTGATCGTCTTGGAGATCGCGCCCGAAATGAAGCTCTGCGCGGCGGCCATCATGCGGATGTGGCTTTCCACGCCGAGGTAGCGTTTGCCCTTCTTGCCGCAGGGGTTGGCGCAGTCGAAGACCGGGTAATGCTCTTCCTTGAGGTGCGGCGCGCCCTCGAGGGTCATGGTGCCGCAGACGTGGTCGTTGGCGGCCTCGATCTCGGCCTTGGAGAAGCCGAGGTGGCGCAGCAGGTCGAAGGAGGGATCGTTGAGCTTCTCGGCCGGGATGCCCAGGACCTCGCGGCAGAACTCCTCGCCCAGGGTCCACTGGTTGAAGACGAAGCGGATGTCGAAGGCCGAGGCCAGCGCGCCGTCGATCTTCTCGAGCTGGGCCGGGCCGAAGCCGTGACCCACCAGCGAGGTGTGGTTGATGCCCGGCGCGTTGCCGATGGAGCCATGGCCCACCGCATAGGCCACGATCTCCTCGATCTGGGCCGAGCTATAGCCAAGCTTCTCCAGCGCGCCCGGGACCGAGCGGTTGATGATCTTGAAGTAGCCGCCGCCGGCGAGCTTCTTGAACTTCACCAGGGCGAAGTCGGGCTCGATGCCGGTGGTGTCGCAGTCCATCACCAGGCCGATCGTGCCCGTCGGCGCGATCACCGTGGACTGGGCGTTGCGGTAGCCGTGCTGCTCACCGAGCTTCAGCGCGTCGTCCCAGGCCTTCATCGCCAGGTCCACCAGCGCCCCGTCGGGGCAGTTGCCGTGATCGAGCGGCACCGGCTTGACCGCCAGCTCCTCGTATCCGGTGGTCGCGCCGTAAGCGGCGTTGCGGTGGTTGCGCATGACCCGCAGCATGTGGGCCTTGTTGCGCTCGTAGCCCGAGAAGGCGCCCAGCTCGCCCGCGATCTCGGCCGAGGTCGCGTAGGAGACGCCGGTCATCAGCGCGGTCAGCGCGCCACAGAGCGCGCGGCCCTCGTGGCTGTCGTAGCTGAAGCCCATGTTCATCAGGAGCCCGCCGATATTGGCATAGCCCAGGCCCAGCGTGCGGAAGTCGTAGGAGAGCTGCGCGATCTCCTTCGAGGGGAACTGCGCCATGGTCACCGAGATTTCCAGCGTCAGCGTCCAGAGCCGGGTGGCGTGCATGTAGGTCTCGGCGTCGAACTTGCCGTCCTTCAGGAAGGTCAGCAGGTTCATCGAGGCCAGGTTGCAGGCCGTGTCGTCGAGGAACATGTATTCCGAACAGGGGTTCGAGCCGCGGATCGCGCCGTCCTCTGGGCAGGTGTGCCAGGCGTTCACGGTGTCATGGAACTGGATGCCGGGATCGGCGCAGGCCCAGGCCGCATGGCCCACCTGCTCCCAGAGCTCGCGCGCCGAGACGGTCTTGGCGACCTTGCCGTCGGTGCGGTTCACCAGCTCCCAGGGCTTGTCCTCGCGGACCGCCTCGAGGAAGGCGTCGGTGACCCGGATCGAGTTGTTCGAGTTCTGGCCCGAGACGCTGGCATAGGCCTCGCTGTCCCAATCCGTGTTGTAGGTCGGGAACTCGATCGAGGCATAGCCCTGCTTGGCGTAATCCAGCACGCGCTTGACGTAGGTCTCGGGGATCTGCGCGCGCTTGGCCGCCCGCACGGCGGTCTTCAGCGCGATGTTCACCGCGGGGTCATAGGCCCCGTCCTCGGAGCCGTCGAACTCGCGGATGGCGGCGAAGATGCCGTTCAGCATCTGCTCGTGCATCTTCGAGCCCGCGACGATGGAGGCCACCTTCTGCTCCTCGCGGACCTTCCAGTTGATGAACTCCTCGATGTCCGGGTGATCCGCGTCGCAGATCACCATCTTGGCGGCGCGTCGGGTCGTTCCGCCCGACTTGATTGCGCCCGCCGCCCGGTCGCCGATCTTCAGGAAGCCCATCAGACCGGACGAACGGCCCCCGCCCGACAGGGGTTCGCCCTCAGCCCGAAGGCTGGAGAAATTGGTGCCGGTGCCCGAACCGTATTTGAACAGCCGCGCCTCGCGGATCCAGAGATCCATGATCCCGCCTTCCTGCACCAGGTCGTCCGAGACCGACTGGATGAAGCAGGCATGGGGCTGCGGGTGCTCGTAAGCCGACTTCGACTTGGTGAGCTTTCCGGTCTTGTAATCCACGTAGTAGTGGCCCTGGCCGGGGCCGTCGATGCCATAGGCCCAGTGCAGGCCGGTGTTGAACCACTGGGGCGAGTTCGGCGCCGCGGTCTGGCTGGCGAGCATGTGGCGCATCTCGTCGTAATAGGCGCGGGCGTCTTCCTCGGTGGTGAAGTAGCCGCCCTTCCAACCCCAGTAGGCCCAGGCGCCGGCGAGCCGGTCGAAGACCTGCTTGGAGGAGGTCTCGCCCTGCCGCTCGGTGGTCTTGGCCGCCGGCTCGGAGCGCCACAGGAACTCGGGCACGTCCTTCTCGGGGACGCGCTTGAGCTCGACCGGGACGCCGGCCTTGCGGAAGTATTTCTGCGCGATCACGTCCGAGGCGACCTGGCTCCACTTGGCCGGCACCTCGACGTCGTCGAGGCGGAAGACGATCTTGCCGTCCGGGTTGCGGATCTCGGATGCGGTGGTCACGAAGTCGATGCCGGCATAGGCATCCTGACCGGCCTTGGTGTAGCGACGTTCGATTTTCATGTTCTGCCTCGTCTCGCGTAATGCCCCATCTCGTCCGGCCCGCGCGGGAGCACACAGAACCTCAGCGCGCGCCGAAGCGGCGTTCCGGGCGCGCGCCGCGCGCCCCGCTGGTATTGCTGATCTTGCCCCTGCGACGGCCCACTAAATCTTGTGGGTTCTGAGCCGGTAGACACCACACTACGTTGGCTGCTCTTCGGGTCAATCAAATTTTTGACGAAGGGCATCTATATTTTGTGTTGACCGAGAGGGGTCACCACAACGGGCGGCGTGGCCTCTCGATTCATCCACAATGGGCCCGCGCCCTCATCCGCTGGTTTTTGGGGTTATCCGTCGGGTTATCCACCTGCCCCCGGGGCCTGTGGACAAGGGCGAAAAACATGGGGAAAACTGGTGCAGGCGCGCGACATTTGCGGATGCGCCCGCGCCCGGCGGGCCCGTCTTTCGACCCTGCCCGCGAATCGCGCAGGCCCGCGAAGGCAGCGGGCCCCATATCTAGGGGGTGCCGCGCGGATAGGCCCCCTGCCCCAAAATCTGGCACATTGCGAAGGGCCCGGCGCCCGAGCGGCCCGAGAAACGGGGACTCATAATTTACCGGAAGTGGTCGGGGCGGCGAGATTCGAACTCACGACCTTCTGTACCCAAAACAGACGCGCTACCAGGCTGCGCTACGCCCCGAACGGCGCCTGCCTACCCGCAGGCGCGAAGATTGAAAAGAGAGATTATCCCGCGCAGGACCAGGCCGCGCCGGAGATCGCGGGATGGCGCATCTCGCTGCCCGGCGCGATGCCGAGCCGCGCCGCGAGCCCGCCGTTGATCTCGAGCACATATTGCGTGTCGGGCGTGCCGGGGATCGCGGTCTCGTCATGCGGCACGGCATTTGCGTGCACCTTCTGCACCACGCCCCGGGCATCGGCGAAGATCAGGTCGAGCGGGATCAGCGTATTGCGCATCCAGAAGGCGACGGGCTGGGGATTGTCGTAGACGAAGAGCATGCCGGCGAAACGGTCCATCTCCTCGACATGCATGAGCCCCTGCGCGCGTTCGGCGGCGTCATCGGCCACCTCGACCCGGAAGCTCGCCGCGCCGAAATCGCCGCGCAGCGCCAGACGGTCCTCGCGGCAGGTCTCGGCCTGGGCCGCACCGGCCCAAAGCGCCGAGACCGTCAGAAGGGTTAAAGAGACAATGCGCTTTCCCACGCGGCGATCTCCGTTGCCATGCGGCCGCGCTTGCCCTCGACCACCCTGAGGCCGATGGCCTCTCCGGGTTGCAGGTCGGCCAGCCCCGAGCGGCGCAGCACCTCGATGTGAATGAAGACGTCCTCGGGCCGGCCGAAGACATTGGCGAAGCCGAAGCCCTTGTTCTTGTCGAACCATTTCACCCGCCCGGGCTCGAGCGGCGCGGCGCGCAGTTCCTCGGGGTCCATGCCTTCGAAATCGGCAAGCGGCGGCCCCTCGGTTTCCGCAGGCGGTTCGATGTCATGCACGGTGATCGCCTGAAATCCGCGCGGCGTTTCCTGGATGGTGATGTCGACAAGCGCGCCGTCGGCGACGGAGGATTGGCCGAAATTCCGCAATACATTCGCATGAAGCAATATGTCGCGATCATCGTTATCGATGACGACGAATCCGAATCCCTTGCCGGGATCGAACCATTTGACCTTGCCGCGAACCCGTCGGCCTACATCAGCGGTCGCCATCTTGAATCTCTTTTTTGTCAGCGTTGCCGCCGAGTTGCGGCGGAGCATGGCGTTTAGATTAACACTACCCCCTCTGCAACCATCCATGTAACGCGAAATGGGTCAAGGTTAAGGCGAAAGCCGCTCTACATTCCACGTTAAATCGATTGCATCGCGTCTCCACACAAAACGGTCGTGCAGTCGGAAAGCCCCGTCGGCCCAGAACTCGATTTCCAGAGGGCGAATCCGAAATCCACCCCAGAATGGCGGACGCGGCGGATTATTGCCATAACGCGCAGTGACGCGGGCCACCTCGGCCATGAGCGCCGAGCGGCTCGACAGCGGCCGCGACTGCTCGGAGGCCCAGGCCCCCATGCGGCTCTTCAGCGAGCGCGAGGCGAAATATTCGTCGGCCTTCTCGCCTTCCTCGCGTTCGGTCAGCCCGCGCACGCGGATCTGCCGGCGCAGCGACTTCCAGTGCATCACGAAGGCGGCCTTGCCGGCCTGTTCGATCTCCTGGGCCTTGGCGCTGCCGTAGTTGGTGTAGAAGACGAAGGCGTCCGCCTCGATCTCCTTCAAGAGGACCATGCGGGCGTTGGGCAGCCCCTGGGCATCCACGGTGGAGAGCGCGATGGCATTGGGGTCGTTGACCTCATGGTCCTCGGCCTCGGCCAGCCACTCCCGTGCAATCGCGAAGGGATCCTCGCCCGCGAATTTTCCCGTTCTGTCACTCATCGCCTGATCCTTTCGTGGGCGGAAGGCCACGCGGGCGAGATCCCGCGCGTCGCTGCCCTTGATGGTCCCTGCCCCATAACCTAAAGGACAGCGAAACAGATGTCGGGTTGGAGAGGGGCGAT
Source organism: Roseivivax sp. GX 12232 (assembly GCF_021272185.1). Taxonomy (GTDB): domain Bacteria; phylum Pseudomonadota; class Alphaproteobacteria; order Rhodobacterales; family Rhodobacteraceae; genus Roseivivax. Next base: position 419,285 of record NZ_JAJSEC010000002.1, read on the forward strand.
GTCAAACGGACTTATGGCAGGCAAACGCGGCCTAATCATGGGGCTCGCAAACGACAAATCCATCGCCTGGGGCATCGCGAAGGCCTGCGCGAACGCCGGGGCGGAGCTTGCGTTCTCCTATCAGGGCGAGTCGCTGAAGAAGCGCGTGGGGCCCCTGGCCGAGAGCCTCGGCTCTTCGATCGTGCTGCCCTGCGACGTGGGCGACGAGGCCTCGATCGACGGGCTCTTCGAGGGGCTGGCGCAGGAATGGGACCAGCTGGATTTCATCGTCCATGCGATCGGCTATTCCGACAAGACCCAGCTGCGGGGCCGCTACGTCGACACCACGCGGGACAATTTCGCAATGTCCATGGACATTTCGGTCTATTCCTTCACCGCCGTCATGCAGCGCGCGGCGCGGATGATGACGCAAGGCGGCTCGGCCGTGACGCTGACCTATTACGGCGCCGAGCGGGTCATGCCGCATTACAACGTCATGGGTGTCGCCAAGGCCGCGCTCGAGGCCTCCGTGCGCTACCTGGCCGAGGACCTCGGCAAGGACGGTATCCGCGTCAACGCGCTCTCGGCCGGGCCGATCCGCACGCTCGCGGCCTCGGGCATCGGCGACTTCCGCTACATCATGAAGTGGAACGAGCTGAACTCCCCGCTGCGGCGCAATGTCACCACCGATGACGTGGGCAATTCCGCCCTCTACCTGCTGTCCGACCTCGGCGCGGGCGTCACCGGCGAGACCCATCACGTCGACGCCGGCTACCACGTCGTCGGCATGAAGGCGGTCGACGCCCCGGATATCGAGAAGACGTGACGGAGATGGGCTGGCCCCACCTCCTCGCGTTCACCCTCACGCTTCCGGCCGCCATGGCGGCGCCTGTTCCGGCGCGCATCCCCCTCAACCATCTCGCAGTTGACCTTGTGGTCCGCGCGGTCCTGGCCGCCCTTTGGGCGACGCCAGCGGCCCGCGCGGGCCATCTGCGCCTCAAGCCCGCGCGCGACCGCGCCACCGGCGCCGTCCCGGGCGCGCCCGGCCTGCGACTGCTCTTCGACCGATAGGAGACCAAGATGTCCGACCGTCTGCCCCACGAAAAAGGATTTCACGTCAGCTGGGACCAGCTGCACCGCGACGCCCGCGCGCTGGCCTGGCGGCTGCAGGGCAATGAGCCCGAGGGCGGCTGGCGCGCCGTCGTGGCGATCACCCGCGGCGGCATGGCCCCCGCGATGATCGTCTCGCGCGAGCTCGACATCCGCACCGTCGATACGATCAGCGTGAAAAGCTACAACCACCAGACCCAGGCCGCGCCGCAGATCATCAAGAGCCCCGACGCCGAGGTGGTGGGCGACGGCACCGGCGTCTTGATCGTCGACGACCTCGTCGACACCGGCAAGACGCTCGAGGTGGTGCGCGAGGCCATGCCCAAGGCGCATGTCGCCACAGTCTACGCCAAGCCCAAGGGCCGGCCCATGGTCGATACCTTCATCACCGAGGTCAGCCAGGACACCTGGATCTTCTTCCCCTGGGACATGGCGCTGCAATACGTCAAACCCTACCACGGCACCGACGACTGAGGGCCGCGCCCTTGCGGGCTGTGACCCCCGCGTCTAGACAGCCGAACAGCTAGTTTTCACGACCAACCGGAGGGCCCGATGGCACTCAAGGCCGGCCGCCTGTCCAAAGTCTTCGTCTGGATCCTGATGGGTCTTCTCCTGGTGGGCCTCGCCGGGTTCGGAGCCACCAATCTCTCGGGCACCGCGCGGTCCGTGGGCGCCGTCGGCGACCAGGATATCGGCGTCGACGCCTATGCCCGCGCCATGCAGCAGGAGCTGCGCGCGCTTCAGGCCGAACGCGGCGGCGCGGTGAGCTTCGCCGAGGCCCAGCAGATGGGGCTCGACACCCGCGTCCTGAGCCAGCTGGTACTGACCCGAGCGCTCGACTGGGAGGCCGAGCGTGTCGGCATCTCGGTGGATGACGACCTGGTGGCCAACGAGCTGGCGCAGATCGGCTCCTTCCAGGGCCCCGACGGCCAGTTCAACCGCGAGTCCTACCGCTTCGCGCTGGAGAACGCCGGTCTGACCGAGGGCGAGTTCGAAGAGGACTTGCGCGACGAGGTCTCCCGCACCGTGCTGCAGGCGGGCGTGTTGACCGGGCTCGACATGCCCACGGCCTATGCCGACACCATCGTGGCCTTCGCCGGCGAGCGGCGCGACCTGAGCTACGCGGTGCTGACCGGCGCCGACCTCGCGACCGGCATCCCCGCCCCGAGCGAGGACGAGCTGCGCGCCTTCTACGAGGCGAACATCGACGATTACACCCGCCCCGAGACCAAGCGCGTGACCTATGCCTGGGTGACCCCCGAGATGCTGCTCGACAGCGTCGAGGTTCCCGAGGAGACCCTGCGCGAGGCCTACGAGGAGCAATCCGACCGCTTCAACATGCCCGAGCGCCGGCTGGTCGAACGGCTGGTCTTCTCGGACGAGGCCGCCGCCGAAGAGGCCGCAGGGCGCATCTCCGCGGGCGAGACCAGCTTCGAGGAGGTGGTCGAGGCACGCGGCCTGGCGCTGGCCGACGCCGATCTGGGCGAAGTGACCCGCCGCGACCTGGGCGAGGCCGCCGAGCCGGTCTTCACCGCCGAGACCGGCAGCGTCGTGGGCCCGGCGCCCTCGCCGCTTGGCCCCGCGCTTTTCCGCGTCAACGCCGAGCTGGCCGCCGTCGAGACGCCCTTTGAGGAAGCCGTGCCGATGCTGCGCGACACGCTGGTCCTCGACCGCGCGCGCCGGGTGATCGAGTCGCAGGCCGAGAGCTACGACAACGAGCTGGCCGGGGGCGCCACCCTCGAGGAGCTGACCCAGGGCAGCGAGATGCAGCTTGGCCAGATCGACTGGACGCCCCGCACCGACGAGGAGATCGCCGCCTATCCCGCCTTCAACGCCGCCGTGCGCGGTGCCGAGCCGGGCGACTACCCCGAGATCGCCGAACTGGGTGACGGCGGCGTCTTCGCGCTGCGCGTCGACGGCATCGACGAGCCCGCGCCGATCCCCTTCGAGGAGGTGCAGAACGCCGTCGAGACCGCCTGGGAAGAGGCCCAGGTGACCGAGGGCCTCGAGGCGCTCGCCGAGGATCACGTCGCGGCGCTTGCCGATGGCGCGAGCTTCGAGGAGCTGGGCCTGAACGCCCGCGAGCTGACCGCGCTCGACCGCAACGCGCGGCGCGACGCCCTGCCCCGCGGCGCGATCCAGGCGGCCTTCGAGACCGAGGAAGGCGGCGCCACCTACGCGAGCGGCGCGGGCCGGGTCGCGGTCCTGCGCACCGACCGGGTGCTGCCCGCCGACATGCAGGACGAGGACGCCAACCGGCTGCGCCAGCGGCTGAACCAGCAGGCCCAGGGCGCGCTGGCCGAAGACCTCTTCCGCGCGCTCTCGGCTGACATCCAGTCCCGCGCCGGGGTCACGATCAACCGCGACACGCTGAACGCGGTCAATTCCAACCTGCAGTAAGACCCCAGATGGCCGAACTGACCCCCTCCTTCGCGGACTTCGAGCCGGCTTATGCCGCCGGGCAGAACCAGGTCGTCTACGCGCGGCTCGCGGCCGATCTCGACACGCCGGTCTCGCTGATGTTGAAGCTGACCGGTGCGGCCCGCGACGCCTTCGTGCTGGAATCTGTGACCGGCGGCGAGGTCCGCGGGCGCTATTCGATCATCGGCATGAAACCCGACCTGGTCTGGCGCTGCGCGGGAGAGACCTCGGAGGTCAACCGCCAGGCGCGGTTCGACGCCGAGGCCTTCGAGCCCATGGCGGGCGCGCCGCTGACCGCGCTGCGCGCGCTTCTGGAGGAGTCGAAGATCGACCTGCCCGAGGAGCTGCCGCAGGCCTCGGCGGGGCTGTTTGGTTACCTCGGCTACGACATGATCCGCCAGGTCGAGGACCTGCCGGACGTCAATCCCGACCCGATCGGCCTGCCCGACGCGACGCTGATGCGCCCTTCGGTCATCGCGGTGCTCGACGGGGTCAAGGGCGAGGTCATCGTGGTCTCCCCGGCCTGGGTCTCCTCGGGGCAATCGGCGCGCGCGGCCTATGCGCAGGCCGCCGAACGGGTGATGGATGCGGTGCGCGACCTCGAACGCGCGCTGCCGCAGCAGGCCCGCACGCTGGGCGATGCGGCGGAGCTGGGCACGCCGGTCTCGAATTTCACCCACGAGGGCTACAAGGAGGCCGTCGCCCGCGCCAAGGAATACATCCGCGCCGGGGACATCTTCCAGGTGGTGCCCTCGCAGCGCTGGACGCAGGAATTTCCCCTGCCGCCCTTCGCGCTCTATCGCTCGCTCCGGCGCACGAACCCTTCGCCTTTCATGTTCTATTTCAACTTCGGCGGCTTCCAGGTGGTGGGCGCCAGCCCCGAGATCCTGGTCCGGGTCTTCGGCCGCGAGGTGACGATCCGCCCGATCGCGGGCACGCGGCCGCGCGGTGCGACGCCTGCCGAGGACCTGGCGCTCGAAGCGGACCTCCTGGCCGACGAGAAGGAGCGCGCCGAGCACCTGATGCTGCTCGACCTCGGGCGGAACGATACGGGGCGGGTGTCGAAGATCGGCACCGTGCGCCCGACCGAGCAATTCGTGATCGAGCGCTACAGCCACGTCATGCACATCGTGTCGAACGTGGTGGGCGAGCTGGCCGAGGACCAGGACGCGCTCTCGGCGCTGCTGGCGGGCCTGCCGGCGGGCACGGTCTCCGGCGCGCCCAAGGTGCGCGCCATGCAGATCATCGACGAGCTTGAGCCCGAGAAGCGCGGCGTCTACGGCGGCGGGCTGGGGTATTTCTCGGCCGGTGGCGACATGGACATGTGCATCGCGCTGCGGACGGCGGTGATCAAGGACGGCAAGCTCTACATCCAGGCCGGTGGCGGTGTGGTGCACGACAGCGAACCCGAAGCGGAATACCAGGAGACGGTGCACAAATCGAACGCCATCCGCCGGGCCGCCGCCGATGCCGCGCGCTTCACCGGGGCAGGCAACAGCTAGGCGCGGGGCGCGCTGGCGGCATTTCCGAGATAGAACGGGGCTCGCGGGCCTGACTGCGCGCGACATCCGCCGTCTGACCATTTTCTCAGAAAAAACGGGCCCCGCAGGGCCCGCCATTCAACGGTAAATCCAAATCCCGCCTTGGCGCAGGCCCCTGCCCGCGTGCTCAGGACACCTTGCTGTAGCCGCGGATGCGCTCGACCATGGCGCGCAGCCCGTTCGAGCGCTGCGCCGAGAGGTGATCGTTCAGCCCCAGCCGGCCCAGCTCGGCGCGGGCGTCCACACTCTCGACCTCCTCGACCTTCAGCCCGTCGTAGAGCCGGCGCAGCACCGCGATCAGCCCGCGCACGATCATCGCGTCGCTGTCGCCCTCGAAGTGGAAGCGCCCAGACTCGACCCGGGGGTGCAGCCAGACCTGGCTGGCGCAGCCCTCGACCTTGGTCGCAGGCACCTTCAGCGCATCGTCGAGCGGGTCCATGTCGCGGCCCATCTCGATCACCATGCGGTAGCGATCTTCCCAATCCTCGAGGAACTCGAAATCCTCGACCACCTCTTCGAAGGCCGGCTGTGCCATCCTGTCATCGTCCTTGCTGCCGGAATGTCTGTTTGATGCAGACCTATGCGCCCGCATGGCGCGCGTCCAGTGCATGGCTTGGGCTTTTCACGCGGGCGCAAACAGGCTAGTCCGTTGGAAACAGGGATCGAGGGGCCCGCCATGGCGTTCAATGCGTTGAGAAAACCGGTAATCGTCTGCCTCGTCGCGGGGCTGACGCTGAGCGCCTGCGGCACGCGGCTCAATCCCTTCAACTGGTTCGGTCCGGCGCGCTCGGTCCCCGTTGAAGCGGGCAGCGAAACCAATCCCCTGATCCCCGCGCGGCGCGCCTCGGTCTTCCGCACCGAACGCGAAGAGGTCTACCTCGGCCAGCCCATCGCCGAGCTCTCGGATCTCACCATCGAGCGCCGTCCCGGCGGTGCCATCGTGCGCGCCAGCGGCATCGCCCGGGTGCCGGGCCGCTACGAGGCCCAGCTGACGCCGATCGAGGCGGAAAGCACCGGCGAACGGCTGGTCTACGCGCTGGAAGTGCGGCTTTACCGCAGCTCGGCGGGCACCGGCCCCAAGGCGCGGCGGGTGACCGTGGCGACCTTCCTGACCGACCAGGAGCTCTCCGAGATCGCCGAGATCGAGGTCCGCAGCGCGAGCAACGCGCTCGCGACGCGGCGCTGAGGGCGTCTACCCTTCCGACAATGTGAAACGCGCGCCCGGGGATCGGAGCGCGCGTTTTTTGTTGTGGGGATGTCGGCAGGCGTCCGGCGGTCAGGCGGCGTTGAAAAGCGACGTGCCCCAAGACCCCGCCCGCGCAGGCCCGCCAAAGCGGGCCCCCGCGCCGATCAAAGCTCGATCACGTCGATCTTGCTGCCCTTGGCGGCCAGCGCGATCTGGCCGTCGCAGAGCCGCAGCGCATCGGCCCCGAACAGCTCGCGCCGCCAGCCCTTGAGCGCGGCCACGTCGCGCTCGCCGCTGGCGATGGCGTCGAGCTCGGCCGAGGGCGCCACCAGCTTCGGGGCCACGCCCGAGCTTTCGGTCCGCGCCTTCAGGAGCACGCGCAGAAGATCCGCCAGCGCCGGGTTCACCTGGGCCTTGTCGCGGCCTTCCTGGACCTCGGGCAGCTCTTCCTTGGGCAGTTCCTGGGCCTGTTTCACCGCCGCGAGGATGCCCTCGGCGATGTCGCCGCGCCGGGCCTCGCGCAGAAGCAGCCGCGAGCGGCCGAGGTCGCTGTGGCTCGCGGGCTTGGTCGCCGCCAGCTCCAGCAGCGCGTCATCCTTGTAGACCCGGCTGCGCGGCACGTTGCGCTCCTGGGCATAGGCCTCGCGGAAGCGCGCCAGCTCGCGCACCACCGCCAGGAAGCGCGGCGAGGTATTGCGCGTCTTGACCCGGCGCCAGGCCTCGGCGGGCCGGGTCACATAGGTCTCGGGATCTGTGAGCTGGGCCAGCTCCTCGGCGACCCAGCGGTGCCGCCCGGTGTCGCGCAGCTTCTTCTCGAGGAACTCGTAGATCTTGCGCAGATGGGTCACATCGGCCAGCGCATAGGTCTTTTGCGCGTCCGTCAGCGGGCGCCGCGACCAGTCGGTGAAGCGCGAGGACTTGTCGAGGCTCGCCCGCGCGATGCGCTTGACCAGCGTCTCGTAGCCGACCTGTTCGCCGAAGCCGCAGACCATGGCCGCGACCTGGGTGTCGAAGAGCGGCTCGGGGATCACCCCGTAGTCGACGCAGAAGATCTCGAGGTCCTGCCGCGCGGCGTGGAAGACCTTGACCACCGAGGTGTCCCGGAAGAGCGCGACCAGGGGATCGAGCGACAGGCCCTCCTCCAGCGGGTCGACCAGCACCGCGTCGCCCTCCTCCTCGCCGGGGATGGCGAGCTGCACCAGGCAGAGCTTGGAGTAATAGGTGCGTTCGCGCAGGAACTCGGTGTCGACGGTGACGTAAGGGGCGGCCTTGGCGCGATCGCAGAACGCGGCGAGGTCTTCGGTCCGGGTGATCGTCTGCATCGCGGCCTTTCTTGATCGGAGATTGCAGCGGACACTACCCTACATGGCGCCGGGCGCAATGCGCCAGCGCCGGGCGGCGCGCTGGGGGGCTCAGGGGTGCATCAGGGAAACATCACCGGGCGCCGGTCGCCCGCGGCGAAGCGGGCCAGCACCGCGGGATAGAGCCGGTGCTCCTGTTCGAGCACCCGGGCGGCCAGGTCTTCCGGCGTGTCGCCGGGGGTCACGGGCACCCGCGCCTGACCGAGGATCGGCCCGTCATCGAGCGCCGGCGTGACCTCGTGCACGGTGCAGCCGTGTTCGCTGTCGCCCGCGGCAAGGGCGCGGGCATGGGTGTCGAGCCCGCGATACTTCGGCAGAAGCGAGGGGTGGATGTTCAGCATCCGGCCCTGCCAGCGGCTCACGAAACCCTCGGTCAGGACCCGCATGAAGCCCGCGAGGCAGAGGATGTCCGGCGCCGCCGCCTCGAGCTTGTCCTGCAGCGCCGCCTCGAAGGCCGCCCGGTCGCCCTTGTAGGGCCGGTGGTCCACGGCGGCGGTCGGAATGCCCATGGCGCGGGCCTTCTCGAGCCCGCCCGCGGTCTCGGAATTGGCCATGACCAGAACAGGGCGCGCGGGGTGATCGCCGGACATGCTTTCGGCCAGCGCCTGCATGTTCGACCCGCCGCCCGAGATCAGGATCGCGACACGCTTCATGCAAGCTGGCCCGCGTAGCGGATGCCCGCGCCCGCGACCACGGTGCCGAGCCGGGTCACCCGCTCCTCGGCTTCCTCGAGAAGCGCGCTCAGCGCCTCGGCGCGGTCGGGATCGACCACCAGCACCATGCCGATGCCGCAGTTGAAGGTCTTGAGCATCTCGGCCTGGTCCATGCGGCCCTGCTCCTGCAGCCAGGCGAAGACATCGGGCAGCGCGAAGGCATCGAGGTTCACCTCGGCGCCGAGCCCCTCGGGCAGAACGCGCGGCAGGTTCTCGGTCAGCCCGCCGCCGGTAATATGCGCGAGCCCGTGCACCCCGCCCGCGCGCACCGCCGCCAGGGCCGGGGTCACGTAGAGCCGCGTCGGCGCGAGCAGCGCCGCGCCCAGCGTGCCCTCGCCCCAGGGGCAGGCCGCGCCCCAGTCGAGCCCCGAGGCCTCGACCAGCTTGCGCACCAGGCTGTAGCCGTTGGAATGCACCCCGTTCGAGGCGAGCCCCAGCAGCACGTCGCCCTCGGAGACGCCCTCGGGCAGCGCCGTGCCGCGCTCCATCGCGCCCACCGCAAAGCCCGCGAGGTCGAAATCCCCGGCCGGATACATGCCCGGCATCTCGGCGGTCTCGCCGCCGATCAGCGCGGTATTGGCCGCCTCGCAGCCCTGGGCGATGCCCTCGATCACCCGCGCCGCGGCCTCGATCTCGAGCTTGCCGGTGGCGAAATAATCCAGGAAGAACAGCGGCTCGGCGCCCTGGCAGACCAGGTCGTTGACGCACATGGCGACAAGGTCGATGCCGACGCTGTCATAATAGCCGGTGTCGATGGCGATGCGCAGCTTGGTGCCCACCCCGTCGGTCGCGGCGACGAGGACCGGATCCTCGTAGCCCGCCGCCTTCAGATCAAATAGCGCGCCGAAACCGCCGAGCCCGGCCATGGTGCCGGGTCTATCGGTGCGCTTCGCCGCCGGTTTGATCCGTTCGACAAGCGCGTTGCCGGCGTCGATATCGACGCCCGCATCGGCATAGGTGACGCTGTTCTTGCCCTCGCTCATCGGCGGCCCCCGGGTAACGGTTCTTGTCTCGATGCCGCAGGCGATAGCCCATCGCCCCGGGCGCTGCAACGACACGCTTGACGCCCCCCGCGCGTCTGGGTAGCCCGATCCCGCTGGGGGCCTGTAGCTCAATTGGTTAGAGCAGAGCGCTCATAACGCTTTGGTTGCGGGTTCAAGTCCTGCCGGGCCTACCAGCTTTCATTGGTTATGGTGGGGCTGGAAGGCTGCTTTGCGGGTTGCGCTTGGGGTCAGTGAACCTAGGGCCTCGCGCAGGACGTTTCAGAGGCGACTTCGGCCAGCGCGGCGCGGGTCGCTGAGCGTCTTGGGTTAGGCGTAGAGGCGGGCCTGAGCGGACGCTCGCAGTATGAGCCATCGCTGCAGCGCGGCTTCACCGAACCGGACGTTCGTTCATCGCGCAGCATTTCCACCGCTTGATAACCGTTGTGCGCGCTTGCCAAACGTCATTTCGACGGAGCAAGGTTTGTTTTTAACCGGAGGTAGCCCATGACCATCGATGAGCAGGAGCTGGCGAAGCAAATTGGAGGAAACACTTCAGCCGCCGCTGGCACCGTCTACCAAATTTTCGCCCGAGCCAATCTTCCTTGTGCCCTTTCCTCGCAATTTGGTGGCCACGGATATATCGATCGGGAGCTCCGCTTTGTCAGAGGTGAACGCTGGTACTTCGCAGCCGTGCTCAACAAGTCCTGGGTTCTTTGGTACTTCCGGCGCCCTGCAATTTCAGACCTGAACCTTAGCATTGAGGACCTCATTCAAACTTTTCCCGGCGCCGAAGTTACGACTGGTGCCGAGGTGAAAATTCGGGTCGAAAATCCGGTATTGGCTTATGCAATCATTGGCTGGGTCTTTCAGGCGTTATGAGCTCAAACGGCCGCTTTGACGCCAGACGCGACATTCGCATAAGGTGCGCTTCACGCCCGAAGACACCTTTGGACGCAGATAATTTTTCTTAAGGTTGGCGGCACCTCTGGTGGTTACACTGTCACCGTGTTGCATAAATGATTTTCTGACGATCGCATTGAACGGTTCTGGTGGATGAACGGCGCCGACTAAGCGGCGTCAAAATGCAAGTTTAATTTAGGTAAGTGAGAGACATCAATGCAAGCCAGGTCAAAAGACTCAGGCATAACAGCATACGGTGACCTCATTAAAGCAATATATTTTCGGCTTTTAGCAGCCGAGGAGCACTTGAAGCGAGGGCGCGAACTCTACGCAGAGCCCAATTTGATTGATTTAGAGATGGCAGCACTGCAGCTTCGGCAGGTCTGTGAAACGACACTTTTGGCATCATTCGTTTTACATGCTGATTTCGTTGAAGACTTCACCCTTCGTTTACGAAAGAATGACGCATGGGATAAGTTGAAGAAGCTGCTTGCTGCGCAAAATGAACGGTTCATGCCAGAACCCGTGAGAGTTGTTATAGACCCAGATGGATCAAAATTCTTAGAAATCATCGACGAGGATGTAATTTCTTCAGGTGAGTTATTCCGAATGTGGGGACGCTTCAGTGAGGCACTGCACTATCGAAATCCACTAAAGGGTCCAATTGACCTTAACGCTTATCTGAACGAGCTATCAACTGCACTGGTTAGGCTGACAAAGCTATTGCGGCATCATGCAGTTCATCTACCAGACCTCAGTGTCATTTTCTTGGTAATGGTTGAACTAAGAGATGGGGTCCCACGGGTCACTTGGACTCCTTTGAACCGAATTTATGATTAGGCCCGGAGAGCATAGCTACCGTTGGCGGATGGTGCAGCGAACGTCCACTCCCCCCACCCTCAACCCCATACCACCACCCCCGCCAACACTCCGACACGCCTCCTTCCAACCTTACCGCTTCATCCATGCCGACTTGATGGTATCAGCAAGACAGGACCACCCCCCGCTGCACGCCTCAACCATGGAGATCGACCCGTGGACAAGCTCTCCGTCATGCAAGCCTTCCGTCGCATTGTCGAACGCGGGAGCTTCGCGCGGGCGGCGGAGGATCTGGGCGTCTCCCCGGCGCTCCTCAGCAGGGAGGTCAAGCTGCTGGAAGAAAGCCTCGGCAGCACGCTTCTGACGCGGACCACCCGGTCGATGTCGCTCACCGATGCCGGGCGCCTCTACTACGACGAAGCCATCAACATCCTCGAGGCGGTCGGAGCGGTCGAGACGCGCATACGCGAGGGGGCCGGCGCCGTGGCGGGCCACCTGAAGGTGAACGCCTCCAGTTCCTTCGGGCAGACCGTCATCGCCCCGATGCTGCCCGGGTTCCTCGATCGATATCCGGATCTGAAGCTCACCCTCTCGCTCGATGACCGGGTGGTCGACATGGTCGAGGGCGGGTTTGATCTCTCCATCCGCATCCGCGCCGTGATGCCGGATTCAGCCCTGGTCGCGCGCAAGATCGGGACCATGCGGCAACGCATCTTTGCCTCTCCGGCCTATCTGGACGCGGTCGGGGCCCCTCGGAGGCCGGAGGAAATCCCCGATCATCGGGTTGTCGGTTTCCTCCTGGCCGATCACCTGACCACCTGGGAGCTTCACGGCCCGGAGGGCAAGCGCACCATCGCGATCGATCCCCCCGTGCGTGTCGGCAGCAGCCTTGTGCTGCGCGACCTGCTGGTGGCGGGACACGGCATTGGCACCCTGCCCGATTTCGTCTCCGCCGAGGCGGTCGCGCGGGGGGACCTGGTGCGGGTTCTGCCGGAGTGGGAGTTGCCCTCGCCGGAGATCTTCGCGGTCACGGGCTCCCGCCTGGGCATGGATGCCAAGGTGACCACCTTTCTCGAGCACCTGCGCCGCGCGCTCAACCGCTGAGATTGTTCAATCCCCGTAAAGAATGAAGTGAGAACGCGGCGGTTATTCCGACGCGCCATCGCGCCGATCTTCCGTCCCACACCCTGCGCGACCTCGGTCTGCCGCCTAGGCAGGATCGTCCGCGCATCCCCCTCACCCCGCTCTGGTGAGCCTTTCACGGAGGAATGGCCCTTGTCCCGCACCACCGACATTGTCCTGACGGCGCTGGCCCCGGCCGTCTGGGGCAGCACCTATCTCGTGACGACCGAGGCGCTGCCCGCCGGCTACCCGATCACCCTGGCCGCGCTTCGGGCCCTGCCTGCCGGGCTTTTGTTGCTGGCCGTGACGCACCGCCTGCCCGGCCGCGCCTGGCTTGGGCGCGTCTTTCTGCTGGGGAGCTTCAACTTCGCGCTCTTCTGGGTGCTGCTCTTCGTGGCGGCCTACCGGCTGCCGGGCGGCGTGGCCGCGACGCTTGGCGCCCTTCAAGCGATGATGGTGATCGGCATGGCGCGCGGCTGGCTCGGCACACCGATCCAGGCGGGAGCCGTTGTCGCCGCCGCGACCGGGGCTTTTGGCGTTGCGCTCTTGCTGATCGGGCCGGACGCGCGGCTTGACCCGATCGGGATTGCCGCCGGGCTTGGCGGTGCGGCCAGCATGGCTGCGGGCACGGTCCTCAGCCGCAAGTGGCAGCCGCCCGTCTCCGCGCTGACCTTCACCGCCTGGCAACTGACCGCGGGCGGGTTGATCCTGCTCCCGCTTGCCCTGCTCTTGGAACCGCCGCTGCCCGCGCTGTCCGGCGCGAACCTCGCGGGTCTCGCCTGGCTCGGCCTGATCGGTGCGGCGGCCACCTATGCGATCTGGTTCCGGGGCGTGGCGCGGCTCGAGCCTGGCGCCGTCTCCATGCTGGGCATGATGAGCCCGGTCACCGCGGTGGCGCTTGGCTGGCTCTGGCTCGGGCAATCCCTGTCCTTGTTGCAGGGGCTCGGGGCGGTCATCGTTCTGGGATCGGTCTGGGCTGGCCAGCGCGCGAACCGGCAGGCCACCCTGGCGCCGACGTCCCGGGCACCGCTTGCGATGAACAAGATGATGACCTGACGCCCGCCGGGCCGCGTCTGATACAGCCGCAGTTGCACAGGAGACAGCAATGGAAACACCAAACTTCAAAGTTCGGGCCATCGGAGAAATTGCCATTAGGTGCATCGACCATGGTGCCATGGTGGCCTTCTACCGGGATGTGATCGGGCTAAGCCTCATGAACGACCCGAAGGAAAGCCCGATCGTTTTTTTCCGGGTTGCCGACGGCTTCGAAGGACATACGGCGGTCCTGGCCTTGTTCCGGCATGACGTGGAGGGTGCTGGCGGCGTTAACGGCAGTCCGCAGCCACCCGGAACGGGATCAGCCTCCTCGCTGCACCATCTGGCCCTCAGCCTCGCCTGGGACGATCAGGATGCGGTCATGGATTGGTATGACCGCCTCGGACTGGCCTACGACATCGAGTATTTTGACTGGGTCGGATGGAGAGGGATCTTCACACGCGATCCCGACGGCAACACCGTGGAACTGGTCGCGAAAGACCCGGACTATCGGTAGTTCCCTACAGAGGGGTCGGATCGGATGTCGGCTGGGGTCGTTCGAACGATTTCTCCTGCCATCGCGACAGCGCGGAGGGGATCAAGGACACGAGGCGGATGAGGCAGACATTCAATCCTTCGATCAATCAGCTTCTTTCGCCTATTCAACCCTCGGGATCGGTCGGCTTTAGTGCCAAAAATTGCTATATTTACGGAGCTTCCCGCGAAATGAGCAAGCGGAGCACCCTCATCCCATACTGCTTTCACGACCACCGCCGCGATGTATGGCGCGTTTGCGGTCGTGTTCGTAGCTCCAGATCGCCATACTGACTGCGGCGAGCACGTAAAGAACACCAAGCGTTACCATGACCGCACCGGGCACCGGGCCCACGCTGGCTCGTGCGAAAATCTGGTCGACTGACTCGGCAGGTGCGGGGTGAACGACAATTTTCCCCAAATAGGCAAGGCCCTGGATGAGCAGAATCCACAAGTATGTGCTCCGAACCCGTCGGCCGATCGCGACCATCAAGCTGACATGGTATTCCGGCCGCCAATAGTCCTCGGCCAGTGTCTTTTGCCAATTCTCTTCAAGATGAAGGTCGCCATCGTGCAGCATCGGCGCGTAAAAATGTGTTTCCATCCAACGGCAGCGCGCGCGCCAGACGTTGAAAAACCGATAGCGGCGCGCTTCGAGAACCAGAAAGAAAAGCAACAGCACGCCCACAAGAACCAAAGGCAATGCCGAGGCCGCAGGGGCAGCGTAGGTGATCGACAAAGCGATCCCCAAAGTCACCACCGCCCAGTTCGTCGTGGTGTCCAGCCGTGTCCGCCAAATCGTCGACCGATACACTTCGGCGCGGTAGAGATGCGCGACAGCCCCAATTTCCGCAGCCTGCAATTCCTTGCGCGGACGGTCTCTTTGTGATGTCTCCACCCCGACTCCTCCCCTCGACATCATGACATCTTATGCGCTGAGCGGTCAAAGTGCGCTCGGCCCTCGCAGCGGAGATGCGGAGCCGCAGCGAGCGAGGGCGATGCCCACAGCGAGGCGCGCCGTGGTTTGCGGCCCTTGGCCGAATTTGCTGACCGACGCAGCGAAGGTGCAGATCAAGCCCGCTTCGCCGAATACTGCGGAGCAAATGAATGCCAGATTTCGCGGAGTGCCATGAGCGCGCCCTTTATCATCGGGTTTTCATCGTCACCGCCGCGCTTTAAGATCAAATGGTAGTTTGGAAGGTGATCATATGACGGTGCTGCGTATTGTTGCGAATATCGCGGCAGAGGCTCCGAGCGAGGTGCAGACGTTCTATACTGACCTGTTCGGTCTCGAATGTCTGATGGACCTCGGGTGGATAATCACACTTGGTTCCGAGAAACGTGCAACCGCACAGGTCAGCCTGATGAGCGACGGCGGCTCGGGGACGCCGGTTCCCGACCTGTCCATCGAAGTCGACGACGTGGATACGGTTTATGATCGAGCGACGGCAATGGGCTGCGAAATTACATATACCATGACGGATGAGCCGTGGGGCGTGCGTCGGTTCTTCGTTGCCGATCCCACTGGCAAGGTTCTGAACGTGCTCTCGCATAAACGGTAATGCGAACGGACACCTGACGCGGCAAACCCAATTGCCGCACGCCCGAAGCAACCGCTTTTCCGCGCGAAACGGACAGTCAGTCCACGTGCCCCCCCGGAAACGGGTCATCCGCTGAGTGGGCCTTCGCCCGGACAGCAGCGAAGCTCGCATGCCCGCCCCTTATTCTCCTTCGGAGAGGATGTCTCCCAACCAGTCGAGGAAAACCGCCAGACGGCGCAGACCAGAGGTGCGGGTCAGATAAAGCGCGCTGATCTCCAGTGGTTCGGCATCAAGCTGCCCCGGGAAGAGCTCTACCAGCCGACCGGCCGCAAGGTCCTCTGCCACCATGAACTCGGAGAACCGCGCGATGCCGAGGCCGCCGAGGACAAGCCGCCGCACCGCCTCGCCATTGCCCGCGGTCACCGCGGCAGGCAGGCGCAGGGGCTCGGCCAGGCCGCGGAAGCGCAACGTGTTGATGTGGTCGGGGGCGGCGAAGCGCACCTGTTCCAAACCCGCGAGCTCGGCGGGGGTGGCGGGCCAGCCGCGAGCGTCGAGATAGCCCGGCGCGGCCACCAGCTTCCATGGCGTGCGGCCCAGCCGCCGATGCAGCATGTCACTGTCAGGCAGCGGCCCGAAGCGGATCGCGACGTCGGCATGCGCGCCGATCAGGTCGACGAGGCTGTCAGTCATGTCGAGGGAGAGCTGCACCTCCGGATAGGCCGCGTGAAACTCTGCCAGCCGCGGTGCCAGCCTGTGCAGGACGAAGGGCACCGGCGCGTTGATCCGAAGGAGCCCTCGGGCGCGGCGGTTGCCCAGGGACAGATCTGCCAGGGCCTCGGTCCGGGCGAGAATGCCGCGCGCCGCCTCCAGAAGGTCGCGGCCCTCGGGCGTCATCTCGATCGACCGCGTCGTGCGGCGCAACAGCGTCACGCCGAGTTGCGCCTCGAGCCGGCTCACCGTCCGGCTGAGCGTCGAGGGCGCGACGCCGAGACGACGCCCGGCCTCGGCGAATCCGCCATCTTCGACCACCGAGACGAAGGCCGCCAGGTCGCGGGTTTGCGGTATTTCGTGCATCTGACGCAAAGGACCGTTCCGAAGTCGTTCATTCCCGCAAAGGCTATGACCTGCCATCTCCGGCGTCGACCCTCAATGCGACACCAAGGAGACCACGTCATGCCACTCGCGCTCTGGGCGCTGACCATCAGCGCCTTCGCCGTCGGGACGACCGAGTTCGTCATCGTCGGCTTGATCCCGACCATCGCCGCAGATCTCGGCGTTTCGCTGCCGAATGCGGGCTTGCTGGTCAGCCTCTACGCGCTCGGCGTCACCATCGGCGCGCCGGTGCTGACCGCGCTTGCAGGCCGCATGCCGCGCAAGACGCTGCTGCTGTCACTGCTCGCGCTGTTGATCGCCGGAAATGCCTTCGCCGCCTTTGCGCCAGGCTATGGCAGCCTGATCGCGGCGCGTTTCATCACTGGGCTCGCCCATGGCGTCTTCTTCGCCATCGCCTCGACGATCGCCACCGACCTGGTGGACCGCGACAAGGAGAACTCGGCGATTGCGACGGTCTTCCTCGGCCTGACCCTGGCGCTGGTGACCGGGGTGCCGCTCGGCACCTGGATCGGCCAGAGCTTCGGTTGGCAGGCGACCTTCCTCGGCGTCGTCGCCCTCGGTCTCATCGGCCTGATCGCCAGTGCCCTGCTGGTGCCGTCGACCCTCAGCCGCCCTGCTCCGGCGAGCCTTGCCGCTCAGGCCCGGGTGCTGACGTCGCCGCGGCTTCTGCTCGTCTACCTGATCACGGCCGTGGGCTATGGCGGCAACTTCATCGCCTTCACCTATCTCGCGCCGATGCTCACAGACGTGACGGGCCTCTCGGCCGGCGCGGTGAGCGTCGTGATCCTGCTTTATGGCGCCTCCGTCGCGGCCGGCAATATCCTAGGCAGCAGGCTCGCCGACCGGGCCGGTCCGATCCCGGCGCTGACGCTGATCTTTTCGGGCCTCGCCGTGCTGCTGGCCGCGCTCGGCCTGGCGCTAAGCTCGACCGTCGGCGCGATTGCGGTGGTCGCGCTCTGGGGCGGGTTCGCCTTCGCCAATGTGCCTCCGCTGCAGGCTTACACGGTCGCGACGGCCCGCCAGGTCGCCCCCGACGCGGTTGTCGTTGCCTCCGGTCTGAACATCGGCGCCTTCAACCTCGGCATCGCGCTCGGAAGCTGGGGCGGCGGCCAGGTGGTCGAGCAGATCGGCCTCGCCGCGACGCCCTTCGTCGGAGCGGCCGTGGTCGCCGCGGGGATCGTGCTCACGCGCCTTGCCGGACGCCTCGACACGGGTGCTGGTGCCGCTGTTCCGGCTGAGTGAGCCCGGCTTCGGGCAGCGCATCGCTGCCCGAGGCCATCAAGGAGACAGCAGGCGCGTGACGCTGGCTGCTCGAAAGCAGGGTGTGATCGAGCCCCCCTTGCAGATTTTCAGGCGAGCAGAGCCATTGCTGCAGCCAAACAACCACGCGTCGCGGACGGCCCTCAACCGCACCCACCACTCACCGAAACACCGGCGCCAGTTGCTGCACGAAGCGCCCCTTGGCGACGTAGTCATGCAGCACCGCGAAGGCGTTTCGCGCGAGCCGCGCGCGCAGGGGTTCATCGGCAAGAAGCCACCTCACCTTCTCCTCGAAGTCGCTCAGGTCCCAGGCGAGCGGCATATAGGTCTCGCAGGGCCGGAAAATATCGGGCTCGGTCCGGATATGGGACATGTCGGGCTTCAGGAGCACCGCGCCATTGGCCACGGCCTCGAAGTCGCGCCAGCAGACCTCGCCGTAGCCGAAGGGGCTGAAACAGAGCTTCGCATGCTGCAGCTCGCGCAGGTATTGCACCTGCCCGACGCCGGTCTCGGTCAGGCTCTGCACGTCCTCGAGCGCCGTGACCGCCGCCACGCTTTCCGCGCGCATGCTCTGGTACCAGTCGGTGCCCTTTACGGCCAAACGCGCATGAATGTCGATCGGACGGTCGGCCCCGCCCAGAGGCGCAGGGCCCGCGAAGGTGCCGATCATGAAATCCGCCGTGGCGAAGGACGGCCCGACCAGGAGCTTGTCGTGGAACCCCGGCGGCACGGCAAAGCGGGTCTCGGGCATCTCGAGCCCGAAGCGGCGCGCGTAATAGTCGGTCAGGTTCGTGTCGCCCAGCGTCACCTCGCCGTAGCGCGACAGGTCCGCGAAGACGTGTTTCTTGACGTAAAGCGCGACATTGTCGGAGAGCCGCTCCGCCAGCCGCAGGTCGGTCGGCGCGAACCAGTCGAGGTAGACGAGCTGCGCCTCGGGGTTGCGGGCGCGGATGGTGTCGAGAAGGCGCTGCAGCTCTGCCTCTGAGACGTCGAAATTCGTCTGTAAACAGACGGTTGTCGCGCCATCGAGCCCCGGCCAGTGGCCCTCGAGATAGGCCGCGGTGGTGACCTCGCGGACCTCGGCGTCATGCCCGTCGCGGATGGCGCGGGCGTAGTGGTGGAACGGATGCACCTGGCTTTGCGGGATGCGCTCGTCGAGGGTCAGCAGCAGCACCCGCCGCTCGGTCGTGCGGCTGAAGGCGCGGCTGTGGAAGCGCGCCCGGGCGGAGCGGCGTTTCTGGTGCATGTATTGCGCGGTGCGCCCGGCGAGGAGCCTCAGGGGGTTGAGCTTCATGCCGCCTCCCGGGGATCGAAGACATCCGAGACCAGCGCCTGCGGGGCCGAAGCGTAAAGCCCGGCGGCCCGGTCGAGCAGCCGTTGTGCGAGGCCCGCGTCCATGCCGGTCACGGCGAGGTTGTGGAACTGGTAGACCTCGCCCGGCTGACGGCGGAGCGCGGGCGAGCCCAGAAGGAACTGCCGCCCCTCGGCCAGCGGCTTCTCCGGCTGCAGGGCCCGCAGCGTGCCGAGCCCCATGCTGACCTTCCGCATCCGCGCGGAAAGCGTCGCCCGGGCGGCGGCGGCGGGCGCGAAGGAATCGCCGAAGGCCACGTCGCGGGTCTCCGGGTAGCCGCGCGCCAGCGCGTCGTCATGCAGCATCCGGTCCTGCGTCACCGCCCAGGGCAGGGTCAGGCAGAACTGCACGAAGCGGGTGTCGAGATAGGGGCAGAAGACGCCCTTGCCGCTGGCAAAAAGCGCCGAGGAGACAAAACCGATCTCGCGCCGGGTCCGGTGCCAGAACCAGAAGCACTGGTAGGGGTCGGGCGCGTCGCGGAACCGCGCGATGGCCTCGGCGACATAGGCGACGGTCTCTTCCTCGGGCAGTCCCGCGTAGACCTCGCCCGGCCCCTCCGCGCTGCCGGGCCGGCGCAGGACCTTCGCGTGACCCGCCATCATGGCGCGCGCGATGCCGGCGTAATCGCCCCGCTGGGCGCGGGCGTATTGCTCGGCGGCGGAGCTGTCGGGGTTGGTCAGGATGTCCCCGCCGATCCCGTCGAGCGCCGCGCCGGACTGCCGGGCCAGGTAGTCGTGCATCGGCAGCATCTGCGCGTGTTCGTCCGAACAGAGGCTGGTGAGCGTCAGGCTGCGCAGGATGTCCCCGGTCATCGGGCGCGGCTGGCCCAGCACCTCGTGGCGGACGCCCAGCCGTTCGCAGATCGCCCGGGCCGCGCGGGCCTCGCTGTTCAGCTCCGCGCCGCAGTGCTGGTAGGTCACGCAGCGCTCGGGCCGGGCGCCCAGGTGGTCGAGCCCCAGCAGGATGTGCCGCGAGTCGCGCCCGCCGCTGAGCGGCAGGACAAGCTTCTCGGGGCCCGCCTCGGATATGTTCCGCAGCGAGGCGCGGGTCAGGTCGATGATCCCCTCGACCGCGGCGTCGCGGGTGAGGCTCTGCTCTGCGATGGGCATGTCTTGCCGGGTGATCGAGAGCCGCCCTTCGGACCAGGTCAGCCGCCCGCCCGGCGGCAGCACCTTGATCGCGGCGAAGGGCGTGTCCTCGTTGATGAACATGCCCATCCGGTAGAAGACCGACAGCGCCCGCGCGTCGGGCGTCGGATCGGCGCCCTGGGCGATCAGCTGCAGGACCGAGGGCGAGATCATCACGCTCTCCCCGTCGTGCCAGACGAAAAGGCTGAAGAACCCCAGCGGGTCGACCTCGGCGGTGAGCTGGCTGCCGTCCCAGGCCCAGCGGGCGAAGACGCCCTCGTCCTGACCCGTCGCGGGGTTGTGGAGCGGGCGGCCCAGGGTGCATTCCGCGAGCCCCGCGAAGCTGACGCCGGGGCCCGCGCGGGTCAGCCTCAGGTAGGGCGGCACCTGCCCCTTGGGGGGCCAGGCATAGCCTGCGGCGGGGCTTTTGGCATTGCTGGGCAATCGAGGTTCCGCGCTTGGTCCTGACTATGCGCGCAACCCTTCGCAGCGCCACCCGCACTTTAAAGTGTCATGGCGCCGGTGACCGATCAACCTGGGCCAGATCATTCCTGCGTTGTGTGGGTTTTTGGCCCAAGGGGTGCCGGGCGCCCTGCCCCGACATGCCTTTTGGCGGGCCTCAGGTCAGCGTCAGCGCCACCGGGTCGAGCCCCTCGCAGGTGCCCTCCAGCACATCGCCGCGCCCCACCGGCCCGACGCCCGAGGGCGTGCCGGTCATCACCAGGTCGCCGGGGGCAAGTGTGTAGAGCGTGGCCAGGTCAGCGAGGACCTCGGGCACCGACCAGACCATCTCGGAGAGCCGCCCCTCCTGCCGGAGCGTCCCGTTCACGGAGAGCGTCAGCCGCTGGTCGGCCAATGCGCCGAAGTCCTCCGCGCGGGTCAGCGGGCCGATCACGGCGCTGGCCTCCACGTCCTTGGCGGTGGACCAGGGCCGGCCCTTGGCCTTGGCCGCCGCCTGCAGGTCGCGGCGGGTCATGTCGAGCCCGACGGCGTAACCCAGGACCGATGCCATGGGATCGGCGGGGTCCACCGCGCGCCCAAGCGCCAGGACGAACTCGACCTCGTGGTGATAATCCCCGGTGCGCGGCGGCACCGGGTGGCTGCCCGGGCCGACCAGGTGATGCGCGGACTTGGTGAAGTAGAAAGGCGCCTCGCGGTCGACCTCATTGCCCATCTCGGCGGCATGGGCGGCGTAGTTGCGCCCGACGCAGAAGATGCGGCCCACGGGGAAGCGCGCGGCCGCGCCTCTGACGGGCAGGCTGGGCTGCGGGCGGGGGTCGAACAGGTAGTCCATGGGGCGCGGGTCTCGTCTTTCTGCGGCTGCTTGGGCGGCAGACTGGCGCGATCGGCCGGCGGGGGCAATGGGGCTTGGGCTGCCAAAGGAAACCCCCGCCGGCGCGGGGTCCGGCGGGGGTCTTCTCGGTTCAGGCAGTGCCTCAGGATGCGGCCGCAACCGCCCGTTTTGTCAGCACTTTCACCAGATGCGCGCGATAGGATCCCGAGCCGTGCAGGTCCGAGATCATGCCCGAACCGTCCGGCGCGGAAAGACCCTCGACCGCATCGGCGGCGAAATTCGATGCCAGCGCCGCCTCGGCCTCGGACCAGCGGAAGACGCCGTCGTTCGAGGCCCCGGTGACCGCCACCCGCACGCCGTCGGCGTATTTCGCGACAAACACCCCGACCAGCGCGAAGCGCGAGGCCGGCTGCTCGAACTTCTGGTAGTTCGACGTCTCCGGGATCGGCAGGCGGACCTCGGTGATGATCTCGCCCTCTTCCAGAGCGGTGGCGAACATGCCCTGGAAGTAGTCGTCGGCGGCGATCTCGCGGCTGTTGGTCACGATGGTCGCCCCGGTGCCAAGTGCCGCGGCCGGGTAGCAGGCCGAGGGGTCGTTGTTGGCGAGGCTGCCGCCGATGGTGCCGCGGTTCCGCACCGCCGGATCGCCGATATGGGCGGCAAGATCGGCGAGCCCCGGGAACTGCCCCGCGGCCTCGCGCGCGACGGTGCCATGCGTGGTGGCGCCGCCGATCAACAGCGCGCCGCCCTCGGACTTCACGCCCTTCAGCGCCTCGATCCGCGACAGGCTCACCAGCTTGGTCGGCATGGCGAGCCGCTGTTTCAGCGTCGGGATCAGCGTCTGCCCGCCGCCGAGCGGCTGGGCGTCCTCTTCCCCGAGCGCCGCGACCGCCTCGTCGACGGAGCTGGGGGTGACCAGTTCGAAATTGTACATCTTCAGTCCTCCCGGACCGCGACCGACGGATCGGCGGGCCCTTGCGAAATTCCCAGACACACCGCCCCGGCGCAAAGGCCGGGGCGGCAGCCGCTCATCCGTGCATCGCCGCCCAGACCCGCGAGGGCGAGGCCGGCATGTCGATATGCGTCACATGGCTGTGCCCGCCCGAGTGCAGCGCGTCGATCACCGCGTTGATCACCGAGGGCGGCGAGCCGATGGCCCCGGCCTCGCCGCAGCCCTTCACCCCCAGCGGGTTGTGCGTGCAGGGCGTCTGGCAGGAGTGGTCCACCGCGTAGAAGGGCACGTCATCGGCGCGCGGCATGGCGTAGTCCATGTAGGAGGCCGAGATCAGCTGCCCGGTCTCGTCGTAGGCGCAATCCTCGAGCAGCGCCTGCCCGATACCCTGCGCGAGCCCGCCGTGCACCTGCCCCGAGACGATCATCGGGTTGATGATATTGCCGAAGTCATCCGCCGCGGCGAAGCGCTCGATGGTGACCTTGCCGGTCTCGGGATCAAGCTCCACCTCGCAGGCATAGGCGCCCGAGGGATAGGTGAAGTTCGCCGGATCGTAGAAGGCGGTCTCCTCGAGGCCCGGCTCGATGTCCTCGAGCGGGTAGTTGTGCGGCACATAGGCGGCCAGCGTCACATCCCCCCAGGCGACCGACTTGTCGGTGCCCGCGACCGAGAACTGGCCGTCCTTCAGCTCGATGTCGGCCTCGGAGGCCTCGAGCAGATGGGCGGCGATCTTCTTGGCCTTGTTGATGATCTTCTCGGTCGCCCGGACCATGGCCGAGCCGCAGACCGCGATCGAGCGCGAGCCGTAGGTGCCCATGCCGAAGGGGATCTTCGAGCTGTCGCCATGCACGATGTCGACCATGCTCTCGTCGATTCCCAGCATCTCGGCGACCACCTGCGGGAAGGAGGTCTCGTGCCCCTGCCCGTGGCTGTGTGCGCCGACCATGACGCTGATCGAGCCGGTGGCGTTCACCCGCACGGTCGCGGCGTCATAGAGCCCCGCCCGGGCGCCGAGCTGGCCCACCAGGTTCGAAGGCGCGATGCCGCAGGCCTCGATGTAGCAGTTCACCCCGAGCCCGCGCAGCTTGCCGCGCTTCTCGCTCTCGGCGCGGCGGGCGGCGAAGCCCTTGATGTCCGCGATCTCCTCGAGCTTGTCCATCGTGGCGGGATAGTCGCCGGTGTCGTATTCCACCGCGACCGGCGTGGCATAGGGAAACTCGGTGATGAAGTTCTGCCGCCGGAGTGCGATCGGATCGACGCCCAGCTCGCGGGCGGCTTTGTCGATCACTCGTTCGAGCTGGTAGGTCGCCTCGGGCCGGCCCGCGCCGCGGTAGGCATCGACCGGCACGGTGTTGGTAAAGACCGCCTTCACGTTCACGTAGATCAGCGGCGTCTTGTAGTTGCCCGCCATCAGCGTGCCGTGCAGCCAGGTCGGCACCGAGGGCGCGAAGGTCGACAGATAGGCGCCCATGTTGGCATAGGTCTCGGTGCGGATCGCGGTGAAGTTGTTATCCGCGTCGAGCGCCAGTTCGATCTTCGTCACATGGTCGCGGCCATGGGCGTCGGACATGAAGGCCTCGGAGCGGGTCGAGGTCCATTTCACCGCGCGCTTGAGCTGCCGGGCGGCGAAGGTGCAGAAGGCTTCCTCGGCGTAGTGGAAAATCTTGGTGCCGAAGCCGCCGCCCACGTCCGGGGCCACCACACGCAGCTTGTGCTCGGGGATGCCGAGGACGAAGGCGCCCATCAGGAGCCGGATCACATGCGGGTTCTGGCTGGTGGTGAAGAGCGTCGATTCGTCGTTCGCCGCGCTGTAGTCGCCGACGGCCACGCGGGGCTCCATCGGGTTGGCCACGAGCCGGTTGTTCTTCAGCTCCAGCGTGGTGACATGCGCCGCCTCGGAGATCGCCTTGTCGACGGCCTCCTTGTTCTCCTCGACGAAGCCCCAGTCGTAGCAGAGGTTGTCGTCGAGATCGTCGTGCACCTTGGCCGCGCCGCTCTCGAGCGCCGCCTTCATGTCGACGACCGCGGGCAGATCCTCGATCTCGACCTCGATGGCCTCGGCGGCGTCGCGCGCCTCGGCGAGGCTCTCGGCCACCACCGCGGCGATCGGATCACCGACATGGCGCACCTTGCCCTGGGCCAGGACCGGGTGGCCCGGCTCCTTCATGGCCGCGCCGTGGCGGTCGGTCACCTGCCAGCCGCAGGGCAGCCCGCCGATGCCTTCGAAGTCCTTGCCGGTGAAGATCCGCACCACGCCGGGCATGGCCTCGGCGGCGGATGTGTCGATCTTGCTGATCCGGCCATGCGCCACGTCGGAGCGCAGGAAATGCACATAGGCCTGGCCGTATACGTTCACGTCGTCGGTGTAATTGCCGGCGCCCGTCAGGAAGCGCACGTCCTCGCGGCGCTTCGTGCTGGCTCCGATGCCATTGTCCTTCGGCATGTCTCCAATCCTCCCTTGGATCGGCGGGTCGCGCCCGCCTTGTCGCGATCTGGGACGCGCGCGGGGCTCCTCCCCCGCCCGCGCGGCGTCATTCGGCGGCGATCTTGCCCACGTCCTGGCCGCTGGCGGCCATGATCGCCTTGACGATGTTGTGGTAGCCGGTGCAGCGGCAGATGTTGCCTTCGAGGTAGTCGCGCACCTCGGCCTCGGAGGGCTGCGGGTTCTCCTTCAGAAGCGCCGCCGCCGACATCACCATGCCCGGGGTGCAGAAGCCGCATTGCAGCCCGTGGTGATCCTGGAAGGCCTGCTGGATGGTGTTCAGCGAGCCGTCGGCATTGGCCATGCCCTCGATGGTTGTGACCTGGGCGCCCTCGGCCTCGCCGGCGAACATCGTGCAGGCCTTCACCGCCTCGCCGTCGACATGCACCACGCAGGCGCCGCACTGCGAGGTGTCGCAGCCCACATGGGTGCCGGTCAGGCGCAGGTTCTCGCGCAGGAACTGCACCAGCAGGGTGCGGCCCTCGACCTCGCCCGAGACGGATTTGCCGTTCACGGTCATGGATACTTTGGTCATTCAATCCTCCCTTGGACCTTCATGTCCTTATGGTCTGTCCTCCGGATGCGCGCCCGGAGGGTCCGGTGTCCGGGGCGGGCGGGCCCGCCCGCGGCTCAGGTGACGAGGCGCTTGAACCAGCCCTTCTTCTTGTCGCCCGGGGTGGCCTCGGTCTCGGCGGCCTCCTCGGGGTCCTGCGGGCCCTCGATGGCCTCCTGCAGGCGGGTGAAGAACTGGTCGGCCATCTTCTTGGCGAAGCCGTCGATGATGCGCGAGCCGAGCTGGGCGAGCTTGCCGCCGACATTGGCCTCGACGTCGTAATGCAGAAGCGTGCCCGCGCCGTTTTCCTCCAGGCGGACCGTCGCGCCGCCCTTGGCGAAACCCGCGGCGCCGCCCTTGCCCTCGCCGCTGAGCTTCAGCGAGTTGGGCTCGTCGCGCTCGGAGACGACGACGTTTCCCTTGAAGGTGGCTTTCACCGGGCCGACCTTCTGCACCACGGTGGCCTGGAAGCCGTCTTCCGGGGTGCCGGTCATCTCGGTGCAGCCGGGCACGCATTCCTTCAGCACCTCGGGGTTAAGGATTGCCGCCCAGACCACCTCGCGCGGTGCATCCACCTCGCGGGAATCGCTCATCTGCATGGAATGTCCTCTCCTTTTGCGGCGAGGTTAGGCATCGTGCGGCGGCCCCGATATTAGACCTTTTGCCATGGGGCGTGCCACCGGTGCCGACCGTTCCGCCGTCGGTCAATACTGTTCCTTCCGATCACAACAGGAGGAAGGGGCCATGGCAACCGGCAAGGCGCGCGGGGCGCGTGTTATCGCTGTGGGGGGATGGGCGGCAGGCGCGGTGCGCAGCGAGCGGCCTGCGCTGGATGCGTGGTCAGCCGCGCTTTTCCTAGAAAGATGGGGCGTGACTTACGAACCGGACGCGCTCAAGGTCTTGCGCCCGCCCCGAAGCGGCCCGGCGCGGGATCGGGCACCGACGGCGCGCCAAAGCCCGCCTTCATTGCAAAACCAAAGCGCGCGGACAGCCCCTGCCCGCGCGCCCTGCCCCGATCTCAGAGCGCCGCGTCCAGCGCCTTGTCGAGCCGAGCCACCGTGGCGTCGACGTCATAGAGCTTGTCGAGCCCGAAGAGCCCCAGCCGGAAGGTCGCGAAGCCCTCGGGCTCGTCGCAGGCCAGCGGCACGCCGGCTGCGATCTGGGTGCCGTTCTTGGCGAAGGCCCGGCCCGATTGCACCTCGGGATCGGAGGTGTAGCTGACCACCACCCCCGGCGCGCCGTAACCCTCGGCGGCGACCGAGGCGATGCCGCGCGCGGCGAGGCTCTCGCGCACCCGGCGGCCCAGCTCGAACTGCGCCTCCTTCAGCCGGTCGAGACCGTGCTCGCGGGTCTCCAGCATGGCGTCGCGGAAGCCGCGCAGCCCGTCGGTGGGCATGGTGGCGTGATAGGCATGGCCGCCGCCCTCGTAGGCCGCCATGATCGCGCGCCATTTCTTCAGATCGACCGCGAATGTGTCGGCCGTGGTCTCCTCCATCCGCGCCGCGGCGCGTTCGGAGAGCATCACCAGCCCCGCCGAGGGGGTCGCCGACCAGCCCTTCTGCGGCGCCGAGATCAGCACGTCGACGCCGGTCGCCGCCATGTCGACCCAGGCGCAGCCCGAGGCGATGCAGTCCAGGACCAGGAGCGCGCCGACCTCATGGGCGGCCTCGGCCAGCCCTTTCAGGTAGGCGTCGGGCAGGATGATCCCCGCCGAGGTCTCCACATGCGGGGCGAAGACCAGGTCGGGCCGGGTCTCGCGGATCTTGGCCTGGACCTCGTCGATGGGTGCGGGCGCGAAGGGCGATTGCACCTCGTTGCCGGTGCGGCGGGCCTTCATCACATGGGTCTCGCCGCCGAAGTCGCCGGCCTCGAAGATCTGGCTCCAGCGGTAGGAGAACCAGCCGTTGCGCACGATCACCGTCTCGGCGCCCTGGCCGAACTGGCGGGCGACCGCCTCCATGGCGAAGGTGCCGCCGCCGGGCACCACGGCGACCGCATGGGCCTTGTAGACCTCGCGCAGGGTTTCGGAGATGTCGCGCATCACCTGCTGGAAGCCCTGGCTCATATGGTTCAGCGAACGGTCGGTGAAGACCACCGAGAACTCGTCCAGCCCCTCGGGGTCGATGTCGTCGCGCAATGCCATAAGCTCGTCTCCTGTGCAGGTCTTGCCCGTTCGGGTAGCGCCTCGCGGCGCGCGGCGCAAAGCCAATCTGAGGGCGCGGGCCCGCGCGAAGGGTGCGGGCGTCAGCCGATCGGACCCGGGCGTCGCTCTTCGGAAAGCAGGACATTGGCATCGAGGCTCGCCACCCCCGGCAGGGTCATGATGCGCCGCCGCAGCACCCGTTCGAAGTCCGACAGGTCGCGGGCCACGACCCGGAGGCGGTAGTCATACATCCCGAGGATATGCTCGACCGTCTGCACCTCGGGGATGGCCGAGACCGCGCGTTCGAAATCCCCCAGCGGGGCCTGCCCCTTGGTGCCGAGCTTCACGCCCAGGAAGACGGTGACCCCGAAGCCCAGCTTCTCGGCGTCGAGATCGAGCCGCGCGCCCCGGAAGGCCCCGGCCTCGCGCAGCCGCTTGATCCGCCGCCAGGCCGCGGGCTGGGAAAGGCCGAGCCGCCGCCCGAGGGCACCGGCGGAGAGATCCGCCTGGTCCTGCAGCGCGCGCAGGATGGCGCGGTCGGTGTCGTCGAGGTCGATCATGGGGCGGGCTTTCGGGTGTCGGTTGGTGTTGCGGTGGTGGTGAGGTTGGGCGGGCTTTCGGGTGCGGGCGGCGTTGGCGTGGTGGCGAGGTGGGGCGTGATGTGAGAGGTTGGGTCGGCCATGATCAGGGTGGATAGGCAGGCGCTGAAGCCAGGCTGGGCGCTCTTATCCGTCTGGCTAAGGCGGAACCTTCGTCCCGGCCCGACGCCATCCCGCGCCGCCCGAGAAACAGAGGGCCGCGCCCGACCCTGGGTGGGCGCAGGCGACCGCCGCGCACCGGGCGCTTTATCTCTCAACCCCATTGCCAGGGTCGGTTTACGCGGGACGGTGAAAAAGCGCCCTCCCGGGGGGAGGGTCGGGCGCGGCCCGGGGCTGGTCGCCCCGCGCCTTTGGGGCGGGTTGAGATGGCGCGCCTCATACAAAATGAATGCGTGAGCCAAGCCCCCAGCTCGTCCCCACCACCCCCTCACAGCGGCAGCGTCTCGTCGTATTTCACCCGGGCGACATGCATCAGCGCCTCGAGATCGGTGATATGCGGCAGCGCCAGCAGCCGCTCGCGGTAGAGCTGCTGGTAATGCGCCAGATCCCGCGCGATCACCGCGAGCCGCACGTCGACCTGGCCGAGGAAGGTCTGGATTTCCAAGACCTCGGGCACCTCGCGGGCGGCGGCAGCGAACTCCTCGAAGGCATTGGCCTGGGACTTGTCGAGCGTCACCCGCAGGCTGACCTCGACCGCGTAGCCCAGGGCGTGCCAGTCGATCACCCCGCGCGTGCCCTTCAGAACGCCCGCCGCGCGCATCCGCTCGAGCCGCCGCGCCAGGGTCGAGGCGGTCACGCCCGCGCGGTCGGCCAGCTCCTGCCCGGTCATCTCGGGGGCGGCCTGGTACTGGCGCAGGATGCGCCGATCCGTGTCGTCGAGCATGATCTTACCGCATTCCAGAAATCAGACGCATGACCTTTCCGCCCTTATGCGCATTTCCTCGAAAAACGCAAACATGCTCGGCGCGGCATGGCTAGTCTCTGCCTCAGCAACCAACGACCCACAGGAGACGGGACATGCGCGTCTATTACGATCGCGACTGCGACATCAATCTGATCAAGGACAAGAAGGTGGCGATCCTCGGCTACGGCAGCCAGGGCCACGCCCATGCGCTGAACCTGCGCGATTCGGGCGCCAAGAACGTCGTCGTCGCCCTGCGCGAGGGCTCGGCCTCGGCCAAGAAGGCCGAAGGCGAAGGCCTGAAGGTCATGGAAATCGCCGAGGCCGCGGCCTGGTGCGACCTGATCATGTTCACCATGCCCGACGAGCTGCAGGCCGAGACCTACAAGAAATACGTGCATGACAATCTCAAGGAAGGCGCGGCCATCGCCTTCGCCCACGGCCTCAACGTGCATTTCGGCCTGATCGAGCCGAAGCCCGGCGTCGACGTGATCATGATGGCGCCCAAGGGCCCCGGCCACACCGTGCGCGGCGAATACACCAAGGGCGGCGGCGTGCCCTGCCTCGTCGCGGTCGACAATGACGCGACCGGCAAGGCGCTGGAGCTGGGCCTCAGCTACTGCGCGGCGATCGGCGGCGGCCGCTCGGGCATCATCGAGACCAACTTCCGCGAGGAATGCGAAACCGACCTCTTCGGCGAGCAGGCGGTGCTCTGCGGCGGCCTGGTCGAGCTCATCCGCATGGGCTTCGAGACCCTGGTCGAGGCCGGCTACGCCCCCGAGATGGCCTATTTCGAGTGCCTGCACGAGGTGAAGCTGATCGTGGACCTGATCTACGAAGGCGGCATCGCCAACATGAACTACTCGATCTCGAACACCGCCGAATACGGCGAATACGTCTCGGGCCCGCGGATCCTGCCCTACGAGGAGACCAAGAAGCGCATGAAGGAGGTCCTGAACGACATCCAGTCCGGCCGCTTCGTGCGCGATTTCATGCAGGAAAACCAGGTCGGCCAGCCCTTCTTCAAGGGCACGCGGCGCCTCAACGACGCCCACCAGATCGAGGAAGTCGGCGAGAAGCTGCGCGGCATGATGCCCTGGATCTCGGCCGGCAAGATGGTCGACCGCGCCAAGAACTGAGGCCCTGCCTCAACCGCGAAAGCGCCCCTGCCTTAAGGCGGGGGCGTCTTCGTCTCGGGGCCGTCCCGGGCGCGAAGCCCATGCGCGGGCGGGCGGTGCCTGCCCCCCGCGCCTCGGGCGACGGGCCTCAGTCCTTGAGCTGCATCACGCAGAAGGCCAGCAGGCCGAGCAGGATCAGCACGACGAGAATGAAAAAGATGTCCATGGCATTCGCTCCTCTCTTGGTCGATTGCCGGGAAGACTAGCGCGCCGAGGGGCTGGCGCAAAGGCGGAGCGCGGCAAAGCCCGCCTGTCGCCCCGCGAATGCGCCGGCGAATGAGACGGAAAGAGGCAGATGAGCACATCCTCCACCCCCGCCACCCCGGAGATCACCGGGCTCTCCTGGTTGATGGTCGGCGCGCTGGGCCTCGTCTGGGGCGCGACCTTCCTGATCATCGAGCTGGCCCTGCCGGGGATCACCCCGGCCTGGCTTGCCGCCTATCGCATCGCTTTCGCCGCGCTTCTGACCTCGGCGGTCTGGCTGGCGCTCGGCGGGCGCTTCTTTCGCGGGCCCGAGCGGCCCTGGGGCAACGTAGTGGTGATCGGCATCTGCAACAGCGCCCTGCCCTTCCTGCTTCTGAGCTGGGGCCAGCTGCGCGTGACCTCGGGCTTTGCGGGGGTCTCCATGGCCGCCGTGGCGCTCATGGTGCTGCCCTTGGCGCATTTCTTCGTGCCGGGCGAGCGCATGTCCTTGCGCCGGCTGATCGGCTTCCTGGTGGGCTTCCTCGGCGTCGTGGTGCTGATCGGCCCCTCGGCGCTGAAGTCCACCGGAGACCCGCTCGAGCCCTTCGGGCGGCTGGCCTGCCTCGGCGCCGCGGCCTGCTACGCGACCGCCTCGGTGCTGATGCGCCGGCTGCCGCCGGTCGATCCGATCGGGCTCGCCGCCGTGCCGCTCCTGATCGGAGCCGTGGCCATCGTCTCGGTCGCCTGGGGCCTCGAGGGCCCGCCGCCCCTGCCCGCGCAGGAGACGCTCTTCTGGCTCGCGCTCCTGGGGCTGGTGCCCACCGCCGGGGCGAACCTTTTGCGGGTCCTGGTGATCCGCAGCGCCGGGCCGGTCTTCATGAGCCTGACGAACTACCAGGTGCCGGTCTGGTCGGTGGTGCTGGGCATCGCGATCCTGGACGAGCCCTTCCACAGCTCGCTGCTCGCCGCCCTGGCGCTGATCCTCGCGGGGGTCTTCGTGAGCCAGTGGGGGGCGTTGAAGCGGCTGTTTGGGGGGCGGGGGTGACGTTGGGGTGTGGTGCGCCTCTGCTCCGCTGAGATAGCGAGCCGTCCATAGGTTCGTGAAGCAACGGCTGGGAGCGCGGCACCAGCGGGTCACGCCGCGTTGGTCGAGAGCGGGGATCTGCCCGTTGAGCGCCGCCGCCTGAGATATTGGGTCTGCGCCGGTTGGCACGGCCACGCCAGAGACGCCACGGCCTCACCGCTTGGCTCCGCCTCATCTAAGCTGACGCGATGTACGCCGGTTCGCACGCCCACGGCTGAGACGACAGAACCTGGGCCGTTGGAGCACACCCGCTCAACCCAAGCTTCCCAACCCCGTCGACACCCCTCACACCAGAGGGCGCGCGCCGGACCGGGGGCCGGCGCTGCCGACCTCGGAGCTGCGCACTTTATGGCAGCAAGGTCATTGCTCGCTGTGAGCTACGCGCACCACTCACAAGAGCGCCGGCCCAAGGGGCCGGTCCGGCGCGCGCCCGGCATCTTCGATGCTATTCGGGCGCAGGTTGGTCTGCGGGTGGTGGGTGTTGCGCGACATGCTGGGCAGGGTGTGACGCCATCGAGGGCGTCAGACACCATAGGTGGCAATCGTCATCGCGCCGGACCGGCGAACATCATCACCATATCTTCACAGGGGCTACTCCGTTCAAGAACGGCGCACGTGGTCAACGCCCTCACACGATCCGAACTACCAAAGGGCGGCTCAAAGGCTCACCACCCTTTCTTAGACCAAACCGTGCCACAGAAAGCGATGCCCACCAGCGCCTCACATCCAAGCCCGCAAACCCTACTCCCAGCACTCCACTAGCACCGTGATGCTGCGGGCGATCTGGGTCAGGTCCTCGGGGGCCATCGACAGCTCCCCTTCCCCGCGCGACACGGCCACGCCGGCGCCCTCTGAGAAGGCCACCAGCCGCGCCGAGGCGGTGGCGAAGCTCACGTCCTCGGGCAGCTGCCGGCCCTCGTCGGTCACCGGCGTCACCATGCCGACCACCGCGCCGCCGCCGTCGAGCACCGGCCCGCCCGCGTCGCCGGGGCGCGAGGCGACGGCGAGGCGCTTGATGCCCTCTTCGCCGTCGAGCCCGCGAATGTCGGCGAGCGTGCCGAAGGTCAGCGTCGGGGCGCCCAAGACGCCGCCGTAGGAGAAGCCCGAGATCGCCACCTCGGACTGCAGCCGCGGCGCCTCGGTGCGGAAGACCGGCACGTCGCGCGGTGCAAGCGGCGACTGCGGTTCGAGCAGCGCCATGCCGTTCTCGCGCGCCACCACTTGCGCCTCGGTCAGCTCATCGAGCGTGATCCGCCCGCAGGCCTCGACCGCGCGCTCGGCGGTCAGCACCCGCCCGCGCGCATCGGCGAAGAAGCCCGAGGCGACAGTCTTGGGCTGGCGCACCTGCAGACCCGCGACGAGGTCGATGGCCTGCTCCTCCTCGGAGAGCGTCGCGGGGTCGAGAACCACACCCTCGAGCCGCTCGAAGCTCTCCTGCATCCGTGCCAGCACGCGGCTCCGGCGCTCCTCGTCGCCGGCGGGCCAGACCAGGGTGAACCCCTTGATCGCGCCATCCGCGACGCGCGCCTCGGTGTGGCTGACGATGCGGGAATTCTCACCGGTCAGGGTGAAACTGTCGCCGGAGCGCTCGCGCGCGCCATCGACAGGCACGATCTCCAGCGTCTGCATGATCTCGTAAAGACCATATAGCGTGCGCCGGTCGCCGGGCTCGGAGATCAGCAGCACCTGCGCCTCGGGCACCGCGCCGGTGGGGGCGTAATGCACAAAAGGCGATTCCGCGCGGTCGAAGGCCACGACGCCCGTGGGGATTTCCATGGCGATGCCGGCGCGGCGGTCGGTCACGCGCTCGAGCCCCATGCCGTCCAGCACGGCGTTGTACTGGCGGAACAGCTCGGCCCGCTGGCGGGTGGTCAACACGCCGGTGACCTCGAAGTTGTTGGCCTCCTGGAAGGCGGCCATGGCGCCGCGGGTGCCGCGCCCGAAGGCGGCGTCGATGCGGCCCTGGTAGAAGCCCGCCCATTGCAGCGCCACCTGCAGCGCCTCGCGGTCCTCGCGGGTCAGCGCCTGCTCGGAGCGGCGCGCCTCGGCGACGGTTTCCTGCGGCTCCTCGATCTGCGGCTCGGGTGCGGCTTCGGGTTCCGGCACGACCTGCGCCTCCTCGGTCCCGTCCCCCTGGGGCTCGGGCGTGCGGATCGCGCCGGCGCCCACCGGCCAGAAGCGCTGGGCGTATTCCTCGGCCTCCTCGACGAAACTGTCCGACGGGATCAGCCCCTGCCGCCGCAGCGCCAGCCGCTGGGCATTGGCCTCGTCCTCGGTGAAGGGCCCGAGCGCGATGCCATACCAGCCGCCGCCCAGCGAGAAGCCGTTCACATCCGAAAGCCGCGCGGCAAAGGCCCTTGCGCGGTCCTCTGCCACGGTCAGGGCCGGATGCGCCTCGATCTGGATGAAATACGCCTCCTGCGCGGCGGCCGCGGAGGCCATGATCCAAAGCGCGCTGCCCGCCAATAGTCCCGACCGTGTCATGCTGCGGCTGTCCCTTTCTGCCTCTTGTGGTTGCGGCGGGATCTTGCCGCAGAAAGCAAGGCCGCTGCACGTCAAATATTGGTCAGCGCCGCAATTGACCCCATGAATGTGGCGTCCTAATCAAGCGCCGACAGAAAGGACGGGCTGCCCATGGACAATCGCGACACGCCGCAGAGCTTCCAGGAGATCATCCTGCGCCTCCAGGCCTACTGGGCCTCGAAGGGCTGCGCGGTCTTGCAGCCCTACGACATGGAGGTCGGCGCGGGCACCTTCCACCCGGCCACCACGCTGCGCGCGCTGGGCTCGCAGCCCTGGGCGGCGGCCTATGTGCAGCCCTCGCGCCGGCCCACCGACGGGCGCTACGGCGAGAACCCCAACCGCCTGCAGCATTACTACCAGTACCAGGTGATCATCAAACCGAGCCCGCGTGACCTGCAGGAGCTTTACCTCGGCTCGCTGCGCGCCATCGGCATCGACCTCGAGCTGCACGACGTGCGCTTCGTCGAGGACGACTGGGAAAGCCCGACGCTCGGCGCCTGGGGCCTCGGCTGGGAGGTCTGGTGCGACGGCATGGAGGTCTCGCAGTTCACCTATTTCCAGCAGGTCGGCGGGCATGACTGCGCGCCGGTCTCGGGCGAGCTGACCTACGGGCTCGAGCGGCTGGCGATGTATGTCCTGGGCATCGACCACGTGATGGAGATGCCCTTCAACGACCCCTCCGCGCCGATCCCGCTCAGCTACGGCGACGTCTTCCGCCAGACCGAGGAGGAATACAGCCGCCACAACTTCGACCACGCTTCGACCGAGATGCTGCTGCGCCACTTCGAGGACGCCGAGGCCGAATGCCAGAAGCTGCTCGAGGCCCCCGCCGACGACCCCAAGATGCAGCGCCGCATCGTCATGGCGCATCCCGCCTATGACCAGTGCATCAAGGCCAGCCATCTCTTCAACCTGCTCGACGCGCGCGGGGTTATCTCGGTCACCGAGCGCCAGGCCTATATTGGCCGCGTGCGGGCCTTAGCGAAGATGTGCGCCGATGCCTTCGTGACAACGCCGGCCGCCACGGGCGCGGCATGAGCGGCAAGCTCGTCGCCCTGGTGATCCTCGCCTGCGCCGCGATCGGCGGGGCGGCGATGTATTACCTGCAGGTCTTCGCCTATTACGAGCGCACGCCGGACCAGGCGGCGCTGGAGCTTCTGGCGAGCGAAGAGCGTGTGCAGGAGATCGCCATCGAGAATTACCAGGGCATCGACGCGGACAGCTCGCCCCTGCGCTACCGCGCCTGTTTCGACCTGGAGACCGCGCCTGCCGACGTCGACGGCGTGCCCTACGAGGGCGCCGTGCCGCGCAACGCGCCGTTCTGGTTCTCCTGCTTCGACGCCGAGGAGATCGGCGCGCAGATCGCCTCGGGCGAGGCGCGGGTTCTGACCGTGGCGCGCAACATCGAGTTCGGCATCGACCGGGTGGTGGCGCTGACCGAGGCGGGCCGCGGCTACGTCTGGCAGGAGGTCAACGACTGCGGCGAGAAGGCCTACGACGGCACGCCGCTCGGCGACGACTGCCCGACGCGGGAGTGAGCGGCGCGGCCAAAGGCTGAGAAGGAGAGCGTCTGCGCCCATCCGCGCCCCGCATCCCAAGCCCGGCCCCCTTCCCTCCAATCCCCAACGGAACCGCATCCGCCCTCCGCGCGCTGTGGCAGCAAGCACAGCACGCGCCGAGGAGGTTCCGAGATGCCGCAAGACACCGCCCCCGCCTGGGTCGTCCCCGTCATGCGCGCGGGCTTTTCCGCCCGCGCCGTCGTCTACGCGCTGGTGGGCGGCCTGGCCCTCACCGCCGCTCTGACCGGCGGGGCCGCCGAGGGCACCACCAACGCGCTGGCCGAGCTGCGCCGGGCGCCCTTCGGCAGCGCCGCGCTCTGGGCCGTGGCGCTGGGGCTCCTGGCCTATGCGCTCTGGCGCTTCCTGGCCGCCTGGTATGACCTCGAACGCCGGGGCGGCGATGGCTCGGGGCTCTTCGAACGCGGCGGGCTGGTCGTCACCGGGGCGATCCACGCGGGCCTCGGCCTCTCGGTCCTGGGGCTGGCGCGCGGCGGCTCGGGTTCAGGCGGCGGCGGCGCGGCGCAGGACTGGACCGTGCAGATCCTCACCCTGCCCTACGGCCCCTGGATCGTCGCGGCGATCGGGCTCGGCACCATCGGCGCGGGGCTTTATTACATGCAGAAGGGCTGGCGGCAGACCTACAAGCGCCACATCCGCGTGGCGCCCCTGACCCGCAAGCTCGACCCGGCGCTGCAGGCGGGCTTCCTGGCCCAGGGCGCGCTCATCGCGATCATCGGCGCGCTGATCATCAGCGCGGGCTTCACCACCTCGCCCGAGAACGCCGGCGGCATCGGCGCCGCTCTGGGCGAGCTGCGCGCGGCGCCCTTCGGACGGATCCTCCTGGGCGTGGTGGCGCTGGGGCTCCTGGGCTTCGCGCTCGAGAACCTGGTCGAGGCGAAATACCGCATCGTGCCTGCCCGCGCCGGGCCGGACGTCCAGACCCTGGCCTCGCGCGCCAAGGCCGAGGCGCGGCGCCAGGCGGCCAAGGCCTCCTGACGCTTCCCGCTGGACCTTGCCGCCCCGCCCCGCTATCCCGCGCCCGACTGACTGAACGGATTGGCGATAGCAGAGAGGCCCGATGCCCGACCTTCTGATCGAACTCTTCTCCGAAGAGATCCCGGCGCGGATGCAGGCGCGCGCGGCGCAGGATCTGAAAGCGAAGGTCACCGACGGCCTTGTCGAGGCGGGGCTGACCTATGCCCATGCCGGCGCCTTCGCGACGCCGCGGCGGCTGGTGCTGACGCTGGAGGGTCTGCTCGCCCACAGCCCCACCACCCGCGAAGAGCGCAAGGGCCCCAAGGTCGACGCGCCCGAGAAGGCCATCGAGGGCTTCCTGCGCGGCGCGGGCGTCGCGCGCGAGGACCTCGAGGAGCGCGAGGACAAGAAGGGCCGCACCTACTACGCGGTGATCGAGAAGCCGGGCCGCCCGGCGCCCGAGATCGTGGCTGAGGTGCTCGAGGCGACGATCCGCAACTTCCCCTGGCCGAAGTCCATGCGCTGGGGCGCGGGCAGCCTGCGCTGGGTGCGGCCGCTGCACCGCATCCTCTGCATCCTGACCAATGACGCGGGCGAGGCCGAGGTGGTGCCGCTGGACGTCGACGGGTTCACCGCGGGCGATGTGACCGAGGGCCACCGCTTCATGGCGCCCGAGCCGTTTTCCGTCACATCCTTCGAGGATTACGCCGCGAAGCTGAAGCGCGCCAAGGTCATGCTCGACCCCGAGGAACGCGCCGAGGCGATCTGGAACGACGCCACCAATGCCGCCTTCGCCGCCGGGCTCGAGGTGGTCGAGGACCGGGGCCTCCTGGCCGAGGTCGCGGGGCTGGTCGAATGGCCGGTGGTGCTCATGGGCGAGATCGGCGCGGAGTTCCTCGAGCTGCCGCCCGAGGTGCTGATGACCTCGATGAAGGAGCACCAGAAGTTCTTCTCGCTGCGCAACCCCAAGACCGGACGGATCGAGCGTTTCGTGACCGTGGCGAACCGCGAGACCGCGGACAATGGCGCGACGATCCTCGCGGGCAACCAGAAGGTGCTGGCGGCGCGGCTCTCGGACGCGAAGTTCTTCTGGGAGAACGACCTGCGCATCGCCAAGGATCTGGCCATGGCGCCCTGGCTCGACCAGCTCGCCCATGTGACCTTCCACAACAAGCTCGGCAGTCAGAAGGCCCGGATCGAGCGGATCGCGGCGCTGGCCCGCGAGATCGCGCCCGAGGTCGGCGCGGATGCCGATCTGGCCGAACAGGCCGCCCGCACGGTCAAGGCGGATCTTTCCTCCGAGATGGTCGGGGAGTTCCCCGAACTTCAAGGGCTTATGGGCCGCTATTACAGCGAGGCCGCGGGGCTTTCGCCCGAGGTCGCGGCGGCCTGCGAAGAGCATTATTCGCCGCTCGGTCCCTCGGACGCCGTGCCCTCCGCGCCGGTCTCGGTGGCCGTGGCGCTGGCCGACAAGCTCGACACGCTGACCGGCTTTTGGGCGATCGACGAGAAGCCCACCGGGTCGAAAGATCCCTTCGCGCTGCGCCGCGCGGCCTTGGGGGTGATCCGGTTGCTCGTCCAGAATGAGATCAGCCTGTCGCTCATCGATGCCTGTATCAGTGCCCAGTTCGGTGTCGACACGACTCTCATGGATTTGGAGAAAGCTAACCCCAATTCACCGATCAACCTTCGAAAAAGATATGCGGAGGCAGCTCAGATTGAGGAAAAAGATCTGAGAAAGATCGAAGTGAAAGCAATCGACAAAGGCGCGCTGAGCACAGCAATTAAGAACCTGAGGAAGCTCACCGAGCGTCCTGATCAGGTTGCTGAAAAGCTCGTCGAGCTGCGTTTGGCCGAGGACCTCCTCGCCTTCTTCCACGACCGCCTGAAGGTCCACCTCAAGGGCGAGGGCGTGCGCCACGATGTCATCGACGCCTGCCTCGCCATGCCGCAGGCTGACGACCTCACCCTGCTCGTGAAACGCGCCCGGGCGCTGCAGGCGGTGCTGTCCACCGAGGACGGCGAGAACCTCGTGCAGGGCTTCAAGCGCGCCAACAACATCCTCACCCAGGCCGAGGAGAAGGACGGCGTCGAATACAGCTTCGGTGCCGACCGCAAGTTCGCCGAGACCGAGGCCGAGACCGCGCTCTTCGACGCGCTCGACGCCGCCGACGCCAAGATCGGCCCGGCCATGGCCTCCGAGGATTTCCCCGCCGCCATGGGCGCCATGGCCGCGATCCGGCCCGAGCTCGACGCCTTCTTCGAGGCGGTGCAGGTCAATACCGACAACGAGATCCTGCGCCGCAACCGTCTGAACCTCCTGTCGCGGATCCGCACGGTCTGCCTGCAGGTGGCCGATCTGACGCGTCTGGAAGGCTGATCCGCCCGCGCCCCGCGCCGCCCTTGCCAGGCGGCGCCTGAGGCGTATCCTGCGGCCAGGAGAAGGATTGCCGCGGTGCAGAAATACCTCACGGAGGTCTCGTTCACCCTCGACCGGCACGTCACGCTGGTCACGCCGACGGCGCCCATCGCGCCGGACACCCACGGCGGGCGGGCGAAATGTCTGCAACGGCTGGTGCGGCTGAAGCTGCCGGTGCCGCGCACGGTGGCCCTGTCCTTCGACACCGTGAAGGCGATCCCGCTGGGGCGCATCCCCGACACCCGGCAGCTGCTGTCGGTCTTCGACAGCGAGGCGCTCCTTTGCGTGCGGCCCTCCTCGCAGGATCCCGACTGGGGCGGGCCGACGACGATCCTCAACATCGGCATGAACGATGCCGTCTGCGCGCGGCTCTCCGAGACGCTGGGCCAGGAGGCCGCCGAGGCGCTCTATCGGCGCTGGGTGCAGAGCTACGCGGTGCATGTCGCGCGGCTCGATCCAGACGCCTTCGAGGAGATCGACCCCGACGACCCCGAGGCGCTGGCCCGCGCCCTGCGCGCCTATGAGGACGAGGCCGAGGAGCCTTTCCCGCAGGACCCCGCGAAACAGCTGGCCGAGGTGCTGCGCTCCATGGCGCGGGCCTGGGAAAGCGTCTCGGCGCGGCTCCTGCGCGAGGCCAAGGGCGCGCCGGTGGACGCGGGGCTCGGCCTCGTGGTGCAGGAGATGGCGCTGGGGCTCGGGCGCGGCGAAAGCGGCTCGGGCGTGCTGCAACTGGTGAACCCCGAGACCGGCCTGCCGCAGGTCACCGGGCGCTACCTCAGCCAGAGCCAGGGCCGCGACGCGCTGGCGGCGGGCAAGAAGGCGCTGTTCCTGGTGCGCGACCCGCGCGGGCCCTCCTTCGAGGAGCGCCTGCCCGAGCTCTTCGCCGAGCTGAAGGACCACGCCGCGCTGATGCGCCAGCGCCTGCGCGCCGAGATGCAGGTCGAGTTCACCATCGAGAACGGCCGGCTCTTCATCCTCGACGGGGTGGTCGTGCCGGCCTCGGATGCCGCCGCCATCCGCATTGCGGTGCGGCTGGCCGAGGACGGGATCATCACTCCGCGCGAGGCGGTGATGCGGGTGCACCCGAGCGCCCTTTCGGCGCTGCTGCACCCCCAGGTCGACCCGCGCGCCGAGCGTGACGTGATCGGCCATGGCATCGGCGCCAGCCCCGGCGCCGCCACCGGGCGCATCGTCTTCACCGCCGCGGCCGCCCAGGCGCTGGCCGCCCGCGAGGAGCCCTGCATCCTGGTCCGCCGCGAGACCTCGCCCGAGGACGTGCGCGGCATGCATGCCGCCGTGGCGATCCTGACCGAGAAGGGCGGCATGTCCTCGCATGCGGCGGTGATCGGCCGCGGCATGGGCCGCCCTTGCGTCGTCGGCGCGCGCAACATGCGCTTCCAGGTCAAGCGCGAGACGCTCGTCGCCGAGGACGGCCGCAGCTTCCGCGAGGGCGAGGTGATCACCGTCGACGGCACCAGCGGCGAGGTGCTGGCCGGGGCGCCCGCGATGCTGGGGGCGATGCTCGACGATGCCTTCCGCACGCTCCTGGGCTGGGCCGACGCCGACCGCGACCTGCGCATAAGGGTGAACGCCGACACCCCCGAGGACGCCGAGAAGGCGCGGATGTTCGACGCCGGCGGCATCGGGCTTTGCCGGACCGAGCACATGTTCTTCGAGCCCGGCCGCCTCACCGTCATGCAGGAGATGATCTTCGCCGCCACCCCCGAGGACCGGCGCGCGGCGCTGGCGCGGCTCCTGCCGATCCAGCGCGCCGACTTCAAGGCGCTCTTCTCGATCATGAGCGGCAAACCGGTCTGCATCCGGCTCTTCGACCCGCCCTTGCACGAGTTCCTGCCCACCGACCGCGCGGGCCTGCGCGATCTGGCCGAGGCGCTGAACCTGCCGGTCTCGGATGTCACCCGCCGGGTCGATGCCATGGGCGAATACAATCCCATGCTGGGTCTGCGCGGTGTGCGGCTCGGGATCACCGTGCCCGAGATCTACGACATGCAGGCCCGGGCGATTTTCGAGGCGACGCTCGAGGCCTCGCGCAAGGACGACCCGGTGGTGCCAGAGATCATGATCCCGCTGGTCTCGGCCCGGCGCGAGGTCGAACTGGTGCGCAAGCGCGTCGACGCGGTGGCCGCCGCCGTCCGCACCGAAAGCGGGCGCGACTTCACCTACCGGCTCGGCGTCATGGTCGAGACGCCGCGCGCCTGCCTCCTGGCCGGGGAGATCGCCCCGCATGTCGATTTCCTGAGCTTCGGCACCAACGACCTGACCCAGATGACCTATGGGCTCAGCCGCGACGACGCGGGCCGCTTTATGTCGGACTACGTGCAGCAGGGCGTTTTCGACGAGGACCCCTTTCACCGGCTCGACGTGCTGGGCGTGGGCGAACTTCTGAAGATCGGCCTCGACCGGGCGCGCGCCGCCAAACCCGAGATCATCGTCTCAATCTGCGGCGAACACGGCGGCAATCCCGAATCGATTCACGTCTGCCGGTCGCTCGGGATGAACTATGCAAGCTGCTCGCCCTTCCGGGTTCCGGTGGCGCGACTTGCTGCCGCACAGGCGGCGATCCTCGACAAAATCGAGCGATCCTAGGGTTTTGCGCGGAAAACGACACGCCCGAGTCCGAAAAGCGGCGGAAATGTGCCCATAGGTCAGCCTGCAAGCTGGACGCCTTGACCATTTTTCCCTAGGACGCCGCGGACCGAAAACCGGGGGTTCCCTGCCCCCGGCGCATTTGTTCCCAAGGGGTGTCTGCAATGCAACGCTTTCTCAAGATGACGCTGGCGGCTCTGGCTCTGGCCGCGCCTGCCTCCGCCGAGGTCGAAGAGACCAACATGGAGAAGGTCCTGCGCCAGGAAAGCCGCGGCCTGAACGCCGCCGCCTCGGCGCATCTGCAACGCCTGGTGACGCCGGCGCCGGAAAGCGGGCTGCGCGACCTGCAGTACAGCCGCGGCTGGCTCGATCAGCAGAACTTCCGCACCGGCGGCGCGGAATGGGAGTGCCTGGCCGAGGCGCTGTATTTCGAGGCCCGCGGCGAGACCGTGAAAGGCCAGTTCGCCGTGGCCGAGGTGATCCTCAACCGCGCCGATTCCCCGCGCTTCCCCAGCTCGGTCTGCGGCGTCGTGCACCAGGGCACCGCTTCGGGCCGGAAATACGGCTGCCAGTTCACCTTCAAATGCGACGGCGCCCCCGAGGCGATCCACGAGGCCGCCGCCTACCGCCGCGTCGGCAAGGTGGCCCGGCTGATGCTCGAGGGCGCGCCGCGCCGGCTGACCGCGGGCGCCACGCATTACCACACCACCGCCGTGTCGCCCTCCTGGGCGCGCAGCTTCCCGATGACCGCGCAGATCGGCGTGCATCGCTTCTACCGCCAGCCGCTGCGCCTCTCGCAGCGCTGAGCGCGGCAATGTCGCTCCCGGGCCCGGATGCGCCGGGTTCCGGTGGCACATGGCGGCGCGCTTCGCTATTGCGGTTGGGCAATGCCGCCAAGGGGAGCCGGGGATGGCCTCTGAAATCCGACTAGCCTTCGCGCATCCCGCCGAGCGCGCCATCGCCACGGCGGGCGAGGACCCGCGCGACCGCATCTCCCTGCGCGACCATGTCCGCGAGGTCGAAATCGGCGCCTTCCAGGCCGAACGCGGAACCACCCAGCGGATCTGCTTCAACGTCGTCGTCGAGGTGCGCCCCCTGGCCCGCCCGATCGAGGACGACGTCGACCGCATCCTGTCTTACGACCGGGTAACCGAGGCGATCGAGGCGGAGCTGCAGTCCGAACGGCTGAACCTCCTGGAGACGCTGGCCGAACATATCGCCGAGCGCATCCTGCACGAACCCCAGGCGCTGCGCGTCTTCGTGCGGATCGAGAAGCTCGACCGCGGCCCCGGTGCGCTTGGGGTCGAGATCGTGCGCTCGCGCGCCGAGGTGGAGGCCGCCTCTTCGGAGCGGGCGACTGAGCAGCCGCATCCCCGCGTGGTCTTCCTGTCCAACGCCGCGATCACCGATCCGCGTCTGTCTGAGTGGATCGACCAGGCCCAGACCGACGGCGCACCGCTGATCCTCTGCGTGGGCCCGCATGACTGCGCCCTGCCCCGCGTCGAGCACCGGCTGGTGCAGCGCCGGATCGACCTCCTGGCGATCGAGCAGAACGGCTGGATCCTCGCCGCGCGCGACGCCCGCGCCAAGGTCGTGGCCACCCGGACCGAGCTCGATTGGGCGATGAAGAACGGCCAGGTCAGCGTCTGGGCGCCCTCGAAGATCGTGCTCGACGCGACCCAGGGGCCAAGCGCGGCGCCGCGCGACGCGGAGAGCCTCGCGGCCTGGTTCGCGGGCCAGATCACCGCCCGCGAACTGGTGGTCGTCGGCGGCACCGCGCCCGAGGGCGCCCCCGTGCCGCTGATCCTGAAGGAGCCCGCCGACCGGCTGTTCTGAGCTGGCTTGCCAGCCCGGCGCTCCCGTGGCACTCGCGCGCCCATGGATATCTGCTACCGCCCGATCCTCTCTGCCGACCCGGTGCCGGCACCCGGCGCGCAACGGCTGGCCGGCGGGCCGCTCTGGTTCACCCACGCCGAGGTGATCGCCCGGGGCGCGCCTTCCCGCCGCATCCCCGCCGAGGAGATCCCCGAGGCCAGCCTGCAGGCGCTGACGGCGCCCCGCGCGCCCCTGGCCGGGGTCGAGATGACGGGCGGCGCGCCCCGGGTCATGGGCATCCTCAACGCCACGCCGGATTCCTTCTCGGACGGCGGGCTTTTCGAGGCCCGCGAGGCGGCGCTGGCCCAGGCCCGCGCTATGGTCGCCGCGGGCGCCGAGATCCTCGACATCGGCGGCGAATCCACCCGCCCCGGCGCGACCGAAGTGGCCGCCGAGGACGAGGCCGCCCGCATCCTGCCGCTGATCGAGGAACTGGCCCCGAGCCTCGGCGCGCCGATCTCGGTCGACACCCGCAAGGCGGAGGTGGGCCGCGCGGGGCTCTCGGCGGGCGCGGTGATGCTGAACGACGTCTCGGGCCTCGACTTCGACCCCGGCATGGCGGCGCTTGCCGCCGAGACGGGCGCGCCGATCTGCGTGATGCACGCCCAGGGCCGCCCCGAGACCATGCAGGACGACCCGGCCTATGAGAACGTCACCCTCGACGTGCTGGGCTTTCTCGCAGAGCGCCTGGCGCGCCTCGAAGCCGCCGGCCTGCCCCGCGACAAGGTCGTGGTCGACCCCGGCATCGGCTTCGGCAAGACGGTCGAACACAACCTTGAACTGCTGCGGAATATCGCCGTTTTCCACAACCTGGGATGTCCGGTCTTGCTTGGCGTCTCGCGAAAGGGTTTCATTGGGCATATTTCAGGAGAAACGGAGGCGCGGGCCCGCGCCCCGGGGTCGATCGCGGTCGCACTGGCCGCGCTCGGGCAAGGGGTGCAGATTTTCCGGGTCCATGACGTCGCCGAGACGGTTCAGGCATTCAAGCTCTGGCAGTCGGTAA
Organism: Roseivivax sp. GX 12232; assembly: GCF_021272185.1. GTDB lineage: Bacteria > Pseudomonadota > Alphaproteobacteria > Rhodobacterales > Rhodobacteraceae > Roseivivax. The sequence continues at coordinate 463,711 of NZ_JAJSEC010000002.1, forward strand.
CGGGACAGAGACATGACACGTAAGTATTTCGGCACAGACGGCGTCCGGGGGACGGCCAACCTGTATCCCATGACCGCCGAGATGGCGCTGATGATCGGCGCCGCGGCGGGGCGGTATTTCCGCCGCGAACACTCCGGCGTGCACCGGGTGGTGATCGGCAAGGACACGCGCCGCTCGGGCTATATGTTCGAGAACGCGCTGACCGCGGGGCTGACCTCGACGGGCATGAATGTGCTGCTCCTCGGCCCCGTGCCGACGCCGGCGGTGGGGCTGCTGACGCCCTCGATGCGGGCGGACCTGGGCATCATGATCTCGGCCAGCCACAACCCGGCGGCCGACAACGGCATCAAGTTCTTCGGCCCCGACGGCTTCAAGCTCTCGGACGAGGCCGAAATGGAAATCGAGGCCCTGCTCGATGCAGGTGTGGCCCCGGCGAAACCCGCCAACATAGGCCGCGCCAAGCGCATCGACGACGGCCGCTTCCGCTACCAGGAGCGGGTGAAATCCACTTTCCCGACCGGCATGCGGCTCGACGGGGTGAAGATCGTGATCGACTGCGCCAATGGCGCCGCCCACCGCGCCGCGCCCGAGGTCCTCTGGGAGCTGGGCGCCGAGGTGATCGCCATGGGCGTCAATCCCGACGGCCACAACATCAACGACGGCTGCGGCTCGACCCATCCCGAGGCCGCCGCCCGCCGGGTGCTGGACGAAGGCGCCGACGTGGGCATCTGCCTTGATGGCGACGCCGACCGGGTGATCCTGATCGACGACAAGGGCCAGATCGCCGACGGCGACCAGATCATGGCGCTCATGGCCGCCCGCTGGGCCGAGGAGGACCGCCTGAGCGACGGCACGCTGGTCGCCACGGTGATGTCGAACCTGGGGCTCGAGCATTTCCTGACCGACCGGGGCCTGCGCCTCGAGCGCACCGGCGTCGGCGACCGCTACGTCGTCGAGGCCATGCGGCGCGGCGGCTGGAACCTCGGCGGCGAGCAGTCGGGCCATATCGTGATGACCGATTACGCCACCACCGGCGACGGGCTCATGGCGGCGCTGCAGTTCCTCTCCGAGATGGTGCGCACCGGCGAGCCCGCGCATGAGCTGGTGCGGAACTTCGAACGGGTGCCGCAGCTTCTGAAGAACGTCCGCTACGCGCCCGGGGCGACGCCGCTCGAACGCGCGGCGGTGAAAAGCGCGATCGAGAGCGCCGAGGCGACGCTCGGCGGCAAGGGCCGGCTGTTGATCCGCAAGTCGGGCACCGAGCCGCTGATCCGGGTCATGGCCGAATGCGAGGACGAGGCGCTGCTGACCCAGGTGGTCGACGGCATCGTCGCCGAGGTCGAAAGCGCGGCCTGAGGGGCTGGGATCGGGGCCTGTCTGTCCGACTCCGCGCCTGCGCGCGCGGGGTGCGGGGAGCCTGCTTAGAGTACGCGTACCGGCGTCGCTCATCATCGGACGTGGGCGCGTGTTTCAGGTTGAAGTTCGCGGACGCGCGCGGCGGATGAAGAGCCGCCGCGCCAGCCGTCCGAAAAGGCCCGCGATCCCTCCGAACACCGCAAAACCCACAAGCGCGAAGCTCAACCCCTGCGGGGTCAGCGGCAGCGCGGGCTTGTAAGCCTGGAAGGTGCGCGCCGCGATCTCGCGGTCGGTGAGGCGCGTGGCCATGCGGGCGCGGGCGAAGGGCCCCGCGGCCTCGAGCGCGGCCAGATCGGCGCGCAGCCGGTCGTAGCGGGCCACGGTGGCGCGCATGGTCTCTGCCCGTCCGGCTCCAAAATCCCCGCCGGTGGCAAGCTGGGCCAGCGCCGCCTCGCGGGAGAGCCCATAGGCCGCGGCATCGGCGTCGAACTCCGCCACCACGCGCGAGAGCTCATCCACCGCGCCGCCCAGACGCTGCTGATATTGCTGGGAAAACTCCGGGAATTGCGAGAGGCCCGCGGCGCCCGCGAGCCCCGCCGTCAGGGCCACCACCCGTGTGAGCATCGCTCTGCCTCCTCACCCCTCCGCGCGGCCCTCTTGGCGGGGCGTGATCGGGGGTGCGGGGTTAAGGCCCCCGCCCTCCGGCGCGGATTTTCTGCGGGGAAGCCTAGCAGCCGGGCGGGACGAGGCCCAGCGGCGCGTGGCGTCGGGCCGCCGATCGGCGATGCGGCGCGCGGGCGCGGCGGTTTTGCAGCGCCCAACCGGATCAGCCGACGCCAACCCGGCACAGCGGTTTTGCAGGGCCCAACCGGGTCAGCCGACGCCAACCCGGCACGGCGGTTCTTGCGCGGACCAGAGGGGTTGGCCAGCGCCAATGTGGCACTGCGGCATCTGCAGGGACCAGCCGGGTCGGCCAAGGCCCACCCGGCGCTCCCGAGCCCTCAGGCCGCCTTGCCGTAGATCTGCGCGATGCGCTCGACCGCCTGTTCGGGCGGCAGTTCCTCGCTTTCGCCGGTGCGGCGCGAGGTCAGCTCGACCACGCCGTTCTTCAGCCCGCGCGGGCCGACGGTGATGCGCCAGGGCAGGCCGATCAGGTCCATGGTGGCGAATTTCGCGCCCGCGCGCTCTTCGCGGTCGTCGTAGAGCGGCTCGAGCCCCAGGGCCAGGAGGCTGTCGTAGAGCGCCTGGCAGGCGCCATCCGCCTCGGCGTCGCCCTGCTTGAGGTTCACGATGCCGGCGTGGAAGGGCGTCACGCCCTCGGGCCAGATGATGCCGTTGTCGTCGTGGCTGGCCTCGATGATCGCGCCGACGAGGCGGCTGACACCGATGCCGTGGCTGCCCATGTGCACCGGCACGTGGTTGCCCTCCTGGTCGACCACCGTGGCGCCCATGGGCTCGGAATACTTGGTGCCGAAGTAGAAGATCTGGCCGACCTCGATGCCGCGGGCCTGGCGCTGGCGCGCCTCGGGGACCTGGGCGAAGAGCTCGGGGTCATGGGTCTCGTCGGTGCGGGCATAGCGCGAGGTGAACTCCTCGAGCACGGCGCGGCACTGGGCGTGGTCGTCGTAGTCGATCTCGCGCGCGCCGAAGCTCAGATCGGTGATCTCGCTGTCGTAGAAGACCTCGCTCTCGCCGGTCTCGGCCAGGACCAGGAACTCATGCGTGTCGTCGCCGCCGATCGGGCCGCTGTCGGCGCGCATCGGGATCGCCTGGAGGCCCATGCGCTCGTAGGTGCGCAGGTAGCTGACCAGGTGGCGGTTGTAGGCGTGCAGCGCGTCCTCCCGGGTGAGGTCGAAGTTGTAGCCGTCCTTCATAAGGAACTCGCGGCCGCGCATGACGCCGAAGCGCGGGCGGCGCTCGTCGCGGAATTTCCACTGGATGTGGTAGAGCGTCATCGGCAGGTCTTTGTAGCTCGAGACGTGGCTGCGGAAGATGTCGGTGATCATCTCCTCGTTGGTCGGCCCGAAGAGCATGTCGCGCTCGTGGCGGTCGCGGATGCGCAGCATCTCGGGGCCATAGGCGTCGTAGCGCCCCGATTCCCGCCAGAGATCGGCCGATTGCAGCGTCGGCATCAGCATCGGGATATGGCCCGCGCGGGTCTGTTCCTCGTGCACGATGCGCTCGATGTTGCGCAGGACCTTGTAGCCCATCGGCAGCCAGGAATAGATCCCGGCGGAGGCCTGTTTGATCATGCCCGCGCGTAGCATGAGCCGGTGCGAGACGATCTGCGCCTCCGAGGGCGTTTCCTTCAGGACGGGCAGGAAATAGCGGCTGAGGCGCATGGCGGCTCCGGTCGGTCAAGGGTCATGTCTGTCCGAGCCGGTGTAGGCGAAAGCGCGCGACAAGTGCAATGCCCCGAAGGGGTTGGGGGACGGGTGACGCGGGGGGCGGTTGGGGGGGGTGGTGCGTGGAGCTTTGGGCCTAGCATCGGTCATGGTCCGGGCCTTGGCGGTTCTGATACCGGCCTTGGCTCAGGCTCAGGCTCAGGCTCAGGCTCAGGCTCAGGCTCAGGCTCAGGCTCAGGCTCAGGCTCAGGCTCAGGCTCAGGCTCAGGCTCAGGCTCAGGCTCAGGCTCAGGCTCAGGCTCAGAAAGTGAGCTTTGTTCCCGTCGCTTGGCCAGCCCACCAATTCCCCCTCATCGCCTAACCAGCCCGCCGCTCTCCTCACCTCCCAACCGGATGATTGAGCCTCTGACCTCTCAACCAGCCAACCAAAAACCCGACGCGCTACGTGACCCAAGCGGTGCAATCTTGCGCCCGAATAGCACCGAAGGTGCCGGGCGCGCGCCGGACCGGCCCGATGGGCCGGCGCTCTTGTGGGCGAAGCGCATAGATCGCCGCTAGCCCTGACCTTGCTGCCATAAAGCGCCCAACTAATAGGTCAGCAGCGCCGGCCCCCGGTCCGGCGCGCGCCCTCGGGTGCAACGACAGCGCCCGGGTCCTTTGCGGCCACTGCGCACCCAATCCACACCCTCATTCCCGGCCCAAAGGCAGGCTCTCACCCCCACCCCGCCAAGAATCTCCCCGCTCCCACCACCCGCGCCGCTTGCATCACCTGCCGCGACGCAGCAAAACAGAGGTCCAAGCCAGGGAGAGCCCGCATGAACCTGCCGGTCCGCGAACAGCTCAAATACTGGGGCATCGCCGCGGCGGTCATCGCGGTGCTCCTTTGGTTCCTGGGCGATGTGCTCCTGCCCTTCGTCCTGGGCGCGGCCATCGCCTATTTCCTCGATCCCGTCGCCGACCGGCTCGAGTCCGCGGGCTGCTCGCGCGCGCTGGCGACCGCGATCATCACCATCTGCGCGCTTCTGATCTTCGTGCTCATGGCGCTCCTGGTGGTGCCGACGCTGGTGCGCCAGACCGGCCAGCTGATCGAGGTCGCCCCGGAGCTGGCCCGCAACCTGCAAAGCTTCCTCGCCACCCGCTTCCCGGACCTTCTGGCCGAGGACAGCGTGGTCCGCGACACGCTCACCCAGATCGGCCAGACGGTGCGCGACCGTGGCGGGCAGCTCCTGCAGACGGCACTGACCTCGGCGGCCTCGCTGCTGAACGTGGTGCTGCTTTTCGTGATCGTGCCGGTGGTGGCGGTCTATCTGCTGCTCGACTGGGACAACATGGTCGCCCGCGTCGACGAGCTCCTGCCGCGCGAACATGCCCCGGTGATCCGCGCGCTGGCGGCGGACATCGACCACGTGCTGTCCTCCTTCGTGCGCGGCATGGGCACGGTCTCGCTGATCCTCGGGGTCTATTACGCCGTGGCGCTGATGCTCGTGGGCCTGCAGTTCGGCCTGGTGGTGGGCGTGGTCGCGGGGGTCCTGACCTTCATTCCCTATGTCGGCGCCATCGTCGGCGGGGTGCTGGCCATCGGGCTCGCGCTTTTCCAGTTCTGGGGCGACTGGCTCTGGATCGTGGCGGTCTGGGCGATCTTCCAGTCCGGCCAGTTCATCGAGGGCAACTTCCTCACCCCCAAGCTCGTCGGCAATTCGGTCGGGCTGCACCCGGTCTGGCTCCTGCTGGCGATGTCGGTCTTCGGCTCGCTCTTCGGCTTCGTGGGGCTCCTGGTCGCCGTGCCGGTGGCCGCCGCCATCGGGGTCGTCGCGCGGTTCCTCGTCGGGCGCTACAAGTCGAGCCGGCTCTACCTCGGCGGGCCCGAGCGCCGGAACGACCCGGAGGGCTGAGCCATGGCGCGGCAGCTTCCCCTGAACCTGCCCTCCAGGCCGGCCCTCGGGCGCGGCGACTTCTTCGTGACCGAGGCCAATGCCCTGGCGGTGGCGCAGATCGACCACTGGCGCGCCTGGCCGAGCGGCAAGTTGGTGCTCTCGGGCCCGCGCGGCTCGGGCAAGACGCATCTGGCGCACGTCTGGTCGGCGGAAAGCGGCGCGCGCATCCTCGAGGCCGCCGAACTGACCGAAGAGGCCGTGCCCGACCTCGTTGACGGGCCGATCTGCGTCGAGGACGCCGACCGCATCGCCGGCGACCGCGCCCAGGAGGAGGTGCTTTTCCACCTGCACAACCTCGCCCGCGCCGAGGGCCAGCCGCTCATGGTCACCGCCTCCCGGCCCCCGGCGCGCTGGGGCCTCTGCCTGCCCGATCTGGCCAGCCGCATGCAGGGCGCCGAGATTGCCAAGCTGAACGCCCCGGACGAGCTCCTGCTCGCAGGCGTGATCGCCAAGCTCTTCGCCGACCGGCAGATCACCCCGGCGCCCACGGTCATTCCCTATCTCCTGACCCATATGCCGCGAAGCTTCGCCGCCGCCGGCGCCATCGTCGACGCCATGGACGCCCGCGCCCTGGGCGAGAAGCGCGGCGTGACCCGTGCCCTTGCCATCGACCTCATCAGGGAGTTCTCTGACAGCGAGGAAAGCTTCGAGGCGGGCCTGTCATCGGAGTGATACAAGATCCCCCTAAGCGAGGCGCCATGAACACAGCCGATTTCCTGAAGTCCGACCGCCCCGCGCCCACCCGCATCGAGGGGTTCGACGCCACCGGGCCGGATCGGTATTTCAACCGGGAATTGAGCTGGCTTGGATTCAACTGGCGCGTCCTGGAGGAAGCCGAAAACACCCGCGTGCCGCTTCTGGAGCGGGTGCGCTTCCTGTCGATCTCGGCCTCGAACCTCGACGAGTTCTACACCGTCCGCGTCGCGGGCCTGCGCGAGCTGGCCCAGGCCGGCAACACCACGCCCGCCGCCGACGGTCTGACCCCGGCGCAGCAGCTGGTGAAGATCAACGAGGATGCCCGCCGCCTCATGGCCCGCCAGCAGGAGGTGCTGCAGAAGCTGCGCCAGATGATCGAGGCACAGGGCATCTCGATCCTCTCGCGCGGCCAGCTCAGCGGCTCCGACAAGGAGGCGCTGGCGGTGACCTTCCTCGAGAACATCTTCCCGGTGCTATCGCCGCTGGCCATCGACCCCGCGCATCCCTTCCCCTTCATCGCCAACATGGGCTACTGCCTCGCGGTCGAACTGGTGCGCCGCAAGGACGGCAACGTGCTTAAGGCGCTGCTGCCGATCCCGGCGCAGATCGACCGCTTCGTGCGGCTCCCGGCCGAGAACGGCGACCACCGCTTCGCCTTCGTCGAGGACGTGCTGCTTCTGCATATCGACAGCCTCTTCCCCGGCTACACCCTGCGCGACCACTTCGGCTTCCGGGTGCTGCGCGACAGCGACCTCGAGGTCGAGGAAGAGGCCGAGGACCTCGTGCGCGAGTTCGAGGTAGCGCTGAAGCGCCGCCGCCGGGGCGAGGTGGTGCGGCTCACGGTCAGCGCGGGCGCGCCCAAGGGGCTGCGCGACATCGTCATGCGCGAGCTGCACGTGAAAGAGGACGAGGTCATCGAGCTCGACGGCATGATCGGCGTCGGCGACACTAAGGAGCTGGTGCTGGATGCCCGGCCGGACCTGCTCTGGCCCTCCTTCACGCCGCGGGTGCCCGAACGGGTGCAGGACCACGACGGGGACATGTTCTCGGCGATCCGGCAGAAGGACATGCTGCTGCACCACCCCTATGAGACCTTCGACATGGTGGTGCGCTTCCTCAATCAGGCGGCGCGCGACCCGGACGTCGTGGCGATCAAGAACACGCTCTACCGGACCTCGAAGAACTCGCCCATCGTCGAGGCGCTTTGCGAGGCGGCCGAGGACGGCAAGTCGGTCACCGCGCTCGTGGAGCTGAAGGCGCGCTTCGACGAGGCCGCCAACATCCGCCAGTCGCGGCGACTGGAACGGGCGGGCGCGCATGTGGTCTACGGCTTCCTCGACTGGAAGACCCACGCCAAGATCGCCACCGTGGTCCGCCGCGAGGGCGACCGGCTGGTGACCTATACCCACTGGGGGACCGGCAACTACCACCCGATCACCGCCAAGATCTACACCGACCTCAGCTTCTTCACCTGCGACCCGGTGCTGGGGCGCGATGCGGCCAAGGTCTTCAACTACCTCTCGGGCTACGCCAGCCCCGAGGGGCTCGAGAACCTCTCGATCTCGCCGCATACGCTGAAGCCCAAGCTCCTCGAGATGATCGAGGCCGAGATCGCCCATGCCCAGGCCGGGCGGCCGGCGCAGATCTGGGCCAAGATGAACTCGCTGATCGAATCCGAGATGATCGACACGCTCTACCGGGCGAGCCAGGCGGGCGTGAAGATCGACCTGGTGATCCGCGGCATCTGCGGGCTGCGCCCGGGAGTCGAGGGGCTTTCGGAAAACATCCGGGTGAAATCCATCGTCGGGCGTTTTCTCGAACACAGCCGCATCGCCTGTTTCGGCAACGGCCACGGGCTGCCGCACGAGAAGAGCCGGGTCTTCATGTCCTCGGCCGACTGGATGGGCCGCAACCTCAACCGCCGGGTCGAGACCATGATCGAGATCCACAACCCCACCGTGAAGGCGCAGATCACCAGCCAGATCGTAGCGGCAAACCTCGCCGATGTGGCGCAGAGCTGGATCATGCAGCCCGACGGGCATTTCGCCCGCGCCGAACTGCCCGCCGACGATGGGTTCGCCTTCAATTGCCACACCTTCTTCATGGAGAACCCCTCGCTTTCGGGGCGGGGCTCCGCCGGGGCGGCGGATGTACCGAAGCTCACCCACCACTGATCCCGCGGGTTAAACATTTGACGCAAGCCGCCTGCTGCGCCAGTTTCCCGCGCAGAGGCCGAGGCCAGGATACGAGCGCGACATGGATGGAACCCACGACCCCGATCACCCCGATTGGGGCCCGTTCGGAAGACCGCTGTTTGCCGATCCCGACGTGCGCGCGCTTCGCCGTGTGGGCGTGGTCGACATCGGTTCGAACTCGGTCCGGCTGGTGGTCTTCGACGGCGCGGCGCGCTCGCCGGCCTATTTCTACAACGAAAAGATCATGTGCGCGCTCGGCGCGGGGCTGGCCGAAACCGGCGAGCTGAACCCCGAGGGCCGCGCCCGGGCGCTGGCGGCGCTGAAGCGCTTCAAGCTCCTGGCCGACGGCATGGGCACCGAGCTGACGGCGGTCGCCACCGCGGCGGTGCGCGCCGCCTCGGACGGCGACGCCTTCCGCGAGGACGTGCGCCGCGAGACCGGGCTCGAGATATACGTGGTCGACGGCGAGGAAGAGGCCCGGCTTTCGGCCCAGGGCGTACTTCTGGGCTGGCCCGGCTCCTACGGGCTGGTCTGCGACATCGGCGGCTCCTCGATGGAACTGGCGGAAATCTCCGGCGGCCAGGTCGGGCGGCGCGTGACCTCGGACCTCGGGCCCCTGAAGCTGCGCGACGTCAAGGGCGGCAAGAAGGGCCGCGAGGCGGTCATCAAGGAGACCCTCGCCGCCCTGACCGAGAAGATGGGCGCGCAGCGCGACCGGCTGTTCCTGGTCGGCGGCTCCTGGCGCGCCATCGCCCGCATCGACATGGAACGGCGCGGCTACCCGCTGCACGTCCTGCACGAATACCGCATGGACGCCCAGGCGGTGCGCGACACGGTGAAATTCATCCTGAAGGCCGACCTCGAGGAGCTGCGCGGCCGCTGCGGGATCTCCTCGGCGCGGATGTCGCTGGTGCCCTATGCGGCCGAGGTCTTGAAGCGCATGGTGCAGACCTTCAAGCCCAAGGACATCGCCGTCTCGAGCTACGGCATCCGCGAGGGGATGCTCTTCGAGCAGATGCCGCAGAAGCTGCGCGACCGCGACCCGCTGATCGAAAGCTGCCGCTACGCCGAGGCCAAGGACGCCCGCCTGCCCGGCTTTGGGCGCAAGCTCTTCCATTTCGTCGAGCCGCTCTTCAACGGCGCGCGCCCGGCGCGCATCCGCATCGTCAAGGCGGCCTGCCTTCTGCATGACGTGAGTTGGCGCGCGCATCCCGACTACCGGGCCGAGACGGTCTTCGACAATGCCACCCGCGCCAACCTCGGCGGGCTGAAGCACGAGGAACGGGTCTTCCTGGGGCTCGCGCTCCTGCACCGCTACCGCAACAAGCGCGAGGGCACCCGCTTCGAGGCGCTGGCCCCGATCCTCAGCGCCGCCGAGGTGCAGGAGGCCGAGATCCTCGGCAAGGCGATGCGCTTCGGCGCGATGCTCTGGATGTCCGAGGGCGACCTGGGCGCGCGGCTGACCTGGCACCCGCGCAAACGGCTCCTGATCCTGCGCCTGACCGAGGCCGCCGCGCCGCTCTACGGCGAGGTCGCCGCGGCGCGCTTCGAGAGCCTGGTGAAATCGCTGGGCGCGGAGTTCGAGGTGAAGATCGGCTGAGGTGGCGCGCGCGTGGGGCGTGGCGCTGGCCCGGGCCCGGGCCCGGGCCCGCGCAGAGTGTGGCGCCGTCCAGGGGCCAGCGCACGCGGCCGCAAAAACCCGGACCTGCGCGCGGCGTGGCGCTTTCACGGGCTTTCACTCGGCGCAGCCCTGACCCAGCCCTACGCAAAGCACGCCGCTCAAAGGTCGATCGAGCCCTCGGGTGCGGGGGTCTCCGGGTCCGTCTCTGGCCCGGTCTCGGGCTCCAACGGCGCTTTCCGGCGGATGATAATGTCACCGTTCTCCAGGATCTCGGGCGGGTGGTAATCCGACCAGTCCTCGACCTCTTCCAGCACCTCGCGCAGCGCCGGGCCCATCTCGGCCACGAAGTCCGAGAGCGCCGGCTCGATGCCCTCCATGATCCGGCGCAGCTCTTCGAATGCGGGTTCGGCCTCGTCCATCAGCCCGTCGAAGAAAAGCTGCATTCCGCGTTCCATGAGGGAAAAGCCCTCCTCCTCGTCACCCGCATCCTGCGCGGCGGCGGGGCTGAGGATCAGGCAGAAGGCGGCGGCAGTCAGCGTGAGTCTCATGGGGGCAAATATAGCCCGCGCGGGCCCTGCGCCCAAGGCCCGGGCGCGCCCGTTCAGGCCGGCGCCTTGCCCTGGATCTCTTCCCAGGCGCGGTTGATCGCGATCAGGCGTTTCTCGCTCATCTTCACCGCCTCTTCCGGCAGGCCGCGCGCGACCATGCGGTCGGGATGGCTGTCGCGCACCAGCGCCCGCCAGGCCTTGCGGATCTCCGGCAGCGGCGTTTCGGGGGCGACGCCCAGCACCGCATAGGGGTCGGGCTCGGCATCGGGCACGTAGCGGGTGCGCAGCGCCCGGAAGCGCGTGCCCTCGATCCCGAAAATCCGCGCCACGTCGTTCAGGAAGGCGTCTTCCTTCGGGTGATAGGTGCCGTCGGCGATGGCGATGTGGAAGAGCCCCTCCATCAGGTCGCAGAGCACCGTCTTGTCCGAGCGGAACATCGCCGCGATACGCCCGGCGTAGACCTCGTAACCCGCCACGTCGGTCCGCGCGAGGTTGAAGACCCGCGCCGCGCCGGGCTCGTCCTCGGTGGCGATGTGGAAGACCTCGCGGAAGGCGGCCACCTCCGAGCGAGTCACCTGCCCGTCGGCCTTGGCCATCTTCGCCGCCAGCGCGATGACCGCGATGGTGAAGGCGACCGAACGCTCGGGCGGGGCGCGCAGATGCTCGAAGACCGTCGCCAGGCTTTCGCCCTGACGAAGCGCCGCGAGCGCCTGGGAGATGCGGGACCAGATCGACATGGACGGGAACCTAGGGCAATCCTTTCAAGGTGTCAGGCTGCCGGGAACAGCATTTTTTGCACGAGCACAAGGTCAATCCACCGATCGAACTTGCGCCCGGCCTCGCGGATGCGGCCGACCTCGGCAAAGCCGAGCCGCGCGTGGAAGGCCAGCGCGCCGGTGTTCTCGGCGCTGATGCCGCCGATCAGCGAATGGTGGCCCGCCTGCCGGGCCTCAGCCTCGAGCGCCTGCACGAGCGCCCGTCCCAGGCCCTGCCCGGCGGTCCCGGGCGCGGTGAAGACGCTGTGCTCCTGGGTGCGGGCGTAGCCCGGCCCGCCCCGGAAAGCGCCGTAGGTGGCAAAGCCAGAGAGCCCGTTTGCGGCCTCGGCCACGAGGAAGGCGCGGCCCCGTTCTTCGATCATGTGCGCCACGGCCTCGGGGGTCTTCTCCTCGGTGGTGAAGGTGATGGTGCTGTCGCGCACGAAAGGGTTCCAGATCGCGGCGATGGCCTCGGCGTCGCCGGCGCGCGCGGGCCGCAGGGTCAGCTCAGCCATCGCGTGACCCCGGAGCGTTGGAGCCGCGCCGAAAGCCCGGGCCGCGCGGCGGGCGTGAAGCGCGGCAGCGGGCTGTCGAGGACGCCCGCGAGCCGGGCCGCCAGCGCCTCGGCCTCGGGATGGGCGATGACCAGCTCGGTCAGCCGCCAGCCTGAGGAGGGCAGCCGATCCCCCGCGGGCACCGGGCTTTTCCACTCGATGAAGGCCGGGAAGAGCCCGTCGTAGGGCAGCATCCCGTCCTCGGGCACCGCCATGACCCAGTCTAGATCGCCGCGGGTGATCGGCACCGGGTGCCCGGCCTCGGGGAAATCCGCCAGCGCCGCCTCCATGTCGGGCACCCGGCAGATCCACTTGTCGAGCCGCGGCGGCCCGGAAAAGGCATCGAGCCCGAACCAGCGCGCCCGCCCGGGCGGCGGAGCCTCGGGGTCGGCGGCGATGGCCTCGAGGTAGAGGCCCTCTTCCAGCCCCAGAAGCCGGTTGTGGGTGGCGAAGGCCGCATGCGCCCCGCCGGGGCCCAGGGGCTCGCCCAGGGCGGCCTCGGCATGGGCATGGGCGGCCTCCAAAGTTTCGCCCAGGACCGCGATATGATCGAGGCTCAGCATCAGCGGCCCTTGAAGAGACCCCCGAGGATGCCGCGCACGATGCGCCGCCCCGTGGTGCCCTTCAGCTCCTTGACCACCGCCTGCGCCAGCGCGCCGCCGATGCTGTCCCCCTTGGACGGGCGCCGCACGCTGCGCGCGCTGGAGCGGCCGACGCGGGGGCCGGTGTAGCGCCGCCCGGCGCTGTAGTCGCGGCGCGCGGGCGCGGCCTCCTCGGCCTGGCGTTCCTCGGCCTCGGCTTCCGCGGCGGCGCGTTCGGCGCGGGCCGTCAGCATCTCGTAGGCCGAGGCGCGGTCGACGGCTTTGTCGTATTTCAGCCCGAGGTCGCTGGCATTCAGCACGGCACGGCGCGCCTCGGGAGAAATCGGCCCCAACCGCGAGGACGGCGGGCGGATCAGCGTGCGCTCGGCCACGCCCGGCACGCCCTTCTTCTCGAGCATGGAGGTCACCGCCTCGCCGACGCCGACCTCGCGGATCGCGCTTTCGATGTCGAAGCGCGGGTTCTCGCGGTAGGTCTCGGCGGCCATGCGCAGGGCCTTGCGGTCGCGCGCGGTGAAGGCGCGCAGCGCGTGCTGCACCCGGTTGCCGAGCTGGCCGAGGATGTCCTCGGGCACGTCGTCGGGGTTCTGGGTGATGAAATAGACGCCCACCCCCTTGGAGCGGATCAGCCGGGCGACCTGTTCGACCTTCTCGATCAGCGCCTTGGGCGCGTCCTCGAACAACAGGTGCGCCTCGTCGAAGAAGAAGACCAGCCGCGGCTTCTCGGGGTCGCCGACCTCGGGCAGCTCCTCGAAGAGCTCGGAGAGCAGCCAGAGCAGAAAGGTCGCGTAAAGCCGGGGCGCGGCCATGAGCTTGTCGGCGGCGAGGATGTTGATCTGCCCGCGCCCGCCCTCGCGCAGGCGCATGAGGTCCGCAAGCATCAGCGCCGGCTCGCCGAAAAGCCGCGTGCCGCCCTGGTTGTCGAGCACCAGCAGCCGCCGCTGGATCGCGCCCACCGATTGCACCGCGATATTGCCGTAGCGCAGCGACAGCGCCTCGCGGTTCTGCCCGACCCAGACCAGGAGCGCCTGCAGGTCCTTGAGGTCGAGCAGCGGCAGCCCCTCCTCGTCGGCGACCCGGAAGGCGATGTTGACGATGCCCTCCTGCGCCTCGGTCAGCTCGAGCATGCGCGAGATCAGAAGCGGCCCCATCTCGGCCACGGTGGTGCGCACCGGATGGCCCTGGTCGCCGAAGAGATCCCAGAAGGTGACGGGAAATCCCTCGTAGGTGTAGTCCGAGAACCCGATGGTCTCGGCCCGGCTGGTGAAAGCCTCGTGCAACTTGAAGGCGGCGCTGCCGGGCTCGGCGAGGCCCGAAAGATCCCCCTTCACATCGGACAGGAAGACCGGCACGCCGGCCTTGGAAAAGCCCTCGGCCAGGATCTGCAGGGTCACGGTCTTGCCGGTGCCCGTGGCCCCGGCGATCAACCCGTGCCGGTTGGCGTAGCCGAGATCGAGGACCTGCTTCTCCCCGTAGCCTTCACCGCCGCCGCCGACGAACACGCCCTCGCCCATGTCCCTGCCCTCGCACTGCACCGTTCGGGCTGACCATACTTGCTTAACTATTTGCTGTCAGTGTGAATTTCGTCCCTGCCGGGGCTCTTCTCCGGCGCGGGACGGACATCCTCCCTGTCAAACTGGCCGCGCCCCTGGCGCGGTAATTTTTGTGCGGAGATTACAAAAGGATAAATGGGCGGAAACCCGCGATATTGGCTGTTGACGGGTCCGGATTCGCATCGTAGCGTCCCAACCAATGACAAAGTCGGCCAGTCCGACAGGGAGAGATCTGAAAAGAGAGCCTGCGGGCTCTCTTTTCTTTTTTCTCCCGGCCGCCCCGGTGGCCAGGAACCGCCCAAGGGGCCTCCGGTTTCCCCCTGACAGTCCCGCGCCCTCGTGTTAAGCGCGTGTTCGAACAGACTTTAGGCCAGTTCCATGGAGCTTTGGACATGAAGACATCGCTGACCCATCTTTCCCTGATCGCCCTGCTTGCCGCGACCCCCGCGCTGGCGCAGGACGACGCCACGGCGACCGAGGGCGAGGCAGAGACCTCCTCCGAGGGCACCGAGGCCGAGACCCAGAGCGAGGCCGAGACCGCGCCCTCGGGCGGCGGCGCGAGCGAGCTTTTCGACACCGGCGAAGCGGTGGGCGATGCGACCGGGCAAGGCGGCGAGGATTCCTCGAGCTACGTGCGCGAGACGATCGGCGACTGGGACATCCAGTGCCTGCGCGCGCAGGAGGGCGAAGACCCCTGCCAGCTCTATCAGCTGCTGCAGGACGAGGACGGCAATTCCGTCGCCGAGGTCAGCCTCTTCAAGGTCGAGGGCCAGGGCCAGGCGGTGGCCGGCGCGAATTTCATCGTGCCGCTCGAGACGCTCCTGACGCAGAAGCTGACCATCTCGGTCGATGGCGGCCAGGCCAAGCGCTACGACTTCGCCTTCTGCGCACAGCTGGGCTGCGTGGCGCGGGTCGGCTTCACCGGTGACGACATCGCGAGCTTCAAGCGCGGCCGGGTGGCGAATGTGACCATCGTGCCCGCCGCCGCGCCCGAGCAGGAGGTGACCGTGGGCATGTCGCTCTCGGGCTTCACCGACAGTTACGACTCGGTGACCCCGGCGCAGTAAGCGCTGCGGATAGGCTGGAATTGAGAGACGCCGTCGGGTCCGCCCGGCGGCGTTTTTCGTGAGGTGGCTTGGGTTTGAGGGCGGGGCGCGAGGTTAGTGGGCTCTAGGCTCTGCCGCTTCGCCCGTTGCTTTTTCTAAGGAGAAACCCGGATGCGGCCCCCGCCGAGCCCAGCCTTCGCGTAACGGTGCTTCACGCCGTTCTCTGCAAAAGCCCCGGCCCGCGCCTCAGCGCGCCGCCAGCCCCAGCCCGTCGAGCACCGCGCGCGCGGCGCGCAGGCCCGGATGGTCCCCGCCCTTGCCGAGCCGTTCCATGGTCAGCGCCATGGCGGCATCCTGCGCCTTGGGCGCCTCCAGCACCGCCAGCGCGGCCTCGGCGACCGGGCGGGGACGGCAGTCCTTGCCGATGAACTCGGGCACGCTGCGGGTCTCGGAGACCAGGTTCACCAGCGTCACCGTGTCGGTCAGCAGCATCCGCCCGATGATCTGCCGCGAGAGCCAGTTCATGTCGTAGGCGATCACCATGGGCGTCGCCGCAGCCGCCAGCTCCAGCGACACCGTGCCCGAGGCCGCCAGCGCCACATCGGCCGCCGCGAAGGCCGCGCGCTTGGCCTCGGGCCCGCCGCTGCCGTCCGCGCCCCGGGGATCCAGCACCAGAGGCGCCACCGGCCAGTCGGCCACCGCCGCCTCGACCGCGCCCGCGACGCCATGGGCGGCGGGCAGCACGAAGCGCAAGTCGGGCCGCTTCTCGGCCATCCGGGCGACGACCTCGCCGAAAACCGGCAGAAGCCGCGCGATCTCGGAGCGGCGCGAGCCCGGCAGCACCAGGCAGAGCGGCGCTTCGCCCAGCCCGCGCGCCTCGCGGAAGGCCGCGACCTCGGCGGCATCCGCCTGCGGATCGGTCACCACCGGGTGGCCCACGAAGTCGCAACGCATGCCCGCGGCCTCCATGTAGGGCGGCTCGAAGGGCAAAAGCGCCAGCACCTGGTCGATGTGGCGCGCCATCTTCACCGCCCGCTTCGGCCGCCAGGCCCAGACCGTGGGGGCCACGTAATGCACGATGCGGATGTCGCTCCGGGCCTTGACCAGTTCGGCCACCCGCAGGTTGAACTCGGGCAGGTCGATGGTGACCACCACGTCCGGCTTCTGGGCCAGGATCGCCTCGGCGGTCTCGCGGATGCGGCGCTTGAGGGCGCGGTATTCCTTCAGGATCTCGCCGATGCCCATGATCGAGATTTCGTCCATGGGGAAGAGGCTCTCGAGCCCCGCGGCGGTCATGCCGGTGCCGCCGATGCCGGTGAAGCTCACCGGTTCGGGCGCGGCCTCGGAGAGCCCACGCATGAGCGCCGCGCCGAGGCGGTCGCCCGAGGCCTCGCCCGCGATCAGGAAGACGCGCATCAGTCCGGCCTCCGGCGCGACCAGAGGAAGAGCCCCGCCGCCTCGGCCTCTGCCATGCTGCGCGGCTGGTCGAGAACGAGAACGCCGCCCGCCTCGAGGATCAGCCCGGAGAGGCCCGCGCGGGCGGCGCCGCGCAGGGTCTCGGGGCCGACGGTGGGCAGATCGGCGCGGCGGTCCTGCCCGGGCTTCGGCGCCTTGTAGAGAAGCCCGCCACGCGCCGCCTCGGGGAGCCCCGCCAGCAGCGCGTCGGTCCCGGCCTCTTCCTCGCGCGCGACGACCTTGCCGCCCGCGATCACGCAGGCCTGGCCGAGGTCGGCCGCGGCCATCTCGGTCAGCACCGCGTCCCCCAGGAGCGCCGCCTCTGCATGGCTGTCGTCGGGGTGGCGGGTGGTCGGCACGCCCTCGGGCAGGAGCAGCTCGGGCGCGGCCTCATGGGCGGGCAGGATGGCAAAACCCGACTCTTCGAAGAGCGCCAGCACGATGCGCAGCGCGCCGTCGTCGCCAAGCGCCAGCGCATCGGTCAGGCGCGGCACCAGGGGCGCGGTGGCGGCGTCGATGCGGGAAGGGTCGATCACCGGACGGTCGATGCCGCCACAAAGACAAAGCGCGGTCACGCCGCGCGCCTTCAGATCGGCGATCAGCGTGCCCAGCGTCTCGAGCCGGAAGCTGAGGTCGGGGGTGAGGCTGTCGGGCGGGCTGTCGGCCAGGGCGGCCACCACGACCGGGCCCTCCGCGGCAGAGACCACGGCGCCCGGCAGCGCGCCCCGTCCGGCGATCAGCGCCAGCACCGGCTCAGCCCGGGGTCAGGAAGTGGCGGTCGGTCTCGCTCAGCACGAAGTCGACGATCTCGCGCACATAGGCGCTTTCCGTCTCCTCGCCGAGACGCCGGGCGCGGTCCTGGAAGGCGCCTTCGCCCTGGGCCAGCATCTGGAAGGCGGCCCGCAGCGCGGTGATGTCCTTGCGCGCCACGCCGCGGCGCTTCAGCCCGACGAGGTTCAGCCCGTCGAGCACCCCGCGCGGAGCCTGCACGAGGCCGTAGGGAATGACGTCGTTGGTGACCATGGTCACCGCGCCGATGATCGCGCCGCGCCCGATGCGGACGAACTGGTGCACGCCCGAGAGCCCGCCGACGATGACCTCGTCCTCGATCACGCAATGGCCCGCGACGGCGCAGTTGTTCACCAGGATGACGTGGTTGCCGATCTGCACGTCGTGGGCAACATGGCAGCCCGCCATGAAGAGCCCGTCGTCGCCGATCCGTGTGACGCCGCCGCCGCCCTCGGTGCCGGCGTTCACGGTGACATGCTCGCGGAAGCGGTTGCGCGCGCCGATCTCGAGCCGGGTCTTCTCGCCCTGGAACTTCTTGTCCTGGGGGATCTCGCCGATCACGCCGAAGGAGAAGAAGGTATTGCCCGGGCCGATCTCGGTGTCGCCGGTCAGGATGACGTGGCTTTTCAGCACGTTGTTCGCGCCAAGATGCACCTCGGGGCCGATGTGGCAGAACGGGCCGATCTCGCAGCCGGGGCCGATCACGGCCCCTTCCTCGATCACGGCGCTGGGGTGGATCTTTGCCTCGCTCACGCGGAGAGGTCCATCATCGCGGTGAATTCGGCCTCGGCGGCCAGCTCGCCCTCGACGGTGGCGGTGCCCTTGAACTTCCAGACCTTGCCGCCGGGCTTGCCGCGCAGCGTCTCGAGCCGCATCTGCAACTGGTCGCCCGGCACCACCTTGCGGCGGAACTTGCAGCCGTCGATGCCCATGAAATAGATCAGCATGTTCTTGTCGGCGAGATCGAGCGCCACGCCCACCATGACGCCGGCGGTCTGGGCCATGGCCTCGACGATGGTCACGCCCGGCATGATCGGCGTGCCAGGGAAATGCCCCTGGAAATGCGGCTCGTTCATGGAGACGTTCTTGAGCCCCAGGGCCGAGCTGTAACCGTCGATATCCACCACCCGGTCGACCAGGAGGAAGGGATAGCGATGCGGCAGAATCCGCTGGATGAGCTGGATATCGGCGCTCTTGAGATCGTCGGACATGCGCTTCCTCGCCTTAGCTGTCGGGTCTGCGTTCGGTAGCAATGCCACGCCGCGGTGGCAAGCGCGTCACTCCACCGGGGTGGGCTCGCCCTCGCCCATGTCGAAGAGCGGCGCGGTGCCGGAGCCGGGCTCGGGCGCGGGCACTTCGGCCTCGGGGGCTTCGGGCTCCTCGGGCGCCGGGGTGCCCTCGGGGGCCGCCCCGCCCTCCTCGGAGGCGCCAGGCGCGGGCATCTCCAGCTCGGCGCCGTCGCCGATCGCCGCGTCGAGCCGGCGGATCGCCAGCTCGGTGATGTCGATGGCATTGGCGCTCAGAAGCACATTGCCGCGCTCGAGGATCAGCGCCGCGCCCGCCTCGCGCAGGATGTCGGCGAGAACCGGCTGGGCCTGGCTGAAGAAGGTGCGCCGCGCGGTCTCGTCGCGGTTCGACAGCTCGCGCGCCTTGGCGTCCTGCTGGCGGCGCAGCTCCTCGACGCGGGCGTCGAAGGCATCGGCCATGGCGCGGAACTCGACCGGATCGGTCTCGGACCGGATCTCGGTCAGGCGCTGCTCCTCGGCGGTCAGCTCGGCCTCGAAGCGGCGGTTCTCGGCGGCAAGCGCCCGGCCCTCCTCCTCGATCTGGTCGAGAAGGCGCTGGCCATAGGCGCTTTGGTTGAAGAAGCGGTCGGATTCGATCGTCAGGATCGGCGAACGCACCACCTCGCGCGCGGTGTCCTGCGCAAAGACCCCGCCCGCGGGCGCGAGTGCCGCCGCGGCCAACCCAGTCAGAAGGAAGCCGCGGCGTCGCATCAGAAGTCGGTGGAGATCGTCAGCTCGAAGTTCTGCTCGCGGTCCTTGTCCTCGCGCTGGAGCGCGTCGGAGAAGTTGAACCGCAGCGGCCCGAGCGGCGTGTCCCAGAAGAGCGAGACGCCGACCACCTGGCGCAGCGAGCCGTCCTCATAAAGCACCGTGCCGGTGGCGTCATCGCTGTTGCTGAGCCCCCAGAGCGAGCCGACGTCGTAGAAGACACCGCCCGAGACCCCGTATTCCTCGGGCAGGCCGAGCGGGAATTCCGCCTCGAAGCGGGCCACGGCGAAGTAATCGCCGCCAAGCGCGTCATCGATGCCGGCGCCCACTTCGCGCGGGCCGATGCCGCCCGGCTCGAAGCCGCGCATCACCGAGGAGCCCATGAAGAAGCGGTCGGTCACCCGGCTGCTGTCGTCACCGAGGTAGTTCAGCGCGCCCGCCTCGACGGTGGCGCGCAGGGTGATCTCCTCGCTGAAGGCCAGCCGCTGGGCGACGGCCCGGGCGCGGGTCTCGACGAAGGCCACGTCGCCGCCGACGCCGCCGAAGTCCTGGCCGAACTCCAGAAGCACGCCCGCGTCGGGGTTCAGCCCGGTGCGGCGGGTGTCATAGCTCAGCCGGTAGCCGAGCGAGCTTTTCAGGATCTGCCCTTCGCCCGCCTCGGCGCGAACGATGCCGCCCACTTCGGAGGCGTCGGGGATCGAGATGTCGGTGCTCTCGATGTCGTAGCTGAGCTGCAGCCGGGTGTTGTCCGACACCGGGAAGGTCAGCGAAGGCGAGAAGCGCGCCACCTCGGTGTTGTAGTCGGAATCGTCCTCGGTGGTGCGGGCGTAGGACAGGCCCAGCCCCAGCGCGAGGTCGCGGCCCAGAAGCGCCGGCTCGGTGAAGTTGAAGAAATACCGCTCGGTGTCGGCGGTGGTGGTCACCCCGAGGCTGAGCTGCTGCCCCCGGCCGAGGAAGTTCTGCTCGGCGAAGGAGAGGTTCAGACCGAAGCCCGAGGAGGTCGAATAGCTGCCGCCGATGCTGATCGAGCCGGTGGGCTGCTCTTCGACGTCAACGTCGACGATGACCTGCTGCGGAGAGGAGCCTTCGCGCGCCTCGACATCGGCGTCGGCGAAATACCCCAGCGCGCGGATGCGCTCCGCGGCGTTGCGGATCTCGCGCGGGTTGAAGGGGTCGCCCTCGACGATCTCGAACTGGCGGCGCACCACGCGGTCGAGCGTGGTGGTGTTGCCCTCGATGTCGATGCGCTCGACGAAGACGCGCGGACCGCGGGTCAGCACGAACTCGACGTCCAGCGTCAGGTCGCGGTCGTTGCGGGTGACGCGGGGCTCGACGCGCACGAAGTCGAGGCCCTCCTCGACGGCGCGGCGCTCGAGCCGCTCGATGTCGCGGTCGACCAGCGTCGGCGCATAGGTCTTGCCGGTGCGCACGGTCACGGCCCGGCGGAAGGCGTCGATGTCCACCTCGGGCAGATCCGAGGTCACGCTGATCTCGCCGAAGGAGAATTTCTGGCCTTCCTCGACGTTGAAGGTCACGAAGTAGCCGTCGCGCTCCTGCGAGAGCTCGGCGTTCACCCCGGTGATGCGAAAGTCGACATAGCCGCGCGAGGCGTAGAAATCCTCGAGCAGCTGGCGGTCGAACTGGATCCGGTCCTCGATGAAGGTGTCGCTCGAGATGATCGCGCGCAGGAGGCCCGCCTGCTTGGTCTCGAGCACCCGGCGCAGCCGCCGGTCGGAATAGGTCTGGTTGCCGACGAAGGCGATGCGCTCGACCTCGGCGACGCCGCCCTCGAAGACCTCGAAGACAAGATCGACGCGGTTGTCGGAGCGGCGGATCACCCGCGGCTGGACCCGCGCGGCGATGCGGCCCTGCTCGAGGTAGGCATCGGCGATGGTGTTGGCGTCGGCCTCGGCGGTGGTCGGCGAATAGACCCGGCGCGACTGGGACTGCAGGATCGGCTGCAGGTCCTCGTCGTCGATGCGGCGATTGCCCTCGATGGCGATGCGGTTGATCGTGGGATATTCCACCACGCGGATCACCAGGGTGCTGCCCTGGGGCACGATCTCGACGCTTTCGAACAGCCCCGAGTTCTGCAGGTTCTGGAAGGCACTGTTGAGTTGGGCGGCCGACACCGGCTCACCGCGGGGAATGCCCGCGTAGCTCAGGATCGTGCCCGACTCGATTCTCTGGGCGCCCTCGATCTGCACAGAATTGAAGACGAAACTCTGCGCCACGGCCACTTGCGGCACCGCGACCATTGCGGTCGAGGCTGTCAGCGCAAAAAGTGCGACGGTCGAGGTTCTCGCTAGTTCGCTCAGCGCCACACCAAAGCAGCGCGCGTTCGTCGTGATCGACATCCCGCCTCGTTCCCTTCAGACATCCCTCGGATCGTCAGTACCGGGATTGCCGGGCCTTGTCAAAAGCCTGCGCGGGCTTCGAAAGTCATTGCAGGAGCGAGCCCAGGAGCGTGCCGAAGCCAAGCGCGACGACGATGGTCAGCACGTAGAGAATCCGGTCCCAATTGAGGTTCAGGATCAGTCCCAGTCCGCGATATCCGTCGTGTATGGCCTGCATGTCGGCGCCTTGATGCCCTTGGTGATGCCGGCCCCCGGGCCGGTCGAAACTCGGGCACCGACCCTAGGGGCGCATTTTGGCATAAATTGGGCGAAGCGCGCGGGGGCACTTGCGGGGCCGCGGCCTGCCCCCGCTCAGGGGCAGAAGAGGTCGTTGGTGATGCCCAGGACCATGATCGACAGGATGATCGCGAGGCCCACCGACATCAGCACCCGCAGCGCCCGGTCCGAGGGCGGCTTCCCGGCGACCGCCTCGTAGGCGTAGAAACACAGGTGCCCGCCGTCGAGCACCGGCACCGGGAAGAGGTTCAGAAGCCCCACCGCCGTCGATAGGACCGCGATGAACCAGATAAAGTTCGTGGTGCCCTGGCTGGCCATGGAGCCGCTGGTCTCGGCGATGCCGATCGGCCCCGAGAGATTGCAGGTCGAGATCGCCCCGGTGATCATGTGCCAGAGCCCCGAGATCGAGCCCTGGATGATCGCGCCGGTCTGGCTCACGCCCGAGAGGAAGGCGGTGCCCGGCCCCGGCGCCTCGGTCGCGGGCTCGAAGAACATCCCGCCGACGATGCCGATGCGGTAGACCGTTCGGAAGGAATTGTCGGGCTGCGGCTCGTCGGTGCGGCGCGGGGTCAGCGTGGTCTCGATCACCTCGCCGTCGCGCCAGATCTCGAGGTCGAGCGGCGCGCCCTCGGAACCTTCGACCCGCTCGCGCAGCTGCTCGAAGGCGAAGACCTCGGTGCCGTCGATGGTCAGGATCACGTCGCCCTGCCGGAAGCCCGCGTCGTCGGCGGCCGAGCGCGGCACCACCGAGGTCGCGATCGGCGGGTAGACGTAGGGCCCGTCGACCACCAGCCGCTCGCCGCCGCGCTGCACGGTGTAATCCAGCACCGGCTCGAGCGGCAGTTCGTCCAGGAAGCTCTCGAAGGTGGTGGAACTGTCGAAGCTCGGCGGCACATTGCCCGCGATCTCGACGATCTCGTCGCCGGGTTCGAGCTGTTGCACCGAAGGCAGCGGGCGCAGATCGCCCACGGTGATTGGCTCGGAGACCACGCCGCGCGCCATGAAGACGCCGGTGAAGACCAGGATCGACAGGATGAAGTTGAAGACCGGCCCCGCCGCCACCGTCGCCGCCCGCGCCCAGAGCGGCGCGCCGTTCATGGTGCGGCGCTTCTCGGCCTCGCTCAGCTCCTGCATGGCGGCGTCGTCCTTGCCGCCCGAAGCATTGGCGTCACCGCGGAACTTCACGTAGCCGCCAAGCGGGAAAAGCGCGACCTGCCAACGGGTTCCACGCTTGTCTTCGCGCGCGTAGATCACCGGCCCGAAGCCCAGCGAGAAGACATCGGCGTCGATCCCCGACCAGCGCCCGACGATGTAATGGCCGTATTCGTGGATCGCCACGATCACCGAAAGCGCCACGACAAAAGCCAGGAGCGTCCAGAGCAGCCCGCCGAACTGCGGAATCAAAGTCACGAAATCCAAAACCGCGAGCCCCCTCAGCCTATGGCCTCATCCGCCGCTCTACGGGCGAGATCGTCAGCCTGACGCACCTTATCAAGTGTTACCGTGTCGAGATGTAGCCCGCCCTCCGCCGACATCCGCTCCAACACGCGTTCGACGACGGCGGCCATCTCGAGAAATCCGATCCGCCGCTCGATGAAGGCGTCGAGCGCGCGTTCCTTGGCGGCGTTGAAGACCGCGCCGGCAAGGCCGCCGGTCTCCATCACCTCGCGCGCGAGCCTGAGCGCGGGCCAGCGCGCCTCGTCGGCGGGCCGGAAGGTCAGCTGGCCCAGGCGCACCAGGTCGAGCCGTTCGACCGGCACCGGGCGGCGTTCGGGATAATGCAGCGCGAAGCCGATGGCATGGCGCATGTCCGGCGGGCCGACATGGGCCATGAGCCCGCCGTCGCAGAAGCCCACCAGCGCGTGGATCATCGACTCGGGGTGCACCACGGCTTCGATCTGCCCGGGCTCCAGGCCAAAAAATTCCCGCGTTTCAATGAGTTCCAGCGCCTTGTTGAACATCGAGGCGCTGTCGATGGTGATCCGCTGGCCCATGTCCCAGTTGGGATGGGTGGCGGCCTCCTCGGGCGTGGCACCGGCCAGCTTCTCCAGCGGCCAGTCGCGGAAGGCGCCGCCCGAGGCGGTGATCACCACCCGTTCGACGGCCGAGATGTCCTCGCCCAGGAGCGCCTGGAAGACCGCGGAATGCTCGCTGTCGACCGGGATCACGCTGCCGCCGCTGGCGCGGGCGGTCGCCATGACCAGGGCGCCGGCGCAGACCATGCTTTCCTTGTTGGCGAGCGCCAGTTTCGCCCCGCCCTCGAGGGCCGCGAGCCCCGGCGCGAGCCCGGCGGCGCCGACGATGGCCGACATCACCCAGTCGGCGGGGCGGCGCGCGGCCTCGATCAGCGCGGCCTCGCCCGCGGCGGCCTCGACCCCGGTGCCCGCGAGCGCGTCGCGGAGCGCGGGCAGCTGGTCGTCATGGGCGGTCACCGCGACCTCGGCGCCGAGCCGGGCGGCGTCATGGGCCAGCCGCGCGACGTTGCGCCCGCCGGTCAGCGCCACCACGTCGTAGGCCTCGGGGTCGCGGGCGATCAGGTCGATGGTGTTCTGCCCGATCGAGCCCGTCGCGCCCAGGATCGAGATGCGCCGCCGCTCCGTCATCTCAGCCGGGCCCCGCCAGCCCCGGCGGGAAATCGACGATCTGCCCGGCGAGCAGGATGAAGAGCGCCGCCCCGAGCATCCCGTCGAAACGGTCGAAGAGCCCGCCGTGCCCGGGAATGAGGTTGGAGCTGTCCTTCACGCCCGCGCGGCGCTTGATCGCGCTTTCGGCGATGTCGCCCAACTGGCTGGCCATGGAGATCGCGATGGAAAGCGGCACGAGCCCGTAATGCGCCTCGGTCAGGGCGGCGAAGACGGCCCCCAGCGCGCCCGCGGCGATCCAGCCCGCGACGGTGCCCGACCAGGTTTTCTTGGGGCTGACGCGGGGCCAGAACTTCGGCCCGCCGATCATCCGCCCGGCGAAATAGCCCGCGATGTCGGTGGCCACGACCACCAGCACCAGCCAGAGCATCCAGATCAGCCCGAAGTCGTCGCGGTGGGCCATCATGCCGTAGCCCGCGAGCAGGATCAGCGCCGCGAAGACCGCGTAGGTCACCCCGCCGCGCTGCATCTGGCCGAAGCCCAGCATGGCCGGGGCAAGCAGCAGCGGCATGGCGGTGGTCGCGGGCACCTCTCCGGCGACCAGCACCGCGATGCCCGCTGCGGCGCCCAGGACGCGCGGGGTGCGCACCCGGTCGCTGTCGAGCATGCCGACCAGCTCCCAGATCATCACCCCGGAGACCAGCGCGATCAGGACGTGAAAGGTAAAGCCGCCGATCCAGACCGCGGCCAGGCCGACCGCGACCAGCACGACCCCCGAGACAAAGCGTTCGCCAAGATCGTTCCAGCGCGCCCTGGGGCTCATGCAGGCACCGCGCCGTAGCGTCTTTCGCGCTTGCCGAAGGAGCGCGTCAGCCCGGCGAATTCCTCGGCGGTGAAATCCGGCCAGAGCGTGTCGACGAACTCGTATTCGGAGTAAGCCGACTGCCAGAGCAGGAAGTTCGAGATCCGCGCCTCGCCGCTGGTGCGGATCACCAGGTCGGGGTCGGGCAGCAGGCAGGTGTCGAGGTAACGCGGCAGGGTCTCCTCGCCGACCTCCTCGGGGGCGAGCTTGCCCTGGGCCACGTCCTCGGCCAGGCGCCGGGTGGCACGGGCAACCTCGTCGCGGCCGCCGTAGTTCAGCGCGATGGTGAGATTGGTGCCGGTGCAATGCGCGGTCATGGTCTCGAGCTCGTCCATCAGCCCGCGCAGCTTGGCGTCGAGCCGGAGCCGGTCGCCGATGAAGCGCACCCGCACGTCGTTTTCGCGCAGCGCCCGCGCCTCGCGCGCGATGTAGAGGCGGAAGAGGCTCATCAGCCCCGCCACCTCGTCCTGGGTGCGTTTCCAGTTCTCGGTCGAGAAGGCGAAGATGGTCAGATATTCGACGCCGCAATCGGGGCAGGCCTCGACGATCTCGCGGACGCGGCGGGCGCCGGCCTGGTGCCCGAAAAGCCGCGGCCTCCCGCGGCCCTGGGCCCAGCGGCCGTTGCCGTCCATGATGATGGCCACATGCCGCGGCGGAGCGTCGTTTGTGTCTGTCCTGGACATCGCGTCGCCTCCTCGGCCGTAGCGGAACCCTCGCGCAGGTCTCAGACCTGCATGATCTCGCCCTGCTTGGTCTCGAGCGCTTCGTCGACCCGCTTGATGTAGTCGTCGGTCAGCTCCTGGATCTCGGTCTCCCAGAACTTCTGGTCGTCCTCGGAGATGCCGTCACCCTTGGCCTTCTTGACCTGGTCCATGCCGTCGCGGCGCACGTTGCGGATCGCGACGCGGGCGCTTTCGGCGTATTGGCCGGCGACCTTGCCGAGCTCGCGGCGGCGTTCCTCGTTCAGCTCGGGGATCGGCAGCATGATGATCGTGCCGTTCATCTGCGGGTTGATGCCCAGCCCGCTTTCCCGGATCGCCTTCTCCACCTTGTTGACCAGGCTCTTGTCCCAGACGTTCACGGTGACCATGCGCGGCTCGGGGACGTTCACCGTGCCGACCTGGTTGATCGGCGTCATCTGGCCGTAGGCTTCGACCTGGACCGGCTCCAGCATCGAGGCCGAGGCGCGTCCGGTGCGGAGCGAGGCGAACTCGGTGCGAAGATTGCTCATCGCGCCGTCCATCCGGCGTTTCAGGTCGTCGGTATCAAGCTCGAAATCGTCTGACATGGTAAAGTGCCCGCTCGGATGATTTTTTCTTCCTCCCGCCTTCTAGGACAGGCAGGGGCGGATGTATAGGCATTTGCCGCAAATCCGGGCCCGCCAAGGGCCCGCCCGCGGCCCCGCTCAGCCCTGCACGCGGGTGTAGGTTCCCTTGCCCGCGAGGATGCCCCGGAAGCCGCCCGGCTCATCGAGCGAGAAGACGATGATCGGCAGGTTGTTGTCCCGCGCCAGCGCGATGGCGGAGGCATCCATGACCTTCAGGTGCTTGGCCAGGCAGTCGTCGAAGGAGACCGTCTCGTAGCGCACCGCATCGGGGTGCTGCATCGGATCCTTGTCGTAGACGCCGTCGACCTTGGTGCCCTTGAAGATCGCCTCGCAGGCCATCTCGTTGGCGCGCAGCGTGGCCGCGGTGTCGGTGGTGAAATAGGGGTTGCCGGTGCCCGCGGCGAAGATGCAGACACGCTTCTTCTCGAGGTGACGCACGGCGCGGCGGCGGATGTAGGGTTCGGCCACCTCGTCCATGCGGATCGCCGAGATCACCCGGGTGAAGACCCCGAGGCTTTCCAGCGCCGATTGCATCGCCAGCGCGTTCATCACCGTCGCCAGCATGCCCATGTAGTCAGCGGTGGTGCGCTCCATGCCCTGGGCCGAGCCCGCGAGCCCGCGGAAGATGTTGCCGCCGCCGATCACCATGCAGATCTCGACGCCCATGTCGTGCACCGACTTCACCTCGCGGGCGATGCGCTCGACCGTCGGCGGGTGCAGCCCGTAGCCCTGGTCGCCCATGAGCGCCTCGCCTGAAATCTTCAGGAGCACGCGCTTGAAGGTGGTGGTGTGCTCGTCGCTGGCGGTCATGTTGCGCTCCGTCCCTGTGGCGGTCTAGGATCGCGGCCATAGATGTCGGAATTCCCGCCCGATGACAATGGCGCGGGCCCCGGACAAAGGCTTTCCGCCGATGATCGATCTTTCCGCGCTTGATCCCCGCCGCCCCGTGCTGATCGCCGGGCCCACGGCCTCGGGGAAATCCGGCCTGGCGTTGCGCATCGCCGAGGCCCAGGGCGGGGTGATCGTGAACGCCGACGCGATCCAGGTCTTCTCGGACTGGCGGGTGCTGACCGCCCGCCCCGCGCCCGCAGATGAGGCCCGCGCGCCGCATGCGCTCTATGGTCATGTGCCGGGCCATGAGCCCTATTCCGTCGGCGCCTGGCTGCGCGAGGCCGCCCCCTATCTCGAGGCCGGGCCGCGGCCGATTTTCGTCGGGGGCACGGGGCTTTACTTCACGGCGCTCACGCGCGGGCTGGCGCAGATCCCGCCCATCCCCCAGGCGATCCGCGAGGAGGCCATGGCCCGGCTCGAGGCCGATGGGCCCGAAGCGCTCCTGCCCGAAATCGACGCCGAGACCGCGCGCGGCATCGACCGGCAGAACCCGATGCGCGTGCAGCGCGCCTGGGAGGTCCTACGCGCCACCGGCCGGGGGCTCGCCGCCTGGCAGGCCGACACGCCGCCGCCGCTTTTGCCGCTGGCGCGCGCCCAGGCCTTTGTGATCGGCGCCGACAAGGGCTGGCTCACCCCCCGGATCGCCACACGCTTTGAGCAGATGATCGCCGAAGGGGCGCTCGACGAGGCAAAGACCAACGCGCCGGGCTTCACGACCGCCCTGCCCTCGGCAAAAGCCATTGGCGCGCGCGAGCTGATTGCGCATGTTAGGGGCGAGATGAGCCTCGAGGACGCCATGACCCGCGCTATCATCCAGACCCGGCAATTCGCCAAGCGCCAGCGCAGCTGGTTCCGCTCGAACATGGCGGGCTGGCGCTGGCTCGACCCGGAACGCGCGGAGGCCTGAGCATGAGCGCCGGCCCCAGCTTCCTGCGCAAACCCGCGCGCATCCACGAGACCACGCCCGAGGCGGGCCCGGTGCGCTGCCAGAACATCGCGCAGTTCACCCAGGGCGCGCCCTGGCGGCTCTCGGACCTGCACGACCGCGACACCGACCTGCTGATCTGGATCACCAAGGGCCAGGGCCGCGCCAATATCGGCGGGGTGATGCGCGGCTACGGCAGCCACAACGCGATCTTCGTGCCCGCCGGCACGCTCTTCGCGCTGGAGCTCGGCCCGCAGGTCCTGGGCAGCGTGATCGAGGCGCCCTCGGGCATGTTCGCCCTCTCCGAGCGGCGCCCCGAACACATCCGCTCGCGCGACAGCCTGGCCCAGGCCGAGCTCACCGCCGCGATCGAGGCGATGATGCGCGAGATCGGCCGCGACCGGCTTTACTTGCGCGACGCGCTTGGCGCGCATCTGCGGCTCGTCTCGGTCTGGCTGCGCCGCCAGCTCGCCGAGGGCACCGCCGACCGGCCCGACGAAAGCGCGAGCCAGCGGCTGACCCGGCGCTTCTCGGAGATCCTCGTGCGCGACTACCGCTCCGACCGGGTGATGGCCGATTACGCCGCGGCGCTCGGCGTGACGCCCACGCATCTGACCCGCACCTGCCGGGCGGCGGCAGGCAAGACCGCCGCCGAGATGATCACCGAGCGCAAGCTTTACGAGGCGCGGGTGATGCTGGGCCGGAGCGAGCCGCCGATCTCGGGCGTGGCCGAGGCGCTGGGGTTTCATTCGGCGGCCTATTTCAGCCGCTTCGTGCAAAGCCACACCGGCCAGACGCCCTCGTCCCTGCGGCGGCGCGCGCTTGGCGCGGGGCGGCCATGAGCCGCGCCCATCCCGCCCTGCCCCGGCTTGGCGCGGAGTTCCGCGCGGGCCAGCTCTCGCGCCGGGAGTTCCTGACCCGCGCCACCGCGCTCGGGGCCGGCGCGGGCCTCCTTGGCGCGCTTGGCCTGCCGCGCCCGGCCTCCGCGCAATCCGCGCCGAAGCGCCGGCGCGGCGGCACTTTGCGCATCCAGCAGGACGTGCGCGCGCTCAAGGATCCGCGCACCGCCGACTGGCCGCATATCGCCAATGTCACCCGCGGCTGGCTGGAATACCTGGTGGAATACCGCCCCGACGGCTCGATCCGGGGGATGCTGCTCAGCGACTGGGAGGTGAACGACGACGCCACCGAGTATCTCCTGACCGTGCGGCCCGGCGTCCTCTGGTCCGACGGCAAGGCCTTCACCGCAGAGGACGTCCTGCGGATGTTCGACTACTGGTGCGACGGCTCGGTGCCCGGCAACGTCATGTCGGCGAGCCTCTCGAGCCTCGTCGACCCCGAGACCCAGCGCCTGCGCGAAGGCGCGGTCAGCCTCGCGCCCGACGGGCGGCTGCGGGTGCGCCCGGCCCGGCCCGACGTGACGCTCATGGTGGCGCTGGCGGATTATCCCGCCGCGGTGATCCCGCCGGGCTTCGACCCCGAAACCATGCTCGAGGCGCCGGTCGGCACCGGCCCCTACCGCCCCGAGACGATCCGCACCGGCGAGATCGCGGTTCTGGTCCGCCGCGAGGGCTTTGAGTGGTGGGGCGAGAAGGTGCCGGGCTTCGGGCCCGCGACGCTCGACCGGGTGGAGTTCATCGACCTCGGCAGCGACCCGGCCTCCTGGGTGGCGGCGATCGAGGAAGACCGCGTCGACATGCTTTATGAAAACGTCGGGCGCTTCATCGACGCGGCGACCGAGCTGGGCTGGGACAGCGCCGAGGTGCAGACCTCGGCCACGGTGGTCCTGCGCGGCAACCAGGAGGCCAAGGTCGGCGGCCGCCCGCTTTACGCCGACGCGCGGCTCCGGCGCGGGCTGGCTTTGGCCATCGACAACGGCATCTGCCTTGAACTTGGCTACGGCAACCGTGGCGAGGTCGCCGCCAACCACCATGTCGCGCCGATCCAGCCCGATTACGCCGACATCGGGCCGGCGCGCTACAACCCCTCGCAGGGACGCGCGCTGATCGTGCAGTCGGGCAAGATTTCCGTCGAACACGAGGTGGTCACTCTCGACGACGGCGTGGCGCGGCGCACCGGCGAGGCGGTGGTGGCGCTGCTGCTCGACGCGGGCATCCCGGCGCGCCAGCAGGTGCTGCCGGGCTCGCGCTTCTGGGCCAACTGGAAGGCGTTCCCGCTGTCGATCACCGAGTGGAACCACAGGCCGCTGGGCGTGCAGACGCTGACCCTGGCCTATCGCTCGAACGCGGTCTGGAACGAATCCGCCTATGCCAATCCCGCCTTCGACGCGGCGCTCGACGAGGCGCGGGCGCTGGCGGACGCCGAGGAGCGCGCCGAGGTCATGGCCCGGCTCGAGACCATGCTGGTCGAGGATGCGGTGATAGTGCAGCCCTATTGGCGGTCGCTGTTCCGGCATTACCGCCCGGGGCTGGTGGGGGCCGAGATGCACCCGGCCTTCGAGATCCATCTCTACCAGCTGGGCTGGGCGGAGGACTGAGGCGGGGGTTTGGGCGGTGGCTTGAGGGCTGCTCGCCCCCTGTGCCGTGCATGGGCCCGAGCCGCGCGTCTCACATCCGCGGCTGACATCCGCCGGACCTGCCGCGCGGAACGCCGCTCAGACGCACCCGCGCCGCGCACCTAGCCGGGCTCACGACCCCCAGATCACCTTCACGTAATGCGTGGTTTCCTTGTAAGGCGGCACGCCGCCGTATTTCTCCACCGCGCCGGGCCCGGCGTTATAGGCCGCCAGCGCCAGCCGCCAGGAGCGGAAGCGGGTGTATTGCGCCTTGAGGTACCGCGCCCCGCCCTCGAGGTTCTGGCCGGGATCATGCGGATCGACGCCGAGCCGCCGCGCCGTGGCGGGCATGAGCTGCGCCAGCCCGATCGCGCCCTTGTGCGAGACCGCCTTGGGGTTCCAGCCCGATTCCTGCTGCACCAGCCGCAGGAAAAGATCCTCGGGCACCCCGTGCCGCCGCGCCGCCGCCCGCGCCGGGGCGAGATAGGCCCCTGAGTAACGGCCTTGAAAAGCCGGCCCCTCGTCGTCCCATTTCGTCGGTGTCTTGACCCGTGCGGGCTGCAGCCGCACCGAGGCGCGGTATTGCTCCGAGGCGCGCTTGTCGAGCACGCCGGTCTGGCTGCTGAAGAGCTTGGCCCGCCCTTGGGTCGACAAAATATCCGCCGAGGCGCCGCTGGCCGCCACGGCCAGGATCACGGCCGCGCCGATCATCCGTCCCATGGTTCCCCCGTCCCTGTCACGTTCGCTGTCGTGCTGGGCGCGGACTATACCCGCTTCGCGTGATTTTGCGAGTCCCGAGGTCAGGGTTAACCGCTCCTTGTGAATTCCCCGGTTTTGGTCGATCCGGCAAATGTGTAACCTCTCGTCGACGCGGGCCCCCAGGGTCCGGAATCGGGAAAGCTAGAAAGGGATGTCATGGCCGGATCCGTGAACAAGGTGATCATCGTGGGCAATCTGGGCCGGGACCCCGAGACGCGCACGTTCCAGAATGGCGGCAAGGTGTGCAACCTGCGCATCGCCACCTCGGAACAATGGAAGGACCGCAACACCGGCGAACGCCGCGAGAAGACCGAATGGCATTCGGTGGCGATCTTCGCGGAGCCGCTGGCGCGCATCGCCGAGCAATACCTGCGCAAGGGCTCCAAGGTCTACATCGAGGGCCAGCTCGAGACCCGCAAATGGCAGGACCAGTCGGGCCAGGACCGCTATTCGACCGAGGTCGTGCTGCGCCCCTACCGCAGCGAGCTGACGCTGCTCGACAGCCGCGGCGGCGGCGGTGACGGCGGCGGCTTCGGCGGCGGTGGCGGCGGCTACCAGGACGACCAAGGCGGCTATGGCGGCGGCTACGGCGGCGGCGGTGGTGGCGGCTTCGGCGGCGACCAGGGCGGCGGCGGCGGTGGCGGCTCGCGCGCGCCCTCGCGCGATCTCGACGACGAGATCCCGTTCTAAGCCGCGCCGCCTTCTGGCGAAGCACAGGCGCCGCGTCCCGGGCTTCGGGGCGCGGCGTTATTTGTTGGGGTGGGCGCGCGAGGGCTTGGCGGGTCTTTTTCTGAGAAAACGCGGCTTCGGCGCGTCCGCCGTCGGATCGCAGAACACGCTGCACTATCCCTCCGGGCGGATCGGCCCATCTCGCGCAGCAGCGTCCCCAGCACACCCACGCCTCGCTTCGCCCTATTCCATCGCCGCACCCGCTCCGACAGCCCGCCGCACCCCGCCGCCCTTGGCCTCTGCCCTCCCGGGCCCCATGTCAGAACAAAGGCAACAACCACCACGGGCAGACGCATGGCATGGTCCTTCCGCATCGGGCGGCTCCTCGGCTCGGAGCTGCGCGTCCACGCGACATTCTTCCTGCTGCTTCTCTGGATCGGCGTCTCGGCCTGGGGCAGCGGCGGTCCGGCGGCGGCGGCGCTGAACATCACCTTCATCCTGCTGCTTTTCGCCTGCGTCCTGGCGCATGAGTTCGGCCATGCGCTCATGGCGCGGCGCTACGGCATCCGCACCCCGGACATCACGCTGCTGCCGATCGGCGGGCTGGCGCGGCTCGAACGCATGCCCGAGCGCCCCGGCCAGGAGATCGCCGTGGCGCTGGCCGGGCCCGCGGTCAACGTCGGCATCGCGCTGGTGCTCTGGCTCGCGGGCTTCGGGCCGATGACCCAGGCCACGGACCTCGGCGGCACGCTGGCCGGGCTCATGGGCGGGCTCTTGAGCGTCAATATCCTGCTGGTCATCTTCAACATGATCCCGGCCTTCCCGATGGACGGCGGGCGGGTGCTGCGCGGGGTGCTGGCGATCTTCCTGCCGCGCCTGCGGGCCACGCGCTACGCGGTGCGGCTGGGCCAGGGGCTGGCGGTCCTCTTTGCCGCCTATGCGCTCTGGACCGGCAGTTTCCTCTTGGGCCTAGTGGCGCTCTTCGTCTTCTTCGCGGGCAATGCCGAGCTGACCGAGATGCGCGCCCGGTCCCGCTTCGATCACCTGAGCGTCGGTGACGCGATGATCGGCGAGTTCACCCATCTCTCGCCCGAGGCGCCCGCCGGCCCCGCCGCCGAGCTGGCCCGGTCGAGCCCGCAGGACATCTTTCCGGTGATCGGGCCCGACGGGCGGCTCGGCGGTTTCGCCACGCCCGACGCGCTCCTGCGCGCCCCCGCAGCGGCGCGGGTCTCCGAGGTCATGTCACCCGAGGCCCCGAGCCTGCCGATGAGCCGCCCGGCGGTGCAGCTCATCACGCTCCTCGATCAATACCCGGCGGTGGGCGTGACCGGACCCTCGGGGCGGCTTCTGGGATATGTCACCCGCGAGAGCGCGGCGCGGCTCTTCAGGCAGCGCGGCGGCTGAGCGCCTCCTCGAGCAGCGCCAGCACCGTCTCGCGCGGGACATCCGAGGTCACGAAGGCCCGCCCGATGCCGCGCGCCAGGATGAAGCGCAGCGCACCGTCCACGACCTTCTTGTCCTGGCCCATGAGGTCCAGAAGCCCCGCCGCGTCCGGCAAGGGCCCGGGAATATCGGCGAGGTCGGTCTTCATGCCCATGGCGCTCAGATGCGCGCGCACGCGGCTCGGCTCTTCCTGCGCGCAGAGGCCCAGCCGGGCGGAGAGCTCGAAGGCCAGCGCGCAGCCAAGCGCCACGCCCTCGCCGTGCAGGAGCCGGTCGGAATAGCCCGTCGCCGCCTCGAGCGCGTGGCAGAAGGTATGGCCGAGGTTCAGAAGCGCCCGGTCGCCCTGTTCGGTCTCGTCGCGGGCGACGATCTCGGCCTTCATCTCGACCGAGCGGCGGACGGCGTAAAGCCGCCCCTCGGCATCGCCCGCGGCCAGCTTCGGGCCCTGCGCCTCGAGCCAGTCGAAGAACGCCGCGTCGCCAAGAAGCCCGTATTTCACCACCTCGCCGTAGCCCGCGAGGAAGTCGCGCCCGGGCAGGCTGTCGAGGACCGAGATGTCGGCCAAGACCCGCGCGGGCTGGTGGAAGGCGCCGACCAGGTTCTTGCCGTGCGGCGAGTTGATCCCGGTCTTGCCGCCGACCGAACTGTCGACCTGGGCCAGAAGCGAGGTCGGGATCTGCACGAAGCGCACGCCGCGCCGCAGGATCGCGGCGGCAAAGCCCACGAGGTCGCCGATCACCCCGCCGCCAAGCGCGATCACCACGTCGCGCCGCTCGATCCGCTGGGCGAGCAGCCATTCGACCACCTCCTGCAGATGCGCCCAGCTTTTCGTGGCCTCGCCCGCGGGCAGGCTCAGCGCCTCCGAGGCGATGCCCGCCTCGGTGAGGGCCGCCTGGAGCCGCGCCAGGTGCAAGGGGCCGACGTTGTCGTCGGTCACGATGGCCACCCGGGGCCGCGCCAGGACCGGCGCGATCTCGCGGCCGGCGGCCTCGATCAGGCCGGGGCCGATGCGCACCTCGTAGGACCGCGCCCCAAGCGCCACATGCACGGTTTCACTCATCACTTCGCTCCCATCACGTCGGGCCGGGTCGTCAGCGCGTCCAGCACCGCCCGCGCCGTGTCGTCGATCGAAAAGCCGGGCTCGGTCGCCACGGTCAGATCGGCCTCGGAATAGATCGGCACCCGCGACTCGAACAGATCGCCCAGCGTCCGGTAGGGATCGGGCGTCCGCAGAAGCGGGCGGGTGTCCTTGTGGCGGACCCGCGACCACAGCAGGTCCAGGTCGGCCTTGAGCCAGACCGAGACGCCCTTGTCGCTGATCATCCGGCGGTTGCGGTCCTGCAGGAAGGCCCCACCGCCGGTCGACAGAAGCGCCGGGGCGCCGTCCAGGAGCCGGGCCAGCACCTCGCTTTCGCGGCGCCGGAAGAAGGGCTCTCCGTCGCGTTCGAAAATCTCGGCGATGCTCATCTGCGCGGCGGCCTCGATCTCGGCGTCGGAATCGAGGAAGGGCACATCCAGCATCTGCGACAGCGCGCGGCCGACCGCGGTCTTGCCCGCGCCCATCATGCCCACGAGAACCACCGGTTTCCTAAGGGCGCGCCGGTATTTTCGCGCTGTCTCGGCCATCACCTGCTCACTTCACAAGTTTTCGGCGTGAATGACGTGAACTCGCTCAAAAGGCCAGTTATAACTGCAAAAAATTGCCGAGGCAGAAGGCGGACGGATCCATGGGGCGACTTCTAAAATGGCTGTTTTACCTGGTTATTCTGGGCGGCATCGCGCTTGTCGCCTATGCCTATCTGGGTGAGTTCTTCGGCGCCGACTTCTCGCCGCCGCAGGCGGAGATTCGCCAGCCGGTCGATCTGGATGCGGATTGAAGCGCATCTGACGGCGCTCCTGCTGGCCGCGGCGCCCGCCGCAGCCCAGGGGCCCCTGTCGGCGATCGACTGGCTGAGCGAGGACGCCCCGCCGGTGGCCGCCCCGCGCGAACCGCGCGCGGGCCCCGAGGGGGAGCCCCTGCCCCGCGACGAGCCGCCGGTGGCCGATGCGGTCTCCACCCCGGATGTCTCCGAGGCGACGCTGGGCGAGCCGACGCTGGGCGCGGTGGGGCTTCTGCCCAGTGCCACGACCGGGCTGCCACCTTCGCTCTGGGAGGCAAGCGAAGCCGAGCGGCTGACCCGCCGCATCGCCGAGGCCGAAGCGCCGGTGCCCGCCATCGCCGCGCTGATCAACACGCTCCTGCTGGCCGAGGCGCGGCCGCCCTCGGGCGCCGGCGACGGCGCGGCTTTCGTGGCCGCGCGGGCCGAGCGGTTGATCGCCAATGGCTCGGTCGATCCGGCGCTGGCGCTGCTCGAACGCGCGGGGCCCGAACATCCCGATCTGTTTCCGCTCTGGTTCGAGGCCTCGCTGCTCGAAGGACGGCTTACCGAGCCCTGCGAGGCGCTCAACGCCGACCCGAAGCTGACCGACGACCTGGTCTCGGACATCTTCTGCGCGGCGCGGCAGGGCGATTGGCCGCGCGCCTATCTGACCTTCCAGACCGCCGGTGCGCTCGACACGCTTGGCCCGCGCGACCGCGACCTTCTGGAACGCTTCCTCGACCCCGAGCTGGCGGGCGGCCTGCCCTCACTGCCGCCGCCCTCGACCCCGAGCGCGCTGCAGTTCCAGCTCTTCGAGGCGATCGGAGAGCCCCTGCCGACCGGCCCCCTGCCCCGCGCCTTCGCGGCGACGGATCTGTCCGGCGACCAGGGCTGGAAGGCGCAGATCATGGCCGCCGAACGGCTAGCCCGCGCCGGGGCGCTGTCGGAGAACCGGCTCCTGGGCATCTACACCCTGCGCCGGCCCGCGGCCTCGGGCGGGGTCTGGGACCGGGTCGAGGCGCTGCAACGCTTCGACATCGCCATGACCGCGCGCAACCCGACCTCGGTCGCCAATGCGCTCTCGCGGGTCTGGCCCGAGATGGCCGAGGCCGATCTGCTGATTCCCTTTGCCGCGCTTTACGGCGACCGGCTTCTGTCGCTGCCGCTGACCGGCGCGGCGCGGCAGCTGGCCCTACAGGCGGGGCTTCTCTCCGAAAGCTACGAGCGCGCCGCCGCCGAGGTGGACACCGAGCGCCCCGAGATGCGCTTTCTCGCCGCCGTGGCGCGGGGCGCGGCGCCCGAGGGGGTGCCCGACCTGCCCCATGCCGCCGCCATCGCCGCGGGCTTCGGCCAGGCCGCGCCGCCCGCCGGGCTGCAGGCGTTGCTCGACGCCGGGCGGCTCGGCGAGGCGATCCTGCGCGCCATCGAGCTGTTCGACACCGGCGCCCAGGGCAATGACGCCCAGCTGATCGACGCCATCGCGACCTTCCGCGCCGTCGGGCTCGAGGACACCGCCCGCCGCGCCGCGCTGCAATTGGCGCTCTTGTCCGAAGAACACGGCGGGCGATGAGCGACGGGCGGATGATCTCGGCCTTTCTCGAGGCCCAGGCCGCCGAACGGGGCGGCGCGGAGAACACGCTTCTGGCCTATGGCCGCGACCTCAAGGACGCCTCGGAGTGGCTGGCGGGCCGGGGGCTCGATTTCACCCGCGCCGGGCGGACCGACATCGAGGCCTATCTGGTCCATTGCGACGCCCAGGGCTTTTCGCGCGCCACCCGCGCGCGGCGGCTCTCGGCCTTGAAGCAGATCTACCGCTTCGCCTTCGAAGAGGGCCTGCGCGGCGACAACCCGACGCTGCAGATCGCCGGACCCGGCCGCGACAAGCGCCTGCCCGAGACGCTGGACCTCGCCGAGGTCGACCGCCTCTTGGACGCCGCCACCCGGCTTGGCCGGACCGAGGCCGACCGGCTGCGCAACACCTGCCTGATGGAGCTGCTCTACGCCACCGGCATGCGGGTCTCGGAGCTGGTCTCGCTGCCGCTTTCGGCGGCGCGGGGTGATCCGCACATGCTGCTGATCCGCGGCAAGGGCGGCAAGGAGCGCATGGTGCCGCTCTCGCCGCCCGCCCGCGAGGCGCTGGCCGATTGGCTCGACCACCGCGAGGCCACCGAGGAGGCCAGGCGCTTGAACGGCGAAAAGCCCTCGCCGCATCTCTTCGCCTCGCGCGGGAAATCCGGGCATCTGACGCGCCACGGCTTCTACGCGCTGATCAAGGAGATCGCGGTCGTGGCCGGTATCTCGCCCGCCCGGGTCACGCCGCACCGGCTGCGCCACGCCTTCGCCACGCATCTTCTGGAGAATGGCGCCGACCTCCGGGCGATCCAGACCTTCCTCGG
Organism: Roseivivax sp. GX 12232; assembly: GCF_021272185.1. Classification (GTDB taxonomy): domain Bacteria; phylum Pseudomonadota; class Alphaproteobacteria; order Rhodobacterales; family Rhodobacteraceae; genus Roseivivax. The sequence goes on from NZ_JAJSEC010000002.1 coordinate 502,012, forward strand.
CCATGCCGATGTGGCCACCACCGAGATCTACACCCATGTTCTCGAGGAACGGCTGCGCGCGCTCGTGCTGGATCACCACCCCCTGGCAGGTGATTGAGCCGCACCTCTTGTTCCGGGGCGCGCGGGACCACATAACCCAAGCATCAGTTACCTAAGAGGACGCGACCTTGGACGCCGCTTTCTGGATCACCGCCTTCGCCATCCTGGCCCTGCTCGTCTTGTCGGGCTTCTTCTCGGGCTCCGAGACCGCGCTGACGGCCGCCTCGCGCGGCAAGCTGCGCGCCGCCGTGGACAAGGGCAACAAGGGGGCCGAACGGGCGCTGAAGATCACCGAGGACAACGAGCGGCTGATCGGCTCGGTGCTGCTCGGCAACAACCTGGTGAACATCCTCGCGACCTCGCTCGCGACCGCGCTTTTCACCAATCTCTTCGGTGAATCGGGCGTGGCGCTGGCGACGCTGATCATGACGCTCCTGGTGCTGATCTTCGCCGAGGTGCTGCCCAAGACCTATGCGATCACCAATCCCGAAAGCGCGGCCAGCCGCGTCTCGCCGGTGATCCAGGTGGTGATCCTGGTCTTCGCCCCCGTCGTGGGCGCGGTGCGCGCGCTGGTGCGCGGCATCCTGGCGCTGGTCGGCGTGAAGACCGACCCCGACAGCCATGTCCTTGCGGTGCGGGAAGAAATCGCCGGCGCGATCAACCTCGGCCATTCCGAAGGCGTGGTCGAGAAGGAGGACCGCGACCGCATCCTGGGCGCGCTCGACCTGGGCGAGCGCACCGTCGAGGAGATCATGCTGCACCGCTCCTCGATCGAGATGATCGACGCCGCCTCGGACCCCTCGGACATCCTGCAGCAGTGCCTCGAAAGCCCGCACACCCGGCTGCCGATCTTCCGGGACGACCCCGAGAACATCATCGGCGTGGTGCACGCCAAGGACCTGCTGCGCGCCATGTACAAGCTGATGGAGGGCCGCGAGGCCTCGATGCAGGCGCTGCAGGACTTCAACATCGCGGAAGTGGCGATGAAGCCCTATTTCATCCCCGACACCACCTCGCTCGACGACCAGATGCGCCAGTTCCTGCGCCGCCGCACGCATTTCGCGCTGGTGGTCGACGAATACGGCGCGCTTCAGGGGCTGATCACCCTCGAGGACATCCTCGAAGAAATCGTGGGCGAGATCACCGACGAATTCGACCCCGACGCCGACCATGCGATCACCATGGCCGAGGACGGCTATTACTGGATCGACGGGCTGATGACGATCCGCGACTTCAACCGCGCGACCGACCACCAGCTGCCCGACGAGGAAGCCAATACCGTCGCCGGGCTGGTGATCCACGAGGCGCAGATGATCCCGACCGTCGGCCAGGCCTTCGTGTTCCACGGGTTCCGCTTCGAGGTGGTCGCCCGAGAGAACAACCGGATCACTCGGCTGAAAGTGCGCGCGCTCGATATGGCGCCGCGTCCGGCTGAGGCGACGTGACCAGCTCCAGCCGGTAGCCGCCCTCGCCCGCGCCCATCTCGACCTCGGCGCCGATCTGTTCGGCGGCGCTTTCCATGAGCCGCATGCCGATCGAGGCGATCTCGGTCTCCTCGGTGGGCAGCGTGGTGGCCGCGCCGCCGATGCCGTTGTCCTCGCAGAGAAGCCGGAAGCCGCCGTCCTCGCGGTCCTCGATCATCACCCGCACCGCGCCCTTGCGGCCGTCGGGGAAGGCATGCTTGGCGGCATTGGCCGCGAACTCGCTGACGATCATGGCGATCTGCGAGGCGGTGCGGCTCTCGGTCTCGAGCCGGGCCAGCCGGGTCTCGATCCCGACGTTGGCGGGCATCTGCGGGCGCAGCAGCTCCACCACGCGGTCGATGTAGGTGTCGAGCCGCACGCGGTTGGTCTGGTTGGTGTTGTAGAGCTCGGCGTGCAGCTGGGAGATGGCGTTCACCCGCCGCGAGATGGCGGCCAGCGCCTCCTTGGTCTCGGGGCTCTTGGCGCGGCTGGTGTAGATGCGGATGAAGCTGGCCACGGTCTGCAGCGAGTTCTTCACCCGGTGGTCCATCTCGCTGCGCAGCACCTCTTCGTTGCGGATCGCGCGGCGCAGTTCCAGAAGCCGCATGACCTGTTCGGCCAGCGCCGAGAGGCTGCGCCGCTGCCGCGCTGTCAGCTCGCGCGGGCGGGTGTCCAGCACGCAGAGCGCGCCCAGCGAATGCCCCCGGTCCGAGACCAGCGGCGCGCCGGCGTAGAAGCGGATCGGTTCCTCGCCCTCGATGCAGAGCGGGTTATCGGCGGTGCGGGCGTCGGCATGGGTGTCGGGGATCTCAAGGATGCCGTCCTCGAGGATCGTATGGGCGCAGATCGCCTGGTCGATCGGGGTTTCGGGGTAATCGTAGCCGCAGCGGGCCTTGAACCACTGGCGGTCCTGATCCACGAAGGAAACGAGCGCGATGGGCGCGTCGCAGAGATCCTTGATCAGCGTGGTGATCTCGTCGAAGCTCTCCTCCGGTCCGGTGTCGAGTACCTCGAAGTCCCGGAGCTCTTCCAGACGCTCTTTCTGATTTCCGGGCGTGGGTGCACGCATCAACTATGCCTTTCCTGTGCCCCGAGGGCGCGGCCGTCCGTATCTGACCCGCGGCATGACTTGCCACGCGCCGGATTGCCTGCTTTGGGAGCCTAGGTGAAAATCCTTCTGTCGAGCCGTCAACCGGCACGAATGGTTACTTGTCAGTTAAAAGATACAATTAATTCTGTCAATTTTCCATATTATACAAATGGGCAAGACTTCCATGGCAGAGAGCCCCGCTTCCGTGCAAGAGCCACTGACGATCACCGCGGTGCTGCCCGCGGCGGGCTTCGGGCGGCGCATGCGGGGCGGCGACAAGCTGCTCGAGCAGGTCTCGGGCGAGCCCCTGTTGCGCCGCCTGGCGCGCATGGCGGGACGGGTTCTGGACCATGTGGTGGTCGCCCTGCCCGCGCCCGATGGCGCCCGCGCGGAGGCCCTTTCGGGTCTGAACCTGACAGTCGCAACCGTCAAGTGGCCCGAGGACGGCATGTCCTCCTCGCTGGTCGCGGGGGTTGAGGCGGCGCCCGAAGGCAGCGCCTACCTGGTGTTGCCCGCCGACATGCCCGAGATCACTGAGGAGGACCTCGCCCTATTGGCCGCGGCCTTCCGGGCTGGTGGCGGGCGGCGGCTGGTGCGCGCGACGGATTGCGAGGGGAGGCCCGGGCATCCGGTGATCTTTCCCGCCGATTGCCGTGCGGCGCTTCTCGGGCTTTCGGGGGACGCAGGCGCCCGCGAGGTGCTGAGGGCCAACCGCAACCGGCTGGAGAGCGTCGCCCTGCCGGGCCGCCGCGCGCTGGTCGACCTCGACACGCCGGAGGACTGGGCTGAGTGGCGCGCGACGCAGGCAGCAGGGACGGTCGATCGGAAATGACGGCGGGGCTGCGGCCCTGTGGCGGCGGTTTGGCTGGACTGGCGCTGTGGCGTCACTCAGGGCGCTCGGGGTGGCGCTCACTGGGAGAAATGCAGGCCCCGAGAGCCTCGTCGCCTCAGTCTTCTTGGTTATTGCGCCGCAGAAAGTATGGCGCGTAACGCCCTACTATTCATAGACAATCTCAAACCTGAAAGCGCGTGTGGACGCCCGAATTGGCGCCCCAACCCCGAACGCCACCACTCACGCCGCAAACAGCACCCGGCATTGATGCGCGTCGAGCGTCGGGCGGGCGGCGGAGAAGCGCATCTCGCCGAGATGCGCCTCGAGCTCGGGGAAGATCTGGAAGATCTCGGCCCGGACCGGGGCCTCTTCCTCGTCGAAGAGCACCTCTCCGGGCTGGAAGCTCTCGGTCCAGAGGCCGTCGCTCTGCACCAGCTCGTGGCCGGCGAAGAGGAAGTTGACGTAGAGCACGCCCTCCTCGGGGATCACGCTCTCGACGCCCTCGAAGGCGCGCAGGCTGCGGGCGGGGATCAGCACCTCTTCCTGCGCGAAGAACAGCTCCGTCCAGGCGTTGCCGACCAGCACCCGGTGCTCGGGCGAGACCATCATGTCGCGCGCAGGCAAGCCGCTTCCAAGGCTGCCCGCGGGGATGCGCACCGGGGCGAGCGAGCGCATCGCCTCGAGCGCGGGGCGCGGGAAATGCCGCTTGCCGACCCAGCGGATGGTCTGGAAGCCGTTGTCGCGGGTCAGCACGCGGTCGCCGGGCAGCAGTTCCTCGACCGGGCGTTCGCCGGTCAGCGTCTTGATCAGCGTGCCGCCGGTGAAACAGGGCGTGCAGGCCGCAGCCACGGGCGAGAGCCCGCTGCCATCCGCCTGCCCCTCTGGTCCGATCCTGTCGATCACCTGGCTCACCTTTACCCCTTTCACCGCTTACCCGGCCCCGCCTGCGGTCTGATCCCGGGCCAAGCCACGGGCGCCTTGAGCGCCCGGTTTCGCCACCCCCGTATTGCCGGGCTTCGGGGCGACAATGGGACCAAAGCGTGAGCATTGTTTGAGCGTCACGCGGCAAGGAGATGGTTTTCCGGCAAAAAATCTTCGGGATTTTGCGCGATTTGTCGGAAACGGCGCGGGTGGTGCGGGGTAAATGCGGCGGGTCTTCGGCAGGGTCGCGTGACTAAAGGGCCTTCCTGCGGGAGCGCCGATGCTAAGAAAGCAGAGCGTCCTAGGCCGAGCGCCACGCTGCCAACCACAGCCGTCATTCTCAGAAAATCATCCGACGCGCCGCACCTTCACCGCACTCCGCCAGCCTGCCCGCAGCCTCCAAACCACCCCGCAAAACAGATCGGGGCGGGATGCCCCACACATCCCGCCCCGCCTTGCCCGTCACCGCGGGCCCGAAGGCCCCCGGCGCGCCGGGTCGCTGCAATGGCGTGTCACTTGGTCAGAAGCTGTGCCTCGTGCTTCTTGAGCGAGCGACGCGCCGATGCGTAGCTGCGCAGTCCCTCGGTCTCGGCCAGCTCGGGGAAGAGCTCGAGGATCTCGTTGCGCTGCGCATTGCCGATGCCCTTGAGGCTGTAATCGCCGGGCTGGAAGCTCTCGGTCCAGGCGCCATTGGCCAGAACCACCTCGTGACGGTCGAACATGAAGTGGATGTAGCTCACCCCGAGCGAGGTGACCTCGTCCACCCCGGCCAGGCCGGTCAGATGCTTGGCCGCCGCGAGGACCTCGTTCTCTTCGAAGTAGAGCGCGGTCTTGTCGTTGTTGACCAGCATCCGGTGGTTCGGGCTGACCAGCATGTCATGCTCCGGCAGGTTGTGCCCGAGGCTGCCCGCCCGGATCAGCACCGGCTTCATGTGCGGCTTGCGCGCCAGCTCGAAGCCGGTCAGATCCTTGCGCCCGACCCAGCGGATCTCCTGGATGCCGTTGTCGCGGGTGATGATCCGGTCGCCCTCGCGCAGCTCCTCGACCAGGCGCTCGCCCTTGGGCGTGGCGACCTTGGTGCCGGGGGTGAAGCAGGGCACGATTTCCTCGATGTTGAAGAAGTCGAAGCTGCCGGTGACCCGGTCGCCCGAGAGGAATTCGACCGTGCCGTCGATGCCGTTCGAGGGCCGCCCGCCGTCGTCGTCGGGCCGCTCGTTGACGATCCGCCAGTCGACGTCCCGCGCCCCGATGGCCGAGAGATCAAGCGTGTCGAAGTCGTCGCCGGCGTTGCCGCCCTGCACGGTGTCGCCCAGGAAGCCGCCCGCGCCGTCGGACTGCGAGGCATCGGAGACCGAGGAGACCACGATGGTGTCGCGGTCGGCCCCGCCGTCGATGCTGTCGAGCCCGCCGTCGCCGTTCAGCGTGTCGTCGCCGGCACCGCCCAGGAGCGTGTCGGCATCGTCGCCGCCGCCCAGGAGGTCCTCGTCGATGCCGCCGTCCAGCGTGTCGCTGCCCGAGCCGCCTTCCAGCGTGTCGTCATCATCGCCGCCGATCAACAGGTCGTCGCCCAGGAAACCCTGCAAGAGGTCGCGGTCGTTCTCGGTCTGCGGGTCGCTGTCGTCGGGGATCTCGAGCGCGGCCGGGGCCGAGCCGTCGAGCGTGTCGTCGCCCTGCCCGCCGTCGAGCGTGTCCGAGCCGTGGCCGCCGTAGATCTCGTCGTTGCCCTGGCCGCCCATGACCGAGTCGTCGTCGATGCCCGCGTCGATGTAGTCGTCGTCGCCGCCGCCATCGATCGTGTCGCGGTCGTCGCCGGTGAAGATCGTGTCGTTGCCGGCGTTGCCCTCGACGTAGTCCCGACCGTCCTCGGTGTTGGGATCGCTGGTGAAGGTCGTGCCGCCGACGCTCAGGGGCAGGTTCGGGTCGTCGTTCTCGTAGTCCGAGAAGGTGTCGACACCCGCCACGATGCTGTCGTTGCCGTTGCCGCCGTAGATCGTGTCGGCGCCCTGCACGTCGATGATGGTATCGGCCCCGCCGCCGCCGCGCACGTCATCGTCGTCGATGCCGGGACGGATCAGGTCGTCGCCGCCGTCGCCGCGGATGGTGTCGGCATCGTCGCCGCCGAAGATCGTGTCGGCACCGCCAGTGCCCTGGATGTCCTCGGCGTCGTCGAGCGGATCGGGGTCCTCGTCCAGGCCGTCGAAGGGATCGAAGGGCTGGTCGGCTGGCGGCACGGGGAAGACATCGGTGTCGATGCGGCCCTCGAGGTCGGGATCACCCACGGTGATCCGCACGGTGGCGGTGTCGGTGCCGCCGTTGCCGTCCGAAATGGTGTAGGTGATCTCGTCGTCGCCGGTGAACCCGGAGTTCGGCGTGTAGACCACGTCGCCGTCGCCGTTGATCGTCGCGGTGCCGTTGCTGCCGTCGGTGACCGAGGTCACGGTCAGCGGGTCGCCGTCGGGATCGCTGTCATTGGCGCGCACGTCGATGACCAGGGGCGTGTCGATGTCGCCCGAGGCGGTGTCGTCCTGCGCGTCGGGATCGGCGTTCTTGTCCACGGTCGAGATCTTGATGTCCGAGACCAGGATCGCCTGCTGCTCGGTGCCGGAGTTGTCGTAGTCGATCTCCATCCGCGAGATTGGGCCCTCGATGTCGACCCGGAGCGAGCCGTCGGGGCTGTCGAAGGAGGTCGAGACCTGGCCGATCGCGCTGTTGCCCGAGACGGTGGCCGCGCCGGAACTGTCGATGGTGATGGTCGCCGGGTTGCCCATGGCGTCGAAGGCGTTGATCGTCACGATGTCGCCCGCGCCGATGCCGCCGAAGGCCGCGGCGTCGGTGTCGACGTCGTTCAGGCGGAAGCTGACGTTCTGCGCCGCATCGGCGTAAAGGTCATTGGTGGCGCGGAAGTCGAAGGTGGTCTTCGAGGTCAGCTCCGGCGAGGGCGTGTTGGTGTTGTTGCCGCCCGCGTAGAGCTTCAGATGCGAGCGCGGATCGAAGTCCTCGCCCGGGGCCACATAGCCCTCGAAGGACACGTAATAGGCGGTCGCCTCGTCGCTGATCGCGTCGAAGTTCACATCCACCGCGAGCCCGCCCAGGTCGACCGAGACCGCTCCGTCGACGCCGTTCGACGGGCTCAGCCGCGACTCGACCGCCGCCAGTTCTCTCCACTCAAGACAGAGATCAGCCATTCTCTCACCCTCTCACCGTTCCTCGGGGTGCACCCCCGTCCCGCCTTCGCGGGTGCCGCATCGCGCGGCTGCACTCAGGCTCCGTGACCATCCCGAAAGACGCGCCCCCCGGATCCGAATTTCGGACACAAAGGCTCACGCGGCGTCCGGCCAGGCCGTGCCGCAATCTGACGCATCCATCAGGATGTTCGTTTTTCGGTGGCCGCCCCCGTGGCCAGCAGATGTCACCCCCCAGTGGGCTTGATTAAGAAATACGGGAAGCCGTGCCCTGCAGGAAGAAAAATTTGTCCGAAAAGTGTTCGAAATCGGGGCGATGAGCCGTCAGGCCGCCGCAATCCCGCCCAAATCTTGCGTCGAAACGGGGTGTATTGTTTCCGTTTTGCAGCGCCAAAACGGGCGCTGCCGCCAATAAACTCAGGTTTTCGCGGGATGCGCCCGCCGTTTGTTTCTTTTTCGGGGACGATGGTGCCGCGCGGCTTGCCCGGACGCGGGCGTGCCATATCTCCGCCGCAGTTCTCCGGCCATTTGTTCGCGCTTGCCGCCCAATGCGCGGCAATCCGGGCCATTGGCGCGGCTTTCGCGCGGGCGAGCCGCCCCGAGGCGCCGAATCGCGCGGGACGTGCAGCGGCGCGGCGACACATTCCCGCCATACTGGCAGAGCGGTGCCCCGCCTTGCTTCGGCCATAATCGCCGCCGGCCGGGCGCCCGCGCCCCGGCGCGCGGGCGCAGGCGCCCCGGCGTGGGGCACATCAAGACCGTAGACTGTCGGGAAAAATTCGGCGCGAGCCGCGCGGGATGCCCGCCGGGCACGCTGGGTGCGTCTCGCCCGGCGGGCCCCCGCCGAACCCCGGGCGGGAGTGCCAGGGGCCCGGACGGCAGCGCGCCTGCATTGGGCCGGCCCGCGCTAACGGGCAGCGCCCCTTAGTGTCGGCCTCAGGCCAGCTCGAATCGGATGTCCTGCGCCCCTTCCCAGAGCACCAGGTTGCCCAGCGTCTTCAGGTTCTCCTGCCCGCTGGTCACGGTGATGAAGTGGTTGCCCGCGAGCTGGCCCATCTTCGAAGAGAAATCCACGCCGCCGTAGGCGAGCAGGATCTCGGTCTCGGAGATGCCGCCGGGATAGAGAATGAAATGCCCCGGCGCGGGATGCGAGGTGTGGTTCTCGTAGTCCACGCCGAAGTCGTGGTCGCCGAGCGGGATCCAGACGCCCTCGCCGCTCCAGCGGACATGCACGAGCTGGCTCTTGTAGGGCAGCGTCTTCTTGAAGGCGGCGCAGGTCTTCGGGGCGTCCTCTTCCTCGAGCACGGCGTCGAATTCGAAGGGCCCGGCGTGGATCTTGAGCTTGGTCATGGGAATCCTTTCCTCAGGTGGTGAAACGGTCGAAAGAAAAGGCGGCGAGGTCCTGCCGCAACTGGCCCGAAAGCGCCGCTGCGGCCGCCTCACGGCCCATGAGCGGGCCGAGCGTGTAGCCATTGGCCGTGGCCGCGACGACCACCCCGGGCGCGCCGGGCAGCGCCCCGATCAGCGGCGCGCCGTCGATGTCGATGTTCATCGCGGCCCAGCTGCGCAGGACCCGGAGGCCGCCGACCGCCGGCACCGTGCGGGCGGCGACCCAGAGGTTGCCCTCGAGGCTCTCGGGCAGCACCCGCGACTGACCGCCCGGACCGGTCTCGGCGGTCCAGGCACCGCCGATCAAGACGGTGCCCGCCTGGGTCTGCTTCATGGTCAGATGCCGGTCCGCATGGGCGACGAGGCAGGGCAGCACCGGGCCGGTGCGTTCGGTGACCACCATCTGCAGCGGCGCGCCGCGCACGGGCACGCGGGCGCCCAGCATAGCGCCGAGCTCCGCCGACCAGCCGCCCGCGGCGATCAGCACGCGGCGCGCGCGCAGGGGTCCGCGCGGAGTCTCGGCCGCGTAGCCCGAGCCGTCGCGCGCCAGCCCCGTCACTGGGGTCTGTTCCTCGAAAGCCACGCCCAGGGCGCGGGCCTCGGCGATCAGCGCAAGCGAGGCCGCCAGCGGGTTGATCTTGCCCTCGCCCGGACACCAGGCGGCGGCGACCATGCGCTCGGAGATGGCAGGCGCGATCTGGCGGAGGCGCTCGGGGCCGATAATCTCGGTCTCGACGCCGACCCGCGCCTCGGAGCGGGCCTTCTCCTCGAGGAAGGGGATCTGCTCGGCGGTCTCGGCGACCATGAGCCCGCCGGTGGTGGCCATCTCGAAATCCGCGCCGAGGCCGGTTTCCAGCTCCTGCCAGAGCGCGATGCTTTCCTGTTGCAGCGGCAGGGTGCGCAGCTGCAGGTCGCCGCCGCCCACGGCCTTCTGGCCGAAGTCCCAGGACAGAAGCTGGAGATGCAGGCTGCCGGCGTTGCCGCCCGAGGCCTCGGCGTTGAGCCAGCCACGCTCGAGCACCGAGACCCGCGCGCCCTCGCGGGCGGCAAAGAGCGCCGCGGAGATGCCGGTCACGCCGCCGCCGATCACCAGAAGGTCGACCGCGTCCTGCGGAAGCGGCGCGCGCTCCGGGGCGCCGGGCCGGGCCGCAGGGGCGCTTTCGCGGTGCCCGCCCCATTCCGGCTTCTCCCGCGAGAGCGCGGAGAGCGGCACGGGCTTGCCGGGGATCTGCGGCGCGAAGAGCCGCTCGGGCGCGGGCGTGGTGCCCGCCTCCGAGAGCATCCGCAGCGCCACGGGCAGGCAATAGCGGCCCTGGCAGCGGCCCATGCCCATGCGCGTCGCGCGTTTCAGCGCGCCGGGGTCGCGGGCGCCCGCAGAGATGGCCTCGGAGAGCTGCCCGGCGCTCACGGCCTCGCAGCGGCAGACCATGGCGTCAGGCGCGGGCGGGCCCGGCGGCGGGGCGTCGAAGAGCTGCCAGAGCGCGGCCTGGAAGCGGCGCGCGGCGCGGAACGGTGCGTCCGAGACTTCGGGTGCCGTTAGCCCCAGCGCGCGGGCCACACCGGCGCCGCAGAGCGCGCCCTGCGCCTCTGCGGCGGGCGCGCCGCCCATGCCGCCCGCGTCGCCCGCGATCCAGAAGCCGGGCACCGAGGTCTCGCCCCCGGGGCCGCGCTCGGGCACCGGCAGCCCGCTTCGGGGCTCGGGCGTGAGGCGTGCGCCGAGCTGGCGGGCCAGCTCCATCTGCGGTTGGAAGCCCGCGCCGATGCAGATGGTGCCCGCGGCGATCTCGCGCGTGGCGCTCCCGCCGACCCGGGCCAGGCGCGCGCCCTCCTCGGTGATCTCGCGCAGCTCCCAGCCGGTCAGGACGGGCACCCGCGCACGGGCCAGCGCCAGCCGCTGCCGCAGCCCCGCGCCGATCAGTGCAGGCGCGCGCATCACGGCGCGCAGGAAGGCCCCGGGGCGGTCGAGCCGGGCGCGGTCGACCAGCGCCGCGACCTCGCCGCCGAGGCGCAGGATCTCGTCGGCAAGCTGCCAGCCAAGCGGCCCCTGCCCGGCGATCAGCACCGGGCCCGGCGGCAGGACGCCGTATCGGCGGACCAGCGTCTGCGCCCCGCCGATGCTGAGGACATTGGAGCCGGTCCAGCCGGGCACCACGGGCGGCAGCTCGTAGCCGCCGCTCGCTAGAACGACCTGCGTCGCGCTGAGCGTGAGCGACCGCGCGCCGTCGCTGCGAAGAGTGAAGCCGCCCTCCGTGCGGGCGTGCCAGACGGTCTGGCCCTGCAGGATCTCGACACCCGCGCGGGTGACCTCGGCGCGGAGCGCATCGCCCGCGCGGTGCTGCGCGTCGGCGGGGGTGTCACCCCGGAACCCTTCACTGCGCGGCTTGAAATACTGCCCGCCCGGGGCATCGCGTTCGTCCAGGACCAGGACCGAGGCCCCTGCCCCGGCCAGCACCAGCGCCGCGCGCAGGCCCGCCGGCCCCGCGCCGATCACCACCACGTCCACGCGGCGGACCTCGGGTGGCGGCGCCTCGCCCGCCCAGGGGTCGGGTGTCCCTTCGCGGTCGTCCATGGCGCGGACAGCCATGCCCGGGGAGAGCTTGGTCATGCAGGCCAGCCGCCCCGCGCCGCCGTCGACGGAGATGAGGCAATCCTGGCAGACGCCCATGCCGCAGAACATCGCCCGGTCCTGCCCGGCACAGCCCGTCCCCAGCCGCCGCACGCCGGCGGCGGTCAGCGCCGCGGCGATGCTGTCGCCGGGCCGCCCTTCGAGCGGCGCGCCGTTCCAGGTGAACCTCATGGCGGTCAGGCCTCGGCGCCTTCCAGAAGCCCCACCGCCGCCAAAGCCTGGCGCAGTTCGGGCATCTCGGCCTCGGGCAGCGGCAGGCGCGGGCTGCGCGGCGCGCCGGTCGGCAGGCCCATGATCTCGAGCGCCGCCTTGGATGCCGAGACGTAGCGATGCCCACCCACCAGCCGGATCACCGGCAGGATGCGCGCGTAAAGCGCCCGGGCCGCGTCGTAGTCCTGCGCATCCGCGGTCAGGCTGAAGAGCCGCGCGCAGTCCCTGGGCAGGATGTTGGAGCCGACCGCGACCCAGCCCTCGGCGCCGTTCACGAAGCTTTCGAAGCCCATGATGCCGCCGAAGACGGTCATCCGGTCGCCGCAGAGATCGAGGATGTCGCGCACGCGGGTCACATCCATCGTGCTTTCCTTGATGTAATCCACCCCGCGCAGCGTCGAGAGCCGCGCCACCACCTGCGGGGTCAGGTCGACATTGGCCGTCGCGGGGTTGTTGTAGAGCATGATCGGCAGCACCGTCGCCTCGCTGATCCGGGCGTAATGTCGGTAGAGCTCCTCCTCGGTGGGGGTCGAGTAGAAGGGCGGGATGATCATCACCCCGTCGGCGCCCACCGCCTCGGCCATGCGGCAGTTCTCGATCACCGCCTCGGTGCTTTCGGCGCCCGCGCCCAGAAGCACCGGCACCCGGCCCGCCACGGTGTCGACGACGCAGCGCGCCACCGCCTCGCGCTCGGCGGGGCTGAGCGAGAGGAACTCGCCGGTGGAGCCCAGCGGGATCAACCCGTGGATGCCCTCGCGGACCTGCCAGTCGGTGAAGCGCGCCATGCGGGCCGCATCGAAGGTGCCCGCGTCGTCATAGGCCGTGACCATCACGGAATAGGTGCCGCGAAATCGGGTCATTGCGGGATCTCCTTGAGGTTGAGAAGTCGAAGGGGCGTGTCGCGGATCAGCGCCGCGATCAGCCCCGGAGGAAAGGCCAGCCGGCGCATCAGCCCGGTGACATTGCGCAGGATGTGGCCGTAGCCGTGCCCGCCCCAGCGGCGCAGGCGGGTCTTGGTGCAGATGTCCTGCGAGATCGCGACCTGCGCGCCGAAGCCCTGCGCGGCCAGATCGGCGATCTGGCGCAGGCGTCCAAGGTCGGTGGGCAGTTCGACGGTCTCGGTCATCCAGTAGTGCGATTGTTCGATGCCGAAGAAATCCCATTCCACCACCGCCCCGCGGTCCAGAAGCGGCGCGATGCCCCGGCCCTCGGGATGGGTGCGGTCCATGTGGCAGAGGACCACCCGGCGCAGGTCGGCGCCGTTGCTCGCGAGGATGTCGAGGATCTCTCCGCAGGCCGTTTCGTGGCGCCCGGGATGCACCGAGATCGCAGCACCTGTCGCGGCCTGCGCGCCCGCCGCGGCGGAGAGCGCCCGGGCCTCGAAGGGGGTGAGCGGCCAGCTGCAGCCCATCTCTCCGATGATGCCCGCGCGGACCTCGGTGCCGTCGAGGCCCTCGGTCACCTCGGCGGTGAAAAGATCGCAGAGCGCCTCGGCGGACAGGGCCCGGACATCGGACGGAACCCGGTCCTCGACATAGGTGCCGGCCGCGGCCACGAGATGCACGCCGCTCTCGCGCGCCGCGCGGGCCAGACCTTCCGCGTCGCGGGCCAACCCGCGCACCGATTGGTCGACCACCAGCCCGCCGCCGTCCTCGGCGAAAAGCGCCAGTTCGCGCGTGGCCACCCCGACGTCGCGCTGGCAGGCATTGGCCGCCAGCTCGTTCGAGCGGTAGTCGGCCTGCCAGCGCGCCTCGGGCACAATCGGCGCCTCGGGAACGCCCGAGGCCCCCGGCGGCACGATGTCGAAAAGGACATGTTCGTGCAGCATGACCGGCCCGACCGCGTCCGGGGACAGGTCACCCAATACCGTTCGGATCACCGCACCGCCCCTTACAGGATCTTCGACAGGAAGAGCTTGGTGTGCTCGCTCTGGGGGTTGGTGAAGAACTCCTCGGGCGGGGCCTCCTCGACGATCATGCCGTCGGCCATCATCAGAACGCGGTCGGCGGCGGCGCGGGCGAAGCCCATCTCGTGGGTGACCACGATCATCGTCATGCCCTGGCGCGAGAGGTCGATCATCACCTCGAGCACCTCCGAGATCATCTCGGGGTCGAGCGCCGAGGTCGGCTCGTCAAACAGCATGACCTGCGGCCGCATGGCCAGCGCCCGGGCGATGGCAACGCGCTGCTGCTGGCCGCCCGAAAGCTGGCTCGGGAAGGCGTCGGCCTTGTCCGGCAGCCCCACCCGGGCCAGGAGTTCGCGGGCGTGTTCCTCGGCCTTGGCGGGCGCCTCGCCGAGGATCTTCACCGGCCCGACGGTGATGTTCTTCATCACGTCGAGATGCGGGAAGAGATTGAAGGACTGGAACACCATGCCCATGTTGCGGCGCTGGCGCGCGACCTTGCGGTCGCTCAGCGCCACGCGCTTGCCGCCCTGGTCCTGGCGGTAGCCCATGAGCTCTCCGCAGGCCAGGATCGAGCCGCCCTCGATGGTCTCCAGGTGGTCGATGCAGCGCAGGAGCGTGGATTTGCCCGAGCCCGAGCGGCCGGCGATCACCACCACCTCTCCGGTGCGCACGGTCAGGCTGACGTCGCGCAGCACCACGTTCGATCCGAAGCGCTTCTCGACGTCGCGGATCTCGACGATGGGCGGGCCGAGGTCGCGGGGGCCTGCCGGGGCGACCGGCAGGACTTCGGCGTTCATATGGGTCATCTTCTCGTCCTCCATCTCAGACCTGGGCCGCCTGGCCGGTGAGCACCGGGTTGGGGCGCTTGCCGTCGTCCGCGGCCACGGGGCCGAAGGGCCGGTCGTAATGCGCCTCGAGCCGCTTCTGCACCAGGCCCCAGACGGTGGTCATCAGGAGGTACCAGCAGGCGGCGCACATATAGGCCTCGAGCACCTTGAACTCGAGCTGCGCGAGCTGCTGGGTGCGTCGGAACAGCTCCTCCATGGAGATCACCGAGGCCAGCGAGGTGGTCTTGATCATCAGGTTGAACTGGTTGCCGAGCGGCGGAATGATCACCCGCGTCGCCTGCGGGATGATCACGATCCGCATGCGCTGCGCCCAGGTCATGCCAAGCGCGAGGCTTGCATCCTCCTGGCCCTTGTTGACCGACAGGATGCCCGAGCGGACGATCTCGGCGAAATAGGCGGCCTCGTGCAGCGAGAGCGCGATGATCGCGCTTTCCACCACGCCGAGCTTGATCCCGACCTTGGGCAGGACGGTGTAGATGATCACCATCTGCACCAGGAGCGGCGTGCCGCGCCAGATCCAGATGTAGGTATTGGCGATCTGCCGCAGCACGAGGTTCTTGGACATCTTCATGAAGGCCACGACGACCCCCAGCGAACAGCCCAGCACCATGGCCACGATCGACAGCCAGATCGTCGTCCAGACCCCGCTCAGCATGTAGTCGCTGAAAAGGAATTGCATGAAGTGGTCCCAGCTCCAGGACATGTGGTTTCCCTCCGGATTCGGGGCGGCAGGATGCTGCCGCCCCCGGTGTGGTCATGCCTCGGCCGGATCAGTTGCCGGAGTAGAAATAGGTGAACTCGCCGGGCCAGCGGTCCCAGACGTCGATCTTGGTGGTGCCATAGGCATCCATCATCGCGTCATAGGTGCCGTCGGCCTTCATCGCGTTCAGCGCATCGGCCACGGCCTGGGCCAGGTCGGGCTCGTCGAAGGCGAAGGCCCCGGGGGTGCCGGGATAAAGCCCCGTCGCCGCCTTCGAGAACTGCCCCTGCTCCTGGTAGTAGGAGCCGATGGCATCGCCCGCGAAGACCGCCGAAATCTGCCCGCCGCCAAGCGCGAGGAAGACCTCGCCGTAGGTGTTGAAGGCGCGGATATCCATCGGGTCGAGCCCCTCGGCCACCTGGGCGTCGTTGATCTCGTTGAGCTTCTTCTCCTCGAAGCCCGCGATCTCCACGCCGACGGGATGGCCCGCGAGGTCCTTGGGCGCCGAGAAGCCCTCGGGGTTGCCGGCCGCGGCGATCAGCGCCAGGGCGTTCACCGAATAGGGCACGAGCTGCATGAAGCCCGCCCGCTCGTCGGTGAAATAGAGCCCGGTGTTGATCATGTCCCAGCGGTCGGCATCGAGGCCGGGGATCTGCACCGCGAAGTCGACGTTGCGGTAGACCGGCTCGAGGCAGAGACGCTTGGCGATCTCGTCGCCCATGTCGCGGTGCAGGCCCGCGATATTGCCGTCCTTGTCGATATACTGCTTTGGCGGGATCGTCGCGTTAATCGACATGGTCAGCTTGCCGTCCTCGACAAGCGGCAGATCCGCCGGGCAGTCCTGCGCCAGCGCGGCGCCGGTCGAAAGGCTCAGAAGGGTGGCCAGCGCCGTCCCTGTCATCAAGGTCTTGGTCATCGTGTCGTTCCTCTGTTGGTGGGATGGGGTCGGGGCCGCTTCATCGGCCCTCTGTTAAATCTGGAAATGTCAGGACGGGGCGCCGGGGCGCGCGCCGCTGCACCAGTCGGTCACGACCCGGGTCGTGACCTCGACCATGCGCAGGAAGTCGGCCACATCGACCCATTCGTCGCGCTTCTCGTTCTGGCTGAGATCGCCGCAGAGACAGCCGAAAGCGACGCAGGGGATGCCCGCCTCGACCGGCGGATTGCGGATGTCCGAGGAGGTATGCATCACGTTCACATACGGCGCCTCGCCGGTGACATCCGAGACCGCCCGCGCGGTCACCTGGTAGAGCGGATGCTCTTCCGGCACATGCGCGCCGGTCACGCCGGTCAGCCAGTCGATGCGCGGGGGATTGTCGCGCAGCCAGTCGTCGGCCTCGGCGGCGCGGGCGACGGCCTCCTCGACCTCGGCGCGGACCTCGGCCAGCGTCTCGCCCGGCGGGAAGGACAGCGCCCCGCCCATCTCGCAGGTCTCGGCGATGCGGGCGAATTTGCCCATCTCGCCGCAGCGGATGCGCGAGATATGCAGGTTGGTGGCGCGGCCGACCCGGGCCTCGATCTGCGGCTGGCGGATGCGGCGGGCGCGGTCCTCGGCCAGTTCCATCAGCGCGGCATGCACCAGCACCGCCTTGTCGACGGGATTGGCCGCGAGATGGGAAAAGGCGGTCTGGCCGGGCTCGGTGGTGTCGGGCGCCTGGCCGGTCACGGTGATGCGGAACTCCACCTGCCCCGAGGCCAGCGCCTTGATCTCGCGCATGCCGACGCCGGATTCGGCGGGATGCAGGTAGAGCGCGGCATCGGCGGAAAGACCGTCGTGCAAGAGCGCCGCCACGCCCCGGGCGTAGCGCTTCGAGGGCGTGGAGGCGAAGACCGCCCGGCCGAGCGGCGCGCCATGGGCGGCGGCGGCCTCGATCGCGAGGACCGCGGCGGCGCAGCCCGCCAGGTCGTCGGCGACACCCCAGCCGTAGAGCTTGCCGTCCTCGACCTCGCCGGCGAAGGCGTCGTGGCGCCAGGCCTCGGCGTCGCGCATGGGCTCGCCGTCGGGATGGGCGAAGATCAGCAGGCTCGGCAGATCCGCCTGCCCCGTGAGCCTGCCCACCACGGCGCTGCGCCGTTCGGTGGCGCGGGAGGCATCGGCGGCGAACTCGCCTTTCACCGGCACCTCGGCGGGATCGTAGTCGCGGGTCTCGACGCTGCAGCCGGCCTGCGCGAGCCGCGCGGCGATGGCGGCCTGGACGGCGGCTTCGCCCTTGGGCTGGAGCGCGATCAATTCGCGCAGAAAGGCAATCGCGCTGTCGCTGCGGGTTTCGGGCGGCCTGGCGGTGGTCATCATCATTCTCCCCTCCGTCGCGTCCCGACGGTATACAATTCAACATTCATAGTGCACGATCAAAACGCAATAGATTTTTGGTGGCATACATGAAATACACGGGAAGACCCGCGGCAGAGGCCTCCGCAGCGCCGCGGTTTTCATCGCCGCGACAGTTGGTTGCCCGGCTTCCGGGCAGCCGCGAAACGAAGAGTGACGCCATGAGCAAAACCAGCCCGCCGCCTGTGGCCAGCACCGAATCGCCCGCCGCCGCCAAGCGTGGCACGCTCTCGGGCCGCGCCTACGAGGCGCTCTCGACGATGATCGAACAGCGCCAGCTCGCCGCCGGAAGCGTCATCGTCGAACAGCAGATCGCCGACCTTCTGGGCATCTCGCGCACGCCGCTCCGCCAGGCGCTGCAGCGGCTCGAGGCCGAGGGCGTGCTGGTCAAATCCGCCAACCGCTCCTTCCAGGTGCGCAAGGTCGAGCTGCGCGAATACCTGCAAAGCCTGAAGGTGCGCGAGCTGCTCGAGGCCGAGGCCGCGGCGCTTTGCGTCGACCGGGTCGACCCCGCCGACATCCAGCGCGCCCGCGAGACCCTGCACGCGGTCGAGACCCGCAGGCCCTACGACATGCTGGCGCATTGGCGCTCGGACGACGAGGTGCACGGGCTCTTCATCGAGAACTGCGGCAACCGGGTGATGGCCGACATGATCCACGCGTTGCGCGCGGGCACCAAGATGTTCGAGATCGACCGACTGGCCGAACGGCTCGAGCCCGACAGCCGCCAGCACGCCGCGATCCTCGACGCGCTCGAGACCCGCGACGCCCGCGCCGCGCGCAAGGCCGTGGGCGGCCACATCCGCTCGCTTTTCCGCTTCGCGATCGAGACGGTGTCGTAAGGGCGCGCCGCGCCCCTTGCGAGGGGCGCGTTACCGGTGCCCGCTCCACCCGCGGTCGTCGGTGAAGGCGCGCGCCTGCGAGATCTGCACGGCGGCGTAATCCTCCGGCATCGCCTCCAGCGGCGCGATCGGCGCATCCGAGGCGACCAGCACGATATTGGCGCGGCCGGTTTGCCAGAGCGGGCTCTGGACGGCGCGCACATGCGGGTAGAGCTCGGCCAGGATAGCGTGGATGCCCCGGGCGAGCCGCCCGTCCGGATAGTCCAAGAGGTTCACATAGACCGGCCCGTCGACGATCTCCCGCAGCCGGGCATAGGTCTCCAGCGTGGCGAGATGCGCCGGCACCGAGCCCGAGGAGAAGGCGTCCATCACCGCCGCGTCGAAGCGCCGGTCGGTCTCGTTGATGACGACCCGCCCGTCCGCGTGCCGGATCTTTAGCCGCCCGTCGCCGGGGTCCGCCTCGTCGCCGAGCATAACACCGGTCCTCTCGATCATCGCGCCGGCCTCGGGCAGGTGGCGGCGGACCACCTCGGTGACCAGCGGGTCGATCTCCACCGCCAGCGCGCGGGCCGCGGGGCGGTCGTCCAGAAGCCGCGTCGGCAGGCTGTAGCCCCCGCCGCCGATGAATAGCACCGAGGGCGCGGGCCCGAGGTCGCGGTCCATGCGCTGCCAGAGCCATTGCGTGTAGCTCAGGACCAGCCCGTCCTCCGGCCCCTCGCCCGGCCGTTCGGCGGCCTGGGCGGTGCCGTCCGAGACCAGGTAGGTGGCGCTGCCCTGTTGCGCCACGTCGATGCAGGAGAGCCCGGACTCGTAGCGGCAGATCGGCCCGGGCAGGAGCGAGGCGCCGACCAGGAGCACGGTCGCCACGATCGCATTGATCCCCGGCGCCTCGTGCCGGGCCCCGCGGTCGGCCGCGCGCAGGACCGGCAGGCAGGCCAGCGCCACCGCGCCGCAAAGCGTGAAGGTCGCCGCCGAGCCGATCAGCGGCAGGGTCACGAAGCCCGAGAGCACCGCCCCCGCGATGGCCCCCACCGAACCCGCCGCCAGCACCACGCCCAGCGAGGAGCCCTCGCGCCCCGGGCGCGCCTCGACGGCCAGCTTGGCGAGGAAGGGCGACGGCAGCGTGACCAGCACCGAGGCCGGGAAGAAGGCCACCAGGACCGAGATGACCATGCCCGCCGTGCCCCGCGCGCCCAGCGTGTAGACCAGCCCCAGTATCACCGGCGAGAGCGCCATGAGCGCCGCCGTCGCCAGGAGCGCCTTGCGGATCGCCGAGAGCGCCGCGGGCCGCTCGCGCTCCGCGATCAGCCCGCCGAGCGCGCTGCCCAGCGAAAAGCCCGCGAGGACCGTGGCGATCACCGTGGTCCAGGTCAAAAGCGAGGTGCCGAAGAAGGGCGCCAGCACCCGGCCCGCCGCGATCTCGTAGGTCAGCCCGACCGCCGAGAGGACAAGGATGAGCGCGATGATGGTCCAGAAGCGCATGGGGTCTCCCTCGGGCGGCGCTGTGTCGATGACGTGCGGTGCTATGTGGGGCCCCGGGCGTCGAGGTCACGGAGCGGATGGGGCGTTTGGCAGTTAAGCGGGCCGGACGCGGCATCGGGGGGAAACGCCCCCTGCCCCGGACAGCCCCCGACCGCCGCCGCGCGCCCGCTCAGCCCTCTCCCTCGGGCGTCTTCAACGCACCGCGCACCACGGCGCGGGCGGCCTCGCGGCGCAGCATGTCCTGGCCGGCCTCCTCGAAGAGCGCGTTGCCGAAATTGGCCGCGAAGGTCGTGCGGTTCGAGACGTTGAAGAAGCTCATCGCGCTGATCTGCCAGTGCAGCGCCAGGGCCGAGACGTCGGGCCGGAACAGCCCGGCCTCGATCCCCGCCTGGCAGATGCGCTCCAACATGCGGATGGCGCCGACGTTCTGCTCGGCGAAGCGGTCGGATTCCGCGATGTGGCAGCCGCCGTGGATGTTCTCGACCATCACCAGGCGGATGAAATCGGGATGCGCCCGGTGGTGGTCGAAGGTGAACTCGGCGAGCTTCTGCAAGGCCGCGTCCGGCGCCAGCCCGTCGATGTCGAGCTCGGCCTCGGCGGCGCGGACCTCGGCATAGGCGTCCTCGAGCACCGCGCGGTAGAGCGATTCCTTGTCGCCGAAATAGTAGAAGACCATCCGCTTCGAGGTCTTGGTGCGCGCCGTGATGTCCTCGATCCGCGTGCGGGAGAGGCCCCCGCGGGCGAACTCCTCGCGCGCCACGCGCAGGATGTCGGCCTTCACCGCTTCGGGATTCTGCTTCCAGCTCCGTGACTTGGCGGTCTCGTTCACCTGTCGTCCCTCCAGCCGTCCACCCCTGGTCGCTGCGCGCAGTTCAGCACAATTAACCCGCGGGATCAATTCCGTTGACAGAATTAACCTGCGGGTTCATTTTGAGCGTCAGAATCACTTCGGCAAAAGACGGAGGGCGGCGTGGCGCAGCTCGACAGACCCCGAGAGACCCTGCTGGCCGGCCTGATCGGCCGGGGCATCGCGGCCTCGCGCACGCCGCGCATGCATATGGCGGAAGGCGGCGCGCAGGGGCTCTCGTCGGTCTACCGGATCCTCGACATGGACGCCCCGGAGCGCGCCGAACTGTCGCTCTCGGACATGCTGAAGGCCGCCGAGGCCAGCGGCTTCGACGGGCTGAACGTGACCTACCCCTTCAAGATCGAGGTCATGGGCCTTCTTGACGATCTTTCCGAGAACGCCCGCACCATCGGCGCGGTGAACACGGTGGTGCTGAAGGACGGCCGCCGGGTCGGGCACAACACCGATCTCTGGGGCTTCGCGCAGAGCTTCCGCACCGGCCTGCCCGAGGTCCCGCGCGACCACGCCCTGCTGATCGGCGCGGGCGGCGCCGGGGTCGCGGTGGCCCATGCGCTGGCCGATTGCGGCGTGCGGCGGCTCTCGATCCACGACAGCGATCCCGACCGGGCCGAGCGGCTCGCCGCGCAGGTCGCGGCCAACCGCCCCGAGACCACGACCGCCGCGGTCGCGGACCTAGCCGCGCTCTTCGAGACCGACCGGCCCGACGGCCTTGTCAACGCGACGCCCATGGGCATGGCCAAGCTGCCCGGCATGGCGCTGCCGGCCGCCCTTCTCGATCCCGCGCTCTGGGTCGCGGACATCGTCTATTTCCCGCTCGAGACCGAGCTTCTGCGCGCCGCCCGCGCCGCGGGCTGCCGGGTCCTGCCGGGGTCCGGCATGGCGGTCTTGCAGGCCGTCCGTGCCTTCGAGCTTTTCACCGGCCGGCCCGCCGATCCCGCGCGCATGGCCGCCACTTTCGACACTTTCGATCACCCCGCCCCTATCGCGGCGGGCACCTGAGAACGCAAAAGGGAGGAGCATCCATGCGTATCGAACCGAAAACCCTGATTGGCGTTGCCGCGCTTTGCGGCACGCTGGTCGCCGGCGCGGCCTCGGCCCAGACCCTGCGGGTCGCCCACGTGGACCCCGACGACTGGACCGGGTCGAAGAAGGGCGCCGCCGCGCAAATCTTCAAGAACATCGTCGAGGGCGAGACCGACATGACGGTCGAGCTGTTCCCCGCAGGCGCGCTCGGCAACGAGGACGAGCTGATCGCCCAGGCGCAGGACAACCTCACCCAGGTCGTGCTGGTCTCGGGCGCCATGTCCAAGGTCTGCCCGGCCGCCTCGGTGCTTGACATCCCCTATACCTTCCCCTCGGCCCCGGTGGCCTGGGAGGTCCTCGACGGGGAGTTCGGCCAGGCCCTCGGCCAGCACTGCCTGGAGGAGACCGGGTTGCGCACGCTGGCCTATGGCGAGACCGGCTTCCGCAACTTCACCAACAACACCCGCGAGATCCGCAGCCCCGCGGACATGGAGGGCCTGAAGTTCCGGGTCCAGCCCATTCCGCTTTATGTCGAGATGGTCGAGGGCCTCGGCGGGGAACCGACCCCGATCGCCTGGACCGAGCTGCCGAACGCGCTTTCGACCGGCGTGGTCGACGGGCAGGAGAACCCGGTCGGCGTGATCTACAACAACGGCCTGCACAAGCTGCAGAGCTACATGACGCTCGACGGCCACGTCTATGCCGCCGACTTCATCCTGATCTCGGACGAGTTCTTCCAGGGTCTCGACCCGGCCCAGCAGGAGGTCGTGCAGAAGGCCGCCTCGGTCGCGGGCACCATGGGCCGCGCGATCCAGCAGTGGAACACCGCCGAGGGCGTGACCAAGGTGCAGGCCGAGGGCATGCAGGTCTATTCGCCGACCGCCGAGGAACTGCAGGTCTTCGCCGACCAGGCGCAGCCCGCCGTGGTGGACTACCTGCGCGGCGAGCTGGGCGACGACGCCGAGTGGATCGACCGGCTGCAAAGCGCGCTTGCCGCCGCCACCGAATGACCGGACCCCGGCCCGTGCGGCGCGTGCACACCGCCGCGCCGCCCGGGCCGGGCAGACCTAGGGAGGAGACAATGGACAGGATCAACGCAATCGCCCGCCGCGTGTTCGGCTTCGGCGCCGGGCTTTCGATGGCGCTGGTGTTCCTGGTGATCTTCGTCAATTCCACCCGCCGCTACCTGGTCGGGCGCTCCGTGCCCTGGGGCGAGGAGCTGCCCATCTACCTCACGATCTACGGCGTGATGTTCGGCCTGGCGCTCGCCTATCTGCACGACGCGCATATCCGCTTCACCATCCTCGTCGACATGCTGCCGGCCCGCGCCAAGCGGCGGCTCTTCATGGTCGCCGATGCGGTGACCGTCGTCTCGGGCCTGGCGCTGGCCTATGCGGGCCACCTCTTCGCGGTGCGCCGCGGCGATGTCGACGCCTCGGGCCTCAAGGCCACGGCGGACGCGCTGGCCAGCACCACGGGCATCGAGGCCCTGGTCTGGCTCGGCCGCGTCGGCCCCTATCAATACGCGATCGCCTTCGGCGGGCTAATCCTCGCCATCGCCGCCGCCCTGAAACTCGCCGAGCGCGCCCGCGCCCCGGAGGTCTGATCCATGGTCTATGCCGTCCTCATCGTCGGGCTGCTGGCCGGCGTCCCCATCGCCATCGCCATCGTCGCCGCGCTCCTGGTCTTCATGTCCACGGGCGAGGCCCCCTATACCCTGCGCATCGTGCCGACCGAGATGTTCAAGGGGCTGAACTCCTTCCCGCTCCTGGCCATCCCGCTTTTCGTGCTGGCGGGCGAGGTGATGAACGAATCCGGCATCACCTCGCGGATCATCGCCTTCGCCAATGTGATCGTCGGGCGGCTGCGGGCCGGGCTGGCGCTGGTCAACATCTGGGCCTCGGTGATCTTCGCCGGGCTCTCCGGCTCCGCCGTGGCCGACACATCGGCCATCGGCCGGGTCTTCATCCCCGAGATGGAGAAACGCGGCTACGACCGCAGTTTCGCCGCCGCGCTGACCGCCGCCTCCTCGGTGATCGGCCCGATCATCCCGCCCTCGATCCCGGTGATCATCTACGCGCTGATCGTCTCGGGCGTCTCGGTGCCCGCGCTCTTCATGGCGGGCGTGGTGCCGGGCATCCTGCTGGCCATCTTCCTGTCGATCTACGTCATGGCGACGGTCAAGGTCGACCCAAGCAAGGACATGGGCGCGCTGGACGAGACGCCCGCCGGCACCGCGCTCCTGCAGGGGATCCTGCCGCTGCTGATGCCGGTCTTCGTGGTGGGCTCGATCCTCCTGGGCGTGGTGACCCCGACCGAGGCCGCGAGCTTCGCCGTCGCCTATGCGCTTGTCCTGGGCCTCGTCGTCTACCGCAAGATCCAGCTCTCGGCCCTGCCGCGCATCTTCTCGGGCGCGATGAAGGACAGCGCGATCATCCTGATCATCATCGCCGCGGTCTCGGCCGGGAACTGGCTTCTGACCTACAACCGCGTGCCCAACATGCTGACCGACTGGGTGCTCGGCAATGTCGACAGCCAGACCACCTTCCTTCTGGCGGTGATCCTGCTGTTCCTCTTCGTCGGGCTCTTCCTCGAGGGCATCGCGGCCATGCTGGTGCTGGTGCCGATCCTGCACCCGATCGCGGTCTCGCTCGGTGTCGACCCGGTGCATTTCGGCATCCTGGTCATCTTCAACCTGATGATCGGCCTGATCACCCCGCCCCTGGGCCTGTGCCTCTTCGTCGCCGAGGGGGTGGCGCAGGTCGGCATGGCCCGGCTGATCCGGGCGATCATGCCGCTTTTCCTGGTCGAGGTGCTGGTGCTGATCATCCTGACCTTCGTGCCGCAGACGGTGATCTGGCTGCCGCGCGCGCTGGGCTACTGAGCGACAGGGAGAACCGCGCATGAAGACCTCCATCGCCACGGTCTCGATCTCGGGCGCGCTGCCGGAAAAGCTCGAGGCCATCGCCAAGGCCGGTTTCGACGGGATCGAGATCTTCGAGCAGGATTTCATCGCCCATGACGGCGGCCCCGCCGAGGTCGGCCGGATGGTGCGCGACCACGGGCTCGAGATCACGCTCTTCCAGCCGTTCCGTGACTTCGAATGCCTGCCCGAACCGCTGCGGGCCAAGGCCTTCGACCGGGCCCGGCGCAAGTTCGACCTGATGGGCGAGCTTGGCACCGACCTGATGCTGATCTGCTCCTCGGTGCATCCCGAGAGCCTTGGCGGGATCGACCGGGCGGCCGACGACCTGTCCGACCTGGGCGAGATCGCCCGCGCCCAGGGCATCCGCCTGGGCTACGAGGCGCTGGCTTGGGGCCGGCACGTCAACGACCACCGCGACGCCTGGGAGATCGTGCGCCGCGCCGATCACCCCAACGTCGGGCTGATCCTCGACAGCTTCCACACGCTGGGCCGCCGCCTCTCGCCCGAGTCGATCCGCGCGATCCCGGGCGACCGCATCTTCTTCGTGCAACTGGCCGACGCGCCCGCGATCGAGATGGACCTGCTCTACTGGTCGCGCCACTTCCGCAACATGCCCGGCGAGGGCGACCTCGACGTGGCGGGCTTCTGCCGCGCCGTGGCCGCGACCGGCTACGACGGGCCGATGAGCCTGGAGATCTTCAACGACCAGTTCCGCGGCAGCGACCCGCGGGTCGTGGCGGGCGACGGCTATCGCGCGCTGACGGCGGTGATGGACGAGGTGCGCCGGGCCGAGCCGGACACGCCGATGCCCCTGCCCGCGATCCCGCCGCGCGTGCAGGTCGAAGGCGTTGCCTTCCTCGAGTTCGCCGCCCGCCGGACGGACCTCGACCGCCTGTCGGACACGCTCTCGGGCCTTGGCTTCGCCCGCGTCGGACGGCACCGGAACAAGGCGCTCGACCTCTGGCAGCAGGGCGCCGTCCGCATCGTCGTCAACGCCGAGGAGACCGGCCACGCCGCCCATGCCTGGAACGTGCGCGGCACCTCGATCTGCGACATCGGCCTGCGGGTCACCTCTGCCGCCGAGACGCTGGCGCGGGCCGAGGCGCTCGGCTCCAAGCCCTTCCGCCAGCCCACCGGGCCCGGCGAGCTGGACATCCCCGCGATCCGCGGCCTCGGCGGCTCGGTCCTGCATTTCATCGACGGCGAAAGCGGTCTCGACCGGGTCTGGGAGGTCGAATTCCTGCCCGTCTCCGAAGAGGATCCCGCGCCCGGGGTCGGCATCACCGGCATCGACCACCTCGCCCAGACCATGTCCTACGAGGAGATGCTGAGCTGGACGCTGTTCTACACCACGCTTTTCGACATGGCGAAGACGCCCATGGTGGATGTGATCGACCCCGACGGGCTGGTGCGCAGCCAGGCCATCGAGAGCGCGGGCGGCGCCCTGCGCGTCACGCTGAACGGCGCCGCGACCCACCGCACCCTCGCCGGCAGCTTCCTTGCCGAGAGCTTCGGCGGCTCGGTGCAGCACGTGGCGCTGGCGACCGAGGATATCTTCGCCACCGCGGAAGCCCTCGCCGGGCGCGGTTTCGAGCCGTTGCCGATCCCCGAGAACTACTACAGCGACCTCGCCGCCCGCTTCGACCTGCCCGAGGGGCTGCTCGACCGGCTGCGGCGCTGGAACGTGCTTTACGACCGCGAGGGCGAGGCGGAATTCCTGCAGCTCTACTCCCGCGCCTTCGCCGGCGGCATGTTCTTCGAGATCGTGCAACGCGCCCCCGGCTACCGCGGCTTCGGCGGCCCCAACGCCCCGTTCCGCATCGCCGCGCAGAAGCGCCTGGCCCGGCCGAAGGGTATGCCGGCGGTGTGAGGTCGGCGGTGGGCGGAGGCCCGCCGCGATGCGGGGCGCATGCGGGTTCGCGATGCGCTGCCCCGCGCGACCCCCGCATACCGCACAGAAAAAGCGCCACCGGATCTCTCCGATGGCGCTTCAATCTTCCCGCAGAAGCCGCCTCAGTCGATCCGCGACCAGCGCTCCTGCACGTCGCGGGCGACCGCCTCGGCGGAGGCGCCGGTCTGGTAGTCGACCATGGCCGACCAGAAGGCCGAGGTGCCGATCTCGGCGGGCATCAGGTCGGAGCCGTCGAAGCGGAAGGTGGTCGCATTGGTCAGGATCTCGCCCTGGGTGGCCTGGGTCTCGTTCTGGTAGGCCTCCTTCGACGCCTTGAGATGCGGCGTCAGGAACTGGCCCTGGCTGATCTGGATCTCATGCGCCACCGGGGTCTTCAGGAACTCGACAAAGGCCATGGCGACCGGCCGGTCGGTCGTCGCCGCGATGACCCCGCCCGAGCCCAGCACCGGCTGGCCGAGGTCCTTGTCCGCATAGGCCGGGAAGTAGAAGAACTCCGCGTCCGAGCCGACCTCGACGCCCTCGGGGAAGAAGTTCGGCACGAAGGAGGCCTGGCGGTGCATGTAGCACTCCGGCGGGATGGTGAAGAGGCCCGCGGGGCTGTCGCGGAAGTCCTTCGAGGCCACCGCCTCGACGCCGTCGACCACGAAGTCCTCGTTGCGGGCGAACCAGCCGTATTCCTCGATCGCCGCGACGATGCGCGGGTCGTCGAAGGGGATCTCGTTGGCGACCCATTGGTCGTAGACCTCGACCGGCTGGGTGCGCAGCAGGAACTCCTCAACCCAGTCGGTACCGGGCCAGCCGGTCGCCGCGCCGGAGCCCAGGCCGATGCACCAGGGCGTCCCGCCGTCCGAGACGATCTGCTCGGTGAGCTCCTTCAGCTCCTCCATGCTTTCGGGGATGTCGTAACCCATCTCGTCGAAGGCGATCGGCGAATACCAGACCAGCGACTTCACGTCGGCGCCGAAGATCGTGCCGTAGATCCGCTCGGTGCCGTCGGGCCCTGCGTAGGTCACGAGGTCGGCCCAGGAGGCGCCGGCGGCGAAGTTCTCCTCGAACCAGGCGCGGTTGTCGTCCGACAGCGCCACCAGGTGGCCCTGCGCGGCCATCTCCTCGGCCAGGCCCGGCTGCGGGAACATGGCGATTTCGGGCAGCGTCTCGGACTGCGCGGCGATCACGATGTCCTGCTCGAAGTTGTCCGAGCCCGAAAGCCGCACCTCGGCGCCGGTCGCCGCCTCGAAATAGGCGAAGAGGTTGCCGAGCTTGGTCTTGTCGTCGCCGGTCGAGGAGCCGCGCACCTCGAGCACCTCGCCGGCGAAGTCATGCGCGGCGGCGAAGGCCTCGTAGGCGGACCAGGTGAAGGGCCCCTCGCCCACGGGGCGGATCAGCTCCTGCCCGGAGGCGGCACTGGCGGCGCAGACGACAAGCGCCAGCGCGGTTGAAGGAACGGTTGCGCGATGGGTCATGATGTCCTCCCAAGGTCTCCACATCATTGGTCGAAACGCTGTCCGGCGGGATAACCGAAACGTTTCGGATGGCATTTACGCTGCCTGCGCGCGGCGATCCTGTCAAGCGCGGCGCATCAGTCCTCGATTAAGGACACGTCCAGAAGGGTTTGGCTGGCGGGCTTGCCGCGAATCGCCCCGGCCAGCGCGTCGCAAAGCGGCGTCCAGGCGTCCGACAGGGGCGCGCGTGTGCGGATCAGCGGGCCGCCGATCTGGCCCGCCTGGTGGCGCAGCAGGTCGTCGTCATGGGCCGCGATGGGGGTCGCGCCCAGGCCGTCGCGCAGACCCGCGGCGAGCATCATGTTGCCGGCGATCACGCCGTCGGCCTCGGCCAGCGCCCCCGCGGCCGCCCTGCCCCGCGCCTCGGTCATCGGCCCCGGCAGAACGTGGGTCTCGGCCAGCGCCAGGTTCTGCGCGGAGAGCGCCGCTTCGACCCCGGCGCGGCGCAGGCCCGAGTAGGGCCGGTCGCCCGGCCCGTCCACCAGCGCGATACGGCGGCAGCCCCGCCGCAGGAGCGCCTCGGCCAGCATTCGGCCGATCGCCCAGTGGTCGATGTCGACGAAGGGATAGCCCGCGTCGATCCGGTCGCGGCCATGCACCACGAAAGGCGCGCCGAGTTGCTCGAGGCAGGCGATCCGCGGGTCGTCGCGCAAGGGGTCGGTCACCACCACGCCGTCGATCGAGCCGCCCCGCATCATCCGGCCATGCGCCTCGGCCGGGTCCTCCCCGTCCGAGAGCACATGCAGCACGAACTGCAGCCCGCGCCGGGAGAACTCCGCCGAGAGGCCCATGACGGTCTCCATCAGCAGCTCGATCTCCACGGTCTCCGAGCGCGGCGGCACGATCATCGAGACGATGCCCGACCGCCCGGACTTCAGCTTGCGCGCCGAGAGGTTCGGCACGTAGCCCAGCTCCTCGGCGGCCTTGCGCACCCGCGCCTTGGTGGCCTCGCTGACGTCGTCATGGGCGTTGAGCGCCCGGCTGACCTGCGTCACCGACAGCCCGACGCGGCGCGAGACGTCCTTCAATGTCGCCATACCCGGCACTCCCCCTCTTGGGAAAACGGACTTGCACCCTGGCCCCGTCATGGTCAACAAACAGAATAACCGAAACGTTTCGGATCACAACTGCCGGGAGGGCTCGACATGGATGCGACACAGGATTGGTGGAACGGATCAGTCACTTACCAGATCTATCCGCGCAGCTTTCAGGACGACAACGGCGACGGGATCGGCGACCTCAGGGGAATCACCCGGCGGCTGGGACATGTCGCCGACCTCGGCGTCGACGCGATCTGGATCTCGCCGTTCTTCACCTCGCCGATGATCGACATGGGCTATGACGTCGCCGATCACCGCGACGTCGATCCCTCCTTCGGGACCATGGCGGATTTCGAGGCGCTGGTGACCCGCGCCCATGATTTGGGCCTGAAGGTGATCATCGACCAGGTGCTGTCGCATTCCTCGGACCGCCACCCCTTCTTCACCGAAAGCCGCGCCTCGCGCGACAATCCCAAGGCCGACTGGTACGTCTGGGCCGACGCCAAGCCCGAGGGCTCGCCGCCGAACAACTGGCAGTCGATCTTCGGCGGGCCCGCCTGGACCTGGGACGTGCGCCGCCGACAGTACTACTTCCACCAGTTCCTGAAGGAGCAGCCCGACCTCAACTTCCACAACCCCGAGGTCCAGGACTGGGCGCTGGAGACGCTGGCCTTCTGGCTCGACAAGGGGGTCGACGGCTTCCGGCTCGATGCGGTGAACCACTACGTCCACGACGCCTTGCTGCGCGACAACCCGCCGGACTTCCGCGAGAAGACCGAGCCCGATTACAAGACCTACGAGATGCAGTATCCGGTGCACTCCAAGAACCGGCCCGAGAACCTGGCCTTCATGGAGCGGGTGCGCGCCCTGACCGACCGCTACGAGGCCCGCACCCTGATCGGCGAGATCGGCGAGGGCCATTTCCCCATCGAACGGCTGCAGGAATACACCGGGCCCGGGCGGCTGCATCAGGCCTATCACACGGCGCTGATGCACAAGCCCTACGGCGCGGCATTCTTCCGCCGGCAGATCGAGGCGATGTTCGCCGATGGCTACGCGGGCTGCCCGAACTGGGCCTTCTCGAGCCACGACGTGCCGCGCCATGTCAGCCGCTGGGCGGATCACGCCGCCACCCCGGACGGCTTCACCAAGATGACCGCGGCGCTCCTGCTGAGCCTGCGCGGCTCGGTCTGCCTCTACCAGGGCGAGGAGCTGGGGCTGGCGCAGTCCGAATTGGCCTACGACGAGCTGGTCGACCCCGAGGGCAAGACCTTCTGGCCCGACAACCCCGGCCGCGACGGGTCGCGCACGCCGATGCCCTGGCAGGCGGATGCGGCGCAGGCGGGCTTTTCGACCTCCGCGGAGACCTGGCTGCCGGTCAAGCCGCCCGAGGCCGCGCGGGCGGTCGACACCCAGAGCGGACGCGACAGCGTGCTGGCCTTCTACCGCGAGATGATCGCGCTGCGCGCTCGGACAGAGGCCCTGAGGGCCGGCGAGATGACCTTCCTCGATATGCCCGAGCCGGTGCTTGGCTACATGCGTGGCGGCGAGGTCCTCTGCCTCTTCAATCTCGGCACGACGCCGGTCTCGGTCGATGTCGAGAGCGCCGGAGAGGAGCTCTGCGCCGAAGGTGCCGAAGTCGCGGGCCGCACCGTGAGCCTCGGCGCCAACGGGTTCCGGCTCGCCCGGGTCGCCTGATCGGGGGGGTGGTGGGGCGTCGCCTCGACGGGCCGACGACAGTGGCGATGCTGGTCCGTCGGCCGTGCCCCCGGGTGAATGCGAGAGCCCTGCCCCGCGCCGCCTGCGCAGGTGCCATCCCGCCCCCGGGACCGCCCCCCGATCCTCTAATCCCAAAGTATCATCCCGCCACCTGTTGGCATGCCCCCTCCCGCCGCCCATGATCGCCCTGCCGCAACCCACCAGGACCCATCGCCATGCGCTCCAGCAAGACCATCCACGTGATCTCCGCCCACGCCGAGGGCGAGGTCGGCGACGTCATCGTCGGTGGTGTCCTGCCGCCGCCCGGCGACACCCTCTGGGAACAGAGCCGCTGGATTGCCCGCGACGAGACCCTGCGCAACTTCGTCCTGAACGAGCCGCGCGGCGGGGTCTTCCGGCATGTGAACCTGCTGGTCCCGCCGAAGCACCCCGAGGCGCAGGCCGCCTGGATCATCATGGAGCCGGAGGACACGCCGCCGATGTCCGGCTCGAACTCGATCTGCGTCGCCACGGTGCTGCTCGACGGCGGGCTGGTCCCGATGCAGGAACCCGAGACGCATCTGGTGATGGAAGCGCCCGGCGGCCTCGTCCGGGTGCGCGCGGAGTGCCGGGACGGCAAGGCCGAGCGGATCTTCGTGGAGAACGTGCCTTCCTTCGCCGCCCGGCTCGACGCGACGCTCGAGGTCGAGGGGCTGGGCACCCTGACGGTGGACACCGCCTACGGCGGCGACAGCTTCGTGATCGTCGACGCCGCGGCGCTCGGCTTCACGCTGAAGGAGGACGAGGCGCATGACCTCGCGACCCTCGGCGTGCGGATTACCAATGCCGCCAACGCGCAGCTCGGCTTCGAACACCCCGAGAACCCGGACTGGCGGCACATCTCCTTCTGCCTTTTCGCCGGGCCGCTGACCGACGGCCCCGAGGGGTTGGAGACCGGCTCCGCGGTTGCGATCCAGCCCGGCAAGGTCGACCGTTCGCCCACCGGCACCGCGCTTTCGGCGCGCATGGCCGTCCTGCAGGCGCGGGGCGTGATGACGACCGGCGAGAGGCTCACCGCGCGCTCGGTGATCGGCTCGACCTTTTCCGGGAAGATCCTCGGAGAGACCACGCTCGCGGGCCACCCGGCGATGCGCCCGGAGATCTCCGGCCGCGGCTGGATCACCGGCGTGCACCAGCACATGCTCGACCCCTCCGACCCCTGGCCCGAGGGCTACCGGCTGTCGGACACCTGGGGCGCTCGGTGACGGGGCGCGGAGGGTGATTGCGGACGTGGGCTGCGGATGTGGCCCGCGCGGTTCGCCCGACGCGTAGACCGCAGGTCCTGCCTCCCGGCGGACCGCCCCGCCTCCCTCGAATGAACCCTATTCCGCACCACCTGCGGGCATCTCCGCCGCCTGCCCTTCATTGAGAACATCCAGCAGCGGGCAGTCGGGCGTGTCGGCCCCGGTGCAGCGCGAAATGGTCCCCGAGAGAACCGCTTCGATCGCCTGAAGATCGCGGATCTTGGCGCGCACCACCTCGAGGTGGTGCCGCCCCATGCGCGCGACCTCGGCGCAGGTGTGGCTGCCGCGATCGACGAGGGACAGGAGGCCGCGGATCTCTTCCATCGTGAAGCCGAGATCCCTGGCCCGCATCACGAAGCTCAGCCGCTCCACATGGGCCGGCCCGTAGCGCCGATGCCCCGACGCGGTGCGCGGCGGATCGGGCATCAGGCCGACGCTCTCGTAATAGCGGATGGTCTCGAGGTTGCAGCCGGTCCGCCGGGCGAGATCGGAGCGCCTCAGCGCGCTCGCGGTGGCGTGAAGGTCAGGCATCAGATTTGTCCTTGATCCTGTAGTTGCTACAGACCCTATCTTGACGGTCATCGAGCCACAACGAGGATGACGCGATGACGGTGCAGACGAAGAAGACGGGGCGGCAGGCCCGGACAATAAGTGAGAGGACCGGGAAGGCTGCTGCAAGCCGCCACGGCGCGTGGCGCATGGGCGGTGACCTTGCTGGGCCCTTCACGGGCTCCGAGGCGCGGATCACCTTCGCGGGCGCCGACTGCGATGCACCCCTTACCGAGGATAGGCCCCAATGAACCGCACGCCCCGCTCCGAAAAGACCGACCGCCTCCTGTCCTATGGCCTGATCGGCACCGTCATTCTGGCGCTCTGCTGCTTCACGCCGGTCCTGGTGATCCTGCTGGGCGCCCTGGGGCTCTCCGCCATGCTGGGCTGGCTCGACCTGGTGCTCCTGCCCGCGCTGGCGGGCTTCATCGGCCTCACGCTCTACGCGCTCTGGCGGCGCGCGCGCAGGACCTGAGGGGAGGCAGACATGAGTGACACCCACACCCACAAATCCGCCTACGACCTGGCCGTCGTCGGCGCCGGGTCCGCCGGCTTTTCCGCCGCCATCACCGCCGCCGAGGCCGGGGCGCGCGTGGCATTGATCGGCACGGGCACCCTTGGCGGCACCTGCGTCAACACGGGCTGCGTGCCCTCGAAGGCGCTGATCCGCGCGGTGGAGGGCCTGCACCAGGCCCGCGCCGCACGCCGCTTCGAGGGCATCGCGGCAGAGGCCCGGATCACCGACTGGGCCGCGACCATGGCGCAGAAACAAGAGCTTGTGCAGGAGATGCGTGCGGCGAAATATGCCGACGTCCTGCCGCGGCACGAGAACATCGACTATATCGCGGGCCGGGCCCGGTTCGACGATGAGGGCCGCCTGACCGTGGACGGCGCGGCTTTTCCGACGCGGAAAATCGTCCTCGCCACCGGGTCGCGCCCGCATGTGCCGACGATCCCCGGGATCGAGGAGAGCAAGGCCCTCGACAGCACCGTAGCCCTGGAGATGACCGCCCTGCCCGCCTCGCTGCTGGTCCTGGGCGCCGGCTATATCGGCGTGGAGCTGGCGCAGCTCTTCGCCCGGGCCGGTGTCGCGGTGACGCTGGTCAGCCGTCGGGGCGTGCTGCCGGAGGCCGAGCCCGAGGTCTCCGAGGCGCTGAAGCACTACCTGAGCGACGAGGGCATTCGCCTCGCGCGGGTCTCGGGCTACGAGCGCGTAGAACGCAACGGCAATGCCGTGCGGCTGACCGCAACGGACGGCCAGAGCTTCGAAGCCGAGCGCCTGCTGCGCGCCACCGGACGGGTGCCGAACAGCGACGGTCTGAATCTCGGCGCCGCGGGCATCGAGACCGACGCGCGCGGCGGGATCGTGACCGACGCGCAGATGCGCACCGCCAACCCCACGGTCTGGGCCGCGGGCGATGTCACCGGGCGCGACCAGTTCGTCTACATGGCGGCCTATGGCGCCAAACTCGCGGCCCGGAACGCGGTGGCGGATGAGGCGCGCAGCTATGACAACGCCACGATGCCCTGGGTGGTCTTCTCCGATCCGCAGGTCGCGGGCGTGGGCCTGAGCGAGGCGCAGGCCCGGGCGGCCGGGCACGACGTGGTCACCTCGGTCCTGCCGCTCGACGCCGTGCCCCGCGCGCTCGCCGCGCGCGACACGCGCGGGCTTATCAAGCTGGTGGCGGAGGCCCGCAGCAAGCGGCTCCTCGGCGCGCAGATCCTCGCCCCCGAGGGCGCCGACAGCATCCAGACGGCGGTGATGGCGCTGAAGGCGGGGCTGACATATGAGGAGCTGGGCGAGACGATCATGCCCTATCTCACCACGGTCGAAGGGCTGAAGCTCGCCGCCCAGACCTTCGAGAAGGATGTGGCCGCGCTCAGTTGTTGTGCCGGGTGACGGTGGGGCTCGCCGCTGTCTCAGGACGCGCGAAGCGAAACCGCCCGCGCTCAGCCGCTTGAGCTCATCGCCCCGAACGGCCCCTCACCACGCCCCCTACCGCCGATACGGCCGGATCTCGTCCGCCGAGAGCGCGTAGCCGATCTCGGCGAGCTGGGTCGAGGTCGCGGCCGTGCCGAACATGCCGGTGACGGTGACCGCCTCGAAAAGGCCCGAGGTCTCATAGGGGGTCTCGGTGGTCACGAAGACAAGCTGGTTGGCCGGCGGCGGCGGGACATGCACGCAGGCGCCGACATAGGGCACCAGGATGAAGGCGGTGACGCCCGTGGCGCGCTGGTCGATGGGCACGACGAAGCCGGACATCCGCACGATGGCCCCGTTCCAATCCGTCCGGATCCCCGTGGACTGCGGCTGCCCGGCCGCCATCGCACTTTCGTCGTGCGGCAGCACGTCCCGCAGGAAGGCCGGCGGCGCGCTGTCGCCCTCGGGCCGCAGGTCGTCCCAGGTCAGATCGTTCACGGTCTCGGCCCGCGCCGGGGCGGCCAGGGCAAATGCAGAGAGGCCAAGCAGGACCGCCCGCCGGCAGGGTCTGGGAGGTGTCATCGGTAGCTCTCGATCCTTTCGGCACTCATCTGGTAGCCCGCGTCCGCGATCTGCGTCGCCATGGGTTTGGCGGAGAGCCGCCCGAAGACGAAGACCGGGTCCCACATGGATCAGTTGGGCCAGGGCCTGTCGGTCCGCACGAAGACCAGCTGGTTCGGGGGCGGCGGCGGGGTGTGGATGCAGGCGCCGACGTAAGGCACCAGCATGAAGGCGGTCACGCCGCCGCGCGCGGTCTCGAAGGGGATGATGTAGCCCGGAAGCCGGATCCGCACCCCGTCGAGATCGCGGCGCACCTGCAGCCCGTTGGCGTCATACTGCGGGTTCCAGATGTCGTTGGCCTCGTCGATGAAGCCGGGCCCGACGATCTCGCCGTAGGGCAGACCGGGCGGCATCAGGTCGTCCCAGGCCAGCGCCCGGTATTTGGCCGCCTGCGCCGGCCCCGGAACGAGGCAGGCCGCGGAAAGCGCCAGAAGCCGGCGCCGGGAAAGACGGGCGGGTGTCATGTCCGCACCATCATGCCATCGGCCAGGGAGAGGCGGTAGGCCCGAAGCGCCGGCAGAAGGCTGGTCAGCGCCGCCGCGGCGATCACAAGCGCGAGAACCGCCGCTTCGCGCAGCGTCGGCGGCGCGATCGGCAGCCAGAGCCCGAAGGCGCTGTCGACCAGCGGTTGCGCGATGACGAGCCCGGCGTATAGCAATGCCAGCCCGAGGCCCGCGCCGAGGGCCGCCATCAGCGCGGCCTCCAGCACCAGAAGCCCGAGGATCGTCGCCGGTCGCGCGCCCATGGCCCGCCAGATCGCCATCTCGCGCCTGCGTTCGTTCAGCGAGGAGAAGATCATCGCCATCATGCCCAGAAGCGCGGTGACCACGACCATGGCGGAGACACCGATCAGCGCCGTCTCGGCCACCCCGACGATCTGCCAGAGCTCCTGCAGCGCGACGCCCGGCAGCACCGCCAGAAGCGGCTCCTCGGGGTATTGGTTGATCCAGCGTTGCAGGCCGAAGACCTGCAACCGCGACTGCGTGCCGACCAAGGCCGCCGTCACCGCCGAGGGCGTCAGATCCATCTCGCGGATGCGCTCCACCGGGGTCGCGGGCCCGGGCCGCTGCGCGCCCGAGCGCCAGTCGACATGGATCGCCTCGATCGCCTCGAGGCTGACGATCACCGTCCGGTCCACCGGCGTGCCGGTGCGGGCCACGATGCCCGCGACCCGGAACGGCTGGTCGCCGTGATCCGTGAACGACGCGAGCCCGTGGCTGACCACGATCGGATCGCCCACCGCGTATCCCAGCGCCGCGGCCACCTCGGCGCCGATCACCGCGTCGTAGAGGTCGCCCAGGCCCTGCCCCTGGGCGATCTCCAGCGCGCGCCCGCCGCGGTAGCGGTAGTGCTCGAAGAAGGCCCCGGTGGTGCCCATGACGCGGAACTGGCGGTGGCTGTCGCCGAGCGAGATCGGGACGATCCAGTCGACCTCGGGGCGCGCGGCGATGTCCTGATAGCTCTGCCAGGTGACGTTGTTGGTGGCATTGCCGATGCGGAAGACCGAGTAGAGTAGCAGTTGCACCGAGCCCGAGCGCGCCCCGACGATCAGGTCGGTGCCCGAGATCGTGTCGGCGAAACTGGCCCGCGCGCCGGTCCGCACCTTCTCGACGCCGAGGAACAGCGCCACCGACAGCGCGATGGCGAGCACCGTCATGCCCACGGTCAGGGCCCGCGCCAGGAGCGAGGCGAAGGCCAGGCGCAGGATCATGCGGGCGCCTCGATGCGGGCGATCTCTGCCAGCCGCACCACCCGGTCGAAGCGGGTGCCGAGGCGTTCGTCATGGCTGACCATCAGGAGCGAGGCCCCGGTCGCCTCCAGCCGGTCGAACATCAGGCCCAGGAAGCTGTCCTGCGTCGCGGCATCGAGCGCCGAGGTCGGCTCGTCGGCGACGATCAGCGGCGGCTGGCCGATCAGCGCCCGGGCCACCGCGACGCGCTGCTGTTGGCCGACCGAGAGCCGCCCGGCCTTGCTGCCCAGCACGCGCTCGGGCAACGCCAGCGCCGCGCAGAGTTCGCGGGCTTCGCCCCGGGCGGCCCGCGCGCGGCGCTCCGGCGCGAAGCGCAGCGGCAGCAGGATGTTGTCCGCCACGCTGGCATAGGGCAGCAGGTTGAACTGCTGGAAGATGACGCCGACGCGCTCCGCCCGGAACCGGTCCCGCGCGCCCGCACCAAGCGCCGCGAGGTCCTGCCCGCCGACGCGGACGCGGCCCGAGCCCGCCGTGACGATGCCGCAGATCAGCGAGAGCAGCGTCGACTTGCCGGAGCCGCTCTCGCCCAGAAGCAGGACCCGCTCGCCCGCCGCCATGGTGAAGCCCGGCACCGACAGCCCGAAGGATCCCCGCCCCGGCCAGCGGAAGCGCAGAGCCTCGAGCGCCAGCGCCGGTTCGGTCATTCGAGCGTGAGCTCGGCGGCGCCGGGGGTCAGCTCCGCCAGACCGGCGCCCGCCTCGGTGACGTATTGCACCTCGATCTCCCGGGCCTTGCCGAAGGTCTCGAAGAAGGGGAAGCCCAGGGTCGTGAGCGCGTCCTCGTCGTCGCAGGTGAAGCCGTAGGTGACGTGGAACTCGCTGTGGTCCGCGCTGTGCTCTTCGGCGTGGTCGTGGTCGTCGCCGTGCGCGTCGTGGTCGTGATCCTCGCCCGCCTCGTGCGCGTGGTCCTCGTGCTCCTCGTGCGCGTCGTGGTCGTGATCCTCGCTCTCGGCGTGGTCCGAACCATGCGCATCGTCATGCCCGCCGCCATGCAGGCGCGCCGCGACCTCGGTCAGCCGGCAGCCCGCGGGTTCCGGCAGGGTCACAATGGTCTCGGGTTGAAGGAACTGGCGGATCGCCGCGGCAACGGCGTCCTTCTCCTCGGCCGACCGCGCCGGGTATTCGAAGCCGACAATGTCCGCGCCCGGCGAATAGAGGGTTATCTCCACCCGGCCGTGTTCGACTGCGATTTCAGCCGTGGAGACGCCATGCACATGTGCGCCCATCTCGCGGGCCTCCTGCGCGGATGTGGCGGTCGCGGCAGAGGCGGCGGTCGATGCGAGGACGAGGGTCAGAACGGTCGGTTTCATGGGCGCTCCTTTACCCCGATATGGATGATGAAATGCGCAGGCCATGGCAAGGCCCACGCCGCGGAGTTGGATGTGCATAGAGCGGTCGGTTGCGTGGCGCAGGCCGCGCGCGACACCGTGCTGGAGATGCCCGGACCCGACCGCACTGCCCTGATCCGCGACCTGGAGCGCCCCTCACGCGCGCGCCCCGGCCCGGGCCACTCACCGCGCGCCGACAAGCACCGCACCCCCGATCCGCCATTGACCCCCAGCGCCCGATCTGCGCTTGTGGCCCGCGATGGTTCTCGACGGCTGACGGCCCGAGAGATGAAAAGGGAACGCGGTGCGGCGCCTCGGGCGCCAATTCCGTGACTGCCCCCGCAACTGTAGGCGGCGAGCACCCCGAGGTTGACCACTGGGCTCATACGGCTCGGGAAGGTTCGGGACAGCGACGACCCGCAAGTCAGGAGACCTGCCATCTCCGGGGCCCGACGGGCCCTGCAGTCACCTTCAACCCAGGCGGGGTGCCGTGGGAGGAGTGCCAGAGATGGACCCGACAGAGCTTGTGACATCGCCGGTATCCCGCTCGCTCCGCGATAAAGCGCGGAGGGCGCGATGTTATTGGCACAGACCTTACGGCAACTCGACGTAGGACCGCTGCCGCCCGACCGGGCGGAAGAGATGGCGCAGCTCGGCTACCTGCAATGGCTGGGCGCCCTGCCCGGCGACGCGGGATACCGGCAGGAGGCGCTCCGGGCCCGCGCAGTGGCGCTGCCGCTGGCCGCGAGCTCTCCCGCCGTGGCGCGATTCTGCAGGCTCCTGAGCGAGTCGCTCGTGACACCTCTCGCACCCCTTGCGCTCTCGGTCCCGAAGCGCGTGCGGCGCGGCGGGGCGAAGGCCCGCAGGCTCATGACATGAGCGGGGCATCCGCGCCCTTCTCCGCCGCCGCGCTGACGCTGGACCGGGTGTCCTGGGCGCCCCGGGGTGGCCGCCAGAGGGTCCTGCACGAGACCAGCTTTTCCCTGCCCCCCGGGCGGGTGCTCGGGGTCGTGGGTCCGAATGGCGCGGGCAAGACCACGCTTCTGCGGCTCCTTTACCGGTTTCTCCGCCCGCAGAGCGGCAGTGTGTGTCTCGACGGCAGGGACATCTGGCAGCTCTCCGCCCAGGCCGTGGCGCGCCGCGTGGCCGCCGTCCTGCAGGAGCAGCCGACCGATTTCGCCCTGACCGTCCAGGAGATCGTGGCACTCGGGCGCACCCCGCATCGCCGTGGCTTCGGGGGCGGCTTCGGCGGCGGCACCGGCGCAGCCGACCGGGCGATCGTCGAGGACGCCCTCACGCGCATGGAACTCTGCGGGCTTGCCCATCGGCACCTCGGCACCCTCTCGGGCGGCGAGCGGCAGCGGGTCATGGTGGCCCGCGCCCTGGCGCAGGAGCCGCGCCTCCTAATCCTCGACGAGCCGACCAACCACCTCGACATCCGCCACCAGCTCGAGGTGCTCCGGCTGATCCGCGACCTGCCGATGACCATCGTGACCTCGCTGCACGACCTGAACATGGCGCTGCGCCACTGCGACGAGGTTCTGCTGCTGAAAGAGGGCCGGACCTGCGGCTTCGGCCCGCCGGACCGGGTGCTGACCGAAGCCGGCGTCGCGCGCGCCTTCGAGGTCCGCACGCGCCGGGAAACCCTGTCGCACAGCGGCGCGGATCATCTCTCCTTTCACCTGACACGAGACCTGGAACAGGCATGACACTCCTCCATCTCCCCCTGCTCGCCGCCCTGCTCGGCACCGCCGGCACCGCCTCCGCGCAGACGACCGTCCAGAGCTGCGACCGCCGCGTCACCTTCGAGACCCCGCCCGAGCGCGCGGTCTCCAACGACGTCAACCTGACCGAGATGATGCTGGTCCTGGGGCTGGCCGACCGCATGGTGGGCTACACCGGTATCTCCGGCTGGAAATCCCTCGACGCCGGGATGCGCGCCGGGGTCGCGGCGCTGCCGGAACTGGCCGCCCGCAAGCCCACCAAGGAGATCCTGCTGGGCGCCGAGGCCGACTTCCTCTTCGCCGGCTGGAACTACGGCATGTCGGTCGGCGGCGCGGTGACGCCCGAGACGCTCGCGCCCTTCGGCATCCAGGTCTACGAGCTGACCGAGAGCTGCACGCATGTCATGGAGAAGGGCAAGGCCAGCCTCGAGGACATGTATGCCGACCTCACGAACCTCGGCCGCATCTTTGCGGTGGAGGCCCGCGCCGAGGCGCTGGTCGCGGGATACCGCGCCGAGCTTGCCGAGATCACCGCCGAGTTGGAGACCGGCGCGCCCCCGCGGGTCTTCGTCTACGACAGCGGGCAGGACACGCCCTTCACCGCCGGGCGCTACGCCATGCCGACCGCGCTGATCGAGGCCGCGGGCGGGCGCAACATCATGGATGATTTCGAGAAAAGCTGGGCCACCGTCTCCTGGGAGGAGGTCGTCGCGCGCGATCCCGAGATCGTGGTGATCGTGGACTACGGTGAGGTCACCGCGGAGGAAAAGCGCGCCTTCCTGGTGTCCAACCCGGCCTTCGCCGGGATCGCG
Organism: Roseivivax sp. GX 12232; assembly: GCF_021272185.1. GTDB lineage: Bacteria > Pseudomonadota > Alphaproteobacteria > Rhodobacterales > Rhodobacteraceae > Roseivivax. The sequence goes on from NZ_JAJSEC010000002.1 coordinate 542,848, forward strand.
GCGGTGAAGAATGACCGTTTCGTCACGCTCGATTACGTCGAGGCGACCCCCGGTCCGCGCAACATCGCGGCGGTCAAGACGCTCGCCGAGAGCTTCTGGGGAGAGTGAGGTGATCCGCGGAACCGATCTCCATGCAGACCCAGGCGCCCGGTCGAGGCTGCCCCTGCTGCTCGTCGCCGGGGTGGCGGTCCTTGTGGCCTCCCTGACCGTGGCCATCTCGGTCGGCGCGGTCCCGGTCGGTTTCACCACGGTCTGGGGCGTGCTGGCCGAGAGAGTCGCGCCCGGCAGCATCACCCCGCAATGGTCCGAGGGCCAGGCCGCGATCATCTGGGAGATCCGGTTTCCCCGGGCGCTTCTGGCCATGATGGTCGGCGCAGGCCTCGCGCTGGTCGGCGCCAGCCTGCAAGCGGTGACGCGCAACCCGCTGGCGGATCCGCATCTCCTGGGGATCTCCTCGGGCGGGGCCTTCGGCGCGATCCTGGCGCTTCTGCACACGGGGCTGTTCCTGGGGCTGCTGACGGTCCCGGTCCTGGCCTTTCTGGGCGCGCTCCTGGCCACCGGCATCGTGCTGGCGGTGTCGCGCCTGACCGAGGCGACCAGCGCCGACCGGCTGGTCCTCGCCGGTGTCGCGGTGTCCTTCATCGTCATGGCGGCGGCCAATGTGCTGATTTTCCTCGGCGATCCGCGCGCCTCGCATACGGTGGTCTTCTGGATGCTGGGCGGTCTCGGCCTGGCGCAATGGGACCAGCTCATCTACCCGCTGGTGATCCTGGCGGGCTCCGGGGCCTGGCTCCTGAGCCGCGCCGGCGCGCTCAACGCCATGACCGTGGGCGACGAGACCGCCGCGACCCTCGGCATCCCGGTGGCGCGCTTCCGGCTGGCCGTCTTCGGGGTCGGCGCGCTGATCACCGGGGTCATGGTGGCCTTCTCGGGGATCATCGGCTTCGTCGGGCTGATGGTGCCGCATATCGTGCGCCTGCTGGCGGGCGGAGACTACGCCCGGGTGCTGCCCCTCTCCGCGCTCGGCGGTGCGGTGTTCCTTCTCTGGGCCGACATCGCCGCGCGGACCGTGATGGCGCCAGAGGACATGCCCATCGGGATCGTCACCGGCCTGATCGGCGGGATCTTCTTCGTGTGGCTGCTCGGGCGGCGGCGGTGAAGGACGGCGGGGCGCAGTATCGGGAGAAGGCCAGCCGCGTAGGGTTATCGAAATCCGCACCGAAGCGCAGGAAGTGAGCATGGCTCAAATAAGGGGTCAGAAAAAGTAGGCACAGGGTGTGGGCCGCGACAGCGACCAGAAGCCCACGCCCTCAGGCGCCCATCACCCAACCCCTTGAAATCATTGGTGCCCAAGGTCGGACTCGAACCGACACGATCTTTCGACCGGGGGATTTTGAATCCCCTGCGTCTACCATTCCGCCACTTGGGCCCGGCCACTCCTCTACCGTTCGGGGCGGCGCGCGTCCAGCGGGGATCGCGGCTTTCTTGACCCCATGCGCGCCCCGTGCTGAGAAGTGCCGAAGAGCCCCGAGGACAGGCAGCATGCTCCGCACAACCTACGACCGCACCATGGCGCTGGCCGACCATCCGCGCGCGCTTTGGCTTCTGGCCCTCGTCTCCTTCGTGGAGAGCTCGGTCTTCCCGATCCCGCCCGACGTGATGATGATCCCGATGATCCTCGCAGCACCACGCAAGGCCTGGCTGATCGCGCTGGTGGCGACGCTGTCCTCGGTGGCGGGCGCGGGGCTCGGCTACATCATCGGCGCCTTCTTCTACGAGGGCATCGGCGCGCCGGTCCTCGAGGCGCTCGGCAAGGGCGAGAAGATCGCGGCCTTCAACGAGACCTTCAACACCTACGGGATCTGGGCGGTTCTGGTGGCGGGGCTCACGCCCTTCCCCTTCAAGGTGATCACCATCCTCTCGGGCTGGACCGCCATGCCGCTTCTGCCCTTCTTCGTCTCGGCGCTGATCGCGCGGGCGGCGCGGTTCTTCATCGTGGCGGGGCTCCTTTATTTCTTCGGGCGGCCGATCCGCGACTTCATCGAGCGCCGCCTCGGGCTGGTCTTCACGCTCTTCTGCATTGCGCTGATCGGCGGTTTCATGGTTCTGCGCGTGATATGAGTGCCCGCATCCTGATCCTCGCCGCCGCCGCCGGCTCCGCCGCGCTTCTGATCGCCGCGCTGGGCTTCCAGCACCTCGGGGGGCTGCCGCCCTGCAAGCTCTGCTACTGGCAGCGCTATCCGCATGTCGTCGCCGTGCTGATCGGTGCGGTGGCCCTGGCGCTGCCCCGCCGGGCGCTGGCGGCACTCGGGGCGCTGGCGGCGCTGACGACGGCGGCGGTCGGGCTCTATCACACCGGGGTCGAGAAGGCCTGGTGGGAGGGCCCCTCGACCTGCACCTCGGGCGCCATCGGCGGGCTCTCGACCGACGAGCTGATGGACCAGATCATGGCCGCGCCCATGGTGCGCTGCGACGAGATCGCCTGGGAGTTCCTGACGCTCTCCATGGCGAGCTGGAACATGCTGGCCGCGCTGGCGCTGGCGGGCCTCTGGATCGCGGCGTATCGCAAGCTCTGAGGGAGGCGCGGGGCGCGCGGCCGGGAAGACCGGTGCGTGCGCCCTGCCCGGCTTTTCGGGAGGTCCAACGCGGAGCCCCTGCTGCGCCCTCGGGGGTCACAACGCCCCGGCCAAGGCCCTGCCCTCCCATCTCGCCCGTAGCGCCCAACACGCACACGCCCCCGGCGCGCACCCAACGCTACCCGCCTAACGCCCCTTCTGCGCCCCCGCGCTGCGCTTCGTCGAGAGCAGAAGCGAGGTCTCCGAGGTCGTCACCCCGCCAAGCGCGCGGATCCGGTGCAGCACCCCGTCCAGCGCCTCGAGGTCCTGCGTGCCGAGCTCGGCGATCACGTCCCAGCGCCCGTTGGTCGTGTGCAGCCCGCGGATCTCGGGGAAGCCGCCGAGCTGGCGCAGGATGCGGTCGGTGCCGCGCCCCTCGATGCCGATCATCATCAGGGCCCGCACCGGGTCCTGGCGCACGTCCTCCTTCAGAACCACGGTGAAACCCAGGATCTGCCCGGCCTCGCGCAGCCGTTCGACCCGCGCCCGGACCGTGGTCCGCGACAGCCCCAATAGCCCCGCGAGGTCCGAATAGGAGGCCCGCGCGTCGCGCCTCAGCGCCGCCAGGATCCGCTGGTCCGTCTCGTCCATATCGCCACCCTTTGCCTCCGTTTCGGCCAAGTCTCGAACATTTTGTCCGATCTGTCACCTTTACCCCTTCTCACATCGCCGCATAATTCGCGCAAGACGGGCAGCAAAGGGGGCACGACATGACCGCGAAGACCATCCTTCTCATCGGCGCGCCGGTGGATTCCGGCAAGCGCAGCCGGGGCTGCCTGATGGGCCCCGACGCCTATCGCACCGCCCGCCTGCCGGGCGCCCTCTCCGATCTCGGCCACGAGGTCATCGACCTCGGCAATGTGCCCGCCGATGTCACCGACATCGCCGAGGACTCGCATCTCTACGCCCTGCCCGAGACCGTGGGCTGGACCCGGGCGCTCATGCGCGAGGCCGAGAAGGCCATGGCCCGCGGCCTGCCGATCTTCATGGGCGGCGATCACGCGCTCTCGCTCGGCACCCTGCCCGGCGTCGCGGCCCATGCCGCCCGCGAGGGCCGGCCGCAGTTCGTCCTCTGGCTCGACGCCCATTCGGACTTCCACACCCTCGAGACCACCGGCAGCGGCAACCTGCACGGCACGCCCCTGGCCTATGCCACCGGGCGCGCGGGCTTCCCGGGCTTTCCCGATGTGCCCGCCCCGGTGCCCGCCGACCAGGTCTGCGTGATCGGGCTGCGCTCGGTCGACGGCCCCGAGCGCGAGGCCTTCGACGCCGCGGGCGTAATGCGCGCCGACATGCGCGAGATCGACGAGAACGGCATCGGCAAGCCGCTCTCGGCCTTCCTCGACCGGGTGGCCGCGGCGGGCGGCGCGCTGCATGTCTCGCTCGACGTGGATTTCCTCGATCCCGCCGTGGCGCCCGCGGTGGGCACCACGGTGCCCGGCGGCGCCACCGTGCGCGAGGCGCACCTGGTGATGGAGATGCTCTACGACAGCGGGCTGATGACCTCGCTCGACCTGGTGGAGCTGAACCCGATGCTCGACGAACGCGGGCGCACCGCGCAGCTCATGGTCGACCTCGCCGCCTCGGCGCTGGGCCGGCGGGTCTTCGACCGCCCGACCCGGGGGTATTGAGATGCAGGTGCAAAGCCCGGGCGACGTGGTGATGATCCGCCCGCATCACTTCCGCTCGAATCCCGAGACCCGCGCAGACAACGCCTTCCAGAAGGCCGGCGGCGCCGACCAGGGCCCCGCCGCCCGGGCCGAGTTCGACGGCGTCGTCGCGGCCCTGCGCGCCGCGGGGGTGACCGTGCACGACTTCGACGACCACGGCGCCGAGACCCCCGACAGCGTCTTTCCCAACAACTGGTTCTCGACCCATGCGGGCGGCCATGTGGCGCTCTACCCGATGTATGCCGAGAACCGCCGCCGCGAGCGCCGCGCGGATGTGATCGAGATGCTGAAGGCGCGCTACCGGGTGCAGGACGTGATCGACTACTCGGGGCTCGAACACGACGGGCTGGCGCTCGAGGGCACCGGCGCCATGGTGCTCGACCACATCGGCCGGGTCGCTTACGTGGCGCGCTCGCATCGCGCCGACCCGGTGCTGCTCGAACGCTTCTGCACGCATTTCAACTTCGAGCCCATCGCCTTCGAGGCCGAGGACGCGCGGGGCCGGCCGGTCTATCACACCAACGTGCTCATGGCGATCGGCACCCGGGTGGCGCTGGTGGGGCTCGAGATGATCCGCGACCCCGCGCGCCGCGCCATGGTCCGCGACCGGCTGACCGAGACCGGCCGCGACGTGATCGCGCTTTCCGAGCGGCAGATCGAGGCCTTCGCCGGCAATGCCATCGAGCTTGCGGGCCGCGAAGGGCGCCTCCTGGCGCTGTCCGCCAGGGCGCTGGCCGCGCTCACCCCCGAGCAGATCGCCTGCATCGAGGATGATGCGCGCATCCTGCCGCTCTCCATTCCCACCATTGAAACCGCGGGCGGCTCGGTCCGGTGCATGATCGCCGGGCTGCATCTCGCGCGCCGCCACAGCCCGGAGGATTCCCGATGACCACCCCGTCCGACAAGGCCCTCGTGCCCTTCGTCTCCGTCGACCAGATGATGGGCCTCGTGCATCACCTCGGCATCGAAGAGACGATCCGCGGCCTCGCCGCCCATATCGAGGAAGACTTCCTGCGCTGGGAGAGCTTCGACAAGACCCCGCGGGTGGCGAGCCACAGCGCGGTGGGGGTGATCGAGCTCATGCCCACCTCCGACGGCGAGATGTACGGCTTCAAATACGTCAACGGCCACCCCAAGAACACCCGCGAGGGGCTGCAGACGGTCACCGCCTTCGGGCTCCTGGCCGATGTCTACACCGGCTATCCGAAGCTCCTGACCGAGATGACCCTGCTGACCGCGCTGCGCACCGCCGCCATGTCGGGCCTCGCGGCCAAGCATCTCGCGCCGAAGAACGCCAGGGTGATGGCGATGATCGGCAACGGCGCCCAGGCCGAGTTCCAGAGCCTCGCCATGAAGGCGCTGGTCGGCCTCGAGGAGGTCCGCCTCTACGACATCGACGCCGAGGCTACCAGGAAATGCGCGCGCAACCTCGCGGGCAGCGGGCTGCGCGTGGTCTCCTGCGCGACCGCCGAGGAGGCCATCGAGGGCGCGCAGATCCTCACCACCTGCACCGCGGACAAGCAATATGCCACGATCCTGTCGGACAACATGGTCGGCAGCGGCGTGCATGTGAACGCCATCGGCGGCGATTGCCCCGGCAAGACCGAGCTGGCGCCGGGCATCCTGACCCGTTCGACGATCTTCGTGGAATACCCCGAGCAGACCCGCATCGAGGGCGAGATCCAGCAGCTCGATCCCGACCACCCGGTGCAGGAGTTCTGGCGGGTCCTCTCGGGCGAGATCCCGGGCCGGCAGGGCAGCGCCGAGGTCACGCTCTTCGACAGCGTGGGCTTCGCGATCGAGGATTTCTCCGCCCTGCGCTTCGTGCGGAACGCCATCGAGGGCACGCCCTATTACACGCCGCTCGACCTTCTGGCCGACCCCGACGAGCCGCGCGACCTCTACGGCATGCTGATGCGCGCCACGCCCACCCCCGCCGCCTGACCCGCCGGGATCCCGCGCGCCTCGCCAGGGCCCGCGCGCCACGCCACACAGGCTTGACCGGGCCTTAAATACCTCTCGGGGGTCCGGGGGCAGACAGCCCCCCGCCCCGC
>NZ_JAJSEC010000020.1 GCF_021272185.1 Roseivivax sp. GX 12232
CGCCAAAAGCCGACCTTCGGTGGCCGTACGCCCGACATCTGCTTTGAGCCTTCTCAGTCAATACCCTGACTTGGTTAACGGAGAATTTTCTGACTTCAGGGTGACAGCTCAATCAATTCAAACGCTTCGATCAGCTATTGACAATCGCTCTGCGTAATGAATTGGCGAACCTTTCGGCGGCCGCGCGGGTGAAGGAGCGGGACAAGTTCCTTCGCATGCTGCGGTTTTTCGACGTGAAACGACATGTCCCACACCACCACGCCATCGTACGACCGGTGCATGCCCTCGATCCTGCGCCTGCAAGCCTAAGGCGAGAGCGCGACAAAATCTTTTTTTAGATTTTTCAGCAGAAGAAGGTAGTGATCCCGTGCAATGAACTGGTTCTCCTTTGGCTGCGTTCTTGGGAACATCAAGGGCAGCAGTTCCTCCTCCGTTTCGGCATTTCCGTCCTCAAAAGACTTGATTTTCCCCGAGCGGCCGTCGGGCGCGATCCGAATGCCTTCGATCCCTGGAAAACGCGTGTCTTCATGCCGGTCCGCTATGGTCTTTTTTGAGATTTGAGGCGGCACGCCGGGCACATGGTTGAGCCCGAATGCGTGTCCCACCTCGTGCGTGATGGCGCCGTTATTTGCGATGCGCTTCACGCCTGTGAGGCGCTTAGTCAGACTCATGCCGATAAAGGGCTGAACGGCCGTCTTGGTGGGATTGTCCATTTGGTCCGCTTTCGGACTATGCGTGACACCAAGGAGCTGGATCCATTCATAAGGCATAAAGATCACAACCAGATCGAACCGATCGTAGTTGTTGTTGGCGATGAGATGGTCCTGGACCGTGTTCAGAAGAAGCGAACGGACGTTCGCGCGTTTGCTGAGTTTTTCGGCCAATGCGGGGGGCGTCGCGAGGTATTCGTTGAAGGCGCGTAGCGTATCCATCGTGTCGTCGGAAAACGTCTCGGCCAGCAGTTCGAACTGGTAGATCTTTTCGATGGCGGAGACGAGCGTCTCGTTGAGATCTGGATCGGGCGGCGGCGCTGGCGCTTCGGAAAATCGCACCGACTGCACCGGAAAAAGTTGCTCGATATATGTCTCCGAGCGGCGCACCGTAAGCGCGGCCTCGTATAGAACATCCTGCGGCACAAGATCGTACCACGGTCCGACGCGTGCCAAGACATAGCCGATTTCGAGGTCCCGCTCGAGCGGATCCCAGTCAAGCGGCTCTACCCCGGAAAAGACCCGGGTAGAGTCCTGGCACTCGCGCACGGGTTCGATCTCAGTGCGCAGCGCGGCAATCTCCTGGAACTCGGGGGTCCAGCCGAAAAGCATCACGCTGTTTTCTCCCTTACGGCGTTCTTCGTCAGTGAATAGATCCGGGCGGCGGAGTTGTACGCCCTCTCGCTCGGGCACCAGCAGAGGGGCCTCTGGATCGAAGGCCGGGCGGGCGCGAATATCTGCCTTGAAATTGGTCACCTGCCAGCCCGGAGCGATCTGCGGATCTGCGCGCCACTTGGGATAGACACGGATCGCGGCCGGTTTGCCGCGGACCAACGGCGCGTTCGTCACCACTTGGATAGTGTCGCTCTCCACACCCTCGCGCCAAGCGAGATGTTGTGCGAGCCCGGCCTGCATGAACTCGTCATCGCTCAAATCGACCATCGTGTCGAATCCCCAGACCTGATCGACGGCCATCTCTTCGCCTCCGGCGCCGCGAATGCCGGTTGCACCTGCGCGAACCGTCACGCGGTAGCGCACTCCGTCCCGCATCGGTTCTTGTGGTGTGACGACCACGGTATCGCGGCCCGACAGGCGCGGGCGGGTCTTGATCGGGGCCATGACGGTGCCACCCGTGCCGTTGGCCAAGCCGAATTCCACCTTGATGGCCGCTGGCGTGACCGACGCCGGGTCGAGCGGACGGTCGAATATGAGGCGGATGCCCGGGTCATCCCATGGCAGGTTTTTTGCGTCGCGCGCGGGCTGGTGCGCGATCAGGCGCAGTTCGTCGGTAGGCGCGCTGCCATCGGTGAGCGCCTGCGCGACCTCCAGCGGGCCTATCGCATAGCCCATGTTGCGCATGTTCGGCGCGGCGAAGCGACCCGAAACCTGAAGCGGCTTTTCGCCCTCGTCGCTGTCGATCAAGACGTGATTGCGCGCGCGGGGGTTCCACGTTCGACGCTCCCGCTCGACCCTTGCGGTGCCGGACAGCTCAAAACGACCGATCACCTTTGTGTCGGTGATCTGCTCGATATGCACCGTGCCGGATAGAGTGCCTGTCGGAACGCGTGTGCGGATGCCGGCCTGGCTGACCCCGTCCATGTCGCAGTTCAAGTCCCTGACTTGTCGGCCGATCGTGGCATCCTGCGGGATCGTCGACAGCTCGAGCGTCTTGAGCGCGCCTTGCCGGACAGCGCGGCACATGCGCTTCGCGAATTCCTGTTCGCGCCTTTGGTTTTCCGTCTTCGGAGGCAGGTAGGGGCGCGGCCGGATCTCACCGGTCCAAGACGAAAAGACTGTGGACGGGTCACCATCGCCGCCACTGCCCACGGCGCGCGCGGGATAGCTCTGACCAGCGCGCAAATCGCCAGGTTCGGCATCCGTCAGCGCAATGACAAGGTGCGCGCCGCTGTTGATCGGCCAGCCGCCGACGCCACCATGCTTGAATCCCAAGGGTCTGCCCAGGCTACCGCCCTGAAACGAAAAGAGGTTCGGGCTGAAGACCTCGAACACCGCACGACGGGTGCCCCCGCTGGCTGCCGGCACGTCGAGGGTTTCTCCCGACATGTCCTCGACAAAGTCGATCGTGCCTTGGTCCAATCCGGGCACGCCCTCGGTCCCCCCAATGCGTTTCGCCGAGAGATGACGCGCGCAGGCCGCACCACCGGCACTCACTCCGCCGGCAATCGAAAGACTGGCCTGACCGGGCATCAAATCGGCATTCGCGCCGCCCGCGAATGCGGACGGATTGAGATTGCCCAGTAGATCGAAAGCCTGTGGCGGGTTTACGGCTTCAAGCATGCCGCCGACCGAGCAGAGCGGCACTGACGGCGCATCCTTTGGGTCGCACGTGTCTTGCGCGCTCAGCGGCAAAGCCACAAGACACAGGATTGCAGCAAGACCGGCAAAGAGGTTCATTGGTTGCCCATGTTCATTATCCCGCCAAGGTCAATCGGTTCCGCCGGCAACTCGAAATCGCCCGCCGGGCCCGCGTCGCTGCCGACCTCGGTCACCGTGAAGCGATCCCCAAAGCTCAGTGCGGCAAGACCGCGGTCGTCGAGTTCGACCAGAAGCGGGTTCGGAGCTTCGCCGCTGATGGCCTCGATCAGCTGCATCTTGAGGGATTGATGCTCCAACAGTCGCGGATCGTCGGTCAGCACCGCAGTATCGGTTCGGACTTCGCCTGCGGCGTCGCGCCATGCGACGTCGTGGACTTCCCCCTCCACGCCAGCGATTTCACGTGTTTCACCGAGGGCATTCAGAGATGCGATCTCGTCAGGAAAGACGACGCCCGCCTCACTCTGTGACGGTGACCGAGAGGCCGAAGCTCCGGGCATGTCCTTCAACTGGCCGAGGTCCATCACCGTGATCTGACCAGCCATCGAGATGATGGAATAAACGCTTTCGTCTCGCAAAAGCATGTAGGCATCCATCCCTTCGATATCAGTCCGCAGCGCATTGCCGGTCCAGCGTTCGGTCATGTTCATCTGGCCCGCATCGCCGGCATCGGCCGTGAAGGTGACACGGCCGTCGGCGAGAAGCGGCGTTGCGGTGATGAGCGCTGTCAGCATGCCGTTGATGAGGGGGCGGATCATGGGTGATCTCCTTTGGCTCTGTCGTGATGTGGAGGGACGCGCCGTGGCAGCGGCGTTTCAATGCCGACATAACCGAAGGCGCGCGGCTGCGCGTTGCCGCAAACAAAGCCCGGAGCAAAGCGGTCGGCTACCGCACGCGCCAATTCGTTGGCGTCGGGCGTTGTAGTGGTGTCGATGACTCCGACCATGCAGCTTTCGGCACCAGTCGCGGTGGCGACTGTACTGATGACCAGTATCTCGCGGTCATAATGGCTGGGTCCAACATCCCAGCGGTGAATGGTGGCGAAGGCTTGCATCTTCTCATTGAGCCTCTGTCGCCGCCATTCGACCGTGTCGTGTACGGTGTTAAACGGCGTGAAGCTTTCCCAAGGACCGAAGCGTTGCGTGGTGGCGTAAGCTATTGAAATCCGCGCATCGCCCTCGGCCAGCATCAGGTAAAAGCCATCCGGGCCGGGACACACCATACGAAGGCTCATCGCCGCCTCATCGGCAGGTAGGTTATCTTCTAGCGTCCGGCAGTCAGTGTCCCAATCGTAGGTCGTATAGACGCTGTCGATCTGTTGGGCGGCTGCCGCACCTGGAATGGCGAGCACCGCAAGAGCCTGGCGGATCATTCGTCACTCTCCACCGGGATTTCGGCAAATCGCACCGTGACGCTGCCCGCGCCGTCGACCTGCTCATGTGCGCTGAGCTCGGCGGTCACGTTGCCAGACAGGCGCCCGTCAGACCGCTCAAGCTGACCTTCCGCTTTGACCGGCATGCCTGCGAAGGTGATCGACACATCGGCGTCCGGCCCTGCCGTGAAGGCTCCATCATGGCCAGCGGGCAAGTCCAACTCCAGCTTGGGGCCATACTCGCCCAGCGACAGCACAAGTCTGTCCTCGCTCTCCACGGCTTTGGCTGGAGTGAAGAAATTGATCAGCGGATCGTCTGGCATGGACTCGTCAAGCGCGGTCACCGCCCCGGTCGTCTCGACCACGGAGACTTCCGGCCCGGTCTCATAAGGGATTTCGTTGAACCGGGCCGAAAGGATAATTTCATCCGAAGGTGCGTCCCGGGACGCAAATGTGATCTCGACCGTGCCGGTGATTGCCGTCTGGTTGCGTTGGGACAGGGTCAGGGTGCCGCTTTGGGAGGTATAGGTTGCCGGGCGCGGCGCGTTCGGCCCGGCATCGCGGCGGCTCATCCACAGGTAGGCCGAGGGAAGGTTTTCCGCGCTGGTGGCACCGATCTCATACGTGCCTGTCTCGATCCCTTCTGACAGGCCCAGGCTGAGCATCGCGGCCACAGGCTTCCCTTGCCATTCCGCATCACCAGCAAGCGACAGCACCCACGGCCCGGCGGCATTCGTGGCCTCGTTGCCGTCCATCGTAAACTCCGAACGGTTGCACGGCGCGTCCGCACGGCGTGGCGCAACGTCGCCGGTCGCTGTGCCTGAAAGCGTCATGCGATAGGCGCCCGGCGCAAGGTCCCCGGCGTCTGTTGCGGCTTTGAGGGCCGCGACCCCCGGCGCGCGACGGCAGACGGCTTGATCGATCACCTTGGCCCCAGTTTTGTCCAGCCAGACAAGTTTGTCGCGGTCCCATGGCAGATACCATAGCATCGCCTCCGGGCCAGATCGCGGATCGCCTGGGCCTTCATACCGGATATCGGGTGTGTTTCCGCAGATATTCGTGCCATGTCCCACGACGAGAGGCAGCAGACCACCTCTATAGGCAGGCAAACGCGTGTCGCTGCAGATTGTCAGGCGAGACCTCTCCTGCGGGTCGACGGCTACTTTTCCTTGCGTATCTATCCAGACGGGGGCCGCGGCCATCCCGGCGAGTCTAACGGCTGCGCGGCCATCCGAGAACGGGGTGGCGATGTCGATCTCACGCATGTCGCCATCGGGATGTTCGATCTCACGTATGGCCCAGTTATCGCGGCCCATGTAGCCGGCATCGTCGTTCAGGCGCACCGGGGCAAGGCCATCCGCATAGCTCCCGGCCTCTTGCAGGATGAACTTGCGGGGAAAGACGAGCTCCCCGGACCTGTCGATATAGCCGCGGTTCTCGGTATTGACAGCAGCCGGCGCGCGGCCGTTCACGAAGTCGCCTCCGTCGATGAAGTTGGGCGCAATTGCCAGCTCGCCAGCTGTGTCGATCCAAGCCACTCGATCCTCTGCAAAGCGCACCCAGGCAAGGCCTTCGGAGAAGCTGCCGATATCCTGCACATCGCGATCCGCAAATGCGGGCGGTGTCCACGTGTTCCCGTCCGCAGTGACATAGTATGGCGTCGCATCCATCGGAGTGGCGGCGCTGCATCCGTCCGACATCGGCTTGAACGGCGAGAGCGCAAAGGTCTCTCCGGCGATGATCACACGGTCGGCGTCCTGCGCGCCCGGATCGACGATAAATGTGCCGTCGCTGTCTATGAGGCCCCATCCTGCATCGGTCTCGACCGCCGCGGCGCCTTCGGAGAATGGCCTTACCTGGCGCCATTGCGGCGCGAGACGCCACTCGCCGTCGCGCCCAACGAAGCCCCATGAGCCGTCCTGCGGAAGCGGGTAGAGCGGCGGTGCGTCGCTCAGCGTGGACGTCCCGCAGACCTGGGTTTCAGCGCCTGTGGCGAGGGCGAACAACGCCGCCCCCGCACATCCCAGAGCGGTGTAGGAGGTCCGGACCGGCATCACTTCACCTCCGTGATCTCGATGCGGTCGAACTCCGCCACGGTCTGCTTCGAGCCGAGCGTACCAGCGAAAAGCGCCGGATCGCCCGTCGTGCGAAGTACCTGAATCGGATCGGTCTCGATGACCTCCGGGCCGCCCTCCTGCATGGACCAGCCGTTCATGCTCAGTCGGCCGACATAATCGCGGCCCCGCTTCGAGATGGTTAGGCGGGCACCCTTTTCCTCGAAATCCCGCAGGATCTGCGCCAGTTCATAGCCTCTGACGTTGCCCGCGATTTCCACCTCCGCGCGTGTTTCCGTGCCCCCAGACATGGCACGAAGTCGCAGCCACAGGTCGTCGTTGGAATTGCCCTGTCGATAAACATAGGCGGAGATCGTGTTGTCAACATCGGCGTAACGCCCGACCTGGACGATGGCCCGGCGCCCGCCCAGGCTCTGAACCTCACCCAGGCGCGCGGTGAAATCAGTGCTCAAGTCCCAATCGCCGTCCGGGAATTCGGCCGCCGTCCAGCGAAAGACGTTGGCCTGATCGGGCGCATCGCCCATATATCCCGGCTCCACGGTCATCGTGATCAGTGTCCCGTCGTCGAGGATGAAGCCGGACGGATCGGGGTTGTTCACAGTCCAGTCCGGGCCAAGCTCGGCGCGCTCGAACTCGTCGAAGAAACGGGGCCCGGTTGGTTCCGGCTCAGGCTCGGTCGTGCTTACCTGCTGGAGCGCGCCGATTAGCGAGTCCGCGTCTGCGGCGGGGATGTACTGCCCACCTGTGGCCTCGGCGAGGCAGGCCAGCTGACCACCCGCATCCTCAACGTCAAAGCCGATCAGATGCGCGGTAAAGCCTGCGTCGGAGGCTTCCAATTCGTCCCCGAGCGCGCAGAGATCGGCACCGCAATTCTCCAGACCGTCGGTGACAACAACAACCGATCCGTCCTGTCCAACTGTTTCGGCAGCGGCGCGCACCGAGGCGCCCACAGGCGTCTTACCGCGCGGCGTGACGCCGTCGAGCGCGGCCTTGACGGCGCTTCGGTCGAGCGGGCCGGGCGTCAGGAGCATCTCTATATCGCCGCAATCGCCCTCGCGCCGGTGGCCGTACGCCATCACGCCCAGTAGCCGGTCCTGGGGCCAGTCTGCCGTCAAACGACCAATGGCATCGCGAGCAATTTCGATCTTGGCAGTCCCGCCGATTTGTCCCCACATGCTGCCGGATCCATCGAGAACAATCATCGTTCCGCCCTCATCCTGCGCTGCAGCGGCGCCTGTCATGGCGAAGAGGCCGATCAGTCCCGTCATCATACGAATTTTCAAAACGTCTCCCTCACGAGTCCTTTTTCGGTAACGGTGACAGCATGAAATCGGACAGGCATGGGGCATTTGCCCTATCTTCCGAAGGTGATAATTGCAGATCATGGAGATTGACTTGCACACCGCGCTAAAGGTCGCTGACATTCAAAAGCGCTTGCTCGAGCTCGAACTGCAGCCAGAAGTTGTCGAGGGCATTCTGCAGGACACGGCAAGTCTGGTTGAGGCGGATGCGGCTATGGCCGCCTGGCTGAACGAGGGCACGCCGTTATTGACCACGTGGAATACCGGCCCGCAGATAGAGGAATACTTCTATCGGACATTTGCCGGAGTGGACCGGGACGGCAACATTCGGTCGACTGACCCCGATCTGGACAATATCAATCTGACAAGACGCCAAATTGGGAGCGGTGTTTATCGTGAAAGCGCGTTTGCCAGCCGCGAGATAATCGAACACGCCGCCTTTCACCGCGAGGCGTTTTATCCTGCGGGAATGAACTACGTTGTCGGCATGACAAAACGCCTCGCCGTCGGCGAGGCGGTGTTTGCCATGGGTTATTGCAGCGACAAAGCGCTGGCGATTACTGGGGAAAAGACGGAAACGGTACTTAACCTGCTGCTGCCAGCCTTCGCGAGTGCTTTTGCGTCCCTTGATCACCAAGCACGCACCCAGGAGCGACTTCAACACGCTATTGCCGAGAGTGACATGGATATTCGCCTCACTGATAACGAACCCGGATCCTCGGAGGTGGGCCGAGCTTTCCTCAATCTGCCTCTGCCAGATCCTGATGCGGGTTATATCAGTATATCGCCGCCCGATGCAGCGATACTGGCAAAACGGTTAGCGAACACGTTCGGCCTGACAAAACGTCAGGAAGTCATGGCGCGCTGCTTGCTGGATGGCCTCTCAACGAAAGAGGCTGCGGCGCGCATGAAGATCAGCGTCAACACCGCCCGGCGCCACTGCGAAGCCGTGCTGGCCCGAACCGGGTCCAGAAGACGTAGTGCGCTGAACAGGCTTGCGCGCTCCATCACCTCAAGTTTGCCGAAGTAGGTCTCTCGGAAATGCCGGGTTTGCCGGCTCTTGAAGTCTCTACTGGGCGTTGTTGCAGAACCCAAGCCTGAGGCATGCCCGCCCCTTACCCCGCTTACGTCAGGCAACGCGAACGACCTCGGCGGTTGTGAGTGCGTTGAATCGGTTCATGAGTGCGACGCGGATGTGGATTTCGGCGGTCTGGCGGTCGGGGTCTCTTGCCATGATGCGCTCTCCGAAGGATTTCAGGCAGCGCATCTTCGCCTCGATGCGGCTTCGGGCGTGGTATCCCGTCCATCGTTTCCAGAAAGCCTTGCCGTAATATCGCGTTGCGCGCAGGGTTTCGTATCGGGCGCGTGCCGACGGGCTGTCATCCTTCCATAGCCGCCCGTTTTTGCGGATCGGAATGATCGGCATGGCCTGACGCGCGAGGATAGCGGTGTGGCAGCGGCGCGTGTCATAGGCGCCGTCGGCAGTCACGGTGCCGATCTGCTCGTCTTCCGGGACCTGCCCAAGGAAGTCCGGGAGCACGGGACTGTCGCCATCACGGCTGGGCGTGAATTCCACGGCTCGGATGTCGGATGTGGCCGGATCCATGGCCAGATGGACCTTGCGCCATTGGCGTCGGCCTTGCACCCCGTGCTTGCGGGACTGCCAATCGCCATCACCGAGAAACTTGATCCCGGTACTGTCCACGAGCAGGTTCAGCGGCCCGTCTGTGCGGCGATAGGGAACCTGCACGACCAGGGTCTTTTGCCTGCGGCACAGGGTCGAAAAGTCCAGCACGGGCCAGTTCAGCCCTGCTAACTTCAGCAGGCTCGCCACCATTCCGGAAGTCTGGAGCAACGGCAGCTTGAACAGGATCTTGATCGACAGGCAGAACTGGATGGCGGCATCGGAAAACACCGCTGGCCGTCCCGGCCGACCGCCACGCGGCGCGCGCCACGTCATGTCCTTGTCGACCCAGATCAGGAGCGACCCCCGCTTGCGCAGCGATGCGTTGTAGCTGGACCAGTTCGTCGTGCGATAGCGGGCGGAAGGCGGTTTACTCATGCAGCCCGTCTAACCGCATGGATTCGCGAAGTGAATCCTCAAGGCGATGGTTCTGCAACAACGCCGACTATGCGCTTCGACGCCCTCCCTCCGGAAGGATTTCTGCCTTCCAACCGCCCCGGCCCTCAGATGTCGAGGCCGAGATCGAGCGTCGGCGCGCTGTGGGTCAGCGCGCCGACGGAGATGTAGTCGACGCCCGTGGCCGCGACCTCCGCAATGCGGTCGAGCCGCATGGAGCCAGAGGCCTCGAGCCGTAGGCGGCCATCGGTCATCGCGACCGCGGCGCGCAGGGTCTCGGTCGACATGTTGTCGAGCAGGACCGCATCGGCGCCGCCGTCCTCCAGCACTTCGCCAAGCTGGTCGAGGCTGTCGACCTCGATCTCGACGCGCACCATGTGCGAGGCCTGCGCCCTGATCGCGCGCAGAAGCGGGGCAATGCCGCCCGCCGCGGCGATGTGATTGTCCTTCACAAGGATCGCGTCCGAGAGTGAAAACCGGTGATTGAAGCCACCTCCGTGCAGAACCGCCTGTTTCTCGACGAGGCGCAGGCCGGGGGTCGTCTTGCGGGTGCAGGTGATCCGGGCGGCGGTGCCCTGGGTCTCGGCGACATAAGCGGCAGTGGTGGTGGCGATCCCGGAAAGCCGGCCGGCGAAATTCAGCGCCACCCGTTCTGCGGCGAAGAGGGCGGCGGCCTCACCCTCGATCTCCATCAGCACCTCGCCCGGGCGGACGCGGGCCCCGTCCAGGCAGTGCGTGGTCACGGAGAGCGCCGGGTCGACAAGCTGGAAGGCCATCCGGGCGATCTGCATGCCCGAGACCACGCCCGCCTCTCTGCTCGTAAGACGCGCCCGAGTCCTCGTTCCGGGCGGGATGACCGTACGGGTGGTCAGGTCGCCCGAGGTCCCGAGATCCTCGAGCAAGGCGGCGCGCACCAGCGGGTCAAGGATCAGGTCGGGAAGAGGCGGGACGGGCATCGGGAGTGTTCCTTCGATCTGCGGTCGGACCGGGCGCGCCTTTTCGATGGGTAGGGCAAGGTGGGGAACCCTGCCCGAACGAAAGTTGCCTCGAACCTCCTGCGGTCCGGCATGTCCTCAGGCCTGCGCTTGCCGGGACAGATTGATCATCCGCTCCACGGCGCGTCGGGCGGGTTTGGCAAGTGTCGCATCGACCTCGACGACACCCTGCATGCTGTGCAGCGACCAGAGCACCTTTTCCAGCGTGATCTTCTTCATGTGCGGGCACATGTTGCAGGGGCCCACGAACTCCACTGCCGGATGCGCGTCGGAGATGTTCGAGGCCATGGAGCACTCGGTTACCAGCAGGGCCTTGCCTGGCTGCTCGCGGCTGACGTAGTCGATGATGCCGCTGGTCGAGCCCGAGAAATCGGCCTCGGCGATCACGTCCGGCGGGCACTCGGGATGCGCGATGATGCGGGTGTCGGGCTGCCACTCCCGAAACTCCTGCAACTCGCGCGCGGTGAACCGCTCGTGCACGATGCAGGCGCCGTCGTGCCAGACCACGGTCTTCCGCGGCACCTGCCGCGCGACGTTCTGGGCCAGGTATTTGTCGGGGGCCATGATCACCGTCTCGGCCTCGAGCGCGGCGACGATATGCGCAGCGTTGGACGAGGTGCAGCAGATGTCGGAAGCTGCCTTCACCTCGGCCGAGGTGTTCACATAGGTCACCACCGGTGCGCCGGGGTAGCGGCGGCGCAGCTCCGCAATGTCCGCGGGCGTGATGCTCTCGGCCAGCGAGCAACCGGCGCCCATGTCCGGGATCAGCACGGTCTTGCCCGGGTTCAGGAGCTTCGAGGTCTCGGCCATAAAATGCACGCCGCATTGCACGATCACATCGGCCTCGATCTCCGCGGCGGCGATGGCCAGCTGCAGGCTGTCGCCGACCACATCGGCGATGCCGTGGTAAATCTGCGGCGTCATGTAGTTGTGCGCGAGGATGACAGCGTTGCGCTCGGCCTTGAGTTCGTTGATCGCCGCGACATAGGGGGCATGCAGGGCCCAGTCAGCCGGCGGTACCACCCGGCGCATACGCGCGTAGATGGGGCCCAGCCGTTCCGCGGTCTCTGGCGAAGGTGCAAGGTCGTAATGATCGCCGAGCGTCTCGGCGATGGCGGCGTGATCCAGCATGTCGGAGGAGACCTTCCCGGAAAATTCGTCAAACGGCTCAGCCTGAACGGCGGGGCTCAGGCGGGCGTGCCTTGATTAGACGCAAGTTGACGTAGGGGCAAGCTATGCGGACTCGTTGCGTCTTTGTTGAAGACCTTTCGTGTCATCGATGGCAACGCTGCAAGCCATGCAAAAGCAAGCGTTTATAGCACTGCGGTCGTGGTTCAAGTCGAAGCCCACGTTAACGCTCAGGGCGGGGCGAAGCGCGGGGGGATGTTCACGCAATGACACTAACGGGCGTTCAGCCGATCCGAAAGCTTCTGGCCGACGACGATTGCGTCCTGCCCAGAGGTGGCGCTCATGATGTGCGGTACAGGCGGCACCCGGACACTTCTTAGAGTAAGCCGGAGGTCAGTGTGCACTTGGGGTGACCCGGCCTGCTTCGCCTAACAGTTGTTTCATACGGTCAGAACATGGAGAGACTCAGAATCCGCCCGTCGCGTGGTTGTGGGGTCGTTGATCACAAATTGCGCGTAGTTGTGGGGTCAAACTTTGATCCTGACCGGCTCTCCCGCGTAGTTGTGGGGTCATCGAGCGGTGAACATACCTTGCAGCGACAGCGATATACTGAATCCGGTCCGCCGCGTGGTTGCGGGGCCATAATCCAGTAAGTCATTGAATTATTGCGTTAATTTCAGGCGCGGCTTGGAGAGCACGGACCCTACTGGTTCTCGTGACCTCGTGGCGAACCGCCTTTGCTCGAAGCCATCGGGCCGATCGTGCTTAAATCTGTCAGATTGATAGCTGCGCGTAGTAGCGGGGTCATTCTCGACAATGACAATGAATACAATATCTTGGAGCATGACGACCCCGCTACTACGCGGCGATAAATGCCGCAGATAGAGCTCACGGCCAGGCGCCCTAGGCCTCCGATGACCCCGCAACTACGCGGGCACACGGCCTCTTTCCCAGGTGAAAGGGTCATAAATTGCTTCCGACGACCCCGCTACAACGCGGCGACAGATGCCGGATGCGCCCGAGCTGTGGCGCAGTTCGAGGCGAAGCGACACGCCTTCCGGAGGATGAAGTTGACGAGCTCTACGGGCGCGAGCCTGCAGGCATTCGTCTCGCGGTCAAACAGCCGTCGAATGCAGAGGTAAGACGAGACGCGGAGCTGCTACATTATTGATGCTTTGGGCTCAACTGTGGTCTACTTTCTATGCTTCGAAGTTTACGCAGTTGCAGTCTTGCCTGAGATGTCGCCACCATGGATCTGCGGCCCGTCCCTCCGACGCCGGCAAAACCCTTGAGCCCCTCGATCACCGACGACGAGGCAGCCGCAATCGCACGCATGACCGTGGACCTTTTCCGAGCTTGGCAGCTCAGTGATGCCGAAGCCCGCACGCTCCTGGGCGACATGACCAAGCGTACCTGGGCGCGCTGGAAAGGCGGGCAGATCGGCCGGATCGACCATGACTTGCGGATGCGAATGGCGCTGCTCATCGGGATCCACAAGGGCCTTCGATATCTGTTCCTCGACCGCGAGCATGGCTACGCTTGGATCCGCAAGCCGAACGCTGCTTTCGAGGGGCTTTCAGCGCTCGATGTCATGGTGCGCGGCGAGATGACAGACTTGATCTCTCTGCGCGACTGGCTGAACGTGCAACGCGCCCCATGGTGAGCGGCCAGAAGTGAATATACCGTGTCGCAACTTAAGATGACCTTTTTCAAGTGATCTCAACCTGCTCGCAGGTCTTCTAAAACTGCCGGAAAGTCACCCTAAAGTGGCGCCAACCTGTCCCAGGTCACCATCACTTGCCCATTTGCGATACTTTTCTTGAGAGCGGCGATACGTAACTTGTGACTTGCGATACCTAATCCAACTTTTTCGTTACGAACACATATAGCAGGAGGCAAAGAGCAAGGCTTCGAGCGAAGAAAATCATGTTCTGAAATCTGAAAATCGCTGCAAGGAAAATGGCGCGCACTTGTTTTTCGAGCCTCTCGGCTGGGTTGGCCTGCAAATACTGGCGCTCTTGGCTGTTACAGAAGTTGTATAAGGGCGCGAAGATCGCTGCAGGTTGAGATACAGGACAACGATATTTCTCGAGATCCTGGCGCGGTGTTCGGGGTGGTTTCACTCCGCGATGACGCCCCCGCGAGTGGCTCAGGAGGCAGTCCCATGAGCCCTTGAAAATAAGGCGAGTGCCGAAACCGTGTAACGAATTTGCAGGGTTTCGTAACACTTTTGGGGAAAACAAGCTTTTCGGTCCTTCTGGCTTTACGTCGCTGAAACGCATTTCTACAAATGTGTTACGAAGTTCTTTTTTTGCGGTACTTTTTTAAGGAGTAATGGGGAGAGACCTCAAAAAATAGCTTTCCAAGACCATCAAGAAAATCCCATGATCTCTTCATGCTGTTTCTCAGAAAACCTCTCTCGCCCCATCGCTTGTAATGACAGGTGTCCTGAAAAAGGATGAAACGATTTCTGGCCGAAGAGCCCAGACGATGCCTGCCCCCCATGACCAAGACTGCACCCGCCGCACCAGCCCCTAGGGCAGACACTGCAACCAGGTGCCTAAGGCCCCAGACAAGCCTGGCAAATGCCTTCTGGGCCTCAACCTCCGGCCGGCTTGTTCAGGTTGGCTTGATATTCAAAGTGACGTCTGGCTACCGAACGCCTTCGGTGCCAAATACGCTTGCAATGTTGACAGAAAAACACGGTACGTAGAACTTTGAACGCACCTGATCTCAGAGCAGAAAGAAACCTCATCCAACGTGTTTCGGTTCGCTGGGTGGAGTCCGGACGGGTACGCAGCAAAGTCGTGGCTAGCCCCTCAGATCTCCAGGTTCCGATCCAGAATTTCTGACACGATTTCGGACAGCCAAGGAGTCTGGCTGAGACCAACAAGGATTGGGATCAGAGGTCCGAAGTCGCTTTGAGGTCTGGATTCTCGCCCAGCTAGGAAAGCCACCCCGACAACTCCGAATTTCAAAAATCTAGGTTTCAGGGGGGGGGCAGAGCCCACAAATCAAAGCGATTGACTCTTAAAACCACCCCCTGCTCAGGCTCTTACTATCAGCTCTTGGTGATCAGAAACTCATCCAAAGATCGACCGGCATCCAGGGCTTCTTTAATCCAGGCTGGTTGCCGCCCTCTGCCTGTCCACGTCTTGGCCGGATTTTCGGGATGGACATACTTTGGGATTCCTGCAGATTTTCCGGCCTTCTTTTTCGTCACATCTCCAGTGAGCTCCGCAAGGGAAAATCCCATCTCTTGCGCCTTTGCTTTGACCGCAGCGAGTGCTTCGAGCCGCTTGCGCTCCTCGAAGTCATCTATCGCCTTCGTCACATCCTTTTGGAGCTTTTTCAGTTCACTAAGCTCCATCGAATTCAAGTCGACACTGGCCATTTGCAATTTTTCCTTTTGCTTGGCTTCCGTAGTGATGCTGGTTTAACACCTATGCGCACCTTGAACCATCACATTTATAGCGCGACCCACCTAAGGGAGAGTTGGTGTCGACCGTGGGCCGATTTTTCCAAAGTTACGCCACGTTGAATAGATCGAAATCCTTCGGCGGACCTGCAGGCGACTCGCGTGAAAGAAGCCCTACACAACAGCATCGGTCACGTCGGACCGAGCACTCTAACCAGCAACTATTTTTGAAGGTGGCTTTATTGGTCCCGTTGATTTATCTTGTGTGCAGCCCGTGACTAGTTGAGACTTGGCTAAGCTCTACAGAACTGCCCTAGCCGGGTCTTTCAACCCAAATGTTAGTACTTCGCAGGCCGCCTGCCGTTTAGGCATCGATGAGGCCGTCCTAGTCGGGTACGAAACCCCCATCTTGAGGTAGGTCGCAATTTAAGGCTCATCTGGTCGCACGTGCCTTGGTCAACCCCTTCAAGCTCACGTTCATAATCGGCGACATTGCCGGAGAAAGTGAAGCCGAGCTTCAGAAGCCCAAGATTTTCCAGGTCAGAGGACGTGCTTCCCATAGTTCAAAACGTCGAGTTGGATGCTGCGACCACAATTTAGCTATGATCTCTACATCATCGCCATCCAGCCTCTAGTAGATCTACTGCACCCCACAGACGCCACGCCGATATCCTTCGCAAATCTCGAGTACTTCCTAATAGTAGAGCAGGGGGGACGCCCAACACTTCCAATCTCTCGATGATCTGTCAAAAACACTCATCGGCCAGTGCTTCGCCGTGTTTCCGAACGCCACGATGGTAAATTCCAGTTTGATCCTCCTTCACCTCCTCTGAAAGTCTAAAAATACCCATTTGTGCGCCATTCGTTCTTCACCCGCTCTAGAAACTGGTCGGGGATGTTAACCGGCATGC